>OY282365.1 GCA_958295685.1 uncultured Dehalococcoidia bacterium
GGGTAGAACCTGTCTCAGATTAGAAGGTGTCTCGACTTGATCACCACCGTCCTGGCACGCGATCCCACCGACCGGCCTGGCCCGCGTCAGCCTGTCGTCCAGAGTCAGCAGAGGCTCCAGGAAAAATTTTGTGTAACGCGCGCGGGGGGATCTGGGGGCATTTCGCGGCCATTTCGTAGCTGGGAGGGCCTCAGACGGCTCGGATTTACCTGACACTATCTGACACTTTCGTGACACTAATGTGACAGTTATGTGACACTATCTGACACTTTCGTGACACTTATCTGACACTAATGTGACACTTTCTGACAGTCAATCCAGGCGATGCAGAAGTCTTGCGGGCGGTTAGTGGAAAGTGGCGGCTGTGTCATGGGCATACTCTAGCACAGCGGTTCGGGCGTGTCAATTGTCTGAATCAGGATTCCCAGGATTGGGAGGCGCCTACACCGCCTACTAATCTGAGACAGGTTCAACGAGCACACGACGTTTGACGCGAGGTGCGGCAGCGTGCTACTATGAGGGACGTTGGCGGATACACGTACAGGCGTTGATGGGGAGTAGTACCTAGGTCACCGGGCAGAGAGAGCCGGCGCGCGGTGGGAGTCCGGCCCCAGGAGCCTTGGGAACTCGCCCCTGAGTCCCCGAACTGAAAGGAACGGTCAGGAGCGTGATTGCACAGACGATAGCGGCGAGGGTTGCTATCTCTGTGCGTCTGGTATCCTGACCGGATATCTCGTAGGGTCGGGCGGTCGGCACCGTTACAGCCGCATGAAGTGTCTCGGCTAGGCCGGGGAACTAGGGTGGTACCGCGGGCAGCCGATTGTCCCGTCCCTTTAGCAGGGCGGGATTTTTTTATTATGTCCGCTGGACGCCGGCAGTCCCGGCGCGCGGAGTGCAGGAGACAGAGCATGAAGTTGTCAGGTGGTCAGATAGTCTGCGAGAGCCTGATTCGAGAGGGCGTGGACGTCCTATTCGGCCTTCCCGGTGGGGCGATTCTGCCCCTGTACCAGATTCTTCCCGAGTATCCTCAGCTGCGTCACATCCTGGTGCGTCACGAGCAGGGGGCGGCGCACGCGGCGGACGGCTACGCGCGGGTCACCGGGCGGCCCGGCGTCGCGTGGGCGACCTCCGGTCCCGGCGCGACGAACCTAGTAACCGGGATCGCCACGGCGCAGATGGACTCGGTGCCCATGGTGATCATAACCGGCCAGGTATCGAGGGCGGCGATCGGCTCCGACGCGTTCCAGGAGACGGACACCACGGGCATAACCCTGCCCATCACGAAGCACAACTACCTGGTGATGCACGCCTCCGAGGTGGCGCGCGCCATCAAGGAGGCGTTCCACATAGCGAGCACGGGCCGCCCCGGGCCGGTGCTGGTCGACATTCCCAAGGACGTGTTCCAGGAGGAGACCGAGTTCGAGTATCCCGATTCGGTGGACCTGGTCGGATACAAGCCCAGAACAGAGGGCCACGCGGCGCAGATCAAGAGGGCCGCGAAGCTCATAGCGGAGTCGGAGCGGCCGGTCATACTCGCCGGGCACGGCGTGATCTTCTCGGGCGCCTACGACGAGCTGCGCGAGCTTGCCGAGAAGGCCCAGATACCGGTCATAACCACTCTCCTGGGGATCAGCTCGTTCCCGGACGACCACATGCTCTGCGTGGGGATGCCCGGTATGCACGGGGTGGCGTACGCGAGCCTGGCCATTGAGGAAGCCGACCTGCTGGTCGCTCTCGGAATGCGCTTCGACGACCGGATCACGGGCAAGGCCAGCGCCTTCGCGCTGGGCGCCAGGAAGATTCACGTGGACATAGACCCGTCCGAGATAGGCAAGAACGTCAAGGTCGACGTGCCGATCGTCGGCGACCTCAAGCGGGTGCTCCAGAAGTTGAACAAGTACGTGAAGCCCTCCACGCACGTCGAGTGGGTTCAGCGGATCGAGCATCTCAAGAGCGAGCACCCGTCCATGAACATCAGGGATACCGACAAGCTGCTGCCGCAGTACATCGTTCGGGAGCTGTCCGCCGCGACGGCCAGCGACGCGATCGTCGTGACAGGGGTGGGTCAGCACCAGATGTGGGCGGCCCAGCACTACGTGTTCAACGAGCCGCGCAGCTTCGTCACGTCGGGCGGGTCGGGCGCTATGGGTTACGAGGTGCCCGGCGCCATGGGCGCGCAGGTGGGAAGGCCGGACAAGGCGGTCTGGTCGATCGCCGGCGACGGCGGCTTCCAGATGACCATGGCCGAGCTGGCGACCCTGGTGGAGAACAACATCCCCGTCAAGTTCGCCATCATGAACAACGGCTACCTCGGCATGGTTCGGCAGTGGCAGCAGTTCTTCTACAAGCGCTCCTACGTTGCCACTCACTATACCCACAACCCCGACTTCGTGAAGCTGGCCGATGCCTTCGGGATGCTGGGAATACGGGTAACCGACAAGACACAGGTCAGGCCGGCCATCGAGAAGGCCATGGCGTACGACGGCCCGGCCCTGATCGACTTCGTGGTGGAGGAGGAGGAGAACGTCTACCCGATGATACCCGCAGGCCAGACGATCCACAGCCTGATAGAGGAGCCTGCCCCAGAGGAGGCGCGAAGATGACGACCAACGGCCTGCATGAGAAGCACACCATAACCGCCCTCGTTCAGGACAAGCCCGGCGTGCTGAACCGGGTGTCGAGCATGTTCAGGCGGAGGGGCTACAACATAGCCAGCCTCGCCGTCGGGCACAGCGAGATCCCCGGCCTCTCCAGGATGACCTTCGTCGTGGAGGGTGACGAGGCGACGGTCGAACAGGTGACCAAGCACCTGCACAAGCTGATAGACGTGATCAAGGTCTCGAACATCTCCGACGAGAACGTGGTGTCCCGCGAACTGGCGCTCATAAGGGTGAACTCGAACGTCCACACGCGCAGCGAGATCATGCAGATCGTCGGCATCTTCAGGGCGCACATCGTCGACGTGGCCCCGTCCTCGGTGATCATCGAGGTGGTCGGGAACCAGGACAAGGTGGACTCGCTCGCGAACCTGCTCAAGAGCTTCGGGGTGACCGAGGTCATGCGGACGGGCACGATAGCGATGAGCCGCGGCATGGGCTCCGCCGCCGCGGGTTCCAACGGCTCGAAGATGCGCCTCGAAGGGGGCGTCTAGGGCGGGCCGCTGGAGTTGAAACTTTCAGGATCGAGAACCGTGAACTCATGAACAAGGCGGCGCTTTAGCCGAAGAGGGAGCAGCCAGATGGCCGAGATGTACTACGACAACGACGCGGACCTGTCCATTCTCCAGGACAGGCCGATTGGCGTCATCGGATACGGAAGCCAGGGCCACGCTCACGCCCTGAACCTGAAGGACAGCGGGCTCGACGTCAGCGTGGGTCTGTACGAGGGAAGCAGGAGCTGGTCCAAGGCCGAGGAAGACGGCCTCAGCGTGGGCCTCGCCGCCGACGTCTCCCGCGATTCCGACGTCATCATGGTGCTGATCCCGGACCACACGCAGGCGGAGGTGTACAGAGAGTCGATCCTCCCTAACCTGCTTCCCGGCAAGACGCTGATGTTCGCCCACGGATTCAACATCCACTACGGGACGATCCAGCCCCCGGACAGCATCGACGTCTCCATGGTCGCGCCGAAGGCCCCGGGCCACAGGATGCGGGAGGTCTTCACTCGGGGGTCCGGGGTGCCGGGGCTGCTCGCCATCGAGCAGAACGTCACCGGGAGGGCGCGAGAGATTGGGTTGGCCTACGCCAGGGGCATCGGATGCACCCGCGCGGGCGTGCTGGACACGACGTTCAAGGAGGAGACCGAGACCGACCTGTTCGGAGAGCAGTCGGTGCTCTGCGGAGGCGTGACCGCCCTGATCAAGGCAGCCTTCGAGACGCTGGTGGAGGCGGGATACCAGCCCGAGTCGGCGTACTTCGAGTGCATGCACGAGCTCAAGCTGATCGTGGACCTGCTCTACCAGGGCGGCATGGAGTACATGCGCTACTCGGTCAGCGACACCGCGGAGTACGGCGACTACTCGCGCGGCCCGGTCGTCGTGGACGAGCACGTGAAGGAGAACATGAAGAAGGTGCTTGCCGCGGTGCAGGACGGCAGCTTCGCCCGCGAGTGGATAGCGGAGAACGACGAGGGCCGCCCGCGCTTCAACCGCCTCCGCAAGGAGAACGCCGAGCATCCCATAGAGTCGGTGGGCAAGGAACTGCGGGGGATGATGTCGTTCCTGAAAGACGCGGACTAAGGGCAGGACGCTTCGGCAGGCCGATGATGAGCGTGAGCGAGCGGACGGAGAACACGAACGGCAGCGCAGCCGCCGTTCCCATGAGCGGGGATGGTCCCAACGGCCCCGGCCGCGGGGACTCGGTGCGGGCGCTGCCCGACCGTGTGGTGAACGTCGCCTCGGTCCCGCAGCTGAGCCCCCTGCGTTATCCGGGCGGCAAGACGTGGCTCGTGCCGCGCATACGAAGATGGCTGGAGAGTCTCGAACACCGCCCCGATGTGTTCGTCGAGCCGTTCGCGGGCGGCGCCGTCGCGTCCCTCACCGCCGTAATGGAGGGGCTGGCGGATCGGGCGGCGCTGTGCGAAATCGACCCGGACATTGCGCGCCTGTGGCGCTGCATAATCGGCGAGTCCGAGCGGCTGGCTGAGATGGTGGAAGGGTTCGATGCGACCCCCGACAACGTGCGGGCCGCGCTCGCCGAGACGAGTGAGGACGAGGCGCGCGCCGCGTTCAAGACGCTGGTACGGAATCGGGTCAACCGCGGCGGCATTCTGGCCAAGGGCGCGTCGGCAATGAGGGCGGGAGAGAACGGCAACGGCGTCGCGTCGCGGTGGTACGCCAAGACGCTGGCCGCCCGCATCAGAGCCATCGGGAGATTCGCCCACCGCCTCGACGTCCTTCAGGGAGACGGGATGAGCCTCATCGCTCACTACAGGGACAACCGCTCGGCGGCGTTCTTCGTGGACCCCCCGTACACGGCGGCCGGGAAGCGCGCCGGCAGGCGTCTATATGACCACAACGAGATCGACCACGAAGCCCTGTTCCAGAGCATGGCGGCCGTGAAGGGGCCTTTCATGATGACGTATGACCAGAACGCCGAGGTCATCGGACTGGCGCGGAGACACGGCTTCTGCCTGGCAAAGGTCCCGATGAAGAACACCCACCACGACACCGCGTATGAGTTGCTGATCACGTCGAGCGAGCTGCCGGAGCGAGCAGAGCGGCAGGCGGTCACCCCGTGAGCAGCCGGAGGACGTGATGACACGTCGACAGGAGGAAACCCGCGTAGTCCGCCGGTGCGGCCCGGCCCTGACAGGGCCCGGCCTGGCGGACTGCGTTGCCCTTCGAGGCCCTGATCATCGGCACGTCGACTGAAGAGAAGCGGAAGGAGAAACGAGATGCCAGAAGACAGGGTGATAATCTTCGACACGACGCTGAGGGACGGAGAGCAGTCGGCCGGGATCGGTCTGACGACGCAGGAGAAGCTGGAGATCGCGCGGCAGCTGGAGAGGCTTCGGGTGGACGTGATCGAAGCCGGGTTCGCCGCCAGCTCCCCGGGTGACCTGGCGGCGGTAAAAGCCATATCGGCCGAGGTGCGAGGGCCTATCATCGCCTCGCTCGCGCGCTGCGTGCCGGGCGACGTCGACGCCGCGTGGGAGGCCATTCGGGGCGCGGAGCGGCCGCGGATCCACACCTTCATATCCAGCTCCGACAGCCACCTCATGGACCTGTTGCGGAAAAACCCGGAGGACGTGCTCGACCAGGCCGTCAGCTCCGTCCGCAGGGCGCGGAACCTCTGCGAGGACGTCGAGTTCTCCCCGATGGACGCCACGCGCACCGACCTCGACTACCTCTACCGGATGCTGGAAGCCTGCATCGCCGCCGGCGCCTCGACCGTGAACATCCCCGACACCGTGGGATACGCCCTGCCCTCGGAGTTCGCCGAGCGCATCAGGCTGATCAGGGAGAACGTCCCCAACATCGGCGACGCCGTGATCAGCGTCCACTGCCACAACGACCTGGGCAACGCCGCGCCCAACAGCGTCGCCGCCGTCATGGAGGGCGCGCGGCAGGTGGAGGGCTGCATCAACGGCCTGGGCGAGCGCGCGGGCAACGCCTCCCTCGAAGAGATCATCATGACGATCGAGACGCGGGGCGACGCGCTCGGCGTGACGACCAACATCGACACCAGGCAGATATACCGCACGAGCCGACTGGTCAGCGACATCACGGGCTTCCCCGTGCAGGCCAACAAGGCCATCGTGGGAGCCAACGCCTTCCGCCACGCCTCCGGCATACACCAGGACGGCGTTCTGAAGGAGCGCACCACCTTCGAGATCATGGACCCGCAGTCCGTCGGCTGGCCCAGCAGCTCCCTGGTGCTCGGTAAGCTGAGCGGACGGGCCGGCCTCCGCTCCCGCCTGGAAGAGCTCGGATACGACCTGGACCAGGACGAACTGAACTCAGTCTTCGAGTCGTTCAAGGCGCTCGCCGACCGCAAGCGCGAGGTCTCCGACGCGGACCTCGAAGCCCTGATGTCCAGCCTGCGCCGCAGGGCGGACGTGCCGGCGATCTACGCGCTGGAGCACGTCCAGGTCACCTGCGGCAACCACGACGTGCCGACCGCCACCGTCACGCTCGTCTCCCCAGACGGCTCGCAGCTCACCGACGCCGCCACGGGCAGCGGCCCCGTCGACGCCGTCTATCAGGCCATCAACCGCATCGTGGGAGCGCCGAACACCCTGGTCGAGTACAGGGTGGACGCCGTGACCGAAGGCATCGACGCCCTCGGCGACGTCACCATACGCATCAGGCAGAACGGCAGCGTCTTCGTCGGGCGCGGATCGGACACCGACATCATAGTCGCCAGCGCCAAGGCGTACATGAACGCCCTCAACCGCCTGCTCGCAATCGGAGACGTCCCCGCGCCGGCTCCGGCGCGGGCCTGACTCAGGAGCAAGCCAACGTGACCCCGAAGACCATCCTCGAAAAGATCTGGGACGCCCACCTGGTCCACGAGGCCCAGGGCGAGCCTGCCGTGCTCTACGTCGACCTCCACCTGGTGCACGAGGTCACGTCGGCTCAGGCCTTCGAGGGCCTGCGCCTGGCAGGGCGCAGCGTTCGAAGGCCCGACCTGACCATCGCCACCGCAGACCACAACACGCCCACCTGGGACCGCTCCCTGCCCATCACCGACCCGATCTCGAAGCAGCAGCTGGACGCGCTGTCCCGCAACTGCGAGGAGTTCGGCATAACCCTGTACGACATGCACAGCCCGAACCAGGGGATCGTGCACATAATCGGGCCGGAGCAGGGCTACACCCAGCCGGGCAAGACCATCGTCTGCGGCGACAGCCACACGTCGACGCACGGCGCCTTCGGCGCCTTCGCCATCGGCATCGGAACAACGCAGGTGGAGCTGGTGCTGGCGACCCAGTGCATCGTTCAGCCAAAGTTCAAGACCATGGAGATCAGGATCGACGGCCCGCTTCCGGCGGGAGTGACCGCCAAGGACCTAGTGCTGGGCGTGATCGGCAGGATCGGCATCGGCGGAGCCGCCGGACACGCGGTCGAGTTCACCGGCGAAGCCGTCCGCTCCCTCTCCATGGAGGGCCGCATGACGGTCTGCAACATGTCCATCGAGGCGGGAGCAAGGGCGGGCATGGTCGCTCCCGACGACACCACGTTCGAATACATGAGAGGGCGGCCGAACGTGCCCCAGGGCAGCGGCTTCGAGGCCGCCGTCGAGGAGTGGCGCGCGCTGCCGACCGACCCGGGCGCGCGGTTCGATACCCTCATAGAGATCGACGGCCGCAGGCTCGAGCCCTACGTGACCTGGGGAACCAACCCCGCAATGGTGGCCCCGGTGACCGGCCGAGTGCCGGACCCCGGCTCCTTCCAGGCCGCCGGGGACAGAGAAGCGGCCGCGCGGGCGCTGGAGTACATGGACCTGGAACCCGATACCCCGATGGAGGAAGTCCACGTCGACAAGGTCTTCATCGGGTCGTGCACCAACGCCCGTATCGAAGACCTCAGGGCCGCAGCCGCCGTCGTCCGCGACCGGAAGGTCAAGGAGGGCGTGCACGCCCTCGTGGTGCCGGGGTCGAATGCGGTGAAGAGGCAGGCCGAGGAGGAAGGAATAGCGGGCATCTTCCAAGACGCGGGGTTCGATTGGCGCGAGGCCGGATGCTCCATGTGCCTCGGGATGAATCCCGACGTTCTGCAGCCCGGCGAACGGTGCGCCTCCACCTCGAACCGCAACTTCGAAGGTCGTCAGGGTAAGGGCGGCCGGACGCATCTGGTCAGCCCCCAGATGGCGGCCGCGGCGGCGATAGCGGGCCACTTCGTGGACATACGGGAGTGGTAGGCAGATTCCCAGTCAAGCTGAACGCCGCGTTGAAGAATCCATAGACTGCGGCGAGCCGCAGGCACGGAGCCGATAGATGGAACCCTTCGTCAGGCTGACGGGCGTAGTTGCGCCCCTGGACAGGATCGACGTCGATACGGACGCCATAGTGCCCGCCCAGTTTCTGAAGCGCGTGGAGCGGACCGGCTTCGGCCAGTTCCTCTTCTACTCGTGGAGGTTCCTGCCGGACGGCCTGCCCAACCCCGACTTCGTTCTGAACAGGCCAGGGTATGAGGACGCCTCGATCCTCGTGACCGGCCGCAACTTCGGCTCCGGCTCGTCCAGGGAGCACGCTCCCTGGGCCATACTGGACTACGGCATACGAGCCGTCATCGCGCCGAGCTTCGCCGACATCTTCCAGAAGAACTGCTTCGAGAACGGCATCGCCCCGGTCATCCTTCCGCAGGAGCAGGTCGACGCCGTCATGGAGCGGGCGAAGGCCCGGCCGGGCTTCCGTCTGACCGTCGACCTGGAACGCTGCGTCGTGGTCGATGCGGACGGCGAGAGCTTCAGCCTGCCCTTTCGGATGCACGACGACCCCGACACCCACGAGTTCCGGAGGCTGGCGCTGCTGAAGGGCCTCGACGAGATCGACCTGGTGCTGGCTCACGAAGAAGCGATCGCCGGCTTCGAAGCGCGGCGCGGGCCGCACGGAGGCGTCCTGGCCGGACCGCGATGACCTCCCCACATGCCGAGATCGCCGACTACGCCGACGAGCTGCTGGCCACACCCCGCGCCCACCTTCGCCTGGAGCTGACGCAGGACACCGACGGCCTGGCTCTCCTGCACGACGGCCGTCCTCTGGTACGCTGCTTCCTCACCAGGCAGGGCATACTGGCCGGCGGATTCATGGCCCGGGCGCTCGGCGTGCCCTTGCCCCCGCTGGGAGAAACGACCCACGCCAGAGTCTCCACGGGAGTCCTGTACCGCGCGGTCGGAGTGGCGTCGCTGGACTTCGACTCGGAGGCCTCCCACCTCCTGCTGGAGCGGCTGCTGGAGGAGGCCGACATGCAGCGCGGCGGATCATCCGACGAGACGTAGAAGCCCAAGTCCCTGTATCAATCCAGACGCGCAGAGGCGACCCACAAATCGCCCGCGCCGTCCCATCATTCAGACACCCAATCCGGCACAGCCTGACGTCCATCACGCCGCCCGGCCGAATTGGGGAGGGGGATTGGTCCCAATCCTGAGAATCCTGATTCAGACAACCCTTGACGACACCGAACCGCTGTGCTAGAGTATCCCCATGACACAGCCCCAGCCATCTCCCTACAACCAGCCCGCGGCTCCTGAAGCGCCTGTCGCAAAGTGTCGCATAGGTGTCGCATAGGTGTCGCATAGGTGTCGCATAGGTGTCGCATAAGTGTCGCATAGGTGTCGCATAGTGTCGCGTAAGTGTCGGTCAAAATCGGCCCTCCCAGCTATGAAATGGCCGCGAAATACCCATAATGCGACACTTTCGCAAAAATTTCTCCACCAGGGAGGTCAGCAGTGCAGCCGATAATGCCCGGTCAGGGCCGCGTTCCATACACCCCTCTGCCCAGGAAGGAACCCGCGTACTCGGGAGCCATCGTCGTGGCGCGGGACGAGGCGGTCGTCGAGGAGAAGCCGTACGGAACATCCCTGAAGCTCCTGTGCGATGAGACCGTGGGAGACGACACCTTCACGCTGGCTGAGCGCATCTACGAGCCGGGCAGGGAGCCCTTGGAGGTGAGGAAGCGCGACAGCGAGGCCGTACACGTCCTCCAGGGCCGGGGCCTCTACGAGGCGTGGCCCGAAAACGTGCCCGCCGACCAACCGATCACCGCTCCGCTGCAGCCCGGCATGGAGATCATCACCGGCCAGTTCGTGAGGCATCGCATCCGGGTCACCGGCGGCGCGCCCCTCGTGGCCGTGGTCACCGAGTGCCACCTGGACTTCCCCGCATATCCTCACAACTACCCCGCGGTGTTCGAGCCGGGCAGGGGCACCGACATCCACCAGCACGACAACCGAGTCGAGGGATTCTACGTCGTCAAGGGGCCTGGAGCCGTGGTCATCGCCGACCCGGACAACACCACCACCAGGGAGCTTCTCGTGCCGGAGAGAGGCGCCGCCTACCAGCCCATGTACGTCTACCACCGGCAGTTCAACCCAGAGCCGGACGGGCCGCCCTGCTACTGGATCCACAGCATGGTCGTCTATACCCACAGGGGAAGCCGGATGCCCCAGATCCATATCCGCCAGCACGAGCTGGACGGCATGACCCCGAGGTGGGAAGCCGCTTCCGGCCTGTAAACCAACCCGCGGAGGTCAAACTTGTCCATCACAGATACACTCGCCCGTCTGCCCCGGGGACGCATCGTCGGCATCGCCGGGGCCGGATACCGCGACGGCGTCCCGGCCAAAGAGGCGGACGCCGGATGGCCGCTCGGCGTCGTCAGGGACGCCCACGGCGACCTCATCGTCTGCGACTACATCGCACATCGCCTCTGGAGAATAGACCGTGAGGGCATCCTCCACTCGTTCGCCGGCGACGGCGTGCCGGGTGACTCCGGCGACGGCGGCCCGGCCAGAGAGGCGCGGTTCAACGAGCCGCACGACCTCGCCAGGGACAGACGCGGAAACCTCTACGTCAACGACATCGGCAACCACACCTTCCGACGCATCGACCGCGAGACCGGCGTCATCACCCGCGTCGCCGGCTCCGGCAGAGTCGGCAGAGGCGGAGACGGAGGCCCCGCCCTGGAAGCCGAGATGGACACACACTGCGGAATCGCCATCGATGACGACGGCGCCGTCTACGTCTCCTCGGAGTGGGCCAACAACATCCGCCGCATAGACCCCCAGACGGGCGTCATAGACCTCTTCGCAGGACAGGACGCCCGCCACTATCCCTCCGAGGAGGGCCGCAGCAGACCCTTCGCCGGGCCGGGCCTGAGCCTCGGCGGATACCACGGCGACGGAGGTCCCGCCAGCCGCGCGGCCTTCTACCATCCCGAGCACCTGGCCTTCGACTCGAAGGGCAACCTGTACGTCTGCGACAACTCCAACGACCGCATCCGCAAGATCGACGCGCGGACGGGAGTCATCACCACCGTCCTCGGCAACGGCCAGCGGGCATCCAACGGCGACGGCGGGCCCGCGGTGGAGGCCAGCGTGCTCATGCCCGACTCCATATGCTTCGATAGCAGCGACAACATGTACGTCGGTGAGAAGTACGGCCACCGGATCCGAAGGGTGGACGCCAAGACCGGCATCGTAACAACGCTGGTCGGCACAGGCTCTCCAGGCTTCGGCGAGGAGGGGCTGCACGGCTCCCAGACCAGATGCAACTCGTGTGAGTCGGGCATATGGGCCGACCCGGACGGCACCGTATTCTGGGGAGACTGCTCCGGCCGCCTGCGAAGGTACGACGGTGAGACCGGCATCGTCACGACGGCCCTGGGCGGCACAGGCGTCCACGACGGCGAGCCGGCCGAGCGCGCCTTCCTCTGCCGTCCAGGCGGCATCAGCGTCGGCCCGAACGGCCACGTCTACTTCGCCGACGTGTTCAGCCAGCGCGTCCGCGCCATCGACCCCGCCACGGGAATCATCCGCACGGTCGCCGGCTCCGGCGTGAGGGCATACGGCGGCGACAACGGCCCCGCCGACGAGGCGTACCTCGGCAACCCCAAGGACGTGTCGGTCGACTCCAGAGGAAGAGTCGTCCTCGCCGACCACCGGCAGGGGCGCGTCCGAAGGGTCGACGAAGACGGCGTGATACGCTCCATCGCGGGGGCGGAGGACAAGTGGGACAGGGGTGACAACGGCCCCGCCGTCTCCGCCTGCTTCGTCGACGCAATCTCCGTCGCCCACGCCCCCAACGACGACGTCTACGTCGGCGACGGC
The DNA here is from genome assembly GCA_958295685.1 of uncultured Dehalococcoidia bacterium. Lineage (GTDB taxonomy): Bacteria > Chloroflexota > Dehalococcoidia > Lucifugimonadales > CATQGZ01 > CATQGZ01. The sequence goes on from OY282365.1 coordinate 12,273, forward strand.
ATCGGGCGGATCAGGAGAATCGACGCCGTCACCGGGATCATCACGACGGTGGTCGGCACCGGCATGGCCGGATACTCAGGCGACGGCGGCCCGGCCAACCGCGCCCGTATCGGAACCCCGACCGCGATACGATTCGACGGCGCGGGCAGTCTCTACTTCTCGGACGCGGCCCACCACGTCGTGCGCAAAGTGGACGCCGCCGGCGTCATCAGCACGGTGGCGGGCACGGGAAAGCCAGGCTTCTCTCCCGACGGAACACCGGCCGCGGAGGCGCGCCTCGACATGCCGTCGGGCCTGGAGGTGAGCCCGGACGGCGCGGTCTACGTGTCCGACTCGCGGAACGACCGCGTCCGCGTGATAGACGCCGACGGCGCCCTGCGCACCGTGGCCGGCAGCGGCGAGCCTGGAGACTCCGGAGACGGCGGCCCGGCCAACGAGGCCAGACTGAACCAGCCCCACGGCCTACGCCTATTCGGAGACGACGCGCTCCTCATATGCGACCACTTCAACAGCCGAATCAGAGCCATAAAACTCGCGTAGGGAAGGACCTGCCCCAGGGGTGGCTTTCTTCTTATGTTATGAAACATGGGTGACACTATGAGGTGGCTAGACTGGCTCTACTCGACTTTTCTTGCTGTGGTGATTAGGCCATAGCTACCCCGAATTTGCAGATTGCCTTGTGCATCAATGACGTAGTAATCACCCGGGAACCCGCCCACTATGTGAAAGCTGCGTCCGATCGGGGATTTACTTTCAATAAGTGGGAACTCGCCCTCGCTTCCATCGCTAAAATCCCACTTCATACTCAGTTGTCCTGATTCGCTGAAAATCGTGATGCGGTTCTCAAGGGTGGCAGTGATTTCTTCAAGCCACTCACCGATCACAATGTCCGAAGGCAGATCGGCGGTTGGTATCGGGGACAATGGTGTTTCCAACCCTATAGTCTTCTTGGCTTCAACTTCTAATGTCCGCTTCACCCACTCGGTATGTTCTGTAGATCGACCGGCACTGTTCATGTACGCTTGGCCGACCAAAATGATATCCCCCGGTAGAATCCCAACTTCCGTCAATGAATCGAGTCCTGCTCTATCTCTCAGCGCTTCGGCCTGTTTTAGCCAGGAATTGAATCGGCAACAGCCCCCGAATCCTACTTGATGGAACTCGGGGTCTGTCTTAAACCCTTCAAGCTCTACAAAGAGGTCTATGAGGTCTTTGGTGTCCTGGGAAATCGGCTTGCATGATTTCAGTTCAATCAGGAGAGCAGTCACGTCGGTATTGTCCGGTACTGCACACTTCAACGTTAAGTTAGGGGTTGGAGTCGCGACGGCTGTCGGGACAGAGGAAGGCGTTGGAGTCGCGACAACTGTCGGAACAGAGGAATGCGTTGGAGTCGCGACAACTGTCGGAACAGAGGAATGCGTTGGCACAGGGGTCGCCGTGAGCGAGGCCGTTGATGCAATAGTGGAATCTGATACTTGGGGTTGGTTATCACCAATGACGAAAAGAGCAACGATGATGACCAGGATGACGAATACTCCGATAAGACCATCCCTACCGATACGTCCCAACTTGGCCTCCTTTTGGGACAAAGCTCGTCATCCAATGACAGGGTTCTGTGGTCTACCCCAATATCTCGAAGATCTGGATGCGGTGCCTGTTGCTCTCCAGCACGAACAGCCGGTTGTCAGGGCTTATGGCGACCGCCATGGGCGCCCAGAAGTACTTCTCCACCTGCGACGAGATGGCGTGCCTGTCGTCCGAGTCGGCGAGGCCGGCGTCGTGCTTCTCCAGGTCGGCCCTCGAACGGGCCGCGCCCTCCTCGACGTTCACGTCCAGGAAGTTCTGCGCCCACGGCGATATGGCCGATTCGCCCAGCGTCGCCTGAAGGAACCCTCCCTCGCCGTCCCACACCTGGACCCGCTCGTTCCCCCAGTCGCACACGTACAGATTGCCGTTCCCGTCGGCGGCCACGTCCGCCGGCCTCGTCAGCTGGCCCTCGCCGGTGCCCGACTCTCCGTAAGACGCGGCGAACTCGCCACCCCGCGTGAACACGCACACCCTGTCGTTTCCCCAGTCGGCCACGTAGACGTTCGAGCTCGGGCCGACGCTCAGATGCCACGGCATCCTCAACTCACCGTCGCCGCCGCCCTCTCCCCCGAACGCCCTGACGAACTCGCCGTCCGGCCTGAACACCTGGACACGGTGATTGTACGTGTCCGATATGAACAGACTTCCCTCGTCGTCTATCGCTATCCCGGACGGGGTGTCCAACTCGCCCGGCCCGCTTCCGGCCCTCCCCCACTCGTCGACGAACTCCCCCTCCGCGCTGAAGACCATCACCTTCTGAAGATGCTCGTCCGCCACGTACACGCGGCCGTCGGGTCCGGCTGCTATGGCCGACGGCCACGTAAACTCCCCGCGGCCCTCTCCGAACGTCCCGAACGACCCATAGTAGCCGTCCGCGGCGTCGCACACGGCCACCCTCATCCCATTGCCGCCCCCCCTCGCCTCGATCGAGCGGTTGAGGACATACACCCGGCCGTCCGCCCCGAAGGACATGTCGTTCGGACAGTAGAAGCCCTTGCCGACCATCACGGTCATGCCAAGCGTCCGCTCGTACCGGATCATCTCCGCAGGCCTGGCAAGAGTCACGTCTCCATCTTCTCCAGGTTGTCGGGGCTCACATACTTCGTGTCGTCCCCGACCTGAACGCTGACATTGACATTTGTGCTTTTGACGATGCCCTCTTTGCCTCTACCATCAGTTCTAGCGGTGTCCTTTATTCTGACCTTGTCACCTTTGACGAAGACCTCACCGGCCTGTTCGGAGGAGACTTCCTTGATGAATTCTTTGAAGGCAGTTTTGGACAGTTCGGCGAATTCGGGGAATTTTGTTGCTGAAATGGACTTCCCTCTATGGAGCTTCCGAGCAATCCATTCGACGAAATCGACGGCCGGACTCTCGAGTTGTCGAGAAAGCATCCCCTTCATTGTCTTGATACGCTTCCGTTCCTGTATGCTAGCTACTCCTATCTTTCTTGCCTTCTCCTTTATCTGCTCGTTGTCGAAGGACTGTTTGGTGAAGAGTTCCAGCAGGACCATCGGAGCCGTCGCGCTGCTCGTGGCGAGAGTCGTTTCGGAGGACAGCTCGGGTATACGGACCGCAGGGTCTCCGTAAAGGTCAACCTCCAGAAACAGAAACGGCTCAGGGCAGATGACGAAGACCTCGTAGACGATGCCATTGGTAAGGATTCCTACATCGGCGCCAGCTAGGTTAAGGTATGTGAACAGCTGGTTTCTCTCAGTGTGAGAAAGCTTCTTTGCTACATCCTTGCATTCGAAGAGCATAATAGGCTTGCCGCCCCTAAGGACGGCATAGTCGGCCTTACCTCGTTTCTCGCCCGCGCCTACAGAGAATTCGGGGAAGACCTCGGCAGCGTCTTCGACGTCGTACCCCAGGTCTCTGATGAAGGGCATGACCAGCGTATTCTTGGTCACCTGTTCGTTGGTCTCCTGTCCGTCGTTCTTCAGTTCGTCGAACTTGAGTTCAGTACTCGCTGCATGAGTCTTCAACTCTTCGAGGTTCATATCCATCTCCCGGTCTTGATAAGATGCCGGCCCTGCTAACAGCGCTGGAAGTCGGGGCTGGCGGCGACCAGCCTCAGCATCCCGACCGCCCTCTCGTCGTCCACGGGGCCGGCGGCGGCGTAGTCGTTCAGGCTCTCGCGGGTGCCCTCGGCCAGCTCGATCTCCCCGAGCTCCTCCAGACACCTCGCCAGCAGGTCGTCCGAGGACACGCCCTCGCCCACTATCCTGGAGACCATCGACGCGATGCCGGGCATGTCCGCGTCGCCCAGCTGCTCGCAGGCGAAGTTCACCCTCTCCACCAGGCTGCCCGTCTCGATCCACTCCTCCCCCTGGTGCCACCCCTCCACGCTGGGCGGGTTGTGCAGCCACTGGCCCATGTACTGCATCCTCAGGGCGTGCACGATCATCTCCCGCCGGGGCCTGTCCAGATGGCCCGACAGCCTGAGGACGCCCGAGGCGAGCTCCGCCGGGCTCTTGACTCTCTTGTACCTGACATCCTCGGACTTGAAGAAATCGGACTTGAAGAGAGTCCGCAGCATCTCCCTGATCGAATAGCCGCCGGAGAAGTAGGCATCCGTCAGCTGCCCGATGGCCTCGGGGTCCCTGGGCTCCACGTGGGGCCACTGCGGCACAGGGTATTCGTCGGCCACGAAGAAGTGGTACATGTGGCGGGCGATGAACCGGGCGGTCGCCTCCTGCCTGCATATGATCCCTATGACGTCCTCGCCGTTGAACCTCCCCGTCTCTCCGAGAAAGGTCTTCACGCCGTCGTCGTGGTCGCCCTCGTCGAGCTCGAAGCGCCAGGCGATGCGGCCGTACGGCCAGTCGGAGTCTCTGTTGGAGCGCAGTACCATGTACTCGGTGTTGGCGATGGTCCATCCGGTGAAAGCCCTAGCGGCCTCCTTGACGTCGTCCTCCGAGTAGCTGCCTACCCCCATGGAGAACAGCTCCAGAAGCTCACGCCCGTAGTTCTCGTTGATCGCCCCGCCGTGGTTGTCCTGGTTGTCCAGCCAGACGATCATGGCGGGGTCCCTGGAGAGCGCCGTGAGCAGGTCGTCGAACCTGCCGAGACCGTTTCTCCTGAGCATGGCGATCTGGTTGGAGAGCACCTTGCCGTGCACGACCTTCGGATACCCCGTGGCAAACACGTTGTGCCAGAACAGGGTCGCCTTCTCCACGAGCGGCGCCTTCGTCGTGACCATCCGGTACAGCCAATACTCGCCCGGCCCGAAGCCGGAGATCATCCCGGACTGCTCGTGGTGGAAGCGCCTCACCAGATGGTCGCCCATCCAACTCGTGTCGGGCGGGTCCAGCAGGTCGTCCACCACTCGGTCGTAGTCCAGCCGCTCCAAGCGGTCCAACTCTTCGGAGGTTGCCCCGAAGCCCGCCCTCCTCATGAGGTGCGCCAGCAGTCTTCTCTTCTCGGAACCCACGTCGACCTCCTCGGGCGCAGTTCGCCAAGCCTCATGGTTATACGACCTAGCCGCCGACTCGTCAAGACGGAGAGATGCCGACCCCCCGGGGCCGTCCCCCGGCGTCTAGCGCCCCCTACTGGGCGAGGTGTCTCAGCGCGCTCCGCACGACCTCGGAGGGAACCTCCATCCGGCTCACCGCGTTCCCTATGCCCTCCAGCAGCACCCAGTGGATGGCCCCGCCGCGGACCTTCTTGTCCGACCGCATCGTCTCCATGACCGCCGACACGTCCATGCCCCGGTAAGACAGCGGCAGCCCGTAGGACTCCAACAACGCCCGCTGCCGTTCCAGTTCGTGGCCGCCGAGCAGGCCCATCTCGCTGCTGATACGCCCGGCTCCCATCATGCCGATGCTCACGGCCTCGGGGTGCAGCAGAGCCGTGTAGCCGGTCACCGCCTCCAGCGCGTGGGCGATGGTGTGCCCGTAGTTCAGGAGGTCGCGCACCCCGAGAGTCTCCTTCTCGTCGGCCGACACGATGTCCGCCTTGACTGCCGCGCTGCGCCTGATGACCCCCGTCGTCACCTCCGGGTCGATGGAGCGGATGGCGGCGCGCTGCGCCTCGAACCGTGTCAGCAGACCCTCGTCCCTGATGAGGGCGTGCTTGATGCCCTCGGCCCAGCCGGCGGTCAGCTGTCGGGCGGGGAGGGAATCGAGCGTGCTGACGTCGGAGAGCACGAATCTCGGCTGATGGAATGCTCCAACCAGGTTCTTGCCGTGTGGCAGGTCGACCGCCATCTTGCCGCCGATCGACGCGTCCAGCATGGAAAGCAGGGTCGTGGGAACCTGCGCAAAGGGCATCCCCCTGACGTAGGTGGCGGCGGCGAAGCCCGCCACGTCGCCGACCACTCCTCCGCCCACCGCAGCCACCAGATGCCCGCGCTCCGCCTTCAGGTCGGCCAGCCAGTGGTATATCCTCCGCGCGCCGTCCAGAGTCTTGGTGAGCTCGCCCCCGTCGATCAGCAGCATCTCGGAACGGATGCCTGCGCTGCGAAGCGATTCCAGGGCCCTGAGCGCGTGGCCGCGAGCGCCGCTGTCCCCGATCACGAAGGCCGCGTCGGGCCCCATGATCTCCTGGGTGCGCGCTCCGAGCGAACCCAGAATGTCCCAGCCTACCCAGACGGGGTAGCTGCCGGAGGGCGTCCGCACCACGGCCGCGAGGTCCGACTCGAATGACGTTGGCTGAGGCGTGACGGCTCCGTGCATTCTCCCATCCTTATTCCGGGGGCCTGCGCCAGCTGTGCATAGACAGGCTGGACGATTCGTAGAGGAAGCCAAGCACAGCGTTCCGGCCTCGTCAAGGGGCCGCACGACCCAAAATCCCCCACCTGATTCGGCCAATCCTGAGCATCCTGATTCTGACAACAACCCTTGACACGTCCGTTCCTGTGTCTGTATAATCACATTCGCCGACTCTGCCTCGACACAAGGAGAGACCCGATGACCTCCCTCACCCATGCCAGCCGCCGATGCGCCGGACATCGCGGCGCAGTCGCGCCCATAAGGGCACACAAGGGGCGTCCTCACTCCCGGGACCTGTCCCAAAATTGTCCCGAAACTGCTCCGGTTCTGTTCCACACCTGTTCCACAATTGCCCCACATTTGTTCCACGAAATCGAACCCTCAGCTACGAGATGGGACAAAATGGAACAGTTTGGGACAGTTTTCGGCAAAAACCGGCCCTGCCCCCCTGCTCGAACCCGCCTCCCCCGCCGGGCAACCCGAAAGAGCCGTGGTGAAGCCGCCGGACGAAACGAGTACAATGGAACACGCCCTGCCCACTACACCACAGGCTGAGGAGATGTCCACATGGCGTTCGATACCCTGATAGCGAACGGAACGATCATCGACGGCGCCGGAGGGCTCCGATACCAGGCGGACGTGGGCATCTCGGACACCAGGATCCAGGCGATCGGACAACTCGAAGACGCAGAGGCCGACCGCGTCATCGACGCCGATGGCCTGATCGTCACACCAGGCTTCATCGACATGCACTCCCACTCCGACATGTCCCTGTTCGATGACCCGGGCGGCGAGAGCAAAGCCCACCAGGGCGTGACGACCGAGGTGACCGGCAACTGCAGCTACTCCCCCTTCCCACTCGGCCCGGAAAGCGCCGCCAACCTCGGAATGGGTTGGAAGTTCGAGCAGGGCAACTGGTCCGACCTGAACGGCTGGGCCCAGTGTCTGGAGTCCAACGGCATTAGCATCAACATCGCCCCACAGGTCGGACAGGCCGCGCTCCAGATAGCCGTCGGCGCAAACGAGGACCGCCCGGCTACCACGGACGAGATGCGCCGCATGCAGCGCCTGGCCGCCGAGGCCGTCGAGCAGGGAGCCTTCTCCCTGTCCACCGGCCTCTCGCTCTCGCCGTCCGGATACATGTCCACAGACGAAGTGGCCGAACTCTGCAAGGCCATCGCGCACTACGACGGCGCCTTCTACGTGACCCACGCCAGAGTCGGCGCGGGAAGACACCTCCGCGCCATCGAGGAGGCCATTGAGATCGGACGCAAGGGCGGCGTCCCCGTACAGTTCTCTCACCTCGCCATCGGCTCGCAGCCCGACATGGGCGGCTGGCGAAAGCCCCGGCCCGAACCCGTCGGACGCGGCCCGGAGATGATGGAACTCTTCGACGACGCCCGCAAGGACGGACTCGACATCACCTTCGACTCATACCCCTACACCGCAGGACAGGCGGGCGTCGACCAGACCGTCCCTAACTGGGCACAGGCCGGAGGCGTCGCAGGATACATGGCCCGCCTGCGAGACCCCGACACGCGCGCCCGTATCCTCGACGAGGTGAGGGCCGGACTCGGCGGAGTGGCCCCCCTGTGGGACACCTGGATAATTGCCGAGGTCGGCTCCGACGCGAACAAGGGCCTGATCGGACGCTCCATAGCGGAGATTGCCGCCGAGCGCGAGGTCGAGCCGGCGGAGGCCGCCCTTCAGCTCGAGGAAGAAGAGGAGGGCGAAATATCCGCCGTCGTCCACAACCGGAGCGAACGCGACGTCCGCTTCTTCCTCTCCCACCCGCTGGGCATGATCGGCTCCGACGGCATGGCCATCTCACCCACCGGCGTACACGCCTCCGAACAGCATCACCCCCGATTCTACGGCACCTACCCCCGCATCCTAGGCCGCTACGTCCGGGAACAGTCGCTGATGTCGCTGGAGACCGCTGTCCACAAGATGACAGGGATGCCTGCCGAGCGCCTCTGCCTCGAAGACCGCGGAAGGGTCGAGGTGGGGCTGGTAGCCGACCTGGCCGTCTTCGACCCGGACACCGTGATCGACAGGTCCACCTTCGGAGACCCCCACCAACTCGCCGCGGGCGTCCCCTACGTGCTCGTCGCAGGAGAACCCGTCGTGAGCGAGGGCGTCCACACCGGCGCCCGCCCCGGCCGCGTCCTCCGCCGCGGAGAGGACTAAACCCCAACGCCGTAGGCCGGAACCCAGGCCCACACCAAGCTGACATCGTCAATCTGAGCCGCCGAAGGGATTGGGAGGTTGCGCCCCCGGTCGAGTTATAGCGAGATTAGCCATCTTATGATGTTCTTGTAAGATGGGATAAATTTGCTATAAACTGACCACATGGATCCGATTCGCAACCCATACGCCCCTGGAGCGGGCTCGCAGCCTCCCGAGTTGGCCGGCCGCCGCGAGGTCCGCGAGGCTGCGCGAATCGCACTGGAGCGGACCCGTACGGGGCGCCCGAGCAAGAGCATTCTGATGGTTGGACTGCGGGGCGTAGGGAAAACCGTGTTGCTGGACCGAATCCGAGAGGATGCCGAGGCGAACGGCATCTGCGTACTACGAACTGAGGCACTGGAGAATCGCTCCCTTCCCTCCACCCTGGCGCCTCAGTTGCGCATCGTCCTGCTGAAACTCTCGCGCAGGGAGGCTGCTAAACGTCTGGCGCAACGCGCTCTCAGAGGACTTGCAGGATTCGTAGGATCCTTGAAGGTAAAGTACCAAGACATGGAGGTCGGCTTGGACTTGGACCCTGAACCCGGGTTGGCCGACAACGGAGACTTGGAGACCGACCTGCAGGATCTGTTTGAGGTCGTCGGCCACGCCGCCAAGGCGGATGGAAGCTGCGTGGCGCTCTTCGTTGACGAGCTCCAATATGTGGCAGAGGATGAACTCGCGGCACTGATAACGGCGTTGCACCGAACATCTCAGCGGCGGCTCCCCGTGACCATGGTTGGGGCAGGCCTGCCCCAAGTGAGAGGCCGCATGGGGAAGGCCAAGTCTTACGCCGAGAGGCTCTTTGAGTTCTCTGAGATAGGCGCCCTGTCACCTGAAGACGCCACGCTTGCAATTGCCAAGCCCGCCAAAGACGAAGGAGTGGAGATAGAAGCTCCTGCCCTAGCCGCTATCGTTTCTCAGACTAAATGCTATCCTTACTTCCTGCAGGAGTGGGGGAAACACGTATGGGACACCGCCGAACGTTCTCCTATCACAAACTCCAGTGTCGAAATCGCCTCCATGCAAGCCGTCGCCCATCTCGACGAGAGCTTCTTCCGTGTCAGGTTCGACAGGCTTACGCCCTCAGAGAGAAGGTATCTCCGAGCTATGGCTCATCTTGGCGCTGGCCCCCACCGCTCTGGTGACATTGCCCAAGCGCTGGGGCGCCCTGTAACCTCCCTGGCGCCCACTCGCGGACAGCTGATCAACAAAGGCATGATATGGAGTCCGAGTCATGGAGACACCGCCTTTACCGTTCCAATGTTCGACGAGTTCATGCTGCGCATCATGCCCGACAACGAGTGAAGATAGCCCAAGACACCAGACCGCACCGAACCGGGCGCACACACTGAATCAGAATCGCCGCCGCCTTCTCCACACACGCTCGCGTCGACGACGATCACGGCCGCCCGGCGGCTCGCATCCCCCGACGATGGCCTCAGCCTGCGGACGCAGGCGGCAGCCCGAACTCATCCCGTATGGCGTTCACCAACGGCCAGTAGTCCTCCTTGAAGAACTCGGCGACTGCCTGTTCGACCTGTGACCTCACTTCCTCGGCATCGAGCGGACGAGGTCCCTCCTCGCTGAGGACAGCCTTGCGGTATATGTATGACCATTTCTGTGAGCCTCTGGACGCTCCGGGGAAGCCATCCCTCTGAGCGAGGTCCTTCAGCCGCCTGCGCGTCTCCTCCGGACCGGGGCCTAGAACCAGATCAAGCGCCTTCCGGTAGCGCTTGTACTCGAACAGAAGGATGCGGCCAGAGCCGGTCCAGTGTTCCCCTTTCTTGAGATCCGGTATCTCCTCGAGCTCGGTCGCATAGAACCGACGGATCCCCTTTTGATGCTCATCCGGCAGCAGATGGGCGTCATAAGCCTTCATCACGGCGTCGATGCTCCTCCAGGCCATGGTGCCGGGCACCGACTGCGCGTTTATGATGAGGTCGATCGCGTCCCGATGATTGCTGTAGATCCTGTAGGCCATGGTGCCGGGTACCGACTGCGCGTTTATGATGAGGTCGATCGCGTCCCGATGGTTGCTGTAGACCCTGTAGGCCAGCTCATCGATGTTGTCGGTGTTGTCCAACACGTGCCTCCGCAGGGTTTGGGCGTACTGTTCCAGGAAACTGGTGACGCTCACGCTGATGGTCGAGCGACGCGTCTCCAGCACGCGGTCGATGAGGACAGCGATCTTGCCGTAGTCGAGCGGCACGTAGCGTTCGGCGTCGCTCTCCTCCTCCGGCTCCGCTCCGTTCGGCGTCAGGAATACAGGGAACGGCGTGAGACCTCTGTACTCAGTCTCGACCGTGCTCATATAGCGGCTGAGCTGGCCGGAGTGCTCGCCCGTCCCGATCTTGTTCTCTATCAGACAGACGAACTTGTCGCTCTCGCCTATCATGAGAATGTCTATGTTGTGGCGCTCGGCCGCCACCTCGACGTCGCTGAGGTTCCAGCCGTCCACGTCGAGCGGGGTGAAGGGCGCGGTCCCGCGCTCGCGGGCCTCCGTGGCAGCCACCGACAGAAAGCCGCGCAGAAAATAGTCTCGCAGGCCGTGCGAGCCGCGCGGGTCGAGGAGCCACGCGAGGAACGCCGAGTGCTGAAGCTCCCTCCGCGCGATGCCGAGAACGTCGAACAGGTTGAAGTCGGCGAGCAGATCTTCCAGCCGCTCCAGGTCGGGGTCAAGAATGAGCGCCTGGAGGGCCTGTTCCGGCGATTGGGCGCCGCCCTGTTCCTGAGTCACGTCCGGGCAGCCTTAGTCTGCTGCTTCCCCCTCGGCCTAAGCGCAGGCAGGGTCATCGAAGTCCCACCGCTGGAAGGTGAATGCGTCTCCCTCTGCAAGCCGCTCCCGCGCGTCCCGCCAAGACTGAGCCCACGCCTCGGGGTCGTGCAGCTCGGTCTCCGGGTTCGCCCTGCTTCGGGCCACGAACCCGGGGAACGCCTCCCTGCCCGTCGACTGGCCCGTCGGGTTGTACCTCAGATCGAGGCTCCACCTTATACGGTCGCTCCTGTTGGGGAGCGACCCGTGGCAGGTGAGCCGGTGCATGAAGAGCGCGCTGCCGCGCCTCATCGGGATGGGAACCGCGTCCTCGACTCTGAACCTGTCCTCCGGAATGTGAAGGCCCGGAGTCGACGCGTTCGGGCCGGCGCAGTGGAAGGCCAGGCCATCCTGGTGGCTCCAAGGCACCAGGTGGAGACACCCCGCCGACTCGTCGGCGTCCCAGACGGGTATCCACACCGTCAGCATCTCGGTGTCGTCCGCCTCGGTGGTGACGACGCCGAGGTCCTGATGCCAGGGAGTGGCTCCGATAAGTGCGTTGCCGGAGTTGGGATCACTGGGCATCAGGTGCTCCGGCGGCTTCATCCGAACGTGCTGCACCGGATTGGAATAGACCTCCGGCCCGATTATCGACTCCACGGCGTCCAGTATCGACGGGGCCGTCAGGGTGTTGAACACCGCCGGGCCGTGCCACATCGGGGTGTCGCGCTTTATCTCCCCCTGAGGCAGGGAGAAGTCGAAGTATCCGGAGTAGACCTTCCCGCTGTCCTGATAGACGCGGGTCAACCGCTCCCCGAATGGCAGCCCGGCATAGGTCGAGGAGATCTGACCGGCCTCGAATAGCTCGCCAGCGAGCTGTTCGAGCACCTCGCCGTACTCGGCTTCCAGAGGGTCGAGCACCTCCTCCGGAACCACGTCGTCCACCACCGCGTAGCCCTGAGTGTGGAATTGGTCAAGCTGCTCGTCGGTCAGCGCAGGCATGTGTCGTCTCCAGATCCTGAGTTTGCAGGCGCAATACTACGAACCCGAAGTCGGCATTGTCAATTCATGCAAGAGCCTTCTTGCGACGCCTATCTGACACTACGGGCCACTCCCGAATCACGGGGCCACGAACGCCCTCGTGATGGCCGTGTCCTCGCTCTTCCCCAGCCACTCGGACTGCTCGAACGCCTCTCCGATACGCTCCAGCGGGTAGCTGTGGGACATCACGCTGGTGAGGGGGTAGCGGTCCCTGGTACGCACCAGGAAGTCCAGCGCCGCCGGAAGCGCCTGCGGGTGGTAGTGCGCGGCGGGTATGATGCGGGTCTGTCCCCATATCACCTTCGACAGGTCCAGGGTGACGTTGCTGTTCTCCCAGATATTGCCGATCTCGACGAGCGCGCCGCCGGGCCTGAGCATCTGCAGGCCCTCGGCGACCACCTGGGGATAGCCCACGACCTCCAGACAGACGTCTGCGCCCCAGCCGCCCGTAAGCTCCTTGACACGCTCGATCCGCGCCTCGGGGGTGGCGTACTCGTTGATGTCGATGACATGGTCGGCCCCGCACCGGCGGGCCATGTCGAGCCGTGGCGCAATGCCGTCGATGGTGATGACCCGCGCGGCGCCCATGTCACGGGCAGCCGCCGTAGCGTAGAGCCCCAGGCCGCCCGCCCCCTGGATCACCACGCTGTCGCCCATCCTAGCGCCCCCGATCTGCAGTCCGTATATGACCTGCGAGACCGCGCAGTTCGCAGCCGTGACCGCCTCGTCAGGCAGCTCGTCCGGCACCCTGAACACGTAGTGCCCCGGATGCAGGTAGTAGTACTCGGCAAACCCGCCGCTGCAATACGGATCCTCCTCGACGGAGGCCCTGAAGCGGAACCTGTGAGGACAGTGATTCAGCTCGCCCCTGAGGCAGACGTAGCAGCGGCCGCACGGGAAGAAGTAGGTGAAGACCACCCTGTCCCCCTCAGACAGCGGCCTACCCATCGAGTCGGTCGATACTCCACTGCCGAGGGTGTGGACCACTCCTGTCATCTCATGCCCCAGAATTACGGGACCGGGCCGGCCCGTAATCTTCGGCTTCATCTCGCCGCGCCAGTAGTGGAGGTCGGACCCACAGACTCCCGCAGACGTGACGTTGACTAGGACAGCGCCGGGCTCGACCTCGCGGGTCGGGAGATCCGTTATCTCGAACCGGTAGGGCTCTACGAAGATGGCTGCCTTTCCGATGGGCATATCCGTTCACCTCCCTGAGATAGCCGTTTGGGTCAGCTCACTCCTCGAATCGCTGGAACACCAGGCAGGCGTTCTGGCCTCCGAAGCCGAAGCTGTTCGAGAGTACCGCGTCCACGCGTGTCTTGCGCGACCGGTTGGGCACGTAGTCGAGGTCGCAGTCGGGGTCGGGAGTCTCGTAGTTGATGGTCGGGTGAATCTCATTCTCGCGGATCGTCTGGACGCAGGCCACGGCCTCGAGGGCCCCCGCGCCGCCCAGGGTATGGCCGATCATCGACTTCGTGGAGCTGATCGGTATCCGGTAGGCCATCTCCCCGAAGACCAGCTTGATGGCAAGCGTCTCCGACAGGTCGTTCTTGGGTGTCGACGTGCCGTGGGCATTCACGTAACTAACGTCCTCAGGCCCGATACCTGCGTCCCGGAGGGCCCATCTGATCGCGCGGGCGGCGCCTGCGCCGTCCTCGTCAGGCTGTACCGCGTGGTAGGCGTCCGACGAGACGCCGTAGCCGGAAAGCTCGGCGATGATGTCCGCGCCCCTGTCCAGAGCGTGCTCCAGGCTCTCCATCACCAGATAGGCGGCGCCCTCCGACGGCACGAAGCCGTCGCGGTTGGCGTCGAAGGGCTTGCTGGCCTTTTCGGGATCGTCGTTCTGTCTCGTCAGCGCCTTGATGACGTTGAAGCCTCCGAGTCCAAGTCGGCTGATCCCAGCCTCGCAGCCGCCTCCCAGGATGACGTCGGCGGCTCCCCGGCGTATGGCCTCGGCTGCGTCGCCTATGGCCTGATTGCCAGCCGCGCACGCGGTTATTACGGTGGACGTGTAGCCCTTCAGTCCGTAGATGCGGCTCACGTTAGCCGCGGCCATGTTCGGAAGGATCATCGGAATGAAGAAGGGGCTCATTCTCATACCGCCCTTCTCGACCAGGATGCGGGCGTTCTCCTCAGTGGTCGGGAAGCCGCCGTTCCCGTTTCCGGTCACGACGCCCAAGCGCTCCGCGTCCTCGGACGAGAGGTCGAGACCGCCGTCCTCGATAGCCAGGGCGGCTGCGGATACCGCCATCTGGGAGAACCTGGCCATCCGACGAGCCTCTTTCGAGTTTACGTACCTGCCAGGGTCGAACCCCGACACCTCGCCGGATATCTTGCACGGGTACCCGGCTGGGTCCGCAAGCGTCATCGGGCCGATTCCTGACCTCCCGTTCACCAGGTTGTCCCAATACTCGCCGACGTCCTCCCCCAAGGGCGTCACCGCTCCCATGCCGGTGATCACCACCCTCTTTCTGCCGTCGTGTCTGCTGGTCACTGCTCCGGCTCCCTCTGTGCTTGTGCTATCCCGCCCTCGCGTCGCCGGCCAGGTATGGATAGAGTTCCGGCTCAACGCCGTCTATCTCTTCAATCGCCTCGGCGGCCACGGTCAGGGAGCCTGCGACGACTACCAGATCGGCTTCGCCGGCAAGCCCCAGCGCCCGACGCACGGCGGCGGCTACGTTCTCAGGCCCCGGCATCACGGCCAGACCCAGGCTCCGGGCCGCCTCCTCTATGGCTCTGCTCTCCAGTGACCGAGGGTCCCTCGAGCGAACCGCGAACACACGCGGAGACAGATGTCGGAGTTCGCCGAGCATACCTGAGTGGCTGTGCCCACGCAACGAGCCGAATACCAGCGCCACGCCGCGGAAGTCGAAATGCTCCCGGAGCGCTTCGACGAGCCGGCGGGCCGAGTGCGGATTGTGGGCGCCGTCCACCACGACGCGGCGGCCGCCGCGAGAGAAGACCTGCATCCTGGCAGGCCACCTCACCGTCTCCAGACCCTTAGAGATAGCGTCGTCCGACAACTCTGTCCCATTGTCGGCCATCGTCTCGACGGCCGTGACCGCAGTGGCCGCGTTCTCCATCTGGTGCGTGCCCAGAAGGGGGATTCGCAACGAGCGCACACCATGCCGTCCATCAAGTTCGAGGCTCTGGCCGGTCTGGTCGAAGCTCAGACGCCTCCACCTCTTGATGGAGCCGACCTCGATTAGCGGGGCATCCCGCTCGGCAGCCACTTCTCTGAATACCCGGAGGGCCACCTCCGGCTGGGGCGCCGCCACGACGGGCACGCCGCGCTTGATGATCCCAGCCTTCTCTCGTGCGATCAGCTCCACCGTGCCGCCGAGCGTATTGACATGGTCGAGGCTGATGTGTGTGATCACGCACACTTCGGGGGCAACGACGTTGGTCGCATCGAGCCTCCCGCCCAGTCCAACCTCCACTACCTGGAAGTCCGCTCCTATTCGCTCGAACCACACGAACGCCATCGCCGTGAGCATCTCGAAGAAGGTGACCTCCCCGTATGGGCCGTTGGCGCCCACCGACTCCACCACGGGCCACAGGTCGTAGACGAGGGCCGCGAAGTGATCGGGGGCGATCGGCTCCATGCCCACCCTGATTCGTTCGACGGTGCGGTGCAGATGAGGCGAGGTGTAGAGGCCGACCGTGTAGCCCTGGGCCGTCAATACAGAAGCGATCATCGCCGCCGTGCTGCCCTTGCCCTTCGTCCCCGCGACGTGGACGGCAGGCACTGCGAGATGTGGACGGCCGAGCCGGTCCAGGAGCAGGCCCATCCGCTCCAGATGGAAGGATGAGTGGTCCGGGCTCTGGACCGAGCGCTCGAAGTTTGCGAGGCCCATGACCCGCTCCAGAGCGGCGGCGTAGTCTGTCCGAGTCGAGGCTACGGTGGAAGAGGAGCTGGCCATATTGGTGGAAGGGTGAGCTCGACCCCTCAGGGAGGTACGCGGGCCGAGCCCGGGTCCACCTCAGACTCTACCCGAAATCGGCTCCCGCGTATATGGGCGCGCGGCAAGCGGGTATGGGCTGGAAGCCGGCCAGGGAGGGTCGGATTTCAGGCGACTGCGCGGACCTTTCCCAGGCCGACAGGCTCTTCGGCGGCTCCGTTCGATGACGGCAGCAGACTGTTGATCCTGTCGAACAGCAGAGCCGCCCGCTCTATGGCGGACTCGTCGATGCGGTCTCGCATCTGCGCATGGCTCCCAAGGAGATAGGCGGCAGGACGGCTCCTGTCGAACTCGCCGCCGTCGATGCCTCTGATCCGGAAGTACGAGGTCACCCGCTCCACTATGCGTGGGTTGCTGCCCGATATCGACTTGAGGGTCAGGTCGGCCGTGAGCTCGCGGGCATAGGCGCGGTTCACGAGTTCCAGGTAGAGGCCGGGATCGAACAGGTCTTCGATGTCTGCGTCCCGCACCCTGGCTACCTCAACCCACTTGACGGGGTCTGCGCGTTCGGTAATCTCCTCGATCCGCTTTCTCTTGGTCGGCGTGATGTCCATGAGCACCCCCACGGTGACATGACTGTCGCCCAGGAGCGAGACGAATGTGGGCAGATTGTCCGCGCCGCCCACGGGGATCAGCACCCACCTCGGGTCTAGGCGCGAGCCCACTTTGGACGCGACCACGTCTCCCAACACCTGGAGGTATATCTGGTCCGAGGGGCTGTTGACCATCAGGATGTGTGGGGCGCGGAAGAGCCGCTCGGCCATCTGGTATCCAAGCCCAACCTGAAGCGGGAATACCGTCTCCTGGTCGTTGCTGAGAACGTCGTCGCTCACCACGGTCCCGGGCCCGTCCAGGTCCTGGACCATGCGAACCCTGTCGAGCCGCTTGAGGTCCACCATGAAGGGCGAATGGGTGGAGTAGACCACCTGGTACCTGGGAGCCAGCCGATTCTCGATGAATCGCAGGAAGTCGGTCTGCGCCATGGCATGGAGATTGATCCCGGGCTCGTCCAGCAACAGGATGAGGTTGTCCAGAGGTTCCTCTTCCAGGTTCGAGAAGTAGGTGAGGAACGAGAAGAACCAGACGAAGCCCTTCGACCGGTCATCGAAGGAGACTGACACCCGGTGGCGGTCGTTCCAGACGCGGACGTGAAGGATGGTGCCCTTGTTGAGCGGTGGCGGGTCTTCCGGATTGGCCAGCGAGAGGTCGAAATCGACTCTCAGCTGTTTATTCTGCTGCCAGAACTCGAACATCGCGTCTGAGATGCCGATGGCGGCAGACTCCAGTTCGGCCTTCAGGTGCTCGTAGTTGGTCTGCATCCGGAGGTCTTCGATCTTGATTCCCGCGGCGGCCAGCAGAGAAAGGAAGGTCTGGTCGGCGTCGTCGAGTTCGCCGTCGGGGTCGTCTCGGCGCTTCAGGAGGTCTTCAATGGATATCCTTCCACGCATCGCGCTGTAGTCGTCGAAGTATGCGAAGTTGGGCAGCATGCCCTCCAGCTGCTCTTCGACGGCCCGCCGGTCGGCCGCGCCTTGAGGCGGCTCGCCGAATTCGAGGTCCCACGTCAGGCGGTTCGAGTAGTCCTTGTGAACCAAGACCTTGGACGAGGACAGCAGTCCTATGTCGTCCACTTCCTGGTCAGACAGCCTGAACTCGGCGCTCACCGCGATCGCCGGGCGCTTCTGATGCATGCGCTTATAGCGCGCGTAGCCCTTGCGCGGGTAGTCCTTGAGGTCGAAGTCGCCGCTCGTGCCTGGCACAGGGTTCAGCCTTCTGAGCGCCTGCAGGAAGGCTGTCTTGCCTGACTCGTTCTTCCCGACCAGACAGGTGACCCCGTTGATGGAGACCCAGCCCGAGTCGTCAATGCTCTTGTAGTTGGTAACCCTAGCGCGAACTAGTTCCATGCGTTCTCCCCCAGATATATTCCGGCTCGACGGCGAGGCCGGAGACTCACGAATGAGCGTACCCAGGGGATGGGCGGCACTTCAAGGAGTATTGGGCCTTAATTTATGCGTGTTGCTAAACAAAGTTCAGAAAATGGGCAACCCTGACGGGCCTGCGCAGTTCAGCCCGGTGAGCAGGCGGCCGTTCGGTTGCAGCTATGCCGAGCCAGGCCCTTCCGACACTGCGGCTTCCAAGCCCATCCCGATCCCGGCTCTTTCCGCGCCGCCCTGAGCCTCAGAGCTTACGCGGGCCTCCCATTCGTGTCGAAGCATCTCCATACGGACGAACTTCATGCCGTTTCGCCGGACCGTCTTCACCTCTCGCATCCCGGTTCTGGCGAAAGAGCGCCTCGCCCGCTCGTTCCACTCGAGGGTGTGGAGATAGACCCGGGTCAGTGTGGTGTGTGTGAAGATGTAGTCGTGCGCCGCGCGCATCGCGTCGCTGCCGTAGCCTCTGCCCCAGTAGTCCCGGTCGCCGATCATGATTCCGAGCTCGGCCTCACCGCGTCGGAGATCGATGTCGTAGTACATGAAGTTGCCGATGTGCTTGCCGTCGGCGGTGTCAATGGCCAGCCTCTTGGAGCGTGGGCCGGGGTCGCCGATCTCCGCCCTGGCGTAGCGGAGGAAGTCGGCGTAGGACATGCTAAGCGGCCTGGTGGCGTCGAGCCTGGCCAGTTCCTCATCGGTCCGCCATGCGAAGTCATCGGGGGCGTCTTCGATGCGCTTCTCGCGCAGGATGACCTTCCCGCCCCGTATGAGAACCTCCTCACTCAAGTGCGGCGGCCCTCGCTTCCTTCCTGTAGGCCACGGAAAGCCCCTTGCGAACAATCTCCGCCTCGCTCTCGTATGTCAGGGCCGACAGGGCATCCTGCCACGGCAACCACTCCACGACGTCAAACTCGTGGTCATGCAACGACAGGTCCCCTCCGGTCTGAGACATCAGATAGAAGTGGACGGTCTTGGAGTAGCGGGCGTCCTCATCCGGTTCCGTGAACCAGTAGTGGATGCTCCCGATCAAACCCTCGATGGCAACATCGAGGCCTGTCTCCTCCCGCACCTCTCGCAAGGCCGTCTGCTTCCGAGTTTCACCGCGTTCGGGAGTACCCTTGGGCAGGCTGCACACAGGACCGCGCCTGCCCACCACTATCTCCCGCGCAGCGCCGCCTTTTCTATGGACCACTCCTCCAACGGAGACCGCTCTCTTCACACGTGTAGATGGCTTCATACAGCCGCCTCTGCTGCGCCTCATTCTAGGCATCCGGCCCGGAGCGAGTCAAGGCAGTGTACTCGCCCCAAGCCCCACCCGGTTGGGGCGACGCGACGTTCCTTGTGTCCGGCGGCCCGGGGGAGCATGTCCGCCAGGCCGCTGGGGGTGATTTTTGCCGAAAGTGTCGGATTTCGGGGCATTCCGTAGCTGGGAGGTGCGATTTTGGCCGACACTATGCGACACTTATGCGACACTCATGCGACACTTATGCGACACTTATGCGACACTATGCGACACTTATGCGACAGGCGATGCAGGAGTCCTGCGGGCTGGTTTGTGGAGAGAGGCGGCTGTGTCATGGGGATACTCTAGCACAGCGGTTCGGCGTCGTCAAGGCCTGGATGGTGGGGGAATTGTCTGAATCAGGATTCTCAGGATTGGAGGATTTTCAGGCGCAGGGGATGGATTCCGGCCTGTATCGGGTACGGGGCAGGCTTTCGCGGGGATGACGGCGGCGGAGATGGGGCAGGCTCGTTGTGGGCTGACGCGGACCGCGAGGGCACGGTTATTGCCGGTTCAGGAATGCGCGAAGCTCGAACGGCATCTCCGAGCTAAACTCCACCGTCTCCCCGGTCGATGGGTGCTCGAACCCCAGGCGGTGAGCGTGCAGGAAGTGCCTGCCCAGGTCCGGCTCGGCCCTACCGTAGAGGGTGTCTCCGACCAGCGGATGACCCACGGACGCCAGATGAACCCTGATCTGGTGGGTCCTGCCGGTGACAGGGCGCGCCTCCACCAGGCTATAGCCTCCCGGCCGATCCAGTACGGAGTAGCCGGTCACTGCGGCCCTGCCGTCGGCCACCACAGCCATCCGCTTGCGGTTCCTGGGGTCACGCCCGATCGGGCCTTCGATCACGGCGCGGTCCGGAGAGAGATTGCCGTGTACGAGCGCCTGATAGACCTTCTCGAAGCGCCTTGCCTTTAGTTGGGACGATAGAGACGCGTGGGCCTCATGGCTCTTCGCCACCACCATCAACCCCGACGTGTCCTTGTCCAGCCGGTGGACAATGCCCGGCCGGAGCGTCCCGCCGATACCGCGTAGACCGGGGTGAAGCCCCAGCACGGCATTGGCAAGAGTCCCTGTGCGGCGGCCCGGGGCTGGGTGGGTCGTCATTCCGGCAGCCTTGTCGATGACCAGGATGTCGGAGTCCTGGTAGACGACGTTGAGCGCGATCTCTTCCGCAGCCGGCTCGCCGACCGCCGGATCTGGGATGGTGACGGAGACGTGTCGGCCCGGGCCCAGCCTGGAGGCGGCCGCGGCCGCGGCTCCGTCCACCGTGACGCGCCCTTCGGCTATCAGCCGCTGAATGTAGGAGCGCGACAGTCCGCCGCACCGCTCGGTCAGGAACCGGTCGAGTCGGTATCCCGCGCTATCTGTCGTGAACCGGAGCGTCCGGGACACGGGTTTCGTCGTCGGCCTCGGCCGGGGGCCGTCCTTCGTCTTTCCTGCCGTCCTTGAGAATCAACAGACCGATGAGTATCGCCATTCCAACCACTATAGAGGAGTCGGCCAGGTTGAATATGGGCCAAGGGCCCACGTCGATGAAGTCGACCACGGCTCCGTCTCGCATCCGGTCGAACAGATTGCCGACGGCCCCGCCCAGCTGCAGACCGATGGCGAACCTCAGCAGACGCCTGGGGGCTGCATGGGTCCTGTAGAAGTAGATCAGGAATCCCACGGCCAAGAATGAGGCCGCTATCAGCAGCATCGTCTGATCCTGGAAGAGGCCGAATGCCGAGCCGCTGTTCGTAGCGTGCTTGAGGCGAACGAAGCCGTCGGCCGGCCACGCCTCTCCCAGCCTGAGGGTTGATCTGACGATCTGCTTGGAGATCTGGTCGAGGCCAAGGGCCCCGACCACCGTCAGGATGAGCAGCCAGTCGATGAGCCACATCCGGCGCGGCTTCGTAGAAGCGTCCTGCGGAGCAGGGCTCTGTGGGTCGGGAGTTTCGAGCATGGCTGGGGAATCCGGTTCCTGCACTCGCCAAGGATAGCACAGGGGCAGTGGGCAGTGGGCAGTGGGCAGTGGCCCTCAGACCCACGCCTGGCGCAGGATGCGATAGGATTCAAACGATACGCTATAATCCGACGCGGTCATCGTGAGTCCCGAGGCGCCGACGACGGCAGCCGCGCCCTGCGGCAGCCGCCCGTATGACTTGAGAGAGGAGTCGAACATGTTGAGAAAGCTGTCTGGAATCGTCCTCGGCATCATCTCATTGGTAGTGGCGGTTCACTTCATAGCCACGCCCATCTATGAGGATGCCGTCGACATCGGCCAGGTATGGGACGTCATGAACTGGTTCATGGCGCTGGGGGTGGTGGCAGCGGTAGTCGTGCATTACCTTCGCAAGCGCGGCATGGATGGGCGCGGGAGTGATGCGATTACCCGCGAGTATCTGGAGGTCAACCTGGCGCTGTACGTGTCTGTGTTCCTGGCCCTCTGGTTCTTCTGGAACTGGTTCGACAACTTTGCGGTCGGGGCGGAACTCCAGAGTCAGACCCGACGAATCGTCTGGGCGTTCATAAACCCGATGTTCGTGATGGTGGTCGGCTTCACGGCCTGCCATCTCGTGTGCGTGCCCTTCCGCAAACGAGCGGAGCCGTGATGAGAATCGCGGTAATCGGAGCAGGGGTGTTCGGACTCGCGGCCGCCATCGAGCTCGCGGCCCGGGGGCACGACGTGTCCGTATTCGAGCAAGGCGCCGCGCCGCACCCCGGCGCCAGCTCGACCGACGTATCCAAGGGCGTGCGCCGTACCTGGTACGGCGGCGACAACCACACCTACGTAGAGCTGGTCGAGCGGTCGTCGAGGCAGTGGACGGCCTGGGAGGAACGGTGGGGCGAGAGGTTCTACCATCGCACGGGGGGCGTCAGCGTCACCTCGCGCTCCGAGCCTGGCGGAGCGATGCAGGCCAGCGTCCGGTTCCTCCGCGAGCGCGGGGCCGACGTGAGGGTACTGTCGGCCCAGGAGACCGGCGCGCTGTTCCCACAGCTGCGTCTGGCGGACGATGAGGTGTGCGTATACGACCGTTGGGCCGGATACGTGGAGAGCGGCCGCGCGGTGGGCCTCATGGCCGCCGCGGTTCGGGACGCGGGCGGGCAGGTCCGCGAGAACACGCCGGTGATCGAGGTCGACGAGCAGCCCTCCGGGGTCGAGGTCGCCCATGCCGACGGACGCGAGACGTTCGACTGCGCGGTAGTGGCGGCCGGGCCCTGGGTCGGCCGCCTGCTCCCCGAAATTGGGGCGGGGGTCAGGGTGACCCATCAGCAGATGATCCTGATCGAGCCCCGCAGGCCGGAGATGTTCGCGCACGGCGCTTTTCCCGTGTGGCACTTCGATCCCGGCGGGGATGGCTGGTACGGCTTCCCACTCCTGCGCGAGGGCTGGGTGAAGGCCGCCAGGGACCGCCTGGGGCCTGTGGTGGACCCCGACATAAGCCGAGCAGGGACTCCCGACTTCGCCGAAGAGGCTCTGGCCTTCCTCAGGCAGCGTATCCCGGACATGGCGGCGGGCAGGATAGTGGAGGGCCGCTCGTGCCTCTACACCGCCACCCCGGACGACCACTTCGTCGTGGACCGCGCGCCCGGCCGTGAGCGGGTCTTCGCCGCAGGAGGCGGCAGCGGACACGGCTTCAAGTTCGGCGGCTCGATAGGCCCCGTAATCGCCGACGCAGTTGAAGGCAGGCCCAACCCGCTTGGAGAGAGGTTCAGGATCGGCAGCCGCCTCGCCGGCGACCGGCTACAGGGGCATTCACGCGGATTTGCCAGACCGACGACCGACTCCGCGTGAGGCAGCGTGAACGTCATCGGCTGATCGAGCAGCGTCGGCTCCGAACAGTTATCCAGCCGTCTCTCTCCTTGACCCTGCCACGTGAAGCCCGTATATTACGGCGGGCGCCGCAAGTACGGGGCGCCACAAAAGCTCAAGCGGGGTGCTCAGAATGCCATTCGGAAGCGGTGACTTCAGATACGAGGTGGTCGAGGGTTGGCCCACGCTGCCGTCCGGCCACGAGCTTTTCCAGGTCGCGGGCGTGGCGGTGGACGCAGAGGACAGGGTATACGCCTTCAACCGCAGCGACCACAAGCTGATCGTCTTCGACAGGGACGGCGGATTCATAAAGGCGTGGGGAGAGAGCTTCACGATTCCTCACGGGATGCACATCGCCCCCGACGGCAGCATATTTCTGGCCGACCAGGGTTCCCACGTCATCCTGAAGTACTCGCCCGACGAGGAACTGCTGATGACGCTGGGGAACCGCGATCAGCCGTCCGACACCGGGTACAGCAGCGACCACAAGGTGGTCGAGCGCGCGGCTGGGCCCTTCAACAATCCGACCGGAGTCGCGGTCAGCAGCGCTGGCGACATCTTCGTATCGGACGGATACGGCAACTGCCGGGTGCACAAGTTCAGCGCCGAGGGCGAGCTGATAAAGACGTGGGGAGTCCCCGGGACGGAGAAGCCCTCGGAGTTTCATCTTCCCCACGGCATCGGGCTGGACGCCCGCGGTAGGCTGCTGGTGGCCGACCGGGAGAACCACCGGATCCAGCTGTTCACCCAGGACGGGGAGCACCTGGAGACCTGGACCGGGTTCAGGCAGCCCTGTTCGGTGACGGTCGCAGGGGACGGGACGGTGTACGTGCCGGAACTCGGGAGCCGGATGAGCATCCTGGACCCCGACGGGCGGGTGCTGTCCCGCTGGGGCGGAGAGCCGAGCAAGGAGTCCGGGCTCTTCACGGCTCCGCACGGCGCGGCGGTGGACTCCCGAGGCGACCTCTATGTCGGAGAGGTGCTCGAGGGGAGCAGGCTTCAGAAGTTCGCCAGGCTG
Source organism: uncultured Dehalococcoidia bacterium (assembly GCA_958295685.1). Taxonomy (GTDB): domain Bacteria; phylum Chloroflexota; class Dehalococcoidia; order Lucifugimonadales; family CATQGZ01; genus CATQGZ01. Next base: position 36,584 of record OY282365.1, read on the forward strand.
TGATCCGGTACACGGGGGTCTAAATCGATGGACGGCGACAGGGTAATAGCGAAGATACTAAAGGCTGAGGGCGTGGAGTGGGTCTCATGCTTCCCGCACCAGCCGCTGATAGACGCGGTCGTTCTGGAGGGGATCAGGCCGATCCTGACCCGCCAGGAGCGCGCCGGGGTGAACATGGCGGACGGCTTCAGCCGCGTGAAGAACGGGCGCAGCATCGGCGTGTTCACGATGCAGGTGGGGCCCGGCGCCGAGAACGCCTTCTCCGGAGTCGCGCAGGCCTATGCCGATTCGGTGCCGCTGCTGGCGCTGCCAGGCGGGAACGAACGCTTCAAGTACGGGGTTCACCCTAACTTCGACGCCGTGCCCAACTATGGAGGTGTCACCAAGTGGGCCGGGAACTTCAACCTCGTGGCGCGGATACCGGAGCTGCTGGGGTATGCCTTCAGCCAACTGAAGCATGGGCGCCCCGGTCCGGTGCTGCTGGAGATACCGGGCGACGTCGGGAGCGAGGAGTATCCGCACGATAGTGTGGAGTATGAGCCTGTGGCTCGACGGGTCTCGGCCGGCGACCCCGACGACGTGCGGGACCTAGTCGCCGCTTTGCTGAAGGCGTCGAACCCCATCATATACGCCGGGCAGGGCGTGATGTATGCCGAGGCGACCGACGAGTTGGTCGAGTTCGCGGAGCTCACACGCATACCGGTGGCCACGACGTTGGCAGGCAAGAGCGGCTTCCCTGAGGACCACCCCCTCTCGCTCGGCACGGCGGCCAACACGATCACCATGATGGCCGGCCACTTGCTCGGCAGGGCGGACTTCATTCTCGGCATGGGGACCAGCTTCACGCTCTCCGCCTTCAGCGCGGCGATGCCGGAGGGAGCGGTCATCGCTCAGGTGACCAACTGCGCGGAGGACATGAACAAGCAGTGCCGGCCCTCTTTCGGCGCCGTGGGTGACGCCAGGCTGGTTCTGCGCCAGATGATCGAGGAGGCCAAGAGACACCTCGGAGAGGATGGCCGCGGCGAGAACGGAGTTGCCGCCGAGATCGGGAGGATACGGACGGCGTGGATGGAGCAGTGGGAGCCCCTGTTCATCTCGGACGAGGTCCCGCTCAATCCCTACCGCGTCTTCAGAGAGTTGGAGAAGTCGGTCGACGTGGCCGACACGATCGTGACGCACGACTCAGGGTATCCGAGGGACCAGCTCGTGCCATTCTGGCGCCCGGTGAGGCCCCACGGCTACATAGGATGGGGCAAGTCGACGCAGCTGGGCTACGGTCTGGGGCTGGCGCTCGGCGCGAAGATGGCGGCTCCTGACAAACACGTGATCAACTTCATGGGAGACGCCGCGTTCGGCATGGCGGGCTTGGACGTGGAGACGGCCGTCAGATCGGAGATTCCCATCCTGACGATCATCCTCAACAACAGCGTGATGACCCACTACCACGATAACATGCCCTACGCGACGAAGCAGTGGAAGCTCAACGAGTTATCGGGAGACTACTCGAAGGTGGCGGAGGGCCTGGGGGCATACTCGGAGAGGGTGACCACGCCTGACGGAATCGGGCCTGCGCTGAGGCGCGGCTTGGCCGCGAACCGGGACGGGAAGCCGGCGGTCCTCGAGATGATCACGAAGGAAGAGGAGCGCATCTCTAGGTACTGATCCGGCGGCGCGGCACACCCCGCCGCTCCCAGCGGCGTGAGGGCGGTGGGTTGCCTTACCCGCTCAGTACGGCTACAATTGCGCGAATCCAAAAACCCCAAGTGGAGGTGACTTGTGGAAGCCTTCTGCATGAAGTGCAGGACCAAGAAGGAGATCCAAGGCCCCGAGCAGATCACGATGAAGAACGGCAGGCCCGCTACGCGCGGCACCTGCGGCACCTGCGGCACGAAGCTCTTCAGGATAGGCAAGAGCTAGAGACCCCGTTCCCGGCGGGCCGTCCGGCGCGGACGGCGCCGCGGCCCCAGCATCTTGAACGTGGGCGGCGCTCCCACTCGCTTGGTCGAGGCGAGGGCGCCGCCGTTCAGGGTTTGGCTAAGACGGGCTGACCGGCGCCCAAGCTCGGCGCCCAGGCTACCGAGTCAGAGAGCCAGGAGTCCAGGCAGTCTCGCTCACCCTGTTGGTCACGGTGTCACGCACCGCGACGAGCCACCTACGGCAGCCGAGCCTATGATACCACCACTCGCGCTGCGAGCCGGCCTCGTTTCGTCGATCGTAGAAGTAGCTCGACCATTCGCCGCTTGGCGCGTCGGGCTTCGGGCGTTCCGAGAGCTCGCCTCCGAAGCGGAATTCGTAGACGCTCCGTTCCCCGCAGTTGGGGCAGGTCATCAGGAAGGCCATCTACGCGCCGCCGAATCGTGGCCGCGGGCCTAGAACATCGTCAGGTAGCGGTCGATCTCCCACTGCGACACGTGCCGGTGGTACTCCTTCCACTCGGCCTCCTTGAGGTCTGCGAACTCGTCGTAGATCACGCCCAGCGCGCCCTGGACCACCTCGTCCGACCGGAGCGCCTCCAGCGCCTCTGGCAGGCTCTGGGGAAGCAGCCGAATCCCGCGCCGCGCGATCTCCTCCAGCCCCAGATCGTACATGTTGGACAGGTTAGGCTCGCCCGGTTCCAGACCCCTTGCCATCCCGTCGAGGCCGGCCGTCACGTAGGCCGCCAGCGCCAGGTACGGATTGCAGGCCGCCGACATCGTGCGGTCCTCCAGGTGGCCCGGGCCGGCGGTGCGGATCATCTGGGTTCTGTTGTTGTCGCCGTAGGAGACGAACGCAGGGGTCCATAGGAAGCCCGACCGCGAGCCTGTGAGGGCCGCTCCCACCTGGAGCCGCTTGTAGCAGTTCACCGTGGGCGACATGACCGCGCACAGGGCGGGGGCGTGCGCGAAGATGCCCCCGATGAAGTGGTAGGCCGCCTCCGACAGGCCGAGCCCCCTCGGGTCGTCCTCGTCCAGGAACACGTTCTCGCCGGTGGATGCGTCCGCCAGATGGTAGTGCGCGTGGCCGCCGCTGCCGGTGCGGTCGGTAAATGGCTTGGCCATGTGCGTCGCGATAGCGCCGCGCTTCTGTGCAAACTGGCTCGACATCATCTTGAAGAAGGTGTATCTGTCCGCCGTCGTCAGGGCGTCGGAGTATACGAAGTTGATCTCGTACTGTCCGTTCGCGTCCTCGTGGTCCGATTGGTAGGCGTCCCAGCCCACCCGGGTCATCCCGTCCATCATGTCCTCCAGGTAGTCCATGACGTTAGAGATGCCCTTGAAGTCGTAGCACGGCTTGTCCAGGGTATCGATCTCGTTCGGGTCCCAGACGGATATGGAGCCGTCGTCCGCGCGGGTGACGAGGAAGTGCTCCGGCTCCATGCCGACGTTGAACACATAGCCTCTGCTTCTGACCTCGGACAGCACCCTCTTGAAGTTCTGCCGGGGACAGAACATGTACGGCTCGCCATCGACGTATAGGTCCGAGGCGAAGCGCGCCAGGCCGTCCTTCCAGGGCACGGGCGTGTACGTGTCCAGGTCCACGCGGGCCAGCATGTCGTGCGAGTGCGGCCCCTGACCCATGCCAAGCAGGGCCGCGCCGGCGAAGCCGGCCCCCTCGTCGACCACGTCGTCGAGGTGAGAGGCGGGCACCATCTTGACCTTGGGCGAGCCGTTGACGTCCACGAACTGCGCCAAGAGGTACCGCACTCCGTCGAGGCGCATCCGCTCCTTGACTTCCTCCCGCGTGGGCATATCCACACACTCCTCGGCAGGCATAGGGCCGTGCCGTTCGGGAGCCTAGTCTATGAGCGGCCCGTCACCCTGTCAACCGCGCGCGGCGGCGAGTCCCTCCGTCCACACGCTTCCGCTCGTCCAGGTACGGCCGCGCCCCGCCTTCCGGGTCGGCGCAGCGGCTCATCGGGGGACGAAGGGCCTAGCTGCCGGGCAGGTCGTATCGGATGTCCAGTATCCCCTTGTCCTCGATCGGGTTCTCGGTAAACCGGCGACCGCCATCCTCTCCCTTGAGGTAGTAGTCGAACCAGTTCTTCGTGTAGTAGTTCCTTATGAAGGTCGGCATATATGCTTCGTAGTCTCCGATCACGTCCCACGCGAGAGGGGTGTACGACTCCCCTCGAAAAGTCGAGTCGAGGACGTCCCGCCCCACGGCCTTCTTCTGAGCAGGCGCCCTCCAATAATCGCTCGTGTACTCCTTGCCGTCCACCACTATCGGCATTCGCTCGGAGACCAGCGAGGGGAAGTCCTGGATCAGGGAGTCGTGGTTGAGGTTCTTGACCGAGATGATCACCTTGTCCCCCGTGGCGCGATTGTAGGCGTTTCTCGCAATCGGCTGCGGGTTCTCGTCAGTCGGGAGCGCCCTCTCCTCTTCGAGCACCCAGATATCCTCGGGGTCGCCGCCTGCGGCGCTGAACGTGTTCCACATCAGCCCGCGGAATACGTTCTGGACGAACGCGTCCTCCGAGCCGTGTATCTGCATGACGGGATTGGGATTGCCGGCGGGCTGGCCGTCTTCCGATACGCCCTCTCCGAATATGCCCTTCGGCTCCCAGTAGCGCGGCGGTCCGTTGTTGTAGCCCACCGCCGCTGCGACCCTGTCGCTCCGAGCCACGGCGAACTGCGCGGTCATCGAGCCGAGCGAGTGGCCCATGACCCCGATGCTCCCCACGTCCAACGAGCCGACGAACAGACCGCATACGTCCGCGCCGTGGATGGGCTGTCCCCGCGCCGAGTATTCCGCCGCGCACGCCTCCCCGCCCTTGTTCAGACTCTCCAGACCGTCGATGATCGTCTCGACGTCGTCCACTCGCTGTGTGAAGAACTCACCCATCATCTCGCCGACTCTCCGGGCGCCGTCCGGGAGCACGCGCAGGCTCTCCTGAGACTGCTGGCCGAAGAAGTATTTGTAGAACCCGGGGATGACCTTGGACTCGCCGAGTATGGTTCGGTAGACGCCGTCCACCTCTCCGGCGCTCGCAGCGCGTGCATACACGGAGTCAGGACTATCCAGCACGTTCGGCAGCGAGCCGTCCGAGATGAAGTTCGGCGCGACGACCACGTATCCGCGGCTCGCCAGGTACTGTGCGAACGGCGACCAAGCAAGAGAGTGACCGCCCAGCCCGTGGGCCGCTATGATGACGGGGAACTCACCGTCAGCGACGGGCGCCTGATAGAGTGAATCGACGAGACGCTTCCACACCTCGTCGGAAAGCGCCGAGAGGCTCCCCGCCGTTCCCGCCTCTCCACTCCTGAGGCTGGCCGCGTAGTACTGTGCTGAAGGCCCGGACGCGCTCCGGAAAACCTCGCTGGCGCTGTCCCAGAATTCGTCGACGGTGGGCCTGCGCGCCGGGCCGCCCGCGTCGGCCGGATACCAGACGTGAGCCGTGACTATCTGCTTCTCGCCGCCGGCGTTGATCTCTTCGAGAGTCTTCCTGTACCTGTCGGAGGCGTGCCTGGAGTTCCAGGCGTCAAACGGCCTGTCCGGATCGTGGAAGTACAGCGTCCTCACGCCGACCTCATACTCTCCCCGCTCCACGTACTCCTCCGGTGGTGGGCCGGAGGTCTGCGCTCTGTTGGAATCGGCGTCCTCCACCTGCACTTCTCCTCGAACCGATGGTGTACCGGAGGGCTGCGCTTCGCTGGAATCGGCGCCCTCCACCTGCACTGTTCCTCGAACCGATGGTGTATCTGAGGGCTGTGTTCCGCTATCACCGCAGCCCAGCAAGACCAGACTCCCTATGAAACCTACGAGCACTGCCGGCAGGCCTCGCAGCATCGTCTTCGACATCCTGTTCTCCGTTAGAAGCCGCCTGTCCTCGGACTGTCCGTCATGACCACGCTCTGTGGACCACTCTTCATATACTACCAGACGGCCGCCGCCAACCGGCGCTCTTGCCGGGGACGCTCGGAGGAACCTGTCCCAGATTAGTAGGCGGTGTAGGCGCCTCCCAATCCTGGGAATCCTGATTCAGACATTGACACGCCCGAACCGCTGTGCTAGAGTGTCCCCATGGCAGTCGTCCATCTCACAAACCAGCCCGCAGGACTCCTGAAGCGACTGTCGGATAAGTGTCAGATAGTGTCAGATAAGTGTCAGATAAGTGTCGGATAAGTGTCGGATAGTGTCAGGCAAAATCGGCCCTCTCAGCTACGAAATGACCCGAAATCTGACACTTTCCGCGAAAATGCCCTGAGCCGCCGCTCCCCAGAGGCTGCCGGCGCTGGAGGCCGGCGCGTCGCCCCACCTAAATTCGGACGAGCGGCTTTACCGACCCCGGAGCCTGTCCCTTGACACGTCTGTTCCTGTGCCTGTATAATCACATTCGCCGACTCTGCCTCGACACAAGGAGAGACCCGATGACCTCCCTCACCCATGCCAGCCGCCGATGCGCCGGGCATCGCGGCGCAGCCGCGCCCGTAAGGACACACAAGGGGCTTCCTCACTCCCGGGATCTGTCCCACAACTGTCCCAGAACTGCTCCGGTTCCGTTCCACATCTGTTCCACAAGTGCCCCACATTTGTTCCGCGAAATCGAACCCTCAGCTACGAGATGGGACAAAATGGAACAGTTTGGTACAGTTTTCAGCAAAACCGGCCCTGCCCCCTGCTCGAACCGGCCTCCCCCGTCGGGCAGACAACTGTTCATGCTTCGAGGCCGTCACCGCTATACACGACGCCCCAGGCAGCAGGTCGTTGCGCCGCTCGCCGCATTGACCTTCCGACAGAGCGAGACCTATAATCTAGCGAGTTGTCCATGAGGGAAGTGATGGCAGACAGGCCGACCGTCGGCGTCGTCGAGGCCGTGGCGACGAAGGCGCTGGAAGAGTTGGACGCGGTGGGCGACGCCGAGGCCTTGGAGCGTTGGCGGGTGTCGTATCTGGGACGGCGGGGAGAGCTGACGGCCATTCTCAGGGGAATCGGAACCCTTCCGCCGGAGGCCCGGCGGCAGGTGGGAGCCGCGGCCAACGCGGCCAAGGCCAGAGTGGATGAGGCCATGGCCGCGCGGAAGCGTGAGTTCAGCCGCGAGGTCACGCCCGCCCTGCTCGCGGAGGACTCGATCGACGTAACCCTGCCCGGCCGCCCCGTGCCGACAGGCAGGCTTCACCCGACCACGCAGACAGTGCGCGAGATATGCCGCATATTCGCATCCATGGGCTTCGACGCCGTCGAGGGGCCCGAGGTCGAGTGGGACCGCTACAACTTCGAGATGCTCAACATCCCGAAGCACCACCCGGCCAGGGACATGTTCAACACGTTCTGGGTCGATTACCCCGACCGGAACGGCGAACAGTCCGTGTTGCTGCGTACTCACACGTCGCCGATGCAGGCACGGATCATGGAGGACACGCGGCCCCCGGTCCGGGTCGTGGTGCCCGGCAAGTGCTACCGCTATGAGGCGACGGATGCCACTCACGAGTGGCAGTTGACCCAGGTCGAGGGGCTGGCCGTGGACGACGGGATCACCTTCGCGGACCTGAAGGGAACCCTCTACGAGTTCGCCAGGCAGATATTCGGCGAGGAGCGCCGCGTTCGCTTCAGGTGCGACTACTTCCCATTCGTCGAGCCCGGCGTGGACGTGGCGATAGACTGCTTCTCATGCGGCGGCGCAGGATGCCGCACCTGCGGCCGGACCGGCTGGATAGAGATCATGGGCGCTGGCATGGTTCACCCCAACGTGCTGAAGGGAGTCGGATACGACCCGGCCGTCTATACGGGCTTCGCCTTCGGGATGGGGGTCGAGCGCATCGCCATGCTGAAGCACGGCATTGAAGACATCCGCCACTTTTACGCCAACGACCTGAGGTTCCTGAAGCAGTTTTGATACGGTCCGGATCCGCCCGGCCCGCCCGGGCGCCACAGCGTTACAGACCCACCGCGAGGTTTGGATGAAAGCCCCCCTGTCCTGGATCACACAGTACGTCCCGGTCGACCTGCCGCCCCAGGAGGTCGCTCACAGGCTGACGATGGCCGGGAACGAGGTCGACGATATAACGGTGACCGGAGACTGGGACCGTGAAAGGGTGGTCGTGGGCCGGGTGCTGGAGGTGAAGCGCCACCCCAACGCGGACAGGCTCACCATTCCGACGGTGGAACTGGGAGACGGAAAGACCGCTGCGGTCGTGTGCGGCGCGCCCAACGTGGCCGCCGGCCAGAAGGTGGCTTTCGCCCACGAGGGAGCGCGGCTGTTCAGCGCCAGGTCGGGCAGGGTGGAGGCCCTGCGACCGGCTAACATCAGGGGCGTCGTCTCGTCCGGGATGGTCTGCTCCGAGATCGAGCTCGGCCTGGGTGACGACCACGGGGGCATCCTGGTTCTCGACGACGACGCCCCTGTCGGGACGCCGCTGGCCGACTATCTGGGCGACGCCGTGCTGGACATGAACGTTACCCCGAACCGGCCCGACTGTCTCTCCATCATGGGCATAGCCCGCGAAGTGGCGGCCCTCACCGGCCGCGAGGCTGTGGAGCCCGACTCATCCTACCTGGAGAGTGAGGTCCCAATCGAGGACGTCGTGGACATCGAAGTGGTCGACACGGACCTCTGCCGCCGTTACACGGCGTCCCTGGTGACCGGCGTCAGCATCGGGCCGTCGCCGAAATGGCTGCAGGACGCGCTAATCAAGGCGGACCAGCGCCCGATCAACAACGTCGTCGACGTGACGAACTACGTCATGCTCGAATACGGACAGCCCCTTCACGCGTTCGACTTCGACAAGGTCAAGGACGCGAAGATAGTCGTGCGAAGAGCGCGCGCGGGAGAGAGGCTGCTGACCCTGGACGGCGAGGACAGAGCGCTGGTCCCGCCCATGCTGACCATAGCCGATTCGTCCGACGCCATCGGCCTGGCGGGTGTGATCGGCGGAGCCGAAACCCAGATGACGGAGGCCACCACCGCCGTTCTGCTCGAGTCGGCGAACTTCGACGCCGTCAATACGCGCCGCACGGGCGCCGCGCTCCGGCTGAGCACCGGCGCATCGTACAGGTTCGAGCGAGGCCTCCGCGCCGAGCTGGCGCCTCTTGCCCTGCGCCGCGCCACGAAGCTAATCCTGGAAGTCGCGGGCGGGCAGGCCGCAAAGGGTATCGTGGACGTCTACCCAGGGGAGGAGGAGCCTCCCGCCATCACCCTCACGCGGGAGCGGATTCGCAAGGTGCTGGGCATCGACCCGGACGTGTCTGAGACCGCCGGAGCGCTGAAGTCGCTCGGTTTCGCGGTCGTCGAGCCGGTAGGCGGCGCCGTTGCGGTGAAGGTCCCTTACTGGCGCACGGACGTCGCTATTGAAGACGACCTCGTGGAGGAGCTGGCGCGGATCCGCGGCTACGACAGCATCCCCACCACGGCGATAACGACTGCCATCCCACACCACAGCCCGCAGCCTATGCTGGACATGAAGGACAGGATGAGGGACGTGCTGGCGGCGGCCGGCATGTGCGAGATGATCTCCTACTCGCTGACCAGCCCGGGCGAGCTTGACGGAGCTGCCGCGCTGGGGAACGGGCCGGAGCCGCTCATGATAGCCAACCCGATGAGCGGCGAGCAGTCGTGCCTCAGGACCTCGCTGAGGGCCGGCGTGTTGTCATGCCTTGCGTCCAATCTCAGGGTATCGCGGAACGAGGGTGTCAGGACGTTCGAAATCGGACGTGTCTACATACCAAGAGGGAAGTCGGCGGAGTACGGCCTTCCCGAGGAACGGGAGATGCTGGTCGGGGTGATGGCGGGGCCCCGTGAGCCTGTCTCGTGGGGAACGCGGAGCGGCGATATGGACTTCTATGACGCGAAGGGGGTGCTGGAGTCTGCGCTGGCCCAGATTCGCCTGGAAGCGGCGTTCGAGAAGGACACAGACCCGTCGCTGCATCCGGGAAGAACCGCCAGAGTGTCGTCAGGCAGCGTCGCCCTGGGCGTCGTCGGGGAAGTCCATCCGAGCGTGCTGGAGCGGTTCGGCATCGAAGACGCGGCCGTGGCCCTGTTCGAGATAGACGTCGAGTCGCTGCTGGAGTCGTCCCAGGAGGCCGGCGGCTACAGCCCGCCCAACCGCTACCCCCAATCGTCGCGGGACCTTGCGCTGACTCTGCCCGCCTCGGTGCCTTCCGCCGCCGTACAGGCCCTGTTGGAGCGTCACAAGCTGATCGCCCGCAGCATTCCGTTCGACGTCTACTCCGGGGCCGAGCTTCCCCCGGGCAAGAAATCGATCTCGTACCGCGTAGTATTCCAGTCCGAAAAGGGAACGCTCACCGCCGAGCAGATCAACAACGCCCAGCGCGACCTTCTCAGGAGGCTGCGGCAGGAGCTCGGCGCCGAGCTTCGCGGCGCGGACTCCTGAGCCGGGCGCCATCGAATGTACGAGCACGTGCACAGACACGACCACGAGAGCATGATCAGCGTCGAGGACGCGCTGGAGCGCATCCTCGACGTCGTCCATGTCCTCGAACCGGAAGAGACCCCCATCTTGGACGCCCTCGGCCAAGTTCTCGCAGAGGACGTGGTGTCTCCCCTAGACGTTCCTCCCCTGGACAACTCGGCGATGGACGGATACGCGGTGAGGTCGGACGACCTGGAGACGGCCCGGCCCGACTCTCCGGTGGTCTTGAGGGTCACGGGTTCCATCGCCGCCGGCGAGCTGCCGTCCACTGCGGTGGAGAGTGGGACCGCGGTGCGCATCATGACCGGCGCGCCGGTGCCGCCGGGCGCGGATTCGGTCGTGCCGTTCGAGGACACGGACGAAGAGGAGCGCGGTGCGTATGCGGAGCGTCCGTCCGAGATCGGCGTGCTGGGCCGGGTTCCCCCCTCTGCCCACGTCCGGGCCGCGGGGCAGGACGTGGGCAGAGGGGAGACCGTGCTGAGCAGAGGTTCCGTCCTGCGTCCCCCGGAGGTCGGGCTGCTCGCCTCCCTCGGTCTCAGAGCCGTCAGCGTGATTCGCAGGCCCAGAGTCGCCGTGCTGGCCACGGGGGACGAGCTCGTGGAGCCCGGGCAGGAGGCCGGCGCGGGCCGCATATACGATAGCAACAGCTACAGCGTGGGCGCGGCGGTTCGCCGCTGCGGAGGGATACCCGTGATGCTGGGTATAGCGGGCGACAATCTCGACTCCTTGGACCGCAAGATACGGCAGGGCTTGGAGTCTGATATACTCGTCACCTCCGCAGGCGTCTCGAAGGGTGACTACGACGTGGTGAAGGACGTTCTGGCCCGGAGGGGAATGATCAACTTCTGGTCGGTGAGGATGAGGCCGGCCAAACCCTTGGCCTTCGGAGTGTTCACGGCAGACGGAGGCCGGCGGGTCCCTCACCTCGGACTGCCCGGCAACCCAGTGAGCGCTCTGGTAGCCTTCGAACAGTTCGGCAGGGCGGCCATCCACAAGATGCTCGGACGCGCCGCCCGCCCCAGGCAGACGATAAAGGCGGTTCTGGACGAGCCCATACACAACCCTGACGGCCGCCGCGTCTATGCCAGGGCGGTCGTAACCAGGAAGGACGGAATCTATCGAGTGCGGCTGACCGGCAATCAGAGCTCCAACCTGCTGACGTCGATGACGAGAGCGAACGCTCTTGCCATCTGTCCCGAGGACCTGCCGGTGAAACCGGCGGGAGAGGTGGTCGACGTGCAGATACTGGACTGGACAGAGGAGGCGTATTGAAGTCTATGTACGAAGCAGCGGACAGGCACCAGAGCGGCGCGCAGGATGAATCCGGGCCGCCCCCTCGATACGTCGTCGATCTCAGCAAGAAGAAAACCTCCACGAGATCGGTTCCTCACCTGATCTCCAGACGGCGGTGCTACGCCTGCCGCCAGGCAGACGACGATCCAAGCCCAAAGTCGAATCCCAGGCGGTTTATTCGGACGATCGTCGATCACTGCTGCCAAACCCCTGATTACCTGCTGGGGGACACTCCTCTCAAGGAGGCGATCTTCAGGGTCATACTGGCAGGGGGAAACCGGGAGACCACGCCCGAGGAGATCAGCGAGGCGCTGTCCAAGCAGTGGTCGAACACCGCCTATCCCAGAGACACCTCCCCGAATATGATACGAGCGCTGATAGTCAGGAGCGAGTCATACTGCATCGTCAGGGTGGCGGAGGCGGAGGCAGAAGCCGAGGAAGGGGAGGTTTCTGCGGATTGAAGGTCGGCGCACGGTTGGGCGGTCGTGTCTCCCTGCTACGGAACCTCGTAGACCCCATCGTCCACGGCTCATAATACGGGAAGACCGGCCCCGAAGTATCAGGCGTGGCTTGGGGTTAGTCCTCGTCCCTGGGCTTCCGTATCTTCCGTATCACCTCGACGTCGGTCGGGGCGGTCTCGGTCAGGGGCGCGACCACCACCCTGGGCGCCTTCTTCTTAGCCTTCTTAGCCTCGCGCCGCGGCTTATGTCCCTTCGGCACGTCCCACCTCCCATGCGTGTCCTGGGCGGATGGCCCAGACAGAGTTTATGTGAACTCCCGCCGTCGTGTAAAGGCCGGGGGTACTGGTCGTAACAGTTCAGAGTCGATGAGGTGAAGCGAGGAGCCTGCGGGATTCGATAAGGGGGTTAGGACCCAGCAACTCCCGTTGCGTGCGCAGTTTGTGGTTCGCGGTCTTGTGAAGGCCGCATGGCGGCCAGCCGGCATGAGGTGGCTCCGCAGGCTGGATTCGAACCAGCGACCCGTCGGTTAACAGCCGACTGCTCTACCGCTGAGCTACTGCGGAGCGCCTAGGGTTGGCCGGCCTCGCACGTCATCAGCCGACCTGTATGATTCTATCATTCCCGCGTGTTCCCGGCGAGTTGGTGACCCCAGCCCTCTTCCGGGCGGTCGATGCCGCGCCTAGATGGACAGGTTGTCGATCAGCCTGGTCTTCCCGATCCATACGGCCAGCGAGGCCACGGCGGGGCCGTCTATCGTGTCCAATTCTTCGAGGGATTCGGGGTCGGCGACGCTCACGTAGTCTACGGCTGCCAGCGGCTCGCGCGCAATCAGCTTTTCCATCTCCTCCCTGATCCGCCTGGGGTCCGCAACCCCTTCGCCGCGCAGCCGCGCAGCCGTCCGGAGCGCCAGATGGAGGACGGCGGCCGCGGCGCGCTCTTTCGGGTTCAGATAGGCGTTCCGACTGCTGAAGGCCAGTCCGTCGGGCTCGCGTACCGTCGGGGTCACGACGACCTCCGCTCCGAGGTTGAGGTCGGCCGTCATTCGTTTCACGACGACGGTCTGCTGTAGGTCCTTCCTGCCGAAGTATGCCCTGTCGGGCCGGACGATCGAGAGCAGCTTGCAGACCACGGTGGCAACGCCTCGGAAGTGTCCGGGACGTGACTTTCCTTCCAGGCAGTCGGAGAGGGCGCCGACTTCCACGCGGGTGTCGAACCCGTCCGGGTACATCTCGCCCGTCGAGGGAGTAAAAGCGAGGTCGACCCCTTCGTCTTCCAGTATCGCCAGGTCGGAGGTCATGTCTCGCGGGTACGTCGAGAAGTCGTCCTGCGGGCCGAATTGCGCCGGATTGACGAAGATGCTTGCCGCCAGAGTCGAGTTTTCGCGCTGCGCTCTTCTGATCAGCGCGAGGTGTCCCTCGTGGAGACCGCCCATCGTGGGGACGAATCCCAGGGGGCGGTTCACGAGACGGAGCGCTTCCCTCATTGTGGCCACGGTATCCGCGACCTTCACGAGTCTTCTCCCGGCGGTCCCTGCGTCGGGTCCTGCCTGCCCCTGATCCCGTCCAGGGCTGCGCGCTTCATCTTGAAGCTCTCCGCTTCGGACGGGAACCGCCCTTCGCCGACGTCGGCTACGTAAGCGGACACCGCCGCCATGGCATCGCGGCTCAGCTGGGCATAGAGGCGGACGTGCCTTGGGAGGTGGTCGACGTGGATGCCGACTTCGAGGAGGCCGAGGATGTCGTGAGAGACCTGCACCTGACCGTCGCAGTGGGGGCCCGCTCCGATCCCTATCGTCGGGATTTTCAGCTTCTCGGTAATGATTCCGGCGAGACGGGCAGGCACCAGTTCCAGCACGATCGAGTAGGCTCCCGCATCCTGGAGAGCGAGCGCATCCTCGACGAGACGGCCTGCGTCCTCGGCCGAGTTTCCCTGGAGCGTGTGACCTCCGAGTCGGTTGATCGACTGCGGGGTGAGTCCGAGGTGACCCATCACGGGTATGCCCGCCTCTGAGAGGCGGCGAACGGTCTGGGCCATCTGCCGTCCGCCCTCCAGCTTGACCGACTGCGCTCCGCCCTCGCTGAGCATCCTGCCCGCGTTCCGCAGGGTCTCGTCTTCGTTGATCCGGCAGCTCATGAAGGGCATGTCTGCGATTACGTGGGTGGCGCTCGTGCCCCTGACGACGGCTCTGACGTGGTGGAGCATCTCGTCCATCGTGACCGGCACGGTGCTGTCGTAGCCGAGGATGCACTGTGCGAGGCTGTCGCCGACCAGAATGAATCTGACGCCCGCCGCCTCTAGGAGCTTCGCCCACGTGTGGTCGTATGCGGTAAGCAGGGGGATCTTTTCCGCCCTGTCCTTCATCTGCTGCATGTCCCGGACGGTCACGCGCATTTTGGCTGCTCTCCTTGATTGGTCTCCGGCTGGGGATGGTTGGGAGAGGGTGGGCCCTCTCTGAACTCTTCGAGCATCTTCCGTATCTCGGCCGCTCGCCGCTCGTCGATCGGCCCTCTCTCCAGCGCAAAGGGGAGTCCTGCGAGCGCGAGCTCGCAGTAGAGCGGCAGGTACTGGGGGGCGCGCTCGGCCAGGGCGTCGAGGTGCTTCCGGACCGTTCCTGCGTCGCCTCGGACGTATGGGCCGGCGACCGCGCCGGGGACTCCTGATGCGTCAAGGTTGACGGACACCTGGCGCATCATGGGGGCCAGCGCCTTCACTCCCTCGGCCCTGCTGAACCCGAAGGTTTCCCATAGCTGCGCCGACACCGCGCCGAGGGCGGTGAGCAGGTTCCCCATCAACACGCCGGTCAGGTGGTAGATCGGTTTGTCCTCGGCCCGCAGGAATATGGGGTTGGCCCCGATCGCCTCCGCCGCCTCGCTCAGGTAGCTCCTCATCTCGCCCTCGGCCTCTATGCCGAAGGTGGCGCCCGGGAGGCTCTCGACGCCGTTCTCGGCGGACGACACGGCCTGCAGGGGATGGAATGCGCCCGGGACGGCGCCCACGGCGACGGGGGCGGCGAGCACGTCCAGGGACGCGACTCCCGAGCAGTGGACGACACCCTGTCCCGCTCTCCATCGGATGTCGGAGGCCACCTGGCGTATGGCGTCGTCGGGGGTGGTCACGAACAGGATGTCCACTCGGTCCGCGGCCTCCTGGGGGGTTCGGTACGCGACGGCGTCCGGCGCGAGTCTGGCGAGTCGGCGTGCCGAGTCGAACGCGCGGCTGGCGGCAGCGGCGACGGGATAGCCCGCTGTCGACAGCGCGGCCGCGAGCGAGCATCCGACCCTGCCGGCGCCGACGAATCCCAGTCTGGACTCCCTGCTAAACCGCGCCATGGGGTTCTCCGTCAGACGCGAAAAGCCCTCCCGCCCTGAGGCGAGAAGGCTTCAATACGAACAGCAGGCGCGGCGCCTTCGGCGCCCGCAGGCTCCCGGCGGCGCTTGTGCCAGGATGAGTCACGCTGCTCACCGTTCCGCGAGGATTGGCTGCACCCAAGATGGTAGCAGAGGTTGGCCGCGTCTTTCAAATTGGGGGGACCGACGCGGTCGATTTACGAATCGCGCGTGCAGGTAGGGGCTGGCACAAGGCCATTCCCTACAGGTTGCGGCGGTGGGGGCAGCCCTACGAGTGGGACGCGGTCATGCGCGTGGGTGCGAGTTCATGTAGACGTCTCTGGCTTGGGAGCCGGTGACGTGGGTGTATATCTGGGTCGTGGCCGGGCTGGCATGGCCGAGGAGTTCCTGGACGACTCTGAGGTCGGCGCCGCCTTCGAGCAGGTGGGTGGCGAATGAGTGTCTGAGGGTGTGCGTGTGTACGCCGGAGCCCAGTCCGACCCTGCCCGCGTACTTTCGGACTTTCTGTTGGATGCTCCGCTGGCTGATCCGTCCGCCCAGGCGATTGAGGAACAGCGCCATGCCGCTGTCCTTGGATGCGAGCGTGGGCCTCACTTCCCTGAGATAGAGCGCGATGGCGTCTCTGGCCGTCTCTCCGATGAGGACGACACGCTGTTTGGATCCCTTGCCAGTCACCCTCAGCTCTCTGGAGTGGAGGTTGATCTCCGGCACGTTCAGGTCCCGCGCCTCGCTGACCCTGAGTCCTGCCGAGTAGATCAGCTCCATCAGGGCTGCGTCGCGGATGCCGAGCGGATCGGACGTGTCCGGCGCCTCGACGAGCCGCTGGGCCTCGTCTTGGGCGAGGAATCTGGGCAGACGGCTGTCCAGCTTCATGACGCCACGCTTCGGGAGCGGGTCGGCCTGGAGGACGCCTTCCCGGACGAGCCAGGCCAGCAGGGTGCGGAGCGCGCTCAGCTTTCGCGCCACGCTCGCGCGGACGTATCCCAGGTCGATGAGCCAGGCTAGATAGCCGCGCAGGGCGGCGCGGTCGAGGTCGGCGGGGCCTGCGATGGCGGATCGGGCCATGTAGTCGTGGAGTGGGCGGACGTCGGTGAGGTAGTTGCGTACCGTGAGCGGCGCCAGGGCCTTCTCGACGCGCAGGTGCTCCTCGAAACGGCCGGCCATCTCGTCCCAGGCTTTCTCATCCATGCGGACAAGAGTAGCGAGGCTCGGAACGGGAGGCCAAGCCTAGAGAGGGCTACGATTCGGCGCCTTTTCGGGGAGCGGGCTGCCTGCGCGCCGGCGTTTATCATGGGAGGGCGGTAGAGCCGGGGCGGAGGCTAGACCGCGACCTCGGCCGGCTCAGCCTTGGGGGCTGGGCCCTCGAAGCCGCAGGAGGTGGATGAGCAGCGGGCGTTGGAGCGTCCGGACGCGACGAGCATCTTGCCACACTCCGGGCATGGCTGCGGGAGCGGGCGGGAGCTTGTGGAGAAGTCGCAGGCGGGATAGGCTGAGCAGCCGTAGAAGGGCCTGCCGCCTCTGCCTCTGCCCTTGCCCCGCCGCTCCACCAGGTCGCTGCTGCACTCGGGGCATTCGACGCCGACCCTTTTGAGCAGCGGACGCGAGTTCTTGCACTCGGGGAATCCGCTGCACGAGAGGAACCGCCCGAAGCGCCCCGACTTTATGACCATTGGGCGCTCGCACTTCTCGCACACCTCGTCGGACTCTTCGTCGATCTGGTCTCGCGGGACCCTCTCCGCTCTCTCCATGGCGATTTCCAGGGCCTCGTCGAAAGGGTCGTAGAACTCCCTGAGCATGGGTTCCCACGCCTTTTCGCCGTTCGCTACGTCGTCCAGTTGGTCCTCGATCTTGGCGGTGAATCCGACCTCCATTATGTCGGAGAAGTGGGCCGTCAGCAGGCGGGTGACGGCCGCGCCCAGCTTGGTCGGCACGAACCGGCCTCTCTCCTTTTGGACGTAGTCCCTGTCCTGGATCGTGGCGATTATTGGGGCATAGGTGCTCGGTCGTCCGATGCCGTTCTCTTCGAGGGCTTTGATCACGGAGGCTTCCGAGTATCTGGGCGGGGGTTGGGTGAAGCGCTGCTCGGGTGTGAGGCTTCTGAACTCCAGAGCGTCCCCTGCCTTCATGTCGGGGATCGGCGGCGAGTCCTCTTCCGTCTGTTCGGCGTCGTCCTTGTCCTCCATGTACAGCGTCCTGAACCCCTTGAACTTGAGGACGGACCCTGCGGCGCGGAACAGGTAGACGGCGTCGGCGCTTGGGCATTGGGCGGCGATCTCGGCGCTCGTGGCGTCGAACAGCGCGTCGGTCATCTGGCTTGCCAGCATCCGCTTCCAGATGAGGTCGTAGAGCCGGAACTGCTCGCTGGTGAGGTAGGGCCTTACGGCAGCAGGCTCGCGTTCGATGGACGTGGGCCTGATGGCCTCGTGCGCCTCCTGCGCGCCCTTGACCTTGCGGGTGTAGCGTCGGGGCGACTTCGGGGCGTATTCGTGTCCGAACTTGCGCCTGACGTATGCGGCAGCCTCCGATAGGGCGGCGGCGGCCACGTTCGTGGAGTCGGTTCTCATGTAGGTGATCAGGCCGGCGGGCCCTTCGTCGCCGAGGGGGAGTCCCTCGTAGAGTTGCTGGGCGACCTGCATGGTTCGGCGGGCCGTGAATCTGAGCTTACGGGACGCCTCCTGCTGCAGGGTGCTGGTGATAAAGGGCGGCGCGGGCCTGCTCCGGGTCTCCCGCTTTTTGACCGAGACGACGGAGTATCGGGCGCCATCGAGGTCTCCGAGGATCGACGAGGCCGTGGCCTGGTCGGATATCTCGATCTCGCCCTTGGTGCCCTTGATCGAACGCAGCCGGGCTTTGAACTCCTTCCCGGCCTTCACCAGGGCGGCGTCGATGTTCCAGTACTCCTTCGGGACGAACCGGCCTATTTCATCTTCCCTGTCCACGATCAGTCTCAGCGCGACCGATTGAACGCGGCCCGCGGACAGCCCGCGCCTCACCTTTCTCCAGAGGAGTGGGCTGAGCCTGTATCCGACCAGCCTGTCCAGGACTCGGCGGGCCTGCTGGGCGTCGATGAGGTTTACGTCCAGGCTGCGGGGATGTTCGAATGCCTCCTTGATCGCGTCGCGGGTGATCTCGTGGAAGACCACGCGGCGCGCCTTGGATGGGTCGATACCTGACGCTTCCATCAGGTGCCAGGATATGGCCTCCCCCTCGCGGTCGGGGTCGGTAGCCAGATATATGGTCGATGCCTCCTTGGCAGCCTTGGTCAGCCCGGACACCACCTTGCGCTTGTCGGGGAGTACCCTGTAGGTCGGCCTGAAGCGGCCGTTGGCGATCTCGACGCCGAGGTCGCGCTGGGGGAGGTCTCTCACGTGTCCCATGGAGGCCTCGGCCCTGTAGTCCTTTCCCAGGAATCGGCTGATGGTGCGGGCCTTGGCCGGCGACTCTACTATGACCAGATTCTTTGTCATCTGTCCTCACGCAGTCTGATATTCAGCGGACGTCTCCTTGAGTCGGATGTAGTTCATCCCGCCTACCTGCTTTACCAATGCCCTGAGCTCCATCATGGCCAGGGCGCTGCTCACCGTTGATATTTCGAGACCCGAGCTGCGGATGATCTCGTCTATGTGTACGGGGTCATAGGTCACCCAGCGCAGCACTTCGTTTTCGTTCTCGTCCTGTGGGAAGACCGCTGCGAGCTCTATCTGCTCGCCTATCCACGACAGGTTCAGTTCCTCCAGGATGTCTCTGTGGTCTGTGACCAGCTTGGCGCTGGAGTCTCGGATGAGGCGGTTGGCGCCCTGTGAGAGTGGGGAGAAGACGTTTCCGGGGACGGCGAAAACCTCCCTGTTCTGTTCGAGGGCATGTCGGGCGGTGATGAGGGCTCCACTGGATGGTCCGGCCTCGATGACGACCGTTCCCATGGTCATGCCGCTCATGATCCGGTTGCGTCGGGGGAAGTTGCGCGCGTCGGGTCGAACGCCCAGCGGGTGTTCCGATACCAAGACGCCGTTCCTGACGACTTCGTCTAGGAGGTTCCTGTGCTCCGGCGGGTAGACCACGTCGGGCCCGCTGCCCACGACGGCGATCGTGCGACCCTCCGCTTCGAGGGCTGCCTTGTGAACGACGGCGTCTATCCCTCGAGCGAGGCCGCTGACCACCGTTACGCCTGCGCCCGCGAGGTCGAATGCCATCCGCTGGGCTGCCTCGCGTCCGTAAGCGCTGGGCCGCCGCGTGCCGACCACGGCGACGGAGCGGTCGTCTTCGGGCCGGAGTTGGCCTCGGACGTATATGACCGGCGGGAGGTCGTATATCTCCTTGAGCCGTGACGGGTACTCGTCATCGTGCCAAGTGAGGGCTTGGACGCCGGCCTGTTCGATGGCGCGCATTTCGGCGTCGGGGTCGACGCGGAGCCGCGCGGCCGTCATCTTCTCGGCCGTTTTGGCGTCCAGCCCTGCCGCTGCGAGGTCTTGCTGGGAGGCTTTCCAGGCGTGTGCGAGTGAGCCGAAGCCCCGTTCCAAGAGTTGGAACTTGGCCCGCCCGGTGCCCTGGAGTCGGTTGAAGGCTATCCAGTACTTTAGCTGTTCGGTTTCCATAGAGCGACGGCGATTCTACCACAGGAGCGAGGGGGGATGGCGGAGAGGGTGGGATTCGAACCCACGGTCCCCTTGCGGGGACACGCGATTTCCAGTCGCGCCTATTCGGCCACTCTAGCACCTCTCCGGGGATGGGATCTCACGGTCATGGCGGAGAGGGTGGGATTCGAACCCACGATGAGATAGATCCCATACTGGTTTTCGAGACCAGCGCCTTAAGCCGCTCGGCCACCTCTCCCTGCTGTGAATTATAGCATAGGGGCGGCGGCCCTCAGGCTTGCGGGGTGTAACGACGCTGCTAGGCGAGCACTCTGGCCTCGTTCCAGCCCTCTGCCCTGATGCAGGCGACCCAGTGTTCCGGGCTGACCTCGCGCAGTCTAGGCATCTCAATCTGGCAGTCGTCGATCGCTACTGGGCATCGGGTGTGGAACACACAGCCGGGCGGAGGGTTCACGGGGCTGGGAACGTCGCCTGTCAGTATGATCCGCTCTCTGGTGGCCTCTATAGCCGGGTCGGGTATGGGTACGGCGGAGAGCAGGGCTTTCGTGTAGGGATGCAACGGGTTCTCGTAGAGTTCAAACCTGTCGGCCAGCTCGACTATGTGGCCGAGATACATCACGGCCACGCGGTCGCTGATGTGCCGGACGACGGACAGGTCGTGCGCGATGAACAGGTAGGTGAGGTCGAACCTTTCCTGCAGGTCTTCCAGGAGGTTGATCACCTGTGCCTGAATCGACACGTCCAGCGCGGAGACGGGTTCGTCGCAGACTATGAAGCTGGGGTTGACTGCGAGCGCGCGGGCAATTCCTATCCGCTGCCGCTGGCCGCCGCTGAATTCGTGCGGGTAGCGGTCTGCCATGTACGGGTTGAGGCCGACCACTTCGAGGAGCTCGGAGACCCTGTCGCGGTACTCTCCCTTGTTGGAGGTCAGCTTGTGCACCGTCAGCGGCTCGCCGACGATGTCGCCGCAGGTCATTCTTGGGTTCAGGGAGCCGTACGGGTCCTGGAAGATGACCTGTATCTTCCGCCGCATGGCCCTCATCTCCGAGCCGCTCAGTTGGGTCAGGTCCTTGCCTTCGAATATGATGTTGCCCTCGGTTGGCTTGTAGAGTTGGAGGATGGCGCGGCCGGTTGTGGTCTTGCCGCATCCACTCTCGCCCACGAGGCCCAGGGTTTCGCCCTTCCTGATGGAGAAGGTCACTCCGTCGACCGCCTTCACGTCGGCGACCTTGCGCTGGAAGATGATCCCTGACGTGACAGGGAAGTACATCTTCAGGTCCCTGACTTCGAGGAGGACGTCTCCGCTGCCGTTCATCGAGGCCGTCGTCTGTTCCTTTGACGCTGTGGTTGCTGCCATCCCTGTCACCTTAGCCCGCTCTCGCCGCGGTCGTGAGTTGTTTGAGTTCTTCGTGCCGCCAGCAGGCGGTGTTGTGGGCCTCGGAGTGTTCCATCAGGTAGGGCGTCTCCTGTGTGCATCGATCGAGGCCGGCGGAGTGTGGGCAGCGCGGCGCGAAGCTGCACCCGGGTGGGAGGTCTACGAGGTCCGGCGGGAGTCCTTCAATAGGGTCGAGGGAGGCTTTGACAGCCTCGTCGAGTCTGGGGACTGAGTTCAGCAGGCCCAGCGTGTATGGGTGACTGGGGTTCCTGTATATCTCGTCCGCCGTGCCTGTCTCGATTATCTTGCCGGCGTACATGACCACGACGCGGTGCGCGTACCTGGCGACGACCCCCAGGTTGTGGGTGATGATGATCAGGGCGGTTCCGAACTGCTGGGCCAACTCTCTCATGAGCTCCAGTATCTGGGCCTGGATGGTGACGTCCAAGGCCGTCGTCGGCTCGTCTGCGATGATCAGTTTCGGATTGCAGCTCAGGGCCATGGCTATCATCACCCTCTGCCTCATGCCGCCGCTGAACTGGTGGGGGTAGTCCTTCAGTCTGCTCCCGGCATCCGAGATGCCCACCATTCTGATGAGGTCCTCCGCGCGGTCCCTAGCCTGGGACTTGCTCATGTTCTGATGCAGTTCGAGGGTCTCTGTGATCTGACGCCCGATGGTCAGCACAGGGTTCAACGACGTCATGGGTTCCTGGAAGACCATTGCCATCCGGTTGCCCCGAATCGACCGCATCTCGGAGTCGCCCAACTGGAGCAGGTCGTTGCCCTCGAACGTGATATTGCCATCGACTATTTTCCCTGGCGGGTCGGCTACCAGCCTCATCAGTGAGAGAGCGCTCACGCTCTTGCCGCAGCCACTCTCGCCCACGATGCCCAGGATTTCGCCCTCGTCGAGGTGATAACTGATGCCGTCAACCGCCTTGACCACGCCGTCCGAGGTGAAGAAGTGCGTCGTCAGGTTGTTAACATCCAGCAGCTTCCTGGCCATCGAACCCCCCTAGTGTGTTCGGTAAACCGCGCGGGACGCCTGCACGGTATGCTCGGTCTTAGATAGCAGAGGACGGAGGCGGCGTTCGCCCATAGCCGTCCAGCACTGTGACTCGCCTCTATGCGGGCAAGCTGGATTGAAGCACAGGGCTTCGTTGCTTGTCAACCCTGCGAGGCCCGTGGCAGCTGTTCAGAGTTGATGAGGTCTCCCTGTCTGCAAGCGCAGGGCGGTCGTGGCCTGTGGTTTTTGCTGAAAACTGTCCCAAACTGTTCCATTTTGTCCCATCTCGTAGCTGAGGGTTCGATTTCGTGGAACAAATGTGGGGCAATTGTGGAACAGGTCTGGAACAGAACCGGAGCAGTTCTGGGACAATTGTGGGACAGGTCCCGGGGGTGAGGGCGCCCCTCGTGTGCCCTTACGGGCCGGTTGGTTCCGTGAACGTGGTTCGGCATGGCCATGGCTACGTTCCTTTCACGCGAATATCCTAGTACATGGGTTCGCGGCTGTCAAGGGGAGAACCCCTTCGGATCTCACAGAGTCTGAACGGTTTCGGCGTGTGGTGTCGGTTGTGGACGTGTGAGAGGGCTTGCCGTCCGTCGGCTGAGGTCACCTTGTCAAGGCCAGCGCCTCGGCCACGCGCTGCGCGACGATCCGCTCTTCGCCGGATTGCAGGGTGTGCGGCGAGATCGTCAGGCCGTCCGGCGTGGTCCCGACCTTTATGCCTTCGCTGCCGTCGTAGAGTTCCTGCGCCACCTCGTCTGGGGTTCTGGGTATGGCGGAGGTGTCCCACCGGACCTGTGTGACCGGAACGCCCTCCGGGGTTACCCCGCTGCGTCCTGGCAGATAGGTCGGGCCTGCGACTTCGGTGTATGCGCGAACGCCCGCGACGCGGGAAATCCCCGCGGACATATGGGAGCACCGCTCCTCCCAACTTGTCCGCTCGTCCTGCTGCACGCTCTCGGCTGCGTACAGTTCCAGGGCCTTCACGACCCCGACGATCTCTTCCTTTCCGACCTTCGTCGGACGTCCCACGCCGTGGTTGGGG
Organism: uncultured Dehalococcoidia bacterium; assembly: GCA_958295685.1. GTDB lineage: Bacteria > Chloroflexota > Dehalococcoidia > Lucifugimonadales > CATQGZ01 > CATQGZ01. The sequence continues at coordinate 60,049 of OY282365.1, forward strand.
CTGGCCTGTACGGCGCAGGCTTCGACGAGGTCTTTGCGGCCCAGCACGAGGCCGGTACACTGCGGGCCGCGGAGTCCTTTCCCGCCGCTGAAGATGGCGAGGTCCGCCCCCATTTCGGTGAAGCGGCGGAGGACGGAGTAGGGCGGGAACTCTGCCGCTGCGTCGACGATTACCGGGACACCTCGCCGGCGCGCGGTCTCGATCACCTGCTCCAGCGGCACGCCGGCGGCGGATGCGTATGCGAAGAAGTGGACCACTGCCGCAGTCTGCGCGCTGAATGCGGCATCCAGCTGCTCCGGGTCCGTCCCGTGTTCGTCTCCGACCGCCACGACCTTTGCGCCGGTGACCTCGATCATGTTGTCGTATCCGCCGATCTGCGCGGCCTGGACGATCACCTCGTCCTTCATGCCCGCGGTGTCCGGCAGCCGGAGCATCTTTTCGTGGTCGGTTCCCGCCATGCACGCGGCCACCGAGACCACTATCCCCGCTGCCGCGCCTGCGGTGACGTAGGCCGCTTCGACGCCGGCAAGCTCCGCGACTCGGCCTCCTGCCTTTTCCAGCAGTTCGGGCATCCACACGTAGGAGCGGCTGGCCTCTTCCATAGCCGCGAGCACCTCCGGGCGCATGATGGAGCCCCCGGTCAACGTGGCGTTGCCCCAGCCGTTGATGATGGTTCTGACTCCGAGATCCTCATAGACTCCCACGTGTGTGACCTCCCTAACTGTGACTGGCTGCCGGAGGATTCTACTTTATACGGACACAGAACGGGCGTATCGAGAGGCGGATTGTCTGAATCAGGATTGGCCGGATGGATTCCGGCGCCGTGTCTTGGTACGGGGCAGGCTTTTCGTGGGAATGACGGGGTGGGATTTGGGTCTCTTGCCGTTGTGTTCGCGTGGGGGCTGACGTAGAATGCGGGCGCGTGGTCGGGCGTGTCTAGCGGAGGTGACCGTTTTGGCCGGTCGGGCGCTGTCTAACCTTACCGTTATCGAGTATAGCCGCGGGGTTGCAGGCGCTCTGTGCGCTAAGGCGTTCGCCGACCTCGGGGCGGACGTGATCAAGGTGGAGCCGCCGGAAGGGGATCCCACCCGCCGCTTCGGGCCTTTCCCGGGCGACGAGCCGGACATGGAGGCCAGCGGTCGGTTCATATACCTGAACGCCAACAAGCGCAGTGTCGTTCTGGAACTGTCGAGGGCGTCGGACTACGGGAAGCTCTCGACCCTGTTGGCCTCGGCGGACGTGTTCGTAACCGATCTGTCCAGGCTCCGCGCGGTCGAGCTGGGACTCGGGTACGAGAGGCTGGGGCCGGCTCATCCCGGTCTGGTCGCGGCCTACGTGACTCCGTTCGGACTGACCGGGCCGTATCGTGACTACAAGGGGCCGGACCTGGTCGTGTCACACATGGGCGGTCTTGGCTACGAGACGCCGTGGTTTTCCGTAACAGCCCCTGAGACCGAGCACCCGCTGCGCGTGGGCGGCTACCAGTCGGAGTATCTGGCCGGCTGGTCGGCTGCGCTGGCCTCGATGATCGCGGTGTTCTACAGGGACGTCTACGGGTCTGGGCAGCAGGTGGACGTGTCTGCCATGGAGTCGGTCGCCAATCATGTCCGGTCCAACTTCGCTCTCTTCTCCCATGAGGTCTCACAGCTGCCGGAGAGCCGGCTGAAGAATAACCTTCCTTGGATATGGGAGTGCAGGGACGGCTACGTGTCTCTCTCGTTCACGCTGCAACACTGGTGGGACGCGCTGAAGGGGTTGATGGGGAATCCGGAATGGGCCGTCGGTGAGGAGTTCTCCGATGTGGAGAACCTCATCGCCAGGGCCGACGCCGCGGAGCCTATGGTCTTGAAGTGGCTGGGGCAGTACACACGTCGGGAGTTGTTCGGGATGTTCCAGGCGCGGGGCGTGCCGTGTTTCCCGGTTCACACCGTGGGGGAGGTGATCGGCTGCCGGCAGTACGTTGAGAGGGGATTCTTCGCGCGTCAGCGCCATCCCGTGGTCGGAGAGGTCACCCAGCCCGGCGCGCCCGTCCGTATGTGTGGGACGCCCTGGAGTCTGGAGCGTCCGGCCCCGTTGCTGGGCGAGCACGGCGGCGAGGTGTTCGAGGAAGCGAGGAGGGTCGAACGCCGAGGGCGTCGGGACGTGGCGCAGGGAAACAGGCCCTTGCAGGGGATCAGGGTTCTCGACTTCGGTTGGATACTATCTGTCCCGCACTGCATGCAGTGGCTGGGCAGCATGGGGGCCGAGGTGCTTCGGGTCGAGTCGGACGCTCGCGTGGAGTGGGGCCGCGCCGGGTCGAAAGCGAGCACTGACGGGATTGCCGGCCGCAATCGTTCGGGGGCCTGGAATGGGAACAACTACAGCAAGCTGGGGATGACGCTGAACCTGAAGGCGCCTGGCGCGGTCGATCTGGCCATGGAGCTGGTCCGGAAGTGCGACGTCGTGTCCGAGAACTTCGCGCCCGGCGTGATGAAACGGCTCGGGTTGGGCTACGAGGCGCTGCGTGAGGTGAAGCCGGACATCATCTACCTCAGCGGCAGCACTCTGGGCGTGGACGGGCCCGACTTCAACGCGACCGGATGGGGGCCGAACACCCTGTCATACGGAGGGCTGACCTCGATTACGGGATACGAGGGCGGCGCTCCCGTGCAGCCGGGAGGCAATCTGCCGGACTACCTGATCGGCGCGATGATGGCCTTCCACGTGCTGGGCGCCGTGTCGCATCACCGACGGACGGGGCAGGGCCAGTTCATAGACGTGTCCATGGCGGAGGCGGTGAGCACGCTGATCCCGGAGGCGTTCATGGACTTCGCCATGAACGGCCGCGAGGGAGGCCGGGAGGGTAATCACGTGGCGGAGATGTCGCCGCACGCCGTATATCCTGCCGAGGGCCATGACCAGTGGGTGGCCATCGCGGTCGCCGGGGACGAGGAGTGGCGGGCATTATGCGAGGCTGCGCGCCGCCCGGAGTGGCTCTCCGACGTCAGGTTCGCTACGCTCAGGGACAGGAAACGAAACGAACAGGAGTTGGACCGTCTCATAGGGGAGTGGACGGCCACCCTTCCGCCCGACCGGACGATGAGCCTGCTTCAGAGCGTCGGCGTTGCGGCGGGTCCGGTGATGAACACCTTCGACCTGATCGGGGATCCGCAGTTTGCCGAGCGGGGCTTCGTTATCGAACTCGACCACCCGGAGGTGGGCAGGCGTGCCGTGGCAGGGCTTCCTGCGAAGTTCAGCGCGATGCCGGAACCGCCCTGGTTTCCGGCGCCGCTCTTTGGCCAGCACAACGACTACGTATTCAAGGAGTTGCTGGGACTGGACGATGACAGCGTGAGGCGCCTGATGGAGGAGAAGGTCATCTACTGAGGCGCGGGGCTATTCGGCGGGCGCCACCGACAGCGGCTCCCCGCCCATAGCAACCCGCGCCGCGTTCCGGACGGCGAAGGCGCGGGACTTTTCCGCGGCCTCCGGTACCGCCGACGAGCGGTGCGGCGTGGCGACGACGTTGTCCATGCGGAGCAGCGGGTTGTCGGGGTCGGGCGGCTCGGGGTCGGTCACGTCGAGGCCCGCGCCCATGATGGTTCCGTTCCGCAGGGCCTCGATTAGGGCGCGCTCGTCTACCACCGGCCCGCGGCAGGTGTTTACGAGAATCGCGGTTGGCTTCATCATGGCGAGCTCCCTCTCCCCGATCATGCCTCTCGTGCCGTTCGTGAGTGGGACGAGGAGCGCGACGACGTCGGAGGCTTCGAGCAGGTCGTCCAGGGAGGCGCGGCGCAGCTTCAGTTGGCGCTCGACCTCGGGGGCGGGCGCGACGACGTCGTAGTAGAGGAGGCCGCACTTCCAGCCTTGGAGTCGTCGGGCGACCTCCTTGCCGATGTGTCCCAGTCCGACGATTCCGACCGTCTTGCCCGTCAATTCGCGGCTCTCGTAAGGCTGGCAGTGGCGGACGTCCCGTCCCCATCTGCCGGCTCGCACCGAAGAGAATAGGAGGTGGAGCTTGCGGTAGACGCCGAGCATGAGCGCGATGGTATGCTCGGCGACCGCGTCGGCCTTGCCGCCGCCGTGGTTTGCGACCCTCACGCCCAGCGAGGTCAGCTCGCTGAGGTTCATTCGGTCGGTCCCTGCCCCGGTGACCTGCACCAGCTTCAGGGAGCCTGCGGCCTGCACCAGGTCTCCAGGGACGGGGTATGACGGTGCGATGAGCGCGACGGCCCCTTCGATCTGGGCGGCCTGGCGTTCGAGGGAGGCGCCGGAGTCCACCCAGGCTAATTCGACGCCTTCAGGCGCGTGGCCTCGGTACGCGTCCAGTTCACTCTCGTTCGACGTCATCACGTGTATTGTCGGGGCCATCACGCCTCCTTCTCGTTCGGCGGACGTGATTATAGGGCGGGAGGTTTTGGGGGACAAGGCGCGGCATTCTCTGCTAGAATCCCGCCGGTCATGGTTACCAGTATCGCCGTCGTTTCGGACACGCACTGCGTCGAGTGGAGAGAGGTCCACCCAGAGATCAGGGAGATGGTCTCGGAGGCTGACATCGCCGTTCACTGCGGCGACTTTACGAAGATGAGCGTGGTCGAGGGGATGCGGGAGTCCGCCCGCCGTGCGGTTCTGGTGCATGGCAACTCGGATCCGGTGGACGTCAGGAGGGCGCTTCCGGCCGTGGACGTGTTCGAGGCGGGCGGGCTGCGCGTTGGCGTGACCCACCCCGCCTGGGGCGGCCCTCCCTTCGGACTGGGCGAGCTTCTGGAAGACTTCACCGGGCCCGTCGACGTGGTGCTGTTCGGGCACCTGCACGAGGTCCGCGACGAGGTCCGGGACGGGGTGCTCTTCGTCAGCCCCGGCCAGGGCTACCGGTCGTTCATGGTGTCGTCGACGGCCGCGCTGGTCACCGTCGAGGGCGGCTCCGCGTCGGTCGATATACGGGTGATCGAGGCGGCTGAGGAACGCCGCGGATTAAGAAGCGAGGTGTGAGATGCCCAGGCGAGTCAACAGAGCGTTGGAACTTCTGGAGCAGGGGCAGCCTGTCTACTACACGGATGCGGGCGCGCTGACTTACGAGAACGGCAGGGCGAAGGCCAAGACGTGGGCCGACTATCTGGCGGTGGACTTCGAGCACGGCGCGTTCGACCTGGCCGGTCTCGACGATTTCATGCGCGGGCTGGTGGACGGCGGGCCCACCAACAGCGGCCACAGGACCCCTGCGGTGATCACGACGGTGCCCACGGACGGCACGGACGAGGCCGTGGTTCGCGCCAATGCATGGATGTTCAAGCAGACGCTCGCCAGGGGGGTTCACGGGGCGCTTCTCTGCCACGCGGAGACACCGGGGGCGGTCCGGGCGTTTGTGGAGGCCTGCCGGTATCCGTTCGTTCGGGCGGGCGTGGGTGAGTGGCTGGGGCAGGGCAGGAGGGGCGCGGGCGGGCAGGGCTACGCTGCGAGGGTCTGGGGAGTCTCGGAGCAGGAGTATCTGGAGAAGGCCGATCCGTGGCCCCTGAATCCGGCGGGCGAGTTGCTGCTGGGGGTCAAGATCGAGAATACGCGCGCGCTGCTCTACGCCGACACAACCACGCGCGTGCCCGGGATTGCGTTCGCGGAGTGGGGCCCGGGAGACATGAGCATGTCGCTGGGTTACGAGACGCGGCCTGAGGCTGCCCTGCCGGACGATATGCTGGCCGCCCGGGCTCGCGTGCTCTCGGCGTGCAGGAGCTCAGGCATCTTCTTTCTGAACAGGGTGGTCGAGGACGACGTTACCCGGATGATAGACGAGGGCGTGATGATCGGGTCGTCCGGTGAGGGCGGCGGGGCGGCGGCCGCGGTGGGTCGGGCGTACACGAAGCGGACCATGCCGGTGTAGGACCGGGGCGTCCCGGCGGCGGCGCTGTCAGCCCATCGCGTCGAGCGGGCGCCCTCCCAAGAGGTGGAGGTGGAGGTGCGAGACCTGCTGCCCCGCGTTCTCTCCCTGATTGACTACCAGCCTGTATCCCGATCCGGCGATGCCGTGGGTCTCGGCGAGGGTTCTGGCAGCGGCGAACATTTCGCCGAGCACGGTGTAGAAGCTGGGGGCCAGACTGCCCAGGTAGGTGAAGTGCTGGTTTGGGATGACGAGCAGATGGACCGGGGCCTTCGGCTCGATGTCGGCGACGGCGAAGCAGTGTTCGTTCCGATACAGGAGGACGCCTGGGGCGTCTCCGCTGCCGATCCTACAGAAGATGCAGTCTCGAACCATGGGGTGGGTTCCTCCTGCGCGTCCTAGGCTATTTACTGGAACATCCACTGTATCACAAACCAGAGCGCCAGTCCGGCAGCGGTGACGAGGACGGCCTTGAGCGCGCCCTTGGCCGACGGTTCGCCGAGCGCGTGCTGGATGGCAACCGCGGTGGCCGCGAGTTGCCAGATCACCACGCCGCTGACGAGGGTTAAGCCGAATCTTGGCACGAAGCCGAGTATCCATAGGGCGCCTGGGGCTTGGGCGAAGGCGATCAACCTGGCCATCTGTGCCTGTCGAGGGCGGGCGCCCCTTGGGGTTATCATGGCTGCGATCACGAATCCCGCCAGGGTGAAGACGGTCCACCAGACCAGTCCCAGGAAGGCGCCTTCCAAGAATACGAGCCATTCGGGGGCTTCCGATTCGGCTATGCCGACTCGCCCTGCGCCTCTTGCGAGGGTCATTAGGAGAAGCACCGTCATGGCCTGGAGGCCGGTGCCCCTCACCTGATTGATCTCTTCGTATACGCGGCTCCTGAGAAGGGCCGCTGCCGTCATTCTCCGTAGCAGCGAGGAGGCGAAGGTCATGGGCGGGCGGCGGGGCGGCGGCTACCGGGGCTGTATCAGCTCGACCCTGGTCTCCGGGGGGCATTTCAGGAAGGCGATCAGCGGCCCGCCCGGGACGTCTATAGGTCCCTCCTTGAGTTCCGCGCCCAAGCCGGTGAGCCGCGCTATCTCGGCTTCGATGTCCTCAACGTCGACTCCGAAGTGCTCGAGCCCGTGGTGAGCGTCTGCGTCGCCTGGTCCGAGGGTCTCTCCGGCGCGCGCGCCGGAGATGTTCACCGTGAAGCCCGCCGGGTCGGCGCAGCCGATGAAGCGGTCTCCGAACGTGCGGACAGTGTCGCTGACGATCCTGAAGTCGAAGGCTCTTACGAACCAGTCGGCGGTCTCTTTGGGGTCGGGGGACTTGATGTGCACGTGGTTGACGCGGTATAGCACGGCCTGCTTCTCCTTTGGCGGCGGGTTGTTTCGGATTAGCTTATGAGGAGGCCCGATGGCTGTCAAGGAGCGGCTCCTGAGAGGTTGCGGAGGAGGCTGCCGGCGATTCACTAATCGCCGCTACAGCCTGCCCCGTACCCAATACGGGCAGGAATCCATCCGGCCAATCCTGACAAATCCTCCAATCCTGAGAATCCTGATTCTGACAACAACCCTTGACACGTCCGTTCCCGTGTCTGTATAATCACATTCGCCGACTCTGCCTCGACGCAAGGAGAGACCCGATGACCTTCCTCACCCATGCCAGCCGCCGATGCTCCGGGCATCGCGGCGCAGCCGCGCCCGTAAGGGCGCGCAAGGGGCGCCCTCACCCCCGGGACCTGTCCCACAATTGCCCCAGAACTGCTCCGGTTCCGTTCCACATCTGTTCCACAAGTGCCCCACATTTGTACCCCGAAATCGAACCCCTCAGCTACGAGATGGGACAAAATGGAACAGTTTGGGACAGTTTTCAGCAAAACCGGCCCGGCAGGGGAGGCGAGGGCCGGGCAGGAGGGCCGGGCAGGAGGGTCGGGCAGGAGGGCCGGGCAGGTAAGTCTATGAGGACTCTCGTTATCGCACAGCCGCCGTCATACCGGCGCAGGCCGGTATCCAGAGGGGGAGAAGACATTCCCCTCACTAGGACTGAACAGTTACGCGATTGCCCTGCGGCTACTACGGATGACGGTTATGGTGTAAGATATGCGCCGATCCTTCGGGTGTAGTCGAGGTGGCTGTTGGCTGATTATGACCTTGTAGTGCTGGGGTCGGGCCCGGGCGGATACGTGGCGGCCATCAGGGCCGCTCAGCTTGGAATGAAGACGGCCGTGGTCGAGCGCGACGCGCTGGGCGGCGTCTGCCTGAACTGGGGATGTATTCCGAGCAAGGCGCTGCTTCGGAACGCGGAGGTTCTGGATCTGGTCCGACACGCGGGTGATTTCGGTATCAGCTTCGATAATCTCAGCTATGATTTCGGCGCTGCGATAGACCGCAGCCGCAGGGTCGTGAGGCGCCTGACGATGGGGATTGCCTCTCTGCTCCGCAAGAACGGGATCGAACACGTGGAGGGGACCGGCGTCCTGAGGGACAGGTCCACGATTCAGGTCGATGGAGGGACCCTGTCCGCGCACAACGTAATCGTGGCAACAGGGGCCCGTGAGCGAGCCGTGCCCGGGCTCCCCGTGGACCGCGAGGTAGTCATCACAAGCAGGGAGGCCCTGGAGCTCCGGGAGACTCCTGAGAGGGTCGTCATAGTCGGGGGCGGGGCGACCGGCGTGGAGTTCGCCCACGTCTACCGGACCTATGGGGCGGAGGTCACGCTCGTCGAGCTGCTGCCGAGGCTTGTCCCGCTCGAGGACGAGGAGATCAGCCAGCAGTTGGAGCGCGCCTTTTTCAAGCAGGGCATAAAGGCCATGACGGGCGCCATGGTTCGCGGCGTAGAGGTCTCAGGCGGCGCGGCGGCGGTCACGGTTTCGTCCGGCGGCGAGGAGTCGGTGATCGAGTGTGACAGGGTGCTGGCCGCGGTCGGCGTTCAAGGGAACATTGAGGGCATCGGGCTGGAGGAGGTCGGAGTCGAGACTGAGCGCGGCTTCGTGCGGATAGACGACCGAATGGCCACGAACGTGGAGGGGGTGTACGCTATCGGAGACGTGACCGGCAAGATGCTGCTGGCGCACGCCGCCTCCGCCCAGGGGGTGGCGGCCGCGGAGTCGATCGCGGGTCTCAACACCCCCCGGCTCGACTACGAACTGATGCCGCGGGCTATCTACTGCCGGCCGCAGGTTGCCAGCTTCGGACTCACCGAGGCGCAGGCCCGCGAGCGCGGGCACAGTGTGAAGGTGGGCAGGTTTCCCATGGCTGCCAGCGGCAAGGCCCTGGCCCTGGGGGAGACAGGGGGCATGGTCAAGCTCGTCGTGGATTCGGAGATCGGCGAGATACTGGGCGCCCACATGATAGGCTCGGAGGTGACCGAGCTCCTCGGCGAGCTGGCGCTGACGCGCCTGCTGGAGGGCACGACCAACGAGCTGGGCTGGGCAGTCCACCCGCACCCGACCATCTCGGAGACGCTGAAGGAGGCTGCCTTGGCCGCCGATGGGGAGGCGATCCACATATAGATGGGCGCTCCCGATTCGGCGAAGTGGGAACCCCAGCGGCCTTGCGGCGCATATCCTGAAGGAACGAGAATGGCGGTGTTAGAGGAAGGTGACTGAAGCGTTGAACCTGCAGAGGCCGCAGGCCATCGAGTTCTACAGACAGATGCTGTTGATTCGGCGGTTTGAGGAGGCCAGCAGTCGGCTGTACATGCAGGGCAAGATCCGCGGATTTCTCCACCTGTACATCGGTCAGGAGGCGGTGGCTGTCGGAGCGATACCCGCGTTGAACGCTGACGACTATGTTGTCAGCCACTACCGGGATCACGGGCACGCACTGGCTAGGGGAATGGACCCCAAGGTCATCATGGCCGAGTTGTGCGGCAAGGTGACGGGCAGCAGCGGCGGCAAGGGCGGCTCGATGCATCTGTTCGACTCCTCGCGTAACTTCATGGGGGGCTATGGGATAGTGGGTGGTCAACTCCCCATCGCAGTCGGGCTGGCCCTCGCCGTCAAGTATCTGGAACAGGGCAGGGTGGTGATGTGCTTCTTCGGAGACGGCGCCGTCAACCAGGGCGAGTTCCACGAGTCCCTGAATCTGGCGTCTCTCTGGAAGCTGCCCGTGCTGTTCTTCCTCGAGAACAACCTGTACGGCATGGGGACACACGTGGACCGCACTCACGCGGGAGGCCGAGACATCTACCTGACGGCCGAGTCCTACAAGGTTCCGGCCGCTCAGATCGACGGTATGGACGTGGTCGGGGTCAGAGAGGCGACGACGGAGGCGCTGGCCCGCGTCAGGGACGGGGGCGGCCCCGTCTTCCTGGAGGCGATGACCTACAGGTTCCGCGGTCACTCGCTGGCCGATCCTGAGGAGTACCGGGACGAATCCGAGGTCACGGCGTGGCGCGGCAGGGACCCGATAGAGTGGTTCGGCGAGCTCGCAGTAGAGGGCGGTCTGCTCTCGGACGCAGACGTCGAGGAGATCGCCGAGGAGGTGGCCGCTTCCGTCAGGGAGTCCATCCAGTTCGCCGAGAACAGCGCTGAGCCCAGGCTGGACACGGTGTACGAGAACTTATATGGATGATGGAGCGGCCGGTGGCTGAGATCACCATCAGAGAAGCTGTTGCCCGGGGGCTGCGCGAGGCTCTGGACAGGGACGACCGCGTCTTCCTGATGGGGGAGGACATAGGGCGGTACGAGGGCAGCTACGCGGTGACTCGCGGGTTCCTGGCAGACTACGGCCCGGACCGGGTGCGGGACACGCCGATAGCGGAGTCTGTGATCGTCGGTTCGGCCATTGGGGCGGCGATGGGTGGGCTGAGGCCGGTGGTGGAGGTGATGACGATCAACTTCATGCTGCTGGCGATGGACCAGGTCGTCAACCACGCGGCCAAGCTGCGCTACATGTCTAACGGGCAGTTCTCGATTCCTCTGACGATCCGCACCGTGACCGGGGGAGGCGGACAGCTGGGCGCGACGCACTCGCAGAGCCTGGAGGGGTGGTTTGCGTCGGTTCCCGGCCTGAAGGTGGTCGCGCCATCGACGCCTTACGACGCCCTCGGCCTGTTGAGGTCTGCCGTGGCCGACGACAACCCCGTGATATACGCCGAGCACGCACTGCTGTACGGGGTCAGGGGCGAGGTGCCGGACGACTGGTACGATGTCCCGATAGGTTCGGCTGCGGTGAGACGAGCGGGAAAAGACGTAACGATAGTCGCCTCCTCGCGGATGGCCCGCTTCGCCGAGGAGGCGGCCGCCGCTCTCATGGAAAAGAGCGGCCATGAAGCGGAGGTGATAGACCTTCGGACCCTGCGTCCCCTGGACACGGGCACGATCGTCGAGTCTGCCAGGAAGACCGGCCGGGTCGTGGTCGTGGACGAGGCGTGGCGCACCGGCGGATTTGCCGGCGAGATCGTGAGCACGGTTCAGGAGGAGGCGTTCGACGACCTGGACGGTCCGGTCGTCCGCGTGTCCGGGGCCAACCTTCCGGCGCCCTATTCCCGGAAGCTGGAGGCGGCCGTGTATCCGAGTCCTGAGCGCATATTGCAGGCTATCGAACGAAACTTCGGGTTATAGGAGAGGTTTTGCGATGAGCACTGAGCTTAACATGCCGCAGATGGGGTACGACATGCAGGAGGGCACGGTCGTTCGGTGGCTGGTGTCCGAGGGCGATGAGGTGAGGGAGGGTGACCCCGTGGCGGAGGTGGAGACGGACAAGGCCGTGGTCGAGTTCGAGTCCTACGCGAGCGGGCTGTTGCACCGGATACTGGTTCCGGAGGGGACTACGGTGGCCGTAGGCGAGGCCATCGCAATAATCGCAGAAGAGGGAGAGGAGATTCCAGATATGGAAGACGTAACCGATCAGCCGGCGGGGATTGAAGAGACATCCGTGGAGGAGGAGCCTGCCGAGGAGGCGCCGGCGGCCGAGGAGGCCCCGGCCCCTGTCGAAGACGCGCCCGAGCCGCCTGCCCGCCTGGTCAGGGCCTCGCCGGTGGCGCGGAAGCTGGCCGAGGAGAGGGGCTTGGACCTCTCGGAGATCGTCGGCACGGGACCGGGAGGGCGTATTACGAGAGATGACGTGCTGGCTGCCCCCGACCCAGTCCCGGAGGAGGAGCCGGCGGCCCCTGAGCCGGAAGAACCGGAAGAAGAGGAGACCCTGATGGAGGAGGCCCCCGTGGAGGAGGCTCCGGATGAGGAGACTCCGGCAGAGGAGGCTTCGGATGAGGAAGCCCCGGATGAGGAGGAAGCCCCGGCAGAGGAAGAGGCTCCGGATGAGGAGTCGGATTCCGAACCGGTGGAGGCTCCTTCCGAGCCTGACGAAGACCTGGTGCCGCTCACGCGGATGCGCCAGCAGATATCGAGAGTCACGGTCAGGAGCAAGCAGGAGAAGCCGCACTTCTACGTGTCGACCGACATCGACATGACGCGGGCAATGGACCTGCGGCGGTCCATCAACCGCGACCTGGAAGGCGATGGTGTCAAGATCACGGTAAACGACTTCATAATCAAGGCGTGCGTCAGGGCCCTCGCCAGATACCCGATGTTCAACGCATACCTGGAGGAGAACGGAGTACGCATCAACGAGACGATCAACGTGGGAGTGGCCATGGCGGATGACGAGGGTCTGATCGTTCCGGCGATCATGGACTGTGGGGGCAAGTCGCTGAGAGAGATAGCGCTGGCGAGCAGGGACTTGGCGGCGCGCGCCAAGAGCGGCAGCCTGAATCCCAGGGAGTACACGGGCGGGACCTTTGCGATCAGCAACCTGGGCATGTTCGACGTCACAAGCTTCACGGCCATCATCCACCCGCCGCAGACGGCGGTGCTGGCCGCGGGCACCGTGACCAAGCGCCCCGTCGTGAAGGACGATCAGATCGTGATAGCGGAGATGATGACGGCGACGCTGTCGGCTGACCACAGGCTTGTGGACGGCGCCGACGGCGCGCAGTTCCTGATCGAGATCAAGGGGCAGCTGGAGAACCCGTTGAACATGGTGGTCTAGGGAGCGAGACCTGTGAGATACGACCTGCTGATCAGGGGCGGGACGGTGGTGGACCCGTCCCAGGGGTTGCATGACGTCAGGGACGTCGGGTTGAGCGGAGGCAAGGTTACCGCGCTCGAAGACGCCATACCTGCGGACAGCGCGAAGGAAGTTCTGGACGCGGACGGCCTGATCGTCACGCCCGGCCTCATCGACCTGCACGTCCACGCCTACTGGGGGGTGTCGACCTACGGGATCGATCCCGACGTCAGCAACTTGTCAAAGGGAGTGACGACCGCTCTGGACGCGGGCTCGGCAGGGGCGCTGACGTTCGGCGGCTTTCGCAGGCACACTCTCGAACGCGCTCGGACGAGGCTGTTCGCCCTTCTGAACATCTCGGCTATGGGGATCGTGTCTTCTGAGATTGGGGAGCTGGAGGATTCGAGGTGGGCCGACGTGGGGCTGGCCGTGGAGGCAGGGGCGGCAAACCGCCGTTACGTCAAGGGGATCAAGGCGCGGCTGGGCCGCCACATTCTGGGAGAAAGCAGCGACATTGAGATGCTGAAGCGGGCTGTCGGGGCAGCCGAAGGGTTCGGCGGATTCGTGATGATTCACGTCGGGAACAGCCCTTCGCCGCTCCCGAAGCTGATGAGTATGCTGAGGCCCGGCGACGTGGTGACGCACTCCTTTCACGGCTTTGGAGATGGCGTTCTCGAAGATTCGGGCGCGGTGGTGGAGGGGATGAAGGAGGCTCAGGGCAGGGGCGTGGTGATCGATCTCGGTCACGGCGGCGGGGGGTTCTCCTTCAGGTCGGCGGAGAAGGCGCTTGCGAACGGCGTCCTGCCGGACACGATCAGCACCGACATCCACAACGTCAGCATAGAGGGGCCGGTGTACGACTTCGCGTCCACCCTCACCAAGCTCATGCATCTGGGCATGACGCTGGACGAGGTCGTGAGGCGTTCCACGGAGATACCGGCGCGCGTGCTCGGTCTGGAAGGCGCGCTCGGCACCCTGAGAGTGGGCGCGGAGGGAGACGTTACGGTCATGCGGGAGGAGGAAGGGCGGTTCGGGCTGGTGGACCGGCTCAGCACGGCGACCATGATGGGGTCGATGGCGTGGGAGCCTGGAGTCTGGGTCGAGGCGTCCCGTCGGCTCGTACACGTTCACACCGTCAAAGGCGGCGCGGTCTACAGACCCTGGCTCTGATAGGGCCTGCCAACGCTTGGAGAAACCCGACGGAAACAAGGGAGGAGCCCCATGCAGGGTGTCAGCGCCGTAGCCGAAGTGCTGAAACGTGAGGGCGTGGAGTATCTCTTCGCCTTCCCTGCGCAGCCCCTGATAGAGGAGTGCGCCAGGATAGGCATCGAACCCATCCTCTGCAGACAGGAGCGGGTTGGGATGGGTATCGCGGACGGATTCAGCCGCACGACCAACGGCAGGCGGCTGGGCGTGTTCGCCATGCAACAGGGCCCGGGGGCCGAGAACGCCTATCCGGGCGCGGCGCAGGCGTTCGGGGACAACGTTCCGATACTGCTCCTGCCGGGGGGCGTTGCGACGGACAGGGCCCACGTCAGCCCCGAGTACGACTCGGTGGAGAGCTACCGCACCGTCATCAAGTACGGGGCGCGGGTCAATCGCATTGAGCGCGTGCCCGAGTTGATGCGAATGGCCTTCTACCAGCTGCGCACGGGCAAGGGCAGCCCCGTGCTGGTGGAGGTGCCGCAGGATATGTGGACCGCGGAGTACGGCCCAAATCTCGACTACACCAGCGTCGCGGGCAACAGGACGGCCCCGGACCCCGGGGACGTGGAGGCGATTGCGCTGGCGCTGCTCGACGCCGAGTCGCCGATGATTCATGCCGGTCAGGGCGTGATGTACGCGGAGGCGACGGACGAGCTGATCGAGCTGGCCGAGCTGCTGGAGACCCCGGTGCTAACGACGATGGTCGGCAAGAGCGGCTTTCCCGAGAACCATCCGCTGTCGCTGGGCGCGGCGATGCGGTCGGGCCAGAAGGGGGCATTCCACTTCCTGAAGAAGGCGGACGTGATCTTCGGGATCGGGTGCAGCTTTACGCGGACCGGGTTCGGCCCCCAGATACCGGACGGCAAGACGATACTACACTCGACCAACGACCCGTCCGACGTGAACAAGGATCAGATAGCGGCGTATTCGGCGGTCGGCGACGCCAAGCTGACGCTGCGGGCACTCATAGACGAGGTCAGGAGTCGGACGAACGGCGTCGGCAGGAGGAGCGGCGGGGTGGCTGATGAGGTCGCCGCCGTCAAGAAGGAGTGGCTCGACGACTGGATGCCTCAGCTGACCTCCAACGAGGTTCCGATCAACCAGTACCGCGTGATCTGGGACATGATGAGGACGGTCGACCAAGCGAACACCATCATCACCCACGACTCGGGCAGCCCCAGAGAGCAGCTTGTGCCGTTCTGGGAGTGTGTCGCCCCACGCACCTACATGGGCTGGGGGAAGTCGACTCAGCTCGGCTACGGTCTGGGCATCATCATGGGCGCGAAGCTGGCCGAGCCTAACAAGCTCTGCGTCAACGTGATGGGCGACGCCGCCATCGGGATGGTGGGCATGGACATCGAGACGGCCGCCAGGAACAGGCTGGGAATACTGACGGTCGTGTTCAACAACGGCGCGATGGCTATCGAGCGCGGCTCCATGCCCGAGGCGGCTGAGAGACACCTATACCTGGGCGGAGACTACAGTGGCCTCGCCAGGTCGCTCGGGGCGTGGGCGGAGCGGGTCGAGCATCCATCCGACTTCATACCGGTGTTCGAGAAGGCGGCCGAGGTGACCGGGACGGGTCAGCCCGCCCTGATCGAGGTTATCGTCAAGGAAGGGTACGACTTCTCCAGGTACCCCGTCTCGTAGCGCCGGTTGGGAGTCTTCCTTCAGGAGCCGCCCAGCCGTGCGGCGCCTGCGGTCAGTTCGTTCAGCCACCTGTCGAGGGTGGCGTCGTCGATCGCGCCCACCCATCGCTTCCGTACCACGCCGTCCGAGTCGATGAAGAAGGTGACGGGCAGGCCGATCACGCCGTAGTCGATGGTGATTCTGCCGTCGGCATCGATGCCGTTGGGGTACGTGATGTCGTACATGCCGAGGTATATCCGGGCTTCGGCCTCGGAGTCCTGTATGTTGACGCCGACGAACAGTATGCGGCCGTCGTAGTCTCGCCAGGTTCTCTCCAGCAGGGCGGCCTCCTCGTGGCAGGGGGCGCACCACGAGGCCCAGAAGTTGACCAGGACGGGTTTCCCCGCGCTGCCGGGCGCGTCGAGCCAGCCCCCGTCCATCAGCTCCATCGAGATCGGAGGGGCCGGCTTGCCCACTATGGCCTCGCCGCTGCGGCCGGTGACCTGTTCTCTGTTCAATACGCCCCATGCCATCAGGCCGAGGAGGGCGGCGATGAGGATGCCCGCAACGGCGCCTGCGGTCTTCGTTCTCCGGGTCAAGCCGCTGTCCGACCTGGCAGGCCGAGGGTGTCCATCATGGTCTGTGCGAACTGGGCGCCGAGGCCCTTGTCTTCGTGTTTGAAGTAGACGAATACGTCGTCTAGTCGAGAGTGGGCGTCGGCGACGGTTTGGCTCCAGCGCTCTATGTCCGCGCGGTCGTACCCCTCGTCCCGGAGTCTGAAGTATGAGTATCCGGCGGTGAGTTCGACCGGGGTGGTCATCTTCCCGCTGTCGGCGACGCAGAGGGCGGCGCCGCGGCGTCTCAGGGCTTCGAATACGTCGTCGGAGTGCCAGGATGAGCTTCTGAACTCGAACGCGGCTCTCGCGCCCTGGGGTATGAGGCGCAGGAATTCTTCGAGGACGTCGACGTCCTTCTTGAAGTACGGCGGGAGTTGGAAGAGCAGGACGCCGAGCTTCGCGCCGAGTCCGGCGGCGCGTGAGCAGAGCGTCTGCATGAGCGATTCGCAGTCGGCGAGCCTGGCGTCGTGTGTGATCCGCCTGTGGGCTTTGAGGGTGAAGGCGAACGGCTCTGGCGTGGCATCGGCCCATCCGGCGATTGCCTTCTCGGTCGGCATCCGCCTGAAGGTGTAGTTGATCTCGACGGTCTGGAAGCGGGAGGCGTAGTAGGGCAGCATCCTGGACGTCGGCATGTCGTCCGGGTAGAAGCTGCCCTTCCACTCAGGGTACTGGTAGCCGGAGGTGCCTATCCAGATCATGGGGATGGGCCTCTGTCCCGTCCGGCGGGATGATTGGCCATGCGGTTCTCTGCGGCGAGCCGGACCAGCTTCTCGATTCTGGCAGCGCGGGTTTCCGGCTTCCTGGCGGACTTTATCCACCAGAGCAGGTTCTTCTTCGACGAGCCGGGGAAGGCCTGGAAGAAGGCTTGGGCCGTGGGGTTTCGGGCCAGTGCGGAGGCCAGGTCCGCAGGGGTTGCCAGGTCCTCGATCTCGTCGTAGACCGTCCATGACCCGTTGGCCTTAGCCGCTTCGACGAGGCTGAGGCCGGCGGGGGTCATGAGGCCTTCCTCGATCAGCCGCGCTATCTTCTGCTTGTTGACGCGCGACCAGGCGCTCTTTGGGTTTCGCGGGGTGAAGCGCAGCATCGAGCGGTGTTCGTCGAGTCTGTTGGTTCTGGAGTCGATCCATCCGAAGCACAGCGCCTCGTCTACGGTCTCCGAGTAGGGTATGGAGGGTTTTTGGGCGGCCTTCTTCCATGAGACGAGCCAGACGCCGTCCGAGTTCCGGTGGTTTTGCTCCAGCCACGCCCGCCACTGGGGGCGGGTTTCCAGGTGGAGCAGGGGCCGGCCGTCCTGGGGATGGACGGCGGCTTCGGGGTTAGTGGTGGTGGTCATCTGAGGAGCCTGCCGGGTTCATGGAGAGTCTGGAGCGGGAGACGGGACTCGAACCCGCGACATCCTGCTTGGAAGGCAGGAACTCTACCACTGAGTTACTCCCGCTCTGCCTCTCAAGGATACGGCGGCCCATACGCTCAGTCAACTTGGGCGCCGACTCGTCGGCTGGTGTCCCCACCCGCCCGCCCATTTAGAAACTGGGGGCAGAGTCCCCAGACCCCCTGCCAGAGGGGAGGATGTGGGGAGTGGAGAGTGGAGAGTGGGGAGTGGAGAGTGACCCCAGACCTCCCTGCCGGAGGGGTGAACCGTGCACGGCCGCCATCGTTGTCGCGGTGATCAGCCCAGACCCCCTGCCGGAGGGGGAGAACCTCTCTGGATTCCCTATTGGACATCATGGAATCTGAGGGTTTTCCGGGCTTGTCGAGCCGGTCGGCCGGTTCAGTCGGGGGTTGGCTTCAGGCGTTCCTCGAACCATTCCGCCACCCAGTGGAAGTATTCGAGCCGGTAGGTGTGAATCCCAGGGGGGCGGTGAACCAGGAAGCGGTCGGGGCGCGCGGCGGATTCGTAGACGGGCGCGACGACGCGGATCAGCTCGTCCACGCCTTCTCTGGGCATGTCGTCGTCCTCGGTCGGGGCGACCATCATGAAGGGCCGTGGGGCGATGCATGCCGCAACCACCTCCGGCTGGTCGAAGTAGCGGAGCATATGGGGGATGAAGATGGCGGAGCTGTGGCGCTCGATCTGCCCTCTGTGGATCATCTGCTCCATCGTGCCGAGGACGCCGCAGACCACGGCGGACGCGCGTATCCAGGGGGCCATCGACATTGCCAGCCAGGATGCGAGGCCGCCCAGGGACATGCCGGTCAGCCCGATCCTGGCCGGGTCCACGCCGTCGACGGCGGCCAGTACCAGGGAGGCCCTCACGGCCTCGTCGGCCAACATGCCCAGCTGCGGCCTTGCGTAGGGGGCGAGCAGCTTCGTCTCCTCCTCCCAGTCGTCCCGAGTTCCCCGCCTGACCACCGTGCCCTTGGGGGAGAAGGCCAGGACTGCGTATCCCTTCTTTGCGAGGGCGCGGCCCCAGCCGAGCAGCGGCCCGCGCTCCGGCGTTGGCCGGTACATGCGCTGGTGGAGCACCTCCTCGGCCGAGCTGCCCGTGCCCGGCATGGCGACGACGCCCGGGAGGGGCCCGCTGGTCCCGGCCGGCCTCACCAGCGTGGCCCTCACCGTCTCGCCCACGTAGCTGGCGAAGGTGAGGCCGGTGAACAGGAGGCCGTCCTCCCCGCGCGGCTCGTCGACGTCGAACTCGACCGACGCCGGTATCTCGTCGATGCCCAGCAGCTCCTGGAACTTTGCGCGGACCTGGCTTCTCGGCACCTCGACCGGAAAGGACGGACGGATGTGTCTGGGTATCATGTCGGTCATCTTGCGGCTCGCCATGCGTCGGCAGTCCGGAGGGTGCCGCACAACGACCCCGGCGTGGGGGCCCGGCCCGGGGCAATCGCACCTGAGCGCCTCGATCTTGGGCTTTTCGGCGAAAACTGTCCCAAACTGTTCCATTTTGTCCCATCTCGTAGCTGAGGGTTCGATTTCGTGGAACAAATGTGGGGCACTTGTGGAACAGGTCTGGAACAGGTCCGGGGCAGGTCTGGGACAGTTTTGGGACAGGTCTCCGGGGTTGCGAGGCTGACTGCTGCTGGGTTGGCTGCTTCCATGAGGTAAGTATAGGACAGAGGTTCGTCGTTGTCAAGGGGAGATTGTCTGAATCAGGATTCTCAGGATTAGCAGGATGGGCGCGGGCGATTCACGAGTGTGGACAGTGGTCAGTGGTCAGTGGCCAGTGGCCAGTGGCCAGTGGTCGGTGGTCAGTAAGGGTCTGAACAGGTTTCTGGCGGCGCCTTCAATAAAGTTCAACTCCCGGGCGCAGGTCGTATAATGCCGTCTTGTGCTGCGCCGTCGTATGCGCCATAGGTGTGGGTAGAATATCAGCGGAGGATGGCCCCGCAGTGAAGTTGCAACGGGATTCGATTCGGTCTGACAGTCTGTGGCGCGCGCTGACGGCGCGCTGTCAGAACATGGGTACGGGGGGGGGGGGTATCTCTCCCTTCCCGCGCGCGTTTCCTGGGAACGGCTGGCCCTTGCGGGGTTGTTCGTGGGCCTGCTCCTGCTGGCGGCGGGGCTGCGCTTCTATGACCTGCCGGAGAGCTCCTTATCGCATGACGAAGCGGCAGCGGCCAATATCTCGAGGGTCGCCCTCTCGGAAGTCATTCCCGGCACTCGTAACAGCAACTCCTCTCCGATCCTGTATCCCCTGGCGCTGTGGGCGGTCCAGAAGGTGGATGTCTCCGCCTTCAGCGTTCGGGTTCTTCCGGCGGCGGCCAGCGTCCTGACCGTGGCGGTGATGTTATTCTTGCTGCCGCACCTCGGGGTGAGCCGGTGGGCCGCGTTTCTGGCGGCTCTGCTGGCGACTCTTTCGGTTGCCGCAATAGAACACGCCCAGGATGCGCGGGAGTACTCGATCGACGCGCTGCTGGCCGTGCTGATGACAGCGGGGCTGCTGTGGTATCTGCGGGACGGCCGGAAGGCGCTGCTCTGCGTTTCGCTGTTCCTCGCGCCGCTGCTCCAGTACGGTCTGGTTCTGTTCGGCGTTGCCGTAATGGGCGCCGCCGTGGTCTTACCCTCCCCCCAGACCTTGGCGGCGGCGGAAGGGAATACATACCTACGCCGGATTCGCAATTGGCTCGAGCGGCGCATCGTCCTGCTCTGGCCTGCGGCGTGCTTTCTGGCTGGCTGCGTCATAAGCTACGCGGTCACTTTGCGCTATCAGTGGAAGGAAGGAGGCTACGGCAGGCAGGACTATTTAGGCTCGGGTGGCTACTTATCGGCGTATTACTATCAGGGAAAACTCGGCGCGCAGTCGCTCTTCGAGTTTTCGATTGATGGGATTTGGAGTTTATTGACGTATCATTTGCCGTGGGTCGTTGCGATAGCGGCGCTTGCCGCATTCGCGATTTCATTCCTCAGAAGGTTTCAGGGCAAGTTTCCAGACCGGGCCATCGCAGTTTTATTTTCCTTCTGCATTGCAATTTCCATCGCTGCTGCCGTGCTGGGAGTATATCCTCTTGGGGACATTCGCCAAGTTATCTATCTGGGGCCGATTGTCTTCCTGGCGGTAGGCTTGGCGCTTCATTGGAACGCCGGTTGTCTGTCTTCGCTCACGCACCGTGGGTGGCTGGGGCCAGCGCTGGCCGTCGCGGCCGCTGGCGCAATAGCCCTGGCCGGAGTGGGCGATATACGGCAAGATAGTCCCTATGAGACCGACCACACTGCCAAGGGCGTTCTCGCCTTTCTGGAAGAGAATGTGGAAGAAGGAGACATGGTTTACATAGGCACTTATGCAATCCCTCTTATCAAGTTCTATCAGGATGAAAAATCGAGCAGCTACCACTATGCAGAGGCAGTGTGTCGGCGCGTCTTCGAAAATTGTCTCAATGAGATGCTCGGTTTAGTCCTTGCGCTCCCCAATGTCCCCAATAGGGTCTTCCTGGTCCAGAGGAGAAAAATTCTACAGAAGACGGCATCCGGCGAGGCCGGGGAGGCCAGGATTAATTACGCGAACGAAGTGAAGCGGGTGGGAGAGACTATCACTGCCTATCTGGTTAACGACAACCAGGTAGGCCCCTGGCGCTGGCAGCGGGCCGACGCCCGGCCCGGCGACGTCAATACGCCCGACGACACCACTTGGACCGACATCGAAGGCGCGCGCTTCAACTACACCCCGGCGAGCGAAGACGGGGGCAAGTTCTTGCGCGCCTACGTGTCCTACGAGAAGAACGGCGTGACTCACAGGGTTGAGACAGAGACGATAGGCCCGATAGAGGGGTTGGAAGTGCTGGGCGAGCAGGTTTCAATTGAGTCGGTCATGACTGACGGAGGGTTCAATATCTCTATGATTTCGAATGCCAAAGAGTTCGTCGAACCGGCGTACGAGGCGTTCGTATCCGCCTACGAGGCGGTTGTATCCGGCGAACCGGCAATTCGCTCCGATTTTGACGTATATTTCAGCGAGGACACGCTTACCTACGTCAAGGAGCCGTGCACCCGCGCCGACGCGGCGGCGAGGTTCTTCCTAGCCCCGTGGCCGGTTGACGTGAACGACCTTCCCGACGATAGCAAGCGGTACGGCTTCGAAAACCTGGACTTCTATTTCTACGGGCGCGGCGTCATACTCGACGGGAGATGTATGGCGACGGTGGCTCTCCCTGAGTATGACATTACCCGCATCAGCACCGGCCAGTACGTGCGCGTGCTCGGCGGTACCAAGCACCTCTGGGAGGGAGAGTTCCTCAATCCGGCTCTGATAGACGAGTTGATTGCGAAGGCCAAGTCCGACTACGAGGCGGTCGTATCCGGCGAACCGGTAATCCGCTCCGACTGGGACGTGTATCTCAGCGAGAACCGGCTGACCTACGTGAAGGAGCCGTGCGCCCCGGCCGACACGGAGGCGTGGTTCTTCCTCGCCCTCTACCCGGTTGACGTGAACGACCTTCCCGACGATAGCAAGCAGTATGGCTTCGACAACCTGGACTTCCACTTCGACCGGCGCGGCGTGATATTCGACGGGAGATGTATAGCGGCGGCGGCTCTCCCTGAGTATGATATTGCCAGCATCGGTACCGGCCAGTACGTGCCCGTGGAGGGCGGCTACAATCACCTCTGGGAGGGGGAGTTCCGGCTTGAGAAGTAACGGGAACGGCCTGCAGGGCTTCGAGCTGAACAGTCTGTGGCGCGCCCTGACGGCGCGCTGTCAGAACATGGGTACGGGGGAGGGCAGAAGGCCGCACGAGGATGTGCCGGTTCAGCGCGCAGCGTTACGTCGGCACGTGTTCCGCTTCGCATCGTGGCCCATCGCGCTCGCCCTATTTGGAGTTCTCGCGGCCGCCTGCTCCGATGACCCGCCTGTGACGGCCCCGCCTGTGACGGCCTCGCCTGTGACGACATCCACTCCCGAAGAAGGGCCGGCTCTCACCACTCATCTGTACGCGCTCGAGAGCGAGTCCGTCAGACTCGAACGTTTCACCAGGCGCGGGGGAGCCATTGAAAGCATGGGTGACGACCTGCTTGTGGTTACGCCGGAAGGAAGGTTTGCCCTAGTCTTCCATGGCGGGACTCTGGAATATCTGACCGGCAACGTTCCGATGAATGAAGCGTCTCTTGAGGAGCATGAGGATTACGATAATCCGGCTTTCGATCCAAGGGCCTTTCGAGTCGCCGATATTCTGTTGAAGGAACTTGGAGAAGGGCGTTACGAGTTGTTCGCAACGCACAATTACTTTACCGGCGAGTGTATCCGGTTCAGGTTGTCGTCCACGACGATTCTACGGGACGAAGAGGGCGTCACGGTCCTGCCGGATTGGAGGACGATATTCGACGTGGAACCCTGCCTGCCCCTTCCCGGGTTCGGAGGGCGCGAGGGAGGCGGGAAGATGGTGACGGACGGTGCGGACCACCTGCTGATGATAATCGGGGACCATGGGATAGACGGATGGCGGGCACGACCGACGTTCGATCCTGACGTCCACTTGGGCAAACTCCTTCGTATTGACATCGAAACGGGAGAGATAGAGGTGCTGGCCATCGGTTTTCGCAACTCCCAGGGGCTGGTGAGGGATGCGGACGGCAATCTCTGGGCGCCGGACCACGGGCCGCAAGGCGGGGACGAGTTGAACCTGCTGGAGCGAGGGGGGAACTATGGCTGGCCCCAAGTCTCCTACGGAATTAAATATGGCGGTGAGGTTCCCCCGTTAATCGAAGATGAGGAGGTGGGCCGGCATGATGGCTTCCGGCGGCCTGCATTCGCCTGGGTCCCGTCGCCTGCCGTTTCCGCCATCGCCGTCAACGACGAGAAGCGGTTCCCCCTGTGGAAAGACGACCTGCTGGTTGCTTCGCTGAAAGATCAATCCCTCTTCCGAGTCCGCCGTCACGGGACGGACGTGCAGTACTTCGAGCGAATAGAAGTCGGCGACCGTATCCGAGATCTGACGTTCATGCCGGACGGACGCATAGCCCTGTTGAGCGATGGATCACAGGTTACATTCCTGAGCCGTTCCCCAAGGTACTGCGATGAGGAATCTCGGAATCGCCGCGACATCTACTCGGTCGACTGCGAGTCCGCCGCCGCATTGCCGTGGCTGGACTTACCGGGTGCGGGGGACTCGGGTACAGATACCGCGGCGGGCGCTCAGCTATTCGGCCAGCACTGCAGCGTTTGTCACAACCTGAACGCCGAGCGGCACGGCCCCGGTCCACACCTGGTCGGCGTCGCCGGGCGGCCAGCGGGCGAGGTCGAAGGCTACCGATTTTCGAGTGCGTTCGATTCGTTGGACGTCGTCTGGACGCGGGACAGCATCGCACGGTTTCTCACCGACCCGGAGCAGTTTGCCCCAGGCACGTCCATGCCGCCATCCGGCATTGGAGAAGCGGAGGCCCGCGCCATAGCCGACTATCTTAACAGTCTCAATCATCTGTCCCGCTTGATCAGAGACAGCCAGCCGGCAATCCGCTCTGACTTCGACGTTTATCTCAGCGAAAATACGCTGGTCTACGTCAAGGAGCCGTGCGCCCCGGCCGACGTGGAGGCGATGTTCTTCCTCGCCCTGTATCCGGTTGACGTGAACGACCTTCCCGACGATAGCAAGCAGTATGGCTTCGACAACCTGGACTTCGATTTCTACTGGTTCGGCGGAGTATTCGACGGGAGATGTACGGCGACGGTGGCTCTCCCTGAGTATGATATTGCCCGCATCGGCACGGGCCAGTACGTGACTGTGGAAGGCGGTTACCACAACTTCTGGGAGGCGGAGTTCCGGCTTGGGGAGTAGCGGGGACGGCCTGCCGGGCTCCGCGCTGAACAGTAAGTGGCGCGCGCTGACGGCGCGCTGTCAGAGCATGGGTACGGGAGGGGGCAGAAGGCCGCGCGAGGATGTGCCGGTTCAGCGCGCAGCGTTCCGTCGGCACGTGTTCCGCTTCGCATTGTGGCCCATCGCGCTCGCCCTATTTGGAGTTCTCGCGGCCGCCTGCTCCGATGACCCGCCTGTGACGACATCCACTCCCGAAGAGGGGCCGGGGCACCAGGGCAGGGGTCGATGGGCGAACATCGCGTCGGCTCTCACCACTCATCTGTACGCGCTCGAGAGCGAGTCTGTCAGGCTCGAACGTTTCGCCGGAAGCGGAGGGGCCATTGAAAACATGGGTGAGGACCTACTCGTAGTCACTCCGAAGGGAAGGTTTGCCCTAGTCTTCCGGGACGGGACCGTGGAATATCTGAACGGCAACGTTCCAATGAATGAGACGGCGCTTGAAACCTATGCGGATTACGATAGTCCGGAATTCGAGCCATGGCAATTTCGCGTTGCCGATATTCTGTTGAAGCAACTTGGAGAAGGACGTTACGAGTTGTTTGCAACTCATCATTACTTTACCGGCGAGTGCATCCGGTTCAGGCTGTCGTCCACGACGATTCTGCGAGACGAAGAGAGCGTCACGGTCCTGCCCGATTGGAGGACGATATTCGACGCGGAACCCTGCCTGCCCCTTATCGACGTGGCGTCAGGTGGGAAAATGTTGACGGATGGCGGGGACCACTTGTTGGTTACAATTGGGTCCCACGTAAGCGATCGCTGGCGGGCGCGACCGACGTTCGAGCCTGACGTCCACTTGGGCAAACTCCTTCGTATTGCCATCGAAACAGGAGAGGCGGAGACGCTGGCTGTCGGTTTCCGCAACTCCCAGGGGCTGGCGCGGGATGCGGACGGCAATCTATGGGCAACGGACCACGGGCCGCAAGGCGGCGACGAGTTGAACCTGCTGGAGCGGGGAGGCAACTATGGCTGGCCCCTAGTCTCCTACGGGGTTGAATATGGCGGTGTGGTTCCCGAGAACATCGAGGATGAGGAGGTGGGCAAACACGACGGCTTCCTACACCCGGCATTCGCCTGGGTCCCGTCGCCGGCCCTGTCCGCCATCGCCGTCAACGACGAGCGCCATTTCCCCTTGTGGAAGGACGATCTGCTGATTGCTTCGCTGAAAGATCAATCCCTCTTTCGAGTCCGCCGTCACGGGACGGACGTGCAGTACTTTGAGCGAATAGAAGTCGGCTACCGTATCCGAGACCTGACGTTCATGCCGGACGGACGCATAGCCCTATTGAGCGATGGAGCACAGGTTACATTCCTGAGTCGTTCCCCAAGGTACTGCGATGAGGAATCTCGGAATCGCCGCGACATCTACTCGGTCGACTGCGAGTCCGCCCCCGCATTGCCGTGGCTGGACTTACCGGGTGCGGAGGACTCGGGTATAGATACGGAGGCGGGCGCTCAGCTATTCGGCGTGCAATGCAGCACCTGCCATGACCTGAAAGCGGAGCGGCACGGCGCCGGTCCACACCTCGTCGGCGTAATCGGGCGGCCGGCGGGCGAGGTCGAAGGCTACCGATTTTCGAGTGCGTTCGATTCGTTGAACGTCGTCTGGACGCGGGACGGCATCGCGCGGTTTCTCACCGACCCGGAGCAGCTTGCCCCAGGCACGTCCATGCCGCCATCCGGCATTGGAGAAGCGGAGGCCCGCGCCATAGCCGACTATCTCGATAGTCTCAATCATCTGTCCCGGTTGATCAGAGACAGCCAGCCGGCAATCCGCTCTGACTGGGACGTTTATCTCAGCGAAAATACGCTGGTCTACGTCAAGGAGCCGTGCGCCCCGGCCGACACGGAGGCGATGTTCTTCCTGGCCCTGTACCCGGTTGACGTGAACGACCTTCCCGACGATAGCAAGCAGTATGGCTTCGACAACCTGGACTTCGATTTCTACTGGTTCGGCGGAGTATTCGACGGGAGATGTATGGCGACGGTGGCTCTCCCTGAGTATGACACTACCCGCATCAGCACGGGCCAGTACGTGGGCGTGGAAGGCGGTACCAAGCACCTCTGGGAGGGAGAGTTCCTCAATCCGGCTCTGAGAAACGAGTTGATTGCGAAGGCCAAGTCCGACTACGAGGCGGTCGTATCCGGCGAACCGGTAATCCGCTCCGACTGGGATGTGTATCTCAGCGAAGACACGCTGGTCTACGTGAAGGAGCCGTGCGCCCCGGCCGATACGGAGGCGTGGTTCTTCCTCGCCCTGTACCCGGTTGACGTGAACGACCTTCCCGACGATAGCAAGCAGTATGGCTTCGACAACCTGGACTTCGATTTCGATCAGCGCGGCGCGATACTCGACGGGAGATGTACGGCGACAGTGGCTCTCCCTGAGTATGATATTGCCCGCGTCAGCACTGGCCAGTACGTGCCCGTGGAGGGCGGCTACAATCACCCCTGGGAGGGGGAGATCCAGCTTGGGGAGTAACGGGAACGGCCTGCAGGGCTCCGCGCTGAACAGTCTGTGGCGCGCGCTGACGGCGCGCTGCCAGAACATGGGTGCAGTGGGGGGGAGCAGAAGGCCGCGCGAGGATGCGCCGGTTCAGCGCGCAGCGTTCCGTCGGCACGTGTTCCGCTTCGCATTGTGGCCTATCGCGCTCGCCCTGTTTGGAGTTCTCGCGGCCGCCTGCTCCGATGACCCGCCTGTGACGTCCACTCCCACGGTGACGCTCACTCCCACGGCGACGCCCACTCCCGAAGCTCTCACCACTCATCTGTACGCGCTCGAGAGCGATTACGTCATGCTCGAAGATTTCGACGGGCGGGGGGGAGCCATTGAAAGCATGGGTGACGACCTGCTCGTTGTTACGCCGAAGGGAAGGTTTGCCCTGGTCTTCCAGGACGGGACCGTGGAATATCTCGACGGCAGCGTTCCGATGAACTATACGGGGCTGAAATCAAGCCCAATGAGCGAGGAGCCTGATTTCGACTCGCTCGCATTTCGAGTCGCCGACATTCTGCTGGAAGAGATCGCGGGAGGATATACGCTATTTGTTACCCATCACCATTTCGCCGGAGGATGTGTCTGGCTCAGGTTGTCGTCCACGACGATGGTTAGAGATGGGCAGAGGGTGGCAGTCCTGCCGGATTGGAGAACGATATTCGATGCGGAGCCGTGTTCGGAACAGCCCGATGGATGGCAGAATGCAGGCGGTAGGATGCTGACGGATGGAGAAGAACACCTACTCGTAACGATCGGTAACCAGGCGCATGGACAGCGCCCCGTTCCTTCTGACCTGCATATAGGCAAATTCGTTCGCATTGAAATCGAAACGGGGGAAGCGGAGGTACTGGCCACCGGCATTCGCAACTCACAAGGGCTGGCGCGGGATGCGGAAGGCAATCTATGGGCAACGGACCACGGGCCGCAAGGAGGCGACGAACTCAACCTGTTACGGGAGGGAGCCGATTATGGCTGGCCGCTAGCCTCCTACGGCGTTGGAGATGGCGGGGTAGCTCTCCGGCTGATCGAAGACGAGGATACAGGCAGACACGACGGCTTTGCGCGGCCGGCATTCGCCTGGGTCCCGTCGCCGGTCCTGTCCGCCATCGCCGTCAACGACAAGAAGCGGTTCCCCCTGTGGAGAGACGACCTGCTGATTGCTTCGCTGCATGGTCAGTCCCTCTTCCGAGTCCGCCGTCACGGGACGGAGGTGCAGTACGTCGAGCGGATAGAAGTCGGCGACCGTATCCGAGACCTGACGTTCATGCCGGACGGGCGCATAGCCCTGTTGAGCGATGGATCACAGGTTACGTTCCTGAGCCGTTCCCCAAGGTACTGCGATGAGGAATCTCGGAATCGCCGCGACATCTACTCGGTCGACTGCGAGTCTGCTCCCGCATTGCCGTGGCTCTGGGAGGGGGAGATCCACCTTGAGCAGTAATGGGAACGGGCCGCAGGGCCTGGCGCTGAACAGTCTGCGGCGCACGCTGACGGCGCGCTGCCAGAACATGAGTGGGTGGGCGTGAGGTATCTCTCCCTTCCCGCGCGCGTTTCGCCGGAGCGGCTGGCCCTGGCGGCGTTCGTGGGCCTGCTCCTGCTGGCGGCGGGGCTGCGCTTCTATGACCTGCCGGGGACTTCCGTATGGTATGACGAAGCGGTTGTCTCCAATTTTTCCAGCGGCGCCCTCTCCGAGGTAATCCCCAAGACTCGTTGCTGTAACTCCTCGCCGATACTGTATCCCCTGGCGCTGTGGGCGGTCCAGAAAGTGGATGTCTCCGCCTTCAGCATCAGGGTCCTTCCGGCTACGGCCAGCGTCTTGACCGTGGCGGTGATGTTATTCCTGCTGCCCCGCCTCGGGGTGAGCCGGCGGGCCGCGTTTCTGGCTGCGCTGCTGGCGACTCTTTCGGTTACCGCAATAGAATACGCCCAGGACGCGCGGGAATACTCCATCGACGCGCTGTTGGCCGTGCTGAGCATAGCGGGACTGCTGTGGTATCTGCGGGACGGGCGGAAGGTACTGCTCTGCGTTTCGCTGTTCCTCGGGCCGCTGCTCCAGTACGGTCTGGTCCTGTTCGGCGCCGCCGTAATGTGCGCCGCCGTGGTCTTACCCGCCTCCTCGACTTTGGCGGCGGCGGAAGGGAATTCATACCTAAGCCGGATTCGCAATTGGCTCGAGCGGCGCATCGTCCTGCTCTGGCCTGCGGCGTGCTTTCTGGCCGGGTGCGCCATAAGCTACGCGGTCACTTTGCGCTATCAGTGGCAGGAAGAGGGATGGGGCTATCTATCGGCTCACTACTACCGGGAAGGATTAGATGCGCCCGCAATCTTCGAGTTTTCAATTCATGCGATTCGAAGTTTATTGACTTACCATTTGCCGGAGATTGTTGCCGTATTGGTGATTGGGGCTTTGCCCTGATGCTGATAGCATCCCTGAAGCGGCGGCGATTCGATACCATTGCAACCCTGGCCCTGCTGGCCCTTGGCATCGCCCTTTTAGCCGCACTGCTGACAATTTATCCCCTGGGCGGGATTCGCCAAGTTATCTATCTGGGGCCGATCATCTTTCTAGCGGCCGGCGTCTCCATCCATTGGATGGCGGATAGTCTGGCCGCGCTTACGCGCCGGGAGTGGCTGGCTCCGACGCTGGCTGTTGCGGCCGCCGGCGCAATAGCCCTAGCCGGGGTAGCTGATATGCGGCAGGACAGTCCGTATGAGAAAGACCACAACACCGAGGCCATTCTCGCCTTTCTGGAAGAGAATGTGGAGGAAGGCGACATGGTTTACGCGACCATGTATGCAGCCCCTTCTATGAAGTTCTACCAGGATGAAAAACCGGGCAACTACTACTATGCAAAGGTAGGATGCTGGAGCGCCTTCGAAGAGTGCACCCGGGAGATGCTCGGTTTAGCCGTCGCGCGCGCCAATGTCCCCAATAGAATATTCCTGGTCCATTGGCGCGGAGTAATAGAATTAATGGAGGGGTTGACACTGCTGGGAGACCAAGTTTCAGTTGAGCATGTCATTGCTCCTAGATATCCCAACGATTTGGTTGTCGCTCTGATTGCGAACGTCAAGGAGGCCGTTGAAGCAGCATACAAGCCGCTCGTATCCGCCTACGAGGGGGTTGTATCCGGCGAACCGGTGATTCGCTCCGACTGGGACGTGTATTTCAGCGAGGACACGCTTACCTACGTCAAGGAACCGTGCGCCCCGGCCGACGTGGAGGCGTGGTTCTTTCTGGCCCTCTACCCGGTTGACGTGAACGACCTCCCCGACCATAGCAAGCAGTATGGCTTCGAAAACCTGGACTTCTATTTCTACGGGCGCGGCGTCATACTCGACGGGAGATGTATGGCGACGGTGGCTCTCCCTGAGTATGACATTGCCAGCATCGGTACCGGCCAGTACGTGCCCGTGGAAGGCGGTACCAAGCACCTCTGGGAGGGGGAGTTCCTCAATCCGGCTCTGAGAAACGAGTTGATTGCGAAGGCCAAGTCCGACTACGAGGCGGTCGTATCCGGCGAACCGGTAATCCGGTCCGACTGGGACGTGTATCTCATCGAAGACACGCTGGTCTACGTCAAGGAACCGTGCGCCCCGGCCGATACGGAGGCGTGGTTCTTCCTCGCCCTGTACCCGGTTGACGTGAACGACCTTCCCGACAATAGCAAGCAGTATGGCTTCGACAACCTGGACTTCGGTTTCGATCGGCGCGGCGTGATATTCGACGGGATATGTATGGTGACGGCGTCTCTCCCTGAGTATGACATTGCCAGCATCGGCACGGGCCAGTACGTGCCTGTGGAAGGCGGTTACCACAACTTCTGGGAGGGGGAGTTCCGGCTTGGGGAGTAACGGGGACGGCCTGCAGGGCTCCGCGCTGAGCAGTCTGCGGCGCGCGCTGACGGCGCGCTGCCAGAACATGAGTGCGGGGGAGGGGGGGCGTGAGGTATCTCTCCCTTCCCGTGCGCGTTTCCTGGGAACGGCTGGCCTTGGCGGCGTTCGTGGGCCTGCTCCTGCTGGCGGCGGCGCTGCGCTTCTATGACCTGCCGGAGAGCTCCGTATCGTATGACGAAGCGGTTGTCTCCGATAATTCGAGCGGCGCGCTCTCGGAGGTAGTCCCCAATACCCGCCGCCGCAACTCCTCGCCTATCCTGTATCCCCTGGCGCTGTGGGCGGTCCAGAAAGTGGACGTGTCCGCCTTCAGCATTCGGGTTCTTCCGGCTACGGCCAGCGTCTTGACCGTGGCGGTGATGTTATTCCTGCTGCCCCGCCTCGGGGTGAGCCGGTGGGCCGCGTTTCTGGCGGCCCTGCTGGCGACTCTTTCGGTTGCCGCAATAGAATACGCCCAGGACGCGCGGGAATACTCGATCGACTCGCTGCTGGCCGTGCTGATGACAGCGGGGCTGCTGTGGTATCTGCGGGACGGGCGGAAGGCACTGCTCTGCGTTTCGCTGTTCCTCGCACCGCTGCTCCAGTACGGTCTGGTCCTGTTCGGCGTTGCCGTAATGGCCGCCGCCGTGGTCTTACCCGCCTCCTCGACTTTGGCGGCGGCGGAAGGGAATACATACATAGGCCGGATTCGCAATTGGCTCGAGCGGCGCATCGTCCTGCTCTGGCCCGCGGCGTGCTTTCTGGCCGGGTGCGTCATAAGCTACACGGTCACTTTGCGCTACCAGTGGCGGGAAGAGGGATGGGGCTATCTATCGGCTCACTACTACCAGGAAGGATTAGATGCGCCCGCAATCTTCGAGTTTTCAATTCATGCGATTCGAAGTTTATTGACTTACCATTTGCCGGAGATTGTTGCCGTATTGGTGATTGGGGCATTTGCCCTGATGCTGATAGCATCCCTGAAGAGGCGGCGATTCGATGCCATTGCAACCCTGGCCCTGCTGGCCCTTGGCGTCGCCATTTTAGCCGCACTGCTGACAATTTATCCCCTAGGCGGGATTCGCCAAGTTATCTATCTGGGGCCGGTCATCTTTCTGGCGGCCGGCGTCTCCATCCATTGGATGGCGGATAGTCTGGCCGCGCTTACGCGCCGGGAGTGGCTGGCTCCGGCGCTGGCTGTTGCGGCCGCCGGCGCAATAGCCCTAGCCGGGGTAGCTGATATGCGGCAGGACAGTCCGTATGAGAAAGACCACAACACCGAGGCCGTTGTCGTCTTCCTGGAAGAGAATGTGAAGGAAGGCGACATGGTTTACGTAACCACTTATGCAGCCCCTCCTATCCAGTTCTATCAGGATGAAAAACCGAGCAACTACTACTATGGAGAGCCAGGATGCTGGAGCGCCTTCGAAGAGTGCACCCGGGAGATGTTCGGTTTAGCCGTCTCGCGCCCCAATGTCCCCAATAGAATATTCCTGGTCCGTTGGCGCCGAGTATGGAGATTAATGGAGGGGTTGACACTGCTGGGAGAGCAAGTTTCAGTTGAGCATGTCATTGCTCCTAGATATCCCAACGATTTGGTTGTCGCTCTGATTGCGAACGTCAAGGAGGCCGTTGAAGCAGCATACAAGCCGTTCGTATCCGCCTACGAGGGGGTTGTATCCGGCGAACCGGTGATTCGCTCCGACTGGGACGTGTATTTCAGCGAGGACACGCTTACCTACGTCAAGGAACCGTGCGCCCCGGCCGACGTGGAGGCGTGGTTCTTTCTGGCCCTCTACCCGGTTGACGTGAACGACCTCCCCGACTATAGCAAGCAGTATGGCTTCGAAAACCTGGACTTCTATTTCTACGGGCGCGGCGTCATACTCGACGGGAGATGTATGGCGACGGTGGCTCTCCCTGAGTATGACATTGCCAGCATCGGTACCGGCCAGTACGTGCCCGTGGAAGGCGGTACCAAGCACCTCTGGGAGGGGGAGTTCCTCAATCCGGCTCTGAGAAACGAGTTGATTGCGAAGGCCAAGTCCGACTACGAGGCGGTCGTATCCGGCGAACCGGTAATACGCTCCGACTGGGACGTATATCTCATCGAAGACACGCTGGTCTACGTCAAGGAACCGTGCGCCCCGGCCGATACGGAGGCGTGGTTCTTCCTCGCCCTGTACCCGGTTGACGTGAACGACCTTCCCGACAATAGCAAGCAGTATGGCTTCGACAACCTGGACTTCGATTTCGATCGGCGCGGCGTGATATTCGACGGGAGATGTATGGCGACGGTGGCTCTCCCTGAGTATGACATTGCCAGCATCGGCACCGGCCAGTACGTGCCCGTTGAAGGCGGTACCAACCACCTCTGGGAGGGGGAGTTCCTCAATCCGGCTCTGAGAAACGAGTTGATTGCGAAGGCCAAGTCCGACTACGAGGCGGTCGTATCCGGCGAACCGGTAATACGCTCCGACTGGGACGTGTATATCAGCGAAGACACGCTGACCTACGTCAAGGAGCCGTGCGCCCCGGCCGATACGGAGGCGTGGTTCTTCCTCGCCCTGTACCCGGTTGACGTGAACGACCTTCCCGACGATAGCAAGCGGTACGGCTTCGACAACCTGGACTTCGATTTCGATCAGCGCGGCGTGATATTCGACGGGATATGTACGGCGACAGTGGCTCTCCCTGAGTATGATATTGCCCGCGTCAGCACTGGCCAGTACGTGCCCGTGGAGGGCGGTTTCAATCACCCCTGGGAGGGGGAGTTCCGGCTTGGGGAGTAACGGCCCAAGGCGCACTGATGAAGGGACCGACGTCGAGCGAGCCGCTGAAGGCGTCCCTCGGTCTCATACTGCCCTGGCTGGCTCTGTTGGTCTGGCTGGCCTCCGGTGTAGTGGAGGGGGATTTGGTCCCCATCCTGACAATCCTCCAATCCCGAGAATCCTGATTCAGACAACCCTTGACGACACCGAACCGCTGTGCTAGAGTTTGCCCATGACACAGCCAGCCGTCTCCTACAACCAGCCCGCGGCTCCTGAAGCGCCTGTCACAAAGTGTCGCATAGGTGTCGCATAGGTGTCGCATAGGTGTCGCATAGTGTCGCATAGGTGTCGCATAGGTGTCGCATAGTGTCGCATAGTGTCAGCCAAAATTGGCCCTCCCAGCTACGAAATGGCTGCGAAATACCCGCAATGCGACACTTTCGCAAAAAATTTCCCGGCGCCGCCGAGCCCCGGAGGCCCCGGCCGCAAGGACCGGCGCGCCGCCCCAGTCAACGAGGATGACGGTGGCGGCCCACTCATCGGCCCGGCCCTTGACAGGCCGAACGCCCGTCCGCATAATACTCGACAGTGAAGCTGGGTCGGTTTGACTGCGGCTGTGGTGAGTGGCATTCAGGAAGGACGGATGTCGGAGCGCAATCCTGGGGAAGCGCGCGAGCGCGGAGGCCCCGAGGCGATCAGGATCGGCGGCGGCCTGTTTGCGTGGGGGTGCAAGACCTACGTCATGGGCGTGATCAACGTCACGCCGGACTCGTTCTCCGGGGACGGCCTGGGCAGCGACCTGGATGCGGCCGTGCTCCAGGCGAGGAGCTTTCGGGAGTGGGGGGCGGACGTGGTGGACGTGGGGGGCGAGTCGACCCGTCCGGGCTCGATATACGCGGGCGCCGGCCCGATCAGCGAGGAGGCGGAGCTGGCCAGGGTGCTGCCGGTCGTCGAGGCGCTGGACGCAGAGGTCGACGTCCCGATCAGCATCGACACATACAAGGCGGGCGTGGCTGAGAGGGCGATTTCGGCGGGGGCGGACATGATCAACGACGTGTGGGGGTTTCTTCGAGACCCGCGCATGGCCCGGTTAGCTGCGGAGACCGGGGTTCCGGTGATCCTCATGCACAACCGGAGCCGGCCGGATTACGCCGACCTCGTGCCGGACGTGATGGCAGGGCTCCGGTCCCTGGTGGATGGCGCCGTGGAGGCCGGGGTGGCTCCCGAGAGCATCATCCTCGACCCGGGCATGGGCTTCGGGAAGACGGCGGAGCACAACCTCGAGATACTGCGGAGGCTGGCCGAATTCCGGTCGCTCGGCAGGCCGCTGCTCGTCGGAATGTCGCGCAAGTCGACCATCGGCTACGTTCTGGATCTGCCGGTGGATGATCGGGTGGAGGGCACGGCGGCGGCGGTGGCGCTCTCGATAGCGAACGGGGCCGACGTGGTGCGGGTGCACGACGTGAGGGAGATGGCGCGGGTCGCCCGGATGTCCGACGCGGTCGTCCGGGGCTGGAGCCGCGCTTGAAGCTGTCGGAGGCCTGGCTGGGTCTGGGGTCGAATCTGGGAGACAGGGCGGCGAACCTCGGCCGAGGTCTGCGGGCGCTGCGGGGCGTTTCGCGGGATGTTCAGGCGTCGAGTGTGTATGAGACCACGGCGGCGGGGTTTCTGGGCCAGCCCGCCTTCCTGAACGCGGTCTGCCGCATCTGGACCTGGCTGGACGTCTTCGAGCTCATGGATGAGGCGCGGAGAGCGCAGAGGGCGGTGAGCGGGGAGAGGTCGTTTCCGAACGGCCCCCGGGCGCTGGACGTCGACGTCCTGCTCTATGGCCGGATGCGCGTTGACACGCCCGGGCTGACCGTTCCCCATCCGCGGATGATGGACAGGGAGTTCGTCCTCCGCCCGCTGGCGGAGTTGTCCCCCGGCCTGGCGCATCCGGTGACGGGGGAGACTGTCTCGTCCGCGCTCGACCGGCTGGCCTCCTCGTCGGCCTACTCGCGCCTCAGCTCCGGCGGGAGCAGGTTGGGTATCGAGTCTTCTATGGGGTAGGCCTCGCCGCAGGCGGCGCAGCGCAGGCTGCCGCTGACGACCTCGCCGCCCTCCTCTTCGGTCACCTCCAGGGTCAGCCCGCTCCTGCACGTCGGGCACACGAGGATGTCCGTAAGGTCTCGCTTCATGAGCCGCCTCTCCTGCGCGTCGGGGATGCCGGCCCATTATACAGCGGAGCTAGTCCCGGAGGGCGATCTCGTACAGCGTCCCGAGCAGGTCCGATATGAGGAACACGACTATGCCGAGTATGACGAGCGCGTTGTATCCTGAGAAGGCCCTCAGGACCCTGGCTAGCCTGCCCGAATCGTCGGCCCTGTCCGATTGGGCGTATGGCAGCGTCGGGCGCTTCCGGCGGCTGAGGGCGATGACGAACATGAGCGCCGACAGTCCGATCTTGACGCCGAGCGCCGCTACGTATGGCACGCCCGCGACGCCCGTTGAGAGGCGGTTGAAGGCGAGGACGACGCCGGTCACCAGGAGGACCAGGATGGCCGTGTCGACCACGGCCCGGAACTCGGCGGCTGCGGCGGCGCTGAGAATGCCGGAGCCGGGCGATCTTCGGAGCGAGGGCCGGAGCACTAGGAGGTAGAAGAGGCTGCCGCCGACCCACGCGGCGGCGGCCACCACGTGTAGCCAGCGGGCGACGAGGAGGAACAGGTCTCCGGCGCTCATTGGGCCTCGCGGGGCCGTGTCACTCTTCCAGCAGTTCCTGAACGAACCTCTCGATAGTCTCGGCGTCGAGAGCGCCGGTCCACTTCCTGACCACCTCGTGCCGTCTGTTCAGGAACTCGGTGGTGGGGAAGCCGGTGACTTTGTGCGCGATGAAGATGCTCTGTTCGTTGTTCGGGTTGTCGTCCGGGCCGATGGCATACGTGACCCCCAGCTCGTTCACGAACTTCTGGCCCTGCTCCGCGCTGTCGACGCCCATGTTCTGGACCCCGATGAACTCCACGCTGCCCTTGTGCCGCTGGAAGACGGCCTCGAAGTCCGGCATCTCGGCGACGCAGGGGGGGCAGGACGGGAACCAGTGATTCAATACGACGGGCTTCCCCTCCAGGTCGGAGAGGCGCAGCGTCTCGCCCTTGCGGTGGTTCTCGGTCTCGTAGAGGACGAGCTCGAAGTCGGGGGCGGCGTCGGCGGACCGCGCGGCGCCGGAGCCGCACGCAGCCATCAGGGAGACGGCCAGCACGGCAACGCACGGCAACGCCCATCGGCGGAGACGGACACCCCATGCTGGCGGGGGGGCGGTATGTTCCAGCCTGCTCACTTTCGCCATTCTACACGATGCCTGCCGCGCCTGGTCACCCTTCGTCCTCGGCTATGAGGTCTCTGGCGTACCGCGTCAGCTCCTCTCTCCGGTCGGCGGGAACCTCTCGCTGAGTCAGGTACAGGCTGAGGGCTTCCACAGGGTCGGGCGCCCTGGCGTAGTCGGGCCCGCTACCTGCGGCCTGCTGCTGGTCGACCTCTATGGAGACTGCGGCCACGAAATTGGCGCCGGCGTCGTCCAGGGCCTGTCGGACGTCGGCCAGGCGCAGGTGGGGCTCCAGCTCCGCCGGGAGCCTGACGTGTACGCGCACGACGGCGTCGTGCAGGTCGTGGCGGGAGACGGCGCGCAGCGCCGCTGCCGTCGGGTCGAGGTCTCCCCGGGACACCTCGGCGGAGACGGTGACGAACCTGCGGGCGGCGACTGGGACGAAGGAGAACGCGGTCATCCTGGAGCCGCGCGGCAGGGCCGGGTCCAGGTCTATGACGCAGAAGCCCTTTTCGTCCTTCTCTTCGCCGAAGTCGACGCGCTGGAGGCTCCCGCTGTAGACGACGTGCGGGCGCTCGCTCAGGATCTGGCGCCGGTGGACGTGGCCGAGGGCTATGTATTCGAGCTGTGGGAGGGCGAGGTCGCTCTTCATGAGGACGTAGTCCCGTCCGACCATCATCGACTGTTCCGAGGCCAGGGTGGCCTCTCCAACGGACAGGTGGCCCGACAGGACGGCCGGGACGTCGGGGTCCAGAGCGTCGGCGCTCGATCTGATCGAGCGGACCAGCCGCTCCTGAATCTTCTCGTTGACCTGTTCGGGGTTGAGGCCCCGCGCTTCGTCTCTTGCCAGGAACTCGCTGCGCCTGATCCAGGGGACGGCCAGCACCTGGAGCGGGCCCGCTCGGGTCTGCACGGGGTAGACGCGGAGCCTGTCGCCTATCGTGACGTTGGGGACGTCCAGGGTCTTGAATATGTCGAGCGCGGTGGCCTTTCCTTTCACGTGGGGCGTGTCGTGGTTCCCGACGAGCAGAAAGGAGGCTATCCCCCTGCCGGAGAGCCTGGCCACGCGCCTGGCGAACTCCCGCTGATGGGTCTGGCTCGGGTCACGGCTCTTGTAGGCGTCGCCGGAGAATAGCACGAGGTCCACGCCGTTCCCAATGGCGTAGTCGACGGCCTCGTCGAAGGTCTCCAGGAAGTCGAGGAGCCGCGTCGAGAGGCCGGTCTCGGGGTCGACTCGGCCGTAGTTCTCGACGCCTATGTGTACGTCGGCAAGGTGAAGGATGCGCATGGGGTTCCCCGATACGGCGGCGGCGAGGCTCGGCCGCTTCTCAGGCCGGGCCCCGCCGCTTCAACGGATGACACTTGGCAGGCGCACGCGGGCTATTGCTTGCAGGCCGCCGTATTTGACGTGATTGGGTCCTGACGGCCCCCTCTCCCCGCGGCTACGGCGTCTCGAACCCGACGGACTTGATCGCGCCGCTCTCGATCTTCCATATCTCTATGGGGCCGAAGACGTCGCCGTTCTCATCGAAGTCCACCTGTCCTGACGCGCCCTCGTAGTTGATGTCCTTGCCCGCTGCTATGAGTCTCAGCGCCTCCTGGATGCCTACGGTCCCGGGGCCGACCGCCTGGCCTGGGGCGTTGGCTACGTCGCGGAGCGCGTCGCGGATAGCCTCGGAGTTCGTCGTGGTGCCCGCCTTGGCCGCCGCGAGCGCGGCGAGCACGACGGCGTCGTACGTCTCGGCGGTGAAGGGCTCGTCGGGAATCTCCTGAGCAAACGTGCTCTGGTACGAGGCGAGGAACTCTTTGAGGGCCGGTGTGGTGGGAGAGCCCGGAGCGGTGCCGAGGGTGCCCTCCAGCGCGTCCCATCCTATGACCTCGATCATGTCGGCCGACTTGACCGCGTCGACGAACAGGAACTTGTCGGCGTATCCGCCCTCGAGGGATTCGCGGATGTAGACCTCGGCCTGCCCGGGGTAGCTCATGGTGATGAGCACGTCGGGGTCTCCGTCGGTCGCCTTTTCCAGTTCGGAGACGAAGGTGGCCTGGCTGTCTTCGTGCGCAACGGAGGCGGACACGCTCCCGCCCAGTTCCGTGAACGTCTTCTCGAACTGGTCGGCCAGTCCGCTGCCGTAAGCGTTGTTGATGTACATGACGCCGACGTTCCTGTGCCCCTCGTCCCAGGCGAGGTTTGCCAGGACGACACCCTGGGCTGCGTCGGACGGCGCGGTGCGGAAGAGGAAGTCGTCGTCTTCCAGCACGGTGATGCCGGGGGCCGTGGAGGCGCCCGAGATCTGCAGGATCTTGTTCGGTGTGGTGACCGTGGTGGATATGGGGATCGTGACCCCGCTGGCCAGGGCGCCCACGATTACCGCGGCGTTCTCGACGTTCACAAGGGCCCGTGCGGCGTCGACGCCCTGCACAGGGTTCACCCCGGTGTCGCGGCTCAGGATGACCACCGAGCCGCCGTCTACGCCGCCCGCTCGGTTGACGTGTTCGGCGGCCAGGTCCGCGGCGCGGCGGTGCGTCGCACCGAAGTAGGAGAGGGAGCCGGTGAAGGAGTTGAGATGACCTATGATCAGGGGAGGCAGCGAAGCGCGCTCGACAGTCACCTCTCTCACCACGTCCACGGGCACCTCTTTGGTGACCACGACCGTCTCGCCGGGCACCTCCACCTCCCTCACCACCTCCTTGACAACCTCGACCGGCTTCTCGACCTCGACGGTCCTGACGACCTCCTTCTCCACCTCCACCACCGTCTCGACAGGCACCTCTTTGACCACCTCCTGGGTGACCACCCTGTCTACCGGAACCTCTCTCACCACCTCCCGCGTGCAGGCCGCCGACATGACCATGAGC
Source organism: uncultured Dehalococcoidia bacterium (assembly GCA_958295685.1). Lineage (GTDB taxonomy): Bacteria > Chloroflexota > Dehalococcoidia > Lucifugimonadales > CATQGZ01 > CATQGZ01. The sequence continues at coordinate 99,907 of OY282365.1, forward strand.
ACACCCAATCCCGCCGCCAGCAAGGCCCACCGCAGTCCAAGTCCACGTGATCCGCTCATCAGTAACCCTCCTCACTCAGTGTTCAGACAGACATTATACCAGTATCGCAGCGCATGGAACGGGGGATCCGGCTTCAGGCTCCGTCATTCAGGGTCGGGCCGTCAGCTCCAGTGTCATGCCCGGTTCGGCAATGAGTATCTCGTGGTCGATCTCACGGGAGACCTCGACCAGTTCCTTGCGGACCGCCTGTTCCCACTGGGGGTTGATATGGGTGACGATCACCTTCGGCAGGTAGCCGCGCAGGGCCTTGAAGTCACTCAGCGTCTCCTTCAGCAGTTCCGGCGTCTGGTGACCGGCCTTCGCGACGTGGGCGCGGTTGAGGTTCCCGTGGCTGCACTCGGTCAGAAGCGCGTCCGGGGACACGCGCGTCCAGGCTCGGCTCAGCCCCTGGCCGGCGTCGCCGGTGTAGAAGAGCTTCACGCCGCCCGACTCGACGTGAATGCCCGCCGCCGGAACGGCGTGCGGGACGGGTATGGCGGTGACCCGTCGGCCGAGGATGCTCGTCTCCTGGTGATAGTCGACCGCGTTGAGTCTGAGCGATGCCTCTTCGCCCGGAGCCCCCAGCGCCTTGGGAACGAGTGGGCCGATGAGCGCGCCGCGCAGGTAGTCTACGGCGTCCCGGATGCCGTAGACGTCGACGGGCGGCCATCCGCTTGCCACGCGGTTCAGGCCGAAGGGTACGAGGTCGAGGGTGTGATCGAGATGCCTGTGGGAGACGACCACGGCCCGCAGGGCGGCCTGCTCATCGAAGGTGAGCGAGCGGCACAGGCTGCCTGCGTCCAGCGCCAGGTCGTGGTCGATAAGGTATGCTGGCCAGATCGTGTCCCGGCTCGACATGTTGTTGATGCCGAGAATGCGGAGCTTCATAGAAAACGGCCTGCGTCGATTCCCATGTTATCGAGTCCTCGTCTCGGATGTCCTCTCATTCTACATCAAGCCCCCGGACGTGGACACCTGGCTTCCACGTTGATTGGGGCGACGCGCCGGTCCTTGCGTCCGGGGGCCTCCGGGGCTCGGCGACGGCGGGAAATTTTTTGCGAAAGTGTCGGATTTTGCGGGCATTTCGCGGCCATTTCGTAGCTGGGAGGGCCTCAGACGGCTCGGAATTACGTGACACTATGTGACAGTTATGTGACACTTATCTGACACTTTTGTGACAGTTTGTGACACTTTTGTGACACTATCTGACAGGTCAACGCAGGCGATGCAGGAGTCCTGCGGGCGGTTTGTGGAGAGAGGCGGCTGTGTCATGGGGATACTCTAGCACAGCGGTTCGGCGGTGTCAATTGTCTGAATCAGGATTCTCAGGATTAGAGGATTGTCAGGATTGGGACCAAACCCCTCCACCTCGATCAGCGCAGTCCTGATAAGCGGACGGCTGGGGTTCCCCACCCACCCGCCCATTGGAAAACTGGGGCAAAGCCCCAGACCCCCTGCCAGAAAGGGGAACAGTGGCGAGTGGTCAGTGATCAGTGGGGAATCCCCAGGCCCTCTGCCAGAGGGGAGAACAGTGGCGAGTGGCCAGTGGTCAGTGGGGAATGGAGAGTGCTCCCCAGCCCCTCCGCCAGATGGGAGAACCTCGTGCTCGTCGGAGCATGTTACGCCCCTGCCGCCAGCCCCTGCCAGATGGGAGAACCCTCTGGACTCCCCCTTTCGGGTCTCACAGAATCTGAACAGTTTCGGATTGGGAACCTGTCTCAGATTAGTAGGCGGTGTAGGCGCCTCCCAATCCTGGGAATCCTGATTCAGACATTGACACGCCCGAACCACTGTGCTAGAGTGTCCCCATGGCAGTCGTCCATCTCACAAACCAGCCCGCAGGACTCCTGAAGCGACTGTCAGATAAGTGTCAGATAGTGTCAGATAAGTGTCAGATAAGTGTCGGATAAGTGTCGGATGAGTGTCAGATAGTGTCAGGCAAAATCGGCCCTCTCAGCTACGAAATGACCCGAAATCTGACACTTTCCGCGAAAATTCCCTGAGCCGCCGCTCCCCAGAGGCTGCCGGCGCTGGGAGCCGGCGCGTCGCCCCACCTAAATTCGGACGAGCGGCTTACCGACCCCGGAGCCTGTCATCGGCCCCTCAGGGATGTGGTATTCTCTACGCGCTTCGGTCACTCGGTTGACCTCCGGCATACGCTGAGACGCGCGGCCACGGCGTCGCACGTCTCAAAGACCTCGTCTACACGGGCTCCAGTGGCAACATCCGCTCATGCAGGGGTCGGTCACGTGATGACACGCGACAGTGACACAAGAGTCCTGATTACCGGCGTTGCCGGATTTGGCGGATCCAGTCTGGCCGGAGCGCTGTTGGCCCAAGGCTATGACGTGACGGGTCTGGACATAGCGCCTCCCAGTCATGCCGGTCTACTGCGTCGGGAGTTGTCCGATCCCGGGTTCCATTATCTGTGGAAGAGCGTCCAGGACATCCAGGCCAAGGACATGGAGGGCCATTCGGTGGTGGTCCACCTGGCGGCACAGCCGGATGCTCCGCTCGCTTTCGAGTCGCCCCGATATACGGTTATGCAGAACATCGAGGGCACGGTCGCGCTGCTGGAGGCGGTGCGCCAGGCGGGTTGCGTGTCGAAGCTGATGTTCGCGGCGTCCGGCAACGAGATTGGGCGCGCTCTGTATTTGCCAATCGACGAAGAGCATCCGTTGACCCCTCACAACCCATACGGGTTCTCGAAGGCCGCGGCAGAGATGGCATTGTGGGCGTGGAGGCTGTCCTACGGCGTGCCTTCGATAGTTATGAACACCGGTGTCGTGGTCGGTCCCAACATGCGGCGCGAGGTTTTCATATTCAAGTGGTTGTGGAATGCCCTGCGCGGACAGCCCATCGTCGTCGAGGGCGGGAAGCAGACTCGTGACTTGGTGTTCATCGACGACGTGGTAGAGGCGTGGATGCTCGTAATTCGAGCTCCCGCTGAGAAGGTCGCAGGGCATAAGTTTTTCGTAGGCTCCGGCGAGGAATACACAATTGAAGGCCTCGCGAGAATCTGCCGAGACACAATCGGGAGCAGCGTTCCAGTCGAACACGTGGGCTACCGTCCCGGAGAAGAGGGCCACAGGGAGGCGTTCAGCGTGGAGAAGGCTCGGCGGACGCTCGGCTACGCTCCCAAAGTCTCACCCGTGGAAGCGGTAGCGCTAACCGCCGAGTGGGTGAGGAGCCTGCTCTGAAGCTGTAGACCGGTCTAGTAGTTTCCGCCTCTCATCTCAAAGCGGTCTGTGTCGATCACGACATCTTTGAGCGCGGCTATGACACCTACATCCAGGATCGGGCGACTGTAGTTGTGGCGGCCGTTGACGTTGTCGAAAAAGCGTCCGAGCGGGTCGACCATGACATAGCTGCCAGTCATAAGGTCGTTGTTCTCCGGCACCACTCTTATTCCGTTGCTCTCGACGCTGCGATTGCGTTCGACGTATCGCTCGAACTGGCTGTCAGTGATCGTGAATTCGCTGATGCGAGCATCGTTCTGTCCCTTCACAGGAAGCGCCTGAAATATCTTCCAGCGCTCGGGTTTCATCTCCAGGATGAACCTACGAATGTCCTCGGTGTGGTTGGCGCGGTTAACCACCGTATTCACCTTCAGTTGGATGCTGCGGTCCCTGATCAATTCACTCAGCGCGAGGTACTGGCGAGCATCAATGGGCGCCTTGCCCTTTTCGACCCGGCCGATTTCACACTGCGTCTCCGAATCCACACTGTCGATGCTCAGCGCGATGATGTCGAGACAGCCTGCCAGGTCGTCTAACCACTCTGAGGTTATGCGGGAGCCATTGGTTACTATCGACGTGATGAGCCCGCGGGACTTTGCCTGCTGAATCATATCGGGGAGCCGGGGGTCGAGGGTAGGCTCGCCACCGGCGAAGTTGATCTTGCGGAAACCAGTTCGGCAGAGCACGTCTACCAGTTCGAGACGCTCTTCCGGCTTCAGTCGGTTCTGGTTGCGGCTGTCCTGGAAAGTGGCAAAACAAAACCCACAACTCATGTTGCAGGCTTTCAGCATGTGGTAGTTGACTGTGGATGCTTTTCGAATTACTGGGCGGACGAACTCCTCAAGCATGTTTCACCCCGTGACCTGTTTGGTTTGGCTGCCAGTCTTGAGTGAAAGACCTTGGGGCAGCCGAAGGTCTATGAGCTACGGTAGCATACATTCATGGAGAATGCAAACTTGAGGTGGCGTGGGAGCCTGTCTCAGACTAGTAGGCGCCATCAGTCTTATACCTATCCTGGGAAGAGTACGAACCTTTCAGGAGGGACAAGACTGATGGCAGACCTCAGCGTATACGAATGGTTGGGCGCAGACCAGGCTGACGTAGACATCAACTGGGAAGGGGAGGTCTATCGGCAGGGATGCGCCTATGCCCGTGAGTTGGCCGAGCGCCGTCTGCTGAAGAGCCGAGGGCGGCGGAGCGATGGATACGGCTGGTATCGTCGCGCTTCGACGGTCTGAAGGTTCTGAGCGGCGGCGCGCTCTACGCCAATACGAACCTTGCGGAGGCTGTCGTGGCCGAGGGCAAGGACTACGTCATCAAGCTCAAAAAAACCAACCCGCGCTCCTAGAGGACGCGCAGTTCGTTTTCTCCGAGCCGCGAGAGCCCGACCTGCAGTTGACGACCAAGGGGCACGGCAGATTGGAGCATCGGGCCGTGTGGGTATCATCGGAGTTGGCCGGACACAGCACGTTCCCGGGTCTGTCCAATGTGATTAAGGTCACCGAGAGGGTCAAGCACCTCAGACGTGGCGAGTGGGTGGAAAGTGAGCAGTACGCGGTGACCAGCCTGTCTGACATAGACCCCAAACGGGCGCTCTCCTTGGTGCGGGGACATTGGCGAATCGAGAACAGCATGTTCCACGTCAAGGATGACAGCTTTGGTGAAGACCGCCACGTGATGCAGCACCATGGGAGTGGAGCAGTGCTAAGCCTGCTCAGAAACGTTGCCCTCACCCTGCTGAGGGCGCCTGATCATTGTGGTCGTTGCAGGAACCGCTCACAGGCAGAGCACAGAGACTCGGCGTTCAACCAACTGCTGCACTACTTTCACCCTGACTTTGGAAAGACCCTGCTTCTAGGGGGCTGCTGGTGGACGCTGCCCTGAGCGTCGGGTAGTATGGTATCTACGGATTCGTCTGAGGTAGTCGGAGACGTGCAGATACCTTCGTCATACATGGTCGGGTACGAAAGAGCGCGGTCTCTCGATCCGGGTCTCGCCGCGAAGTACGTCGAGCACACGGTCGTCGGGGATCCGGAGGCCGACGCGGTTATCGAGGCGCTGGCTCCGTTCGACCAGCGAGAGGTGCATCGATTCATCAACGCGGGTATGGAGCGGGACTCGAGTGTCCTGGCTGGCGCGCCGCGTCAGATGCGGGACTTCTTTGACCGGATCGAGGCTGCTCCCGAGTGGTTCGATCCGGGCTCGGTGTATGATGGCTGCCGCGCGTTCCACAGGTATTCGGATCTGTTCATCCCTGCCTTTTTCGTGGTCACGCTTCAGAATGCAGCGACGCTGATCAGCAAGGCGTTCTACATGACGGGTCGGGTGAGGACGGCTCACGGGCTTCGGCGGATTCGTCAGAACACGCGGCACTTCATCGAGATAATGCTGCCCGGGGCGCTGGACCGTCAGGGCGAGGGCTGGAAGCTGTCGGTTCGCATCCGTCTGATTCACGCGCAGGTGCGGCATCTGCTGCGGGATTCCGGGGACTGGGACGAGTCGCACTACGGCGCTCCTATCAGCGCGGCTCACTTGGCGCTGTCGTCGGCGAACTTTTCTGCGACGATGCTGCGGCAGGCTGACAGGCTCGGTGGGCGGCTGAATGCTGACGAGCGGGCTAGTTTCATGCAGATATGGCGGTATGCATCGTGGCTCATCGGATCGCCGGAGGAGCTTCTGTTCGAGGGAGACGAGGGCAGGACGAACGAGCTTCACCGTGTGGGGACGTCCTGCGAGCCTCCCCCCAGCGATGAGTCGGCCACGATCGCCAACGCTTTGGTCGGGGCGGTGCCTGTGATGGCAGGCGTTACCGATCCGGCCGCTCGGCGGAATATGGCGAGCCACGTGTACAGGGTGTCCCGCGCACTCTTGGGCAACGAGGTTGCCGACCAGCTCGAATTTCCGAAGCAGCAGACGGTTGGTCTGCTGAGGTGGCTGCGTCTGAAGCGGCGGGCCTACGGCGCCTTCCATCGTCTGGCGCCGAGTGTGGCGGGGAAGTGGCGCGGAAAGAACTTCGTCTTCCTGCTCGACGCATCGCTGCTCGACGATCTGAGCTACCGGCTGCCTGATCATCTGCGGGCGGAGAGCGCGAGCCCGTGGTGACTGGGTCCGCCGCCATTCCGCCCGTATTCGTCCTGAGCACGGGGCGCTGCGGGTCTACGATGGTGTCGGACATTCTCAATCTTCACCCGCGGGTTCTCAGCCTCTCCGAGTTCTTCAGTTTCATCGGGACGGGGTCTTTTCGCCGTCGCCGCACGACAGGCGACAGGATGTGGGGCTTCTATAGCCGGCAACAGAACAGGACCCGACTCATGCTTCGGGAGCGGTACGAGGAGCTGGCGTATCCGGTCGACGACCCCGGAGTCCGCTTCACGCTGGCGGACGTGCCGCCCATTCTGTGCGCCACGCTTCCCCACCTGACCGACCGGCCCGATGCGCTGTTCGACGAGCTCGATCCGATTGTTCGGAGTCAGCCCAGGCAGCCTCCCGCCGCCCACTTCCGGCATCTGTTCGAGTGGTTGTGCGGTCGACTGGACCGGAGTGTCTGGGTCGAACGTTCGGGCGGGTCTTTGCTGTTTGGGTCGAGGCTGCTGCGGGAGTTCCCTGACGCGCGGGTTATTCACGTGTATCGTGACGGACGGGAGACGGCCATCTCCATGAGCCGCCACTACCTGTTCCGTATGATCGTGGCAACCATGCGGAGGCTTCGGTTGTGGGGGATGGATGCCACGTCGTCGATGTCCAGGGGAAGGAGCTGGGATCGCATCAGCCCGTGGCTGGAGCTGTTCACGAGCGCGTTCCTCGATCCCGACAAGCTGCCTTACGACAGGTTGACGCTCAGGGACTTCGGGACGTTCTGGAGCGGGATGATCGAGAGGGGGCATCTGATGTTCGGCCATTTTCCGCCGGAGCGCCTTCTGAACGTGCGGTTCGAGGATGTCCAGGCGGAGCCGGAGGCACACGTTCGGCGGCTGATCCGGTTCATCGATCGGGGGTTGGAGGACGAGTCTTGGGTGCAGAAGGCGGTGGTGGTTCCGAGACGGACGTCTTCGAAGTTCGAGCGGCTTGGGTCAGACGAGCAGGCGGAGCTCACCGAGGTGTGCCGTCCGGGTCTGGAGCGGCTGGGTTATCCGCTGTGAGTGGAGGAGTATGGAAGCAGGGGCGTTGAGCCGGAGTGGCGAGGTTGTCCGGGGTTGACTTGGTTTCAGCATGGGGCAGCTTGAGCCGGAATGACGCGGAGGTCTCGAATTAGTCATGTGCGCGCCTGACGGACCTGACGGAGAGGTTAGAGACAGGAGGCCGAACCCCGTTTCGGCAATTGCGAATCTGCGGGGCACGGGTCTTCCCTGGCACCGCGTGCTGGCCCGCGCGGCGGCCAACAGCTGGCTCAAGCTGCGCTCGGCGCGCAACTGCTGCGGGAACTACGGCGATCCGGGCTGCTGACGGCGCTGACCAGTGGCCGGCGTGTCCGGTCAAGTGGACAGGCCTGTCGCTGCTGTCGGGGAAGGGCGCCGCCGTCGGCGGTCTCAACCGGCGGGCGCGGCGGCGTTGACGCTGGTACCCTCTTCGCCGCCGAATATGGCGAACGGGTTGAGGGATCTCGGGGCGTCGTAGACGTCCATCTTCTCGGTGCGCTTGAGCCAGCCGACGACGACATAGGTGAGTGGGGTTGCGGCCGTTTCGTAGAGAGTCTTGACGATCCACGCGGATATCGCTCCGCCGATCGCTACGGACCAGGGCGCTGCGCCCGATACTCCGAATGCGATGGCGTAGAACAGGATCGAGTCGATGCCCTGGCCGACTATCGTGGAGCCGATGGTTCGCATCCACAGATGACGGCCTTCCGTGCGGTTCTTGAGGATCACCATGACCGTGGCGTTCGAGAACTCGCCCACGGTGTATGCCACGAAACCGCCCGCAAGCAGCCAACCGGCCGAGCCGAGTATCGTCGCGTAGGCTTCTTGATTTCCCCAGAAGCCGGCGGGAGGGATGTTGATGGCGATCCAGAACATGATGACCATGAGCAGGTTGCAGGCGAATCCGAGCCAGATGGCTCCTCGAGCGACGCGGAAGCCATACACCTCCGTAAGAACGTCGCTGATGAGGTATGCGATCGGGAAGCAGATGACGGATACGGATACCACGACGTCTCTGCTGCCGAAGAACTCGAAGGGGAGCTGGAACAACACCAGGAGCTTGCTTGCGATGATGTTGCTTATCAGCAGGATGGTTACTGCCAGCGCGATGATTATGACCAGCTTGCCTGAGAATTTCATTCGCCTGCTCCATCCAGGTTTCTCGGAGGCCGCCTGTGTCTGTGTCAGGGCCTACGGGGTATCGTTACCTGCAACGCCGTGCAATGGCGAGTATCGGCGGGGCCGTCCCTTCCGGGGTTTGTGTCACACGCCTCTCCGGGGGTGCGTCAGGCGCTCTGGGCCGTGACGGCGCTGGCGAGGCCGAACTCTGCGGCTCTCCGGATGCATTCGGCGCGCTGCTCCGTGGTCATCGGCAGGAGCGGCAGGCGGGGGCCGCCGCAGTCTATTCCGAGCCGCTCGCCCAAGACGGCCTTTGGGGTGGAGGGGTTGCCGAACTCGATCATGAAGTCGGTGATCTCGGCCCCGCGCCTCTGGGCGCGCTCGGCCCTTGGGAGGTCGCCGTCGTGGTAGGCGTCCCATATCTCGACCCAGACGTCGGGGGCCATCTGAGGGGAGGAGTCGATGCAGCCGGCGGCGCCGAGTGTGAGGGCCGGGAGCATCATGTAGGCGCTACCGGTGAAGCAGTCGAGGCCCATGTCTGAGAAGACGCGGATGTTGTGGGTCTCCGGTGAGGAGTGCTTGAGTCCGGTCAGCTGTGGGACCGTGTCTTGGATCCTCTTCATGAGGTCGGGTGTTATCTCGACGCCCGTGGATCCTGGCAGGTTGTAGAGGAAGAGTGGCAGGTCGGCGGCTGCGGCGACGGCTCTGTAGTGCTCGGCTATGCCTTCGTCTCCGGGTCGGTAGAAGAAGGGTGGGACGCAGCACACGGCGTCCACGCCGGCCTTGGCGGCGTGTTCGGCCATGGCGACCGCGCGCCGGGTGTCCGGGGCTCCTACGTGCATGATGTTCTTTATTCTGCCCTGGGCTTGGTCTGCGGCCCACTCGGCGATGCGGTTGTTCTCCTCGTCCGTGAGCAGGATGCTCTCGCCCGTGCCGCCGGCTACCCAGAAGCCGTGGACGCCGGAGCGGATGTTGAACTCCATGACCTCCCTGAAGGCGGCCTCGCTGACGCCGCCGTCTGGGGTCATCGGGGTTATGATCGCTGGGTAGACGCCTCTGAAATCGGGCATGTGAGCCTCCCTATCACGCTCTGTGGTTCAGGATGGGGCGCATTCTATCACGCTCGGGTCTGTGGTGAGCGGGCCTGCGGGCTGTTGATGAGGTCTCCCTAATCTGCAAGCGCAGGGCGGTCGCGGCCTGTGGTTTTCGCCGAAAACTGTCCCAAACTGTTCCATTTTGTCCCATCTCGTAGCTGAGGGTTCGATTTTGTGGAACAAATGTGGGGCACTTGTGGAACGGATGTGGAACGGAACCGGAGCAGTTCCGGGGCAGTTGTGGAACAGGAGTCATCAGGGCTGTTGCTGGGTTGGCTGCTTCCACGTGGATAATATAGTACAGGAGTTCGCTGTCGTCAAGGGGATCCCCCCTTCGTCAAGGGGATCCCCCCTTCGGACCTCACAGAGTCTGAACAAGTTTCGGGCTGTGCTATAGTGGCTCGCACGGCAGCCGTGTACAGCGTGGACCGTGCGCCGGAGGGGTTCTTGCGAGTATTGAGCGCGATAAGTCCACTGGTATCTACGCCTCGGCAGCGCAGCGTCCTGCTTGGGCTTACCGCCGCGTACATGCTGGTGCAGATATCGAGCCTGCCGATTGCGCTGTCGCTTCCCGCGCTCTCCGACTATTTCGAGACGGGTCTTGACGACGCGGCCTGGATAGTAATCGCATACCTTGTGATGGTGGGGAGCCTGGTTCTGCTGGCGGCGCGCCTGGGGGACCGGTTCGGCCACATCAACGTCTTCTTCGTGGGTATGACGATAGCGTTCCTGGCGTCGGCGCCGATGGCTCTTTCTCAGGAGTTGTGGCAGATAGTGGCCTGGCGGGGTCTGACCGGGGTGGGGGCGGCCCTGGTCATGGGGAACGCCAACGCGGTCTTGGCGGCGACCTTTCCTCAGGGACAGCGCGCGAGGGCGTTCGCGATTCCGATAATCGGGGCCCGATTCGGGACTCTGATCGGGCTGGCGCTGTTTGCCGTATTTCTGCACTTCTTCAGCTGGCGTCTGGTCTTTGCGGCGTACATTCCGATCGGGCTGGCCGCGGTGGCGGTTTCGCTGCCTATGCTGAGGTACCGTGAGAGGGGTCTGTCTCACGAGGCAGGCCCAGGCCGCGGGGTGGATTGGGTGGGCGGGCTGCTCCTGGCGGCGACGGCCATCGCGCTCGTGCTGTCCGGGACGCACGTACACGGGGGAGACGAGTCTTTCGTTTCACGGGAGGGGCTGGAGTACCACCTTCCGATGCACGCTCTCTTCCTGGTACTGCTGGGGCTATTCGTGTTCGTGGAGTTGAGGGTGTCGAATCCGGTCGTGGCCATGCGGCACTTTCGGCAGAAGTACTTCTCGATGTCGCTGGCGTCGAACGTCACCTACCATTTCTCGATGGTTGCGACCATGACCCTGGTGCCCATCGTGGTCGAGGAGGGTTTCGGCCGGTCTCCTCTGTACGTGCCCATCGTGCTGCTGCCGAGCCAGGCGCTTGGCCTGTTCGTGCCGGTGATAGCGGGATGGATATACGACCGGTACCAGCCCAGGATGCTGCGGCCGGCCACGATGACGCTCATTGCGGGGGGGTTCCTGGTCTTGGGTTTGGCGGCTCCGCACGTGACGTTCTGGGTGCTGCCGCTGCTGATGCTGCCCATATCGATAGGCACCAACATGTTCAACCCGATCAACAACGCGACCGTCATGAACTCGCTGCCGCTGGATCACCGCGGGGTGGCGTCTGGGATGCTGGAGACGACGAGGGAGATGGGGCACGCGCTGGGGGCCACTGCGGCGGCGAGCGCTCTCGCTCTCGCGCTGCCGGCTGGGATCGAGGTGCTCTCCGGGGCGTCGGCGGAGCCCTTCTATATTCAGGGCTTCCGCACGTCCAGCCTGATGGTCGTGTTCACCCTGATGTTCGGCGCCTCGTTCGCCTATTTCCATCGGAGTTCTCCTCCTCGGAAGGTGTGATCCGGGTTTCGGCGCGGGCCTGACGCCGCTCCGATGAGCGCGAGCGCTGGGCCCGCTGTGTTAGACTGGCCGGACATCATTCGAGCGATCTGAGGACATGGCGATGCCGATATACGAGTACACCTGCGTTTCCTGTGGGGACCGGTTCGAGAAGCTGAGGCCCGTGACTCGCATGGACGACCCTGCGCCGTGCCCGGCTTGCGGGGGCGATTCGAGCCGTCAGCTGTCCGTCTTTGCGGCCTTTTCGAGTGGGTCCGACGGGGAGGCTGCCGCCGTGCCGGGAGCAGGGGGCGGCTGCGGCGGGTGCGGCCCCGGCGGGTGCGGCTGCGCGATGACGGTCTGATCGCACCTGGAGTTCTCGCCTGCGCGGTCGGCGAGCCTCTGAGGGGGCTTCGTCTCGTCGGCGCTGGTTACTCTTGTTCCCTGGAGCGTAGGCCGTTTCTGAGGGAGAGCAGTCTCCTGGCGGTCATCAGGGCCGATCCGGGTCCTCCTTCCATCAGCAAGACGGATCCGACGACCAGCACGAGGGCTCCCAGGATGGTGGACGCGGCAACCCACATCGTGGCATCGAAGAAGAACCCCTGGGGGAACATCATGAGGAGCATGTCGGTTCTGGGGTCGAGAAGCCACAGGTCGTTGGTGAAGCTGATCTGATGGAAGAGTAGGAAGACGCTGTCGAATCCGATCACCGAGGCCAACCCTGCCAGGGCTACCAGGCTCACGGTTAGGATTCCGCCCGCAGTCCCGCAGCGTCCGAGCAGCGAGAGGAAGGGCCGCCGTCCGAGCCACAGTCCGACGAGCGTGAATGCCAGCAGGTATAGGCCCGTGGCTTCCTGTGCGCGGTAGACGCCTCTGACTAGGGCTTTGACGTCTTTCATGTGCAGGGTCTCGCGTCTGCTGTAGAGGCTGGGGACCTCCACGCCGAACCGCATCACGCTGACGGTCAGGTACTCTTCCCCATCGTTGAAGTATTCTCGGATCTGGCGGCCGGCCCGGAGCAGTTCGCCGCGCTCGATCCCGGTGCGCCCGGGTACGTCGTACCTGTCGAACCCGTAGCTGTAGAGTACGGGCGCGTTGACGACCAGCCTGACGCTCGTGGCTATCAGGAAGATGGGGATGGCTGCGATGGACAGGCCGACGGCTATGCGTCGGAGCGTCTTCATATTCCGTTCGGTCGTCTCTCGGCATCACCGGCAGGGGCTGGGTGGCATCATGGCTTCCGCGAATCGCGTTGTCAACTCGGTCACGGCGGACTTATAATCGGCCCGCGGCGGCGCGGCGACCCGCGCCCGATGGGAGGACGGCAGATCGAAGGCGACCAGCCATATCCGGGAACCTACGACGGCGTGGCCCAGCTCGTAAGACGGCTGTGCGGCCCTGACGGGTGCCCCTGGGACCGCGAGCAGACCCATGACTCCCTCAAGGAGAAGTTTCTGGAGGAGTGCTACGAGTTGGTGGAGGCCATCGAGGACGGCGACGCTTCGAAGCTGGTCGAGGAGTTGGGGGACGTCTTGTTCCACGTCGTCTTCCAGATGCAGATAGCGGCTCAGAATCGGGAGTTCGCGCCCGAGCTGGTATTCGACTCTCTCATACGGAAGCTCGTGCGGCGTCATCCGCACGTGTTCGGCGACTCGATAGTGGGCGATTCGTCGGACGTGCTCGCGAGTTGGGATACGATCAAGCGCCGTGAGAGGGCAGGTACGGGCGCGTCGGTCATGGACGGCGTCCCCAGGACGTATCCCGCCCTCGCCTATGCCCAGGAGGTACAGGAGAGGGCTGCCAGCGCGGGGTTCGATCGGAGCGACTACTCAGACGTCCTGAAGGACGTGGGCGATGAGTTGAGGGAGGTCGAGGCGGCCGAGTCTGACGAGGAGCGCGAGGCGGGTCTGGGCAGACTGCTATTTGCCATCGTGAGCGGGGCAAGGCGGCTCGACCTAGACGCCGAGGGCGCGCTTCGACATGCCGGCGCCCGATTCTCGGCCAGGTTCGCGGCTATGGAGAAGCTGAGCCTCGACAGGGGCGTCTCTTTTCCTGACCTGACGACGGAAGAGAAGGGCGCTCTCTGGGAAGAGGCGAGGCTTCTCCAGGGCCGGTCCTGAGCGAAGGTTTGGGGGTGAGCGTGAACATCCCGGACGATCTGCACGCCGAGATCGAGGGTCATGCCGCGGAGCTTGCTCAGAGCGCGGGGGAGATACTCTCTCGTCACTTCGGGCGTCCGCTCAGGGTCGACTATAAGGACGAGGCCATGCTGGACCCTGTTACGGGGGTGGACAGGGAGGTTCAGCGCTTTCTGATCGGTGAGATAGGGAGGCGGTTCCCCGGCCACGCGGTGCTGGGGGAGGAGGATGAGGGGGCCGCCTGTGAGGATACCCCGCTGCCGGACTTCGTCTGGGCGCTCGATCCGCTCGACGGGACGAGGAACTTCGTCGCGGGGCTGCCCGTCTACGCCAGTTCGATAGGGGTTCTTCACAGGGGCGTGCCGGTGGTCGGCGCGGTGTACGTTCCCTGGCCCGGAGGCGACGGCGAGGTGGTCCATGCCCGGTCGGGCGGCCCTGCCTTGCTGCGCGGGGCTGGGCCGGTGTCCGTCAGGGGGCTGGACGGCAGGGGCATCGTGGGCCTGCCGGCCGGCTTCTTCTTCTCGTACCGTCTGCGGCGGTCGTCGGGTAGAGGGCTTGGCGAGCCGCGCGTGACCGGGAGCATAGCTCATGAGCTGGCCATGACCGCGAAGGGGGTGTTCGAGTATGCCCTGGTGAGCCGTCCCCATCTGTGGGACGTTGCGGCGGGTGTCGTCCTGGTGAAGGCGGCGGGGGGCGACGTGATGTCGGCCCGGCGCCGCGGCGGGGTCGGCGGGCTGTTGTCTGCCCGAATATCCTGGGAGCCTCTCGACGCGGTAATCGACGACTGGGGCTCCCGGAGCATCGGCGACCTGCGTAGATGGAGGGAGACGCTGATACTCGGCAGCCCGTCGTCGGTGGGTTTCCTGGCCGAGAACCTGCGGACGAGGCGTCGTCGGAGACGCTGACGGGCACTTTGCGGCCACACGCCGGTGTCGGCGGCGGGAGCGGACGTCATGCGAGGCCGCCGGCCCTGCTGGGGGCGGAGTCAGCATCACTACTTCCAGTCCTCCTTGCGCTTGATTCGCCGGCCTGTGGGTGGCGGCGTCAGCCCTCGACGGCGTTTTGTATCACTTCGATGCGGCGGAGCCGTCCGGAGGGGTCGAGTTCGACGGCGGCTAGGTCTATGCGCCAGTCCCTTTCGTCCGCGTGGTTCTCGGCCAGGTACTCCTGGGCTGAGGCGATGAGGCGGGCCCGTTTGTGGGGTGTGATCGACTCTTCGGGCCGGCCGAAGGCTGAGCCTCGTCTGGTTCGCACCTCGACGAAGACCAGCGCGCCTTCGTGCTCGGCGATCAGGTCGACCTCTCCTCTGCTCGTGCGGTGGTTCTTTTGGAGGATGACGTAGCCCAGGGCCTCCAGTCGGCGGCGGGCTAGTTCTTCGCCGCGTCGTCCGAGTCCCTGCCGTGGGGTTGTCATTTGGCTCCGGCCAGGCGGCTGACGGGGGCGAAGGAGAAGCGGTGTATCTCACAGGGGCCGAGGCTTTCGAGGGCCCGGACGTGTTCGGCCGTGGCGTATCCCTTGTTGGAGGCGAAGGCGTAGCCGGGGTATTGGTCGTGCGCCTCGGTCATCAGGCGGTCTCTCTCCACTTTGGCCACGATCGACGCCGCGGCTATCGAGAGGCATCCGGCGTCGCCGTGGACGATTGCCTTCTGGGGGAGGTGGACGCCGGGGAGGTCGAGGGCGTCGAGCAGCAGGTATTGGGGCATGAGGGGCATCGAGCCGAGGGCGCGTTCTATCGCCAGCCTCGTGGCGGGGACTATTCCGAGTTCGTCCACCTCGCGCGGCGAGCTCATTCCCACCTCGGCGGTCAGGGCGGCGTCCCTGATGCGTGGGAGGACGTCCTCGCGCTGCTTTGGGGTCATGAGCTTGCTGTCCCGGACGGACCTCAGCCAGCGGCCTTTGACGTTTGGCGGGAAGACCACGAGGCCGGCCAGGACCGGCCCGGCGAGTGGGCCGCGGCCCACCTCGTCGATCCCGGCTATGCGGGAGAATCCGCGCGCGATCAGCGCGGACTCCTCCTTGTGGTTGGCGACCGGCCTTCGGGCTCTGCGCCGACGCCTGGGCACTTGGCTGACTATTGGTCGAGTCCGCGCTGGATGCCCCTGAGGTATGCGACCTGCCCGACGTGCTGGCTCTCCTCGACGATCACGTGGCTGAGCATGCTGCCGATCGAGACCTGCGGCCTCTTTGGATTCGGGGTGCGGTCGAGGTCGTCCGGGGACAGTTCGTCGAGGAACGCGATGGTGCCGGCGCGGACGTCCCTGGCGTATTGGTCGAGGAGGTCGAGGTCGAACGGAGGCAGCTCGGCGACCTGCCTGGCGGTGTAGCCCCATCCGTTGCCCTGCTCGGGGAGACCCAGCCTGGCAGCCCATCCGCCGCGCTCCCACACGGTCTCCGCGCCTCTGCCGAATCCCTGAATCCAGTTGTCTTCGACTCTGGCGACGTGCCAGATGACGAAGTCGACGTGGTGCGCTTCCGGCGTGGGCTGGAAGCGGCGTTCCGCCGGCGTGAGGCCGTTGACGGCCCTGTGCAGGTCTTCGGTGTATTCGTCGAGTGCCATGCGAACGATGTCCTTGAAGTCCACGTGTTGCCTCGCTTCCCGTAGTTGGCTTCTCAGGCAGGGACGGTTTGAGCCGTCGGCGCCCTGACCTCTATGATTCCTCCGCCGACGAGTTCCTCTCGATCGTAGAAGACCACGGGCTGGCCTGGTGTCACCGCCCGTTGTGGGTCGCGGAAGTCTACGCGGAGCCACTCTCCCTCCGGCGAGATGACGGCGGGCGCCTCTTGGGCTCTGTAGCGTATCTTCGCCGTTACGTCGAGGGGGTTTTTGGGGGGCGAGCCGGCGGTGAAGCTCACTCCCGAGGCCCAGAGCGCGGCGCGCATGAGGTCTTCTTCGGGGCCTACGGTGACCCTGTTGGTTTCGGCGTCTACGTCGACCACGTACAACGGGCTGCCTCCGATGCCGTTCAGTCCGAGGCCCCTGCGCTGGCCGACGGTGAATAGGCGTATGCCGTCGTGGGAGCCGAGGATTTTGCCGGAGGTGTCCACGACGTCTCCTGGGACGGGGCGAGTCCTGTCGCCTACGAATTTGCGGTAGTCGTTGTCGGGGATGAAGCATATTTCCTGGCTGTCGGGCTTGTCCGCGACGGGCAGCCCGGCCTCGGCGGCGATTTGTCGGATCTGGTCCTTCCGGTATTCGCCGATGGGGAGCCGCAGGCGTCGGAGTTCGGTCTGGGTGAGCGTGAAGAGGACGTAGGACTGGTCCTTGCGGGCGTCGATTCCTCTGAGCAGCCTGTGCCGTCCGTCCGCGCTGCGGATCCGGGCGTAGTGTCCGGTGGCTATGAAGTCGGCGTCGAGGAAGAGGGCCCTTCGGAGGAGGAAGTCGAACTTTATCTTGTCGTTGCAGGCGAGGCATGGGTGGGGCGTCCGCCCGCGGTCGTACTCCCTGACGAAGTAGTTCACGACGTGTTCCTGGAACTCGCGCTCGAAGTTCATGAAGTAGTGGGGGGCGCCGATGGCGTCGCAGACGCGGCGCGCGTCCTCCACGTCTTCGACGGAGCAGCATCTGTTGCTCCGGGGGGGCGCGTCGTCTTGCTCGACGCTCCAGAGGCGCATGGTGACGCCGATGACCTCGCAGCCCTGGCGCTTCAGGAGCAGCGCGGCGACGGCGGAGTCCACGCCTCCGCTCATGGCGACTATGGCTCGTTTACCGTTCATGAGATGAGCGTAGCACAGCCTTGGGGCAGGGGCCAGTGGCCGGTGGCCAGAGGCCAGTGGAGAGTGGAGAGTGGGGAGGGCGGTGGGTTGTCGGTCTGCGAATCCTGACGTCCAGGCGCGCCCGCTGCCCCATTGTGCCCCATTGTGCCCCACTGCGCCCCACTGCGCCCCACTGCGCCCCAGAAGTGATATACTCACGGCGATTTTCAGTTTCAGGGATGGAGTGATGAGGAGGGACCATTGGAGTCGAGCGGGTTGCCTAGATGCCGCAAGTGCGAGCTCGGAGACCTGCTGCCGTTGTCCGATTTTGGCAGTCAGGGCGCTCCCATACATTATAAGGCGTGGGTTTGCAGTCTCCCCGGGTGCGGTTTCAACATCAAGATCAGGAACGGGGACGTCTATTTGAACGAGCCGATAGCCGACGGGGAGACGTATACTCCGCGTATGAGGTAGGGGGGTTCGGCTCACGCGGGCTGAGCGGGTCGGCTGAATCGGCCCTTTTCTCCGGCAGTGGTAGAATGGGTGGAGAACCGTGGGGGAGGCGGGATACATGCACTTCCGGGCTTTGCGCTCGTGACCGCGGCGCGGGGTTCCGCCTATGTCCGGCTGGCCGGGCTGCTGGCGTTGCTGGCGGGCGCGCTGCTGCTGGCGGGTGTGGCCGTCTACTATGCGTATGGACTGTACGCCGGCAGCAGGCTGGATCGGTTTAACGTGTCCGGGGCCGAGGCTGCCGCGGCGTCGGCCGACAATCCGAATCGGGGTGTGTTCGAGCCTGTCCTTCTCACCGAGCGTTCGTCGTCGGCCGACAGTCCGGATCGGGGTGTTTTCGAGCCTGTCCTTCTCACCGAGCGTTCGTCCTCTGCCGCGTCGGCGGCCGGCGCGGGTCTTCCGCGACAGGCTGGGGATGAGGCTTTCGAGCCGGCCGAGCCGCCGCAGCCGGACAGGCCGGTCTTCGATTCCTCGTTCTACGAGACGGTCTATCCTGGGTTTCAGATTCACCCCAAGTACTGGGGCAGCCCGCTGTGGGCGGGGTCCGAGCCGTATCCTCACGTCGTGACGGGCCTTCCTTCGGGGTTCAGGGGCGTGGAGAGCGGCGCGCCCGCGTTTCCGGCAAGCCCCGGCGGGGTCGCGCGGATCGGGATTCCGATCATTGGGGTGGACTCGGCGGTCGAGGAGTTGGGCATCGTGGACCTTGGAGACAGCCAGGCCTACGAGAACCCGGACAACGTGGTCGGCCGCATTCCTGAGACGGCCCTGCCCGGGGAGTTGGGGAACGGCTGGTTCTTCGGTCATCTGGAGAGTCCTCTGCGAGGAGAGGGGAGCGTGTTCAGGCGGCTGACCGATATACCGGGGCATCTGCGCGACGGCGACCCCGTGTACGTGTCGCTGGAGAGCGAGGCGGCGGTTCATCTGTACAGGGTTACGTCGACGAGGGTGGTTCATCAGGACGACCTCCGTCTGTACGACTCCGACACGGCGACGATCACGCTGGTTTCCTGCGTGCCGAGGCTGGTGTACGACCACCGGCTCCTGGTGACGGCCGAGCTGGTGGGCGTGCGCAATTGAGGAGGCGTCGATGAGAGCGGTGGCGTTCTACAGGCCGCACGCGCGTCTGGTGGTCGAGGAGTTCGAGTTGGAGGAGCCCCGCGCGGGTGAGGCTCTGGTCGAGATGGTGGGGGCGGGGGCGTGTCACAGCGATTTTCACCACGTCGACGGGCACGTGACGCCGCCGGTGACGCCGTTCGTGATGGGCCACGAGGGGGCCGGGGTGGTGAGGGAGGTGGGGCCCGGGGTGCGCGGCGTGGCGCCTGGGGATCACGTCGTGTTCTCGATCGATCTGATGTGCGGCCACTGCCGCAACTGCACTCTGGGCAGTCCGACGCTGTGTCTGACCTACGAGAGGACTGCGACGATGCCGGACGGGACGACGCGCTTCAGGAAGGACGGGGCGCCGTTCCTCCACGGTCCTGCGACCTTTTCGGAGTGGACGGTCGTTCACGAGGACCGTTTGGTGAAGATACGGGGCGACGTTCCGCTGGAGAAGGCGTGTCTGATCGGCTGCGGGGTGGTGGCGGGCGTCGGGGCGGTGGTGAACCGCGCGAGGGTGGAGCCGGGCAGCACGGTGGCGGTCTTCGGCTGCGGCGGGGTGGGCCTGAACGTGATCCAGGGCGCGGTTCTGGCCTCGGCGTCGGTGATAATCGCGGTGGACAGGGTGGGCTTCAAGCTGGAGAAGGCGGAGGAGATGGGCGCGACGCACGTGGTCGACGCGGGCAGGGAGGACGCGGTGAGGAGGATAGGGGAGATCACGGGCGGCGGGGCGGACTACGCCTTCGAGGTGGTGGGCTTTCCGTCGATCGTTCGGCAGGCGTTCGAGTCGGTGCGTCCTGGCGGGACGGCCGTTATGGTGGGGGTGCCTCCGACGGGTTCCGAGGTTTCGGTGGACGCCGGGGAGTTGATGATGAGCCGGTCGTTGATCGGGGCGTTCCACGGGGCGGCTCGTGCGCGTGTGGACTTCCCGTGGCTGGCGGACATGTATGCCGCCGGGCGGCTGAAGCTGGACGAGTTGATCACCCGGTACCGGCCTCTGGAGGAGATCAACGAGGCGTTCGAGGACATGAACAGGGGCGTGACCGCTCGGACGGTGTTGACGTTCGTCTAGCTGGGCGGGTGACATGCTAACGGTTGGGGCTCGGCGCGGGGGTTCTCCGCAGGCGTTCGATTTCGATGGCGAACCATAGGGCCATGCCGCCGCTGCGGTCGTCGAGTCCGTCGAGCGCGGGCCTGTCGAGGTAGTATCGGAGGCTGTCGCCGGGGCCGGTTCCGGCGCAGGCGCCGAGGACGCCGCCGTTGTCGTCGACGCGCTCCGAGACGCCGCGCCAGGCGCGGTTCAGGGTTTCCCGGAGGGACGTGTCGAGCCATCCCAGCCGCAGGCCGCGGGCGAGGGCGCAGCCCACCATGCAGGTTGCGGTGAACTCCTGGTATGAGTTTGGGAAGTCGATCACCTGTCGGAGCATACCGGACGGCGCCTGCATGTTTTTGAGGGCGGTCATCTGCCGTGTGAGCATTTCCAGGATGGGGTCTCTGGCCTGGTGGTCTTTGGGCATGTAGGTCAGTGTCTCGGACATACCGAGGGCGGCGAAACCGTTGCCGCGTCCCCAGTGGAAGGGGGCGGAGCGGCTGTGCCAGAAGAGGCCGTTTTGCTGCTGGATGCGGGAGTCGAGGATGAGGTTGGCGAGTATGTCCATGCGGGAGCGGGCGCCGGAGAGGGCGAAGCCTCGTCCGAGGACTGCGCCTGCGAAGAATACGTCTTCGGTACGGAAGTCGGGGCTGGCCGGCGCGGGGGCCTCGCCGGGGCCTCTTGGGGTGTAGCGGCCGGCGGCTTCGACGAGGAGGTCGGCGAAGCGGGGGTCTCCCGCGGCGCGGGCCAGCTCGTCTCCCCAGACCAGCGCGGCGAAGTTCTCGGGGACGCCGACGTCTGCCGCGTCCCTGAAGGCTGCGGCCGGGTCGGCCAGGTGCGCGACGAGGTTGGAGATCTCGTGGATCGGGGAGGGCGATTCGGTGTCGAGTTCGGCGAGTCGGAGCCGTCCGCTCAGGGCGACGCCCTGGGTGTAGACCACCGGGTGGATGGTGTGTCCGTATGCCGCGGCAAGGATGCGCCCTATTTGGATGGGCGTGCGCGCGCGGCGCCTGTCGAGCTCGGCGGGGGTCACTCCCGGTTCGATTTCGTCCGGCGGTTTCACCATGGTTTCGACTCCTTGTAGGTTGAGAGGGCGTCGTCGAGTCGGTTGAGGCGTCTTTCGAGGTCGAGACCGTTGCGCACCTTCATTGCCACGTCGAGGGCGATCTTGGCGGCGCGGAGCTTTTCGGGGCTGGCGTTGTCGTCGAGGGCGTCGTAGATGGCGGCGACGGCCTTGAGCATGATTCCCTGAATCTCGGCGTCGGCGAGTTCGGCGGCTTCGGATCGGAGGCGCTTGAACTCGGCACGGAAGGCGTCGTCTTGCATCCATCTGTAGACGGTGGCGCGGTTGACCCGGGCTCTTCTGGCGCCTTCGGCGATGGAGTCGGCGGCGGCGAGTTGGGGCAGGGCCTCATGCTGCCTGTTGGAGAGGAGATTTTTTGCGGGACCTGTCGTATTCGCACTCAAATTCTGCTCCTTTTCGTAGCTGGACGGGTCTCAGACGGCTCGGAATTACGTGACACTATGTGACACTTATGCGACACTCATGCGACACTTATGCGACACTCATGCGACACTAATGTGACACTTTGTGACACTAATGCGACACCCCATTCCGATGGGGGACGGGGTTACGAGGCGGCACGGCTGATGGGGTTGAGGCGCGGGCTGAAGATGTGTCCGCAGCGTCCGCAGCGGTAGCATAGGTGGTCGTCTTCGTTGCGTCTGTCGAGTCGGATCACTCGGTCGGAGTGGCAGGCTCGGCACCAGACGTCGGGATCGGGCTGAGGGGCTGGGGCCTGGGCGCGGCGGAGGGCTTGGAGGTCGGGTCTGTGGCCGCACTGGACGCAGTAGGCGTCGAATTCGAAGGTTGCGTTGACGTCTCCGCCGCATCTGGGGCAGGCTTTTAGCAGGATCATCGGGTGTTTCTCCTTTTGTGGGTGTGTGTCTCCACTTGGACGAATGGAATTATACAGACAGCGAACGGGCGTGTCAAGGGGTGGGTGGGGAGAGTGGGAATGTCTGAATCAGGATTCTCAGGATTGGAGGATTTTCAGGATTGGGAGGATTGGGAGACGCGGGTGAGTGGGGGGAGTGGAGAGTGGAGAGTGGGGGGAGTGGAGAGTGGAGAGTGGGGGGAGTGGAGAGTGGAGAGTGGAGGGAGTGGAGGGAGTGGAGGGAGTGGAGAGTGGAGAGTGGAGGGAGTGGAGAGTGGAGAGTGGAGGGAGTGGAGAGTGGAGAGTGGAGGGAGTGGAGAGTGGAGAGTGGAGGGAGTGGAGAGTGGAGAGTGGAGGGAGTGGAGAGTGGAGAGTGGAGGGAGTGGAGAGTGGAGAGTGGGGAGTGTCTGAATCAGGATTCTCAGGATTGGAGGATTTTCAGGATTGGGAGGATTGGGAGACGCGGGTGAGTGGGGAAGTGGGGAGTGGGGAGTGGAGAGTGGGGAGTGGGGAGTGGGGAGTGGGGAGTGGGGAGTGGGGAGTGGAGAGTGGGGAGTGGAGAGTGGAGAGTGGGGAAGTGGAGAGTGGGGAAGTGGGGAGTGGGGCAGTGGGGAAGTGGGGAGTGGGGCAGTGGGGAGAGTGAGGAAGTGGGGAGTGGAGAGTGGGGAAGTGGGGAGGGAGGGGAGAAGGGGGAGGGAATGACGGGGGTGGCGGTGGATAATGGGGAGGGCCGGTTTGGGGGCTTGTTTTTCGGGAGACGAGTGGGAGGTTTTTTGCATGTCTAGGCGTAAGAGGGTTGCCGCGGTTGTTACGACTTATTTTCCGGCGTCTCACGCGGATCTGATCGTGACGAAGTTTATGACGGGGTTCCCGACGGAGGCTGGGGTGGCCGCTCCCCGCGTGGAGGTGGTGTCGATGTACATGGATCAGCTTCACGTGAACGACGTTGGGATGGAGACGGCGCGGGTGAACGGGGTGGAGGTGTTTCCGAGTATCCGGGGGGCGCTGACGCTGGAGCGCGGGAGCCGCGGGGCCTGGCCGACGGCGGAGGATTGGGAGGACGGCGAGTTGTCGGTGGACGGGGTGCTGCTGATAGCGGAGCATGGGGATTATCCGTACAACGAGCGTGATCGGCGGCTCTATCCGCGCCGCCACATGTTCGAGCAGATATGCGGGGTGTTTTCGGGGTCGGGGCGCTCGGTCCCGGTGTTCAGCGACAAGCATCTTTCCTACAGCTGGTCGGACGCCGTGTGGATGTATGAGCGGGCGGCCGATCTTGGGGCGGCGTTCATGGCGGGTTCTTCGCTTCCGGTTACGAGGCGGGAGCCCGAGCTGGAGCACGAGATTGGCGCGGAGATCGAGGAGGCGGTCCAGGTTGGGTACATTCACTCTTACAGGACGGGTCTGGACTCGTATGGGTTTCACGGTCTGGAGGCCTTGCAGTGCATGGTGGAGCGCCGGGCCGGGGGGGAGACGGGGATTGCGGCTGTGCGGTGTCTGGAGGGCGCGGCGGTGTGGGAGGCGGGGATGAGGGGCCTGTGGCCGGTGGAGCTTGCGGACGCGGCTGAGGCGGCGACCGAGCTGAAGACGGCCGGCCGCAGGGAGGATAACTGTCTCAGCCCGACGGTGTTCCTTCTGGAGTACAGGGACGGGCTGCGGGCGTCGTGTCTGATTCTGCCGGGGCATCTGCGCGGTTGGGGATACGCGGCGCGGGTGGACGGCGAGGTTAGGGCGACGGAGTTCAATCGGACCGGGGGTCTGGACGATGCTTTCGGCTACCTGGGCCTGAATGTTCAGGAGATGTTTCTGACGGGGCGGCCGCAGTATCCGGTGGAGCGGACGCTGCTGGTGACGGGTGCGCTGGAGGCTCTCATGGAGTCGCGTTACCGCGGCCACGCGCGGATAGAGACTCCGCATCTGGATGTTTGCTACGCGCCCTATGAGGCAGTGGAGAGTGGAGAGTGGAGAGTAGGGAGTAGGGAGTGGGGAGTAGGGAGAGGGAGTAGGGAGAAGTGGGGAGTGGGGCGGCTGCTGGTATAATTGGGGCTGTGGATGTTTGGAGTGTGGGCTAACTTGTGCCTGCTTCGTTCCGTTGTAGAAGGTGGCAGGACGTGAATCAGGGAGGTTGAGACATGAGGGAGATTGCGGCGGCGCTGTCGAGGTTCAGGGGACGACTTTCCGACTTGATGGTGCGTCTTTGACCTTCCCGACAAGGAGAGGGAGATAGCCGTCATAGGGGCCGAGGCCGCGGCGCCGACGTTCTGGAGCGGGGCCGGGGCCGGCAGGCGGATGAAGAGGATGTCGATGCTGAGGGAAGAGGTGGACGTGTGGCGGGGTCTGGAGTCTCAGGCCGCCGCGCTGGACGAGTTGGCCTCGCTGGGGATCGAGGAGGGGGACGACTCCCTTCTGGAGACTGTGTCGGCGGAGCTGGCCGAGGCGTCGGCGGAGCTGGATCGGCTGGAGTTCGGCCTGCTGCTGTCGGGGCCATACGACGACCGGAACGCGATATTGGCTCTCCACGCGGGGGCCGGGGGCGTGGAGGCTCAGGACTGGGCGGCGATGCTGATGCGGATGTATCTGCGATGGTCGGAGGGGCGCGGCTATGGGTGTGAGGTGTTCGACACTTCGCCGGGTGACGAGGCTGGGATCAAGAGCGCGGTGATTCAGATATCGGGGTCTCACGCATACGGGCATCTGAAGGTGGAGCGTGGGACGCATCGTCTGGTCCGGCTTTCGCCGTTCGACAGGGACCACGCGAGGCACACGTCGTTCGCGCTGGTGGAGGCTCTGCCCGAGGCGGAGGAGGGGTCGGACGTGCACATAGGGCCGGATGATCTGAGGATCGAGGCGTTCAAGGCCGGCGGCGCGGGGGGTCAGAGCGTGCAGAAGAACTCGACTGCGGTTCGGATCACTCATCTGCCGACGGGGATCAAGGCCAGCTGCCAGAATGAGCGGTCTCAGCATCAGAACAAGGAGATAGCGATGCGTATCCTGACGGCGCGGCTGGCGGAGCGTGAGATGGCGGAGCGGGCGGAGGCGATGGCTCTTATCAAGGGGGAGCACGTTTCGCCCCAGTGGAGCAATCAGATAAGGAGCTATGTCCTGCATCCGTACAAGATGGTCAAGGACCACAGGACGGACTTCGAGACGGCGGACGCGGAGGGGGTTTTGGACGGCGGGCTGGATGAGCTGATCAAGGCTTCTCTGACGAGCACGGTCGGCCGGTCGTCCGACTGACGGGCTGTCGACTTGAGCAGGCATAATTGGGCGAATCGGGGAATGAATTCGAAAGGGTGATGGGAGATGCGAAGACTGGTACCTGTTCTAGTGGTTCTCATGGCATTGGCGGCGGCGGCGTGCAGCGGAAACCGAGACGGAGACGTGGAGGAGACGCCAACCCCGGCGGCGACGGTGGAGTCGTCCACGTCGATGGAGCCGACATCCGAGCCTGAC
Organism: uncultured Dehalococcoidia bacterium; assembly: GCA_958295685.1. Lineage (GTDB taxonomy): Bacteria > Chloroflexota > Dehalococcoidia > Lucifugimonadales > CATQGZ01 > CATQGZ01. Next base: position 125,343 of record OY282365.1, read on the forward strand.
GACTCGGCGGCGGAATCGGAGGCGCCTGCGGTGTCCGTGGGTAAGCAGGGCGGCGTGTTCCGCCGGACGTGGTCGGATCCTCCGACCCTGGACCCGGCGCTGGTGACCGACACGACGTCGGCCGGGCTGGCGGTGGAGATATTCAGCGGTTTGGTGGCGTTCAATACCGACTTGGAGTTGGTGCCGGACATAGCGGAGCGCTGGGACGTGAGTCCCGACGGTCTGCGGTATACCTTCTATCTGAGGCCGGAGGCCAAGTTCCATGACGGGAAGCCGATTACGGCGAACGACTTCAAGTGGTCGCTAGATCGGGCGGCGAACCCCGACACCGGCTCTCCGGTGGCGGACACGTATCTGAACGACATCATCGGCGTGGACGCGGTGCTGGAGGGTCGTGCGACGAGCATCAGCGGGGTCAAGGTGATCGACGACCACACGCTGCAGATCGAGATAGACCTGCCGAAGGCGTACTTTCTGGCGAAGCTGACCTATCCGACGGCCTACGTGCTGGACAGGGAGAACGTGGAGTCGGGGGGCCGGTCGTGGACGGACAGTCCGAACGGGAGCGGGCCGTTCAAGCTGAAGGAGTACCGCGTCGGGGAGCGTATCGTCTTGGAGCGGAATGAGAATTACTACCGCACTCCGGCGAACGTCGACTCGATACTGATGAACCTGGCCGGCGGGCAGGCGATGGCGATGTATGAGAACGACGAGATCGACATAGTGGGTGTGGGTCTGTTGAATCTGCCGCGGGTGCTGGATCCCGATGGGGACTTGAACAAGGACCTGGTCGTCGCGCCGCCTGACTTCACGGTGTCGTACATCGGGTTCAACTCGACGATGCACCCGTTCAAGGACTCCAAGTTCAGGCAGGCGCTGAATCACGCGATAAACAAGGAGTTGATCGCAGAGGACGTACTCTCGGGGCTGGTGGTTCCGGCCTATGGGCCGCTGCCTCCGGGTTTTCCGGGGCACAACGAGTCTCTGGAGGGTCTGAGGTATGATCCCGAGCTGGCGAGGCGGCTGCTGGCGGAGTCCGATTATCCGACGCTGAGCGACGAGGACAAGCGGATAGTGATAACGGTTCCGGGCACGGGCGGGACGATCGGTCTCGATCTGGAGGTGATTCTCCAGATGTGGGAGAGTGAGCTTGGGGTTTCCGTCGAGATACAGCAGGTGGAGTGGGCTACCTACTTGGAGGATCTGCAGGACGCCAAGTTCCAGGCGTTCGCCGGTCTCGGGTGGGAGGCGGACTACCCCGACCCGCAGGACTTTTTGGACATTCTGTTTCACTCGGAGAGCAGCACGAACCACGGGCTTTACTCCAACTCCGCGGTGGACGCGGTTCTGGAGGAGGCTCGAACGGAGCCTGACGTAGCGCGTCGGATGGAGCTGTACCGCGAGGCCGAGCAGATGATCGTCTCCGACGCTGCCTGGGTTCCGCTGTGGTATGCGGGGGAGCGGTACGTTCTGATCAAGGATCACGTGAACGATTATCGGGTCACGCCGATGATCGTACCGAAGCTGAAGCAGATATACATCGAATAGGGCCGCGCCGCCGCGCGGTCGGTTCCGACCGATTGCCCTGCCCGGAACGGCATCCGGGCAGGGCAATTGCGTTTTTGGCGGGCTTCGCATCGTGGTAGTATGAGCTTCGGTCTCGGACGAGCCGAGTTCTGGGGGTCGAGCGATGTGGGTGTACATAGCGCGGCGTCTGCTGTGGCTGCCCGTCCTGCTTTTCATGGTGTCCGCGGTCACGTTCGCCCTGTTCAGGGTCGTGCCGGGCGACCCTGTGACGACGATGCTGGGGTCGAGGTACAACGAGGCGACGGCTGAGAGGCTTCGGGAGGCGCTGAACCTCGATCGGCCGCTTGCGGTGCAGTATGCCTCCTACATGTGGGGGGTGATCAGGCCGAAGATGCACACTGTGCGATTCGGCGAGGAGGGCGGAGCGGAGTTCAGGGCGCCGTTTCTGGGTCTGGACTTTGGCGAGAGCTTCCGGTTCCGCGGGCGGGCGGTGGGGCCTCTGCTGCGGTCGAAGATGTGGGTCTCGTTACAGGTCAACACGGCGGCCATGGTGGTGGCGTTGGGTATCGGTTTGCCTCTGGGGTTCTGGGTGGCTCACAGGCAGGGTTCGTGGCTGGATCCGGCGACGGTCGCGGCGGGGGTGATTCTGGCGTCGATTCCGATCATGGTGACGGGGCCGGCGATTCTGTGGGCGGGGTGTCTGAGGCTCGACCTGATCCCGTGCTCCGGGTGGGGGGGTCTGTTCGACGCGCGGATATTGTCGGTCATGCTGGCGATGGGGATTCCCGGGGTCGCGGGGTTCGTTCGGCTGATGCGCGCGAGCACTCTGGACGTGATGGGGCAGGACTTCATACGCACGGCTCACTCGAAGGGGCTGTCCGGGGTTGCGATCGACTACAGGCACGTCCTGAGGAACGCGCTCATCCCGATAATCACGATATTGGCCTTTTCTCTCTCCGGGATGCTGACGACGAGCTTCGTTGCCGAGCGGATATTCGGCATTCCGGGGGTGGGCAGCTTCGCGATCGATTCGCTGTTCAACAGGGACTACCCGGTGATGATGGGTTTGACGATCATAGTCACCACGGCTTTCGTGCTTTCGATACTGGCGGCTGACATAGCGTATGCCTACGTGGACCCGCGGATTCGCTACGACGCGAATCAGGGGGGGGCGGCGTAGTGGCATTCCTCAATCGGGCGCCGGCGGTCGGCCTGGAGACCCGAAGGAGGGGTCACCTGGCCCGGGCGTGGTCGCGGCTCACGCGGAAGAAGATAGCGATGGCGTGCGTGATAACGCTGGTCGTGCTGTACGGTTCGGGGATATTCGCGCAGTTCGCGGCTCCCTACGGGTATACGGAGCCGCACTATGACCGTATCAGGCAGCCTCCGAGCCTGGCGCATCCGTTCGGCACCGACCGGCAGGGGGGCCGCGACATGCTCTCCAGGGTCATGTGGGGGGTGCAGAACACGGTGATCATCACCGTCATCGCGGTGGTGACCGGGGGTCTGGTTCTCGGTGTCACGCTGGGTCTGGTGTCGGGTTACTTCGGGGGCCGTGTGGACGCGGTGATAAGCAGGGTGGGGGAGTTTTCCGCGGCCTTCCCCGAGGTACTGCTGATGATAGTCATTGCGGCGACGGTGAAGCCGAGGCTGCTGGTGTGGGTCAGGTGGCTGGAGGACAATACCTTCATGGATAACCTGGTGAGGGTCGGCGTCCAGGACTACGTGGCGATCTCGGTGGCTCTGGTGGCCTTCTCCTGGTTCGGCATGGCTAGGATAGTGCGCGGGCAGGTTCTGGTGCTCAAGGCGACGCAGTACGTGGAGGCTGCGAGGGCGCTGGGGTCGTCGACGCCGAGGGTGCTGTTCAATCATCTCCTGCCGAACTCGATCAGCATCGTGGTGGTGGTGGTCAGTTCCAGCATGGGGGCGCTGGTCTTTGCGGAGATCGTCCTGGGCTTCCTGGGTCTGGGGATACAGCCGCCTCGTCCGAGTCTGGGGCAGATGCTTCTTCAGGCTGGGAACATCGAGACCCTTCAGAACGAGTGGTGGATGCTGGTGTTCCCTTCGGTAGTGGTCTGGCTGATAATCCTCTCGTGGACTCTCCTGGGGGACGCTCTGGTAGACGTCCTGAACCCTCGGACCAGGTAGAGAGTCGGAGACGGGATGAATCTATATCTGGTGGACGGCACTTACGAGTTGTTCCGCGCGTATTTCGGGGCCCCGCCGTCGCACGCGCCCGACGGTCGACCCGTCGGCGCGGTGAGGGGGATGGTGCGGTCGCTGCTTCTGCTGCTGAGGGAGGGGCGGGCGACGCACTTGGCCTGCGCTTTCGACCACGTCATAGAGTCTTTCCGCAACGACCTCTTCGAGGGGTACAAGACGGGCGAGGGCGTTCCTGAGGATCTGCTGCCGCAGTTCGATATTGCGGAGGAGGCGGTGTCTGCGCTGGGGATAGTGGTCTGGCCGATGGTCGAGTTCGAGGCCGACGACGCTCTGGCTACGGCGGCTGCGGTTCACGGGCCGCGCGGCGAGTTGGAGCGTGTGGTGGTGTGCTCCCCGGACAAGGATCTTGCGCAGGTGGTGGATGGGGGCCGCGTCGTGTGTCTGGACAGACGCCAGGGGGTGGAGTTGGACGAGGCGGGTGTGTGGTCGAAGTTCGGCGTGGGGCCGGAGTCGATACCGGACTATCTGGCGCTGGTCGGGGACGCCGCGGACGGTATTCCGGGCATTCCCGGATGGGGGCCGAAGAGCAGCGCGGCGCTTCTGGCGAGATACTCCCGCGTGGAGGACATACCCTCGGACTCGTCTAAGTGGGACGCGGGGCCTGTCAGGGGCGCGCGGCGGCTTGCGTCGAGCCTGTCGGAGCGGCGAGAGGAGGCGGGGCTGTACAAGCGCCTCGCCACGCTGAGGCGCGACGTTCCGTTGAAGGAGGGTCTGGACGATCTGCTCTGGGAGGGTGTTCCGCGTGAGGAGTTCAGCCGCTTTTGCGGGCGGTTCGGCTTGGAGGGGCTACTGGACGCTCCGTCACGGTGGAGGGAGGATCGGTAGAGTACCCCCGGTGGGACTCGAACCCACGCGCCTGGCTCCGGAGGCCAGTGCTCTATCCGCTGAGCTACGGGGGCGCGTTGCGGCGGGCAACGAGAGGGAGAGTCAACTATAACAGCGAAGCGGCTCCGCAGACAAGGCGCGGGTCCCGAGCCAAGCGGCCCATCCGATTCGGCCGAGCGGTTTGGGGGACCGGCTGCGTCGCGAAGGCGGAATGACGGTCGTTCGAGGATGCCGGGGGCCTGGTGACGAGCGCGGTTCTTCAGTTGGGCGACACGGTCACGGAGCGTCGGTGCGCGCTGCGGCTCGACGCCGGGGAGGCGGCGCTGCCGCTGTCGGGTCTTCTGGACAGGTATCTCAGGCGATGTCCGTCCGGGCGCCTTCTGGAGGAGGGCCGTATCACGTCCGAGTCTCTGGAGACGCTGCTGGATTTTCAGGACCTGGTCTACTCGTGCTCGGACAGCGGGGAGCTTCGGGGGATGTATCCGGGGGTGGAGTTCGTTCAGGGCGGGCGTCCTGCGGCTTTGGAGAGGCCGCTCACGGCGCAGCCGGGTCGGGTCGGCGGTGTGGAGGTGTCGGCGCTGGACGTCCGTATCGACCGCTCCGACGCGGGGTACGACAGGAACCGGGCCGGGTTCAACAGGCGCCGCTGGGACAGGCACGCGGAGGTGTACGAGGGGTTCGTCCGGGAGTCGCTCTCGAGGGACCACACGGAGGCCGAGGTGGAGGAGCTGCTGGAGCCTGAGACGAGCGTCCGCAGGGCCGCGCTCGTCAGGGGGCTGGCCCGGAGGGTGTGGGAGAGCGACTTCGAGAGCTATTCGAGGTTCGTGGGGCGTAGGCTGCCGTACAAGACGGGTGACGAGACGGTGCGGGGCATGTCGGCGGGCGGCGGGGGTGTGTGTTCGGAGAAGGTTCAGGCGCTGCGGTTCCTCACCGACCACTTTGGCATAGAGTCCGAGATTCTGCTCGCGGGCGCGGACGCGCCGGGCCCGGTTCCCGCGGAGCGGCTCAGGGAGATGCTGGACACCTTCGACTTCAGGTTTGCCAAGAGGCACATGCGTTACTGGCAGCACAGCGCTCTGCTCTACGACGTGGGCGGCTCCTGGGCGCTGGTGGACGCCACCAACGGGAACATACCGTTTCTGTTCCTGGAGGGCGAGGAGAGCGGGAGGATGCTGTCGGAGGAGGAGAAGGAGCCGATCGTGGTGAGGATGGCGGTTCAGACCGAGAGGATGTACTACCATCGGGTGTCTCAGGACATACCGGAGGACCTGTTCTTCGCTATGGAGAGCTGGGTGCCGGACATCGACCTGGTGCAGGTGTTCGATAACGAGCTTGGGCTGATGATCTCGTCGGGCTACTTCGTGACGCCGATCGTGTACAAGAACGAGGCGGACTATGAGCGGCTCAGGGAGGGGTACGCGGCTGCGGCTGCTGCGGCGGGTCTGGACTTCCATGCGACTCCAGACTGGAGCCTGGACTCTCGCTTGGGTGAGGGGTTCGCCGTCGAGAGTCCGTCGGCCGCCGAGAAGATTCTGGCAGCCCGCGACCATCTGCTGGCCCGCTATAACAGGTGGGAGGCGGCGGAGCACGACGCGGGCCTGGTCGTGATCGCTCTGGGGTCCAATGGCGGCGCGCTACCGATCCCCTGACAATTTGGAGGAACTGCTGGACCGCGCCTTCCGCTCGGCGTCGAGGGCGCGGTTCTACGCGGAGAGGCTGGGCGGGGCCGCGTCCTTCGAGCAGGTTCCTCTCACGCCTCTGGCGGTCTATCGGCGTCAGCGTCTGGCGGACGTGTTGGCCGCGCCTTCCAGGGTGAATTGGATCGCTGGGCCATACGGGGGGCAGCGCGCCTGCTCGGTGGCCGCGGCCGAGGGAGACGAAGAGACGGAGGTCAGGTATGAGCTTCTTGCCGACGCGGTGACCGGGGGCTTGGAGTCGAGCGAGGGTCATACGGCCGTGGTGGCGGCCTCGAGCCGCCGCCTGTGGTTCGGGGCGGAGACTGCCGCCGTGCTGACGAGGGCGGGCATACCCGCCCATCTGACCGCCGCCGCGGGCGGCTCTTGGGCGCGCCGATTTCTGAGGGAGACGTCGCCGGGCGTGGTCGTCGTCCTTTCCGACGCCGTCACGGAGGGGGACCTGCCCTGTTCGGTGGGGTTGTGCGTCACCTTCCGCAGGCCGGGCTTCGTCGAGCGGGCGCGGCAGGTGGATCTGTATTTGGTCGAGGAGATCGGGCTTCTGGCGCAGTCGGACGGCTGCGGCGTGTATGCGCCCAACAGGGACGTGTTCCACTTCGAGAGGTCGGGTGACGGGTATCTGGTCGTCACCTCGCTTTACAACGCCGTCCGCCCAGTGGTAAGAATCAAGACCGAGGACAGGGTGGACTTCACGGGGGACGGCTCGTTCAGGCTCACGGGGCCCTCTCGTTCATGACGGCGGAGCGATGATACTCAAACTCAACAGGCTGATAGCGCGGATGAGGCGGAGGAAGGAGGTGGGCCTGTGGTTCCTGGTGACCGTGGTGGCGGTCAGCGTAGTGGGCAACGCCTTGACCTTCTACCTGTTCGAGGGGGAATCGCAGGGTCTGACGGTAGGGGACGCGCTGTGGTACAGCATGGTCTCGATAACGACGATCGGGTACGGGGACTATGCACCGGACTCGATGGGGGCTAGAATTGGGACGGGTTTCTTCATAGTCTTTCTGGGGCTGTCGGCGTTCACGGCTGCCGTCGGGATCGCCGTGGACTGGATACTCGAGTTACAGTTCAGGGAGCGTACAGGATTGGGCCGAGCGCTCGTACGAGACCATCTGCTGATCGTCAACTATCCCAACGAGCGGCGCGTCCGTCAGGTGATAGACGAGTTTCTGGGAGATCCGCGTCACAAGGACGATGACATAGTCGTCATCACCGACAGGGTCGAGGCTCTCCCGTTCACGATGAAGAACGTGCACTTCGTCCGGGGTTCCCCTCTGGAGGAGGAGACCTACGTCAGGGCGAACGTGAAGGATACGCGGCAGGCGATAGTGCTGAGCGCGGGCTACGACGACCCCAGAAGCGACAGCGTGAACGCCTCGATCGTGTCGATCCTAGAGCATCTGAACCCGGACATGAGGACGGTGGTCGAGTCCTTGAACGTCAAGCACGAGCTGTTGTTCAAGGGCCTGAAGAACGCGTCGGTGGTTCACACCTTTCTGATATCGAGCAACCTGCTCGTCCAGGAGTCGCAGGATCCCGGCGTGAACCAGCTGACCAACGCCATAACCAGCAACCGGGCTGAGGGAACGCTGTCCAGCGTGAAGGTCGAGGGGCCTCCCCCCGGCCCCGGGTCGTACCTGGAGGTTGCCAAGGTACTTCTCGACCGGGACGTGAATCTGGTGGGGGTCGTCCGGGCGGAGGAGGTACACGTTCAGTTCCTGGGGCTCGAGATGTCCGAGGGCGACCGCCTGGTCTACGTGTCGTCCGACTGCCACGACTGGCCCGGCATCCGCTCGTTCCTTTCCGCATGACCACCGCCGCCGCGGGGGCTGAGGTTCTCGGTGACCTGTCCGACGGGGGCCTTCGGGACCTGCTGGAGACGCTTCTCTACTGCCGCGCGACCTTTGCCGCGTACCGTGACAGGTTCGACTCGGCGGGTGTCCGGGTTGACGACCTGCCGAGCGGCGGCCCGTTGGAGGTTCTGAGCCGCCTGCGTCCGCTGGATGCCGCCGATCATGCCCTGCTGTCGGACGAGAGCCTTGCCGTGGTCGACGGCATCGTGGACGTGGAGGTCTCATCGGGCACCACCGCGCGGCCGAAGCGTCGGTTCATCTCGGGGCGCGACGCCGAACTGGAGAGGGAGCTCCTGGCCCGGTTGTTCTCCGTGTGCGGCGTCGGGCCCGGCGACCGGGTGGCGTGTCTCGACGTGGACCCGCTGGCCGTCATGGCGTCCTTCCTGGGCGGGCTGGAGCGGCTGGGCGTCGGGGAGGCTTACGCTTACACGGCGGGCCCCGATTTCGACCGTTCGGTCGAGGGCCTGCGGCGTCTCGACCCGACGGTTTTGATCTCCACGCCGTCGATAATCGACCGCTGCCTCTCCGCGCTGACGGATCGGTTCTCGATCCGGAGCGGCCGTCATCTGGGCAAGGTCATCTACGTAGGGGAGCCGATGTCTGCGCGGACCCGTGAGGCTCTGGAGGACGTCGTGGGGGTGGAGGTCTTTGGGTACTACGGCGCGGCCGAGACCTCGGCCATGGGCATCGAGTGTTCCGCTCACGACGGTGTTCACCTGTTCACGGACCACAACCTGTTCGAGCTTCTGCCCCGCGGGGGCGGGATGCTGGTCACCTCTCTCAAGCTGCGCGCGACGCCTCTGTTGAGGTATTCACTCCTAGACAGGGCGGTCTCCAGGCCGGGGGCCTGCCGGTGCGGGCTAGACTATCCGCGTGTCGACGTTCTGGGCAGGGTGGACGACGGCTTTACTCTCCTAGGGGCCCGGCTGTGGTACGCGGGCCTGCACGAGGCCGTTTACGGCGGGGCGGCCGGCCCGATGCAGGTCGTCCTGACGATGAACGGGAGGGAGCGGCTCGAGGTCGTGCTGCCGCGCGGGATCGAGCGGGACGCCGAGGCGTTGAGGGGGGCGGTGCTCGCCGTTCAGCCGGATTTGGAGTTTCTCGTTGGGGGCGGCTACGTGGACTTCGAGGTCTCTTTCGCCGCCGCGGGCAACCTGACAGGCGGGCGCAAGTCCAGGAGGGTGATCGATCTTCGGGGGGCAGATGCGAACTGAGTCCGCGCTCGCGGAGCGCGCGCCGGAGATTCGGGACGTCGGTCATTCGCGCGTCGAGGAGGTGCACGCGCTCCTGCGCCGGACAATGGGCGCGGGCGGCGTGGAGGACGTCGAGTCGTTTCGGAAGGCTGTGTCTCCTGCGGCCGATCCGCTGGTGGTCCCGGCCATGGTGTGCGGGCTGGTGGACGGGGCTGTCGTCGGGGCGGCGGTCGGGGCTTACCTGGTCGAGCCGGGCCTTGGCTTCGTGTCTTATGGGTCGGTGGACGAGGCCTGGCGGCGGCGCGGGGTGTACACGGCCTTGCGCGGGAGGTTGATCGAGAGGCTCCGCGGGCATGGGACGGGGCGCGGCCGCGGCGATCCGGCATACGTGGTCTCGGAGATGGAGCGGGGGTCGTTTCTCTTTCGGCGGCACGTGGAGAGGGGCGGGGCTTACGCGGCGCCCGGCTTATACGAGCAGCCGGCGGGGCATGGGCTAGGGAACCGTCGTATGGAGCTGGTGGCGCAGCCCATAGGAGCCGCCGGGCCGCCTGGCCGGGAGGAGACGCTGGGCATCGTCCGCCACGTCTACAGGCGGATTTACCGCATAGGGGACGTCGAGTCGCACGCTGTCTTCATTCGCGTGGCGCGCTCGTTAGCGGTCGGTGAGGCCGGGCGATGAGCGCTTTCGGAAGGCTGTTTGGTTCCCGGCCGGGCCGCGTCGACCGCGCCTCCGCGGCGCAGGTGAGGAGGCACGACTTCTCGGGTCTCTCCGACAGCGAGTTGAGGGTAGCGGCTGCGCGGCTGGAGCGGCCGCGCCTGACGGATTCCCAGGCCCACGAGGTTTGCGCCATCGTGTCCGAGGCGATCGAGAGGCGTCTGGGCTGCTGGAGGCTGTTCGACGGCGGAGCGGGAGGGGGACGATTCAGCCGCTATGAGGAGATAGCCGACAGGCTGCTGTCGGACGGCCCGCACAGGGATCAGATCGACTACTACACCGACCCCGGGTTCCTGGACAGCGGGGCGTTCGCGTCCTGTCTGAGAGCGTCACTTGGCGGGTATGGTCTCAGCGATGCCGAGCAGACCGTCGTCGGCGCGATGGTCTGCGTTGGCGAGAGGTCGGGTCTTCCGGGGCCGCACGTTCAGCTTTCCGCCGAGTCTTACCGGTCGATCCGGGAGGTAGACAGAGACGGCGTCTTGGCCTTCCGGCCTACGGACGAGCAGATCATGGCGGGGCTTGCCCTGTACAGGGGCGCGATCGTCGAGATGGACGCGGGGGAGGGCAAGACCATCGCGGCGGCTTATGCGGCTGCGCTTCATGCCCTGGAGGGGCGTTCGGTTCACGTGATCACGGCGAACGACTATCTGGCCGAGCGGGACGCCGAGCTTCTGGCGCCGATGTACGAGTCCATCGGTCTGACCGTCGGCGCGGTACTCGGGTACATGGGCGACGCCGAGCGCAGGCGCGCGTACGGGGGGCAGGTGGTCTACGGCACGCTGAGGGAGTTCGGGTTCGACTTCCTGCGTGACAATCTCCGCGCGGCGGGGGAAGCGCGGGTGCAGGGGCCGTTGGGGGCGGCCGTCGTGGACGAGGCCGACCACGCGCTGATAGATCAGGCGGGGACGCCGTTGATAATCTCCGGGGAGCCTCTGGGGAACAGGCGCGCGTTCGCCAGAACCCGCCGCGTCATTGAGGACGTCGTGTCGCGTCAGAGGCGCGTGATTGAGGAGACGGAGGGCCGGATCGAGAAGGAGGGTGAGGCCGTTCCGCCGACCGCGCTGGCAAGATTGTGTCTTGCGGACCCGGACAGCGACGTGCTGCGAGAGCGGTTGACGGCGTCTCACGGAGTCAGGCGTAGGGTCGGGAGGCTCGTGGACTCCCTGGATCTGTCCTACGACGACGGTCTGGTCGGCGGCCTGTTTTTCGTCGTCGGCCGGCGTGGGGATTCGGTCGCGCTTACGGAGGAGGGCCAGGGCCTCATCGAGGCTCGGCTGGGCCCGCTGTTCGACACTTCGGATTTGGAGAGTCGGCTTGCGGAGGCCCGCGCGGAAGGGGCGCCGGACAGGGTCCGACACCTGCGCCGCATCATCGACAGGCGTCACTCGCGCATGAATCAGGTTCACCAGATGCTGCGGGCCTACGCGCTGCTCAAGAGGGGCGTCGACTACGTCGTGACCGACGGGAGGGTCGTGTTGGTGGATGGTCCGACGGGGCGCAGGCTGCCGGACAACCGGTATCAGCACGACCTGCACGCCGCGCTCGAGGCCAAGGAGGGCGTGGAGGCGCTGGATTCGTATGAGACTCTGGCCCGCGTATCTGTGCCTGGCTTCGTCGGGCGGTACTCCGAGCTGTCGGGTCTGACCGGGACGGCGGTGGACTCTGCCGACGAGTTCAGGCGTGAGTACGGCAAGGAGGTCGTGCGTATTCCCTCGGCCCTGCCCTCCCGCCGCGTCGACCTGCCTTCGAGGCTCTACCGCACGGAGGCGGAGAAGCTGGGGGCGCTGGTCGACGAGGTCGCGCTCTGCCGCAGGGTGGGCCGTCCTGCGCTGGTTGGGACGGTGACCGTCGAGCAGTCCGAGCGGATCAGCCGTCTCTTCGGCGAGCGGGGGATCGAGCATCGTCTTCTGAACGCCGTCAACAGCGCCTCGGAGGCCGAGATAGTCAGGAGCGCCGGGGCGCCCGGCGCGGTGACGATAGCGACGAACATGGCGGGCCGGGGCACGGACATAGTGACGGAGCCCGGTCTGGATGACCGGATCGCGGCAGGGTACCTCTCGGTCGTGCGTGAGATGCTGCGTGAGGGCGTGGACGAGGTCAGGCTCGCGTGCGGCTCGTCCGACGAGGTCGACGTTCTGCTGGGGGCGGTGCGGGCCGGACCGGGCGGGCTGCGCGCGAGCCGCACGGACGGCGGTCTGGCAATCACCCGGTCGAGGCCCTTCCAGAGGGGAACGAAGAGGGTGTCGGCGCTCGACTTCGGGCTGGGTCTGTACGTCGCCGTCACTCAGATGAACCAGTCCCGGAGGGCCGACCGGCAGCTGCGCGGACGCACGGCGAGGCAGGGGGCGTTCGGGTCTTCCAGGCTGATCCTGTGCATGAAGGACTTGCGAGGGAGCCTGCCGCACGGCCGGGGTATCGACACCGGCCGTGCGTCCGTCGTCGAGGGCGGCCGCGTGGACGGGATGCTGCTCCGGTCGCAGCGCCTGATCGAGGATGACGACGAGGCCCTGCGCGCCTACGCCAACGAGTATGGGCGCGTTATGGACGCTCAGGCGGCGGCCTACTATCGGGCCAGGGGTGAGGTCTCAAGTTCGGCGTCGTTCCAGGACGTGTGCCTGGGCTTCGCGCGGGAGTGCGCGGATCGGCTGGTGCGGCGTCACTTCCCCGCTCTCCGCGTCACGGATTACGGGGACCAGCTCGGCCGTCTCGTCCGCGAGGCCGAGGACGGCTACGGGACGGCCTGCGCCGACCTGTTCGGCGTCGGTCTGCCTGCGCTGGCCGGCGAGGTCGGCGCGCTGATGCTGGCCAGGCTGGAGTTCCTTCGGGACGCCTGGGGCGACCGGGGTCTCGCCGAGGTCGAGAGGTCGCTGTTTCTGCGGACGGCCGACGAAGAGTGGAGGGGTCATCTGGCCGATCTGGAGGGCCTCGCGCTCGGTATTCCGGCTGAGCCGGATGGCAGAGACGGCGCGATGTCCCGGTTCGCCGCGCGAGCCTTCGAGTGGTACCACGACTTCAGGGATCGGACGGTGGACGCTTTCGTCGCGGAGTTGCTGACGCTGCCGCTCGAGGACTCGCCTGTCGAGCAGCCCGGCCTGGTGGAAATCGTGGAGGAGGCGGCGTCGATCCTGGCGCCCGGCCCCAGGTCCGCGGCGCGGCGCAGCGGCCCCGGGAATTCAGGTCGTTACGCCGGGCGGGGGCTGGGCGATGCCGTGTTGTTGACCGCCGACGACTAATTGTGGAGGTGTGAAAATGAGGAGAGGCATGGGAAGCCGCGGCTTTGCCGCGTTCGCCGGGGCGATGGTCGCCGCCGGGCCTGTGATGGCAGCGTGCTCGGCCGAGCCCAGCTATGAAGGCTGGGCCGCCACCGACGGCGCGGCCGGCAGGATCAATCTCGATGACGTACAGGATGCTTTCAAGAAGTCCGAGAGCGCCACGGAGTTCGAGGACCGCGTCAACAAGATATACGAGGGGGATGGGGTCGTCCTGATACGGGTCGAGCAGGACGGAGACAGCATGACGCTGGATGCGTTCGAGGATCTGGACGGCAACGGGGAGATAAGCGATTCCCAGGACGACCTGCTCTTCTCGATAGTGGAAGACCACGACATGCACGAGATGCGGGGCTACGGTGCCAACGGCTACTATCACAGCAGCTTCGGCGGGGGCAACTTTCTCTTCACCTACCTGCTTCTTTCGACGTTCGTCGGGCCGCGTTACTCCTACTACACGACGCCCGTGCGGTCGACCACGATCAGGAACGACCGCAGCGCCTACCGGAAGTCGGCGCCCTACCGGAGTCAGGTCTCGCGCAACACCAGCTACTTCAGCCGCCAGAAGAGTTTCCACGGCTCCAGGTACGACAACGCGGGCAAGAGTCTGAGCCAGGGTCGGCAGACCTATCAGGCGTCGCAGAAGTCGAGCGGCGCGTTCAGGACGAGCGCGGCCAACGTCAGGGGCGCGTCGCGCTTCGGCGGGGGCCTCATGGGCGGAGGCGGGGGCCAGGTGGTGGTCGGGCGCGTCCGATCACGGCGGTGAGCGAGGGGGGCGCATTCGGCATCGAGCTTCGGCTCGACGGACTCCATCCCGGCGACTCGCTGCGCCTGGAGGCGTCGGCCGAGCTGACCGGGCTGACCGTCGGGGATATGCTGGTCGAGGTCTTCGCCGGAGAGTCCCACGCCTTCACGGAGTCCGAGGCGCGGGATAACCCCGACCTGCCCGACCTCTACGCCCAGATCGCGGAGCTGTTCGGCCGCTGGCGCGATGGGATGGCCACCCTGCGCTTCTACGCGCCCGGCGGCGCGGAGGTGGACGGGGGCGCGCTCGTGTCGGACGCGCTCGGGGATGGGGAGCTGCGCCTCGTCCTGCGGCAGACCTTCGAGGTGCTGGACTGGTTCGGCGCCCAGGGCGGCGGTCGAGCCGAGCTCGTCGGGTGGCTCAGCCGGTCGGCTCTCCTATACGCAATCGACAAACACGGGCTGCGTGTCGAGGTCGTGTCGGACGGCCCGCTGTCGAGCGCGGCCCTGGAGATTCAGGCAGAGGGACTTGCGGCGCCGAACGAGGGGGGCGTGTTCGAGGTGACCGTCTCCGGCAGGGAGTTCCTGGGGTCGGCAATCGCCGAGACGGAGTCTTATATCGATCGGTACGACGTGTTCAGCGACGTTCTCTATGACCTGGAGACGCGGTCGGTCAGGTTCGGGACGTGCCACGGCGAAGACCTGCGGGTGCAGGTGTACGAGAGCGAGGGTATCGACCCCATCAGGGCGGTGTTTCTGCTCCGGCTGTACGACGCCAGCCTGGACGAGCATCCGGCCAGCTGGACGGAGAAGGTCGTGTCGGAGGACGTCTTCGACTGGATGCTGAGTCCGGTGTTGGACCGCGCGTCGCTGCTGGGCGAGGACGACCTGGACTGGATCATAGAGGCGGGGTTCGCCGAGAATGAGGAGAGGGAGGAGGAGGCCCGGCGCGGGGAGGCCGTGCGTGCGGCTCTTTCCAGGGCGCACACGGCGGAGGGGCGGGTTCCGGGCTGATCCGAGTCGGCAGGGCCGCTGCGGCCGTAGGTTTCAACCCACTCCCGCAGTTGATTTGGCCGTGGGCGGGGCGTTTGGCGCCTCATCGTGTTCCGGCGCGGCTCGTGAGATGCGCGCATATCCGTTTCCTAGAGGAGGCTTCCCTGGGGCGGGCGGGGATACCGGATGCCCAGGTGCTCGTAGGCGCGGGGGGTGGCGACTCTGCCGCGGGGCGTCCTGTCGAGGAATCCCACCTGCAGCAGGTACGGCTCGCAGACGTCCTCGATGGTGTCCGGGTCCTCGCTTATGGAGGCGGCGAGGGTGTCCAGGCCCACCGGGCCGCCGGAGAACTTTTCGATGATCGAGTCCAGGACGCGATGGTCGATCTTGTCGAGTCCCAGGTCGTCCACTTCGAGCTTTCCGAGGGCCTCGATCGTCACCTCTCTCGTGATCACGTTGTCGGCGACCACTTGGGCGTAGTCGCGGACGCGCTTCAGCAGGCGGTTTGCGATCCTGGGCGTTCCTCTGGAGCGCCGGGCCAGCTCGGCGATTCCTCCGGGCTCGGCCTCGATCTCCAGGATGCGGGCCGAGCGTTCCACGATGGTCCGCATCGACTCCTCGTCGTAGAACTCCAGCCGATGCACGGTGCCGAAGCGGTCCCGGAGGGGTGAGCTGACCATTCCGTACCGTGTCGTTGCGGCCACCAGGGTGAACGGCTTCACGCTGAGGTTCATGCTTCGCGCCTTCAGGCCCTTGTCGATCACCCAGGAGACGAAGAAGTCCTCCATTGCGGAGTAGAGGACTTCCTCCACGACCCTGTGAAGCCTGTGTATCTCGTCGACGAAGAGGATGTCGTCCTTCTGCAGCTGCGTGAGGGTGGCGACCATGTCTCCCGGGCGCTCTATCGCCGGGCCGGACGTGGTCTTGATCCGAACGGCCATCTCGGCGGCCAGGATGTTTGCCAGGGTTGTCTTGCCGAGTCCGGGCGGGCCGTAGAAGAGGATGTGGTCCAAGGGGTCCCCGCGCTGTCTCGCCGCCCTGATGGCTATGTCCAGGTTGTCTTTCAGCGCATGTTGGCCCACGTACTCGGCCAGCGTCCTGGGACGCAGCGAGGTGTCCAGCGATCGGTCTTCTGCGCGGGGCTTGCCTGAGACCAGGCGCTCGGCGGTCATGGCCTCACCTTACGCCGTGTCCGCCGGCGAGGAGTGATACGGCGGCGGGGCGTGGATTCGTCCGTCATGCGCATAGTGTAAGCTCCGGTACGCGCAGGTCAAGGGCTTGGCGAGTGGTCAGTGGGGAGTGGAGAGTGGAGAGTCCGGCTCCGGTCGGGTCATCGCGGTTTGGAGGCCCTGACCGAGAACAGGAACGGCAGCGACTCGGCTCCCGCGGGCAGGTCCGGATGCTCCGGGAGTCTCCACCAGCCGTCGGCTCCTCTCTCCATCATGCGCAGGGCCCTGTATGCCGCGAACGGGAACTCGCGCAGGCGCTCTATCCGCAGCCCGGCGCCGATGATCGAGCCGAGTATGTCCGACATGCTGTGACTCCACCCGCATTCCGGCGTGGTGACGACCGCCGTCTCGTCGGCGTAGGAGCCGTACCCGTCCGGCTCCGATATCATCGGCACGCCGCGGTTGAAGTAGGGCCACTTCAGGCGGATACCGCCGCTCTCTTCGTCGAACACGTTGGCGGTGGGGTGGTCGTCTACCACGTAGAAGATGCCTCCGGGCTTCAGGAAGTGGGAGACGACCCCGGCCCAGGCGGGCAGGTCGGGCAGCCAGTAGAGCGCCCCGTACGACGTGAAGACGACGTCGAAGCGGTCGTCGAGGCTGCCGGGCAGGTCGTAGACGTTGGAGAGGACGAACCGGGCGTCGATTCCCAGCTCTGCGCTGAGTGATCGGGCCAGCGTGATGGCCCTGTCGGAGAAGTCCACGCCCGTGACCCTGGCTCCGAGGCGCGCCCACGACATCGTGTCCAGCCCAAAGTGGCACTGGAGGTGCAGTAGGCTCTTGCCGGCGACGCCGCCCACCTCTTCGACCTCGATGGGCATGAGGGTGGACCTGCCGGACTTGAAGCCGTCGACGTCGTAGAAGTCTGAGCGGGCGTGTATCGGCGCCAGCTCGTTCCAGTGGTCGAGGTTGACCCGCATGGCCTCCGCGTCGGTCTGCCTCATGCCGAATCGAGCCTTCGGCGGGTCCGGCGGCGGCAGGGCCGGGGCCGGCGTGGAATGCCTGGCGGTGAGTGGTACAATGGCGGAGCGGCGGATTCGTCCATCGTGCGCATAGTGTAAACGCCAGTCCGCTCAGGTCAAGGCTTGCGGCGTCAGGGAGGCTGATACAGTCTCAGGGAGGCCACTTTCTGCAATGATCATATTGGGGACGACGCTCATCGCGATCGGGGCCGCCATACTCGCCGGTGTCGATTTCATGCCGGCCCTGTTGATCGGTCTGGGTTCGGGCATGGTTATCAGCGGCGTGACCGGCAAGTGGACGGGGTCTATACCCCTGGGACCGCGCGCCAAGGCCAAGAGGGAGGACAGGGGCGGCGTCTCGCCGCCCAGCCATGAGTCGATATAGGAGCGGGCGGGACCATTCGGGCGGCTCGGAGAGCTGCGAGGCGGGCCAGGCCGCGCCGTGCCGTCGTGTGGTGATCAAGGCTGGCAGCGCCCTGCTGACCGGAGAGGGCGGACGGCTGGACGTCGACCTGATGGAGACGTTGGTCGGGCAGATAGCCCGGCTGCGTCTCGAGGGAGTGGACGTTCTGCTGGTGACGTCGGGCGCCGTAGCGGCCGGGCGTCACGTGCTTGGCGTCGTCCAGAAGGACGGCGGGAGCCTGCCGGACCGTCAGGTGCTTGCCGCGGTCGGACAGAGCCGCCTGATGCAGGTGTACGAGCAGCTTTTCGGGAAGCACGACGTCGTCATCGCCCAAGCGCTGCTCTCTCGGAGGGACCTGAGCGACAGGCTTGGCTATCTGAACGTGCGCAACACGCTGACTGCTCTGCTGGAGCACCGCGTCGTGCCGGTCATCAACGAAAACGACGTCGTGGCGGTGGACGAGCTTGCGGGCGAGGCTTTCGGAGACAACGACACCCTGTCGGCGATGTGCGCGAATCTGATCGACGCCGACCTGCTGGTGCTGCTCGGCGAGACGGAGGGGCTCTACACGAGTGATCCGTACCTGGACCCGGGAGCCAGACTCGTGCGCGTGGTGAGGCTGCCGGAGGATGACGTCGCCGAGATGGCGGGGCCGCCTAGGGATGGGAAGGGCAGGGGCGGCATGGCGGCCAAGCTGGAGGCTGCGAAGCTGGCCACCGCCTCCGGCGTAACCGTCTTCTTAGCCTGCGGAAGAGAGCCGGACGTGCTGCTCAGGCTGTCACGAGGGGACAAGGCGGGCACGCTGTTCCCAGCCTCCGGGTCGAAGATGGAGAGCCGCAAGAGATGGATGCTGAGCGGCCTGTCGACGAGAGGGGAGATAGTGGTGGACGACGGGGCGGCGGTCGCGCTCAGGGAGCGGCACAGGAGCCTGCTTCCCGCCGGGGTCACCGAGGTGGTGGGGGCGTTCGAGCGCGGCGACATAATCTCAATCCTGGACTCTCGGAGGGTCCGGGCGGCCTGTGGGATAGCCAACTACGGATCCGGCGACGTGGACAAGATCAAGGGCCTGCGCTCGGATCGGATAGGCGAGCTCGTGGAGCGGGAGTACGGCGAAGAGGTGGTGCACCGCAACAACATGGTCGTGCTGTAGGGGGTTGGCGGTGGTCTCCCTGCTTCTGCGGAGGCTATGCGCCGGATTCCCGCGGCCTGACGGATACCCGTCTGAGCCGCCCTCGTGTATCATTGAATCGAGGGTCGTACCCGGAGACGAGCATACATGCACGCAACGACGGTAGACGAACTGGAGGCGACCGGCATCTCGGCCCGCGGGGCTGCCAGGGAGCTGGCGGCGCTGTCCACCGAGACGAAGGACCGCGCGCTGTGGAATATCGCCGGGGCGCTGCGCTCGAACGTCGGCGAGGTGCTGGAGGCTAACGAAGTCGACCGCGCCGCCGCAGCCCGGAACGGTGAGGGGGCGGCGACGATCGGGCGTCTCCTGCTCACTCCGGAGCGGCTCGATTCCATGGCGGAAGACGTCTTGAGCGTTGCCTCTCTTCCGGACCCCGTGGGCCAGGTTCTCGACTCTCGAACGATGGACAACGGCCTCAGGGTCGAACGCCGCAGCGTTCCCCTGGGCGTCATAGCCGTGATCTACGAGAGCAGGCCCAACGTCACGATAGACATATCCTCTCTCTGCCTGAAGTCGGGGAACGCGGTCATCCTCAGGGGGGGCAGAGAGGCGCTGCACACGAACAGAGCCCTGGTCGACCTCGCCAGGAGGGCCATTTCGGACGCCGGGGCGCCGGAGCAGGCCGTGCAATTCATCGAGTCCGCCGACAGGACTCTGGTCGGACGGATGCTTCGGATGAAGGAGACCATCGACTTGATCATCCCGCGCGGCGGGGCCGAGTTGGTCCGCCGCGTTGCGGAAGAAGCGGCCATGCCCGCCATTACGGGCGGCGTCGGCGTGTGCCACGTCTACGTGGACAGGGACGCGGACCTGGAGATGTCCTTGGAGGTGGCGCATAACGCCAAGACGCAGAATCCGTGGGTGTGCAACGCGATGGACACGCTCATCGTCCACTCGGCCGCCGCGCCCGCCTTCCTGCCCAGGATCGCTGCGAGGTGGGCAGAGGCGGGGGTGGAGATGCGGGCCGATCGACGCGCCATGAGCATCGTCGGCCCCGTCGAGGGACTGCGCCTCGTGCCGGTCGAGGAGAGCGACTGGAGCACCGAGCACCTGGCCCTGACAGCGGGTGTCAGGGTCGTGGATTCGTACGACGAGGCTCTCGACCACGTCGCGGCCTATGGATCGGGCCATACCGAGGCTATAATCACCGAGGATAGGGATGCCGCGGACCGCTTCCTGGACATGGTCGACGCCTCGGTGGTGATGGTCAACGCATCGACCAGGTTCAACGATGGAGGCCAGCTTGGCCTGGGAGCCGAGGTCGCCATCAGCACGAACAAGATGCACGCCAGGGGCCCGATGGGTCTGCGCGAGCTCACTTCTTATAAATGGACGGTCACAGGCGAGGGTCAGGTCCGCAGCTGACGACGCCGGGACCGGGAGGCAGGCACCAGATTGGCCAACTTCTACTTCGAGCGAGAGTGTCGGACGTCCCACTCGGAGTGCTATACGGTGCTCGAGGACGACGCCGTGGTCGGAAGAGTGGACATCCACTTCGTCGGCCAGGGGATTCACGCCACGCTGAACGTGGCCGAGAGCCTCACCACAGAGAGCATCCAGGAGTTGATCGAGAATATCGACCATGACCTCATGGACTCCGTCGGGATCGGGAGGCAGGAGGTCATCGTTCACGTTCATCAGGGCCGTGACCTCGGTGTGTTCAGCACACCGACCTTCGAGGGCAACGGCGGATACAAGCGTATCGACTAGGAGCGGCGCCATCATGTCTGTAGCATCGGACGAGACCACTCGACGCTGGAGCTATCGAGGCTCCATGACCATACCCGGCGACAAGGAGCCTCAGCCTGTGCGGGTGTTGCTGGACGGCGAGGATCAGGAGGCCAGCGTCCATTTCGACGGCATGGCCGACGGACTGCGGGAGTGGCGGGGCGCCGAGGTGCGGATAGTGGAGCGCCTCAAGTTTTTCGAGGCCACGTTCGTCACGTCCGGCTTGCCGGCCGAGGGCGTGAAGCTTGCCTGGCGGGTAAACGTCGGTAAGCAGGACGACACGGCCGCCGGAGTGCTGACCGTGAGGCCGAACGACAAGAAGATCACCGGCGAAAAGGGCTTCACGCTGACTAGGGAGACCTGAACCCGGTTTGACGCTCCGTTCGAGCCGAGTCTATAATCTCCCGCGATCTGAGGCTGCGAGGTGCTCGCTTGGCGAACGAGACGGGGAAGCGCTACTCGTGCTCCGGCTGCGGGGCGCAATTCGTCGTGATCAGGGGCGGCGACGGCACCATCGAGTGCTGCGGGAAGCTCGCCGAGAAGAGGACGTAGGCGGCAGGGGAGCGGCGTTCATGGCGAATCAGCTGGGCAGGCGGTACAGGTGCGGCGAGTGCGGGACGACCGTGCTGTGCACCAAGGCGGGCGAGGGCGCGGTTCGGTGCCACGGCAGGGACATGGAGGCTCAGGAGCCCAGGAAGCTCCCCTCATCGGACTGAGTCGGGGCTAGACGGGGACGTTCGCAGCCGCTGCCTCGTGCTGTTCGTCGGCGTGGTAGGAGCTGCGGACGAGCGGCCCCGACGCGACGTGTCTGAAGCCGAGCGCTTCGCCCTCCCGCCTCAATTCGTCGAACTCGTCCGGCGTGTACCACTTGGAGAGCGGGGCGTGCCTGTCGGACGGTCGGAGGTACTGCCCTATGGTGAGCAGGTCGCAGTCGGCCGACCGGAGGTCTCGCATCGTCTCGATCACCTCGTCCCACGCCTCGCCGAGGCCGACCATCATGCCGCTCTTCGTGACGCCGGACGGCTCCAGACGCTTGGCTCTGGACAGCAGCTCCAGCGACTGATCGTAGTCTCCCCTGGGTCTTACACGCGGGAAGACCCTCCTGACGGTCTCGATGTTGTGGTTCAGGGTGTCGGGTGCGGCGGCGGCGACCGAGGCGAGGGCGTTCCAGTTTCCCTGGAAGTCGGGGATCAGCACCTCGATCTTGCAGGTTGGGAGCCGCCTGCGTATCTGTCGGACGCACTGGGCGAAGATGAAGGCGCCGCCGTCGGGGAGTTCGTCGCGGTTGACGGAGGTGATCACCGCATATTTCAGGTCCATGCGTTCCACGGTCTGCGCGAGCCTGGCAGGCTCTTCGAGGTCGAGTGTGACGGGCGTGCCGGTCGTGACGGCGCAGTATGAGCAGGCGCGGGTGCAGATGTCGCCCAGGATCATGAACGTCGCGGTTCTGCGTTCCCAGCAGTCGCCGATGTTCGGGCAGTGGGCCTCCTCGCAGACCGTGTGGAGTCCGTTGTCGCGGAACCGTCTCCTCAGGTCCAGGTAGTTGGGGCCGCCCGGCGCCCTGACCTTCAGCCACGCCGGAAGCCTGCGTTCTGTTATCATGCCGCCTCCGTCCTGGGAGTGCCTCTGTGGGGTCTTTGGGTGACCCAATCAGCCGTGTGGAGCGGCTGACGCCACGATTCCGGTTTGTTCATCGGGGTGGGTATTCCCAAGGTTCGGCATCAGATTGTAACACTTTGCGTCTTCTCACGATGGCGCGATTGGCAGGCTGCGGAAGAATATACCACGTGATGTAAAATTGAGTCAGCGCAATGGGTGGAGAAGGCTGATCGATGACTGACGTGAGAATTGCCGGGGCGGAGACGGCGACGCTCCGGCTGGAGGGTCTGGGGAAGCTCGGCGACTCGGTTGCGCGTCTGGACGGGGAGGAGGTGAACGTCTTCGGCGGCATACCGGGCGAGCTGGTGACCGCCCGCATTTTCCGCTACCGCAGGCGCCGCCGGGAGAGGGTGTCCGGCCTGGTCACTGAGGTGGTGGAGTCGTCGCCGCACAGGGTGGCCCCGCCGTGCCCTTTCTTCGCGGCGTGCACCGGCTGCCAGTGGCAGCACGTCGACTACGGGCATCAGCTGACGCTCAAGCGTGAGATCGTCCGGCGGGCTCTCGACGAGTACCCGAGTCTGCGGCAGGTCGGCGCCGCGCCCGTCCTGCCTGCGCCGTCGCCGTTCGGATACCGCAATCACGCGAGGTTCACGGTGCGGTTCCAGGGGCTGCTGGGGTTCGTCAACCGGATTACGCGCCGGTTCGTGAAGGTCGACGAGTGTATGCTGATGCTGCCGGGAATCAATCGGGCGCTCCGGGAGCTTCAGGGAAGGAGCGCGGAGACGAGCCAGCTCTCGGTGAGGTACGGTCAGGGGACGGGCGATTTTCTGATCCAGCCCACGATGCAGAATCCCGACATTCCGCTGCCGTCGGGCCAGCGTCACTACAGGGAGAGGCTGCTCGGCCGGACGTTTCGCGTGGCGTCGCCCTCGTTCTTCCAGGTGAACACGACGCAGGCGGGGAGGATGTTCGAGCTCGTCCGCCGCCGTCTTTCGCTGGAGGATGGGGCGGTGGTCGTGGACGCCTTTGCCGGCGTGGGGACGTTCGCCGCTCTGATCGCCTCGCACGCGGGGCGTGTCATCGCAATAGAGGAGTCGAGCTCCGCGGTGGAGGACGCCGCGGTGAATACGGCGGGCCTGGACAACATCGAGTTCGTCGAGGGGCGTACCGAGGACGTGCTTTCGTCGATGGAGGAGAGGCCGGACGCCGTTATCCTGGATCCGCCGCGCGCCGGGTGTCATCCCGGCGCCCTGACGGCGCTGACGCGGCTGGCGCCTGCCCGGGTGGTGTACGTGTCCTGCGACCCCGACACGCTGGCCAGGGACCTCGACGCGCTGGCGTCCGGGGGCTATGCGGTGGAGTCGGTCGAGCCGGTCGACATGTTTCCGCAGACCCATCACGTCGAGTGCGTGGCGACTCTCTTGCGCCCGGTGTCGGGTGTGAGTATCGTAGGATGACGGAGACTCGGGACGTGGTGCTGGCCTCCACCTCGCCGCGCAGGCGCGGCCTGATAGGCGAGATGGGCATCGAGGTGACGTTCGCGGACCCCTGCGTCGAAGAGGGCCCGCCGCTGAGGGGCGAGGCGCCGGATGCCTACGTGCTGCGGCTCTCGACGGAGAAGGCGCTGGGCGTGTCTGGGCAGAACGTGTCGGCGGTGGTGGTTGCGGCGGATACGGCCGTCGTGCTCGGAGGGCGCGTGCTCGGCAAGCCCGCCGATGAGAGTGAGGCGCGAGAGATGCTCAGGAGTCTGAGAGGTCGGAGGCACACTGTCGTGACGGGCGTGACCGTTCTCGACGCGGCTGCGGGCCGGTTGTACCGCGCCGTGGAGGCTTCGAGTGTGGCGATGCGGACGTATGACGACCGTGAGATCCGTGAGTACGCGGCTTCGGGTGAGCCTATGGACAAGGCCGGGGGCTATGCGGTGCAGGACGGGCGCTTTCGGCCCGCCGATTCGGTGAGCGGCTGCTACCCCAACGTGGTGGGCCTCCCGTTGTGCGGTCTCGTGGGCCTGCTGGCCCGGGCGGGGGTCGATGCCTCGCTCAGGCCTGACTCCGACGCCGTCGGTCGCTGCACGGACTGCCCGCTTCGATCACCGGCGGAGGCGGGTGGGGCGTGACCTTCCTGGGCATGAGCTATGTCGAGATACTGGTGGTGGCGCTCGTGGCCTTCGTGTTCATGGGTCCCGACAGGATGGCCGCCACGGCCAAGAAGCTGGGCAAGTTGGTGAAAGAGGTCAGGGGGATGGCCTCCGAGCTTCCGTCCATAGAGGATCTGGACCTCAGCGGCTCCCGGAGCAAGGGAGCAGGCGGTTCCGGCGGGGCGGGGACGGGTTCCGCAGCGGCGGCGGAGGGCGGCGGGACAGAGGACGAGGACGAGCCGGTGGCCTTCAGGGCCGCCGGGGCCGCGCCGGTGTCCGTCGGACGCGTCGAGAAGGACCCTGAGGACGAGTCGTGAATTCCAAGAGCCTCACGGTCATGGAGCACCTGCTGGAGTTGCGCAGGCGTCTGATGTGGTCGGCAGGGTGTGTTCTTCTCACGACCGGCGTTGCGTTCGCGTTTCACCGCCAGATACTGAGGCTGCTGATGGGGCCTGCGGAAGGGTTTGCCGACCTTCCCGGTGGGAAGCCCATCTACATCGATCTGACCGAGTTCATAGGCACGGCGATGAAGGCCTCGCTGCTGGTCGGCCTCTTTGGGTCGCTGCCGTTCATTGTGTACCAGGTCGTGATGTTCGTGGCGCCGGGTCTGACGTCTCGCGAGAGGCGATACCTGTACATTTTCGTGCCGTCGACGGCGCTGGCGTTCGCTATGGGCGCGGCGTTCGGGTACTTCGTCCTCTTTCCTCCCGCTGTGAACTTCCTGCTGAACTTCGGTGGAGACGTGGCCACGCCCCAGATACGGATCGGCAGCTACATCGGCCTGATGCTGTCGCTGCTTTTCTGGATGGGGGTCGTGTTCGAGACGCCTGTCGTGCTCTTCTTCCTGTCCAAGATCGGCATCGTGACTCCCGAGTTCCTGGCCAGGCACCGCGGCATTGCCATCGTCGCCGCGTTCATCCTCGGCGCGGCGATAACGCCCACGTTCGACCCTGTGAATCAGTCGCTGGTCGCGGTTCCGATCATCCTGCTCTATGAGGTGGGCATCTGGCTGTCCAAGCTCGGGCGCATGGGCCGGGGGCGAAAGGCGCCTGCCCCGGGCGTCTAGGATCAGCCTCACCCTGGCCCCTCTCCGGTCAGAGGACTGAGAGGGGCGGCTATGAGGCAAGCGTGTGCCGATGAGGGTAACTGTTCAGACTCTGTGAGGTCCGAAGGAGGAGTCCCCTTGACGACAGCGAACTCCTGTACTATATTATTCATATGGAAGCAGCCCACCCAGCAGCCTTGAAGAGACCTGTTCCACAATTGTCCCAGAACTGCTCCGGTTCCGTTCCACATCTGTTCCACAAATGCCCCACTTTTGTTCCACGAAATCGAACCCTCAGCTACGAGATGGGACAAAATGGAACAGTTTGGGACAGTTTTCGGCAAAAACCACAGGCCGTGGCCGCCCTGCGCTTGCGGATAGGGAGACCTCATCAACTCTGAACAGCTACGACTGATTCGTCCGCTTGCGAGAGCCTCGACTCATCCACTATCATCGCAGTCACCATTACAGTTGGAGGCGCGCGGCGTGTCTGCGAACGCGGAGCTTATCGCCGATCTCGAAGCGGTGGTCGGCGGGGCGTACGTCCTGCACGAGCCCGAGGACCTGATCGTGTACGAGTACGATGGCTCGGTCGATCGTGGTCTGCCCGCGGCCGTGGTCCTGCCCGCCTCGACCGAAGAGGTGTCGGGTGTCGTCAGAGCGGCCCGCCGCCACGGCGCGCCCATAGTGCCGCGCGGAGCGGGCACCGGCCTGAGCGGGGGCGCGATAGCCCATCAGGGGGGCGTCGTCGCCGCCCTGACGCGAATGACACGCATCCTAGAGGTCGACGTCGATAACCGCTTCGCGGTGGTGGAGCCCGGCGTCGTCAACCTGGACCTGACGCACGCCGTGGAGAGGCACGGCCTGTACTACGCTCCCGACCCGTCTTCTCAGAAGGCGTGCACCATCGGCGGGAACGTCGCCGAGAACTCGGGCGGCCCGCACTGCCTGGCCTACGGGGTCACGACGAATCACGTCCTGGGGCTGGAGGTGGTGACCGCGGACGGCTCCGTCCACTGGCTGGGCGGGCGGACGCGCGAGAGCCCCGGGTACGACCTTCGCGGGGTGGTGGTCGGCTCCGAGGGCACGTTGGCCATTGTGACCAAGGCCGCCGTCCGCCTGCTCAGGCGGCCCGAGGCGGTGAAGACCCTGCTGGCCGTCTTCCGTGAGCTGGACGATGCCAGCGCGGCCGTCTCCGGCGTGATCGCCGCGGGAATCGTCCCGGCGGCGATCGAGATGATGGACGAGCTCTGCATCCGCGCCGCCGAGCAGTCGGTTCATGCGGGGTACCCCACCGGCGCCGGCGCCGTGCTGCTCGTCGAGGTGGACGGACTCCGGGAGGCGGTGGATGAGGAGGTGGACGAGGTGGAGCGCGTCTGTCTGCGCTACCGCCCGATGGAGATCAGGACCGCCACGGACCCGGAGGAGCGGGAGCGTCTCTGGGCCGGACGCAAAGGGGTGCTCGGCGCGCTCGGCCGTCTTGCCCCCAACTACTATCTGGTGGACGGAACCATCCCGAGGACCAGGCTGGTCGAGGTGCTGTCACGGATACGCGAGATATCCGCCGAGACCGGACTCCCCATCGCCAACCTGCTCCACGCGGGCGACGGCAACCTCCATCCGTCCGTCCTGTTCGACGAGCGCAACCCGGACGAGGCGCGAACCGCGCTTGAGATAGGCGGACGCATCCTCGAGCTGTGCCTGGAGGTGGGGGGCGTCCTGTCGGGGGAGCACGGGATCGGACTCGAAAAGCAGGAGTACTTCTCCCTCATGTTCGACGACGACGACATGGAGTCCATGGCCCAGTTGAAGCCCGCGTTCGACACCGGGGACGCCTTCAACCCCGGCAAGATATTCCCGGCCGGCGCGTCGTGCGTCGACGTGTTCCAGTCTGCCGCCGTAGCCAGGGCGGGCGCGGGCGCCTGGGTATGACCCGCCGCGGATGACCACCATACCCGGCACAGCCGTCCGCTCCGTCTCCGAGGCCGTGGGGGCCGAGCGTCTGAGCGGCGGCGAGGGGCGCGTGATAGACGGCATCAGGCCCGCGGCCGCGGTCGCCCCGGAATCGACGGAGGAGGTCAGCCGCGTGCTTGGAGCCGCACGTCGTGACGGCCTCGGCGTGGCGCCCCGAGGGGGCGGCACCCGCATGGGGCTGGGCGGCCCGCCGGAGCGGTACGACCTTTCCCTCGACACGTCCCGCCTCGACCGGGTGGCAGCACACAACCCCGCCGACCTGACGGCCACGGTCGAGGCGGGAATCACGCTGGACGCCCTGCGCGAGTCTCTGGAGGAGCACGGGCAGTTCCTGGCCATGGATGCCCCGCGACCCGATCTGGCCACGGTCGGCGGCACCCTGGCCGCAGGCGCCATCGGCCCGCTCAAGTGGCAGTTCGGCAGCCCGCGCGACCTCGTCGTCGGTATGAAGGTCGTACAGGCGAACGGGCGCGTGACCAAGAGCGGCGGGAGGGTGGTCAAGAACGTCAGCGGCTATGACATGGCAAGGCTCCACGTCGGGGGGCTGGGAACGCTGGGGGTGATCGTGGAGGTGTCCTTCAAGCTCACTCCGCTCCCCCGCAGGCAGGCCACCCTGCTCGCGGCGTTCGACGATTCAGGGCCGGCGCTGTCCGCCGGACTCGCCATCTCCAACGGATGGGCCGCGCCCCTGGCCATGGTCACGTTCGACGCGGAGGCGAACCGCCGGGGAGGTTTCACCGGCTCGGCGCGCGGATACTTTCTGGCCGTGAGGCTCGGAGGGAGGCCGCGGACGCTCGACCGGCAGATCGACGATTGCCGGCGGTCGTGCGACCGACACGGGGCGGTATGCCTGGAGGTCGTCGACGCCGCCGGAACGCCCGTCCTCTGGTCTAAGATAAGGGACCTCGGCTGGATGGACGATGACGCCCCTGAATACACGGCGCGCGCGTCGGTCCCGTCGTCGCGTCTCCCCGGTCTCATTGCCGGCCTGGAGACCGGCGGCCCCGCCCCCGCCGTCGTAGCGGAACCCGGCTACGGGAGCGCGCTGGTGCACTGGTTCGCCGACGGCGAGCGGGACGCCGTAAGCGGCGCCGTGGCCGACGCGCGCGTCGGGGCCGTCCACGCCGGGGGTTCGCTGGTTCTGGAGCGGCGCCCGATGGGGTCCCGGAAGATCGATCCCTGGGGCGAGGTCGGAGGGTCGCTCTCGATCATGCGGCGGATGAAGGAACGGTACGACCCGGCGCGGATACTGAACCCCGGCCGGTTCGTCGGGGGGATATAGTGTCAGCCGCGCCGCCGTCGCTGCACGCGGGCCTCGACGCGCCGGAAGAGGCCGACCTGTATAAGTGCGTCCACTGCGGCTTCTGCCTGCAGGCATGTCCCACATACGTCGAGACCGGGCTCGAGACCGAGTCTCCGCGTGGCAGGATCGCCCTCATGAAGGCCGTCAACGAGGGGCGCATAGAGATCACGCCCGGCGTGGTCAGGCACTGGGACCTCTGCATCCAGTGCCGAGCCTGCGAGGTGGCGTGCCCGTCGGGGGTTCCCTACGGCAGGCTGATCGAGGCCGCCATGAGCCAGGCCGAGAGCCGCCGCGGGCAGGGAGTCGCCGCCCGCCTCCTGTCGGACCTCTCCTTCAAGCGCATCCTGCCGAATCAGCGCAGGCTGACCCTCTTTGCCGGCCTGCTCAGGGCCTACCAGAGGTCGGGCGCTCAGCGGATCGTGAGGGGGTCGCGGCTCCTGCCGCGCAGACTGGCCGAGCTGGAGGCGTCCCTCCCGAGGGTACAGCCCCGCTTCTTCAGGCCCGGGGGCATAGCGGCGCCCGCGCGGGGAGAGACGAGGGCCAGAGTGTCGCTGCTCTCCGGGTGCGTCATGCCGC
This sequence comes from uncultured Dehalococcoidia bacterium, assembly GCA_958295685.1. Taxonomy (GTDB): domain Bacteria; phylum Chloroflexota; class Dehalococcoidia; order Lucifugimonadales; family CATQGZ01; genus CATQGZ01. The sequence continues at coordinate 154,521 of OY282365.1, forward strand.
TGGTCCACGGGCCGGAAATGAGCGCGGTCGTCCGCGTCCTGGCGCGCAACGGCTGCGAGGTCGAAACCCCAAAGGCCCAGGTGTGCTGCGGCGCGATCAACTCGCACGTCGGCGATCTCGAGACGGCCCGCCGGCTGGCGAGACGCAATATCGATGCCTTCAATACAGACCGGATCGATGCCATAGTGACGGCCTCGGCCGGATGCGGCACTCGCATGAAGGAGTACGGCCATCTGCTCCGCAACGACCCCGATTACGCCGAGCGCGCCGAGGCGTTCGGCCGGATGGTCAAGGACGTGCACGAGGTCCTCGCCTCCCTCCCACTCGATCCGCCGAGAGCGGAGCTCCGCCGGACGGTCACGTATCAGGACTCGTGCCATCTCGCCAACACCCAGGGGGTCAGGAGCCAGCCCCGGGAGTTGCTGAAATCGATCCCCGGGGTTCGGTTCGTCGAGCTGCCCAACGCCTCGATGTGCTGCGGCGGCGGCGGCTCCTACACGATTACGGAACGGGACATGTCCCTCAGGGTGCTCGATTCCAAGACGGCGGCGGCAGCCGCCACGGGCGCCGACGTGCTGGCGACGGCCAATCCCGGCTGCCTGATGCAGCTCGAATACGGCGTGAGGAGGGCGGGCCTGTCCATGGAGGTACTGTACGTGACCGACCTGCTCGACGAGGCGTACCGGGCGGAGGACGGCTAAAGCGCTCCCGACTGGCCCCGCTGCCGGAGCATGTGGTCCACCAGGACCAGGGCCATCATCGCCTCGACTATGGGCACGGCCCGCGGCAGCACGCAGGGGTCGTGCCTGCCCCGGCCCTCGATCACGGCGGGGTTGCCGTCCTCGTCTACGGTCTCCTGCGGCCGGACGATGGTCGCGGGCGGCTTGAAGGCGGCCCGCAGGATGACGCTCTCGCCGTTGCTGATTCCTCCCTGGACGCCGCCCGACCGGTTCGTTCGCGTGCGGATGCGGCCCCCCGCGCTGTAGAAGGGGTCGTTGTGCTCCGAGCCGGTCAGCCCGACGCCGCCGAATCCGGATCCTATCTCCACGCCCTTGCAGGCCGGGATGGAGAGCATTCCCTTCGCCAGGTCGGCGTCCAGCTTGTCGAAGACGGGCTCACCCAGGCCCGCCGGGACGCCCCTTGCCACCGCTTCCACCACCCCGCCCAGCGAGTCCCCGGCCTTGCGCGCCTCTTTGATCTTCTCGATCATGCGGACGGCCGCATCCGGGTCGGGGCATCGCACGGTGTTGGCGTCGACCTCGGCGGCGGACACCGTGTTCGGGTCCACGTCGGCGCGAAGTTCCCAGACCTGCCGGACGTATCCGACGATCTCCACCCCGAGCTCACGCGCCAGCGCCTTCTTGGCGACCGCGCCCGCAGCCACCCGACCGACGGTCTCCCGCGCGCTGGCCCTTCCCCCTCCCTTCCAGTTACGTATACCGTACTTGGCCTGATAGGTGAAGTCGGCGTGGGACGGCCTGAAGAGCGTTCGCATGTGCTCGTAGTCCTTCCCGCGGGCATCTTCGTTCCAGACGCCGATCAGTATCGGCGTGCCCAGGGTCAGACCGTCGAACACCCCTGACAGTATTTCCGCCCGGTCCCTCTCCCTGCGCTGGGTGGAGATGTCGCTCTGCCCAGGCCTGCGCCGGTCGAGGTCAACCTGTACGTCCTCCACGGCGAGCGGCAGCCCAGGCGGGCAGCCGTCGACCACGACGCCGACAGCGTCGCCGTGGGACTCGCCCCAGGTGGTGACGCGGAACATGCGGCCGAACGTGTTGCCCACGGACACTCCTCTCGCAGGGCTGCGCTTCTGTTGTCCGATTCCCTCCTATGGTATCATCAGGCGTCCGCGAGGTGGGCAGGTCGGCAGAGAATCGGGTCCGGGTCGAACACCTGCGAGCGCCTTCCTGAGAGATGAGCGCTGCTCGCAGCCCGGGCCCACTTCCGACGAGCGCCGTTCGGCCTCTGATATACTGACGGCGTCGTGAAACCGCCGAACGCTCCCTCAAGATTTCACAGAGAGGACTCTTTAGTGGCGCCGAACGTCGAAGAGGTACGCCTGACCAGCCTCGCCAGCTGCGGGGGCTGAGCGTCCAAGTTCAGTCCAACAGACCTGGCGCAGGTGCTGCGTCAGCTCCCTGAGGCGAATCACCCCGACCTTCTCGCGGGTACGGGCGAGGACGCCGCCGTCTATAGAATGGACGACGACCTGGCCCTGGTCTCGACGATAGACTTCTTCCCCCCGATCGTCGACGACCCCTATTCGTTCGGACAGATCGCGGCGGCCAACGCGCTCAGCGACATCTACGCCATGGGCGGCAGGCCCCTGTTCGCTCTCAACGTCGTAGGCTTCCCCGTCGGCCTTCCCAAGGATATCCTGGTGAGCGTGCTCAGGGGCGGGGCCGACAAGGCGCAGGAGGCGGGCGCGCTCGTCGTGGGGGGGCACACCGTCGACGACGCCGAGCCCAAGTATGGCCTGGCGGTCACCGGCGTCGTCAGGCCCGGCGAGCAGATCACGAGCGCGGGCGCCAGGGTGGGGGACAGGCTCATATTGACCAAGGGCATCGGAACCGGCGTGATCACGACTGCGGGCAAACAGCAGCGCGTCGCTCCCGGGGTGCTCGACGAGGCGGTCGCCGCAATGAGCACGCTGAACATGGCGGCGTCTGAGGCTATGGTCGAGGTGGGAGCCAACGCCTGCACGGACGTCACCGGCTTCGGACTCCTCGGGCATCTCCGTATCATGCTGGAGGCCAGCGGTGTGGCCGCGTCGGTCCGATACGAGGCTGTCCCCATACTGAGGGGCGCCCGCGAGCTCGCAGAGCAGGGCATCGCCCCCGGCGGTACGGGTCGAAACACGGCTGCCGTCAGCGGCGTTACCTCCTGGCCCGACGGCTTGGACGAGGTCTGGACGGTGCTCCTGTGCGACGCGCAGACATCCGGCGGTCTTCTGATCTCGGTGGATCCGGAGAGGAGCGGGGAGCTTGCTGCCAGGCTTGCCGAGGCCGGAGTGGAGACCGCCGCGGACATCGGCGAGGTCGTCCCCGCAGACTCCTTCGACGGCAAGCTCATCGGTATCAGTCCCTAGTCCGGGCCGCCGCGACTCGTGTCTTCTGCCCGCGCGGGCCGGCTAGGCGCAGCAGCCTTGGCGTCTCTGATGCTTGCCGCCGCGGCCGGCTGCGGCGAAACCACACCTGGGCTGCCAGCCGCCGGCGAAAGCGCGGTCGCTGCTCCACCATCCGCTCTATACACGGCCACGCCGATCCCGTCATTCACACCCGCACCCACACCCGTCGCCACCCCCACTCCCACGGAGGCTCCGACTCACACGCCGAGTCCGATCCCGTCACCCACACCCGTCGCCACCCCCACTCCCACTGAGGCCCCGACTCACACGCCGAGTCCGGTCCCCACGCCCACTCCCATGGAGACTCCGACTCACACGCCGAGTCCGGTCTTGCCTCCCACTCCCACGGAGGCTCCGACCCACACGCCCAGCCCGACCTTCACCCCCACTCCCACTGAGGCTCCGACTCACACGCCGAGTCCGACCCCGCCTCCCACTGAGGCTCCGACTCACACGCCGAGTCCGATCTCGCCTCCCACTCCCACTGAGACTCCGACTCACACGCCGAGTCCGATCTCGCCTCCCACTCCCACGGAGATTCCGACTCACACGCCGAGTCCTGTCCCCACGCCCATGGTTCGTATCGTGTGCGTGTTCTTCGACGGAGAGGCATCCAGGGCAGAGCCCGACGAGTACGTGGAGATCACCAACGCGGGCCGCGCTTCGCAGGCCCTGGCGGGCTGGCGGCTTCTCGACGTCGCCGACGGCAGGCCCGAGTTCGTCTTCCCCGCCCGGACGCTCGATCCGGGTGAGACGATCAGGGTCTACACCAACGAGGCACACCCCGAGTGGGGCGGCTTCAGCTTCGGCAGAGGCTCGGCCATCTGGAGCAACAGCGCCCCGGACGAGGCGGTACTGTACGACGAGAACGGCGCGCTGGTGTCCAGGAAAAGCTATCCACCAGGCTGCTGAGTATGTCCAGTCCCCCGCCGTCTGGGACAGACTCCGCCTCCAATTCTGACAATCCCCCACATCCTGAGAGTCCTGATTCAGACAACCCTTGACACGCCCGAACCGCTGTGCTAGAGTATCCCCATGACACAGCCAGCCCATCTCCACGAACAGCCCGCGGGACTCCTGAAGCGCCTGTCGCATGAGTGTCGCATAAGTGTCGCAAAGTGTCGCATGAGTGTCGCAAAAGTGTCGCATGAGTGTTGCGAAAGTGTCGCAGAGTGTCGGCTAAAATCGGCCCTCCCAGCTACGAAATGGCCGCGAAATGCCCGCAAAATCCGACACTTTCGCAAAAAATTCCCGCCGCCCCTCGTGGCGGACTGATATTATGGGTAGGTTGCATGGTGTCCAGGGCATGTCCATCCAAAAGCACATAGAGCGGATCGTGATCGAGGCTCTCCTCGAAGCTCAGAGGGACGGGGCGCTCCCGACTGTCGAGCCGCCTGATCCCAGGGTGGAGCGCCCTCACAATCCCGAGCACGGCGATTTTGCCTGCGCTCTCCCGCTGCGGCTCGCGAGGCCGATGCGGTTGAGCCCTATCGCGATTGCCGAGAGGATCGTCGAGCGCGTGAAGACCGGCGAGGGTGTCGCGAGGGTCTGGGCGGTGCCGCCCGGCTTCGTGAACTTCGCGCTCGACTCGGCGTGGCTGACCGCCCGAGTCGAGACGATCCTGGATGCCGGCCCATCCTACGGGAACGTCGACCTGGGCAGCGGGCGGCGGGTCCAGGTCGAGTTCGTCAGCGTCAACCCCACGGGCCCGCTGCACGTGGGGCACGCCAGGGGGGCGGTCTTCGGCAGCGCCCTCGCCAACGTCTTGGCGGCGGCCGGATACGACGTCCAGAAGGAGTATTACGTCAATGACGCAGGCAACCAGATCGACGCATTCGGACGGAGCATACTCGCAAGGTACGCTCAGTCCTACGGACGTGACGTCCCGCTGCCCGAGGACGGTTACCGGGGCGGGTACGTGCTGGAGTTGGCTGGGGATCTGAAGGCCGAAGAGGGAGACAGGTTCCTGTCGATGGACGAGGCGGAAGCAGCCGCGCAGCTGGGCAGCCTGGGCGTGAGGCGCATGATCGACCTGATAGAGGCGGACATGGAGGAGATCCGCGTGGTCTACGACGAGTGGTTCAGCGAGCGCAGCCTCTACGACAACGGCCAGTACGATAGGACGGTCGCCATGCTCCGCAACGGCGGCCACCTGAAGGAGCGTGACGGCGCGACCTGGTTCGCATCCAGCGCCCTGGGCGACAACGAGGATCGGGTGCTCGTTCGCCGCAGCGGGTCGCCCACCTACCTCGCCGCCGACGCCGCGTACCACATGAACAAGTTCGTCGAGCGAGGCTTCGACAGAGTGATAGACGTCTGGGGAGCGGACCACCAGGGCCAGGTGCCGTCGATGAAGGCAGTGGCGAAGGCCCTCGGGATCGATGAGGAGCGCCTGGTCCTCCTCGTCTACCAGCTCGTCACTCTCAAGCGGGGCGGCGAGGTCGTCAGGTTGGCGAAGAGAAGCGGCGATATCGTCACGCTCCGCGAGCTGGTGGACGAGGTCGGCGCGGACGCCTGCCGATTCTTCTTCCTGTCCAGGTCGCCGGAGAGCCAGATGGAGTTCGACGTCGACCTGGCGAAGGAGCAGTCCGCCGAGAATCCCGTCTACTACGTGCAGTACGCGCACGCGCGCATTGCGGGAATCCTGAGGCTGGCCTGCGAGAGGGGGATAGACTTCCGCGGCGGCGACGTGTCGCGGCTCGGCCACGAGGCCGAGCTCGCCCTCATCCGGAAGATGCTGCAGCTGCCGGAGCTCGTCGAGCAGATGGCGGACGCCCTGGAGCCGCACCATCTGCCCCACTACTCGGTCGAACTGGCCGCCGCCTTCCAGCGCTTCTACGAGCAGTGCAGGGTGGTTTCGAGCCTGCCCGAGGACCTCGACCTGTCGATGGCGCGGCTCAGGCTCGTGGACGCCGCCCGGACGACGCTGGCTCGGTGCCTCGACCTGATGAGCATGACGGCGCCGGAGCAGATGTAGGCGTGCACGACCTCTCCGACCACCTGGGGCGCGACTCGAAGTCGACCACCGCGTCCCACGTGCGCTCGACCGCCGCCGCCGTCGACAGGCGGGCGCTCACCAGGCCCACGTCACGCCTCCGACGCGAGGTTCCCCTGGGCCAGATACCTCCTGGCTTTCTCGACGTAGGCGTCGCCATAGCCCTTTATCAGATCCAGGTGGCGCTGCTGTACCTGTCCGCGCACCCTGCCCGGTATGCCCGTCACTATGGAGCGGGCGGGAATCGCCATTCCGTCCAACACCACCGTGCCGGACGCCAGGATGCTGTCGCTACCGATCTCCACGCCGTCGTTGACCGTGGCCCCGTTCGCTATGAGGACCCTGTCGCCCACCGTCTTGGCGTGGCAGAGCGCGCGGTGTCCGATGACCACGTTGTCGCCTATCACCACGTCGGCGTCACCGTGCACGACGGAGTTGTCCTGCACGCAGGTGTTCCTGCCGATGGTTATCCTGCCGGAGTCGGCGCGGATGACCGCCCCCGGCCAGACGCTGGAGCCCTCTCCTATCTCGACGTCTCCGACCACGTAGGCGCCCTCGCTGACGAACGCCGTCGGGTGTATCCTGGGGGCAAGCCCGTCCAGGCTTCGCAGCATCGCTCCGCTCCTTCCCCGCCGGGTGTCTCGTTGCGTAACGCTGACACACTGTATTGCATTTGCGTCGGGATGTGAATATGCGTCCTGTCGCTGACGGCCCGCTGTTTGACGCTGGTTCGAACCCTCTGCTAGGATTGGGGGCGCGTTCAGGCGCCCCTGCAGGCACCCTGCGGAGTGGTTCCGCGCACTTTGAACGAATGAAGCTGGGTCTGTTCGACCTGCGGCCACTTTTGGCCTCCACGCTGCAATGGGAAGCGATGTCTGGTCTTGAGGATCTGGAGCGAAGGGTACATGCCTGCGAGGCGTGTGCCCTTGTTAAGAAGCGCACCAACGCCGTGCCGGGCGAGGGCTCGCCCACGGCCGATCTGATGTTCGTAGGTGAGGGGCCAGGCTTCTACGAGGACCGAGACGGCAGGCCCTTCGTCGGCCCCGCCGGCCGGTTTCTGGAGGAGTTGCTCGCCTCGATCGGTCTCACACGGTCGGACGTGTACATCACCAACATGGTCAAGTGCCGTCCTCCCAACAACCGCGACCCGCTGCCCGGAGAGATCGAGGCCTGCCGCCCATTCCTCGACGAGCAGATGGAGACGATCTCGCCCAAGGTGATCGTGACGCTTGGCCGCTACTCTTTGGAGAAGTTCTTTCCCGGCGAGTTGATCAGTCGGGCGCACGGCAGCCCCCGTCCCTGGATGAACATGACGCTGTACCCGATCTATCACCCGGCGGCCGCGCTCCACAACCCTAAACTCAGGCCGACCATAATGGATGACTTCAGCCGTCTGCCCTCCCTGGTCGAGAGCGCCACAGGCCGGGACACCGGTCCGGCCGCGGTCACGGAGGAGACGAGGCAGCTTGACCTCTTCGAGTAGACGATGAATTCCCCTCCTCTGAGAGTTGTCCCGCTCGGCGGGCTGGGTGACATCGGCCGCAACATGATGGCCGTGGAGTACGACGGCGAGATGGTCGTCATCGACGCTGGCGTGCTCTTCCCCGACGAGAGGATGCCGACGGGTGTCGACTTCGCCATTCCCAACTTCTCTTACCTGCGCGAGAACCGCCGGAAGCTGATCGCCGTGCTGATCACGCATGGTCACGAGGACCACATCGGCGCACTCCCCCACCTGCTTTCCGAGTTCGATGTTCCGGTCTACTCGTCCCGGCTGACCCATGGACTCATCACCGTGAAGCTCCGGGAGCGCCGCTTGATCAGTGAGGCTCGGCTCAACGTGGTCGAGCCTCGCACGCCGTTCAGGGTCGGCAGGTTCCGGTGCGAGTTCTTCAGGGTCTGCCACTCGATTCCCGACGCGATGGGAATCGCGCTCGGAACGCCGCTGGGCCACGTGGTTCACACGGGCGACTTCAAGATCGACCACACACCCGTCGACGGCATGTCCACCGACTTTTCGGCGCTCTCCGAACTGGCGGCGGAGGGCGTGGCCCTGCTGTTCTCGGACTCCACCTACGCTGAAGTGGACGGGTACACGGAGTCCGAGCAGATAGTTGGCGACGCACTGGACCGGGCCATCGACGAGGCGCCCGGCCGCGTGATGGTCGCCACGTTCGCCTCGCTGATCTCACGCATCCAGCAGGTTGTCAACGCGGCCGAGAGGCACGGACGGAGGGTCGCGGTGGTTGGGCGCAGCATGATGAACAACGTGAACATGGCCAGGAAGATGGGCTATCTGCACGCATCGGAAGGGACGCTGATCCCGCTGATCGAGGCGAGTCGGCTGCCTCTGGAGGAAACGGTGATCATCGCGACCGGCAGCCAGGGCGAGCCCACCTCGGCCCTAGTACGCATTGCCAGAGGGGAACACCCGGACGTCGAGGTCGTGCCGGGGGACACCGTGATAATCTCCGCCTCTCCGATCCCCGGAAACGAGACCCTGGTCTCGAACACGATAGACAACCTGTTCAGGCAGGGTGCGTCCGTTCTCTACAGCAGGGTGGCTTTGGTCCACGTGCACGGCCACGCGAGTAGGGAGGAGCTCAAGATGATGCTCAGCCTGGTGAAGCCCAGGTTCTTCGTCCCGGTTCACGGGGAGTACCGACACTTGGCCGCCCACGCCTCCCTCGCGCAGTCTATGGGGATACCTTCGTCCAACACCTTCGTGCTCGAAGACGGTGACGTGCTGGAGCTCAGTGGAGAAGCGGGCCGCGTGGTCGAGCGAGTCGATGCCGGCCACGTCCTGGTGGACGGGCGCAGCGTCTGGGCCCGGGAGAGCCGGGTGCTCGACGACCGGCGGCGCTTGGCGCGCGAAGGCGTCGTCACGGCCGTGGTGACTCTGGACGTGGACGGCGGTATCGTGAAACCCCTGGGCTTGGTCTCGTCCGGCTTCATAGAATTGGACGAATCCCAGGAATTGTTTGAAAAAACCTCCAAAATGGTCGCCGCAAGCCTAGAACGGGACCCCCCTGGCTCCCTAGATTTGAATCAGGTCAAGGCCAGAGTCACGGAGGTTGTGGAAGGTTACCTGTACCGGGAAACGGGCCGTCGGCCCGCGGTGGTCGCGTTCGTCGAGCGGGTCTAGGGCGCGCCGCTCCGAGCGTCTCGCCCACGGCCGCTCCCGGCCCCTCTCCTCGAATGGAAGCGGGGGTGGCTCTTCACAGTCCAGAGATATTGACTCAGAGGCCTCAGACACCAATCTTCGAGGTCTTCACATGCTAGGAGAATCGGTCGCTACTTCCATATCGCCGGGCGGTATTCCGGCATGAGCACAGGCAGCATGAGCGCCAAGCGTTCCTCCAACCGGTCCTCCAACCGGTCGTCTCCTTACCTTAAACTGGCTGTCGTAATCCTGTTGGCCGCGGCTGTAGCAGCGGCCGCCTACGTGGTCGTCGAGCCCGTCAGGGACTTCTTCAGTTCCGTGCGGGTCGAGATTCTCTCCACGCTCGGGCTGGGCGTGTTGCCGATCGCCGGCTGGCTGGCCGTGTTCATCGCCATGTTCTGGGCGCGCAGGGAGTGGCTCCATCCGAGGCTGTGGCAGCCGTGGCTCGGCTCTGCGGTGATGGTCACTCTGGCGGTCGGGGTCATGGGCTTCTTTCAACCGGACACGGGTGTATTCGGAAGGTTCACGCTCGAAGGCAGCGTGTCTCTCGGCGGGCAGGTCGGGACCGCGATAATCGGGAGCGCGTCCATAACAGGCGCTCTGAGGCTGATCGGCATATTCATCCTCGGCATGGTGATCGTCTCTCCTCAGGCGGCCAAGACCTTATCGGTCGCCGCCGTGGTTGCCATTGGAGTCGCCGCCGGGTGGGCGGCGCAGCGATTCTCGTCGCGAGCCGAGCGGCGCCGCTCCCGCCGGCGTTCTTCGAGGGCCGGTATGAGTATGGGGACGATGGGCGAGGCTTCGACGCTGGTCGACACGGCCGGCGCTGCCGAGGCGGCGCCCGGCCCTCTTGTTGCTGCCGTCTCAGACGCGCCGCCGTTCGTGGCTGAGACCGAGGTGGAGACCGACCAGGACTCGCACATGGCCGATGAAGTGAGCGCGGAGGAGACCGGCGCCGCTCTCGAAGAGGCCGCAGGCATCGTCGAGGAAGCCGGCGCCGCTGTCGTCGAGACCTATGAAGACGCTGTCGAGGCAGAGGCGGGCGCTAAAGATGAGACGGACCCCGAGCCTGAAGGCCCCGGCGAGGTCGTGGACGTGCCCGTGCCCGTAAGCAGGTTCAATCGGTTCTGGAGCGAGCCGCGTCCGGCGCCCGCGCTCGAAGAGGCCGTCGAGGAGAGTGAGGTCGTCGAGGAAGAGGCCGCGCCGGCGCAGCCGGAGCCACTCTCCGAGGACGCCTCTCTGCCCGACACCTCTCTATCCGATGATTCGCCCGACGCGCCCGCGTGGGCCAAGCCCTCTATAGACCTGCTGGAGGACGCGATCGAGAGCGAGATATCCGAGGAGGAGATCAGCAAGACTGCCGAGACCATCGTCCAGACGCTGATGGAGTACGGCATTGAGGTCGAGATAGGCCGCGTCAGAGCAGGTCCGACGGTCACGATGTACGGGATCATACCCGGCTGGGTGCGCCGGACGAAGCAGGTGAAGAGTAAGGACGAGGAGGGCAGGTCGATAGTCAGGCAGGAGGAGACCAACCGGACGCGCGTCAAGGTCGACAGTATCCTATCGCGCGAGAAGGACCTGGCCCTTGCGCTCAAGACGCCCAGCATCCGCATCGAGACGCCCGCAATGGGCACCTCCCAGGTTGGCATCGAGGTGCCCAACCCGAGTCCGAGTCTCGTAGGCGAGCGCATGGTCATGGAGAGCGACGATTTCAAGAAGCTGCGGACCAAGGCGGCTCTCCCGGTGGCGCTCGGAAAGGGCAGCGGGGGCGAGACGGAGGTTATCGATCTCGCCAGGATGCCCCACCTGCTGATAGCGGGGTCCACGGGCAGCGGCAAGAGCGTGTGCCTCAACGCCATCATCTCCTGCCTCCTCATGGAGAAGAGTCCCGAGGACATGCGGCTCCTGCTCATCGATCCCAAGCGTGTCGAGCTCACCCCGTACAACGGCATACCGCATCTCCTGACGCCGGTGGTAGTGGAGACCGACCAGGTCGTCGGCCTGCTCAAGGGCCTCATCCAGGAGATGATGGACCGCTACCGGATGTTCGAGAGAGCGGGGGCCAGGAACATCGAGATATACAACGAGAAGGCGCCCAGGCGGATGCCCTACCTGGTCGTGGCCGTCGACGAGCTCGCCGACCTCATGATGACCGCCGCATTCGACGTCGAGCAGTCTCTCTGCAGACTCGCGCAGATGGGTCGGGCCACCGGCATACACTTGATAATCGCGACGCAGCGCCCGTCTGTGGACGTGGTGACCGGCCTGATCAAGGCCAACTTCCCCAGCCGCATAGCCTTCGCGGTCTCGTCCCAGGTGGACTCGCGCACCATCCTGGACACGTCGGGCGCCGACAAGCTGCTTGGCCGGGGAGACATGCTCTACCTTCCCATAGACGCATCCACGCCCAGACGCATACAGAACGTCTTCATATCGGACGGCGAGATCGGAAAGCTGGTGGAATTCTGGAAGGGCACCCCGCGCGGTCCACAGGCGCCCGTGCGTCTGCGAGCGGTCCAGGAGGAGTCTGAAGCCGCCGCCGAGGACGTCAGCGGCGGCGGCGACGAACTGCTGGACAAGGCCATCGAGCTGGGACTCAGCTACAGCAAGCTGTCCACGTCCCTGCTCCAGCGCCGGCTCCGGATCGGATACCCGCGCGCCGCAAGGCTGAAGGACGAGCTCGAGGAGCGCGGTGTCATCGGCCCAAGCGGGGATGTTATAATCAACCACGATCAGACGCAGTGAAGACACGAAGGACGGCGCCAGGTGGTCAGAAGTCTTGTAGACCGGCTGAGCTCGGTGACTGGGCGGGGCAGGGGCACAGTCGAAGACCCTCTCCACCGCGAGACCTGCTTCGTCTGCGATGCCCGCCTCGCGGTATCCGACCTCTATAACCGGCTCCGAGTCTGCCACGTCTGCCGCTTTCACTACAGCATGACGGCTCGGGAGCGGATCGACTCTCTGGTCGATCCGGCCACGTTCCGAGAGACCAACCGGTCGATCACGTCGCTGGATCCGCTGTCGTTCTCCTCACGGGTCGCCTACAAGCGGCGAATCTTCCGCGACCAGCGCCGTACCGGCCTTACCGAAGCGGTGGTAACCGGCACCTGCGCCATTGGCGGCAGCCAGGCGATGCTCATCGTCCTGGACTTCGGCTTCATGGGCGGCACGATGGGCTGCGTCGTAGGAGAGAAGGTAGCCCTGGCGCTGGAGCAGGCGTCCAAACGAAAGCTGCCCACAATCGCTGTCGTTACGAGCGGGGGAGTCAGGATCCAGGAGGGCGTCCTTTCGCTGATGCAGATGGCCAAGACGGCCACCGCGTCCAGGCTTCTCGACGAGAAGGGGATGCCGTTCATATCGATTCTCGCGAACCCCGCGACAGGCCAGGCATACGCCAGCTTTGCGAACTTGGCGGACATAATACTTGGGGAGCCTGCCGCAATCGTGGGGTTCTCGCCCATGAGCGCCATTAAAGAGGGCAGCGACGCGCCGCTGCCGAGTGGCTCACACACCGCGGAGTCCCACGCCGAGCACGGCATGATCGACGCGGTGGTGCAGCGGACCGAACTGAGGGACCTGCTGGCCGCCCTGCTGGATCTGCTGGGGCCTCAGTACAGTCTCACCCCGCGAGAGAAGAAGCGCTACAAGCCGGTCGAGGTTCAGGGGACCCGGGCGTGGAGCTCGGTGCAATTGGCCAGGCACAGCGAGCGGCCCTCCTCCGTGGATTACGTCGAGCGCATCTTTACCAGCTTCGTCGAGTTGCACGGTGACCGTGTCCATGGAGACGACCCCTCTATGGTGTGCGGCTTTGGTCACCTCGGTGGGCAGACGGTGATGGTTCTGGGGCACGACAGAGGCCGCGACGGGGCTGGCAGCGGCGGCAGAATGTCTCCCGAGGGGTTCCGAAAAGCCCAGCGGGCTGTCCGCCTCGCGTCCAAATTCGACATCCCGCTGCTCAGCCTCATCGACACGCCCGGCCCGGATCCCAGCCTTGCCGCCGAGGAGCGGGGGCTCGGCAATGCTATCGCCACCACCATGTCCGAGGTCTCAGGCGTAGACGTGCCGTCCATTGCGGTGGTGATCGGCGAAGGCGGCAACGCGGCGGCTCTGGCGCTCGGCGTGGCCGACCGTGTGCTGATGATGGAGAACGCCATCTACTCGGCGGTGTCGCCCGAAGAAGCGGCGGAGATGCTCTACCAGGACCCGGCCAGGGCCGAGGAGGCGGCGGAGTCGCTCAGACTCACGGCCCAGGACTGCCGCGACCTCGGCATCGCGGACCGTGTGATCCCTGAGCCCCCGGAGGGCGCCCACGCCAACCCGGACGTCGCCGCGCGGCAACTCAGGCGCACCCTGCTGGAGGAGATCGCCGACCTTCAGGCAAAGCCGCCGAAGCGCAGGCTGCGGGACAGGTACAGGAAGTTCCGGAAGATGGGCGAGTACAACTCCCACTTCAGAGCGGCCATCACCCGGGAGGTGGATGCCCTCCAGGGCTTCGTGGCCACAGGCGTAAGGCGCGTTGCCCGCCGAGGACCGTCCGACTCCATGGACCGGCCCGAAGACATAATCACCGACGCCCCCGCCGTCCCCAGGAACGGCGGCAGCCACTCCGCGTAGCCCTCGGCTCATCTTCGACACGCGAAGGACTCACACACGGAGACGCAATCCCCTTCTCCCGTCATGCTGTACGCTTAGAGGAAACCCGCGCCCATGAACGAACCAAGTATTGAGACCAGAGTCCGCCTGGACGCCCTGTTGAGTGATTTCGAGGAGTTGCGCCAGTGGCAGGTGGGCTATCCGGTCAATCAGGACTTCGACTACTCGCCGCTGCTGCCGTTCATGCAGTACTGCGCCAACAACGTGGGCGACCCCTTCCACGAGAGCAACTTCCGCATCAACACCCACGAGATCGAGCGCGAGGTCATCGACCGCTTCGCCAATCTGATGCGTCTGCCGGGCGAGCAGGCATGGGGCTATATCACCTCCGGCGGAACGGAGGGCAACATGTACGGGCTGTACATGGGCCGCGAGGCCTTCCCGGATGGCGTGGTCTACTTCTCGCAGGACACCCACTACAGCGTCGTTAAGATACTGCGCGTGCTGAAGGCCCGCAACATAATGATAAGAAGCCAGGACAATGGAGAGATAGACTACGACGACCTCTACGAGACCATACGAATCAACCGCGACGTCCCCGTCATCATCATGGCGAACATAGGCACGACCATGAAGGGCGCCGTCGACGATCTCGGCAAGGTCCGCGGTATTCTCGACGACCTCGCGGTCACCGATCGTTACATACACGGAGACGCCGCTCTGAGCGGGATGATACTGCCCTTTGTGGACGAGCCGCAGCCCTACGGGTTCGACGCCGGTCTCGACAGCGTGGCGGTCAGCGGCCACAAGCTGATCGGCTCGCCACTCCCATGCGGGGTCGCTCTGACCAAGCGCGGCTATGTCGCTCGCGTAGCGCGTTCGGTCGAGTACGTGGGCGTGCTCGACACCACGCTCTCCGGGTCACGCAACGCGCTCACGCCGCTCATGCTGTGGTATGCGTTCGAACACTACGGCTTGGACGGGTTCAGGGAGGTTGTGGCGGATATGCTGGCGGTCGCCGAGTACGCCGTCGCACGCTTCAACGACAGCGGCATACCCGCGTGGCGCCACGAGAACTCGGTCACGGTCGTCTTCCCGAAGCCGGCGGCGGAGGTGCTCCGCAAGTGGCAGATCGCCCACTACGAGGACTTCGCCCACGTCATCACCATGCCGCACGTGACGCGCGAAACGATAGACGCGCTCGCGGATGACTGTCTGAAGTCGTAGACCAGCTGGGAGGTGATGATGGAGAGAGTAATCGTCATGGTGAAGAACCAGGTTGGGGTGATTGCCGACGTAACCTCGGCCCTGGCCGGCGCGGGCATCAACATACTGACCATCAACACCGAGGGGACCGGCGACACCGGTATCGTAATCATAACGACGGCAGATAACGACCGCGCGCTTGACGTGCTGACCACCGCGGGCTTCAAGGTCGTCATCGACGATGCCCTCGTCATCAGGCTCCGCGACGAGCCGGGCGCCCTCGCAAAGATAGCGGAGAAGTTCAAGCGCGCCGGGGTGAACATACAGAGCCTCCACATACTCGACCGCCGAGCCGGACACACGACCGTCGTCCTGTCTGCCGACGACAGGGCAAAGGCGGAAGCCCTAGCCGACAGCGAGTCCATAGTCTGAGCCCGAACCTTGAATCCACACCCTGACGAATCGAATCCACGCTTCCGTCACGTCCGCAGCTATGTCCGCCCATGACGTCCGGACAGCCCGGCATAGCGCATGGCACAACCACCCGCGCCGAGGTCTGGCGCGGCCGGGCGGCGCATAAGGCGGCCGTGAAGCCGATTCTCACCGAGGATGTCCGCTAAACCACGCTCATTCTCCCTGGAAGTCGCTGACGGTGTGGCGACCGCATATCTCGACCGTGCCGCTGCCTGCAACAGGATCAGCGAAGCTCTGGCCGCCGACGTCCGCGACGCCTTCGACGAGCTCGATCACCACGACGGCGTCCGCGTGGTGATCCTCACAGGGATGGGGGAGGCGTTCTGCGTCGGAGCCGACCTCCCGGCGGACGAGCCGGACCTCCCGCGGGCGGCGGGCAGAGTCAGAGTATCGGGCTGCATCGCGGCGTGCCGCAAGCCCGTGATAGCGGCCCTGAACGGCTCTGCAATGGATCAGGGCCTCGAGATCGCCCTCGCCTGTGACATCCGCTTGGCGTCCGAGAATGCCAGGCTGGGCCTGACCCAGATTCGTTCGGGACTGCTACCCTGGGACGGAGGCACTCAGCGCCTGCCCCGGCTGATAGGCCAGGGCAGAGCGATGGAGATGATCCTTACCGCCCGCACCGTGGACGCGCGAGAGGCGAAGGAGATGGGCATGGTGGACGGGGTTGTCCCGCCGCAGGACGTCCTGAAGGAGGCGCGCAAGCTGGCCGAAACCATCGCCGCGCACGCGCCCATTGCCGCCGGATACGCGAAGGAAGCCGTCCGGACAGGCCGCGACCTCCCTTTGGACCAGGGCCTCAGACTCGAGGCCGACCTGAACGTCCTCCTCCAGAGCACCGCAGACCGCGCCGAAGGCGTCCGGTCGTTCCTGGAAAAGCGTCCCCCCGTGTATCGAGGCCGGTGACCCGACGTGACAGTCCCAGATAGTCGGAACACCATAAGCTACTCGAAGGAAGGCCCCGTCGCCCGGGTGGTGCTGGACCGGCCCGACGTCATAAACGCCTACGATACCCGGATGCGTGACGAGCTCTATCAGGTGATGCAGTCCGTTGGGGACGACCCCGACGTCCGCGTAGCCGTTCTCAGTGGAGCAGGGGAGAAGGGCTTCTGCGCAGGGGCCGACCTCACCGAGTTCGGGACCGCCCCTTCGCAGACCATCGCGCGCAGAACGAGGTGGGCGCGGGACGTGTGGGGCCTGTTCCTCAGCCTGGAGAAGCCCTTGGTGGCTGCCCTGCACGGATGGGTAATAGGCTCCGGGGTCGAGATGGCGTGCCTGTGCGACGTCAGGATAGCCTCGGAAGACGCGGTGTTTCGAATGCCGGAGGTGGCCCTGGGGATGCTGCCTGCAGCGGGCGGCGCTCAGACTCTGGAGCGCGCCATCGGCGCGGACAGGGCCCTCGAGCTTCTGCTGACAGGCCGCACCATGGACGCCGCCGAGGCCGTGAGGATTGGCCTGGTGCACAGAGTCGTGCAGCGTGGCAGCCTGCGCGCGCAGGCTGATAGAGTAGCGGCAGGGCTGGCTGACCGTGACCCCAGGGCGCTGGCCGCTGTGAAGACGGCCGTCCGCCGCGGCCCGGACATGCCTCTGCACAGGGGACTGGAGCTCGAGGAGCGCCTCCTGGCCGCGCTGAAACGATGATCGGGCAATGACGTACTGAGACACGCCGGGATACTGGGGCAATCTCATGAATACGACCGAGCTCCTCTCTATTGCAGCCGCCATCGTGCCGGACAGGGAGGCTATTGTCTTCGACGGCAGGCGGCTGACGTTCGAGGCTCTCCAGGACAGGGTGAACCGTCTCGCCAACGCCCTCGCCGGACTTGGGGTTGGACCCGGCGACAGAGTCGCGACCCTACAGGTCAACACCAATCATCAGGTCGAGGCGTGCTTCGCCGCCGCCAAGCTCGATGCCGTCTACGTGCCGTTGAACTTCAGGTCCCGCGCCGCCGAGCTCATCCACATGCTCAACGAATCGGAGGCGGCGGTGCTGCTCGTCGGCGGCAGGTATGCCGGTCACGTCCGCTCCTTCGCCTCCGAGATGCGCTCGGTCAGCAGCTTCGTGGCCCTAGACGCGCACGTCGAGGGCTGGCGCTCCTATGAGAGCCTGCTCTCATCCGCCTCGAGCCGGGAGCGGTTCCCCAGAGGCGGCGGGGACGACCTCACCGTTATTCTATTCACCGCAGGCACCACCGGCGAGCCCAAGGGGGTCATGCTCAGCCACGAGAGCTTCTCTTCCTACGTCCTGGCAAACGTCGCCCCCGCTGACCCTGACGAGCAGGGCCGAAACATCCTGACGGTTCCGCTCTACCACATAGCAGCCATGCAGGCCGTCATGTCGGCCGTCTATGGCGGCAGGACACTGGTCATCCAGAGACAGTTCGAGCCGGTCGAGTGGATGCGGCTGGTCGAGAGAGAGCGTGCCAACCGCGCGATGATGGTGCCGACCATGCTGAAGATGCTCATGGACCACCCTGAGTTCGGCAGTTACGACCTCAGCAGCCTGGACGTGATTACCTATGGGGCTGCGCCCATGCCGCTCGAGGTGATCAGGAGGGCTATCCACGAGTTCCCCGGGGCCAGATTCATCAATGCCTTTGGGCAGACGGAAACGGCCGCCACGATCACGATGCTTCCCCCCGACGACCACGTGTTGGAGGGGACCTCGGATGAGATCGAAACGAAGCTCCGGCGGCTCACGTCCATCGGCAGGCCGCTGGAAGACGTCGAGGTCCGCATCGTCGACGAGGACGGCGCCCCGGTGGCCGTGGGCGAGGTGGGCGAGATCGCTGCCAGCGGCCCGCGCCTCATGAAGGGATACTGGCGCCGGGAGGCGGCCACCGCCGAGGTCATCCGCGACGGCTGGCTCTACACCGGAGACCTGGGCCGATTCGACGAAGACGGCTATATCTACCTTGCGGGCCGGGCTAGGGACTTCATCAAGCGGGGCGGCGAGATGGTGTCCCCGCTGGAGGTGGAGCAGGCGCTGCACTCGCACCCCGCCGTCGAAGAGGCGGCGGTGATCGGCGTACCCGACTCCGACTGGGGAGAGCGCGTCCTTGCGGTCGTGGCGCTGAAGGAAGGCGAGAGCGTGTCGGGGAGCGAGATATCGGAGTATTGCCGGGCGCGCCTCGCCAGCTTCAAGAAGCCGGAATCCGTAGTCTTCGTCGACCGGCTGCCCCGCAACGCCCTGGGCAAAGTTCTCAAGAAGACGCTCAGGGAGCGGCACGGCTGCCCAGTCGAGGGTAAGTAGGCAGGGCGGCGCAGATCCCCTCCTAACGTAGGCTGCCGTCTTCGAGCGATAGTGATGGCCAAGCTCCACTTCTTGCGGGGTAATCGACGGCAACGTCCGCCTCTTCGTACTTCCATATAATCGGGTTGACGGAAGGTGAATGAGAAAAGCGAACGCCTTCAACGACCTCGTAGTAAACGGCTTTCCCATTGCTTATGAATAGAACAAGCTCGACCGTGTCGTTTATGCCAAAACGAGACAACGTCATTATGTCTATACTGTCACGTCCGGGTTGCGAAAGCACGTCTGGAGTGGTGTAGGGTCCATATATCTCGACCGAATCCCATTCAAAATCCGTTATCTCCGACAAGTGGAACGTACTCACTCCGCCATCCAGAGCCGTCTCCAGCTTCCATGCGAACTTGCCTGTAGATGCGGTGGCCATCTGTAATGCCGTACCGAAAACAAGGATCAGAAAAAGGCCTACTGCCAGAACCGGCCGCAGATAACGAACTCTGGAGAAGACGGGCACATACTGAAGGAACATGCTGAGGAACAACAAGAACGGAACCGAGGTCACTAAGAGAGCATACCAACCCAGAGGACGCAGGTCCCATCCATAAAAGGATGGCGCGTAAGCCAACGCGGTCCCGAAGACGACCGTTGCGGATATCGCACCTACTAAAGCGAACGGGGCGTCCATTTTCCGTCTATTGAGAAACACGATTACTAGCAGGATGGCTGCAAGCTCCGTCCAGACGAGAGATACAGTTCCCAGAGTAGGTGTCGAGCGTTGCCTGGCTACCGCATCAAGGGACAGCGTTACGAGAATGACATGTGCCGCAACCGCGAGATGGACAAAACGGGACGCAGCAACCGACAACCCATCACTCCCCAGCGTTGGAATGTTCCTATTTACTGATGCCGTGATGACGGTTGCCGACAGAGCGATGTTCGCACCGGTCAGCAGAATCAACAGAAATGTAAAGTCTGCGGCGCTGGAGGCCGCTAGAAGGCTTACGACGCTCGCCGCGAGGAGCTCGATTCCCAAACGACGAGTAAGAACGTTTTCGCATTCTCCCAGAGTGTCATCCTAATGGAAGCGATCACGAGGAAAAACCATGCGGCGCCCGCACACCCAGCGCAGAAAACACCGAAGACCAAGGCCCAAGATCCTACAGTCCCAACGAGCAGAGGCGCTGACGCTATAGCGGTCACTGACAACGATGCGAGGACAAGGCACCCCGATCCAACACTCAATCTATAGATTTGCCGTGCCTTCATACTCCCGTACTCCTGTACCGGCGGAGCCGAAACCTCCAGGATATGCACGCGAGACTGGCTGGGCCGGAGGCGGGTTCAGGTGATTCGGTCGAACCCTGTGTAGGGGCGGAGGACGTCCGGGACGGCTATCGAGCCGTCGGCCTGTTGGTAGCACTCCATGATGGCGATCATGGTTCTGGGGATCCCCAGCCCGGAGCCGTTGAGGGTGTGGACGAACCTGGGCCGGGCGCCCTCTGTGGGTCTGTATCGGACGTTTGCGCGCCTGGCCTGAAAGTCGGCGCAGTTCGAGCATGAGCTGACCTCGAGCCACTCTCCGCAGCCCGGCGCCCACAGCTCCACGTCGTAGGTCATGACCACCGAGAAGCCCATGTCTCCGGCGCACTGGAGCTTTACCTGGTGCGGGATTCCCAGCCTGACGCAGACGTCCTCAGCGTCGGCGACGAGCCGGTCGAGCTCCGTCGGGGATGCGTCGGGCTCGACGACCTTGTACATCTCGACCTTCTCGAACTGGTGGACGCGCTTCATTCCGCGCGTGTCCCTGCCCGCCGCCGCCTTCTCACGCCTGAAGCACGGCGTGTGCGCGACGTAGTTGAGGGGCAGGCTGTCTGCGGGCAGTATCTCTCCGCCGTGCATGTTGGTGATGGGGACCTCTGCGGTGGGCACCATCCACAGGTCGTCCTCGTCGTCGTGATACATCGTGTCGGCGAACTTCGGGAGCTGCCCGCTGCCGGTGACCGTCTCCCTGGTGACGACGTATGGCAGGTAGAGTTCCTCGTATCCGCGCTCTTCGACGTGCACGGCAACCAGCCACGAGATGAGCGCTCTCTGGAGGGCCGCGCCCCTGCCTCGCAGCACGTAGAAGCGGGAGCCTGACAGTTTCACGCCTGCCCTGAAGTCGATGATGCCCAGCCGCTCGCCGAGCTCCCAGTGGGGCAGGGGTTCGAAGTCGAACGAGGGCTTCTCCCCCACGCTGCGGATCAGGAGGTTCTCGGATTCGTCCCTGCCGTCCGGCACGTCCGGCTCCGGGATATTGGGGACCGAGAGCATCAGGGCGTGGAGTTCGGCGGCATTCGTTCGGGCGTCGGCCTCGAGGGTCTTGATATCGGAGCCGACCTTCCGCATCTCGGCCAGGACTTCCGGCGGCTTGCGCTTCGTCTGGGCGAGTTGTCTGCTGACCTCGTTGCGGCGTGCCCGGAGGGCGTCGGTCTCGGCGATCAGTTCCCTTCGCCGCGCGTCCAGTTCCAGTATGCGGTCGACCGGCGCGTCGTCGCCCCTGCGTCTCGCCGCGTCTCGGACGAGTTCAGGGGCGCTGCGTATGAGTTCGATGCTGATCAACGCGGTCTAGGTCAGAAGCTCCCGGAGCCTCTGGGCGATCACCTTCTCGCCGCCGGTCTTCAGAGTGGGCATACGGAAGACCAGCCCGTCCGGTCCGACGGGCTGCCTGACCCAGATGCTGGGATTGCCGGCCTTCAGCTCCTCTCCGACCTCTTCGGCCGTCTTGCCGACGGCGTCGGGGTCGATCATCAATCGGAGGCCGTCCGGGGGGCCGTCTTCGGGAGTCTCGAAGAAGGTTACGCCCGGTATGTCTCCGATCTCGGCCCTGAGCGAGGCTATGCGGGCCTCGTATTCGGCGAACCGGTTTTCGTGGTTGGTCGTCAGCCACTCGCGGAGCGCCGCGTAGACTGCGACCACCTCTTGGCGGTCCAGCTTCATGGGCCTTCCGAACGACTTCACGGGCGTGGACTCGAAGCCGATCGAGCTGTGCGTCCGCGCGATCGAGACCAGGTCTTTCCTGCCTGTCAGCAGGCCGCTGGAGTTGACCGCTCCGAAGTACTTCGCCCCGTACGCGACGAGGTCCGCGCCCATCCTGGCATACTTGCTCAGATTCTCGACGGGGTAGACCTGTCCCGCCGCGTCTACGATGATGGGCACGCCGCGTGAGTGTCCGATTCGGATCACGTCCTCTATGGGCAGGGCCCCGGGGCGGTCTCCGGGGGCGAGGTAGTGGATTCCGGCGGTGTTGGGGCCGATGGCCGCCTCCAGATGCTCCGGCGTGGTGCGGTCATCGTCTCCTATTTCCACCAGCCTGCCGCCCGGGATGGTCATCGAGCGGTCGTATCTGACCCTCAGCTGCCGCTGGATGATGAACTCGTTGGGCATTCCTGTGGTATCGGGGATTTGCTCCATCTTGTCGGGGTCGTCCCCGGTCATGCAGGCCGCCGCTCCGACCGCTAGGGCCGCGGCGCAGCCGCTGGTGACCAGCGCGGCCTCTACGCCGATCATGTCGGCTACCCTCTCGCCGACGCGGTCGACGAGGTCGCCCATGTCCACGTAGTACTCGTCCATCTGGTCCATCAGCGCCCGCACGGCCGGGGTGGGCGTGCTGCCGCCGAGGGCGGTTCTGTTTCCGTGCGCGTTCAGCACCGGCCTGACGCCGAGTTCTTCGAATATGCCGGTCAAGCGTCTCCTCCTCGCTTCAGGGGGTTCGGGAATGCGCTGAGCATTCTAGGGGCGAGAGCCGCAGCCGCGCAAGCCGCGCGCGCCGTGGGGTTCCGGAGCGGTCTTCGCCGAAAACTGTTCCAAACTGTTCCATTTGTCCCATTTTCGTAGCTAAGGGTTCGATTTCGTGGGACAGATATGGGGCACTTGTGGAACGGACGTGGAACAGAACCGGACAGTTTCGGGGCAGTTGTGGAACAGGTCTCTGCGTGTGTCGGGCGGCTGCTTCCATGCGTATCCCAACCTCCCGCCTGGTCGACCGGCGACGGGCCGGGTCTTGCGTCCGGCGGCCCGGGACGTGTCTGCCCGAAGCCGCCGCGGGAGATTTTTTGCGAAAGTGTCGTATTTTCGGGGCATTTCGTAGCTGAGAGGGCCGATTTTGGCCGACAGAATCCGACACTTACCCGACAGTTTTCCGACACTAATACGACACTTATGCGACACTTTGCGACACTTATGCGACACTTATGCGACAGGCGCTTCAGGAGTCCTGCGGGCTGGTCGTGGAGATGGGCTGGCTGTGTCATGGGAATACTCTAGCACAGCGGTTCGGTGTCGTCAAGTGGCCTTGGCGGGCGGCCGGTCGGACGCCGCCTGGACATTCGGATTGGCTGGTCTATTCGCCGACCGCCGCCTCCAGCACCCTGAGCACGTTCAGTCCCAGCACCTTCCGCACGTCCTCGTCCGAGTACCCGCGGTTCAGCATCTCCTCCGTGATGAGGGGGACCTTCGAGCAGTCTTCCATGCCGGAGGGCGTTCTGCATCCGTCGAAGTCCGACCCCAGCCCGACGTGGTCGATGCCGGCCACGCCGACCATGTGGTCCACGTGATCGACGATCTCCGTGTACCTGGGCTTCCTGAGTTCGGGCGCGGAGCGTTTCCCGTGCTCTTCTGCGACGGCCTGCCGGGCCTGCTCCAGCGCGTCGGGGTTCCCTGCGTGCTCCTCGTCGATCTCCTCCAGCCTCCGGTCGCGCCACCTGTCGATCTCGCGCGTCGCCAGGTTGCACGAGTCCGATATGAAGGTCACCTCGTAGTTCACGCAGACCACGCCGCCGTTCTGGGCGACCGCCCTGAGCTGGTCGTCGTCGATATTGCGGGGGTTCCTGCATATGGTCCACGAGGATGAGTGTGAGGCCATCACGGGCTTGGTGGTGGTCTCTATGGCGTCCCAGAAGGTTTTTCTGGCGACATGGGATATGTCGACGATGATTCCGAGCCGGTTCATCTCCCTCACCACCTCGCGCCCGAAGCTCGTGAGGCCGTTGTGTACGGGTTCGTCCAGCGTCCAGCCGTTGCGGGCCATGGACACTCTCACCTTGTGCCAGTCGGTGGGAGCGTCGCCGGCCGCCTCGTCCTGGATGCCGTCGGCCCAGTTGTTGGTGTTGTTGTGAGTCAGGGTCATGTAGCGCACGCCGCGCTCGTGGAACATGCGGAGGACGTCGAGGCTGTCGACCATGGCGTGTCCGCCCTCGACGCACAGTATGCCGGCGATCTTTCCGCCGTCGGTTATGCGGCGCACGTCGGCGGCGTTCCGCGCCTGCTCGATATCGTCGGGGTACCTGGCGCACAGCGTGTCGAGCGCGTCGAAGTAGGCGGTCACGCGGTCGACGGCGGCGTCGGGCGAGAACCTCATCGGGTCCACGTAGGCCGCGAAGAACTGGGCCATCTGGTTGCCGGCCCGCATCCGGGGAAGGTCTATGTGTCCCTTCCCCGTCTCGACGCCCAGGTCCTCCCCGTCGTCGATGGCCCGCGCGAGGCTGTCCGAGTGAGTGTCGAAGATTAGGGACGAGAAGTGAAGTCTGGAGGCCTGCTCGCTGATCATTGGTTTTCCTCCGGTCGGATGATTTCGGCGCGCCCTGCCTGACGAGGCCGCCCGGTGATGGTATATCGCGGCGCCGTCGAATGCCAGGATTGTCTGAATCAGGATTCTCAGGATTGGGGAGGCGCGGGCGACGCTCCTACACGTTGGGGCGGCTACTGGCATAAGGCGGACGGCTGGTTTCCCCGCCCGCCCACCCCTTTGGAACTGGGGGCGAGGCCCCCAGACCCCCTGTCATTGTCTGAATCAGGATTCTCAGGATTGGGGGATTTTCAGGATGGGGAGGCGCGGGCGGCGCTCCTACACGTTGGGGCGGCTACTGGCATAAGGCGGACGGCTGGTTTCCCCGCCCGCCCACCCCTTTGGAAACTGGAGGCGAGGCCCCCAGACTCCCTGTCATTGTCTGAATCAGGATTCTCAGGATTGGGAGGCGCGGGCGACGCTCCTACACGTTGGGGCGGCTACTGGCATAAGGCGGACGGCTGGTTTCCCCGCCCGCCCACCCCTTTGGAACTGGGGGCGAGGCCCCCAGACCCCCTGTCATTGTCTGAATCAGGATTCTCAGGATTGGGGGATTTTCAGGATGGGGAGGCGCGGGCGACGCTCCTACACGTTGGGGCGGCTACTGGCGTAAGGCGGACGGCTGGTTTCCCCGCCCGCCCACCCCTTTGGAAACTGGGGGCGAGGCCCCCAGACCCCCTGTCATTGTCTGAATCAGGATTCTCAGGATTGGGGGATTTTCAGGATGGGGAGGCGCGGGCGACGCTCCTACACGTTGGCGGCTACTGGCATAAGGCGGACGGCTGGTTTCCCCGCCCGCCCCTTTGGACTCCCCCTTCGGGCCTTACGGAGTCTGACCGGGCCGGCGCCGCGTCTGTACAAGCCTGACGATACGGCTTAGGATTGTGTGCGTATTCACTCCTCGAAAGGCGGTGGCCGCTGTGGGCAAACTGAGTCGGGAAGAGGCCTATGAACTGCTGGGGCGTCCCCTAATATCCGTCGTCTCCACCATTCGGCCCGACGGTACGCCGCACATGACGCCGGTGTGGCACGTGGTGGACGGCGAGGACGTGGTGATCGGCGTAGACAGTTCGTCGGTGAAGGCTCGCAACGTCCGCGCGAATCCGTCCGCGGCGCTGTGCGTCATGGTGGACGAGATGCCTCAGCGGTGGGTGCTGGTGAACGGGAGGGCGTCTCTGTGCGATGAGGGCGTCGAGGGCCTGCTCAGGGCGATCTCCGTTCACTACATGGGCGAGGAGGAGGGGATATCCTACTCCGAACAGGCCATGCGGGACTTCGACTTCGCGCTGCTGCGGATCACGCCGTCCAGTGTGATCGGCTTCGACGGCTTGGAGTAGAGCGCACGGGCGGCGAGAGTCCGCCCGGAGCGGGTATAATGCGGTGAGACCGAGAAGCACGAGGAGGGCAGTGTGAAAGACAAGATCGCGGTCGTTTCCCCGGACGAGTCCGCTCTCGAGGGGCTGCTGGCGCTCGCGCCGGCCGACGTGGAGGTGGTGTGGGTCGATTCGAGCCGGCCCGTCGAGGTCCAGGCGGAGCGGATGAGCGACGTTGCCGCGCTGATATACGCGGGCGCGCCGTTCGACATCGAACTGATCCGGCTGTGTCCCAGGCTGAGGCTGATACAGTCGGCCAGCGCGGGGGTGGACAACTTCGACGTCGCCGCGCTCGGCGAGATGGGGGTGCGGGTGGCCAACAACCACGGGGGCAACGCCATCACGGTTGCCGAGCACACCGTCGCGCTGATGGTCGCCGCGCGCCGCAAGCTGGTATTGCAGTTCGAGTCGGTCAGGGCCGGGGAGTGGATGGGTACGACGCCGGAGAGGTGGGGCTCGCAGGCGCACGAGATAGCGGGGCAGACGGTCGGCATCGTGGGGATGGGCTTCATAGGCCAGGCGGTCGCGCAGCGGCTTCAGGGCTGGGGCTGCTCGCTCGTCTATTTCGACACGATCAGTCCCCCGGCGGAGCTGGTCGAGGAGCTTGGGCTGAGGTCGGTCTCTCTGGACGACCTGCTGCGGGAGTCGGACATCGTGAGTCTGCACGTGCCGCTGAATCCCCGGACCCGCGGGCTGATCGGCGCGCGGGAGCTGGGCTTGATGAAGCGGACGGCCATTCTGGTGAACACCTGCCGGGGCGGGGTGGTGGACGAGGCCGCGCTGATAGACGCGCTCCGCGAGGGTGTGATCGCCGGTGCGGGCCTCGACGTGCTGGAGCAGGAGCCGACGCCGAGTGACAACCCTCTGCTGAAGATGGACAACGCGGCGGTGACTCCGCACCTGGCGGCCATGTCGGTCGAGAGCGGGCCGCGCGGCACGGCCTTCGCTGTGGAGAACATGGCGCGTGTGGCGCGCGGCGGGGAGCCCCTGTCGGTGGTGAGGCCGGTCTAGGCCGCGCCCACTCTGGCCAGCAGTTCCCTGGGGCCGACCTCCAGCAGCGAGTCGGCTTCGGCGTGGTCCAGTCCCGCGCCGCGCGCGACGTTCATGGCGAACTCCCTGGTCAGGAGGTCGCCGGGCGCGTGGGCGTCGGAGTCCAGCAGCATGGCCGCGCCGGCCCGCCTCGCGGTCAAGGCCACGTGGCCGTTGGTGAAGGCGTGGCCTCTTCGGGCGGATATTTCGAGGAAGACGCCGTTCCTGGAGGCGATGCCCGCCTCTTCGAGGGTGATGAGCCCGGGGTGGGCGAGTATGTCCACGCTCGACGAGCTCACGGCGGCCAAGTTGGTCCCGGGCTCGACGGGCTCGGCCACGGTTTCCCCGTGAACGTTCACGACCTTCGCACCCATGGCCCTCGCCTCCCGGGCCAGCGGGTCGATGTCCCCTTTCGGAACGTGTGTGATCTCCACGCCGGGAAGCGCGAGTATGTCCCACCTCTTGGACGCCGCGCGGCAGTCCTCTATCAGCACGGTGAGGATGTGCTCCAGGTTGCCCGGCCCCACGTGGTCGGTCACGGCCATGGCCCGGTAGCCGATATGGCACGCCCGGCGGATCAGCTCGATGGGAGCCAGAACGCCGTCGCTGAGGAAGGTGTGCGTGTGAAAGTCGTACAAGGTGAGCCGCTCCTGCGGGGTGGGACTTGGGCGGCCGCTATTGTATCAGAAGGCCTATGGTAGGATGCCGCATACTGGCCGAAGGAGATTTCTGAATGGAGCAGGAACGGCGTAGTCAAGAGCGGTCCGAGACAGAGGAGACAGAGGGTAGCTCAGGGATATTCGACAGGGCCAGGAACTTGCTTGGCTCCGCCAGAGAAGGGGCGAAGCGCTCTGCCGAGGTGATGACCGGATCGGACATTCGCCGGTTCGAGGAGTTCGCGGACGCAACCACTACCGTCGTAGTTGGCGTGCATCGAGACCAGGCCGACCTGCGGGAGCGTCTTACACTCACAGAGCAATCCGTTGCCGACCTGCAGCAGGGCCAGGCCGATCTGCGTGAGAGTCTTACCCGCACAGAGCAATCCGCTGCCGACCTGCAGCAGGGCCAGGCCGATCTGCGGGAGCGTTTCACTCGCACAGAGCAATCCGTTGCCGACCTGCGGGAGCGTCTCACCCGCGCAGAGCAACCCGCTGTCACTCTGTCTCGATGGACTATCGCATTCGGCGCGGTGTCCGCGGTCGCGTTGCTGCTGAGCATCGCCGCTATGGTGATAGGGATATCCTGATGGGATACGAAGGGATCAAGACTCTCGCAGAGTCATATCAACCCCAGGATCGGGATTCGCTTCTGGAGTTGGCGCAGGAATACCGCCGGCGAGACGAGCAGGAGGTCTTGGAATTAGCGGCAATAGCCGCCGACGTATCACTCGATAGCGTCATCAATCTCGGGCTCGAGCCCGATCCGGACCCGCAGGTGCTGGAGGCATTCCGTCTCCAGTACCCGAACGTCAGCCTCGATTCTCTCAGGGGCGCGTCGGATGAACGACTCGACGGCTTGCTCCAAGGCCTGAAGGGCAAGTACTTCGAGGTGCTCGCGCGTGACCGCCTCAATGCCGGAGAGCGTCTTGGCGAGCTCGGGTTGGAGCCCGGGCAGGTCGCTCGTCTCGCCGAATCTCCGACACAGGCCGGATGGGACCTGCAGATTGTGAACGAAGATGGATCGATAGACGAACTTCTTCAACTCAAGGCCACCGACTCCATGTCTTACGTCAAACAGGCCCTCGAAGAATACCCCGACATCCGAGTCGCCACGACGTCTGAGGTCGACGACGCGGCCGATGACATCATCCGTACTGACATTTCGAACGAGCAGTTGGAACGCATAACTGAATCTCAGTTGAGCGAACAGGCCGAGAGCACACTAGGAGACTTCTTCGACAAAGGCGCTGAGGCGGCCTTCAGCTCCATCCCATTCGTGTCGATGGCAACCACAGGGGTCATTGAAGGTCAAAGATTGTTGACGGGGCGCTCCACCCTCCGGGAATCCCTACGCAGGGGAGCAAAGCGAACGGGGAGGGCTGCCGTATACAATGCTATAGGGGCAGCCTTGGCCTTTACCGGCGTTGGGCTTCCGGCGGTGATGGGACTGAAGGCCACCGAACAAAGAATAGCCCGCCGGATTGCCCTAGGCGACCACCTAGAGTCGAAGACGCGCGAACTCAGGTATCTTGCGCCGCTCGCCCCTCAGTCGGCGTCGTAGGGGCCTCGGTAGGTCATGTGGTCGGGCATCCGGTCGGAGATTCCGAGGGCGACGAGGGTGCGCTCCACGGTGAACGACACCGTTTCCTCGAGGGTTGCCGGTTTCAGGTAGAAGGGCGGGTGCGGCGGCAGCACCGTGGCTCCGAGGCGTGCGAGGGCGGCGAGGTTGTCCAGGTGGACGGCGTTCAGGGGGGTCTCCCTGGGCACGACGATCAGGGGCCGCTTTTCCTTGAGGCAGACGTCGGCGGCGCGGCGCAGCAGGTTGTCGGCCATGCCGCCGGCGATGGCGGCGGCCGTTGCCATGCTGCACGGCGTCACTGCCATGCCCCGGACGCCGAACGTTCCGCTGGCTATGGGGGCGTTGAGCTCGCCGACGGGGTGGTAGGTGAACGGGCCGCTGTCCGTCCAGCGCTCCAGGGCGGCGCCGAACGACTCGTCCATCTCGTCGCGCCACACGAGCCTTGCGGCCGCTGACGCGGTGACTATCACCGGCACGTCTAGGGCAAGCAGCCGCTCAACGGTCGCCCGCGCCATGACGGAGCCGCTGGCGCCCGATATGCCTACTATGACGGGCAGGGTGGAGTGCATCGGTGTCCCCGTTGGTGGTGTGGGCTTACGATAGCACAGCGGCCAGCGTTCCGGCGAAGACGGCGGTCGAGACGTATGCGTTGGTTCGCAGGAAGGACGGGCCGAGGCTCGCCGTGTCGCTCGGCGACGCTCGGCGGTGCTTGTCTAGGAGGACGGCGGCCGCGGCGGCGCATCCGACGTAGTAGGGCCATGCGAGGCCGGCCAGCGGGCCGACGGCGATCAGGGCCGCGGCCGCCCCTGCGTCCATCGCCCGCGCCAGGCGGAACGCGGTCTGAACTCCGAATCGCTGGGCCACCGAGTGCAGGCCGGCCCTGACGTAGAACTCACGGTCTTGGACGTGGTAGAGGATGTCGAAGCTGCCCGCCCAGAGGGCCACTGCCAGGGACAGGACGATGGGCACGACGGCGAATTCGCCGGTCACGCCGATCCACGCGGCGGTCGGAGCGATGCCCAGGGCGCATCCGAGGGCGAGGTTGGAGGCCCAGGTGAAGCGCTTGGTGTAAGGGTAGAGAATCAGCCAGGCGGCTGCGGCTGGGGCGAGGGCGAGGGACAGGGGGTTGAGCATGTATGCGGCGGCGAGGAAGACGGCCGCTGAGGCGGCGGTGAGCGCGGCGACGTCCGAGGCGCCCAGCAGGCCGGCGGGGAGGTGCCGGTCGGCCGTGCGCGGGTTGCGGGCGTCTATGCGGCGGTCGATCAGGCGGTTGGCGGCCATGCCGAGCGTTCTCGCGCTCACCATGGCGGCGGTTATCCAGACGAACTCCCACAGGCCGGGCAGCCCTTCAGCCGCCAGGAACATGCCGGAGTATGCGAAGGGCAGGGCGAAGACGCTCTCGCGGTACCTGATGGCGTCGAGGAGCAGGGAGGTCTTGCGGGCCCACCGGCGGGGCGGGCCGGTCAGATCCCGTACTCGGCCCATCTACCGTCCACGAGGCGCTTCGTCTCGTCGCTCATCACGACGTCTGGCGGCCACTCGCGCTGGCGGCCGTCGGCGCGGCCCTTGGCGGTGGCGTCGATGCCTATCTTGCTGCCGTAGCGCGGCGTCGGGGAGGCGTGGTCGAGGTCGTCGACCGGACCCTCGGAGAGGACCACGTCGCGCGCGGGGTCGATGTTGCTGGCGACCCGCCAGGCGACCTCGGACAGGTCCTGCACGTCCACGAAGTGGTCGACCACTATGACCGCCTTTGCGAGCGCGAGGAGGCCGAGGCCCCAGACGGCGTGCATCACCTTCCGCGCGTGGCCCGGGTAGTCCTTCTTGATCGACACGATGACGAGGTTGTGGAAGACGCCCTCCGCAGGCATGTTGACGTCCACGACCTCCGGCATGGTCAGCTTCATCGCGGGCAGGAGCAGCCTGACGGCCGCGGTGCCCATGAAGAAGTCCTCGCTGGGCGGCCTGCCGACCATCGTGGTCGGGTATATGGGGTCGCGGCGGTGCGTGATGGCCGTCAGGTGGAAGACGGGGTAGTCGTCCGCGGGGGAGTAGTAGCCGGTGTGGTCTCCGAAAGGCCCCTCCGTCCGCAGCTCGCCCGGCACGACGTAGCCCTCCAGGACGTACTCGGCCTGGGCGGGCGCCTCCAGGTCGATGGTCTTGCAGCGGACCATCTCGACGGCCTGGTCTCGTATGAACCCGGCCGCGGCTATCTCGTCCACGTCGGGCGGCAGCGGGAGCGCCCCTGTCCAGATGGTAACGGGGTCGCCTCCCAGCGCGACCGCGACGTCTATCCTGTCGAGGCTCTTCTCCTGTGCGGTCCTGTAGTGGCGCGCGCCCACCTTGTGAGTCTGCCAGTGCATGCCGGCGGTCCGCGAGTCGTAGACCTGCATTCGGTAGGTTCCCACGTTGCGCCGGCCCGATTCGGGGTCGCGGCTGATGACGAGCGGGAGGGTGATGAACGGCCCTGCGTCCATCGGCCAGCACTTCAGGACGGGCAGTATGCCGAGGTCGGCGTCGCTGCCCTCCAGCACGACCTCCTGGCAGGGCGCCCTGCGGACCGTCTTCGGCTGTGTCCTGGCAATTCCGGCGAGGTCCTTCAGGGTTCTGAGCTTGTCACCGATCCCGGACGGGGGGTCGTGGACCAGCCCAAGCAGCGCCTCGACCCGATCGGTCAACTCGGAGACGTCCTCGACCCCCAGGGCCCAGGCGGTCCGCCGGTGAGTTCCGAAGAGGTTGATCGCGGCGGGGGTGTCCGAGCCTTTCACGTTCTCGAACAGCAGGGCCGGCCCGCCGCTCTTGACGGTGCGGTCGGCTATTTCGGTGATCTCGAGGTCGGCGCTGACGGGGGCGCTGACGCGCCTGAGGTCCCCGCGGTCGTCCAGGAAATCGAGGAATGCGCGGATGTCTTTGAATGCCATATCGGTCAGAGCTCCCTTCCGGCCAGGCGTATCTCGGTGGAGGAGGCTTCCGAGCGGAACTTGGACTCAGGAATTGGTGCGAACATGTCTGTGAACCCCTCCGGCAGCCGGACGTCGCCGAGCGTTCGGAACTCGCCGCCGTCGGCGCGCCCGGACACCAGGAATCGGCATCCCATGCGGCGGATATCCTCGAGCGCCGTCAGCATCCCGGCCGTTCCGCCGCGGTAATAGCGGGGCTGTACCAGGCGTTCGGCGGTGTCCGCGCCGATGACGAAGACGCTCCCCGGAAACAGGCGGGCCTTCTCGTGGAAGAGCGGGGCCCGGCTCACCACGATCGGCGCCAGGTTTTCGAACTGTGACAGGCGGGCGCGAACCTCCCTCTCTTCCAGGGGAGGCTTGTCGACGTTGGTGACGGATAGCTCGTAGGCCACGTCCGACTTCAGGATGTGGGCGGCGGCCCGTGCCATCTCCACGTGGCCCTCGTGCAGCGGGTTGAAGGAGCCGGGCAGGAGGGCGGGAGGGGCGGCGCCGTCGGCCTCCGACGCTCCGTCCGGGTGGACGGTCGCGTAAGACGGGTGGCCGGCCAGGAGGGCCTGCACGGGGTCGCCGTAGACCTCGGAATCGCTCTCGACGTGTTCGGCCGCGTCCGTGTCCCGCCATGGGGCGGAGTCGACCAGGAACGCCTCAGCCATCGCCCTTATGACGAGCGCGCTCACCACCGCGTCCTCGCCCGCGCGGTCTCTCGACCCCTTGGAGAGCCTCAGGCTGTACGTCCTGACGCCGCCGGAGCTCCACGAGGCGGCGTGGCAGCGGTGGCCGCCTCGCCTGGGGCGGCTCGTTGCGATAGAGGCGGTGCAGGCGATGCCCGCCACTGGGACGGCGTCCTTTCTCAGGCTCAGCGCGCGCCTGTATGCCGCTTCGGCCATGCTCCGTGCGGTGTCTGCGCTGACGCTCTGATCGGGATGCCTGCCCAGCAGGTCTGCGAGAGAAGCCGTCGAGTATGGGGCGACGGCTTCGAGCACGGTGTTCGACGCCCCGGGCACGCCGAGCAGCCAGGCCAGAGCGCCCGCCCCGCCGCCGGTTATCGCAACGACGGCCATGCGGGGCGATGCGTGAATCCTCTCGATCAGGTCATGTAGCTCGGAATGCAAGTGTGGCGACCCCGTTGGCTGCGGCTCGCTAAATATAAACGTGGTGGAGACGTCGTGCAACATGAGGCCGTCCGACGCGGCGGCGCGGCGCGCGCGTGCTACAGCAGGTCTATCAGCCTCCTCCGAAGCACGACCCGGGTGATCGAGAGGATGAGCACGCTCGATAGTATGAAGATGACGGACGAGCCGCTCCAGCCGTGAATCATCAGTCCCAGCGCCGTTCCGGCGGCCGGAGGGTGCTCGGTGTCGGTCGAGACCATGATCAGGATGCTGAGTCCTACGGCCAGAGCGGCCATGACGTTGGAGACGTGGTTCGACTCTTCGATAGTTCCCAGGATGGCGGAGAAGACTCCGCCGACGACCACGGCCACCGCGTGGCCGCCAATCACCCTGCGGGGTGTCGCCGCGATGCTGTTCGGCACGGCGAAGACGATGAACGCGCTGGACGCCACGGCGACCACGATGGCGGCCTGGGCCACCACGTCCCGGACCAAGAGAACCGCGGCGATGAACACGGTCGCCAGGGCGCACTGGAACAGGTAGCTGTATGCGTGAGTGCGTATCCTGGGGTCCACCAGCCGCGAGGGGATGAGCCAGAGTGGATCCGGTGTCCTGGTCCTGACGTTTTCCGTGGAGTGCGCCTCCTGGGTCTCGCCGTACGTGCGGCCCTTCTTTCGCATGATTCGGAGATTGAATTACACTACGACGAGCAGTTCAAGCATAACGAGGGTTCGTCTTCCTGGATCGGGGCAGGCTGTGAAGCTGAGGAGGGCGGGATTCGAGGACACAAGTCCGCTTCGCTCGCCCCCGGTTGTCTGGAACGACCGCGGCCCACCGCATATAATCCCTGAGTCCGCCGCACGACGCCTCGGTACTCGAAACACATGACCATAGAGCGCAGAGAGAGCCAACACACGCAGCAGGCCTGGGAACCCAAGCCGGGTGACCGGGTCGTGCGCCGTCCGCGGCAGGATGAGATAGGCCCTGTGGTGGTGCGCGCCCCCGTTCGCAAGGTCCCCACGAGGGTGCTGGCCTCTCCGCTGCTGATAATCTACGCCTTCGTGGGGTTCATAGTCGTCGGAACCCTGCTCCTCATGCTGCCGTTCACGCAGCACAGCGGAGAGGTTACGCCGTTCAGCGTAGCCATCTTCACCGCCACCTCGGCGGTCACGGTTACCGGCCTCGTGGTTCAGGACACGGCGTCCTACTGGACCCGTGGGGGCCAGGCGATCATCCTCGGTCTGATGTTCGTCGGCGGCCTCGGCTTCATGACCATCGGCACCTTCCTTCTGATACTGATAGGCCAGCGGGTCACGCTCACGCAGAGACTCCTGGTCAGGGAGAGCCTCGGGGTGAATCAGCTCGGCGGCCTGGTGCAGCTCACGGTTGCCATAGTGCTGGTAGCCGTCGTGATTCAGACGGTCGGATTCCTCGTCCTGCTGGCCAGGTTCTTGTCCATCTACTCGTTCGGCGAGGCCGCCTGGCAGGCCGTGTTCCACGCCGTGTCAGGATTCAACAACGCGGGGTTTGTCGCCTTCACCGAGAAGGGAGGGTTGGGGGAGTTTCAGGGAGACTGGGCTGTCCTCGGCGCGATGGGTCTGCTCATCCTGCTCGGCGCGATAAGCTACTGGGTCATGTTCGACGTGGTCCGGTACCGCAGGTTCTCCCTCTTCACCCTCACCACGAAGCTGGTTCTGACCTTTACCGGCCTGCTGATCGTCCTGGGCGCCCTGGCGTTCCTCGCCTTCGAGTACAACAATTCCGATACGATAGGCCCGATGTCCCTGGGAGACAAGCTGATGACGGCGGTCTTCGAGTCGGTGAGCGGCCGGACCGCCGGCTTCACGACCGTCGGCTTCGAGGCGACCAGGCAGCAGACCAACTTCTTCTTCACCAGCCTGATGTTCGTCGGCGGCGCGTCGGGCTCCGTGGCGGGCGGGATCAAGGTGAACACCTTTGCCATCATGCTGATCGCGGTGCTCTCGACCATCAGGGGCCGCTCGCACACGTCGGCGTTCGGCAGAGAGATACCGCAGACGCTCCTGCTCAGAGTGCTGGTCATCGGAGCGGTCTCCACGGCGTTCGTGTTCCTGGTGGCGCTGACCCTCACGTTCTCGGAGGTGGGGGTTGACTTCATAGACCTCTTCTTCGAGAGCGTCTCCGCTTTCGGCACCGTCGGCCTCAGCGCAGGGCTCACCTCGGATCTGTCCTACTGGGGGCACGCCATACTGATCATCACCATGTTCATCGGTAGACTGGGGCCGCTCACCATCGGGCTGGCCATGGCGCGCCGCACGGAGCGCGGCCTCTACCGATTTGCACAGGAACAGGTTACAATAGGCTGAAGGCTGGCCGTGTGGGGCTTGCGGTTGTAATTGAACTGAGACCGCGTCTGAGAGGGACGGATGAAGCAGCAGGTAGCGGTGATCGGTTTGGGCAGATTCGGCACCAACGTGGCCCGGTCGTTGTACAACTTGGGCCACGACGTGCTGGCCATCGACAAGCGTGAAGACCGCGTCCAGAACGTGATGGGGCAGGCCACGTATGCCCTGGCCGCCGACGCCACCAACGAGAACGTGCTGAAAGAGCTCGGCATCCCGGATTACGACGCTGCCGTCGTCGCCATCGGCTCCGACATCGTCCCCAGCATAATGGCGTCCGTGCTGCTGAAGGACATCGAGGTGCCCTACGTGGTGTCCCGCGCTTACAACGAACTCCATGGCAACACCCTGGAGCGGATAGGCGTGGACAAGGTGATACACGCCGAGTCGGAGATGGGCGTCCGGCTCGCCCACAGCCTGTTCAACCCCAACGTGCAGGAGTACCTGGAGCTGACTCCCAACTTCGGCATAAGCACCATGAGGGTGCCCAGCCGTTTCGTGAACATGAGCCTGAAGGAGCTGGGCTTCTCCAGCCCCCGTGACCGCTACGGCCTCGCGGTCCTGGCGGTGAAGCGGGGCAGGGACGTCACGCTCAACCCCGACACCGACGACAGGATTCGGAAGGACGACTGGCTGGTCCTGGCAGGGCGGGGAGAGCTTCTGGACCGCCTGGACTTTTCGTCCGACGGCGCTAACCACACCGAACTGACCAAGATATAACCCCTTGAGGCCCGATGCCGCCGCTTGGAAGCCTCTGTAGACAAGTAGGGCCAGGGACTTGCTGAGAATCAGGGACCGGGTGTTCCGCGGTCGTGACGAAGCGGCCCCAGGCATCGCGTCGGTACTCGTCCCCGTAACGGGGGAGTGGTCGGACGACGACGTGGTCAGGTTCGCGTGCGGCCTTGCCGGGCCGCGCAAGGGCATCCTACACGCGCTCTACGTCATAGAGGTCGAGAGGGGCCTGCCGGTCGACGTGGAGATCGCTCCCGCCACCGCCAAGGGTGAGCAGGTGCTCAGACACGTCGAGGAGATCGCAAAGACCCTCAGGTGCAAGAGCGAGGCGGAGCTCGTACAGGCCCGCCAGTCCGGGGCGGCAATCGTCCAGGAGGCCGTAGAAAGGAACGTGGACGCGGTCGTAATGAAGGCCCCCGATATGCGGGTGCACAACTCGTTCTCGCTGGGACAGACGGTGCCCTACGTGCTCGAGAACGCGCCATGCCTCGTGATCGTATGGCGGAACGGCATGGAGAAGGCTCGATCCAACGGACATGGCCCGTAGAGTCCTCAGATCGTCACTCATGAGGTACAACCCATGCTTCCGACGCTGAGCTGGGCCAGGGTAGACTCGAGACGCGCGGCGATCATGGGCTGCGGCCACACGGGTTCGTTCATAGCCTCCACCCTCGCTGAGGAGGGCTGGTCCCTCCGAGTCGTCGATCCCGACCCCGACTCGTTCAGCCTGCTCCCAAAGGGCATGGTCGACGACGGCCGAATCCGCACGGTGGTCGGCGACGGCACCCGAGAGATGAGCCTCCGAAAGGCATTCGTTCATGACGCCCACGTCTTCATCGCCGTCTCGGGTAAGAGCGCCAGCAACATCATGGCGGCCCAGATCGCTAGGCACGTGCTCCACCTGCCGACGGTCGTGTGCCGCGTCGACCACCCGATCAGCAGGGAGGTGTACGAGAAGCTCGGGATCGTGACGGTCAGCACCGAAGCGCTGGTGGCCGACGCGATTCTCCGGGCCACTCGACAATAGCCGAATGTACGTGGTTATACTCGGGGCCGGTGAGGTCGGCCTCGGACTGACAAGATGGCTGCTGGCGGCCGACCATGAGGTCACCGTCATCGACCCGGACCCGTTGAGGTGCGCCGAGTTGGACGACGAGTTCGGCGGCATCTCGATAGTCGGGGACGGCACCGACCCCGACGTCCTTGCCAAGGCAGGGTGCAACAGGGCGGACGTCTTTGTGGGAGCGCGCGGGGCGGACGAGGAAAACCTCGTGGCCTGCCAACTCGCGCGCCACCATTTCCAGACTCTCAGAACGGTGTCGCTGGTCGCAATACCTGAGCGCGAGAGCCTCTTTGACCTGCTGGGAATCGACGCCACGGTCAACACCACCGATGCGGTCGTCGATCGGCTCAAGGACGGTCTCGGCGGGGCGCTGGCTCAAGAACTGGACGGGGACGGCGGATGACCAGGCGACTAGGCTACCTGGGCCCGGCCGGATCCAATACGGAACTGGCCGCCCTGAAGCACGACGGCCGCGCCCTGCTCCTTCCCTTTGGGAGCAACCGGGCCGTTGCCGGGGCCGTCGACGCCGGAACGACCGACGAGGGCGTCGTCCCCATAGAGAACAGCCTCCAAGGGGCCGTGACGGACACCGTGGACATGCTCATCCACGACTACGACCTCCTCATACGGCACGAGATAATACTGCCGATCGAGCACCTCCTCATGGCCCGCGCGGGAACCGACCTGGACGACGTCGAGGTGGTCTTCTCTCACCCGCAGGCGCTCGGACAATGCCGCGTCTTCCTGGCCGAGCGGCTCCCAGGCGCCGAGCTGGTGGCTTCCCTGAGCACGTCAGCCTCGGTCGAAGACATGCAACAGTCGGACCGGACCGCGGCCGCTATCGCCACGAGCCGGGCCGCCGAACTCTACCGGGCCGAGGTCATCGCCGAAGACATTCAGGACAACCCCAACAACACGACGCGCTTCGTGGTGCTCGCCGCCGCCGACCACCGGCCCACGGGCAGGGACAAGACCTCGATCTGCTTCGACTTCAGCGAAGACGCCCCCGGGCAACTCTTCTCCGTCTTGGAAGAGTTCGCCAAGAGGCGCATAAACCTGACGAAGATCGAGTCCCGGCCAACGCGCCAGGACCTGGGGCGGTACATCTTCCTGGTGGACCTGGAGGGCCACCGCGGCGACAATGAGATCAGCGCGGCGCTGGAGGCCGTCCGGCGCCACGTGTCCATGTTCAAGATACTCGGCTCCTACCCGGTCGGCGCCCCGTAGAGGGCCGCGCCGGGCCAGCCGAACCGCGCGTGCCTAAGCCGTGCTCCCCTTCTCGGCCTCAGCCGACTCGGCCTCGGCGGCCGTTCCTCGACCCATCCGCTCGTTGACCCGGTCGACCACAGGGCCGACCCGCTCCCGCACGCTGTCGACCGCTGGCGTCACTCGCTCCCGCACACTGTCGACCGCCGGCGTCACTCGCTCCCGCACGCTATCGACCGCTGGCGTCACTCGCTCCCGCACGTTGTCGACCGTGGGGGCGGTGCGCTCCCAGACGTTCGCGGCGATCTCCTCGGCCCGGGTCCTCAGGGCCTCGTTGTGCGCCGCCAGCTCCGCGCGGGTCTCGGCCCCCGACTTGGGAGCGAGCAGGATGCCAACCACCGCTCCGACTATGCCTCCGGCAAGAAAACCCACCACGAACCCGCCGCCGCTGTTGTTATCACCCATCTTCCCTACTCCTTCTCTAGTCTCGCTTTTTGTTTGATTTACGCTTACGCGCCCCGAACAGGAACGCCGCCACCTTGCCCAACCCGAACGCCGCGCCTGAGCCGGCCGCCGCCGGCGCCACCACCTTCTCGGACACCGTGGAGACGATCTCATCCACGTTCTCAAGGGCGCGGTTCGCCGTCTTCAGCATCCGCGACACCTTCACGTAGACTGCCACGCCTGCCAGCGTCATCAGGAACAGTAACACCAGCAACACGATGTCCCTGATCATTGCTATGGTCTCGGCGGTTTCCAATAGGGTCACCTGTAGTCACCGGGCAATGTGAATTGTTGACTCAATCATAGCACGCGGCAGGGGCGAGCCGCAACGCGAAGCCGTCCCGCCGGCGTCCGGCTCCTGTCTCTCCGCTAGGTGAAAGCGGCGCGCTACGGCTGGATCAGAATGCGGGTCGAGCCGGACCCGTCGCGGCGCCTGGTGAGGATGCTGTGGTTACCCTTCTCAGCCCACACCACCACGTCATACGTGTTCAGCACGTCGGGAATGATCACCTCTATGAAGGAGTCCTCGCCGCGCTGCACCCGCTCGCTGAGAGCGGCTATTATCCCCGCGCAGGACTTCCCCGTGCCGTCGATCACGACCCAGCCCTCGCCGCCCGGGGCGCCGTTCGAGGCCGTGGCAGCCGCTGGCCGGGCGTGCACGTCCACCTCGCCGCTCTTTCGCATGTCCAACTGCCGCTTGAACTCCTTGACCGCCTCCCAGTGGACGCTGCCGCCGCGGTCCCCCATCCGGCACACCGCTCCCCTGACGCCCACGATGTCAGGGTTGATACGGGCGAGCTCGTCCAGGTCGTCGATCCGCAAGTGCCCGGAGAGCGCCGTGCTCATCCCGAGATCCTTGCCCTCGAAGACCATTCTCCTCAGATCAGGCTCCGAAACGAAGTCGAAGAGGTTCCGGCCGTCCTTGGTCAGGGTGTCGATCAGGAACCCGTCGCACCTGCCGTCCCGCGCAAGCCTCGTCATGAGCAGCGGATCGAGGCCGCCGTAGAGATGGTTGTCGGCGAAGAGCGAGCCGATGAGCTTCGTCTCGGTCCCGTCCAGCGCCTCGCGGCAGGCCAGGAGAACCTCGACGGCCAGATCGTACTCGGTCTCCATGAAGCCGACCTTTACCGACGTGGCGTTGAGCGCCCCAGCCGCGTAGGCCGCCATCGCCACCGTGCCAACCTGGTTCGGGACCACCCCCAGAGTAACGCTCGCGTGTATGTCCTCGGGGACAGCCTGCCGAACCTGCCTCACCACGTTCGGGTGCGCCGACCCCACCAGGGCCTCCTGCAGGTTCTTGACGTCGACGATGTCCGCCTCGCCGCGCAGGGCCTCCATCGCCTCATCCAGGTTCTGAACGCTAACCATCAGAATCATAGGTTCCCCTCGCTGCTAAGTTGTCCCCGGCTGTCTGACCGACGCCACGTCCCGCGCGAGCTCGGCCTTCTCCTCGTCCGACAGGTCGACCATTGGCAGCCTGACGTGGCCGCCTGCCATGCCCATCAGCTCCCCCCAGTGCTTGACCATCGGCACCGGCAGCGAGCCGTTGAGCTTCTGCACAGTGCGCTTCCACCAAGCGTCCGAGACCTGCTTGATCGGCCGGATATGCTCGTCGTAGTAGGCGCCGTCCAGATCGCCTGTCGTCGCGCGGTCTATGAAGCTGACGTAGTGATTCGCCCCCGGCGAGTCGAAGCGCCAGTCCGAAGTATTGGCGAACATGACCTGCTGCTCGAAACCCAGCTCCCTCCCCCTGAAGAGCGTCCACTCGTCCGGCGTGCTTATGATAGCCTCGCGGCCCAGAAGCAGATGCGTCTCCACGGACAGATCCTGGTTGAAGCTGGCCTCCTTGACCCCCACGACGTTCGGGATGGCGCACACCTCCGCGAGGCCCTGCGCGCTCATGACTACACCGAACTGCGGGGAGTTGTAGAACATGATCGCCAGCGGCGTGGACTCGGCCAGCGGCCTGACGTACTCTATCACCTGACGCTCCGTCCTGGTCGCAAAGTACGGGGCCGCCACTATCAGGAGATCGAACCCGGCCCCCTCGGCGTGCTCGGCGAGCGCGAGCGTCTCACGCGCCGACGTGTGGGTCACGTGCGCGGCGATCGGCCACTCGCCGCCCGCCTCGTCGGCGACCACGTCGTATACTCGGGTGCGCTCCTCCCGCGTCAGGCTCCAGAACTCGCCCATGCCCCAGGTGCAGCCGCCCCCTCGCGTGCCGAGAGACCGCACGTGGCGGATGTTGCGGCGGAGCCCCTCCTCGTCCAGGTCGTCGGACTCCGTGAAGGGGGTCATCAGCGTCGTCCACTGGCCCCGCAGCGCCTCCCGCGCCCAGTCCATAGCCTCGCCCTTGGAATACTCAGCCATCTCTGCTCAGGACCTCCTCGACGCGCCCCCGCTCTCGTCTTCGGGACCGCCCCGCAGCCGGAACAGATCCCGCACGGTGTCTATCTGAGACCTGCCGGCCTGCTGTTTGATGAACGACGTAGGGTCGTGGAGTAGTGAGTTTACTATGGACTGAGTCAGCGCGTCGACCACCAGGCGGTCGCCCGCGTCGAGGTGGCCCAGCCGCTGCATCGCCCTCGCCAACTCGCGCCTACGGATATCCTCGGCCTGCTGCCGAAGATCCCTGACCACGGGGGCCGTCCCGAGACCCTGCCACCAGGTCATGAAGCGGGAGAGCTCCTGCTCGACCACCTCCTCGGCCTCGGCCACGGCCCGCCTCCGCCCCTCGAGGTTCTCCTCGGCGATTGCGGCAAGGTGGTCGATGTTGAAGAGCCGCACCCCCTCCACCTCGGCGGCGTGGGGGTCGATGTCGCGCGGCATGGCCAGGTCGAACAGAAACAGGCCGCGCTCACGTCCGTTGACCGCCGAGGCGACTGCCCCGCGGTCCATGACGAAGTCGGGAGCGTCGGTGGCCGATATGACGATGTCGGTCTCCGACAGCGCCGATCCAATGTCCGAGAACGGCACCGCCCGGCCGCCGAGGCTCTGCGCCAGATCCTCCCCGCGCTCCAAGGTGCGGTTGGCCAGCGTCAGGTCGGCGATTCCGGCCGTGCGGAGCGCCCTCGCGACCAGCTGGCCCGCCTCGCCTGCCCCTATCAGCAGCGCGCGCAGGCCCCTCAGGGTTCCCAGCGCTCGCTCGGCCAGTCGGACGCCCGCGTAGCTGACCGAGAGCGTGTTCCGTCCCACCTCGGTCTCCTCGCGCGCGCGGCGTCCCGCGCGGATCGCCGCGTGGAAGAGACCCACCAGCGGCGCCTGAACGGTCTGCGACGACGAGGCGGCCCCCAGGGAGTCGCGCACCTGGCCCAGTATCTGGGACTCGCCCACGATCATCGAGTCGAGGCCGCAGGCCACCCTGAACAGGTGACGCGCCGCCTCGGCGTCGACGCGCTCGTACAGATACGGCCTCACCTCAGCCGCCGTCGAACCGCCGTGCCTCCCCAGGAAGCCCCCCGCCTCCATGGCCGCTTCGCCCGGATCCTCGGTGACCGCGTAGACCTCGGTCCGGTTGCACGTGGAGAGTATCGCCGCCTCCCCGAGCCGGGACTGCAACTCGGACAGCGCCTCCCCGAGCCGCTCACCGGGGAAGGAGACCCGATCACGAACCTCGATCGGCGCGGTCCTGTGGCTCAGTCCGACCAGGAGAATGTGCAAGGAAGGGTTCTTTCCATAAGCCGCAGCCCCTGGAGCGCAGGCGCAGCGTCCCGCAGGGCCGCCCGGCCCGCCTGAGCTAGCCTCTCGTAATCGCCCGATAGTGGCTTCGCAGGCATCTCGTGCAGATGTCCACCTTCTGGGAAGCTCCGCCCTCGACGATGGTCGCCCGCTGAACGTTCGCAAGCCGCCTGGTGCGCGTGCGCCGCTTCGAGTGGCTCACGTTGTTCCCGGACTGCCCCGACTTGAAACAAACCTGACACCTTGCCATCACTCACCCTTTGACCCTGACAGCGAGATTCGATTAGAATCAGGGAGAAATCGATCCCGTGCGCCGTTGCGCCCTGTGGCGCAGGCGGCCTCTCTAAGTACGTGGACCTCACGACAAAGATAGCACAGCCCTACGAATTCGGCAATGACCGCAGCCGCGGCGTAACTGTTCAGACTCTGTGAGGTCCGAATGGGGAGTCCTCTTGACGACAGCGAACTCCTGTACTATATTATTCATATGGAAGTAGCTCACCCAGCAACAGCCCTGAAGACCCCTGTTCCACAATCGTACCGGAACCAGCCCTTGACACGCCCGAACCGCTGTGCTAGAGTATCCCCCATGATACAGCCGGCCTCTCTCCACAACCAGCCCGCAGGACTCCCCAAGCGCCCGGATGGGCCTGTCGGAAAGTGTCGGATAAGTGTCAGATTACTGTCAGAAAAG
This sequence comes from uncultured Dehalococcoidia bacterium, assembly GCA_958295685.1. GTDB lineage: Bacteria > Chloroflexota > Dehalococcoidia > Lucifugimonadales > CATQGZ01 > CATQGZ01. The sequence goes on from OY282365.1 coordinate 197,904, forward strand.
TGTCGGGTAAATGTCGGAAAGTGTCAGGCAAAATCGGCCCTCTCAGCTACGAAATGCCCGTAAATCTGACACTTTCACCGAAAAATCACCCCGGCGGCGCTGGGACGCACGCTCTCCCCGCGTTCCGCCGTTGCTCAGGCCGTGTATCAGGATATGGCGCGGGAACACATGAGTGACCGGATAGACCCTGCCGGACTCGATGGGAAAGAACTCCTGGCGATGCTCTCCCTCGCCGTCCGGCTGTTCGAGAGCAACATAGAGACGATCGACGCCCTGAACGTCTTCCCGGTGCCCGACGGCGACACCGGAACCAACATGTTCATGACCCTCCGCGACGTGGTGGAGGAGGCCGAGAAGACGGAGCAGGCCGACTCGGCCGGCGAGGTTGCCGCCGCCATGGCCCAGGGGGCCCTCATGGGCGCCAGGGGCAACAGCGGCGTGATCCTCTCGCAGGTCTTCAGAGGACTATCCCTCGAAATGGAGGGGCGGCCCGTTCTGGACGCCAACCACCTCGCCCATGCCCTCAGCCGCGCGCGAGCCCTCGCTTACAGGGCGGTAGGCAAGCCCGTCGAGGGCACCCTCCTTACGGTCATCGGGGCAGCCGCGGATGCGGCGGCCACGGCAGCCGCGGGCAGCGTGCTCGACGTGGTCGAGGCCGCGTGCGAAGCAGCCGGAAAATCCGTGGCGCTGACCCCGACGAAGCTCAAGACCCTCAGAGACGCCGGAGTCGTCGACGCGGGCGGGCAGGGACTCCTCGTAATCCTCGAAGGGATGCGGCGATACCTCGCCGGCGGAGAGCCGGACATCGGGAAGATAGCCGTGCCTGACCCCGTCGGCCTCGACGAGTCGGACGGCGCGGTGTCACAGGAGTTCCTCGATACCGCAGACGACGAACTCTACGGATACTGCATACAGTTCATGCTCGGCGGTGCGGAACTCGACGCCGACGCGGTCAGGGACCGGATGCTCCGGATGGCCAGGTCGCCCGTCGTCGTCGGCACGGAAACGATGCTCAACGTCCACGTCCACGCCGACGACGCGGGGCCCGTGCTGGAGTTCGCCGGATCGGTCGGCGCGGTCAGCGGCGTGACGGTGACCGACATGGACGAGCAGCGCCGCCGCTTCTCTTCAGACCGCCGCGCCCTGACCGAAGACGACGGCGCAGCGGACCCGGTGGCGGTCGTAGCCGTCGCGTGGGGAGATGGAAACGAGAAGATCTTCAGGGACTACGGCGCCGTACAGGTGCTGCGAATGGACGGCGTCTCCAATCCCAGCGTCGGCCAACTCTCGACGCTGATCGACTCCGCCGGCTCGGAGCCGGTCATACTCCTGCCCAACAACCCGAACGTCGTCCCCGCGGCCAACCAGGTGGCCGCTCTGAGTGAGGGAAGGGTCAGGATCGTGCCGACGAAGACCATGCCGCAGGGCGTCGCCGCTATCCTGGCCTTCGACGACGACCGAGACTTGGACTGGAACCTGGCCGCCATGGAGCGCGAGCTCTCGTCCATCAAGACCGGTGAGGTGTGCCTCGCCGAGCGCGCCGCCAGAGTCGACGGGATGTCCGTGTCGAAGGGAGAAGTGATCGGCCTCCTCGACCGCAAGCTCGTTGCCGCCGGAGATGAGCCGCCGGACGTGCTGCTCTCTCTACTGAGCGCCGCCGACATATCGGGCGGCGACCTGATCACCATATACTGGGGAACGCCTGCGTCCGCCGATGACGCGGCCGATGCCCGGGACGCCGTGAGGCGCAGGTTCGCCGACGCGGAGGTCGAACTGGTACGCGGCGGTCAGCACGGATACCACTACGTAATCTCCATAGAATAGCGAGGTGCCACGCATGTCGTCAGTTAAGGTAGTCACGGACAGCGGCTCCGACCTGCCCCCCGAACAGGTCGAGAGCCTCGGAATCACGGTGATACCCGCCTACATAACGTTCGGAACCGAGAGCCTGAAGGACGGCGTGGAACTGACCGCCGACCAGTTCTATGATCGGCTCCGCAATGGCCCCGACTTCCCGAAGACTTCTCAGGCCCCGGTCGGAGACTTCAAGCGGCTCTATGAGGAGATCGGCCCAGGCAGCGCAGGGATCGTCTCCGTTCACATATCGTCCAAGGTCAGCGGAACAGTCAACTCGGCCACTCAGGCGGCCTCCGAAGCCGAAGTCGACTGCCCTATCAGAGTGGTGGACACCCTCCAGGTCTCGCTCGCGTGCGGACTTGCCGCCAGGGAGGCCGCCAGGGCGGCGATGGACGGCGGCGGCGTCGAGACGGTCGCGCGGGCGGCGGAGAAGGCGGCGGAGCGCGCCGAACTCCTGGTACTGCTGGACACCCTCGAGTACCTGGAAAAGGGCGGACGCATCGGAAAGGCGCAGGCGCTGCTCGGAGGTCTGCTCCGCATCCGGCCAATGATCTTCATCAAGGACGGCGAGGTCCACAGCTTGGCCAAGGCGCGCTCCCGAAAGGCCGGCATAGAGCGGCTGATGGCCTTCGCCAGGGAGTTCGGCCCGGCTGACGAGATAGGAGTGCTGCACTCCACCACTCCGCAGGAATCCGAAGAGCTTGCGGCGCGCCTTCATGACCTGGCCCCGGCAGGCAAGGAGCCGCTGCTCTCGAGGGTCGGCTCATCCGTGGGCGCCCACTCCGGACCCGGAGCCCTGGCCGTCGCAATGCTCCGTTCCGTCGGCTAGCCGGTCCGTAGACGGCCCTTCGGCCACTCAACTTCACCATCGCCGGACAGAGTGCCGCCCGATAATCCCAAGATCGAAGCGCTGGTAAAGATACTCCGACAGGAGAGCGCCGGCGATTACGGCGACTCCACGGTGATCGGCGGACTGGACCGCTTCCTGCGGCAGGCTGAAACTGAGCTCGGGCCGCTCCTCGGACCGATGAAGTCCTACTCCGCGCTGACTCCCTCCCAGCGCCGGAAGTGGGCCGCCGCCGTCTTGGACAGGCTGGAGAAGGCCGCCGTGATCGGCGAAGACACCCGGCAGACCGCACCCAGGGCTCGCCGCCGCCCGCCCGCTCAGCCGCTGTCCCTCGACGACGACGTGAAGCGGCTCAAAGGGGTCGGAGGCCGCAGCCTGGCCAGACTCCAGAAGATCGGCGTGGAGAAGATACGAGACCTCGTCTTCCTGTTCCCCCACCGCCACAACGACTTCGCCAGCGTCACCAGCATATCGGAGCTCCGGCCCGGCAGGGACAAGACCATCGTGGCAGCCGTGTGGTCGTCGAAGGAGATGGCCATAGGACCCAAGCGGCGATCCTCGGAGGCGGTGCTGGGCGACGACACGGGAAACGTTCGCGCCGTCTGGTTCAACAACCCATACGCAGCCAGGACCCTACGGCCCGGCGCGCGGGTCGCCCTCAGCGGCAGGGTGAACGTTTTTAGAGGACAACTCGCCTTCGAGTCCCCGGAGTACGAGGTGATCCGGGACGGAGACGAGACGACGCACACCGGCCGCCTCGTGCCCGTCTATCCGTCCACCGAAGGGCTTCCGCAGCGGACAATCAGAGGCATGGTGAAGCGCGCTCTCGACGCGTGTCTCGCCCAGATCGAAGACTTCCTGCCCGACGACCTCCTCCACCGCACCGGTCTGCTCGGACTTCGGAACGCCATCGCGCAGATGCACTACCCCGACTCCGACGCCGACCGCGCCGCCGCGCGGCGCAGGCTGGCGTTCGACGAACTGTTCATGCTCCAGTACGCAGTGCTGCGCCGACGGCGTGACTGGCGCGGCCGCGGAGAAGGAGTCCCCCTCTCCGTGCCCGACGGGGCGCTCGATACCTTTGTCCGGACACTGCCGTTCGAGTTGACACGGGCCCAGAACAGGGTCCTGGGAGAGATACTGAAAGACGTGGCGGCGGAGATGCCGATGGCCCGCCTCCTCCAGGGCGACGTGGGCAGCGGCAAGACCGTCGTCGCCGCGGCGGCGCTGCTGATCGCAGCCGTGAACCGACGACAGGGCGCGCTGATGGCCCCGACCGAAATACTGGCCGAACAGCACTTCGTCACCATCACCCGCCTCCTCTCCGGCCTCCGTGTGGTCTCCGACGGCGGCCCGCTCATGTCACTCGCCGCGCCTGACGCGCAGGACGTGGTAACGGTGGGCCTGCTCCTGGGAAGCATGAGGAAGCGGCGCAAAGACGAGATGCGCGCGCTGGTCGCCGCCGGTAAAGTGGACGTGCTGATCGGCACTCACGCGATCATCCAGTCGTCGGTGGAGTTCCCGTCCCTCGCGCTGGTGGTGGTCGATGAACAGCACAGATTCGGCGTGATGCAGCGCGCGGACCTGCGCGGGAAGGGCGCTCGACCGCACCTGCTCGCCATGTCGGCCACTCCGATCCCACGCTCGCTCGCGCTCACGCTGCACGGAGACCTGGACATGTCCGTAATCGACGAATTGCCGCCCGGACGCCGCCCGATACGCACCAGGTGGATGGGCCCGGAACGCCGACCCGTAGCCTACAACTTCATCCGAAAGCAGGTCGGGCAGGGAAGACAGGCGTTCATCGTCTGCCCCCTCATAGAAGAGTCCGAAGCAATTCAGGCCCGGGCGGCCACGGTGGAGCACGAGCGCCTTTCGAGCGAGGTGTTCCCGGACCTCAGGCTGGGCCTGCTGCACGGCCGCATGGCGCTGTCCGAAAAAGAACAAGTGATGGAGGAGTTCAAGGCGGGCGGCCTGGACATCCTCGTCTCGACCCCGGTGATCGAGGTCGGCATCGACGTGCCCAACGCCGCCGTGATGCTGATCGACGGGGCCGAGCGGTTCGGACTGTCCCAGCTTCACCAGTTCCGCGGCAGGGTAGGCAGGGGCGGGCATGAGAGCTACTGCCTGCTGCTCACGGGTGACGCCGGACACGAGGCGCGGGAGCGCGTCCGAATCGTCGAACGCGTCCAGGACGGCTTCCTCCTCGCCGAGAAAGACCTCGATCTGAGGGGGCCGGGAGACTACCTCGGTACGCGCCAGAGCGGAATCTCCGACCTGAGGGTCGCGCGCATCACGGACCAGGATATCCTGGCGCTGGCCCGCAAGGAGGCGTCCCGTATCATGGACTCCGACCCAGACCTCTCGGACGAGCGCCTCGCGGCCCTCAGGACGCGGGTGGAGGAGTATGACCGGTCCGCCCCCGGCGAAATGAGCTAGCGCATGAGGCCGCGCTGCCATAGCCTGCGCTCCTACAGGTCTATGGCTTCGAGCCGCCTCTGGAGATCGAGCCAGCGCCGGTATAGGTCGTCATACTCGGCCGATGCCAGAGGGTCGGGATCGATGACCGCCAGACCCGGCTCGACGGTCTCGGCGGCCTCTGCGACCGAGCCGAACTCCCCGAGTCCGGTCATCGCGCACAGGAACGCTCCGGTCGCGCTGACGTTCGGCCTCGGCGCCACCGCCACCTGCCTGCCGAGCGCCCCGGCCACGATCTCGGCGAAGGCTGCCGACCGGGTGAGGCCGCCGCCGATTGCGACGCTGTCGGAGACCGAGCCGGCCAACTCCTCCACCTGCTCCAGGTTCGCCCTGATCGCGCACGCGACCCCCTCCAGGGCGGCCCGCGCGATGTGCGGCCTCCCGAGACCGCTCACCGTCAGCGGGACTGGGAAGAGTATCCCTCCCTGGCGCATCCCCAGTCGGGATGCGTCCATCCTCGAGGCGCCCAGCAGCGCCAGGGCGCCCTCGGAACTGCGCGCCCGCTCTGCCAGCCTGTCCATCTCGTCGAACGCAGGCCGCCCGAACAGCATCTCGGCCAGCCAGCGGTACGAGTTTCCGGCATCCCCGGCAGTGCTTTCGAGAGTCCACGCCGAACGGTCGAGGAAGCAGCCCGCCCACGTCTTCCGCTCTGGTGAGAGCACGGGCGCTCGGGTGAGCGCCTGTACCGGCGCGCTCCACCCGGCCACCACTCCGGCCTGGCCCGCGTGCGCGGCGGCCAGGCCGAGCAGCCCGCACTGCGTGTCTGCCCCCGACGCTATCACAGGCGTGTTCCGCGGCAGCCCGGTGGCCGCGGCCGCCTCGGGCGTCACCGCCCCGATCACGGCGCCCGACTCGACCAGCGGGACATCCGGCTTCGCGAGCCCCAGCCCACTCAGAAGCGGGCCGCACCAGTCGCGCGACCGGACGTCCAGAAGCCCGGCCTCGCAGGCCAGCGTCGCCTCGGCAGCCGTCTCTCCTCCCAGCGCTCCTGCAATCCAGTCGGCAAGCGACACGACGCGCGATATTCGCGCATAGTCGTCAGGACGATTGGCCCGATACCAGATCAGCTTCGCAGGCGCTAGGAGCAGCGAGGGCAGGTGGCCCGTGGTCTCATACACCGTCCCCGCCATCTCCTCGTCGATGACCGCGCCCTCGAACACGGCGCGCAGGTCGGTGTTGGGGCCCACGTAGACCGTGTCGTCGTGGAGAAAGGCGACCGCTTGCCTCTGGGACGTCACGGTCACCGCGTCCACCTTTGAGGGGGCCACGCCGGAACTGCCTATGCACGACGCGATCAGGTCGAACATTGCGCTCCTGAGCCAGCCCGGGGCGAACTCACGGGCCAGCTCGGGCCCGTCCTCCGGCGCCGAGTGGCGCCACTCCACCGCGGCCTGTCCCACAGGCTCGCCGCCCCCGTTGTACATCAGCGAGCGGGCCCTGCTGGTGCCGGCGTCGACCACGACCACGTGACGGTCAGCCATTGGGCCGCCACGCGCCGGGGTTGACCAGGTTCAGCGGACGGTCTCCCTCCAGAAACCTGAGCACGTCGTTGGCGACCATCACGGAGTGCCGCGCCACCGTCTCCTCCGTCGCCCCGCCCAGGTGAGGCGTCAGTACCACGTTGTCCAGACCGAGGAGAGGGTTCGAGGGCGCGACGGGGTGCGACTCGAATACGTCGAGGCCGGCTCCTGCAAGCCGGCCCGAGGTCAGAGCCTCCAGCAATGCCTCGCCGTCCACGACTGCCGGGTCGGACGTATTGATCAGGTATGAGGAGGGCTTCATGAGGGACAGACGCCGACTGTCCAGGAGTCCGGCCGTCTCGTCTGATCCCGGCAGATGCAGGCTGACGAAGTCCGCCCAGGCCAGCAGGTCCTCCAGACCTGTCAACTCCATGCCCGGCGGCCCACTCTCCACGAAAGGGTCGTGTGCGGCCACGTCCATTCCGAGCGCCAGACCGATCCCTGCGAGCTGGCGGCCGATGGAGCCGAGGCCGACTATGCCGAGCTTCCGCCCCCCAAGCTCGATGCCGCGCATCGAGACGTAAGGCTCCGCCGGATTCTCCCATCGCCCGCTGCGAACGTATGCGTGAGCCGACGGTATGCCCCGGGCCAGCGATAAGATCAGGCCGAGCGCGTGCTCGGCGACGGCCCGCGCATTCCTCCCAGGCGCGTTCACCACGACCACCCCGAGGCGCGTGGCTGCTGCAACGTCGACGTGGTCCACCGACCCCCGGCACACTCCGATCAGCCTGAGCGACCGGGCGGCCTCCAGGGTCTCCTCGAATACGAAGTCCGACTCCACGATCAGCACGGAGACCCCGTCGTCCGCGAGCCGGGCTCCGAGACCATCAGGGTCCTGAAGGCGGCCCGTATCCAGCCAGCTCTCGTAAGTGACCCTGATCCTCCCCCGCAGGCGCTCGATCTGGCACGGACTGAACGGCGCGAGAATCAGGGCCGACGACATCAGAAGCTCGCTGCCAGAGCCTCGGCGGCGTAGACGCCGCTGCGGACGGCCCCCTCCATCGTGGAGGGCCAGCCCGTGTCGGTCCACTCCCCGGCCAGGAACAGGTTTGGAATGGGCGTGGCCTGAGAGAGTCGGTGAGACGCTACCCCAGGCACGCATCTGAAGGTGGCGTCGGGCTGCTTGATGACCAGGCACTTCCGGACCTCCGCGCGTCGGGCCAGCGGGAAGAGGCGCCGCATCTCCTCCGTGAACAGCTTCCGAAGCTCGTCCTTGGGCCGATCTATGAACTCCCAGGCCCCACTGAGGGATATGCACACGTACTGACCGGAGGCCCCCGCTTCTCCCTGGATGCGGCTGCGGTTGAAGACCCACTGGACGGGGCTCCCCAGGAACGCGGCGAAGCTCTCTTCCATTATCTGCCTGTCGTACCAGAGGTGTATCCCGACGATCGGCGCAGAGGTGAGGCCGGCGGCAGCGGCGAAGAACGGCTCCCGGGCCCGCTCCGGAGGCAGGCAGTCGAGGAGTGCGCCGAATGGGAGAGCGCTCACGTAGGCGTCGGCCTCCAGCGTCGAGCCGTCCGAGAGCCGCACGGCAGACACCCCGCCGTCGCCGACGAGTATCGCTCGGACCGCCCTCCCCAGGATCACGGCCCCCCCTCGGTCTTTGATGAAGCGCTGGCCGGGAATGCCCGCCAGGGAGCTCAGTCCCACCCTCGCATATCCGATAGCCGCCGCCCGCGGCTGCTTCAGGAAGCCTTCCTGGATCACCATGAGGGCCATGTCTGCGTTGACGCTGTGCACGGTGTCATTCAGGGTAGGCAGGATGATCAGGTTCCAGAGACCCTCTATCGCCCCGTCCGACTGGTGATGACGCTTCAGCCAGCTGTAGAAGCTCTCTCCGTCGAGCGCCCCGGCGTGTCTTCTCCTGTCGGTCAGCGCGGCTCTGAGCAGCCCGTAGGCAGCTCGAATCTTGTCGACCACTCCAAGATGCGGGTATCTGACGAATGACGGCATCAGGTGCAGCGGCCCGAGGGCAGGCGCGCTCATGAGGACGCCGCGTTTCCCGTCGCGGACCACCTCGGCTCGCAGTGAGTCCTGGAGCGCCGCGTCGCCGTAAGCGCCCAGCGCCTCGATGAAATCGACGTAGTACGTGCAGCAGCCCATGAAAACGTGCTGGCCGTTGTCCACGTCCGTGTCGGCCTCGCGGGAATAGAAGGAGTAGGCCCTCCCGCCCAGAAACGGCCGCTTCTCGACGAGCGAGACGTCGAAGCCCCGCTCCAGGAGCGACCGTGCGGCAGACAGCCCGGACAGCCCGCCGCCGAGGACCGCGGCCGTCTTGCCGCCGGAGCCGCCAAGGGCAGGCACGCGGCCCGACCCTACCGACCGCGCCGCCAGCTTGGACGCGGCGCCATGCTTCCCATCCATAGCCTGGCTGCCAAAAGCAGCTTTTCGCCTGTGCTGAGGCCGATGCGCCGACCGAACACGTCGTAACCGGAAGACTCGATGCGGTTGAGGATTCTGCTGTACACCTGGTGGAGGGCGGCGGCGCACGCCTTCGACTCGCGGGATAGCAGCGGAAACAGCCGCGCGCCGGAGTCGAAGTAGCGCCTTGCGCGCTCGGTCTGGAAAGCCATCAGCCCTCGGAAGCTCTCATTGTTGCGCCCGTCCATCAGCTCACGCTCCGAGTACCCGAACGAGTCGATGTCCTCGAGCGGCAGATAGACTCGCCCACGCGCCGCGTCCTCCCTGATGTCGCGAATCACGTTGGTCAGCTGCATCGCTATTCCGAGGTCCACCGCGTAATCTCTGGCCGCCGGATCGGCGTAGCCGAACAGTTCGATACATATGAGACCGACCGACGACGCCACCAGACGGCAGTATTCGCGGAGCTGATCGAACGTCTGAAAACGCGCCGCCTCGATGTCCATCTCGACGCCGCGGATGACCTCTTCGAAGTGGCGCCGGGGTATCCCGAAGGTCCCGGCCGTGCTTTCGAGCGCCTTGAACACAGGGTCTTCCGACCCGAGACGCGGATCGTGGAGACGCTCCCGGGTCTCGGCCAAGAGCCGCCGCTTCTCGTCCGCCGGCAGGTCGTCGTCCGCCACGTCGTCGCAGTAGCGGCAGAAGGCGTACACGGCGTATATCGCGCGCCGCTTTGCGGACGGCAGCGTCCGGAAGGCGTAGTAGAAGTTCTTCGCGCGGTCCTTGGCTACACGTCCGCAGTAGTCGTAAGCCTGATCGAGATCACTGGACATGTCCGCGCCGTCACACCCTGCCCAGCAGCTTCAGCTTCAACAGCGTGCCGAGCAGGAGCCGCATCTTCCTGGCCCTGCCGACCACAGGGCGCCTGCTCAACACGTCGCAGCCCTGCCGCTCGATGCTCTCCAGCACGCTCAGGCCGCCCTTGCTGAAGAGGGCTATGTCCAGCTTGAGACTCCCGTCCACCCTGTCCACCAGCGGCAGGCCCTTCTCGAATAGGCTCCGAGTCCGATCCACCTCGAACGCCATGAGCCTGCGGAAGCCGTCCGTGGCCTCGCCTCGCGCCAACTCCGCCTCTGTGCATCCGAACCTGTCCATGTCTTCCAGCGGTATGTATATCCGCCCCATTGCGTAGTCCCTGGCCACGTCCTGCCAGAAGTTCGCGAGCTGGAGCGCGGTACAGGTGAAGTCGGAGAGACGCTGGCGCTCGTCGTCCCTATAACCGCAGACGTACAGCACCAGGCGGCCGACCGGATTCGCCGAGTGCCGGCAGTAGTATTCGAGGTCTGCGTAGGTCGGATGCCGCTTCGTGGTCTGGTCGATCCTGTTCGCCTGGATCAGCCGGAGGAACGGTTCCTTTGGAATGTCGAAGGAGCCTATGGTCTCCCGCAGCGCCACCATGTACGGATGGCGGGGGCTGCCGGAGTAACACGCCTCCGTCTCGTCTTCCCAGTAGTCGAGCGCCTGTTGCCTGTCGCCCTCGAACTCGTCGCCGAGGTCGTCGACGAACCTGCAGAAAGCATAGACGGCGTAGAAGTGCCTGCGCCTGTCGGTTGGAAGGAGCAGCGAGCCGACGGTGAAGTTCTCGTAGTGGGTTCTGGCCAGGCGCTCGCATTGCTCGTAGGCCTCGGCCACGCTGACGCGGGCTGCGGCGCCGGCCAGCAGAGTCCCCATCGTGCGGTCTACACTCCCATTACCTGAACGAGCACCTGGCGGTAGCTAACCTGGGATGCCTTCTGAGCGTCGAGCTCGACCGCGAACACCCTCTGGAACTCCCCCAAAACCATCTTGCCCTCCACGACCGGCAGCGTCTCGCTGGTTCCGAGCGTGAGATGCTGGCAGTGAGAATGGCCGTTGGGACATTCGTCCTCGTGCATGTTGACGGTCCGCACACTGAAGTCGTTGTGGCGGTAGTGGGCCGTCCTGGGCGAGACTCGTTCGAGCATGTTTGCCATGTCGGTCAGCAGCAGCGGCTCATTCTCCTGGATCGTTATGGCGACGGTCGTGTGCTTCGAGAACACGAGGACCATCCCGTTCCTTACGTCCGACTGCCCGACGAAGGCGGCGACCTCGTCGGTAATGTCTATGAACTCGGGTGCGTCTTGCGACTTAACGGACAACGTGAACAGGCTGGCCTTGGCGCCTGCCTCGGTCACTCTCATCTGGAGCCTCTCCTAAATGCTCTCGTATGTCGATTGAACAGTAGCATATCGCAGCCTGTCATTCAATTCCATGTACTCGTTCCGTCCTGCTATGTGATGCCCGCGTATTCCGAGGCGCCGACACCGATGACACGCTCTCCCCTCAGCAGGCGCCTGTATCTCCCCAGAGCGGTGAGCGGCCAGTAGTTGCGGTACATGTGATAGTTGATCATGAAGCCGTTCGGCAGCCCGGCGCCCTGGCGGCCCTGGTCGTCGGGCATCGGATAACGCTCCGGCCTCTGCCCGACGCCATAGCCGGGGAACCCGGTGCCCGTAAAGTAGGGCTCGTCCCACGAGCCGTCGGCCTGCTGGGTCATGAGCAGGTAATCGATCCCTCTCAGGGCCGCTTCATGGCAGCCCTGGCCGGCAGCCAGGAGCGACAGAAGGCCCCACGCCGTCTGAGAGGCGGTGCTGGGCCCCGTTCCTCTGAGAGACGGATCCGCGTAGGACGAGCAGCTTTCACCCCATCCGCCGTCAGGATTCTGGTGTTCTATGATCCAGTCCACGGCCCTCCGTACGAGCTCAGTGGACATGTCGAACCCCAGCGTGGCGAGCGCGGGCAGGACGGCCGCCGTCCCGTAGATGTAGTTGACACCCCACCGACCGAACCACGGCCCGTCCGCCTCCTGCTCGGAGAGGACGTACTCCACGGCCCTGTCCACGGCGGGATGGCCCATCCCGTACCCGGCATGTGCCAGCATTTCGAGAACGTGCGCCGTGACGTCCACGCTGGGAGGATCCAGAGTCTCCCCAAAGTCCGCGAACGGTATCTTGGACACCAAGAACTTGGTGTTGTCCTTGTCGAAGGCGGCCCAACCCCCGTTGCTGCTCTGCATACCGAGTACCCAGGCAATCCCGCGGTCTATCGCGTCGCGCTTCTCTTTGTGGGAAGACAGGCTCAGCCTCTGAAGCGCTATGACTATCTCCGCAGTGTCGTCCAGGTCCGGATACAGGTCGTTGTGGAACTCGAACGCCCAGCCGCCAGGAGGCACGGACTTCGCCTTCACCTGCCAGTCGCCTCCCTCTAGGACCTGCTCCTTCAGGAGCCATTGCCCCGCTCTGATCAGAGCCGGATGGTCCGGCGGCAGCCCCGAATCCAACAGAGCCGCGATCGTGAGCGGCGTGTCCCAGACGGGCGAGACGCAGGCCTGGACACGCATCGTATCATCTTCCTCTATGATGAAGTTCTCCAGGCCGGCCAGCCCTCTTTCGATCACCGGGTGGCGCGTGGAGTAGCCGAGTGTATGAAGCGCCATCAACGAATAGACCCATGGCGGCTGTATCCCGCCCCAGCTCCCGTCGGCTTCCTGATGCGAGACTATCCACTCCTCCGCCTTCCTGATGGCCTGGCCTCTCGTCGGCTTCCAGGGCAGCCTATCCAACTGCTTCAGTATCTTGTCCCCGGCGTAGAAGAACGTCTCCCAGCCTATCAGACGGCTCGGCTGCTTCACCGAGTAGTCCGCGGCGGCGCGGCCGCCGGGATAGAGCTCGTCGAGGCAGGCCGACCCAGGCGCCGGCCTGATCGGCTTCCGGTCCATGAGGATGAACATCGGCACGATCGTCGCGCGAGCCCAACTGGAGAAGTCGTATATGCTGATCGGGAACCAGCTGGGCAGCAGCATCATCTCCGCGGGCATGGACGGCACGCCCTCCCATTCCCACTGACCGAACAGCGACAACCATATCTTCGTGAATACGCGCGTGTTTGCCACCCCTCCTCCTGAGAGGATGAAGTCTCGAGCCTTCCGCATCTGCGGGGCGTCGGGCGATACTCCCGCGAGCTTGAGGGCGAAATAGCATTCGGTGGAGGTGCTCAGGTCGCCTGGGGCGCCGTAGAACTGCCCCCAGGCCCCGTCGTCGTTCTGCTTCCGCAGGATGTGATTCGCCAGCTTGCGCCATCGTTCCGGGTCGGCCGTGCCCAGAAAGTGGGTGAGGAGAAGGTACTCGGCCTCCATTGTGGGGTTGGACTCGAGCTCTCCCCACCAGTAGCCGCCCGGGTACTGAGCGTCCAGAAGGAACTCCTGTGCCCTGGAGATTGCGGTATCCAGGCGGCTGGGGTCGCTGTATGACGTCGCTCGCGCAGGCATGTCGTCTCGTCGACCTGTCAGGTCGAGACCATCCTCAAGAGGAAATCGGCCAGGGCCCCGCGCGCGGCCCTAGCCTGGGACCACAGACTGAGCAGGCGGGGGGCGTCTCCAGGGCTGGTTGCAAGGTATCCCAAGGCCCTGGGCCACAGCCCGGCCGGACTGTCGGCCGCTCCCGACACGAAGGGTGGGAGCGTCTGTCCGACCGGGTCCAGCACGGCCCGCACCGCCAAGAACGGAATGCCCTTGCGCCTCGCCGCCTCGGAGGCCCAGTAGCTCTCCATGTCAACCAGGCTCACCGGATAGTTCTCCCCGACCCACCTCTTCATCGAACTGCCGGACGCCAACTGAGGCAGAGTCATGCACCCTGCCGCCCGAAGCCCTCCGACCTCGGTTCGGATGAGCCTCCGCAGCACCCCCTCGTCCGGGCGCGGGCTTTCCTTGGGACTGTCCAGGCCCCATAGCGCCGCGGACCCCTCCAGACACATGAGCCTCTCACACAGATACAGGTCGCCAGGCTCGATTCCGTCCCTGACCGCGCCGGCGAAACCGGCGGAGACGACGACGTCCGGCTTGTAACGCTCCACGGTAAGGCCGACCGCCTCCCGGGCTCGCTCGTTGCCGAAGCATCCCTCGGTCACCACCACCCCCGGAACACGCTCCGATAGATGGAACCTCAGGCCCCGGTCTCTCCCGGCGGCCTCGAACCGACCTGCGGCGAGATAGTCCCGCACCTCCTCCCTGAATGCCGCGAATACCGCTATCAATCCGTTCCCCCGGATGCCGGCGGCGGCCCTAGGACGCGCCGACTCCCGAATCGAGCATCCTGTAGATGTCCCTCGGGCTCTTCAGCGCGCCGAATATCGAAGCCGACTCGAACCCGCAGTGCATCATGCAGTTGGCGCACCTGGGATCCTTGCCGACCCCGTACCTCTCCCAGAGGCCGCCGTCGAACAGGTCGCCGACCTCCTCCGTGTGCCTGTCCCCGAGCAGATAGCACGGCTCCCTCCAACCCATGACCGTATAGGTCGGGTTCGACCACGCCGTGCAATCGTACTCGCGCTCTCCACGGAGGAAGTCCAGGTACAGCGGGTTGTTGTAGAACCGCAGCCCCCTGCTCGGGTCCAGGATATTCTTGAATATCCTACGGGCGTTCCGGCGCGAGACGAACAACTCCTGGTTTGGCACGTCCTTGAACTGGTAGCCGGGGGAGACCATCGCGCCCTCGACCCCCATCTCGGTGACCATGGTGAACATCTCGATCAGGTCCTCTTCGTCACAGCCATTGAACACAGTGGTATTCGTGGTCACTCTGTACCCCTGTGACAGCGCCTGCCGCATCGCCCGCACGGCGATCTTGAACACCCCCTTGCGGTAGACCGACCTGTCGTGGGCGTCCTCCATCCCGTCCAGGTGAACCACGAAGCAGAAGAACTTGGACGGCGGTATGCGCGTCATGACCCGCTCCATGAGGAGCGCGTTCGTGCACATGTAGACGAACTTCTTACGGGAGATGATCCCGTTTACGATCTCGTGTATCTGAGGGTGAAGAGTCGGCTCTCCGCCCGCGATGGAGACGATCGGCGCGCCCGAACTCTCCACCGCCGCGACGCACTGCTCCACCGTCAGCATCCTGTCGAGGACGGGCTCGTATTCCCGTATCCGTCCGCACCCCTCGCACGCCAGGTTGCACTTCTCCAGCGGCTCCAGCATGGTGACGAGAGGATACCTCTTTCGTCTCGACAGCTTGTTCTTGAGGATATACCAGCCGAGCCTGAACGCCAGCTCCATGGGCCTGCTCATCGTCTTGGCTCCATTCCTATTTCAGTGTTCCCTCACCAGGAGAAAGTGAACCAGGTCCTCCGCCTCCCGGCGTATGGCGGCGTCCATCTCCACCCCTGACAGCGCGTCCAACGCACGGTCGCAGTGCTCGGACGCCAGAGACTGCGCCCGCTCCCTGACGCCGGTCCTCTCCATCACGTCGAGGACTGACGACACGTCCGCGTCGCTCAGGCACTCCCGCGCGTATGCCCGCTTGAGAATGCGCCTGTCTCCTTCCCCTGCGGCCGACGTCGCGTAGACGACGGGGAATGAGTTCTTCTTCCTTCTGATGTCCGCGCCAACGGGCTTCCCCGTCGTCTCCTCGTTGCCCCAGACTCCCAGCACGTCGTCCCGTATCTGGAAGACATACCCCAGCGACCGGCCGCACGATTCGAGGGCGTCCACCGCTGCCCGATCGCGCGAGCCTATGACGGCTCCCAGAGTGGTGGAGCAGCGTATCAGCGCGCCCGTCTTCCTCGATATCATCTCGAAGTACTGGCGCGGGCTGATGTTGTGCTTCCCTTCGTAGGACAGGTCCAGATACTGCCCCTCGATCATCGAAAGATAGGCGTCCGTGAGCAGCCTCACCACCTCGGCGGACAGGTCCAGGCTCACACCCCTATTCTCCAGGCCCTCCAGCGCCATGTCGGCCACGATTCGGAGCACGTTGCCGGCCACCAGCGCTTGAGGAACTCCCCAGACGGCCCACAGGGTAGGGCGGTGGTGGCGAGTCTCGTCCCTGTCCTGAATGTCGTCATGGATCAGCGAAAAGCTGTGGATCAGTTCGAGGGCTACGGCCGCAGGCATCGCCTGCTCGACGTCACCGCCCACGGCCTCGCAGGACAACAGGCACAGCGTCGGACGCAGAGCCTTCCCCTCAGTGGCCGAAAGGGGCTTCCCGTCGCGGTCTGCCCACCCCATGTAGTATCTCAGCATGTCGTACACACGGGACCGATCCTGCGACAGCTCCAGCCTCAGGGCCTTGCCGAACTCGGAGCGGTATCGGAGGAAGACTGACGGAAGGGCGGCGGGCTCTTCCACGGTATGGGAAGCAGAACTGATCAAGAAGCAGCACCTTTAGGTCAGGCGAGGCCGATCCTGATATGCGCGCGTCCGAACCACTGACGCCTGGCGGTGACTCGCCGGCTAACACCCTCAGACGTATAGAGCGCCGGGGCTCGTATCGCGGCGCAAATGCTAGCACTGGAGATATGGGCTGTCAACGACGTGTCCCCCCTGGGAGCCTGTTCAATCCTGGTGAGGGGAATGCCCTCTCCTCCTCCGGATACCGGCCTGCGCCGGTATGACGGCGGCTGTGCGATAACGAGAGTCTTCATAGACTCTGAACAGCTGCCTGCCCGGCGTGGGAGGCCGGGTTCGAGCGGGGTGGCAGGGCCGATTTTGCCGAAAACTGTCCCAAACTGTTCCATTTTGTCCCATCTCGTAGCTGAGGGTTCGATTTCGTGGAACAAATGTGGGGCATTTGTGGAACGGATGTGGAACGGAACCGGTACAGTTCTGGGGCAATTGTGGGACAGGTCCCGGGGGTGAGGGCGCCCCTTGTGCGCCCTTACGGGCCGGTTGGTTCCGTGCACGTGGTTCGGGATGATCATGGCTGCGTTCCTTCCGTGAGAGTATCCTAGTACATGGGTTCGCGGATGTCAAGGGGCTGGGCCGGGTGGCAGTGGTCAGTGGTCAGTGGCCAGTGGCCAGTGGCGTGATCCCGCCGAACCGCCGGCCCGGCCCGCTGGGGGCGCCGTGCTATAATGCGCGGTGTCGGCCTATCTGGTAAGAGGGAGGCTCGTTCGTCCTGATGGCGCTGTTCGACGACCTCAAGATATTCACCGGAAACGCCCACCCGGGCCTCGCGGCGAACGTGTGCGCCTATCTGGGCATCTCACAGGGAAGGCTGGAAGCCTTCAAGTTCAGCAACGACAACACCTTCGTCCGGATACAGGAGAACATCAGGGAACGGGACGTCTTCCTGATCCAGACCATGGCCATGCCGGTGAACGAGAACCTGGTCGAGCTTCTGATCATGATAGACGCGGCCAAGAGGGCCTCCGCGGGCCGCATCACAGCCGTGGTCCCCTTCTACGCCTACGGGCGCAGCGACAAGAAAGACCAGCCCAGGGTTCCCATAACCGCCAGGCTGATCGCCAATCTGATCGAGGTTTCAGGGGCCGACCGGGTGCTCACCGTGGACCTCCACGCCGGGCAGATACAGGGCTTCTTCAACGTGCCGCTGGACGAGCTGACGGCGGTCGACATGCTCGCCAGACACTTCAAGGAGCGCAGCATCCCGAACCTCGTCGTGGCCGCCACTGACGTCGGGGGAGGGAAGCAGGCCCGCAACACGGCCAGACACCTCGACGCGCCGATAGCGATCGTCGAAAAGATGCGTATCGGCAACGAGGACAGGGTCGAAGTGGTCAACGTGATCGGCGACGTGGAGGGACGCAACGCCCTCATCGTCGACGACGAGATCGGCACCGGCGGCACGGTGGCCTCGGCCGCGGCCGCCCTCGTATCCCAGGGCGCGAAGGACATCTACTGCTGCGCAACCCACCCGGTCTACGCCGGACAGGCCACCGAGGTACTGGAACGGAGCCCGATCAAGGAAGTGTTCGTCACCGACACCCTCCCGCTGTCGCAGGAGGCCAGGGGCGCCAAGACCAGCGTCCTGTCGGTGGCCTCGATTCTTGGAGAGGCCATCCACCGCATACACAGCGGCCTGTCCGTGGGCGCGCTGTTCGACCAGTGACGGGACACCAGGGCTGATGCTGAAGTCCATCGCAAAGATCATCGGCGGCTCCGACGAGCGGGTCGTCCGCAAGATGCGGCCCGACGTCGACAGGGTCAACGCCCTCGAACCCGAGGCGGAGCGGCTCTCCGACGAGCAGATGATCCGCAGGTCCGACGACTTCAGGGCCCGCGTCGACGGAGGCGAAGAGATCGACGACCTGCTCCCCGAAGCCTTCGCCGTCGTCAGGGAGGCGGCGAGACGAACCCTGGGCCAGCGCCACTTCGACGTGCAGCTCATCGGCGGCATGGCGCTCCACTCGGGCAAGATCGCCGAGATGAAGACCGGCGAGGGCAAGACCCTCGTCGCCACTCTGCCCGCATACCTCAACGCCCTCACGGGGCGCGGCGTCCACGTGGTCACGGTCAACGACTACCTGGCGCGGCGGGACGCGCAGTGGATGGGCGCCGTCTACCACGCGCTCGGGCTGTCCGTGGGAACCCTCCAGCACGACTCCGCATACCTCTACGACCCCTCGACGGTCAGGCCCGAACCGGGCATGGAGAAGCTGCGCCGCGTGGAACGGCGCGATGCCTATGCCGCGGACATCACCTACGGCACCAACAACGAGTTCGGCTTCGACTATCTGCGGGACAACATGGTGACAAGCCGCCCGCAGCGGGTTCAGCGGGAACTGAGCTACGCCATCGTCGACGAGGTCGACAACATCCTGATCGACGAGGCCAGGACGCCCCTGATCATCAGCGGCCCGGCCGAACAGTCCCCCAGTGAGTATCAGCAGTTCGCCAGGCTCGTCACCAACCTGAGACCCGAAGACGACTACGCCATCGAAGAGAAGCACAAGGCCGCATCCCTGACCCCGGAGGGGATCGCCAAGCTGGAAAAACTGCTCAAGCTGGACAACCTGTACGCTCCGTCGAACGTCGGCCTCGTCCACTTCGTCGAGAACGCCCTCAAGGCCCAGGTGATCTTCCAACGGGACCAGGACTACGTCGTCACGGACGGCGAGGTGATCATCGTCGACGAGTTCACCGGGCGGCTGATGCAGGGACGCCGCTACTCGGACGGGCTGCACCAGGCGCTGGAGGCAAAGGAGGGCGTGAGGGTCCGCAGAGAGAGCATCACCTACGCCACGATCACCCTCCAGAACTACTTCCGCCTCTACGAGAAGCTCGCGGGGATGACGGGCACGGCCGCGACCGAGGCCGAGGAGTTCTTCAAGATATACAAGCTCGAAGTCGTGGCTGTACCGACCAACAAGCCCATGGTCAGAGCCGATCGGCCGGACCTGGTCTACAAGGACGAAAAGGCCAAGTACGCCGCGGTCACGGCGGAGATCGAAAGCCGACACAAGGCCGGGCAGCCGGTACTGGTGGGAACTACCGACATCGACAAGTCGGAGGCCCTGGCCGCCGGGCTGAAGCGCAGGGGCATCCCGCACGAGGTGCTCAACGCCAAGCAGCACGAGCGGGAGGCCCAGATCGTTGCCCAGGCCGGCCGACCCGGCGCCGTCACCGTGGCGACCAACATGGCGGGGCGGGGCACCGACATCGTCCTCGGCGGCAACCCGGAGTCGCTGGACATCGCCCCGGAGCAGTGGGAAGAGGACCACGCCTCGGTCGTAGAGAGCGGGGGGCTGTTCATCCTGGGCACGGAGCGCCACGAAGCCAGGCGCATCGACAACCAGCTGCGCGGCAGGTCAGGACGCCAGGGCGACCCGGGGGAGTCCCGCTTCTTCGTCGCCCTCGACGACGAGCTGATGCGCAGGTTCGGAGGGGACAGAATACGCTCGATCATGGAGTGGGCCGGCCTGGAAGACGACGCGCCTATCGAAAACAAGATGATCGGCCGCGCTATCGAGGGCGCCCAGGTGAAGGTCGAGGCATACCACTTCGACATCCGCAAGCACCTCGTCGAGTATGACGACGTGGTGAACACCCACCGAGACGTGATCTACGGCGAGCGCGACAAGATACTCAGCGGGGCCGACCTCAAGGCCAACGTCCAGTCGATGGTCGAGCGTGAACTCGTGGACAACCTCGGCCAGTACGCCGGGGGCGGCTCGCGCGAGAACTGGGACACGGAGGCCCTGCTGCGGGAGGCCGGCGCGGTCATGCCGCTGACCGACGGCCTCTCAGACCCCGATGCCCTCGCCCAGCTCGACGCGGACGAAATAGAGAGCCGGCTGCTCGACTGCGCCGGCGAACGGTACGACCTGATGGAGCAGGCGCTCAGTCCCGAGATCGTGAGAGAGATCGAGCGCCACGTCCTCCTGCGCGTCACCGACAACGCCTGGGTACAACACCTCACGTCCATGGAATCACTGCGGCAGGGGATCGGACTCCACAGCTACGGCCAGCGCGACCCCCTCGTCATGTACAAGCGGGAGGGCCACCAGAGATTCCAGGACCTGCGCGCCCGCATCCGGCATGACGTCGCCCGCATGATATTCCACGTCGGAGTCAGGTCCGACGGCAGAGGGAACGGCCAGAAAGCCGGAGCGCCGGCCTCGAAAGAGAGCGCCATGTCGCGCGTCGCGGGGCGCGGCAGGCGGGAGGCCGTAACGGCCGGATCGGCAAAGGTCGGACGCAACGCGCGGTGCCCCTGCGGCAGCGGCAAGAAATACAAGAGATGCCACGGCGCCTAGACGCCCCTAACACCGCCATCCGTCTCCGTCGATTCCCGCGCTCACTCAGTCACAGTTAAGGACAGGGCTTGAGGAACACCAGGATCGCGGAGGTCTTCGAAGATGTCGCCGGGCTCCTCGAAATGAAGGGCGAGGTCTTCACAGTCCGCGCCTACCGCCGCGCCGCCCAGACTATCAAGGGCCTGCCCGTACAGATCGAGCAGATCCTGGCCGACGGGCGCGACCTTCGAGAGCTTCCCGGCATCGGCGAGGCCATCTCCAAGAAGATCGGCGAGCTGGCAGCCACCGGGAGGCTGGGCTACTACGAACGCCTGAAGGGAGAGTTCCCGGACGGCGTCCTCGACCTGATGCGCGTGCCCGGCCTCGGCCCCAGGCTCACCATGAGACTATGGAAAGAACTCGGCGTGACCACGACTGAAGAACTGGAGGCCGCCATCGAGGACGGCCGCGTCGAGAAGCTGCCCCGAGTCAGCCGCAAGACCGCCGCCGACATTCTGGAGAACGTTCGGAGCCGGACGCGAACATGAGCGCCCGAATCCCCGCCGGAGACACGCCAGAGTCCGAGTCCGCCCGCGAGGCCATAGGCTGGCTCCGCGACTCGGTCCTGAGCGGCGAGGACTGGCCTGCGGCCCTCCTGGGAGCCGTCTCCCGATGGACAGACCCCGAAAGCGCCGTCAACGGCCGCCGCTACGGATACTTCATCGGCGGCGAGGCATTCGACTGGCTCGTCCTGGCCGAGCGCCTGTGCGTCGAGATCGCCGGACTCGTCCCGGAAGACGAGGTCGAGGACCTGCTCCTGTTCGGCCGACTGCCCCAACGCTTCGACAAAACCCGGTTCAGGGAGCTGCTCGGCGGCGAAAAGTACCGCGGTCACCTCAACTACTTCTACGGTGTGACTGTCGAGGAGGCCCTGCAGGTCGCGGTCGAGACGGAGATAGTAAAGAGGCGGATCAGCAACGGCTACCTGAGCGCCTCCGAAGTGTCGACAGTGTCGACCGAGGCGTTCCCCATGATATACGGAATGCCGGAGAAGGACCTGCTCGACCGCTTCCGCGGCGAGACGGGCGCGGCCTTCAGGCGGCGGATGTCCCTCGAAGACGTCAAGGAGTTCACCTACTGGCTATTCAAGCTGCGCCTCAAGGTCTCCGACAAGGCCAGGATTGCGAGCGACACCCGCAAGGGCCTGGAACAGCTCGCCAGGATGAGGGCAGCCTCGCGCTCCAGACCGCCGGCAGCCATCGAAGCCGTCGTAGTCTGAGCGGCCGCGCCCGCTCCCGAAGTCGTAGACATCGCAGGGGCCTGTGGCTATAATGGGCCTGTGGAGAGACACCTCTCTCGCATGGGGCCGAGGTGGTGGAATTGGTAGACACGCAGCGTTGAGGGCGCTGTGGCCGCTAAGGCTGTAGGAGTTCGAGTCTCCTCCTCGGCACCATCAGGCACAGGGCGACGTAGCCAAGTGGACTAAGGCGGAGGTCTGCAAAACCTCTATTCGGCGGTTCGAATCCGCCCGTCGCCTCCAGCCGTTCTGTTTGCTCTAGTTGGTTATCTAGTCTCAAGCCCCATTCACGTCATTGAGATTCGTCTAAACATCTAGGCTGGCCCCCGGTACAAGGTCAAGCCCTTACTCTGTTCCCACTCTGCCCGCTTCTCCGCTACCACTTCCACGTCTGGCGTCATACCTTGTGCCTGCAACAACTCTTCCCACAGCCAATCTCCAAATTCTAACGCCCAAGTCGGCGTTTCAAACTCATCTACGACCGTCGTCTCTCCGTTGATCTCTATAGTAAGGATGTACGTAGAACCTACGATTGCCTTATCCACCGATAGCTGAACACCGTTACGCTTGCGATTACGCCACGTAGTCTTGGAAATCGGATGCCAGCCGTGACGTTGCGCGTAGTGTTGCGCCTCCCTGTACTGCCGACTCTTCTCTATCCGGCCCCAAACTGCCAGCACAGCACCAGCCACCAACGCACAAGGCAAATATAGGGCGAGAATTGTTCCAATGAACGACCAGAAGAATTCATCCTGGAAAGGTTCATCAGGCGATAAAGCCGCCGCTGGAACATATGCTATGGTCGCCGGAATCAACGAGATCAACAACCAAAAACCCAACCGCGACTTCGTCCACTCTATGTTCATTCCGTACCGCTCCTTCGTAATGTGATCCGTTCATCCCATTCACAAACCAGGCCGACCACCTCTCCCTGTACCGACGTCTTCGAGCTCCGCTTCAACTCGCGCCGCTTCGAGTCATGCCGGTTCGAATCCGCCCGTCGCCTCCAGCGCTGCATCCGCCTCACCGCCTCAGGAGTCGAGTTCTCCGTCGACTCCTGGGGCGACGAGGGCGTCGACCTCTTCGGACTCCAGGGTGACGGTCTGCAACGTCGGCGCGTTGAACAGGCCGACCACCTCTCCCTGTACCGACATCTTCGAGCTCCGCTTCGAGTCGCGCCACTTCGACTCGCGCCACTTCGACTCGCGCCACTTCGACTCGCGCCGCTTCGAGTCGCGCTTCTTCGAGTCGTGCCTCTTCGAGCCGCGCCACTTCGAGTCGCGCTTCTTCAAGTCGCGCCGCTTCGAGCCGCGCTTCTTCGAGTCGCGCTTCTTCGAGTCGCGCTTCTTCGAGTCGTGCCTCTTCGAGTCGCGCCACTTCGAGTCGCGCTTCTTCGAGTCGCGCCCGTTCGAGTTGCGCCGCTTGCTTCGAGTCGCGCCGCTTCGCTTCGAGTCGCGCCACTTTGACTCGCGCCTCTTCGAGTCGCGCCCGTTCCGCTTTGAGTTGCGCCTGTTCGAATCGCGCCTCTCGCTTCGAGTCGCGTCGCGTCGCTTCGAGTTGCGCTACTTCGAGTCGCGCCTCTTCAACTCCCGGATCGTCGTTATCGAAGCCGTCAGTGTGACGTCCACGGTCAGATGAGAAGCTTCCGACGAGACAGCCGAGACTGACGAGCCAGATGAGCCAGAGGACACCCCAGAGGAAGTAAGACCAGGATCCAACGCCGTTCAACCACGGATCAAACAGTGTGATTCCCAATATCCCTCGAACCCAATCTGGCCCGAGGGAAAGCATCGTCATGCAGTGAATAGCAAAAAAACCGCGGGCTCCAAATCCACCCTCCTTGTCAAAGGCACTCGAGGTGTCCAACAAGGCACTCGATACCCCGAGTAATGCCACGTACAAGATGAACCAAAGGAACCCCCAAATCAAATACCTCCAAAACCCGCGGTTGTCTATCCAAGAATCATACTCATTGCTTCCCGCCGAGTCTCTAAGCCAGTCTGGACCAATGTAGAATAAAGCGACCGCGGCGGCGCTTGCGACGAATGAGATTAGAAGAGCATCCTTGAGGCGCTTGGATGTCGGATAACCCGCCGAGGTCTGGGAGTCCTTATCTGTTGACACAGCGACACGTCACTCTACAAAGAACCTAGCGCACGATCCTCCGGACCGCCATGGGAGAAGCCTCCCCCATGAGCATCTCGTCCAGCCCGCCCTCCAGGCCGTGCCTGACGACCTCCAGGGCCTCGCGGGCCGCGTCCGCCGTCTCGCGGATGTCCTCCTCGGTGTGAGCGAGCGTGCCCATGAACCTGACCCCGCCGTGAACCCCGCGCCTCGCCAGCTCCTGCGTGAACAGCGTGTTGACACTCGACCGCAGCGACTCGTCCGGCAGGTCCAACTCCAGCGTCGGCGCGTTGAACAGGCCGACCACCTCTCCCTGTACCCCCACGTCTTCCAGCGCCCCTTCGAGCGCCGCGCGGATCCCCTCGCCGATCTCCTCGAACCGCCGCGCCGAGTCGCGCCGCTTCAACTCCCGGATCGTCGTTATTGAAGCCGTCAGCCCGATGTTGTCCGACCAGTAGGAACTGGAGACGAACATCTCCGTCGCGGGCTCCATGAACTCCCGCTTGCCGACGACGGCCCCCATCGGGTAGCCGTTCGATATGCACTTGGCCACCACAGTCATGTCCGGGGTCACGCCCAGGTACTCCTGAGCGCCGCCGATCGCTATCCGCCACCCGCACGACACCTCGTCGAACACGGCCACCGCGCCGTTGTCGTGCGCGAGCTCTATCACCGACTCCAGGTACCCCTCCGGCGGCGCGTAGGTTCGCACCGGCTCCAGCATCACGGCGGCCACCTCGCCCCTGTGCTCCTCCAGCAGCTCCTTCAGGCGGTCCAGGTCGAACTCGCCGAACGGGATGGCCGTTCCGGCAAGCGCCTTCGGTACGCCCATAGGCCCCACTCCGGTCACCAGGTCGGGAAAGTCCAGGTAGTTCGCCGACTGGTACCAGTCGTGCCAGCCGTGGTAGCCGGAGAACAGGATGATGTCCTTCCCCGTCGCGCCGCGCGCGATGCGGGCCGCGAGAGCGCACGCCTCTCCTCCCCCCTTCGTGTAGCGAACCATCTCCGCGCTCGGTATCGTGTCGATCAACTCCTCGGCCAACTCCACCTCCTTCGGGCTGTTGACCGTGTAGATGCTTCCCCTGTCGATCTGCTCCTTCACCGCGTCGTCCACCACGTCGTCGTGGTGGCCCAGGATGATCGCGCTCACCGCGTTGACCCAGTCGATATACTCGTTGCCGTCCACGTCGACGAACCTCGACCCCTTGGCGCGCTCCGCGTAGATCGGGCTGACCCCCTCCACCGCCGGCAGACGGCTCCTGAGCTGGGTATTGCCGGGAATCAGCTCTCCCGCCCGCTCGTATATCTCCATCGACCGCTTGACGCCCTTGTATCCACCCATTCGGTTCTCCCTTCGACCGCCGCTCAGTGTCGAACCCGTCCCATATCGTCGTGTATTATCGGCTCCGACAGGAACGCGCCCACGTCCACCCGCGCGAACCTGTCCGGCCTGTATATGTCCGTGTCGAACCTCGTCCCGCCGTCCACCACGTGCTCGGCCAGAAGCAGACCCGACACCGGGTTGTAGGCGAAGCCGCCGGAGTGGAAGTGAGTCCCGACGTAGAGACCGTCGGCGCCGGGCACGGGGCCTATCACCGGCTGCACGTCGTAGGCCAGGCTGATTAGGCCGACCGTCGAATAGTCCCACTCCGCGCCCTCCAGCATCGGGGCGCGCTTCACCAGATTCTCCCTGATGAACGGCAGCGCGCGCGGATCGGGCTCGAGCTGGCCGACGTGGAAGTCGGGGCCGCCCATGTCGTGCGACCATGGGTTGTGCGCCGACGTTCCGGCCAGGATGCGGTTGTCGTCGGTCGGGCGCACGTAGCCGTCCAGGATGTGGTCGTTCACCGCGGGCAACCTGGGCGGCTCCGGGAACGGCTTGGTCACGAACCTCTCGTGGACGAAGTTCTTGTAGGGTATGCGGAACCCGGCGAGAGAGAGCACGTGGTTCGCCCACGCGTTGACGGCGCAGACCGCCGCGTCGGCTTCGACCACGCCCCGGCCCGTTACGACCCCGACGACCCTGCCGCCCCGAACGTCGAATCCGGTAACCGCCTCGTGCTCCCGAAACTCGACCCCCATCTCCTCGAGCTTCGCCCGGAGAGCAGGGATATAGCGGTGCGGCTCCGAGTAGCCTCCCCTCAGGTCCAGCGTCCCGTGGTCGTCATCGGCGGCCCGCAGGTCGGGGAAGCGCTCCCTGATCTCCTGTCCGCGCAGCACCTCGAATCGCCCCCCCAGCGTCTTCTGCAACTCGCGCGTCGGCGCGCCCTGATCGAAGACCTCCCTGGGCGTCAGGTTGAGGCAGCCCACCTGGTGGAACTCGTACCCGTCCAGAATCCTGCCGAAGCGCTCGAACAGATCCAGGCTCACGGCGCGCGCCCTGATCGGCGTCTCCGCGCCCAGGAGCATCGTGATGATCCCACCCGACTGGAGACTCGATCCGCCTCCCACGCCGCCCTTGTCGACCACCACCACGCGCTCCACGCCCTTCTCCACCAGGTGGAAGGCGGCGCTCAGGCCGGTGACTCCGGCCCCGATCACGACGACAGACTGCGGTCGGGAATGTGGCATAACCTATCGGAGGACTATTCTAAGACGCGCCGAGCCAGCCGCACAAGGGCCGGTGACGCCCTGCGCCGTCCCATCCCGCCAATCCTCCCAATCCTCCCAATCCCTCCCAATCCTGCAAATCCTCAAATCCTGAGAATCCTGATTCAGACAATCCTTGACGACACCGAACCGCTGTGCTAGAGTATACCCATGACACAGCCGCCTCTCTCCACAAACCAGCCCGCAGGACTCCTGAAGCGACTGTCGGAAAGTGTCGTATTAGTGTCGGAAAGTGTCGTATTAGTGTCGGATAACTGTCGGAAAAGTGTCGGGTAAGTGTCGTATTGTGTCGGCCAAAATCGGCCCTCTCAGCTACGAAATGCCCCTAAAATGCGACACTTCCGCAAAAATTTCCCCGAGCCGCCGATCCCCGGAGGCTCCGGGACCGGCGCGTCGTCCCAGTCGACCGGATGGGAGATTTGGGTGAGAACCCGCCTTGACAGTCGGCGCCGCGCTTCGGTAGCTTCAACGTTGAACGGCGCATGGGCCGGAAGAGCATGGCGTGACGATCGGGCGATACATCGAAGACCTGTCCGACGAACGAACCCCCCTGGAGCAGTCGGAACTGCCCCAGCTTTCGTCCCTTTCGACGGAAGACCTCGAGGACTTCGAGGCGGCCCTGGGTTCCATGACCGCGGAGCGCAAGTGCGAGATGCTCGCGCGCATGGTCGAAATGAGCGAAGAGGACGTCAACCTGGACTTCTCGGCAGTCTTCCGAGCCTGCCTGGCCGACGAGGAAGACGGAGTCAGAGAGGCGGCCGCGCTTGGCCTGTGGGAATGTGACGATAGGGTCGTACTCCGGCCGTTGATCCGCCTGCTGGTCGGCGACCCCTCCGACTCGGTCCGGGCGGCCGCGGCCGTCTCGATCGGAAAGTTCGCTGAACGGGCAAGGAATGGCCGGCTGCTGCCTCGGGACACCGAGAAGATCCGCCGGGCGCTGCTGTTCACGATCGACGATGACCTGGCCGACCTCGACACCAGGAGACGCGCGATTGAGGCTATGCCGAGCCTGGGCGCCGCCGAGGTCGTCGACATCATAGAGGACGCCTACGAAAGCGGTGACGCCCGGCTGAGGCAGAGTGCGCTCTACGCCATGGGGCGCACCTCCGACACACGGTGGCTGCCCATGGTGCTCGACGACGTCCAGGACGACGACCCGGCCATCAGGTACGAGGCCGCGGCCGCGCTCGGCCAGCTTGGGGACGAGGAGAACGTTCCCGACCTGATCGCCCTCACCGAAGACGAAGACCCCCAGGTGCAGCTCTCGGCCGTCCAGGCGCTGGGCGCCGTCGGCGGCTCGATGGCCAGGAACGCCCTCGTCCAGTGCCTGGACAGCGGCGACCACACGCTGGAAGAGGCCGCGCGGTCAATCCTGGGAAGCGCCGAGTTCGACGACGACCCCATGGGCCTCTCCTTCCAGAGGTAGCGGCCCCTAGGAGCGCGGAATGACTGACGCCGACGGAATAAGAAGCATAGCCGTAGTCGGAGCCGGCGTGATGGGACACGCCATCGCGCAGGAGTTCGCCGCCGAAGGATACGACGTGCGTATGACCTCACGCAGCGAGCAGAGCCTTGCCAGGGCAATGGCCCGCGTCCGCGACAACGTCGAGCGGCTCCGCTCGATGGGCAGGATGAGCGGCGACGCCGCGCGCAGAGCCGCCGCCAATATCAGGACGACCGTATCGCTCGCCGAGGCCGTCGACGACGTGGACCTCGTGATGGAATACGTCTTCGAGGAGATCGACCTGAAGCGGAGTGTATTCGCGGAGTTGGACAGACTGTGCCCGGAGCGCGCCATCCTGGCCACGGGCACCTCGAGCCTCATGCCGAGCGACCTGGCAGCGGCCACCAGCCGCCCCGATAGGGTACTGGCCGCCCACTACGCCAACCCGCCCTACCTGCTGCCCTTCGTCGAGATCGTCGGCGCCGAGGGCTGCTCGCCGGAGTCGATCCGGACGGTTGTCGACCTCCTGACCGCGATGGGCAAACAGCCGGTGGTCCTCAAAAAGGAGGTCCCCGGCTTCGCCGCCATGCGGCTCCAGGGGGCGCTCCTGCGAGAGGCCCTATGGCTCGTCGAAAGGGGAGTGGCCGCGCCCGCCGACCTCGACACGATTATCAAGACCGGGATCGGCCGCCGGTGGTCGGTTGCAGGCGTGTTCGAGGTGTTCGAGCTGGCGGGTTGGGACCTCATAGAGTCGATCGGCGAGTGGCTCTTCCCGCACCTCGAGAACTCGCCCGACGTGCCCCCGGTGCTCCGGGACGCGGTGCAGAGAGGCGAACTCGGCGTCAAGACCGGCAAGGGCTTCTACGACTGGACGCCCGAGTCCGAGGAGGTGCTCCGGCGGAGGGTCGCCAACGCGCTCATAGAGATCGACCGCTGGCCCGGAGACGACGCGGGAGCGGCGGCGCGCCCGTGAGCCGGACCACCGTCGGAATCATCGCCAATCCGGCCGCCGGCAAAGACATTCGCAGGCTTGTGTCGGAGGGGCGGTTCGTCTCGAACAACGAGAAGATCAACATCATCCGACGCATCCTCGCCGGAATGGACGCCATCGGAATCGACCGCGCCCTCATCATGCCCGATCCGTCGAACATTGGCCTCGCCGCCCTCGACGGGGCCGCGCTCGACTTCGAGACCCGCCTCCTCGACATGCCCGTATTCGGCACGGAGGCCGACTCCACCGGCGCGGCCAGGAGAATGGTCGACGCGGGCGCAGGCTGCCTCGTGACCCTGGGCGGAGACGGCACCTGCCGCTCGGTGGCCAAGGAGGCCGGCCCAGTGCCCATGGTCGCCATCTCCACGGGCACCAACAACGTCTTCCCCGAGCTCGTCGAGGGCACGTCCGCGGGAATGGCTGCCGCCGTGGTCGCACGCGGCCTCGTCGACGCGGCCTCCGTGTCGACTGTGAGCAAGCTCCTGGAGGTCACGGCCGGCGGCCTCGAACCCTCGCGGGACACGGCCCTCGTCGACGTCGCCGCCTCCCGGCAGCGCTACGTGGGCGCCAGGGCGGTCTGGGACACGTCCGGCGTCAGGGAGCTCGTGCTCTCGCTCGCAATCCCCGGAAGCGTTGGCCTCTCGGCCATAGGAGCCGCTGTCTGCCCCCTGACGGCGTCCCAGGATATGGGACTCCACGTCCGCCTCGGACCGGGCGGCGCGACCGTCATGGCGCCGATCACGCCGGGGGTCGTCGCGCCCGTGGAGGTCTGCGGCTGGCGCGCCCTGTCCATGGGCGAGGCCGTAGAGATCGGCCCGGAGCCCGGCACCGTCGCGCTGGATGGCGAGAGGAGCTTCTCCGTGGCCGAGGGACAAGCGGTGCGGGTAACGCTCACGAGGAACGGCCCGCGCCTCGTGAGTGTTCATGAAGCGCTGCGCCGGGCCACGCTGGCGGGAGTCTTCACGAGCGGAGTTCCTGAGCCTATGCCTGCACCCGTGGGACTGCCGGCGAACGGAGGATAGGTCGCATGAGGTTCACCTCCCGGAGATCGAACGTGATGGCCCGCAACGGAATGGTGGCCACAAGCCAGCCGCTCGCTGCGATGGCCGGGCTCCGCGTCATGATGGACGGCGGGAACGCCGTGGACGCGGCCGTAGCGGCGGCGGCCGTCCTGGCCGTTGTCGAGCCGCACTCCACAGGGCTCGGCGGCGACGTATTCGCCCTGATACGCATGGCCCGCGATGGGAAGGTGCGGGCCCTCAACGCCAGCGGACGCGCCCCCGCAGCCGCCGACCGCGAACAGCTGCTCCGACGGGGATTCCGGGCCGTCCCGGAACTCGGCCCGTTCGCCGTTACCGTGCCCGGCGCCGTCAGTGGGTGGGAGGCGGCGGTCGAGTCCTACGGCACGATGCCCCTGTCCGATCTGCTGAAGCCGGCCATCGAGTACGCCAGCGGGGGCTACCCTGTGTCGGAGGTCATCAGCGCAGCGTGGCGCGCATCGACCGAGAAACTTCGCGCACACCCGTCGGGCAGGGCATATCTGCCGAACGGAGACGCGCCCCGCGCGGGCGAGGTATTCCACCTGCCCGACCTGGCGGCGACGCTTCGGACCGTCGCCGAAGGAGGAGCCGAAGCCTTCTACAACGGCCCCCCGGCTGAGATGACAGCCCGGTTCGTCCAGAGCCTCGGCGGTTGGCTCTCGCTCGAAGACATGTCCCGCCACAGGGCCGAATGGGTCGAACCCGTCTCCACGAGCTACAGAGGGCTGGAATGCTGGCAGGTGCCGCCCAACAGCCAGGGGATCAACCTCCTGGCGGCCTTGAACATCGCCGAGGGCTTCGACCTCCCGGCGATGGGCTTTCAATCACCAGCCGCGTACCATCACCTCATCGAATGCGCCCGGCTCGCGCTGGACGACGGCCTGCGCCACGTCACGGACGTCGAGCGCATGACGATCAGCCCGGCCCGGCTTCTCTCGAAAACGCGTGCCGGCGAGAGGCGGCGGACGATCCGCCCCGACCGCGCCATCGGCGAGATCGAGCCGTCCTCGGCAACGACCCAGGACGACACGGTCTACCTATCCTGCGTGGACGGCCAGGGCAACGCCTGCTCCTTCATCAACAGCATCTTCCACGGCTTTGGCGCCGGCCTCGTCGTGCCGGGCGCCGGCATGACGCTGCACAACAGAGGATCCTCGTTCTCTCTGGACAGGCGGCACGCCAACGCCCTGGAGCCCGGGAAGCGCCCGTACCACACCCTCATGCCCGGCATGGTCACGCGCGGCGGCGAGCTCTGGCTGTCCTATGGAGTAATGGGCGGGATGCAGCAGGCGCAGGGTCACCTTCAGGTACTGGTGAACATGATCGACTTCGGCCTCGACCCGCAGGCCGCGCTGGACACGCCCCGCTTCAGCGTCCGCTTCGAGGATGGAGTAGCCATCGAGCGCACCGCCCACCCCGATGTGGTCCCAGCCCTGAAGAACCTCGGCCACAGGATAATGGCCGAGCCGCCGCACGGGGTCTTCTTCGGAGGAGGGCAGGTTATCGCCCGTGACCCTCACACCGGCGTTCTGACAGGAGGGAGCGAGCCCAGACTGGACGGCGCCGCCATCGGCTGGTAGCCCCCGCGCTCGACCGGCCCCTCTGATATAATTGCCGCCGCAGACCACCCTCCGGGAGGATAAAGGATGGAACTGGACGGCGCCGTATCCATAGTCACGGGCGGCAACGGCGGGCTCGGCCAGCGCATCTGCCGCGCTCTGGCCGCCGCAGGCAGCAGAGTGGCAGTCGTCTACGCGGCGAGCCGGGAACAGGCTGAGTCGTTCGCGGCTGAACTTAGGGACGGGGGCGCGGAGGCGCTGGCATTCCAGTGCGACGTGTCCGACCCGGCGCTGGTCGAGAGCCTCGTCTCCCAGGTGGAAGACCGGCTGGGCGGCCCCGACATTCTCATCAACGACGCCGCCTACAACAAGATGATCCCGTTCGACGACCTAGAGGGCCTCACCTACGAGGAGTGGAGCAAGATACTGGACGTCAACCTGACCGGCCCGATGCTGACGACCAAGGCGGTCGCGCCCGGGATGCGGAAGCGCGGCAGGGGCCGCATCGTCAACATCTCGTCAGTCGCCGGATTCGCGCCCTCGGGGTCGTCCATCGCCTACGCGGTGTCCAAGGCCGGCCTGAACCACCTCACACGCTGCATGGCCGTCGGTCTGGCGCCGGACATCCTGGTGAACTGCGTGGCCCCGGGGCATCTCGAAGGCACCAGGGCCACGGCCAACCTGGACCCCGTATTCAGCAGGCAGGCCCAGCAGGGCGCGCTCCTGAAGCGCTCGGCGAGCAAGGACGACGTCGCGGACCAGGTGGTGGCCTTCTGCCGCACCGACAGCACGACCGGACAAACGCTCGTGATAGACGCCGGACGGTACTTCCACTAGGCGGGAGAGGGTAGGGGAATCCGCGCCGTGTCGCGCCGCCAGCCGTGGTCCCATTAGTAGCCGCTCAGATCCGGTCCGTGATCGAGGGCATCCGTCTGCTCGAGACACTGGTCACCGCCCCGCTGGGGCTGTACTCGGACCTGAAGATGCTCAGGGAATCGCTCCCGTACTCAGAGGCGGCAGACCTGACCCGAGAGCAGACCGCAGCGCGTCGCGGCGCCTACGCCGGCCTGACCGACAGGCCCAGCGGCCTCGCGTTGGCGGCCATATCGTCGGTGAGAGCCTCCATAGGCGTCCTCGAGGTCGTCCCCGACGACCCCGACGTGGCGAGACTCAGAGCCGGCTGGATCGAGCAGGCCCGTCGGGTCCTCGACCGGGCCGAACGGAAGGTGCGCAGTGATCGCTGCGCTGAATAGCCTCATTGCCCGCCCGTCCGCCTGTGCGGACGCCGCCGCCGCGCCCGCTTCATGAGTACCGACCGCGAAGGCCCGTCCATCGAGTCCCACCGCGAGGCTCTACGGCGGATCGCCGACCACGCCCGCGCGAAGTTCGCCGAAGTTCACGAGGCCCGTGAGCAGGCCCTGAGATTCTCGCGCGAGATCATCCGAAACTCCGCCAGCGCAATCAGGGCGGCCCACCGGGCGGAGTACGACAGGGCCCTCGACCTGCTGTCCGGGCTGACCGCCCAGGTCGATGAGATGAACGCCGTCCTGCGGGACCACCCGTCGGTCTACTACGCGGGATACGTCGAGGACGCCCGCAAGGAGTACGTGGAGGCTCACGCGACGCTGGCCTTCGTTCGGCACGGCAGGCTGCCCACCCCGGAGGAACTGGGCGTCGGTCCGGCCCCGTATATGAATGGGCTCGCCGACGCGGCCGGCGAGCTTCGCAGGTCGATCCTGGACTCGCTGCGGCGCGGAGACCTCTCTCGCTGCGAGGCGCTCCTAGACCTCATGGACGACATCTACTCGGCGCTGGTCTCCATGGACTTCCCCGAAGCGGTCACCAGGAACCTCCGCCGAGGCGCCGACATGGTGCGCGGCACGCTGGAGCGCACACGCGGCGACCTGACGGTCGCGCTCCGGCAGAGCCGGTTGGAGAAACGCCTGGCCGAACTCAGCCGCTCCCTGTCCGACGGACCGGACCGGGCGTGAGCCATGTCATGACGTCAATGTCCTGTGGAGCCGCCAGGCGGCGAGGCTGAGGAGAGCCGCGGCAAAGGCCCCCAAGACGCCGAGCTCGCGCAGGATGCTGCCGACGCCTCCGTTCCTGCCGATCAGCTCCTCGAAGGCGCGGTTCCCCCATGCGTGGGGGGTGGCGTTGGCAATCGTCCGCATCGTGTCCGGAAACACCTCGAGCGGGACCATGCTCCCGCCGAGAGCCGCGAGTCCCAGCGACACGAGTATCGCCACTGGTATCGCCTGCTGCTCGCTGCGGAACAGGCTTCCGAGAAGCATGGCGGCGCCTGTCCCCACGAGTGAGAACACGATCAGAACGAGAGCCGCGCCAAGTGGGTTGCCCCACTCGACGCCGAAGATGAGGGCGGAGCCGAGCATGATGATGAGACCCTGGCTAATGGCGATGCCGAGGTGTCCCATAGCCTGCCCCGCCACGATGGTGACTGCCGGGGTGGGCGTGGAGAGCATCCGGCGCGCTACGCCGAGCCTGCGGCTCTCGATCAGGGCGGCCGAGCCGGTCAACGACGTGATGAAGACGAACAGGAGGAGCTGGGTGCTGGCGCCCCTGTCGAATCGCCCCGTGTCGCCGAAGGGCTGAGCCTGGCCGGTCGTGGTCACACGGACGCCGACTCCGGGTACGGCGCGGGCGGCCTGCTCAGCCGCCGCGAGGGCCTTATCCGGCGAAGCCTCCATCTCACTCTGCGCGAAGCGCGCCGAACGGAAGACGAGGTTCTGCTCGGCAGCGGCGGCTTCCACGGCAGAGCGCTGGACCAGACTCCCGGGCTGGGTGAAGAAGCGAAGGACAGCGCTGCCGCCGTTGCGGAGCGTCTCGTCGTACCCGCGTGGCACCACGAGACCGGCCCCCACGCGCCCACGCTCGACGGCGCTGATGAGCCCGCGCTCGTCCGAGTAGCGTGTGACGTCGAGGGCGTCCAGGGCGTCTATGGCCTCGATGAGGCTCTCACCCAGTGGGCCGGAGCCGCTGTCGAGGACGCCGAGCGCAGGCCTGAAGCCGCTCCCGAAGACCGCGCCCAGAAGCAGAATTATCAGCGCTGGAAAGACGATCATGAAGAAGTAGTTCGAGCGCTGTCGAAACGTCTGGAGCAGCACGATTTCGGCGATTGCGAGAGACTTCACGGCCTTGCCAGCCTTGTCAGGCTTCCCTGCCTCAGGATGATGCCGACGCCGGCCACGGCCGCGAACGCCAGGATGGCCGCGGCGTCCGGCAGGATGTCCGCCGCTCCTCCTCCGCCCTGAAGACCGCTCAGACCGCTAAGGAACCAGGCGTGGGGCGTGAGCAGGCTGACCCTCTCGATGAGTCCTCCGGCCTGCGCGATCGGGATGAGCGCCCCACCCACCATGCCGAGCACGAGCGCGGCCGCCGACTGCATGTTCTGGGCCTGCTCCATCGTTCTGGCGAACGTGGCGATCAGGTACATCATGGCCGTCGCGGCCATGACGCCGGCGGTGACGAGCAGGCCCACACCGACGGGGCTTCCCCACTCTGCGCCCATCAGCAGGCTGGTCGACACGATCATGACGACGACGCTGAAGGTTCCCAGTGCGAAGCTGGAGAGGAGCTGGCCGCCGAGGATGGACCATCGCGGGATCGGCGCGGCGAGCAGGCGGCTCAGCGTGCCCTCTCGCCGCTCGGACAGTATGCCGAGGGTTCCTGCCTGCACCGTGAAAAAGAGGAAGAACACGGCCATGCCGGATGCGAAGAAGGTGTTCTGGTCGAGAGACTTTTGTGTGGCCGATACGTCCACGATGGAGATGGGGTCGGGCATTCCCGACGACCTCTCGATCATCCCGGCAGCCCTGCCCGGATCGAGGCTTCCCAGGGATGCGGCGGCGGCCATCGAAGCCTGGCTCGTGGTGACCTCGCCCGCGAACGAGGCCGCGATGGAGCTCGCCGCCATGGTGCTGATAGGGGAGCCGGCGTTGCCGACCACGTCTATCCACGCCTCACGGCCGCTCATGACTTCGTCGGAGAAGCCGGGCGGGATGACGAACGTGGCCGAAACGTCCCCCGACTCTGCCAGGTCGCGTCCTTCCCTGAGAGAGCCTGCAACGGTCAATTCGACGGCGCCGCTGTCCACGATGGGAGCCAGCGCTTCTTCCACGAATACTCGCGCGACCGGCCCGCCGTCCTCATCCACTAAGGCGAACCGGAGTCCGGTGGAGCCGATGCCGCCCATGATCTGGCTGAAGATGAAGGCCAGCACGAACGGAACCAGCATCATGACGGGCGCCGAGCGGTCGCGCGCGCGCTGGCGCAGGTCCTTCCACGCTATGAGAAGGGCGGCCCTCATCTCAGTCGCGCAGCGCCTTGCCGGTCAGGTGCAGAAATACCGCCTCGAGGTTGGGCTCCTTGACCTCGACCCGGCGCACCAGGACGTTTGCCGCGGCTGCCTTGGCGAAGACGTCCGGCAGCACGTCGGGCGCGTGGACAGTGATGAGATCGATGCCGCCGTCGCGTACGCTGGCCTCGCGCACGGCGCCAATCTCGCCCAGCGCGCGCACGGCAGCTGCCAGGTCGCCCGTGGCGGTCAACTGTATCTGGTCGAACTCGCCGACGATGTCAACCAACTCCCTGTGGGTGCCCTCGGCCTTGATCTCGCCCGCGTCCACAATGCCGACGCGGTCGCAGACGCGCTCCGCCTCCTCCATATAGTGGGTCGTGTACAGGATGCCCACGCCCTCGTCCGCGAGCCGCTCCACGCCCTCCAGGATGGCGTTGCGGCTCTGGGGGTCGACGCCCGCCGTCGGCTCGTCGAGCACCAGCAGCCTCGGGCGGTGGAGCAGCGCTATTCCAACGTTCAGGCGCCGCTTCATGCCGCCCGAATACTTCTTCGACACCTCGTCGGCTCGCTCGGTCAGGCCGATGAGGAGCAGCACCTCGTCGATACGGCGCCGGGCATCCTCCCCACGGAGGCCGTAGAGTCGGGCGAAGAACCGCAGATTCTCCCTCGCCGTCAGGTCGGGGTATACGGCGAGCTCCTGCGGGACGAGTCCCAGGCCCGCCCTGGCCTTGACGCTGCCGGGCGTGAACCGCGTCCCGTCCA
This sequence comes from uncultured Dehalococcoidia bacterium, assembly GCA_958295685.1. Classification (GTDB taxonomy): domain Bacteria; phylum Chloroflexota; class Dehalococcoidia; order Lucifugimonadales; family CATQGZ01; genus CATQGZ01. The sequence continues at coordinate 234,668 of OY282365.1, forward strand.
GCAGCACCTCGCCCTCGTCCTGTTCGAGCAGGCCGCAGACCATGGATATGGTCGTCGTCTTGCCCGCGCCGTTGGGGCCGAGGAGGCCGTAGGTCTCCCCCTCAGAGATGTGGAAGCTGATCCCGTTGACCGCGACCAGGCTGCCGAAGGACTTGCGCAGACCGCGGCACTCGAGAACCGGGCGGCCGCCGTCATGAAGGCCGGAGGCCTCGCTTGCGTCGAACCTACTGCTCAAGTCAGGATCCTGTGATGGACGGGTAGTAGGCGGCTCCCCAGGAGATGCTCGGGTTGTCCATCATGATCTCGATGAACAGCGGCACGAGAAACGCCATTATCCGCGCTCCGTCTCTCACCTGAGCGCGGTTGAGGGAGCCGTTCCAGGTCGCGCCGCCGTGAACTAGCTGATTGCGAAGAACGTACAGCCGATCGAACAGTATGCCCAGAACCCTCTTGGTGTCTTTATTCGCGAGGGCGGCCCGTGCTGCCCTCTGGCTTCTTTCAAACTGATTCTGCCAGTTCTCGCCTCCTGGCACTCCATTATAGTAGTTCCAGAAGGGCTGGAAGACGTATCGGTTACTCAGGAGCGTCCTGACGGAGCCTGAAAATCTGTCCCAGATCGCGTCATAGACCGTGCTTTGGAGGTCAAGGTCGACGATCTTGACGAAGTACTCATCAAAAGCGTCTCGCTGCGTTCCGGGCGCGGAAGACAGGTCTTCCGCATAGGCGGCGTTGAACGCTATCCAGTAGAGAATGAACGCAACGTCGTGGTCTTCCGATTCCATCTCCCTTTCGGCGCGGCCGAGCCAGCTGACGCAGCGGCGGGCGCGGAGCCCGAGGATGGACGGAAACCCGTCTTCATTCGCATGGCGCTTCGCTTCCAGCCTCTCGAAAGTCATGCTCCTTGCTCCTGATACGGCCGTCAGCGCGGCAGCCTCATGTCCGACTGGCCCTGAGCACGCTCACTCACCCGGTGACCGCGCCCTCGGAGGCCGACGAGGCCAGCTTCGCGTACTTCGCCATGACGCCCGAGAGGTACCTGGGCGGCGGCGGCGTCCACTCTTCACGGCGCCGCTTCAACTCCTCGGCAGGCACCAGCAGATTGATCTCCCTGCTTCCTGCGTCCATGGCGATCGTGTCCCCGTCGCGCACCAGCGCAATCGGCCCGCCTGCCTGCGCTTCCGGCGCGACGTGGCCTATCATCGGTCCGTGAGTCGCGCCCGAGAAGCGCCCGTCCGTCAGAAGCAGCACACTCTCGCCCAGGCCGGCGCCCATGATCGCCCCCGTGACCGCGAGCATCTCCTGCATACCGGGCCCGCCCTTTGGCCCCTCGTAGCGTATTACGACGACGTCGCCCTCGGATATCCGGCCGCCCGTGACGGCCTCGAACGCCGCTCGCTCCCCGTCGTACACCCGCGCGGGTCCCTCGTGCCTGAGTAGCTTCGTCCCCGACACCTTCATCACCGAGCCGTCGGGCGCGAGGCTGCCCTTGAGGATTGCGAGGCCCCCCGTCGGGCTGCGCGCCGCAGCCGCCGGGTGTATCACCTCGCCGTCCGGCCTCGTGTCGAACCCGGCCAGATTCTCGGCGACGGTTCGGCCCGTGACCGTCACGGCCTCGCCGTGCAGCAGGCCCGCGTCCAGAAGCTCGTTCATCACCGTCGGCACTCCGCCCACCCTGTCCAGGTCCGACATCACGAACCGCCCCGCGGGCCGCAGGTCGGTCAGATACGGGGTGCGGCGGCTCAGCCTATCGAAGTCGTCTATGTTCAGATCCACACCCGCCTCGCGGGCTATCGCCAGCAGATGGAGCACCGCGTTCGTTGACCCGCCCATGGACAGCACGACCATGGCGGCGTTCTCCAACGATTCTCTCGTGATGATGTCCCTGGGCTTCAGATCCCTCTCCAGCAGGCCGTACAGCACCGCTCCCGCGCCGTGTGCCAGAACCTCGTTGCGGGGGTCGACCGCCGGCACGGACGCCGCGCCGGGTATGGACATGCCCATCGCCTCGATTGCCGATGCCATGGTGTTTGCCGTGAACATGCCGGAGCAGGCGCCTTCCCCGGGGCACGCGACCCGCTCCATCGCTATCAACTCCTCGAGAGACAGCTTGCCCTGCGAGTGCGCCCCGACCGCCTCGAACATGTCCTGAACGTTGATGTCCCGCCCGCGGTAGCTGCCGGGAAGTATGGCTCCCCCGTAGACGAACAGCGACGGTATGTTCAGCCGGGCCATGGCCATGATCGACCCCGGCATGTTCTTGTCGCACGCCGCCACGGCCACCAGCCCGTCCATGCTCTCCCCGAAGCAGACCGTCTCTATCGAGTCGGCGATCACCTCCCGGCTTACCAGCGACGCCTTCATGCCCTCCGTGCCCATCGAGATGCCGTCGCTGACGGTGATCGTCCCGAACATGAACGGCACGCTGGAGGCCTCCCGCAGCCCCTCCTTCACGCTCGCCGATATCCGGTCCAGGTGGACGTTGCACGGTGTAACGTCGCTCGCCAGGTTCGCCACGCCGACGAACGGCTTGTCCATGTCCTCGTCATCGAGACCGACGGCGCGGAGCATGGCTCTGGCGGCTGCCCTCGACGCGCCCTCGCTGACGACGCGGCTCTTGCGTTTGAGATCGGGCCTTGATGCGGTGATCATCTATCTCCTCCGTCGGGCCCGGAGGGCCCGGATTGGGGCGGCCGCGGCCGCAAACCGATTATAACAGGGAGTGTCTGAAGCATGATTGGCTGTCCCAAGTCAACGCGCACGGCTCTTCGCCAGCCTCACCTGTCCCCACGCGAACGCCGCGCCGCCGATGCCGATCACACTCACGTAGGTAATCGAGCGGTCGAGCAGGGTGACGGCCACCGCGTCGGGGCGGGCCAGGCTGATCGCCAGCAACCCGGTCAAACCCGGCTCCACCGCCCCAACGCCGCCCGGCGTTGGCACGATGCTGAGTATCGCGTGGCCCAGGGCGGCGAGGACCAGCAGAGGCAGGCCGACGCTCAGTCCCACAGCCTCGATCACGAAGTACAGCCGCATGATCTCCAGCGCCCACCCCACGAGTCCCAGGAGCACGAGGCTGGGCAGGTTCTTGAAACTGCCCAGCGTGCCTTCGTGAAAGCGCCGGTACGACTGCTCCAGGCGTTCCGGCAGCAGCCGCGCCAGCCGTATGCCGTGGAACTTCATAGTGACCAGCAGAGCAGCCAGCGCCGCCGTCAAGGCCACGGCGGCCGCGAGCACGTATGCCGAAGCCGTGATACCGTAGGTGGCCGCCAGGCCCACCGCGGCAGCCGCGAGGATGACGAGTATCGTGGCCGTGTCCAGCGCCCGCTCCGCGAGTATCGTGCCCAGGCTCTTCGAGAACCTGCCGTGAGAGTCCTGTGAGAACCTGTAGGCGCGGTAGGCGTCGCCGAGCCTGAGCCAGGCGACGGCGTTCACGAACCATCCGACTACGATCAGCCGAGCGCACTCCGAAGTCGACGGCAGCCGCGTCCCAGGCTCTGCGCCTATTCCGGCGTTGCGCGCCAGCATCCGCCACCGCAGACCCCTGAACGCAAAGCTGAGGTAGTACACGAAGAGCCCGGCGGCGTACAACCAGGGATTCGTCGATCGGACGGTCTCCCAGGTGCCGCTCCAGTCCTGATTGAATCGGGTGGCGATCAGCCCGACCAGCGCGATCGTGATGGCGAGCGCGATCAGCGCCGAAGGAGAGAAGAGGCGCCTTCTGAACGAGTCCGCGGAGGGCTGGAGGTCGTTGGACGCTCTCATCCCCGGATGCGCCCGCATGAAGCTCGAACCGGCCGCCTCCCGGGCACGCCTGGCCGACGCGGGTATCGGTCGGGCGTTGGGCGCGTCTTGTCCAGCACGACGAGAGACGCCGCGCGGCCCAACTCATCGACCCGCACGGTCATGACGTCCCGCACGCGCCCGCCCATCGCGCCGATGGCCTGCCTTCCATCTTCCAGCTCGCCGCCAACGTCTGCCCCCTTCTGCAAAATGACCCGTCCGCCGGTTCGGCAGAAGGGCAGGGTGATCTCCGCCAATGTCGCCACGCTGCCGACGGCCCTAGCCACCGCGAGGTCGAAGCTCTCCCTGAGACCGCCCCGGCGCGCCAGGGTCTCCGCTCTGTCGGTCAGGACGTCCACCCCGGCCACTCCCAGCCGGTCTCTCAGCGCCTCCAGAAACACCGCCTTCCTGGCCGTCGCCTCCACCAGGGTCGCCTCACACGCGGGAAACGCTATCTTCAGCGGCACGCCTGGGAGGCCTGCACCGCTGCCCACGTCCACGAGCCTGAGCCCTCGCTTCAGGACTCCCGGCGCCGCTAGGCTGACCGTCAGCGAATCCAGAAAGTGCCTCGTCTCGGCATCCTTCAGCGCCGTGTCCGAGGTGAGGCCGGCCCGCGCGTTCCACTCCGAGAGCATGGCGAGATATGTGCGAAACTGCTCAATCTGGGCTGGATCGAGCTCGATGCCCATTGACGCGGCGCCCGCGCGCAGTCGATCCACCCTCTGCCCTCCCGGTCGTCCGCGCGATTATAGCACCGCGCGGCCCGTTGCAGAATCGCTGTTGACACCGGCGCGGATACCCGCTATCTTGGCCCCACAATCTAATACCTGCCCCGGGGGGAGCTTGGGAAGCCAGGCTGAGAGGTCCCGACTTGTTGGGACGACCCCGAAACCTGATCTGGGTAATGCCAGCGAAGGGACGCGGTCCTTCAGCAATTCAAGAGCCGTCCCAGACAGGGGCGGCTCTTCTGCTTTCTGATGGCCCTGGGGACAGGTGAAGGAGAGACACGTGACATACAGAATCGCAGTGGCTGCCCTAGTCCTCTCGACGCTCGCGCTCCTGGCAGCCTGTGGCAGCCAGGACGAAGACCGCGAACTCGTCATCATGACGCACGACAGCTTCGACGTCGGCGAGGACGTCATCGCCGAATTCGAGCAGGCCAACGACGCCACCGTCGTCATCCTGAAGGCCGGAGACGCAGGCCTCGTCCTCAACCGAGCGATCCTGGAGAAGGGCAACCCGTCCGCCGACCTGCTCTTCGGCATCGACAACACCTATCTCGGACGCGCCCTCGACGAGGAGATCTTCGACCCATACAGGCCCGACAACCTCGACTCGGTGCCCGACCACCTGATCCTCGACGACACCAACCACGTCACCCCCATCGACTACGGATACGTCCTCCTCAACTACGACAAGGCATTCCTGCAAGAAGCGGGCATGTCCCCTCCATCCACCTTGGAGGAGCTGACACGCCCCGAATGGAAGGGCAGGCTGGTCGTGCAGAACCCGGCCTCCTCTTCCCCCGGCCTCGCCTTCCTCATAGCGACCATAGCCTACTTCGGAGAGGACGACGATTACGACTACCTCGACTTCTGGGCCGACCTCAGGGCCAACGGCCTCCTCGTCAGAGACGGCTGGAGCGACGCCTACTGGACCGACTTCTCCATGTACGGCGGGGACTATCCCCTAGTCGTAAGCTACGCCACCAGCCCGGCCGCCGAGGTCTTCTTCTCGGAGACCGAGCTCGGCGAGGCCCCGACCGGCAACGTCCTGATCGACAACGCCGCCTTCCTCCAGATCGAGGGCATCGGCGTGCTAAAGGGCGCCAACAGCAGGAACCTCGCCAGGCGGTTCATCGACTTCGCGCTAGACACCCGCTTCCAGGAGGACTTCCCGGACAAAATGTTCGTATACCCCGCCAACAGCGATGCGAAGACCCCCGAATTCTTCAGATTCGCCGAGGTCCCGGCCCAGCCCGCCCGCATCGGGCCGGCCGAGATAGGCGAGAAGCGCGAGAAGTGGATCGACGCCTGGACGGACGTCGTCCTGCGATGAGCAGTCCGTCCATCCTTCGCCGTGGGAGGCGCATAGACTGGGATGCGGAGTGACTCTTACGCCGCGCCGTATCCTGATACTGCTCCCCCTCGCATACCTGGCGCTGTTCTTCGTCTATCCCCTCCTGGCGATTCTGGGCAGGAGCCTCGACGGCAGCGCCTTCGGACTCGACCCCTTCGTCAGGCTGCTCGGCGACTCCTACTACCTGGGGCGTATCTGGTTCACCACATGGCAGGCCGCCGTTTCGACACTCCTCACACTCGCCGTCGGTCTGCCCGTGGCCTACCTGTTCGCCAGGCGCGAGTTCCCCGGCAAGACCGCACTGAAGGCCGTGTCCACCGTCCCCTTCGTCATGCCAACCATCGTCGTCGCGACCGGATTCGTCGCCCTGCTCGGCTCACGCGGCCTCCTGAACACCTTCCTGATGGACATCTTCGGCCTCGAATCGCCGCCCATCAGGGTCGCCAACACGCTGGCTCTCATCCTGGCCGCCCACGCCTTCTACAACTACGCGATAGTCGTGAGGATAGTCTCCGCATTCTGGGCCAACGTCGACCCCAGCGCCGAGGAGTCAGCCGCCATGCTCGGCGCCGGACGAATCCGCGCCTTCCTCCACGTCACCCTCCCGATCCTCATGCCGGCCATCGTCTCCTCCGCGCTCCTCGCCTTCGCCTTCTCGTTCACCTCGTTCGGCGTCATTCTGGTACTCGGCGGCCCTGAGTTCGCCACGCTGGAGGTCTCGATCTACGAACTGGCGGCCAGGCTCTTCCGGCTCGAGCTCGCAGCCGCCCTCGCCATCGTCCAGATGGCCTTCACATACGTATTCCTGCTGGTCTACGCCTGGCTCCAGAGGCGAGCCTCCGTACCGGTGGGAATCGTCCCCCGCGAGGCCGTGGCGCGCCCCGCAAGGCGCGCGGGCGAGACCGTCCTCGTCTTCGCGCTGGCCCTGGGCGTGCTGGTACTCCTCTCCCCCCTCCTCTCACTCGTCGAGCGCGCCGCCAGCGTCGGCGGCGGCTACTCGCTCGACCACTTCCGCGGCCTCTTCTCGAACGAGCGAGGGTCGTACTTCTACCTCTCACCCGTCATGATCGTGTGGAACTCCCTCCGCTTCGCGGGCGCGGCCATGGTCGTCTCCCTCGCTGTCGGAGCCGTCTCCGCATACTTCCTCAGCCGGCCCCGGCGGCGCGGAACCAGCGCCGCCGACGCCCTGTTCATGATGCCGCTCGGCGTCTCCGCCCTCATCATGGGCTTCGGTTTCCTCGTCGCCTTCAACCGCGGCCCCATCGACCTCCGAGGCTCGTGGGTGATACTGGTCGCCGCGCACTCCCTCCTCGCGTATCCGTTCGTCATAAGAACCCTGCTCCCCGTGCTCAGAGGGCTGCCCCCCGCACTGAGAGAGGCCGCGGCCATCCTCGGCGCGTCCCCGGTCAGAGCCTTCCTCCACGTCGATCTGCCCATAATCTCCCGCGCCCTGCTCGTAGGAGCCGCCTTCGCCTTCGCCGTGTCGATGGGCGAGTTCGGGGCATCCCTTCTGCTCGTGCGTCCCGAGTTCGCCACCATGCCGGTCGCCATATTCCGCCTCCTGTCACAGCCGGGGGAGGCCAACCTCGGACAGGCGCTCGCCATGAGCAGCCTGCTCATGGCAGTCGTCGCGCTGGGATTCGCGGCCATCGAGAGGTTCCGCTATCGAGACGTGGGAGGCTTCTGATGACGCTGCTCGCTCTGGACGCCCTCCACAAGAGCTTCGGCGCAGCCGTCGCGGTGGACGGCGTCTCCCTGACCGTCCACAGGGGAGAGATCGTCTGCCTCCTGGGCCCCAGCGGATGCGGCAAGACCACCCTCCTGCGCCTCGTGGCAGGCCTCGAAGAACCCGACTCCGGCTCCATCTCCTTCGACGGACGCTCCCTCGACGGCGTCCCGCCCAGAGACCGCGGCTTCGGACTCATGTTCCAGGACCTCGCCCTCTTCCCGCACATGGACGTCCTCGGCAACGTCTCCTTCGGACTCCGAATGCAGAAACACCCCAAAGATGAGGCCGCCCGACGGGTCGAACGGCTCCTGGAAATGGTCGACCTTGCAGGCTTCGGACGTCGCAAGGTGCACCAGCTATCCGGCGGCGAGCGTCAGCGCGTCGCCCTCGCGCGGTCACTCGCCCCAGGCCCCAGACTCCTCATGCTCGACGAACCCCTCGGCTCCCTCGACAGAAGCCTCCGCGAGTCCCTTCAGGTTCAGGTCCGCTCGATTCTCAAAGAGGTCGGCGTGACCGCAATCTACGTCACCCACGACAGGGACGAGGCGTTCGCCATGTCCGACCGAATGGTCGTCATGGAGCGCGGCGCTGTCGTGCAGGCGGGCGCCCCGGAAGACATGTTCCGCGCCCCAGCCAGCGAGCTCGTCGCCCGGTCGCTGGGACTCAGAAACGCTATGCCCGGAACCATGACCCGGTCGCGCGTCGAGACGAGAGTCGAGTGCGCCCTCGGCGCGCTCGTCGTCGATTCGGTCGACCAGCCGGCCCATGACGGCAGAGTGCTCGTGCTCATCGACGAAAGGCGCGCGCTCCCGCGCCCGGCCGCCGACGCCCGCGGCGCCGACCCCAACCACGTGCGCGGCGTCGTGGAAAGCCGCCGCTTCCACGCAGGCGAGATCGAAGTGCTCGTCCGCGTCGGCCCCAACCGGAAAGCCCTCGCCTGCCTGCTCCAACCCGACAGCGCCAACCTCAGCGAAGGAGACCAGGTCTCCGTAACGATCCCGCCCGACGCCATCCGCCTGATCGCCGCCCGCTGACACCGCGATCTGGCCGCGCCTGCTATAGTACGTCGGTCATGGACCTGAACCGGAGACTCAGAACCCAGTGGACGGAATCGGCCCAGGACTGGATCCGACAGGACCAGGCCATACGCGTCGACATGCTGGACTCCTGGATGCTGAACGCCCTGGGAGACGTGTCCGGCAGGGACGTCATCGACGTCGGCTGCGGCGAGGGCCGATTCTGCCGGCTGCTGTCAGAGCTCGGCGCCCGGGTAACCGGCATCGACCTCACCGAGCCGCTGATCGAGCGCGCCCGCTGCCTCGGCTCAGGACGGGAGTCATACCTAATCGGTGACGCCGAAAACCTGGCCGGAATCGACGATGAGAGCTTCGACGCCGCCGTCTCATACATCGTGCTGGTCGACCTGCTGGACTACCGCGCTGCCATCGACGCGGCGTTCCGCGTCCTGCGCCCCGGCGGCCGGTTCGTCGTCTGCATCGTGCACCCGATGCGCATGGCGGTAGCCGGTGGCTGGATAAGGCGCGGATCGGAAAAACTGTTCTATCCGCTTGACGACTACACCAAGGAAGGCCCGCGCGAGTTCCTCATGGTGGGCCGAAAATTCCTCAACATCCACCGCACCCTGTCGAGCTACGTCTCCGCGTTCCTAGCGACCGGATTCGTGCTCGAAGGACTCTGGGAGCCTGTGCCCTCGGACGAGCAGCTGACCGCACATCCAGACTTCGAGGACGAACTCCGAGCGCCGAACTTCCTCATCTACTCCCTGAGGAAACCCCGCGCGTAGCGCCCTGAAGCAGCAGAGCCGAGCAGCATCGCATCCCCCCATCCGTCATCCCCGCGAAAACCCGTCCTGATACGGCGCCTCATCCGCCATTCAGCGAAAGCCTGCCCCGCCCCACTGACCACTGACCACTGACCACTCGCCACTGACCACTGTTCTCCCCCCTCTGGCAGGGAGTCTGAGGAGCACCTCTCCTTCCCCACTGACCACTGTCCCCCTAGGGGGTCTGGGGCTTTGCCCCCAGTTTCAAATGGGTGGGTGGGCGGGGAACCCAGCCGTCCGCTTATCAGGACTACACCGAATTAGGCGGAGGGGTCTGCTCCCCAATCCTGACAATCCCCCAATCCTGAGAATCCTGATTCAGACAACCCTTGACAGCCCCGAACCGCTGTGCTAGAGTATGCCCATGACACAGCCGCCTCTCTCCACAAACCGCCCGCAGGACTCCTGCATCGCCTGCGTTGACCTGTCAGATAGTGTCACAAAAGTGTCACAAACTGTCACAAAAGTGTCAGATAAGTGTCACATAACTGTCAGATAAGTGTCACATAACTGTCACATAGTGTCACGTAATTCCGAGCCGTATAAGGCCCTCCCAGCTACGAAATGGCCGCGAAATGCCCGCAAAATCCGACACTTTCGCAAAAAATTTCCCGCCGCCGCCGAGCCCCGGAGGCCCCCGGACGCAAGGACCGGCGCGTCGCCCCAGTCAACCAGGTGGAGAATTGGGGGCCGCAAAGACACTCTTGAGTAACAGGAGCCTGTCCAAGCTGCCGCGAGCCAGGCCGAAGAGTCTGCGGTCGGTGGGGTCGCGTGCCAGTACGGTGGACCGAGTCGAGACACTTCTTCATAGACGCCTACTGATCTGGGACGGGTCCATCCGGTAACCGTTCGTTGCCGCAGCATGGCCCGTTTGGTACCATTGAACGTAGCTAGGAGTATCCCACGGTCATGGCCTCCCCAAACATAGTGCTGAAAGACGTCACCAGGGAAGATGTCGCCCGAATCCGCGAGTGGCTCACACACGAAGAAGTCTCCGAGAGCTGGTTCGGGCGCTACTCGTACGGCGACCCCGCCCACCTCGGCTACCACCCGGACGAGATGGAGACCGCGGACGACCGCGACTGGGAGCACGTCTTCAACAACCCCGAGCACCGAATCCTCTCCGTCTACACACAGGATGGCGAGCACGTCGGAGAGGTACACGTAGCCATCGAGGAGTCGCTGGGCGATGGCCAGCTCTCCATTCTCATAGGACGCTCCGACCTGTGGCACCACGGCTACGGCACCGCGGCCCTCCGCGCCACTCTCGACGCGGCCTTCAAGGAATACGGCCTCTTTCGGGTCTGGGTGGATGTCCCGGAATACAACGAAGCGGCGCTGGCTCTGTTCCGACGCGTCGGCTTCGTCCATGAGGGCACGCTGCGCAAGAGCCGACCGCATGAAGGCTCCAGGTTCGACTCGGTCGTCATGGGCATGTTGGCCGCCGAGTACGAGCAGCGAGCCGCTGCCGGAGGCTCCTGATCATCGAACCCCACACCGTCCCATCACCCCGCCGCGCCTGGAGGGTCATCCAACGCCGCCGGATGGCGGGGATGTGACCCGGAACCCGCCATGAAGATCCTCGTCATAAACGGCCCCAACCTCAACATGCTCGGCTCCAGAGACCCCTCCAAGTACGGCACAATGACCCTCGAAGACGTCGAGCGGCTCATTGAAGACAAGGCGCGAGACCTGAACGTCGAGGTCGAGTTCTTCCAGTCGAACTACGAGGGAGCCATCGTCGAGCGCGTCCAGGCCGCCGGAGCGGAGGGCGTGGTGATCAACGCCGGCGCCCTGACCCACTACGGACTGTCGATGCGGGATGCCCTCGTAGACTCGCGCCTCCCAATCGTCGAAGTCCACATGTCGAACATACACGCCCGCGAGGAGTTCCGGCACAGGTCGGTCATCGCCGACGTCGCCGTCGGCCAGATTGCCGGACTCGGCTGGCGCGGCTACCTGTTCGCCCTGGAATTCCTGGCCGGAAGGCTCAGAGAGGAGACATGAATTGAGCATCCCAGCGCGACTGGAGAACCTGAGGCGCAGGCTCCCCGAAAACGACCTCGACGCGCTCCTGATCTCGACCCCAGAGAACCGGAGGTATGCGTCCGGGTTCGCCGGATCCGCAGGATACCTGCTGGTCTCCAAGGATGACGCCGCGCTCGCAACAGACTTCCGATACGTCGAGCAGGCAGGAAACCAGGCCCCCGACTTCCGCGTGGTCAGAATCTCAACCGCCCTCGACTGGTTCACCGAACTGGTCGCCGACCTCCGACTGCGGCGCGTGGGCTTCGAGAGCCACGGCGTGACTCACTCCTTCCACCAGGCCCTCCAAAAGGCGGTCGCAGAGATGGAACAGGCCGATCGACCGGAGCTCGTGCCCACGAGGGATGTCGTCGAGCTCGTCAGGGTCGTGAAGGACCCTGACGAGCTCGACCTGATTACCCGCGCCGTCGAGCTGGCGGACGTGGCCTTCGACTCCGTCTCCCCAGGCATAGCCCCGGGAATGTCTGAACGGGAGGTCGCGTGGGAACTCGAAAAAACCATGCGCGAAGCCGGAGCCGACGGCCTCTCCTTCGACATCATAGTGGGGTCGGGGCCGAACGGCGCCCTGCCGCACCACCGGGCAGGGGAGCGCGTCATACAAGACGGCGACCCCATCGTCATAGACATGGGCGCAGTCTATCAGGGGTACTGCAGCGACCTATCCCGCACCATCTTCGTCGGCCGGCCCGACGATACCTTCAGGGAGGTATACGACACCGTCCTCCAAGCGCAGCTTCTGGCCGAAGAGAGCGCGGCTGAGGGAATGACCGGCGTCGACGTGGACCGGGTCGCGCGCGGCGTCATTGAGGACGCCGGCCACGGCGGCGAGTTCGGGCACGGCCTGGGACACGGCGTCGGTCTCGCCATCCACGAGCTTCCCACCCTGAGCCCGCGCGGAAGCGAGGACCCGATCCGGGATGGCATGGTGTTCACCATCGAACCCGGCATATACGTATCCGGCTGGGGCGGCGTGCGCATCGAGGACATGGCGGTCCTCGAAGACGGACGCGCCCGTGTGCTCAGCAAGGCCCGCAAGCTCGACCTGTCTTAGCGAGGGAACCACATGACCATAGGCTACGGAGACCTGCGGAAGGGCATGGCCATCGAACTCGACGGCCAGCCGTACGTCGTCGCCGAGTACGAGCGCTCCAAGATGCAGAAGCGAGCCCCCGTGATGCGAATCAAGTTCCGGGAAATCAAGACAGGCCGCCTGGTCGAGCGCACCTTCTCCGGGTTCGACGTCAAGCTCACCCCGGCCTCGGTGGAGCGGCGTAAGGCCCAGTACATCTACAGGGAAGACGACCTGTACTACTTCATGGATATGGAGACCTTCGACCAGCTACCCATCTCACGAGACCGGATCGGCGTCGGCCTTCAGTACCTCGTGGAGCAAACCACCGTCGACGTCGTGCTATTCGAGGGAAACCCCGTGACCATCGAGTTCCCCGCGGCCGTGGACCTCAAAGTGGTGGATGCTCCCCCCGGCTTCAAGGGCGACACGGCCCAAGGCGGCGCCAAGCCCGTCACTCTGGAGACCGGCCTCGTGATTCAGGCGCCCCTCTTCGTCGAGGCGGGCGAAACGGTCAAGGTGAGCACGCGAACCGGCGAATATCTCTCCAGAGGCTGAGGTTGACCGTATTCACGGTCTCTCAGACCACCTCGTACATAAGGCAATCCCTGGAGAGCGACCCGGTTCTTGGAGACATATGGGTCAGCGGCGAAGTCGCCAACCTGCGCCGCTCCGGAACGGGCCACTCCTACTTCTCGCTGAGAGACTCCGCAGCCTCTCTCAAGTGCGTTCTGTTCCTCAGCTACGGCGGCTCGGAGCTCCTGAAGTCAGGAGAGGCCGTCACGGCGCGGGGGCGCGTTTCGATCTACGAGAAGAGCGGCGACGTCCAGCTGATCGCCGATCTGGTGCTGCCGGAAGGGGTGGGCGAGCTCCATCTCCAACTGGAGGAACTCAAACACAAACTGCGGTTGGAGGGCCTGTTTGAGCCGTCCCGGAAGCGTCCGCTGCCTCCGTTCCCCCGCCGCGTTGCCGTCGTCACCTCTCCCACGGGAGCGGTCTGGCAGGACATCAGGAACGTCGCCTCGCGGCGGTATCCGCTCGTCGAACTCGCACTGGCTCCAACACCTGTCCAGGGCGAAGAAGCGGCGCGCGGCATAGCCGAGGCGCTGAGGGCCGTCTACGAGGCCGACGTCGACGTAGCGATCGTTGCTCGAGGAGGCGGCTCCCTGGACGACCTGCGGCCATTCAACGAAGAGACCGTCGCCCGCGCCATATACTCCAGCCGGGTCCCAGTCATTAGCGCGGTCGGCCACGAGACCGACGTCACCATATCCGATCTGGTGGCCGACGTGCGGGCCCCGACGCCGTCCGCAGCCGCGGAGATGGCCGTGCCGGACATGGCGGATATCGCCCGGAGACTCTCGACCGCGCGCAGGTCTATGACGACCTCGGTCGCGGCCCGCTTGGACGCCGACGCCGAGTCCCTCCGCGGGCTCGTCGGAAGGGTGCTCTCGTCGCCCCCCGACACAGACACCCTCCGAAGGGAAATAGACGACCGGCTGAGCCTGGCGCACACCCACCTCACCCACGGCATAGAGGTCAGACGAGAGCGGCTCCGGTCCCTCTCCGACAGACTCACGGCCCTCAGCCCGCGCGACACCCTGCGCCGAGGGTACGCAGTAGTCCAGCGGCGCGAGGACGGCGCAGTGGCTGGAGCCGCTGCCCCGGTGAAGGTCGGCGATACGCTGGACGTCACCCTGGAGACAGCCAGACTCGCCGCTGACGTGACCTCAGTCCGCGGCCGCCCCGCACGGGACGGCCCGTAACTGTTCAGACCCTGTGAGACCCGAAGGGGAAGTCCAGAGGGGTTCTCCCCTCTGGTAGGGGGTCTGGGGGCTGTACGCGGCCTGTTGGCGGGTATCGGTGTGGTTCTCCCCTCTGGTAGGGGGTCTGGGGGCTCTGCCCCCAGTTTTCCAAGGGGTGGGCGGGTGGGGTCCCAGCCGTCTGCTTATCAGGACTACGCTGATCGAAAGCCTCATGAACTCTGAACTGTTACGACAGCCTCTAGCGGCTGCATCCCGCCTGCCGAATGCCCCGCTCCACGTGAGCCATCGTGTGCCGCGCCCTGAAAACTGATTGAGAATTCATGAGAAAATGCCCTTGCAAAACATTTCGGGAATTGCTAGCGTAATAGTGTAGTAGATTTCATGAACTGAATCACCTGAGGAAGAGCGCGAGCTAACCGAGCTCAATATTCTTAGACCGCACGGCCTGACAGGGCCGTGCGGTCTTTGCTTCAACAGAGGAAGAGCCGATGACATTTCCAAGGCCGAGAAAACTGAAGCTTCCCACCAGGGAACCCTGGGAGCGTGACCTCTATCTCCTGTGGGCGGCCATGGCTCTGACGATGGTCGGGCTCGGCTCAGTCTTCCCGTTCCTGCCGCTGTACATGCGGGAACTGGGGGTCGAGGGTCTTGGGCAGGCTGCTCTCTGGGCCGGCATTGCCGGCGGCGTGTCCGGGTTCCTCATGGCGTTCAGCGGCCCGCTTTGGGGCGTGATCGGTGATCGATCGGGCCGCAAGAGGAACGTGGTCCGGGGCATCTTCGGATTTGCCGCAGTCATGCTCTGTGCCAGCTTCGTGCCCAACGTCTACTACCTGTTGGGGCTGTGGCTGGTACTGGGGCTCCTGCCCGGGCCGGCCTTGGTGGCCATGCCGATAGTAACCTCTATCGCGCCCAGACACCGCGTCCAGTACGCCGTCGGCACCCTGATGTCCGCCAGCTTCCTCGGATTCACCGTAGGCCCGCTGATCGGGGGGCGCCTGATCGACCTCATCGGGTTTCGGTCGGTGCTGTTGATGACGGCCGGCCTGCTGACGGTTGCGGGATCGATGGTCATCCTCTTCGTAAAGGAGAGCAGGCGCTCGTCGGATGGGCCGCAAACGCCCGGTCCCGTGGCAATGTTCCGCGAGATACTGAATGTCGCGCGGTCACGCGCTGTTGCTCCCGTGCTGATCGTGCTGTTCATGGTACAGGCCGGGGGATCGCTGATGATGCCCGCGCTGCCCCTGTTCCTGGGCACTCTCTCGTCCTCCGATGACGTTGCGTCGACGGTGGGGGTCGCCTTCGCGATCATGGGCGTAAGCGGAGGGCTGGCCTCGGTCCTGATCGGTAGAGTAGGGCATCGACTGGGCAGGATGCCTCTCGTCGCAGGGGCCTTCCTGGCAATCGGCCTGCTCTACGTCTCCATGCTGGCAATAGGCAACATCGCCTCGACCTATGTCGTTCTGGGAGCGGTGGGCTTCATTGGAGGAGCTCTGGTGACGTCCACCTTCGCGCTGGTCGGGACCTCTGCAGGCGAAGACCAGGGCACCGCGTACGGCGCAGCCCACAGCGCCAGCTCTCTGGCGTGGGCCGCCGCTCCGCTCGCCGGAGGGGCCATCGCCGGAATCTGGGGGCTGCGGGAAGTCTTCATCGTGCTGTCTGTCGGCTACCTGCTGGCGGGCGCCCTGTCGATCAGACTGCTGGCCGGGCGAGACCGCGAGGCGGCGCTGGTGGTCGTGCCGGCAACGGAGTTGGCGGAGGGAGCCACCGGAGCCGAATAGGCCTCGGGAACCCTCCCGCCGCCTAGGTGGTGCGGACGCCCTACAGCATTCGGGCGACCTTGTCCAGGATGTGGTGTCCGACCTCGTACTTGTCGAGCAGCCCGAGCTCCATCACCCCCCCGTCCCGATCCATCAGGACGACGCGGTTGGTGTCCGAGCCGAAGCCGACGTCTGCCGAGGTAACGTCGTTGGCGGCGACCAGGTCGAGCTCCTTGTCCACGAGCTTGCCGTGCGCGTTCTCGATCACGTCCTCGGTCTCCGCCGCGAACCCGACCTTCACGATGTCCTTGCGGACACTCGCCACGATGTCGGGATTCCTCATCATCTCCACCGTGAGGCTGCGGGCCGTTCCCTTCTTGAGCTTCCGGTCAGCAGCGCCGGACGGCCGCCAGTCGGCCACCGCGGCCGCCATAACGAGGACGTCGGCGTCCTCGCACTGCGCGTTCACCGCGTCCATCATCTCGAGGGCAGTCTCCACGCGCAGGACGTCGATTCCCGTAGGGGCGGGCAGGGCAGTGGGAGCCGACACGACGACGACGCTCGCTCCCCGATCCCTCGCGGCCCTCGCTACGGCAAACCCCATCTTGCCCGACGAGCGGTTCGTTACCACCCTGACAGGATCCATCGGCTCCTGAGTCCCGCCGGCGCTAACCACGACCTTGCGCCCGGCCAGGTCACCGTGGCGGCTGAGGGCAATGCGGACGTGGTCCACCAGCGCCGCCGGCTCCAGCATCCGCCCGCGTCCGATCAGCCCGGACGCAAGCCTGCCCTCCTCGGGCCCCGCGATGACCACTCCCCGCGACACGAGCCTGGAGACGTTCTCCTGAGTCGCGGCGTTGTCGTACATGTTGGCGTCCATGGCCGGGGCGAATATGACGGGCGCCTCGGCGGCCAGCAGGGTTGCCGACAGCGCGTCCCCGGCAAATCCCCATGCCGCCTTGGCGAGCGCGTCGGCGGAGGCGGGGGCGACGATTATGACGTCCGAGCGTCTGGCCAGGGCCACGTGATCCATGGCCAGCTCGGACTGGGGGTCGAACAGGCTGGTCACGACCGGCCTGTGTGTGATGGCGGCGAAGGTGATCGGGTTGAGGAACCGAAGCGCTCCCTCGGTCATTATCACGTCGAGCTTCGCGCCTGCCCTGACCAGCCTGCTGGCCAGGTCTGCGGCCTTGTAGCAGGCGATGCTGCCTGTCACGCCGAGGGTGACGCTGCTGTCGATGAGGGGGTCTCTCACGTCGGGCCGCTCCCTGTTGCGGCTGGGCTCCGCGGATCCTGAGGCTCGTTCATCTCGTGGACCAGCATGAGACCGGCGAGAGTGAGATCCTCGTTCACCACGTCGAACACATTCGCCTCGCGCTCCACGAGCGCCGCCAGCCCTCCGGTGCCAACCACTCGGGAGCCTCCTCCCATCTCGCGGTCGAATCTGGCCACCATACCCTTGACCATCTCGGACGAGCCGAGCACCAGCCCGGACTGGATCGCGTGAATGGTATTCCTTCCTATCGCCTCGGGGGGTCTGGCGAGGTCGACCCTCCTGAGGAGCGACGTGCTGTGGAACAGCGCGTCCGCCGCGACCGAGATACCCGGCGCGATGGCGCCTCCGAGGTATTCGCCCTTCCCGGAGACCGCGTCGAAGACGATAGCGGTCCCGATGTCCACCACTATCACCGGCCCTCCGTAGAGATGAAGGGCGGCTGCGGCGTCCACCACCCGATCGGCTCCCACGTCTCGCGGGTTGTCGTAGAGTATCTTGATGCCCGTCCTAGAGCCCGCGCCCACGACGAGCGGGTCGACCCCGAAGTCGTTCCTGCACAGCTCGACGAAGGTGGGGGTGAGCGGCGGGACGACGCTGCAGATCGCCACGGCGTCCACCTCGGAGACCGACAGCCCTCTGTAGGGGAGGAGTTGGTTGACCATCAGGGCGTACTCGTCCGCGAGCCGCGCCGCGTCGGTCGCTATCCGCCACTTGGCGGCGAGCCGACGGTCCTCGAAGACTCCCAGCGTGATGTTGGTGTTGCCGATGTCGACCGCGAGCAGCATCGGGAAGGGCGCTCGCTATCGCCGATGGACCGCGTTGCGTTCCCTGCGCCATCGTGCCTGCAGCAGGCGGCTGGTCTGCAGCAGATTCTCGATCGACGCGAACCCCGCGGCCTTCAGGCTGGACACGCCGAAGACCCTGACCGCGTCCGCGGCGGCGGCCTGGGCCGATATCTTCGGGCCTCCCCGCTTGTCCCAGGCCGCGTCGATCTCCCGCTCCTGGTTCAGGCTCAGAGACCCTGAGAGCTTGGCAGCGCCGTTTCCGGCAGGGGCCGGCGTCTGGGGCGGGGGCGTCTGGGGTGGGGGCGTCTGGGGTGGGGGCGTCTGGCCGTGCGTGAGCTGTACGACGATGTCGCTGGCGTCCGAGGGTTGAGACACCTGCACGTCCTTCGAATCGTTGAGAAACTGGCGGAAGGTTCTGTGCCCCAGCGCCTTGAAATCGAAGCTGGGGTCGATCCGCAGCATGGTCTGGTAGAGCTTCGAGCCGACCACCTGACCCTTCTCGTCGACCGAGGCCTCGACGGCCCGCGTAACCAGCGAGGCCGACAGGCCCTCCCTGGAGCGGCTGCTCTTCGTCTTGTCCTCAACCCGACGCGCGGGCTTGGAGTCGTCCAGGTAGATGTACCTGTCACACGACTTCACCAGCGTGGGCGCGGTCGTCTCCCGGCGTCCGGCGGCCATGACCGACTTGCCAGCGGCTCTGAGATGCATGACCAGGGGCACGAAGTCACTGTCCGACGACACCACGACGAACGTGTCCACGTCGGAGGTGTGGCGCAGGTCGACCGCGTCGATGACCAGCCGGATGTCGCTGGAGTTCTTGCCCGACTTGGTGGAGCGGAAGTGGTGTATCGCCTCGATCCCGAGCTCGAGTAGCTGGTCCCGCTTGTTTCGCTGAGTCGACCAGTCCGCGTAGGCGCGCTTGATGGTGATCCGGCCCACGTCCGAGATCTGGTCGAGCAGGTACTGGATGCTGTCCAGCCCCACGTTCTCGTAGTCTATGAGTACGGCTACGTTCGCTTCTGCCAAGTTACCCCCGCCTTAGATGAGAAGACCGGCCCCATTATACACCAGGTCCACTGGGCAGGGCCCCGACTCCGGCGTAGGCAGGCAACCCGCCCACCCCACGCCCGCCATCCCGAGCGGGAACCCATCCCCGGCGGGATGGCGCCGCCGCGCGATCCAGGAAGCAAAGCAGTTCGCGGGCAGGGCTACTCCAGGGTGAAGGGCGGGTAGCGGTCGGTCCAGCCGTAGGACCACGAATCCATTCTGGCTTGCCATCGCTGGACTCCGGCCACGAAGTTGAAGAGGCCCCTGGGCAGACTGCCTGTTATGAGCACCACCCAGTATCCTATGTAGTAGGCCGCGAATGAAGCCACCGACAACGCCACGATGATGATGATGTGCGGGATCAGCAGCACCCCCTTGATCAGGAAAAGCGCCCCTAGGAGAGCCAGACCCCTCGACGGCGCCTCCGGGTAGTCGGCCTCGAATCTCACGGGGTAGTCCGCGTCCGCGGGCAGGGTGAAGGGGGGGTACTGGTCGGTCAGACCCGCCATCCACGAGTTAGTCCTGTACTCCCATCGCTGAACACCGGACACGAAGTTGAACATCCCCCTGGGATAGCTGCCCGTTATGAGCACCGCCCAGTATCCTATGTAGGCGACCACGAAGGCCGCGATGCTCAGGACGACGATGATGACGATATGCGGGATCAGCAGTACCCACTTGATCAGGAAAAGCACTCCCAGGAGAGCCAGCCCCCTCGACGACGACTCCGGATAGTCCACCTCGAACCTTGCCGGGTAGTCCGTGTTTCCTTGCATCTATTCCCTCCCTAACTCTTGACTGATGCTACGCCATGTTGTCACGTTCCGGGCTGTATTGCAACCACGTTCTGCGGTCGGCCCTCCAAGAACGCGATGACGTTGTCGACCGCACCCTCGTTGAGGAGTTCCATACCCTCCGGGGTCTGGTCGGCCATGTGAGGGGTCATGACGACCTGCTCGCAGGCGAGAATGGGGTGGTCAGGCGGAAGCGGCTCGGCGTCGAACACGTCGAGAGCGGCTCCGGCCAAGCGGCCTGAGTTCAGGGCTTCGATCATCGCGCCCGTGTGGACGAGGTCTCCACGCCCGCCGTTGACCAGGATCGACCCCCGCTTCATCAGCGCCAGCTCACGAGCCCCGATCAAATGCCTGGTGTCACCGCTCAGGCGCACGTTCAGGCTGACCACGTCCGAGCGGCCCAGGAGTTCGTCCATTCCCACGAACGAGACTCCGAGCCGCCGGGCGCGCTCTGGGGACGGGTTGAACGTCCAGGCCAGCACGTCCATGCCGATGGAACCGGCCAGCCTCGCCAACTCGGCGCCCACGTTGCCGACTCCTATGACTCCCAGCGTCTTGCCCTGGAGAAAGACGTTCTCCATCCTGCCCCAGCGGCCCGCCTTCAACTCGGCCGTCTGATAGGCCGCCCGCTTGGCCGTGGCGAACATGAGGCCGAAGATATGCTCCGCTACTATCGGGGCCGTGCGGCCAGGCTGGTTGCAAACGACGATGCCCTGAGACGCCGCGGCCCGAAGGTCTATCATGTCGGTGCCGATGGAGCACGTCGCGATGAGCCGCAGCCTCGGCAGACCTCGCAACGCGCCCTCAGGCCACGTGACCGCGCTGCGCGTGTTCATGATGACCTCGGCGTCCCTCACCCTGGCGAGCCTCTCTTCCCCTGAGGCGGGCAGGGTGTCGAACAGGACGACCTCACCGTATGGCTTCAGCCGTTCGAGATGCGGGGAGCCGGCTATCTGAACGGGATGATCCCCGGGGACTACGATCCTGACGGGCCGACGGCGGGGGACTATTGGTCCGTCTCCGTGCAGGGATCGGGCCGGGCTGCGAGGAGACCGTCCTCGCGGTGGACTCGTATGGCGAACGGCACGCTGTTTATGCGGAGGGCTAGGTCGAGGTCCTGCCTGAGGTAGTGAGGCTTGCACGGATCACCGAACTTCCCGGACTCGCCGCCGGCGAGCACGAGCGAGCGCACCGCTTCGGGATCGGGCCGGCGTCCCTCCAAGAGGTTGCGAAGGTACAGGGCGCACTGCTCGTCCTCGTCTGTGCGGAAGAGTCCGCCGTTTCCCATTGCGACTATGCTCACACGGGCGGGGTTCGCGGCCAGGATGCGCTTCGCGGTCGCCTCGGCGATCACCAGAGAGCCGAGGTATATCTCGTCGGCCTCCCGGGCCTCCGTGACGCCCACGGTGCCCGCCATAGTCGAATGCGCCAGGGTCTTGCCCACGACGTCGGCTAGGGACAACTCGTGGGGAGAGTTCCCGAAGTCGAACCCGTCCGGTCGCACGCCTTGCACCTCGCCCATGCACAGGTCGGCAATCCCCCGGTCTCTGAGGTCGAGCGCGTCCTGCGGGCTGCCCGTGATCAAGACCTCGCGCGCGCCTCTCGAGAGCGCCACGGCGGCGGTCGTGAAAGCCCTGAACACGTCTATGACCACCGCGGCGCCCCGCGCCTCCCGCGCGCCCTCCACGAGGCTGCCGAGCGTGACGTTCATCGACGCGCCTCCGGACGCGGACGGAGACGCCGCGGCGGCGCGGCGCTGGCCAGGCGGCCTCTTCTGCGTCCGTGCGGCATGAGAGTGTAGGGACCTATCGGAACTCTCGCGGCAGGACGAATCTCACGTCCTCCTCGATGCCCTCTATCGGGATGACCTCATCGGACTGGAGCGAGTCTATGACCTCCTGAACCAGCCGCTCCGGGGTCGACGCGCCCGACGTTATTCCCACCGAATCGATCCCCTCCAGCCAGGCGGCGTCCAACTCTTCGGGGCCGTTGATCAGGTACGCGGTTACTCCGTTGGATTCGGCGACCTCGCGGAGCCTCATGCAGTTCGAGCTGTTCTGGGCGCCGATCACGAGAATGAGGTCGACCAGTTCGCAGAGGTCCTTGACCGCCGCCTGCCTGTTGGTCGTGGCGTAGCACAAATCGTTGCGGAGTATCAAGTTGGAGAAGCGCTCCCGGACCGCCTCGACGGAACGCCTCGTGTCTTCGACGGAGAGCGTCGTTTGAGTGAGCACGACCACCTCGGCCGACCCGTCCCAATCGGGGAGGTCCAAGTCCTCCCTGTCGTCCAGCAGGGCCATGGGAGCCTGTCCCATCGTCCCCTTGACCTCCTGATGGCCGCGATGCCCGACGAGAATGATCCTGTGCCCCTCACGACTGTACTTCAGGGCCTCGTTGTGGACCTTGGTGACGAGCGGGCACGTGGCGTCGATCACGTTCAGATTCTTGGACGCGGCTTTTCGGAAGTCGTCCGGGGGGGAGCCGTGCGCCGAGAAGACGACGTTCGCGCCCTCCGGGATGTCGGTGACGTCTTCGACGGTTACCGCACCCTTATCCTCGAGAGACCTGACCACGTATGGGTTGTGGACGATCTGGTGCTTCACGTACACAGGGGGGCCGAAGCGTTCAAGGGCGAGGTCGACCATGTCGATGGCCCTGTCGACGCCCGCGCAGAAGCCGCGCGGGACGCCGAGGTATATCTTCACGGTCTTCACCCCGGCTGAATGATGCGGACGGGCGCAGTGTACCACAGACGCCGGGCTCCCGGCGTCAGACCGGCAGAGCCAATCCTCCAACCCTGATTCAGGTAACTGTTCAGACTCTGTGAGATCCGAAGGGGGAGTCCAGAGGGCCCCTCCCCCTCTGGCAGGGTCTGGTCACTGCCCACTGCCCCTCCCCTCTGGCAGGAGGCCGGAGGAGCACTCTCCATTCCCCCGCTGACCACTGACCACTCGCCACTGACCACTGAATTAGGTGGGGAGATTTGGTCCCCAATCCTGCAAATCCTCCAATCCTGAGAATCCTGATTCAGACAATTGACAGCCCCGAACCGCTGTGCTAGAGTATTCCCATGACACAGCCGCCTCTCTCCACAAACCGCCCGCAGAACTCCCGAAGAGACTGTCAGATAGTGTCAGATAAGTGTCAGATAAGTGTCAGACGAGTGTCAGATAGTGTCAGTCAAAATCGGCCCTCCCAGCTACGAAATGCCCGCAAATCCGACACTTTCGCAAAATTTTTCACGCCGCCGAGCCGTAGGGGCGCCCACAAGGGGCGCCCACACACCCCGGGGCCTGTCCCACAATTGCCCCAGAACTGTCCGGTTCTGTTCCACGTCTGTTCCACAAGTGCCCCACATTTGTTCCACGAAATCGAACCCTCAGCTACGAGATGGGACAAAATGGAACAGTTTGGAACAGTTTTCAAGCGAAGACCGCAGATCCGGGGAGTGTATACTACGCGGCAATTTGGGATCGAATCGACTGGAGAGGTGAACGCAGATGAAGCTGGCCAAGAGAATGGGACGCCTGGGCACCGAGACCGCGTTCGAGGTGCTCGCCAAGGCTAGGCGCCTGGAAGCCGAGGGGATGGACGTCATCCATCTGGAGATCGGGGAACCCGACTTCGATACGCCGCCCAACATAGTGAGCGCGGCGGCGCAGGCGCTCCACGGCGGCTTCACGCACTACGGCCCGTCGCCCGGTGCGCCCGACCTGCGGGAGCGCATCGCGGAGGAGATACGCGCCACCAGGGGGATTTCGGTCACCGGGGATAACGTGGTGGTGACACCCGGTGGGAAGCCGATAATGTTCTTCGCCATACTCGCTCTCGTTGACGAGGGCGACGAGGTTCTCTATCCGAACCCCGGCTTCCCGATCTACGAGTCGATGATCCGATTCGTGGGAGGCGTTCCGGTCCCCATGCGGCTCCACGAGTCCAGAGACTTCAACGTGGACGTCGATGAGGCCGCGGCTCAGGTGACCGACAGGACCAAGCTGATGATCATCAACTCGCCCAACAATCCGTGCGGGAGCATCATCGACAGGGACGCCCTCCGCGCCCTGGCGGACATGGCGGCGGACAACGACATCCTGGTGCTATCCGACGAGATATACAGCCGCTTCCTCTACGAGGGCGAACACCACAGCGTGGCGAGCTTCCCGGGGATGCGCGACCGTACCATCATTCTCGATGGCTTCTCCAAGACATACGCGATGACCGGCTGGCGGATCGGATACGGGGTCATGCCCCAGGAACTGGTAGAGCCGATCTCGCGCCTCGTCACGAACAGCGTCTCGTGCACCGCCAGCTTCACCCAGGCCGCGGCGGTCGAGGCGCTCGACGGGCCCCAAGACGAGGCGCTCAGGATAGTCGACGAGTTCAGGAAGAGGCGGGACGTCATCGTGAACGGCCTGAACTCGATTCCCGGGATCAGCTGCGCGATGCCCAAGGGCGCCTTCTACACCTTCCCGAACGTCGAGGGTACCGGCCTGAGCAGCCGCGAGTTCGCGGACAGCCTGCTCCAACAGGCCGGGGTTGCCTGCCTGGCCGGCGAGTCGTTCGGCGCCTTCGGCAGGGGCCACGTCAGGCTCTCGTTTGCCAACTCGACGGAAAACATCGAGCGGGCGCTGGAGAGGATGAACAGGCACGTGTCCGGGCTGGGTTAGACGCAAGTCTCCCTCTCATTCGACAGAGGGCTGAGGTGAGGGTGGATCGTATGTCCACGCTGCGGGTCGCGCTCGCTCAGATCAACGTGACGGTCGGAGACCTCGCCGGCAACACGGCGAAGATCATCGACTACGTCGCCCGCGCCCGCGGCATCGGCGCGGACTTGGCGGCGTTTCCGGAGCTTGCGGTGACCGGCTACCCGCCGGAGGACCTTGTGCTCCGGCCGCGGTTCGTCGATGACAACCTGGAGCGGATGCGCGAGGTCGTTTCGGCCACCCAGGGCATCGCCGCCGTGTTCGGCTTCGTGGACAGAGACACGGGGCTGCGCAACGCTGCCGCCGTCGCCCGTGACGGCAAGTTGCTCGGCGTCTACCACAAGAGGCGGCTCCCCAACTACGGCGTCTTCGACGAGCATCGCTACTTCGAGCCCGGCGTGGAGTGTCCCGTGTACGAAATAGGCGGCGTGACGGTGGGGTTCAACGTCTGCGAGGATATCTGGTTCGACGGCGGCGACGACGCGGCGGCGCGCCAGAGCAGGGCAGGTGCCCGCCTGATCGTCACGATAAACGGCTCCCCCTACCACGCGGGCAAACTGAGGGAGCGGGAGGACATGGTGTCGAGGATGGCCTCGCGCCACGGCGTCCACGCGGCTTACCTGAACCTGGTCGGCGGCCAGGACGAACTGGTCTTCGACGGCGCGAGCATGGTCTTCGGCCCGGACGGTCGGATCATCGCGCGGGGCGGCCAGTTCGAGGAGGAGCTTGTGGCGGCGGACCTGGACGTGGAGGGCGCGCGAGGCGGCGCAAGGGCGCCGCTCCGCGACAGGACGCCCCGAGAGTATGGCGAGGCGGGCGAGGTCTACGCCGCGCTCACGCTGGGTACGCGCGACTACGCGCGCAAGTGCGGCTTCCGTGATGCGCTGGTCGCGCTGTCCGGGGGAATCGACTCCAGTCTCGTGGCAGCAATCGCGGTCGACGCCCTGGGGCCTGAGAACGTCTCGGCGGTGTTCATGCCGTCGCGCTTCTCGTCCGAGCGGAGCCTCTTGGACGCGCGGGCGGTGTCTGAAAATCTGGGCATAGGGCTTCGGACGATCTCCATCGAGGGGCCGTTCTCGGCCTGCCTGGACGCGCTGGCCGAAGATTTCCGAGGGACGGAGTGGGGAATCGCGGAGGAGAACACCCAGTCTCGGATACGAGGAAATCTGATCATGGCGCTGTCGAACAAGCTGGGGCGGCTGGTGCTGACCACCGGCAACAAGAGCGAGATGGCGACGGGCTACGCGACGATATACGGTGACATGGCCGGAGGGTTCGCGGTGATCAAGGACGTGCCCAAGACGATGGTGTACCGGCTGGCGGAGCACAGGAACAGCCGTGGCGCCGCGCCGGTCATTCCCCGCAGCGTCCTGGAGCGGGCGCCGTCGGCTGAGCTTCGCCCGGACCAGAAGGACGAGGACAGCCTGCCGCCGTATGAGACGCTGGACCCCATCCTGAAGGCATACGTCGAGGACGACCTGGACTTCGACCAGATAGTGGGGCAGGGATTCGACGAGGATGCGGTCAGACAGGCGGTAACCCTGGTGGATCGGAGCGAATACAAGCGGAGGCAGTCGCCGCCCGGGATAAAGATAACACCGCGCAACTTCGGGCGGGACAGGCGGATGCCGATAGCGAACCGATACGCGGCGTGTCAGCGAACGTAACTGCTCAGACTCTGTGAGGTCTGAAGGGGGGAGTCCCCTTGACGACAGCGAACTCCTGTACTATACTATCCACGTGGAAGCAGCCAACCCAGCAGCAACCAACCTCGCAGCCCTGAAGAGACCTGTCCCACAATTGTACCGGAACTGCTCCGGTTCCGTTCCACATCCGTTCCACAAATGCCCCACATTTGTCCCACGAAATCGAACTTCAGCTACGGAGATGGAACAAATGGAACAGTTTGGGACAGTTTTCGGCGAAAGCGCAGGCCGCGACCGCCCTGCGCTTGCAGATGGGGAGACCTCATCAACTCTGAACAGTTACCAGCGAACCACTGGACGGCTCGGTTAGCCCGCCGCCTTGATTGCCCCCAGCACGGAGTCGATGTCGTTGGGCAGCTCCACCGGGTTGTTGCCGAACCTGGATACGATGCCTGGCAGCTGCTCGGTATGGTAGCCGACCTTGAAGTCGACGAACTTCAGGCCGTTAGCCGTCGATATGAGGATGACCCGGTCTTTGGGGCCTATGGTCCGGTTATCGACGAGCTTGAGCAGGGCGGCAAGCACCACGCCCGTCTGGGGACAGGTGAACAGGCCGGTTCTGTCGGCTCTGGCCGAGGCGTCTGCCAGCTCATCCTCTGTCGCCTGCTCGACCACCCCGTCAAACTCCTTCAGGATGCTGACAGCCTTCCGGGCGCTGACGGGGTTCCCGATCTGTATCGCGCTTGCCAGGGTCTGCTCGGCGACCACCGGCTCGAAGCTCCGGAAGCCGTCCAGATAGCTGAGGTAGAGGGGATTGGCGTTGGCGGCCTGCGCGCACACGAGCCGTGGGAGCTTCTTGATGATGTCGAGGTCGCGCATCATCAGGAAGCCCAAGCCGACGGCCGCGACGTTTCCGAGATTGCCGCCCGGCACGATCACCCAGTCGGGCGCTTCCCAGTCGAACTGCTGGACTATCTCGATGGAGACGGTTTTCTGCCCCTCTATGCGAAGGGGATTGATGGAGTTGGCCAGATAGAACCGCCTGTCTTCGACCAGCTTCTCGACCAGGGCCATGCAGCCGTCGAAGTCTGTGTCAAGGGCGAGCGTTATGGCGCCGTTGGAGATGGGCTGAATGAGCTGGGCAGGCGATATCTTGTCTCTGGGCAGCAGCACCACGGACGGAATCCCGGCCGCGGCGCAGTAGGCCGACAGAGAGGCCGACGTGTCTCCGGTGGAGGCGCATACGACCGCCTTGATGCCGCCTCCACCGCTGATGATCTGCCTGACGGCGGACACGAGGACGGTTATACCGAGGTCCTTGAACGACCCGCTGTGGCTGTTGCCGCTCTGCTTGATCCAGAGGTCATCCAAGCCGATCGATTTGCCGAGGCGCTCGGCCCAGAACAGGTTGGACCCACCCTCGTGAATGGATACGACGTTCTCGTTCCGCACACCCGGGTAGACCAGCTCTTTCTTGCCCCAGACGCCGCTGCCATAGGGGTACTCGGTCCTCATGTAGCGGTCGTCGAAGAGGCGCATCCACGCTGCGCCGCTCCGTCTTCTGAGGGCGTCTACGTCGTGGCCTACCTCGAGAAGTCCACCGCACTCGGGGCAGCGGTAGATGACCTCGGTCACCTCCAGCCGCCATTCGCACCCCTCGCTGCATTGTAACCAGGAATCGTAGGTCACTATCCACCTCGTGTCCTCTCGATCAAAGAATACACCAGAGACGCAGAGCTCAGATAGTGCCGGAGCAAGGGCTGCGTCTGATTATCCGTCGGTGGTCTTCAGCCGATCTCTTGTCTCGTTCGGGACTTCGGCCAGCAGAGGGCCGGACGAGGCGTCACCGGTCACGCTTCCTACAGCGGCCTCGGCTATGAGGTCGACTCCTCCTGCGAAGTCGGAACGCTCGATGTACTCGGCGCCTACTCCACCGTCCGGGTCGGTGAGGCGGGTGGTGGCGTTGTGATAGTTGCCGAGAGGGAACGCGATCCCGGTGACTCGGTAGCCGCGCGCCGCAAATGCGGTGGCCTCGCATACCCCGCCGCTCATCAGCCTGCGCTGGGCCCTGAACCCTCCGTCACGCTCCCTGAGACGCGCCGCCGCGCCGCGCAACGCCTGCTCGGCGTCGTCATCGAAGGTGGACATCGCGTCTCCCGTGCGAATCACCGGCCCATCTCCCTGAACCACACCGGGGATGACAGGGCTCGACTCGACCGAGACTATGGTCGTCTCTCGTGGAAGCTCCTCACTCGAGGCAAGCAGGCGCGCGCCGATGAGCCCCACCTCCTCCGCCCGGGTGAAGACCGCGTACAGGTTGGCGCGCACCTCTTCCGCCGCCACGCGCTCGAGCGCGGCGAGGATGGCGGCGCATCCCGCCAGATCGTCGAGCGCGCGCATGTGTATGGTTTCGCCGCGCATCTCGAAGCTCGGCAGATCGAAGACGACCGGCATTGACGGGGTCAGCCGAACCTGGGAGAGGGGCCGGACCAGCACGCAGCGTCTGTCAGGGCCTTGAGGCGCCTGTGAGTCGACCGGGCGCGTCCGGGCTGGGACCGGCTCCCCGCCGGGAGGCACGATGAGCACCGACGTCGGCTTGACCAGCGATGCGGCCGGGACCGCGCCGAGGGCGCGGGCGACGGCGCGGTCGCCTTCGACCTCGATGACCTCGAAGCCGGGATGATCCATGTGAGCAACGAATGCGATGGGAGGTCGGCTCGTGTCTTCTCCAGTTGCGTAGTGGGCGATGATGTTGCCGTAATGGTCCCGCCGCGCGTCGATCGACAGGCCGCGCAGAAATGCCTCGATATAGCGGGCGGGGCCATGCTCGTGAAAGGGCACGGCAGGCACGGCGCCGAGTCCTCTGAGTATCTCCAGAGCGCGCTCTTGCATTCGGGACGACCTCCAACTCATCCGCCGCGCAGTCCAGTCTTGAGAAGGGTACGGGCCTAGCTTATACTGCGTGGCGTCTCGACGAAGCCCGCGCTGCACGGAGGAACTTCATGGATCTCGGTTACTTTACGATGCCGCTTCACCCGCCTGGATCATGTTTGACCCAGACGCTGGAGGACGATCTCGAGCAGATAGTAACCCTGGAAGGGCTCGGGTACAAGGAGGCATGGATAGGCGAGCACTTCACCGCACAGTGGGAGAACATCCCGGCGCCTGACCTGTTCATCGCCCAGGCGCTCGCCTTGACGAGCGACATCGTGCTGGGTACCGGCGTGACCTGCATTCCCAACCACGATCCGTTCACCCTGGCTCACCGGATCGCACAGCTCGACCACATGGCCAAGGGCAGGTTCCACTGGGGCGTGGGCTCGGGCGGATTCCTGGGAGACCTCGAGGTGTTCGGATTCGAACCGTCGACGGGAGAGCATCGCAAGATGACCCGCGACGCCGTGGACCTCGTCCTTCAGATATGGGAGGACCCGAAGCCTGGAGTGTACGAGCACGAGCGCTGGAAGTTCACCATCCCAGAGCCGGATGAGGAGATCGGGGTAAAATTTCACGTAAAGCCGTATCAGCATCCGCACCCGCCGATAGGTGTAGCGGGAGTCTCCGAACGTTCCGAGACTCTGATGCTGGCAGGACAGCGTGGATGGATACCGATGAGCATCAACATCGTGCCGACTCGCGTGGTCAAGACTCACTGGGAGTCGGTCGAACAGGCGGCTGAGTCCGCGGGACGCACCCCCGACCGATCGGTGTGGCGGGTCGCCCGCGAGGTCTACGTATCCGATACGAGCAGACAGGCCCGCAAAGAGGCGCTGGAAGGCGTAATGACCCGAGACTTCCGAAACTACTTCCTGCGCACGCTGCCGAGACACGGGATGCTGGGACTGATGAAGCAGGACCCGGATATGCCCGACTCGGACGTAACGCCCGAATACCTGGTCGACAATATCTGGGTGGTCGGGAGCCCGGACGAGGTGGCCGAGAAGCTGAGCGACCTGTACGAGACCGTGGGCGGCTTCGGTGTCCTGTTGGCGATGGGCCACGAGTGGGAGCCCCGCGAGCGATGGGTCAATTCGATGACCGTCCTCGCCGAGGAGGTCATCCCGAAGTTGTCGAAGCTCGGCTAAGGTGTGTCCAAGCTTGGAGACCGGCGCCCGGAGCCGCTAGAATTGCCCGGCATCGACTCTTCTCCTGAGACGGCAGGCAGGGCCGCGGGTTCCGGATCGTCCAGATTCCTCACTGCCGCCATCTTGGTCGTCATGGCGGCGGCGCTGCTCCTTCGGCTGTACGGGCTGAACTGGGACGAGGGCTATCCATACACGCCGCACCCCGACGAGCGGTTCATCCTCTCGAAGGTTCACGAGATATCGCCGCCCGGCCTCGGCAATCTGGGCACGCTGTTCGACGCGGACGCGAGCACCTGGAATCCCCGCCGCTTCTCCTATGGGAGCTTCCCCTTATATCTTCTGAAGGGGATCGAGCTTACCTACGAACAGCTCGCCGGCGAGCGTCCGCACGACCTCAGGCTGGTTGGCAGAGCCGTCTCCGCGCTCGCGGACTTCTCCACGGTGGCGCTCGTCTTCCTGCTGGGCAGCATGGCGTACGGTAGAAGGGTAGGGGCTCTGGCAGCGGGTCTCCTCTCCGTGGCCGTGATTCACATTCAATTGAGCCACTTTTTCGCTGTAGATACACTGCTGACACTGCTTGTGGTGGCGGGGGCCTATTTCCTGATGAGGGTCGCCAGGCATGGGCGGGCGAGAGACTCGGCGGCGGCAGGAGCGCTCATAGGTCTGGGGCTTGCCACCAAGGTCAGCATCGCGCCCTTCCTGGGGACCTTCGCGCTGGCGCACGGGATGTATGCGCTCTCGCTGCTCGGCCCCACCGGTTCCTCTTTCGACCGACGGCTCCGCGGGGCCGCAATCGGCCTGACGGCAGGGGCGGGCGCCGCGCTCGCCGCCCTGTTTATCGCGCAGCCCTACATGTTCCTGGACTGGGGTCGTTTCTACGCGGACGTGATGGAGCAGTCGGAGATGGTGCGGAGGGTCGTGGACTTCCCGTACACCCGCCAGTACGTGAATACGACGCCCTACGTCTACTTTATGCGCCAGCTCGCGGCCTGGGGTCTGGGATGGCCGCTGGGACTGGTGGCGTGGAGCGGGCTGTGCTACGCAGCATTGAGGGGGATGCGCCCCGCCTTTGGCGCGGCGTATGCGGCCGCGGGAGTGGCTGTCCCGATTGCCGTGCTCGCCTACTCCACGAGCATAGCCGCCGTATTCGCCGCGGCCGGCATCGCCCTGCTCGCGCTGGCGGCGACGCTGCCGTTCCGCTCCGCGGAGTCTAGGGCCGACGTGCTGCTCATGTCATGGGTCATGCCGTACTTCCTGATAATCGGCTCGTTCGAGGTGAAGTTTCTCCGCTACCTTCTCCCCATCACTCCATTCCTAATACTGTTCGGCGCCCGGATGCTGGCGGCGATCTGGAGAGCGGCGGCAACCCGACACTCGTCGCTGCGGCCCTATGCGGCGGCATGTGGGGTGATCCTCGCGGGGAGCGCCATCTTCTACGCCCTGGCGTACGTCTCGATCTACTCTGAGAAGCACACCGCGGTCAGGGCGTCGGAGTGGATACACCGGGACGCCCCCGGAACCGCGACCATACTCAAGGAGCACTGGGAAGAGAGCCTGCCGGAGCTGTACGACTACAACGTGCAGGAGCTCGAACTCTACAACCCGGATCTTCCTCAGAAGACCTTAGAGATAGCCGACCGGCTGGCCTCAGCCGACTATCTGGTCTTCTACAGCAACCGCCTCTACGGAACAATCCCGCGCCTGCCCGATCGCTATCCGGTCAGCCGGAGCTACTACGAGGCTCTCTTCTCGGGACGGCTGGGCTACGAGCTGGTCCATTTCGAGACCTCCTATCCCGAGTTCTTGGGCGTCAGCTTCGTCGACGACACGTTCGGAAGGCCGGATGTGCCCGAGCCAGAGGCCCTGAGAGGCTACAGTCAATCGGCGGTGTCTCTGCGGCTGGGGGCTGCTGATGAGAGCTTTACCGTGTACGACCATCCGAAGGTGCTGGTGCTGCGCAACACGGCCCGCTACGACGCCGCGGCCATCCGTAGAGAGATCGCGAGAGATGCCGACTACGCCTGGCCGCCCCCGCGTGGGGTGGAGAATGGGCTCATGTTGTCGGACGAAGCCGCCGAGGCTCAGAGGAAGGGCGGCTCTTGGAAGGACATCGTCAGGGCGGATAGCTGGACGGGCCGAGTGCCTGCCGTCGCCTGGCTCCTCGTCGTCGAGTTGATGGCGCTGGCCGCGCTCCCGCTCGCGTGGCTGGTGTTCAGGCCCCTTCCCGACAGAGGCTTCCTGTTCGCCAAGGCCCTGGGCCTGCTGGGTGTCGGGCTGGTGGCCTGGCTGCTGGCGAGTTCCGGTTTGGTCGGGTTCTCCCGTCTGTCGGTACTCGTCGGCCTGATCACGGTCGGGTCGGTCTCCGCGTTGGTTGCGGCCTTCCGATGGCGCGATCTGATCGGCTTCGCGCGGCGCCGATGGAAGCTTCTGCTGGTATGCGAGACGGTGTTCCTGGCTGCCTACCTCGTCTTCGTAGTGATAAGGATGGCCAACCCAGACCTCTGGCACCCATACAGGGGCGGCGAGAAGCCCATGGACCTGGCCTACCTGAACGCTGTCTTGCGGTCTAGCTACATGCCGCCGTACGACCCATGGTTTGGGGGAGGCTTCATCAACTATTACTACTGGGGCCAGTTTCTGGTAGCGACGCTCGTTCGGGCCACGGGGATCGGGACGGCGGTGGCATTCAACCTGGCCGTCCCGACCTTCTTCGCGCTCACGGCGGCGGGCGCCTTCTCGCTGGTGTATAACCTTGCCGAGACGACTCGGTTGAGCCTGTTCCGGGCCGGGAGGGGCCGGGCCGACGCCGATACCCTCGGCTCTCGCGTGGGGGAGAACGGCGCCGGAGCCGGCGGGCTGCCCCTGTCTCCGGTGGTCGCGGGACTCGGCGGCGTCCTCTTCGTAACCGTGCTAGGCAATCTGGATGGGGCGGTTCAGGTCGTGCGGGGCGCTTGGCGGTCGCTCGTCCTCGGCCTGCCGTTCTGGGACACCGTCGTGGTCGGATTCGACTTCTGGCGCAGCTCGCGGATGATGCCGCCGGACCCTCCCGGATTCGAGATCAACGAGTTCCCGTTCTTCACGTTCCTGTTCGCCGACCTGCACGCCCATATGATGGCCCTGCCGTTCACGCTGCTGGCGCTCGGTCTCGCGGCCGCGGTGGTAATAGGAGCAGCCCGCCCTCGGAGCCGGGGTCGGCTCTGGGGCGTCGAGGATATGGCAAGGCTCGCCGTCCTGGGAGTGGTGACAGGCTCGCTGAGGCTCATCAATGCCTGGGACTTCCCGACCTACCTCGTCGTCGGAGTATCGGCGGTCTTCCTGTCCGAATACCTCCGCCACGGCGGACTGGGGCTGCGGGTGATCATTCGATGGGCGGCCGCGTCGGCCCTGGTCGCCGCTGTCGGATACTTCGCGTTCCTGCCCTATCATCTCACCTACGAGACCTTCTTTGGCGGCGTGGAGAGCACGACCAACACGACCGTCTTGTGGCAGTTCCTGGCGATAAACGGTCTGTTCATATTCATCGTCGGGTCGTTCTTCATGATCGAGTCGCGCGAATGGCTGTCCGGCGCGGTTCGGATCGGGAGACATGCGCGCGCAACGTTGGCGCGCGGGGAGACCGGGGCCAGGCTGTCTCTGATCGCAGGTCTGGCGATGGTGGCCGCCGCCCTGGCGATTCTGGCTTTGTACTACGACAGCTTCGGGAGCACTGTCCTCTTCGTCGGCGTGCTGCTGGCGCTCGCTGCGGCCGTCACTCTGAAGTGGATATGGTCCATGCGGCCGGACGCTCCCTGCCTGGCGTTCATCGGCCTGATAGTGGCGGCGGCGCTGTCTCTGGCGATCGGTCTCGACCTGGTACGGGTCGAGGGCGACATCGACCGAATGAACAGCGTCTTCAAGTTCTACCTGCAGATATGGGTCATGCTGGCCGTGGCGTCGGCGTATCTGTTGTGGAGGCTGGCCCATGCTTATCGTGAGCGGCTTGGGAGTCTGCGCTGGCCGGCGAAGGCGTGGCTGGCCGCGCTCGGCGCGCTGCTCGTTGGGGCCGCCGCGTATCCGGCGCTCGGGACTCACGATCGGCTTGGATACCGGTTTGACGACAGGGTGACGCCGCTGACTCTGGACGGCACGGCATACATCGAGGGCGCGGTCTATCGAGATCCTAGGGGAAGCATCGACCTCGAGGCCGACTTCGAGGGCATTCGGTGGCTTCTGGACAACGTGGAGGGTTCCCCTATAGTCCTAGAGGGGTCGACGGAGCCGGAGAGGTACAGGTGGGGAGGCCGCGTCTCGGTCTACACCGGCCTGCCCAGCGTCGTCGGCTGGCAGTGGCACCAGGAGCAGCAGCGCTGGGACTACCGAGATCAGGTTGGCCGGCGGGTGAGGGACGTGAGCCTGCTGTACGAGACGGCCAACCCGGACAGGGCTCGCGAGCTGCTGGCGGAGTACGGGGTCGAGTACGTTTACGTGGGGCCGCTGGAGCGGGTCTACTACGGCGCGGACGGACTCGACAAGTTCGAGGACATGGTTGGGGTGGACCTGGACAAGGTCTTCCACAGCGATCAGGTCACGATATATCGTGTCAGAGACCCGTCCTGACTTAAATCCGCATCCGTGCGGCTAAGCTCTGTGCCCGGGACTGCATGGATTCCTTTCACGTTGCCTTCATGCCTTATCCGGAGGGTGTCTGTGTGTCCCACCACCTCCGCGCCCAGGCCCACTAGGTTCGTGTTGGCGGGGCTGGGCAGTGTCAGGAGCGGTTTGCCGGAGGCGGCGAGTTTGCGGGCGAAGGCTTCGGTCTTGCCGCCGGGCGCGGCGTGGGCGATGAAGACCTGCTGAGCCAGGGCCGCTACGAGGTCGTTGCGCTGAGCCGCCGTCTCTGCGGTTGGCCTGCGTCGAGATGATGGAAATGGAGACAGGACCAGCATCCTGCCGGCGTTCAGAGGGCCGCGCCAGTCGCGGGGGATTCGCATGTTGTCGATGCCGCGCGCGGGGCAGACGACGACGGGCTGGCTGCCTCGGAGCAGCAGGCGCAGGCACTCCTTCTCCATCGGGGTTTGGAACCCGCCTATGACGGGGACTCTGGCGCCGCGCATGTCTCTGGCGAGGTCGTAGGTCTTGAGTATGAGGTCGCCGGGGCAGCGGTTGGAGCAGAAGAGGGCGGTCAGCTCCAACCGTAGGATCTCGGGGTCTCCAATTGAATGGAGGCCGGAGGCGGTTTCTTCAAGCAGGGATTGGGTCGTCGGGGCAAAGGTTGGGGACGACGGTGTAGCCGGTCTTCGCACGTGGGACTTTGTTGTCATGTCAGCGACCGCAATATGAACTCGACAATTTTGATTGCAGATGAGATCACAGGAAGCGCCTTGGCAAATTGCCATGCGGCTACCCATCGCCTCTTGGCCTTTGCTCTCCAGCCTGCCTGAGGAGTGGCTTCTAGCTCTCTGGCGAGCATCTCGGCTGACCCCCGTGCCACAGTTCCCGCATCGTTGATACCGCGGTCCAGGGAGAGCAATTCAACCCTATTGATCACGTCTGAGTGTGTGCTGGGGAAGAAGCGGCTGGGGTTCGACGTCATCTCTTGGTGCAAGGCGATAGCGCCGTCACCGTCGTCGCTGAGCGAGCCGAGCCGCAAGTCCAGTGGCAGCGCCGGCTTGCCCCGAGCGGTCATATCCGCTCCTGTGGAGTACGTGCCTTTGCCGCCACCGATTGCGAGCATCGCGTCCGCCCGTTCAATGAGCTCCTTTCGATACTCGCCGCCAGTGAACACCTCCCGACGTACGTGGCAGATTTCTACGATGTTTCTCTGCTCCAAGTTCGTCAGCAGTTGCAGATTGGCCTTGTCTATCTTCGAGTTCGGGGCTTCGTCGGACATCACGACTCGCGCGTACCTGCGAGGGCTTTCCGTAGTGGTTTCGGCATAGCGCTCGACTTCCCTAAGCGCCACCCAGTCGAATATATGGGGCGTACTGTGTTCGTCCTTGGTGGACTCTTCGTCCCCAGCAAGCGCTACGATACCGCCTCCCCGTCTCAACACCTCTCCGGTGAAACTCTCGACGAACTTGACAGCTGTGTTCAACTTGTCCTCTGGACACGAACGGCTTGCGCTGCCGGAGATCAGTATGAACTTGCCATCCATCATCATTACCTGCTGGCGCTCCCCTCACAGAACAGACTGTCAAACTCCTTTTTGGTCTTGCAAGAATTTACCTTGCCTCTCATCTGACCAAAGTAAGTCGAAACCCGCTGGCGACAGTTGGATTCCGCAGGCCCGAGGTACTCGTCCACGTATCTGGACTGTCCCGAGGGGTCTGCAATTGGGCGCATTGCTGCTTTTGCCGAATGCCTGAACAAGTGATTCAGCATGGTCTTCGAGTCGCGCGAACCGTTATAGTCACTGAAGGCGTCAATCGCGAGAGACTCCATGTGGTATCCGGCGATCTTCCTGTTCGAACGTGTTATGAAGCAGTCCGCAATGGCCTTGGCGAGCTTGATGACTGGTACGACACGGCCACCTCTTGCCTGGTTGACCTCGGTGAGCTTTTCGGCAAACTTCTCGGGTTGCGCGACTTTGCTCCATCGAGTGCTTCCAGGCTCGGCAATTCGCACCCCATCGCTCCTCGTCCGTATGGCAGGCAGTATCTGGATCTCGTTGCCGTCGGAGTAGTTGACTGTCACCGCCAAGTTGCCCGCGCTTACGGAATTATTAGGGAGTCGTTGCTGGATGGTGTCCCTCGCGTAGGCTATGACCTTCGAGGGAAGTTGGTTTACAAGCGAGGAGTCGTTGACTATCAGAAGCATGTCGACGTCACTGAGGCCGCTCACGTACGTGCCTTTCCTGACAGACCCACCGAACATGGTCTGCACCACATGGTTGTCTTTCTCTCTGAGGAACTTGCACAGGCTTTCGACGTGCCGCTTGGTTGCCTTCGTATTCCTTTGGTTGTACTTTACGAGCAGGGCCTCGCAGTACTTATTGAAGTTGTCGTCAGACATGGGCTGCACTCCTGTTCCAGAAGAGGGCTGTCATCAACTCTACCCAAGCAGGGGTATCGACCAGGGTCATGGCGAACGGCTGGAAGACATCGCGTCGAGGCCGACCTCCCAGCGTACCCCACGAAGCGCGCGGGCTCCCTTCAACGGACGCGGATTCGGCGGCCAGCGTTCGGAGCGCGAAGCTAATAGCCCCGCGCTTGGCCGCGAGTTGATAGCATCGCATCATCTCGGCTCACACCTGATCGTCGATGTTTACGTTGGCGCGTAATATACATCTACCATACACCAGATGCCGATGGCAGGCAGGATCAACCAGAAATGGGTTCCCCGGCGCCCCCTCCTCGGACTCGATTACGGTGGAGTCGTCGAGGCACAGGTACAGCGCGCCGGCTTCTTTGTCCACGATCGGTTTCATATCCTCCTCTCGCGCTGTGGCCTTCCCAGGGCAATCGCATCTGAGGGCCTCGGCCTGCGGTTTTGCCGAAAACTGTCCCAAACTGTTCCATTTTGTCCCATCTCGTAGCTGAGGGTTCGATTTCGTGGAACAAAAGTGGGGCACTTGTGGAACAGGTCTGGGACAGTTCTGGGGCAGTTCTGGGGCAATTGTGGGACAGGTCCCGGGGGTGAGGGTGCCCCTTGTGTGCCCTTACGGGCGGGTTGGTTCCGTGCACGTGGTTCGGCATGATCATGGCTGCGTTCCTTCCACGTAGATATTGTAGTACAGGGGTTCGCGGCTGTCAAGGGGCGGGGGGCGGTCGGAACCTGTCCCAGATTAGTAGGCAATATGAAGAAGGTGTCTCAACTCGGTCACCACCGTCCTGGCACGCGCCCCCACCGACCGCAGACTCTTCGGCCTGGCTCGCATTCAGCCTGTCGTCCAGGATCAGCAGACGGCGCTCGGCCAACTCACGGGCATAGGCGCATCCCTGCCGATAGGTCTGCCATCAGGCTTGTACTATCCTAGAAGGAGTACGCGCCAAAATCGGAGGGGGCCGTGCGACACATACTTCATGCCGATTTCGACGCCTTCTACGCGTCGGTGGAGCAGCGGGACGACCCACGCCTGAGGGGCCGCCCGCTGGTGGTCGGAGGCCGCCCGGAGGACAGGGGAGTGGTGGCGTCGGCCTCGTATGAGGCGAGGCGGTTCGGCATTCGGTCGGCGATGCCGATGCGTACGGCCTTCGAGCGCTGTCCGAGGCTGATCAGGCTGGCTCCCAGGTTCGAGCGGTATGCCGAGGTCTCCCGCGCCGTCATGGACATCTTCAGGAGCATCACGCCTCTGGTGGAGCCGCTTTCGCTGGACGAGGCGTACCTGGACGTGACCGGCTCGGTCACGCAGGCGCTGCCTCCGGCGCGGGTCGCCTCCGATCTCAAGGGGAGGGTCAGGACCGAGCTGGGGCTGACCATATCGGTGGGCGTGGCCACGAGCAAGTCGGCGGCGAAGATCGCGTCCGACCTGGACAAGCCCGACGGCCTGACGGTGGTGCCGCCCGGCGCGGAGCGCGAGTTTCTGGCGCCGCTGCCGGTGGGCAGGCTCTGGGGCGTCGGCCCGAAGACGGCCGCTATTCTTGAGCATGAGGGGATTCACAGGATCGGGCAG
This sequence comes from uncultured Dehalococcoidia bacterium, assembly GCA_958295685.1. Taxonomy (GTDB): domain Bacteria; phylum Chloroflexota; class Dehalococcoidia; order Lucifugimonadales; family CATQGZ01; genus CATQGZ01. The sequence continues at coordinate 273,663 of OY282365.1, forward strand.
CTGGCGGAGAGGACGGACGAGTGGCTCGTCGGCAGGTTCGGGCGGATGGGCGAGCACATGAGCCGCCTGGCCAGGGGTGAAGACAGGCGGGAGGTGGAGACTGCCAGGGCGCGGAAGTCGGTGAGCGCGGAGACGACGCTGGCGCAGGACAGCGACGACCCGGAGGAGTTGATCGAGCTGGTGGGAAGGCTGAGCCAGCGTGTCGGGGGCCACCTGAGCAGCCGCGGGCTGCACGCCCGCACGGTGAGGCTGAAGCTGCGGCTGGCCGACTTCACCACGTTCACCCGGCAGAAGGCGGTTCCCGAGGGGGTGGACGATTCGATGGGCGTGGAGGCAGTGGCGGTGGCGCTTCTTCGGTCGGAGCTGGCGCCGGGGCGCCTGTTCCGTCTGGTGGGGGTCGGGGCCGTCGGATTCGACCCTGTCGAGGACGAGCCGATCCAGCCGAGACTCGTCGGGTTGGACTAGGGGCGGGCTGGGGGCCTACCGCGCCGGGAGGAGGAACCGGGCGAACACCTCGTTGCCAAGCAGGCGTCCTCGGTCCGTGAGCCGCAGTCTGCCATCGGAGGGGTCCAGCAGGTCGAGCGAGCCGAGCTCGTCGATCTGGCCGCCGTAGAAGTCGGCGGGAGGCCGTCCGAAGCGTCGGGTGAACTCCTCAACCGCTATCCCGTCGTCGAGCCTCAGTCCCATCATCATCGTCTCCGACATCTCCAGGTCGGCGTCCACTTTCTGGACGCTTTCGACCACCGGAACGGCGGTTATCGCCTCCTCCACGGGCCTTTCGAGGCTATGCTCACGGGGCTGCGCCGACATTCTCTTTACGTAGGTCCTGGGAGACCTCAGGTTAGAGAACCTGTGGCCCGCCAGGTGAGAGTGGGCGCCCGGGCCGACGCCGAGGTAGGTCTCGTTGCGCCAGTAGCGGAGGTTGTGGCGGCTTTCAAATCCGGGGCGGGCCCAGTTGGAGATCTCGTAGCGGTGGTACCCGGCGGCCGCCGCGGTCTCTTCGGCGGCTTCGTACATGTCCGCGGCGAGGTCGGGGTCTGGCGTGGGCAGCCTGCCGGATGCTGCCCAGCGCGCCATCGGAGTTTCGTCTTCGAGGGTCAGGGCGTACATCGAGACGTGCGGCGGCCCAAGGCCGACGGCTTTGTCGAGGGTGCGGCGCCAGTCGTCGATGCTCTGGTGTGGCAGGCCGTAGATGAGGTCGATGCTGGTGTTGCGGAAGCCGGCGGCGATTGCGGCCGCGAGCGCGTCGACGGCCTGCCTCGCGTCGTGCCGTCTGCCCAGGAGGGCCAGGAGGCGGTCGTCAAGGCTCTGCACGCCGATGCTCAGGCGGTTGAAGCCGGCTTCCCTGTATGCGTCCAGGCGCCGGGGCGCCGCGTCGCCAGGGTTCGCCTCCAGCGTGATCTCGGCCGATGACGACAGGCTGAAGGCGTCCCGGATCGTGTTCATGAGGTCGGCCAGGTGTCTTTCCGGCAGGTATGAGGGCGTTCCTCCGCCGAAGAATACAGTGTCGACCTCCGGGCGGCCCAGGAGCGCCGCCCACGTCGAGATCTCTATCGACAGCGCCCGGACGTACGCGGGGATGAGGTGCTCGATCCGTTCGTAGGTGTTGAAGTCGCAGTACGGGCACTTGGTCTCGCAGAAGGGGACGTGGACGTATAGACCGAGGGCGTCCGCCTGGCCGCGCGAGTGGTCAGACGTTGAACAGGATGTTGACAACGTCGCCCTCTGTCACGGGGTAGTCCCTGCCTTCATGTCGGAGCGCGCCCCGTTTCCTGGCCTCGGCAACGCTGCCGCATCGGGACAGGTCCTCGAAGCCGATCGTCTCGGCCCTGATGAAGCCCTTTGCGATGTCTGTGTGTATCCGGCTGGCGGCCTGGATGGCCGTCGTTCCTCTCACGGCCGTCCAGGCCCTGGTCTCGTTGGGGTTCGCGGTGAAGAACGTGACAAGGTCGAGGGCCTGGCGCGTCAGGGCGATCATTCGGTTCGGGCCGGGCTCGCGCAGTCCCAGGGATGCACGGAACTCGGCCTCGTCCTCCGGGTCCATCTGAGCCAGTTCCATCTCCAATTGGCCGCACATGGCGGCTGCGTGCGCGGCGCAGACCCGCAGAGCAGGCTCTAGGCGGCTCTCCATCTCGGCCATGCGGTCCAGCCCTTCTTCGCCGACGTTGGCTACGACGATGACCGGCTTGGCCGTCAGCAGCCTGAAGCCGGCGAGCATCCTGGACGTCTCGGCGCTCAGAGCCTGTTCCCTGACCGCCGCGCCGTCCTCGAGGTCCGAGCGGACCGCTCCGATCGTCTTGAGTTCTCCGGAGAGGGCGTCCCTCTCGGCCGTCTTGGCTCCCTTGAATCCGGCCTCGACGCGGGCCATTCGCCGCTCCAGTATCTCCAGGTCCGCCAGCGTCAGTTCGTCGATGATCGTCCGGGCGTCGCGTTCGGGGTCGTTCCCGCCCGGCGGGGTTGGAACCGACGGGTTCTCGAACGCCCTCACCACGATTATGAGGACGTCTGCGCGCTGGAGGTGCACGAGACGCTCCCCCGACACGCCGGCGCCGATCGAGGGGCCTCCCGGCGCAGCGGGCAGGTCGACGTAGGTGATCTCGTTCGGGACGGCTCGCTTCGATCCGAAGATCTGGCTCAGGCGCGTCAGACGGTCGTCCGGCACCTTGGCCACGGCGAGTCTGGGCCTGGCGCCGTCGGCGTGGGACGCCGGCCCCGCGCCTCCCCGCGTAACGGCGTCGAACACCGTCGTCTTGCCGCTCTGCGGAAGCCCGATCATCGCTACTTCCAAGAACCACTCCTGCCCTGAAGCGCGAAGGGCCGAGCCGACGGGACCGGAGCGGTCACGGCTGCGAGACGGCCCGGCGCGGGGAGCCGTCGGCCCGAGGCGAAGCGGGCGTTTCCGGCGGCTCGCCGTCATTCTACACCATACGGTCACGGGGTCATTGAAGACGAGACTGCCCTGACGTACACTGTATCCATGATGCCGAGGGGCACCGGCGTCGTCGAAACGCCGGTCACGGGGCGCTGCGCGGCCGGCCCGGCGCAGCGGGCAATCTTTGGGCAGGGGGCGCTGAGATGAAAGAGGTGTTCCACGGGGCTGTCGACGAGCTCGGTGACGAGCGGCCTGTGGTCGTCGCCACCGTGGTCCATACCAAGGGGTCGACGCCCCAGAAGCCGGGCGCCAAGCTGCTGGTTCGCAACGACGGGAGCGGCTTGGGCACCCTGGGCGGCGGGTGCGTCGAGGGGGACATCTGGTTCGCGGCGAGTCAGCTCCTCAAGAGGGGCGGGTCGGCCGAGTACCGGGAGTATCACCTGAACGAGGATCTAGCCGCACAGGACGGCTTGGTGTGCGGCGGTACGATGTACTTCCTGATAGACCCTGTGTACGAGCTCGCGCGGTACGAGTCGTACGCTAGGCGGATCGACGCGGCCTACGAGGGCGGGGCGCCCGTGGCCATGGCCAGCCTGCTCAAGCCCGCCGCCGGTTCCGGCCAGCGGGTCGGCGCCAGGCTGTTCGTCCACGAGGGCGGATTCACGGAGGGCACGCTCGGCGACCCTGCGCTGGACCGCGGGGCGTCAGAGAAGGCGCAGGAGCTGATGGTCCACGGGAGGTGCGAGTTCGTCGAGGCGGCTGACGGGGCGGAGTACTTCATCGAGGCCTACACCACGCCGCCGCGCCTCGTCGTCTGCGGCGGCGGGCACGTCTCGAAGGCCATCGCGCCGCTCGCCAAGACGCTGGGGTTCGACGTATTCATCACCGACGACAGGGAGGAGTTCGCGAACAGTGAACGCTTCCCCGAGGCCGACAGGGTCGTCGCCCTCAGGCCCGAGGACGCTCTTCCGAAGCTGCCCATCAACGCGAACACCTTCATCATCGTAGCCACCCGCGGCCACCGGTACGACAACGTGGCGCTGGAGGCGGCCGCGCGGACTCCGGCCAAGTACGTCGGTCTCATGGGGAGCAGGCGCAAGACCATTCTCATCTACGAGGACCTAGTCCGCAGCGGGCTTCCGGTGGAGCGGATAAGGGAGATCAGGTCTCCGATCGGTCTGGACATACACGCGAGGACGCCGCAGGAGATCGCGGTCAGCATAATGGCCGAGGCGCTCATGTTCAGGCTGGGCGGCACGGGCCTCCCGATGAAGCTCGACTCGCACAGGATCGACCGGATCGTGGACAAGGCGCGGGAATCGGCGCCGGCGACTGCGTGACCAACGGCGCGACCGGTCGGAATCGGGCGTAGAGTGTCTGCGAGCCTCGTCTCCCCCAACAGGAAGACAGGGCCGCCGGGCCGCAGCAGCAGGGCGCCCGGCGTCTCAGCGGTCCTGACAGCCGCCGGAGAGTCTAGGAGGATGGGCCGGCCCAAGCCTCTCCTTCCGTGGCGGGGCGTGACCCTGATCGAGTACCAGATCGCGTCGCTGTCACAGGCCGGGGTCTCCCAGATAGTCACCGTGCTCGGCCACGAGTCGGACAGCGTTGCCCGTTACGTGGACGGCCGCTCCGCCGAGTGGGTCGTCAACGAGGGCTACCGGCGGGGCAGGACCGGCTCGATCAGGGCCGGGGTCGCGGAGGTCGACGCGTGTGCCCGCGCGCTTCTCTTCCTGGGGGTGGACCAGCCCCGGACTCCCGGCCTGATCAGGCGGGTGGTCGAGGCGCACGTGGAGCGCGGCGCCCTGATAACCTCGCCGCGGCATCTCGGCCGCGGTGGCCATCCACTCGTCTTCTCGGCGTCTCTGAGGGACGAGCTGAGCCGGATAACCGAGGAGAGTCAGGGCCTCCGGGAGGTGTTTCGGAGGCACCGCGGCGAGGTGAACGAGGTCGAGATAGACGACCCGATGATCCGCCTGGACATCAACGAGCCCGGGGACTACGAGAGGGCCGAGGCCCTCTACGGGGCCTGATCGAGGTAGGGCGGCCGCGCCTCTGCTCCGGGCCAGTTCCTGTAGGCGAAGTATGCCAGCGCCGGGGCGGTGAGCAGCAGGAGGGCAGACCCCACTATGAGCGCATCGCGCGCCTGCTCGCCTGCGAAGGCGGCCTGTCCCTCTGCGGTTCCGTTCATCAGCGGCGCCAGGATGAGGAAGGAGGCGGCCACCGCGTTGTTCACGGTGTGGCAGATTATGGGCACGAGCAGTTTCCGCGTCCTCAGATAGAGCAGCGCGATGACGAAACCCAGCACTCCGGCGCCCAGGAAGTTGACGTGGAGGATACCGAACACTACGGAGGAGACCACGAGCGCCGTCCTCAGTCCCCACTTGGCGGTTAGTCTGTGGAGCATCGCGCCTCTGAACAGAAGCTCCTCGACGATCGGGGCGACCACCACTATTTGGGCCGCGATCAGGAGGGTTCCCAGGGAGGTGGACGTTCCTTCCAGAGGGTCGCTGGCCTCGAGGAAGCCCTCGACCAATTCGGGCCGCGCGTATGACAGGAGGGCAGGGAGCAGCAGGGCGGAGCCGATGGAGAAGACGAAGGCGGCGGCGAGGACGACCATCACGGGTATCCATTCGCGGCCTTCGGGCAGCGGACCGATCAGCCTGGAGAGGTCGATCCGCCTCCGGCGAATCTGCCACGCCAGCCATGCCGCGAGCGCGAGGTACGCCCAGGCCATCGCCAGGGGAACGTCCAGCGCAGACTCGGCGGCGCCCCAGTAGTAGAGCAGCACGGAGGCGGCCCAGTAGAGGATCAGGCCGACGGCGGCGGCTGCCGCGATCCAGATCAGCAGGCTGCGCATCTTCACGCGCTCGAAAGGGTTGTAGGCCCCCCTTTCGAGTGGAGTCCCGCATCGGATGCAGAATGCCTGTCCCCGGTTCGCGCTTAGTCCGCAGGCGGGGCATTTGCCGAGGGCGGCTAGGCGCTTGTCGTCAGCCAATTCGTCTCGCTGCTCCGGCGCTGGGTCGTTCGGTTCGTTCGTCATCCGTCCGTTTGGCTTCGCGGCGGGTCGGCCTGACCGCGAAGCCCAGTTTAGCATGAGATTCGGCGCAGGCTAGACCCATGGAAGGAACCCGATAATCGCGTCCGCGCCGTAGCTGCAGGCGTAGGCGACCGCAAGGCCCTTGATCAGCTTGCCCGCGAGCACCAGCAGGATGAACTTCTTGAAGGGGAAGCGTATCCCTCCGGCGGCGATCCCCACTATGTCGAAGATGGGGTTAGGAATCGCCGACACCACGAAGAGGGCGACGGCGCCTCGGCGCTCCATCCACAGCTTGACCCTTCTATAGAATCGGCGTCTCTCCAGCACAGGGCTGCCCCCATATCCGATCGCGTAGCTCGATGCCTCCCCCGCCGTTTCTCCCAGGGCGTTCAGCACTCCCAGGAGGAAGGGGTTGAGCAGGGCGCTGACTCCGCAGAGGGAGACGATGCCCGGTACGAGGGGAATCATCGCGGCGCTCCCCAAGAGGCTGAGGAGGAACACGCCCGGATAGCCCAGTGACTTCCAGCGCTCGACATCTCTGAAGTCGGCGTTGAGCAGCATGAAGACCGTGATGGACACCACGATCGTCAGGCCGGCGACGAGGACGATCAGCCCCACCCGCGACCGCGGTCTGGACCATAGGCGAGCCAGCATACCCGTGACGGTACTGCTACCGGTGGTCATCGGGGCTGCCTGTTCCGGGAGTCTGTTCGTCGGGAGCCGCGTGAGACGGGATCAATCGGGACCCAGGGAGGCCGCAGACAGAGCTTCGATACCTCTACTTCCCACAGGAACAGGGGCAGTCGGCGTGGCGCGGGTGTCATTGTCGCCGTAGACCATCACCCGGTCAAGGAGCGGCCTTGACCGACCGAATCGCCCATCCCCAGATCCACCACCTCCGTCATTCCAAGCGGGGCGCGCTGGATGGAGGCCGCAGGGCAGACGCATTTGCGGGCCTCGGCCTGGGGTTTTCGCCGAAAACTGTCCCAAACTGTTCCATTTTGTCCCATCTCGTAGCTGAGGGTTCGATTTCGTGGACAGAAGTGGGGCACTTGTGGGACAGATGTGGAACGGGACCGGTACAGTTCTGGGACAATTGTGGGACAGTCCCCGGGGCAGGGGCGCCCCTGCCGGTTGGCTGTTTGCGTGAACGTGGTTCGGCACGACCACGAGAGTGTCCTTTCCATGTGGATATTGTAGTACAGGAGTTCGCTGTCGTCAAGGGGATGGGAGAACAGTGGAGAGTGGAGAGTGGAGAGTGGGCAGTGGGCAGTGGAGAGTGGGCAGTGGAGATGGAGAGTGGAGAGTGGGCAGAGGGCAGTGGCTAGTGGAGAGTGACCCCAGACCCAGGGACGGCCCTGTCGTCTCGGCTCTGGTCAGTGACCGGCGGTCACTGCTATACTTGCGTTGCAATGATCGAGATCATCCAGAGAGGGGGCGTCACCTCGCCGAAGGGCTTCGTGGCCGGCGGCACCTTTGCCGGTCTCAAGACCAGGGAGGAGGGCACGCTCGACCTCGGCATCCTGCTGTCCGAGAGTCCCGCGAGCGTCGCGGCGGTCTTCACGACCAACCGCGTCGAGTCTCCGTCGGTGACGCTCAGCCGCCGCCGGGCCGCCGGCGGCAGCGCGCGCGGCGTGGTTGCCAACAGCGGATGCGCCAACTGCTGCGTGGGGGGATATGGTCTCAAGGACGCGGAGGAGATGGCGTCGCTGGCTGCGGCGCAGGCCGGCTGCGACGGGGACGATCTGCTGGTCTGCTCGACCGGGATGATCGGCGTGGAGCTGCCGATGGCTCTGATACGCCAGAACATTGGGAACGTCGCGCTGTCGCCCGACGGCGGGGCCGAGTTCGCCCGCGCCATCATGACGACCGACACGAGGCCGAAGGAGGTGGCCGTCTCCTTCGACGCAGGGGGGCGGAAGGTTACGATCGGCGGCGCGGCCAAGGGCGTCGGGATGATCCATCCCAACATGGCGACGATGCTCTGCTTCGTGACCACGGACGCGTCGGTGGACGCCGGCCTGCTCCGGTCGGCCCTCCGGGAGGCGGTGGACGCCTCATTCAACATGATTGACGTCGACGGGGACCAGAGCACGAACGACACGGTTCTTCTGCTGAGCAACGGCGCTGGCGGCGGGCCTGCTATCGAGGCGGGGTCCGGGGCCTGGGGGGCGTTCCAGGAGGCGTTGACCTACGTCTGCACCGACCTTGCCAAGCAGCTGGTGCGGGACGGGGAGGGCTCGCAGCGGCTGATAGAGGTTACCGTCGACGGCGCGGCGAGTCTGGAAGACGCCCGTGCGGCCGCCCGCTCAGTGGCCTCGTCCCTGCTGGTGAAGGCGATGGCGCACGGCCGGGATCCGAACTGGGGGCGCATCATGATGGCCCTAGGCAAGAGCGGGGCCGCCCTCGAGGAGAACAGGATAGACATCTTCATCAACGACATACACATCGTGCACGAGGGAGCGGCCATTCCGTTCCTCAAGGACGCGGTGATCAGCGCGATGAGCGTGCCCGACGTGAAGTTCCGCGTCAGTCTCAATCTTGGCGCGGGGAGCGCGACCGGATGGGGCTGCGACCTGACCGAGGAGTACGTCACGTTCAACTCGGCGTACAGCACCTGACGCCGGGGCCGGAGTGATGTCTACTCAGGCCCACCACGTGGGCGAGGATATGCCCGACCCGGAGGCCGCGCCGCCCGCCGCCGACGGGAGCCCCGTTCGGGAGCCGAGCCCGGGCCCTGTGGTCGTTGTGAAGATAGGGGGCAGCACGCTTGGGGACCACGACACCACGCTGAGGGACGTCGTCGAGCTCCAGCGCCGGGGCGGCCGTCCGGTCGTCGTCCACGGGGGCGGCAAGGTGATCTCGGAGTGGATGGCGGCGCGCGGTGTCAGGCCGCGGTTCGTACGGGGGCTGCGGGTGACCGACGCGGCGGTTCTCGACATAGTGGTCGCGGTGCTGGCCGGCGTCGTGAACAAGTCGCTGGTATCGTCGATACAGGCCCTCGGCGGCAGGGCAGTGGGACTCAGCGGGGTTGACGGGGGCCTGCTCAGGGCGAAGCAGGGAGACCCGGACCTGGGTCTGGTCGGGGACGAGGTCGCCGCCGACCCCGAGCCCGTCAGGGCGGTGCTGAGCGCCGGGTTCATCCCGGTGATCGCTCCGGTCGCGGCCCGCCTGCCCGAGGAGGACGCCGCCGATGCCGGCGCCTCGATGCTGAACGTGAACGCGGATACCGCGGCTGGACGGATCGCCGCCGCGCTGGACGCCGACCGGCTGGTGTTCCTCACCGACGTCGCGGGGGTGATGGACTCGTCGCGCCGGGTGATCCCGCGGCTGACGGAGCGGCAGGCGCACAGCCTGATGAGTTCGGACGTCGTCGCCGGCGGGATGATACCCAAGCTGGAGGCGTGCGTGACGGCTCTCGAGCGGGTGGGTCATGCCCGGATAGTTGACGGGCGCAGGCCGGGGGCGCTGCTGGACTCGCTGTCCGGCAGGCCCGTCGGCACGCGCGTGGGGTAGCAGCAATGAGCGCTTTGGAGGTGAGAGAGTGAGCACGGACTGGAAGGCCGTCGAAAGCAAGTACTACATGTTCGCCGTGAGGAGGCAGCCCGTGGTCATCGTGCGCGGGCAGGGGACGAAGGTCTGGGACGAGGACGGGAAGGAGTACCTGGACTTCACGTCGGGCTGGGCCGTCAACAACGCGGGCCACGCCAACCCCGCGGTGGCCGAGGCTATCGCGGAGCAGGCGAGGACGCTGCTCCAGACCTCCAACCAGTTCTACACCGTGCCCCAGCTGCGGCTTGCGGAGATACTCGTCGAGAACAGCTGCCTGGACAGGGTCTTCGTCTGCAACAGCGGCGCGGAGGCCAACGAGGGCGCAGTCAAGCTCGCCCGCAAGTACGGGAAGATGCGGCTGAACGGCGCGTACGAGGTGATCACCGCGTTCAACTCGTTCCACGGCAGGACGCTGGCCATGACGGCCGCGACGGGGCAGCCGCACTATCAGGAGCTCTACCAGCCGGTGCCCGTGGGCTTCAAGCACGTGCCCTACGACGACGTGGACGCGGTCAAGGCGGCAACCACGGACCGGACGGCCGCGGTCATGCTGGAGCCGCTCCAGGGCGAGGGCGGGGTCAACACCCCGTCGCCCGGCTACCTGGAGGGCGTCAGGGAGTGGTGCGACGAGAGGGGTCTGCTGCTCATATTCGACGAGGTGCAGACCGGCCTCGGAAGGCTGGGCACCCTGTTCGGATACGAGAGCTTCGGGGTGGAGCCGGACGTCATGACGCTGGCCAAGGGGTTGGGCGGGGGAGTCCCGATAGGGGCGTTCCTGGCCAAGGATGCGGCGTCGGTGTTCGAGCCGAAGGGCGAGCACGGCTCGACCTTCGGCGGCAATGCCCTGACCTGCGCTGCGGCGTTCGCGTCGACGAAGTACGTGATCGACAACGACCTGCCCGGCAACGCCTCGCGGATGGGCGAGCGCCTCGGCTCCGCCCTCCACGCGCTAGAGGAGCGCCAGGAGAGTGTGAAGGACGTGCGCGGCATGGGGCTGCTCTGGGCCGTCGAGTTCGACTCGGAGATGGCGGCTGACCTCTACCCGGCGTGCATGGAGGAGGGCCTGCTGCTGGGGCTGCTCGGCCCGAACGCCATACGCATAATGCCGCCCCTGACGGTGGACGAGTCCGAGATCGACGAGGCCGTCCAGCGGCTGGAGGCGGGGTTGGCGAGGGTGGCTGGGTGATACACTGCCATTGGAAGGGTGGAGAACATGGGAGATTGACGCCCCACCGTCGTTTCAGCGTAGGCCGGAACCCAACCTTGGGTTCTTGACGTACGGAAGGAGGAGACTTCGGAACACCCTCTAAGAAACAGGAAGACGGAATGATGATGCGGAGACTTGGAATAGCGATAGTGGCTCTGCTGGTTCTGCTGGCGAGCACTGGGTGTTACTCTGGTGAAACAGGTGACAGGCTTCGTGTACATGTGGTTGGAGACACAGGCACGACAGTTACTGTTATCGTGCTAATCGCTATCTTCGTTGCCATACTTTGGGTTGCAATCTCTATACACAATGGCATACGAGAGATCCGTGCTATCTCGTCTGATTGGAGAAGGTACTTGGCCGACGAAGAGGAGCGTCGACAGCAGAAGGAGGAGGAGCGGCCACAGAAGGAGGAATGTCCTGAGTGCGGACGAAGCGCGAACCTGGGACACGCATTCTGCATCCGATGCGGGACTCCACTCGAAGAGCGACGGTAACAGGAACAAGGACCTGCTGCTGGGGCTGCTCGGCCCGAACGCCATACGCATAATGCCGCCCCTGACGGTGGACGAGTCCGAGATCGACGAGGCCGTCCAGCGGCTGGAGGCGGGGTTGGCGAGGGTGGCTGGGTGATACACTGCCATTGGAAGGGTCCATGTAGTCCGTCATTCCGACTAATACTCGCCTTTAAGTTGACACAGATCGCGGGAGAATCTGATGAATAGCATCGACATTGATCGCTTCCTGGCGCGGCTCAAAGAATTCGATGCTCTGCGCGATTCCGACACGATAAATCGTGGCACGGTTGACCGGATTCAGCCCGGATACGCCGATGACTGGCCGGCACAGCTTGATCCGGCAGTGCGCGACGCTCTGGTCGGTACAGGTATTTCGCAGCCCTACCAGCACCAGGCCGACGCCATCGCCAAGTCGCTGAGTGGCGCGGACGTAGTGATGGAATCGCCGACGGCCAGCGGAAAGACGTTGGCGTTCACCGCGCCGATGCTTCACACACTGAAGCAAAATAAGGGTTCCCACGCGCTGATGATTTATCCTATGAAGGCATTGGCGTTCGACCAGCGGGAGCAAATCAGGCGGATTTGCAAACCGCTCGACATTGAATCGTGGCCCTACGACGGCGATACGGGAGAGGAACATAAAGGATTGTTTCGTCAAAATCCTCCCCATATATTACTAACCAATCCCGAATACTTGAACATGTCATTCTTGGGCAGCCGCGAGTCGTGGGATAAACATCCGGGAGGCGCTAGGTTTCTGCGTAATTTGCGATATGTTGTAATTGATGAGATGCACGAATACCGTGGCTTCTTTGGCAGCAACATGGCTCTTTTACTGCGGCGCTTCTTCTTGTATCTGAATCGTCTTGATGTACATCCGCAAGTATTTCTTTCCACCGCAACTTGTGCAAATCCCCAGGAGCACGCCAAATCTCTTACTGGACGTGATGTGGAGGTAGTATCCGCGAAGGAGGTGCTGCGTCCTCAGCGGAACTTCTTTTTCGTCAATCCTGAGATCCGGGACTTCCAATATGGGAATATCCTCAGACTGCGCATTGAGAAAGCTGCACTGACTGCCCTCGCAGAGGATTTGCAGGTCTTGGTATTTTGCCCAACGAAACGATTCCTGGAGGCGGCATTTGCCAGCTGTAAACGCATGGCCAAAGAACATGGTTTGGAGCCTGAGCGCATATCCGCATTTCACGCTGATTTGACATCGGATAAGCGCCAAGATATCCAAGAAAAAATCAAGGCAGGCGAGATTCAAGTAGTGTTCACTACCAACGCATTGGAAATAGGACTGGACGTTGGCGGTCTGGATGGAGTTATATTGGCAGGTTTTCCACCCAGTATAATGTCAGCCTGGCAGCAGATTGGGCGCGCTGGTCGAGGATGGGATAAGGACGCTCTTGTGCTGTTCTATGCCATGAATGATCCGATTGACCGTTTCTTTGTTGAAAACCTGAACGCTTTCCTGGAAAAGCCATTTGACGAACTGGTGGTTGATCCAGCCAATGAAGAGCTGATCAAGAGACATCTTCCCTCGCTTGTAGAAGAGACTGGCGGAAGGGTAGAGCCGGACGAAGAGGCTATACTAGGCAACCCGTTTTATAGTGCAGCAAGTGCTAACCGTGGGACAGTGCCTGCAGGTTTCAAACCACAGCCCATCCTGAATCTCCGCGGAGGTATCGGGCAATCGTTCAAGTTGAAGCGAAACAACGACGAATTAGGTCAAATCTCGGCCATGAGGCGATTCCGCGAAGCCTATATTGGAGCCATCTTTCCTTTCTTCGGCCAGCGTTATCACGTGAGGTCCCATGAGGAACAGGCTATCACTCTTGAAGATTCTGACCAACACCTGAGGACTGATCCAGGATTTTTTACGGTGCTTTCGAAATCAAAGATATTTGACGCTCTTGGCTACCGAGGCTTTGAAATCTACTACGGTTCCATCAGCATGGTAGTGAACTTTGCTGGTTATAAATTGGTGGACGATCGGACGGAAGAAATCATCAGGACAGGGGGTGACAATGATGCCCTTTACCTGAACAATCTACACTCGTTCTGGATTGACATTCCACAACCCCGACCGCCCTGTCCTCCATCAGCGATAAGCAAAGCTGCCGTCGCTGGAATTGGCGCTGTGGAGCATATGATTCGCGTGGGCACAATGTTCATGATACCGGCAGACCGGTTCGACACCAGCACTTACTCGACGCCTAGTAGTGAACCATCCGCTTACTGTTACGAAAACTATGCCGGAGGAATCGGCGTAGCGAAAAAGTTGTTCAGCGCGTGGAGTGTCGCTCTGGAGAAGGGAGTTGAAGTCGCCCGTAGCTGCTCGTGTTTGAAGGGCTGTCAGAACTGCATCGAACCCGCCAAGTCGTGGAACATCAGCAATGCGGACATCGACAAAGTGAAGGGCATCGAGTTGGCAGAGGGACTCCTGGAAGCGGTATCCAATGGCCCCGACCGGGAATTCCAGGACGGCCTCATGATTCCTATCTAAGGATTGAAATGAACTCAGCCTCTGGAGTGAATACCGTGATTCCGCGCATCGCCGACATGAGGCATATCGCCGATTACAGGATTTGGCTGAGATTCGAGGATGGGAAAGAGGGAGAGATCGACCTGAAAGCCGAGTTGTGGGGGGAGATGTTCAGGCCGCTCACGCAGCAGGACCTCTTCAAGACTGCCGAGATCAATCGAGAGACCAACGCGGTATGCTGGAGCAACGGGGCCGACCTGGCCCCGTGAGAGGCGTGTAGACCTACCATGAACTGGCGCGAGCTCAGGGACAGCGGCGTTACGACGCTCGGCGGCGCGGCCTCCGGCGGCCTGGACAGCTGCACGGTCGCCCACTGGCTGAGCGGCAAGGGTTTCGAGGTCAGCTGCTTCACGGTCGATCTGGGTCAGCCGGACGAGGAGAACGTCGACGCCATCGCCGACAGGATGATCGGGAGCGGCGCGGCCGACGCGGTCATCGTACCCGGCCGTGAGGCTCTCGCCGAGGCCGGGCTGAAGGTGATTCAGTCGCAGGCCCGCTACGAGGGGGGCTACTGGAACACCACGGGCATAGCTCGCCCTGTCACGGTCAGGGCGATCCTGCCGGAGCTCGAGAGGCGCGGCGCGGGCGCGCTGTTTCACGGGGCGACGGGGCGCGGCAACGACCAGGTGCGCTTCCAGCTGGCGGCCAACATGCTGGCGCCCGACGTGAAGGTCTACGCGCCCTGGCGCGACCCGGAGTTCGTGGACGAGTTCCCCGGCAGGCGGCAGATGCTGGACTACTGCGAGGCCAACGACGTCCCGATCAGGCCGGCGGCCGAGGCGCGCTACTCGACGGACGCCAACCTGCTCGGCCTGACGCACGAGGCGGGCGACCTGGAGGACGTGACGCTGCCGCCCGGGTTCGTGGAGCCCGGGATGGGCGTCTGGGCGTGGGACGCCCCCGACCGGCACGAGGCGGTCAGCGTCCGCTGGGACGAGGGCGCGCCGGTCGAGCTGAACGGCCGACCGCTCGACACGACCGCCATGTTCGAGGAGGCCAACCGTGTCGCCGGCAGTCACGGGGTGGGGATCGGCACGCACGTGGTGGAGAACCGTTTCGTGGGCGTCAAGTCGCGCGGACTCTACGAGGCCCCGGGCATGGAGCTTCTGGGCCGCTCCTATGAGTATCTGCTTCAGTTCGTTCTGGACAGGCGGGCGCGGGAGCTCTTCGACCTGCTGTCGGGTGTCATAAGCGTCCAGATATACCAGGGTTACTGGCTCGACCTGGCGACGAGCGCGGCTCTGGCGGCCCTGGAGCCGATCACGAAGCTGGTTTCGGGTACGGTGGTCGTGCGGCTCTACAAGGGAGCGGTCTACTTCGAGGCGATAGACGAGGCCGACGGCCCCGTCCTGCACTCGCTGTACACGGACGACTCGTCGATGGAGGCGATGGGCAGCTACGACCACGCCGACGCGGAGGGGTTCCTGAAGGTGCTCGGCATATCGGCCAAGAACTTCGGCGGCCGGCAGTTTCCGTCGCTGGGGCGCTGACTGATGATCCACGACGGCAGGGACACGTTCGGCGGCTACCTCGAGGACTTCTCGCCGGGCCAGGTGTTCAGGCACTGGCCGGGCAAGACCATAACCGAGGCCGACAACCACCTCTTCTCGCTGCTCACGATGAACGACAACCCGCTCCACATCGACGAGAACTACATGAAGGACCACCAGCATGGCCGGATACTGGTGGCCGGGCCTCTGGTCATCAGCCTGCTGGTCGGGATGAGCGTGCGCGACACGTCCGGCAGGGCGATTGCGAACCTCGAGTACGAGAGGATCACCCACGACGCGCCGGTCTTCCAGGGCGACACGATATACGGCGAGAGTGAGATACTGGAGACGCGGGCGTCGCGGAGCCGCCCTGACCGCGGTATCGTGTACATGGAGAGCCGCGCCTTCAATCAGCGAGGCGAGAAGGTCGTGACCCTCCGGCGCCGGTTCCTGACGCCGAGGAGAGGGGGTTAGGTCATGGACGCCACGGCCCTGGAGCCGCTCGGCTATGAGGCCGATCCCGTGAACGGCCGGCCGAAGCGCGTGGAATGCTGATGCCGTAGGCCCATGGAACCGACCGCGCGCGGCTACGGCGTATCGCTCCACTACGACCGGCGCCTGTACAGGCAGGACATCGCTGGCTCCTTGGCGCACGTCCGTATGCTCGCGCGCCAGGGGATCATCACGGAGGAGGACGCCCGGGCGATCGGGGACGCGCTCGTCGAGATACTCGAGGAGATCGAGGCGGGGGACTTCCCGTGGCGGGACGATCTGGAGGACATCCACATGAACGTGGAGCGCCGCCTCTTCGAGAAGATCGGCGACGCTGCGGGGCGTCTGCACACGGCGCGCTCCCGTAACGACCAGGTGGCGCTGGACGTTCGGATGTATACCAGGGACGCGGTGAGCCGGACGCTCCAGGCGCTGCGGCGCCTCCGCACCGCGCTCGTGGACAAGGCCGAGGCCAACGATCGGGCGGTGATGCCCGGCTACACCCACGTTCAGAGGGCGCAGCCGGTGCTGTTCGCTCACCACATGCTCGCCTACTTCGAGATGCTGGGTCGGGACCGCTCGCGCTTTCTCCAGGTCTATCGGATGGCGGACGTGATGCCGCTGGGCAGCGGCGCGCTGGCGGGTGCGGCCTATCCGATAGACCGCGACGGCGTTGCCCGCGAGCTCGGCTTCGCCTCGGTATCGGCCAACAGCATGGACTCGGTGGCCGACAGGGACTTCATGATCGATTATCACGCCGCGGCGGCTGTGTGCATGATGCACCTTTCGCGGCTGGCCGAGGAGCTCGTCTTGTGGTCGACCAGCGAGTTCGCGTTCGTCCGCCTGGGCGACGAGCACACCACCGGCAGCAGCATGATGCCGCAGAAGCGCAACCCAGACTTTGCGGAGATCGCAAGAGGGAAGACCGGCAGGGTCTACGGCCACCTGGTCGGACTGCTGACCGTCATGAAGGGCCTGCCGCTCACCTACAACCGCGACATGCAGGAGGACAAGGAGGGCTTCTTCGACACCGTGGACACCCTGCTGGCGACCCTCGGAATCTTCGCCGAGATGATCGCCGGGATGCGGGTCGACGCGGGCCGCATGAGAGACGCCGCCGCTGACAGCCATCTGCTCGCCACCGATATAGCCGACTACCTGGTGGGGAAGGGCATGCCCTTCCGTGAGGCGCACGGGGTGGCGGCGCGGCTCTCCCGGCACGCCGCGGCGGAGGGCGCGCGCTTCGACGCGATCCCGATGGACACCTACCGGCGCTTCTCGGACCTCTTCGGCCCGGACGTGTTCGAGATAACGGTGGACACGTCGGTGGCCGACCGAGACGTGCCGGGAGGGACCGCTTTCGGGCGGGTCTCACAGGCCATCGCCGCCGCCAGGGTGAAGCTGGAGGCCGAGAATGAAGACTAGCCCGGCAATCAAGATCGCGCCGTCGATACTCTCGGCCGACTTCTCCAGGCTAGGGGAGCAGGTGCTGGAGGCTGCCGAGGGCGGCGCCGACTACATCCACGTCGACGTCATGGACGGCCGCTTCGTGCCCAACCTGACCGTCGGCCCTGAGGTCGTGCGGGCGATCAGACCCTGGACCGACGTCCCCCTGGACGTGCACATGATGGTGATCGAGCCGGAGCGGTTCGCCGCGCGGTTCGCCGAGGCCGGCGCGGACATCGTCACCGTCCACGCGGAGGCGTGCACTCACCTTCACAAGACCGTTCGGCTGATCGCGGAGGCCGGGGCGAGGCCGGGCGTTGCGATCAACCCCGCCACTCCAGTATCCGCGGTCGAGGAGATAATCGGCGCGGTCGATCAGGTGCTGGTGATGTCGGTCGATCCGGGGTTCGGCGGCCAGAGCTTCATCGAAGGCTCCGTGGACAAGATCAGGCGCGTGCGCGCGCTGATCGACGGACGGGGGGTCGACGTCGACCTGGAGGTGGACGGGGGCATAAGCGCCGAGACGGCCGGCCGCGCCGCGGGCGCGGGGGCCAACGTCCTGGTGGCCGGATCGGCCGTGTTCAACGACAGCGCAGCCGTCGCCGACGCGATAGCGCGCATCAGGGCCGCCGCCGCGCAGGGCTCGCGCCCGTAGCCGGCGGGTAACGCTCCTACCGAAGCGCCAGCGCGCGCCGCGCGGCCTCCACGGTGGCCTCGATCTCCTCGGGCCCGTGAGCCGTCGAGACGAACATGGCCTCGAACGGCGAGGGCGGCAGGTATACGCCCTCCTCCAGCATCCGGTGGAAGAACCGCGCGAAGGCGTCCCTGTCGCAGCCGGACACGGCGGCCCACCCGGTCACCTCGTCCGCGCTGAAGAACACGGTCATCATCGACCCGACGCGGTTGATCCGGACAGGGACGTCGGCCTCCGCGAAGGCGTCCCGGAGGCCCGACTCCAGCAAGGCCGAGGCAGATTCCAGGGCTTCATAGACGCCGGGCCGGCTCAACGCCTCCAGCGTCCTGGCCCCCGCGGCCATTGCCACCGGATTGCCCGACAGGGTGCCCGCCTGGTACATCGGACCCAGCGGCGAGACCGTCTCCATGACCTCGCGCCCGCCGCCGTACGCGCCCACCGGCATTCCTCCTCCGATCACCTTGCCGAGGCACGTGACGTCCGGCTCGACTCCGTAGATCCCCTGAGCTCCTCCGTATCCGACGCGGAACCCGGTGATCACCTCGTCGAACACCAGCAGCGCGCCGCATCTCGCCGTCAATTCCCGCAGCCCTTCAAGGAAGCCGGGCTGGGGCGGCACGACGCCCATGTTCCCTGCGACCGGCTCCACGATGACGCAGGCCACGTCATCGGCGTGGCGCTCCAGGTGAGCCTCCACACTGTCGAGGTCGTTGTAGCGCGCCGTCAGCGTGTCACGGGCGAACGACCCTGTTACGCCCGCGCTGTCCGGCACGCCGTGTGACAGGGCGCCGGACCCCGCCGCCACCAGCAGAGCGTCGGTGTGTCCGTGGTATCCGCCCTCGAACTTCACGATCTTGCCGCGCCGCGTGTACGCCCTGGCCAGCCTGAGCGCGCTCATCGCGGCCTCCGTGCCGGAGCTGACGAACCTGACCATCTCCAGGGACGGCAGGGCGTCCAGAACCATGCCGGCGAGCGCGTTCTCGATCTCGGTCGGCGCGCCGAAGCTGGTCCCGTTCTCGGCCGCCGACTTCACGGCCTCCACCACTTCGGGATGGGCGTGGCCCAATATCAGAGGCCCCCACGAGCAGACGTAGTCGATATACTCGCTGCCGTCCGCGTCGCGGACGCGGGGGCCGGAGCCTCGTTCGATGAACAGCGGCTCGCCGCCGACGGCGTTCCAGGCGCGGGCGGGGCTGTTGACGCCTCCAGGCATGAGGCCGCGCGCGGCGGCGTAGAGCTCTCTCGATCTTCGACGGCTCACACTGTCACCCTGATGCGCTGAGTCTCGACACATCATAGCACCGACCGCAGAGTCGTTGACAGGGGACGGGTAGGCTCATAGACTGCTCGCGGCGTATGAAAGTTCTCGGAATAGAGACATCCTGCGACGACACGGCGGCGGCCGTCGTCGAGGACGGCCGTCGCATCCTGTCCAGCGTCGTCGTCTCTCAGGCGGAGACTCACGCGCGTTACGGCGGCATAGTTCCCGAGCTGGCCTCCCGGCAGCACATGGTCACCGTGATCCCGGCGGCGCGGCAGGCGCTCGACGAGTCCGGTCTGGACCTGGACGGCTTGGACGCGGTCGCCGTCACGCACGGGCCAGGGCTCGCCGGGTCGCTCCTGATCGGGGTGGGCGCGGCGAAGGGCCTCGCGCTCTCGGCGGACCTTCCGTTCCTGGGTGTCAATCACCTAGAGGGGCACGTCTACGCCGCGTGGCTGGAGGACGGCGACCCGGAGAGAGACGCGGGGTTTCCCCTAGTCTGCCTCATTGCCTCCGGGGGCCACACCGACCTCATCCTCATGAAGGGGCATGGGCGCTACGAGCTGGTCGGACGCACCAGAGACGACGCGGCAGGAGAGGCCTTCGACAAGGCGGCCCGAGTGCTGGGGCTCGGTTTCCCCGGCGGCCCGGAGATTCAGGCGGTGTCCGCCGGGGGCGACGGATCGGCAGAGCGGTTCCCGCGCGCCGACGTCAGGGACTCGCTGGACTTCTCGTTCAGCGGGCTGAAGACGGCGGTGCGGCGCCGGGCCGAGTCGAAGGGGATGTACCCGCCCTCCGACGAGCGGCCGCGCGACCCCCAGGAGGTCGCGGACGTCGCGGCCGGGTTTCAGGAGGCGCTCGTCGAGTTCATGGTCCGGCGTACCCTGCAGGCCGTCGAGCGCTATGGCGGGAGGGGCGTCCTGCTGGGCGGCGGGGTCGCCGCCAACACGCTCCTGCGGGAGGAGATGTCCCGCCGCGCCCCCGTTCCGGTGGTGGCTCCCAGGCCTGCGCTGTGCACCGACAACGGCGCGATGATCGGCGCGGCCGCCTGCTTCGACCTCCTGCGGAATGGCGCGAGGCGCGAGTGGGACCTCGACGTCCTCCCGAGCCTCAGACTGGGGTAGCGTCTCGCCGCCCGCTCGTGTGGGCAAGAGATGCGCGGCGCCTCAGCGCGGCGCGAAGGTGGATGCCCGGTCCGGCGACCTCAGCTCGTACACGCGGTTGATGAAGCCCTGGATTTCGGAGTCCTCCAGTCCTTTCGGAAGCTCGAACCGCACCCCGGGACCGGCCGCCCTGAACGTCAGGACCCTCCTGCCCGGCGTGGTGAGACGGTCGACCACCAGATAGGCCGCCATCGCGGCAGAGGCCCCGGACGCCGCGATCCTGCCGATCTGGTGGTCGATGGTGAAGAAGAGCAGCACGGCGACGGCGAAGCCGAGGGCGGCCCAGACCAGCCCCCCGTATCCCTCCCGCTCGTGCGTCAGGTGCGCCTCGCTGACGCCGCGAGTCGACACGAAGGACGCCCGGCGCGGCCTGCGCCCCCCGCTCAGGTGTATCACCCGCCGGTCGGTTAGCATGAGCGCGCCGGCGCGCCCGACGCTGCCGCCGGCGGGGAGCATGGAGTCCAGCCGCTCCCCGCGCATCAGCTCGAAGCCGCCGCTCTCGCCGCTTTTCGTCTCGACCTGAATCACGAGTCAGTCCCAAGCGCAGACGTGGAGGCGGACCAGTCCGCCGCCGCCATGATAGCAGACAGGGGCCTCCGAATCATCGAGACGGGATGGCCGTAATTCAGTCTTCACCCGTGTCCCTATGCCCAACAGTAACTGTTCAGACTCTGTGAGGTCCGAATGGGGAGTCCCTCTTGACGACAGCGAACTCCTGTACTATACTATCCACGTGGAAGCAGCCAACCCAGCAACAGCCAACCAGACCTGTCCCACAATTGTCCCAGAACTGTTCCGGTTCTGTTCCACACCTGTTCCACAAATGCCCCACATTTGTCCCACAAATTCAAACCCTCAGCTAGGAGATGGAACAAAATGGAACAGTTTGGGACAGTTTTCGGCCAAAAGCGCAGGCCGCGACCGCCCTGCGCTTGCAGACAGGGAGACCTCATCGACTCTGAACAGTTACGCCCAACACGCCCGGCTTGACACTCCGACGCGGCCTTGAGTAGTCTAGCCGTCATCATGCTGGGGCTGTAGTCAAACACTTAAGTCACTTGGATGTCTATACGGGGGACTGGCCATGCCTACGCTGGACTTCAAGGGCAAGCAGCATATCTACGCCCACCACCTGACCGTTCCCTATCGACCCCTGGAGCCGGACGCCGACCGCTCGTTTGACCCGGCCGGCGCGGACGACAACCTGATCATCCACGGGGACAACCTACACGCACTCAAGGCCCTGCTTCCCCGCTACGCCGGCCGGGTGAAGTGCATCTACATCGATCCACCCTACAACACCGGCAACGAGGGCTGGGCCTACAACGACAGGGTAAACAGCCCGCTCATGAGGCAGTGGCTGAAGGAGAACGGCCCAGTCGACAACGAGGACCTGGAGCGCCATGACAAGTGGCTCTGCATGATGTGGCCCCGCCTGCAGCTTCTCAAAGAACTCCTGTCCGACGACGGGGTGATATTCGTCTCCATCGACGACAATGAGCAGCATCATCTACGGATGGTGATGGATGAGATTTTCGGTGAGGAGAATTTTGTCGCCAACATAGTGTGGCATCATAGGAAATCAAGCCAAAACGACATAGACGTTTCACTTTCGCACAATCACATAGCTTGTTATGCACTGGACAGGAGTGCTTTCTCATTCAACTTCGGAGATGTTGATGAGAGTAAGTTCTCGAATCCTGATAATGACCCCCGAGGACCGTGGGTGGCTGATCCAATGGACGCGCCCAACGTCAGAGAAAATCTGACTTACGAAATCGTGAATCCGAATACTGGCACTGTTCATTGGCCCCCTGAAGGCAGATGCTGGAGATTTACTCGCGAACGCTTCGATGAAGCGTTGCATGACAATCGCATTGTATTCGGCAAATCGGGCAACGCTAGGCCGCAGTACAAGCGATTCCTCTCTGAGGCTTATGAGAGAGGGACTAACATATTTACCATCTGGAGCGATGTGGGGACAGCCACAGATGCCACAAGGCAGCTACAGCAAATTTTCGGACGAGGCCAGTCATTCCCCACTCCAAAGCCAGTTGATCTGATTGAGAAAATTATCAGGGTAGCTACGGATAAAGACTCTTTTGTTCTCGACTCCTTCGCCGGCTCCGGCACCACCGCCCACGCTGTCCTCGCCCTCAACAACGAGGACGGCGGGAACCGCAAGTTCATCCTCGTGGAGTGCGAGGAATACGCCGACACCATCACCGCCGAGCGCGTGCGGCGCGTCATCCGCGGTATACCGCCCACCCGCGACAAATCCCTCCGCGAGGGTCTGGGAGGCTCGTTCACCTACTGCACGTTGGGCGCCCCCATAGAGGTCGACAGGATGCTCATGGGCGAGGCGCTGCCGTCGTACACGGGGCTGGCTGCGTACCTGCTGCACACGACGTCGGGCATCTCCGCCAGAGCCGCGACTCTGGAACGCCAGAACGAAGACGGCCTCTTCTACACCAACGGCGTTACGGACTACTACCTGCTGTACAAACCCGATCTCGACTGGTTGTGCAGCAACGAGGGAATACTGAATGAGGAGCGGGCAAGACGCATCAGCGCCGACGGAAAGGGCAGGAAGGCCATCGTATTCGGACCCGGCAAGTTCATAGGGCAGCGCGACCTGACGCCAATGGGGATCACCTTCTGCCAACTGCCCTACGAGATTCACGGCTCAGGGTAGGCCATGGAGCTCAAGAACTATCAGGTTGCCGCGCTGGATGCCTTTGTTCGCTGGCGTGACGCATTGGCCGATGAGCAAGCGAAGTCGGAGACGGCCATAACAGTGATGGAGAGCGTAGATGCCTTCATCTCCGATGATATTCGCAACTACCCCAAGAGCGCGTGGCGGCAATTGGCTCAATCCGGCGGCGCAGCCGATAGCGCCGGGGCCTACGCCAGCCGCACGGACGATGCAGGGCGGCCTATACCCCACGTATGCTTCAAGGTGCCGACCGGGGGCGGCAAGACCTTGCTGGCCGCTGCCGCGCTGGAGCGCCTGAATCGGCAGACCGGCCTGACGCTGTGGATAACGCCAACTCGCGCTATCTACGAACAGACCAAAACCGCCCTCAGAAACCGTGAGCATCCTTATCGGCAGATGCTGGAGCGGGCCAGCGGCGGCCGCGTCAAGCTGTTGGAGAAGGACGACCTGTTCACGCGGGCGGACGCCGCCAACTACCTCTGCGTTATGCTCCTGATGCTGCCCGCCGCCAACAGGCGGAAGGGGAGGGAGTTCCTGCGCATGTTCCGCGATTCCGGGCGTTACCCGACGTTCTTTCCAGACACGGACGACGCCTTGGGCGACGCCAAGCTGTTGAATGAATATCCGCACCTGGAGCGCACTTCGGAGAACGGCCCCGTCAAGCACAGCCTGTTCAACGTGTTCAAGATGCTGCGTCCCGTAGTAGTGCTCGACGAGGCGCACAAGGCCTACGGCGCCAAGAAGCGGGAGGCCAACGAGGAGTTCGTGCGCTCGGTGAACCGCCTCGACCCAAGCATGGTCATTGAGCTATCCGCCACTCCCAACCGGGGGATCAGCAACCTATTGGTAGACATCACAGGCGTTGAGTTGAAGCAGGAGGAGATGATCAAGCTGCCGGTTCAGGTGAAGTCGTCTTCCAACGCCGACTGGCACAACACATTGGCGGAGGCCCAGGACGAACTGGAACGGCTGAACGCCGAGGGGATATCCCTTCAGATGAGCGAGGGACGCTACATCCGTCCCATTGCGGTTGTGCGGGTGGAGCGAACCGGGAGGGATCAACGGGACGGGGAGCGTATTCACGCTGAGGACGTTCGAGAGTACCTGGTGCAGAATCTTGGCGTTCCCGCCGAGGCGGTGGCGGTGAAATCGTCGGAGTTGGACGAACTGCGCGGCGCGGACCTGCTGTCGGAGTTCTCTCCAGTTCGCTGGATAATCACCAAGGCAGCCCTGATGGAGGGCTGGGACTGCCCCTTTGCCTACGTGCTGGTCATGCTGGACAACACGCGGGCGCAGCGAGCGCTCACCCAGCTGGTTGGACGGGTGATGCGGCAACCCCACGCCCGACGAACCGGTAGAGAAGCGCTCGACCAGTGCTACGTCTATTGCTTCAATACCGACGTGGGGTTGGCGGTAGACCAGGTTAAGAACGGGCTGGAGCAAGAGGGCCTGACCGGGCTGCAGGACGAGGTGCTGAGCGATTCACCGGACTTTCAGCGTATCCCGTTCCAACGGCGCGAAGCGTTTCGTAATGAGGATATTTTCCTGCCGCTCGTCCTCCACAAGAACGGCCAGGATTGGGGCGAACTTGACTACCAGCGCCATATCCTGCCCGGCGTCGATTGGCAGGCTATCGAGGCCCCGGACCCACAGCGCAGCTTCCCCGAACGTGCCAGGTGGCAGTGGGCGACAGTGGACGTTGGGGAGACGCTGCCGGTCTTCCACACGGAGCGGGAATTGTACATTGACAAGACCGTGCGAATATCTTGGTACGCGCGGCGCTTGGCGGACGTGATTCCCAATTCATGGCAAGCTGGACGTGTTTCTCGACAGTTGGTAGAGAAGCTGAGGGCAGCGGGGGACTCCGACGACGAAATTCATGATCGGCGTTCGTACTTGGCGTTTGCGCTGCGAGAGTATGTGACCAACGCCGTCGAGACGCAGGCGGAGGCAGTGTTTAGGCACAAGCTGAGCGTCGGCGGCATACGCTTCGACCTGGAAGCCGGGCAGCCTAACTTCCGTATGGTAGACACCTACGAGTTATCCGCGCCTCGCGGCCTTGGGGGACTGCTGGCTCGTGGAGACCACCGACCGATGCAGATCAGTCTGTTTGAGCCGGTGTACGAGCGTCAATTCGATTCCGAGTTGGAGCGCAATTTCGCCCGCTACCTTGACGAGCAGAAGGCCCTGCGATGGTGGCATAAGATAGCCGCGCGCCAACGGGGGGATTACTACCTGCGGGGATGGAAGCGGGACCGCATATGGCCGGACTTTGTGGCCATGAGCGTAGAAACGGCGGGCAAATCCCAGGTCTGGGTTTTTGAAACCAAAGGCGAGCACCTTCACGGAAACCCAGACACCGACTACAAGCAGCGCGTGCTGGAAACTTTGGAAGACGCCTTCAACTGCGGAACGATGACCGTGAGGAGTGGTCCAGCAAAGGGAACCTTCCGCCTTGTGTTCAACGAGGCGGAATTTCCAAAGGCGCTGGCAGACGTGGCAGCCAAACCTTAAGTGGCTGTCGCTCCATCGTCCCCCGCGCAGTCTAAAGTTTAGGCCCCCAGACCGCACTCTGCCAATCTCCCAATCCTGAAATCCTGATTCAGACAACCGCGGCGGCCGTGCTGGTATACTCTGGCACACTATAGAGACAGGCAGGTGTGCCGTGATGGAAAGCAGGGCAGGGCTCGTCATCGTCGGAGCGGGCATCGTTGGCTGTGGCGTCGCCTACTTCCTGAGCAGGATGGGCTGGCGGGACATCGTGGTCGTGGACCAAGGGCCGCTGTTCGAGACGGGCGGCTCGACCACTCACGCCCCCGGCCTGGTCTTCCAGATCAACCCGTCCAGGGCCATGGCCGAGTTCGCTAGGCAGACCGTCGAGCTCTACTCGTCCCTGGAGCTCGACGGGGAGCCGTGCTGGACACCCGTCGGCAGCCTCGAAGTGGCCTGGACTCCCGAACGCCTCGACGACCTCAGGCGCAAGGTCGGCGTCGCCAGGACGTGGGGAATCGATGCGAGGGTGATCGACACCGCGGAGTCCCTGGAGCGGCTGCCGCTGCTCAGCGACTGCATACTCGGCTCCATGTGGACTCCCACCGACGGCCTGGCGAATGCGTCGAGGGCGGGCGAGGCGATGTCCCGCGTGTCGCGGAAGAACGGCGTCAGCTTCCACGCCCGAACCACGGTCACCGGGATTGAGGTGGAGAAGGGGAGGGTCCGCGCTGTGCGCACCGACAGAGGCCGGATCGAGACCGATAAGGTGCTGGCCGCCGGCGGCATATGGGGCCCGCGTATCGGGCGGATGGCCGGTGTCTCCATACCCCTGTACCCGATGCAGCATCTGCTGGCCTGGACCGCCCCGCTGCCGGAGCTGCGGGGCGAGACCGCGGAGGCCGTCCACCCCATCCTGCGGCACCAGGACGAGGCGATGTACTTCCGGCAGCGGGGCGAGGGCTACGCCATCGGCTCCTATCAGCACGAGCCGCTCATGACCGAGCCGGACGACATACTCCCGCACGCCGAAGCGCCGAGGATGCCCTCCATCGCCCCGTGGACTCCCGAGCACTTCGAGAGGGCGCTCGAAGTGACCGCCGAGATACTCCCCGCGCTCAGGGGCGCCGAACTGGTGGACACCTACAACGGCATGTTTTCGTTCACCTCCGACGCCTTCCCGGTGATGGGCGAATCGCCCGACGTCAAGGGCTTCTGGTCGGCGCAGGCCGTGTGGATCACCCACGCGGGCGGAGTCGCCAGGTGTATGGCCGAGTGGATGGACGCCGGCTACCCGTCCATCGACGTGCGCGAGGCGGACATCGCCCGGTTCCATCCCCACACCCTCTCGCGGCCATACGTCAGGGCCAGGGTGGCGCAGCAGTACCGCGAGGTCTACGACATCAAGCATCCGCTCCAGCAGGCGCTCGACCCCCGCGGCCTCCGCCTCACGCCCTTCCACGCGAGGCAGCGGGAGCTGGGCGGCGTCTTCTTCGAGAGCGCCGGATGGGAGAGGCCCCAGTGGTACGAGGCCAACGCCGGCCTCCCCGCGCCCGACTTCCCGCCGCGCTCCGGATGGGAGGCCCGCGAGTGGTCCCCCGTCATAGCCGCCGAGCACCGCGCGGCCAGGGAGGGCGCCGCGCTCTTCGACCTGACACCGTTCGCCAAGATCGAGGTCTCCGGCCCCGGCGCCCTCGAATACCTCCAGCGCCTCACCGCCAACCAGATGGACCGGGCCCCAGGCCGGACCACCTACACGTCCATGCTGAACGAGAGGGGCGGGATCAGGTGCGACCTGACGGTCACGAGGCTCGCCGAGGACAGGTTCCTGGTCGTGACCGGCGGCGCGACCGCGCCTCTCGACCTCCACTGGATGCGCGGACACCTGCCCGGCGACGGCTCGGTCGCGCTCGCCGACCTCTCGTCCAGCCGCTGCTGCCTCGGCCTCTGGGGGCCGCGCTCCAGGGACCTGCTCCAGAGCGTCACGACGGCCGGCGTGTCGAACTCGGACTTCCGGTACATGTCGGCCAAGTGGATCGACGTGGGGGACGTGCCCGTCTTGGCGATACGCATCTCATACGTCGGCGAGCTCGGCTGGGAGCTCTACGCGCCGGCAGAGTTCGGCCCCCGCCTCTGGGACATCCTCTGGGAGGCCGGCAGGCCGCTCGGGCTGACCGCGGCCGGTGGCGGCGCCTTCGAGTCCCTGCGCATCGAAAAGGGCTATCGGCTCTGGGGCAGCGATATTCACACCGAATACAACCCGATCGAGGCCGGGATTGACTTCGCCGTCCGACTGGATAAGGGCGACTTCATCGGACGCTCCGCCGTCATAGAGGCCCTCGAACGCGGCGTCACCCGAAGGCTGTCATGCATGGTGTTCGACGACCCCTCGCACGTGGTGATGGGCAAGGAGCCGATCCTCGACGGCCGGGAGCGCGTCGGCTACGTCACCAGCGCCAACTTCGGCTACACCGTCGGCAAGAGCATCGCATACGGGTACCTGCCGATCGAGCTGGCCGGGTCAGGGAGCAGGCTGGAGGTCGAATACTTCGGCAGGCGCTTCCCGGTCACGGTGAGCCAGGAGCCCCTGTACGACCCGAAGATGGGCAGGCTCAGAGGCTAGTCCGACGCCCTGCGCCGCCTCCACTCCTCGATGGTGAAGTCTGGGCTCGTGAAGAAGGCCCTGCTCTTCCGCTCTCTCGCCCGGATGTCCCTCGCGGTCTCCAGCACCTCGGAGGGGTCGTGTCCGTGGGGAATCTTGGTGCACCCGTCCTCGTCGGCGATCAGAAGCTCGCCGGGCAGGATGCGAAGCCCGGCCACGGTCACCGAGGTCTGCATCCTGACGATGTTGAAGACACCGTGGCCGGGCACGAGACCGGAGCCCCACATCGGCAGGCCCGCCTCCCTTATGCCGGTCATGTCTCTCACCGAGCCGTCCACGATTGCGCCGGAGGCGCCGAGAATCCTGTGTAGGACGGCCATCCCGTCCCCAAAGGACGCCCCGCGGCCCGGCCGGGTGTCCACGTCCTTCATCACGGCGACGATCGGCGCGGGCGTCCTGTCGAGCAGGTCGTAGTACTCGTCCCACGAGGCGTCCTCAGAGTCGGGGTCGTTGGTCGTCACCTCCGACGTGAGCGCGTACCCGACCGCCGTCCCAAGCTCCGGCAGCAGGCACCGGATGCCGGGCCCGGTGTAGTTCTCCGGCACCCCGCCCTTGCCCTCGAGCTCCGTACCCCCCTGAGAGCCGCCCATGGACTCGACCACCGCGTTGAAGATGGTCGCGGAGTCGAACTCCCCAATGCCCTCGATGACCTCAGCCGGCGCTTGCTCCAATTCGCTCTCCCTTCACAACAGGCCGATCCGACGCCCAGAGCCTATGGCATGGCCCGGCGCGTGTCAACGCAGACCGGCGGGCGCGTCTCAGAGGGGGTTCCGCCAGCGGAGGCCGGGGAAGCGGCTGAAGTCGGTGTCGTTGGAGTGCACCTCTGCCTGGTACTCGATCGCGAGGGCGGCGATGTGCGAGTCGGTCACCAGATTCGCGCCGACGCCGGCGGCTAGGAGACTCCGCCGCAGGTGGGTCAGGTGGCCGGCGCCGGGATTCACCGGCGTGACGTGTGGGAACCGGAACCACTCGCGCACGTAGTCGACCGCCTGGGCGGGGTCCGCCGGACGAGCGAGCACCCTGGGATGGGTCATCAGCCTCACGAAGCCCGTCGATACGACCCAGGGGACGCCGACCCTCTCCGAGCCGTTGATCAGGTCTTCCCACCAGTGTCTGGCGGAGTCGTGATGAGCCGCCCCGTCGTTGTAGGCGTATATCAGCAGGTTGAGGTCGGGTACTATCAACCCGCGTTCGGTCCGGCGAAGTCCTCGGCCTCGAGATGGTCGCTGAGCTGGTTCAGTTTCAGGGGATCGACGCCGGGCGCGAGCCCGCTGTGGTTGGGTGTAACGCGGTATCCGGGCCCCGGAGCCTCCCTGACGCCGGGCGACATCCCGCGGCGCAGAACGTCGTTCACGACCTGCTTGAACGGCATGTCGAGAAGCCGGGCCCGCTCCTTCAGGGAGTCGGCGATGTCGTCTTCCAACGTCAGTGTGGTTCTCATGCGGGCATCATAATGCATCCCGCCGCTGATGTCAAGATGTGTCCCCCGAGGCGAGCCTGTCCCAGATTAGTAGGCGCCATCAGTCTTATACTTATCCTGGAAAGAGTACAAACCTTCAGGAGGGACAAGACTGATGGCAGACCTCAGCGTACGCGAATGGTTGGGCGCAGACTAGGCTGACGTGGACATCGATTGGGAAGAGGAGGTCTATCGGCAGGGATGCGCCTATGCGCGTGAGTTGGCCGAGCGCCATCTGCTGACCCTAGACGACAAGCTGACTGCTCCGGTGGTCGGGCACCGTATCCAAAGCTTCTCTTAACTCCATAATCTTCACCTCTCCACTCTCTAGCACTAAGTCTAAAACTTGTTCCAGAAAATGAAAAGGCCCTGGGCCGAAGGGGGTTCTCCTTGACGGCAGCGAACTCCTGTACTATATTATTCACATGGAAGCAGCCAACCCAATAGCAACCCTGAAGACCTGTCCCACAATTGTCCCACAACTGTTCCGGTTCTGTTCCACATCTGTTCCACAAGTGCCCCACATTTGCCCCACGAACTCGAACCCTCAGCTACGAAATGGAACAAATGGAACAGTTTGGGACAGTTTTCGGCTAAAACCGCAGGCCGCGACCGCCCTGCGCGTGCAGATAGGGAGACCGCAGGGTCTCTGAACAGTTACGGTGAGAACAATCGGGTAAGGACGGCGCGGTGCCCTGATATAATCCCCTTCCATCCGCGGCTTCCACGCGCTCCGCGGTAGTCTGGGACTCACCGGAGAGCTGATGAGCGGTCGGGCAGCACGCAGGATCGAGGTGATCGGCATCGGCGGCATCGGCGAGATAGCCGCGGGAGACAGCCTCGCGGATATCATAGTGTCTGCCGCTCAGGCCCAGCGCACTCCTGTCGATGACGGAGACATCCTCGTCGTCACCCAGAAAGTGGTCTCGAAGGCGGAGGGGATGACCCTCGACCTGGCCGCCGTTCAGCCATCGGCGTCCGCTCTCGAATTCGCTGCCGTGACCGGCAGGGACCCGCGTCTCGTCGAAGTCGTGATGAGTCAGAGCAGGGAGATCGTGCGGCTGGACACGGACCGTGGCATCATCATTTCAGAAACGCGGCACGGCTTCGTGTGCGCCAACGCCGGGGTCGACACGTCGAACGTGCCGAACGGCGCAGCCGCCCTGCTCCCCGAAGACCCGGACCGCTCGGCGCGGAGGATCCATGACCGGGTGAGCGAACTCGTCCCGAACGTGAGCGTAGCCGTCGTCATATCCGACACGCACGGGCGGGCGTGGCGGGAGGGCCAGGTGAACCTCGCCATCGGCGTGGCCGGGCTGGCCCCGATCCGTGATTATAGGGGCACTACCGACACGTTCGGCCGCGGACTGAAGGCGTCCGCCGTGGCGGTCGCCGATGAGCTTGCCGCGGCCGCGGAACTCGTGATGGGGAAGGCGGACGGAATTCCTGCAACGCTGGTCAGAGGCTACGAATTCCTGCCACCCGGCGGCACAGCCTCGGACCTGGTGCGTGACAGGGTAAATGACCTCTTCAGGTAACCTGCCGCCCCGGCGGTCAATTGTCCTCGTCCTCTGGGAAACCATTGACCGCGCCTATTCCCAAGCGCGTCGGTATCCTGGAACCTCCGGCGAGCTGATCGAGCGATACGTCGCTTCCCCACGATGACCCATCAGCGTAGTTCAGGAAGTCGCGTGACTCCCCGCAATTCCGGCACAGCCCGCGGCTGGTCGGGCCGTTAGGCGGTTCGATTACCCAGTGATGCTGACAGACCTGGACCTCCAGGACCTCCAGACCCATGATCTGCTTCTTAGCTACTCTCGTTTTCCTCAACCTCTGTATCTCCTTCGAAATCCGTCTTCTATCCCGACTTATTTCCATAAATCGACGGGAGCTTAGCAGAGGTCTCGCGGGGCTGTCAAGGCGTAACAGTTCAGGTAACTGTACTTCACCTCATCAACTCTGAACTGTTACGAACGAGTACACGGCGTTGACGTTGGCTGGGTTCGGTGGCTAGAATGGCGGCGCTTTCGGACTGCGGGATAGGCGCGGGGCCAGCGTTCCCACATGCCTGTCGGAGAGTGAATGCCGAGTTTTGAGGTTCCCGAGGTCGTGGTGGTCAGGCTGCCGCTGTACGTGCGTGCACTGACTACGCTTCTAGCCGAAGGGTCGGAGATGGTCAACTCTCAGCAGCTGGGCAGCCGTCTTCTCATGACGCCTGCCCAGATACGGAAGGACCTGAGCTATTTCGGCAAGTTCGGGAAGCAGGGCAGGGGATACAACACCCGTTTCCTGCTCCGGGAGCTGAGGCAAATACTGGCGCTGGACATGGAGTGGCGGGCCTGTCTGGTGGGGGTGGGCAGGCTGGGGCGCGCGATCATCAACTACCCCGGGTTTGCGCCGGAGGCGTTCAACATCGTGGCGGCCTTCGATCAGGACCCCTTGCGAGTGGGGACGGAGATCGGACACCTTACGGTGCAGGGGATGTCGGAGTTGAGTGTGACGGTGGAGCGCCGCGGTATTTCGATAGGAGTGGTTGCGGTTCCTGCGGCTCAGGCGCAGGAGGTGATCGAGCGGCTGGTGTCTGACGGGGTGCGTGGGATACTCAACTACGCCCCGCTTGCTCCGAAGGCTCCGGCGGGGACTGTGATTCGCAACATCGATCCGGTGCTGTCGCTCCAGTCGATGACGTATTATCTGCGGGACTGCCTCGGCGTCTCCTCCGCGTGACGGCGCCTTCCGGCGAAGCCGTGGGTGGATTCCCGGGTTCGGGGGTCTTTGCTGTAACTCCCAACGGCCGATACCCGTGGGTGCGAACCAGTCACCGGAAACCTGGAGTTCACGGCTTCCGGATGCCTGCCCCGTATCGGGTACGATGCAGGCTTCTCGCCGGAATGACGGGCTGTCCTGGCAGCTAGGTTGTCTGAAGGACTGGGGAGCGGATCGGCGGGGATATCTGGCTTTCGGTCAGGGGGATGGCTTCCTTCCGGTAGACTTGGACTCTGAATGAGGCGAAGTCAGGGATGAACATGCGGCCGTCGTCGGTTACGGTTACGGCTCTGGGGCTTCGCAGTCGCTTCTGGGGTTCGAGGTCGGCCATTTCCCGCAGGCGGTTGGGGTAGGCGTTGGTCATCATGTACTCGCGGGCCATGTTCGAGAGTGTGGCGTCGCCGATGAACGTCTCGACGCAGCGTCCGTTCTGGTCGAATAGCTGCACTCTGTTGTTCTGGGGCTCGGCTACGTAGATATCGCCGTCCTTGTCGACGGCCAGTCCGGCCGGGCCGTCGAGTTCACCCTTTCCCGACCCCTGTCTGCCGAGCGCCATGATGAATTTGCCGTCGGCGCTGAACTTCTGGATCCTGTGGTTGCGCCAGTCGGAGACGTAGACGTCGTCCCTCTCGTCGACGGCGATGCCCCAGGGCATGTCGAGCTGGCCGTTGTGACTGCCGTGGGATCCCCATGCGTCGAGGAGTTTGCCGCGGGGCGTGAACTTCTGGACCCTGTGGTTGAGGGCGTCGGCGACGAGGATATTGCCGTCCGAGTCGAGGGCGATGCCCGCCGGCCTGTTGAGCCGGCCCTCGCTGCTGCCGTGCCCGCCCCACGCGGCAACGAGGGCGCCTTCGGTCGTGATGGCGGTGATTCGGTGGAGGGCCTCGTCCGAGATCCACAGGTTTTGCTCGTGGTCCATGGTCATGAAGACGGGCCACGTGAACTTCCCGTCGTCCGTCCCGGGGCCTGCGAGCGTGTTGGCCCCGAGCGCGGGTCTCTGAATGATAGGGCCCGTGGTGTAGCTGCCCCAGTCGGCGCCGAGGTCGTTCCAGGGGAGCTTGTTGATGACTCCTGAGCGCCCTAGGACGTATATGATGCCGTCCTCGCCGACGGCGACATCCATCGGGGAGTTCGTGACGCGCCTCATGCCGAGCGTCTTTACGAATGGGAATCCGGCCCTCAGCAGGCCGTAGGGTCTCGTCACCTTCTCACCTCGAAGCTCCGTCTCTTCGGCTAGGCGAACTGGTACTCCTTCGTGGCTGCGATCAGCCGGAGCATCTTGGCCACTCGGGCCGAGCCGTCCTCACGCTCGGCCGTGGTTTCGAATGTGAGGTCTCCGGCTGCCTCGGCGTGCCTGAGCAGGGCGGCCCTGGTCTCGCCGCTCGGTTCGGTGGGCCCGAGCTCGTCCAAGCATCGGTCCACGACCTCTTCCGGAGACAGCCTGCCGTGAGAGCAGATGCGATCGATGAGGGCGGCTATTCCGGGGTTCGAGGCGTCACCCATCAGGTCGGCGGCGAAGTTGACGCGCTCCGTGAGGGTGCCGCCATCGATCCATTCCCGGCCGGTGTGCCACCCCTCAACGGTGGGCGGAGACAGGAGCGTCTGTCCCATCGCCGTGGCGGCGTTGGCGAGGCTCTCGATGCCGGGTTCGGGGAAGCGGTAGATGCCGGCCAGCTTCATGACGCCGGCCACGAGTTCGGCGGGGCACTTGACGCGGCGGTACCTGGCGTTCTTGAAGAAGTCGGAGTTGAAGAGCACTCTGAGCACGGTCCGAATGTCTCCGTTCGAGTTCAGGTATGTCTGGATGAGTGTGTCGATGGCGGCCGGGTCCTGAGGCGGGGTCTCGTCCCAAGCAGAGACCTGCGGCTCGTCGGCGACGAAGAAGTTGTAGAGGTGCCGCGATATGAACCTGGCGGCGGCGCGCTGTCTGACGATGATGTCGACGATGTCCTCGCCGTCGAAGCGGCCGGTCTCGCCGAGGAACACCTTCACGCCGTCGTCGTGGTCGTCTTCGTCGTAGACGAACCGCGACGGGTATCGCCCGTGCGGGTAGAGTGGGACCGGCTGCGAGAAGGTCCAGCCGGTGAAGGCCCGCGCCGCCATCTTGATGTCGGTCTCGGTGTAGTTCCCCACGCCCATGGAGAAGAGTTCGAGGAGCTCTCGTCCGTAGTTCTCGTTGGGCTCGCCCTTGTGGTTCTCGTTGTTGTCCAGCCAGAAGATCATGGCCGGGTCTTTGGACAGTTCGACGAGGAGCGTTCGCATGTCGGACATTCCGAACCGTCGGAACATGTCGATCTGGTTGATGAGGGATACGGGGTGCTCGCACTTGTGGTTGCCGGTTGCGAAGACGTGGTGCCAGAAGAGGGCGACCTTCTCCTCGAGGGGCCGCCTGGTGTTTGCCATGCGGTAGAGCCAGACTGCGGCGGCGGGGATGGGGTCCTCGTAGAGGGTGCCGTAGTATCGGGAGATGACGGCTTCGTCTATCGGCTCGAACCTTTCCGGGTGGAGCAGGTCTTCCACGACATCTTCGTATGGCGTCAGCGAGAGCGCGTCGAGCTCCTCGCCTGACGCGCCGAACCCGGCGCGGCGCATCAGATGGGCGACGAGAGCCCGATCCGGTTTTGGCACAGGCCGCATCCTTGTGAAGAGTGGGGTGTGGGCGGGTTCCAGTCTAGTGTCCCGCGTTCTTGGCTGTCAACGGCGGCGTTCCGGGGTAACTGTTCAGTACTAGTGAGGGGGGAATGTCTCCTCCCTCTCCGGATACCGGCCTGCGCCGGTATGACGGCGGCTGTGGGACAACGAGAGTCTACCTGCCCGGCGGGAGGTGGGTTCGAGCAGGGGTGCAGGGCCGGTTTTGCCGGAAACTGTCCCAAACTGTTCCATTTTGTTCCATCTCGTAGCTGAGGGTTCGATTTCGTGGAACAAATGTGGGGCACTTGTGGAACAGGTCTGGAACGGGACCGGTACAGTTCTGGGGCAATTGTGGGACAGGTCCCGGGGGTGAGGGCGCCCCTTGTGTGCCCTTACGGGCGGGTTGGTTCCGTGCACGTGGTTCGGCATGATCATGGCTGCGTTCCTTCCACGTAGATATCGTAGTACATGGGTTCGCGGCTGTCAAGGGCTGGGCCGGGGTCGGTAAGCCGCTCGTCCGAATTTAGGTGGGGCGACGCGCCGGCCCCCAGCGCCGGCAGCCTCTGGGGAGCGGCGGCTCAGGGAATTTTCGCGGAAAGTGTCAGATTTCGGGTCATTTCGTAGCTGAGAGGGCTGATTTTGCCTGACACTATCCGACACTCATCCGACACTTATCCGACACTTATCCGACACTTATCCGACACTATCCGACACTTATCCGACACTTATCCGACAGTCGCTTCAGGAGTCCTGCGGGCTGGTTTGTGAGATGGACGACTGTCATGGGGACACTCTAGCACAGCGGTTCGGGCATGTCAATGTCGAGTGGAGAGTGACCCCCAGCCCCCTGTCAGAGGGGAGAACAGTGGTCAGTGGGCCAGACCCTCTGCCAGAGGGAGAGCCCCTCTGGACTCCCCCTTTCGGGCCTCACAGAGGCTGAACAGTTTCGTTCCGGGGTGTGTCAGCCGGTTGGCGGCGGGCCGTCTCTTCTGGGGCGTCGTCGGCGCGCCACTTTGAGCCTGGCCTGGGAGCGCCTGATGCTGGCCATGGCGCGTTCGAGGTCCATGTCCGAGGAGCGGGAGTCGATCTGTTCCTGGGCCTTGGCGAGGGCGGCTTCGGCCCTCGACGCGTCAATCTCGTCGGCCCTCTCGGCGGTGTCGGCTAGGACGGTGACCTTGCTGCCGATCACCTCCATGAAGCCGCCGCCGATGGCGATGAAGCTTTCCTCGCCATTCTTGCGGACCCGAATCTCACCGGGCGCGAGGGCGGTGAGCAGCGGCGCATGGCGGGGCAGTATGCCGAGTTCTCCGTCGACTCCTGGGGCGACGAGGCCGTCGACCTCTTCGGACGAGACCAGCCTCTCGGCGGTTACTATGTCCAGCTGCATGGTGGGCATGGCGGGCTATGCCTCGGTCTTCATGCGCTCGGCTTTCTCGACGGCCTCCTCAATTGGGCCGACCATGTAGAATGCCTGCTCCGGCAGGTGGTCGTACCTGCCTTCGAGTATCTCCTGGAAGCCTCGGACCGTGTCTCTTATGGAGACGTATCGGCCTTCCTGACCGGTGAAGACCTCGGCCACGAACATGGGCTGTGAGAGGAAGCGCTGTATCCTGCGCGCGCGGCTAACTGTCTGTCGGTCTTCGTCGGACAGTTCTTCGATGCCGAGGATGGCTATGATGTCCTGGAGGTCTCTGTAGCGCTGCAGGACTTGCTGGACGCCGCGCGCGACCTCGTAGTGGTCGCGTCCGACGACGGAGGGTTCCAGTATGCGTGACATGGATGAGAGGGGGTCGACGGCGGGGTAGAGGCCCTGGTCGGCGATGGAGCGTTCGAGGGCGACGACGGCGTCGAGGTGTCCGAAGGTGGTCACGATTCCGGGGTCGGTGTAGTCGTCGGCGGGTACGTATATGGCCTGGAATGAGGTGATCGAGCCGTCGCTGGAGGATGTGATGC
The DNA here is from genome assembly GCA_958295685.1 of uncultured Dehalococcoidia bacterium. Classification (GTDB taxonomy): domain Bacteria; phylum Chloroflexota; class Dehalococcoidia; order Lucifugimonadales; family CATQGZ01; genus CATQGZ01. The sequence goes on from OY282365.1 coordinate 310,620, forward strand.
GCTCCTCCAGGTCTCCCATCTCGGTGCCGAGGGTGGGCTGGTATCCGACTGCGGACGGCATTCGTCCGAGGAGCGCCGATACCTCCATGCCGGCGAGGATGTATCTGTAGATGTTGTCGATGAACAGCAGGACGTCCTGCTTTCTGGTCTCCTTGAAGTACTCGGCCATGGTGAGGCCTGTGAGTCCGACTCTGGCGCGGACTCCCGGCGGCTCGTTCATCTGGCCGAAGACGAGGACGGTGTTGTCGATCACGCCTGATTCCTGCATCTCGTGCCAGAGGTCGTTGCCCTCGCGTGAGCGCTCGCCGACGCCTGCGAACACGGACACGCCCTTGTGGACGGTTCCGATGTTTCGTATCAGTTCCTGGATGATGACCGTCTTGCCGACGCCTGCGCCGCCGTATGCGCCGACCTTGCCTCCTTTGGTGAAGGGCGTGATGAGGTCCATGACCTTGACGCCTGTTTCCAGTATTTCGACCGTCGTGGACTGCTCCTCGAAGGATGGCGGCTTGCGGTGGATGGGCCAGTTCTCCTCGGAGTCGATCTCTTCCAGGTTGTCGAGTGTGTCGCCGAGGACGTTGAAGAGGCGTCCGAGTGTGGGGTCGCCAACCGGCACGGCGATTGGGGCGCCGGTGTCGACCACGTCGACGCCTCTGACGAGTCCTTCGGTCGGGCCGAGGGCGAGGCATCTGACCCAGTTGTTGCCGGTGTGCTGCTGGACCTCCAGTACGAGCTTCTGGCCGTCTATCTCGGTTTCCAGGGCGTTGTAGACTGCCGGCATGGCATCGGGGGGGAACTGGGCGTCCACCACCGTGCCGATCACCTGGGTTATTTTTCCGTTGGCCATCCTGGTCTCCTTCTTTACCCCGGCCCCTTCCTGGTCGGGAAGGGGATTCTGCGATGCCTGGGCAGGTTTCCGGTCGGTGATTTCCTGGGTACTTTCACGCGCCGACGGCGGCTGCTCCGCCGACGATGTCGAGCAGGTCTCTGGTGATCGTCTCCTGCCTGACCTTGTTCATGAGCAGCGTCAGGTCGTCGGCCATCTCGTTGGCGTTGTCAGTGGCGTTGCGCATGGCGACCATGCGGGCGGACTGCTCGCTGGCGACGCTTTCGAGGATGAAGTGGTAGAGCTGCATTTCGACGAATCTGGGAAGCAGCGCCGATAGGACGGTGAATGGGTCGGGCTCGTATATGTATCCGAATGAGTATTGGGGCGGCAGGTCGGCCGGCGTGACCGGCAGGAGCGGCTGCACGACCGGGCGCTGGACGGTCGTGCTCACGAAGTCGGCGTATGAGACGTATACGGCGTCGACCTTCTCTTGCACGTAGTCTTCAATGACGATGCGGGCGATGGGGGTAACGTCGGCCAGGGTGGGTCGGTCGCCGAGGTCGGTGAATATGGCCTTGACGTCGGCGCCCGACCTGCTCATGAATCTTCCGCCCTTCTTGCCCACGGCGACGACGGTGACGTCTGCATTTCCCTTCTGTTCGAGCATGAACTGGCCGGCGGCTCTGTTGAGGTTGGAGTTGAGTCCGCCGGTCAGACCTCTGTCCGGCGTGACGTGGATGATTTCGACGCTGTTGACCTCGCGCTGGGTGAGGAGTCCGTGGAGCCGTTCGTCTGAGTGCGGCTGGGCGGCAAGGTCGGCCAGGAGGTTTCTCATGAGGTCTGAGTATGGGCGGCCGCTGACGGCGGCCTCCTGCGCGCGGCGCATCTTCGAAGCCGCGATCATGGACATGGCCTTGGTGATCTTGGCCGTGTTCTGGACGCTGCGGATGCGGCGTCGTATCTGTCTTACGCTGGGCATGTCAGTGGGGTTCCGGCCTAGTAGGGGACGTTTGCCTTGAACTCCTGCACGGCGGTCCTGAGAGAGGCCTCGACGTCGTCAGTTATGGCCTTCTCCCTGGAGATGCCTTCCAGTACGTCGGGGTGGTTGGAGCTCATGAAGTCGTGGAAGGCTCTCTCGAAGGCGCCGACCTTCGTCACGTCCACGTCGTCGAGGTAGCCGTTGACCAGGACGAACATTATCGACGCCTGATGCTGCATCGAGAGGGGCTTGTTCTGGTCCTGCTTCAGGATTTCCGTGGCTCTCTGGCCGCGTTCGAGTTGTGCGCGGGTGGCGGCGTCGAGGTCTTCGGTTCCGAACTGTGCGAACGTGACCAGTTCACGGTATTGGGCGAGGTCGAGCCTCATGCGTCCTGCGACGCTTCGGATGGCCTTGGTCTGTGCCGCGCCGCCCACGCGCGAGACGGAGAGGCCGGCGTTGACGGCCGGTCGGATGCCGGAGTAGAACAGTTCGGGTTCCAGGTATATCTGGCCGTCGGTGATCGAGATGACGTTGGTCGGGATGTATGCGGATACGTCGCCCGCCTGGGTTTCGATGATCGGAAGCGCGGTGAGGGAGCCGCCGCCGTGGTCGTCGTCGAGCCTTGCGGCGCGCTCTAGGAGCCTGCTGTGTAGGTAGAAGACGTCGCCGGGGTACGCCTCGCGGCCCGGGGGCCGTCGGAGTAGGAGTGACATTTGGCGGTAGGCCCAGGCGTGCTTGGACAGGTCGTCGTAGATGATCAGCGCGTCTTTGCCCTGCCGCATGAAGTATTCGCCCATCGCGCAGCCCGTGTATGGGGCGAGGTACTGGATGGGCGCGGTGTCGGAGGCGTTGCCTGCGACGACGATGGTGTGTTCCATCGCGCCGTGCTCCTCCAGCATGGCGACCGACTGGGCGACTTTTCCGGCCTTTTGGCCTATGGCGACGTAGATGCAGACGAGGTCGCCGCCCTTCTGGTTGATGATGGCGTCCAGCGCGATCATCGACTTGCCGGTCGAGCGGTCGCCGATGATCAGCTCCCTCTGTCCGCGGCCTATCGGGATCATGGCGTCGACGGCCTTGATTCCGGTCTGTACCGGGGTGTCGACGGCCTTGCGAATGGAGACGTCGGGCGCGATCACCTCTACGGGTCCACTCTCGGCGCTCCGAACGGGGCCCTTGCCGTCGAGCGGCTGGCCGAGGGAGTCGACGACGCGTCCGATCAGGCCGCTGCCCACGGGCACCTCGACGATGCGGCCCGTGCCCCGCACCTCTGCGCCTTCCATCACGGGTCTGGGGTCGCCCAGGATCACCGCGCCGACCCCGTCTTCTTCCAGGTTGAGCGCCATGCCCATGACGCCGCCCTCGAACTCCAGGAGCTCGCTGTATGCAACGCCTGAGAGTCCGTGGATCCGGGCGATGCCGTCTCCGACCTCCACGACTACTCCGGAGTCCACCATTTCCAGTTCGGCGCCGAACTCCTGTATCTGGCGCTTTATGACGGAGGCTATGTCTTGTCCACGTACAGTCATGTCCACGTCCTCAATCGGCTATTCTGGGCTTTATGCCAGGCTCTTCCGCATCTTTAGGAGTCGGGTCCTCGCGCTGCCGTCCATCACCTTGTCACCCACTCTGACGATGAGCCCGCCCAGTATATCGGGTTCGACCTGGTCGGCGAGGTCTACGTCCTTGCCGGAAACGCCTCTGAGCAGCCGCGCGACGTCGTCCAGCTGTCTTTGTTCGAGCTTCACCGCCGATATTACCTCGGCCCGCTCGATGCCTCTGTGCGAGTCCACGAGCCGCTGATACTCGTCCGCTACTCCGGGGAGCAGGTAGGAGATTCCCCGGGATGTCATGAGGAGGGCCAGGTTGACGGCCATGGGGCCGACGGAGCCTCCGACGGCGTCCCTGACGAGGCCGGCCTTGCGCTCGATTGCGACCCTGGGAGAGTCGAGGAGGCCGGCGGCTTCCCGGTTCCCGATGTCACGAACGAGCACCGCCAAGTCGTCGAGCCATCCGTCGACCTCGTCATTCTCCCGCGCTATCTCGAAGACGGCTTGCGCATACCGTTTTGCCGAGGCTCCTGACCGCATCGCGGGCTAGTTCTTCCTGGCAGCGGATGCCGCCTCTTCCATGACGTCCGCTATGAGTTTTCTGTGCGATTCTTCGTCGAGGGAGCGTCTGACCACCCGTTCGGCCGCCGTGATGGCGAGGCCCGCGAACTCTCTTCGCAGGTCTTCGATCGCGGCGTCCCGCTCGCGCTGGATGTTCTGTTCGGCCCTGGCCTTCTCGGACTCTATCTCCGCCTTGGCCTTTGCGGTCTCCTCTTCCCGGAAGCGGTCGGCGACGTCTCTGGCCTCGGCGACGAGCTGTCTGCCCTCGGCGCGGGCGGCCTCTATCTGCTGCTGCATCTCTTCCCGCGAGCTCTGGGCCTCGGTCCTGACGCGCTCGGCGGTCTCCAAGCTCTCCCGGATACGCGCCGATCTCTGGTCCATCATGCGCAGGATGGGCTTGTACAGCAGTTTATGGAGTATCACGAAGAGGACTATGAAGCCGATCAACTGGGTGATCAGCCACGCAAGGTTTATCCCTAACGCGCTAAACATCGTCTTTGCCCATCCTTAAGCTCCCTGGGTCATCGCCCCTGGTGTGACGTTGGTCAGTTGACGAACTTGATGATGATCGCCACCACGAGGGCGTATATGGCTATGGCCTCCGTGAAGGCTATGGCCAGGATCATGTTCTGCTGGATTGGCCTGGCGGCCTCCGGGTTTCGGCCGAGGGACTCCATAGCCTTCGACGCGAGCCATCCGATGCCCAGCCCCGGGCCCAACGAACCCAGCGCAATCGCGAGTCCGGCTCCAAGGTCACCTATGTTGCCTTCGATCATTCCGTGTCTCCTTCCCGTTTGTTATTGTCGGTGCGGTCTAGTGGCGGGTCTAGTGGTGCTCGGTGTCGTGGCCGGTCGAGGCCAGGGCGGCGAACACCAGGGTGAGTATCGAGAATATGAACGCTTGGATCATGCCCACGAACAGCTCGAGTCCGAGGAACGGGATGATGCCGATGAGGGGCAGGAGGAACGCCATGGCTATCAGGAGCACCTCTCCCGCGAAGATGTTTCCGAACAGCCGGAAGGTGAAGCTGATCAGCCTGGCGAACTCGCCTATTATCTCGAGCAGGCCGACGAAGAGCGCCACGGGGCCGCCCCTGAAGTTCAGGAATTTCCCGACGTGCCCCGCTATGCCGAGGCTGCGGAAGGCCCAGAAGTGGACCATGAACATGGCGACGATCGCTATGGCGAGGGTCGTGTTGACGTCGGTGTTGGCGCTTCTGAGGAACGGGACGAGGATGCCCACCTGCTTGCCGTCTTCGACGAGGTGCACGCCTTCTTCCTCCGCTTCTTTGAAGCGTTTGGCGGTGATCTCCTCTGTGCGAATCGAGCCGAGTGAGAGTATGCCTACGGCTCCGTCGCCGTCGAAGACCTGAAGATTCACTCCGGCGAGGTCGGTTCCTGCGTCCTCGGCGTGGTGTATGACCTCTTCCGCGGTCTCGATTCTGCCGATGGTGCCGAAGCCCGGAAGGATGCCGAGCCAGTTCGAGGTCACGATGAAGATGAAGATGGTCAGGGTCAATGGCAGGAAGCGGCGGCCGTTTTCGGGTCCTGCTATGCTCGCGGCCAAGTTTGAGAAGAACTCGATGAGGGCCTCGAACATATTCTGGAGCCCTGTCGGCACCTCGGTCATCCGGCGAGTCGCGAGGAACGCCAGGACGGCCACCAACACGATAGTCAGCCAGGTGGCGACAATCGTGTTGGTGAGTTTGAAGCCTGGGAAGAGTTCGTCGGCGAATACGGGCTCAGCGGGGAGTTGGATGTGGGCGATCGGGGCGCCCAGGAATCCTCCGTTGAACTCTTTGCCGAGCGCGCCCCCGGCCACGCTGAGGACGAAGGCGCCGAGCGCGAGCGTGAGGATGACGAGGGCCTTCGGGCTCTTGAACAGCTTGGACACTATCCCTCCCGGTCCGGGGGGTCGGAGAGCACGGTCGAGAGCATTCGGATCATGCCGAGAAATGCCAAGGCGACGCCCAGACCCAGTCCGAGGAGCGTGAACACGGGCCTCAGGTCAAACTTGCCGTCTATCCAGAGCCCACCCAAGGCGCCGGTTCCAATACAGATGGCCACGTACCAGCCAATCCCCAAGAGCCGGAGAGCCTTCCCAAACATGTGGGATTCCACAGGCACCCTCCGGAAGTTTGTGTAGTATATCACAAAGATTGCCGAAGTCAATCTGCCGCCGGCCGGGTCAGGGAGGGGTTGGGACAACCGCCGCCGTCTCGCTGCCTATCGGAGTCCGCACTGACGGCGCTTACTGCTCCGGGTCCGTGCTCGCGGCCGGAGGCTGTCCCTCTTTACCCAGCCCCTCGAGGTCGAGCGACATGACGAATTCGCGGTAGGCGGAGAGGTTCTTCAGTTCCTCTTCCCCTACCGGGTGCGGCGGGTGCATGGCATCGCCGACCAGAGGCTTGCCGCTCTCGGAGTCCATCTCTATTCCGGCCTGTTCGACCACGGCCTCCGCGGCGAATATGGGGGCCTGGGTGCGGACAGCCAAGGCTATGGCGTCGCTGGGCCGGGAGTCGATCTCCATCGTCGTACCGTCGTGTTGTATGACTATCTTGGCGAAGAAGGTGTCGTCGGTGAGGGCGGACACCACGATTCTGCTCACGGTCGCCCCGAGGGTCGCGAGGGTGGAGCGGAGCAGGTCGTGGGTCATGGGTCGGGTCACCTGTATGTCCTGGAGTTTGAGGGCTATCGCGTCGGCCTCGGATGCTCCGATCCAGATCGGGAGGTAACGGTCGGAGTCCTTCACACGCAGTATCACTACTCTCTGGAAGCTGAGGACATTCACGCGGATGCTGTCTATGATCAACTCGACCATCGACGATACCTCCCTCCGTGCCTCGCCTGGCGGCGGCGCTCAGTGCCCGAGCTTCAACAATTGTAGAGCCGACGTCGGAGGGGTGTCAAATGGCCCGGCCCCTCCGAGTTCACCGGTTGATGCAGTCGGGCTGCTGTCCGGGGCTGCGGCGCGACTCGCCGCCGCGGCCGCGGTCACGCCCTTGTGGGCAGCACAGTCTTCAGACGGCGTTCCAAGTCCGACCTCGACAGGAGGATTCGGCGCTGGCAGGACCGGCATCTTATCCCGATGTCCGCCCCGATCCTCACAACCTCCCACTCGAAGCCGCCGCACGGGTGGGGCTTCTTCAGCCGTAGAACGTCCCCGACCCTCAGTTCCGGTCCCAGGTCCTGCCCTCCTGCTCCAGCACGAGGTTTATGCCGTCCCTCAGTTCGGCAGCCGCCGCGCGCGCCGCTTGGGCGAAGCCGTCCGGGTCTCTCGACGCGTACGTGATGGATCGGGACGAGGCTATCAGCAGGTTGAAGGCGTTCGAGTCCAGACCCTGTCGGACCGCTTCATACAGGTCGCCGGACTGCTTCCCAACGCCGGGCACGAGTATGGGCATGTCCGGGCACCGGGAGCGTATCTTCCCGATGTCATCGGGATACGCAGCCCCCGCTACCAGACCCAGGTTGCCCAGCTTGTTCCATTCGCGTGCCCGAGCCGCGAGATATTCGTGGAGAGCCATCGTCGTTCCGTTGTCCACGACGACGCGGTCCTGAAGCTCCCGCGCTCCCGGGTTGGACGAGCGGCACCAGACGAAGACGCCTCGGTCTCGGTAGGACAGGAATGGCTCCAAGGCCTCTCCGCCCGCGTAGCCGTTGATGGTGGCGGCGTCAAAGCCCCAGACCTCGAACAGCGCGCGCGCGTGCATTGCGTTGGTCGAGCCTATGTCGCCCCGCTTGGCGTCTCCGAGAACGATGACGTCGGGCGCGGCGGAACGGATGTGAGCCACCGTGCCCTCCAGCGCGTCGAGGCCCCGTCGTCCGAGCGCCTCGTAGAATGCCAGGTTGGGCTTGTAGGCGCAGACGAGGTCGTGTGTCGCGTCGATGACCGCCTTGTTAAAATCGAGCACGTCCGCGACGGCCATCAGTTCCGGGTCAGGGTCGAGGCCGACGCACACGAGGCTGCGCCTGCCTTTAGATGACTGCCATAGCCGTTCCGCAAATGTGGTCACTGTGGTCTCCCGGCCCGGAGTGAGCCGCCATATTGTAGATTGGACGCTGATTGCGGGTCAATCCGCTTCTCGACCTGGGCGCCGGCTGATAGCATTGATCCCGATGGCCGAGGGTGAGAAGCTCCGAGAGTCGCTGCTCGATGTGTACCGCCGCCTGCTCAACCGCTATGGCCGGCAGGGGTGGTGGCCGGGAGACAGCCGCTTCGAGATGATGGTCGGCGCGGTGCTGACGCAGGCCGCGGCGTGGAGCAACGTCGAGAAGGCGGTCTCGAATCTCAAGGAGGCGGGCGCGGTGTCGCCCGGCGCTATCCGCAGCCTGCCGGAGCAGAGGCTCGCCGAGCTTCTGTATCCGAGCGGCTACTACAACGCAAAGGCGCGGAAGCTGAAGGCGCTGGCCGAGTTTCTGGGAAGCCGCTTTGGCGACGACGTCGACGCGATGAGTCGTGAGGACGCCTGGGAGTTGAGGGGCGAGCTGCTGGGCGTGCACGGCATCGGTGAGGAGACCGCCGACGATATCCTGCTCTATCCCTTGGGCAAGCCCGTGTTCGTGATCGACTCATACACGAAGAGGCTCTTCTTCAGGCTCGGTCTGGCGCCTGAGCGTGCGGCGTATTCCCGATACCAGTCCATATTCATGGACAGCCTGCCTGCCGACGCGGACCTGATGGGGGAGTTTCACGCGCTGATCGACCACCATTCCGCCTCGGTCTGCAGACCCAAGCCGTCGTGCGTCGGCTGCTGCCTCGTCGAGGTGTGCCCCACCGGGATCGAGCGCACGCGCGGCTCGGCTATGAGAAGTGAGTCTGAGGCTCGCCCGGGTCCATTACCATGATGCTGTTGGCCTTGATGACGGCATAGACTGTCCGGCCTGGCTCGAGCCGGAGTTCGCTCAGCGCTCCGGGCGTGATCTCCACCATGAGCCGCGTCCCGATGTCCAGGTAGACCAGCACCATCTGACCCAGCGGGTGGATCTCGTCGATCACGGCCCTGATGGTGTTCCTCGCGCTGGTCCTGAGGGGGGCGTCCAGGGATAGGATGATGTCCCCGGCCCTTATCGATGCCATGACGGTTTCGCCCTGCGCCGCGTACACGTTCGAGGCCAGCAGCACGGCGTTCCCGACCTTCAGGTCGGCGAGTCCTTCGCCGCCCCGATTCGAGGCTATCTCGGCCTCGAACATGTTTTCCAGAGTCGAGAGCCCGGCTACGCCGGACAGTCTGGGATCGACCAGCACCCTGGAAGTGGGGCCCTGCGCCACGATTCTGCCGCGCGACAGGACGATGGCGTCGTCGGCGAGCGCCATCACCTCTGAGATGGAGTGGGACACGTAGAGCATGGGCGTTCCGAGCTCAGCCCGTATCCGCTTTAGGTATCGTATTATCAATCCTCGCATCTCCCAGTCGAGCGACGCGAGGGGCTCGTCCAGCAGCAGCATGTCGGGCGAGATGGCGAGCGCCCTCGCCAAGGCCACGCGCTGACGCTCGCCGCCGGACAGCGTCGAGACGCCTCTATCCCGTAGCGGACCTATCCTGAGCAGCTCCATCAGGCGCTCAGGTTCCAGCCTTCGGTCCTCCTTCGGCGTCAGGTTGTAGCCGTACAGGACGTTTTTCCAGACGTTCATGTGCGGAAACAGCGCGGCATCCTGGAAGACGTAGCCGAACCGCCGTTTGTCGGGGGCCACCTTCCTGCCGTCCTCCGACGAGTAGAGGGTCCTGCCCAGGGCCTCGATTCTCCCCTCGTCGGGAGCGATGAGGCCCGCGATGCAGTTCAGCAGGGTCGTCTTCCCGCTCCCGGAGGGTCCGAACAGGGCGGTGACGCCGTCCTCGACGGCTGCCTCGCAGTCGAGCGAGAAGTCGGGAAAGCTCTTCCGTACTCTGAGAGACAGTATGGAGGCGGTCATTGACGTCTCAGGCGGCCTGTAGCCGCGACTTCTCCAACAGCCAGTTGTGCGTCAGGAGGGTGACGACCGCAATACCGACCGAGACAGCGGCCAACTGGAGAGCCGCCCTGTCGTCGCCGGTCTGCACGCTAGTGAACAGCGCGAGCGGGATGGTTTGGGTCCGTCCCGCGATGTTGCCGGCCACCACGACGGTTGCTCCGAACTCGCTGAGCGCCCTGACGAAGCCGAGCAGTATTCCGGCGAGGATGCCTCGATATGCCAGCGGCGCCGTTATAGTGAGGAATATCCGCCAGGGCCCGGCGCCCAGGCTGCGCGCTGACATCTCTATGCGGCTGTCGACGCCGCCCATGGCCACCATTACGGTTCTAGTGATGAGGGGGAATGAGACTACTGCTGAGGCGAGCGCCGCCGCGACCCAGGTGAAGACGACGTCGATCCCCAGGACGGTTTGCAGGGCCGCGCCCACGGGCCCGTTCCGGCCCAGCATGAGCAGCAGGAAGTAGCCGATAGCGACAGGCGGGACGGCCAGCGGCAGGGCGATGAGGACGTCGATGACGAAGCGTCCGCGGACCCTCTTCTTGACCATCAGCCAACTCACGGCCAGGGCCAGCGGAATGTTTATCAGCGTGGCGGCGGCGGATACCTGAATGGTCAGCAACACTGAGGAGAGCAAAGATTCGATTTCCTCCTCGCGTCGGCCGGCTCAGCCGGCCTGCCTGCTGAGCCGCGTACTCGGATTCACGGGGTGACCGGGCCGAAGCCGAGTCTGCGGAACACCCCGGCGGCCGTCTCGCCAGTGAGGAATCCCATGAAGGCCTCGGCCGATCCTGACCGTCCGGGCCTCCTGACGAGTACGGCTGTGTAGACCACGGGAGAATAGCTGTCTGTCGGCACGACGTCCAACACCAAGACCCCTTCGGCGACTGCGGCGTCGGTCTTGTAGACGATTGCGGCGTCGACGTTTCCCGACTCCACGTACGCCATGGTCGAGCGCACGTCCACGCCCTTGACGAGCCTGTCCTGGAGATGCTCCCAGAGGCCGAGCGTGGTCAGCGCCTCCTGCGCGTATCTGCCTGCCGGCGCGAGCGCGGGATCTGCTATCGCGATACGGCCTGTTGACCTCTCCGCCAAGTCTAGCATCGACCGCACCGACGCGCCCGGCCGGACCAGCATCACCAGCCGATTTCGCAGGACGTCGACTTCGCCGCCGTCGACCAGGCCGTCCTCGACGAGTTCGGATGTCTGGAAGGCCCCGGCAGAGACGAAGACATCCGCGGGCGCGCCTCGCCGTATCTGCTGGGCCAGCGCCTGAGAGCCGCCGAAGCTGATCGACAGGCTCGCGTCGTGCATGGATTCGAACTCGCTCTCGATCTCGGCCATAGCGTCTATCAGGCTGACGGCGGAGAACACGAGCAGCGGCGAGTCATCAGCGGCGCCGCCGCAGGCTGCCGCGCCCGACGCCATGATAATTGCGGCCGCCATCAGTGCCCACAAGACGGCTCTCGGCTCGGAACGGCCCAGTGACGACCGGCGCAATTCGCTCATGCCCTGACAAAGAGTGGCAGGCATTATCTCCCAACATGGTCGGGTCGGCAATCCGAACGAGCAGATAGCTGTTCAGTCCTATTGAGCTCCGAAAGGAGGAGTTCAGAGGGTGCTCCCCTCTGACAGGGGTCTAGGGATTCAGGTCGAAGCGGATGCTGCCTCCGGCCGGTTCTCCCCTCTGACAGAGGGTCTGGGCACCGGCAAGTCGCTTGCCAGCCCCCTGACAAGGCTGCCACCCGGCCCAGCCCCTTGACAGCCGCGAACCCATGTACTACGATATTCGCGTGGAAGGAACTCAGCCATGGTCATGCCGAACCACGTTCACGGAACCAACCCGCCCGTAAGGGCACACGAGGGGCGCCCTCACCCCCGGGACCTGTCCCACAATTGTCCCAGAACTGCTCCGGTTCCGTTCCACATCTGTTCCACAAGTGCCCCACATTTGTTCCACGAAATCGAACCCTCAGCTACGAGATGGGACAAAATGGAACAGTTTGGGACAGTTTTCAGCAAAACCGGCCCTGACCCCCCTGCTCGAACCCGCCTCCCCGCCGGGCAGATAGCTGTCCAGAGTCTATGAGGACTCCCGTTATCGCACAGCCACCGTCATACCGGCGCAGGCCGGTATCCGGAGGGGGAAGGAGGCGCTCCCCTCACTAGGACTGAACAGCTACCGAACGAGCACAGCACGTTGTGTGACTACTCCGGAGATGTTATACTACGGGCCGGATGGCCTGTTCGTTGAAAGTGGGGTGGTGCCCACTTTCTTTGTTTTGGGCCTGGTTCGATACCGGCAGGAAGGTGGCAAGGCATGAAAAGCGACTTTCTGATTGCTCTCACGCAGCTGGCCGCTGAACGCAACCTACCGAGAGAGACTGTCCTATCGGCAATTGAGGCTGCCCTCGTTTCTGCCTACAAGAAGGACAGCATCATGACGGGCCAGGACATCTCCGTCCAGCTCGACCCGGGCAGCGGCGACGTGGCCGTGTATATCTTGAAGACGGTCGTCGAGGAGATAGAGGACCCGCAGCTTCATATTCTGAAGAAGGACGCGCAAAAGATCCGGCCCGGAGTGGATATCGGCGACAGCGTCCCAACAGACATGCTCCCCCAGAATGCAGGCCGAATCGCCGCGCAAACGGCCAAGCAGGTGGTCATGCAGCGCCTGCGGGAGGCGGAGCGCGACCTCGTCTACCAGGAGTTCGCCGAGAAGGAGGGAGAGGTCTTCTCCGTCACGGTGCAGCGAGTCGAGCCGAAGCAGGTCATCGTGGAGCTGGGACGCGCCGAGGCTGTGATGCCCACCTCCGAGCAGTCTTCCACAGAGCGCTACCGGACCGGACAGAAGATGCGTGTAGTCCTGAAGTCTATCGAGCGTTCGATCAAGGGTCCGGAGGTCATAGTTTCCCGTGCGGACACTATGCTGGTGCGTCGGCTCTTCGAGACGGAGGTCCCGGAGATATACAACGGGGCAGTCGAGATCGTCTCCATAGCCAGGGAAGCGGGTTCCCGCAGCAAGGTCGCCGTGCGGGCGAGACAGGACGGAGTGGACCCTGTGGGGTCGTGCGTCGGACTCCGGGGGGTGCGGATTCAGAGCATCGTCAACGAGCTCATGGGCGAGAAGATCGACGTGGTGGAGTGGAGCAAGGACCCGGTCCGTCTAATCGCGAGCGCGCTGAGCCCCGCGCAGGTGCTGAGAGTGGACCTGGACTCGGAGGCGCAGTCCGCCGCGGCCGTCGTGCCGGAGAGGCACCTGTCCCTCGCCATCGGTAAAGAGGGTCAGAACGCGCGGCTCGCCGCGCGGCTCACCGGCTGGGCCGTCGACATACGGAGCAATGTGGAGGCCGACGCGAAGCGGGAGGCCGCCAAAGCGTTGGCTGCGGAAATCGAGGCCATAGGCGACCCCGCCTCGGCAGACGTGGACGCGCTCGGTCTTCCGGCTCGCATAGCGAACATACTGAAACAGTCCGAGGTGGAGAAGGTCGCCCAACTCGCCGCGATGAGCAGAGAGAGCATTCTGGAGATGCCCGGGATGGGCGAGAAGTCGTACGAGAAGGTGCGTGAGCGGCTGGACCAGCTTGGTCTGTCGGCCCCCGTGCCCGAGCCGGCGGCGCCCGAGCCGGTCCATGAGGAGCCGGAAGCCGCACCCGTCGAGGCAGCCGCTGAGGTGGATGTCGAAGAGCCCACCGAGCAGATTGTCGAGGAGCCGGCGGCAGAGGACCTCCCGGAGGAAGCTCCCGTCATGGCCGCGGACGAAGACGCCGGGCCCGCAGAAATTGAGGTTGCCGAAGCTGAACAGGCGCCCGCCGTGGAGGCCGAAGTCTCTGACGTCGGACTTCCGGACGACCTGGATAGACTCATACCATCCTTCGACACCGAGGATGCGGAGGAGCCCGTGCCTGTGGCGGAGGAGGCCAGATCGCTTCGCGACCTTCCCGAAGACATATGGGCGATACACAGGGCAGGCCCATCCGACAGCGGCCGCATACGGTTCGCGGAGGACATCGCCGGACTGAAGGGCGGCGTGACCGCTCGCCGCAATCGCACCCGCGATGACGGTGGACGGCCTCGCAAGAAGAAGGCCAAGGCTACCAGGCGGCGGCGGTAGGCCGCCGGCCTTGGAGATGGTGCGGCCTCGGCATGTTCCGCACCGGACCTGCGTGGTCTGCAAGAAGCGCGCCCCGAAGCGGGAACTCGTTCGGGTGGTTGCTTCGGGCGGCAGGGTGAGCCTGGATCCGAGCGGCAGGGCCTCCGGGCGAGGCGCGTACGTCTGTCGGGATGATGAGGGCGGTGAGGCGCGCGCGATGAGGGCGAGCTTGGCGCGCGCGTTGAGAACTGAGGTCGCCGATGGCGACTGGAAGGACCTGAAGGAGTCCTTGGGCGTGATGGCCGGGACCGGTCAAAGCGAGTGAGATTCGGATGACACGAGCTATGAACAACGTGACTGCTGAAGATCAGGGGGCGCTGCGTCAGGGTGAACGGCTCGCCGGGCTGATTCCTCTGGAGATGCCGGCCGCCATCTCCGTGAACGACCTGGCCGCCCTCTTGGACGTCGGCCCCGTTGAGATAATCAAGGAATTGATGCGCGGCGGCTACATGCTGACCATCAACGACGTGGTCGAGTACGAGATCGCTGCTATAGTTGCACAGGTTTTCGGCTATCAGGCCACGGCCATGGCCGAGCCCGATAAGGGCCCGGGGTCGCTCGTCGTCGGAACTGAAGGAGAAGCCCACGACGCGCTGATGGAACGGCCTCCGGTCGTCACCATTCTAGGCCACGTCGATCATGGCAAGACGACTCTGCTCGATACGGTCCGGCGGACCAACGTAGTAGCCCGTGAGGCAGGCGGTATCACGCAGCACATAGGAGCGTATCAGGTCGAGTACGGGGGAAACCTGATCACGTTCCTGGACACGCCCGGGCACGCCGCGTTCACGGCCATGCGGGCTCGCGGCGCCCAAGTAACGGACATCGCCGTCCTGGTCGTCGCGGCGGACGACGGCATCATGCCGCAGACGGTTGAGGCCATAGACCACGCCAGAGCGGCCGGAGTCCCGATAGTGGTTGCGATCAACAAATCGGACCTGCCATCGGCAAACCTCGACAGGGTGAAGCGGCAGCTTTCCGAGAACAACCTGCTCGTAGAGGAGTGGGGTGGGGACGTCATCGCCATTCCCGTCTCTGCTCTCAGAGGCGACGGCGTCCCCGATCTGCTCGAAAATCTGCTGGTGGTTGCCGAGGTTGCCGAGCTCAAGGCCAATCCGGAGCGCGACGCCAGAGGGGTCGTCGTAGAGGCTCAGATTGACAAGAGCAGGGGGCCGATCGCCACGCTCCTTGTCCAGACGGGCACTCTGTCGGTCGGGGACAGTCTTGTGGTCGGCACTGCCCGGGGAAAGGTCAGAGCCCTGCTGACGGAGACGGGCGAGCGGATCAGGTCCGCCGGTCCGTCGCGGCCGGTCGTGGTTCTGGGCCTGGACAACATACCCAATGCGGGAGAGGTCTTCGAAGTCGCGCCGAACGACAAGGACGCCCGCCGAATGGTGGAGGAGAGGGAGCAGGAGATCGACCGCGAGCTTGCCTCCGGCCCAACGCTGGAGGACGTTCGAGCCAGGATAGAGGCGGGTGACGTCAAGGCTCTCAACCTGATCGTCAAGACGGACGTGCAGGGAAGCATAGATGCCGTCCGCACTGTGCTCGACAGGCTGAGTTCTCACGAGACCAGGCTCAACCTGATTCACGTGGCGAGCGGGAGTATCACCGAGAGCGACGTGCTCCTCGCGACCGCGTCTCAGGCGATTATCGTGGGCTTCAACAGCCCCGTCGGGACTGGCGCGCGCGCGCTGGCGAACCAGAACGGCGTCGATGTCCGCTTCTATGACGTCATATACCACCTGACCGAGGATATCGAGCGAGCCCTCGAGGGCATGCTGGAGCCGGTCTATGACGACGTCCTCGAAGGACGCGCGGTGGTTCGCGCGGTGTTCGACATAAGCAGGCGGGGCAGGATCGCGGGTGTCTACGTTTCGGACGGACGCATAGCGCGGGACACCACCATCCACGTGACGCGAGGCGGACAGGAGCTTTTCGCCGGACGCATTGCCAGCCTGAAGCACTTCAAAGACGACGTCAGAGAGCTCGCGGCAGGCTTCGAGGGCGGCGTCAGACTCGATGGATTCGCCGACTTCCTGGAGGGCGACGTCCTGGATGCATATCGCTCAGAGCGGACGCGCTGAGCGGACCCTACGTTAGAGGCCGGTACAATTACACGGCGTCTGGAGCGTGTCAACGTATTGCTGCGCCGCGAGATTAGCGCGGTGCTCTCATCGGAGCTGAGCGACCCGCGGCTCTCCTCCATGATCAGCGTGACCGAAGTCGATTGCAGCCCCGATCTTGGCCGCGCGAGGGTCTTCGTGAGCGTCCTGGGAGGGGAGGAAGACAAGGCATCCGCCCTGGCAGCCCTGAAGTCGGCTGCCGGCTTCGTGCACCGGAGCCTGCGGTCCCGGGTTAGGCTTCGGTCCGTGCCGTCGCTGGACTTCCGCTTGGACGAATCCATAGAGGCCGGTATGGACCTCATCGACAAGATTCGCCGGAATGTGCCGCAGCCCGGCTTCTCCGACCAGCCATAGAAGAGGTGGCGCGGTGTCCGTCGACGGCATTCTGAACATAGACAAGCCTCATGGACTGACCTCCATGCACCTCGTCCGTCGATTGAAGAGGTCGGGCGTGGTCAAGAAGATAGGGCACGGGGGCACTCTCGACCCCATCGCCACAGGTGTGGTTCCCGTCTGTCTGGGGCGGGCGACCCGGGTGATGGAGTACCTGATCGACGGCACCAAGGAATACAGGATGGTGATCGAGCTGGGCGCCGAGACAGACACCTACGACGCGATGGGCCAGGTGGTCCGCGTGGGCGACGCATCCCATATCTCCCGCGAGCGCGCCGCCGAGGCCCTGTCGCGTTTCCACGGCAGGATCGACCAGGTGCCGCCCATGTACAGCGCGCTCAAGCGGCAGGGCAAACGTCTCTACGACCTGGCGAGGGCGGGCATAGAGATCGACAGATTGCCTCGCTCGGTCGAGGTATACTCGATAGAGCTCGTAGACTGGTCACATCCTCTCGCAACCGTCGACGTGACCTGTGGACGCGGATTCTACATGCGCTCGCTGGCGCACGACCTCGGACGCGAGTTGGGATGCGGCGCCCATCTCAAGGAACTGATACGGACCCGGAGCGGCCCCTTCCGGGTTGACGACGCCATGTCCATGGAGGAGGCGGAGGACGCGATGGACGAGGAGGACTGGAGCAGGCTCGCGTCGCCCGACGTCGTCATGGGTCACATGCGCGTGATCGTGGTCGGCAGGGGCGCGGAAGAGGACGTCCGGCATGGCAGGCCGCTTCCGGCGAGCATAAGGAGAGACGTCGTCGGCGTGGGCGAGCAGTGCCGCATCTACAGCACTGACGGGCGTTTCCTGGCAGTGGCCGTCGTTGACGAGGTCTCAGGCCGGTGGAGGTCTCAGAAGGTCTTTCTCTGAGTCGCGCTATGAGAGACCGCGCGGCCGCTCGATACTGGGATATTGTCGCAGGGGAATTGAGGACGCACGGACGCTCACAGACGCAATGAGGAAGGTCAAACCCTGCCGCCGCGTGAACGGCTGCGCCGTTTCCGAAAGGCTGGTATAATAGCCCCAATGGATCACACGCAGCGTCACGGCATCGTGGATCAGCCTGGAATACCCGCGGAGCAAGAGGTCGATTGGATACCTACGCAATAGTCAAGACAGGCGGTAAGCAGTACCGCGTTCAGGAGGGCGACACGATTCGCGTCGAGTCGCTGCCCGGCGACGAGGGTGACGAGATCGAGCTTGACAATGTGCTGATGATCTCCCGCGATGGCGACGTCACCATCGGTGCGCCCACCGTGCCGGAGGCCAGGGTCAGGGCCCAGGTACTGGGCCACGGCCGCGGTCGGAAGCTCGTCGTCTTCAAGTACAAGGCCAAGACCAGGTACCGACGGCGAAAGGGTCACCGTCAGTCCTACACCGACCTGAAGGTGACCGGTATCTGATTCGAGAGCTTGAGAGAGTGTGGGGCCGCAAAGGCCACCGAATACACGGAAGGTATGGACAATGGCGCACAAGAAGGGCGGCGGAAGTACCCGGAACGGACGTGACAGCAAGTCCAAGCGGCTTGGCGTTAAGCGCTATGACACCGAGCGGGTCAGCGCGGGCACTATTATCGTCAGGCAGCGCGGGACTCGCATCAAGGCGGGTTCTAACGTTGGGGTCGGCAGGGACCACACGCTCTTTGCGCTGACCGACGGCCGCGTCAAGTTCGAGGGCGCAGGCGGAGGCCGCCGACGCGCCAGCGTCCACCCGCTCTCCTGAAAGAGAGGCAGACGTGAAGACAGGCATTCACCCGGAGTACTACCAGGCCCAGGTGGTCTGCTCATGCGGCAACACGTACACCACCGGCTCCACCAAGCCCGAGCTGAGGGTGGAGATATGCAGCCGGTGCCACCCCTTCTTCACCGGGGAGCAGCGCATAGTCGATACCGAGGGACGAGTCGAGAGGCTCAGACGCAGGTTCAACCTGGACCGGTAACGGGTTTCGACACATCGGAAACACGGGGTGAGAGCGGGCGTTCTCACCCTTTTTCATTGGGTTTCATTTGGCGGGAGGTGTCAGGCGTGGTGAGCCAAGCCAGGCCGACGTATGGCGGGCAGGCGGTCATCGAAGGGGTGATGATCCGCGGACAGAAGAACGTCGCCGTCGCCGTGAGGCGGCCCGACGGCACCGTCGCCTCGACGTGCAAGCCCCTGAGCTCGCTGTTCACCGGCAACGCCCGCCGCGTACCTCTGGTCAGGGGGGTGCTCGCGCTCGTCGAGACCTTCATCCTCGGGATGCAGGCGCTGAGCTACTCCGCGAACGTGGCCGCCGAGGCCGAGGGAGAGGAGATCGGCAGGGGCGCGATAGCCGGTATGATCGTGGTCTCCCTCGCCTTCGCGGTGGGCCTGTTCTTCCTGGTGCCCGTGTTCGCCAGCAGTCCTCTGGAGGGGTTTCTGGGCTCCGACGTGGCCAGCAACGTCGCGGAGGGAGTCATACGGCTGGCCCTGTTCTTGGGGTATATCGCGCTCATCGGGCAGATGAGGGACATCCGGCGGGTGTTCATGTACCACGGCGCCGAGCACATGACCGTGCACGCGCAGGAGCGCGCCGAGCCTCTGACCGTCGAGAACGCGCGCAGGTACTCGACGGCGCACCCCAGATGCGGGACCGCCTTCCTGCTTGTCGTGATGGTGCTCGCGGTGCTGGCGTTCATCCTGGTTCCCAGGGACCCGTTCTGGTGGCTCATCCTGTCCAGGATCATCTTCGTCCCGGTGATCGCGGCGGCAAGCTACGAGGTTATAAGGTGGAGTGGCCGCAACGCAGGGAATCCGCTGGTTCGGCTGGTCGCCGGCCCGAGCCTGGCCCTCCAGGCGCTGACTACTCGCCAGCCCGACGACGACCAGATAGAGATAGCAATCGAGGCGATGGAGCTGGCCCTCGAGGCCGATGCTTCCTCATCCGAATAGCTCTCGGAGCCAACTCACGAACCTCTGGACGTCTGGCCCGTCGACTCTTAGATCTCCCGCTCCAATCGCCGCGCCCATGCGTCCTGGTATCTTCCGTGCGTGGGCCATGTGCGGGTGCGGGCGGGCCGCCTTGTTTCCTGCCAGCCTTGTCCGGTGCGCGCTATCGTATCACGGCGGTGGTGGCGGCGCTATTTACGGCGTTTCCTGAGCTCTTCCCATACGCCCTCCGGCGCGGCGCCCGAGGCGGCGAGGAGCACGAGGACGTGGTATAGGACGTCGGCGGCCTCGGAGACTGTCTGCGCCCGGCCGCCCCTGACCGCGGCGATTGCCATCTCTCCCGCCTCCTCGATGACCTTCTGGCTGATCCGGTCGATGCCCGCGTCCAGCAGCTTTGCGGTGTAGCTGCCGTCAGGCCGCTCGCGCCTGCGGTCCTGGATTGTGGCGAACAGCTCGTCGATGATGGCGGCGCCTGTCTCTGCGGTCTCGAAGTCGGGCAGGTCGTCCACGGCTGTGAAGAAGCAGGTCGGTCGGCCTGTGTGGCAGATCGGGCCTTCGGGATCGACCTGGAGGAGCAGCGTGTCTCCGTCGCAGTCCATGGAGGCGGCCCGGAGCTTCATATAGTTGCCGGAGGTCTCGCCCTTGTGCCACAGGTCCGACCGGCTGCGGCTGTAGAACCAGACGTCGCCGCCTTCGAGGGTTCGCCTTAGCGATCCCGGGCTCACGTATCCGAGCATTATCACTTCGCCGGAGTTCGCGTTCTGCGCGACCGCGGGCACCAGTCCTCTTTCGTCCAGTCGTATGTTTTTCATGGCGTGTTCCTCAGCGCTTTGCGGGCCGCTTACGGGTTGGGGTACGGCGACGGGCATATATCCTTGTCGGTCATGGCGAGGGCCGGATGGGGACGCCGTTGGCGGCTAGGAACCTCTTGACCTCCGCCACCGGGCACGTGCCGTAGTGGAAGATGCTGGCGGCGAGGGCGGCGTCGGCCTTTCCTTCCGTGACCGCTTCGAGCACGTGGCGAGGGTTGCCCGCGCCGCCGCTGGCCACGACCGGTATGGTGACGGATTCCGAGACGGCCATCAGCAGGTCGAGGTCGTAGCCGTCCTGCGTTCCGTCGGCGTCCATGCTGTTGACGACGACCTCTCCGGCTCCGAGTTGGGCGGCGCGCGCGGCCCACTCGACGGCGTCCAAGCCCGTTCGGTCGCCGCCGCCGCGTCCCGTGCGTATCCGCACCTCCCAGCGTGGGGGGCTGCCGTCGACCCTCATGGCGTCCATACCCAGGACGATGCACTGGCTGCCGAAGTGGTCCGCTCCCCTGCGGATCAGGCCTGGGTCCTGGACGGCAGCGGTGTTGATGGACACCTTGTCCGCGCCTGCCTGGAGCATCCGCCGCGCGTCGTCGACCGTGCGGATGCCTCCTCCGACCGTGAGCGGTATGAAGACCTGCTCGGCGACCCGTTCCACCACGTCCAGCATGATCCGCCTGCCGTCGGCCGAGGCCGTGATGTCGTAGAAGACGAGTTCGTCGGCGCCCCCGCGGTTGTACGCCGCGGCCATCTCGACGGGGTCTCCGGCGTCGCGGTGGTCGAGGAATCGGACGCCCTTGACCACCCGGCCCGCCTTGACGTCGAGGCACGGGATTATTCGCTTGGTCAGCACGGCTCGTCCGTATAGTTGGGGGCGTTCAGCCTGAGTCCTACCTGCGCATGACCAGCATGTACTGGTCGTCGTTCAGGCTGTGTCTGTTGGTGGGTCGAAAGCCGGCCTCGACCGCCATTTCCCGAAGGTCGGCCTCGTCTATCCGGTCCTCGACGGGCGGCCCGCCGTCGGTCTCTCTCTTGTGCCACTCCAGGAGCGCCAGCCACCCGTCGGGCCTGAGGCATCGGCCGGCCTCGGCCAGCATGTTGCGCGGGTCGTCCGCCTCGTGGATGGAGAATGCTAGGAACGCGCCGTCCAGGGAGTCGTCTTCCAGGGGAAGCCTGTTTTCCTCTGTCAGTGTGGTCTCGACGTTGGTCAGCCGCGCGCGCTCCAGCTCCTTCCGGACGGCGTCCAGCATCTCCTGCTGGATGTCCAGGGCGTGCACCCTGCCGTCGAAGAGGTACTTTGCCAGCGGTAGGGTGAAGTAGCCCGGCCCGCAGCCCACGTCGGCCACGGCGTGGTACCGGAGGATCGGGATGAGCGAGAGCACGCGGTGGGTGTCGAGCTGCATCTGCCGGTCGGCGGATACGAGGAGGTGCTTGTTGATCGGGTCGAACTTGTGGGGCATGTTCCGTTCACCGGTCCTGACTGAGAGATTGGAAGGCTTCCCTGAGGTTTACGTCCCCTGTGTGGGCCGCCTTGCCGACGATGGCGCCCTCAACGCCCATAGCGGCGAGCTGCTCGAGGTGATCGAGCGACGAAACTCCACCGGCGGCCAGCAGACTCGGCGCCTGGGAGACTAGGGCCTGTATGGCGGAGAAGTTGGGTTCCGTGAGGGTGCCGTCCCGTGCGACGTCAGTATACATGAACCTGCGGGCTCCGGCCTGTGCGAGGGCGTCGATCAGGTCGGCGGCCTTCGTTTCGCTGGTCTGCGTCCAGCCTCTCACGGCCGCGTATTCGCCGCGCGCGTCCACGGCGACAATTACCGCGTCCGGCCCGAGCCGGGCGCAGGCCTCGTGCGCCAGCTCCCGGTTCTCCACCGCCGCGGTGCCGAGGATGACCCGGTCCGCGCCTGCGGCCATCACACGGCGCGCCGTTTCGAGGCTCCTGACGCCGCCGCCGACCTGGATCGGGACGTCGACGGCCGCGGCTATCTTCCCGACGACGTTCAGATTCTTCGGTTCTCCGCTCCTCGCGCCGTCGAGGTCTACCACGTGGAGCCGCGGCGCGCCGAGGCCGGCCCACCTCGCCGCCACTTCGGCGGGGTCGTCGGAGAAGACGGTCTCGCGGTCGTAGTCGCCCTGGAAGAGGCGGACGCACCTGCCGTCCCTGACGTCGATTGCCGGTATGACTTCCAAGCTGCCGTCCTAGGAGCGGCCGGCCAGTTCCAGGAACTGGCGGTAGACGCGCAGGCCGAGTCCGCCGCTCTTCTCGGGGTGGAACTGTACGGCCAGGACGTTGTCCCATGCCGCGGCGCTGCAGAAGTCGACTCCGTAGGACGTGGAGCCGAGGACGACGCTCTCGTCTTCGGGGTCGGCGTAGTAGCTGTGGACGAAGTAGAAGTGGGAGCCGCTGGGGATGCCGTCCAGCGCCGGGTGCCTTCGCCTGAGCCGAACCTCGTTCCATCCCATGTGCGGGACCTTGTCCCCTGGGGGCAGCCTTCGGACGCGGCCTGGGAGCACGCCGAGGCACGGCTCGGAGCCCTCTTCCGAGTCTTCCAGCAGGAGCTGGAGGCCCAGGCACACTCCGAGGAAGGGGCGTCCGCTGGCTATGAAGTTCTTGATCGGCTCCACCAGGCCCCGTTCCCTGAGTCGGCGCATGGAGGAGTCGCACGCGCCCTGTCCTGGGAACACCAGGGCGTCCGAGCGTTCCACCTCAGCCGAGTCGGCGGTGATCGCGGCTCGGCCGCCCACGGCCTCAATGGCCTTCTGAACGCTGCGGACGTTCCCTGCCTGGTAGTCGACTATGGCAACGTTTGGGGCGCTCACGTCTGTTCTCCGCCGCCCGTCAGCCGCTCGAACGGCATCGACCTGTCCTCGTATCGGGCCAGGATGAACAGCAGGTCCGAGAGGCGGTTCAGATAGCGCAGGATCTCCGGGTTGTCGAGGGGTTCAGCGTCGTTGAGCGCGACGGCCCTGCGCTCGGCTCTGCGCAGGATGCTCCTGGCGAGGTCGAGGGCGCCGGACGCCGCCGACGCGCCGGGGATGATGAACGAGGGGGGCAGGTCGATCCGCCCGTCGAGGTCGTCGATATCGCGTTCGAGCCGCTCCACCATCTGGGCGGTGACTACGGAGAAGCTCGATTCCAGTCTCTCCTCCATGCCTGGGGAGGTTGCCAGCTCTGCGCCGACCGTGAACATCTCCCGCTGTACGCGGAGCAGTATCCGCTTCACGAGGGGGTCGTTCGACAGCGCCCGCGCCAAGCCCATGGCGGACACGGCCTCATCGGTCGAGCCGTATGCCTCGGTTCTCGGGTCGTTCTTGGATATGCCGCCGCCGAAGAGGAGCCTGGTACGCCCCGCGTCTCCCGTCTTGGTGTAGATGCGCATGACACCGGAATTATACCAGCCCGGCTGTTGCCGCCGGATGGGGCCGCTCGGGGAGATTTTCGCCGAAAGTGTCGCATTTGCGGCATTTCGCAGCCATTTCGTAGCTGAGAGGGCTGATTTTGGCTGACACTTACGCGACACTTTGCGACGCTTACGCGACACTCATGCGACACTCATGCGACACTTATGCGACACTTTGCGACACTTATGCGACAGGCGCTTCAGGAGTCCTGCGGGCTGGTTTGTGGAGAGAGGCGACTGTGTCATGGGCGTCATGGGGATACTCTAGCACAGCGGTTCGGGGATGTCAAGGGCTGTCTGAATCAGGATTCCCAGGATTGGAGGATTTTCAGGATTGGGGACCAAATCCCCCCGCCTAATTCGGCCGGGCGGCGTGATGGACTGTGCCGGGAAGACGGCTGGGTTCCCCGCCCACCCGCCCATTGGAAACTGGGGGCAAGCCCCCAGACCCCCTGCCGGGGGGGAGAACGGTGGACGGTGGACGGTGACCAAGTCCAGAGGGGAGAACCCCGGCCGGACTCGCCCCTTCGGGTCTCACAGAGTCTGAACAGTTATACCGGATTGATTGTCTGAATCAGGATTCTCAGGATTGGGAGGATTTTCAGGATTGGGGACCAAATCCCCCCGCCTAATTCGGCCGGGCGGCGTGATGGACGTCAGGCTGTGCCGGGAAGACGGCTGGGTTCCCCGCCCACCCGCCCATTGGAAACTGGGGGCAAGCCCCCAGACCCCCTGCCGGGGGGGAGAACGGTGGTCAGTGGACGGTGGTCAGTGGTCAGTGGAACGGTGGACAGTGGAACGGTGGTCGGTGGTCAGTGGTCGGTGACCCAAGCCCCTGCCAGAGGGGAGAACCCCGGCCGGACTCGCCCTTCGGGTCTCACAGAGTCTGAACAGTTGCGTTGGGTATCTGCCGGCTTATCGGCGCGTGGGCGTGTGTTATCATCGGGCCTCCGTCAGATGAACGATCCAGGCAAGCACAGGGTCGGCTCCGTGGAGTACCACGTTGCCGGCGGCGACTATTTCGCAAGGCGCGGATTGAGGCGCTACGCCGGGGTGTGGTCGCTTTGGGCGCTGGGCGTGGGCGCGGTTATCTCCGGGGACTTCTTCGGCTGGAACTTCGGGCTGGGCGTGGGCGGCTTTGGCGGGCTCGCGGTGGCGACGGCCATCATTGCGGTGATGTATCTCGGCATCTGCTATTCCATAGCCGAGATGGCGCCTGCGCTGCCGCATACGGGCGGAGCCTATTCCTTCGGCCGGACGGCCATGGGGCCTTGGGGCGGATTCATCACCGGGCTGGCCGAGAATGCGGAGTACATTCTCACGCCTGCGGTCATAGTGGTCGGGATAGGCGGCTACGTCGGCGCGGTGTTCAACAGCGTGTTCGGCATCGAGGTTCCCGCGCCGGTCTGGTGGCTGATCTTCTACACTCTCTTTGTGGGGCTCAACATTGTCGGGGTCGAGGCGACCTTCAGGTTTTCGGTTTTCGTCACCGTCCTGGCATTGGCGATTCTGCTCGTGTTCTGGGTCGGCGCGATTCCGCACTTCAGCTGGGACATGGCTTTGAACATCGAACCCGGCGCCGGCAATTCCCGCTTCCTACCCTTCGGCTGGATCGGTATTGCCCAGGCGCTGCCCTTTGCCATCTGGTTCTATCTCGCCATCGAGCAGCTTCCGTTGGCGTCGGAGGAGTCGCGCGACCCTAAGCGGGACATGCCCAGGGCTTTGCTCTGGGGGATACTCACGTTGATCGTCGCTTCGGTCCTGACGCTGTTCCTGAACGCCGGGATTGCGCCCGGGTCAGCGGAGGTTGGTCGGTCGGACGAGCCGCTGTTTCTGGCATTCACGACGATATTCGGGAGCGGCGTCGGGGCGTCGTTCCTGGCCTTGGCCGCGGTCGCGGGTCTGGTCGCCAGCTTCCACACTATTATCTACGCCTATGGCCGCAACATATACTCGCTGTCGCGCTCGGGCTATCTTCCGCAGTGGCTTTCGGTGACGCTGCCCACTCGGAAGACGCCATACGCGGCGTTGATAGTGGGCGCCGTGATCGGATACTGCGTCGCTCTCCTGATCGAGTTCGGCGAGGACTGGTTTGGGTCGGACGCGCCGGTCGGAGCGGTGCTGCTGAACATGGCGGTCTTCGGCGCGGTCATCGCCTACGTCATGCAGATGATCGCGTTCGTCAGGCTGCGAAACCGGTTCCCGGCGATAGAGCGTCCGTACGTCAGCCCTCTGGGGAAGGCGGGGGCGATCGCGGCGGGCCTGATCGCGTTAGCCACGCTGTGCTTCCTCTTTCTCAACCCCGATTACCGCCTGGGTGTGTACGGCTGCGCCGTCTGGTTCGCCGTGGGCCTGTTTTACTTTGCGGTCAGGGGCCGCAAGAAGCTGGTCTATTCGCCCGAGGAGGACTTTGCCGTGAGGCATTCGCAGCGGTCCGATGACTGAGGGTCGGGCTGCGACTCAGGAGAGTCCTGGTATAATCCGCTGAGGCGGGGCCGTTCGGAGAGTGGGCGCGCGGAGCGGTTCGGCGGCATCTCACGGCGAGGGGAGGCAGGCTTTTGAAGAGCGGAGCTGCGACGGTCGAGGAGTATCTGGACGAGCTGACTCCGGAGCGCCGCGGGGCCGTCTCCGCGGTGCGGGAGGTGATTCTAGCCAACCTGCCGGACGGCTACGTGGAGACGATGGACTTCGGCATGATCGCCTACGTGGTGCCCCTCGAGCGGTACCCTGAGACCTACAACGGCCATCCACTGAGCTACGCGGGGATCGCGTCGGAGAAGCGCTATATTTCGGTCCACCTCATGAACATCTACGGCAGCGCGGAGGACGAGCAGTGGTTCGTCGGCCGCTACAGGGCCAGCGGCAAGAGGCTGGACATGGGCAAGTCGTGCGTCCGCTTCAGGAAGTTGGACGACCTGCCGCTCGACCTGATAGGCGAGGCGGTCGGTCGGACGTCGATGGAGGAGTGGATAGGCCGCTACGAGGCGTCGCGGCCTCCTAAGAGGCGGGCAGGGACGAAGCGGGTCCGAGCGCGGTCTTGACGCTCCTGCTGGTGGGAGCCGGCGGGTTCCTGGGCGCTGCGCTGCGCTACCTGGTGAGTCTCTGGATATACGGCTCGGCTGGCAGCCAGGGTTTCCCCTACGGGACGCTGGCCGTGAACGCGGCAGGCTGCTTTCTGATCGGCCTGACGGCCGGGTTCGCGGAGGAACGCCAGCATCTGAGCGGCGAGGTGAGGGCGTTCTTGGTCGTCGGTCTGCTCGGGGGCTTCACGACCTTCTCGGCGTTCGGCATCGACACGGTCAGGCTCGTCCGTGAAGGCTCCTACCTCGCGGGTTCGGCCAACGTCGTTCTGCAGGTGGGCGTGGGCCTGTCGGCCGTAGCGGCAGGGCTTCGGCTGTCGCACTGGGGCTATGAGCGGCTGTCGGGCGGGTGATGCCGGGGCGCTGGGGAGTGGGCCGGCGCCGAGACCTGCCCCCGGCGGAATGACGCAGGCGGCGGAGCGGGGGTCACGCCCTAGACCCTCTCTCTCATATTCGGTATCATGAGCCAATGACGAACAACGTTTCCGGGCACTCGGGGCCGTTGCTGGAGGCCAGGGGTCTCAGCAAACACTTCGGCCTGGTGATTGCGCTGGAGTCGGTCGACTTCAGCGTGGCGCCCGGCATCACCGGGCTGCTGGGGCCCAACGGCGCCGGCAAGAGCACGGCGATCAAGTTGTTCCTCGGCCTGCTGCGCCCCACGGATGGGTCCGCCGAGGTCATGGGACAGCGTCCGTACGAGTCTATCGAGGCCCGCGCGCGTCTGGGCTACATGCCGGAGCACGACTGCCTGCCTCCGAGCATGACCGCGTCCGAGTTTCTGACTCACATGGCCCAGGTGAGCGGCCTGCCGCCTGTGCACGCTCGGACGCGGGCGGCCGATATTCTCCGGCTCGTCGGCCTGGACGAGGAGCGCTACCGTCCGATCGGCGAGTACTCGACCGGCATGGGTCAGCGTGTCAAGCTGGCGCAGGCGCTGGTTCACGATCCTGTCATCGCGCTGCTCGACGAGCCGACCGCCGGCCTCGATCCCGGCGGACGGGAGGAGATGCTGGCCCTCATCGGTCGCATCGGTCACGATTTTGGCGTGAGTATCCTGCTGTCCACCCACCTGATGGGCGACGTCGAGAGCGTGTGCGACCGCATAGTAGTCTTGGACGCGGGTAAGGTGACCGAGGAGGGGGACCTCTCGCGCTTTACCGGCGAGACCGAGATGCTCTATATCGACGTGGACGACCGGAGGGACGAGCTGGCCGCCGCTCTCGCAGCCAGGGGCGTCGAGGCGGTCGTCGACGGTCTGTCGCTGGTGGTGGATCACGCGAGCGACGAGCAGTACGACCTGATCCGGGACGCGGTGGTCGAGACGGGCGCCCGGCTTCGCAGGCTTGCGCCCCGCCGGCGCGGGCTGGCCGAGATATTCCGGAGCGCGTCCCTGTGACCGAGGCGCGGGGAGAGGTATTCGACCTCGGCTACCGTTCGTACGACGGGCCGCGTGAAGGCCGGGGGCGCGCCTACAAGGCGCTGTGGGTGAACGGGGTTCGGACGACCCTGGGCATCGGGCGCGGCTGGGGAGCCAAGATCATGCCGGGGCTCCTCTTCTTCTTTGTCGTCATCCTCGCGCTGGGGTTCGTTATCGGCGGCGAGGACCACTCCTCCTACTACTCGGCCATCTCGATCATCCTGCTGCTGTTCGCGGCCATAGTGGCCCCGGAGCTGCTGTGCCCCGACAGGCGCGACAGGGTGATCGGTCTGTATCTGGTGCGCCCGCTGACGGTCACCGACTACGTGGCGGCCCGGTGGCTGGCGTTCCTGTCGGTGACCCTCCCCTTGGTGCTGGCCGGGCAGGTCGTCCTGTTCGTCGGGGGGACTCTCGGGGCGCCGGAGCCTCTCGAATATCTCAGAGATAACTGGCGGGACGTTCCGAGGTTCCTTCTTGCGGGCTTGGTCATAGCGGTCTACACGACCACGCTTCCCCTGGCGGTCTCGGCGTTCACGCCGCGGCGCGCCTATGCCGCGGCGCTTGTGGTCGGCGTCTTCTTCATCTCGTTGGCCGTCGTCGGGATTCTGACGTCGGAGCAGGCGGTTGGCGGCGGCGACTGCGAGGTGGTGATCATGGACGGCGAGGAGGTGAGCAATACGTGCGCCGAGTATCTGGTCGGTGACGCCGCGAGGTGGTATGGCCTGTTGAGCTTCGGTGAGGTCCCCTCGTTCGTGAACGGCCATATCTTCACCGAGACGCCCGACCAGGGGGCTCCGAAGGCTGTGCACGAGCTGCACGCCGCCATCCCCATAGCGTGGTACGCGCTGCTCACGTGCGCTCTCGGCCTGGCGCTCTGGTGGCGCTACAGGAGGATCGACCTTTGACGACGTCCGGCGGCGGTGTGACCATAGACGTCCGCTCCGTATCGAAGTGGTACGGCAACGTGGTCGCGGTGAATGAGGTGTCCGCGCGGGTGGGTCCGGGTATAACGGGTCTGCTGGGGCCAAACGGGGCTGGCAAGACCACTCTGCTTCACATGATCGCCGGACTGGCGGCCCCGTCGGATGGGGAGGTTCTGGCGCTGGGCGAGCCGGTGCGCGACAACCCGCCGCTCTATCGGCGGATCGGCTTCATGCCGGAGAGCGAGTCGGTCTACGGGATGCTGACTGGCAGGGGATTCGTCGAGTTGGCCGCGGAGCTTCACGGTCTGGATCCGGTGGGGCCGCCCGTGGAGCGCGCGCTGGAGACTGTCGGACTCTCCGAGACGCAGGGCCGGGCCACGGGCACCTATTCCAGGGGGATGCGCCAGCGCGCGCGCCTGGCTGCCGCCTTGGTGAATGATCCCGAGTTGCTGCTTCTCGACGAGCCGCTGAGCGGCACCGACCCCCGCCAGCGGATTGAGATACAGGACGTTATGAGGCGCCTGGCCTCGCGGGGCCGAACGGTGCTCGTGTCGTCGCACATCCTCGAAGAGGTCGAGGTGGTGGCTGATAACATTCTGCTGATGGTTGCGGGCAAGCTCGCGGCTTCTGGGAACCTGGCTGCCATACGGGAGAAGCTGGACGAGCGGCCCTACCACGTCCGCGTGGTCTGCGGCAGCAGCCGCTCGATGGCGGCTGCGCTGATCGGGCTGGACGCGGTGGGCTCGGTGACCGTGGACGACGAGTCTTCGCTCACGCTCCTGACGGACAGCATCGCCGCGCTTCAGCGCTCGCTTCCCCGGCTGGCGAAGGAGCGGGACATACGGCTGTTCAGGGTGGAGGCTCTGGACGAGTCCCTGGAGAGCGTATTCGGGTATCTGGTGGAGGGCAGATGACGACGGTCCTGCGCCTCTCTCTGCGTCAGCTGGGGAGCCGTTGGCGGCTTCTGCTGGTGGTCGCGCTCGCGGCTCTGCCGGTCGGGCTGACCGCGCTCCTCTCGGCGTCGCAGGGCGATGACAGCGTGGACAGCGCCTTCTTCACCAACGTGCTGCTCGACGGGCTGCTGATGGCCGTCATCCTGCCCATAGTAACGATCGTGCTGGCCACGGCTTCCTTCGGGAACGAGGTGGAGGACAGGACTCTGAGCTATCTGACGCTGAGGCCGGTCAGCCGGTGGCTGATCGCGCTTCCGAAAGCGTTGGCGCCCTTTATCATAGCCGGCCCTGTGATGGCGGTCAGTTGCGCCGCGGTCGTTCTGATTGGCGGCGGCGGCATTCTGGGCAGCGAGCTCGTGGCGTCTGACAACGTCGGCTTGGCCATCCTGGCGGCCGGCGTCTCGGCGCTGACTGCGGCGGCGGCCTACACCGCCATATTCACCTGGGCCGGTCTGGCTGTCTCCCGCGCCCTCGCCTTCGGGCTGCTGTACGTCTTCGTCTGGGAGGGCGTGGTTACGACCTTCCTCGGCGGGGTCCGGTACTTCAGCGTGCGGGCGTACTCCCTGGCCATTCTGAACGGCATCGACGGCAGCACCTTCGAGTCGCTCGAGGGCAGGGTGATAGAGCTGCCGGCCGCCGTCGTCGGCGTGGTCGTGGTCGTGGCGGCGTTCTTTCTGCTGACGGTCAGACAGCTCCGGCGGATGGACGTGCCGTAACGGACGCGGCTAGTGGCCGCCGCCGCTCCGGGGGGAGTGGGGCGGGAACTTCATGAGGGCCAGCAGCAGGGTGGGCAGGATCAGGACGCTCCCGCCGTAGAGGAATGCGCTGTGGATGCCGAACCGGTCGGAGATGATCCCGGCCACGTAGGGCGACAGTGTGCCGGCTATCCCGGAGCCGTAGATCAGCGCCGTGATGGTGGACTGGGTGAGGCCGCGCGGAACGGCGTTCAGGGCCGCCGCGATGAAGATGTGGCGGAGCGAGAAGGTGAAGGCGCCCCTGACCAGCACGACTAGGAAGAGCTGGTAGCCGGGCGAGGCCCACACCACTCCGAACACGGACAGCATGGCGAGGCCGGTTCCCATGACCAGCACAGGCTTGGAGCCGACCCTGTCTGACAGCAGCCCCATAATCGGCAGGGAGAATATGCCCGCGATCTGGGAAAAGGCGATGAAGAGGGCCACGGTCTGCCGCGAATAGGCCAGGTCGTCCCTCATGTAGAGGGTGAGGAACGCGCTTACGGTGCCCTCGCTTATGCTTATCAGCGCGGTCGCGGCGATCAGCAGCATGAGGAATCGGGTCTTCAGCAGGCCGAGCAGGTGGGCGAAGTAGCTCCGCATCGACGGTATCGATCTCGCTCCCGGCGTCTTTCTGGACGGGACGAGCACCAGGACCAGCAGGGCGATGAGCAGGGCGGGCGCCAGGCTCCCGGTCATGAACTCCTGGAGGGTGAGGAAGGTCAGGAATGCGGCCACTATCGGAGAGCCGAGCACCTCGCCCACGTTTGCTCCGACCCCGTGAAGGGAGATCGCGAACCCGCGGCGGTCCGGGAAACGCCTGGAGAGTTCGCCGATTGCCGGGGGGTGGAACATGGACGGCCCGATGCCGGCCAGGAACATGACGGCGAGCATGGTCAGGTAGTTCGGCGCGATTCCCACCAGCGAGAATGCGATGCCGGTTACGCTCATGGAGACGGCGAGCATCCGCCCTGCGTGGTTGCTGAACCTGTCGCCGAGGTAGCCTGAGATCATGGTGGAGAACCACCAGGCTATGGCGCTGGACGTGGACAATGAGCCGAACTGGCTGCGGCTCAGCCCGAGGGTGATCTTGATCTCCGGCATGATCAGGGCGATCAAGCTGGAGTTGTAGGCGTGTTTGATGGCGTGGGCGACGACTATGGCGGCGGCGGCAATGGCTCGGCCCTGCGTAGGCACGGCCTCCGGGTCGGCGTCCTGTGGAGGCACAGCCTCCGGGTCGGCGTCCTGCGTAGGCACGGCCTCCGGGTCGGCGTCCTGTGGAGGCGGTCGCTCGCTCACGTCCGCTCGACCGTCGAGCCGAGGCCGAGGCCGCGAAGCCTGTCCCTGTATAGCTCGGCCTGCTCCAGCGGGCATGTGACGACCGCCGCCCGCCCGCTGTCGTGCGCCTCCAGCATGATGACCACGGCCCTCTCCGCCGTGAGGGTGGACACGCTCTTCAACAGCGCGGCCACGACGAAGTCCATCGAGTGGACGTCGT
Organism: uncultured Dehalococcoidia bacterium; assembly: GCA_958295685.1. GTDB lineage: Bacteria > Chloroflexota > Dehalococcoidia > Lucifugimonadales > CATQGZ01 > CATQGZ01. The sequence goes on from OY282365.1 coordinate 342,880, forward strand.
CGTTGTGCAGGATGACGGAGTAGGGCGGCAGGATGTCGCGCAGCGTTTCCGGGACGCTGCGGGTGTCGGTGCGGATCGAATTGCCGGGCATCATTCTATTTTGTGGTCGTCATGGGGTCCACGCCCGCGATGATCTGTTCGCCCTCTGGGGAGACGACGAACCAGGTTCTGCCGAATCCCTGCCCGAACGCCTCTCCGGGGATGCCGTCTCCGGCAAAGTTGTACAGCTGGTGGCCGTTGTAGGTGACCTGGCCGCCCGTCTCTCTCTCGAATCTGCCGAGCAGGTCCTCGCGCAGGCCGCCGCCGACCCCGCCGGGCGCGGCGAGCGGCGCCCAAGTGGAGAGGCAGCCCTCGATGCAGAAGGTGGTGTCCAGACCGTCGGACGTGAATAGGTAGACGGTCATCCCCTCGCCGTCCACGATTATGCTCCCGTATTCGGGGTGTTCGGAGGTGTTCAGCACCGACTTGGCCTGCACCACGTCGGGGCCTGGGCCGGTCTCTTCGGCTTCGTCCGAGCCTGAGCACGACGCGAGGACGGCGGCCAGCACCGCAAGGAGGAGAGCAGTCCGGGCGGAGCGTATCAAGGGATCACCTCTCGATGCGCGTATTGTGAAGCCTGGCCTGGCTAAATGCAACAGGCAGGGGAGAGCAGTGGCGAGTGGCGAGTGGGAGAGTGGCGAGTGGGAGAGTGGCGAGTGGGAGAGTGGAGAGTGTGGCGAGTGGGAGAGTGGCGAGTGGCGAGTAGGACTGAACAGCTACCAACAGGGCAGGGCTATAGGCGCCTTCGGAGCCGGGGGTCGAGGGCGTCGCGGAGGCCGTCGCCGATTACGTTGATGGCCAGCACCATGAGGGTCAGGAGCAGACCGGGGAAGAAGCTGATCCATGGGGAGGAGCCGAGGAAGTCGCGCCCTCGGACTATGAGGTTTCCCCAGCTGGGGGCGAAGGTGGGCGCGCCCACTCCCAGGAAGGCCAGGCCGGCCTCCGCGACTATGGAGCCCGCGAAGACCAGGCTCGCCATGACCATCATGGCCGCGAACGTGTTGGGTGCGACGTGGTAGGTGAGTATGCGCGGCATGGTGGCGCCGATGGCTTTGGCCCCCTCCACGAACTGCTGCTCTCTCAGGCTCAGCACCTGCCCCCGCACGAGTCTTGCCATTCCGGGCATGCCGGAAATGGCGAGCACCAGGATTATGTTCCTTATGCTCCCGCCGAGCGCGGCGGCCACGGCCAGGGCCAGCAGCAGCGTGGGGAACGCCATCACCGCGTCCGCCACCCTCATGATAGGGCCGTCGAGCTTCCGATTGTAGCCCGCGACGAGGCCGAAGAAGAGTCCTCCTCCAATTACCAGGATGGCCACGGACACACCCACGAACAGGGACACTCTGCCGCCGTATATGGTGCGGGCGTAGACGTCGACTCCGAGGTGGTCCGTGCCGAACCAGTGATCGGCGGAGGGGGGCTCCAGGCGTTCCTCGATGTTCGTCCTGACAGGGTCGTGGAACGTGATGATCGGGGCGGCCAGCGCGCTCAGAGAGATGATCAGGAAGATCACGAAGCCCAGGAGCATGATCGGGTTCTTGGCGAACGCCCGCCGGACGCCGCGCCAGCGCGTCCGCAGGCCGGCGGACGGCGACCGATTCGGAACGGCTCGGGCGGCCGACCGCTCGCCGACGGCCATCAGTATCTTATCCTGGGGTCTACGTAGGCGTAGATGATGTCCACGATCAGGTTCACGTAGACGTAGACCAGCGCGGTGAGCATGAGGAGCGCCTGGACTATTGGGATGTCGTGCGCCTTCACCGCGTCGACCAGGAGACGGCCGAGCCCCGGGATGGCGAAGACTATCTCCACGAAGATGGTGCCGGTTATGAGGCCGATGAACAGGAATCCCAGCAGTGTGATGATGGGTATGGAGGCGTTCTTGAAGGCGTGGCGCACGAACACGTTGAACTCGGCGAGTCCCTTGGCCCTTGCCGTCCTGACGTAGTCCTCGTTGAGCACCTCTATCATGGTCGAGCGGGTCATCCTGGCGTAGACCGCTCCCGTGTGCAGCGAAATGACGAAGCATGGCATTGCCAGGCTCCTGAACCAGGGCCAAAGCCCGTCCGAGATGGGGGTGTATCCTATGGCCGGGAACCAGGGCAGCTGGAGAGCGAACGCCCACACGAATATGTAGGCGAGCCAGAAGCTCGGCACCGACAGGCCGAATACGGCTGCGAGCATGACGGCGCGGTCGATCAGGCCGTGCGCCTTCCAGGCCGCCACCATGCCGAGCGGTATACCCATCACTATCGAGAAGACCATGCCCCAGAACGTTATGGAGACGGTGGCCTCGAGTCGGGGCTTCATGAGATCCAGAACCGGCTGCTTGCTCAGCAGGCCCGTTCCGAGGTCTCCTCTGATAAATCGCACTGCCCAGTCGACGAACTGCACGACCATCGGACGGTCGAGGCCGAGGCTGCGGCGCAGCTCCTCGATCTGCTCCACGGACACGTTGGGGCTGAAGAGCATGTAGGCGGCGTCGCCCGGCGCGACGTGCACAAGGGCGAACGTGATCACCGCCACTACGGCGATGATTGGGAGGCTCTGGAGTATGCGCCGGGCGATATACTGCTGCATTTCGAGGGCCGTTCTGCCGTCGGTGGGTGTGCGTCAGATACGTAAGGCCCCGACCGGTCGGGGCCTTACGTATCTGACGAGGCTGTCAAGCGCGCGGCGCTTTCGGGCGCAGCCGCTTAGTTGTCGTCCTCTATCCAGAGGTTATACATCGGCACGCTCTCGTGGGGTATGTAGCCCTTGATGCGCGTGCGCACGGCCAGGTTCTTGAAGCCCTCTCCGAGAGGCACCAGCGGAAGGTCTCTGAAGAACACGCTCTGTATCTGGTCGGTTATCTTCTTCTGTTCCGCGCGCGTCAGGTTCTCGCTGAAGAGCCTGTCCAGGTTCTCGGTCATCTCGTTGGTCTCGTCGGCGTAGTCGTGAATCCACCCCATCTTCTTGAAGTGGACGCTGTTGCCGATGAAGGGGTCCTTGAAGCCGGAGGTTGTGGTAACGAACAGGTCCCACTTGTCCTCAGTTATGACCCGCTCGACCCAGGCGCCCGTGTCCAGGTCCTCCCAGATGACCACCATACCGAGGTCTTCCAGCACCTCTCGGACGATCCGGCTGGGGTCGGACACCAGCGGCAGGGACCGGACGGGCATCAGCACCTCGGCGCCCACCAGACCGGCCTCTTCTATGAGCGCCTTGGCTCGGGCGAGGTCCTGAGCGTTGTAGTCGGCGGTGTCGACGTCGCTCTCCCAGAAGGTGTCGCAGGTCCACATCGAGGCGCAGGTTCGCCAGTAGGACGACGAGCCGTAGGCTGCCGTCATAATCCTCTCCGACGGCAGGGCCAGCCTCAGAGCCTGCCGGGCCCGGACGTCGTCGAAGATTTCGCCGGAGTGCTTCGGCCAGATCGACATCCTGGCGGTCCCGAACCTGACGGTGTGGATGATGATGTTCGGGTCATCCTTCATCTGGTCGGCGGTGTCGCCGCCGAACGGCGTGCTCAGGACGTCCAGCTGTCCCGCCTTCAGGGCCGCCACCTGCGCGGCAACGTCGGGCACGACGATGAACTCGACCTTGTCGGCGAAGGCCACCTTCCTGCCAGCCTGCCAGCTGGGAGGACCGGGGGGGCTCTGGTAGTCCTCGTACCGTGAGACGATGAGGCGGTCTCCCGGTATCCACTGGTCGAGCTTGAACGGACCGGTTCCGACCGCGTCGTTGTTGACGTCGGTCACCGGCCGCGACCACTCCGACTCGGGAACGATGAACTGGCCGGTGATGGTCGGCTGCGTGAATGACGACAGCACGAACGTGGAGAACTTCTCCAGCGCCATCTCGTACGTCAGACGGTCGACAGCCGTCCAATGGCCGTCAAAGTCGCCGTCCTGGTGGTCCTTGACCAGCGTCGAGATCATGCCGTCGTGGTCCTGAACCCTCTTTATCGAGCCGACCACGTCGGCGGCGGTCATCGGGTCTCCGTTGTGGAACTTCACGCCGTCCCGCAGTGTGAACGTCCACGTGAGGCCGTCGCCGCTCGTCTTCCAGGACTCGACAAGCTCGGGCCTCGGGTCGTACTGCGCGTTGAGCTGGAACGTGGATTCCTTTATATGTGTGTTCGACCAGCCGTTGGCCTCATAGCCGGGCGCCGCCGCGTCCAGATGCTGCTTCTGGATGTCGGTAACCCTGATAGTCCCGCCCATGCGAGGGTCGCGGTATACTATCTTCTCGACCTCCACCTCCTCGGTGACCACGACCTGCTTCTCGACCTCGACGACGACCTCCTTCTCCACCACGACCGTGTCGCCGGGCACCTCCACCTCCCTCACCACCTCTTTGATAACCTCGACCGGCTTCTCGATCTCGACGGTCCTGACGACCTCCTTCTCCACCTCCACCACCCTCTCGACGGGCACCTCCTTGACCACCTCCTGGGTGACCACTCTATCGACAGGCACCTCTCTGACCGTCTCCGTGGTACAGGCCAAGGCAACCGCGAGCATCACCGCAGCTATGGCCGCGGCCGCCGGCAGTCTCAGCCTCTTTGCGATATTCATTCGATACCTCCGTGTTTCACATAACCTCCGAAAGCGAACCGTATCCCGAATCGAACCCGCAATGTATATCACGGGTATGGCTCTGTCAACAAATGAGACAGTGGTCAGTGGAGTGCGCCGGTCCCCATCGCCGGGGCCTCTGGGGATCGGCGGCTCTGGGAATTTTTTGCGAAAGTGTCGGATTCGAGGGCATTTCGTAGCTGGGAGGGCCGATTTTACCCGACACTTTGCGACACTTATGCGACGCTTATGCGACGCTTGTGCGACACTAATGCGACACTTTGCGACACTAATGCGACACTTTGCGACAGGCGCTTCAGGAGTCCTGCGGGCTGGTTTGTGGAGAGAGGCGGCTGTGTCATGGGGATACTCTAGCACAGTGGTTCGGGGTTGTCAATTGTCTGAATCAGGATTCTCAGGATCAGGATTGTCAGGATTGGGGAGCAACCCTCCCTCCCCCCGCCTAATTTGGGCGGGCGGCGTGATTGTCTGAATCAGGATTGTCAGGATTGGGGACCAGACCCCCCCCCCGCCTAATTTGGGCGGGCGGCGTGATGGACGTCCGGGCTGTGCCGGATTGGTTGTTTGAATCAGGATTTGGAGGATTCTCAGGATTGGCGGTGGACGGTTCCTGCCCGGAGAGAATCGTGGGCGTGGGGACGCCTATTCCGGCAGCCACTTCTCGAAGAAGCGCTGCCAGTTGCGGTACATGACGTTCTCGACATCCTCCTGGCTGTAGCCCCGTCGATCCAGTATCTCGGCGACCTTCCGGTAGTCCGACACCGTGTCCACTTCATACGGCGCCCCGTCGGCTCCGCCCTGGCCGTCGGTGTCCCCGCCGATTGCCGAGTGGAGCGAATTCCCAGCCATCTGGCAAACGTGGTCGACGTGGTCGCAGTAGTCCTCCAGAGTCACCGCTTCCAGCGGGAAGACGTCCCGGCGCGGCGGGATGTTCGCCCAGTCGACACCCTCCCTGTACAGCATCCACGTGTCCATCGAGTGGCCGATCACCGCGCCCCTGTCGATGATTCTTTGGAGCAGGTCGTCCGGTATCTGCCGCTCTCCGGGCGTTATCGCGCGGCAGTTTTGATGCGTGGACAGAACGGGGCCGGAGAAGTTGTCCAGTTCCTGCCTGATAGACTCGTCCGAGGTGTGCGAGACGTCGAGGATCATTCCCAGCGAGTCCATGTGCCGCAGCAGTTCCGGCGCCCCGTCCAGCAGGCCCCCATCGGTGCCGGTGGCGGTGCCGTGAGAGTATCGGCTCACGCCGTAGTGGGAGAGGCTGACCACCCTGAGCCCGTTCTCGTACCACTCGTGGACCTGCTCCGGCCACAGGATGGGGTCCGCGCCCTCCATGCCGAGCACCATTCCCACGGGCAGGTCGTCCCGGCTGCCGGCCTCCGACCAGGTCTTCATGTGGCTGGCGAAGTCCCCGCGGGTATCGAGCATTCTCGCGTACCCCCGGGTCTCCAGGACGTGGTAGTACGCCAGCTGGCCGTGCGCGCCCGCGTAGGACAGTTCGTCGGTCCTGACGTCGCCGTGCGGGTGGCCGTCCCGGAGGATGCAGCCCGTCAGCTTGACGATGGCCGCTGCCACGCCCGCCCTGCGCATCTCCGGGACCGTCGCCATTATGCCGCTGTCCGGCCGCCCCTTCGACTCCGTGAAGTCGGGCGGGGCTGCCCGCGCCTGATCGATGGGCAGCGTCAGGTCTCGTTGGGACCTGATCGCGCCCCCGGCCATCGGATAGTCGCCGTCTATGATGAGCATCGGGCCTCTCCTGCGTTCGGAAGTGTGCTGCGAGTCAGAGTCTATATGCCCGCCGCCGAAGTTTGCAACGAGCGGCGATTCTGGTAGAGTTGCGCGCCAGGAGGCATGTCAGCCACATGGCGATCCCGACGCGACACGCGGACGTCTGCGAGACCGGCTGCCGCGCGAAGAGGTGACGTGATCAGGAGCCGCGCAGCCGTTCAGCTGGCGATACACGAGCGCCCCATCATCGACGAGATCGAGATCCCGGACCCCGGGCCGGATCAGGTGATCGTCAGGATGATTTCGAGCGGCGTCTGCCACTCGCAGCTCCACCACATCCACCAGGAGGGCATCGGGAGGCCGATGGGCTTCGGCCACGAGGGTGTGGGAGTCGTCACCCACGCGGGGCGGAACGTCAGCCACGTGGAGGAGGGGGACCACGCGATAGTCACCTGGGTGCCCAGGACGCCCATCAGGGGCCCAATCGTCCGCGTGCCCTCCGGGACCACCTACAGGGAGGAGCTCTTCCACTCTCCCACGGTGTACACCTGGTCGGAGCACACTCTGGCCAACTCCGATCTGGTGGTCGGGATGCCGAAGGAGAGCCCAACCGACGTCACCTGCATCGTGGGCTGCGCGGTGCTTACGGGGGCCGGAGCGGTGCTGAACACGGCGCGCGTCCGACCGGGGGAGTCGGTGGCCGTATTCGGAGTGGGCGGGGTGGGCCTGTCGGCGGTAAAGGCCGCCTCGATAGTCGGGGCGCACCCGATAATCGCGGTCGACCTTGCGGCCGACAAGCTGGAGTTCGCCCGCGAGTTCGGCGCCACTCACACGATCGACGCCTCCGAGTGCGACCCCGTGGAGGCCATCGTCGACCTGACCGGCGGAGGCGTCGACTACGCCTTCGACACCATCGGCGTGAGGGTCACGACCGAGCAGATACTCCCCTCGACGCGAGCCGGAGGGCCGGGCGCCGACAACCACGGCGGGCTCGCCGTGCTGGTCGGGGTGCCGCAGGAACCGATGACCCTGGACTCCGGCCTCTTCCTGTACAACCAGCGCCGCTACAGGGGAAGCCTCGGCGCGACCTATCCGGAGAGGGACTTCCCGATGTTCCTGCGCTGGCATCGGGAGGGCAGATTCCCCCTCGAAAAGCTGGTGACCCGCAGGTACTCACTCGATCAGGTGAACGAGGCGTGCGACGACCTGGAGGCCGGAGCCATCCTCGGACGGGCGATCATCGAGTACTGACCGTCTGCGGGGCCCAGGCAGACTCGCCGCCCAGGCCCGGACTCCCCGCGCGGGGGCGCCTCTACTCCCTGCGCGCCTGCCGGCGGCGCTCCCAGTGCTGCTCGGTCTCGCTCATGGGCGAGTCGGGTTTCGCCTGCCAGCGGCCCTCGTCGTCGAGCTTGCCGAGCGCCTTCGCCATCTCGCGGATATGGGTCGGCTTGGAGCCGCAGCAGCCGCCGACGTAGTTGACCCCCATGTCCTTCGCCCGCGCCGCGAACTCCCCCATCTCGTACCGCGTGAGCTGCGTCGGCTCCAGACGGTCGGGGAAGGACGGCAGGCCGGTGAACCACGGGGTCTCGTCGGTGCATCGGAACGCGACCGGCTGAGCGGCGAGGTAGCCGTCGAAGGCGGAGCGCATCTCCTCTACGTGGGGATACATGCGCTCGGGGTCGTTCATGCAGTTGAGGCCGATGACGTCGGCGCCGGCGGCGTCCAGCCTCCGGGTGCACTCGGCCACGGTGTATCCGTCCTCGGAGACGTTGTCCGCGCGAAAGGACATCGTTATCATCGCGGGCACGCTCGTGTTCTTCTTGAGCCGGTCGAGGCACAGCAGCGCCTCGCCCAGGCTGAAGAAGAGTTCGCCGATGAAGAAGTCGACGCCCGCCTGGGCCTCCAGCTGCTCGTCGAACATCTCCGTCACCAGCCGCTCGGATTCGGCGTCGCCGGCCTTCCACTTCCACGTCGTGCTCAGGTCGCCCGCGACGAGCAGGTCGTCCCCGGCGGCCTCTCTGGCGATCCGTGTCGCGGCCTGGTTGATCTCTATCGTCCGGTCGGCGAATCCCACCGTAGCCAGCTTCTCACGGCTGCCGTAGAACGCCATGACCTGAAGCGCCTCCGAGCCGCAGTTCCGCATCTCTCGGTGGAGCTCCGCTATCGCCGACGGGTGGGTGACGGCAAGCTCCGGCGTGAACGCCCCCGTCACCACGTATCCGCGCTGCTCCAGCTCGATGATGTAGCCCCCGTCGCCCAGCACGACCCCCTCCGAGAGCCGTTCGAGTAACCCTTTCGCCATGTCGCCCCTCCACAGGAAATATGGTGCTCACAATCTACGCTCCGGCGGCGGCGAAACACAAGGCAGTGTGAGGCTGCCTCGGGAACAGTTCAGGCTCTGTGAATCCCCGGAGGGTTCGAGTCCACTTGACATTACCGAACCGCTGTACTACATTATCCATATGGAAGCAGCCAACCCAGCAGCCCTGAAGACCTGTCCCACAATTGTCCCGGAACTGCTCCGGTTCCGTTCCACATCTGCTCCACAAGTGCCCCACATTTGTACCACGAAATCGAACCCCTCAGCTACGAGATGGGACAAAATGGAACAGTTTGGGACAGTTTTAGCGGAAACCGCAGGTCGAGGAACCATGCGCGCGAATCGATCCGAAGTCTCCCGCGCGGTCACGCCTGAGCCGAGGAGCGGGGCAGCCGATGCCTGAGCCTCTCCAAGACTTCCACCCGTTCGTGCGCGGCTGGTTCCTCGACCGGTTCGAGGGACCGACGGAGGCCCAGTCGGAGGGCTGGCCCGCCATAGCCGGGGGCCGCCACACGCTGATCGCCGCGCCGACGGGGTCCGGCAAGACCCTGGCGGCCTTCCTGACCTGCATCGACGGCCTGGTCCGCCGGGGGCTGGACGGGGGCCTGCCCGACCGTACCGAGGTGGTCTACGTCTCCCCGCTCAAGGCCCTCTCCAACGACGTCAGGAGGAACCTGTCGGAGCCTCTGTCGGGCATCGGCGCCGTGGCCGAGGCGGCCGGGCGGCCCCTGCCGGAGATAAGGGTTTCGGTGCGGACGGGAGACACTCCGCAGAGCGAGCGTCAGGCGATGGTCAGGCGTCCTCCGCACATTCTCATCACGACCCCCGAGTCTCTCTACATCCTGCTGACCTCGGAGAGCGGGCGGAGGTCGCTCGGGGGCGCCCGCACGCTCATCCTGGACGAGCTCCACGCCGTGGCCGGCAACAAGCGCGGCTCGCATCTCAGCCTCTCCGTGGAGAGGCTGTGCGAGCTGGCCGATGGGCCGGTGACTCGAATCGGCCTGTCGGCCACCCAGAGACCCATCGACGAGGTGGCGCGGTTCCTAGTGGGCAGCGGCGCAATCTCTCCCGACGGGACCGCGGACTGCGCGGTGGTGGACTCCGGCCACCTGCGCGGCATGGACCTGGCGCTGGAGATCGCCCCTGACGACGAGCTCGGCCCTATCGCAACTCACGAGCAGTGGGACCGGATGCTGGACCGGGCGGCTCAGATGATCGGTCGGCACCGGTCGACGCTCCTGTTCGTAAACACCCGGCGCCTGGTGGAGCGTGTGGCGCGCCAGATGTCGCTGAGGCTGGGCGAAGACGCCGTCGTGCCTCATCACGGGAGCCTCTCCCAGGAGACCCGACACAGGTCCGAGCGGCTTCTGAAGGAGGGCGCGGTCAGGGTGTGCGTCGCCACGTCGTCTCTGGAGTTGGGCATAGACATCGGCGCCGTCGATCTGGTCTGTCAGATCGGCTCGCCGCGCTCGATCGGGCTTCTTCTCCAGCGCGTCGGGCGGTCGGGCCACAGCGTGGGCGGCACGCCGAAGGGACGCCTGTTCCCTCTGACCAGGGACGAACTGATCGAGTGCATGGCGCTCATCAGGGGCTACCGCAGGGGCAACCTGGATACCCTGAGCATCCCGCCCTGGCCGCTGGACGTGCTCGCCCAGCAGCTGGTGGCGGAGTGCGCGGGACAGACCTGGGACGAGGGCAGGCTGCTGGAGCTCGTCCGCCGGGCGTACCCGTACCGCGGCCTGCCGGAGAAGCGGTTCGACGAGGTCGTCGAGATGCTGTGGAGGGGCGCCGCGCCGCGCGAGGGCCGCCGGGGGGCCTACCTTCACCGAGACGCCGTGAACGGGAGCCTCCGAGGCCGGAGGGGCGCGCGGCTCGCCGCCCTGACGAGCGGCGGCGCGATCCCGGACAACGCCGACTACGACGTCATCCTGGAGCCCGAGAACACCTTCCTGGGAACCGTGAACGAGGACTTCGCTATCGAGAGTATGCGCGGGGACGTCTTCCTTCTGGGCAACACGGCCTGGAGGATCAGGCGGATCGAGAACGGCAAGGTCCGCGTGGAGGACGCGCGCGGCGCGTCTCCGACGCTCCCGTTCTGGCTCGGAGAGGCCCCGGGACGGACGACCGAGTTGTCGGACGAGGTCTCCGAGATGCGCGAGGAGCTGTACGAGCGCCTGGAGGGGAACGAGGCGGTCGAGTGGCTGGTCTGGGAGACCGGGGCGCCTCGCCACGCCGCCGAGCAGGCAGCCGCATACGTCGAGGAGGGCGTCCGCATCCTCGGGACCGTGCCGACGAAAGGGAGGGTGGTCGCCGAACGCTTCTTCGACGAGTCCGGCGGGATGCAGCTGGTCGTCCACTCGCCGTTCGGGTCTCGGATAAACAGGGCGTGGGGCATGGCCCTCAGGAAGGAGATATGCCGGACGTTCGACTTCGAGCTGCAGGCGGCGGCCACCGAGGACGGCATCAACCTGTCGCTTGGCCCGTCGCTCTCGTTCCCGCTCGGCGACACCTTCAGGTTCGTTCCTCCCGGCAAGGTGGAGAAGGTGCTGACGCAGGCGGTGTTGCAGTCGCCGCTGTTCGGCGTCCGCTGGCGCTGGGACGCCTCCCGCGCCCTGGCGCTGCTGCGCTTCTCCGGCGGCAAGCGGGTTCCGCCCCCTCTCCAGCGTATGCGCTCGGACGACCTGCTCGCGGCCGTCTTCCCGGAGCAGGTCGCCTGCCAGGACAACGCGCCGCCGGGCGACGTAGAAATTCCCGACCATCCCCTCGTATTCGAGACGATGCGCGACTGCCTCTCCGAAGCGATGGACGCCGAGGGGCTGGGCGAAGTGCTGCGGGCCGTCACCAGCGGGGAGATCGAGGTGATGGCCAGGGACACGACCCAGCCGTCGGTCTTCAGTCACCAGATACTCAACGCTATGCCGTATGCGTTCCTGGACGACGCCCCCCTGGAGGAGCGCCGCTCCAGAGCGGTCGCGCTTCGCCGCGCGCTGCCCGAGAACGCGGGCGACCTCGGGTCGCTGAGTCCCTCTGCGATCGCGGAGGCCGTCAGGAATGCCTGGCCGGTGGTCCGCGACGTCCACGAGATGCACGACGCGCTGTTGACTCTCGGACTGCTGCCGGAAGAGGACCTGGGACGCGGCGCAGGCGAGGCCGATCCGGGGCGGTGGTCCCTCTGGCTGGACGCGCTCGCCGGTGAAGGCCGCGCGGCGAGGGTCGAGTACGGCGGCAGGGTGGGGTGGACCGCGGTGGAGACCGCTCCGCTGGTGTCGGCTGCCTTTCCAGACGCGGTTTTCCATCCGGCAGCCGCCCGTCTTGGCCTGGATCCGAAAGCGCTGCCTTCCAGAGACGACGCCGAGCTTGCGCTGGTTCGGAACAGGGTTGAGTCTACGGGCCCGCTCACACCCTCAGGGCTGGCCGAGTCTCTGGGCATGGGGCGCGGCGCGGTGGACGTCGCCCTGGCCCATCTGGAGGCGGTGGGAGGCGTGCTCCGCGGGAGCTTCACCCGAGGCGTGGATGAGGAGGAGTTCTGCGACCGGCGGATACTGGCTCGGATACACCGCGCGACGGTCTCCGACCTCAGACGCGAGGTCGATCCCGTCTCGGCGGCGGTGTTCATACGCTTCCTGGCGCGGTGGCAGCGGGCCGCTTCCCCGTGGCGCCTCGACAATGAGGGCCTGCTGGAGGCCATCGAGCAGCTCCAGGGCTTCGAGGCGGCGGCGGGAGCCTGGGAAGCCGAGATACTGCCGCTCAGGGTCCCCGGGTACACGCCCCGCTCACTGGACGACCTGTGCCTCGGAGGGGAGGTCGTGTGGGGCAGGTTCAGCCGCCGAACGTCGATTGGCGACTCGTCGGCAGGCAGGGCCGCGATGTCGAGGAACGTGCCGGTCTCGTTCGGGCTGCGGGAGTCGCTCGAGTGGCTTCTGAACGACCCGCCGCCGGATATGCGGCAGGTGGGCTCCGCGGCTGAGGTCATGAGCTTTCTCGCCGACAGAGGGGCCTCGTTCACGCCGGACATAGTCTCTGGCGTCCGGCGGCTCCGGTCCGACGTCGAGGCGGGCCTCTGGCGCCTGGTGGCGTGCGGCCTGGTCACGTCGGACGGCTTCTCCACCGTGCGGTCGATGGTCGACGAGACTCACAGAAGGGCGCAGCGCTCCTCCCGAACGCGGCGCGGGCGGATTCGCCGACGGGCTCCGACCAGCAGGTGGTCGCTGCTTCAGGGGGCGTCTCCCGACGTGTGTCGGGACGTTCTCGACGGGGACGGCGCGCACGAGGCGGTCGAGGCGAGGGCCATGCAGTTCCTTCATCGCTACGGCATAGTGTTTCCCGAGATGCTGGCGCGTGAGCCGCTCGCGCCGCGGTGGCGCGAGCTTCTGCGCTTCTACCGGCGGGCCGAGGCGAGGGGCGAGATTCGAGGAGGCCGGTTCGTCGCCGGATTCGTCGGCGAGCAGTTTGCCCTGCCGGAGGCGGTGGAGGCGCTGCGGCTGTTCAGGAAGGGCAGCCCCGACGACAGCCCGGTCGTGGTCTCGGCGTGCGACCCGCTCAACGTTGCGGGAATCCTCACCCCCGGCCCGCGCGTCCCCGCGCTGATCGGCAACCTGGTCGTCTTCCACCGCGGCGCGCCGATAGCGGCGGTCCAGGGCGGCGTTCTCGAGTGGCGGGGGGCTGTTGACGCGGCCGTCCGCGGTGAGGTATCGGCCCTACTCCAAACGCGCCGGGGCGGCCTCAGGATGCTCGAAGCGGGAGCCGCCGTCGGATGACGAGCCGCCAGGGCCAAGTCACCGGGGCGCGAGACTGCGCCTACTCGGTGTAGGTCTCTTCGTTGACCATGCCGCGCATCAGCGCAAGGTAGCCGTTCTTGGTCATCGGGGCCTGGAACTCCGACTTCACCCTCCTTGCGAGGCGGGCGTCGTCGGCCAGCAGGTCGATCAGCGTCATCGCCATCGCCTTGGCCGCGGTGATGACCCCCAGCTCGTAGTCCTCCACCACGTAGTCCGCGCCGTGGGCCTGGCCCGTGGCCGCGGCCACGTAGGGGTGGATCACCGGCATGATCTGGGAGAGGTCGCCCATGTCGGTCGAGCCGGGGCGGTGGGTGAGCGAGACCAGGTTCTGCCTGCCCACGAGGTCGGCGGCGTTGGATCCGTAGGTCTTCAGCATCGTCTCGTCGCTGCGGATAGACAGGTAGCCCGGCAGCGTGGTGATCGTGACGCTGCCGCCGACGGCCAACGCCCCGGCGCGGAGGGCCCGGTCCACCTTCTCGGACGCCGCCGTGAATGCCTCGACAGTCCGGGCGCGGACGAAGGTCTCCATCCGCACGTCCGCCGGAACGGAGCTGACGGCCACGCCGCCCCTGGTGATTATGGGATGGATGCGGACGGTGTCCTCGTCCCGGTGGGTCTCCCGCTGAGCGTGGATCGCCGTCATCGCAATCATCGCGGCGTTGAGCGCGTTGATGCCCGCGTGGGGCGAGCCGCCGGCGTGTGAGGCCCTGCCGGTGAACCTGATCATCTTGGCCAGCAGCCCGTTGTTGGTTCCGCCGATGGCTATTATCGACTCGTCTGGGTTGCTGGTCGTGTGGGTCATCATGGCTGCGTCGACGTCGTCCATCGCGCCGAGCCTGACGAACTCGGGCTTCCCTCCCAGAAACTCGATCTTGCCGCCGCGCCTGAGCCGGTCGCGGTACTCAATCTCGATGTACTCCTCGGCGGGAACGGCGATCAGGGCGACCCTGCCTGCGAGCGCGTCGAGGACGCCCGCGGCCTTCAGGCCGGTCCCGACGGCTAGCATCATGGCGATCTGGGCGTGGTGGCCGCAGGCGTGCGCCGCGTCGGTCTCCGGGTCGGCGTGCGGATGGCCGAGCACCTTGAGCGAGTCGAGCTCTCCGAGCACCGCCACGGTGGGGCCGGGCGAGCCGCCCTCCAGGATGCCCTTGACCCCTGTGAGGGCTATCCCGTCTTCGTATGGAACCCCCATGCGGCGGAAGTGCTCGCGAACCAGGCCTGACGTCCTGACTTCTCGGAACCCAGCCTCCGGCGAGTCGAGGATGGTCCTCGCCACGCCGATCAGCGCGTCTCGGCGCCGGTCTATCTCCGCCTGCGCCGCTCTCTTCAGTTCGGCTGTCGTGAGCATGGGAGACGCTCCCTGTTTTAGGAGGCCGCCGGTACTCGGCCCTCGGCGGCGCGTATGAATCCCCTGCGCCTGAGCTCGTCGAGGATGACGCGGGCGTTCTCCTCCGGGCTTGTGGAGACGGTCTCCAGCTCCAAGTCGGGGTTCTCGGGCGCCTCGTAGGGGTCGTCGATGCCTGTGAAGTCTTTTATCTCTCCCCGTCTGGCCTTGGCGTACATGCCCTTGGTGTCGCGGCTCTCGCACACGTCGAGCGGGGTGTCGACGAAGACCTCTATGAACTTGTCCGGGCCGACCATGTTACGCACGGCGTCTCGCGTCGCTCTGTACGGGCTGACGGCCGCGCAGACGGCGATACCGCCCGCCCTGGCGATCTCCGCCGCCACGAAGCCTATCCGCAAGACGTTCGTGTCCCTGTCCTCCCTGCTGAATCCCAGCCCCTTCGAGAGGTGGGTACGGACGACGTCGCCGTCCAGCACGGTGACGTGCCTGCCCTGCTCCATCATGAGGACGGTCAGGACGTCTGCCGTCGTGGACTTGCCGGAGCCGCTGAGTCCGGTGAACCAGACGCAGGCGCCCTGGCGGTGGCGCGGCGGGTAGCTGTCGGCGAGGATCTCGGCCACCTCCGGGCGGGTGAACCATTCGGGCAGCTCCCTGCCGTTGTTCAGATACTCTTCGCGGACCTGGGTTCCGGAGATCGAGTCGGTCGTTACGCCGGGCCCGATTTTCGACGATTCCTCGTAGCGGCCCTCTTCAGGAAGGTACATCAGCTCCTTGAAGGGGACCACCCGGACCCCGACCTCGTCCGAGTGCTCTTCGACCAGGTCCTGGGCATCGTATGGACCGTAGAACGGCCTGCCGGACGAGTCCTTGCCCGGTCCGGCGTGGTCTCTGCCTACTATCAGATGATTGGCGCCATGATTTCGACGGATGACCGCGTGCCAGAGGGCTTCGCGCGGGCCGCCCATCCGCATCGCCAGAGGCAACAGAGCGAGCACGATGCCGGTCGAATCATAGTACCTGTCGGCCAGCGCTCGGTACGTGCGGACCCTAGTGTAGTGATCGACGTCGCCGGGCTTGGTGAGTCCGACGACCGGGTGGAGGAGGAGGACTCCATCGATGGAGGCCGCCGCGCGCTTCGTCAATTCCTCGTGGACGCGGTGGAGCGGGTTGCGGGTCTGGAAGGCGACCACGTTGCGGGCTCCGAGCTCGTCGAGGCTGTGTCTGCACTGCGCGGGAGTTAGCCGCAGGTCTCGGAAGTCGAAGTGGCGCGGGAGCTCCAGCGCTCGCAGCTGCCCGGAGACGTTGACGGAACCCCACCGGGCCATCTCGGCCACGAGCGGGTGCTTCTCGTCCTCGGTGTCGAAGACCGTTCGGGCGGCCTCCCGCCTGTCCCACTCATACGCTTCCTCGACGGTCATGACGGCAAGGAGCTCGTTCTTGGCGTTGCGGAGCGCGACCTCCTTGTCCAGGTGAACGTCTCCGGGATTGACGGGAAGCGTGACGGGGATAGGGGAGAGGTGGCCGTCGGCAAGCCGCATCTCGGCGAGGACGCGCGCGTGGTCCTCGCCGCCCATGAATCTGTCGAGAGGAGAGAAGCCGCCGGTGGCCAGCAGCTCCAGGTCGCAGACCGCCCTGTCCGAAAGCTGTATGGACGGCAGGCGGCCGGCGCGGTCCTTGAGATGCTCCCTGTCTTCGGGCGGCACGAGGAGGTTCACCAGGCTCCCGCCGTACGGGGCGATGAGCTGTTCTTGTACGTGGTGGTCTTTCATCTG
Organism: uncultured Dehalococcoidia bacterium; assembly: GCA_958295685.1. Classification (GTDB taxonomy): domain Bacteria; phylum Chloroflexota; class Dehalococcoidia; order Lucifugimonadales; family CATQGZ01; genus CATQGZ01. The sequence continues at coordinate 359,439 of OY282365.1, forward strand.
TTCTCGCATCCTCCGGGTCTCACATAATTTGCGGCCCGGCCTGACGGCACGATCAGGCCGGGCCAAGCGTTGCGTCATGACAGGGGTATTTTACCACAGGCCGACCCCGCGTCGGGGCCTCGTTCCCGCGCAGCGGTGCGGGGGTCAGGTGTCGATGGGATGGCAGGGTTCGCTAGAGCCTGCCCATCTCCTCCAGCGCGTCCCACAGGTCGAGTTGTTCGAGGGCGTGGCTCCTGTAGAGCCCGACGGCGTCTGCGCCGTTCGCCCTGGCGGCGCGGGCGCCTTCCAGCAGGCGGTCGGCCGTCTGGAAGCTGCCCGGGTGGTAGCAGGAGAGTTCGGCGATGAACGGCACGCGGCCGCCGATCGTCTCCGCGGCGTGCCTCGCCTGCCGCTCGACCGACTTCAGGTTCGAGTCCGTCCGCCACCAGACGTACAACTCGTCGAGGATGCCCTGCTCGATCCATGCGGGCCAGTCCTGGAGCACCCTGAGGTAGTCGCCGGGATCGCCTGCGATGATCGTGGCGGTGAACAGCGCCTTGGGGTATTCGGCCTTGACCGCCGCCCTGACCTCTCCGAGGAAGTTCGTGACATAGTCGGCCCGGAACTGCATCCAGTCGGGGTCGTCGTTGGGGATGTCGAACGGGCTCTTGCCGTGCTTGTCTCTGAAGGCGTCCGCCACGGCGTCCTCGTATCCGTAGGTCGCCGTGCGGTTCTCGTCCTCGTTTCCTATCACGAACTCGACCTGGACCCCGTCGCCCTGGGTGTCGTTCAGGGCGTCCACGAAGCGCTTCACCTGTATGGCCCTGACCTCGGGGAATGCGAGGCTGAGGCAACGCTTCTCACCGGGATTCAGCGTCATTCTCCTGTCGCGTGTCAGGCTCCAGAGGTCCGGGCGCTCTCTGGCTAAGGGTTCGAGGGTCTCTTCGCCTGCCGAGGCCGCGCCCCAGATCGGCCTGTGGGCGTCCAGTATCTCCCGCGCCTCCGGGGAGTCGGGCGGGACGCGCAGGTAGGCCGTCGACCAGCCCTGGGGTCGGGGCCTGGAGCCGTAGGACGGGAAGGCGGTGTAGTTGACGTAAGGATGGGCCTCGATCCCCCTGGCGTGGGCTGCGGCCACCGTCATCGGCTTCATCCCGGCGGAGATCATCTTGGTGACGCCGGCGTTCGCGCAGCGCTCGACCCACGCTTCGACTTCTCGTCCGGTGGACGCCTCGCCGGGCTGGGCCGGGACGGTCGGCGGGCCCCATAGTACAAGCTGACGGGCCATGCTACCTCCTGTGTTCAGGGCGTGGGCCGTGTTCTAGGGTGTGGGTTCGCGGGATTGTATTGCCTGGATTCGGCGGGTGTCAACGCGGCCTAGAGGGTCTTCACGGGCGTGAGGCCCATTGCGCCAGCGCCTTCTCGGGCGAGGCTATCTCGTCCACCGAGGTATAGAAGTAGTCCTGCCAGCCCTCCTCGGGGAGTCCTGTGAAGAGCATCAGATTCAGGGGATACTCTTCGCTGTCGACAACCCGGCGGAAGTCGTCTCGGAACAGGAACGTGGGCTTCCCCAGCGCAATGGCCATGCCCAGTTCCACCATCACCCCCTCATCGGGCGGGACGCCGTTGACCACGGCGAAGATGGCGTCGGACTCGGCCACGTCCCGGAAGTCGCTCTGGCCGATCCGATACGCCCATCCCTCCTTCAGGAAGTCCACCTGGTTGTTCCGGGCGAACGGCTCCCAGACCTCCAGGCCGAGCTCCTCCAGCGCCGCCGCCAACTGCGGCAGGAGCAACTCATTCTGTTGAACGGAGAAGCCATATGGGTTAGCCAGGTAGACGGTCTTAGCCACGGGCGCGCCTCGGCCCGGCCCAGATTCCACGCCTGATGGATTCTGCCGGTGCCATGGGGATACCGTGGCACAGCGGTTCGGCCTCTGTCAATGGTCTGGGCAGGCTGCCGCCGTTGTCGGACGAGTGGACGCGCCGATTCATCGGTACTGGGTGAGGCTCTTCACCAGGACGGCGGCCGCGCCTCCGAGGACGATTGCGGCGCGTGGGATGTCCTGGTGAATCATCCAGCCGGCCAGCGCTGCGAGTGCGAAGAACAGCGCGCCCGCGTAGGCCGCGTTCTTCCACAGCCGCAGGAAGATCAGGGTGAAGGGAGCGGCGATCAGCGCTCCCGCCGGTATCAGTCCGAACGCGGCGCCCATTGCCGTCACCATTCCGGTGCCGCCCTGGAACCTCCGAAAGAGGGGGAAGAAGTGGCCTGCGAGCACCCCGGCGGTTCCCGTCAGGGCGGCCCACGCCTGCAGGTCGAGCAGGTAGACGGGCAGCGTCACGGCCAGGCCCTTCGCCAGGTCCAGCAGCAGGACGGCGGCCGCGTATACCGGGCCCACCTCTCTGAAGACGTTGGCCGCGCCCGGGTTGCCGGTGCCCAGCTCCCGTATCGGCGCTCCCGCCCTGCGGGTGACCACGTCGCCGATCGGCACGGAGCCGATCAGGTACGCCCCGACTCCCCACAGAGCGTATACCCAGGGGGCGTCCATTGTTTCCCTCCAGTGTTGCCCAAACGTGGCGCGGAGCCGAACCCGATCTGCGCGCGGCGGGATTCGGGCCCAGGGCGGCTCACGAATCCTCCGGCAGGCCCGGCTCGACGCCGGGTTCGAGCTCTATCCCCAGGGCGTCCATCACTCTGCCGAGCATGGAGTAGTACCCGATCAGAACTATCAGCTCCACGGCCAGCGCGAGCCCCAGCAGGCGCTCGACGGCCTGGAAGGTGCGGTCGGTGAGACCGGACCCCGTGACCATCTCCCTGGCTGCCTGAGCGAAGACGGCCTCCCGTCCGGTGAGGCCCGTCGGGCCTCTGCCCACGCGGATCGCCTCGATCACCTGCGCGCGGACGCCGACCCGCCGCGCGATGGGCTCGTGGTGCGTCCATTCGTACTGGCTGTTCATCTCGCGGGCCGTGCTCAGAATCGCCGTCTCGCGCGCCGCCGGGTCCAGCGCTGAGCCGAACCGCACGTGCTCCCCCAGCGCGGCCACGGCCTGGGCCGCGTCCGGGCTGTTCAGGACGAGCTTGAAGACACGAGGAATCTCGGCCACCGAAGCATCCACGCTTCTGGTGCTGGCGATGCGGTCGTAGACGTGCCTCTTGTCCTCCGGCAGGTCTTCACGGCTCAAATACGGCAGTCGCGGCATGATCGATCTCCTTTCCTGTGTGGAGCCGGCCTCACGTATTCGCCGCCTTGCGGGCGGCGCGAGACCGGAGAGCTTCGAGACGGCCGCTGACGCGAACGTCGTACTGGGTGGGCGACAGGAGGGCCTTGTGAGGCGATGGCAGAGAGGCGAACTCCCGGCTGAAGCGCGCGCGTATGGCGGAGAGGGGCGGGGACGGCACGGTCACCACGCCATCCCGCGCCACCTCCTCCAGGAGCGGCTCGCCGGCGCCGCTGCACGGCTCGTCGGCGAGGGCGACCGTGTCCCGAACACAGCGTCCGTCCTCGTCTCGAAGCCGATAGACCTGCTTGCGCCCGGGCAGAGACGCCTTGCCCGCGCTCAGCTTGAGCACGGGGGAGCCGTCGTACTCGACCAGCTTGTAGACGCACTCCGACCACGGGCTGTCGGCCGACACCCCGACCCTGGTTCCGACGCCGAAGCCGTCCACAGGCGCTCCCGCGCGGACTATCGACTCGACCCCGAACTCGTCCAGCCCGCCGCTCGCGAATATATCCACCTCGTGGAGACCCGCATCGTCGAGCAGCCCTCTGGCCGCAGCCGAGAGGCCGGCCAGGTCGCCGCTGTCCAGGCGTATCGCCCGGAGTGCCCGGCCCGCTTCCCTCATCTCCCTGGCGACGGTCACCGCCGCCCTCACCCCGCCGAGCGTGTCATAGGTGTCCACCAGAAAGACGCTCGTGTCGGGAAACGAGGCTGCATAGGCGCGGAAAGCCTCAGCCTCGCTCTCGAAGCACGTGACGAACGAATGGGCCATCGTGCCGAACGTGGGGATGCCGTGCCGGATGCCCGCAGCCACGTTGCTGGTACCCGAGTATCCCACCGCGTAGCTCGCCCTGGCGAGCCGGTCGGCGGCCTCCGTCCCGTGCGCCCGCCTGGCCGCGAAGTCCACGACCGTCCGGCCTCCGGCCGCGTGGACCACCCTCGACGCCTTGGTCGCCATGACGGTCTGGAGGTTCAGGCAGTTTATCAGATAGGTCTCCAGCAACTGAGCCTCTATGATCGGAGCGGTGACCTCGAGCGCCGGCTCGTTGGCGAAGAAGATGGACCCCTCCGGCATCGCCCGCAGGCTCCCCGTAAATCTGAGGCCCTTCAGATAGTCCAGGAAACCGGGGTCGAACCCGCCCAGGCCGCGCAGCGCCTCCAGGTCGTCCCTCGTCGGTCTGAACTCCCCAACGCGGCGCAGAACGTCCTGAAGCCCGGCGCAGACCCAGTAGGCCCGATTGCGGGGGTGGCTTCTGATGAACAGGCTGAACGTGGCCTCGCCCGTACGGCCGCTGTGCCAGTATGCCTGGGCCATGGTCAGCTCGTAGAGGTCGACGAAGAGGGCGGGAGAAGGAGCGTCCACGCGAAGGAGACCGGGTCAGACGTATGGTCGATGAGGCCTGCCGCGCGGGCAGAGCCTCTTCTCGGTTGTCACGCTCATCTCCGAATGAGACTACATCACGAAAGGCCCGCGGGCAACCGGCGCGCCGGAGACCCCCGCTATGGTAAACTCAACACATGCTGAGGATGGCAATGCTCTGGGCAGGGCTGCTCGCTCTCGCAGCCACCGCCGCGTGCGGCGAAACGTCGACCGTGGCCGACTCGGAGGCCGAGCGCGCCTCCACCCCGACGGCTGCGCCGCCGCCGGAACCCACCTCCGCCGCACAGCCGACCCGTGTCCCTCCAACCGCAGCGCCGACCGCCGCCGCGGAGCCGACCGAAACGGCCCCGAGCGTGGACGTCGGGAGCCTCGCGCCCGAATTCCGGCTGGCGGCCGCCTCCGGGCCCGATCGCTCCCTGGAGTCCTACAGGGGTGACAAGAGCGTCGTGCTCGTCTTCTACCGCGCGTTCTGGTGAACCTACTGCAAGGCCCAGCTCGTCGAGCTGTCCCGGGTGTACGAGGAGATACAAGACCTGAACGCCGAGGTGCTGGCGATCAGCGTCGACGACCTCAGCGGCGCCGAGAGTATCGCACAGGGCCAGGACATACCGTTCCCAATACTGTACGACCCCTCGAAAGACGTGCCGAAGGCATACATGGTGTACAACCTCCTGGGAGACGGGCTCGCCACGCCGTCGACCTTCGTCATCGACAGGGACGGCGTGATCAGGTGGAAGTACGTCGCCCGCTCGATAGGCGACAGACACCCCACCTCCCGGATCCTCGATCTGCTGGCCGACCTCAATCCAACCGCGATGGTCCTGCCCACTGCGGCCCCGCCCACACCTACTCCGACGGCAGTCCCGTCCCCGCCCACACCGACGGCAGCCCCGCCCACGCCCACGGCGGTCCCGCCCACGCCCACACCGACGGCAGCCCCGCCCACGCCCACGGCGGTCCCGCCCACGCCTACACCGACGGCAGTCCCGCCTGCGCCCACGGCGACGGCAGTCCCGCCCACACCCACGGCGACGGCAGCCCCGCCCACGTCCACACCGACGGCGGCCCCGCCCGAGCCGGTGGTCGGCCCGAACGTCGGGAGCCTCGCGCCCGGATTCCAGCTGGCCGCCGCCTCCGGGCCCGGCCGGTCGCTGGAGTCCTACAGGGAAGACAAGAGCGTCGTGGTTGTCTTCTACCGCGCGTTCTGGTGAACCTACTGCCGCAGACAGCTCGGCGAGCTGTCGGAGGTCTACGAGGACATCCAGGCGCTGGATGCGGAGGTGCTGGCCATCAGCGTCGACGACCTGAACGGCGCGGCGGGAGTCGTCGAGGAACTCGGAATCCCGTTCCCCGTCCTGTACGACCCCTCGGGCGGAGTGCCGAGGTCGTACGAGGTCTTCGCGCTCATCGAGCCTAGGCTCGCCACGCCCTCGACCTTCGTCGTCGACAGGGACGGCGTGATCAGATGGAAGTACGTCGGCGGGTCTATAGGCGACCGGCCAGCCGTTTCTCAGATACTCAGACAGCTGTCCGGGCTGGACGGATAAGACGGCAGCCGCCGGCCGTCATTACGGCGGCAGCCCTTCAGAGACCTCCCGCCGGAGCCGGAGCCTGTCCGGTATCGGGAACCCCGCTCCTCGCTACGCGCGCCCTCGGAACCACTTGCGGACGGCGGCAATGATGCGCTCCCCGTGATTCCAGAGCACGGTCGTGGCAAGGGACGCGGCCAGAATCTTCACCAAGTCGCCCGGCATGTAGATGTACATGCCGTCTACGAACAGCTTCCCTTCGGAAGGCCAGCCGAAGTTGCCGACCGAAAGCCATATGAGCGCCGGGACATAGAGCAGCAGCCCGCCCAGCGCCGTTGCCCATAGAGAACTCGAACGGACGAAACCCATCTGACTCAGGAAGCCGGTTACTCCCGCGGCGACCACGAAGCCGATGATGTAGCCGCCGGTGACGCCGGTTATGGCGGCGTTCCAGGCCTCCACCGGGGTTCGGAAAGCCCACGGGTCGGAGCTGGCGAACATCGGGAGACCCAACGCCCCGAGGGCGATGTAGCCAAGCGCCGCGCCCATACCCCACCGCCAGCCCATGACGCTGCCGGTCAGCAGCACCCCGAAGGTCTGGAGCGTGATCGGCGTCGGGTTCTCGGGCAGATAGAAGCGGGCCTTCGCGCAGGCGAATATCAGAGCGATGAACACGGCGGACGCCAAGACCCGATGCCCCGTGTTCGCGCCCGGAAACAGCGTGTCGAAGAGCGGCCTGTCGACTCGGCCGAGCGCCCATGGCATCCCATGGGCGGGTGCGTTCGCTTGCATCTGTGCGGACCTCCTGTGCCTGTTGGCTGAACGGCGGTCGTAAGTATCCGAGAACCACACTTGCCAAGTCAAGCCAAACGCCGCGGCGCCCGGCCATTCGGACTCAGGGGCGCCCCATGGCTCCGAGGTGGTCCCAGCCTCTCAGCCTGAGGTCCAGGGGAACGCCGGACGGACCCAGCGCCCTCACACCCTCGCCGCGATCGACCGTCCTGCCGATTACGGTCACGGGCGCGTCCACCACGGCCGCGGCCCGTTCGACGACCTCCTCGCGGGCCGTGAAGAGCAGCTCGTAGTCCTCTCCGCCCCCCAGTGCCAGATCCAGCCAATCGTCGGGAAAGGTCGACCTGAGAGCCTCGTCCACCGGAACGGAGTATGCGTCCAGCTCCGCGCCGACCCCACTGGCGCGGCACAGCTTCTCCAGGTCGGCGACGAGGCCGTCGCTGACGTCGATGGCCGCCGAAACGCCGGCCTCCGCCAGAGCGCGCCCCTCCGCGACACGGGGACGGGGGTTGAGGTGGGCCTCCTTGAGCCGACCGGCAGCAGCCCCGCACCCCGGCGAGCCGCTCCTCAGCAGGCGGAGACCGGCTGCCGAGGAGCCGAGCCGCCCAGTGACTGCGACCACCTCGCCAGGCGACGCCCCCGAACGGGTGAGAATCGCCTCCGGGCGCTCAGCCGAACCCAAGGCCGCCACACCCACGAAGAAAACCGGCGAACCAACCACGTCGCCGCCCACCGCCGCGCAGCCATACCCGCGCGCCGCCTCCGCCAGGCCCTCGTACATCGCCGTGAGGCCGTCCACCGGCAGGTCGCCTCGTAGACCGAGGGTGACCACCGCGTAGCTCGGACTGCAGCCCATGGCCGCGATGTCGCTGAGATTCACGGCGAGCGACTTCCGGCCGAGCGCGGCCCAGCCCATCCATTCCAGGTCGAAGTGAACCCCCTCGACCATCGTGTCCGTGGTGAAGACGGTCACGCCCGAGCGCGGCCTCCACGCGGCGGCGTCGTCCCCGATCCCGACGAGCAGCCCCGAATCACAGGACGGCGGGCCGCGGAGCGCGCGCGACAGAATGTCGATCAGGCCGAACTCACTGACGTCCCGAACCAGCATGGCCCGCATTATACGACGCTCGTCAGCGCGCGCGGCCCGAACAGGGCAGGGGATTGAGATTCGTGAGGCAACCACGCTTCCCAATCCTCCCAATCCTGCCAATCCTCAAATCCTGAGAATCCTGATTCAGACAATCCCCCGTGACCGACAGTCGCCCCAACGTGTAGGGAGACTCCTGAATCGACCGCGTCTCCCAATCCTCCCCAATCCTGCCAATCCTCAAATCCTGAGAATCCTGATTCAGACCTTGACAACCCCGAACCGCTGTGCTAGAGTTTACCCATGACACAGCCGCCCCTCTCCACAAACCAGCCCGCAGGACTCCTGCATCGCCTGTCGCAAAGTGTCGCATAAGTGTCGCAAAGTGTCGCATAAGTGTCGCATGAGTGTCGCATGAGTGTCGCATAAGTGTCGCATAGTGTCGGCCAAAATCGGCCCTCTCAGCTACGAAATGCCCCTAAAATGTGACACTTCGGCAAAAAAATCTCCCGCACCGGCCTAGGCAGACGTGGACCCGCAGCGTTCGCCGGCCCAGCGGCTTGCCGGAACGGGTAGAAGAATGAGAAACTGGCCGTCGGAGCAGCCCATGACCATATCCCTCAAGATCGACGGCCATGACGTCCATGTCGCGGAAGGCTCCTCGGTGCTGGACGCCGTCAACGCCTCGGGGACGCGCCTCTCCCAACTCTGCAAGGACCAGGACATGGAGCCCATCGGCGCCTGCCGTACCTGCCTGGTGCAGATCGACGGACAGAGAGGATTCCCCGCGTCCTGCTCCCTTCCTGCAGCCGACGGCATGAAGGTCTGGACCGACACGCCCACGGTGAAAGACATACGGAAGGGCGTAGTCGAGCTGACTCTGGGCATGTTGCCCAACTCGAACGGCGGCGGGTCGAACGGATACGATGAGCTCAGCGTGGCGGCTGAGCTGCACGGCATATCCTCGCCCAGATGGCAGGGGCGCGGCAGAGAGCCGGTCGACGCCAGCAACCCCGTCTTCGATATCGCCATGGACTCCTGCATCCTGTGCGGCCGATGCGCCAGGGGCTGCCAGGAAGGGGCCCAGTTCATCGGCGCCATCGACCTACTCGGCGCAGGACGAACCACCCGCATAGGCGCCTTCATGGACCGGCCGCTGGCAGACTCGATATGCACCACGTGCGGCCAGTGCCTCTCGGTCTGTCCAACCGGCGCGATCCGGGTCAAGGAGACCCCTCCGAAGACAGCCAGGAGCGTCGCGACCACGTGCCCCTACTGCGGCGTCGGCTGCGGCATCCGAGCCCAGGTGGACGACACCGACAGGATCATCGAGATGCTGGACGACCCGGACAACCGGTCCAGCCTGGGGATGCTGTGCGTCAAGGGAAGGTTCGGCTACACGTTCGTCCACCACGAGGACAGGCTGACGGAGCCGCTCGTGCGCAAGAACGGCGTCCTGACCCCCACGCCCTGGGACGAGGCGCTGGACTACGTCGCCGAGCGGCTGGTCGAGTACCGCGGAGACTCGTTCGCCACCCTCTGCTCGGCCAAGGCCACGAATGAGGACGGCTACGTACAACAGAAGCTCGCCCGTCTGCTGATGCAGAGCAACCACATCGACCACTGCACGCGGCTGTGCCACTCCCCGTCGGTCGAAGCCATGCTGGCCTCTCTCGGCAGCGGAGCCACGAGCAACTCATACGTCGATTACGAGGAGGCCGGATGCCTCGTGATCGCGGGGTCGGACGCCAACTCGAATCACCCCGTCGCGGCCGCACGCATGAGGCGGGCCGTCGTTCAGCGCGGCGCCAAGCTCATCGTTATCAACCCGCGCCGCATCGACATGTGCGACTATGCGGACCTGTGGCTGCGCCCAAGGCCGGGCACCGACGTGGCCCTGCTCAACGCCATGGCCAAGGTGATCCTGGACGAGGGGCTCGCCGACGACCGGTTCGTGCGTGACCGGACTGAGGGGTTCGACGAGTGGCGTCAGGTGATCGAAAAGTACGACCCGGAATACGCCGAGCGGATCACGGGAGTCCCTGCCCGTGACATCGCGGAGGCCGCGCGCATCTACGCCAAGCCGCCGTTCAGCGGATCATGCCTCATATGGGGCATGGGCATCACACAGCACACCAACGGGACACCCAACGCCCACGGACTGCTGAACCTGGCGCTGGCCGCCGGTCAACTGGGAAAACCCGGCTCCGGCATCTCGCCCCTCCGAGGACAGAACAACGTCCAGGGATGCGGCGACGCAGGATGCCTCCCCAACGCCTTCCCGGGCTACCAGAACATCGACCCCGGCACGGTCGCGAAGTTCGAGAAGGCCTGGGGCGGCCACCCGCTCCCTCCCGAAGAAGGCCTCGTCATAACGGACATAGTGAAGCAGATCACGACGGGCCGTATCAAGGCGATGTACGTGACCGGCGAGAACCCCCTCCTGAGCGAACCCGACCTCCACCACGCCGAGAAGGCTTTCAGAGCGCTCGACTTCCTGGTCGTCCAAGACATATTCATGCACGAAACCGCCGAAATAGCCGACGTGGTGCTGCCGGCGGCATCCTTCGCCGAGAAGGACGGCACGTTCACCAACAGCGAGCGGCGAGTCCAGCGAGTGCGCAAGGCGGTCGAACCCATCGGCGACTGCAGGCCGGACTGGGAGATCATCGCCGACCTCGGGCGCCGCCTGTCCGAAAGGCTCGGGCTCGGCTTGGAACAGGAGTTTACCTACTCCCATCCGTCGGAGCTATGGGACGAGATGGCCCGCCTGACACCGAGTCTGGCCGGCATATCCTACGAGCGGCTGGACCAGGAGGGCGGCATCCAGTGGCCCTGCCCTGACCAGGACCACCCAGGCACCAGGTTCCTCTACGAGAAAGACTTCCCGCGCGGCCCGCGCGCCAGGTTCGTCGCCTTTGACCAGGGCCCCCCAGCCCAGGAGATGCCGTCCAAGCGGTTCCCGCTGATACTGAACACGGGACGGGTGCTGTACCACTGGCACGGCGGCACGATCACCCGCAGGGCCTCCGGACTGATGGCCCGCGCCCCTGAACTGCAGGTCGCGCTCAGCCCGGAGGACGGCGGGCGGTTCCAGGTGCGGAACGGCGAGTGGATCCGGCTCAAGTCACGGAGGGGCACCCTGGAAGGACGGGTCACTTACTCGGACAAGATGCGCTCCGGCGAGGTCTTCGTGCCGTTCGTCAAACTCCAGGAGCACGCCGCGAACTTCCTCACCAACTCCGCCCTTGACCCCGACTCGAAGATACCCGAATACAAGGTCTGCGCCGTGCGCATCGAGAAGATCGAGGCAGTATAATAGCCTCATGCCCCCGCCCGTCCTGATCGTCGACTACGACCCTCGATGGCCGGCCCAATTCGAGTCCGCCCGACGCGCCATAGGACAAGCGTTAGGCTCACTCGTCGTCTCCATCGAACACTGTGGCGCGGGCGAAGGGGACACCCTACCTCCACGACGGAGCGCAAGTGAATGAACACCCCACTCAGCCGGATGCCCAAGCCGGAAGCGGCCCAGTACCGCGGGCGCCGAAAGCTCTTCATGGTGCCGGCCATCGCCTTCCCGCCGGGCGTCCCCGACGAGGCCCAGCGGCTCCAGGAGAACTACTGGAACGAAGTCCGAGACCACGTCGGCAATCTGGAGCGTTCTCTGGGCAGAGTCGCCCGCGTCTACCACGAAACCGTGTTCGCCGACGGCGAGGAGGGTATGACCCTCCTTCATGGCCTGAACCCGAAGGGCGGCCCGTTCATCCAGGCGATATGCCGGTCGGGAGCGGTGCTGGAAGCGGTCGAGGACAGGGAGCTGGTCGAGGAGAGCTCGGACTGGCAGCGCTGCCTGTCCTTCGGCCTGGTCAGCGGCAAGGTGCGCGCCCTGGCGGTCGATTCCCTCCGGAAGACGGTCGCGAAGCGCTACGAACACGTCTCCGCGCGCATAGACGAGACGCTGGGAGACGGAGAGGTCGGCGCTCTGTTCGCCGGTGAAGACCACCGCATCCAGTTCCCGGACGACGTCCAGGTCTTCTACGTCGCGCCGCCCGCCCTCGATGCCCTCAAGAAATGGATCGACGGCCAGGCGCGGGCCGCCGCCGCCAGGCCGGAGACCGCCGAGTCCCCAGAGCAGGACGAGAGACGGGAATAGCCCATGCAGGCCGGCCGGGCAGAGCGCCGCAGCCAGGCCTGGTTCGACACGCCCGAGCTCTACGGCTGGCTCAGACACGCGGCCCTCAAGGCCCAGGGCTTCACCGAAGACGCCTACCTGGGCAAGCCCGTAATCGGTATCTGCAACTCTTGGAGCGAACTCACCCACTGCAACGTCCACCTGCGCGGCCTGGCCGCCGCCGTCAAGAGAGGAGTATGGCAGGCCGGAGGCTTCCCGCTGGAGTTCCCCGTCATGTCCCTCGGCGAGTACAACATGCGCCCCACGACGATGCTCTATCGCAACCTGATGAGCATGGACGTGGAGGAATCCATCAGGGCGAACCCGCTGGATGGGGTGGTGCTGCTGGGGGGCTGTGACAAGACCACGCCCGCGCTCCTCATGGGCGCGGCCAGCGCCGACGTGCCAGCCATTCTGGTGACCGGCGGGCCGCAGCTCAAGGCAGCCTGGCGCGGCGAGGAGCTCGGCTCCTGCACCGACTGCCGACGGTATCGGCAGGAACTCAGGGCCGGGCGCATCACCGAACAGGACTGGGCAGACCTCCAGGACGGCATCATCCGCAGCCCCGGCCACTGCATGGTTATGGGAACGGCTTCGACCATGGCCGCGATGGGAGAATCCCTCGGCATAGCCCCGCCGGGCAATGCCGACGTCCCCGCCGCCGATTCGCGGCGCGCCAGGCTCGCCGAGTCGGCAGGGCGCCGCATCGTGGACATGGTTGACGAAGACCTGAGACCCTCGGCCCTGCTTACCGTGAACGCCTTCGAGAACGCCATCCGCACTCTGCACGCCATCGGAGGCTCCACGAACGCCGTCATTCACCTCACGGCCATCGCGGGCAGGCTGGGAATCGACCTTCCCCCGGATCGATTCGGCGAGCTGTCCGACACGACGCCGCTGATCCTGGACATGAAGCCGTCCGGCCGCTTCCTCATGGAGGACCTGTTCAACGCCGGAGGTCTTCAGGCGGTGCTGAGGGAGATCAGCCACCTGCTATACGAGGAGGCTCCGACGGTCACCGGCAGGAGCCTCGGCCAGAACATCGCGGCGGCGCGGGTACATGATCGAGAGGTCGTCAGAACTGCCCGGCAGCCCATGGACCCCCAGGGCGGCCTCGCCGTCCTTCGCGGGTCGCTCGCGCCGGACGGAGCGCTCATCAGACAGAGCTCGGCGTCGCCCGAATTGCTGACCCACAGCGGCAGAGCCGTCGTCTTCGAGAGCCACGACGATGTCGAGGAGCGCGTCGACGACCCCGGCCTGGACGTGCGCCCCGATGATGTCCTGGTGCTCCGCAACGCAGGCCCGATCGGGGCGCCGGGAATGCCCGAATGGGGATTCCTGCCGCTGCCCAAGAAGCTGCTGGAGAGAGGAGTCCGTGACATGGTGAGGCTCAGCGACGCGCGGATGAGCGGGACCGCCTTCGGCACGGTCGTCGTGCACGTCGCGCCAGAGTCCGCGGCAGGCGGGCCGCTGGCGGCGGTGCGCGGCGGCGATATGATCCGGCTGGACGTGCCAGCCCGCAGGCTGGACCTGCTGGTCGACCGGGGCGAGATCAGACGACGCCTGTCGGAGACCCCTCCGCCCAGCCCCCACTACGAGCGCGGCTACGGGTGGATGTTCACTCGGCACGTCCTCCAAGCCAACGAGGGCTGTGACTTCAACTTCCTGCGGGCTGGAGGAGCCGCGGAGCTATCAGGAGACCGATCGACGTGACTCACCCGACCGCCCAGGGGTTCATCACGTCGATCCCACATCCTTCGAAGCCTCTTGTGTCTCTCGTCGCTACCGATGCTCCCAGTGAGCGGGCGACCGCCGCGATCTGGCAGTCGGCCTGGCCTATAGGATTGCGGGCCGCTCGGCGGTCAGACGCAATGACGGCATACGCGCGGGCGGCCTCGCTGTCGAAGGGCAGGACGCGGTCCGTGAACAGCACGCGAAAGGCGTGTTCGGCCGCGGCGGCCAGCCCACGCCGGCGTTTCCCTTCGGGGAGGAACGCTATGCCGGCTCTGATCTCCGCCTCGGTGATGGTGGTGACGAACAGAGTGCTCGTAAGCTGCTCGTCGATCCATGCAAGCACCCTCGAATTGGGGCGGGCCTTCATGAACTCGGAGACGACGTTGGTGTCGAGAACGAGTATCACCGGAAGGTCAGTCGAAGCGCGGGGGTTCGCGCATCGGCTCCCTCGGAGGGATGTCCAGTTCCACGCCACCGTAGGGCTTGAACGTCTCGTGGATCGCCGTTCCGAGGTTTCTGGCGGGTGCCGTGTACCCCTCTTCCAGCGCCGCCCGCAGAATGTCACGGGCCTCCTGTTCCATAGAGTGGCCATTCTCAGCCGCTCTGACGCGCAGCCGCTTCTTCAGTCCTTCGTCCAGGTTTCGCACCGTGATGCTGACCACGATTGCACCTCCCTGTGCGTTGTCAGCGCTCTGCACAGTGGTTGTGTTGCGCTGCGATCACAGTATACCATGACATCACTGCAATCACAAGCGCTCTCTGCGTGAGTTGCGGTTCCTCATCCCGACCCCAGCCGGGCCAGCATGTCTTCGATCCGCCCGGTGCGCTCGCGGCCCGCTGCCAGGCGCTGGCGCTCACGGTCGACGACGTCCTCCGGCGCCTTGGACAGGAACTGCTCGTCTTCAAGCCTGGTCGAAAGACGCTCGAGGCTCTTCCGCAACTCCTGAAGCTCGTTCGTGAGACGGGCCCGTTCCCGGTCCAGGTCTACCATGCCGCCCAGCGGCACCGTCACGGTGCCGCCGCTCAGCACCAGGGCCACCCTGCCGCCGCCGGAGCTCGGGTGGCCGTCCGCGCCGATGATCAGCGGGTCTATGCCCGCCTGTGACCTGATCGTGGCGGCCTCGGCCTTGAGGACATGGGCAAGCGAGGGCGTGTCGACTGCGGCCTCGATTTTCCTGGAGGCGTCTATCCGGAACTCCGCCCTGAGGTTCCGCACGGCTCTGACGACCTCGATAACAGAGCCGATCTCGGACTCGGCCCGCTCGTCGACAGGGAGGTCGGCGGCCTCCGGATACGGCGCGACGATGAGCGCCGCGGGGCGGTCAGGCTCATCAGGCAGGCGGCTCACGAGAGTCTGCCAGACCTCTTCAGTCACGAAGGGCATGAACGGGTGGAGCAGGCGCAGCACGCGCTCCAGGACGTGGGCGAGAACGGGCAGCGGAGAGTGTTCGTCCTCGCCGCCCGGCTTCATCCTGACCTTCGCCATCTCGATGTACCAGTCGCAGTACTCGTTCCACAGGAAGTCGTGGACGACCCGCTGCGCCTCGCCGAACTGGAACTCATTCATGTACCAGCTCACCTGAGCGGCGGCACGGCTAAGTCGGCTCAGTATCCACCTGTCCTGCAGGTGGACGGGCTCGGGCTGGTGCCAGCCCTCCAGGGCGGCGCGGTCGTCGAGGTTCGATAAGACGAAGCGGGCGGCGTTCCACAGCTTGTTGGCAAAGTTGCGGCTGGCCTCCATCTTCCGTTCGTTGAGGCGCATGTCGTTGCCCGGCGAGTTGCCGCCAGTCAGGGCAAACCGAAGCGCATCGGCGCCGTAGAGGTCGATCAGGTCGAGAGGGTCCATGACGTTGCCCTTCGACTTGCTCATCTTGACCCCCTCGGGATCGCGGACGAGACCGTGCAGATAGACGGTCTCGAACGGGATATCCCCCGTGTTCTCGAGGCCCATCATCACCATCCGCGCAACCCAGAAGAAGAGGATGTCGTGGCCGGTCTCCATGACCGTGCTGGGGTGGAAGTAGGCGAGATCGTCCGTCTGATCCGGCCAGCCCAGGGTCGAGTGGGGCCAGAGAGCCGAGCTGAACCATGTGTCGAGCACGTCCGAGTCGCGCTCCAGCGCGGCAGAGCCGCACCGCGTGCACGACTCGGGATCCTCGACCTCGACCACCGTCTCGCCGCAGCTCTCGCAGTACCAGACCGGCAGGCGGTGGCCCCACCAGAGCTGTCGGCTGACGCACCAGTCGCGGATGTTGTCCATCCAGTTGAAGTAGACCCTGGCGAAGCGCTCAGGGACAACCTCTATGCGCCCGTCGGCGACCGCGTCCCTCGCCGGCCGCGCCAGAGGCTCCATCTTCATCCACCACTGCCTGCTCACAATCGGCTCGACCGTCTCGCCGCACCGATCACAGTGGCCCACGGAGTGGCTGTACGGCTCCACCCTCTCCAGCAGGCCGTCTCTCTCCAACTCCAGGCCGACGTTCTTCCTGGCCTCATCCATCGTCTGACCACGGTACGGGCCCGCGTTCTCGTTCATGGCGCCGTCGAGCTCCATGACGTTGATCGTGGGCAGATCGTGGCGGCGGCCGATCTCGAAGTCATTTGGATCGTGGCCGGGAGTAACCTTGAGAGCGCCGGTGCCGAACTCGACGTCGACCGCCTCGTCCGCGATCACTGGGATGAGCCGCCCGAGCACGGGCAGGACGACGTTCTTGCCAACCAGGCGCGAGTATCGTTCGTCGTCCGGGTTGACGGCCACGGCGGTATCGCCGAGGAGGGTTTCAGGCCTCGCGGTGGCGATGGTCACCGACCCGCCGCCGTCCTCCAGCGTGTAGCGGATGTGGTACAGAGACGCGTTCTCCTGGAGGTACTTGACCTCCAGGTCGGAGAGGGCGGTGCGGCAGCGCGGGCACCAGTTGGTCATGCGCTCGCCACGGTAGATCAGGCCCTTCTTGTACAGATTGACGAACGTGGTGCGGACGGCCTTGCTCGGGCCGGGGTCGAGAGTGAACGCCTTCCGTGTCCAGTCGCACGAAGCGCCAAGCCGCTTGAGCTGCTCATCTATGCGGCTGCCGTACTGGTCGACCCAGTCCCAGACGCGCTCGACGAACCGCTCCCGGCCTACGTCGTGCCTCGACACGCCATCGGAGGCCATGTCGCGCTCGACGACCGACTGCGTGGCGATGCCCGCGTGGTCGCTCCCCGGAAGGTAGAGCGTCGGCTCGCCCCTCATGCGGTGCCACCGTACCAGCAGATCCTCTATGGCGGCCATCAGCGCATGGCCCAGGTGCAGTTCGCCCGTGACGTTGGGCGGCGGCATGATGATGACGAACGGCTTCTTCTCAGAGTCTATGACGGGAGTGAAGTAGCCCCCCTCGACCCAGAGGTCGTATATGCGCCCCTCGACCGACTTCGGCTCGTAGGCTTTTGGGATGCCGTCTGTCTTCGTCCCCGTCTCAACCATTGAATGCTGCCCTCTGAGTGTGTGTCCGTCAGCCGTAATACCCTGCCCACGACCCGACCGGCCGACGACCCGTATCGTTGCAAGCAGATATGGCTCGGTGCAATAATCATACACCATAGAGTGCTCTGCTCAACTTGCTCAACTGAGGCGTCTCCACTCGGACGGGGTTAAGTCCACAGGACAACCCCAACATGCGGATGGAGATTGACACCGTGCGAGGCTGCGAGTAGCCTCGCAGCCATCAGGTAGCGCGAGGGGATGCCATGACAGCCATCGGGCTCCGTCGAGAGATAGACCGCTTCGAGGCGAGGACTCCCAGGTCACGGGAGCTTCAGAAAGAGGCCGTGAGGTGGCTGCCCGGCGGCAGTTCCAGAGGCGTCCACCACGAGCCGAACCCCGTGTTTGTGGACTATGGCGAGGGCCACTACTTCTATGACGCCGACGGCAACCGCTACCTCGACTTCATTCTGAACGCGACGAGCCTGATCATGGGCCACGCCAACCCCATAGTCGTCGAGGCCATCGCCGAGCAGGCGGGGCGGGGCACCGGATTCGTCGGCCCAAACGAGACGGCCGTGCGCCTGGCGAGGATGCTGTGCGAGAGGGTGCCGTCTCTCGACAAGGTGCGGTTCGTGAACTCCGGCACGGAGGCGACCCTGAACGCCATTCGGGCCGCCCGCGCCTTCACCGGCAGGCACAAGATCGCCAAGTTCGCCGGGGCCTACCACGGCTCCCACGAGTACGTCTCCGTCAGTGTCAAGCCGCCGGCCGGCCCGCACGGCCCCGACGGCCCTCCGGCCGCCGCTGAGTTCCACGGCCAGCCGCCGAGCCTCCTCGACGACGTCATCGTGCTGCCCTGGAACGACCTCGAAGTCTGCGAGCGAATCCTCCGGCGCAACGCCGACGGCCTCGCCTGCGTCATCATCGAGCCGATAGCCTCCACCCTCGGCTACGCTCCGGCTAGGCCAGGATTCCTGGAGGGCATCCGGGCGCTCACGACCGACCTCGACGTGCTCCTAGTCTTCGACGAGGTGCAGACCCTCCGCATGTCGCCGGGCGGCGCGCAGGAGATGCTCGGCGTCGTGCCCGACCTGACGGCCATGGGCAAGATGGTGGGCGGCGGCCTTCCCGCCGGGGCGTTCGGGGGCAGGGACGACATAATGGCGCTGTTCGACCCGCGCGGCGGGGCGGCGATCCCCCACGCGGGCACCTTCAACGCCAACCCGATGACCATGGCCGCAGGCGAGGCCACCCTGAAGCACATGACACCGGACGTCTACGGGCGTCTGAACGCGCTCGGCGAGATGATCCGCGGAAAGCTCCGCGCCGTCTTCGACGAGTTGGAAGTCCCCGCCCAGATCACCGGCATCGCCTCGTTCTTCAGCATACACTTCAACGCCGAGGAGATCGTTGATCACGGCTCGGCCTCACGCGACGACGCGGAGCTGAAGCGGGCGCTGTCGCTCGGTCTCCTCAACGAGGGCATAATGCTGGGCAGCACCATCTGCACGCTCACCACCGAGTCGGAGGTCGACGAGCTGGTCGACACGACGCGCCGCGTCATACAGCGGGTCAGGGAGTAGCGCCCGGCCTGTCTACGGCCCGCCCGCCGACTGCGGTCCTCCACCAGCGGCCTTCTCTTGCGACCACGTCGTCGCAAGGCCTCCGAGATAGGAGAAGAGCGGGAAAGAGACCAGCAGGCCGACGGGAAACCAGAGTCTCGCCGGATAGAACACGTAGAGGGAGTAGAAGCCCCAGAGGGAAAGCAACGCCCCTATGGCGATGGGGATCATCTTCTCCCTTGCGGCTCTAGCGCCGACGACACCGCCCACTAGTCCGCCCAGAACGCTGCCGAGCAGCACCAGCAACAGTCCATTCGCCTCGGCGGCCTCCACCCGCAGCGCGGTGGCTTCCGGGGTTTGCGGATCCAACATCTCCGGCGGCGTGGGGTAAATCCGGTCGGCGGCCATGCCCACGAGAAAGAAGGCGACGTTGCCGGCAACCACGCCCAAGACCACGGCGAGGATTTTTCGGAGCGTGTTACCACTCAATTTGCCGCTTCCTGGTCGCTGGGCCACTTCTTGCATAGGCTGCCTGCTCTTGAGGATACGGGGCGGCTCTAGGCGAGGATGCTCTCCTCGTAGGGGTCGAAGCGCTGGCGTATCATGTCGCAAGCGTCCCGGATTCCGAGGAGGGTCTGCTCCGGGGTCAGTCCCCCGGTGAAGGTGCCGGTGATGCCGTTCTCGTCGAAGCTGGCGGTCACGTTGGCCCTTCTCAGCCAGCGGGAGTAGCCGCTGATCCAGTCGGCAAGCTGCGGGGAGGTCTCCTCGGTGAACGAGAGCACCCGTGAGCCGCTGGAGTCGAGCGCCGTCAGGTTGAACGACGGGTGGCCGTTCGATCCGCCATCCGGCGTTCCACACCTGATGGCGAAGGTGACCCCCGCCTTGGGGAACGCCAGGCTGATGTTGATCTCGGTCTGTGAAATGGTAGCCAATTCAGTCCTCCGGGTGTCTCAATGTGGTGTGGGCTCCTCCCCCTCTAACGTCAAAGGGAGAGAGGGGGAGATGGTGATCTCTGGGGCGCTCCTAGTACGGCCTGTCCCCCTCCGTCCTCTTTGCGAAGGGCTCGTTCTTCGAGGGGTCGATCGGCCGGCGCTCCAGGAATGCGAGCCTGCGCTCCTCGGCCTCAGCGGAGGTGTTGTAGTCGGGGATGAACTGTTCGGCGGGGGAGCGGTGGCCGCTGGTGTACTCGCCGATCTCGTTGAAGGTGAGCTTCTGCAGCTGGAGAATGACGGGGCTGTTGTTCTTTATCAGGCTGCAGTAGCGCTCCACCTCGGCTTCGAGTTGGTCGTGGGGGACGACCGAGTTGACCAAGCCCATGTCGTATGCCTGCTGAGCGGTGTACTGCTGCGTGAGCATCCAGACCTCTCTCGCGCGCTTCTGGCCGACCACGTTGGCCAGATAGCCTATTCCCCACCCGGTGGCCGGGCTGCCGACCCTCGGCCCCGTCTGGCCGAACCTCGATCGGGTCGAGGCGACCGTGAAGTCGCACATGTAGGCCATGATGTTGCCGGAGCCGATGGCGAAGCCGTCCACCATGGCTATCACCGGTTTCGACATGCTGCGGACGGTCTCGTCCACGCCCTCCTCCGAGGTTCCCGTGTAGGAGGTTGTGGTGCGGTCCTGGGCCTGGTCGCGTCCTGAGCAGAACGCGTTGGGCCCCGTCCCCGATATGACCACCACGCGGATCGAGTCGTCGTCGGCCGCGTCCTTCAGGGCCGTGACCATCTCGTCGGTGGTGCGGCCGCGGGTGGCGTTGTAGACCTCCGGGCGGTTGATCGTGACTCGCGCGACGCCGTCCTTCTTTGAGTACAGAATATCCACGAATTTCACCGGTAGCTGCCTCCTGTGTGTCAGTGGTCCGTAAGCCGAATCGCGGACGCATGATACCGTATCGACGGGCGCTCCGCAACGGAAGCGTGCTCCCAAATCCCCCACCCAATTCTGCCGAGCGGCCCAACGAACCGCCTTCCGAGGCTTTCAGGGGATTGGTGGGGCAGACCGATTCCGCAGGTTCGCCGCATTTCGTAGTTGGGTGAGCTGGTTTTGGTTCACAGACCCTTACAGAATTTTTGCAGGCACTGTCAGGTGTCCTGACGGTGGGGCCAAGGCTGTTGGTGTCATGGGAACTCTAGCGCAACAGTTCGGTCTCGTCCTAGTCTCGTCATGGGGTCACACAAGCCTCCGGAGCTTGCAGGGGTTGCAAGAGGGGGCATACGCCCCCCTGCTCTGGCGTGAACGTCGCATCTTCAAATCTAGGTGTCTGGGCGGGCTGGCTTTGGTTCTTGCTCGCCTAGGCGTCCTAGCCTTGCACGGTAGGAAGCTGTATGCTTCTCTACGTGGTTCCCTCTCATGTTGTCGCGGGCATCCTCATTGCCGATCATCTGGCTGGTGCGGTTGAGACTACCCTCGATAAGCGCTTGGTCGAGTATCTGACTACGGAGACAACGCTACCCGGCACCGAGTCGAGCAGTACACGCGGACGCCCCCTATTGCCTGCTTGATGTCAGCATCGCACTGTTTGCACTGAAAGCGGTTAGATAGGTCGTTCTGGAATGAACTCGAAACAGTGGCGAATGTGCGAGACAAAACTGATGTCCCTGCGCAGTTCGCCGCGTCTTCCGTCGTTGCTGTTGCTGATGGCCCTGTCAACGGTGTTCCTGTTCGCCGGCGATCGGGACCACTTCTACCGGCCCGACCGGCAGCATAACTCGTTAACGTCGAACCATCTGGTGGTGGCCTCTAACCTATCTCTCAAGCACAACCTCGTGGGGTTCCATTACCGGTCCGTCAACGCAGATGGCTCCCCCATTTATGACGTCTACAACCGCTTTCCAATTGGTGGTTATGCGCTGATCAAGCTGGCCATCATGCCTTTCGGTGACAGCCTGTCTGCACAAATCTATGCCGCCCGGCTGCTGATGCTGGCGTTTTTTGCCGCAGCGGCAATTCTGGCTTACCACGCGATTGCCAGGCTCACGTCCAGCCGCTGGATTGCGCTGACGGCGACGCTGCTGGCCTTCTCGTCCTATAACCTTCTGTACTACAACGACACGGTCGCCTCCGAGACCATGCCGGACCTCTTCGGGTTGATGCTGACCTTCCACGGCATGGTCATTTTCGTTCAGGAGGGCCGCTTCCGACAGCTGCTGGTCAAGACGTGTATCGCGTTGTTGCTGGGCTGGCACGTCTATGGGTTGCTACTGCCCTTCATCGTTTTCGGCCTAGTGAGTGAGTTGATCAGGACGCGTTCGGCCCTTCCATTTCCTCACGATGCTGAGATGCGCTCCATCGGCTCCCTGCTGTTCCACAGCCGCCACCTGAGGCTTGGCGTCGTCGCGCTGCTTTCGGGCATGGCGATACTGAGCTTTAACTTCGCCAATGAATACTTCGCGCTGAACGGCGAAACTCCACTGACGGAATTACCGACTTTTAAGTCGCTGGAGTATCGTACTGGACAAGCGGAGTGGTTTAACAACCGCGGTGCCGATCATCTGGCTTGGCCTGCCTTTCTGAAAGAACAGTTTCAACGCGTCGGCAGTACGACGATTCCCTACCCCGGCTACGTTTACTGGCTAGGCAAAAGCTCACCATGGCATAGTATTGTCGTAGGAATCGTCGTGCTTGTCGCCTGCCTGATTGGGTTGGTGTTGTCCCGCAACAAAAAGATCCTCAACAAAAGGATCCTGTGGGCGACCCTGGTGCTGTCCGGCTTCTGCTGGGCTCTGCCGATGCGCCATTCCACTGCCTTCCACAACTTCGAGGGTCTGTACTATATCGGCATCCCGCTGGCTTTGTTCTCGCTGACCCTGCTGTACCGTCTACCAGAGATGACCACCAGAGCGGCGCGGCGCCGGCCCGGCGCCGTACGTAGCCATTCGATAACTCGCTTTGTTGCCGTGGCTGCGTTGCTGGTGTTTGGTTTTTCCAGTTACTGGATGGCGCGAGTAGGTTACGATGCTGAGGCTGCCTATTTCCATGAAGCGATGATCGCCGATTTTGAAGTCATACGAGATATGACGGATGGGAAGACGGTTTACGTTCCCAGCCACAAATTTGACGGTAGGTTCAGCGGGGCGCGCCAGTCAACGTCATTCTATCTCTCCGGCAGAGCCATTCTGTACGAGCACGACGTAGCACACCGTCCCGACTTCGTTATATCGCGCGAACGCGTGGAGGTGCCGGAACTGCTTACGCCTGAGAACCGGCTGATGTTCCTTTACGACCTGCCTGTCGACATACCATCCGGCCGACTCATGGACAGCCGACTCATGGACAGCATGATCGAGGAGGCCGGCGAGCCGATAGTCCACTCCAACTTCGATGTGTATCTGCATGAAAACCGGCTGGTGTACGTCAAAGACCCATGCAGCCAGGACGACGTTGGCCCCAAGTTCTTTCTCCATGTGTTCCCGGTTGACGAGAATGATCTGTCCGAGAATCTTCGGGCTAACAACCTCGAGCAGCACGGCTTCGACAACCTGGACTTCCGATTCGCAGACCATTCGCGCGAGCGTCGGGACGGTTCACGGTGTATGGCCGTTGTTCCGCTCCCAGAGTATAACGTCAAGGAAGGCAGTACCGGCCAGTTTATTTACCATGGTGGATCCAGTTATGAAAACATTTGGCAAGCCAACTTTGATTTGAGCGATAGGTAACGGTTCCGTCCTTCTCCACATCTTCTCCATACTGTAGTGCCAGGAATGTGAGGGAGAGCATGACTGGTTGTTGTAGGCAGGAGAGGGGAGTGGGTTGATACAGCGCGTTGGCGGGCGAAGGCCAGCGTACCCGGCTGTTGCGGGTCACCTGTCTCCGAGGCTATCGATTCCTGCGAGCTCCGCCATCTCGCCGCCGAAGAAGTGGAGGGCGCTGGTCACGGGGTTGCCGGCCGCCTGGCCGAGGCCGCAGAGGGACGCCGCGTTCACGATCCTGGCGAGATACCTCACCTCGTCCAGGTCGTTCACGGTTCCGCCGGCGATCAGCCGGTCCAGGGCGTCGACGATACGCGGAGTCCCCTCGCGGCAGGGGGTGCATTTTCCGCAGGACTCGTCGGCGTTGTATGCCGCGAGCTTGCGGAGCGCCTCCGCGACGGGGACGCGCGCGTCGAGCGCGATGACACCCCCGGCCCCCAGCATCACGCCGGACTCGTGCAGCAGGCCGGGTCTTATGGGCGTGTCCAGCATGGAGGGCGTCATGATGCCGCTCGACGGGCCGCCGACGGCGAGGGCGGTGAGGGGCCGTCCGTCCTCGGGCCCGCCCCCGATTCCGCACACGATTTCTCTCAGCGTCGTGCCCATGGGGACCTCGGCGACGCCGGGCCTGGCGACGGAGCCGCTGACGCTCACTATCTTGGTGCCGTTGTCCGGCTCGGCGCCTACGGCGGCGAACGCCTGGGCGCCGTCGGCCATTATGAACGGCACGCTTGCGAGGGTTTCGGGGTTGTTGATGACGGTCGGGCTCGCCCTCAGTCCCGATTCGGTCGGGAAGGGCGGCCTCAGCCTGGGTTCGCGCCGGTCGCCCTCCATCGTGTTCAGGAGGGTCGTCTCCTCGCCGCAGACGTATCCGCCTGCGCCCCGCCTCATCTCGACGTCGAGGTCGAAGCCGGAGCCGAGTACGTCGTCTCCGAGGAGACCGCGCTCGCTCGCGCGTGCGATGGCGGCCTCCATGCGCGCCGCCGACAGCTCCGCCTCGGCGTTGACGTAGAGGTAGGCCAGGGAGGCGCCCGACGCATAGGCGGCTATGGCCGCGCCTTCGATGATCCGGTGAGGGACTCCCTCCATCAGGTGCCTGTCCTTGAAGATGCCCGGCTCTCCCTCCTCCGAGTTGACCACCAGGTATCTGGGCGTCCTGTTCACCGAGCGCGCGCTCTGCCACTTGAGGGCGGTCGGGAAGTAGGCGCCGCCTCTGCCGCGGAGACCGGAACTCTTGACCTCCTCCGTGGCCTCCTCCGGAGTCATGGACAGGGCGCGGGCCAGGCCCCTGTAGCCGCCTCCCAGGATGTACTCGTCGACGTTGGCGGGGTCTATGACGCCGCAGTCTCGCAGCGCCAGTCGATGCTGCCTGTGGAAGAAGTCCTCCGTGTCCGACCGGGGCGGGCCGTCCGTTCCGTCGAGGAGCAGCCGGCTCACCTCGTCGGCGGACACTTTGGAGTATCGGCGCCGGTCACCTGAGGGACGGGTCAGGGATATTTGGGGCGCGGCAAAGCAGGCGCCGTCGCAGCCGGTAATCACCAGGTAGGCATCGTCGGGCAGGGCATCCGCGGCGGCCGCGGCGGCCTCTGCCGCTCCGACGGCCTGCGAGCAGTGAGACACCTGCACGGCGACGCGGGTCCTGCCGGCGCGGGAGGCGGCGTGCCGCTCCCGGGCCGACTCGGCGAGGCGCTCCAGGGCATCGGACGCGGCGCTCACGTGCCTGCCGTCCCCTGAACGAGGGCGCGCGCGGAATCCGGCGTTACCCGGCCCGTCCATCTGCCGTTCAGTTCCAGCGCGGGCGCGACGCCGCAGAGGAAGCCGCACGGCGTCTCCTCCAGAGTCACGCCGCCGTCGGGGGCGGTTTCGCCCGCGTGAACGCCCAGCTCCGCCTGCATCGCCTCCAGGATGTCCCCGCCGCCGCTGAGCCAGCAGGCCAGCCCGGTGCACACCCTGACGACGCGCTCGCCCGGCTCTTGGACGCGGAGTTCGCTGTAGCTGGTCGCCGCGCCGTAGACCTCGCTGACGGGTATGCCGAGATGCCAGCCCACGACCTCCATCGCCCAGTCGGGCAGGTGGCCGAACTCGTGCTGGAGGTGGTGGAGGGCAGGCAGAAGTTGCCCTCGGTCCCTGGGGAACCGCTCGCGCAGCACAGCGCGGAGGGCCTTACGCCGGTCTCGTTCCGGGTTCGTCATTGACTGGAGTCGGAGTTCCCTTCGGGATTGCCGCGGTAACGCTCCGCGAGAGTCCAGAGGGACTTATCGCTGCCTTCTAGGGACCAATACTCGTAGGGGCTCGAGTAGGCGGAGTCTGGGAGCTTCAAGCCAAGCTCGCCTATCATATGTTTGCAGAGTCCGCTTAGCGAGTATGACTCTTCATCCTTTTCCCATTCCCAGACCACATTATTTCGTTGCGGTACATCGTCAGCGAATCTGGCGCGGCGCTCGGGGCTGTCTATCCGCTCCGATTCGCCGGACAAAGGGAGGAGCGTTATCGGAGTTCCTGGCTTGATCAGCCCCTCCCTAACTAAGACCGAGAGTGCGCGCTCCCTCCTCTGGCCTGCTTGCCGTGTTTCCCTCTCTGCCTTCGCCTTATCGCGGATCTTCACCCGATAGTCTTCTACCTGCGGTAGAGGGATGATCTGCCTGACGTCGATCAGGATAGCCTCCCCCGATCCGTAGGGGATGGCCTGCACGCATTTGATGTCAAGCCCTTGATCGATGAGCCAAATGACGGCGGTCGTCAACTCTGTGGAGAACCCCTGGGCAACCAGGACGATCCTGGGTTGGGAGCCTATCTCGACGTCATCGTCCTGCTCCTTTCCAAGGAACTTCAGCAGGCTATTGCGGCTGTCCTCTTTTCTTCCGCGGCCGTCCAGGTACTCTCTGTGCGCCTCGACCAGATCGTTGAAGGTTAGTGGTGACACCAGGGCCGCGTATCGAATGGCCTGAAGGTCCATGAACGAGTCTTCATTTCTCTTGAGCTCTATGACGACGAGGTTGCCCTCGCTGTCGAGTCCGAGGAGATCGACGCGGCGGTCGCTTCCTTCCCAATCGCTGAACTCCTCCGTGACTATGAACAGGTCTGGGTCTATGGCCTCAGGCCTGTCTCGCAGCAGGCGTTGAAGGTCGCGTTCCTGGACGTGCTCATTGACGAACTCGGTCCTTGGGACTGTCTCCAAGCTACCCTTGTTATCCTTGGTCCACCTAAAGAGCGCCACTGGATACTCCTTTGCCAGATTCTACTACGTCCTCCAGGCCCAGCTCGCGCAGCTTCTGGGCGGGTATCGTGCCGTCCTCGGCCCAGCCCCTCGCGCGGTAGTAGCTCCGTATCATCACGTCCAGGTCTTCCCTGTCCAGCCCGACCCCTCGGGCGACGCCCGTCGGCAGCGGCTCCTCCAGCACGCGGGCGGGCAGGGTGTCGTCGTCGCGCGTCCAGCCCTCGCGGACGTTGAACAGCTTCTTCAGGTTGTTTATGCGTTCGCCCGCGCGCCTGAGACCGTCGGCGGTCATGGGCCATCCGGTGACGCGCTCGTATATGGCGGCCGACTCCGCGTAGAGGTCGTCGAATGCCTTGCGCAGGAACTTGCACCATATGAGGGAGTCGAGCACGGCCGAGAAGTCCTCGCCATCGGCCGTTATGCGTCCGCGCCGGGCGTCGGCCTTCAGCCGGTCCACGTCCGCCGAGAAGTCGGCCTCGTACGCCGAGGACCTGTTGTGGCAGGCTCCGCGCGTGGAGACGGCGAGTCCGAGCGCCATCGTCTTGAGGCTTCGCGGCTCGTAGCCCGGCATCTCCAGGCCCTTCACGTGCATTGCCCACGCGTCCGAGCCTCCTCCGACTCTCGAGGCGGCTCTGCGGCTTCCCTCGGCGAGCAGGTCTCCCAGACCCCTGCGCTCTACTATCATCCGCAGCGCGGCCGTCAACGCCTCGGCGTTGCCGAACCTGAGGTCCAGTCCGCCCGTGTCCTTTTCCGTGAGTATTCCCCTCTCGAAGCACTCCATGGCCCACGAGACAGTGCCGCCCGCGCTTATCGTGTCGATGCCCGACTCGTCGCAGAGCCGCGCCGCCCGAATGACGGCGTTGGCGTCGGCGACTCCGACCAGCGGCCCTAGGGCGAACGAGCTTTCGTACTCCATCCTGCCGGAGACTCGCGGCAGGTCGTCGTTGGTCGCAAGTATCTGCTCGCATCCTATCGTGCAGTTCGCGCAGTGGGCGTTCTTGACGTGGTGCGACTCGTGGAGCGTCTCGCCGCTGACCGCCCCTGCGCCGTCGAAGGTCGATTGCCGAAAGTTGAGCGAGGGCAGGGCGCCCAGGCGATTGAAGACCGACACGTTGGCGACCGTCCCCAGCGTCCGGTACTTCTCCGTCGCCGGGCCGAGGCTCCTCCTGGCCAGGTCGCGGCGCGCGTGGTCCAGCCACTCGGGGTCGGACACGTCCACTCTGTTCGTGCCCCGGACGGCGACCGCCTTGAGGTTCTTCGAACCCATCACGGCCCCGGGGCCGGTGCGGCCGGCCTGGCGGCCTCCGTCGTTGCCGATGCTCGCGAACCTGACCAGCCTTTCCCCGGCCGGGCCGATGCAGGCGACGCGCGCCCGCCTGCCGAGCAGGGCCTTCACGGCCGCCTCCGTCTCGGACGTGGACAGGCCCATCAGGTCGGAGGCGTCCAGGAAATCGACGCGCCCGTCGTCTATGGATAGCAGGGTGGGCGACTCGCTTCTGCCCGTGACGACCAGGGCGTCGTGTCCTGTGCCCTTGAGCTCGGTGGCGAGGAAGCTGGACGACAGGGAGTCGCCTATGAATCCGGTCAGCGGGGATTTAGCGACCACCGCGAACTTGCTCGAGGTCGTGAGCCTGCTGCCGACCAGCGGACTGGCGGCGAAGATGAGCGGGCTGCCGGGAGCCAGGGGGTCGACGCGGGGAGGGCAGTGTTTGTAGAGGAGATACGCTCCGAGGCCGGTTCCCCCGATGAAGCGGCGCAGTACCCGCTCGTCCAGCGGGTCCCGGCGCACGGATCGGGCGGTCAGGTCGATTACCAGACAGGCGCCGTGGTAGCCGAGCACCGACTCACCCTCCGGCTTGGCTGGAGAACAGCAGCAGCGTGTCCCCGGATTCCAGCATGACGTCTTCCCTGCCGATGAACCTGGCGCCGTTCAGGTTGAAGGTGTAGCTCTCCAGGGGCCCCGATCCGTCCTCGCGGATTGCGACCCCGCCGAGCCGTGGGCAGGATTCCAGCAGGGCGGCGGCCAGGTCGCCTGCGCGCGCGCGAACGGGGACGGCTGCGGTCACCTGTCTGCGGCCTGCTTCCAGACGCGCCCGCCCGAAGAGCTCCACGGTGATCTCGACCGTCCGGCTGTCCCTGCTCGATGTTTGTGCCACTGGGCTGCCCCGCGTCGGTGGTTTGCCTATTCTACCATCCCTGTCGCCGGCGCTTTTCAGAGTTCCCGCGCCGCGAGGCGGCGGGCGCGGTCGAGGTCGTCCTGGGTGTTCACGTTGAAGAGGCTCAGCCGCTGCGGGTCGAACCTGTCGAGTTCCTCCTCCGATACGCGGCGCACCCTGACCTCTTCGAAGAAGCCGGTTATCTTCAGTTCGTCGGCCTCCAGGCGCTGCCGGACGTGTGGGAGACACGCTTTGGAGTAGAGCGCGTGCGTGGGCTCCGGCCTCCCGCCGACGACGGGGGCCACCACGTCGCAGCCGTCTCGCAGCGACGACATGTAGGCCATGAGCCCGGTGTTCAGGAACGGCATGTCGCACGAGACGACGAACGCCCAGCCGTCGGCGGCGGAGAGGCCGGTGAAGATGCCGCCGAGCGACCCCTTGCCCGGATAGGCGTCCACCACGACCCTTGCCGACTCCGGGATGGGCAGGGCCGCTGCCCGCCCGGCCTCGTTGACCACGACTACCGTCTCGTCCGAGACCTCCGACAGCCTCGCCATGACCCGGCTGATCATCGGCTGCCCGCCCACCGGCTCGACCGCCTTGTCTCTGCCCAGTCTGCGGCTCAGCCCCCCTGCCAGGATCACGCCGGTCGTCCCCGTGTCCACCGTCATCTACTCCACGACCTGGCCCATGCTCGACGCGTCGTAGCCGCCCAGCGCCTCGACGGCCGCCCTGAAGTCCGCGCTCCTGATCAGGGCGAGCATGGGAGCCAGGAGCTCGCCGTCGTAGAACTCGGCCGGGACCACCACGTCGTACTGCTCGTCCAGCAGCGGGATGAAGTCCAGCTTCAGCGCCCTGGCCGCCGAGAGGATGCCGAGGCCGGTATCGGCGCGCCCAGCCGCGACCGCCGCCGCGACTCCCAGGTGTGTGTACTCCTCACGGTCATAGCCCGCGATGCCGTCGGGCCGCGCCCCCAGCTCCCTCAGCTTGTGGTCGAGCAGAATCCTCGTCCCCGAACCGCGCTGTCGGTTGACGAATGAGAGTCGTCTGTGAAGGAGGTCGTCGAGCGACCCGATACCCAACGGGTTGCCTCTCCGGACCATCAGCCCCTGTGTGCGGACGACGAGGCGCATGGTTACGACGCTGCGCCCCGCGAGGTAGCGGCGCACGAAGGGGGCGTTGTATTCGCCGGTCTCCTCGTCCAGCAGATGGATGCCCGCGAGGTGAGCCTCACCCCTGCTCAGGGCGACGAGTCCGCCGAGGCTGCCGACGTTGGACGAACTGAGCGTCAGACCGGGATCGACCCTTCGCAGCCTGCTCGCCAGAAGGTCCAGGACCAGATCATGGCTGCCGGCGGCGACGATCTTCCTCTCGATCTCCTCCTCCGGCCGCAGAAGCTCCACCTCGACTTCCGCTCCTGCCTCCAGACCCTCCGAGAGCCGCGGAACCGTGACCAGTCCGTCGGCTCTGACCAGCGACGAGATCACCCCGGCGCCGCGCTGTATTGGAGTGGCCACCATCCTCCCGCCGACCCGGCCCAGGGCGACGCGCACGTGCTCGTCCTCTCCCATGGACGACGCCACCTTCCGCGCGATCGCTGCCGAGGCCCTGCGGCGGCGGCGCGCCGGGATGCCAAGCCTGATCTCGATCAGGGGCTTGACGAACAGCTCGCACGTCAGCGCCGCCGACACGGGGTATCCAGGGAGGCCGATCACGGGCTTGCCGCGCACCACGCCGAGCGCCACGGGGTGCCCGGGTCTGTACGCGACCCCGTGCACGATCAGATCGCCGAGCTCGTCCAAGAGCCCCGCGGTGTAGTCTTCCGAGCCCGCCGACGAGCCGGCGTTCACAATCACGACGTCGTGGCCGCGGAGCGCCTGGAGCAGGACGGGCCTGAGCCTGTCGAGGTCGTCCGGCACGGGCGAAAACCGCGCCGCGCGCGCTCCCCAGTCCTCCAACATGCCCGACAGCATGAGCGAGTTGAACTCCACGATCTCTCCAGGCGCAGGGGTGGCGCCGACGGCCACGAGCTCGCTGCCCGTGGGGATGACGGCGACCGTCGGACGGCGCCTCACGGGAAGCGCCGCAACCCCGGCGGCGGCGCATGCGCCGAGGTCTATGGGCCGCAGCTCGTGGCTCTCGGGCAGCAGCAACTCGCCCGAGGCTATGTCTTCGCCGAGCGGCCGGACGTGGTGGTACGGCGGGACGGGCGCCTGTATCTCCACGGTCGTTTCGTCCACCTCGTGAACGTGCTCGACCATCACGACGGCGTCGTATCCGTCCGGTACGGGGTCGCCCGTATCGACCCACACGGCCTGGCTGCCGACCTTCAGGCCGACCGGAGCGGTCTCGGAGGCGCCGACCGTGTCCGAGGCTCTGACGGCGATGCCGTCCATGGCCGCTGAGTCGTAGTGAGGGGAAGACGCCTTGGCCCAGATCGGCGCGGCGGTGATCCGTCCGGCGGCCCTGTCCACCGGCAGCTCCTCGGCGGGAGAGAGGTCCAGGGCGCCCGCCCGCCTCAGGGCCTCGTGGAACCGCGCGGACGCCAGGCTGAGGGGGATGTCGCTGAGATAGTAGCGCCGTCCTGTCTTTCTTGATGGCATTTCAATCAGAAGAGCCTGACCTCGACGTCCTGGCCGGCGTACAGGCCCGTCCGGTCGGGCGGTATCCTGACGGTTCCATCTGCCCGCACCAGCGAGTAGATCAGGTTCGACTTGCCGAATACGGGGTGGGCGGTCGGAACGCCGCCACGGACGCCGTCCAGCCTCACCTGGACGTGGTCCTCGCGCCCGGCCGCCGAGGCCACGTCTCTTGTCAGACGGGCCGACACGGCAGCCGGACGGGGAGGCGGGTCCAGGCCGCGCAGGAGGCACAGCGTCGGGCGCACCAGCAGATCGAACACGACCATCGCCGAGACCGGATTGCCCGGAAGGCCGAACGCGGGCTTGCCGTCCACCAGCGCGACGATGGTGGGCTTGCCGGGTTTGAGCGAGACGCCGTGGACGATCACCCCCGGACTTCCGAGGCCGTCGAGCACGGAGGCGGTCAGATCCCGGCTGCTGATGGAGCTTCCGGCCGAGAAGACCAGCACGTCTGCCTGCTCGATGCCTCTGAGCGCGGCGTCCCGCTGCGCGTCGTAGTCGTCCTTCACGAGCGGCAGGGGAATCGGGATGCCGCCGTGCTTTTCGACCAGCGCCGAGATGGTGTAGCTGTTCACGTCCCGCACCCGGCCAGGCCCGGGCGTCTCACCCGGCGCGACGAGCTCGTCCCCGGTCGACACTATGGAGACCACCGGGCGCCGGGCGGCCTGGACCTGCGTGATTCCGAGCGCGGTCAGGGCGCCTACGTCCTGCGGCCTGACCAGGTGTCCCGACGGCAGCACGACCTCCCCCGACCGGACGTCCTCGCCTACCTGGAGGACGTTCTCGCCCGGGGCAACCGGACGCAGCGCCTCGAGGGTGGTCTCGCCGGCTCGCTGGGTGTTCTCCTCCATGACCACTGCGTCCGCGCCCTCGGCGAGCATCCCGCCGGTGAAGGCCCTAGCCGCCTGCCCCGGACGCAGGGACACGGCGGGGGGCTGTCCCATGGGCACCTCGCCCGCGAGCTCCAGGTATGCGGGCAGGCTCTCGGTCGCGCCGAACGTGTCGGCGGCCCGCACCGAGTAGCCGTCCATTGTCGAGCGGGGGAAGGAGGGCAGGTCTTCCGCCGAGACGATCTCGCAGGCCGTCACACGTCCCAGGGCCTCGGAGACGGGGACGGCCTCGGCTTGGACGCGCGCCGTGAGACGCTCCCTCAGCGACTCGAAGGCGTCATCTGGGGGCAGGACGTTGAAGAACTCGGGCATCGGCCCTTCCCTTCACCATGCTTGTCCCGTCCACGGGAGGAGCTTCGGTATCTACAGCCCCAGGATCCTGCCCTCTGAGTCCACGTCCAGGGCTCGGGGCGAGCCGGGCAGGCCGGGCATGGTCACCATGGTGCCTGCGAGTGGGTATATGAAGCCGGCCCCGATCGAGGAGCGAACGTCGGAGACCTCGAAGGTGTAGTCCTTCGGCACTCCCTTCATGCGGGGGTTGTGCGACAGGGACAGGTGGGTCTTGGCCATGCATATGGGGAGGTCTCCCCAGCCAAGCTCCTGATAGGTCTTCAGGCGCCTGGCCGCAGCGGCGTTCCATTTCACGTCGTTCGCGTTGTAAACCCTTTGGGCCAGGGCCTTCACCTTGTCCTGGATGGAGGCCTGCGTGGGATAGGCGTAGGTTATGTCCGGGTCGCCGCCGTCCGCTGCGGATGCGACGGCCTCGGCGAGTTCGACGCACCCCGCACCCCCCTCCGCGAAGCCGCGGCTCTCGACCGCGGCCGCCGCGCCCGCGGCCTCCGCCCGCTCCCTAACCACGGCCGTCTCTTTCGTGGTGTCGGCAGGGAAGCGGTTGATCGCCACCACGACGGGCAGCCCGAAGGAGCGTATCACGCCGATCAGGTGCTCCAGGATCGGCGCGCCCCTCCTGACTGCGTCATCGTCGGGGTTCTCCAGGTCGCGGAGCCGGACGCCGCCGTGCGACTTGATCGCGCGGACGGACGCCACGAGCACCGCGGCGCTCGGCTCCAGCCCGTTGAATCTGGCCTTGATGTGCATGAACTTCTCGAATCCCAGGTCGGCGCCGAAGCCCGCCTCCGTCAGCACGTAGTCCGCGTACCCCAGGGCCAGCTTGTCCCCCAGTACGGAGCTGCAGCCGTGGGCGATGTTGCCGAACGGGCCGGTGTGAACGAACACGGGCTGGCCCTCGGTCGTCTGCACGACGTTCGGGAGAATGGCGTGCCTGAGCAGGGCCATCATCGAGCCGACCGCCCCGACGTCGTCCGCGGTCACCGGCCTTCCCCCGCCGGTGAATCCGACCACCATCCTGCTCAGCCTCGCGCGCAGATCCTCGAGTCCCGACGCGAGCGCGAGCACGGCCATCACCTCCGAGGCCGTCACGATGTCGAACCCCGACTCGCGGACAGGGGCGTTCGCCGACCCCCCGAGCCCTGTGACTATCGACCTCAGCGCGCGCTCCTCGACGTCGGTGACGCGCCTCCAGGTTATGTTGTCGGGCGCGAAGTCAGGGATGTGGCCGCGCTGGGCAACGTTGTCGGTCAGAGCGGCCAGCAGGTTGTGCGCCGAGCCGACCGCGTGGGCGTCTCCCGTGAAGTGGACGTTGACCTCGTCATCGGGGACCACGGTTGCCATGTTGCCCCCGGTGCCCCCGCCCTTGATCCCGAAGATAGGCCCCAGGGACGGCTCTCGCAGCGTGGCGGCGGCGCGGCGGCCTGTCCTTCCGAGGCCCTGGGTGATCCCGACGGTCGTGGTCGTCTTGCCCTCGCCCGCCCTCGTGGGCGTCACCCCAGTCACGACGATCAGCTTCCCCCTCTTCCCCTCGCTGCGGATGGCCGAGAGCGCAACCTTGGCCTTGTGGTGGCCGTAGGGTATCGTCTCCGCCGGATCGAGTCCCAGTTCTTCGGTGATTTCGGAGATAGGCTTCATCTGGGCGCTCCTGGCAGGTTCCAAGCTGCTTTTATAATAACGGCCAAGCCGGGACTGTCAACCGAGGCCCGCCCCATCCTGCTAATCCTCCAATCCTGAGAATCCTGATTCAGACAATCAATCCGGTATAACTGTTCAGACTTGTGAGACCCGAAAGGGGAATCCAGAGAGGTTCCTCCCTTGGCAGTGGGTCTGGGGAGCACCTTCCACTCCCCGCTCTCCACTCTCCACTCTCCACTCCTCACTCTCCACTGCTTCTGCCCGTGTTAGAATCCCTGAGAGACGGTCGACGGGGAACCCGCCGCCGACTTCATCCGAGAGGCTCCGCGCGGGGAGGAGGAAATCAAATGCCTAGACGGGCCATATGGAAAGGCGCCGTTACCTTCGGAATGGTCGCCATCCCGATCAAGCTCTACACCGCCACGGAGAGCAAGGACTTCTCGTTCGTGACCCTTCACGACGCCTGCAAGACGAGGCTCAAGCGGCCGCGCTTCTGCCCCTACCATGAGGAGGAGGTCACCTCCTCGGACGTGGTGCGCGCTTACGAGTTCGCCAAGGAACAATACCTCGTGATGGAGCAGAGCGACTTCGAAAACCTGCCCGTGCCCTCCACTCACACCATCGAGATCACCCAGTTCGTCGAACTGTCCACGGTCGACCCCGTCAACTTCGACCGCGCCTACGTGCTGGAGCCGGAAGGCGTCGGGACGAAACCCTTCTATCTCCTGAAGCAGTCCCTGGAAGCATCCGGGCGGGCCGCCATTGCAAAGGTGTCGCTCCGCCAGAAAGAGCACATCTGTTGCCTGCGTCCCTTCGAGCACGGCCTCGCCATGCACACCATGCACTACCCGGACGAGATCAGAGGCGTCAAAGAGCTCGACCTGCCGGAGGAGCAGACGGCCATCACCGAGGCCGAGATGAGCATGGCCGCGATGCTCATCGACCAGATGACCTCTCCGTATGACCCATCCCTGTTCCAGGACGAATACCGCCTCACGCTCGAGAGGGCAATCGAGGCGAAGCTGAACAACCGGGAGACCATCGCCCCGGCCGCCGAAGCCTCTCCGGGCGGGGTCGCCGACCTGATGGAGGCCCTCCGCGCCAGCATCGCCGCGGCCGAAGGCAGCCCCGCCGAAGAATCCGCCCAGGAACGCGCCGAAACCAGAACAGGGTAGGGAGCGCCCCCGGCCCGCCGCCGGTCAGGAGGAGTCGATGGAGCCGGCCATGTCCCCCAACGGAGGCAGCGTCCAGGAACGCCAGTCCTTACAGGAACGGTTCGGCAGTCGCTTGGCCGTCAATCCGCACTTCACGCGCAAAGCCGTGTCCTATCAGGGCAACCGGAGCGTGCCGGGACTCCGTTGGATGAAGTACAAAGAAGGCTTTTCGCGCACATTCGTCGAGCGTCTCATCGACGACCGCCAGCCAACGGACATTCTCGATCCGTTCGCTGGCATCGGCACGACGCCTCTGGTCGCCGCTGGCATGGGGAAGTCGGCAACGGGAATCGAAATCATGCCAGTCGGTGTACTGGCCGGCAATGGGATCGCTCAAGCTGCCAACGGAGTGTCCAAAGCCATGCTCGAAGCCGCAGGCAGCGAATTGATCGGCAGGGTCACGTCCGAGGAACCGGCCCCGGCGGAGTTCGCGTTCCCGCACGTCAGCATCACGGAAGCTGCCTTCCCTGAGCCGACAGAGGCCGCGATCGCCAAGGCGCGGCAGTGGCTGGCCAACACCGATGACGACCCCACCCGGACGCTGTTGAACCTGGCGTGTATGACCATTCTCGAAAGCGTGAGCTATACGCGAAAAGATGGTCAGTACCTCCGGTGGGACTATCGATCTGGCCGGACGCTCAGGGCGAGGGTGAACAAGGGGCCGATCCAGTCATTCCAGGGTGCTCTTGGCTCTCGGCTGTTCGAGATGGTCCAGGACATAGACATCCTCAAGCAGGAGTACGGAGGCGGTTATCCCGAGTTCATCACCGGCTCGTCTCTGGAACTGTTGCGAGACCTGCCGGACGGGCGATTCGACATGGTGATAACCTCACCGCCCTACGCGAACAGATACGACTACACTCGAACCTACGCGCTGGAACTCGCCTGGCTTGACCTGGATCAGAAAGGCTTCGCCAGCCTCAGACAGCGGATGCTGTCCGCCACTGTCGAGAACAAGACGAAATTGGAGTGGCTGAGGCGTGTCTACTGCGATAACCAGACCCTGCTGAATGAATCGCTGGGGATGTACCGGAACCAGGGAGCAATCCGTGAAGTGCTCGCGATTCTCACAGAGCGCATAGATGAACTCGGCAACAGACACGTGATCCGTCTGATTGAAGGGTACTTCCTGGAGATGGCGGTCATCGTCGCCGAGCTGGGCCGTGTCACACGACCTGGCGGAACTGTGATCATGGTGAACGACAACGTTCAGTACCACGGCGAAGAGGTGCCGGTCGACCTGATACTCTCCGACTTCGCCGAGCAGTCCGGCTTCGTCTGCGAGAAAATATGGATGCTGCCCCGTGGCAAAGGCAATTCAAGTCAGCAGATGCGCCGCTTCGGCAGGCGCGAGATCAGGAAGTGTGTCTACAAGTGGGTGCGCGCGAGTGACTAACCTTCGTGACGCGAGGCTCAGATCGACTCTGATGTCCGAGAGGATCCGACACCGCACAGACCATGCGCTGCGGCAGGTGATCAATGCGTTCACAGGCGAGTTGGACTTTCATCCTCTCGATGACCTGATGATCAGCCGTCAGGCGTGGGAATACACAGTCGTAGCCCGCATCGAACCCAAGTCGGTGTTTGCTCACCCCCTCCTCATCCGAGAACATCCCCGAACCTCGCAGTACTACCGCGGGATCGCGCTGCTGCCCCAGAAACGTGTAGCTGATATGGCTGTAGCCGTCTCCTCCTGGGAAGACGGCTCGCGTAGGTCGCCCATCACGAAAGAGCAAAGTACCAGCGTAGCTCGTCTGTACAACGCGGTCATCTCATCCATCATCGAAGGTACGACCAACTGGACCCTGCAGGACGGCTATCGGAACATAATAGCCAACATGGGCATCGGGCTGGACGGCACGTTCCGCAACATCATCGGGCGCGACGCCGAAAATCTGGTGAAGACTCGCATCAGGAACTGGCTTCAAAGCCGAGGGATGATCCTTGAACAGAGCCCGGACGCCACACAGTTCCGGCTGCCCAGCGGGTACTTGATGCGGTTCGGGTCCGAGCCGGACATCCTGTTCCGGCAGGAGGTCGCAGGTCGTACCAGAAAGGCAGCAACGATTGAGATCAAAGGAGGCAAAGACCCCGCCGGGGCGCTGGAACGGCTCGGAGCGATGCAGAAGAGCTTCGAAGCCACTCCGCCCGACTGTGTCAACTTCCTGGTCGCCGGCGTCATCACACCGGAAATGAGAGCCAGGCTGGATCAGATGGGCGTCGTCAAGGTCTTCCTGCTTGATGATTTGGCCCACGACGGCGACGGGTGGTCCGACTTCATCAACGAGGTGTTCCACTACACCGTCCGTATCACCGATTCGACCGTGTCCTAGGCCGCTGGTGTCATCAGCGCGTCCCAGATAGACAACCGCCTCCCACGACGGGGACTCGTGAATCGCCCGCGCCTCCCATCCTCCCAATCCTGCTAATCCTCCAATCCTGAGAATCCTGATTCAGACAACCCTTGACGACGCCGAACCGCTGTGCTAGAGTATCCCCATGACACAGCCGCCTCTCTCCACAAACCAGCCCGCACGACTCCTGAAGCACCTGTCACAAAAGTGTCGCATAAGTGTCGCATAGTGTCGCATGAGTGTCGCAAAAGCGTCGCATAGGTGTCGCATAGTGTCGGCCAAAATCGCACCTCCCAGCTACGAAATACCCGAAAATGCGACACTTTCGGCAAAAATTCCCGGAGCCGCCGCTCCCCAGAGGCTCCCGGCTCACCGTCATCGGTCGGTCTTGTCATGCGTGTGTGGGCCGTAGTAGGATAAGCCTCAGAGAGAATGTGGGGAATCGTCGTTCGAGATAGGGAAGCGGGCGCGTGCCCTAGCCTGTAGGAGGGAGAAATGGGAAGCCGCAGACAGGAGCCGTCGCTGGTAGTAATCCAGCTCAGCGGAGGGAACGACTACCTGAACACCATCGTGCCGTACAACGACGGGGAGTACTACGACTACCGTCCCACGGTGAACATAGAGAGCGAGCGAGTGCTTCCGATAGACGACGAGTACGGCTTCAACCCAAACATGCGGGCCATCAAGGAGCTGTACGACGAGGGGAAGGTGGCGGTGATCAACGGGATAGGCTACCCGGAGCCCAACCGCTCCCACTTCCGGTCTATGGACATATGGCACACGGCCCTGCCGGAGGACATAGGAGTCGAGGGCTGGCTGGGTCGAGCGACGCGGGAGTTGGACCCAGGCGGTGAGAACGTCCTTACGGCGGTGAACTTCGGGCGTGGACTTCCGAGAGCGCTGGGAGTTCGCGGCGTTCCCGTGGCCTCGGTGGGGAACCTGGAGAGCTACGGACTGTTCCCTGACCTTCAGGACGAGAAGCTGCGGAGATACGCTCTGGAGGCGTTCGCGAAGATGTACGGGGGCGAGCGCGGCAGGGACGCGGTCATGGACTTTCTGGGTCAGACCGGTACTGACGCCCTGAAGGGAGCGGACCTTCTTCGGACGGCCGTCGACAAGTACGAGTCCGGCGTGGAGTACGCGGCCTCTCCGATAGGCCAGAGCCTGCGGGACGCGGCGAAGGTGATGTTCGCGGACCTCGGCACGCGGATCTTCTACACTCAGCAGGGGAGCTACGACACCCACTCTGGCGAGTTGGCCACCCACGGCAGCCTGATAGGAGAGATGTCGGCTGGCGTGTCGGACTTCTACGCCGACCTGAAGGAGCACGGCAGGGAAGACGACACGACGCTGCTGATATTCTCCGAGTTCGGCAGGCGCATCAAGGACAACGGGTCGGGAACCGATCACGGGTCTGGCGGCGTGGCGTTCGTGATCGGGGGGTCTGTGCGTGGAGGGATGTACGGGGAGTACCCGTCGCTGAAGGAGGATCGCCAGTTGGAGGGAGACCTCCACTACAACAACGACTTCAGGTCGACCTACTCGACCATCCTGGAGAGGTGGCTCCACGTGGAGGCGTCGCCGATAGTGAACGGCCACTTCGAGCAGTTCGACTTCATATCCAACGGGAGCGGCAACGGAAGCGGCGCGGCGAACTGAGTCACAGCAGCAGCCCACCCCAGAACAGAAAGGCCCAGAAATGAACGGCGAAGAATTGAAGAGGCGTCTGGAGGCGGGCGGCATCGTGTACGGCACGATGCTGAGCACGAGCAGGAACCCGCGCTGGGCCGAGCCCATGGCTGGCTTCGGACTGGACTACGCGATCATCGACATGGAGCACTCCCCGCGTGGCAGATCCGAGGTCGCCGACTTCCTCGCGGGATTCGGCATGAGCGGCGTGGTGCCCATCGTGCGCATACCCATTCCCGACTCACACTACGTCACCATGGCGCTCGACGCCGGAGCCCAGGGAGTGCTCGCTCCCTACTGCGAGACCGTGGAAGAGGTGAGGGAAGTCGTCGCCGCGGCCAAGTGGCGCCCGCTGAAGGGAGCGCTGGTCCGCAGGGTCATGGAGACAGGCGAGTTTCCGAGCAGCGCGACCAGAGCCTACCTCGAGGAGCGCAACCGCAACAACGTCTGCATCATCGGCATCGAGAGCGTCCCTGCCGTCGAGAATCTTGAAGACATACTGAAGGTGGACGGCATCGACGGAATCTTCGTGGGACCCAACGACCTCAGCATCACCCTCGGGATCCCCGACCAGACGGACCACCCGGACTACGAGGCCGCGCTGAGGCGGATAATCAGCACGTGCAAGGCCCACGACACGCCGACCCTCATCCATCACACCAACGTGGAGACGACGGTGAAGTGGCTGAAGGAAGGAGCCCGGTTCGTGCTCCATACCACGGACGCCCGCGCGATGCACAACGGGTTCAGAGAGGAATTCACCGCCATCAGGGCCGCGGCAGGGGACGTCTCGGATGCCCTGGGCGAGTCCACCGAGGTTATCTGACGCCTTCTACTCAAGGACAGCGGGTAGACCGGGCGAGACAGCCAAGGGGTCTCCTGTCGCGCTCTCGATGGATACGTCGGGGTGAGACCCTAGTTGCCGCACTCGCCGCACCGGCAGAGCTTGCGGAGTACCCCGAACGGGTAGATGCCGGTATAGTGAGTGTCGCTCCACAGGAACTGCACCGCGTACCTGCCGACCATCAGATAATCCTCGGCTCGGATGTCCGCCGCGACGGTGGCCGGGTCTAGCAGCTTCCTGTTCGACCACTCCTCGACGCACTCGGCGCAGCCGCAGTTGATCCGGAGTTCCCTCGCCTCGTAGACGCTGCGGTGACCGTCCACCCACTCGATGAGGACGCGCCCGCCGCCGTCGTCGAGTTCCACCCGCGCCGGCCTGGGGTTGTTGCTCATCGGACCACCCCCTCGATCCCGTCTCCCCACGAACGGAGACCTTTGAACACCGTCATTCCGGCGAAAGCCGGAATCCAGAAGCCATGACGTCCAAGTTGCCGGTGACTATCGTCCTGCTTGGGAGTTGCGCAAGGTCTCCGGAAGCGGGAACCCATGCCGCCCTATTCGATCACCTGAGGTTCGGAGGCGTTCTCGTAGTCCGTCAGCGCCTCCACCCCGTCGTCGGTTACCACCGCTAGGTCCTCGACGTGATAGCCCGCGGTATCCGGATCGTAGTGCGCGGGCTCGATGCACAGCACCATGCCGGGCGCCAGCGTCTCCTCGGTGGTCGGCTTTAGCATGGGGTGCTCGTGCAGCCCCAGCCCCAGCCCGTGGCCGATGTGGGCCATCCAGAAGGGGAGCCCGGCCCTCTCGTATGCCGCCTCGCACAGCGAGTACAGGTCGCCCGCGCGCAGGCCCGGCCTCACTGCCTCGATCGTCTCGGCGTGGACCTGGTACAGCCTGTCGTACATGCTGCGCTGGCGAGGGCTTGGCTTTCCGACGAAGGCCGTCCTCGCCACGTCGGACCAGTAGCCGGTGAAGCTGCCGCCCACGTCGGTATGCACCACGTGGCCGGTCTCCAGCCGCGCCGCGCCCGGGCGGGCGTGCCACTCGAACGACCGCGTCCCCGTTCCCAGAAACATGAAGTTCATCACGTCGGCTCCCGCAGACGTCACCCCCGCGGCTATCCGGTCCGCTACCTCCTTCTCGGTGTCTCCGGCCCTTGCCGTTTCGAAGGCCCTGCGGATCGACGCATCGGTAGCCCTCGCAGCCGCTGCCAGGGCGTCGATCTCCTCCTGAGTCTTGATCATCCTGGTACGGTCCATCAGACCGCCGCAGTCGACCAGTTCGGCGCGTGGCAGCCGCTCGCGCAGCCGGCCCATGAACGCTGCGGGCAGCGAGTGTGTCTCCACACCCAGACGCGCCCCGGCCAAGCCCTTCTCTGCGACCGTGTCGGCCAGCAGGTCGACCGGAGAGGTCACGAACTCCTTGTAGGTGCGCATGTCCTCAATCTCGCAGTCATCCCGGCAGGCGGCGTCCTCGCCCTTGCACAGGACGATGGCAGGGTCTCCCTGCCCCGGCCACAGGAGCAGCGCCAGCCGGTCGGGTATCAGGCGTTGCGTGACTATCCGCGCGCCCGACAGGTACGACACGTTCTCCAGTGAGCTGGCGACGATGCCGTCCAGGCCGGACTCGGCGAGCAGGTCCTCGAAGCGGTCTATGTTCATCGGCGTCCATCCTGAGGAATGATACGGCCATAACCTACCAGAAACGGTTTGTCTCGGACAACCGGCGCTTGTGATCCACCAGTATGACCCACGCCCCGACGGTGTTGTAATATGGCGGCGTTCGCCTCACACACACTATCGCGGAGAGTCGACATGGCATTCGACACGCTGATTTTGAACGGTACGGTGGTAGATGGGACCGGCAAGCCGTCTTACCTGGCAGACGTGGGCATCGCCAACGACAGGATAGCCGCCGTCGGCGCACTGTCCGCGTCCGAGGCGGCCAGCCGGATCGATGCGGCAGGCTGCGTCGTGACGCCGGGATTCATAGACATGCACGCACACTCGGACGTGACCATGCTGGACGACCCGAGAGGGGAGAGCAAGGCTCACCAAGGGGTTACGACCGAGGTCACCGGGAACTGCGGCAGCACTCCATATCCGGCAGGCGTCCTGGGCAGCGGCGAGGCGCTGAGAAGGAGGCAGCCGACCCACCCGATACCCCACTCTCCGACCATGTGGGCGTGGACCGACCTCGACAGCTGGGCGTCGCATACGGAGGAGGCGGGCATCGGCCTGAACATCGTCCCGCAGGTGGGTCACGCCGCTCTCAAGAACGCCGCGGGAGCCTCTATAGACCGGCCTGCCGGCCCCGACGAGCTGGCTCTGATGAAGAAGCTGGCCGCTGAAGCGGTGGAGCAGGGCGCGGCCGCGCTCAGCAATGCCCTAACAGGCCCCCACTTCGAGGGTGCGCCGACCGACGAGATAGTCGAACTCCTTGAGGCTGTCAGGCCCTACGAGAACGCCTTCTACTCGACGCACCCCAGGCTGGCCGGAGGATGGCACTTCAAGGCAGCGGAAGAGGCCGTCGAGATAGGCAGGCGCACCGGGATCGTGGTCGAGTACTCGCACATAGCCATCATAGACTCGCGGCACCATGGGAAGGCGGACGAGATGGCCGCGATATTCGAGAAGGGCAGGGAGGAGGGAGTGGACGTCGCCTTCGACCTCTATCCTTATCTGGCGGGCGCAGCGGGTTTCAAGTCCCTGACCCCGCCTTGGATGGAGGGACAGGGCGTTGAGGCGGCGCTGGAGATGCTGGCCGACCCCGCCACACGGCGGCGCGCCAGGGAGCAGATGGAGGGCGGCTGGTGGGGCGACATGCCCTGGCACTTCGACAAGATAGTGATAGTGAAGGTGGGACCCAACGGCGACCGCGGCCACCTTGGCCGCTCGCTGGCGGAGATCGCGGACTCCAGGGACGCCCATCCCCTGGACACCCTACTCGACATGCTGATAGAGGACCACAGTGTCGAGTCGGTCATGCACAACAGGACGGAGGAAGACATGCGCCGCTTCCTGGTCCATCCGCTGTCCATCATAGGATCGGACGGCACGGCGGTATCGCCGCACGGGATATGGAGCGTGACCCAGCCTCATCCGCGCATCTACGGGACTCACCCTAGGGTGCTGGGTAGGTACGTCCGTGAGGAGGGCGTCCTGTCGCTT
The DNA here is from genome assembly GCA_958295685.1 of uncultured Dehalococcoidia bacterium. Taxonomy (GTDB): domain Bacteria; phylum Chloroflexota; class Dehalococcoidia; order Lucifugimonadales; family CATQGZ01; genus CATQGZ01. The sequence goes on from OY282365.1 coordinate 403,205, forward strand.
GAGGACGCCGTCCACAAGATGAGCGGGTTTCCAGCCGAGAGGATCGGCCTCAGAGACAGGGGTCGTATAGAGGATGGGCTTGCGGCGGACCTGGTGGTGTTCGATCCTGAGACGGTGTCGGACACCGCGACCTACCAGGAGCCGCACCGCTACCCTGACGGGATATTCCACGTGTTCCTCAACGGCGAGGCCATCGTCAGGGACGGAAAGCACACGGGTGCCCTCCCCGGTCGTGTGCTGAGGCGCGGACGCCATGGATATTGAGGGCGTTCTGTTCACGGAGTCTGAGATTCAGGCCCGCGTGGGCAGCATGGCTCATGAGGTCGCGGGGCACTACAGAGACGAGCCGTGCACCGTGGTGTCTGTCCTGAAGGGGGGATTCCTGTTCACGGCGGACCTGATCCGACACCTCACCATGCCGGTCTCCCTCAGCTTCGCCGCGGTGTCGAGCTATGGGTCAGGGACTACGAGCGGAACGCTGAGGCTCGATCTCTTCCCGTCCGGGCTGGAGATACGGGGTCGCCGCGTTCTCCTGGTAGACGATATCCTCGACACGGGCCGCACCCTTGCATTCCTTCGGGACAGGCTCATCGCTGCCGGCGCGCGAGAGTTGAAGACGTGCGTGTTCCTGGACAAGACGAGCCGCCGGACGACAGACTTTCGGCCCGACTTCCGCGGCTTCGACGTCCCGGACGTGTTCGTTGCGGGATACGGGCTCGACTTCGCAGGGAGCTACCGCAACCTGCCGCACATAGTCGCCATGCGCCCTAGGGGGTCTTGACCGTACGGAGGAGCCATCCTCTCCCTGATCCGGCCTGCTATTCTTCCTGTTCCTGCTCATCCCAGGATACGAGGTGCCCGGTCTCTTCGGCCTTGCGCCGCACGGCGTGGTAGACCTCGTCGAGGGGCAGACCCTTATCCAGCGCGATGCGGCGGCATGACTCGTACTCGGGGGCCACGCTGACGGCTCGTCCTCCGATCCTCTTGATCTTGACTTGGGCTCTGCCCAGCGCGGTGTCGACCTCGACGACTTCGCGCTCGGCTTCGTACCTGGCGATGGGCCGCACCCTGACTCCAAGGGTGGATGACTCGCGCATGATGAGGTCGACGGCGCGAGTTTCCAGGTCGGACGGGACGATGACGCTGATCATGATGCCGGGTCGGTTCTTCTTCATCTGTATAGGCGTGAACCAGACGTCCCGGGCTCCTATCTCGAACAGGCGCTCGTGCAGATAGCCCAGCAGATTCCCGCCCATGTCGTCCACGTTGGTTTCGAGCAGGGTGTTGCCGGTCACGAATGGCGCGCCGGTCTCTTCGCCGACCCACAGCGCGAGGGCGTTCGGGTAGTGGCGCGACTCACGGCTGCCAAGCCCGTAGCCGATGCGTTCCAGGATGAGGCCGGGCCGGTGGAAGGCTGCCAGGGTGGTGATGATGGCCGCCCCCGTGGGAGTTACCATTTCGCCGGTCTCGGCGGCGTTGGCGTGGGCGGGCGCCACCGGCGCGCGCGCCATTGCCATGAGGGCGGTCGTCGCGGGCGTCGGGACCGGAAGCGGGCCGTGTTCGCTCATGACAATCCCGCCGCCGGCCGGCAGGGCTGAGGAGTAGACGCGTTCTACCCTGAGCAGTTCCAGACCTGCCACGCTGCCGACCACGTCGACTATGGTGTCCAGGCTGCCGAGTTCATGGAGCCTGGCGTCTTCGGCGGTGGTTCCGTGCGCGGCGGCCTCTGCCTCGGCGAGCCGGCGCAGAATCGCGCGGGAGCGCCCGGCAACCGCAGGCTCTAGGGATGAGCGGCCGATCATCGTGTCGAAGTCGCGCCAGCTCAGTCCTCGCGGGGCGCCTTCGCACAGTTCGACGGAGACCAGGGTTCCGTCGACCCCTCCTCGCCGCGCGCGGCTTGGCGCGAGACTGAACCCCTCGACGTCCAGCTTTCGAAGCTCTCGCTCCAGGTCGGAGACCGTTACGCCGGCGTCGATGATCGAGCCGAGGATCATGTCCCCGCTCGCGCCGCCTATACACTGGAAGTAGGCGCTCCGCAGTCTATTTGCCTCCTGTGCGTGGGGTTTTGCCGGTCAGGCACGCCCTCACGGCCTCGGAGACCGTGCCGACCTGGCGCGCGTCCAGGCTTTGCGGCAGGTCTCCGAGGCTGCGGTCGTCCACTGGAAGCAGGCACTTCCCCAGACCCAGACGGGCGGCTTCGGCGATGCGTCTGCCGAGCTGGGGCACGCCGCGGACCTCTCCGCCCAGTCCCAATTCGCCGACCGCGGCGAGGTCGGGGGCGAGGGGGATGCTCCTGAAACTGGACGTGATGGCGAGCGCGACCGCAAGGTCGGCCGCCGGCTCGCTGACTTTCAGGCCGCCCGTCACGTTGACGACGACGTCTTGATTGGCCAGCGGTATGCCGGCGCGCCTGCTCAGCACGGCGCATATGAGTAGGAGCCGGGTCAGGTCTGTTCCGGTGGCGACTCGCCTGGGCGCTGGCAGCGACGACGGCGTGGTGAGAGCCTGCACTTCAACGAGGATCGGTCTGCTTCCCTCTATGACCGCCGTGATGGCTGAGCCGACCGACCCGGCCCTGCGGTCTGACAGCAGAGTCCGGGAGGGGTCCGTCACGTCGACGAGTCCGCGCTGGGTCATTTCGAAGACCCCGATCTCGTTGGTGGAGCCGAAGCGGTTCTTGACGGTTCGGAGAAGCCTCCACGAGCTGATTGGGTCGCCCTCCATGTGGAGCACGACGTCGACCATGTGCTCCAGTATCCTGGGCCCCGCGATGTCGCCGCCTTTGGTGACGTGGCCGCTCAGCACGACGGGCGTCTCGGTCGACTTGGCCCATTCCATCAGCCGGCGCCCGCATTCGCGCACCTGCGAGGCGGTGCCGGCCCCTGATGAAACCGAGTCGTCGTATACCGTCTGTATGGAGTCCACCAGCGCGGCTGCCGGCCTTCTGTTGTTCAGGTGATCCAGTATCGAGTCCACCTGTGTCTCCGTGGTCAGGAAGAGGCCGCGCCCCTGTATTCCGAGTCTGTCGGCGCGCATCTTCACCTGCGCCGCCGACTCTTCCCCCGAGACGTAGAACGCTTCTCCGGCCGAGCCTGCGATATCGGCGGCAAGCCTGAGCAGGACGGTCGACTTGCCGATGCCCGGGTCGCCGGCGATCAGGACGGCTGAGCCTGGAACCAGTCCGCCGCCCAGCGTCCTGTCGACCTCTGCCGACGAGGTAGGGATGCGCGGCCGGTCGGCGGTCGATACGTCGGTCAGTTCTCTGACGGCGTCTCCGGCGGTTCCGATCCAGCCGGGTCTGTGGGCGCGTCCTCTGTGGACCTCGGCGAGCGAGTTCCACTGACCGCAGGCGGGGCACCGCCCTTCCCACTTCGGCGTTTCGGCGCCGCAGATGCCGCAGGCGAAGACGACCCTGCTCTTTTCGGCGGACATGGCCTTCCAACCTACCGGCGGAGCGCGCGGAGTAGGGGCGGGGATGGGATGCGGGTCGAGCTAGGCAGGCGTCGCTTTCAGCGGGGACCTTGCGGTGACTGCGATGTCTCCGTCCACGACGTCGATCACCGCCGTGTCTCCCGGGTTTACCATGCCGCCAAGGACGGCGTCCGACAGCTTGTCTTCGACGTTGTCCTGAATGACGCGGCGGAGCGGTCTGGCGCCGAACTTGGGGTCGAAGCCCTTGTCCGCCAGCCAGTCCTTGGCCGCCTGAGACGCCTCCATGTCGACGCCCTTCTCGATGAGGTTGGAGGCCACGTCGGCCAGCATCTGATCGATGATTTCGTGCATGTGGTCTCGCGTGAGGGAGTGGAAGACGACCGTCCCGTCTATGCGGTTCAGGAACTCGGGCCGGAAGAAGCGTTTGACCTCGTCCAGGACGTTGGTCTTCATCCGGTCGTAGGACTCCTTCTCCCCGGCTTCGCCCGCGGTTCTGGAAGCGAATCCGATGCTTCTGTCCTGCCGGATCAGGTCGGAGCCGATGTTGCTGGTCATTACGACGATGGTGTTTCGGAAGTCAACCTTTCTGCCCCTGGCGTCGGTCAGCTGCCCGTCGTCGAAGATCTGGAGGAGGATGTTGAACACCTCCGGGTGGGCCTTTTCGATCTCGTCGAGCAGGATGACGCAGTAGGACTTTCGGCGCACGGCTTCGGTCAGCTGTCCCCCTTCGTCGTAGCCGACGTATCCCGGCGGCGCTCCGACTAGGCGGGCCACGGAGTACCGCTCCATGAACTCGGACATGTCGATCCGGATCATGGCGTCCTCGCTGCCGAACATGAACTCGGCCAGCTTTTTGACCAGGAAGGTCTTGCCGACCCCTGTTGGGCCGAGGAAGATGAACGCTCCGGTGGGGCGTCTGAGGTCTTTCATTCCCGCTCTGGCCCTACGGACCGCCTTCGAGACGAGGGTTATCGCTTCGTCTTGGCCGATCACCTTCTCGTGGAGGACCTCCTCCATGTTGACGAGGCGTTCCGTCTCCTCGACGGCCAGCCGCTTTACGGGGATGCCGGTCCACATGCTGACCACTTCGGCGATGTGTTCGGAATTGACGAGGTGTTCCTCGTCTCTCTTCTCTTCCTCCCAGTCCTTTTCGAGGGCCTGGAGCTTCTTGGACAGGCTGGCCTCGCGGTCCCGGAGCTCGGCGGCGTATTCGTACTGCTTCGATTCTATCGCCTCGTCCTTGTCTTTCTGGACGCTTTCGAGCATCTTCTTGGCTTCCTTCATGGGGAGTGGGCGGTTGTCGAAGCTGATCCGCACTCTGGAGGCGGCCTCGTCGATCAGGTCTATGGCCTTGTCCGGCAGGAAGCGGTCGGTGATGAAGCGAGAGGCCAGGGTTGCCGCGGCGGTGATGGCGTCGTCGGTGAACTTGAGGCGATGGTGGTCTTCGTACTTGCCCTTCACCCCCTTGAGTATCTGGATCGTCTCTTCCTTGGATGGCTCCTCGACCTTGACGGGCTGGAAGCGGCGTTCGAGGGCGGGGTCGCGTTCCACGTACTTCCTGTAGTCATCGAGCGTGGTTGCTCCGATGGTCTGCATCTCGCCCCTGGCGAGGGACGGCTTCAGGATGTTGGCCGCGTCGACGGCGCCCTCGGCTGCTCCGGCACCGACCATCGTGTGAATCTCGTCGATGAACAGTACGCAGTTGCCGGAGTTCTTGATCTCCTCCACGACCTTCTTCAGGCGTTCCTCGAACTCGCCGCGGTACTTGGTGCCCGCCACGAGCGCCCCCATGTCCAGGGTCACCAAGCGCTTGTCTCGCAGGGTGTCGGGGACATCGTCGTCGGCTATGCGCTGCGCGAGGGCTTCGACGATGGCCGTCTTGCCAATCCCCGGGTCGCCCACCAGGACAGGGTTGTGTTTGGTGCGGCGGCTGAGTATCTGGATTACCCGCTGAATCTCCGTCTCTCTGCCCACCGTGGGGTCGAGCTTCCCTTCGCGGGCGAGCTTGGTCAGGTCGGCCCCCAGCTGGTCCAGGGTCGTCGTCTTTGCGGGGCTGCGCTGGGGTTGAGGCTGGGCCAGCAGGCTGCCGGCCTCGGCCCTGACCTTGTCGAGGGTGACGCCGAGGCTCTCGAGGACGCCTGCGGCGACCCCTTCGCCCTCTCTCATCAATCCTATGAGCAGGTGCTCCGTGCCGATGTAGTTGTGTCCGAGCCGGCGCGCTTCGTCGACGGCGAGCTCGATGACCTTCTTGGCGCGCGGCGTGAGTCCTATTTCGCCGCCCACCGAGCGTTCGCCTCTTCCGATGATGAACTCGACCGCGGATCTGACCTTGTTGAGTTCGACGCCGAGGCCATTGAGCACCTTGGCCGCTGTGCCGTCCGCCTCTCGCGCCACGCCGAGCAGGATGTGCTCGGTACCGATGTAGTTATGGTTGAACCGCTGGGCTTCTTCCTGTGCCAGCGATAGTACCCTGCGCGCCCTTTCCGAGAACTTCTCGAATCTGCTCGCCATGTGTCAAGTCTCCTGTGGCGTTCGTTGTCTGTGGTAGCGCGGGACTTTGGTTGTGGTCCGTACTCGTGCTATGTGCTTTCGGTCTCCGTGTCCCGATACCTAAGAGTAGTCAGGATTGTAAGGGTCCTGGCTGCTCTGAAAGAAGCCGCCCTCTTCTTTCGCCTGCTTCAGGCTGAGCCCTAGGCGCCGGCGTTCCGGTTCGATCCTGAGTATCTTGACCCGTATGGGTTCGCCTTCGCTCACGGCTTCTTTGGGATGGCCGATCATTCTTTCGCTCAACTCCGATATGTGGATCAGGCCCTCGATGGCTCCTTCGATGCGCGCGAACGCGCCGAAGTTGGTCAGCTTGGTCACGGTGGCATCCACGACGTCGTCTACGTGGTAGCGCTCATTGATCGTGTCCCAGGGTTCGGGCTGCAGGCGCCTGAGGCTGAGCGCGATTCGTTTGTTCTCCGCGTCGACGCGGAGAACGTATACGTTCAGTTCGTCTCCGACCTTCACGACCTCGCCGGGCGAATCGACCTGTCCCCATGAGAGCTCGGAGATGTGGATGAGGCCGTCAGCGCCGCCGAGGTCTACGAACGCTCCGAAGTTGCTGATCCCGGTTACCCTTCCGCTGCGGACCTCTCCTTCCCGCAGCTCTTGGATCAGCCGAGCCTTCTGAGCGTCCCGCCGCTCCTGTACTGCCTGCCGCTCGGAGAATATCGCCCTGTTCCGGCTTCTGTTGACTTCGAGGACCCTCAGGTCTATCTCTTTGCCGACGTATTCCTCGCGGGGGTCCACGTCGGGGGTGGCGGGCGTCTGGTCATCGCGCGCCTGCCCTGCGTCGGCCTCACCTGCGTCGGCCTCACCTGATTCCTCTGCCAGCGGTTCCTTCGGGTCAGGGGGCTGCTGGTCGGGCTTTCGAGTATCCCTGAAGTGGGCCCTCGGGACGCTCGCAAGCTGTGAGATGGGAACGAACCCCTGGACGTTCTCGGCCTCTACGATCGCGCCGCCCCTGTTGAAGCCGAGTATCGTGCCCTTGGCAATCGTGCCCTTCTCCATGGCCACCTCGAGGACACGCCAGCCGTGCTCTCCCGCGGCCCGGTCGATGGACAGGATCGCGCCTTCATCTCCGGTTTCGGGTCGCACGACGAGGGTGACGATCTCGTCGCCCACTGACAGACGCCCACGCGCGGCAGAGTCCAGGGTTTTCATCTCGCCTGGCGGCACGACGCCCTCGGACTTGGCGCCAACGTTCACCAGTATCCCATCCGCGTCCGCGCGCATTACGACCCCTTCCACCATGTCGCCTCTCTTCAGAGGCTTCATAGGCTTTATCGAGTCGAGCAGCTCCCCCATTTCGGAGGACGGGCCGCTTTCCTGCCCCATGGAGTTCATACTAGAGAATCATCAGAGTTGGGTCAGAGTTGGGATGGAGCTTCATTATAGACACTATCGGCGCGGGATGTAAAGATTAAATGCGCCCTGTACCTGTGCAGTCTTCACGCCATCATTCCCGCTAAGGGCCGGAACCGCCAGCGAAGCGGTCCGTCGAAAGAGCCGCGAGACGCGGAGGCGGGGTCGGGAGTGAGCGCGCAACCCCCTGGCAGTGACCTATTTTCCCACTCCGTCGCCAGAGCAGTATCGTCAGCGCTGAGACGTTTCACTACCGTGTTCGGAATGGGAACGGGTGGGCCCGCCTCGCCAAGACCACCAGGGGGGATGGCGTTACGTTTGAAAGCAGCCCGGCCGCTATTGCGACGGACGGGGCGCATCAATAAATATATCCGCCTGGGGTCTGGCTGTCAACAGCCGCCGCAGGTGATTTTTTTGCCGGAAGTGTCAGATTTTCGGGCATTTCGTAGCTGAGAGGGCCGATTTTGGCTGACACTATCTGACACTCGTCTGACACTTATCTGACACTATCTGACAGTCGCTTCGGGAGTCTTGCGGGCTGATTGTGGAGAGAGGCGGCTGTGTCATGGGCATACTCTAGCACAGCGGTTCGGTGGTGTCAATTGTCTGAATCAGGATTCTCAGGATTGGAGGATTAGCAGGATTGGGAGGCGCGGGCGATTCAGGGGTGCCCCTACACGTTGGGACGGCTGTCGGTCACGGGGGATTGTCTGAATCAGGATTCTCAGGATTGGAGGATTAGCAGGATTGGGAGGCGCGGGCGATTCAGGAGTGCCCCTACACGTTGGGGCGGCTGTCGGTCACGGGGGATTGTCTGAATCAGGATTTGCAGGATTAGGGGATTAGCAGGATTGGGAGGCGCGGGCGATTCAGGGGCGCCCCTACACGTTGGGGCGGCTGTCGATCTGGGGCGCGCTGATGACATCATAATGGCGCGGAGAGGCTGAACGACGGACGCGGTTGACCCTCCGGGAACGCTGTTGCTACACTCGCGTCATGGATGTATCGGCTATAGGGGCGCTCACGTTCGACGTTTTCGGCACAGTGGTGGACTGGCGCGCCACGATCATCCGCGAGGGCCGCAGGCTCGGCGCCGAGAAGGGCATACGCGCGGACTGGGCGGCGTTTGCCGATGCCTGGCGGGGTGGGTATGAGCCCGCGATGCGGAGCGTGCGTACCGGCGAGCGGCCCTGGGCGAAGATCGACGTTCTCCACAGGGAGATACTCGACGGGCTGTTGGACAGGTTCGGACTCTCGGGTCTGACCGAGGATGAGAGGGACCACCTGAACAGGGTGTGGCACCGCCTGGACCCCTGGCCCGAGGCGGTGGAGGGAATCGGCCGCCTGCGGCGCCGGTTCGCGGCGGCCGCTCTGTCCAATGGCAACATGGCTCTGCTCACCAACATGGCGAGGAACGCGGGCATCCCTTGGGACTGCATCCTTTCGTCCGAGTTGGCGAGGCAGTACAAGCCCGACCCGTCGGTCTACCTGACCGCCGCAGACCTTCTCGGACTCCCCACGGACCGGGTGATGATGGTCGCCGCGCACGTCCACGACCTGAACGGCGCGAAGGCGGTCGGGATGAGGACGGCCTTCGTTCACAGGCCGCTGGAGTTTGGCTCGAACCGTTCTCCGGAGACTCCGCCCGCCGGGGCTTTCGACGTCTGGGCCACCGACTTTCTGGATCTGGCGGCTCAGCTTGGCGCGTAAGCCCAACGTCCTGGTCGCGCAGGGCGGCGGGCCGACCGCGGTGTTCAATCGCAGCCTGTACGGTCTGGTGGACGAGGCGTCCCGCAGCGAGTCTCTCGGCAGTGTCCTCGGGGCGTCCTTTGGCCTGGACGGGCTGCTCGGAGGCAGGGTGATCGACCTGAGCGGCCTGCCGGGCAGCGTCTGGCGGCGAGTGGCGCGCACGCCGGGCGCGGCCCTCGGCTCCAGCCGTCGGAGGCTTCGAGTCGAGGATGCGTCCACTGTGCTGGAGGTCCTAGAGACCCAGAGCATCGGATACTGCTTCGTCATCGGCGGGAATGACTCGGCGGAGACGGGGCTCGGCATCAGCCGGGAGGCGCGTAAGGCCGGATATGACCTCCGCGTGGTCTGCGTTCCCAAGACGATCGACAACGATCTGGTGTTGACGGATCACACGCCGGGATACGGCAGCGCGGCGCGGTTCGTGGCGATGGCCGCGGCAGGGGCGGGCAGCGACGCCGAGTCGATGGGGGCCGCGGCGCCCGTGACTGTGATCGAGGTGATGGGCCGAGATTCGGGGTGGCTGGCGGCCTCGTCTGCGCTGGCAAGGATGGAGAGCCGAGACGCCCCCCACGTCATATCCGTTCCCGAGGTTCCCGTGGATGAGGACGCGTTCGTTGCGGAGATGGAGGCTGCCTGCGTCTCCCATGGTTTTGCCGTGGCGGTGGTTGCGGAGAACGCGCGGGGCGTCGACGGTCCGCTGGGGGGTCAGACCGAACCCTGGCACGTGGACGACTTCGGCCACCGGTATTTCGACGGGCCGGGCCGATACCTGGCCGGTCTGGTGGGGCGCCGCCTCGGAGTCAGGGCGCGGCACGAGAAGCCGGGCACCATCCAGCGCTCGATGGCCGCCGCCGTATCGGGGACGGACGCCGAGGAGGCGGATATGGCGGGCCGGGCGGCAGTCCGCGCCGCTCTGGAGGGCCATAGCGAGGTTATGGTGACCCTGGCGCGCGAGCCTGGGGAGCGGTACGTCTGCACGACGGGCCTGGCGCCGCTGGCCGAGGTTGCCGGGCGAGTGAGGCCGATGCCGAGCCGCTACCTGAGCGGCGGATTCGCCGTCACCGACGCGTTCGTCGAGTACGCAAGGCCCCTGATAGGGGCGCCCCTGCCCAGGTTCGGACGGCTCCGCTGAACGGCGGGGGAGGCTTCGTCCATGAGATTCGGTTGGTCCAACTCGCTGCTTCTGGTCTTCGTAGCGGTCGAGGCCGTGACGGGGCTCTTCTCCCTCACGGCGGGCGGCGCGCCTGACGCCGCGGCCTTCATCATCGTCCATAGAATCGCGGGGTACGGCATACTGGTCGTTCTGGCCTGGAAGCTCAGGCTGGTCTTCTCTTCACTGAAGTTTCCCAGGTCGAGAGCGCCCCGGTACGCGTCCATCGTACTCATGGTGACGCTGCTGGCGGCGCTCGGAACCGGGTTCGCCTGGTCGCTGGCGGGACCGTACAGCTTCGCCTGGTTCAGCGGTGTCAGCTGGCACATCAACTTGGGCGTCCTGCTGCTCCCGGTTCTCGTGTGGCACGCGATATACCAGACGCGCGGGTTTCCTCTGTCGTTCTGGGCCGACCGGCGCTCGTTTCTGAGGCTGACAGGCGTAACGATTGCGGGGCTGGCGGCCTGGCAGCTTGCGGAGTTGGGCTCGCGTCTGGTCAGGGCGGACGCTTCGGACAGGCGCTTCACCGGCTCCTACGAGGCGAGGAGCTTCTCGGGAAACGACTTCCCGCTCACGTCGTGGCTGAATGACAGGCCGGGGCGGGTGGACCCCGACGGCTGGAGACTGGAGGTGTCCGGCGCCGTGTCCCGGAGGCTGTTACTGTCGTATGAGGAGATGGGCGGCGAGTCCGAAACGACCGCTACGCTGGATTGCACAGGAGGCTGGTACTCGACGCAGGTCTGGACGGGGACGTCCGTGGCGGAGCTTCTCGCGCGGGCGGGCGTGCTTGACTCCGCGGCCAGCGTGACCTTCACGTCGGTCACCGGGTACTACAGGCGCTTCTCGCTCGACGAGGCAAGCGGCTATCTGCTTGCCGCCAGGGTGGGTGGCGAGAGGCTGTCCCACGGCCACGGCTTCCCGGTCCGCCTGGTGGCTCCGGGAAAGCGCGGATTCGAGTGGGTCAAGTGGATCGACCGCATCGAGGTCAACGAGACGTCCAAGTGGCTGCAGCCGCCCCTGCCGATCCAGTAGGGGGAGAGCTATGGATGGTCCTCATAAACGACTCGGCCATTCTCGCGCGCCCAGCTAATTGAGAATCCGACGTGAGATATTGTGTTACTACTTCTATTCAACTGGCGCTCTGCCTCAACTACTGCAACTCTCGGATCAAGTTCGTAAATTGTCTTGCATCTGGTCTGGTTGTTTGCGTAGAAGACGGCGAGATACAATTTGGCGTTCCTCGTTATTCTCACCAGAGACTCCGCGCGCTTACTGGCGGGTTCCTTGAACATCCTGTCGATCTGACCGCTTCCGCCTTCTTTGCAGGATAGGTACTCATACTTTTCATTTGGATCACTGTAGGCATGAGCATCCGCATCACGTTTGGAATGGATCAACACATGTCCGAGTATATCTGCAATGATCATCTCCTTGATCAGACCTGGCTGGAGCAGGTTGTTGATTCCTACTGATCTAGCCAGGATGCCGGCTTTGAGCACCAAGTCGATAATCCTGCGGTAAGTGCCGCTCGCCACTCCTACAACAGCCTCTCGGTTGCATCACGTCCCACATCTACTAGTCTTGCGTTTGCCGCCTCGACAAAAGCCTTGTCTTTCTCGATTCCTATGAAGCGTCTCCCCAATCTTCGACATACGACTGGACATGTGCCGACACCTGCAAATGGGTCGAGAACCAAGTCTCTTTCGACTGAGCTTGCCTTCACTAGCCGCTCAATGAGCTTTTCCGGTTTCTGGATAGTGTTGAGGGCTTCTCTGCTGGCTAATTCCTTCGACTTGTATGTTAGTTGCTTTATGTCTCCCCAGACGTCTCCTGGGTTCTTCCCTCTTTCGTTGAACTTAGTTTTGCCGAACCTTCCGTTCACAACAGACGGCACTCGCTCGCATCGCAGCCTGTGCTCCAGTTCGACAAGCTGGTCTACTCGAATCGCGTCGAGGTTGAACGTCTTGGGTCTCTTTCCTTTGACGAAATAGCATATCACGTCGTAGTTGTTGGTGTAGTTGATTCTCCCTTGAGCCAGACGGCTCGGTTGAAACCAGATGATCCTGGAACAGAGTTTGAGGAAAGGGCGATAGTCGATGAAGTCGATGCAGTCAGATTTTCCGAACATATACAGGGCCGCGCCATCCTTCATCTTGGCAGCGAATATCTCTATCAACTTCAGATTGAATGCCTGTATATCGTCGATCTTATCCCACTTGTTAGTCGTTACTCCGTACGGCCCGTCGCAAATTATGAGATCGATTGACTCGTCATCGATTTCAGGGAGTAGATCGAACGCGTCGGCATGGTAGATCCTATTGACAGCGAGCACGCGTACCCCCCCTTCTCTACCGCGCCCTCGACAGGCGGCGGAACAGGTTGGGGACGGATTCGTGCATGAGCGTGTAGATGACGGGGATGACTATCAGCGTGAGGAATGACGAGCTGATCAGGCCCCCGATGACCACTGTGGCGAGCTCGGCGCTGATGATGCCTCCCTCGCTGCCGACGAATGCGGCCAGGGGGAGCAGCGCGAAGCTGGTGGTGAAGGCGGTCATGAGAATGGGCCTCAGACGTATCCTGCCGCCGTGCACCAGCGCGTCGCGGATGCTCATGCCGCGCTCCCTGAGTTGCTGGACGAAGGCGATCAGGACGATGGCGTTTGTCACGACGACGCCGATGAGCAGCAGGATCCCCATCAACGCGGGCAGGCCGAGCGTGCGTCCCGTGACGGCGAGGGATACGAGCACTCCGATCAGGGCGAGCGGGAGGCTCATCACTATTATGAAGGGGTTCCTGAGCGAGCCGAGACTGGCGACCATCACGAGGTATACGAGCACGACTCCGGCGGCCATCGCCAGGAAGATGTCTTCGAAGCCCTCCGATATCTGCTCGAAGACGCCGCCGGTTGCAACCTCGACGCCGGGAGGCAGGTCAAGGGCGTCTATGCGGGACTGGACATCCTGGCCCACCGCGCGCGCGTCGTCGGACGTGATCGCCCCGGTGATGCTGGCTGACCGCCGGCCGTCGGAGCGGCTGATGGTGACCGGCCCCTTGGCCACGTCAACCGAGGCCAGGTCACCGAGCCTGGCAGACCCGGCCGGGCCCTCGATCACGAGGTTCTCCACGCCCTCGACGCCCTCCGCCTCTCTCGCGCCGCCCCTCAGCACCACGTTGGTGGGCGCCCCTCCGATTCGCACCTGTGTGACCGCGCTGCCCACGAGGGCTCTGCTTAGCTGAAGCGCGACCTCTCTGGCCGTCAGCCCGATCTCGGCGGCTCCGGCCGGGTCCACGTCGATCTCGATCTGGTCTCTGGCTTCGGTTACGTCGCTGGTAACGTTTACGACCCCGTCGACCGTGGCGACGTCGTCCACGAGCCTTTCGGCCACCTCCGCTATGGCGTCGTAATCGGCGCCCGTAATGCTCAGTTCCAGGCCTGCCGTGGGCGGGCCGCTGGTCAGTTCGTTGACGGAGATCGTGCCGCCGTCCGGGACGGGCAGCTCATCGCGGAGGTTGTCTGCTATGTCATCGGGAGCTTCGGAGGAGAGGCGGACGAATACCAGGGCCTGGTTGAATCCGCCGACACCGACACCTGCTCCCGGTCCGAACGAGTTTACCGGGCTGCCCACGGTCGTCTGATACACGTCGACCGTTCCATCGTCGGAGAGCCTCGACAGGGTGTCCTCGACCCGTCCGACGTGTTCGAAGGTCTGCCCGGCCGGAGCGCCGGGTGGGAGGGTCACCTCTATCGAGAGGAATCTCTCGGCGCCCGATGGGAAGAGCGTTATCGGTATGACGGCGAGCAGTCCCAGGCTTCCGACGGTCACCACCAGGGCGATGGCGAGCGTGGCGGCCTTGTGTTTGAGCGCCCAGGACAGGGCGGGCACGTAGGCGCGCTGCATCCAGGTGTGCGGCTCGTCGGCCGCGCCGCCATCGTCATCCCGCGGTACGTCTCCGGGGCGCACGAGCGCGGCCCCGAGCACGGGCACGGCCGTCAGGGCGACCAGCAGCGACGCGGCCAGGGCGAAGCTGACCGTCAGCGCGAAGGGAAGGAAGAACGCCCCGACCAGCCCCTGAATGAACGCCAGCGGCACGAACACCACGATTGTCGTGAGCGTAGACGCGATGATCGCGGGTCCGACCTCCACCGTGGCGTCCAGGGCAACCCTGACCCTGTCCTTGCCGCTCTGGATGTGGCGGTAGACGTTCTCCAGCACGACGATGCTGTCGTCCACCACCCGCCCCACTGAGATCGCCAGTCCACCGAGAGTCATGAAGTTCAGGGTCATGCCGTTCAGACCCATCAGCAGGACGCCCGCGAAGATGCTGAGGGGGATGGACAGCCCTATCACCAGGGTCGGCCTGAAGCTGAGCAGCAGTCCGCGCGCGATGGTCGGGCGCGGCGAGACCAGGAACGCGAATACGACGACGATGGCGAACAGGAAGCCGAGGACCGCCTCGCGCTGGAGGGTGTCTATCTGTCTACGGATCGCTGGCCCGTTGTTGCTGATGGTGGCTATCTCGACGTCGGGCGGAAGCCCGTCCAGCGCGTCCAGAGCCTCCAGCACCCCTGACGTCACGTCCACCGTGTTGGCGTCGGGGTCTTTGATTACGCCCAGGCCGAGGCTGGGCTTTCCGTTGGTCCTCGATATGCTCGAGGCGACCTCGCCGCCTGCGCTCACGTCGGCCACGTCCGAGAGCAGCACGGGTTCTCCGGGCGGGTCGTCGGAGAACCCGACCACGAGGCCTTCCATATCCTCGATCGAGTCGTAGCCGCTCGATGCCTTCACCGGGAGGAAGCGCCCACCCTCGATTACGGCGCCGGCTGGAAGCGCCACGTTGTTATCGGATAGGGCCCTGGATACCTGCGCCGGCGACAGTCCGTGCCCGGCCAGGCGCTCCGGGTCGAGCGCGACGACGATCTGCGGCTCCGATCTGCCCGTTACCTGGACGTCGAAGACTCCGTCGACGCCCGAGACGGCAGGCAGTACCAGCGTGTCCAGGATGCGCTGCAGCTCGCCGAGGTCCCTGTCGCCGAGCAGGCTGATCTGCAGCACCGGGAACGCCTCCGGGTCGACGCGTCCGACCAGCGGGTCGTTCACGCCCTCGGGCAGCGTCAGTCGTCCAACGTTGCCGGCGATCACACGCTCCGCCTCCTCCATGTCCGTGCCGAACTCGAACTCAGCGAAGACCAGCGAGCGGTTCTCGGACGAGACCGACCGAAGGGAGTCGAGCCCCTCGACTCCGGATATGGCGTTCTCCACGGGGACCGTGACGTCGCGGGCCACGGCCTCGGGGTTGGCGGACGGGTAGAAGGTGGAGACCGTGACCAGAGGGAACTCTATCTCTGGGAACAGCTCCACCTGGAGGGTTCGGTACGTGAATATGCCGCCGAGGATCAACAGAACGATGACCAGGACGGTCACGGAGCCTCGACGCAGCGCGAGCTCGGTCAGGAATCTCAAGTTATCTTCCTTTCGTCATTTCCGGTACGTTGTCGGAAGCGTGCGCGTCACCCCACGCGGTAGGGGGCCAGGGCATCCTCGTTCAGATCGATGCCCAGGCCCGGCCTGTTGGGTGGGCTCACGCAGCCGTTCTTTACGGCGAGGGTGTGTTGGTACATCCTGCCCCACATCGGATCGGTGGAGTCGCTGTAGTATTCGACCGTCAGGCCGTTGGGGATGGCGGCGACGAGGTGCACGTGCACGTCCTGGTTGCCGTGTGGGGCCACCGGCAGGTCGTGAGCCTGTGCGAGCGCGGCGACCTTCATGAACTCGGTTATGCCTCCCATGATCAGCGCGTCGGGCTGGATGATGGCCGCGCAGCGGTTCTCGATCAGGTCCCTGAAGCCGTATCGGGTGTATTCGTTCTCGCCGGTGGCTATGGGGATGGTGGTGGCTCTGCTGACGAGCCTGTGGCCCTCGTAGTCGTCGGGGTTGACCGGCTCCTCGAACCAGAAGACGTCGTGCGGCTCCATCTTGCGGGCGATCTCTATGGCCTCGTAGAAGCGGTAGGCGCAGTTGGCGTCGACCATGAGCTTCACGCCGGGGCCGACCGCCTGGCGGACGACCCTGACGCGCTCGACGTCCTCGTTGATGGGCGCGCCGCCGATCTTCATCTTGACGGCGTTCGCGCCTAGGGACACGGCCCTCTCCATCTCGGCCGCCAAGTCGTCCAGGCCCTTGCCCTCCTCGTAGTAGCCTCCTGCGACGTAGACCGGGACCGTATCGGCGAAGCCGCCGAGCATCTTGTAGACCGGCCTGCCTGCCGCCTTCCCCTTGATGTCCCACAGGGCGATGTCTATGCCGCTGATTATGCGCGTGGTGATGCCGCGGCGGCCCACCAGCTTGGGCTGCCACATGTCGTCCCATATGCGTTCGTTGTCGAACGGGTCCTGTCTGACCGCGTACTGCTTCAGGTGGCGCAGGATGCCGCGGCCGATGTCCTCGGCCTCCTGGACCGCGCCGCAGAGTCCTACGCCGGTGAGGCCGTCGTCGGTCTCTATCTTCACGACGTCCAGCCCGGCGGTGGG
The DNA here is from genome assembly GCA_958295685.1 of uncultured Dehalococcoidia bacterium. Classification (GTDB taxonomy): domain Bacteria; phylum Chloroflexota; class Dehalococcoidia; order Lucifugimonadales; family CATQGZ01; genus CATQGZ01. Next base: position 419,977 of record OY282365.1, read on the forward strand.
GTAGACGTACCTGCCGTTTCGGATGGGCTTGGGACGCTTCCAGCGGTAGGTCTCCATCGTTACGTCGGTGATCTTCATGCCGTGCGCCCTCCGTAATGCTCGATTCCGGGTTATCCGGCCGGGGTCATTCGACAGGTATGCGCTCATGCACGTGCTCACCGGCCAGTGAACGGTGGGCAAAGAGCAGGCACGCCTGGATGTCTTCAGACTCCAGGACCGGATATTCCCGGAGAATCGTCTCAGCAGAATCGCCGGCCGCAAGCATTCCCAGGACGTGCTCCACCGCGATACGCATATCGCGAATGATTGGCTTGCCGCCAAAGACGTCTGCGTGCACGGTGATGCGCTCCAGCAGATCGGTGTTATTCGTCATGTCTTTTCCTTCCATAGCTCAGGGAATTTTTGACTGCCGGGCGCCCCGTCATTCGAACCTGGCGGGGTCGAATGCGTCGATCCCGACGTCGGACGTTCCGGTCGTGAGGATGTCCGCAGCAATGCGGCCCATCGACGGGCCCAGCAGTATCCCCTTCCGCTCGGCTCCGGTGGCGAGGATGACGCCCTCCATGCCGGGGACGTGTCCGAGCAGCGGGAGCCTGTCGGGCGTTACCGGCCTAAGGCAGGCGGTCTGGCGCGCCAGCGCCGTGTCTCCCAACGATGGCAGCAGCCTGTGGAGAGATGCCATGATCCGGTCGCGGGCCTCGGTGGTCGGGGTCTCGTCGAACCCGACCTCCTCCTCGGTGGTGCCCGCCCACAGGAGGCCGTCCGGCTTGGTCGTAGCGTAGTTGCCATTCCAGCCGATCGAGCACTCGACCGGCGGGCCCGGCGCCCTGAGCCGGAGTATCTGCCCCTTGAGCGGCCCGACTTGAACGCGGATGCCGAGCCACTCGGACGCCTCCGAGCTCCATGGCCCTGAGGCGATCACCATCCGCTCGCAGGGGAGCGTCTCGTCTCCCACCCTGACGCCGGAGACGCGGCCGCCCTGCCGGACGAGTCCTGAGACCGCCCCGTTTCGTATGGAGGCGCCCAGACCCTCGGCCGCCCGTGCCAGCGCGAGGCTGAACCGGTACGGGTCCACCTGCGCCGAGCCCTCGACGTGAATCCCGCCCAGGGCCTCCTCCGAGATGCGCGGCTCGACCCGGCGCGCATCCGTCGAGCTCAGCCAGCGGACGGAGTAGCCCTCGTGTCCCTGCTGCCGAGCCACGGCGTCCTTGGCGGCCTCTGCCTCCGCCTCGTCGAAGGTCAGCGTCAGGAGCGGCTTGCTGCCGTAGCCCGTCTCCAGACCCGTCTCGGAGGGCAGGCCGGCGCCCATCTCGGCGTGAATCCTCATGCCGTCGAAGGCCATCGCCTCCAGTACGTCCGGGACTCCGCTGCCGGTTACGGGGCTCAGGCCGCCCAAGGCGAAACCGGATGCGTGGCTTCCGATCGAGTCCCGCTCGACGACTGTGGACGCCACTCCGGCCATGCCCAGGAAGTAGGCCGTGGACAGCCCGACGACCCCGCCGCCTACGATTACCACACCGTCGTTCTTCACCGGCATAGACACCGGGTGCGGTTTAAGTATCGGGCCATGGCGCGAGGGTTGCTTCGATCTCGAGCGTGCCGGCGTCTCTGTGCACGGTCAGCGTGACGGTGTGCCCCGGCAGGAGGGTGTTGAAGTAGCTCACCATCTCGTCGACTGAGGACACTGGGCGGCCGTCGACAGCGGTGATGACGTCGCCTCGGGCCGTGCCGAGGACCGCTCGGAACGGCTCCAGCCCGATGCTCTGCGCCGGGCTGCCGTCTGAGACGGAAGCTACCGCAACGCCCGCGGGTATGCCGAGGTCGTCCCTGACCTCGGCCGAGATCGGGCGGCTGCTTATCCCGAGCCACGGCCTGCGCACCTCGGCGGAGACGAGCAGCTGTGGGAGAAGGTTCTGAAGGGTGTTGCTGGGCACCGCGAAGCCTATTCGGAACTCGTCCAGCCCCTGGAAGGGCAGGGTTCTGATGGACGAGTTGACCCCGATAACCTCGCCGCCGGAGTTGAGCAGTGGGCCCCCGGAGTTGCCTGAGTTCAGGGGCGCGTCGGTCTGGATCATGTCCGGTATGGGGCGGCTGAGCGCGCTGACCGGCGCGCGCCCCCGGCCGCTGACCACGCCGACCGTCACGGAGTTGAAGTTGCCGAACGGGCTTCCGATGGCGACGGCCATCTGTCCTGGAACGACCTCGGAGGAGTCCGCCAGTGGCAGCGGTTCGATCTCGGAGACCTCGGCCGGATCTACCTGAAGCACTGCCAGATCGTCGGCCGGGCTGTTGCCGAGCATCTGGGCTTCCAGCACGCGGCCATCGTGGAGCCTGATGTTTATGCTCTGGGCATTGGCGACCACGTGGTCGTTGGTGACCACGTGTCCGTCACTGTCGACCAGGAATCCGGAGCCGCTGCCCGGACCGGCCGCCGTCAGGGTCACCTCGAGTTCGACCACGGCCGGACTGGCGCGCTCGTACAGGTCGGTGACCATCTCCTCGTCGAACAGGGCGTCGGAGCCGGCGAAGCCGCCGCCCGCCGCGAACAGGCCGACGGAGAAGCCGATCAGCGCGCCCAGAGCGAGCAGCCCCACGGCGAAGCCGCGGGTCAGGCCTGACCGCCGTGTGACCGCCTGCGGCGCGGGTTCCTGCCGTGCCTGTTCCATCGTGTGGACGTCCTCGTCGTGGGTGATGCTTGCCAACACAGTATATCTCAGATGCCCAGGCTGCCGAGGATGTCCCGAATCGGCCGCCGGATGCAGGTGAATATCGGCGTATCGCGGAGCGTGTACCGGCTGCCCTCGATTCCCCTGAGCTCCATGACCAGGTCGAGGAAGTCCGCGGGGGCGTCGGTCTCGAAGGCCACGACGAATTCCTGATCGTCCAGGCCGAACGAGTAGGTGGTGTTGATCTTGACGGACGGGTACTTGTGGCCCACCCTGAAGTGCTCCCCCATCATCTGCTGCCGCCGCTCCAGAGGGAGCAGGTACCACTCCCTCGTTTTCAGGAAGGGGTAGACGACGAGGTACCGGTACTCCCCGCCGGGCCGCAGGCGCTCGCGGACGCCCTCCTGGCCTTCGTGCCGGTGCCCGCCCACGTACTGAGAGCGCCGGGTCATGGCTAGGTACGAGTAGGGCTGTGTCAGATACTCCGCCATGCGTGTCCGCCGCAGCGCGGCGGCCGCGTCCTGGAGGTCCTCGAGCCTGTCGGCGGCTCGCCACAGCAGGAAGTCAGCGTCGCCCCGCAGCCCTATCAGACTGAAGCTACGTACGAACGCGCGGGGCGCCGACTCCGCGACGACTTGCTCGAACTCCAGCTTGACGGTTTCCGCTTGCCCGGCCATGCGGCGCCATGCGCGGTCGACGCTGTAGAAGTCGTACTTTACAAACTGCCTGCCGTTATCGTCCGCCAACCACACTCTCCTTGAGACGTGGTCATTATATCATCGGCGCGAGTCCCCTGGATGCAGAATTGACCGGCGCGCCTTTGGAGGCTATCATATAGCCAAATCCGGGCGTTCGAAGGGGGAGACCATGGGATTCCTGGGAGGAATCAGAGGACCCGAGCTGATACTGATCCTGGTGATCGTCATGATCATCTTCGGAGTCGGCAGGCTCCCGGAGGTGGGTGGCGCGCTGGGCAAGGCGATTCGGCAGTTCCGCGGCTCCGTGTCCGAAAAGAGCGAGACGAGCGAGCCTGCCGCGCTCGAGCAGGACGGCGAGAAGAAGACGACCTGAGGGGTACGTCCGCGCTGTCTGAAGCCTGAAGGACTCGAACCCCCGGCGTATGCCGGGGGTTCGCTTTTGTCGGAAGGTCTGTCGGCGGCTGCCCTGGGAGCGAACGCCTTACGCGTTGACCCTGTCGAAGAATTTCGTCACCTCTGCAGGGGGCTTCGACGTAAGCAGCGTTGCGGCGACGGCTGCAATTGTCGCTATTATGAAGCCCGGAGCGGCAGAGATGCCCATGTCCATGATTCCCCAGGGGCCTCCACTCGTGAACTGCCAGACGGTAGCGGCCGCCGTGCCGGCGATTATCGAGGCGAGGGCTCCCCAGAAGTTGAACCTGCGCCAGTACAGCGCCAGGATCGTGACCGGGCCGAAGGCCGCTCCCATCCCGCCCCACGCATAGGCGACCAGTCGGGCTATCGATTCGGGGAACAGGATGGCGAGGGTCGCCGCCACGACGCCGATTATTAACAGCAGGAGGCGGCCCAGCCAAACCCTCCCGAAAGCGCCCAGGGTGACGCCGCGCCAGTCGCCGGTCGGCGCGTCGAGCACCCAGTTCTCCTTGTCAGGCGTGAACTCCGGGCCTCCCGTCTTGTAGTAGAGCAGGCCCACCGCGGCGTACTGGTACCGGAGCCGATACGCGTACTTCCTGATGATGGGCAGGTCATCCGCGGCTATGGCGGAGCCCAAGAGAAGCTGCGAGTCTGCGCTGCTCATTATCGCCGCGATCACGGCCGTCAGAAGCAGACCGGTCAACACGGGGAAGAAGAACGCTTCCGAGACTATGAGGTAGAGGCGCTCCGAGTCCTGCTCCGCGACGGCCAGCATCCCAATCTCCGTGAGCGCGGGACGGGCCACGAGACCCAGCAGGAACCCTAACGAGAAGATGAGGGCAATCCAAACCGTGCCGATATTGCGGCTGGCCGGTATCTTCTCCTCCTTCTCCACCGCCATGAAGCGTTGCAGTATGCGCTGCGACCCGAACGCGCCCAGTCCCCATCCCATGCTGGAGAGAATGAACACAAAGGTGATGGAGTTGCCCCCTGCGTCGGTTAGTGGGTTCAGGATGTCTGATGCCTGTCCCAGACCCTGAAACGGTTCGGTGGTAGAAAATATCAGCGTCAGCGGCAGGATGACCAAGCCGACCAGCATGAGCATAGCCTGAAACACGTCGGTCCTCGAGACCGCCAGAAAGCCGCCTATGAAGGTGTAGGAGGTCACCGCGGCGAGCGTTATCAGCACTCCCGTGCTGGGCCCGATTCCGAACACCGTCTCCATGAGCTTGGAGCCGGCGATCAGCCCGGAGTTGACGTAGACCATTATGAAGAAGATCGTTACGAGGGCGACGAGGGTCCGCAGGACTCCGGTCTTGTCCGCAAAGCGCCTCTCGAGAAACTCAGGCAGGGTCAGGGCGTCCTGCTCTATCGTATAGCGCCGCAGCCTCTTCCCGAGGATAGTCCAGACGAACCAGAAGCCCAGCACGAGACTCACCACCGTCCACAGGTGTGCCGAGCCCTGGATGAATACCAGACCCGGGAACACGAGCATGGTCCAACCGCTGGTGGTGGATGAACTGGCGCTCAATGCCGCCGTGAAGCTGCTCAGCCGTCTGCCGCCGAGCACGTAGTCCGACATCTCCCTCAGCGGGCGGGTGCGGATCACCGCTATGCCGATCAGCACGGCGAAGTACGCGAAGAAGACGGCGAGTATCCACGGGTTGAACTCCATGCGTCACGTGTCTCCTGGTGGAATCATCGGCTGGCGGGATCGGGCGGGCCTACGCGCCGATCATCTCCTGGACGGTTGCGCCGATGGCGCCCGGAGAAGGGATGATTGAGGCGCCGGCGGCTGCGAGGGCCCTCGTCTTCTCGTCGGCGCGGCCGCCGCTGCCGGTGATGATCGCGCCAGCGTGCCCCATGCGCCTCCCCGGCGGCGCGCTCTGGCCCACCACCAGAGCCGCGACCGGCTTGGTGACATCGTCCTCCATGTACTCGGCGGCCTCCTGCTCGCGGCTGCCCCCGATCTCTCCGATCAGGACGATGGCGTCGGTGTCGTCGTCGTCCTCGAACAGGCCCAGCACGTCGATGAAGGTGGTCCCGATGACAGGGTCGCCGCCGATTCCGACGCAGGTGGACTGGCCGATGCCGAGACCGGTTAGCTGATTGACCGCCTCGTAGGTCAGCGTGCCGCTCCGCGAGACGACCCCGACCCTGCCGGGCGTGTGTATGTGGCCCGGCATGATGCCCATCTTGAAGCTCTCACCCGGCGATATGATTCCGGGGCAGTTGGGGCCGATCAGGGCCGCGCCCATGTCCTGGGCGTACCGCGCCGCCTTCACAGTGTCGAGAACGGGGACGCCCTCCGTGATGCAGGCCACGACTCCTATGCCCGCGTCGACCGCCTCGATTACCGCGTCGGCCGCGAAGGGCGGCGGCACGAATATCATCGAGGCGTCGGCGCCGGTCTCGACCACAGCCTCCTCGACGCTGTTGAAGACGGGCACGTCGTCGAACGTCTCGCCGCCCTTGCCGGGGGTAACGCCCGCCGCCACGCGCGTGCCGTATTCGATGCACCTCCGCGTGTGAAAGCTGCCCTCCCTGCCGGTGATGCCCTGCACGAGCAATCTCGTGTCCCGGTCTACCAGTATGCTCACGGCGTCATCCCGCGATAGCCTCGGCGGCCTCGTTCAGGTCGTGGACCAGCCGGATGTCCAGACCGGACTCCGCGAGCAGGCGGCGCCCCTCCTCGGCGTTGGTGCCGAGCATCCGCACCACCATGGGCCGGGCTGCGCGGGGCATCGCTTCGGACGCCATGATCAGCCCGCGCGCGGCGACGTCGCACCTCAGGATGCCGCCGAATATGTTCACCAGCACCTTCTCTACGCCGTCGTCGGAGAGGATGATCGACAGGGCCTTGGCAACCTGCGCCTCGTCGGCCCCTCCGCCGACGTCGAGAAAGTTCGCAGGCCTGGCTCCCGCGCCTCCTACGACGTCCATCGTTGCCATCGCCAGACCCGCTCCGTTGACTATGCACCCGACGCTGCCGTCCAGCTTCACGTAGCTGACCCCGGCGTTGCCGGCCTCGACCTCCTTCGGGTCCTCCTGAGCCTCGTCTCGAAGCTCCGCGAGGCCCCGGTGTCTGAAGAGCGCGTCGTCGTCCAGGTTGATCTTGGCGTCCACCGCCAGCGCACGGTCGTCACGCGTAACGACCAGCGGGTTTATCTCCACCAGTGAGCAGTCGAGCTCCACGAAGGTCTCGTATAGGCCGCCGATCAGCCCGGCAACGGTGCGGACGAGCCTGGCGTCGAGGCCGAGGGCGTAGGCTGCCTTGCGCCCCTGGTAGTCCCGCAGGCCGACCGTCGGGTCGATCTCGACACGGAGTATCCTCTCGGGAGTGGATGCCGCGACCTCCTCGATGTCCACTCCGCCGGCCTGACTCGCGATCACGACCACCCCGCCGGCGGCGCCGTCGGTCACCACGCCCAGGTAGAGCTCCATGGCGCCGTCGACCGCCTCCTCGACCAGCACGCTCCGGACCGGGACGCCCTCCGGGCCGGTCTGGTGGGTGACGAGCCGCGTCCCGATCATGGATGCGGCCGCCTCCTGAGCTTCGGCTGGCGACGAGGCCAGCCTGATACCCCCGGCCTTGCCTCGTCCGCCCGCGTGGACCTGGGCCTTCACGACCACACTGCCCCCGACCTCTCCCGCGACTCGGCCGGCCTCCTCCGGGGTCGACGCAACACCCCCCTTCGGCACGGGAACGCCTCGACGGGCGAGCAACTCCTTCGCCTGGTGCTCATGCAGCTTCATGGACGCCTAACCCCGCAGCCTGACTAGAGCCTAGACGCGCCCTCTCTGATCGCGTCTATCAAGCCGTTGACCTCGTCCTCGGTGTTGAACGCCGCGACCGATATCCGCATCCCGATCCTGTCGAGCCGCATGGGGGCGGTGAGCCACTGGAACTTGACCACCGCGTTGTGTTCCTCGTATATCCGCGAGACCAGACCCCTGAGGTCGTCCGGGCTGTAGCCGTCGAAGGTCAGCGTCGTGAGCCCGGCAGAGCGGCCGGGCTCCGTGGGAGTGAGCACGTTCACGCCGTCCATCTCGGCTGCCGCCTCCCGGAGTATCGAGGAGAGCCGTCCGGTGTGCGCGGCGACCGCGCCGGGCCCGATCTCGTCCATCACCTCTATGGCCCGGCCCGTGCCTATGACCATCGCCGTATTGTGAGTGCCCTTCTCCGCCATATGGGCCGCCGTCGGAGCCTCGATGGGCGAGTCCGGCGGGCTCCACGGCTCCCGCTCCGGCACGGGATTCGGCCGGAAGCTCGGAAGGTGGTCCGACGATACCCACAGAATCCCGACTCCCATGGGCCCGAGCAGCCACTTATGGCCCGACCCGACCATGAAGTCGCAGTTGAGGGCGGGCACGTCCACCGGAAACTGACCGAGCGACTGCGCGGTGTCGACGACCACCGGAACGCCGCGCTCGTGGGCCAGATCGGCCGCCTCGGCGACCGGCAGCACCCGACCATCAGGAGAGGCTACGTGGCTGATGCACAGGAGCTTCGAGCGCTCCGACAGGCTCGACCTGAGGGTCTCCAGAAACTCCGCGTCGCCCCGGTCAGCCTCCACTACGCTCAGCGTCACGCCCACGTCCTGCTCCAGCGCCGTCCCGAGCGAGACGGTGCTGACGTGCTCCAGCGACGTGATGACGAACTCGTCTCCCTCGCTCCAGCCGATGCTCTGGGAAACCTGACGCATGGCCTGGGTCGTGTTCGGCGTCAGCGCGACTTCCTCGGGCTTGGCGTGGATGAATCGGGCGAGCCCCTCGCGGGCCGCCTTCTCCCTCGCCGCCTGCTCCGACGATACCGACGGCAGGCCATAGTTGTGGGCCTGCAGGGCCATCTCGTCGGACACCGCCTTCAGAACCGAGTCGGGCGGCGGGCCGTGCCCGCCGGTGTTGAAGTAGGCGGCCTTATCGGTTATGGGCAACTCGGCGCGGAGGGACTCAAGGGTCATAGGCATTATGCTATGCTCCCGCAGTGTGGATTCGCCGCTCATGGTAGCCATCAACCCTGGGCATTGTCAATCTGCGAATCGATCCCCTGGGCCGCCGATACGCCGCTCTCATCACTGCCGCTCCCCAATCCCCATCCACGTCATTCCGGCGAAAAGCCTGCCTCCTGGATTCCGACAGCCCCTGACGACCAGCCCTTGACGGCACCGAACCGCTGTGCTAGAGTATACCCATGACACAGCCAACCCATCTCCCACGACCAGCCCGCAGGACTCCTGAAGCGCCTGTCACAAAAGTGTCACAAAGTGTCACAAAAGTGTCAGATAAGTGTCACAAAAGTGTCAGATGAGTGTCACATAGTGTCAGGCAAAATCGGCCCTCTCAGCTACGAAATGCCCTTAAAATGTGACACTTCGGCAAAAAAATCTCCCGCAGCGGGCCGAGACGCCGCTTCGCCGAGACTGCCGGACGCAGCAGAAGTCGTCGACTCACAGGCGCGGGATTCCGCCCGGCTTTCACCCCGCGCCGTGATGCTGTATCTTGGGGGTACGGCTCTGTTGACGGGGCCGCTTGTGGGCGGCGACCCATGGGCCGGGAGGATGCGATTGGCAAGGGTGAGGATCATGTACTGGAAGGAGATACCCGTCCAGGTACAGGCGGTCGACGAGTCCGGGACCGTCTCCAGGCAGCTGGACGAGCGGTTCCGGCAGGGCGTGGACGCGGTCTCCATGTTCGACGGGAGCAGCGGCTCCGACGACTACCTCGATGCCTGGGAGTGGGGAAGGTACAGCGACGCCGAGGGTTCGGCGGCCGACGCGGCCGACGCCCTGGCGGAGCGCCTCGACCGGAACTTCCCTCCGGACTTCGTGGCGCGGATCCGCGACCTTCACCGCTCCGGCGGCAGGGACCCGCGCCCGGGTGCGGCGGACCATTGGACAAAGAAGGAGGCAGTGCTATGACGTCTGTGTACACAAAATCGGTTCCCGGCATACTGGAACGCCTCGGAGCGGGCGACGTTCTCATCTCCGACGGCGCGACGGGGACATACCTGCAGCAGCGCGGCCTGGAGCCGGGCGGCTGTCCCGAAGAGCTGAACGTCAGCCGCCCAGAGGTGGTCAGAGGGATGTCGCGTGAGTACTTCGAGGCGGGCGTGGACATGGTCCTCACCAACTCGTTCGGCGGCAGCAGGTTCATGCTCGGCAAGTACGGCCACGGGCACCGTGTGCGGGAGTTCAACCGCCTGGCCGCCGAGCACGCCCGCAGCCAGGCGCCGGCAGGCTGCTACGTGGTCGGCTCCGTGGGACCTACGGGCGAGTTTGTCGAGCCTCTGGGGGAGGTGTCGGAGTCTGAAATGTACGACTCCTTCGCAGAGCAGATCACCGCGCTCGCAGAGGGCGGCGTGGACGGCGTGGTCGTCGAGACCGAGGCCGCCCTGGAAGAGGTGGCTCTGGCCATCAGGGCGGCCAAGGAGAACACCGATCTGACCGTCATGTCCACGATGGCGTTCGACAAGGTGCCGCGGGGCTACTTCACCATGATGGGGGTCACCCCGGAGGCCGGCCTTGACGGGATGATCGAGGCGGGGGCGGACGTGGTGGGCGCCAACTGCGGCAGTGGGATCGGGCTGATGCTCGACCTGGCCGAGCAGATGCGCGCGCATACCGACCGCCACCTGATCATCCACTCGAGCGCGGGCGTGCCTGAGATAAAGAACGGCGGCATAGTGTACCCAGAGACGCCGGAGACCATGGCCGCCGGTTTCGAGAAACTCTTCGACCTCGGGATCAACATCATAGGGGGCTGCTGCGGCACGGGCCCTGCCCACATCGGCGCTCTGTGCCAGGTGCTGCGCGGGTAGGGACGGGGAGAGAAGATGACGGAGAAGACCGATGCCCCAAGGGTGACCGACGTGATCGAGCGCTACGGCAGATGCTTGGAGCTCGTCCCGATCGACCCGACCTTCCATGACGCAAGCGTCGGGCTGTACGTCAAGGACGGCGCATGCACCGTGTGGACCTTCAGCCGGAAACCCGGCGTGGGGGAGCGCATGGAGCAGATCAGGGACCGCCTCGTGAGCCTCGGCGGAATGACCCCGATCGAAGACAACGGCAACCAGGCCCGGTTCCCCTGCGGCCTCCTGCACGTCAGACCGGTCAGATTCCTCATGGCTCAGGCGGTCGGCAAGGCCAGGGAGTACGCCACCCCCAGCGGCGACATGTCCATCAAGGACTCCAAGACCGACCTTGTTCTCAGCCTGTCGGGCAGAGGAGAGGGCGGCAGGTGGCTCTATGACGTCGCCGCGGAGGGCGAGGCAGCCAACCCCGCCATGCGGCTGCGGATGGTGGTGGCGGGCTTCCTGCGCTACGGAGAGATGGAGAAGGCGGGCGACGCCTCGGTAACGTTCCCGTGCGGTCAGCGGCACGACGAACTCATGCGCCTGCTCCTCCCTTACTCCCGAAACGTCAGCGCCGTAGAGAGCATGATGGAAGCAGAGGCCCTCCGCGGCCAGATGACCACCAGCACCCTAGGCTTCACCCCGCCGACGTAGGGGAGGGGAGAGCGATGACGCAGACAGGCGGAAGCGTGCCCGCCGCATCCAGGGAGAGCGGCGCTCGCGGCAACCCGGCCGCAGCGCCGGATGAGGACGCCGTCTTCGCCGGAACCGACGTGCCTGTCAAGAGCCTCTTCGACTCCCTCGAAACGCAGCACAACCTGAACGTCTTCCTGCACCTCTTTCCGTCGGTGAGCCGGAAGCAGGCGCTGGACGCGATGGAGAAGCAGGCGCGCGCTCACGTGGGCCGTGTAGTCCACAGCCGCGGGGATGCCGTGAGCGGTATGCCCGTCTTCAAGGATACCCGTGTGCCCGTGAGGAACCTCTTTGATTACCTGGCGAAGGGATACGGCCTCGACGTTTTTCTGTGCGAATTCCCGTCGGTGAGCCGTGAACAGGCAGTGAGGGCGCTCACGATGGCGAGGCAGATTCTGGAGAAAGACTCGTATGGAACAGCGGCGGACGGTGACAGTGTCATTCACAGCGACCCCCAAGTCATGAGCGGTATGCCCGTATTCAAAGGAACCCGCCTGCCTGCTAAGAACCTCTTCGACTATCTGGCCGGAGGAGACAACCTCCACGTCTTCCTGGAACATTTCCCGTCGGCGAACCGTCGGGAGCAGGCGTTGGACGCGCTCAGCGAGGCGGGGGAGAGCCTGGAGACCTGCGTCCATGAGGCTGTTGCTTGATCAGGGAATCCCATACCAGCAGCGCATAGCCGGAGAGGACGTGGGAATCATCGTGCTATCCGCAATTACGAACCGTATGAGAGACCTGGAGCCTCTGGTTCCACGGGTATTGGAAGCCCTGCGGGACTTGAAGCGCGGGCAGGTCATTCACGTCAGATAGAGAGAAGGACGGTCAGCAGTGACGCAGCCGCAAGGGCTAGAGACTTTGTTCCGGGCCAATAAGCGCGTAGTGCGCAATGGCTCTGCGACGAATGACCTCGTGCTGAGCGCCCACGTGGATGGGAACGAGAGCGTGTTCCCGAAGATACTGGATCTCTACGTGAGGCCGGGGAGTGTCGTGGCCGACGTGACCTATGGCAAGGGCGTGTTCTGGCGGGGTGTGCCCGCCGGCCGGTACACCCTACGCGCCACGGATATTCAGAACGGTGTGGATTGCCGGAACCTCCCCTACGCTGATGGAGAGGTCGATTGCGTCGTCCTTGACCCTCCATACATGCACTCGCCCGGAGGAACTGCGCACCGTGAGCATGAGCCATTTGAGGAGTACTACGTCAATAACAGGTCGGGCGGACAGACCAAGAGCAAATACCATGAAGCCGTCCTTGATCTGTACAGGGATGCAGGGAGGGAGGCATACCGCGTCTTGCGGGAGCGTGGTGTCTTCATTGTGAAGTGCCAGGATGAAGTATGCGCGAACCGGCAACGCTTCACGCATGTCGAAATCATGCTCGATTTTGATAAGACAGGCTTCGTTGCGGAGGACCTCTTCGTGGTGGTGAGGAACAACCGACCTGGCGTCAGTCGTGTGGTGAGGCAGGTCCACGCACGGAAAAACCATTCGTACTTCCTTGTCTTCTGGAAACAAGGAAAGAACGGTAATGTATGGGAACCGCCGCGGTGAATCCCATTGATCTGATGGTGCAGGTCATTAATGAACATTCGCCCAGATCGATCTGGACGGGTTCTCCGCTGGAAGGTTATCGCCGACTTGGGAACACAAACCGGGGACAGATTGGAGAGGAGTTCATTCGCAAATATCTGGCAGGAGCGGGAATCCTGGTCGGCAACGGGTCTCGCGTAACGCCAACGGACATGCTGGTCGCCGGGAAACAGCTTGAGATAAAGACAGCCTCGTTGGGAACGAATGGGACATTCCAGTTTAACCATATCAGATTGGATAGGACATACGACTACCTCCTATGTCTGGGTATATGTCCCGACAGAATCACGTTTGTCGCGTGGCGCAAGGGTGTGATTGCGGAGGGAGGGGCCGGATCTCTTGTGCGTATGGCGGAAGGACAGAGTACTACTCATAAGATCACCAAGAAACTAACGGACATGGAGCCTATAGAGGAGCTTCCAAGTTGGGTTCGCAAGCAAGTCATCGGTGAGCAGTGACGATGGCGCAAGAACTGGCGAGGATTGAGAGAGTGGACATCCGGGAAGTCTGGCCGTATGAGGCCGCCAACTTCACCCCTTGGCTCGCGGAGCACCTATCGGAGCTTGGGGAGGCCCTGGGTCTGGATCTCGAGCTGCTGTCCCGGGAAGCGCCGGTCGGCGGCTTTTCGCTGGACATCCTGGCGCGTGACGTAGTACGGGGCTATCCGGTGGTCATCGAGAATCAGCTGGAGGCTACCGACCACACCCACCTGGGCCAGCTCCTCACCTATGCCGCAGGTTATGACGCCAACGTGGTTGTCTGGATCGCCCGGGAGTTCAGCGACGAGCACAGGGAGGCCCTGGATCTGCTCAATCGGCGTACTGACGAAAAGAGCGAGTTCTTTGGCGTGGTCGTCGAGGTGTGGAAGATCGGCGACTCCCGCCCCGCCCCGCACTTCAGGGTCGTATCCGCTCCTAACGACTGGCGGAAGCAGAACGTCAGGCCGGCGCTAACTGGGAAGGGTGAACGCTACCGCAAGTTCTTTCAGGCGCTTGTCGACGTCCTGAGAGAGAACCATAGGTTCACTGACGGGCGTAAAGGCAGCCCTCAACTCAGCTCGCGTCATTGGATCGATCTAAATTGGTGCTTCTTCCATTCAGGCTACGGCGGTGTTGGATACAATCTCAGTTTTCCTAGAGGAAACAAGGCCAGAGTCGAGCTATATGTCGGTACAGGCGACAAAGCCTTCAACAAGCATCTGTTCGACTCTCTGAAGGAGGCCCGTGAAGGGATCGAATCCGAGATTGAGGGCAGCCTCGAGTGGGAGCGGCTGGATGATCAAAAGGACAGCCGCATATCGGCCGTGCGCCAGGGCTCCATATATGACCCCCCTGAGACGCTGGAAGAGATACGCGGCTGGATGGTTGAAAGGCTTCTGGCGTTCAAGCAGACCTTCGGCCCGAGGCTGGACGAGTCGATTAGGATAGCAGAGCATCGAGCAGAGGAGGGCAGCCATGCCGCTTCAGGAGACGATGACCCCTCGTGAGCGCGTGATGAACGCGCTCGCCGGCAGGCCGGTCGACCGGCCGCCGGTCGCCAACCCCACGAACGTCGCCACCGTCGAGCTCATGGACCTCGTCGACGCGCCCTTCCCCGACGCCTGCCGCGACCCCGAACTGGCGGCCAGGCTCGCCGCCACAGGACACACGGAGCTCGGCTTCGACTCCGTGATGCCATACTTCACCATCATCCAGGAGTCCTCCGCCCTCGGCTGCGAAATGCAGTGGGAGGGCAAGGACAACTGGCCCACCGTCCGCATGTACAACCCCATCTGGAAGGGCCTCGACGACATACGGATACCCCCGGGTTTCCTGGAGCACCCCGACAACGTGACCGTCACCAAATCGCTCAGCCTGCTCAAGGAGGAGTTCGGCGGCGAGGTGGCCGTGATCGGCAAGACGATGGGCCCTTGGACGCTCGCCTACCACGTCTTCGGCGTGGAGCGCTTCCTCCTCATGACCGTCGACGACCCCGACATGGTGAAGCGCGCCCTCGACAGGATGAAGGAGATATCCGTCCTGTTCGGACAGGCCCAGATAGACGCAGGGGCCGACGTGCTCACCTTCCCCGACCATGCCACCGGCGACCTGGTGAGCGGCGCCTACTACAAGGACTTCCTCATGGAGCTCCACCAGGAGATGGCCGAGCGGCTGGACGCGCCCCTGATCCTCCACATCTGCGGCAGGACCCTCGACCGGCTCGACTACATCGCGCAGACGGGCATGGCCTGCTTCCACTTCGACTCCCGCAACGACCCACAGGAGGCGATGGACGTGGCCGCAGGGCGCATCAGGCTGGTCGGGAATCTGAACAACCCCGAGCTGCTGTACGCGAGGGGCCCCGAAGAGGTTCGCCAGGCCGTCTACGCCTGCCTCGACGCCGGCGTGGACATGATCGCCCCAGAGTGCGCCATACCACTCGCCACCAGACTGGAGAACCTGGTTGAGATACCCAGGGCCGTCAGGGCCTGGTGCAGTGAAAACCACGAGTGACGGCCAATGCCCGGATTCATAGATTCACCTGAACGGTTCGTCATAATAGGCGAGAACATACACGCCACCCGCGTCGTGCTGCGCAACGGGCGCCGCGCCGTAACGCTGGAGGACGGCACAGAGGCCGTTCCATTCCAGACCCAGTCCGGCGAGCGGCGCCTCCTCACCGTCCCAGACTGGTTCCGGAAGACCCAGCCCTACGAGCAGGGGCAGATCAAGCACTTCCTCATCGCCATGATGAAGGGGATCGGCGGCGACCCAGACGAGCGTGAGCAGGGCGCGGCCTACGTCCAAGCCGAAGTCGCCCGCCAGGTAGCCAACGGCGCGTCATACCTGGACGTCAACGTCGACGAGGTCCACTACGACGTCGACGTCCAGAAGCGCGCCATGCGGTGGACGGTGGAGACCGTCCAGGACTGCTCGCCCATCCCGCCCTGCATAGACTCGTCCCTCTCCGAGATCATCGCCGAGGGACTGGACGCCTACGACGGAAGGGCGGGCAGGCCCCTCCTCAACTCCGTCGCATTCGAGAGGCTCGACTGCCTCGACGCGGCCCTCGCCCACGACGCCAGAATCATGGTCATGGCCACAGGCCCCGACGGAATGCCCTCCGACGACTCGGACAGAGTGGAGAACGTCAAGGGCATCATGCAGCGCGTCACGGCGAAGGGGATAGCCCTGGACGACGTGTTCGTGGACGGCATAGTCTTCCTCATCTCCGTGGACTCCCAGAACGGCAACCACTACTTCAACGCCGTCCGCAGGCTCAGGGACATATACGGCTCCGACGTACACATAGGCGGCGGCCTCAGCAACGTCTCCTTCGGGATGCCCAACCGCAGGCTCATCAACAAGGCGTTCATCCACCTCGCGCTGGAGGCCGGAATAGACAGCGGCATAGTAGACCCGCTCCAGACCAAGATAGCCTCGGCAATGGACCTAGACACAACCTCCGAGGCCGCCGGCCTCGCCATCGACATGCTCCTCGGCCGCGACGACTTCTGCATGAACTTCATACAGGCATACCGCGACGGCAGACTCGCCGGCGCGTAAGGAGGCCGTGTCCTGTCGAAACCGTTCACACCGTCCGCCGTGCGCCGGCCGCCGCGCCCATCTGGATCAGGTGGTGCATTTCGGATTGACAACGCGCCGCTGCCGCACGAATAATAGTCCGTCCCTATTTCCAGACAGAGGAACATCGCCGTCATGCCGATTGTCAACGAAGGCATCAAGCGTGAGCTCAATCACGTAACCAAGCCCTTCGAGCTCAACCACATCAAGGAGCTCTTCGAAAACACCGACCCGCTGATGCAGGAGGTCGCCTACGCTCTGATCACCGGCGACCAGCACGAGGTCGACCGGCTGACCAGGCAGGCGCTCGGCGACGGCTTCGAGGCCAACACCGTCCTCGACGACGGCCTCATCGCCGGCATGGCAATCGTGGGCGTGAAGTTCCGAGACAACATCATCTTCGTCCCGGAGGTGCTGGTCGCCGCCCGCGCCATGAAGGCCGGCATGGCTCACCTCGAGCCGATCCTGTCGGCCTCCGGCATCAAGCCCGTCGGCACCGTCATAATGGGCACCGTCAAGGGCGACCTCCACGACATCGGCAAAAACCTCTGTATCATGATGCTCAGGGGCGCCGGCTTCGTGGTCCACGATCTGGGCGTCGATACCAAGCCCGACGAGTTCATCGACGCGGTCGCCGAGCACGACGCGAAGGTGTTGGGCATGTCCGCGCTGCTGACCACGACGATGCCCAACATGGGTAGAGTCATCGACGCCTTCGAGGAGGTGGGCCTGCGCGAGATGGTCAAGATCATGGTCGGCGGCGCTCCCGTGACCCAGGAATTCGCCGACGACATGGGCGCCGACGGCTACGGCAAGGACGCCATAGCCTGCGTCGAAAAGGCCAAGGAACTCGTCGGCCTCACCGCGGAGCCCGAGACCGTGGCCGCGTCTAGGTGACCGCCTTGGATCACAAGGTCGACAGGCAGCGCTACCACGCCAGCATGGCCCGTCTCCACGAGATATTCGCCGACATCTCCTGCACCGTCAACACGGTGTCTGCTTGGCGCTGCCCCTACAAGAACGCGCAGGACAGATGCACGGCCCTGTTCGGATGCCGCAACCAACTCCGTTCCCACCCCTCGGACGAACTTCCCCTCTGCACCGGCAGCGACAAGCTGGACTACCGCTCCGCCTGGGAGGTCTGACCGGGGTCTGGAACCCTTGGCCGGGCTTTTCGCGGAAATGACGAATGGAGGGGACTGCGCCGTCGTCTGTTTGCGGTGTCCTCGGAACGGAGCTGGTATGGACACGAGGCCGGTCCTCTAGCCCACCACCTCGCGGAAGACGCGCAGGTAATTCAGCCCCAGTATCTTGCGCAGCTCGTCCTCGTTGAAGCCTCGCTCCGCCAGCTTTGCGGTGATCGCCGGCCAGTCGGTGAACCTGTCGAAGTCCGCGATCCGGTGACCGTCGCTGAGTCGGTGCTCCGCACGGAACCCCTGCCAGGCGAAGCCGTCCGGCGCCGCCCTGGGGTCGGGGTCGTCCTGGTACAGGTAAGACGTGTCATAGGGCCCCAGCTCGGGCGGATATTCGAAACTGGACTCCGTTCCCGGGCCCGGCCCGCACTTGTCGCTTCCTATGCCCACGTGGTCGATCCCCATGACGTTCACCAGGTGCTCCACGTGGTCCGCGAAGTCGTCCAGGGTTGCCCTGTTGTCGGGGCGGAGGAACCCGCCGATTGCCGCCACGCCAAAGAACCCGCCGTTATCCGCAATGGCCCGCGCCAGCTCGTCCCCCTTGCCGCGGTCGTGATAACAGACCGCGCTGCTCGCCGAGTGAGTCACTATGACCGGCGACGACGAGACCTCAATCGCGTCGAACCCCACCTGCTCGCTGGAGTGGCTCACGTCCACCAGCATCCCGAGCTCGTTGAGCCTGCGCACCACCTCGATGCCGTAGTAGGTGAGCCCCGTCTTGTAGCGCTCCGTGCAGCCGTCGCCGACCAAGTTCCGAAGGTTGTACGTGAGCTGCACCACCCTTAGACCCATGTTGTAGAAGGTGTCGATCCGATCCAAGTTCGATCCGAACGGCATCGTCTCCTGGAAGTCGAAGACGACGCCCCTGACGCCGTCTCGGTACACCGCCTCGATGTCGGCGGCTTTCAGCGCCAGCCGCAGCTCGCCCCCCAGCGCGTCGATGATCGCCCGCGCCTGCGTGATCGACTCAACCGAAGTCTCGAAGGCCCCCTCCGGCGGGTGAGGCCCCGCGTAGGTCGCGCTCGCAACGTTCACCCCGGAGTCTTCCCACGCCGACATGTACTGCCGCGCCGACTCGGGGTGATCCTGGATCTCACGCACAGTCATCGCCTGGAGGCGCTTGCGTATCTCGCCGCGCGACATGCCGCGTGCGGCAAAATCCCGCATCGCTTCGTGCATCGCCTCGGTATACAGCAGGCCCGACGTCACCCCGGGCTGCTGGCTGTCGATCACCAGCGCCTCTTCGTGGAACCGGCGTGCCTCCTCGGGCGTCATCGACGCCGCCGCTCTCCGTGCCATGCTGCCTCCCTCCCGACGCCCCTACGCCAGCATTCCGCCGTCCACGCGGAGCTGAGCGCCGGTGACGTATGAAGCGTCGTCCGATGCCATGAAGAGAATGGCCTTCGCCACCTCCTCGGCCGTTCCCTCCCGCAGCATCGGCAGATCGTCCATCCGGCCGCTGCGGGGACCGTCGTCGGGGAACACCTCGTCGAGCATGTCGGTAGCGATGGCCCCCGGATGGATCGAGTTGACGCGTATCCCGTACCGTCCGTACTGAAGAGCGGCGGACCTCGTGAAGGCCTCGACCGCCCCCTTGGATGCGTGATACGCCGTCGACCACATGCTCCCCCTCATCGAGGCGACGGACGCCAGATTTACGATGGAGCCTCCCCCCGACTCCCGCATCGCGGGTATGCACGCCTTCGTGCCCAGGAACACCCCCTCCGCGTTCACCGCCATCACCCGCTTCCATGTATCGAGGTCCAGCCCCTCGACGGTGTTCCGCTCGTAGACCCCGGCGTTATTCACCAGTATGTCGAGAGCGCCGAACCGCCGAACGACCTCGTCCACCGCGAGCTTCCAGGCAGAGCCGTCCGACACGTCCAACTCGATGAACGCCGCCGTCCCGCCCGCGTCGACTATTCCCGCCTCCACCTGACGACACGGGCCTGACAGCACGTCTGCCAGCGCGACGCGGGCGCCCTCCGACGCGAACAGCCTGGCCGCGGCCGCTCCGATCCCACGCGCGGCCCCGGTCACCATCGCCGTCTTCCCATCCAGCCTCAAGCGCGGCCCCCGCGGCCGCCTGAGAGAACCTCGTTCAGGCTGCCGCTCCGGAAGCCTCCCATGTCCAGCGTCACGTAGACATAGCCGATCGATCGGAAGTAGCCCAGCACCGCTTCCCTGGTCTCCTCCCGCACCAGCCGAGACAGGTCGCCCGGCTCCACCTCGATCCTGGCTATAGTGTCGTGATGCCTCACCCTCAGCTGCCGGAAACCCAGGCCGCGGAGAAACTCCTCCGCCTTCGCCACCGCGCTCAGCGCCTCCTCGGTGACCTCTGAGCCATAGGGTATCCGTGAAGACAGGCACGCCTGCGCGGGCTTGTCCCACGTCGGCAGGCCCATCTCTCTCGACAGGGCGCGCACGTCCCGCTTGGTCAGACCCGCCTCGACCAGCGGGCTGCGCACCCCGTGCTTCTCCGCCGCCTTCAGACCCGGCCTGAAGTCGCCCAGATCGTCGGCGTTGGTCCCGTTCGCCACCCACTCATAGCCCCGTTCCGAGGCCAGCCGGCCCAGGCGCGTGTACAGTTCATCCTTGCAGAAGTAGCAGCGGCCGGCGCCGTTAGACCTGTAGTCCGCCCGCTCGACCTCGGCGGTCTCGATGACGAGGTGATTCAGGCCCAGCGTCTCGGCCAGCCGAACCGCATCCCGCAACTCCGACGGAGCGAGGCTCGGCGAGTTGGCAGTGACCGCCAGAGACCTATCACCCAGCGCTCCGTTGGCCGCCGCGGCCAAGAGAGCGCTGTCCACGCCCCCTGAGTACGCCACGACCACACTGCCCATCTCGGACAGCGCCGCCCTCAGCGCCCTCAGCTTCCCATCCAGACCTGGTTCCCCCTCGGCCGTCCTCATCCTGCCGTCAATACTATCACACGGCAGCGCCTCGCCCGTGAGCGACCCCTCCACGTCCATCGGGTCCACCTGGCCTCGCCCTGAAACCCATTCCAACGGCACAATTGCCCACACCCTGACCGGAGGGGCGCGCCTTTGTGCCCCTAGGAAGCAGCGAGGAACTGGCCGAGGCGTCCGGCCTCTCGGTGGCGCGCCTTTGTGCCCCTAGGAAGCAGTCCCCTAAGCCGCTCGTCCGATACAGATGGGGGATTGGTGAGTACGCCTAGCTTTGACCTGGTATCTTCCAGGCGGCCTCAATATCGTGGCTGGCAGGCCCGGTTTGTGGAGCAACTTATTGTGCCCTTGCAACACAAGACTGGGCACATTTCAGACGCGGTTTCTCCCCGGTCTCCCATCGGTTATAATATCAAAGTCAGAGAGGGACTCACCGGGTTAGTTGCGGTTTCTCCCCGATCTCCCATCGGTTATAATTCCTTCAAGCACATCAGAACGCGCCAGAGGTTGCGGTTTCTCCCCGATCTCCCATCGGTTATAATTCATCGTCGCGCCCATCCAGGCCATCATGAGTTGCGGTTTCTCCCCGATCTCCCGTCGGTTATGACGCCAAAGGCCCCGGGTCCAGCACCCGCCCGATCTCGTTCACCTTCACCTTGCGGAAGCCCTGACTCTGGAGCTGCCGGTCGCTGTACTGGCTCGCCTTCATCTCCTTCTTCCTCACGCGGGCATCGACGTTGGCCTCGGTGTGGTCGTCCAGCGCCACGAAGGTACCGTTCTTGGCGTTCGTAATCTTCCGGACCCGCACTATGCGGCGGTCCGGCCCTTCACCAAACGCGCCCATGTCGTCGATCTGAAGCCTCATGATTCGCTTCGCCACGGGGTCGCGCCTTCCCGGCTTGTCCTTGGGGCGGAACTGCTCGATGTCGAAACCGGGCTGATTGGCGTCGAAGGCGGGAACGACGACCATCCTCCAACTCCCGTCGCGCATCCGCCACACGTCGGCGAACTCGTTTCCCCCGGGAAGGTAGCCCTTGTATGGCCTTCCGTCGCGGTCCCTGACTGGTATGACACTCTGGTTGTCGACGACGCGCACGCGCCGCACAGGGCGGGGGCGCCCGCCCATCGTCACGCCCCTGTTTGCCGCCCGGTCGGCGAATCTCGCGGTGACCTTGGAGACCGAGCCGCCCTCGGATTCCGCCTCGTCCCACAACTCCAGCAGCGCCGCTCTCAGCGCCTGGTCTCGCACCGATTTTATGTCGGCACGCTTCTTGAAGTCGGACAGATTCTTGCGAGTCACGACCCTGGACGGGCCGTCTTCCGAATGCTCGATCAGCCCGTAGGCCGTCTCGTTGTGCAGCTGCCCTGTAGTCTTGCCCTTCTCGCCGCGCGTTCCATGGTCTGGCTTATGGGAGACCACCAGTCTGTCGAGGAAGGGCTTCAACTGGCTGCGGTTAAAACCGTCCCACGGACGTGCCTCCCCAGCGACCGCGGCCAGTCTCTCCTCTGCTTCGGCGCGGTCGGACCCGGCGGCGTGCGCGAATCGCTGGAGCAGCCCCTGGGTGGTGTTCGCCACGACGAATGCGTCGATGGCGTGGTGGCGGTGGTCGTCGCGCTGCTTGCCCACGATTTTGCCGGCCTCGTTCACAGGCAGCATCTCCTCCAGCCTCCATCCCCGCCTGAGCAGCGCCGTCATCTGGCCCGGTATGACACGCACCCGCTTCTTGCCCTCGCTCCTCTCGTCGTACAGGTGGGCCAGATATGCGCGGGCCGTGCGGGACAGGTAGCGCGTCTCGTTGAGCTGCCGATCCAGGAAGTGGCGCTCGCCCTTGAAGCGGTCCATGGCGTCCTCATCGAATCTCCAGCGCTTGTTGCCAGGCAGCCTGAAGGCGCGGGACAGGATGGCGTCGTAGTCGTAACCGTCCTGTCCATGTCCGAACGCCTCGTGTGGAGACCGGTTGCCCTTGCCACGGTTGGCGCTGGATACGCACACGACCTTGTTCGCCATCGAGTTATCCAAAGTACGGGAGAACGGGAGGATGTGGTCGATCTCGGTTGCGTCCGACACCGCCATCTCGAATGAGAGAACTCTGCCGGTGTAGGGACAGTGGCGCCCCTGCTCCTCCCATAGGCGGAGCTTCCCGAGCGCGTCGGCTGTGATGGGTCTTTCCGCCGACTCCAGCATCTCCTTGAAGCGCTCGTTGCGCTTCCCACCCTCCCGCTGCTGTCGTTCGTAATTCTGCTTCTGCTCCCTGTTCCTCTTCAGGTCACGCCCCAGCTCCACCACGACATCTTCCGGCCTGCCGTACGCATCGATGAGCCGGTTGACGACGCGCCGCAGCTGGTTCAGGCCAATATGGACGGTGGGGTTGGGGAACCGGCCGTAGCGGGCGGCCTCGCCGTCCTTCTCGGAGTCTTTCGTCGGGTCGGTCCCGACCGTGGCCTGGGTGAGCACCTTGCCGTAGTAGGGCAGCCGCTCGTGGGCCTCCGCGCTGCGGAAGTCGGAGTGATGGGAGTATCCCGCGGCTTTGACGGCGTCCGAATAGACACGGCCCTTCTCCAGGTGCGGAAGCAGCTTGCGGATGGCCTTTTCGCTCAGGTTCCCGTAGCCGTCCGGGAGCGCGGCGTGGGCGACGACTTCGGCCTGCGCGGCGTCCAGTCCCCAATCATCCAGGGCCTTCTGCCGGACGACCTCCGGGTCCTCCGTATCGAGCATGAACTGCACGATTCCGTTCCGCTCGTCGAGGGGAAGATCGAGCCAGCGGTCGCCGAACAGCGTCAGTTCCTTCTCGCCCTTCCTCCTCTTTCCCTTTATGAGACGGGCGGCGGTCTTGTCTCCATCGATCTTCTTGCGCCCGCCCGCGGCCAGGTTGAACGTGGCCCCCGAGGGGATTCCGAGATCCCGCGTGGGCTTGACGGCTCTGTTGTCCTTGCCCTCGCGTAGCTTGATGTCCTTACCCGCCCGCAGCCGTTTCAGCGCGCGCTCCCGCTCGCGTTCGTCCAGCGCGCGCTCAGGCCCGAAGCTGACCCGGAGTCTCAGGTTGTTGACCTCCTGGAGCATGCGGAACTCCTGCGCCACCGGCAACGCCTTTGCTGCCCGGCACTCTCCCTCCTCCAGCTGGCACCATCCCGGATCGACGTGCTTCAGGGGCCGCTGGAAGAAGATGATGTGGTCTCGCAGGGTGTCCCACCGCTCCTCGATCAGGCTGTGGTGAGGCTCCTGTGCCTCCCGGATCTTGTCGAACTCGTCCTCGTACATTGCCCTGTCAGGGTAGAGATCCAGACCCTGCCGGGCGCGGACGGATTCGCCCTTCTCACGCCGCGGCGCCAGGAACTCACCCAGCGTCCGCGCCCCGCTCTCTTCGATACGGTTGTGCAGCGCGCTTATCATGGCGAGCGTTTTCTTGGCCTCGCTCTCGTCGTCGGTGACTGTCTTGCGGTTCGACTTGAAGCCGCGCCGCTGGTTCAGATGGAACAGCGCCCGGCCCAGTTCGTAGGGTTCGAGCGGGTGATCGAGCGCACGCGCCCGGAGCGCATACGGGTCGAGGCGTTCGAGGGCCTTGCGCTCTCTTTCATCAGGCGGCATGAGGCCGAGCTCGACGAGGGCCTGCATCAGATCGCCGCGACGCTTCAGATAGCGGTCACGGCGGCGGCGAGCTCCACGAGCGACGCGACGGTCGGCGGCGTTGGAAGTCCCCGATTGCCGGTTGCGTCCGTCAGGGAAGATGCGGACGCCCATGTCCAGCGTCCCGCAGGGCTCACCGTCCTCGTTCAGGAGGACCGCGGCCCAGCCGACGGAGTTGGTCCCGAGGTCGAGTCCAAGCCGGTACTTCCTGCCGTCTTCAGTCGTCATGGAATCCCCTCTCGCCCTCGCCGTAGCTGTTCAGAGTTGATGAGGTCTCCCTATCCGCAAGCGCAGGGCGGTCGCGGCCTGTGGTTTTGCCGAAAACTGTCCCAAACTGTTCCATTTTGTCCCATCTCGTAGCTGAGGGGTTCGATTTCGTGGAACAAATGTGGGGCACTTGTGGAACGGATGTGGAACGGAACCGGAGCAGTTCCGGTACAATTGTGGAACAGGGTCTTCAGGGCTGCTGCTGGGTGTGCTGCTTCCATGTGAATAATATAGTACAGGGGTTCGCCGCCGTCAAGGGGACTTCCCCTTCGGACCTCACAGAGTCTGAACAGTTACGCCCTCGCTGATTGGATTTGCGCAGAGATTCGGGACGGTGGTACAATTCCTTCCGCCAAGGCTCCGTCAACGTAGATTATAATCGATTGGGAGATCGGGGAGTCTCCGTTAACAAGCCTTGCACAAAATCGGAGGACGGGCTACGTGCCCGTCCTCTCCCCCATTCTTGAGGCCGCGCCCGTTCGTCTCCCGAGGCTCGGGAATCCTGATTCAGGCAATCTGCCGCCTACCCAGGCCCCCTCAGGTCCTCCGTGGTTCTGGTACACTCTGCGCATGGAGAGGGCGCGGTTCGAGAGACTGGTCGCGGAGGCGCTGGAGAAGATACCGGACGAGATCGGCGCCGGTATGGACAACCTGGACGTGGTGGTCGACGACTGGCCCACGCAGTCGCAGATGCTCGGATCGGGGATTGAGGAGGGAGAGTATCTCCTGGGGCTCTACGAAGGGCTGCCGCTGACCGAGCGGTACGACTACAGCATGGTGCTGCCGGACAAGATCACCCTGTTCCAGGGAGCTATCGAGGCCGTCTGCTCCACCGATGAAGAGGTGGTCCAGGAGGTGCGGGACACGGTGATACACGAGGTGGCGCACCACTTCGGCATCGACGACGAGCGGCTCCGGGAGATGGGTCTGTAGGGCAGCTACGGGCGCGCCGCCCTAGTCGTCGGGACCGAAGAGCTCATCCGTCTCGCGCTCGACCTGGGCCCTCAACTCCGCGGCGTCTCTGAAGCCCAGCTCCCTGTACGACTCCGCGGAGCCGTATTCCCGCGTCTCGATGACGACGGGCATCGGCACGGCGTGCCCGAAGACGAGCGCCTGGCGCTTGGACTCCAGCCTCGCGAGCACGGAGCGCAGCCGCCGGCTGCCGGACACGCCGGTCATCACCGCGTCGAGGTCCTTCTCGTTGTCGAGCAGGCACGTGAGCTTGGTGCCCAGCTGACTCATCACCTCGTCGTCGATCCCGCTGGGCCGCTGGTCCACGACGAGCAGTGTGACGTTGTACTTGCGCATCTCGCGGGCGATGGCGCCGAAGGTGGTCTGCGAGGCAACGCCCGGATTGAGGAACTTGTGGGCCTCTTCGATGGTGATCACCAGCGGCCTGGGCTTCCTGGCCTCGTCTCCCATCGCCTCCTCGGACTCTCTCTGGTAGCGCTCGTAGATGCGGCGGGTGAGGAGATTGGCGACCAGCACGTAGGCGGCCGTGTCGCTCCCGTAGCGCCCGAACTCGAGGACGACGTGCATCCCCCTGTCGAGGTACTGGAGGATGCGTCCAACGGAGTCGTGGCCCGAGCCCTTGTCCATGAACTTGAGTCGCTTGAGCCTGGACAGGCGGTTCTTCAGCGTGCTGAGCGCCCTCTCGTTGACGCTGAGGGCGCCGGCGAGGTCCCTGAAGGCGTCCCCCGTCGGGTGCTCCAGAAAGTGGGCGAGCCACGACTTCCCGAAGTGGCGCTGCAACGAATACGCCGCGTCGGCGGCCACGTCGGAGAGGCTGAGGCTCTCCCTGAGGAGCTGCACGTCCTCCGGCTCCACCTCGTCGAGACCTACACGGACTACATAGTCGGGGGTGAGCCCGCGACGGCGCGAACTCTCCTCGTCGAGCGAGAAGACGGCGACCCTGGACGGGAAGAGCTGCTTCAGTCCCTTCACCTCGCGCGAATCCTCGCTGTAGCCCTTCCAGCCGTACTCGCTCTGCATGTCGAAGACGAGGTTGCTGGCTGCCCCGCTCTGAAGGATGCCGGCGAGCAGGAGCCTGGTGAGAAAGGTCTTGCCGGTGCCGCTCTTGCCGAAGACGCCGTTGCTGCGCATCACGAACTCCGGCACGTCCAGGCAGAGCCGTGTCTCCATGTCGAGAGGGCTGCCTATCCAGAAGTGGCGCTCGTCCTCCTCGCCGAAGACGAGCCGCACGTCGTCCTCGGAGGCGAGGTGGACAGGGGAGAAGTGGGGCGGGATGGTCTTCGCGGGCTGAGGCCCCTCTACCAACGCCAGCGGGTCGTTGCTCAGCGCCAGCACGGGCTCCACGTCCAGGGCGCCGAAGGCCGCGGTTCCGAGGAGCGCCTCCGCGATGAACGGGTCTGATACGTCAGGCGGCGCGGCGCTCATGTAGGCGTCCGAGGTCTCCAGGGAGACGTTGCTGACGACGGCGAAGAACCGCAACAGCTTCCCGCGCGCCGTAACGTACCTGCCCACCCTGACGTCCTCGACGTTGACGCCGCGGTCGAGACGCACCCTGAGCCCGTCGGTCAGGGAACCCTTGACCACCACGCCGAGACGTCCTTCCTGGCCTGGAGAGTCGTTCATGGAGACAGCCTCCTCAGGATACCGCTCAGGCGCAGCGTGTCCCGGCCGAGGAGGACGGCCAGCTCGCGGCCCGCTTCGACCAGGAACCCGTGAGGATCCGGATGGCACAGGCTGGCCTGCCTGACGAAGGAGGCGGCCACGTCGTCGGGAGAGGGAACGGGCGCGGAGAGGAGAATCGTGAGGAAGTCGAGAGACGACGTGAAGGCCTGTGACTCGTCGGCGCCGCAGGAGTAGACGAATGCGTGTATCCTGGGCGGCCTCGGAGCGAGGAAGCGCATGGTCTCGCCGTCGAGCGCGTGGCCGACTACCAGGGCGCGGAACTCCGTTCGCAGGAGACGGCTCAGCTGGGGATTGTTGCGGTAGATGTCCTCCTCCGTATCCTCGTCGCGGCCGCGCGCAATCGGGCGCCTGCCCGGGTCTATGCTGGTGGTCGCAACCTCGCCGACGACGCCGTAGACGGGGCCCTCCGCGCCGCATCGGACGAGGGCTCCGAGCGGAGGCGCCCCATAGAGCTCGTAGCAGTGGACCATGAAGTGGTCGGTCGATGCCTCGACCACTTCACCGAGGCGGTCGGGCCGTTGTTTCGGGTTGGCCGTCTCTTCCATAGCGTGCCTCACAGCCATCTCAGCCGCTTGGAGCGGCTCTTCTCCGAAGTGCGTACCGGCAGCGCCTGGTCGTGGAGGGCCGTATCCACCTGCTCGACGAAGAGGCGCCGGTCGCCGGCGCTGATGACGGCCTGCTCGTGCGCCTCCATCAGCGCGACCGGGTACCCCTGCCCAAGGCGGCACTGTTCGAACGCCAGGGAGTGGGTCAGGTCGAGCAGCGCTGGGTCGGCCGCCACCCACGAGGGCGTCTCCACCCGGGCGACCTCCTCGCCGGCGTGGAGGTAGAAGAAGCACACCTCCTGGCCGGAGTAGTGGTTGGCCACGAGGGGCGAGGAGCTGCGGAACAGACCAGACCGCTGTCCCGGCCGCAGAATGTCCCAGAACAGATCCCTGTCGACCACGCCATCGGCCACGTCGTCGCACGGCCGGGCGCCCGGGGCCGTCTCTCGGCAGTGCCGTTCGCACTCCGCGGCATGGTACGGACAGGCGGCCAGCCGCAGGGCGTTGACCACTTCCACCCCTGCGGGCATGCTCACGTAGCTGGCGACCGCCAACGGCCGATCGGCGGCCAGACCCCTGAGGCGGTCGAGCGCCTCCATGAGGCCGTTGTCGACCAGGTCGCGCCTGACGTAGTCCTCATAACCGTGGCCGGAGATGCCGATCATTATGAGGGAGCCGTCCATGATTGCCAGGGTCGGCAGGTCGTCAGGAAGCATGGCGGCGGTCTCGGCCAACGCGGTGGCCTCCTCGGCCATGCGCTTGGCTGCCAGGACGTTGCCTTCGATCCACACCTGCCGGAAGTGGGAGTCGGGGTCTCGGATGACGAGCTCGTCGGCTTCGGCGTAGAGACGGGCGCGGCTGCTCAGTTCGGCGTTGGGCCGTGAGCCGTAGGTCAGAGACGCTACGCCGACGTTTATCACGTAGCACCGAGCCGGCATGTTCCGGTCGGCGCCGATGTCCGACCCGTCGGTCGCGATGACGCGGTAGTCGTCCGGCGGAGGCTGGGCCGGGTACGCGGCCCCGGGGCTGTCCGACGCCGTCGGCAGCCTCCACGCCGCTGCGGGTCCACTGCGGTTGCGCTTGTCCTCGTAAGACACGGGGTCGAACCCGCGGGCGGTTTCCAGTGCGCGCTCGAGCCGCTGCCGCTTCTCGTAGGCCCGGCCCTTGAGGCCGGCGGCCATACGGTCGATCTGCATCGCTGTGTTGCCCAGGTCGAGCGGCATTCTACCCGAGCTCCACGCGGTCGCTCTCGAAGACGACCCACCGCCCCGCGAATCCGACGCGCACCCTTCCGAGGCGTCTGATCTCAATACGGAGCCGGTCGAGCCGCCTCGTGACCTCCGAATCGTCGGTCGTGGTCTGCGCTCCGGCCACCGACTCTCCCCAGAGACCTCTCTGGGGGAGCCTCTTGATGAGTTCGATCAGCCTGTCCAAAAAGAGTGTGAAGGCCATCTTGCAGAGGGATTCCAGAGGGTCGGCCTCGAGCGGATCGAAGAACGCAAGCCTGAGAACGAGCCTGTCCTCTTCCGGCATGGCCCACACTCGCAGCGCCGGGTATGGGGGTTCGGCGAACAGGTCGTGGGACGGGTCGCTCGCGCGGGCAGCGGCCCGGAGGGCGGCCTGAAGTGTGCGCAGCAGGGACGAGACGTTGGACACGGACAGATAGCCCGTGTCCAGCACGACTTCCAGGAGATGCTGCCCGTCCTCGACAGGCCTGCCGTCGGTCTCCATCCATGGCTCCCGTTGTAATGTCCCCTAGCGCAGAACTCTGGCATCCCCCACGCGGCGGGTTATGCGCTGATGGTCGAGGTGGTCCATCAGGGCGAGGGCGTACTTCCTGCTCGTACCGAACATGTCCCTGACGTCGGCGACGGTGACCTCTCCTCGCTCCTTGATACGCGCGGATATTCTATCAGCCATCTCAGCATACGCGGAGACGGCGAACACGACGCCCCCGCCGGCCTTCACCACCTTGCCTTGGTCTACGAGCAGGTTCAACAGGTCCGGGTCGATGTCGGAGTCGGTCGGCGGGGAATATGGCGATGACTCCAGCAACTCGACGTAGGCCTGAGTCGCCTTGCGGTCGGCCTCGGTAAGCCCCGGCTCATGGCCCGGCGCTCGCACGAGAGTCCCCTCTTCGACCAGAACCCCCTCGCTCACAAGCCCCGGCATGACGTCGCTGAAGATCTGAGGAATCACGCCGAGCCTGCTCCGGATCTCCTCTTTGGGGGCGCCCGTCCGGAGCGGGAAGCGCCGGTGATAGCCGCCCAGGAAGTCGCGCGCTCTGGCTGCGACCTCGTCCCAGCCCGGACGGGTATACAGCCGCACGCCGGGTCCCAGTGGACGGCTGCCCAGCGCCACGACCAGACCCCCTTCGGCCATGGCGTCAAGCTCGGCCCTAGCCGCGGCAGGATCGAGGTTGGCCTTGTTCACCACAGACTCGAACACGGCGGGCTCCGACGATGCTATGGTCGCGAGGAGCATGTCCCTGACGGAACCCTCTTCCATAACCGTCAGGCGCTCGAGGGTGGGAGCGAACCCGCGGCGATGCCGTTTCGCGTGCGTCTCGACGACGCTGCCGCCTCCAAGAGTCGTCTGGTTTGACCTGATTACAAAGTAGTCGCCCCGGGCCGCCGAGACGGGCGAGCTGAGCTTGAGCTGGGCCCACACGGTGTCCCCTGGCTCGGCCCGGTCGGCATCGAGCAGCCGGAGCCTGCAGACGACCTCGCTGCTGCCGGTGTGAAGAGTGACGTGGGTGTTGTGCCTGAGAGGGTAGGGGGCCCGGTCGAGCACGCGCAGGTGGACGTCGATGGCCGTAGTGGGGGCCAGCCAGCCGGGTATGGTCAGAACCTCGCCCCGCGCTACGCTCTCGTGTGGGATGGCCGCGATGTTGACCGCCACCCTGCTGCCGGGCTCGGCCCGCTCCAAACTCTTGCGGTGAGTCTGCAGACCCCTGATTCTGGTACTGCGGCCGGAGAGCGCCAGCTCGACTTCCTGCCCGACGTCGAGGTCGCCGTCGACGAGTGTGCCGGTGACCACCGTCCCGAAGCCGGACATCGCGAAGGAGCGGTCTATAGGCAGGCGCGGTCGCCCGAGATTCCGCTTGGGCTCCGCCTTCCTCAGGAGCGAGTCGATAGCCGAGACCAGATCGTCCATCCCCTCCCCGGTCAGAGAGGATACGGCCAGCACGGGTGAGCCCTCGAGAGCCGTTCCGTCCAGGAGGTCGTCGACGTCCGCGGTGACGAGCTCCAGCCAGTCGTCGTCAACGAGGTCTCTCTTCGTCACCGCGACGACTCCGAGGCTCACGCGCAGCATGTCCAGGATGGCCAGGTGCTCTCGAGTCTGGGGCATCACCGCTTCGTCCGCCGCCACCACTAGGAGCGCCAGATCGATCCCTCCGACGCCCGCAAGCATGTTGTTCACGAACCGCTCGTGGCCTGGCACGTCGACGATGCTGACCTCGTTGCCGTTCGGCAGCCGGAGCCAGGCGAAGCCGAGGTCTATGGTCATACCGCGCTCTTTTTCGGCCTTGAGGCGGTCCGGGTCGATTCCTGTAAGCGCCCGTACCAGTGCGGACTTGCCGTGGTCGACGTGTCCGGCGGTGCCGACTACAAACACGGTGGCGGCCCCACGTTCGGAAGGATGGCCTGAGAATAGCACAGGCAGGGCGAAAAAATCTGCGCCTGCGCTCTCGTTTGCAAACCGACCGGCGGGTAGCTGCGATGCAACTCTTGTGAGTGAGCCGTCGTGGGAGCCGATGGAACCTTTTCGATCCCTCAGTCGTCATAGCAGTACGGGCCAAAAAACGATGTTCCGTTGGAGACGAAGATACACCAGGAGGGGTCATGAACAGCTATATGACGGCGGTGACGTTGACCATAGCCTGCGTGCTCACGCTCGCAGCCTGCGGCGGCTCAAGCGGTGAAATCGTGGCCGATAAGTCAGTCGGAGAGGCGCCCATAGAGCAGACCGTACCCCGTGAAGTCGTCAAAGAGGCGCCCATAGAGCAGCCCGTAACCCGTGAAGTCGTCAAAGAGGTACCCGCAGAGGAGACCGTGCCCCGTGAGGTCGTCAAAGAGGTCACCGTGGAGAAGCAGGTCGTGGTCGAAAGGGAGGTGGAGGCTGCCAGTGAGATGATAGCGAGTGCGGCGCCAGCTCCGGCGGCCCAGGCCGCTCCGTATGCTACGGCGGCTCCGATGGCAGCGGCGGCCCCGCAAAGCGGGCCCCCGGCGGCCACGACGTTCCGGGACTACCAGCGGTCGAGGTTCGTCTCGGCAGCCGAAGACAGCGTATCCACCTTCAGCCTCGATACCGACCGCACCTCGTACCATCTGGCCCTCAACTGGGCCAGATCGGGTTACGACGTGGAACCCGACTCCGTGAGGGCTGAGGAGTGGATCAACGCCTTCGACTACGGTTACGATCCGCCCCGGCGCAGCGACAGCTTCGCCATATCCACCGACGTCTTCAGACATCCGCTGGACGGTCGCAAGCACCTGGCGCGCATCGCCTTCCAGGCCCCGGAGATGCGTGACGACGCCCCTCTCAACGTCACCCTGGTACTCGACTCGTCAGGGTCGATGC
Source organism: uncultured Dehalococcoidia bacterium (assembly GCA_958295685.1). Lineage (GTDB taxonomy): Bacteria > Chloroflexota > Dehalococcoidia > Lucifugimonadales > CATQGZ01 > CATQGZ01. The sequence continues at coordinate 452,235 of OY282365.1, forward strand.
GCGAGGGCAACCGTGTCGACGTCGCGCGGGAGGCCGCCGAGAGCATCAGGCGGAGCCTGAGCAGCCGCGACCGCATAGCCGTCGTGCACTTCAGCTCCGACGTCATTGACGATCTGACGGTCGAGCACAGAGACCCTGACGACCCTGACGTGACGCGGTCGATCGGCCGGCTCGCGCCTCGCGCATCCACAAACGTCCAGGCGGGCCTGAACCTCGGCGTTCGGCTTGCCGATCAGGCTCGCTACCAGCGCCCGGAAGCCTACAACTACGTCATCCTGATGTCGGACGGCGTGGCCAACGTGGACGCCACCGACCCGTTCGCCATACTGGAGTCGGTGGGCGGTGGGGACAGCCGCAACCCGCTGCGGCTCATCACGATCGGCGTGGGGATACAGAACTACAACGACTACCTGCTGGAGCAGCTGGCACAGCACGGCAACGGCTGGTACCGCTACCTCAGCACGACCGATCAGGCCCGGGCGACGTTCGCCCGGGACAACTGGCTGGCTCTGTCCACACCCTTCGCGGACCAGACCCGCGCCCAGGTAACCTGGGACCCGGACGTGGTGACCGCATGGCGCTTGATCGGCTACGAGAACAGGGTCACGTCGGACGAATCCTTTGCTCAGGCCCGAAAGGAGTTCGCGGAGATACCGGCGGGAGCCGCCGCCACCGTCTTCTACGAACTGGAGCTGAGGTACGAGTCGTGGAGCGGGGCCGTGAGCCTGGGCGACGTCGAGGTGAGGTGGAGCACGCCCTCCACGGGCGAGTCGAACCGACAGCACGCCGCCATCCTGAGCAGGCCGGGCGCCGAATTCGATACCCTGGACGACGCCCTGCTCCGGCTGGGCGCCATAGTCGCCCTATCGTCCGACCTGTACGGCAGCCTGCCGTACGTCGACTACGCCGACTCTCTCGTGCATCGGGACCTGGCCGCCCTGCTCGACGAGTTGCGGCCCTTGGAGAGGCACCTCGGTGACCTGGGCGCGTACCGAGACTTCGCGTTTCTGATGGAGCGCGTCACGCGCAGCTCCAGGGAGATGGCGCAGCCCTCCGGGTACAGTCGCTAGACCCCAGAAGCCCCATTCCCTGATGTTCCACGCATCAGGGAATGGGGCTTCCTTACGGCTCTCGCCTCGAAGGCAGCGCGACCAGCGCGCTGCCGGGTGTCGTGGTCTCCCGCCGGGCGTTGACGAGCCTCAACTCGCACTCGACCAGGTTCTCGCCGCCGCGGACGTACTTCCTCGTAACCGTCCCCTCTGCGTAGACGGGTGAACCGGGAGTGTCCATACCCCGGTATTGGACGCTTAGCCTCTTTAGCGTGCCTGCCTCACCCATCCAATCGGTCACAAGCTGCGCCAGGAACGAATTCTTCAGAGGGCCGTGCACGATGACGTCGTGGACGCCGCTGTCGCGGGCGAACTGCCTGTCGTAGTGAAGCTCGTAGTAGTCATACGTGGCGCAGGCGAACATGACCAGCTGCCGCGTCGTCGGCGTCTTCACCAGCGTGGGGAGTCTCGTTCCCTCGCCGACGTCCTCGAAGTACAGCTGAGCCATTCCCTCAGCCGTTCCGGGTCGGTCGGTCGCTCTCCGTGGGGTCGTAGAAGATCCCGGTGCTTCGCCTGCGGGCGGCCAGATCTCCGAACTGGTTCACGTACTCGATGTCCCTCTCGATGAAGATCATCCTGCCCACCCGGCCCTCCTTCTCGAAAACGGCCGAGATGGATGCGGTCACGGTGATGCTGTCCCCCGGCCTCACCGGCTGGAAGTACTCCCACTCGCTGCCGCCGTCGAGACCGATGCCGGGAGGATACTCGAAATCCACCGGCGCCGCGCCGTAGGCGTGCAGGAAGGTGGGAGGAGCTATGATCCCCCCGTATCGCCCGCGGCGCGCGGCCGCTTCGTCGGAATAGAGAGGGTTCGGGTCCCCGATCGCCCTGGCGAACCTGATGATCTCGCCCCTCTCCACCTCCCAGACGACCGGCTCGGACCGCGTCCCTATCGCGGCCTTCATCTCCGGAGTAATGGGCATTCAGCCTACCTCCCCTCGAACGTGGGCGCCCTCTTGTCTACGAACGCGCGGATCGCCTCCAGGCCGTCCCGCGAATATGCCAGCCTCTTCTGGATAGACGAGCCGAACTCGGCGAGCTCCTGAGGCATCGGAGACGCGGCGCGGCGCAGCAGCGACTTGGCGGCGGGGAGAAGGGCGGGAGGCAGGCTCGCCATACCCTCCGCGATCTCCAGAGCGGTGTCCAGCACCCGGCCCGGTGGGACTACGCGGTTGACGATGCCCATCTCCAGCGCGCGCCGGGCGGGGATGTCCAGTCCGTATACGATCTCCGCGGCGGCGGACGGCGTGAGATGAAGCGTCCGCAGATACTCCCAGCCCACAGGGTAGCCCAGCCTGGCCTGCCCCATGCGCATCTTCGCGTCATCGGCCATGACCACCATCTCGCAGGTCTCCAGCGCGAGGTTCATGCCGCCGCCCACTGCCCATCCGTTCACCGCTCCGATGAGAGGCTTGGGCAGGTCGTCCGGATGGAAGACGTCCCCGAATCTCGGATCGACCCGCGGGTCGAAGAAGCCCTCCCCCTTGGAGGCTGCCTCCTTCAGATCCAGCCCGGCGCAGAAGAACCGGCCCACGCCCGTCACGACGCCCACACGGGCCTCCGGGTCGTCACGCAGCCTCGCGTGCGCCTCGACGAGGCCCGTGACCAGCTCGTGGCCGAGGGCGTTGCCTCTCTCCGGCCGGTTCATAGTGATGACCGCGATCGGCCCGCGCATCTCGTAATCGACGAACGGCATAGGCTCCTCCCAAATCGGTCCGAGCGCATTAAACCTACTCGGCAGGCAGACCGCAAGATGTTACTCGTTCAGATCTGAGGAGCCCTCTCCATTCCCCACTGACCACTGACCACTCGCCACTGACCACTGTTCCCCCCCTCTGGCAAGGGGTCTGAGGAGCCCTCTCCATTCCCCACTGACCACTGACCACTCGCCACTGACCACTGTCCCCCCCTCTGGCCGGGGGTCTGGGGGCTTGCCCCCAGTTTCCAATGGCCACACCGCATCGAGGGGATTTGATACACTTGCGCCACGAAACGGTACTTGAGCAAAAGAGGCAAAGAGGAGGTTCCCATTGACGACAAACGCGCAGCCTGAAGCCTTCCATAAGCGGCTGGGAGGCCGAGTGGTCAAGGTACTCGCACGAGGAGCTATTCTCCTTCTGCCGCTGATAGTCACATTCTGGTTGATCCAGTTTGCTTTTAGGACCATGGATCGCCTGCTCCAGCCCCTCATCTCGACAACCCTCGGCAGGGAGATACCGGGACTGAGCTTCGGCATCATCATCCTGGCGCTGTTTGTGGTCGGCGTCCTGAGCTCCAGTGTGATATTCAAAACACTCGGCTATCTCATAGAGCGGGGCATATCCGCCGTGCCGGGCATAGGCTCCATCTACGGCACCACGAAAAAACTCATCCCCGGCTCACAGCCGACCGATGCCCCAACCGGTTTCGATACGGTGGTTCGAGTGGAGTACCCGCGCCTCGGAGCATGGGCAGTGGGCTTCTTGATGAGCATCGTCGACGACGGACAAGGGACGCAGTACGGCGTAGTCTACATGCCTTCGACCCCCATGCCTCAATCCGGCTGGCTGGTGCAAGTCCCCATGAGTGAGATCGAGACACTTAACTGGTCGTCGGCTGAGGCGATGCAGTACATAGTGTCTGCCGGAATCAACTCCCCAAGTTCGATTGAGGCGAAAATGCTGGAGTCCGCTACCTGAGCGCGGGCCCGACGAAATCGGTCGAAGCCCTCCAAACTCCGACTTCAGAGTCCGCTGCGGGAAGGCGTCGTGGTAGCCGCATGAGCCTCCGGGCCTCTCCTGCCGCGGCCATCGTCGGAGGTGCGGGCCGATGTTTGCGACGAACCCTGGCGCGGGCCCGACCGCCGACAGACGCCGCAAGCTCGACTCCTCCGGCGGTAACAGTTCAGAGTTCGTGAGATCCGAAGGGGGAGTCCAGAGGGGTTCTCCCCTCTGGCAGGGGTCTGGGCCAGGCGTCCGAGACCCCCAGGCTACCGGCTGGAGGTTCTCCCCTCTGGCAGGGGGTCTGGGGGCTTTGCCCCCAGTTTCCAAATGGGCGGGTGGGTGGGGAAACCAGCCGTCTGCTTTATCAGGACTGCGCTGATCGAAAGACTTCATCAACTCTGAACAGTTACCTCCGGCGCGTCGCCGTCGGCGCCTCGTCGACGCTGACGTACACGGCTTCCGGCGAGCGCTGAGAATACCCGTCAGTAGAGAATCGCGTGCAGGGGGACTCGGTTCCAGACCGGCGGCTCCCTCTCGCTGCCGCCAGCCGCCCCAACGTGTAGGGGCACTCGTGAATCGCCCGCGCCTCCTATCCTGCTAATCCTCCAATCCTGAGAATCCTGATTCAGACAATCTCCCCTCCCCCGTGACATCGCCAACCGCCCCAACGTGTAGGGGCACTCGTGAATCGCCCGCGCCTCCTATCCTGCTAATCCTCCAATCCTGAGAATCCTGATTCAGACAATCCTTGACACCACCGAACCGCTGTGCTAGAGTTTCCCCATGACACAGCCGCCTCTCTCCACAAACCCGCCCGCAGGACTCCTGAAGCGCCTGTCGCAAAGTGTCGCATAAGTGTCGCAAAGTGTCGCATAAGTGTCGCATAAGCGTCGCATAAGCGTCGCATAAGTGTCGCAAAGTGTCGGGTAAAATCGCACCTCCCAGCTACGAAATGCCCTCAAATCCGACACTTTCGGCAAAAATTCCCGGATCCGCCGTTCCCCAGAGGCCGCCGGCGCTGGGACCGGAGCGTAGCCCCAACGAGGTGAGGATTTGGCTGAGTCCGCGCCCTTGACAAGGAACTGTAGTTCTGTCTATACTGGAACGACTGTTCTTTCAGAGGTCGTCCAACGTGTCAGCGCGAGCAGACTACAGAGAGACCGAGTGCCGAACGGCCCTCAACCGGGTAGACGGCATGGGCTTCCGGTGGTCCCTGAATCCGTACAGAGGCTGCGTCCATGGCTGCCACTACTGCTTCGCGCGCCGCTACCACTCGTACCTCGACCTCAGCCCGGGCTCCGACTTCACCGGGATAATCTACGTCAAGACCAACGTCGCCGACGTGCTTGGGCTGGAGCTCTCCAGGCGCTCGATGCGCCGGGAGGGAGTCGTCGTGGGCACCGCCACGGACCCCTACCAGCCGATCGAGGGCAGGTACCGTCTCACCCGGCGCTGCCTCGAGGCCCTCGCGCGATGGCGGAATCCGGCGAGCCTGATCACCAAAGGGACGCTGGTAGTGCGAGACATAGACGTGCTCAGCGAGGCCTCGCGCCGTGCGGAGTGCTCGGTGATCTTCAGCATCACGACGATGGACGTGGAGCTGGCCCGCAAGATCGAGCCGGGCACACCTCCGCCCGCGAAGCGCGTCGCGGCCATGTCGCGGCTGGTCGGGGCCGGGATAAAGGCGGGGGTGGCGCTGGCGCCGGTCGTCCCCGGCATCACCGACGGAGCGGCGAATCTCGAGGCCGTGGTCCGCGCGGCCGCCTCCGGCGGCGCCCGCTTCCTCTGGGCGGGCGCGCTCAACCTGAAACCCGGCACCAGAGAGCACTTCCTGGAGTTCGTCGAGCGCGAGTACCCGGAGCTCACGACGCTCTACGACAGACTCTATCCCGGCGCGTATGCCCCCGGAGCGGTGCAGTCGGAGATCGGCCGTGTCGTGGGGGCGTTGAAGCTCAGGTACGGGATACGCGAGGCGCGGAAGCCTCCGAGCGAGCCGCCGCCCCAGCAGCTGCGGCTCGAACCCGGACGGCGCTAGGGCAGGCGCCTCTCGCCGAATATCGACTCTATCGAGTATGCCCTGAAACTGTTCCGCATCGTCGGACTTCGGACCTCTGCCTTCCAGACCTCGTTCCCGTCCCCGTCGACCTCCACAATGACGCGCGGGGGGTCCGAGTCGTTCGACTCCGTGTTGATGAGGGTGTTGCCGTTTCCCAGACGGAACGCGCTGCTCCGTCCGCGAGCGTACAGGTCGGGCTCGTGCCGGTACTCCCACACCTTCGTTACGCCCAGATCGTAGGTGTTCAGAGCCAGTTCGATCGCCCTGGAGTACCCCCCGCCCTCCTCCTCAGGGCGGCCGCTGCCGTTGTCGTAGACCAAGATGTTCCCGTTGGGCAGCTCCGAGGCGGTGTGCTGGCCGTAGAACCTGTCCGCAGGGTTCAGGAAGTGGTAGTCGGTGTCCGGCCCGCCGAGCTGCCACTCGATAGACTCGCCGTCCGGGGAGATGGAGATCACCTGGTCCCAGTTCGCCAGCGAGACGACGTAGTTGCCCCGGACGCCCAGGGCGAGCGAGTTGGCCCGCTGCCAGGCTATCGGCTGCTGCCCCGGGTTCCAGTCGACCCGCTGGTCGAGCGAGAAGTGGTCCAGGGCGCTCCATATCTCACGCGTCGTGTCGTTCGTCTGGTCCCATACCCTTATCGAGTCGACCAGCGTCTGCGTACCGGGGCCGCCGCCGTTCTCCGTGTCGTCGATCTCGATGACCTCATGGGCCAGGTATAGCACCTCGGTGTCGGACAGTATCAGGAAGTCACGGTTCACGAACTTGTCGATGGGGTTGGCCGCCAGACGGTCGACCAGCTCGCCGAGCGGCGTGATCTCCTTGAGACAGCAGTTGAACCGCCTTCCGAGCGGCCCGCCTTCCAGGAAGACGAGGTTGTAGTTGGGCTTCTGGCGAACGGTGCGGGCGCTGACGGGCATGTCCGGCAGGGTGACCTCGTGCCGGTAGTACCAGACGACGACGGAATCCTCGTCGAGCGCCACGTAGTAGCTGTCAGGGTTGTCTTCGAGGTCGAACAGCACGAGACCGGTCGGGCTGCCCTCGACGGTGAGATCCATCCTGGCCAGAGCATCCGGCAGCTCTCCGGTCGTGAACGAGCCCCCTGACCCGGCGGACGTGCTTCCGTCCTCGGCCACGGCGAAGGCATCGTAGAAGTAGGTAGTCAGTGGGCGGAGACGCACCACCGGCACGCTGTGCTCGGCTGCCGCGAACTCGGTGGTGCGGGTGATGAAGGAGCCGACGTCCGCATTGTGATATGCCACGCGGACCCGGGCAGGGCTGTCGAGTGAGACCTCCACGTTCACGATTAGGGGGTTGTCGGCCAGCACCGAGGCGGACGTGCTCACGATGCTGGGCGTGGAGGATGGCTCGGCGGTCGGCGGCGCCATTGCTTCGACCGTAGCCTCCACGGCGGCGGCCACGGTGGCCTGAACGTCCACTGGGGGGGCCTCTTCTCCGCAGGAGACCACGGCGAGAGCAAGGGCCGCGGCGGCCGCCGCCGTCATCGAGCGTCCGATCAATCGACAGACTCCGGTGTCTACGAAAGTGAAGGTGAGTGTATGGCTCTCGCAGATCGGGTGTCAACGTATACTTCGCGGCGGCCGCATCTCCTCAACGTGAGGCCGCCGCAATGCCGCAAGAGTAGGGGATGGCGAGCCGTCGACCCCATCGTCTGCTAGAATCTGTCGCGGAGGTGAGTGACATGGACGCTGAAATGATCGTGATGCGCGTGGTGCACATACTGGCAGGGGTTGTCTGGGCCGGTTCGGCCATCTTTCTGGCGGTCGTCCTCGACCCGCGTCTGAGGGCGTTGGGGCCGGACGTCCAGCGCAGCGTAACGGCCGCGCTCGCTCCGGCGCTCCGCCTCGTGTTGGAAGGCGGCGCGGCCGTCACCATCCTGGCAGGTCTCGCGCTCGTGATCAGGATGGGGCGGCTCGAAGACCTTCTCGATACGAACTGGGGCTTGGCGATCACGGTGGGACTCGTAACGTCCCTGCTGGCTCATGCCACCGGCGCAATCGCGGCGGCGACGGCTAAGAGGATGGCACATGCCGGCCGTGAGACATCGGATGAGCAGGCCAAGGCGGACAGACTGTCGAACAGGGCAACCCTCCTGGCGCGGATAACGGCTGTGATGGTCGTGATCGCGGTAGTCACAATGGCTGCGGCGCGGTTCGTGTGATGAGTAGACTGTTACGATAGGCGCCAGTCCGGCAGGCAAGCCAAGGGGGATTGAATTGTTCAGTACGGCTCCCGTTCTCCTCAACACACTATTGAACGAGGTCGAGAAGGGCGGCATCCAACTCCCGGACTTTCAGCGAGGTTGGGTATGGGACGACTACAGGATCAGGGGGCTGCTCGCTAGCATATCCCGAGGATTCCCGATCGGAGCCGTCATGACGCTCGGAGCGGGAGGCGACGTCAGGTTCAAGCCCCGCCTGATTGAGGGAGTCTGTGACAAGAATGGCGCCGCACCCAGCCAGTTCCTGCTGGATGGCCAGCAAAGGCTTACATCCTTGTATCAGGCTCTACTACACCCCTGCCCCGTGTCCACGCAGGACAACCGTGGCAGGAAGCTCCGGCGTTGGTACTACGTCGACATGCGGAAAGTGGTGTTTGGAGAGGGAGATAGAGAAGACGCGGTCATCAGCATTCCCGAAGACAAGAAGGTCACCCGCGACTTCGGACGCGAGATAGTCATGGACCTCTCGATGCAGGGGTCTGAATACGAGAACCACATGTTTCCCACGGAGAGGCTGTTCGATCCTCTCCAATGGACACTTGATTATAACGATCATTGGAGTGACCGTTCTGACCATCCTGCGGACACCGCCAATAGATTCTTTAGCAGATTCAACGAACTGGTCATCCAGCCCTTCTCGAACTACCTGCTGCCCGTAATCAACCTGGACAAGCAGACACCGAAAGAGGCGGTCTGCACCGTATTCGAGAAAGTCAACACGGGCGGGGTCTCTCTCACCGTATTCGAACTGGTGACGGCCTCGTTCGCTGCCGAATCCGAGGGTTTCTCCCTCCGCGACGATTGGAGTGAGCGCAGACAACGCTTGCACTCCAGCTATGGCGTGCTCCAGGGGATATATGGTGAACACTTCCTTCAAGCCATAGCGCTTCTCAAGACACAGGAAGACAGAAGGCGGGCTATCGAGGATGCTCACCCGGCAAACCGGCTGCCTCCAATCAGTTGCAAGAGACGAGATATTCTCAATCTGCGTCTCAGTGATTACCAAGATTGGGCCGACAAGGTTGAGGAGGGCTTACGCGAAGCGGCGAGATTCCTGGAGGAGCAGTTTGTATATGGACGGCACAACATCCCCTACAACACACAGTTGGTGCCCTTAGCCGCACTGTACGTGGAGTTGGGCAGTGAGTTGGTGCCGGCGAACGCAGCAGATAAGCTTGCCCGCTGGTATTGGTCCGGCATCTTCAGCGAAGTCTACGGTGGTAACACTGAGACCCAGAGCGCGCTGGACCTAGATCAGGTAGCTAAGTACGTCAGGGGAGGCGACCTGCCAACGCTGATTGTCGAAGCCAACTTTGTCCCTGAGCGGCTGCTGACGCTCCGTACACGCAGCAGCGCGGCATACAAGGGTATCTATGCACTGCAGATGAAGAACGGGGCGAATGACTGGCGCAGCAACAAGCAGCTGTCCCTCCTTACCTATCGCGAATCGAACATCGACATACACCATGTCTTCCCGGCTGCCTGGTGCCGGAGTACAGAGCCTGCCATACCGTCGCGTCTCTACGATTCGGTGATCAACAAGACACCCCTCAGCGCGGCCACGAACCGGATCATCGGCGGCCGCGCTCCGTCTCTCTACCTGAGGCGGCTCCGGAATGACATCGAAGGTGACAAGTTGAAGCAGGCGCTGGAATCTCATTGGCTAAACTCCTGTCACTTGGAAGCAGACAACTTCGGAGACTCCTTCATAGAGCGCGGCGAAGCGATGCTCAGGCTGATCGGACAGGCAATGGGGAAACAACTTGGGAGCGGTGCAGAAGTCTTCAGGGACGCGCTGACATCGGCCGGATACTTCGAGGCGTATCAGGAAGAGGAACCGGAGCATGACGCCTTAGGAGATGACGTATCCAGCGAGGAATCTGTCGTCGAAGCGGGCTAGGCCCTGCGGCGGTCGTTGACTTGAGCCGATATCCTGCATCCTGAAATCCTGTGTCGATTGTCGGCGATCAGCCTATAGACCGGAACGCCGATGAAGCGCGCGCCGGGCAGCCACATGAGCGCGCCCAACGGGAAGAGCGCGGGCAGCGCCGTCATCAGCTTGCGGAAGGCGAAGAATCCCTCGTGGTTGTCTCCCGGGGCGCACACCAGATAGGCCGACCGATTCAGGTCATCCCGTGTGAGGCCCAGAGGCGCAGCCGCCGCAGCCTGGGCCGCCGTCCAGTCGATCCGGTTTCGCCAATCGAACCGCCTCAGCCATTTGACGGCGGCGGCGCACGTCACGCACTCGGCGTCGTAGTAGAATGTCCAGGCGGGCTGCCCGGCCGGTCGCAGGGTGTTCGGCATCGCCTCGATCACCGCGTCGTTACGTCTGAACGATCTATCAGTCTCTGAGCGTTGTTGCCCATGTCTGTGTGAACTGTTCAGCCAGCCTCGTGCTCTGGCGGCTGACTTCGCGTCAGCGCTGACCTCCGTGGGTATCGGATAGCACCCAGTCGCCCTGGTGGGCGGCTATGTGGGCTGCGTTGTCGAACCGGAACGAGCTGTAGACGAGGCCGCTGACTGCCGGATGGTCCAGGAGCGCGCGCTCCTCAGACGGCGAGCGCTCGCTCCACTGCCGGGCCACGTATAGCTCGGTCGGCTTCCCGGACAGGGCCGGCCCGTACTGCTCCGTGAGCTGCCGCTCCAGCGGCGGCATTGCCTGGCCGCTTACGTAGTCCTGCACGTAGCCCCCTCCCCGGTGCATCGGCCACAGCTGTATCCACATCGACGGACACTGGGCCGAGCTCTGGTTTATGACAAGCTGATCGACCAGGCCGCGCTCCACCCACTCGCGCCACTGGAGCGCCGCGTTGCCCAGAGGCTGGCCGATGACGTCGCCGCGCGCGCACCCGACGCTGAGCTGGCGGCCCGATGCCCTGGTGACCTCTCTGAGCTGTTCGAGGAACGCGGTGAGATACTCGCCGTGGAGGCTGCGCCACAGGCCCGGGTCGAACTCGTCTGTCCACACGTCTTGGCCGTAGCGGCGCAGGTACTCCTCGCGGACAGGCTCGTTGAAGCCGAACTCGTCGGCGAAGTCGGGGGGCTTGGACTGCGACCTGAGACACACGAAGAGGCCGTCGAAGTCGTACCCTTCCAGCAGCCTGGAAAAGCGTTCGCAGAGGTGGTCCCGTACCTCCGGGTAGGCCAGCGACAGAACGCCCCACTGCCTCTTTTTCCTAGAGCGGTCGATCATCAGGTACTCAGGGTGTTCGATGGTGAAGTTGCTTTGCCACGAGTGTTCCTGCCCGTGGCCTCGGTTGTGGTAGCTGACCTTCCTCTCGGCATCGTCGGCCAGCGGCCGGCCTTCGTCGAAGATGGGCACGTAGAGATGCGCGGTCATGCCTCTCTCGTGGGCCAGTTGTGGGACGACCTCGAAGTCGTCCCACTCGATGTCCGTCAGCCGGTCCAGCTTCGCGCCCTGACCGCTGCCCGGCGCCGAGGTGGACTTGCCGTCTCTGTGGCTGCGCTGCTGCCTCCAGTGGAGCGAGCCCGTTCCGAGCTCCTCGATCCAGACGTCCATTCTGCGTTGGAGCGAGTCGACGGTGTTCAGGATACCGTCGCCCACTCCAAACGTGAGGTGGTCTCCCCATGAGACGTTGATGATGTTAGACAACTTAGGGATGGCCTCCGGCTGATCTGTCCCGATTGTATGGAGGGCGGCGGGCCCGGTCAATACGTCGCGGTTGAGTTCCCACCCACCCGCCCATTGGAATCTGGGGGCAAAGCCCCCAGACCCCTGCCAGAGGGGAGAACCCTGCGCCCGGTTGTCTGCCGCTCTGGGCAGACCCCCAGACCCCTGCCAGAGGAGAGAACCCTGCGCCCGGTCGACTGCCGCTCTGGGCAGACCCCCAGACCCCCTGCCAGAGGAGGGAACCCCTCTGACTCCCCCCTTTCGGATATCACAAGGACTGAACAGTTACCGGTTGTGGTATGATTCGCGCCGCAAACTTCCTCGGAGCGAGTGTCGTCCGTATGACAAGATTCAGGGCCGGCGTGGACATTGGCGGTACCTTTACCGACGTGGTCTTTCTGGGCGACGACGGCAGCGTCCTGGTCCGCAAGGTTGCCAGCACGCCGGACGATTACGCCGAGGCCGTCCTGAACGGCATCTCCCTGGGCATCGAGGAGCTCGGCCTGAGCCCGGGGGACATAGGCGAGGTGAGCCACGGCTACACGGTTGCCACCAATGCCATTCTGGAGGGGAAGGGAGAGCGCACGGCCCTCATCACGACGGAGGGGTTCCGCGACGTGCTGGAGCTCGCCCGCATACGCACCCCCCGTCTGTACGACCTGTACTATCAGAAGCCCGTTCCCCTGGTGGAGCGCCGGCTCCGCTTCGAGGTGCCCGAGCGCATGACTTTCCAGGGCGAGGTGCTGAAGCCGTTGAGCGAGGCCAGTCTCAGTGAAGTCCTGGACCGCATCGAGGCATCGGGGGTGCGGTCCGTCGCCGTCTCCCTGCTTCACTCGTACGCCAACCCGAGCCACGAGGAGAGGATCACCGAGGCGGTCAGGGAGCGTCTGCCTGGTGTCACCCTGTCGGTATCGAGTGAGCTTCTGCCGGAGATGCGGGAGTACGAGCGGACGAGCACCACAGTCATAAACGCATACGTCAGGCCGGTCGTGGCCGAGTACCTGAGCCAGCTCAGCGGGGAGCTCAGGAAGACCGGCATCGGCGTGCCGCTGACGGTGATGCAGTCCAACGGCGGTCTTGCCCCGGTGGAGTCGGCGATAGAGAAGCCGATCTACTGCATCGAGTCGGGGCCTGCGGCGGGCGTGGTGGGCGCCTACCACCTCGGCAAGAGGCTCGGAATCGACAATATCCTCACCTTCGACATGGGCGGCACGACGGCCAAGGCTTCCATGATCGAGGACGGGGAGATGCTGCTTGCGCCCGAGTACGAGGTCGGCGGCGGGATGAGCGTCGGTCACCGGCTGCTGAAGGGCGGCGGGTACATCCTCAGGGTTCCCTCGATAGATCTGGCTGAGGTCAGCGCAGGCGGCGGCAGCATCGTGTGGGTGGACAGGGGCGGCTCCCTCCAGAGCGGGCCTCAGAGCGCGGGGGCGGTACCTGGCCCGGTCTGCTACGGCAGGGGCGGCCAGGAGCCGACTGTCACCGATGCCAACGTGTCGCTGGGCTATCTCAACCCGGATCACCTGCTCGGCGGCGAGTTCCCGCTGGACGCTGACGCGGCGGCACGGGCTCTGCGCGACAGGGTCGGCGGGCCGCTGGGTATGTCCGACACGGAGGCCGCGAACGGCGTTCACCTTCTCGTGAACTCGAACATGGCGCGCGCGCTCAGGGCGGTATCCACTGAGAGGGGCCGCGATCCCCGCCGATTCACCCTGGTCGCATTCGGCGGCGGCGGGCCGATCCACGCGGCAGGCCTGGCCGACTCCCTGGGGATATCCAGGATAGTCGTGCCTCCCTCCCCCGGCGTCTTCAGCGCGTTCGGGCTGCTGTTCGCCGACCTGGAGCATCACTTCGTCCAGACCCACTTCAAGGCGTTCGCGGACCTCGACTTCAGGGAGGCCAACGAAATCCTGGACAGGCTGCGCGGCGAGGGCAGGGAGTTGCTGCGGGCCGAGGGCTTCGACGACTCGCGGCACCAGGTCGTGACTCAGCTCGACATGAAGTACGTCGGGCAGACCTCTGAACTGACCGTCTCGATGCCCCAGTCCAGGTTTGGCCCGGAGGCTCTGGAGGAGATAGGAGCGGGTTACGGCGTGGAGCATGAGAAGACCTACGGCTACCAGTCGGACGAGCCGTTCCAGCTGGTCAACATAAGAGTGGTCGCTCGGGGCCTCTCGGACGAGTCGCGTGTGCCGGAGAGGATCGTCTCGGTCAGCGGCGCGGCGGAGCCCGCCTCCACGGATCGGGACATATACTTCGGGCGGGCGGGCGGCTGGCTGAGGACGCCGGTCGTCGGTCGGTCGTCGCTGGCGGTCAGGTCGGAGGGCCCCCTCGTCGTGGAGGAGTACGATTCGACGACGGTGGTGCCGCCCGGCTGGACGGCGTCGCTGGACGATCTGGGCAACATAGCGCTGGAGAGGATGGAGTAATGACGGAACGGCAGGGGCTCGACCCGGTCACGCGCAACATCATCAAGAACTACCTGGAGAGCGCCGCCGACACGATGGCGGTGACGGTGGTCAGGACCGCCCGCTCGCTGGTGGTCAGGGACAACATGGACTTCTCCACGGCGATATTCAACGCGGACGGGGACCAGGTGGCCCAGGGCCTGACGCTGCCCTTCCACATGGGAGCCATGCAGCCGGCGCTCGACGCGGTGCGGAAGCATTTCGGCGACGACGTGAGGCCCGGCGACATATTCGCCAACAACGACCCCTACGAGGGTGCGAGCCATCTGCCCGACATCTTCTTGTTCAAGCCCATCTTCGTGAACGAGCTGCTCATGGGGTGGACCTGCGTTATAGCGCACCACACCGACATAGGCGGGAGGGTCGCCGGAGGCAATGCCTGCGACAACACCGAGATCTACCAGGAGGGCCTCCGTCTGCCGCCGATCAAGCTGTACGAGGAGGGGAGGCTGAACGCCGCCGTCTGGCGCATCATCGAGAAGAACGTTCGTGTGCCCGACAAGGTCCTGGGGGACATCAGGGCGCAGCTCTCCGCAATTCGCCAGGGGGAGCGGGAGGTGCTGCGCCTCGTGTCCGACCACGGGCTGGAGAATCTGAAGAACTACATGACCGACATCATCGACTACACGGAGCGGCTCACGAGGGCCGAGATCGAGGGCCTGCCGGATGGGTCCTGGAGCTTCACGGACTATGTGGACGACGACGGCTTCAGCGACGACCCGATCGCAATCAAGCTCAGGGTGACCATCGAGGGCGACGAGATATTGCTGGACTTCACCGGCACGTCGCCTCAGGCCAAGGGGTCGATCAATCCGAACTTCGCGTTCACGAAGTCGGCGGCATACGCGGCGCTCAAGGGCCTGACCAATCCCGGCATCACGGCCAACGCGGGCTTCTTCCGTCCGATAAAGGTGATTGCGACGCCCGGCAGTTACGTCAATCCCCAGCACCCGGCGCCTGTGGCGGCGCGCGGCCTGGGCGGGTTCCGCGTGGCGCACACCGTGTTCGGAGCGATGGCTAAGGCGCTGCCCGACAGAGTGCCCGCGGCCTGGGGCGGCGGCGAGATCGGCGCCAGCTTCGGAGGCTACTACCCTGACGGCAAGGCGTTCGTGTTCCTGGAGTTCAACAACGACGGGCCGCGCGGGGGCGGTCCGTACGCCGACGGGGCCGACGGGGCGACCGCGCCCGTCACGAACCAGTCCAACACGCCTATCGAGAGCATCGAGGCCGACCAGCCCCTTCGGATCACCCGCTACAGCTACGTCCCCGACAGCGGAGGCGCTGGCGTGTTCAGAGGGGGTCTGGGCGTCATCAGGGAGTACGAGCTGACCGCCGCCGAGGCTTCGGTCCAGATACGCTCCGACCGCAACAAGTTCCTTCCCTGGGGAGCCCAGGGCGGCAGCCCCGGCAGCCAGACTCACAGCATCCTCAACCCGGACGGTGAGAACAGGGAGCTGCCCTCGAAGTTCCTGATGGACGTGAAGAGGGGCGACGTCTACCGTTCCGTTCAGGCGGGCGGCGGCGGCTATGGGGACCCGCTGGAGCGGGACCCGGAGGCCGTCCTGTACGACGTGCTTCAGGAGAAGGTCACGGTCGGGGGCGCCCTGGAGTACGGGGTGGTCGTCTCCGGGGAGCCGCCTGAGGTGGACGTCGAGTCCACCGGGAAGCTCCGTGACAGGATGCGCCGCGAGCGCGGCCCCCTGACGCTGGAACCCCGAGTGGAGGCTGCTTCCGAGGCTCGGCATCCGGGGGTCGTCCTCTAGCCGAGGGTCTGCCATAGCGCCCCGGCTGTGATGGCGGCGCCTGCTACGAGGACGAAAGCAGCGAAGTTGATTCGCTCCGCGGCAGCTACCAGCGCGTTGATCGTCAGCAGGCCGGCGCAGAACGCTATCGCTGCGGCGACGAGGGCCTCGGTGGAGATCGTGAAGCCCTCGCGGAGGCCCGCGAACGCGGCGGCTCCCAGGCTGGCGGGCACGCTCATCAGGAAGCTGAGGACGAGCGCCTCGCGCCGGTCGATGCCGCGATAGAGTAGGGCGGCGACGGTCAGGCCTGAGCGGCTCAGGCCTGGAATGGCGGCCAGCCCCTGGGCAACACCTGTCAGGAGGCCGTCGCGCAGGCTCAGGTCTTTGCGGCCGCGTGCGCCGTCCGAGGGCCGCGCCAACTGAAGGCAGCCGGTGAGCAGCAGAGCGGCTCCGACGACGATCATGGCCGCTGCGCCCGCCCTTTCCGAGAGATCGGTCAGGTAGAGGAGCAGCGGCAGCCCGACCGCGCCGCTGACCAGCGTGGATACGAGGAGGAAGGCCGTAAGCGGGGATGGCCTGGTTGGGCGGGCGAGGGCGTCCCTGACGACGCGCGCGGCCTCCTTCCGGAAGGCGACGAGCACCGAGGGCACTGTGCCGACGTGGAGCCAGAGCGAGTAGCCTATGCCCTCCGGGATGCCGCCGTCGGAGACGAGGGAGTGTACCGCTACGATGGCGCCCTGGGAACTGACGGGGAGCCACTCCAGGGCGCCCTGAAGGAGGCCCAGGATTATGGCCGTCTCCACTTAGCGCCGCTCCTGGGTCGACAGGGCAATCGCATCTGAGGACTTGGGGGATCGGTTCTCACCGAAAGACGCTGCGGGTTGGCGCGGTCTGTCTGATCTTATACCTTGGGGGCGAGTTGGGCCGGGCCCGCTCCAGACGGGCCTGGGGGGATGTTTTTTTGCCGAAAGTGTCGGATTTTCGGGTATTCCGTAGCTGAGAGGGCCGATTTTGGCCGACAGAATCCGACACTTGCCCGACGGTTTTCCGACACTTTTCCGACACTTTTCCGACACTTTCCGACACTTATCCGACACTTATGCGACACCTATGCGACAGGCCCATATGGGCGCTCGGGGAGTGCTGCGGGCGGTTTGTGGAGAGAAGTGGCCGTGTCATGAGGATACTCTAGCACAGCGGTTCGGGGTCGTCAAGGGCTGGGCCAGGATTCTCAGGATTGGAGGATTGACAGGATGGGGAGGTGCGGGCGATTCACGAGTCTCCCTACACGTTGGGGTGGCTGTTGATCTGGGACGCGCTGTTACCTAAGGAGGGGATTGAGCGAGTGGTAGAACCTCTCATGGATGGGTCTGGGTGCTCCTACTAGGGCGCCACTCTCGATCATGCACTGGTATTGGAGTCATGGCATGGTCGTGGCAGCACACTAGGCGGGCGTTCTGACGTTCCAGCGAGTGGCACGAGAAGCCTTCGCACTCCAAGAAGCAGTCTCCCAACCCGCTCGTCTGAATTAGGCGGGGAATTTGAACACCTTCCCAGGTTGACACTGGTAGTCCATACTCGTATCCTTGACTGAGGATGAGCAGCACAGTTGGAGTTGATTGTAATGATCATCACCACGCCTGATGCGAAGTTTCGTTTAGAAGAATATCTGAAGACATCACGCCAGTCGCCGATGTTTGTAGTCGGGGATGCGTTGCGTGTGTTGCAACAGTTCCCGTCTGATACATTCAATTGCTGTATGACGAGTCCTCCGTACTGGGGTAAGCGTGAGTACAGCGACGGTGGTATCGGCTTGGAGGCCGATTATCTCGACTTCGTGGACAACCTGACTGCGGTCTTCTCCGAGGTGAAGCGTGTCCTCAAGTCTACAGGCTCCTTCTGGCTTAATATAGGTGATACTTATGTGCAGAAGAGTCTGCTTGGCATCCCGTGGCGCGTTGCTATTGACTTAATCGATACACAAGGATGGATACTCAGAAATAGTGTGATATGGAACAAAATCAAAGGTGCACCTGACAACACTCATGACCGTCTACGTAATGTCCATGAAACTGTGTTTCACTTTGTCAAGTCGCCGAAAGGATACTACTATAATACTGACTTAATTAGGAGTACACCTAAGACTACGAAGGTTATCAACGGCTCCATAGTAACGGCTAGTGGCGTCCGAGGTGTTCGCTACAAACGCCAGATTCAGTTGTCGACCGAACTTAGTGAACCTGAGAAGGAGTCTGCCCTCCATGCGTTGGACGACATGCTAACCTCAATTGAGCGTGGCGAGTTGGCGGATTTCCGAATGATTATCCGAGGACAGCAGAGAGTGACACATTCTGACTCAGAAAGAATATCGGGACGTGCCAAGGAATTGCAAGATAAAGGTTACTATTTCCTCAAGTACAATCCGAATGGAAGCAAGCCATCCGATGTGTGGGATATCTTGCCAGAGGACACACAGAACCGACAAGTCCACTTTGCCCCCTTTCCAGAAGATCTTTGTAGGATACCCCTTCTGGCGACTTCACCGCCAGAAGGGCTTGTCCTGGACCCTTTCTGTGGTACTGGCACTACTATGTTAGTTGCGAGCCGTCTGGGGAGAAAGTCCGTTGGGATAGATGTATCGCTTGAGTACCTGGAATTGGCGCATCGAAGAACGGCCACATTACTATGACTGACATACTTGAGATCTTCGGTGAATCCACGTTAGACAACGTCGATTGGAGATCTCTTGTAGAGCGACAAGGGTGTCCATTTCTTAATGGTAAGTGTATCAAAGTCAGGAAAAGTGAGCCTGACATTTCCATCGGCACATGCTCAGTATCCTATAGTCGGAGCAAACAGCCAGTAGTGATTTGTCCTCTTCGTCTACTCGAAAAGAGGAAAATATTCGTTGATAGCCTGCATTTGCTACTGTCTCATGAACCAGGAAACGAGCTACATATCGTGCCTGAAGTTTCCGTTCCTGGAGGAAGTGTAGATTATTTCCTCGTGTCGGTAAGGTCCTCTAAGGTTGTGGATTTTGTGGGAATCGAATTACAGACTATCGATACTACTGGCACAGTTTGGCCTACTCGACAACGATTTCTCAGTGATGTTGGGGCAGCGGATATCAAAGAAGAGAGAGGACTTGATCGTGCTTATGGCATGAATTGGAAAATGACTGCGAAGACAACACTAGTTCAGTTACACCACAAGATTCAGACGTTTGAGTCTATGAACCGGCACTTGATTCTAGTGACGCAGGATGTTCTATTGGATTACTTAGAGAAGAACTTTGAATTTGGTCATGTGAGCGATGCAAAGCGTGGAGATTCAATGCAATTTCACGCATATAAATTTGGACAACAGGGCGGGAAATATTCAATCAGACTCGTGTCTCGCTTGAGTACTGATTCAGAAGGGGTAGGAACTTGCCTAGGGCTCAAGGCGGAGCCTAAGGTTGAGTTTGGACGCATTGTTGCACTGATTGAGAAGAAACTCTCCAGTGGCACTCTTTTTGAGATTTGCTAGGGTGTGTCAACGGAATTCGTAGTGGCTGAGGACCGGGAAATGCAGTTGCTGCTGGATGGCCAGCATTGGTGAAGCAAGCCAGAAGCCTGTCAGAAGACGGACAGGCCAGCCTTGGGGAACTGCTCGGTCTTCATGTCGTAAGTTCGGAGCAACCAGGAAGAGGAATCTGAAAGTGTCTGCCATAAGGCCCCGTTGCGGCTTCATGTCCGAACGAAGCTACAGGTGCAGAATGACAGAAGGGGTGACACTCGGTGCTGTGCCGAATAATTGCCACAGCACAATGTCATGGAGTTCGTGCGGCTGCCGGCCTGCTCCGGCGGTTGTATGGCCGTATGGCTCGGTGCTATATTAGCCACGCGAGGTTGAGCGAGTATGTGCGGCATCAGCGGGATATTACACAAGAACAGTTCCTCGGAGCGGCCTGCGGCGGTGGGCGCGGAGCTGGTCGGGATGTTGGAGTCGATGACCCACCGGGGCAGGGACTCCAGCGGTCTGACCGTGGCGGGGCAGTCGGCGGCAGGCGGCCTGATCGTCCGAGTCTGGACGGACGACAGGGCGGGCGCCGCGGACGTTCTGGCAAGGGCGGAGGAGACCGTGCGCCGCGCCGGCGGCGTCATAGTGGACAGGGCATTGCGAGGGGAGTTCCTGCGGCTCGTGGTCAACTATGAGGGAGACGTTCGGAGGCTGGCGGAGGACCTGCTGAGGACGGAGGGCGTCGAGATTCACAGCATCGGCGAGGCGTCTGAGGTCGTCAAGGATGTCGGCACGCCCGCGGAGGTGGACGGCCGACACGGTGTGGGGCGGCTGTCGGGCACGCACGGGATCGGCCACGTTCGGATGGCCACGGAGAGCAGGGTGGACATCAGCCACGCGCACCCGTTCTGGGCCTACCCGTTCCCGGACGTGACCGTGGTACACAATGGTCAGCTCACGAATTATCACAAGCTGAAGAGGGCCTACGAGGACCGCGGCCATCGGTTTCAGACGGAGAACGACTCGGAGATCATCGCCGTCTATCTGGCGGACAGGCTTGCCAGCGGCGCGACCTTGGGCTGCGCGCTGGAGAGTTCGCTGGACGATCTGGACGGCACCTTTACGTATCTGGTATCGACCAAGGACGGCATGGGCTGCGCGAAGGATCGGTGGTCGGCGAAGCCGCTGGTGACCATGGAGACGGACGAGGTGGTGGCGGTGGCCTCGGAGGAGGTGGCTCTGCGCCGGGTCTTCTCGGACGAGATCGCCAGGCGCGAGCCCCAGCAGAGCGAGGTCATGACCTGGTTACTTTAGACGCGGGCGCGCTCACTGTCCGGGAGTTGAACCGTCGGCTCAAGGATCTGGCGTCCGAGGGCGCGGACGTCACCGTCGTGAACCCTGGGGCGCGCCACAACACGGCCGTGGGGTTGCTGCATCCCTGCAAGATAGACATCAGGGGGAGCGTCGGGTACTACTCGGCGAGCCTGATGGACGGTCCCGAGGTCACGATTGACGGGAACGCGGGCTGGGGGCTCGGCGAGAACATGATGAGCGGCAGGATCGTTCTGTCCAGGGACGCTGGGGCGTCGGCGGCCTCGACCATCAGGGGAGGCGAGGTGTTCGTGGGCGGCAACGCGGGCGCGAGGGCGGGGATCTCGATGAAGGGCGGCACGCTGGTGGTGAGGGGCAGCGCGGGCTTCCTGACGGGGTTCATGATGCAGAAGGGCAGGATTATCGTGTGCGGGGACGTGGGGGAGGCTGTCGGGGATTCTATGTACGAGGGTGTGATCTACGTCGCGGGCAGCATCGGCTCTCTGGGCAACGACGCGGTGCTGGAGGATGTCAGTGAGGACGAGCTTCTGGATGTGTGGGGCACGCTGGAGAGCTACGGCGTCGAGGAGCGTCCTGTGTTCGCCAAGATCGTTTCCGGCAGGAGGCTGTACCACCTCGATTCGCTGGAGCGGCTCGAGAAGTCCGCTATCTGAGCTCTGACGCGCTCCGCGTAACCATCCGGGGAGGATGCCGATGGTGATGCCGAACAGCCAGGTCTGGTCTCCGTGGGTGATAGACGACATCCACGCCAAGGCGGAGCTCGGCCGCTACCGCATCCGAGGCTTCTCCACGTTCCAGAAGGTGACCCACTTCGACGATCTGACATTTCTGTCCACTGGGCTGACGCGCTTCCCGCTGGAAGGGTATAAGGAGAGGTGCAGCACGCGGACGGTGCTGGGCGCCCGCTACGCGGAGAACCCTCTGGCGCTGGATACGCCGATATACATCACGGGCATGAGCTACGGCGCGCTGTCGGCCAACGCGAAGACGGCGCTGGGCAGGGCGGCCACGCTGACCGGCACGGCGAGCTGCACCGGCGACGGCGGAATGCTCGACCGTGAGCGGGAGGCGTCGGAGAAGCTAATCTACCAGGTGCTGCCGTCGAGGTACGGCTTCGATCCGCGCCACCTGGCGCAGGCGCAGGCGATCGAGATCGTGGTCGGGCAGGGCGCGAAGCCCGGCACAGGCGGTATGCTGATGGGTGTGAAGGTGCTGGATGAGATCGCCGAGATGCGCGATCTGCCTACGGGCATCGATCAGCGGAGCCCGGCGCGGCATCCAGACTGGCTGGGGCCGGATGACCTGGCGATAAAGATCGAGCAGCTGCGGGAGGCGACGGACTGGTCGGTGCCGGTTCACGTGAAGCTGGGGGCGTGCAGGGTGGCCGACGACGTGAAGCTGGCGGCGAAGGCCGGGGCGGACGCCGTCGTGATAGACAGCATGGTGGCGGGAACGGGCGCGTCGGCAGAGGTGCTCCTGGACCACAGCGGGATCCCGACGGTGCCGGCCATCGTGATGGCTAGGGAGGCTCTGAGGGAGCTGGGGCTGTATGGGAAGGTGAGCCTGATCGTGTCGGGCGGCATCCGCAGCGGGGCGGACGCGGCGAAGGCGCTGGCCCTGGGGGCGGACGCCGTGGCCATCGGGATCGCGGCCCTGATTGCCCTGAACTGCAACAGGGAGATACCGGGGAGCGACTTCATGGCCGAGGTGGGGGTCCCGGCCGGCCGGTGCCACCACTGCCAGACTGGAAGGTGCCCTGTGGGGATCACGACCCAGGACCCCGACCTGATGAGCCGCCTAGACCCTGACGAGGGGGCGGAGCGTGTGGCCAACTTCATCAACTCGATGACGATGGAGATGGCGCTCCTGACGAGGTCGCTAGGCAAGAGCGACGTCCACAGCCTGGAGCCGGAAGACCTGGCGGCGCTGACGGTAGAGGCGTCTGCCATGTCGCGGATTCCGCTGGCCGGCACCAACAAGGTCTTCGGGGACTAGGGCCGAGTGCCCCGTTCCCCATTTGCTCAGATTACTCAGGGGTTCGTCGATTCGGTCTTGCTGCGTTCCGCTTGAGTGAGGGATGATGCCTTGATGTTGCTCCTGAAACAGGCGGCGAGGGCCGCGTTCCTCGACGGCAGGGTCTACGGGTCGCTGGGCGGCTCATCCGACGCGATGTTTCGCTCCCTGGTGGTCGTGGCGGCCGCGGGCGCCGCTTTTGGGTTCGGTGTCCAGGGCGCTGGCATAGAGGGACGCAGCGAGGGCTCTGTGACGCTCATGCTGCTGGGGTTCATGACGGTTCTGGTCGGATGGCTTCTGTGGGCGGCGGTTGCATATCTTCTCGGGAGCGTCCTGCTGCGGGGGCAGGCTGGGTTCCGAGACCTGATGAGGTCTGTGGGGATGGCCTACGGCCCCGGCCTGCTGTTCGCGCTGCTCATCGTCCCGGATATCGGGGGAATAGACATCGGGGGAAGAATAGCGTTGGTCTCGCTGTTCTGGATGCTTGGAGCGGGTGTGGTTGCGGTCAGGGAGGCTCAGGGCCGTGGTCCTGGGCTGAGCCGTGAACCCCAGAAATACGGCACCCTGCGGGCGATAGGGCCTACCGGCGTCGGCTGGGCGCTCGCCCACATCCTGCTTCCCGCGATGGTGTTTGGCCCAAACCAGGCCTGACCGGCCGCCTCGTCACGAGATACTGCCGGTGTGCCGCTCCACCACGTCCCAGCGCTCTCTCAGGAGTCGTCTGACGTTCGCGGTCGTGGTTTCGTCCACCTCTTCGAGCGTCTTCCCCTGAAGCTCGGCCAGCTTCTGGGCGACCGCCTGGACGTGCCTGGGCTCCGTCCAGTTCTCGCGCTTCGCCTTGAAGGGCTGGGGTGCCGCGTCGGTCTCCAGCACGACGTGCTCGAGATCGATGCGGCTGGCGGTCTCTTGCAGGTGGGGAAGCCGTAGCAGCGGCCTGGCGAGCGAGATGTAGAAGCCCAAGTCGGCGGCCTCCCGCGCGACTCTGGCGTCCGCCTGAAAGTAGTGCATGACGCCGCCGACCTCGTAGGCCCGTTCCTCACGCAGCACTCGCAGCACGTCCTCATGAGCCTGCCGGCTGTGGAACACGACAGGCAGGCGCAGGTCGAGGGCGATCCGAATCTGTGAGCGGAACGCGTCGAACTGCATGGCCCTGTCGGGCGCTCCATCCATGAAGTCGAGGCCTATCTCGCTCATCACCAGCACCTTCTCGCCGGAGGAGGCGAGGGCTCTCAGGCGGTCGAGGGCCGCGTCGTCGAGCGGGGAGTCGAGGTTCATCGGATGGACGCCCACGCCTGCGAAGATGCTTGGGAAGGACTGGGAGAGTTCGATCGACCGTGCCGACGACCTCTCGGTCGTGCCCGCCGAGATGACGGCTCCGACGCCTGCGGACAGGGCGCGGCTCATCACGTCGGCGACCTCCTCGTTGGTGAATGAATCGAGGTGTGCGTGGCAGTCGATCAGCAAGAAGATTCCCTCCGCGGGATCGGGGCGGCGGTGGAAGCGGGCTTGTGGCATCCCCAGGCGGGCCTGGATTATACTACGGAGGGACCCGGCCAGCGGCCGGACCGGGGGTGGGAATGAGAGACAGAGCTATGGGCGCGGGTCGGATCGCTCTCGGCCTTGCAATCAGCGCGGCCCTCGGCTGGCTGGCGGCCAGAGAGCTCGACTGGAGCGGCGTCGGCCAGACGCTGGAAAAGATCTCGCCGGGCCTCGTCGTTCTTTCGCTGGTCGTGTTCATGTTCGCGAGCTACGTCAGGGCGTTCCGGTGGAGGGTGCTCTTCGTCGACGAGTCGGTGTCGACGGCGAGGCTCTTCGTTGTCCAGAACGAGGGCGTCGGCCTGAACAACCTCGTGCCGGTGAGGATAGCGTCCGAGGCGACGCAACTCGCCGTCCTCACGCTCCGGGACCGCCTGCGGCCGGCGACCGCGCTGGCCACTCTGGGAATGGAGCGAGTCCTAGACGCGGTGGTGAGCACGGCCATTCTGGGGATAGCCTTCTTCATGGTTCCCGAGATGAGTAACTTCGCTCCATACGTTTGGGGCGCCGTCGGCTTTAGCGTGCTGGCCGTCGCCGTCGTGAGGCTGGTTTCGTGGGGGAGCTACGGGCTTCCCGTGATCCGCAGAGTCCGCTATCTGGCCGCGCTGGCCGACGCTGTGCGCGATCTGGAGAGGGAGCGGGCCCGCCTGGCGGTGTCCCTGCTCCTCAGTGCCGCCTACTGGCTCCTGATCGGTCTCACGGCCTGGATCGCGGCGCAGTCCGTGGGGCTGTCCATCACGCTGACCACGGCGACCCTGGTGATTCTGGGAACGATCTTCTTCTCCACGGCCGTACCCGCGGCGCCCGGCGCGATTGGCATATTCCACTTCGCCATCGTCTATACGCTGGGGTTCTTCGGGGTGGAGCGAGAGACGGGTTTCGGCTTTGCGGTCGTCGTACACCTGATTCTGTTCCTGCCGTCGACGCTCATCGCGGTGCTGTTCCTGCCGCAGGAGGGGGTGGGCTCGCTGTTCCGGCTCTCAGGACTGGCGCGTACCGAGGAAGCCAGGGGCGCGTCCGGCACGTGAGGGGATGCCCAGCCGAGTGCTGCGTCGTTACGTCTGCCTCATCCTGATCCTCTCGTCGGCTCTGGCGGCGGGATGTTCGGGGTCCTCGGATGCGTCTCCGACGGCCGCGCCGGCTGCCAGTCCTACGACGACCACGCCGCGCCCGTCCCCGACGTCGGGCGTCCCTGCGACGCCGTTGCCTTCCCCGACGCAGGGCGCGGCGGCGGCGCCGTCTCCTTCTCCAACGCCTGGCGCACAGCCGCGCCCGACCGCCGTCTACGCCACGCCCGTTCCGGCTGAGCCGACGCCCTCGCCACTCGGCCGGTCGGGTGGCACGCTGAACCTGTCCTCTAGGGCCAACATAGCCCATCAGGACATTCATGACGAGGCATCGCCCGTTCTGGCGACGTGGGGTCCCGGGATCGCTTACAGCAGGCTCATGCGTCTCCGGTCGGGGCCGGACGTCCCGCTGCCAAGCCTGGCGGTCGAGTGCGAGTTGTGCGAGAGATGGGAGATGGACGACGACGGGGCGTTCGTCTTTCGACTGCGTCCCGGCGTGACGTGGCAGGACGTGGAGCCGGTGAACGGCCGCGTTCTCACAGCCGGCGACGTCATCTACAGCTACGAGCGTCAGAGCCAGAACGACCGGCCGAACGCCGTGCTGCTGGGCGCGATTGACGCCCTGGAGGCTCTTGACGAGGGCACTCTGCGCGTCTCTCTGTCGCTGCCGGACGCCGACTTCCTGCTCTCCCTTGCCCACGGCCATTCGAAGATCGTCGCGCCGGAGGCTGTCGCCCTCAACGGAGACCTGAGAGATGGTCCGACGGTCGGCAGCGGCCCCTGGACTCTTGTGGAGACCGGCCCCGATTCGATCCACGCATTCAGCCGGAACCCCTCGTACTTCGAGAAGGGTTTGCCGCTGATCGACAGACTCCTGATACACGTCATTACGGACCCGACCGTCCGGAGCGCGGCGTTTCGCGTAGGCTCTATCGACGTCGAGCAGATGGATGGGGCCGAGTGGATGAGTTACCGTCAGAGGAACCCGTCGGCGCCCTTCTTGGCGGCGCCGGAGCCCACGGGTGGAGTCGAGGTCGGCCTCAACGCGGACCTGCCACCGTTCGACGACGTGAGGGTTCGCAGGGCGGCGTTCCTCGCCATGGATCCGTGGGGAGCCATAGACGACGTCTGGATGGGCAGCGCTTTCCCTGCGCCCGGGTTTCACCTGGCCTCCCCCGACTGGCTTCTGCCGGACGACGAGTTGAGGAGCTACTTCGACGACCCTCCGGGGGCACGCGAGCTGCTTGGCGAGGCAGGGGTGTACCTGCCGCTTCCGGTGGTGATAAGGGTCGGCGACTTCGGCGATGGCTATCTGTCGCACGCTGAGCGAATAGCGGACGAGATGCGCGGCGTGGGCTTCGATGCGGACGTGGAGGTGATGAACCGGAGGGCGTTCGGTGACGAGGTGTGGTCGGGAGGGATGTATCAGATGTTCGTGGGGCCGCCGGCTCCGTCGGCCACCCCGAACGGATACCTGCTGCCGGTTCTGCACAGCCGCGGACGGCTGAACACCATGGGCGCCGCGGACGCCGAGCTCGACGGTCTGATCGAGGAGCAGGCAGTGGAGGGTGACCCTGCCGCGCGGCGAGAGGCGATACTGGCTATCCAGCGGAGGGCGCTGGGCGAGGCGTACAGGTTTATGCCGGCCGCGCGCATCTCGATATGGACCTGGTCGGATCGGCTACGGGGTTTTCATCCGAACTTCGCGGCCTTCGAGTATTCGCACTGGAGCAGGGTGTGGCTGAGCGAGTAGGGGTGAACTGTTCAGGCTGCCCCCGCTCAATCGGGGATTAGGCCGGACGTGTCCTTCCTGCGGCGCTCCTCGTCCTCGATGCCGTCGTCGAGGGCAGACCATGCGAGCAGGGCGCACTTGACGCGCACGGGGGCCTTCTTTACGCCGGCCAGAGCGGTGAGAGGCCCCTCGACCGCGGCGGTATCGCGCCCCTGCATCATGGCCTGGAAGGCGTCCGAGGCTGCCCGGGCCTCCTTGATCGTCCTGCCCAGCACTGCCTCCGTCAGCATCGACCCCGAGGCCTGGTTTATGGCGCAGCCGACGGCCTGAAGTCCTATTCGTGAGATCCGACCGTCGCTGTCAAGCGCGGCCTGGAGACGCACCTCGTCGCCGCAGAATGGGTTGACCGCGTTCGCGCTGACGTCCGGGCGCTCCACGAGGGCGCGGTTCCTTGGGTTCCGGCAGTGGTCCAGGATGGCGTCTCGGTAGAGGCCGTCGAGGTCATCGGGAGCCATCCAGGAAATACCTCATGGCTTCCTTCACTGCGTCGACCAGTACGTCCACTTCCTCCTCCGTGTTGTATACGTAGAAGCTGGCCCTGGCGGTGGCGGCCACTCCGAGCGTCTCCATCAACGGCATCGTGCAGTGGTGCCCCGTGCGGACCGCGATGCCGCGCCTGTCCAGGACGGTGCCGAAGTCGTGGGCGTGGACCTCGGTCGTGTGGAAGGGGATGACTCCGCCTCTCTTTTCCGGGTCGGCCGGGCCGAACACGTCCAGGTCCTCGATTTCTCCGAAGGCGTCGAGCGCGTATCCGGTGATCTGGATTTCGTGTTCTCGCACCCTGTCCATTCCGAGCCCGTTGAGGTAGTCAACCGCCGCGCCCATGCCTATTGCGTCTGCGACGTTGGGGGTTCCGGCCTCGAACCGCATCGGGAGGTCGTTCCAGGTCGCGTCCTCGTAGGAGACCTGGAGAACCATCTCACCGCCGACCAGGAAGGGTTCCATCCGCTCGAGGGCCTCGCGCCGGGCGTACAGGACGCCGATGCCGGTGGGGCCGAGCATCTTGTGTCCTGAGAAGGCCATGAAGTCGCATCCGATGTCCTGAACGTCCACCGGCATGTGCGGGACGCTCTGCGCGCCGTCGACTAGGAAGGCCGCGCCGACCTCTTTGGCCCTCGCCGCCAGAGCCTTCACAGGGTTGATCGTTCCCAGAGAGTTGGACACATGCACGGCCGTCACCAGCCGGGTGCGCGTGTCGATGATGGAGTTGACGTCAGACAGGTCCAGGGCGCCGTCCTCGGCTAGAGGGAGGATTCTCAGCTCGGCTCCCCGCTCGCGGGCCACTCTCTGCCAGGGGACCAGGTTGCTGTGGTGCTCCATCGCGGTGGTCACGATCCGCTCGCCGGCTGCGACGTGTTCCATGGCCCATCCCTGGGCCACGAGATTCAGGGCTTCCGTCGTGTTCCGCGTCCAGATTATGCAGCTCGGCGACTCGGCGTTCACGAAGTCCGCGACCTTCTGCCGCGCCTCCTCCATGGCGTCGGTCGCCTCCATGCTCAGGGTATGGACGCCCCTGTGCACGTTGGAGTTGTACCTCTCGTAGTAGTCGACGAGGGCGCGGATCACCGACCTGGGTTTCTGGGAGGTGGCGGCGTTGTCGAGGTAGACCAGCGGCACGCCGTTGACCTTGCGGGACAGGATAGGGAAGTCCTGCCTGATTCTGGCTGTGTCAAGCATGGCTGCGCTCGTTCCGCGGCGTGATGATCACACTTCCACCTCTATGTCGTCTCCCTCCGTCCTCACTTCGAACGTATCGATGGGCAGAATCGCCGGAGGCATCGTGGCCTTGCCCGTTCTCACGTCGAAGCGTGCTCCGTGCCTGGGACACTCTATCTCGTATCCTTCAACCTCTCCCTGCTCCAGAGAGCCGAAGTCGTGTGAGCACAGGTCGTCGACCGCGTACAGCTTCCCGTCGACGTTGCACACGGCGACGTCGCGGTCTCCGATCTGGAATGATTTTGCCGACCCCGGCGTCACCTCGCCGGACTTGCATACCTTGACGAATGCCATGTCTGCGTCTCCCTGTCTTCTCGTCCGTGTGTTTCTGGGTTGTCAGACCGCGGCGACTTTGATTATTTTGCCTGCGGTCGTCAGATTCTGCCGCGCCTGGATGGCCCGCGTCCGATCCATCAACTGGCCGACGGTCGTTCGTTCGAGAATCCGATGAACCGCCTCGTCCACCTCCCGCCACACCTCGCGCTGAGCGCAGGATGGGATGCAGGCGCACGCCGTGTCGTCGTCCAGACACGCCACCGGCGGGTCCATGCCGCCCAGGGCATCCAGGACGGCGCTCAGCGTCACCTCGTATGGGTCGCCGTACAACGAGTGACCTCCCTGTGGCCCGCGCCGGCTCTTCACGATCTCCTTTCGGCTCAGGCTGCGCATCACCTGTGCGAGGTACGGGCCGGGGACCATGGCCCGTCGGGAGATTTCGGACGCTCTCACGGGCCCATCCTTCCCGTGCAGCGCCAGATCAACCAGGGCTCTCACTGCGTAGTCCATCTTGATAGGCACGTGCATCGGCCACCTCCTAGTCTGAGCCGGCTACCTCTCCGTCGAGACGGTCTTTTCTTCCTCGACCAGCGCCGAGTGCATCGCGTGCCACGAAAGGGTAGCGCACTTGATGCGCGTCGGGTATGCCGAGACGCCCTCCAGTATCTCCAAGTCGCCCAGTTCCTCCCTGTCCACGTCCGCGCCTTCCTCTCTGGTAATCATGGCGCGGAACGAGTTGAAGATGGACTCGGCTTCTGCGCGGCTCTTGCCCTTGACGCTCTCGGTCATCATCGACGCCGAGGCTTTGGATATCGCGCATCCGGAGCCCTCGAAGCTCACGTCCGATATTACGTCGCCGTCGAAGGTCATGAACAGCGTGACCCGATCTCCGCACAGCGGGTTGAACCCCTCCCTCGTCCTGTCCGCGTCCTCTATTCTCTTGAAGTTCCGAGGCCTGCGGCTGTGGTCGAGCACAACGTCCTGGTAGAGGTCGTCTACGTCGTACATCTTAGAACTCGAGCCTGCGTCCTGGGAGCGTGTCCAGGAACTGAGACTCCAGGTACGCTCTGAGATTCGGCTCCCGGACGGTGTCCACCGTCTCGCTGGCGAATCCGTGGATGAGGAGGCGGCTGGCCGTGTCGACGTCCATACCGCGGCTCCGCATGTAGAAGACCGTCTCCTCGTCGATATTCCCGGCGGTCGCGCCGTGGCCGCACTTCACGTCGTCGGCGTAGATGAAGAGCGCGGGCTTGCTGTCCACTTCGGCATACGGGGACAGCACGAGGTTCTTGTCCGACTGGCTGGCGTCCGTCTTCTGGGCCTCCTTACGTACCAGCACCGTCCCGCCGAAGACTGCCCGCGACCTCCCGTCCAGGATGCCCTTGTAGTTGAGGCGGCTCGTCGTGTAGGGCTTGGCGTGCTCGATGTTGATGTTGTTGTCCAGGTGCTGCGTTCCCGAGGTGACGTACAGGCCGCTGAGACGGCATGCGCTGCCGGGGCCGTCCAGAAGCACGGACAGGTCGTATCTGCCGAGGGCCGCGCCCCTGGAGAACGCGCCTGACGAGTAGGCGCCGCCCTCTCCCAGGACCACGCGCGCGGAGCCTACGTGGAAGGCGGCCTCGCTCTCCTCCTGCAGCCTGTAGTGCTCCACCTCGGCTCCCTCGCCGATGACCATCTCGGACACGGAGTTGCTGAAGTACCGGCCGCCGTTCAGGCCGGCGTAGCTCTCGATCACGGTCGCCCTGCTCCCGTTCTCGGCCACGATCAGCGCCCTGGGATATGAGACCGTGGGCGCGGCGTTACCCGTGGAGAGGAACACCAGGTGGATCGGGGTCTCGACGTCGGCGCCCGCCGCGACGTGAACGAAGGCCCCGTCGCGCAGGAAGGCCGTGTTGAGCGCGGCGAAGCCGTCGTCCTCGAACGGGGTATGACGCGCCAGGTGGCTCTCGACCGTCTCGCTGTTGGACAGTACGGCCTCCTCCAAGCTGGAGACCCGTACCTCGTCCGTGCTCTCGGGGCGGCTCGACAGCGCCTCGGCGAAAACGCCGTCCACGAAGACCAGCTGGCTCCACGCATCGTGCCGCGGGATGGCGGCGTCGGTCGTCTCGGCGCTCAGGCCGTTCGGTCGGCTGCGGCCGTCGTGTCCGAACTCCATCCTGGCGATAGGGGCCGCGTTGGTGTACTTCCACTTCTCGTTGCCCCGGCGCGCCGTCGGGAAGCCCAGATCTAGGAAGCGTGTCCAGGCCGTTTGGCGCAGGTCCTGCAGCCACTGGGGCCTGCCCGCCGTGTCCAGCGCGTGGAAGTCGGCCTCGTATCGTTCGTACCTTGTCAGGGTCTGGGTCATCGTCTCAGGCCGCCTCCGCCCTGACCCAGTCGTATCCCTTTTCCTCCAGTTCCAGGGCCAGCTCCCTGCCGCCCGACCTCACGATCCGCCCGTCCAGCAGCACGTGTACCCTGTCGGGGCTGACGTAGCCCAATATCCGCTGGTAGTGCGTCACCATGACGATGGCCTTGGAGGGCGAGCGGAACGAGTTCACGCCGTCCGCGACGATTCTCAGAGCGTCGATGTCCAGCCCCGAGTCGGTCTCGTCGAGTACCGCCAGCGTCGGGTCCAGCATAGCCATCTGGAGCACCTCATTGCGTTTCTTCTCGCCGCCGGAGTAGCCTTCGTTCACCGACCGCTTCACCATGTCGGCGTCTATCCGGACCATCCGGCGCTTCTCGTCGAGCAGCCTGTCGAACTCCCTGATGCTCAGTTCCTTCATGCCCCTGTGCTTCCGCACGGCGTCCACCGACGCCTTCAGGAACTGCCAGGTGCGGACGCCCGCGAGCTCGGCGGGGTACTGGAACGCCATGAAGACCCCCTCACGCGCCCGCTCCTCCGGGAGGAGCGCCATCAGGTCCCGACCCTGGTACGAGACCTCGCCGCGCACGACCGTGAATTCCGGCCTGCCCGCAATCACGTTTGCCAGCGTGCTCTTGCCGGAGCCGTTCGGCCCCATGATGGCGTGTACCTCTCCGGGGTTGACCGTGAGGTTCAGCCCCTTGAGTATGTCGGTCTCCCCGACGGAGACGTGAAGGTCTCGTATTTCCAAGAGCAAGATTTGTTCTCCTTCGTCCGCGCACACGCATCAGGGCGGCTTACGATCTGCAGGGTTCAATGTCCGGCCGCCGTTCATATTAGAGGCCGCCGCCTTTCTCGAACCCTTATCGGGGTGTTCAGGGGAGGCGGCGCCGGCCTCCTTGCGCAGCGGCAGCCAATCTATCCCACCGTTCCTTCCAGGCTCACCCTCATCAGCTGCGACGCCTCCGCGGCGAACTCGAAGGGCAGTTCCTTGAAGATGCCCCGGCAGAAGCCGTTGATGATCATGTAGTTCGACTCCTCCAGCGAGAGGCCGCGCTGTTGGAGATAGAATAGCTGGTCGTCGCTCACCTTCGAGGTGGTCGCCTCGTGCTCCAGCTGGGCGGTCGGGTTCCGCACCTCGATGTAGGGTATGGTGTGCGCGCCGCACTCATCGCCGATCAGCAGCGAGTCGCACTGCGTGAAGTTCCGCGCCCCCCCGGCGGTCGGCATCATCTTCACCTGCCCGCGGTAGGTGTTGTTTCCGCGTCCTGCCGAGATGCCCTTGGCGATTATGGTGCTCCGCGTGTTCTTTCCGATGTGGACCATCTTGGTGCCCGTATCCGCCTGCTGCCGGTTGTTCACCAGCGCGACCGAGTAGAACTCGCCCACCGAGTCGTCTCCCTGCAGGATCACGCTCGGGTACTTCCACGTGATCGCCGAGCCCGTCTCGACCTGTGTCCACGATATTTTGGAGCCGCGCCCTTGGGCCTTGCCGCGCTTCGTCACGAAGTTGTAGACGCCCCCTCTGCCGTCCTTGTCGCCCGGGTACCAGTTCTGGAGGGTGGAGTACTTGATCTCCGCGCCGTCGAGGGCGACGAGTTCGACCACTGCGGCGTGCAGCTGGTGGCTCTTTCGCATCGGGGCGGTGCAGCCCTCCAGGTAGCTCACGTAGCTGCCCTCGTCGGCGATGATCAGCGTTCGTTCGAACTGCCCGGTGTCCAACTCGTTGATTCTGAAGTACGTCATGAGTTCGATCGGGCAGCGCACGCCTGGCGGCACGTAGCAGAACGAGCCGTCGCTGAACACGGCGGAGTTGAGCGTGGCATAGAAGTTGTCGCTGTACGGCACGACGGAGCCGATGTACTTGCGCACCAGGTCCGGGTGGTTCTGTACGGCCTCGCTCATCGAGCAGAAGATGACGCCGGCCTTCTTCAGCATCTCCTGGTAGGTGGTGGCGACCGACACGCTGTCAAGAACGGCGTCCACGGCCACGCCCGTCAGCTTCTTCTGCTCTTCGAGTGGGATGCCGAGTTTGTTGAAGCCCTCGAGTATCTCCGGGTCCACCTCGTCCAGGCTCTTAGGGCCGTCCGACTGGGAGCTGGGGGCCGCGTAGTAGATCATGTCCTGGTAGTCGATGGGTTGGAACTCCACGTTCGCCCACTGCGGTCCCTGGCTGTCCAGCTTGAGCCAGTGGCGGTATGCCTTCAGCCGCCACTCCAGCATCCACTCCGGCTCCCGCTTCTTGGCGGAGATGAGCCTCACGATGTCCTCGTTCAGACCCCTAGGCGAGACGTCGGACTTGATGTCCAGTTCGAAGCCCCACCTGTACTGGGTGTCCTCGATTCCGGTCTCACGCGAAATAACCTGCTGTTCGACCATCTATGCGGCCCTCTCCAGTTTGTTGATTATCGTGGTCAACAATTCAATATACTATATCAGGCCGTATCCCGGTCGGCAACGGCTGTTCCAGTGGCTCTCTGTCTGCAGGCGCCGGGCAATCGCATCTGAGCGCCTCGATCCTGGGGTTTTTGCCGAAAACTGTCCCAAACTGTTCCATTTTGTCCCATCTCGTAGCTGAGGGTTCGATTTCGTGGAACAAATGTGGGGCACTTGTGGAACAGGTCAGGGACAGTTCCGGGACAGATGTGGGGCAGTTGTGGGACAGTTCTCTTCAGGGCTGCGAGGTCGACTGCTGCTGGGTTGGCTGCTTCCATGTGAGTAATATAGTACAGGGGTTCGCTGATGTCAAGGGGAGAATCCCTTCGGACCTCACAGAGCCTGAACGGGTTCTCTTGGACAACTTGCAGGGGGCGGGTCGCGTATAATCGATCACCACGAAAGGGCAGCGAGCCTGGAACCGGGGGTGAGAGCGATGGCAGGCAAGCCGAGGATGGAGTTCGGATACAACCCGCCCACTGGCGAGAGGGGCCTGGAGGCGGTACGGCCTCGGGAGTTCCTGTCGGACCTTCACCGCGCCCTCGACGCCGCGTCCCAGAGCTTCACCAGCCTGTGGGTGTCCGACCACATCAACTACGGGAGCGAGTT
Organism: uncultured Dehalococcoidia bacterium; assembly: GCA_958295685.1. Classification (GTDB taxonomy): domain Bacteria; phylum Chloroflexota; class Dehalococcoidia; order Lucifugimonadales; family CATQGZ01; genus CATQGZ01. The sequence continues at coordinate 486,804 of OY282365.1, forward strand.
CCGAATCGAGTGTTGGACCCTGCTGACGTGGATAGCGGCGCGGTACCCTGGCCGGATGCTCGGGACCATCGTAATGTCGAATTCGTTCCGCAGCCCGGCGCTGATGGCCAAGATGGGCGCCAGTCTCCAGCACCTGAGTTCCGGCAGGTTCATTCTCGGCTACGGCGCCGGGTGGCACGAAGGGGAGCACAGGGCCTTCGGGTTCGGCTATCCGAGCCCCGGCGCGCGGGTCGACATGCTGGAGGAGGGGATTCAGGTCATCAGGAGGCTGTGGACCGAGGCTCCGGCCAGCTTCGAGGGCAGGTTCTACCGGGTGGAGGACGCTCACTGCGAGCCGCTGCCGGACCCGCGCCCGCCGATCATGATTGGCGGCGCGGGTGAGAGGAGGACGCTCCGCGTGGTCGCCAGACACGCCGATTGGTGGAACGATCTATCGAGACCCGAGGACGAGACGCGGCGCAAGTTGGAGGCGCTGCGGCGGCACTGCGAAGCCGAGGGCCGTGACTATGACGGCGTACGCAAGACCTTCACGGCGCGCATCTTCATCGACCGAGACCGGAACAGGGCCCGCGAGGCTGCGGGCCGGTGGTCGAGCGGCGGCCAGCCTCCCATAGTGGGAGACCCGGCCGAGGTCAGGGACCGGCTTCACCAGTGGGCCGAGATGGGTTTCGACCTCTGCATCACGGTCTTCCCAAATTTCCAAGCCCTCGACGACATGAAGCTGTTCGTCGATGAGGTGATGCCCGAGTTCGCATAGGAGCGGCCCCGCCGAACCGGTCGTGACACTCTCGATAGCTGCCGTAGTAGCCACTCGCAACCGGCCTCAACTCTTGGCCAACCGGTCTCTGGCGTCGATCGCGCTCCAGACGCGGCCCCCGGACTTCCTGGTAGTCGTCGACGACTCGGACAGGGGCGTCAGGCGCATCAACGAAGAGATCGTGATCGATTTCAGGGCCGCCGGCACGAAGACCGTGTACCTGGAGAATTACCGTACTCCGGGCGCCGCCGGCGCCTGGAACACCGCGCTGTCCGAGCTTCAGGGTACGGTCCCCTCGGTGTTCGCGGCCTTTCTCGACGACGATGACTCATGGGCGCCCGACTACTTGCGGCGATGTGAAGAGGCCGTTCTGGATCGAAACCTGGACATGGCCGCAGCGGGTCTTGTCTACCACGACTCCCATCACCATGACGGCCTGCGGCTCGCGGCTCCGGAGAGTCTCGACGTGAACGACCTGCTCGTCCGCAACCCACACATCCAGGGGTCGAACCTGTTCGTGAGGCTGCGGAAGCTGCTCGAGGCCGGTGGATTCGACGAGGCTCTGGCCAGTACGACGGACCGCGACGTCTGCATCAGGCTGGCGGACGTGGGCTCGGTCAGGTACGGCGCCCTGCCCGAGCACCTCGTTCATCACTACGCCGAAGCCGGCCGTCCCCGTATGTCCACGCCCGGAGGGGACGCGAAGTGCGCGGGCCTGAGATACTTCTTCCACAAGTACGGCGGCCGCATGTCCTGCGAGCAGAGAGCCGCGTTTCTCGAAAGGAGCCGGGGCAAGTTCGGCTGCGACGCCGCCAGGGCTGCCGCCGTGCCCCCGCCTGCCGAGCCGTCTGCCCACGCCCCGGACTCGGGCGAGCGCCTGGATCTGGTCGTCGGCGTGATCACGTCGCCCGACGTGGGCAATGTTGCCAACCTCATGGACGAGCTGGTCCGCAAGATCGGCTGCCGAAGCGACGTGACGCTGAGAGTGGCGCTGCTCGAGAACGGCGGCCACGATCCGGTCTCCAGGCGCGGCCTCAGCGAGGTCGTCGAAGAAGCCTCGCGGCGAGGGCTCGAAGTGGACGTGAAGACGCTGGAGCGGCAGGCATCAGACACGCGCGCCGGGGTGTTCACAGGCGCCCCGGATCATCTGCCGGAGCGTAAGAGCATCGCGCTGAGCCGGACGATGCTTCAACACTATCTGTTCCTGGAAGCAAAGCCGCGGCAGGGAGCGGTTGTCTGGATACTCGACGACGACGTTGCCCTGGATGGTCTCGGATACGGGCCTGACGGCTCGATCCGAGCCGAGGACGTCGACTACGTGTCGGCGATAAAGCGGCTGAAGGGGACCGGCGTCTGCGTCGTTCTTGGCGAGGTCACGGGCGATCCGCCCCTGCCGTTTCTCAGCTGTATGCGAACACAGCTTGTCGATCTCTATCACAACCTTCAGCAGCTGACCGCCCTGCGGCCGGATGACCCGTATCCAGGCCGCCGGGATGCTAACAGGCTCATACGGCTCAGCAGACGCGACTACTACTATGACCTTTCGCGCGCCGAGACCGATCATCTGGAGTCGCCGTTCTGGTACGAGCCGAGCGAGAATGACTTGCCCGTAGAGCGCGTCCTAGCCGAAATGGTGTCGCGGCTGCCGGAGGTTCTGAGCGGCAGGCAGGTGTTCAGGCCGCTGGCGCAGACTGCACGAGACGATCCGGTCTCGGCTCTGGTTCCCTCGGTGAATAGGGGGCCGTCCACCCTGGTGTTCGATCTGCAGGCGCTGCGGGAGTTCCCCAACGCGGTTCCCACCATCGACGGTTCCGATACCCGGCGGAGCGACATGGTCTGGAGCCTCCTCAACCGGTTCGCAGGAGGGTGCAGGGTGGCGCAGGCCCCTCTCCCGATTCGCCAAGAGAGGAGAGCGATTGCCAATGCCAGACCCGACTTTGAGACCATGGCCCAGGACATTCGAGGATACGCGCTCTACTCGTCTCTGCACGATGTCTTCCGACGGAAAGCGCATCGGCGACAGCGGCAGGGGGGTGAGCCGTATGGACGGGGGTTCCTCGATTTCGACGGCCATGAGATTGAGCGGGCTGCCGGGTTGTACGTTAAGTACGTCCGCGAGCGGTCACGCGCCTTCGAGCTGAGCTTCATCAGGGTCGTCGGGCTCGTCTCGGCCCTGCGCCCGTTCTACGACCGCAGCCTCACTGCCGGCTCGTCTGCCTGGTGGCTGGACTCGCCCGGGCATGACGCACAGGCCGCCTGCCTGCGGAGCTTCGTCGAGAAGCTGGAATCCGTCTATACTCAGGAACGGCTCGACGAGTTCAAGAGGCGCGTCTCGGAAGTCGATACCGGCGCAATAGAGCAGTACCTCAGGAACCTGCCCGAGATCGTGTCGCGGCATCGTTCGAAGACCCCGCTGCCGAAGAAGGCGCTGAGACAGGCCGCCGAGTCGTATGTGCGGGACGAGTTCGGGGCCGGCCCTCTCGACTGTCTGGGCATCGGCGAGGAGGGTGTCGCGCTGACCGACCTCCGCCTCGTCTACAAGTATTTCCATTACTGGAAGTCTCGTGACAGGTCGCGTCAGGTCGCGTTTCTCCAGTCCCTCGCCGGGAAGCTGTCCGGCTATGGGACGCTGCCCGACGTTCGGGAGGTCCGCGTGAGGGGCGACCACGTGGTCGCGGTCTACCCATACGAGGCCGGGACGAAATACGAGGGCGGCCACATCGACGGGATGCTGAGGCTGCTGCGCGAGTGCCGAGACGCGGGTATCCTGTGCCGCAACATTCACCCTGACAACCTCCTAGTCACGCCATCCGGTTTGAAGCTGATCGACTTCGGCTCGGACATCGTTCCGGTAGGGGACGGAGACTTCGATCAGGCGTGCAGACGAGCGTTTCTGACCTACCGCTTCCACTTCCGAACGGACCTGAAGCGTCTCATGACGAGGGCGTTGACCGAAGCGGATATGCCTGAGCTCACGGGGTTCGCGCAGTTTATGAACGCGCTTGATCCGCGCGGCTGGGACGAATTGTTCCATAGGCCGATGACAGAGATCGTTCTGGCGCGGCGGCCGAAGTCGGCGCTGGATTACGGCTGCGGCAGCGGATGGCTGGCAGAGCGGCTCTCCGAACAGGGGGTATCGGCCACCGGGTACGACCCCGATACGGCGGCGGCCGCAGAGCGCCGTGAGCGCGGGAGCCGGGTCGAGTACGGCGGCCGCGAAATGCTGGACAGACTCCGGGCAGACTCGGCGCGGTTCGACGTCGTGGTGTGCAGCAGGGTCTTGTGCACCATCGCGGACCGGGCGGAATTCGACGCCGTTCTGCGAGACCTGCGCGGGCTGGTCACCGATTCGGGGACGGTCTTCGCAACAGTGTGCAACCCGTTCTACGTCTCGACCGTCAGGACGGAGCTTGCCGAGAAGCACCTTCCGAATGGATACGACCCCGAGGACACCTTCATCTACACCAAGACCGTCGATTCCGGCAGCGTCTGCCGGACGGAGGTGCATCGGAGCTTCAGGACATACGAACGGGCCTTCGCCGGGGCGGGGCTGCGCGTCGACGAGGTGATCGAGACGGACGGCGCCGACACGCGCGCCCTGCTTCCTGCGTCCGAGCACATGGTCTTCAGGCTCAGCCCCGTGCCCGACCCGAGCCGTGGGTGTCTCTGCTGATCGAGGCTGCCGCGCGGCGCACGTGGTCGGCGAAGGAGGCGATTCTGGAGGGGTCTTTGACGCCGTCGGTCTCGACGCCGCTGGAGACGTCCACGCCCCACGGGCGGGCGGTGATGATTGCGGTCTCCACGTTATCGGGAGTGAGCCCGCCGGCCAGCAGGTAGTCGCCGACCTCGGAAGCGGCGCGCGCGATGTTCCAGTCGAAGGTCTGGCCGGTGCCGCCCAGCGAGCCGTCCCGGTGGCTGTCGAGGAGGGCGAGATGCTTTCGGGAGACGACCTCGGCCACGGCCCGGCGCGTCGAGTCGATGGTGTCTTCCCTGTCGCCGCCGCCGCGGACCCTTATCTGCCTGATCACCGGGACGTGTACCGCCTTCCAGTATTCGGGAGGCTCGCTGCCGCACAGCTGGGCGAGGTCCAGCCCGCACCGGCGGGCTACGGCGTTGACGTCCTCGACCGGCTGGTCCGCGAAGAGTCCGACTATCCTGGGGGCGTCGGGTCTGAGCCTTCGGAGGCCTTCGATGATCTTCTGCGCGTGCTCGGGTGGTATCCGTCTTCGAACGCCATGGACGAAGTTGAAGCCGACGAGGTCGGCTCCGGAGTCGGCGGCGGCCAGCGCGTGGTCGAGACTGCGCAGGCCGCATATCTTGAGGCGGGTCATACGAGCTCCCTGAGCTTCGCGCCGGGATCGGGGGCGGTTACCAGGGCCTCGCCGACGAGCACGGCGTGGGCCCCTGCGGCCCTGACGCGCTCCGCGCTCTCCCGGCTGCCGACGCCGCTCTCACTGACCACGATCTTGCCGGTCGGGACCATGGGCGCGAGCCGCTCAGTGACCGCCAGGTCGGTCCTGAAGGTGCGCAGGTCGCGGTTGTTGATCCCGATCACCTCGGCGCCCGCGTCGAGGGCCCTGTCGAGTTCGGCCTCGTCATGGATCTCGATCAGCGCCTGCATCCACAGCTCCTGGGTGAGGGCGTAAAGCTCCTTCAGCTGCGCCGGGGCCAGCATCGCGGCGATCAGCAGCACGGCGTCCGCGCCGTGAGCGCGGGTTTCGTATACCTGGTACGGGTCGAACACGAACTCTTTGCGGAGGACGGGGACGCCTCTGGGGTTGACCGAGGCGTGTACGGCGTCGAGGTCTTCGATGCTGCCCTGGAAGTGGTCTCTGTTGGTGAGCACCGAGACGGCGGCCGCGCCGTTGTCGGCGTAGGAGGCGGCCAGGCTGGCAGGGTCGAGGTCGGCCCGCAGCGGCCCTTTGGCCGGGGATGCCCTCTTCACCTCTGCTATGACCCTGATTGAGGAGCCGCTCCAGAGGGCGCCCGCGAAGTTGAGGGGAGGCTTGCTGCCTGCGATTCGCCGCTCGAGCTCCGAGACCGGGGCATCGATCTTCAGGCGGTTCAGCTCGATCTTCTTGGCCTCGACGATCTCGGCCAGGATCCCGGCCATGCTATCGATCACTCCAGCCTGTGGCTGAGCTCGACCAGTCCGTCGAGCGCGGCCTCGGCTCTGCCGCTGTCGACGGAGTCCGCCGCCGCCTCGACCCCTTCTTGCAGCGACGGGGCCATGCCCGCGGCCAGCAGGGCGGCCGCGGCGTTCATCAGCGAGATGTCCCTGGCAGGCCCCGCCTCGCCGGAGAGGACGCGGCGGAGGATGCCTGCGCTCTTCTCGACGCTTCCGGCCCTCAGGGATGCGGCCGACGCCGGGCTGACGCCGAAGTCGCCGGGTGAGACGGCGTACTGGCGGACTGAGCCTTCGTTCAGTTCCCAGACCTGCGTCTCGCCGTCGAGGGTGATCTCGTCCAGGCCGTCGCCGCCGTGCACGATCATCGCGCGTGTGCTTCCGAGCCTGCCGAGGGCCTCGGCCATCTTCCGCGCTAGGGCGGGGTCGGCGACTCCGACGACCTGGGCGTCGGCGCCGGCCGGGTTGGTCAGGGGGCCTAGGACGTTGAACACGGTGCGGATGCCGATCTCCCGCCTCGGTCCCGCGGCGAACTTCATCGACGGGTGGTATCTCTGGGCGAACATGAATCCGAACCCGACCTGCTCAATGCACCGGCGGACGCCGTCCGGGCTGAGGTCTATTCTGACGCCGAGGGACTCGAGAACGTCGGCGCTGCCGCACACGCTCGACATGGCCCTGTTGCCGTGCTTGGCGACCCTAGCGCCCGCGCCGGCGGCCACGAATCCGGCGGTCGTCGAGACGTTGAAGGTGCCCGAGGCGTCTCCCCCTGTGCCGCACGTGTCCACCAGAGGGCCGCGTACCTCGACGTGGAGCGACCTCCGGCGCATCACGCTCGCCATGCCGGTTATCTCGTCGACCGTCTCTCCCTTGAGCCGCAGGGCGGTGACGAAGGCTCCGAATTGGGCCGGGGTCGCCCTGCCGCTCATGATCTCGTCCATGACGTCGGCGGCCTGTTCCTGGTCGAGAGAGCGGCCCCCGGCCACCGCGTCTATCGCTTCTCGAATCATTCACGTCCTCCGTGAGTCCTGCGGGGCGGGCCCGCCGCCGGCTTCACGGCACGGCTCGCCCGGCGAGGACGCCGGTGCAGCGTTCGTTGTCCACGGCGACGCGGCCGTTGACGAGGACGTGCGGTATGCCGGACGGCGGCTGGGTCGGGTCGTCGTAGGTCGCGTTGTCGATGATCCGTTCAGGGTCGAAGACGACCAGGTCTGCGAAGCAGCCCGTCTCGACCCGGCCTCGCCTCGTCAGGCCGAACCTTCGGGCCGGGTTGTCGGTCATTCTCTGGACGACCTGCTCCAGCGTCATGACGCCGAACTGCCGCCGCAGCCGGCCGAGGAAGCGCGGGAAGGTCCCGTAGGCGCGCGGGTGCGGCATTCTGCCTATGGGAATGGCGTCGCTTCCCACCATGTAGTCGGGCCTGGAGAGGAAGTCCATGCAGTCGCGGCTCACCTGCTGCCAGACGGCGACGCTGTTAGGGGGGGCGCCGCGATAGGCGACCTTCAGGTCGTTCTCGACCAGGAGGTCGCAGGCGGCCTCGCCCATGGAGACGTTCCTCGCCGCTGCGACGTCGGGGATGCTCATGCCCTCGAGGTCAGGCGTGAGGGGGGAGTAGGTTATAACCGCATCCTGGAGTTTGTCGTGCTCCTCCAGGTAGGCCGCGGCCTTCCGTCTCTCCGCGGGGTCGCTGAGCCTCTTCAGCGCCGCGTCCGGGCCGCCGTCGTGCACGTGGCTGGGCATCATGCTGAGGACGAAGGTGCATCCGGACGGGTAGGGGTAGAGCTCCAGAGTGCAGTCGACGCCCTCGGCCTTGGCCCTGTCGATTAGCTCCATCCTCTCCGCGACCTGCCCCTCGCTGCCGGGGGCGGTGCGGTAGTGGGAGAAGTGGACGCCGATGCCGGAGCGTCTGCCTATCTCGAGGGCCTCCGGAACCCCTCCTTCGCCGCCGAACGAGCGCTCGTTATGATTACTGCGGAGGTGGGTTACGTACACCCCGCCGGCCTCGTTGGCGGCCCTGCACAGCTCCACTATCTCTTCGGTGCCGCTCCAGGAGTGGGGGAAGTACGAGAGACCGGTCGCCAGTCCGACGGCGCCCTGCTCGATCCCCTCCTTCACGAGCCGCTTTGCCTTCTCCAGCGGCTCTCCGACGAGCGGCCTGTCGTGGAACCCCAGCGCCTCCAGCCGGACGGCGCCATGGGCGACGCAGTAGGCCGTGTTGATCGACACCTTGCCGTCGTAGTGGGAACGGAAGGCTGCGACGCTGCTCATGTCGAGGTCTTCGGGCGGCTCTCCGAGGATTCCCGACAGGTATCGGCGGTAGACGGGGTAGTTCTCGGCGGACAACGGGGCGTAGGACAGCCCGTCCTGGCCCAGGATCTCGGTGGTGATCCCCTGTCTCAGGCCGTTGGCGTGCTGCGGGTCCCAGAGGAGGACGCCGTCTGAGTGCGCGTGTGTGTCGATGAATCCGGGACACACGGCTAGGCCCGTGGCGTCCAGGACCCGCCTGGCCCCGGCCCGTGAGAGGTCGCCGATGGCCTCGATGGTGTCGCCATTCACGCCGACGTCGGCCCGGAAACCCGGGGCGCCACTTCCGTCGATCACCGTTCCGCCCAGTATCAATACGTCGAACATCGTACCGTCCTCTTTACCTCTACGTTTCGAGGAAGTTTCTCAACAGGTCCTTGCCAACCGCGGTCATGACGGACTCCGGGTGGAACTGGATGCCCTCGACCGGATGTGTTTTGTGCCGAACTCCCATAATGATACCGTTGTCTGTCCAGGCAGTCACCTGCAGCTCGTCCGGCAGGTTGTCGTATACCGCCAGGGAGTGGTATCTGATGGCCTCGAACGGGTCGGGCAGTCCCCGGAAGACCCCTTTGCCGTCGTGGTGTATCAGCGAGGTCTTGCCGTGCATGATCTCGCCTGCGCCTCCCACGGTGCCGCCGTATGCGTAGCCGATGCACTGGTGGCCGAGGCAGACGCCCAGGGTCGGCGTCGTCGGCCCAAAGCGGCGGATCACGTCGTTGGATATGCCCGCCTTGTCCGGCGTGCAGGGCCCGGGCGATATGACGATTCTCTCCGGGGCCGCGTCCGCGATCTCGTCCAGGGTCGTCCGGTCGTTGCGGACGACCCTCACGTCGGCGCCGAGCTCGCACAGGTACTGGTACAGGTTGTAGGTGAAGCTGTCGTAGTTGTCTATCAGAAGGACCATTTCTCACACCCCCTCCGCCTCGTCCATGGCGCGCATGACCGCCGAGGCCTTATGCACGGTCTCCTCGAACTCGGTCTCCGGCACACTGTCGAACACTATGCCGCCGCCCGACTGCGTGTAGGCCACGCCGTCCTTCATTACGAGGGTTCGTATGGTGATGGCGGTGTCCATGTTGCCGGAGAAGTCGAAGTATCCAACGGCGCCTCCGTAGGGTCCTCGCCTGTCCGGCTCGAGCTCGGCGATTATCTCCATCGCCCGTATCTTGGGCGCCCCCGACAGGGTTCCGGCGGGGAAGCAGGCCCTGAGCGCGTCGAAGCTCGTGCAGCCCTTACGCAGCCTTCCGGTGACGTGCGAGACGAGGTGCATGACGTGTGAGTACCGCTCCACGTCCATGAACTGCGTTACCCGCACGGTGCCGGGCTCGCTCACACGTCCGACGTCGTTGCGGCCGAGGTCGAGGAGCATGACGTGCTCGGCGCGCTCCTTCTCGTCGTTGAGAAGCCGCTCCTCCTGTGCCGCGTCCTCTTCCGGAGTCGCGCCGCGCGGCAGGGTGCCCGCGATGGGATGGACGGAGACGGCGCCGTCCTCGACCTGCGCGAGCAATTCGGGCGACGCGCCGACGATGTGGAAGTCGTCTAGGTCCAGGTAGTACATGTAGGGCGACGGGTTGATGGCCCTGAGGGCGCGGTATATCCGAAAGGGATGCGCGGACGTGGGGCGCGCGAACCTCTGGGACACGACCGCCTGGATTATGTCTCCCTGCACGATGTACTCCCTGGTCCGCCGTATCATATCCATGAACTGGGCCCGTGTCATGTTCGAGGCGGCGCGGGCCTCGGCGCCGGGCGCCGGAGCGTCGCGCGGCAGCGTCAGCGGCGATGCGAGCCTGTCCGCGACCTCGGCGATCCGGTCGACGGCCTCTGCGTAAGCCCTCTCGACGCCGTCGTCGAGGTGCGCGTGGCTGACGATGCGCACCTTGTGGCGCAGGTGGTCGAACATCAGGAACGTGGATGTCATCATGAAGACCGATTCGGGCAGGCCCAGCGGATCGTGGACAGGGAAGGGGAGCCGTTCAAAGTAGCCGGCGGTCTCATATGAGAGATAGCCCACGGCGCCCCCGTTGAAACGCTGGCCGTCCGCGTTCCCCGTCATCGTGAAGCGTGACAGGTACTCCTGTATCGCCTCCAGCGGGTCTACCGCCCCGCCCGGCTCTCCGTGTCCGGTCTTGATCACGTGCCGGGGCTCGGTGCCGATGAAACTGAATCGGGCGACGTGCTCCGCTCCCTCGACGCTCTCCAGCAGGAAGGAGTATGGGGGGCGCGCGACCTTGAGATACGCCGAGACGGGCGTCTCCAGGTCGGCGTTGATTTCGCGGTAGACCGGCACCAGGTTGCCCCGGTTTGCCAGCCGCTTCACCTCTTCCAGCGTTGGGTGGTACATGGCCTGCCTCATCCGGTGTGGGCGGGCCGGCGGAGAGTCAACCCGACGCGCCGTTTCATCTCGTCCAGCTTCGGCCCCGATACCGCCTCGGCCCGCTCCGCTCCGCGCGCCAGCAGGCGGTCGAGCTCGGCCGTGTCCCGTATGAGCTCGTCGTAGCGCCGCCGGATGGGTGTCAGCGCGTCGATCACCACCTCGGCGACTCTCGCCTTGAGGTCGCCGTAGCCGCGCGCGTCCGCAAAGTCGGCCTCGGTCTCAGCCTCGCCCCTGCCGGTTATCACCCTGTAGATGCCCAGTAGATTGTCGACGCCGGCCTTCCCGGGGTCGTCGGAGAAGCGTATCTCGTTCCCGGAGTCGGTCACGGCCCGCATGATGGAGCGCTGGATCTCGTCCGGGCCGTCCAGCATCCTCACGGCGTGGCCCCTGGCAGCCGACTCGCTCTTGGACATCTTGGCCGTCGGGTCGTCCAGTCCCATCACGCGCGCGCCCACCTGCGGGATCACGGCCTGCGGAACGACGAAGGTGTCGCCGTACAGCCGGTTGAACCTCTGGGCGATGTCCCGGGCCAGCTCGACGTGCTGGCGCTGGTCGTCGCCCACCGGCACCTCGTCGGCGTCGTAGAGCAGTATGTCGCCGGCCATCAGCACAGGGTAGTCGAGCAGCCCGGTTGTGATGCTCTCCTGTTTGGCGGCCTTGTCCTTGTACTGCGTCATACGCTCCAGCCAGCCCACCGGCGTGACACAGTTGAGCAGCCAGCAGGCCTCCGCGTGGGCGGTCACGTGGCTCTGCACGAAGAGAGCGCTGAGCGACGGGTCGAGGCCCGCCGCGAGGAGCAGCGCCGACATGGAGCGCGTCTGTCTTACCAGCGCGTCGGGGTCCTGGGGCGTGGTGATCGCGTGGAGGTCTACCACGCAGAAGAAGTTGTCCTTCTCCGTCTGGCGGTCCACCCAGCCCTTGATCGCGCCGAGGTAGTTGCCCAGGTGGACGTCTCCCGACGGCTGAATGCCGCTGAAGACTCTCTTCCGGGCTGCGGTCTCTCCGGGCGGATTTGTGGGTTTCATTGTCCAGCGCCTTTCCGGTATCGCTCATTTGGGTCACAAAAAAACCCGTCCACAAAGGGACGGGTAATGTGCCGCGGTGCCACCCTATTTCGCCGCCGAAGCATCCGGCGGCATCTCTGCGGGGCACGGAGGATGAACAACCCTCAATGCCCTGGGCCTTGATAACGGCGCCCCTCCGTCCAAGCCTACGGCCCCGGTGATCGGGACTATCGGTTGGAGGCTCCCAGGTCCATTCGGTCTCTACGCCAGCGCCGGATTCCACCATGCCCGGCTCTCTGAGGCTTCGCTGGAGACCTACTACTCCTGTTCGCAGCCTGTAATCTATGTGATTCTGTACTGACGCCAGTTTAGAAGAAACGGGAGAGGGTTGTCAAATGGACGCTGCCTCCAACCTGAGAATCCTGATTCAGGCAATTGACATGCCCGAACCGCTGTGCTAGAGTATTCCCATGATACAGCCGCCTCTCTCCACAGACCGCCCGCAAGACTCCTGCATCGCCTGCGTTGACCTGTCAGAAAGTGTCAGAAAGTGTCAGAAAGTGTCAGGCAAATCCGAGCCGTCTGAGCCCCTCCCAGCTACGAAATGCCCGTGAAATGCCCCCCGAGCGTTACACAAAAATTTTCCCGGAGCCTCTGCTGGCTCTGGACGACAGGCCGACGCGAGCCAGGCCGAAGAGTCTACGGTCGGTGGGATCGCGTACGAGGACGGTGATGACCGAGCCGGGACACCTTCTTCATAATGCCTACTAATCTGAGACAAGTTCCTGCCTCCCCGAATCGACCAGTCTGGAGCACGTGGCGCAGGCTCCCAAGCCCTCCGTACATTTTGGCTGATGGATGGGGGCCGCCTTGCCTTGCTCGGCCGTTTCGTGAGCAGTATCTTTCTGTAGTGTCCGTATCTCGACGATTCGCCGTAATGAGATGATCATGAGTCGGCTACCATGCCCCCGGCGCCTGCGAATGGCCGCTCATAGGCTTGTCTGGACTGCGCTGGCGTCTCTTTCTGCCGTCGCCTTCCTCGCTGCGTGCGGCGATGGCCCTCCCGAGCCGGTTCCCGCCGACGATTCGACTGCCACGCCGGCCGCCCCGGCCTCGACGCCTGTCAGCGCCCCCACGCCGCGGGCTGGTGCGTCACCCGAATCGCGGGCGGCCCGAACGCCGACGAACACTCCCGAGCCGGTTCCCGCCGACGATTCGACTGCCACGCCGGCCGCCCCGGTCTCGACGCCTGTCAGCGCCCCCACGCCGCGGGCTGGTGCGTCACCCGAATCGCTGGCGGCGATAAACGCTCTGCCTTGGGTTCAGGATGGTGTGGCGTCACACGAGGAGTATGCTGCAAGCGGGCTGCGCCTTATGGCGGAGGTGTCTGAGCGTACGTTCGAAGAGCTCATGCGCAGGGGCTGGGTGGTGGAGACGGGAGACGATCCTCACTATATCGAACCATTCGTGATCAGCGCGCTCGCCGGCATTGCCGGGGAGGACGAGGAGACCGCTGAGCGAATCGCTGCGATGCCATTTCTCGAGACTGTCGAATACGGGGACATGGTCGCGCTGGACGTTCTCTCCGGTTTGCTTGTGGCCGACCCGGACGGAGCGGTGCAGGTGCTGGCTCTGCCGGCATTGCAGGACGGCATAACGGATGCACAGGCAGCGGAAATCCCGCTGCTCTATCTGGAGATGCTTCATCCTGCGGCTGCTGAGGCGATAAGAAGCCTGCCCTGGGTCCGGGACGGGGAACCCACACAGCCTGCGGGCGACTTCGACAGTGAGCCCGGAGCCGTTGCGATGCTCCAATATCTGGCGGTCGAGTTTCCTGACGTGTTCCGGGCTGTCATGAAAAGGCCGTGGATCCAGGGGACGACTGAGGGATTCACCGGAGACAGGGCGCAGGTAGTCGACTTCATCATCACGATTGCCCGGATAGACGGATCGGCGGCTCTGCAAATTACGGAGATGCCCTTCCTGGAGTCCGTAGAGATGGAAGACCAGTACAGATTGGAGATTTTTCTGGCGCTGCTCAACTCGGATCCGGACGGAGTGCGTGAGCTGTTGTCTGACCCGGCGTTGTCCGGCGGCGGCGAGGTCGGCACGGCGGCAGACCTGGCTCTGCTGTATCTGAAATCTCAGGGGCCTGAAGTGTCGGCGGCGATAGACGCCCTGCCATGGATCCAAGACGGAATCGAGCCGATCAGAGACTCGGAGGCACCCTCGATTCATCCCTCCAAGTCCAGTCTGGAACACCAGGCCATTCTGAATCTGAGCGATATTTACGTCGTTTCGGGAGAAGCCGCACTCTCCCTCTTGAAGAAGCCCTGGGCGCGTGATGGTTTCGACATTCGTGAGTTTACGGCTCTTGGGCGTCTTCGGGATATTGTCCTGAGCATGGAAGAGGCGGCGCGAGTCATAGGGATGCCGTTTCTGGAGACCTTCGAAGCGAGTGACCTCGCCGTGCTGGAGATACTGGAAACCCTCGCTAGGTCTGACCCAAGCGGCCTTGACACGCTGTTGTCAGACCCTGCGCTGAGCAGCGGCATCACGGACGGCCAGATCGCAGACGTGGCTTTGGCGCACCTGAGGCTGGAGAATGACTCCGCAGCCGGGACGATTGAGTCTTTGCCCTGGGTCATGGACGGAACAGGCTCGGACGAGCAGCGCCAGGTCCTGGCGCTTAAGAGTCTGGCGATGGAGTCCAGCGAGGTCTTCCGGTCTCTTGTAGGCAGGCCATGGGTACGGGACGGCCTTGGTCCGGATGAGGTGACCGTCGTCGGCAGCCTGACCGCCATGTCGGGCAAGTCCTATGGCGACAGGCGGGACGAAGCGGCAGCCCTGCGGATCATCGACATGCCCTTCCTGGAAGTCATCGATGGGATCGATGCAACGGCCATGGCCTCGCTGCTCGTGTTGTTCCAGGAGACCGATGAGGGGTATCTGGAGCGGGTACTGTCTCACCCCACGCTGCGCGGCGGAATCACGGACGATCACACAGTGGTGGTGGCGTCGCTGGAGCTGGTGGTCAGGCACCGTCCGGAACTGCTGGATACCCTGTTGGACCCCGGGCAGGTGCAGATCGAGAAACGCGTGATCGATCTTCCCCACACCGGATTGACTACTCTGGCGGTCGTATACGTCAGTCCGGGTGATTACGACACTATGGACGTACTGGAGCGGGCGGCGCGTGCGCAAGAGGCGTTCATGGGCGCTCCATTTCCGAGAAACTACGTCGGCCTGCTCGTCGCAGAAGTCACGCAGGCGGGCGGAGGCGGGGGAGGCAGCGGAATGATCAGCGTCGCTCCCTCCAACGTGGAAAGCGGTTACGTCATCGCTCACGAGCTGGCCCATACCTACTGGTACTTCTTCCCACAGTGGATTGCGGAAGGCGCGGCCGACTTCATGACCACAGTCTCGGCGGACGAGATATTTTCCTCCAACGAGTGCAGTCTCGCGGACAGCCTGTCGGACCTGGACCGCCTCCACGTGGAACGTGCCGAGCAGGGGTTGTCGAATGACGCCATCTACTGGTCAGGATGCCCCTATGCTCTGGGGCGCGGGTTATTCATCGACCTGCATGAGTCCCTTGGCGACGAGGCCTTCAGACAGGGGTTCCTGAGGCTGTATCTGGCGATGCGTGACGAGGCGCACGACGACAAGTGCTCAGGCCCGGAAAGAGGGGTGTGCTACGTGAGAGCCGCGTTCGTAACCGAGGCTCAGCCTGAGTCTGCCGCCCTCGCCGGTCCGCTCATAGCGCGCCACTACCACGGCCCCGGCCAGCCGCCCTCTCGGTAACCGCAATTTTGAGGAACGTTCCTTCCACGGTGACCGCAACCTATGACGTCGGGGCGCTCCGGTTGACAGAGACGAACCCAGGCGCTGCCATATTCGCGTGGAAGTCTCGGCGAGAGCCCGCAGGTCGAGGCCCTTGGATGGGAAACTGTTCGGACGCTGTGATATCCGAAGGGGGAGTCCAGAGGGGTTCTCCCCTCTGGCAGGGGTCTGGGTCAAGAGCGTCCACACGGACTCTCTCCTGTTCGGGTTCTCCCATCTGGCCGGGGGTCTGGGGGCTTTGCCCCCAGTTTCCAAATGGGTGGGTGGGGAAACCAGCCGTCTGCTTATCAGGACCACGCTGATCGGAAAGACCTCATGAAGTCTGAACAGTTACTTGGATGCGGCTTCGCTTGACTGTCGCGTCTCCCGATGGATAGAATGGCTCTATAGCAGACGGTATTCTGGAGTAACGTGAGGAAGCAATGACGACAGCAGAACGCCAGCCGTTGACCATCTCTATCAGCCAGGGCGCCGCCGAACACGTCAGGGACTTTGCGGAGCAGGCTGGGCAGTCCGACGCGAACCTGCGCGTCGGCGTCAAGGGCGGTGGCTGCTCCGGCCTGACCTACGTGCTTGACATCGTCGATCAGCCGAATGAGGGCGACAAGGTGATCGAGGGTCACGGCCTGAAGCTCTACGTGGACCGCAAGTCTTACGTCTTCCTGGCGGGCACCATTCTGGAGTACTCCGGGGGTCTCAACGGCAAGGGCTTCGTATTCAACAACCCCAACGCCAAGACGACCTGCGGGTGCGGCACCTCGTTCAGCGTGTAGCGCCGCCCAGGATCGACCCCTCGATCATACCGCCGCTCTCCGGGGAGTGGCGGCCCTGTTTCAGGGAGACTGGACGAACTTGTGGCCACAAGTCAGCAGGCAGCCCCTCGGGAAGCGTCGGACGGGTACAGGGCGGCGAGAGAGACCGTCGCGCTGCTCGACCGTTCGGCGGTCGGCCGCCTGAGAATCAACGGCCGCGACGCCCTCGACCTTCTCGACCGGCTCTCGACTAACCACCTCAGGGACCTGACGCCCGGACACGGCCTCCACACCGTCCTGACCACCAACAAGGGCCGAGTCGTCGATCTGCTCTTCGTACTGGCCGGGGAGGCTCACCTGCTCGTACTCACGGGACGCCTGACCCGCCGGAAGGTCCCCGACTGGATCGACTTCTACACGTTCACGGAGGATGTCTCGGTCGAGGACGTGACCGACGAGACCGCCATGCTGTCGCTGGTCGGCCCGAGTGCGGGCGCCCTTCTGGCCCGCCTGTGTGGGCTGAACGGGATTCGGGCCTGCGAGTCCGCGTCCGTGACCGTCGGAGGTGTCGAGGCCGTCATCATGCGCACGGACTTCTTGAACCTTCCCTCGTACGACCTCGTCGTGCCGTCGGACGCCGCGGAGGACGTCCTGGGCGCAGTGATCGGGGCAGGCGCGGGGCACGGTATCGCGCGGATCGGCGAGGAGGCGCTGGACCTGCTCCGAATCGAGCAGGGCGTGCCGGCGCAGGGCAGGGAGTTGACCGAAGACGCAAACCCTCTCGAAGCCGGCCTGATCGACCTAATCAGCTTCAACAAGGGCTGCTACGTCGGCCAGGAAGTCGTGGCCCGGCTCAACACGTACGACAAGGTGCAGCGGACGCTCGTGGGGCTCTCGTGGGACGCCTCGCTTGAGCCGGAACGCGCCGCCGACCTGTTCGCGGACGGCAGGAAGGTCGGCCTTCTAACCTCGGCGGCGTGCCCTGCCCGCACGGGGCGGAGGATCGGGCTCGGTCTGGTGAGGAAGGCGCAGGCGCGGGCGGGCCTCGCTCTGGCCGTCGGCTCGCCGGACGGCCCTGCGGCCGTCGTCCACGATCTGCCGTTCGGCGCGAGTCCCTCCTAGCCTCTCAGGGAAACCCCGCCGTCCACCACGATGACCTGCCCCCGGATCATCTCGGCGTCGGGGCCGCACAGGAACGTCACGACCCGCGCTATGTCCAGGGCGCTCACCATCCTGCCCGTAACGGTCCGCTGACCGGACTTGATCATCGCGTCCCTGTTCGGGAAGTGCTCCAGGGCGGCGGTGTCGACGTATCCGCCCGATACCGCGTTCACCGAGATGCCCTGGCCCGCGAGCTCCACGGCCAGGTAGCGCGTCATGGACTCCAGGGCCGCCTTGGACACGCCCACCGAGAAGTAGTGCGGCAGCACCCTGGAAGATCCCTGGCTGGTGATGTTGACGATGCTCCCGCCCGCGTCCATCAGCCTGGATGCCTCGATGGCGCACGTCCACGCCGCCTTGGCGTTCACGTTCATAGCCCAGTCCCAGTGCTTCTCGGTCAACTCCGAGGCCGGGCGCTGGACGCCTGACGCGGCGTTGTTCACCAGGACGTCGAGGCGGCCGAACTCATCCCTGATGGTGGCGAAGACGCCCTTCAGCTTTGCCGTGTCGGCTATGTTCGACCTGATGCGGAGGCAGCGGCGGCCGAGCGCCTCGATCTCCTTGTGCGTCTGAGCGGCCGCCGAGTCGCTGCGGAAGTAGTTGAAGGCCACGTCGGCCCCCAGGCGGGCGAATTCGAGGGCGATGGCCTTCCCGATACCCCGTGATCCACCCGTAACCAGAACCGCCTTGCCCTCGAATGACACTATATGGCCATGCCGCCGTCCACGCTGATCACCTGACCGGTGAGGTAGCCGGACTTCGTGCTCGCTATGTGGCCGACCATGTGGGCGATGTCCTCGACCTCGCCGAAGTGGCCCATCGGAATCCACGTCATGATGCGGTCCTTCTGTTCCTGCTGAAGCACGTCGACCGTGTCGGTGTTGATGTAGCCCGGCGTCACCGTGTTGACCGTGATGTTGCGCGTTGCGACCTCCTTGGCCAGCGCCTTCGTGAAGCCGATGATCGCCGCCTTCGAGGCCGAGTAGTTCGTCTGACCCACGTTGCCCCTTATGCCGACCACCGAACCTATGTGAATAACGCGCCCCCATCGATTTCGCATCATGCCCCGCACCACGGCCCTGGTGCAGTAGAAGGTGCCGTTGAGATTGGTCGCCATGACGCGGTTCCAGGCATTGTCCGACATTCGGACGAGCAGGCCGTCGTCGATGATCCCGGCGTTATTCACCAGGATATCGACCGATTCCCAGGCCTGGCTGACCCGCGCCACCATCTCCGAGACCTGGGTCGGATCGCTCACGTCGGCCTGCACGGCAAGCGCCTCGCCCCCACGGGCATTGATGGCGTCGACCGTTGTCGCCGCGGCCGCATCGGAAGTGTTGTAGTTCACGGCGACCCTGGCCCCCATATCGGCCAGCTTCACGGCAACGGCTCTGCCGATGCCCTTGGACGCGCCGGTAACCAGGGCCGTCCTACCATCCAGATCAGGCTTTTCCAAAATGCTCCCCTCGGCTCTAGCTGTCCACCGTCTCCCGAACTCTCCCCAGCTCCTCGTTGAGCTTCTCGACGAACCGCGTCTCGACCGCCAGTCTGGCGATCCCTATGGCCCGCTTCAGCGAACCGGCGCGCGCGCGGCCGTGGCCCACCACGCTTACGCCGTTCACTCCGAAGAGCGGGCCTCCCCCGGCGCCCTCGACCGGATTGCTCAGCTCGTGAACCACCTTCGCTATCGCGTCGGCCTCTTCACGCGGGAGCCTGTCGGCGAGAGTCGAGCGAAGCCGCTCCGACAGAGCGGTCCCGAGGCCCTCCGACAGCTTCATGACGACGTTTCCGACGAACCCGTCGCATACCACAACGTCGGCTACGTCGCTGAATATGTCGTTCGCCTCGACGTTCCCAATGAAGTTGAGGCCCACCTTGTCAAGAAGGTCGGAGGCCGCCTTGACCTGGCGATTACCCTTCCCTGCCTCCGCGCCCACGCTCAGCAGGGCCACCCGCGGCTGCTTCACGCCGAGGAACTGGCGGGCAAAGACATCGCCGATCACCGCGAAATTCACCAGCTGAGCAGGCTTGCAGTCCACGTTGGTTCCAACGTCCAGGATCGCCGTCCTCGGCGCCAGCCCCACCACCGGCCCCCCGAGCGCCGGCCTGTCGATTCCGTCGATCACCCCCAGGATGAACGCCGCCGCCGCCATTGACGCGCCGGTCGAGCCCATGCTCACGCAGGCGTCGGCTGCGCCCCTCTTTACCAGACCCGTGGCTACCACGATGGAGGCGGCCGGCTTCTGCCTAAGCGCCATAGCGGGCTGCTCGCCCTCCGCTATCACCCCCTTGGACGGTACCACCTGGATGGGAAGCGAGCCTGCGTCGTGCCTTTCGAGCTCGGCCTCGACCTGCCCAGGGTCCCCCACCAGCGCGATAGCCACGCCGCCTTCGGACGCCGCCTGTACGGCGCCCGCGACGATCTCGGCGGGAGCATGGTCACCGCCCATCGCGTCTACGGCGACACGGATTAGCCCTGATCGTTCAGCCAATTCAGTATGCTCCATGTTCATTGGTATCCTCATGTCGGCCGGCCTTCTCCGAGTGGCCGGACGTCTCAGGCGGCCCCGGCGCCGTCACCGTGGCCTCGCCCGTGATCGCCGCCTCGCCCGTCTGGCGATGCACTTGCACCGCGCAGACGACCTCGCGGCCGTGCGGTCCCTCCCTTATCTTCTTCACCCTTCCCGATGCAGTCACCCGATCGCCAGGGCGCACCGGCGCCCGGAACTTCAGCTTCAGCCTTCCGTTCGCGGCCCAGGCCTCGCGGAAGGCCAGCGACATCATCTCGGAGATCGAAGCGGCTATCATCATGCCGTGAGCTATGGTGCCTCCGAACCGGGACGCGGCGGCGACCTCGTGGTCCACGTGGATGGGATTGAAGTCGCCCGATGCCTCCGCGTACCTCTCGATATGCGCTTGGGTCACGGTCTTGTGAACCGTGGGCAGGGAGTCGCCTTCGTTCATCATCAGGCCGGGACCGTTATGGTGCTCTTGCCGTCCATCACCTGCCTGCCTCCTCCGTCTTGCACATCCAGCTGCACCACCAGGAAGCGCCATTCGCCCCTGACCGAGTTCTGTAGAAGGGTCGCCCGGCAATTGAGCGTCTCCGGCGGCGCAACTACGCCCTTGAAGCGAACCTCCTGCCCGACGTGCAGGGCGCCGCCGGGAACCTCCAGGTCGCTGATCACTCCCCTGAGGCTCAGCGCGGCCAGCGCCATCGGAGGCGCCGTCGACAGCGCCGCTGCGCTGTCGCCCACCGCCTCGACGTAGGCGGACACGGCGGCCTCGTCGAGGACGTACCGCCGATCGGATACAACCTGGTTGGGAAGAAGCTGTGCGTGATCGATGGGCATGAGCCGGAGCAACCGGAGAAGATTATAGTTTGAATCGGACCTCCAGGCAATCAGCCGCGCCGAGAGTAACTGTTCAGAGTCGATGAGGTCTCCCCATCTGCAAGCGCAGGGCGGTCGCGGCCTGTGGTTTTGTCGAAAACTGTCCCAAACTGTTCCATTTTGTCCCATCTCGTAGCTGAGGGTTCGATTTCGTGGACAAATGTGGGGCATTTGTGGAACGGATGTGGAACGGAACCGGAGCAGTTCCGGTACAGTTGTGGAACAGGGGTCTCAGGGCTGTTGCTGGTGGGCTGCTTCCATATGAATAATATAGTACAGGAGTTCGCTGTCGTCAAGGGGACTCTCTATTCGGACCTCACAGAGTCTCCACGGTTACCGCCGACCCGCCTCGGAAATGCCCTGGCCGCAACGCGGATTCGAGATCAACGGCGGCTGGAAATGGCGCGGTGAGCGGTGTAGGCTGGTTGCGCCGAGGGCGTTTGCGGCTCCTCGAGTGCCGATGTTGTGATTATGACCGACGTGTCGATTCGTCTGCTTTCTCCTGAAATCTCGTCCATGATCGCCGCGGGCGAGGTGATAGAGCGTCCTGCGTCGGTGGTCAAGGAGCTGGTAGAGAACTCAATCGACGCGGGATCCAAGCGCATCAGCGTCGAGATAGGCGGGGGCGGCGTCGAGAGCATCCGCGTGGTGGACGACGGGCGCGGGATCGCGTTCGACGAACTGGAGATCGCCTTTCAGCGGTTCGCGACCAGCAAGGTGGCCGCCGCCGGGGACCTGGACGCGATCGGCACGCTGGGGTTCAGAGGCGAGGCGCTGCCGAGCATTGGCGCCGTGGCCTCCGTGACGGTGGTGAGCCGGGAGCGGAGTGAGGAGTCGGGCGGAAAGCTGGACGTGGTGGAGGGAGTGGTGGGGTCGAAGGAGAGAATCGGAGCGCCTCCCGGCACGACGATCTCCGTACGAAGGCTCTTCAGGAACGTCCCCGCGAGACGCAAGTTCCTGCGGTCTCCTGGGGCAGAGTCGTCCAGGATCGGCACGCTGGTCACCCGCTGCGCGATGGCATACCCGGAGGTGGCGTTCGCGCTCTCCATCGACGGGAGACGGAGCTTCTCGAGCCCAGGCTCGGGAGACCTGCGCGAGGTCATCGCGGCGGTCTACAGGTCCGAGACCGCGCGCGCCATGATCGACCTGGACGCGGAGAGAGAGGACGAAGAACCTGTGGGCCGTATCCGCGTCCGCGGGATGATAGGGCCGCCCTCTCTGGACCGCGCGAACAGGAGCTACGTCAGCTTCTTCATCAACAGGCGGTGGGTGCAGAACCGGTCGCTGGGATTCGCGGTCGAGCAGGCGTATCACGGATTCATGAAGGAGCGGCGGTATCCCATCGCCGTGATAGACGTCAGACTCCCGTTGGACCAGGTGGACGTGAACTTCCATCCCGGCAAGGCCGAGGTCCGCTTCCGCGACGAGGGCGCGGTGTTCGGAGCGGTCCAGCGGAGAGTTAGGGAGACGCTCACGCTGGAATCACCCGTGCCGGAGGTGGCCCAGACCCCGGTCTTCCGGCCTCACTCCGCCCCGGCCGCCAGGGGGCCCGTCTTCTGGCCGGTGGAGCCTCCGAGGGCTGCCGAACCGCCGAGCGGCCTGCCGGACGATGCGCGTCCGGGTGTCGAGGCTTCGTCTCCGCAGCCGCGGAGGGGTCTCCCTGTTCTCAGAGTGCTTGGGCAGGTGCAGAGCGCGTACGTAGCGGCCGAGGGCCCGGACGGCGTGTATCTCATCGACCAGCACGCGGCGCACGAAAGGATCGTGTTCGAGCGGGTGAGGTCCGAGGCCGGACGGCGTTCCCCCCAGTCCCAGAGCCTTCTGGAGCCTGTGGTCGTGGAACTCTCGCCCGGTCATCGGGAGATGGTCGAGCGTCACGGCCAGGTGATAGCGGGTCTGGGCATGGTGGTGGAGCCTTTCGGGGACGGCTCATGCCTGCTGCGCGGGGTGCCCGCGCTTCTGACGGGGAGCGACCCTGCCCAGGCTCTCACCGACGTTCTCGACACCATGTCCGAGGGCGGCAAGTTCGAGTCGTGGGAGGACAGGGCAGCCTACTCGCTTGCCTGTCACGGCGCCATCCGAGCGGGCATGACCCTCACGGCGGACGAGATGACCGAGTTGGCTCGGCAACTCGAGGCGTGCGACTCGCCTCACACCTGTCCCCACGGCCGACCGACGATGATCCATCTGAGCTCCAGTCGTCTCGAGCGAGAGTTCGGACGAACCTGACCGGCGCGAGGAGGCTCCTAGGCATGAATCTGAAGGACTACATAAGAGACGTTCAGGACTTCCCCGTAGAGGGGGTGCTCTTCCGGGACATCACGCCCATGCTCTCCGACCCCGATGCATTCCGACACGCCGTGGACGGTCTCGTGGGCCGCGTCGACCGGAACGGCGTCGACGTGGTGGTGGGCATAGAGTCCCGCGGCTTCCTCTTCGCGGCTCCGCTGGCGTACCGTCTGAGAGTTCCCCTGGTCCCTGTCCGCAAGGAGGGGAAGCTGCCCTTCCGCGCCAACAGGACGGGCTACGCGCTGGAGTATGGCGAAGGCCTCTTGGAGATGCACGTCGACGCCCTTTCCGTGGGTGACCGGGCTCTCATCGTGGATGACCTGCTGGCTACGGGGGGCACGCTGGCGGCAGCCGTCAGGCTGGTAGAGCAGGCGGGCGGAGAAGTGGCCGCGGCCGCGGTGGTCGTCGAGCTCACCGATCTCGGCGGACGGGAGCGGCTCCGCGGCCTCGGCGTCGTCTCGCTGGTCGCGTATTAGAGGAGAACGCGGCCCAGACCCGTCGTTCACTCTCTCCCAATCCCGAGCGTCCTCAATCCTGCGGACGCCCAACCGTCACAAGGCCCGGAGAGCGACCACGTGATCAATCCTGAGTGTCCTCATCCTGCGGACGCCCACTCGTCACAAGGCCCTCTCTCAAATCTCTCTTTGGCCATCGCCTTTCCCCGCTGCCCGATCCTTGACACGTTCGTTCTGCGTCTGTATAATCACATTCGCCGAGAGTGGCCACGACCAGCCGCCCGACTTCACCTCGACACTAAGGAGAAACACGATGACCCTCCTCCAGGCCAGCCCACGATGCCCCGGCCGTCTCGACGCAGCCGTGCCCACTGCGCCAAGGCTGCTCAACCTCCCAGACACCTGTCACAAAAGTGTCACAAAGTGTCACATATCTGTCACGTAACTGTCACAAAAGTGTCACAAAAGTGTCACATATCGTAACCCAAAAATCGCCCCTATCCGCCCTCCACAGCTACGAAATGATCCCCAAAATGAGTTCAGGCGTTACAGATCCGCGGAAAATTCTCTCCCACAGGCCACCTCCGCTCCGAAGCCTCCGAACTCGCCGAGGAGTCATGATTCGAGGCCGTCAACAGCCGGGTGGTCGGGTGACTCCGGGTATGCCATTGCCTGGGCAGTCGATGTTGACCGGATGTCGTATCATGGGGCGAGGCGTGGATGGAGTTCAGAGTGAATAAGCAAGAGGACTTTCAGAACAGGGCGTTGGCTCATCTCCTCACCGGGCGAGGAATCCCTGCGGACTTCGAGCGGCGGGCTGGGCGCAGGCGGATGGACGTCGTCGCCGACGTGGACGGTCTGCGCGTCATTCTGGAAGCGGAAACAGGGTTCCACCGCAAGGCACAGGCGATCAGGGACGCCGACGCCCGCCTGCGGCAGCGGCTTGCGACCGTCGTGTTCGCCGTCTGCTATCCCGACGGTGTGACCGAGGACAATCTGGCCGAGTCGACGCTGACGTGGACCGTCCGCGTAAAGCCCGGGGAGCCGTCCGGCGAGTGGTCCACGGGCGGCGTGGCTCAGCTTGCGCAGGCGGTCCAGCAGGCGCCGCGTTCCCTGAGCGGCGCGGACGTAGCGGCGAGTCTGCTGTCCGACGGCTTGGACGAGATGGTACAGAGGCTGAGAATGCCCGTCCGCCGCGCTCTGGCGCGGACGCTCGACCTGCCCGCCGCCAAGCCTGGGGGTGGGGAGAAGCGCAACGGCTACTTCGTAGCCGCCAAGCGCGGAATGCTGGTCGTGTCGACCGCGATGCTGTTCCATTACCGCATACAGGACCACCTGCCGGCCCAGCCTCCCGACGGATACGAAGGGGACTGGCCGCCGGCCAGTCCCACCGAGTGCGCCGCCCAGGGCTCGCCAATCAGCGCGTTCGATGAGGCATGGCGCGGCATCCTCGCAGTGGACTACCGCCCGGTTTTCGAGACCGGGCGCGTGGCGCTGGCGGCGCTGTCGGCAGACCCGGACACCGGTCAGGCGGTGCGCAGCCTGGCCGAGGTGGTGAGGCGTGTCTCGGAGCGGGTGGCCGGCCTGCGCCACGACCTTCTGGGGCGCATCTTCCACCGCGTGCTGGAGACCGCTCGCTACGACGGCTCCTTCTACACCTCGACCGCCGCCGCAGTGCTGTTGGCCACGCTGGCCCTGCGCGAGCAGGACGCCCATTGGTCCGACCCCGATTCCGTGGCCGCCCTCCGCATATGCGATCCCGCCTGCGGCACGGGAACGCTGCTCATGGCTGCCGCCGAGCGCATCCGCGACCTGCGCAACGCCGCCGGACGCCTCTCCCCCGAAGACGAAGAAGCCCTCGACCTGCTGATCGTAGAAGACGCGCTGTGGGGCTACGACGTCAATCTGACAGCGACCCACATGGCCGCCAGCACGCTGGGGATGCTCTCTCCCACTACTAGGTTCAGCCGCATGAACGTCCACCGGGCATTGCTGGGCGTGTTCGATGGCGCGCCCTACCTCGGCTCGCTGGACTTTCTCACCGGCCAGCCCCGACTGGCCGCCTGGCCGTCCGCCACTCAGCAAGTCGAAAACGGAGAGGGAATGGAGGAACCCCCTCCGCCAATGGACCTGGTGATCATGAACCCGCCCTTCACCCGCGACAGCCTGCGCCACGACCAGTTCAGCAGTGCCGACGAGCAGGCCATCAAACGACGGGAGAAGGAGGTTCTGGAAGGACAGCCCTACAGGGAAGCGGCTCGTCTGCACTCCTCCGGCGGGGCCTTCGCGGTTCTGGCCGAGAGGATGCTCAAAGAGGACGCCGGCATACTGGCGCTGATCCTGCCTTCGGTGGTTCCAACTGCGCCGGGCAATCTGGAAATGCGCAAGTATCTGGCCCAACGGTTCCACGTCGACACCATCGTCAGCTCCCACGATCCCGGGCGCATATTCTTCTCGGAGAACACCAGCATCGGCGAGATTCTGCTGATCTGCCGCCGATGGAGCGGGAGCGGGCCGAAGCCCCCGACTCGACTGGTCAATCTCGCCCGAAACCCCGAGACGCCGCTGGAAGCGCTCGACACCGCCGTACGTATTGAGCGGACAGGCGGAACGGGCCGTGATTCTCACGACTTTACCATTCAGCAGGTCGACTCCGGCCGCATCGAGCGCGGCGACTGGTTCGCAGTCAACTTCCTGTCGCCATTCCTTGTAGAAGCCTACCGGACCCTCAGCGAAACGGCCCCCGGGTCCGTTCAAGCGGTTCCGTTGAGCGGCCTAGCAGACGTCGGCCCGGCGGGGCAGAGGATACGAGATGCATACACGAACTCGGAGATGCCGACGCTGTCGGGCCGGCGGGCGCTCTGGCATCACAAGACTGACGTTACGCAGTCGATGATGGCGGAGACCGACGTTTACATTGAGCCGAAATCCGCCCGCCGACACCTCGCCGACAGATATTGGGAGCAGCGCAGCCAACTGTTGCTGCCGCACCGGCTTTGGCTGCCTTTGGCGCGGGTCTCCGCGGTCATGCTGCCGGAGCCGGCCGTCGGCTCGATCTGGACGCCCTGCCGACCACACGATCCGGGTATGGCCAAGGCCCTGTGCCTCTATCTGAACTCCACGCCCGGCCTGCTGTCACTGCTGGGGGCGCGCGACAACCGCAAGCTGTCGTACCCGTCGTTCTCGCTGGACACGCTGCGGTCGCTGCCGGTGCCCAACCTGACCGCTCTGGGAGACGCCGAGCGCGACCTGCTCGTCTGCTGGTTCGATTGGCTTCAAAACGAAACGTTGCAGCCCTTCCCCAGAATGCACGAAGACCCGGTGCGCGAACAGATCGACCACGCCGTGGCCAAAGCGCTGGGCCTCGACCAAGAATGGGTTGCCTCCATACGGCACGCGCTGGCTCGGGAGCCGTCCGTTACGGATGCGGTCCTGTGAGTCGGCGCCGACCCCGCGGCCGGTATTCTCTATACCGCTGCCGGCGCAGGTTGGCGCGTACCGCCCCCGCATTCGATACAGGGCAGGCTGTCGCCGGAATGCCTTTCCTGCCACTCTGCGGCGTACAGGCGCGCCGCCCCAAAGTTGACAGCTTGCGCCGTTCTTGCAAATATGGAGTTGAGGCATCCTGACGTTTCGAGGGAGGTGAGCGATGGCTGTGATAGCTCTTGGCGGCCTCACCGGGGGTGGTGGCCGGGTTCTCGGCCCTCTGGTAGCTCGAAGACTGGGCGCCGACTACGTCGACAGGCTCATTCTGACGGACGTCGCCCGCGAGGTCGGGGCCACGGTGGAGGCACTGCATCAGCGGGAAGAGCGGCCCCCCACGCGGGGAGAGAAGTTCGGGAAGGTGCTCCAGCGCATCCTCGAGCGCTCGGCGGTTACGGGCGTGGGCGGCGATCCGTACTTCGGGCCCGGCATCACGCCCTTTCTCTCCGAGGAGTACGAGGACCTGCCGCAGCCTACCATTACACGCGGACACGAGCTTGAAGACGAGAGGTACATCGAGGCCATATCCACCGTTATGCGAGAGGTCGCCGCAAGCGGAAATGCCGTGATCGTTGGACGGGGCGGCTACATCATACTGCGCGACAACCCGGAAGTTCTGCGAGTGGGGGTCGTCGCCGATTTCGAGGACCGTGTTCTGACTATCATGGGCCGCGAGCATCTCGAACATGACGAGGCCGAGCGGGTGATCCTGGATCGGGACGAGGCTAGGGCTCTCTACTTCCAGAGGTTCTTCGGCATAGACGAGCCCGACAACCCCGTCCTGTACCACCTCGTGATAAACTCCAGCGCGGTGGATATGGAATACGCCGCCGCCGTCGTGATCGAAGCCTCGGAGGCGCTCCGGTCCGGTAAGCTGCTTGTCAGAAGAGGCGCCGCCGTCTGACTGTCCGCCGCCCGGCGTCTCTCGGTGCAGGCGTGGGATGGGAGAGGCCGCGGCATCCACCTGACTAAGGCCGGAATTTGTCCCGGAAGACTGTGCTGATCGTAGAAGACGAGGACAACCTCCTGTTGGCCCTCAGGTACAGCTTCGAGCGAGAGGGCTATGACGTCCTCACTGCCCATGACGGAGAGACGGGAGTCTCTATCTCGCGCAGACTGAATCCTGACCTCGTCCTCTTGGACGTCATGTTGCCCAGGCTGGATGGGTTCGAGGTCTGCCGCATTCTGCGCGTCGAGTCCAACGTTCCCGTCCTGATGCTGACCGCGAGAGGCGAAGAGTCCGATCGTATAGCAGGTCTGGAGATGGGCGCGGACGACTATATTACGAAGCCGTTCAGTATGCGTGAGCTCCTGGCCAGGGTGCGCAACACGTTGAAACGCCTGGGACCCTCGAAGCCCCCGGAGCGTCTGAAGGCCGGCCGGCTTGAGGTGGACCTGAATAGCTACGAGGCCACGCTGGAGGGCAGGCCGCTCAACCTGAAGCCAAGGGAGTTCGGGTTGCTGGCTCTGCTCATGGGCAACAGGGGCCGCGCCCTGAGTCGGGTACAGATACTCGAGCATCTCTGGGGCTACGATTACGTGGGGGACACCCGCACCGTTGACGTGCACGTGCGATGGCTCAGGGAGAAGATAGAGGCCGAGCCGTCGAAGCCCAGCATGATCAAGACCGTTCGCGGAGTCGGCTACAGGTTCGACGGATGAGGCCCCCGTTCCACTGGCGGACCGCGCTGGCCTACGCGGCCCTGATGGCGGTGGGTCTGGCGGCGCTGAGCGTATACCTGGCCGTCCGCTCGGATGCGGAGAGTCCGGGCAGGCTCGCCGGGACGGTCTGGCTCTGGGGAGCGGTCATGACCGCGATTATCGCCGGTTCGGCCTATTACTCGAACCGTAAGGCCGCCCGCTCGATGGAGTCGATGGCCGAGGGCGTGCGCAGGCTGGCCGAAGGAGACCTGGAACACCGTATATCCGCGGCGCGCGCCTCCGAGAGCAGGGAGATGGCCGACGCGTTCAACGACATGGCCGCGGCCATCAGAAACATGGTCCGCGATCTGTCTGGGGAGCGTAACAAGCTGTCTGCGGTGCTCAACACGATGGCAGACGGGGTGGTCGTGCTCGAAACCGACGGCAGAGTCACCCTGATGAATCAGGCTGCGCAATGGCTGCTGGACGTCCGCCCCGTCGAGCCTGCCGGCATCCGCCTGGTGGAGCAGGTGCGTGACGACGAGATCAGCCAGGTCGTGGACGAGGCACTGGAGACAGGCCGGCCCCATCACGCGGAGGTCGAGCTGTCTCACAGGGGAGCGTTCGTCAGCGTCATAGCCACCCCACTGAGCGGCGACGGCTCCCAGGGCGCTCTGCTGATGCTGCACGACCTGTCTAACGTCCGCCAACTCGAAACCACCCGCAGAGAGTTCGTCAGCAACGTATCCCACGAGCTCCGCAGCCCCCTCGCTTCGATAAAAGCCCTGACAGAGTCCCTCCAGGGCGGGGCGTCCGAGGATCCGGAAGTCGCGGCAGACTTCATGGACCGCATCCAGAAGGACGTGAATCGGATGGACAGGTTGGTGGACGACCTGCTCGCTCTCTCGCGTCTGGAGAGCGGTCAGACGCCGCTCAATCTTGCCCCGCTTGACCTGAAGGCCCTTACCGACGACCTGATGGAAGGGTACGCCAGACGCTCTGTGGACGTGAAGGTCGGGCACACTCTGCCGCTTGACCTGCCTCTGGTGACCGGCGACGAAGGCATGATCCGACAGGTGCTGGTCAATCTGATCGAGAACGCCCTCAAGTTTACCGCCGAGGACGGAAGAATCGGCCTGGACGCCACGGCCGGTCCCGAGTTCGTGGAGGTTAGCGTCAGTGATACCGGCACGGGTATTCCGCCTGAGCACCTGCCTCACGTATTCGAACGGTTCTATAAGGTCGACCGCGCCCGGCGCGACGGTGGGACGGGCCTGGGCCTCGCCATCGTGAAGCACATCGTGCAGGCGCACGGGGGCGGTGTGAGCGCCGAAAGCGAAGAGGGCGCCGGAAGCACGTTCGCCTTCACGCTTCCCCGCGCCGGTTGACGGAGACCGAGATTTAACAAGACGTTAAACCCATGAGCGCCCGTCCGCGCGCCGGGACAGCTATGCTGTTGGACATGCTGCACCCGGCGCGTGGCACGTGGGTTTCGAGATAAGGCGCCCCCAGCTGCTTGCGGCGAGGCCGAGTCCCGCCTCGGCCGCCGGAGAAGCTCCGCTGTTCAAGCGCTCCAGCAGCAGGGAATGGGAAGGGCGCGCCGCCCGGTACTTCTTCTTTCTCTGCGCGGCGCTCTCGATCTTCACCACCGTTGGCATAGTCGTCAGCCTGTTCAGCCAGGCTCTGGCCTTCTTCGGCGAGGTGTCGGTCTGGGAGTTCCTGACAGGGACCCGGTGGTCGCCGATACTCAAACCGAACTCCTACGGCGTCCTGCCTCTGGTGGGAGGCACTCTTCTGGTCTCCGCCCTGGCCGCTCTGGTAGCCCTCCCCCTGGGACTCGGGACCGCGATATTTCTGGCGGAGTACGCGCCGGACCGACTCCGCCGCGTCATCAAGCCCGTGCTGGAAATACTCGCAGGGATACCGACCGTCGTCTACGGATATTTCGCGCTGACCTTCGTTACCCCGTTGCTCCAGATCGTCTTCCCCGACATGATCGTCTTCAATGCGCTGAGCGCGGGGCTGGTGATGGGCATCATGATAATTCCGATGGTCTCCTCGCTCAGCGAGGACGCGATGATGGCCGTCCCCCGTTCCCTGCGCCAGGCCGCGTACGCGCTCGGCGCGACCAGGATGGAGGTGAGCCTGCGAGTGGTGGTGCCCGCCGCGCTCTCCGGCATCGTGGCCTCTTTCATACTCGCCATCTCCAGGGCTATCGGCGAGACGATGCTCGTGACCATCGCGGCAGGCGCTACCCCGAATCTGACGTGGAATCCGCTCGACAGCATTCAGGCCATGACGGCCTACATCGTGCAGGTCAGCCTCGGCGAGGCGGCCCACGGGTCCCTGGAGTACAACACGATCTTCGCGGTTGGCCTTCTGCTCTTCATGATGACCCTTCTGATGAGCCTGCTCGGCCAGTGGGTGGTCCACCGGTGGCGTGAGGAATACTGATGGCAGCGCCGCCGCATACATTCGACAGGAAGGCGAGGTTCAGGAGGGCGCAGGGCGTCGTCTTCTACTTCCTATTCCTGGGCGCTGTGCTCGTCGGCATTGTCGGACTCGTCACCCTGCTCGTCCAGATACTTCTGCAGGGCGTCCCATGGCTGAGCTGGCATCTCCTGACCGACTACCCCTCGCGGCATCCGGAGCAGGCAGGATTGAGGGCCGCCATCTTCGGGACGGTCTGGATCATGGGTCTCACGGCGGTCCTGGCCGTGCCGATAGGCGTGGGCGCGGCCGTATATCTCGAAGAGTACGCCCCCAGGAACTGGTTCACGAGGATACTGGAGATCAACATATCGAACCTGGCCGGAGTTCCGTCCATCGTTTACGGACTCCTGGGACTGGGGCTGTTCGTGCAGATCATGTCCCTCGGCAAGACCGTGCTTGCGGGGGCCATGACGCTCACGCTGCTTGTGCTGCCGATAGTCATACTGGCGTCCAGAGAGGCCGTAAGGGCGGTGCCTAGCACCTACAGGGAAGCGGCCTACGCGCTCGGCGCCGACCAGTGGCAGGTCGTCAAGGGTGTCGTGCTGCCGGCATCGGCCCCGGGCATACTCACGGGGACCATACTCGCCATGTCACGGGCAATCGGCGAGGCCGCCCCCATCGTAGTGATCAGCGGGCTGGTATACCTGACCTTCGTGCCCGCCAGTCCGCTGGACCGATTTACGGCGCTTCCGCTCCAGATTTTCAACTGGGCCGCGAGGCCGCAGGAAGGCTTCAGAGACCTGGCAGCTGCAGGCATCATCGTGTTGCTGGTGGTGCTGCTGTCCATGAACGCGGTGTCTATCTTGCTCCGCAATCGATACCAGACCAAGTCGGAGGAGTAGCATGGACAGAAGAGAGGTCGTGCTCAAGGCCGACCGGCTGCGCGTCTGGTACGGCAGCTTCCTTGCCATCAAGGACGTCGACTTCCAGGCGAAGGTCGGCATGGTTACGGCGCTGATCGGGCCTTCCGGCTGCGGGAAGAGCACGCTGCTGCGCAGCTTCAACAGGATGAACGACCTGATACCTAGTGTGAAGATAGGCGGGTCCGTCGAGTTTAGGGGACGAAACATATACGACAGCTCGGTGGATCCCACGGAGCTGCGGTCGCGCATCGGTATGGTGTTCCAGAAGCCCAATCCGTTCCCAAAGTCCATATTCGACAACGTCGCCTTCGGCCTTCGTGTCAACGGCTACACCGGGGACATCTACGAGGCGGTCGAACGCTCCCTGCGCCAGGCCGCCCTTTGGGAGGAGGTCAAGGATCGGCTGAACAAGAGCGCCTTCGCCCTGTCCGGCGGGCAGCAGCAGCGGCTCTGCATCGCCCGCGCGCTGGCCGTCGAGCCGGAAGTGGTCTTGATGGACGAACCCGCCTCCGCCCTCGACCCCATAGCCACCCTGGCCATCGAGCAGCTCATCCGCGAATTGAGCCGTGTCTACACGATTGTTATAGTCACCCACAATATGCAGCAGGCGGCCCGGGTCTCGGACGAGACAGCCTTCCTGATGGTCGATGACGACAGGGCCGGATACCTGGTCGAGCACGGAGACACGCAGCAGATATTCACCAACCCGAAGGACGAACGCACCGAAGCCTACATAACAGGACGCTTCAGCTAGGGGGGCATTCCAGTGACGCCCAGAACAGACTTCCACAAAGACCTCACGCGACTCCAGGACGAGTTGCTGCTCTTGGGAGGGATGGTCGAGAAGGCCGTCGCCAGGGCTATGGACGCCCTGAGACGGCGCGACCTCGACGCCTCGAGACAGGTTGTCAGAGAGGACGACATCGTCGACCTGAAACGGTTCGACCTGGAAGAGAGGTGCATCGACCTCATAGCCACTCAGCAGCCGATGGCAGGCGACCTGAGAGTCATTATCACCGTGCTTCACGTAGCCGTCGAGCTGGAGCGAATAGGCGACTATGCCGAAGGCATTGCCAAGATCAGCCTCATGATGGGGAACGACCCGCCCCTCAAGCCTCTGATCGACATCCCCCGCATGGCTGAGCAGTCTGCCGACATGCTGAGGAGGAGCCTCGACGCCTTCGTGAACCGCGATATCGTGGCAGCCACCACCGTCTGCAAAGACGACGACAAGATCGACGACCTATACGATCAGGTCTACCGCGAACTGCTCACCTACATGCTGGAGGATCCCGAGACGATCCGACGGGCCACTTACCTGCTCTGGGTCGCCCACGACCTCGAACGCATAGCCGACCGCACCACCAACATCGCCGAACGGGTCATATTCCTGGTCACGGGCAGGCTGGCGGACGTCAGCGTCTCCAGGTACTAGAACCTGTCCTCCGATGACTGTCCAATCGTCGGCTGTGATAAACTCTGCCCATGATCCGAACCATAGGGATTCACGGGGGCCAGGCATCCGAGAGGTCCGCGCACTGGACGCGGCCACTTGGGTTGCTCTACGCCAGTGCCGCGCTGATGGCCCTTACGCTCTACGCCGTCTTCTTCTGGGTCCCCACCGAGCTCAACCTTGGAGTGTCTCAGCGCATCTTCTACTTCCACGTCCCTCTCGGCTGGATAGGGATGGTCTCGATCGTGATCGTGGCAGCCGCTTCCGTCATATACCTGGTGACCGGCAGAGACGGGTGGGATGCTCTGGAATACGCGGCCGCCGAGGTCGGCGTCGTGTTCGCCAGCCTGATCCTCGTAACAGGGGTCATCTGGGCCAGAGGCGACCTGGGGTGGTGGTGGACCTGGGACCCCAAGCTGACGACGACCCTGGTGCTGTGGTTCATATACGTCGGTTACCTGATGGTGAGGGCATACGCCCCCAGGGGTTCACAGGGGGCGAGGTTCGGCGCGGTCGTGGCCATATTCGGCGCGGTCGACGCACCCATAATCTACATGGCCACCGTCTGGTGGCGGACGGCACACCCGGAACTGAACACAGGCCCCCTGGCAGAGGACAGCGACGCGATCGGCTCGACCAGGATATACCTGGCCCTGCTCCTCTCGGTGGCCGCGTTCACCATCCTGTACGCCTACCTGCTGGTCGAGAGGTTCTCGCTGCGCCGCGCGGAGTATTCTGTGGATGAGGCACATCGCAATGCAATCTAGCCGTCTCGCAGTCGCGCTGGCCTTGGCGCTGTGCGCCGCTCTCGCCGCGTCCGCGTATACGCCCCCTGTGTTCGCGTCGGAGAGCGCGCCGGTAGAGGTCGGCGGCCGGGGTCCGTCCCCACAGGCAGGCGTCGAGTCCGAGGGCGAGTCGGAACTGCCGTGGCTGTTCGCTGTCTTCTTCGTCACGTGGGCGGCCTTCTTTGGCTACGCGTTTGTGATGTCGAAACGACAGCGAGAATTGAAGCGGGAGATAGATGCGCTCGTCAGGGCGCTGGCCCTGAGAGACGCCGAGAAGGACGAGACGAAGCCGGAGGACACCCCGATTGCCTGAGGACCGATCGCGGCCCACTCCACGACCGATAGCCGCCGAGGGAGGCGTGCTATCGTCCAACCGGGGTAAGTTGCTCGTCGCTCTCGTCGTGCTGATAGGCGCGTTCGGATACCTTGCGGTCATGGCCTTCCAGAGCGCGACCGTCTACTACTACACCGTTGGAGAGCTCCGGGACCTGGGGGCCACCCAGGACGGAAGGACGGTGCGCGTGAGCGGCAAACTCGTTCAGGGGTCGTTCGATCGGAAGGACACCTCGACCCTGGCCCGCTTCGCTCTCACGGACGGCTCGGAGACTATGCAGGCAGCCCACGACGGCATACTGCCTGACCTCTTCTTCAACGAGCACTCGGAGATAATACTCGAAGGGAGCTACGGCTCGGACGGCGTGTTCGAGAGCCGGAACGTCATCGTCAAATGTCCCTCGAAGTACGTCGCCGCCGAGGGAAGCGGGTAGGGGCGCCTACGAAAGGCCCTTCGGGAACAGGCTGACGTCCAGCGCCCTCTCGCATCGGCGCGCGGCTCGAAGCAGTCCACGCTCTCCGAATACGCGCCCGGCCAGCTGCACACCCAGAGGCAGGCCCTCCTGGCTCAGCCCGCAGGGCAGCGTGATCATGGGGACGCCTGCCATTGTCCACGGCGCCTGGTAGCTCGGGTCTCCCGTCGTGCCGAGGTCGCGCGGCGCCGGGCCGTCGGCCGCCGTGGTGAGCAGCAGGTCGACGCCGGCCAGCGCCTTAGTCACCTCTCGAGTGAACTCTCTCCGCACCTGCTGCGCCTGGACGTAGGTCACGGCCGGCGTGAGAACTCCCATCTCTATGACCCCGCGGACGAACGGCGAGTAGTCGTCCGGCCGGCGGCCGAAGTCCACCCTGTGGACGGCCGCGGTTTCGACGGCCATTATGGTCCGGTGGGCCCTCAGCGCCGCTTCGAAGTCGAAGCGGACGTCGACCTCTTCGACCTCGGCGCCACTCCGGGCCAGCTTCTCCGCCACCCCGAGAGTCGCAGCCCTGGCCTCCTCGCCGCAGGTCTCCAGGAAGAACCGACGCACCAGGCCCACTCTGGGCATGGGGTCGTCCTCTAGGCTCTCGACGTGGTCCGGGACCGGCCTGTCGGAAGATGCCGGGTCCGCGGGGTCGTAACCGGCCAGAACGTCGAGGATCAGTGCCGCGTCTTCCACGCTGCGGGTGAAGAAACCCACCGTGTCGAATGAGCAGGCGACCGGCGTCACGCCGTACCGGCTGACGCGGCCGAAGGTCGGCTTCATGCCAACGACGCCGTTGAAGGCTGCGGGCCTGATCACCGAGCCCGCCGTCTGCGACCCCAGCGCGGCTGGGAAGAGGCGAGCCGCCACCCCGACGGCCGAGCCGCTGCTGGAACCGCCCGGCGTATGGGCCTCGCTCCAGGGATTGCGAGTCGGGGACGGATCGCCGAGGGCGAGCTCGGTCGTGACAGACTTGCCCATGACTATGGCCCCGGCCTCCTTGAGACGGGAGACTGGCATAGAGTCGTATGAGGCCACGAAGTCCGCGTAGAGCGGCGATCCTGCGGCGTTCGGGAAGCCCTCTGTATAGAAGATGTCCTTCACCGCGACCGGCACGCCGTGAAGCGGGCCCACGGGGCCGCCCTGCTTCAGGCGGCTCTCGGAGTCCCGGGCCGATTGCATAGCCTTGCCGTGGTCGAGCGAGGCCCAGACACGGAGAGCCGGGTCCAGAGCGTCGGAACGGGCCAGAAGCGACTCCATCAGATCGACAGGCGACAGCGACCCTGCCCTGATCGAAGACGCGGCCTCGGACACGCTCAGCGCGAAGTGTGCGGTGTTCACTCCATGCCTCCTGGACAACGGCCCGTCACGGCTGAACGAACCTGTAGATATTTCCGTCGAATGAGAGGACGTACAGCTCCCCCGCGCGGTCCTCGGCGAACGAGGAGATGCGCGACACCGAGTCCGCGATCCGCACGTGCTCGGTCACCGCTTCGCCGTCGTATCTGAGTGCCCAGACCCTGCCGGAGCAGTAGTCGCCGTAGATGTATGCGCCGTATAGAGACGGCAGCAGGGAGCCCCGGTAGACGTAGCCTCCGGTTACGGAGCACCCGTCCTCGCGGCCGTACTCGGCGACGGGCGTTTCCAGACTGGTCCGGTCGCAGTCCTGGGCACGGAAGCAGTGCGCTCCCTCCATGACGTTCCAGCCGTAGTTCAGGCCGGGCCGTATCACGTCCACCTCCTCGAACCTGTTCTGGCCGACGTCTGCGGCCCAGAGGTCGCCGGTGGCGCGGTCGAACGAGAAGCGCCAGGGATTGCGAAGGCCGTAGGCCCAAATCTCCGGTCGGGCGTCCTCACGCCCGACGAACGGGTTGTCGTCAGGCACCGAGTAGGCTCGGCCGGAGTCGGCCGCGCTCACGTCGATGCGCAGGATCGAGCCGAGGAGCGTGTCCACACTCTGACCGTTGCCGTGAGGGTCTCCTCCGCTCCCGCCGTCTCCCAGACCGACGTAGAGGTACCCGTCCGGCCCGAAGACGATCTGGCCGCCGTTGTGATTCGAGAAGGGCTGTGGAACCTCCAGCAGCGCCAGCTCGCTGCCGGGGTCGGCGCTGCGGTCGTCGGCGTTCGACGAGAACCGCGAGACCACCGAACGCCTCGGTCTCGACGCCGAATAGTAGACGTAGAAATAGCCGTTGGCAGTGTACTCAGGGTCGAACGCGAGGCCGAGCAGACCCTCCTCCTCGCCCTCGGCGCTCACCCTGTCCCTGATGTCGAGGAACACCTCGGACGACTCGGCTCCCGGATCGTTCGGGAACGAGACGATACGGCCGGGTTGCAGCGCCACGTAGAGCCGGTCGGAGCCGTCTTCGGGATAGGCCATGTCCACCATGCGCGAGTGCGACAGCACGGGAAAAGCGGGCTCTAGGGCCATCACAGTCAGAGGAGTCTGCGTCGGCATCTCCTCGGCGGCGGTCTGGGTGACCGACGACGCGGGACGAGTCGGCGTCGGCGCCGGTTCCGCCGGGACGGCCGCGGCGGCGGCGCCCGGGGTGGAGACCGAGGGCCTGGCGGGCGAGTCGCCCCCGCACGCGGCCAGCGCCGCAAGCAGCGCGACGGCTCCGATGGTCCTGCTCATGAGGCCCCTGAACCAGATACGCTTGACCATGCCGGAGTCAGGACGCCTGAGACCGGGCCGCTCTCCTGAGTCTCGGCGCGGAGAGTTCTGAGCAGATGCCCTCGAACCACTCGACGACCTCTGTGTGCAGAGGGATGCCGCAGGCCCTTCTCCGCTTCTCCTCCTCGAACTCGGATATGCCGGGGTAGATTACGCGGCTGTGGCCGGGCGCGGGTTTGGTGTCCCTCAGCTCCCGGAGCATCCTGTCCATGTTGTCCTTGAAGAGGTCGACATCCGTGAACGACGCGATGTCGTAGGCCGCGAAGCTGTGCCTGTTGCCGTGAGGGGTCCGGTCGGTGATCATGTCGGGCAGGTCTCCGGCAAGCATGGTCGCTAGGACCTCTCCCATGAGGGCCAGCCCGAAGCCCTTGTGCGAGCCCTGCTCGCGCGTGCCGCCCAAGTGTGTTTGATGGTACTCGCCGCGTTCGCGGGGCGCGGTCTCCTCGGTGGTAACGGCGCCGTCCAGGTCGGCGATCCAGCCCGGCGCGATGGGAGAGCCGAGCCTCCTGGCGAGCGACAGCTTGTTGCCCGCGATAGCCGTGGTCGCGGCGTCGAAGAGCAGGGCAGGCTCGTTTCTCGCCGGGGCCGCGATAGCGATCGGGTTGGTCCCAAGCCTCGTCTCCGCCCCGAACGGCGGCACGGCCGCCCGGCCGGCCGCCGTGTAGCACACTCCGACCATGTCCTCCGCTGCCGCGATGCTGGCGTGGTGGCCGATGGCGCCCGAGTGGCCGGAGTTGAAGACGACGACCGTCCCGACGCCGACCCGGCGGGCCTTCTCCATGGCCATCCGCATGAGCCTGGGCCCCAGAATGGTCACCAGCCCGTTGTCGGCGTCCACCGTGGCCGTCCCAGGAGACTCGCGCACGATCCGTACGTTCGGCCTGGGGTTGAGGTCGCCGCTGGTGTACTGCTCCATGTATACCCGGAGCATGTTCGACACCCCGTGGGTCTCCACGCCGCGCAGGTCGCTCCTCACCAGCGTTTCGGCGCCCTCGGCGGCGTCCCCGCGGGAAACGCCGACCTTCTCGAACAGCGCCGTCACCGTCTCGCGCAGGGAGTCGTGGTCTATCAGAATCTGCTGCTCTGTCGGAACCCTGAAACGCTCGAGCATGTGTCTCCCTCAAGTGATGTTGGCCTGGAGATTCTATCACGGGCGGGTGGGGAGCGCGGGCGCCGGTGACGCGATGCCTTGCTCCTGACGGTCCCCCTGAGTGGTATACTTAAAATTAGCCTGAGGCGGGACGGGGCTTCCATGACACGACTGACGATGTACGGGGCCATGTGGTGCGGTGACACCAGGATGGCTAGGCGCGTCCTCGACGAGAGGGCCGTCCCATATGAGTGGGTCGACGTCGACACGGATGCGAAAGGCCGCGCTTACGTCAGGGAAGTGAGCGACGGCATGAGCATCATTCCGGTGCTGGTCTTCGAAGGCGGAGACGTGCTCGTGGAGCCGTCCGAGTCCGAGTTGACCGGGAAGCTGGACGGCTGAGCGGGCGCCTCGGGGGCTGTCGGGCCGCTGCCAGAGCCCGAGCTCGACCCGACGCGCGCTGTCAGGCTTGGCCTCCTGTCATGAAGACCGCGCATTACGCCGCCGCCCGACAGGATGAAAGGATTCGAATTGCCTGACGAAAACATGGTTGAAGTGGGGGACCTGGTAAAGATATACCCGGGCGGCACCCGGGCCGTCTCGAACATCGACTTCAGCGTGAGCAAAGGGGATTTCTTCGGCTTCCTCGGCCCCAACGGCGCGGGCAAGACCACCACGATGAAGATACTCGCCACCCTGCTGAAGAAGACGTCGGGCGTGGTGACCGTCGCGGGCCGTGACGTCGACTCCGAGCCGAAGGCCGTGCGCCGGAGCATCGGGTTCGCCATGCAGGAGGTGGGTCTGGACGACCTGGCCGCGGGCAGGGATTTCCTGCGGCTCCAGGGCGTGCTGTACGGCCTCTCCGCGCGAGAGTCCCGGCGCCGCGCCGACGACCTGCTCGAACTGGTCGGGCTGACGTCCGTGGCCGGCCGCAGGGTGGGCACGTACTCCGGCGGCATGAGGCGGCGCGTCGACCTCGCGGGCGCGCTCATGCACAGCCCGGACCTGCTCTTCCTCGACGAGCCGACGGTTGGCCTCGATCCACAGAGCCGGCTGACCATGTGGGAGCACCTGGACAATCTGAACGCCGGAGGCGTGACCATTCTGCTCACCACGCAGATGATGGAGGAGGCCGACCGCCTGTGCCGGAGTATTGCCATCATCGACCAGGGCCGCATCGTCGCCGAGGGCTCGCCGCAGTCGCTCAAGGCTGACGTGGGCGGCGACGTCGTGCAGGTCGTCCTCGAAGGCGCCGATGACGCCCTGTACGCGAAGGCGGAGGATGCGCTCCGGCAGCGCGCCCGCGTCGACGCGGTCAACAGAGCCGACCACGGCTTGGCCGTCACCGTGAAGGACGGGAGCGCCGCAGTGCCGGCTATCGTCGGGCTGCTCCACGACGACGGCATCCCGGTTGCCAACCTCTCGGTGGCCCGACCCTCACTCGACGACGTGTTCCTCAAGCACACCGGGCGCACCATCCGGGTGGAGGAGGCGACCGGCGACGAGGTCGGCGAGATGATGCGCCCACTTATGGGCCTGAAGAAGAGGTAGACCGAATGACCGTTGCCAGAGAGACCTACTTCATCTACGTTCGGAACCTCAGGGCCTGGATGGCTCAGCCGGCCCTGGTGATCTCGACGGTCACGTTCTCCCTGTTCATGTTCCTGTTCTTCGGAGCTCCGCTCAGCGGCATGACCGCCATACCGGGCTTCCCTTCGGACGACTACCAGGCCTATATCACAGGCATGGTCATCGTCATGGCCGTGGTCTTCAACGGCTCCGACGTCGCCTTTTCGCTCCTCACGGACATG
This sequence comes from uncultured Dehalococcoidia bacterium, assembly GCA_958295685.1. Lineage (GTDB taxonomy): Bacteria > Chloroflexota > Dehalococcoidia > Lucifugimonadales > CATQGZ01 > CATQGZ01. The sequence continues at coordinate 527,347 of OY282365.1, forward strand.
CTGTCCGGCTACTTCGACAAGCTGCTGCTGGCGCCGGTGAACCGCTTCTCCATCCTGATGGGCACGCTGCTCATGTCCGGAACGCGGGCGATGATTCAGGTGCTCGGCATAATGGTCATGGCCGCCATCCTCGGCGTGAGGTTCGAGGGCGGCCTCCTGGGGCTGCTGGCCATACTCGCGGCGGCCACCACTTTCGGAATCGCCACGGCCTGTCTCGGACTCATCATCGCGCTGAAGACCAAGAGCGTGCAGGTGACTCAGAACAGCTGGCTGCTCTTCATGCCGCTCGCGTTCCTGACCACGGCGTTCATGCCCAGAGACCTGCTGACCGGATGGTTCAAGGTCGCAGTCATGCTGAACCCTGTCGACTACGTGATGGTCGGCGTTCGGACCATCGTCATCGAGGGCTGGAATTGGGACTCGATACTGCCGGGGTTCTGGGTGCTGGTCGTCACGACCGTGATCATGCTGACCGCGGCGACTTGGGCCTACCGCAGGGAGACCGCGTAGGCCCTGTCTTCCGGTCGGGCGGCCCTCTGCGACTCTACCGGGCCAGCAGGATGCGCAGCACTTCGGGCGCGGCCATCGCGGCGCGTTCACGCAGCGCATCGGGGTTCAGGCTCCCGAGGGGATGCGGCACGACCACGAAGGGGTAGTCGGGGATGCCGGCCAGCCTCGACATTGCCCTGGCGCTCGAGATGAACGGCTCGGTGCAGATGACTCCGGTCGGGATTCCTTTCTTCTCCAGCTCGATCCCGTCGTGCACACTGCACGATGAGCAGGAGCCTCAGTCCCCTGACGCGGTGATCACCACGTCGCATCGATCGGCGAGCTCCGCCATGATGTCCTGGGGGCACGGTCTCGACGCGTTGCCCTTGTCGACCGACACCACTCTGTCGAACTCGTACGTGTCCGCCAGCACGTCGTGGACCATCCGGAGCATCGCGTCGGCGTTGCGCTTGCCGTTGGAAAGCAGGCCGAGGGAGCTTCCGTTCAGGGTCATGGGGCGCGGCGCCAGCACGGCCTCCTGAGGTATCGATTCCTGGGTTGGGTCAAGTACTTCGAGTCTGGTCACGTGTGCCGCCTCCGTCTCTCGGAATCCCGTGGTTCGGGTCTCGCTATTCTACCACCGAATCGGTTTCGTCACCGAGCGTGAGCCCGCGCCGCCGCCCCACAGCGGAATGACCGCCGAGAATCCTCCGGCGGCGCCGCCCGCTACCAGGACGGTGACGCTGTCCGGGCCGGCGGTCACGCCGACGTACTCATCGGGGCGGCTGGGGCAGGGCAGGGCGTCGGCCTTGGCCCACTCCGAGGCCTTGCGGCGGGCGGCCCCGTGCAGGAACTCCTTGACCCGCCTCTTGGACCATCCGGCCGACCTGACGTAGCCGACGTGCTCCGGGCCGAGCACCACCACTATCTCGGATTGGCTGGGAGGTCCTGACGTCAGCATCGCGTCGGCCACCGATGCGAGGATCGGCTCCGGGCTGTTGCCTGTGTGGTTTGTTGCCTGGTTTGGGGCGAGGGCCGCGAACACGGTGACGGCGCTCCGGTCTGCGTGGAGGCCGCGCTCGACGTGGAGCGGTTCCCATGGGCTGACGTCCTCAGCCTCCGCGATGCACCAGCTGTACTTTCCGCCGTGCCCCATCGTCGCCTTGTCCAATTCGCCGGCGGCGGCGCCGGTCACGTTGGAGACGACCAGTCTGACCGCGCGGCCGATGGAGGCGTTGGCCCTGTGTCCGGGGCCGAACACGCCGACGCCGGAGTTTATTCCGAGCTCGCGGGCGGCCGGGCCGCTCACCAAGGTCATGGGAGCGGCGCCCTGGGTGCTCACGGAGGTTCCGTGCATGTTGTATTCGTCTTCGGCCATGGCCTCGACGGCGGCCAGCACGACGGGGAGGTGTTCGGGCAGGCAGCCCGCCATGACCGCGTTGACGGCCACCTTCTCGGCGGTGATGACGCGCCCCTTGGCGGGTTCCACGCCGACGATTTCGGACGGCGTCCGACCTGCGCGGTCGAGGAACTCCGTGACCCTGGAGACGGTTGGCGGCACTACGGGCAGGCCGTCGGTCCAGCCTGCGGCGGAGTAGTACTCCATCGCCTGGACGGCGTCGTCGAACTCGAGGCGTCTGGATGTCAGATTCGGCGGGCTGTTCACGGCGCCCGTATGTTACAATCCCGCCGCGTCAAGGACAATACGGCCCGCCGCGTCGAGGACAATACGGGCAGCGCGGCAGAGCCGTTCAGCGTTCTCCGGGGGTTGGATATTTAATGGGCAGACCCTTCAGCCTGGCTGGCGTGTTCGTCGGCTTGGCCGCTCTTGCGGCAGCCGCGGTCGCGTGCGGCCCCGAGCTGACCTGGACGATCTACACGAGGGCGGACAACATCGGGGGCAACCAGATCAACGACGTGTTCGTGGACAGGGACGGGCTGGTCTGGGTGGCGACCGAGGGGGGTCTGGGGGCCAGCGTGTTCGACGGGGAGACCTGGCGGCTGTTCACCGTCGAGGACGGGCTTCCTCACTCCAACGTGTCCGACGTATACGTGGACGACGACGGGAACGCCTATTTCGCCACCGAGCGGGGCATAACCCGCTACGACGGCAGTGTCTGGACGACCTATACGGAGGAGGACGGCCTCGCCGACGACTTCGTCTTCGCCTCGGTCGTACACCCCAACGGTGATCTGTGGGTGGGGACGGTGGAGGGGCTGAGCCGCTTCGACGGCAGCAGTTGGACGACCTACACCGAGGAGGACGGCCTCGCGGGAAACAACGTCCGCTCGCTCACGGTCGACGACCAGGGCCGCCTGTGGGCCGCGTCGGGGACGGAGGACGGTGGGCTGAGCGTGTTCGACGGTGAGAGTTGGAGGGTATACCGTCAGGAGGACGGTCTGGTCAGCAACAACGTGCGCTTCGTTGCGCAGGCTCCGGATGGCATTCTGTGGATAGGCACCCTCGGGGGTCTGAGTTCGTTCGACGGCCGGAGCTTCACCAACCTCACGTCGCGTGACGGGCTGGCGAGCAACTTCATTCTCAAGATCGGGTTCGACTCCAGGGGCCGTGTCTGGCTCACGACCGGGCGGGCGGGCATCACGGTCCTCGACGGGGACGAGATCAGGGCGTACGAGTTGAAGGAGGGGCCGTTCGGCCACGACATCACCTCGGTTGCGGTGGGGCCGGACGACCAGAAGTGGGTGGGGACGCGCGTGGGCGGGCTGCGGGCGCTGAGCGCGGACCAGCCCTAGGGCCTGGGGCGTCCGGTCGGGCCGGCCTGGGGGGTCATCGTGGTCTGGACCAGGGGGCCATGATGGAGATTAGGGAGCGCTCGTCTGGGGGTCTGCCTTCGCGGATGCATTTCTCCAGGTAGACGACGGCCTTGGGACCGGTGGGGAGGCTGTTCACGTGCATCTCCAGCTTGCGGAAGATGCCGACGGCACGCAGGAAATGATCGAGGTGGAGGTTTTGGTAGGCGAGGTCGTCCCATCGGTCGACCACGGTTCCGGCGAACTCTTGGACCATGAGTGTGGCGCGCTCTTTGACGAGTCGCCTCTCGAGGGAGTGGAGCATGCGGTTTATGTGTGTGTTTGCCATGCGGCTTCCTTTGCGAGCTTGAGGGCGTCTGCGATCATTTCAACACGTTTTTCGAGGTCGCGTCCGTATTGGGCGTTGTGGGCGTGCTGCAGGACGATCTGGGCTGCTTTGAATCTCGCGTTCTTGTCTTCGCCCTTGAGGGCGTCGTAGATGACGGCGGCGGCCTCGTATGACATGGCGAGTATCTCGGATTCTGCGATCTGCATGGTTATTTCTCGGAGCTGCGTTACGGCATTGCGGAAGTTGTCGTCTTCGAGCCACCTGTAGAGGGTGGTGCGGCCGACGCCTGCGTTCTTGGCCTGCTGGGAGAGGGAGCCGGGTTTGAGCAGGTGGGGCAGGGTTTCGATCTGCCTCTCGGAGAGTTTTTCGCTGAAATCTGTTCCAAACTGTTCCATTTTGTTCCATCTCCTAGCTGAGGGTTTGAATTCGTGGTACAAATGTGGGGCACTTGTGGAACATATGTGGAGCATAACCGGAGCAGTTCTGGGACAATTGTGGGACAGGTCTCTTCAGGGCTGCGAGATTGGCTGCTGCTGGGTTGACTGCTTCCATGGGATAAGTGTAGGACAAGAGTTCGGCGTTGTCAAGGGGGGGTGGGCAGTGGCCGGTCTGAGGGGAGGGGTGTAGTCGCTTGACATGCAAGACCTCGTCAATACAATGGGCGGCGGTGGTGAGGCTGTCTTGGGTGCGCTGTGCCGGACGGCTGTGACAGGCGAGCGGACCGCACCAGAAGGAGGGGTGACATGAAGGCGTTTCTCGGGGCTCCCGTCAGCAAGGCTCAGCTATTGGACTCACTGGCCGCCCACAGGGAAAACTTCAGCATCTTTTAAGGACGACTTCGAGTACTGGAAGGATGGTTACGGGTGCGCGGTGGGATGCTCACTCCACGACTTCGCTCCCGGCAAGGAGTGGGACCTCAAGCTGTTCGAGACGCTGTTTGGGATACCGCTAGAGCTCACCCAGGAGTTTGAGACTATTTTTCACGACCTTGGCTACATCGAATCGACGTACTGGCCCGAACGCTTCGTCAATGCTATTCAGCCTGGGGCGGACTTGAGTGGGGTGTGCGACAGGTTCAATGCCTGGCGGCGTATGGACGGAGGCTACAAGGCGGGGTATGAATTGGCGGACGGGCTGGTGCTCGCAATCGAGAGGACAGGCGTCGATGGAGAATGCCTCGAGGCGAGGAATCCGGCTCCGGTTCTGAGCGAGGCGGGATGACGGGGCTGGGGGTCGTCACCACCCCGACCTTCGACTGGCTGGCCGAGCGGGCGCGCGGCTGCAGGTCGCGTATGCTTGTCGGCAGTCCATATGTCAACGACGGCATCATCAGGCTGACCGACATGGTATCGAATGACGTTTGTCGCAAGCTGGTCACCCGAACGAACCTGCGGGACTTTGCTGCCCGGTCATCCGACCTGGATACTCTCTGCGCTCTTGCGGAGAACGGCGTGGCGGTCTACAGCCTGAGCGCCCTTCACGCCAAGGTGTACGTCTTCGACGATACCGCAGCGCTTGTGACCTCCGCTAACGCGACGAATTCAGGGATGTGGCGCAATCTCGAATGTGGTCTGAGCACTGAGGACAGTGGTGTGGTGAATGAACTTGCCGAGTCTCTCATGGATGGACTGGGCGCGGAGTATCCCCCCAGCATGGTGGAGGCCGACGACCTCAAGGAACTGCATGGCCCAGTCGGGGTTGTCAGGAGAACCTTGCCTGAGCTGCCCGTCTTGGCGCCGGGCGACGATATGCATGGAAGGCCATTCTCGAAGCCCGACGTAGAGGCGTTTCTGGAGAGGTTCACCGGCTGGCGCAGACTCACGTTGGAAGGGATATTGAAGATGCCGGAGAGCGGATTCCACAATAGAGACGTGCTTGCGGTGTGTGGGCCTGTGGCCGCCGAGAGATACCCCAATAATCGCTTCGTGGCTGACCAGTTGCGCAAGCAGACTCAGATTCTGAGGGACTTCGGGATCATAGAGTCCCTGGGTGAGGGACACTACAGGCTCAGGGAGGGTTAGCGTACTCATGAGTTCCAGTGGGGGGCTTCGCCGGACTTCTCTTTTCGACACGCACGCGGCGCTTGGGGCGCGGATGGTGCCGTTCGCGGGTTGGGAGATGCCGGTTCAGTACGGGGGGATACTTGCGGAGGCGCGGGCGGTGCGTTCGGGGGCGGGGCTGTTCGACGTTTCTCACATGGGGCGTCTGGAGATCAGGGGAGCGGACGCGGCGGAGTTTCTGAGCCGGGTTCTGAGCGTGGACGTACCGAAGCTGAGGCGGCGTCGGGCGCGGTACAACGTCATCTGCGACGAGAGGGGCGGGATAATAGACGACTGCATCGTCTACCGGCTGGGGGAGGATCGGTTCTTGGTGATTCCGAACGCCTCGAATACGGACGCCGTGCTCGACTGGTTCTCGAGGTGGGGGGCGGGCCTGAGCTTCGAGATTGCGAACGTGACGTCGGAGACGGCGATGATCGCGCACCAGGGGCCTGGGGCTGCTGCGATGCTGGGCGGTCTGACGGATCACGATCTGGAGGAGATGCGGATATACACGGCGGCGGAGACGGTTGTCGCGGGGAGCGAGGCGCTGCTGGCGCGGACGGGATATACGGGGGAGGACGGCTTTGAGGTCATAGTCGCGGCGGGCGACGCGCCCTCGGTGTGGGCTGCGCTGTCGGAGAGGGGAGCGGCGCCGTGCGGTCTGGGCTCCCGCGACGTGCTGCGCCTGGAGGCTGGGCTTCTGCTTCACGGCAACGACATGGACGTGTCGGTGAATCCCTACGAGGCCGGCCTGGACAGGTTCGTGAGCATGGACAGGGAGGGCTACGTTCCCGGTGACGCGCTGCGTCGGATCCGCGACGCCGGGGTGAGCCGCAGGCTCGTGGGCTTCCAGATGCTCGGGAGGGGGATACCGAGGCACGGTTACTCCATCATGGACGGTACGGAGGTAATCGGCGAGGTGACGAGCGGGACCCGCTCGCCGACTCTTGACATGAGTATAGGTATGGGCTATGTTCCAAACGGCTATGCGGCGGCGGGTTCGCGCTTCCTGATCGACATGCGGGGCCGTCCCGTGGAGGCGGAAGTGGCCGACCTTCCATTCTACGTGTCGGATGGGGCGTTGCTTGTGCCGATAGCGCCGCTGAGGTCGTAGCCCGCAGCGGCCAGTTTTCTATTTGCGGAGAGGTGAGCGCATGAATCCTGCCGACCTCAGGTACTCGAGTGAGCACGAGTGGGCGCGGCTGCTCGACGATGGGAGCGTGGAGATCGGGATCACCGAGTTTGCGGCGGAGAGCTTGGGCGACGTGGTCTACGTGGAGCTGCCCCCTGTGGGCGGGGGTCTCACGCAGTTCGAGAAGATGGGTGAGATCGAGTCTGTGAAGGCGGTGTCCGACCTCTTCACGCCCGTTTCCGGCAGGGTCTTGGAGGTCAACGAGCGCGCCTCGGACAGTCCGGAGGTCGTCAACGAGGATCCGTATGGCGCGGGCTGGCTGATCAGGGCTTCGCTGGATGACGCATCGGGTCTCGACAGGCTGATGACGGCGGATCAGTACCAGGAGTTCCTGGACTCGCAGGCCGCGTAAGGGATGAGAATGTCGAGCGGCCTCACGTCGTCATTCCAGCGCGTGCGGGGTTCCGGCGTATGCCGGGGCAGCGGCGCCGGGTCTGCCGGGGTCGTCTGATGGGCAGCGAGTCGTTCAGGTCGCCGTATACTCCCAACACCGATTCCGACCGGCGCCGGATGCTCGACGCCATCGGGGTGAGCAGCGCGGCGGAGTTGTTCGAGGACATCCCCGAGGAGCACAGGGATCCCGTTCTGGATCTGGCTGCGCCCCTGTCGGAGATGGAGCTTTCGGCGTACGCGCGGGAGTTGTCGGGCATGAACGCGGCGCCGGGCGACTACGCCTGTTTTCTGGGCGCGGGTTCGTACCGCCACCACATTCCGGCGATAGTGCGCCATATAACGGGCCGCAGCGAGTACATGACCTCGTACACGCCCTACCAGCCGGAGGTCTCGCAGGGCACTCTCCAGACCGAGTATGAGTTTCAGACGCTGTGTTCGCTGCTGACGGGGATGGACGCGGCCAACGCCGGTATGTACGACGGCTCGACCTCGCTGGCCGAGGGGGCGCTGATGGCAGCGCGGATCACGCGGCGCGACCGTGTGGCGGCGCTGGACACGGTGAATCCGAGATTCATCGAGGTGCTTCGGACGTACACGCGCTCTCAGGGGATTGCGGTCGACGTGGTTTCGCGCGACTCTCCGGAGATCGGCGACAGGACGGCGGCGCTTCTGGTTCAGAGTCCGAACTTCTTCGGCTACATGGAGGACGGGGGCCGGTTCTCCGAGTTGGCGCATTCGAAGGGGGCGCTGCTGGTGTCCTACGTGGACCCCATATCGTTGGGGATGTTTCGGCCTCCGGGCGATTACGACGCCGACATAGCGGCTGCCGAGGGTCAGGCGATGGGTGTTCCGACGACGTTCGGCGGCCCATACGTCGGGATATTCGCCTGCAAGGAGCGGTACGTCCGCCAGATGCCGGGGCGCATCGTCGGGAAGACGGTGGACACCCGCGGGAGGACGGCGTACGTGCTCACTCTGCAGACCAGGGAGCAGCACATAAGGCGGGAGCGGGCGACGTCGAACATATGCACGTCGGTGGCGCTCATCGCGCTGATGTCCACGGTCTACATGGCGTCACACGGGAAGCATGGGATGAGGCGCGTTGCGGAGGCCTGCTACCAGAAGTCGCACTACGCGGCGTCCCTGATAGAGGAGCTTCCGGGCTACTCGCTGCCGATCGAGGGCACGTTCTTCCAGGAGTTCGTCGTCGAGTGCCCGCTTCCGCCGTCGGAGGTGAACAGGCGGCTGCTGGAGCGCGGGATAATCGGGGGTCTGGACGTCAGCGACAGGTACCGCAACGGGATGCTGGTCTGCGTCACGGAGGCGAACACGCGGGAGGAGATCGAGGGTCTTGCGGCCGCGCTGTCGGAGATGGGGGGCGCGGGATGAGCGGCCTGATGAGGGAGCTTGCCGCCGGCCGCCGCCGGCTGCTGATGGACCGGAGTTCGCCGGGGAGGGTTGGCGCGACGCTGCCGCCGCCGGACGTGCCCGAGCAGGAGCTTCCCCCCGATTCGGAGTTGAGGGAGGACCTGGACTTCCCCGAGGTCACCGAGTCGGAGTTGGTGCGCTATCTGGCTCAGCTTAGCCAGTTCAACTTTTCCATCGACCACAACTTCTATCCGCTCGGCAGTTGTACGATGAAGTACAACCCGAAGCTCAACGACGAGGTCGCCTCGCTGCCCGGTCTGGCTCAGATTCACCCGTTGCAGCCGGACGATCAGGTTCAGGGCGCGTTGAGGCTGATGTACGAGCTTCAGGGGTATCTGACCGAGATCACGGGCCTGGCGGGGACGTCGCTGGCTCCGATGGCCGGGGCCGACGCGGAGTTGGCCGGGATGCTCATGATCAGGGCGTATCATCACGAGCGCGGGGAGGCCTGGCGCAGGAACGTTCTCATTCCCGACAGCGCGCACGGCACGAATCCGGCGTCCGCCGCCATGTCCGGCTTCGACGTGGTGGAGCTGCCGTCGGACGCTCACGGGGACACGGATCTGGAGGCGCTGCGGGCGTCGGTCGGCGATGACCTTGCGGGGCTGATGATCACGCTTCCGAGCACTCTGGGGCTGTTCGACTCGAACATTTTGGAGGTCGTCCGGACGGTTCACGAGGCCGGCGGGCTGGTGTACGGGGACGGGGCCAATCTGAACGCCCTGCTGGGGAGGGTCAAGTTCGGGGACCTGGGCTTCGACGTCGTCCACTCCAACCTGCACAAGACGTTCACGCAGCCTCACGGGGGCGGAGGGCCCGGCGCCGGGCCTGTGATCGCGGGGCCGACGCTGGTTGACTATCTGCCGGAGCCGGTGGTCGTCCGGCGGGCGTCGTCGGACGAGTCGGCGGCCTACTCGAAGGGTAGGCCGGTCAAGTCGATAGGCCGTATGGGGGCGTTCCACGGGAACTTCGGCGCGCTGGTGCGGGCGTATTCGTACATCTCGACGCTCGGCAGAGAGGGCATAATCCAGGTCAGCGAGGACGCGGTCATCAACGCGAACTATATCCTGAGCGAGCTTCGGGACTGCTTCGACCTCCCGTATGACCGCTCGTGTATGCACGAGGTGGTCTTTTCGGCCAGGAGCATGAACAGGGACCACCACGTGAGCGCTCTGGACGTGTCGAAGCGGCTGATCGACTACGGGATACACCCGCCGACCATGTATTTTCCGCTGATCGTCGAGCAGGCGCTCATGATCGAGCCCACGGAGACCGAGTCGAAGGAGACTCTGGATTCTTTCGTCGCGGTGATGAAGGAGATAGCGAGGGAGGCGCGTGAGGAGCCTCATCTGCTTCACGAGGCTCCTCACGACACGCCGAACACGCGCGTGGACGAGGCGAGGGCGGCGCGGCGCCCCGAGCTCCGGTGGAGACGGCGGGAGGCCGCCGAGCAGGATCAAGGAGGCGAGGGATGATAAGGGTTGGCGACACGGCTCCCGACTTCACGCTGCCGGCTCACACCGGCGAGGACGTGAGGCTGAGCGACTACAGGGGTAAGAGGAACGTCGTTCTGTCGTTCCACATCCACTCGTTCACGGGGGGCTGAACGCACCAGGTCTCCTCCTTCAGGATGGTCAACGCGGCCCTGGAGGAGAAGGATACCCAGGTACTGGGTATAAGCGCGAACGCGAAGCCGGTGCAGGCGGCATTCTCGACCTCTCTGGGCGGGATACCGTATCCGGTGCTGTCGGACTTCCACCCTCACGGGGCGGTGTGCAGGTCGTATGGGGTTTACGACGATGGCCGAGGGACTCCCAAGCGGTCGGTGTTCCTGATAGACAAGCAGGGGGTGGCGCGTTTCGCGCGGGTGTACGCGGACATGTCCGAGCTCGACCTGGACGAGGTAATCTCCGAGGTCGACAGGCTGTAGGTGAGCGCGCCTGCGGGGTGTGAGTCCGGGGGCGGCCCGGGTAGGCACGTGTTCGGAGAGGGCGATCACGCCGTGGTCGTGGACCGCCGCGGCCGCCGCTACATGATCCGCCTCGAGTCTTCGGGCCTATTCGAGAGTCACGTGGGCAGCTTTCGGCACTCTGAGTTGATCGGGAGGCCGGAGGGTGTCTGGATGGCCACGGCTCTGGGTCATCGGGTGGTGGTCTTCAAGCCGACGATGGCCGACTTTACCCGCGAGATGCCGAGGATAGCGACGGTGGTCTATCCGAAGGACCTCGGGGCGATCCTGGTGCACGGGGACATATTTCCGGGGGCCAGGGTTCTGGAGGCGGGTTCCGGCTCCGGCGCGTTGACGATCGCGCTGCTGCGCGCCGTCGGAGAGGACGGCCACGTCTACTCCTACGACGTTCGGGATGACATGATCAGGCAGGCCCGCTCCAACGTCGAGGCGATGCTGCCCGGGGCCGCGAACCTGACGATGGTCAAGGGGGACGTTTACGAGGGGATCGAGGATAGGGAACTGGACAGGATGGTACTCGACCTGCCGGAGCCGTGGCAGGCGGCGGCCCACGCTTCCGAGGCGCTGGCGCCGGGGGGCATCTTGACGAGCTTCCTTCCGACGGTTCTTCAGGTGCGCGACCTGGCGGAGGCGCTGAGGAGGCTGGGCACGTTCGAGTTGATAGAGACGGTGGAGGTGCTGGTGAGGCCGTGGGAGGTCGGAGTGAGGAGCGTCCGCCCGTCGCATCGGATGGTTGCCCATACCGGCTTCATCACGACGGCGCGTCGGTGCTCGCCGAGGTCCGCAGGCGGAACGGGAGATATTCAAGAATCGAGGTAGGGTGATGGTTACGAGAGAGGATGCCCAGAGGGTGGTGGACGACCACGTCAAGAATGACAGCCTGAAGAGGCACCTGCGGGCGGTGGAGGTCTGTATGCGGACCTTCGCGCGCAAGGAGGGGGCGGACGAGGAGACCTGGGGGATAGCCGGTCTGGTCCACGACTTCGATTGGGAGGTGTGTCCGACTCCCGAGTCGCATCCGACGTTCGGGGCGGATATTCTGCGCGAGCGGGGCTTTCCCGAGGAGATCGTCAGGGCCGTCCTGTCGCACGGCAACCACACCGGCATTCCGCGCGAGACGATGATGGAGAAGGCTCTGTTTGCCTGCGACGAGCTGTCGGGGTTCGTGACTGCCGTGGCTCTGGTCAGGCCGACGAAGAGCCTGTCGGAGACCAAGCCGCGGTCGGTGAAGAAGAAGATGAAGGACAAGGCGTTCGCGAAGTCGGTGAGCCGCGAGGACATGCTGATGGGGGCGGAGGAGCTCGGGGTGAGCTTCGACGACCAGATAACGTTCGTCATCGAGGCTCTCAAGCCGGCGGCTTCGGAGCTGGGGCTGAATCCGTAGGGGCTACTCTCCGAAGGGCCAGAGGTCTCCCGGCTCCCACGCCAGGTGGGGGTATCGGGCGTCCATCAGGTTCGCGTGGTGGGGGCCGAGCAGCGGCAGTCGGGTAGATTCGACGTCGGACGGTCGGGGGGTGATCCGCGCGGCGTCGTCGGCGCCCGTGGCTTTCTGCTGGATCAGCGCCCTGAATCCGCCGAGTCCTTCGGGCTTCACCAGCTCGAGCATTCCCATCCGGTTGGCTTGGCGTTCGCGCTCGCCGAGGTCGATTCGCCGGAGCCGGTCGAGCATGTGGTCGAAGCCGTTCAGCTTCAGGAACTCCGACTGTGGGAGGCGGCCGACGGTTCGGAGCCCGGCCCTCTCGCCGGCGGCTTCCAGCAACCCGAAGTCGACGTCGGCGGTGATGTCCTGCCGGCCGACGCGCCGATACAGGCCGCCCCCCTGCGTGTGCCGTCGGTAGGTCTGGAGGGCGCCCCCAACCCGGTCGGTGTCCGACGGGTCCCGCTCCTCGTATCCGTAGTCTATGGTGAGGACGAACCCGCGGTCCAGGGCGGCTGCGGCCTGTGAGGCCCAGGTTTCGACGGCTGGGCATATCTCGCCGTGGAAGCCGTGCGGCAGGTCGGCGGCGAGGCTGCGGAGGCGCGCGGCGAGGTATGGGGACGATGGCGGGCCTGGGAGGTCTATCAGGCTGCCGCGGCTGTCCGTGGAGACGTACAGTTCCTCCGGGGCGCCGTGGGTGATTCGGAAGCGGTGCACGGGGAGGGCGTCCATGAGTTCGTTGGACAGGATGCATCCGACGAGTCCCCGGAAGGGCAGGCCGGCTGCGGTGACTCTTTCGGCGCGGCTGTGGACGACGGCCTGGGCTGCGCGGTCTACGGTGACGTATCTGAGGGCGTCGGCGAAGCTCCCGGAGGCGGCGGCGAGTACGTCGGCGGCCAGGAGGCCGCTGCCCGCGCCCGCCTCGACGACGTGCATTGGGGACACGCGGCCCAGCGCCTCCCACATCGAGCGGAGCCGGACGGCGATGAGCGCGCCGAAGGCGGGGTGGGCCGTGGGGCTTGTGAAGAAGTCTGGGCCGACTCCGCCGCCGGTGGAGTAGAAGCCGCCGGTCGGATGGTAGAGCGCCGTCTCCATGAGCTCGGCGAAGGTGATTCGGCCGCGTGAGCGGATACGGGCGCGTATGGTCGATTCCGGTTCATCCGGCGCGGACTGCCGGCGGGGAGGACGCGGGGGCGTCCTCATTCGGTTCGCCTGTTGGCTGCGACTGGGGAAGGCGGCTGGGGGTTATTTCTTAGAAGACTGGGCGCCGACCTGCCTGGCGCGCTTCTTGTTTGCTCCGCTGCGGTCCCATCCAGAGCCCTGCACCGAGTTCTTGAACTCCGACCTCTGGCCGCACGTCTTGCAGACGCCGGCGCTGGTGGGGCCGTTCGGGCTCTCGATGACCCAGTGGTGTTCACATTCGGGGGTCTGTGGGTCCTCTTCTGTCACGTCGGTTTATCCTCCCGGTCTTGATGTGACGGGTCAGGCGCGTTGGTCTATCGGGACGTAGGCCGTGTCCATGGGGCCGTTGTAGAGCAGCCTGGGGCGTATGATGTAGCCGGCGGCGTACTGCTCCATGATCTGGGACGTCCATCCTGGGATGCGCCCGATGGCGAACATGGATATGAAGAGGTCGTCGGGGATGCCGAGTAGGGAGTAGACGGCTCCCGACCAGAAGTCCACGTTCGGGTGGACGCCCTTCCTGGCGTAGGGTTCCATGACGTCGACGACCCTCTCCAGGACGGAGAACCACTGCGGCCGGCCCTTCCGCTCGCTGAGCGCCCTGGCTCCGTCCCGGATGTGCACGGAGCGCGGGTCGAGGGCCTTGTATACGGGGTGTCCGAAACCCATCACGGGCTTGCCCATGCTGCGGAGGTTCTTGACGTAGCTCTCGACGTTGTCCTTGGATCCGATGTCCAGGGTCATCTTCATCACGGCCTCTGCGGCTCCTCCGTGGATGGGGCCTTTGAGGGCTGCTACGCCTGCGGTTATCGCGGCGTGGAAGTCCGCCTGCGTGGAGGCCGCGACGCGGGAGGTGAACGCGGAGGCGTTGATTCCGTGGTCGGCGTGCAACACGAGGTCGCGGTTTATCAGGGCTGCGTCTTCGGGTTCGGGCCTCTCTCCGAGCAGCATGTAGAGGAAGTTGCCGGCGTGGTCGAGGCCATCGTCCGGGTGGATGGGGTCCTGGCCGTTTCTGATCCGGGCGTGCGCGGCGACCACGGTGGGCACCTGGGCGGTGATCCGGATACCCTTTCTAACGACGGCTTCGGTGGAGTCGTCCGCCGTGTCCGGGTCGAACGCGGCGAGTCCCGAGACGGCGGTTCGCAGCACGTCCATCGGGTGGGCGCGGCTGGTCAGGCGTATGACCTCGATGACGTTATCGGGTATCGCGCGGCTGGCCTTCATCGCGGCGTCGAGTTCGGAGAGCTGCGCCGAGGTGGGCAGGGAGCCGCGGATGAGGAGATAGACGACCTCCTCGAACGAGGAGTGGCGGGCGAGGTCGTCTATGTTGTAGCCGCGGTAGAGGAGCTTGCCGGCCCTGCCGTCTATGAAGCTCGACTGGGTGCGGTCGACGTGGACATCCCGCAGGCCTCTCTTGAGTTCGACGTGGCGGTCTGTCATATCAGCGGCTCGGACCTGCGTCGGGACTGGAGAGGCTGCTGGTCATCACCCGATCCTTCGAGGTATTGCCGGCGAAGCCCGGGGGTGGTCGAGGCCTGTCGGAACCATCGCCGACGGGTTGATTCTAGCATCGGAGCGGCGGGATTGTCAAGAAATCGGCGCTCGCGGGAACCAAGAAGGTGTCCCGACTCGGTCACCACCGTCCTGGTAGGCAACCCCACCGACCGCAGACTCCTCGGCCTGGCCCGCGTCAGCCTGTCGTCCAGAGTCAGCAGAGGCTCCAGGAAAAATTTTGTGTAACGCGCGCGGGGGGATCTGGGGGCATTTCGCGGCCATTTCGTAGCTGGGAGGGCCTCAGACGGCTCGGATCTACCTGACACTATCTGACACTTTCGTGACACTAATGTGACAGTTATGTGACACTATCTGACACTTTCGTGACACTTATCTGACACTAATGTGACACTTTCTGACAGTCAATCCAGGCGATGCAGAAGTCTTGCGGGCGATTAGTGGAGAGAGGCGGCTGTGTCATGGGCATACTCTAGCACAGCGGTTCGGCGTCGTCAAGGGGTCGCATGAGGTCGGCCGGGCCGATTCCCGCGGGGAGGCGTCTCGCCGGGTGTCCCTTAGTGACGGAGGTGGGGGATTTGGGCCCGGTCAACTGAGGGGCCAGCCTCCGTGTTCGTCTATGGCGTCGTCGACGCGGGCCATTATGCGGGGCGTCTCGGCGAGGGCGGCGCAGATTCGGCGGTAGTGGGCGACGTCTTCGTAGGAGAGGGTGCGTCGGACGCGGTCCTTCAGCCACTTTTCGGCCGGGCGGTAGCCGCCGACGGTGAGCTCCCACGTCTCCGGCGCGACGCCCTCGAAGTACTGGCCGTCGTTGATGAACACTCGGCCCGGGGAGCGGTCGGTCGGCGGCGCATACCGCGCCCTGGTCACGCGGTTGTCTCCGACCTTGGGGAAGGCCGGGGCGCCGCTGCCGTCCGATTCCATCAGGTGGAGGGACTTCATGCGCTGGCCGAGGTCGGCGAGGGCGGCGAACAGGGAGCGGTCGGCGGTGAGCGGCACGCGCGGGAAGTCCGACTTGAGGAAGTCGGCGTATCGGCTGCGGTATTGGGGGCTGTGGAGCACGGCGTAAACGTAGTGGAACACGTCGCCGGGCCCGAAGGACTCCCGCAGGCCGTCGGAGCCGTCGGGGTTGAAATCTAGCGCGAGGGATGAGCTAACGGCCTCGACGAACCCCCTGTCGAGGTTTGGCTCGCGGGCCAGGCCGAGATGCTTCTGCTCTCCCGTGGGGTAGGTGTACAGGGGAAAGAGGTAGTTGACCTCTTTTAGAGATACCGTGTGATGCTGAGTGAGGAACTTTGACACGAATGCGTGCTCCCATCCTCCGGCAATTTCCGTCCCTCTTGTAGTCGAAAGTCCCACGTTAGGACCGGCCAGCATGTGGCGCATGACTTTCGACCGGGGCCTGCAGATGAAGCCGCGTGACTGCCCGGTATAGTAGGTGAAGCGCGTGTCGAACGGCCGGTACAGGACGGGGGTTACGCGCGCGTCCGCATCCGGGTTCGAGCGGACGTCTGCCTGCGCCCACGTCACCTTCCAATCCTGGGCGTCTCTGCCGAGGTCGTAACGGACTCTCGCTTCTTCTTCCGAAAGCTCGGCGAACGTGGACGCGACCTGTTTCATTTCGTCGCGCGTCCACCGGATCGCCAGCTTGTCGCGCGAGGTGACGATGCCTACCGAGTTGGCGGGGAATATGTCCGGCACGGCCCATCCTGCCTCGTACTCCTTGGCGAGCGTCTCATCTCGGGGGACGAACAGGAAGCGGGGCGATTTAGGGGCGAGCGGCGTCCA
Organism: uncultured Dehalococcoidia bacterium; assembly: GCA_958295685.1. Classification (GTDB taxonomy): domain Bacteria; phylum Chloroflexota; class Dehalococcoidia; order Lucifugimonadales; family CATQGZ01; genus CATQGZ01. Next base: position 543,859 of record OY282365.1, read on the forward strand.
CGCGGTGGTATCGACGTCGTTGTCGGCGAGCCATCCGTACTTGCCGCCGTCCTGGCCGGTCTCGCGCTCGCCCCACAGGTCGGCGTGGAAGACGCGGGCGGGCGCGTCGGGGCCGTCGGCCCGCTTCACGAACAGGGCTATGGCGACGCCCTGCTGTATGTCGAAGACGTTTTCGTCCCTGCCGCCTTCGGGCGTCCGCTCCTTCTTCTTCGAGTTGCCGTGGAGGTCGAGGACGTAGATCTCGTCGAAGGCGTCCATCAGGCTGCGGCGCATACCGCGGAAGGTGGGGTTGTCCAGGTAGCTGTGGTTGGTGACGAAGCCGAGCACGCCCTCGCCGGTGCGCTCGATGCGCCATTGGGCGAAGCGGATGAACTTCACGTAGTCGTCGTTCAGCCACTTCGGATTCCGCTCGCCCAGCGGCTCTCCGTCGACGTGGAAGTAGCTGCCCACCGCTTGCGCTCCATCCCTTCCTCGAAGCAGGTCTCTTATCCAGGGTCCCTTGTTGGCGGAGTGGCCTGAGTAGGGCGGGTTTCCGAGGACGACCATGACCGGCTTATCGCGCTTGACGGCGTCGGCTTTGGCAGCCTCCCGCGCGATTTCGTGTGCGAAGAGGGGGCCTGCCGCGGCCTCGTGGGCCTCTTCGAGCGTGTTGGTGAGGAAGACGTTGAGGCGCGCGCCGCCGGGCATGGCGAACCCCGCTTGGGGGCCGGAGATTTCGAGGGCGAGCTTCAGGTGGCATATGGCGTATGGGGCCATCATCAGCTCGAATCCGAACAGGCGCGGCAGGAGGTGGTCCCTCACGTAGCCGGGCCACGCGCCGGCGAGTCCTTGCCGCTCGACGGTTTCGCGGATGGACGCGACGACCTCGCGGAGGAAGGTGCCGGTGCCGGCCGCGGGGTCGAGGATCAACACGCGCGGGCTGCTCTCCAGCTTGCCGTCGGCCGCCTCGACCTCGATCTGCCGCGTGTCGGCGAGGCCGTCGGCGAGGTCGAAGCGGTTCCTGAGCAGGCTGTCCACGCTGCGGACGATGTATGACACGACGGGCACGGGGGTGTAGTAGACGCCGCGCATCTCGCGGAGGCGGGGGTCGTAGGAGGCGAGGAAGTCCTCATAGAAGTGGACCACGGGGTCTTCCTTCGCGGTACGGCTGCCGAAGTCGGCGAGGACGGCGCTCATGTCCGTTCGGTCGAGCAGGCGCGCGAGGTCGTCGACGATCCAGGCGATGCGCGGGTCGATGCTCGGCCCTGCGACGCGGCCGAAGACGTCCTGGAGGAAGGGGGTGGTTTCGGCGAAGACTGCGGACTGGCGCGTGAAGGGCCCGGAGGCCTGGTCGTGGCGGCAGCGCGCCGCGAACAGCCCATAGGCCGCTGTCTGCGCCTGGAGGTCGGCGAAGTCGGAGGATGAGAGGCCGCTGATCAGGACTTCACGATATGCTTTCAGCAGGTCGCGCAGGTTCCCCACACCCTCGCGGTCGAGTATGCGGCCGATGCCGTCGCGGAGCAGCTGGGCCTTTGCGGCCATGCGTTGGGCGAGGCTTTGCGGGTTGTCGATGGACGGGGTGTCGGCGGTGAAGAAGGCGTCCATGATGGCGGCGGCCTGCCGGGCGCCGTCGGTATCGAGCGCGGTCCTGCCGGCGGGGTTGACGCGCCCTATGCGCGCGGACCGGCGCAGGGCGCCCCCGGCGTACCAGCGGAACTCCAGGTAGTCGGTCAGGATCAGGTTCGGCAGGCCCTCGCGGTAGCGCCGAAGCTGCCCGCTTCTTTCTGCGCTGTCGAGGTCGACGCCCACGTCCTTGCATTCGATATGGCCTATGGGGACGCCGCCGCGCTCCACGATGAGGTCGGGCGCGCCGCACTCCACGTGTGTCGGCTCGTTGAGCGCGGCCACACCCCGGCCGCCGAGCGTCTCTACGAGCGTCTTCAGGGCAGGGCGGTAGCTGTGTTCCGTGGCGAGGCCGGTGGAGCGCGCGTCGTCCAGCGAGCGGAGGTAGGCGCGCAGAGCGCCGGTCGTGTTTCGATCGGTCACGGTCTTCTCCCGCCGCTCCGTCTAACGGGCATTGTACGGACAGGCGTTCGGCGTGTCAATAGGCGGCTCGGCGTCATGGCTTCGAGCGCTGGAGCCGGGCCCGAATTAGTCGGGGGCGCTGTCTGACGAGCGCCGCCCCGATCAGGAGACCCGCGGCCATCAGCAGGAAGGTGATCTCGTAGTCCAGACGATTGATGGCCAGGCCTGCGAGGATCGGTCCGGCCACCTTGCCGGCGTTCTTGAGGGTGCCGAGCAGTCCGAAGCCCGCTCCGACGTGACGCTCGCCAACCGCGCCGGACACGAGCGCGAGCGTGGACGGGAATATCAGAGCCTGCGCGGCCCCGATCAGCACGGCCAGCCCGAGGAGGGGCGCCACCCCGTCGGCCACGGTGAGCAGCGCGAGCGCGGCGGCGGCCGCGGCCATACCCATTGGAACCGTGGCGAGGTATCCGAGCCGGTCACCGAGGCGGCCGCCTATCGGATTCAGGGCCATGTGCGCGGCCTCCTGAACCGAGAAGAACATGCCCACGATGGCGGCGTTGAGTCCGGCGGACAGGGCGAACAGCGGCAGGAACGCCTTTATCGAGTAGAGGGCCGCATAGGTCACGCCCTCCATGCCGCCGGCCAGCCACACCGAGGGGGTCCTCGCGCCGGACGCCAGCGACCTCACGGCCTCACGCAGCAGGGGACTGCTCCTCCGCGCGGCGCCGTGGCGCGCCTCCGGCAGCATCAGCACGGGCAGGAAGGCCAGTGAGCTCACCAGGCCTATCACCGTGAAGACGGTGACGGGGTCTACGGTCAGGAGCATCCACCCGGCGGCCGCGGGCCCCACGATGTATCCCCCGTTCCTGGCCATCCCGAACCAGCCCAGCCTCTCGGCTCTTCGGCGGCTCGACAGCTCGATCACGTAAGCCAGGGTCACGGGGCCGTATATGGCCGTCGCCATCCCGTGTGCGATTCGGATGGCGAACAGCTGCTCCGGCGTGGTGACGAATCTGTAGACGAAGGGCATCAGGACGAAGAACGCGGTGCCCGCTATGAGCCAGCCGCGCCTGCCCCACTGGTCGGAGAGCACGCCGACGAACGGCTTGAGAATCATGCCGGTGAGCGTGGAGACCGACACGATGAGGCCCAGGAATCCCGGCCCGGCGCCCAGCGAGGCGGCGAAGATGGGCAGAAGCGGGGTCTTGCCCATCTGGTAGGCGGCCCTGACCAGGAAGTCGGCCCCGGTTATGTATGCGAGCGGCTTGTAGACTGACAGCTGACGCGCTGCCGGGCGCCTGATCAATGCAGCTCTCCGGAATCGCGCAGAGCCGACAGGCTCGCCTCCATCGCGTCCAGCGTCAGGCGCATCTCGGCCTTGCCGTGCTCGGTGGAGGAGCCGAGGCGGCCCCCGCCGCCGAAGATGTCCCTGCGCCGCATCTCCCGGCCTATGCGCTCCTTCAGCGCGCGGTTCGACCTCAGCGAGCTGCGGTAGTCGGTCACCGTATCGGCGGTGAAGAACCATTCGACGATGTTCGCCTCTCCGGTCATGTGGACGGGAAGGTCGAACCGCAGGAACAGCTCCTCCAGCGAGCCTCTCAGCTTGTTCCCATAGGCCGCCAGATGCTCGTAGACGCCGGGCCTCCTGAGCTCCCGGAGAGTGGCCGCGCCCGCGGCGGCCGACACGGCGTTCCCGTGGAAGCTGCCCAGCGAAAAGACCCGCTCGCCGTCGGGAGAGCCGGGGTCGAGGCGGCGCATGATCTCGTTCGACCCGGCGACGGCGCCAATGGGGTAGCCGGAGCCGAGGCCCTTTCCGAAGGCGGCCAGGTCCGGCGTTACGCCGTAGTACTCCTGCGCGCCGCCGCGCGCCAGCCTGAAGCCGGTGCCGACCTCGTCGAAGATGAGTGGAACTCCGCGCTCGGACGCCAGGCTCCTCACACCCTCCAGGAAGCCGGGGGACGAGGCCAAGCCGCGCATGACGGGCTCGACGATTATCCCGGCCAGGTCGGCGGCGGCGTCGGCGGCGATCTCCCGGGTGCGCTCCAGATCGTTCCACGGGGCGATCAGCACGCCGTCCGCCTGGCCGGACGGGATGCCCGGGGAGTCCGCGTCCGGGAGCGGGTGCTCCCGCCAGCGGTCAGGGCGGCCGTAGTTGGTGCTGAACAGGAGGCCGTCGGCGAAGCCGTGATAGGCTCCCTCGAACTTGAGTATCCTCTCCCTGCCGGTGACGGCCCTGACCAGTCTGAGGGCCAGCATGACGGCCTCGGTGCCCGAGTTCACCAGGCGGACCTTGTCCGCGCAGGGCACGTCCTCGACCATCATCTCCGCGAGCTCTATCGCGGGCCGGGTGACGTGGGTGAACGTGTTGCCGAGCTCGGCCTGCCGCTTGACCGCCTCGACGACCGCGGGATGGCAGTGCCCGAGGATGAGCGAGCCGTGTCCGAGCATCACGTCGAGAAGGCGGCGGCCGCAGGTCGTGTAGAGGTACGCGCCGGCTCCGTGGGAGAAGAGGAACTCAGGCCCCGCGCCCGGGTCGAAAGCGATTGTCGCGTAGGTGCCGCCCGGCAGGTAGTCCGCAGCCTTGGAAGCCTCTGGGGAACTCACCTCGTCAGACCCGATGCTCCGAAGGCCGCCGCGCCGCAGATAGGGACGACCAGGGTTCGATGCGTCATTGGAGCCCTAGTCTAGGATTGCGGCCCGGCGGGTGTCAAGGAAGGCGGCGCTGCCCAAATCTCCCCAATCCTGAGAATCCTGATTCAGACAATTGACACGCCCGAACCGCTGTGCTAGAGTATGCCTATGACACAGCCAGCCCATCTCCACAACCAGCCCGCAGGACTCCTGAAGCGACTGTCGTATTAGTGTCGGAAAGTGTCGTATTAGTGTCGTATAACTGTCGTATTAGTGTCGTATTAGTGTCGGATAACTGTCGGAAAGTGTCGGATAAAAAGCAGCCTTCTCAGCTACGACCCAGCTACGGAGAAGCCTGAAAAATCTGACACTTTCGCAAAAAATCTCCCTCCGAAGGGAGTCCGGTGGCTTGAGGGAGCCTTCTGAGGCGGTTCTCCCCCCTCTGGCAGGGGGTCTGAGGGCCACTGGCCACTAGTTTGTGAGGTCTTTTCGGCAACCTGCGGATAAGCTACCATAGCCGCCGGGTCTGATCGAGTGAAACTGCCGAGTCACGGATCACGGAGGGGTCTTGACAGCGAAGGTACTGGTAACGGGCGGCGCGGGCTTCATCGGCTCTCACCTGGTCGACGCGCTGATACTGCGCGGCCACGAGGTGGTGGTGGTGGACGACCTGTCGGCCGGGCGCCGCGGCCTGGTCAATCCCGACGCCCGCTTCTACGAGGTCTCGGTAACCGACCTCGACGGCCTCTCCCGGGTCTTCCAGGCGGAGCGGCCCCAGATGGTGAGCCACCACGCCGCGCAGAAGAGCGTCAGGAGCTCCATGTCCGACCCAACCTTCGACGCGCTGGTGAACGTGGTGGGGTCGGTGAACGTCCTTCAGATGTCGGCGGTCCACGGCTGCGAGCGCGTGATATTCGCGTCCACGTCGGCGGTCTACTCGGAGCCGGTTCGCGTCCCCCTGGACGAGTCGCACCCCGCGCGTCCGCAATCGGCGTATGGGGTGTCCAAACTGGCGGCTGAGTCGTATCTGCGCTTCTACGGAGACACGTATGGGTTCCCGTACGCCGCCCTCCGGTACGGGAACGTCTACGGGCCTCGACAGGACCCGGGAGGGGAGGCGGGCGTGGTGTCCATATTCGCCGGGCAGATCCTCGCGGGCGGGCAGGTCACCATCTACGGGGACGGCTCCAAGACCCGAGACTACGTATTCGTCTCCGACGTGGTGGAGGCGAACCTGGCGGCGATGAGCCTGTCCGGGGGCGGAGAGGCGCTGAACATCGGGCGAGGGGTCGAGGTGTCCGACCGGGAGGTGTTCGAGCTGGTCCGGCGGGCCGCCGGGTCCGACGCGGAGCCGGTCTACGCCGACAGGCGCCCGGGCGAGGCGGACAGGATCAGCCTCGACTCGTCCAGGGCCTCCGAGACGCTCGGCTGGACCCCGGCCGTGGACCTTCCCGAGGGTGTCGGGCGCACGGTCGCGGCCATCGGCGCCGGAGTCGACGGAACGCCGGGCGGCCGCCCCTCCAATCCACCCCGCGGGGTGCGAGCCTGAGATGAGTCCGTCCGATACCAGAGCCTACGTAGACAGGCTCTTGTTGATTGCCTCCAGGACTGGGGCGCTCCTGGTTTTGGTGACGCCTCTCATAGTCACCTGGGACAGCCTCTTCCCGTTCGTGGTCGGCAAGGCCGTCTATTCGAGGGCGCTCATAGAGATAACACTCGGAATCTGGATCGTCCTGGCGGTGCGCAATGCGGCCTACCGGCCGGCAAAGTCGAGGCTGATGGCCGCCCTCGCCGTCTACCTGGGAGTCTCGCTGATAGCGAGCTTCACGGGGGTGAGCCTCCAACGCAGCCTCTGGTCCACCTACGAGCGGATGCAGGGGGTCGTCGATCTGGCGCACTGGGCGGCTTTCGCGCTGGTGCTGACCTCCGTGTTCCGTACCTCCCGCGACTGGCGGCATCTTCTCAACGCCAGCCTCGTGGTGAGTCTTGTGATGGCGCTGGTAGGCCTTGCAGGGCTGCAGGGCTGGTATCTGCCATGGTTCCGCTACCTCGCAGGACAGGAACGCGTCGTGGTCACCCTGGGGAATGCCACGTACGTGGGCGCTTACATGCTCATCAACGTGCTGATCGCCGCCGCTCTCCTGGCCCAGTCGTTCACTGAACGATCGACCGAGAAGGGCCCGCGCCCAGCCCCAGCCAGACGGCGGAGGCGTCAGCGGGAGAGGAAGAGGGACGAGGACTTCAATCTGCCGCGCATGTTCTGGCAGCGTCTCTTCTGGGTGGTGGTTATCGTGCTCGACCTGTGGATAGCCGAGAGGAGCGCCACGCGCGGCGCCCTGGTCGGCCTGGCCGGAGCGTTGGTGGTGGCTGGGGCGGCCTACGTGGTGTGGGGCAGGCTGCGGATGGTCAAGATCGCCACTGTGTCCATCGTTGTCGGGCTGGCCGTTATCGGGTCGCTTCTGATGCTAAGCCCCGATACGGCCGCTGCTCGATGGCTCTCCGACAGGAGCGCGCTCATGGCGAGGAGCATCGAGTTGGGCCGCCGGATCGACATCAACGTCAGGGGCCGCCTGTCGTCGGTGTCGTCCGGGCTTGAGGGCTTCGCCGAGAGGCCGATCCTGGGCTGGGGACCGGAGAACTACACGGTGCCATGGAGTCGTTTCCACGACGCCGACGCCTTCAACGTGAGAGAGACGTTCGATCAGGCGCACAGCAAGCCCATCGACGAGCTGATCACCAGAGGCGCCGTCGGTCTGATCAGCTACGGCGCCATCTGGGTGATCATGTTCTGGATCGTCTTTTCCAGAGTCAGACGGCTGGGCGCGGACAAGGAGATGCTGACTCTCATCCTGGGCGCCGCGATGGCCGGATACTTCGTCCAGAACCTCTTCCTATTCGATACGCCGGCGATGAACATCCATTTCGCGGTTCTCCTGGCGTTTGCGGTGAGTCTGGAAACGGCCCGCGACGGGCCGCGGGAGGGCGGCGCCTGGGACAGATGGACGTCTGCCGCCGTGAACCGGCTTCGGCTTCGAGGGCTGGCGTGGCCGGCAGAGCTCAGGACGCCTGCCGCCGGATGGGCCGCCGCCGCCCTTCTGGTGGTCGTCGTGTCGGGGACGGTCTATCTGGCAAACGTCAGGGCCTATCAGAGCGCGTTGGGAGTGGCGTCTGCGCTGGGCAGCAGAGACGACTGGCCGGAGAGGCTGGGCCTGTTCGAGCGGGCCATAGACACTTTCCCCCCTCTCTCCAACTACACGCGGATATATCTGTTGAACACGGTCGCCAGGGAGATTGAGCGGGTGTCCGAAACCGAGCCTGCCGAGACGCTCGACACGATCGACAGGGAGGTGGCGAATCTCTTCGGCAGCGAGCCCGAGTGGTGGTATGCCTATTTACACGCCGCCCACGCGTATATCAGCGCCGCGGCGCTGATCAACAGAGAGTACCTCGACGTCGCGCGTACCTACACGGATAGGGCCGTGCAGCTGGCGCCGGAGGTCCCCGCCGTGGTCGAATTGCAGGTCAGGCAGGAGGATATCGATAAGGCTTACGGCGTGAACGTAGAGGCCGAACCCTCCCCCTGAGAGACGCCCCGCTATGAGACCAGCTGCGCGGCCAGAGCGCCCGGCTCCGTGACCGGCAGGCGGCAGACGTAGCTCTCGCAGACGTATGCGGCTGCCTGGCCGTCGATTCTGTCTCTACCAGCGAGCAGGGGCAGCGCGCTGCCGGCTGGACCGTCCGAGCCGACGAGCACGCGATTCGGCAGATAGCGCCGGAAGACCTCCGACAGCAGGGAGCCGGTCCCGGCGTCTCCCTGCCTGCCCACGACCGCGATCTCCTTCGGGGTCGACAGGTAGAAGTCCAGCGCGCACAGCCAGTGCCCGGCCCCTGTCGGGAACCTGGTCATGAGCTCCCGGACGGACCGCAGAGACGCCGCCGCCCGCCGCCGGTGATCGGAGTTCCCCGTAATCACGGCGAGACGCAGGAGAACGTCGGCGGCCATCGAACTGCCACAGGGCGCGGCGTTGTCCGTGTAGTCCCTCGGACGCGCGATCAGTTCCTCGTGGTCGCGGCCTGTGTCGTAGAACCTGGACTCGGCCTCGACCCAGAACAGGTCCATCATGGCCTCGCCGAGTGAGATCGACTCGCGCAGCCAGCGCAGGTCGAGTGTGGCCTCGTGCAGGGCCAGCAGACCGTCTATGAGGGCCGCGTAGTCCTCCAGATAGCCGTTCAGCCGGGCCTCTCCGTTCCTGTACGTCCGCATCAGGCGCCCGTCCCGGACCAGGTTGTCCAGAAGGAACTCGGCGTTCCGTCCGGCTCTCTCCACGTAGTCCTGCCGGCCGAGGGCTCCCCCGGCCTCGGCGAAGGCGCGCATCGCCAACCCGTTCCAGGACGTCAGCACCTTGTCGTCCAGTCCCGGCGGGACGCGCTCCCCACGGGCCGCCAGCATCCTCTCCTTCCACCGCCGAAGCGTCCGCGCGGTCTGCTCGCCGCCCTCGCCCGCGGCGGCGCTCCGTGAGACGTGGAGAATCGACCGGCCCTCGAAGTTGCCTCTCCTGGTGACGCCGTAGTAGTCGTTGAAGGCCTTCCCGTCCTCTTTGCCCAGTACGGCTATCGTCTCCTCCGGCCGCCAGACGAAGAACTTCCCCTCGACGCCCTCGCTGTCGGCGTCCTGAGCACAGTAGAAGCCGCCCTCAGGCCCGGTCATCTCCCGCGCCACGTAGTCCAGCGTCTCCTCGACCACCCGGCGGTAGATATCGCCGCCCGCCGCCTGGTAGGCGTGCAGATACAGCTTCGCCAGTAGGGCGTTGTCGTAGAGCATCTTCTCGAAGTGGGGGACGAGCCAGTACGTGTCGGTAGAATATCGGTGGAAGCCGCCGCCTATCTGGTCGTATATCCCACCCTCTGCCATTCGGCTCAGGGTGGACTCCACCATTTCGAGCAGCTCGGGGTCCTGGGACCGCGCGTGTGCCCGAAGCAGGAACTCGTAGATCATTGGCTGCGGGAACTTGGGCTGAAGCCCGATCCCGCCATGGCGCCGGTCGATCTGGCCCGCGATGGCCCTCCCCGCAGTGCGTATCACCTCGACTGTCAGCGGCTCCGCTCCGCCTTCCATGCCAGAGGAGACGACCTGCGCTATCTGGCGCGCGAGCTGTCCGGCGGCGCGGGTAACGTCGCCGCGCTTCTCGCGGTAGGCGGCCGCCAGAGTCTCCACCAGTCTGGGAAAGGCGGGCAGGCCGCCCCGGTCCTCTGGGGGGAAGTACGTCCCTCCGTAGAACGGCCTGCCCTCAGGCGTGAGGAAGACGGTCATCGGCCAGCCGCCCTGTCCGGTCAGTGACTGTACCGCCGTCATGTATATCGAGTCGATGTCCGGCCGCTCCTCGCGGTCCACCTTTACGCACACGAAGCTGGCATTCATCAACGCCGCTATTTCAGGATTCTCGAACGATTCCCGCTCCATCACGTGGCACCAGTGACAGGCCGAGTAGCCGACGCTCAGCAGGATGGGCATGTCCTCGCGCGCGGCCCGTCCCAGCGCCTCCGGCCCCCATGGGTACCAGTCCACCGGGTTGTGGGCGTGCTGAAGAAGGTACGGACTGGTCTCGTCTATCAGCCGGTTAGCCTTAGCCATTTCCTGGGACATCCTCCATCTGGCGGAAGGAAGGGTAGGGCGGCAGCGCTCCGGGTCGATCCGGCGCCGCCCGTTCACAGTGTACCACTCCGATAAGAGGCCGACTGTTCATATTATGATATGGACATTGCACAATATGCCACGCATGTGGCGACACTCGTCTCGTCATTACCGCGAGGCGCGGACTCACTCCCCGGCGGCAACAAGCGTCCGATGGTCACAGGACGGTCGGTCATAGAGAGAAGCTGTTCAGACTCTGTGAGACCCTAAGGTCGGAGCCCAAAGGCCGGTTCTCTCTCACTCAGGGGGCTGCTGGGGTTTTGTCCCCGGTTTCCAAATGGGCGGGCGGGTAGGGGACTTCAGCTGCCAGCCGGCCCAGCCCTTGACATCCGCGAACCCATGTACTAGGATATTCGCGTGGAGGGAACGCAGCCATGATCACGCCGAACCACGTGCACGGAACCAACCGGCCCGTAAGGGCACACAAGGGGTGCCCTCACCCCCGGGACCTGTCCCACAATTGTCCCAGAACTGCTCCGGTTCCGTTCCACACCTGTTCCACAAGTGCCCCACATTTGTTCCACGAAATCGAACCCTCAGCTACGAGATGGGACAAAATGGAACAGTTTGGGACAGTTTTCGGGAAAACCGGCCCGGCAGGGGAGGCGAGGTTCGAGCAGGAGGGCCGGGCAGGTAAGTCTATGAAGACTCTCGTTATCCCACAGCCGCCGTCATACCGGCGCAGGCCGGTATCCAGAAGGGGAGAGGGCATTCCGCATTCCGATGTAAGAGCTATTGAATCTCTGAGGTGGCCCAGGTGTATCCAGAGAGGGAGGGGGCATTCTCCTCACTAGGACTGAACAGTCTACAGGGCAGGGTAGGGACTTCCGCGCCTCGGTCCGCTGGGCTAGAATACCCGCCCATCGAACACGCCTCGGTGGACGGAAAATGACAACGCGAACGGGCAGGGGAGCGGCGGCTCTATCTTTCCAGACGGTCGGAACCTGCCGACCGCGTTCCAATGAGATAAGGACGGGCGCAACGAGGAAGATGGCTGATTCTGCAATCCACCCGTTCTGCGCCCGCATCCCGGCGGGAGAATCCACTTCCGGCCGCACACCGCGCCCGTCACTCACGTTCGAGTTGGATTAGCTCGAAGCTGTACTCTTCGATGATCGGATTGGCGAGCAGCCTCTCGCACATCTGCCGAACCTTCTCGCCGGCCTCTTCGCGGCTATCATCGTCCATCCGAACCTGGAAGAACTTGCCTGCGCGGACTCCCTCGACCGTCTCGAAGCCCAGATGTCTCAGACCTCCCCGGATGGTGTGTCCTTCGGGGTCGTTGACGGTGGACTTCGGACTCACGAATATCCGGGCGAGAAACACCTTCCACCACCTCGCAATCAAGGGCCGGTCTACGCCGCGCGGCGTAGACCGGCCCTCCGGCTCGATGCGCTACCTCGCGTTCGGCTCCGGGGAGTTGGGGGAGCTCTCGTGAGAGTCGATGAACGCCCTCACGAGATCCTCGTCGTAGTCGTCCAGCTGCTGCATGAAGTTCCACGCGGTCAGAACCAGTCTGCTGTTATCGTCCATGCCGGGATAGGGCGAGAGCAGCAGCTTGAGTCCCCCGTCGACCCCCCTGTCCACAAGGGTGGTAAGCTCGGCGACCATCTCCGGGCACCCGTCCGGGCAGTCGTAGTGTATCCCGATGCCGCCATGCTCCAGGTTGTGGATACGGTATTCGTCTTCCACGAAATCGTCGTGCACCCCCCACCTCACTGGCGCCAGGGGCTGCGCGTAGTGCCACCCGGAGGTCGCTGGAGCCGAGTTGTAGGGGGGGTGAGCGGCGTTGAGCCGGATATGGTCCCGCCCCTGGTCGTCGATTCTCTCGCCGGGGCCGCCTGGAATGCCGCGGCCGAACAGACCTCCGTCGCCTCCCAACGGGAGGCCGGGCAGTATCAGAGCCACCACGAACAGAACGGCCACGGCGCCTATGGCCCCGAGGCCCGCATAGCGCAGCAACTGTCTCTGCGCCTTTCTCCGCGCCCTTCTCGCCGAGCGGGTCTGGCTGGGCGTAAGCCTGTCTTTCGATCGTCCAGTTTGTGTAGACAACTTGACCTGATGAACTCCCTTTATTCTGTAATTCTCTTAGGCAACGGCACTGCCTGTCAACTTCTGAAGAGCCTCCTCGTACCGCTCTCGGGTCCTGCCGACCACGTCGTCCGGCAGCTCCGGCGCGGGCGGCTCGTGGTCCCAGCCCTGGCCGCTGAGCCAGTCCCGCACGAACTGCTTGTCGAAGTTGGGCTGGGACCTGCCCGGCTCATAACCCGACCGGTCCCAGAACCGGCTGGAGTCCGGCGTGAGCAACTCGTCGATCAGCGACAGTTCTCCGTCGATCATGCCGAACTCAATCTTCGTGTCGGCAATGACTATGCCTTTGCCGAGCGCGTAGTCGTGCGCGAAGGTGTAGACCGACTTGGTAATGTCGGACAGTCTGGCCGCGGTGTCCGGGCCGACCATCTCCTCCACTTCATCCATGGTCATCGGCTCGTCGTGGCCCACCTCGGCCTTGGTCGTGGGCGTGAAGAGCGGCTCAGGGAATCTGTCCCCCTCCTTCATCCCACTGGGCATCGGCACGCCGCCCACGGTGCCGTCGGACTTGTACTCGGACCACGCCGACCCCGTGATGTAGCCTCTCACCACGCACTCCACGTCTATGCGCTCGGCCCTTCGAACCACCATTGCACGCCTGGCCAGCTCACTGGGAATGTCGAGCTCGTCGGCCCTCTCGGCCGCCGGGGCCACGAAGTGGTTTGGGGCGACGTGGGCCGTCTCGCGGAACCAGAATGCGGATATCTGGTTCAGGACGGCGCCTTTGTTCGGGATGGCCGTCGGGAGTACGACGTCGAACGCCGATATTCTGTCGGTTGCCACCATGAGCAGGAGGCCGCCGCCCAGGTCATGGGTGTCGCGCACCTTGCCGCGGTGAATCAGATGGGGCAGGGTGGATTCTCGGATAGTCGTCATGCTCGCATCTCCTTTCATTGCTTCCGTCTGGGTCTCGTACTGAATAGCTTCGTGGGAGAGGACGCGCAGCAGGCGGCCGCGGACGCCGCCTTCAAGCCAGCCCCACTCTCTCGAAGATCTCGTCGACGTGGCGCACGTAGTAGCTGTGGTCGAAGAGACCGTCTAGGTCGCCGCGCGTCAGCCTCGACGTGACGTCTTCGTCCGACTCCACCGTCTCTCTGAAGTCTCCGCCGCCATCGAGCACGGCGGCGGAATTGCGCTGGACGATCTCGTACGCCTCTTCGCGGGCCAGGCCCCTGTCAATCAGGGCCAGCAGGACGCGCTGGGAGAAGAGCAGGCCCCTTGTGGCGTCCAGATTCTCCCGCATCCGGTCGGGGTAGACGACGAGGCCGCGCATGACCTTGGCGAAGATGTTCAGCGAGTAGTCGAGGGCGAGGCACGAGTCGGGGAGTATGATCCGCTCAGCCGACGAGTGGCTGATGTCCCTCTCGCCCCAGAGCGCCACGTTTTCGAGGGCCGTCACCGCGTATCCGCGCATCAGTCTGGCGAGTCCGCAGACCCTCTCGCTGAGCTCGGGGTTGCGTTTGTGAGGCATTGAGGACGAGCCCTTCTGCCCGGCCCCGAACGGCTCCTCGACCTCCCGGATCTCCGTTCGCTGGAGACCGCGTATCTCGGTGGCGAACTTCTCCAGGGAGGCCGCTATCACTGCCAGGGTCGTGACGAACTGGGCATGGCGGTCGCGCTGAACGATCTGGTTGGACACGCGCGCGGGCTGGATGCGGAGCCGCCGGCAGGCCCGCGCCTCTATGTGTGGAGGAACCGTCGCGTGAGTCCCGACCGGGCCCGATATCTTGCCGACCGCTATCGTCTCTCGGGCCTGGGACAGCCGCTTCCGGCTGCGGCGCATCTCGTCGATCCACAGGGCCATCTTCAGGCCGAAGGTTACCGGCTCGGCGTGGATTCCGTGCGTCCGGCCCATCATCAGAGTGCGCCTGTGCTCCAGGGCCTTCTCTTCAAGCGCGTCCAGCAGGGCGGCGGCTTCCCTGTCGAGCAGGTCCGCGGCCTCCACGAGTTGGAGCGCCGTAGCCGTGTCCCAGACGTCGCTCGTCGTGAGGCCGAGATGCAGCCAGCGTCCCTCCGGCCCAAGGTTCTCGGTGATCGAGGTCAGGAACGCCGTCATCTCGTGGCGGTTGACCGCGAGGATGTCGTTCAGCCGGTCGATGCCGTAGGCTGCCGAGCGCAGCTTAGCCATGTCCTCGGCCGGGACCACGCCGTCCTCGGCCCATGCCTCGGACACGGCGAGTTCGACGAGCAGCCACTTGTCGTACTTGCTCTTCTCCGACCACACGGCGGCCATCTCAGGCCGCGAATAGCGCTCGATCATGAGGGAAGCTCTACCACTTGGGCTTCACAGCCCTCCTCAGACTTTGACACGTCGAGCCTCACTCCAACTCTGTAGATTCTGTGATTGGGGCTATAGCTGTTCTCTGCGCTCTCTGCGTTATCGGCAGCGCTACCGGCTTCGCAGTCCCTCGCGGTAGTCGTCGTAGGCTCTGCGGATGCTCTCGTGCTTGATGCCGAGTATCTGCGCGGCGAGGAATGCGGCGTTTCTGGCTCCCCAGGAGCCTATGGCCACGCAGGCGACCGGTATGCCGGGCGGCATCTGCGCGATGGTGTGGAGTGAATCGACGCCATTCAGTTCGCTGCTGGCGAGGGGTATGCCGATGACCGGCAGGGTGCTCCAGGAAGCGAGTACGCCCGGAAGCGCCGCCGATCCTCCGGCGGCGCCTATGAGCACCTCGATTCCACGCTCGCGCGCCGACCGCGCATAGTCCCTGACTCTATCGGGGGTGCGGTGCGCCGACATCGCGACCACCTCGTGGTCCACGCCCAGCTGCTCCAGCACCTCGGCGGTCTCTCGTACCACGTCCTCGTCCGATCTGCTGCCCATCACCACGCCGACTAGTGGCATTATATCGTCACCTCCATTCGATTCTCCCCAGTGGGGAGTGAACAGTCTCTTGCACGTCATTTCTACTACCGATGCAGTCAGCACTGGCTGCGATGAGAAGCGAGAGCGCCGCCGGCAGGTAGAACACGCCGATGGAGAGTATCGCCACCGCACAGAACCCCAGAAGCGCCACAGCGGGGACCCAGAGGAGTATTGTGCGTCCCACCCGCCGCCTGGTGTTAGCGGTCCGGAGGGCCAACAACGCCAGCCCGGTCAAAAGGACGGGCACAGCCAGCAACCAGATCACGTACAGGCCATTGACTCCTATCAGCGTATCACTGAACGGCGTGGTCTCGCTGCCAGGAAGCGCCGGCGTTACGGATACGCCGCTGTAGGTGGGCCAGAACGCCAACCAGAGCCCAACAGCCCAGGCTAGGGCGTGGGCCATCCATGCAGATGCAGTTGTGACGCCGTGAGATTTCAACTCACTCTCCAAGTGGCCTCGACGCTTGCCGCCCACCAAGTCAGTATCACGAAGGACGTACACGCTAGGCAACGGCCGCGACGTCGGTCCTGTAGAAGGAGCGCTCGAACCCGATCCGGGCCGTGTTCTCGTAGACCAGGCGCCGGGCCTCGTCTACCGACGGACCGACGGACACCAGGGTCAGCACGCGGCCTCCATTCGTCAGCACGCGGCCCCGTTCGTCAGCTCTCGTCCCGGAGTGAAAGATGGCCGCGCCCTTGACCGAGCTCATCCCGTCGATCGGGTATCCCGTATCGTAGGAGCCGGGATACCCTCCCGAGGCCACCACAACGCCAACGGCCGCCTCCTGGCCCCAGTCTACGCGGGCATCTTGCAGACCGCCCCGGGCCACACACATCATAACTTCGGCCAGGTCGGTTTTCAATCGAGGCAGGATGACCTGCGTCTCGGGGTCTCCGAAGCGGCAATTGATCTCGTAGACTCTGGGGCCCTCCTTGGTGACCATGATTCCGGCGTAGAGAACGCCGCTGTATGGGGTGCCCCGGTCGGCTAGGGCCGCTGCGACGGGCTCCATTATCTCCGTCCGCACTCGGCGCTCCAACTCTCCGTCCCAGAAGGACGGGGGCGTGAAGCTGCCCATGCCTCCGGTATTGGGGCCTGTGTCGCCATCGCCGGCCCGCTTGTAGTCACAGGCGGCCACCATGGGAGAGACATGCTCGCCGTCCACAAACGCGAAGACGCTGACCTCGCGTCCCACCAGGCACTCCTCGACGAGCACGGTCTCGCCCGCCGGGCCGAACATCTTGGCCTCCAAGCGCTCGTGGAGCGCCGCGACTGCCTCGTCCCGTGTGTCCGCGACCACGACCCCTTTGCCTGCCGCCAAGCCGTCTGCCTTGACCACGACGGGCAGCGGCAGCCCCCGCACGTATTCGGCCGCTTCCCGGAACGACGTGAAGGCGCGCGCCTCAGACGTGGGGACACCGGAATCGAGCATCAGCCTCTTGGCGAACAGCTTGCTGCTCTCGATTCGAGCGGCTTCCCGCCCGGGACCGAAGATGGCGCAGCCCTCGGCCCGGAACCGGTCGGCGATCCCGGCAGCCAGGGGGGTCTCAGGGCCTACGACGGTCAGGTCGACGCCATGTTCCTTCGCCACTCGGAGGAGCCCGTCCAGGTCTTCCGCGTCCACGTCGACGTTGGACGCGATCCGGGCGGTCCCTGCGTTCCCCGGCGCGGCCAGCAGCTCGTCGACGACAGGGCTGCGGTCCAGCTTCCAGGCGATGGCATGTTCCCTCCCGCCGCTGCCTACGACCAGTATCTTCAAGGCCGCCTCTCACTCATTCCCATTCGATGGTGCCGGGGGGTTTGCTGGTCACGTCGTAGACGACTCTGTTGACGCCGGGCACCTCGTTGGCGATGCGGCTGGAGATACGCGCGAGCACGTCGTAGGGGAGCCTTGCCCAGTCTGCGGTCATCGCGTCGTCGCTGGTGACCGCGCGCACCGCTATGACGTGGCTGTAGGTCCTGAAGTCGCCCATCACTCCCACCGTGCGGGTATCGGTCAGCACCGCGAAGCTCTGCCAGAGTTCCCTGTACAGGTCGTTGTTCTTGACCTCGTCCATCACGACCCAGTCGGCGGCGCGAAGAGTTTCGAGCTTCTCGTAGGTCACCTCGCCGATGATGCGGATGGCCAGCCCGGGACCGGGGAAGGGCTGGCGGTAGACTATCTCCTCGGGTAGTCCGAGCTCCAGTCCAACTTCGCGCACTTCGTCTTTGAACAGGTACCTGAGCGGCTCGACCAGAGTGAGCCTCATTGCCCTGGGCAGTCCGCCGACGTTGTGGTGCGTCTTTATCTTGGCCGCCACCTGGGACTCTGACGTCTTGCTCTCGATCACGTCGGGGTAGAGTGTTCCCTGGGCCAGGAAGTCCACCCTGCCTATGCGCGCGGCCTCGGCCTCGAAGACTCTGATGAACTCCTCGCCGATGACCCGCCGCTTCTCTTCGGGATCCGTGATGCCCTTCAGCGCTCCCAGGAAGCGCTCCGAGGCATCCGCGTAGACCAAGTCCACCTCCAGGTATTTCTCAAAGACCCTGCGGAGCCTTTCGGGCTCTTCGTGCCTCATCAGGCCGGTATCGACGAAGATGCAGGTCAGCTGGCTGCCGACAGCCCTGTGAATCAGCGTCGCAGCGACCGTGGAGTCCACCCCCCCTGACAGCGCGCAGACTACCCTTCCATCTCCGACCTGTTCCCTGATCCGCCGAACTGCCTCGGTGACGAAGCTGTCCGGGGTCCACAGCCCGCGGCAGCCGCACACCCGATAGAGGAAGTTCTGGAGAAGGGTCTTGCCCTGGGGTGTGTGGGCCACCTCGGGATGGAACTGTATGCCGAACATTCCCTTGCCGTTGCCCAGAACGGCCACGGGCGAGTTGTCCGTGTGGGCCATTGGGTGGAAGCCGGGTGGGGGAGCGGCGATCCTGTCGCCGTGGCTCATCCATACAGGCATAGCCGAGGGCAGGCCGCGGAATAGATCGTCGTCCGACGTGTCCCGGTGGAGCACCGCGTGGCCGTACTCCTTTTTCGAGGCTGGCGCCACTCTGCCTCCGAGCTGGTGAACCATGGCCTGCATCCCGTAGCAGATGCCCAGCACAGGCAGGCGTCCGTCGTAGACCCACGCCGGCGCGAGCGGGGCATCCTCTTCGTAGACGCTCGCCGGGCCGCCGGAGAGGATCACGCCTCTGGGGTTCAGGCGCTCGACCTCCTCCCAGGGCGTGCTGTGAGGGACGATCTCACAGTAGACTTTGCTCTCCCTCACGCGGCGCGCGATGAGCCTGCTGTACTGGGAGCCGAAGTCGACGATGATGACGGCTTCGCCCGGTTGGGCTCCGCCAGACTGTGGCTGCGCCTGCTGTCCTGCCTTCTCATTGGCTATCTCAAGGTAAGTTGGGACCTCAAGGCCGCCGCTGGCAGTGACTTTGTGAGTGGTCTGGCACTCTGCATCCAGTGTCATCTGAAGAGCCTCAAGCTAACATCTGTGGTATACTGCGTCAAGGTTCAAGACCAATTGCGAATGGCCCCTCCAACGCAACGCGAAGCCCCTCGGGGCCAGATACAGGCAGCTGCCAGCGTCCTCCTGAGAGGCGGCGTGATAGCGGTTCCCACCGATACCCTCTACGGTCTCGCTGCGTCCGTTATCTGCGAGTCGGCCGTGCGCAGGGTCTACCATCTGAAGGGACGGCCCGCGCGCGCCGCGCTGCCCGTGCTGATAGATTCGGCAGACCGAGTAAGCGAATGCGCCGTCGACGTGCCCGACATGGCGTGGGCCTTGATGCGGGCATTCTGGCCGGGGGCGCTCACCCTGGTGCTTCGACGCTCCCATCTCATACCGCCGGCCGTGTCAGGAGGGCTGGACACGGTGGCGCTGCGTGTCCCGGACCACCCTGTGCCCAGGGCCATCGTCGGCGAAATCGACGCGCCCATAACGGGCACCAGCGCCAACCGCACGGGAGACGAGGGGCTGACGACCGCTGACGCGGTGAGGCGGGTATTCGGCCGTGAGATCGATATGGTCATCGACGGCCGGGCGGACGCGGGCCTTCCCTCGACCGTCGTGGACATGACCGACCAGAAGCCTTCGGTGCTGCGGCACGGCGCCCTGCCTGCGTGTGACGTAGAGGCCATTCTCGGGCTGCCCCAGACCTCCCATGATTGACTCGCGGGCGACTGCGGCCGGTCTCAGTGAGCGCGTCGACGCAGAGTTGAGAGACATCGTTGGCTCGCGCGGCGGCATGGCCCTGTACGACATGATGTCGTACCACATGGGCTGGAGCGATGGACGGGGCGGAGCTGCCGCGCAGGCGCCCGGAGAGCGCGCTCACGGGGTACTTTGCCTGATGGCGGCTTCGGCCGTGAGGGACGGCGGTGAGGACATCGCCATCCCGGCCGCGGCGTCGATCGAGCTCGTGAGCAACTTCTGCGTGATCCACGACGACGTGCAGGCAGGAAACACGATGCGGGACGGACGTGACGCCGTCTGGTGGATATGGGGACCCGCGCAGGCCATCAATGCCGGAGACGGGATGCACGCGCTGGCGCGGCTGGCGATGTTCAGGCTGCAGGGGCGGGGAGTGTCCTCTGCCACCACGTTTCGGGCCGTCCAGCTTCTGGACAGGTCGAGCCTCCGCACCTGTGAAGGCAGGTTTCTGGAGCTGGAGTCTCAGGAGCGAATCGACATGAGCGTGGACGCCTACCTGAACATGGCGGCGCTCAAGTCGGGGTCGCTGCTGTCGTGCGCGATGAGTCTGGGGGCTGTGGTTCACGAGAATGAGACGGCTTTGGACCCCCTCTCCAGATGCGGCGAGAGCCTCGGCATCGCGATGGAGATCGGATCGGACATCCGAGCCCTGTGGGATGAGGAGACCGGGCCGACCGCGGAGGCGATGAACAAGACGAAGATGCTGCCGGTGGTTCTGGCTCTGGAGAAGGCGTCGGCCGGCGAGAAGCGGGTCCTGGGCGAGATATACTTCAAGCGGGTTCTGGACGGCCACGACGTCTCCAGGATACGCGACATCATCGGCGGCATGGGGGTCAGAGAAGAGTGCGAGGCGCTCGTTTCCAAGTACAGGGACGAGGCGCTGTCGGCTCTGGAAGGGCCGGGGATCAGGAGCGACGGCAGGGCCATGGTCGCCGGATACATCGATCTGCTGCTCGGATGAAGGATATGGAGAAGCAGACCGTCGAGGACATCGATGTCTCGGGTAGGACGGTTCTTCTGAGAGTCGACTACAACGTGCCGTTCGAGCCGAACGCGACCCGAATAGCCGACGACAGTCGGATCGAGGCCTCGCTTCCAACCATTCGCTACCTGCTGGACCGGGGGTGCAGGGTAGTGGTGTGCTCTCACCTTGGACGACCCAAGGGCAGGGTGGTGGACGAGATGAGGATGCGGCCGACGGCGCGGCGGCTCTCCGAGTCGCTGGGCTGTCCGGTTGCCGAGGCCCCTGACTGCATCGGCCCGGAGGTCGAACGGGTTGTGCGCTCTCTGCCGAAGCCGGGCGTGGCCATGCTCGAGAACGTAAGGTTCCACCCAGGGGAGGAGGCCAACTCTCCCGAGTTCGCGGCGTCGCTGGCCTCCTTGGCGGACGTGTACGTGAACGACGCCTTCGGCGTAGTCCACAGAGCCCATGCCTCCATCGACGCAGTGGCGAAGCTCCTGCCCGCCGTGGCAGGATTCCTGATGGCCCGCGAGCTGAGGACGTTGTCCCAGGCGCTGCAGTCTCCACGGCGTCCATTTGCGACGGTTCTGGGAGGCGCGAAGGTGTCGGACAAGATACGAGCGCTGGCGAATCTCTCGGAGCGCGCGGACATGCTGATCGTCGGCGGCGGCATGAGCGCCACGTTCCTCAAGGCGTCCGGTCTCGACGTGGGGAGGTCTCTGGTCGAGGACGACCATCTGGAGACGGCGTCGGCTCTGATCGAGAGGTCCCGCGGCCGAGGTCCCAGGCTCTTGCTCCCCGTCGACTTCGTGGCGGCAGACTCGTTCGAGGAGGGCGCCCGGCGCCAGACGGTGGATGCCAGGGATATTCCCCGGGGCTGGATGACGATGGACATCGGGCCGAGAACGCGCGCCCTGTTCGCCGAGGCCCTGAGGGGATCCGGGACCGTCCTGTGGAACGGTACGATGGGGGTCTTCGAGTGGGCGCCCTTCTCGGCGGGCACTAAGGCGACCGCCAATGCTCTGGCCGATCTGGAAGGCGCTGTCACGATAGTGGGCGGGGGGTCGACTGCCGAGGCGGTGTCCGCGCTGGGCCTGTCGGACAAGATGACGCACGTGTCCACCGGCGGCGGCGCATCGCTGGAGTTCCTGGAGGGCAGGGCGCTTCCCGGTGTCGCGGCCCTCATGGACAGGAGGCCCCTGCCGTGATCGACTTCCCCCACATTGGCGACATATGCAGGGAGACGCCGTCCAAGATAGTCATGCTGGTCGTGGACGGACTCGGTGGGCTTGCACATCCGGCCACGGGCCGGTCGGAGCTCG
Organism: uncultured Dehalococcoidia bacterium; assembly: GCA_958295685.1. Classification (GTDB taxonomy): domain Bacteria; phylum Chloroflexota; class Dehalococcoidia; order Lucifugimonadales; family CATQGZ01; genus CATQGZ01. The sequence goes on from OY282365.1 coordinate 565,623, forward strand.
AGGCTGCGCGGCTGCCGAACTTGGACGAGCTCGCCGGACGCAGCGCGTGCGGCCTGACCGACCCCGTGGCCCCCGGGATCACCCCCGGCAGCGGTCCCGGCCACATGGCGCTGTTCGGCTACGATCCCGTCAGGCACTTGCTTGGCCGGGGCGTGCTGGAGGCCGTGGGAATCGGCGTCGAGCTCGCCGGCGGCGCCGTCGCGGCGCGGGGGAACTTCGCCACGGTCGACTCCGCCGGGAGGCTGACCGACCGGCGCGCCGGTCGGATACCGACGGCGCAGAGCGCGCCCCTCGTCGAGGCGCTCGACCGGATACGGGCGCCGGGGGTCGAGTTGTCCGCGCTGCCTGTCAGGGACTATCGGTTCGTGCTCGTGATGAGGGGCAGCGGGCTGGGGGCCGCGGTGAGCGGGACCGACCCCCAGGAGCTCGGAGTTCCACCCCTGGAGGCCAGGCCGCTGGATGACGCCTCGGCAGCCACCGCCGAGGCGGTGAACCGCTTCGTCAGGGCTGCCGTCGAGGTTCTGGGCGGGCGCGAGACGGCGAACAGCGTGCTGCTTCGTGGCTTCTCGAAGCTGCCGAGGCTCCCGTCCTTCGGAGGGGTCTACCGTCTGAACCCGGCGGCGGTGGCCGCGTACCCGATGTACCGAGGGCTTGCCCGGGTGGTGGGCATGAAGGTCTTGGAGACTGGTCAGACCTTCTCCGAGCAGTTGGATACGCTGGAGGAGCGCTTCGACGAGCACGATTTCTTCTTCCTGCACTACAAGCCGGCCGACGCCGCGGGCGAGGACGGCGACTTCGACGCCAAGGCGGCCAGGCTGGAGGAGCTGGACGCCCTCGTGCCGAGGCTTCTGGACCTGCGCCCGGACGCGCTCGTCGTTGCCGGGGACCACTCCACCCCCGCGGTTCTGGGGGGTCACAGCTGGCATCCGGCGCCGCTTCTGGTGCACTCGGCGCTCACGGTGGGGGAGGGCGTGGACTCGTTCTCCGAGCGGGCCTGCGGCCGTGGGTCTCTGGGCAGGCTTCCCGCCACCTCCGTGATGATGCTGGCCCTCGCCCACGCGGGGAAGCTGGTCAAGTTCGGGCCGTAGCGTCCAGCCTTCAGCAGGCTGGGCTTCTCAGGCGATGGCGGCCCGCGTGGCAACCAGACGGCCCAGGGATTGGCCGACCTGCCGTATCGGGTTAGAGCTCATCTTCGTTCACTCCTCTCTGTGCTCGCACCTTCATGCACGCGCGGGGCATGTCGTTGCGTGGCGAATCCGTTGCCGTCAGGTGGTTTGGCCTGCCTTCTCGAGGTTGGGGAGCAGGTGGGGCTTCATGACGTCGAGCCACATGACGAGTCCCCGCCAGCGTCCGAACGGCTCGTAGCAGCGCTCGATGTCCGAGTCGCTCGGCTTGACGCCGTCGTTGATCAGGATGCGAAACCTTTCCCGGACGCTGGAGTCTATCGCCAGGCGCTCGTGGCGGCCGAGGAGCTTCAGCACGTTCGCGGCGGCGTAAGGGCCGAAGCCCTTGAGCGCGAGTATCTGCCGAGCGATCTCGTCCGTGTCGAGCGCGGGGTCCTTCCAGCACTCCGGGTCCAGGTCTCCGGAGTGGATGGCCGAGGCCAGAGCGCGTAGGCATGGGACGCGGTATCCGAGGCGCGTGGCCTCTGCCAGTTCCTCCACCTCCATGGCGCTTATCTCGGACGGGGTAGGGAAGCAGCGGCGGCCGTCGATCTCAGGGCCGAGCAGGGTCAGCCGCCCGCAGGCCGCCATCGTGCCGCTCCAGGAGATGTTGGTGGTGGCGAGGGTCTTCACCAGGTCTTCCCAGAGAGTTGGTGAAGCGAGCATCCTTCCGGCCCGGTGGTCGATCATCCACTTGCGGCGCGGCTCTCCTGCGATTGCCTCGTAGAAGCCGGTCAGGTCGCGGTCGAGGCCGAGGCAGCGCACAACTGCGCGACTGACGACCCCCGCGTCGGCGTCTTCGAGGCTCCGCGCGGTCGTCACCTGTACCCTGACCGAGCCGGGGCCGCCGGGCGACATGCGCATGACGGCGGGGCCGGCAATCGGAAGCCGCTCGGCGCGGTACAGGACGCCGGCCTCGTCGTCGTATTCGAAGGGCGCCAGCCGCCGCCAGCCGTGGCTGAAGACGGTCGCGGCGAACGAGAAGTCCGCGGGAGCGGCGATTTCCAGGTCGAGGTCGTTCACGGGGCTGTTCCTATCATAAAGGCATCAAGACCGGCGCCTACCACCGCGCGGCCTGTTCGGAAGGGGGCCGGGTTCGAGCAGGGGGGCCGGGCCGGTTTTGCCGAAAACTGTCCCAAACTGTTCCATTTTGTCCCATCTCGTAGCTGAGGGGTTCGATTTCGTGGTACAGATGTGGGGCACTTGTGGAGCAGATGTGGAACGGAACCGGAGCAGTTCCGGGACAATTGTGGGGCAGGTCTTCAGGGCTGCTGGGTTGGCTGCTTCCTTGCGTCCGGGGGCCTCCGGGGCTCGGCGGCGGCGGGAATTTTTGCGAAAGTGTCGCATTGCGGGCATTTCGCAGCCACTTCGTAGCTGGGAGGGCCGATTTTGGCGGACACTATGCGACACTCATGCGACACTATGCGACACCTATGCGACACCTATGCGACACTTATGCGACACTTTGTGACAGGCGCTTCAGGAGCCGCGGGCTGGTTGTAGGAGATGGCTGGCTGGGTCATGGGCATACTCTAGCACAGCGGTTCGGTGATGTCAATTGTCTGAATCAGGATTCTCAGGATTGGGACAGGCTGGTGGATAGTCAGGGTTTTGGATTACTCGGCTGCGCTCGGAGTGACGTTCGGGCACGGTCATGCGGGCGCAGTGTGTAGTAGAATGGGTTGCCGTCCGAGGTGATCGACCGGTTGGACCGTACGGAGAAGCGATGCCGACGCCCGTAGTGGCCGGGAACTGGAAGATGAACACCACCGTCGAGGAGGCGGTCGGTCTCGCGTCTTCGACGGCGGGCGCTCTCGACGCCATCGAGGGTGTGGAGAAGGTGGTCTGCCCGCCCTTCGTCTCGCTCGCGGCGGTGGCCGAGGTTCTGCGCGGCTCCACGGTCGCGGTCGGCGCGCAGAACATGCACCACGAGGACGACGGGGCGTTCACCGGAGAGGTCTCGCCGGCGATGCTGGCCCCGCTCTGCCGGTTCGTCATCCTGGGCCACTCCGAGCGCAGGCAGCTGTTCGGAGAGACCGACGATCTCGTGAATCGGAAGGTTCAGGCCGCGCGGAGAGTTGGTCTGAGGCCGATAGTCTGCGTCGGCGAGCGCCTTGACGAGCGGGAGTCGGGCAGGGCGGAGCGGGTCGTCGAGGGTCAGGCGCGGGCCTGTCTGGACGGCGCGGCGTGGAGCGACGGCTTGGTCGTGGCATACGAGCCCGTGTGGGCTATCGGGACGGGCAGGGCGGCCACGCCGGAGGTTGCCCAGTCCATGATGGAGACCATCCGCGCGGCCTTGGCGTCCATCTATGGGCCGGTACGGGCGATGGACGTGCCTCTGCTGTACGGTGGGAGCGTGACCGACGAGAACGCGGCCGATTTCGTCGGTCAGCCGGACGTCAACGGCGCCCTGGTGGGGGGAGCGAGCCTGAAGCCCGCGTCCTTCGTCTCCATCGCGCGTTCGGTCGCTGGAGTGGCGGCCTGACGGACAAGCTCCTGGTCGTCGTCGGGCCGACGGGTGTCGGCAAGAGCGCGTTCGCGCTGGAGGTGTCGGCGGCTGTGGGCGGCGAGATAGTGAACGCGGACAGCCGCCAGGTCTACCGCCGCCTGGATGTGGGGACCGCCAAGCCGACCCGCGAGGAGCGGGCCGCCGTTCCCCACCATCTGATCGACGTCGTCGACCCCGGCGAGAGCTATGGCCTGGCTCTGTTCTTGGAGCAGGCGGGCGCGGCGATAGCGGCCATACACTCGCGCTCCAGGCTGCCGGTCGTGGCAGGGGGCACGGGTCAGTACGTGCGGGCGTTGCTGGAGGGCTGGAAGGCGCCTGCCGTCGCTCCGGATGCCGAGGCTCGGCGCGTGCTGGAGGGGCGCGCCCGCGCGTCGGGTCCGGGCCCGCTCGCCGCCGAGCTTGCGGAGCTGGATCCGGAGGCGGCCGAGAGAGTGGATCTCAGGAACGCCAGGCGCGTCGTCAGGGCGCTGGAGGTGGCCCGCGCGGGGGTGTCCGGCCCGCCCCGCAGGGAGCCGCCGCCGTACGACGCGCTGGTCGTCGGTCTCACCATGGACAGGCGGACGCTGTACGAGCGCATCGACCGCAGGGTGGAGGCCATGGTCGAGGCGGGGTGGCTCTCGGAGGTCGAGGGCCTCATCGCCGACGGCTGCGGTCCAGATCTGCCGTCGATGTCCTCGGTCGGATACGCCGAGCTTGCCGGCGTGCTGGCCGGCCATCTGTCGATGGAGGAGGCCGTCCAGCGGATCAAGCACAGGACGCACCGGCTCGCCCGGAGCCAGTACGCCTGGTTTCGGCCAAGCGACGACCGTATACGCTGGTTCGACGCCGCCCGGGGAACCGGGCCGGCGCTTTCGGCAGTGCGCGAGTGGGCGGCTTCGAGCGGAGCCTGCGCTGACGGCTGAACCGCGTAGGCCCGGCCTAGTTACCAGACGGTACTCTATCCGAGGCGAGGCCAGACTCACGCGGCGCGTCGAGGGCCATCGGCTCGGCGGCAATAGGGCGGGTCGCGTCTCGGGAACCCTGGGCGACCTTCACCACAGGGCGTGGGTGTCTACCACGAACCGCACCGTCTCCCGGCTTTGACGTCCGTGAAGGCTGTGGCGTACTCTTACCGTGAAAGCCGAGACACGAACGGAGGACGGATTGAGGTTCACGAAACTGCACGGGGCGGGGAACGACTACCTGTTCATGGACGGGCGTGGAGAGGAGCGCGACTGGCCTGCGCTGGCCGCGGCTATGAGCGACCGGCACACGGGCGTCGGATCCGACGGCTTAATACTGGCGGCGCATTCCGACGCGGCCGACCTTCGCATGATCATGTTCAACGCCGACGGTTCGGAGGGGCAGATGTGCGGCAACGGCATCCGCTGCCTCGTCCGCTTCGCTTTCGACGAGGGCATACTGCCGCCCGTGTACTCCGCCGTGAGCGTGGAGACCGCGTCGGGGGCGCGCCGGGTGACGCCAATATGGGAGAGCGGTCTGATGTCACGCGCCAGGGTGGGCATGGGAGAGCCGAGGCTCCGAGTCGAGGACATACCGGCAATCGCGCCCGGCCTGGACGTGATAACGGACTACGAGCTCGAGGTGGAGGGGCGCTCGTTCGCCGTCAGCTGCGTCTCGATGGGCAACCCGCACGCGGTCGCCTTCGTGGACGAGGACGTGGACGGTCTGCCGCTGGGCGAAATCGGGCCTCTCGTCGAGCGTCACCCGATGTTTCCTGAGAGGGTGAACTTCGAGGTGGTCAACCTGATCGACTCCACCCGCGTGAAGGCGCGGGTGTGGGAGCGCGGATCGGGTCTGACGGAGGCGTGCGGCACTGGGGCCTGCGCGGTTGCGGTCTCGGCCCGCCTGCGCGGCTGGGTTGGCGACGACGTGACAGTCAGCCTGCCCGGGGGCGACCTGTCGATCCACTGGCCGGGCGAGGGCGAGGTCATCCTGGAGGGGCCCGTCGAGCGGGTCTTCGAGGGGGAGTGGCCGGACTGATGGGGCAGCAAGCGTGAGTGAGAAAGAGACGCGGCTTTCCGTCGCGAGGGTTTGGGCTCGTAATTTCAAGAGCATCCGCGAGTTCGATCTCGACCTTGCCTCCATGACGGTCCTTGTAGGCCCGAACGCCTCGGGCAAGAGCAACGTGGTGGATGTCCTGCGCTTCATCGGCCACTCTCTGCGAAGAGGCCTAGACGCGGCGATCACTTCGCGGCAGGGGATAGGAGCCGTCAGGAGGTCGAAACCCAAGGGACGGCCCTATGACGTGGAGGTCGGCTTCAGGGCCAAAAAGGGACGGTTCAGCATCGACTACGGGTTCGTGCTGGGAAGCCGCTCGGGTGGGATCTACTACGTGAAGCGTGAGCACTGTGTCGTAACCCCCGCCGACCAGAGAGGGGATGAGGTCGAGTTCGAACGCAGCGAGGACCGGATCGTCAAGCCGAGCGACGCAGGCGCGCTGTATGATGAGGACCTCGATGCCACCGAGCTCGCCTTTCGCTCTCTGGCGCGCTACATCCTCTTACGCCCCTTCGAGGGTTCCGGACCTGGGGGCAGACGACCCAGCCATGTGAACCAGACCTATCGTGACGTGATCCAGGCGGTGGAGTCCATTTCCGGGATGCGGTCTTACCGGATGTTCCCCGACACCATGCGCGAGCCTCGGAGGCCGAGAGATCCGCGCCGACTTAGAGAGGATGGAAGCAATCTGGCATCCGTCCTGAAGGAGATGAGCAGGTCTCCCAACCTCGGTGAGATCGAGGAGGCGTTGGCGCGCGTGGTCCCGGGATTGTCGGGCCTGCAAGTCCAGCAGTCGGGCGGGTACCTCGTCGTCAAGCTGCGTCACCAGGCGGGAGACGGCAGTGGGTCCGGGTCATTCTTCGACCTTTCACAGGAATCGGACGGGACCGTGCGGCTCTTGGGGCTGCTCGTGGCCCTCTACCAGGAGAATACGCCGCCGCTGATAGGCATCGAGGAGCCGGAACTGACCATTCATCCGGGCGCCCTGGCAGCGCTCGCGGACATCCTGGTCGAAACCACGCACCGCGCCCAAGCGCTTGTCACCACCCACAGCCCCGACCTGATAGACCGTCTGCCGATCGAGTATCTGAGGGCTGTCGACATCGAGGATGGATGCACCAGGGTTGGCCCAGTATCGGAGACCCAGGCAGAAGCCGTGCGGGCCGGGCTCTTCACGTCGGGAGAGTTGCACAGCATGGAGGGGCTGGAGCCGCGCGCGTGACGGTCGGCGCGCAGGGAATCGTCCCGATAGTCGAGGGACCGGGCGACAAGGCCGCGGCGCCTGTTCTGGTGAGGCGGGTCCTGCATGAGCGACTGGGCAGGTACGACATCGGAGTCCTGCAACCGAAGCAGGCGAAAGGGAGATCCGGACTCATCAGCCGGCTGGGGGACTTCCTGCGCTATGCAAAAATAACTCCAGGATGCACAGCCATCCTCGTGCTGCTGGATGCGGACAAAGACTGCCCAAGGGAACTTGGGACTAGGCTGGCGCGCAGGGCCAGCGCGGCCGGCGTCGGTATACCGATCGCCGTCGTCTGCGCGAAGCCGGAGTACGAGAATTGGTTCCTGGCCTCTGACCCGGCTTTCACAGGGGATGCCGAGGCGTTCAGCGGTGCGAAGTCGTGGCTGACGAGCATAATGCCACAGGGACAGGCATATAAGGAGACGTTCGATCAGTCGAAGCTGTCGGCATCCATTGATCTCGAAGCGGCGTTCAGCGCGTCCCGGTCTTTCCGACGGCTGTGCAACGCGCTCGAAGAGCTCGCACGCTGCATCGATACAGAGGGCACGGACGTAACCCCATAGGTGACACGCTTGAAGCGGCGTGAATGGGCCGATTCGACCCCTGCGAAGCCCGTTTTAGCGTGTTGGTTAGCTTCACTCCAGCTTTGAGGGCAGGGGGCTTGGCCGTCCGGAGTCAGGGCGGTCTCGAATTCCGGAATGCCCGCGCACGGCCCGGCCTGCGCTGATTTAGCGTGTTGGTTAGGTCTGCCCTTTACCAGTGCGGCCTCGTTCCCGTAACATAGATGCTCTGAGGACGCACTTTCACAAGGCCCGGAGGCGGCATGAGAAGAGCTAGGCGCATCGAGAGGGTTCCGCCGTACCTGTTCGTCGGCATAAGCCGGAAGAAGGCGGAGAAGAAGGCACAGGGCATCGAGGTGATAGATTTCGGGATAGGCGATCCCGACATTCCGACGCCCGCGCCCATTATCGACACGCTTCGGGAGGCATCGGTGGACGCTCCCAACCACCGCTACCCGGAGACCGAGGGCCTCCCCGGCTTCCGCCAGGCCGTCGCGGACTGGTACGGGCGTCGGTTCGGCCTGTCCCCGGACCCCGATACGGAGGTGCTGTCGCTGATCGGGGCTAAGGAGGGGATCGGACACGCGGCGCTCAGCTTCGTCGACCCCGGCGACACGGTGCTCGTGCCGGACCCGGGCTATCCGGTGTACTCGGTGGGCACTTGGTTCGCCGGCGGAGAGTGCCACTGGATGCCCCTGCTCGAGGAGAACGGCTGGCTCCCCGATCTGGACGCCGTGCCGTCTGAGGCCGCCGCCAGAGCCGGGGTGATGTGGCTCAACTATCCGAACAACCCGACCGGCGCGGTCGCGGGCCTCGACTATTTCGCAGAGGTCGTGGACTTTGCCAAGGCCAACGACATTCTGGTGATGCACGACGCCTGCTATACGGAGGTGGCCTACGACGGCCACAGGCCGGTCAGCTTCCTGCAGACGCCCGGCGCGATGGACGTGGGGCTGGAGTTCCACTCGCTTTCCAAGAGCTACAACATGACCGGCTGGAGGCTGGGCGCCTGCGTGGGGAACGCCGAGTTGATCGAGGCGCTGATGGTCGTGAAGTCCAACTTGGACTCCGGCGTGCCCCAGGCTATCCAGATGATGGGGATCGAGGCCCTGAACGGGCCGGTGTATTCGGTCGACGAACGGAACGCGGTCTACCAGCGGCGGCGCGATCTCGTGGTGGACGCTCTGAGGCGCATCGGCCTGCGGGTAGATCCTCCGAAGGCGAGCCTCTACGTATGGGCGCGTATCCCCGAGGGGTACTCGTCCGCCAAGTTGACGGAGATGCTGCTGGAGGAGCGCGACATCGTGGTTACGCCCGGTTCCGGGTACGGCCGGTACGGCGAGGGGTACATAAGGCTGTCGCTGACGATCCCGGACAGGGACATGGAGCGAGGTCTGGAGCGTTTGGATTCCTGGACCATCCCGTCTAGGGCCGCCGTATAGCAGCGGCTTCCAGGAGCGCAAGCGATGCCCAAGTCGTCTGTCAGAACGGAACGCCCGACAGAGCGCGCGGTCCTCGTGGCCGCGAGTGTACGCGGCCACTCGTCGTCCTGGAGCGCGGACGAATCTCTGTCCGAGCTGCGCGAGCTGGGGGTCAGCGCGGGCGCGGTGACGGTCGGGACGCTGGTGCAGCGCCTGCCGAGGCCCACGCACACCTATCTCGGCAAGGGCAAGATAGACGAGCTCTCCCGTCTCTGCGAACAGCGGCGGGCCTCGACTGTCATCTGCGACGACGAGCTCACCCCGACCCAGCAGCGCAACTTGGAGAGCCTCCTCGAGGACAGGAAGGTTATCGACCGGACGGCCCTCATACTGGACGTGTTCGCCGGGAGGGCGCGTTCGAGAGAGGGGAGGCTTCAGGTGGAGCTGGCGCAGCACGAATACCTGCTGCCCAGGCTCGCCGGGCAGTGGTCTCACCTGGAGCGCCTGGGTGGAGGAATCGGCACCAGAGGCCCTGGGGAGACGCAGTTGGAGACCGACCGGCGGCTCGTGCGAGGCCGCATAGCGAGGCTACGGAAGGGTCTGGACGACGTGCGGCGCCACCGCTCGCTCTATCAGCTACGCCGCAGGGAATCGGGCACGCCGGTGGTCTCTCTGGTGGGATACACGAACGCGGGCAAGAGCGCGATGCTGAACCGCATGACCGACGGGGGCGTCACGTCCGAGGGCCGCATGTTTTCCACGCTGGATCCGGTCACGCGCAGGATAGTCCCGCCGTCGGGCCCCGAGTTTCTTCTGACGGACACGGTGGGGCTGATACAGAAGCTGCCCCCGGCGGTCGTCGCCGCGTTCCGCGCGACTCTGGAGGAGCTGGCCGAGGCTGCCGTCATGGTCCACGTCGTGGACATAACTCATCCGAACGCGGCACAGCAGGCCCAGACGGTGGAGCGCGTCCTGGAGGACCTCGACCTGGCGGATAAGCCGCGCATTCTGGCGCTCAACAAGGTCGACCTGCTCGCTGCCGCCGAGGACGGGCCGGATTCATGGCCCGGCGCCATCGGAGTCGCTGAAGAGCATGGGAAGGCGGTTTTGGTGTCGGCGCTGACAGGGCAGGGCCTCGGAGACTTGGTGGAGGCGGTCCAGGGTGAGATCGAGGCGAGCCGGAGGCCGTCCGTCCACCCTGCGGCTAACTTCGCACTATAGTAGTTATGTCAAGTCAGGTAGTGGAGCCTGACTCGGCGACTTGACATAACGGATGGGTTCCCAAATGGCCCGAGTCAGACGGAGCGCGGCAGCACGTCGATGACGCCGAGGCTCTTGAGGGCGACCAGCAAGGCCATGCCAGCGCGCTCCGGCACGTCCGATTGGAAGACGATGGCCCGGAGCCCGGCGTCTATCTCCGGGGTGAGCCTGACCGATTCGTCGCGGACGATGAGCACCCTGGGGCCATAGAGGACGGACGCTGCGCCGAGCTGGTACATGACCGACGCGGCCACTCCGGGCGCGTCCTCGTCGAGGCCGCACAGTATCAGGATTCCTGCGGAGCAGCGGCGCATCTCGTCGGAGACCGCCCCGTTCAGGCCTGACCCCACATGGGGCCGGACCGCCCGCGTGGAGTACGGCACGTCGAACTCGTCCAGGACGGACTTGACGTACAGCGTGGCGTCGTCGGAGCCGTTGCTGCCGATGAACACTCTCCCGGCGGGTTGTGTGGGCGCAGGCTCGGCATCGACGCGCTCAGGCGCAGGCTCGGGTGTGGTGGTCTCCGAGAACCCGCCTGCCGGCGGGTTCGGGGCCGGCGGGTTCTCGTGCGCTGGGACATCTTGGCGGGTCTCCGTGATTGTGACGCGCACACCGTCGCCGTCGCGCTTCAGAATGCCCGCAAAGACCCCGTTGGCCTCGGCCACCCGAAAGCACTCCTCGGCGAGGTCCTGGCGTATGTCGAGTTCGCGCTGGATCAGGTTCTGCGCGAACTCGATCTGTGGCATCAGCTTGCCGTCCAGCATCTCGTAGAAGCGCCGGAATACGTCGGGGTCCATCGCGGCGGCCCTGAGGGCCGCGTGCCGCTCCTCGGCACTCTTGGGCGCTATCGCGGCCTCGCCTCTTGGAGTTATAGCAATAGAGAGGTCGTTGTATCGGCCCTGAGTCAGGCCGTACTTGGCAGAGGAGTTGATGCGCATCGTGAAGCTGCTGCTGGCGGGCGTGGTGCCCAGGGCGCGGGCGAGCATCACGCGGTCGAAGGGCAGCCCCGAGTTCGAGTGCTGGATCGCCTTCGCGATCGAGAGCGAGTCCTCCAGCGTGTGCACCGGATATGGCCGGACCTTGCGAGTCCGCTTGCCTGAGCCTTCGTTCACCGCGCAGAGGCTCTGATGGTTGATGTCTTGGAAAGGGGCCGCATGATGCCTTCGCGTGTATTCACGAGGCCTGAATATATCTCAGAAAACAGCACCCGTCAAATGCCTGCCGGGGGCTATTCAGGTATGTATTCAGGCTGTGCTGAAAAGATTGATAAGACTGAAAAGCCTTGAATAGACGGTTCTAGGGGCCGCCGTGAGGATAGGATCGGCTCGCGTGGTAGAATCAGGCAAGAAGCAACAGAAGGGGAAGGTGCTGAGTTGAAAAAGATTGGCCGGGTTGGAAGTCTGGTGTTGGCCGCGGCTGTCCTCACTGCCCTGCTGATGACCGCGTGCGGCGGCAGGGCGGACGATCCGACAGCGACGCCCGAGCCGGAGGCGCGGACGCAGACACAGACATTGACACAGGAAGCGGAGGATGCCGGCTCGGGGCCGTTCATGCCGGAGGTGGTCGAGCCCGATACTCCCCTGGTCGCTCCGTCCGAGGTGCCGGAGGAACTGAGGGTGATATGGGAGGTCTGGGCCCTGCTCGCCAGAGACTACGTGGACAGGTCGAAGCTCGATCCGGAGGCGGCCACCGAAGCGGCGATCAGGGGGATGCTCATGCCGCTGGACGACTCTCAGACGGCCTACGTGAGCGCGGAGTACATGCAGACGGAGTCCCAGGACATGCAGGGCAACTTCGAGGGCATCGGAGCCCACGTGTCCATGCGCCAGGACGGGAAGCTGATAATCGTCGCGCCCATCGACGGCGGGCCTGCGGAGGCCGCCGGCATAAAGTCGGGCGACATAATTCTGGACGTGGACGGCGAGTCGATCGAGGATCTGAGCATCCTCGAAGCGATCAGCCTCATACGCGGCCCGCGCGGCTCCACCGTGGTGCTGCTGGTGCAGCAGTTGGGCGCCATCGACCCGGTGGAGATATCGATCGTCCGCGACAGGATCCCCCTGGCGAGTGTGCTGCTGCGGAGCGAGCCGGGTGAGCCGATCGCGCACATCAGGGTGATCAACTTCTATGCAGACACCGCGGAGATATTGAAGGAGACGATCAGCGAGGCTGTGGCCGGCGGCGCCGAGGCGCTGATCCTCGACGTGCGGGACAACCCCGGCGGCCTGCTCAGTTCCGCTATAGACGTTACGAGCCAGTTCCTGGACGACGGCTTGGTGCTCTACGAAATCGACGGCTCGGGGCGCAGGACCAACTTCCAGGTGCGCCAGGGCGGCGTGGCCACAGACATCCCGATGGTGGTGCTGACCAACGAAGGCAGCGCGAGCGCCAGCGAGATACTGGCGGGCGCGATTCAGGATCACGAGAGGGCCCTCGTGATCGGGGCCACCACCTTCGGCAAGGGAACGGTCAACGCGTTCAAGCGGCTGAGCAACGGCGCGGGGCTCTACATGAGCATCGCCCGCTACTACACCCCCGCCGGTCGACAGATCGAGGACCTGGGAGTGGTGCCGGACATAGAGGTGAGCGCCAGGGACAGACAGACCGCGGAGACCGACCAGCTGAACAAGGCCAGAGAGATACTCGAGGCCGAGATCGCTAAGCTCTCCAGCATCAGGGGATGATGGGCGAGAAGATCTTAGCGTCCAACCGCAGGGCCAGATTCGACTACGAGATACTGGAGACTGTGGAGGCGGGGCTCGTCCTGACGGGCACCGAGATCAAAGCGGTGCGCGAGGGCCGCGCCAACATAACCGAGGCCTTCGCCGCGCCGGAGGGCGGGGAGATGTGGCTGTTCAATTCCCACATAGCGCCCTACTCGGCGGCGTCCGTCCGCGACAACCACCGCCCTACCCGCCCGCGCAAGCTGCTGCTCCACAAAGGCGAGGCGGCCGACCTGTCCATGCAGGTCGGCGCCAAGGGCTTCACCATCGTTCCTCTGCGGCTCTATCTCAGGCGTCGCGTGGCCAAGGTGGAGCTTGGGGTCGCCCGCGGCCGCCGGCGTTATGACAAGCGCAGGGTTCTGATAGAGAGAGAGCGGGAGAAGGAAGCCCGTGACGCCTTGGGCCGCCATCCCATGACACGACAGGCTTAGGGAAATCCGCCCCGCCCCTAGGCGTCATGAGAGGCCTCCGTCCCAACGCACAAGCAGAGAGGGCGCCCCTGATGGGGCGCCCTCTCTGGATTCTCAGGGCGTGGCCTGATTTAGGGCCTATGCCCGCTTTACCTCCAGTGTCTCTCCAGGAGCCAGCGCCACGCGCCTGACGTGGATGCCCAGCTTGAGCAGCCAGTAGGCAAGCGTCGCTTTGCTGACGTCGAGCTGGTCCGCCGTTGCCGACAGGCCGTGTTCAGTGACCATCTCAGGGAGCATCTTTTCCAGAGACTGGCCGAAGCGGTCTTCCACCGCCGTCATCTTCCTAGTCTTGCGAACCATCATGATCGTTCACCTCCTCAATACTTGACCTGATCTTAGGTCAGACGCTGGACTTTGTCAATGTTTTATTCTAACCTTTTCTACGGTATTCTCAGCCAATTCTATCCGTTTCCGGAAGCACGAATTATAGCGGGGTCTGGCCCTCTGCCCGACCGGGCGCCCGTCTCCAATGGAGGAGCTGATGAGGACGCTGAGCGACATGGTATCGCGGGTGCGGCGGAACCACGGCGTCGAGCACGCTGTGGTTAGCCTGCTGATGGCGCGCGGTGTGAGGCGGCCCCTGGGCGGGTACTCGACCTCCGGCGGCTTCTTCATATTCGGCAGGGCGACTCTGGAAGAGGTCTCGGAAGCCGCGGCAGATGCGATCGCCAGGCTCCGGGGCGGAGACAGCCGTCTGGCGGTGTCGCCGTTCTGCGGCACGAACCTCGTGGTGCAGGCGCTGCTTGCCGGGACCGCGGCGGCCATCGTGATGGGCGGGAGTGAGAAACGCATCCGGCGGCTGCCCGCCGCCGGGATAGCCATCTTGGCCGCGACTATGCTGGCGAGGCCCATCGGGAACGCACTCCAGCGCCACTGCACTACCCTGTCGGACGCGCGGGAGGTCGAAATCGATGGCGTGAAGCAGGTATGGGCCGGGCCGTTCACCGTCCATAGAGTGAGCACGCGGATGGGCGGCGACAGCGCCAACCCGCGATGACCGCACGCGCCGCACGAGGGTGCGGAGAATGGCTCAGCCCAATTGGATCGTGTATTGTGACAGCCTCATTGCTCGTTGACCCGGTCGGCGGCGGATTGCTAAACTGGACTCGGCCCGTGTGGTACGTCCCTGTAGCTCAGCGGATAGAGCGGCTGCCTTCTAAGCAGCGGGTCGCGGGTTCGAATCCTGCCAGGGACGCCAGCCCGCCAGAAGGTGAGCGCCGTTCACGATGCAGAGAGAGGTCCGTCCAGTCGTGATGCCCGGCACCGACGAGTCCACGCGCGCCTTCCGATTCTTCGACAATCGAGAGAAGTACCTGCTCTTCGTGAACACGTGCAACGAGAAGCAGGTCATCGCCGAGCGCGTGGCCATGGAGGTGAGGTCGCTCAGGCCGACACCGCCAGCGCTGCGGCTCTTTGACGCCGGCATGGGCGACGCGACCGTCCTGACCCGCGTGATGAGGTCTCTCCATCACCGGTACCCGACCGTGCCTTTCCTAGTCGTGGGCAAGGAGATAAGCCACGAGGATGTCCGCATCAGCCTGGAGAAGATGGCCGACAGGTTCTACGAGCACCCCCTGACGGTTCTGGTGGTCACGAATATGTTCTACACGGAGGCCCCGCGGCTCTACCCCAGCCCCAGGAGGGAGCAGAGGCTGAACTGGCTGGAGGTAGCCTTGAAGGGAAGCTCGGCCTTCGAGTTCGACGTGCAGATCAGAGAGCTGGAGCAGAGGGTCCGCGAGTGGTGGAAGACGACTCCGAGCAGTCGCACGGGCAATCCTCTATATGCGGCCCCCTCGGTGATGGTGATCTACAGGAAAGATCAGGCGTGGCCGCTGGAGCCGGTCATTCCGAGGAGAGGGGACACGGATCGTGAGTACGACCTGGTGATCGCCGCGCAGCCATACAGGGCGAGGCTCCCTGCGGAGTCCAAGGTCAGAAGCGTGCTCGCTCCCCTAGCCTGCTCCCTGGCTCCGGGCGGGTGCATGGTCGTCATCCAGTCCACGGGGAAGGACCCTGCCATGGAGATAATCCGCGGGGTCTGGCCGAGCGAGGATCCGTTCGTCGCATCCCGCCGTGAACTCCTGAGAGAGCTGCGCTCTCAGCTGGGGAGGACGCGGCCGGAGCTTCGGTATCTGACGCACCCCGACTCGAGGGCGCAGTTCCGGTACGAGCTCCAGCTGCCGCCCGACGAGGTGGAAGCAGGCATCAATACCTCCACGCTGCTTGCGGGCTGGAACGCTGCGGCGTACGTGGCCCAGATAGAGGACGAGCGTCTGAGGCCGGCCATGTCCGAGGGCCGCTACCTCGACGTGACCTCGGAGGTTCTGCGGAAGTACCAGGGCCTGTGGTTCGTCGACGAGTCGTTCGTCGTGGCCAGGGTGAGGAAGTCCCGGAAGACGGGGCGGGAGAGAGCGCGGTCGGCGTGACCGGCGGCGCGCAGCATACCAGATAGCTTCACTGCTTAGGAGACCTTGGGCTAACCCCCAGACCCCCTGCCAGAGGAGAGAACCCCTCTGGACTCCCCCTTTAGGATCTCACAAAGTCTGAACAGTTTCGGCTTAACTGCTGAGTGAGCCGATACCGTGGGTGTGAGCCAAACGCCGGAACCTGGACATCAGGGGGTCTGGATTCCTGCCCGTATCGGGTACGGGGGGTAGGCTTTTGCCGGAATGATGGTTATTCAGAGGTATCCCTTAGCGTGCAGGCGAGCTCGCGGTAGCGGCAGAGCGCGTTCGCGAGCTGCATCTGACGCGGCGTCCTGCACTCCGTCTCGAAGAGACGCGGGCTGGCCACGAGTATGGTTGTGCATCGCGCCCTCGACGTGGCGACGTTCAGCCGATTTAGGCTGAACAGGAACTCCATGCCGCGAGGCGCCTCCTCCGCCGATGACGTCGCCATCGAATAGATGACGACGGGGGCCTCCTGGCCCTGGAACCTGTCCACCGAGCCGACGCGGGCGCTTCTCGGCAGCCTCCTGCCAATCTCCGCCAGGTGCGCGTTGTACGGCACTACCACCAGGACGTCCTCGTTCGTGAGGGTCTTCCGCTCTCCCGACATGTCCGTCCAAGAGACGCCGCCGGAGGTCAGCATCGAGTGCAGTTCGGCCACCCGGTCGGCCTCCTCGCCTGACGAGTTCTGGTTTCCTTCGTGCTCGACCGGCGCGAACCACAGCCCCGCACCGTCCACGTAGTCGGTCCCGGCAAGGGCCTGGCGGTCGAGGCCCTGCCGCGAGCGCAACCTTCCTTCATAGAAGAGCTCGGACGTGAAGCGGCAGATCGTCGGATGCAGCCTCCAGGTCTCGCCGATGAAGAGGCCCTGATCGTCGGGAATGACCTTGCGGCCTTCGAGGAGGTGCTCCAGGGCCGAGGCGTCAGCGCCCTCAGGGTGGCTCCCCTGCTGCGGCTGTTCGAGTTGCTGCGGGTCGCCTAGGAGGACGACGCTCTTGGCCGACGAAGCGATAGCGAGAACGTTCGCGAGCGACATCTGGCCCGCTTCGTCGACGAAGAGCACGTCTACGGACTCGAAGAACTCCGGCCGCGACCATAGCCACGCCGACCCGGCGGCGACTTGGGCCTCGCCTTTGTCGAGCGCGTCATACACATCGCCATTGCTGTCGGTCTCTCTGATCGGCCCGTCCTCGGAGTTGTCGGCCTTGCCGCTCACCTTCTGGATGCATCGGATGTCGAGCCCCTCTTCGGCTGCGGCTGCGGCCGCAGCGTCCAGCAGGTTGCGGATCACCTTGTGGCTGTTGGCGGTGATCCCAACCCTCTTCCCTGCCCTGACCAGCTCGCAGACCATGCGCGCGCCTGTGTAGGTCTTGCCGGTTCCGGGAGGGCCTTGTATGGCGAGAAGTCCGTCGTCCAGTTGCAGAACGAGCCGCCTCGCGGCATCCAGCACGCTCTCGCCCTCTGCCAGAAGGGGCCGCCCGGTCTTCGGCGTATGCGAAAGCCGGGGCGCCCGCCTCATCAGTAGGTCACGCCCGGCGCGGCGCGCGCCCGGCGCGTCCATCCCGTGCTCCGCGACCCACTCTCCCAGGGACAACAGAGCCTCTGAGAGCGTATCCGTGTTGATCGGCTCGTTGAACGTGAAGACCGCCGTCGGATGACGCTCCTCGGCGTCCCTCCGCTTCTTGACGACGATCGTTCGCCCGGCCTGGTCTATCTCGGCCACAGTCCCGATCCTGTCTCCGCCGATCTGCCTGAGGGAGTCGCCACTTACGACGGCGGTCTCCTGCGCGGGGTACTCGTAGCGGTGTATGGCGGTTCGGCCGCTTCCTTCCACACTCTCGACGAAGCGGAGTCCGGATATCCCGGCCCGCTCGTCGAGCAGCGCTTCCTCGTCCAGGTCCTGCAGGTGGAAGTACTCCCACCACACGGACTTTGCTTCGCGCCGGTGCCAGTCTAGGACGTGTGCGAGCAGCCAGCACGCCTGATGCTCGTCCGAGCGGTCCTCCTGTTCGGGGGGCACGTCTTCGAGCAGGCGTTCCATCAGGGCGTTCACCCGTTCCTGCCGCTCGCTCACTTTCTCGTTCGGCTCGCCCTCCTGAGGATCGGGCCGCCGTATGTCCTCCCCTTGGCCTGTGAGCTCTGCCCTCAGCCCCTCCAGCCAGTCGCGGAGCCTGAGCGTCGAGACGCAGTCGTCCCTGTTGTACTCCTGCACGACGTTCAGCATCTCGTCCGTCACTTCCTGCGGGCGGTTGGCCTCCAGAAGGATCTCCATCTTGTGGCGCCTGTCGTTCGCCGTGCGCAGATCGACATCCCGTGTAAGGCCATAGAACTGCTCCAGATCCTTGATCGAGTAGCGCTCCACGCTCGCGCGCACCGCCTGCCGGGTCACGGCGTGGAGGTCGACGAAGAGCCCCGCGCGGAGCATCCGGTCGATCTCGTCCTCTCGGGTGGCATACCGGCCCATGAGCCGCTTGAGCGCGCCCGGCTCGTAGGGGGCGAAGTGATAGACGTGCATATCGGGAATGGCGGCCCACCGGTCTGTGATCTCATCGACGAAGGCTTCGAAGGTCGCCTTCTCTCCGGCCCTGAAGCTCGACCGGGCTTCGGCGTCGAACGCCCAGCGTGAGCGGTAGTCCGGCCGGCCGGTCTCGTCGAGCACAACCCAGCCGAACAGATACTCAAAGCCCTGCGTCCCGACGAACGAGTCGCCCTCTATGTCGAAGAAGACATCGCCCGGCGACGGTTTGGGCAGGCGCGCCAAGCCGCGTTCTGGTTCGCGTGGCAGGAGCTCGTGGCAGGGGCTGTTCCTGCGGCGCCCTTCGAGCTGTACGCGGGCCTGCTCGCGGGCGTGGGTGTAGCTCTCGCCGGAGCCGCGCTTCGGGCGCCTCAGCGGCAGCGGCTCATTGGCGAAGGCCTCCAGCGTCCTCACGCCCCAGCTCTGTATCTCGCGCTGCTGGGACGTGGACAGGCCCGCGATGAACGACAGGTGGTCGTCGCGGCGGCGTCTCCTGTTGCACTCGGGCCACCATCGGCAGATGTCGCACTGCGGCACAGGCTCAGGGTAGGTTTCAGGCCCCTGCCCGGCGATGCCGCTGGCGACCGCGCTCTCCAGCCGCCTGCGGATCAGCCGGTAGTAGGCCAGGTAGTCGTGAACCCGGAACTTCCCCTCCGCGAATGGCTCCTCGTCCCTGATACCGGGGGAGACGACGTACATGTACTCAGGCGGCTGGCCCTGGATACCCGCGACGATGTCCGAGTACAGGCAGAGCTGGAGGATCGTCCCCGCGCGAGTTTCCCTCGCCAGCTTCGTGTCCACGACTTCGTAGGCCCAGTCCCCAAGATCGCTGGGGCTCGGCGTCCTGCGAAGTATGTCGGCCCGTCCCATCCAGCGGCCGCGACTCAGGGGAGCTTGGACGATGATGTCCGCGCCCTTCCGCATGGCGATCTCGGTGTCGGAAACGGAGCCGCCGTTCTGGAACGAGACCACTTCAAGGCCGGGGCTGCTCCCGACTAGATGGTCGATATACGCCTCCTCGTGCTGAAAGCCGCGCTCCTGCAGCGCCTTCAGCATCTCCGCGTCGGAATCGTACATGAACGGCGCTTTGGCCTTGCCCAGCTTGACGTCGAGATCAAGCATGGTGAGATGCCGGCACCCCAGGTGATTCGCGAGGTCGCTGGCAGTCAATAGAATCTGGTCAGATTTTGTGTGCAATGTTGCTTTACCCACCTCGCTAGGAATGCCTGAATCGCCCGCGGAACCGTGCTGCGGCGTGTGAGACGGTTCGGCCTGCAGCGCTTTTACCCTATGGCGCCTTTGGTGCTGGGCGTCTCCCCGCACAGCCTCTCGTCGATGGTCAGCGCGGCCCTCATCGCCCTTGCCAAGCTCTTGAACACCGCCTCCGCCGAGTGGTGGTTGTTCGTACCCGCGATCAGGCGGACGTGGAGGTTGAAGCGGCCCTCGCGCGACAGCGTGTCTAGGAAGTGCCTCAGCAGGTCTGCCGACAGGCCACCCAAGTCGCTGTCGGTCATCGGCATGTCTATGACGGCGTAGCCGCGGCCGCCGAAGTCCACCACGCTAAGCGCTAGGGCCTCGTCCAGCGGAACGTAGGCGTGCGCCATCCGCGTGATGCCGTCCGCGCCGCCGACGGCCTCCTGAAGTGCCCTGCCGACGACTATCCCCACGTCCTCGACCGTGTGATGGAGCCCGACGTCGGTATCCCCGCTGGCAGAGACCGTCAGATCGATCAGCCCGTGCCGGGACAGCTGGGCGAGCATGTGATCGAACATGCCGCTGCCCGTGTCGATCCGGTGACGGCCACGGCCATCCAGGTTCAACTCCACCGATACCCTGGTCTCACTCGTCTCCCTGCTCAGCTTGACGGCGCGATTCTTCATGTCTGCACACCCCAACCTTAGCGTAATGTCACCATTCTGTCCCATCCACGAGGGACAGGATGCTCCGGTTCCTTCCGGTCAGACCAGCCCGTCGAGGGCTTCGAGGAAGGCGTCGCTGTCCGACGGCGCCCCGACCGCGACCCGGAAGCAGTCCGCGAGTCTCGGAGAGTCGAACATGCGCACGAAGACCCCTTTGCCCGCCAGGTCCTCGTAGACCTCCCCGGCGGTTCCGGGGGCCACTTGGCACAGCACGAAGTTGCCGTGCGACGGCGTCGGAGTCACGCCGGGCATGGCGCTGAGCGCCGAGAACAGACGCTCCCGCTCCGCCACGATCTTTCCGACGTTCGCGAGCAGCGCCGGGGCATCGGCCAGGGACGCGCTCGCGGCCGCCTCTGCCGCGACGTTCACGTTGTACGGCTGCTTGATGTCCATCAGCCGCCGCGCTATCCCGCTGCTCATTATGCCGTAGCCGAACCTCAGCCCGGCGATCCCGGCCCACTTGCTCAGAGTCCGCAGAACCACGAGGTTGTCGTGATTCGGGACGAGCCCGGCGACCGTCCTGCCGCAGAACTCGAAGTACGCCTCGTCCACGACGACCACGCGGCCGGTCTCCAGAAGCTCCAGCACCTCACGCTCTCCGGTGACGTTGCCCGTCGGATTGTTCGGCGAGGTGATGAAGATGACCTTGGTTTTGTCGTCGATGGCGTGCTTCACCGCGGCGGCGTCCACGTCAAAGAGATCGTCTCTTGGCACCATGGCTATCTCCGCGTCGGAGACCCTGGCGAGGAAGGCGTACATGGCGAAGGTCGGGTCGCAGTCCACGATCCGGTCACCGGGCGAAACGAAGAGTCTGAACACCAGGTCGATGAGTTCGTCCGCGCCCGCTCCCGCGATCAGGTGCTCGGGCCCGATCTCGGTGTACTCGCTGAGCGACTCGCGGATCGACCGCTGGAGCGGGTCGGGGTAGACGTGGAGCGGCACCGCGGCCACCGCCTCCCTGGCCCTCGGAGACGGCCCGTAGGGGTTCTCGTTGCCGTTAAGCTTGACGATCCGGTCGGTCGGAATCCCGGCGCGCCGGGCGAGCACCTCCGGCGGGTCCATCGACCCGTACGTACGCACTTCTGCGAGGTGCGGCCTGACCAGCCTATCGATGTCCGTCATCACGCTCCTGCGCTTCCCTGTCGGCTCCCTCGCTGCGGTCGTTGCAGCAACTCGTCGCGGACCTCAGCTGCCTCGGCGTGGCCAGTCAGACCTTCCGCGCGGGCGATCAGCGAGGCTGCCCTGCCGAGCTCCTTCGAGACCGCCTCGTCCACCGCCACTACCGGACTGAGCTTCACGAAGGAGTGAACCCCGATCCCCGAGCTGAATCTCGCCGTTCCACCCGTCGGCATGACGTGGCTTGGCCCAGCCACATAGTCGCCCAGCACCTCGTGGGAGAACTCCCCGAGGAACACGGCCCCGGCGTTCCTGATCCTCCCCAGATGCGCACGAGGCCCGGCGACCGCCAGCGACACGTGCTCGGGCGCGAACTCGTTGGAGAGGTCGAACGCCTCGTCGAGGCTGTCGACTATGGCGGCCACACCCCTGCCCCGTATAGCCTCGCCTGCTATCTTCCTCCTGTCCAGGCGTCCGATCCTGGTCCCGATCTCTCGAATCACCGTGTCCGCCAGCTTCTCAGAGGTGGTGATGAGGACGGGGGCCGCCAACTCGTCGTGCTCAGCCTGGGCGAGCAGGTCCACGGCGCACAGAGTCGGGTTCGACGACTCGTCCGCTATTATCACGGTCTCGGTCGGCCCGTACAGGCCGTCTATGCCCACGTCCCCGTACACCATTTTCTTGGCCAGCGTGACGAAGACGTTGCCCGGACCGCATATCATGTCCATCTTCGGAACCGTCTCCGTCCCGTATGCCATCGCCGCGACGGCTTGGGCTCCGCCGATGCCGAACACCCTGTCCACGCCGGCCTCGGCCGCCGCCGCGAGCGTCACCGGGCTCGGAGCGCCACCGTCGCCGGCTGGCGTACACATCACGATCTCGCCGACGCCGGCCACCCTGGCCGGAACTGCGGCCATCAGCACGGTAGAGGGGTATCTGGCCGTCCCGCCCGGCACGTAGACGCCGACCCGCTCCACCGGGTTTACCGTCTGTCCGTACCCTTCGGCCTCGTCGTACCAGCCACACGGCGCGCTCGCCTCGTGGAAGCGGCGGACGCGGCCGGCGGCCACCGTCAGGGCGTCGACGACCTCTGCCGGCACGCTGCCGCGCGCGGCAGCGATGTCCGCCCGCGAGACCTCGGCGCAGCCGGCATCCGAGCCGTCGAGCCTGGCCGTTATATCCCTGACGGCGGCGTCTCCTCTATTGCGGACATCGGCGACGATCAGTTCCACGGCCTCGGCCGCGCTCAGGCCCGTCTCCCGGCCGAGAGCCTCCGCGGTCCGTTCGAGGACCTCCGGCGGCGCGTCGAGGTCCAGCCCTCTCTTGCTGCACAGTACCTGCCTCGCGGCCTCGATTCCTCTGACGACCCTCATGCGAGGAACCTGCCAAGCTCACGCGCGAGCGTGTCCAGCGTTCGTCGTCGGTACAGCTCGACGTTCTCCATGGGGACGCGCTCGTAGACGGCGTCGAGGCTGCGGGGCAGCCCGGACAGGAAGCTCTCCGCTGCCGCGTGCGCAGGGTGAGAGGCGTCTCCGCGTGCGACCCTGTTGGCCATGAAGCGCAGGCGGTCCCATGAGAAACCCCTGTCTGCCATCTTCAGAACCCATTCCAGCCACTCCTCAAGGGTGGCGCTGTCTATGAAGCCGACCTCGACGCCGTCGGCCGCGCCCGTCAGCGCGCCCGCCGCGGCCTCGAAAGCTGGCCAGGAGCGCCTGTCCATATCCATCTGTACGGCCCTGTCCATCACGTTCGCCGACGCCTCATCGGCGAACGTGCGGCGGTTGCCGAAGTGCGGCCGGTACATGTATCGAATCCAGACCTCGTCGGAGATGATGTGTGTGATGTATCCGGCCACGAACGCCCGTGTTCGATCGCAGCGCTCCGTGACGGACTTAAGGCCCGGATGAGCCCTGAAGAGGCCGCTCACTCCGGCCCCTACCCTGTCGAAGTCGAGCGGGGCGAAGTGGTACTCCTCCCGGCTGCGGCGGGTGATGGCTCTTATGTCCGGGGAGGTCGATCCCAGGAGAAAGTGCCCCATGTTCGCCGACACCACGGGGTCGCCGAGGGTCTCGGCGGCTCGGCAGGCCAGGTCTATGTGCGACGCCAGGTTCGGCACGCCGCTAGACCAGACGGCCCTGGGCGGCGCTCTCGGACTGGAACACGTAGCTTGGCTGCGAGACCGTGACGCTGTCCCCGCCGACACGTCGGAGCTGGTCGACGGCCGCGATCAGACTGCGCTTCTCCACGATCACGGTCACGGCGAACCACTCGCCGCCGTCCTCCTCTCCCGTGTACACCCTCGATATGGTCGGCCCCCTCAACCCTGAGATGTGGGTGTGCTCCAGCACGTATCGTGCCAGGGCCTCCGGCGTTTTGCCGCGCATGTTGGCGGTGACGCTGTAGAACCCCCGCGAGCGGAGATGGGCCTCCATCATCTCTACGCACACGCGGGCGAGGTCGAGCTTCCCCTGGTCCGACGCCAGCGCTTCCCTGTTGCCGATCAGGCAGGCCTCCGAGGACATGATCGTGCCGCCGCTGATCGGCTTCAGCCTGTTCTCACGCATCGTGACACCGCTCGACGACAGGTCGGCGATCATGTCCGCGTACCCCATCGCCGGAGCGGCCTCCAGTGTGCCGCTGGACTGGACGAGCGAGAAGTAGCTGACCTCGTTGGCGAGCAGGAACCGCCCCACCAAGCGGGGATACTTGGTGACCACCCGCAGGTCCTGACTCTGGCCGCGGAACTCCAGCGCCAGGTCGGCCAGGTCGGCGAGAGAGGTCACGTCGATCCAGACGTCGGGCACACCCAGCACCAGCTCACAGTGGCCGTAGCCCAGAGCCTCGATCACAATCCTGGCCGCCCCACCGTCCCGGCGTGTTTCAAAGAACCGGTCGCGCCCCACGATCCCCATGTCGGCGCTTCCCTCCTCGACCTTGAGCGTGATGTCCGCGCCCCGCTGGAAGAGGGCCGACACTCCCGGCAGCGCGGGTATCTCGGCCGTGTACCGGCGGGAGTTGCTCCGCTCTATCCCTATCCCACAGGCGCTCAGGAACACGAGCGTGGGGTCGTGGAGCGCTCCGTCGCTGGGCACGGCCAGTTTTAGGATGCTCATGACCCAACCTGTGCCGCGCCTTCGAGGGCATCGGCCACGCTGTCGAGCGTGTAGGCGAACCCGAGCGCCGGGGCGTCCTCGCCGCCTCCCAGGGTACGGACGAGTCCGTCGTACCGGCCTCCCCCGCCCAGAGAGGCGCGGCTGTCCGCGTCGATCAGCTCGAACACGGCCCCGGTGTAGTAGGCGAACCCTCTGGCCAGACCCAGGTCCACCACCACCCTGTCCCTGGGTATCCCCCGCTCGAAGAGGGCGTCGAGGAGCCCGGAGAGCCCGTCCAGCGACCCGGACGGCAGTCCCCCGTCGGCCGCGAGACCGCGCGCCTTGGAGAGCGCGTCCTCGGCGTCCCCCTCCACCCCCGCGAGCACGCTGCCGAGGGTCAGCGCATTCTCCAATGCCCTCGCGCCCCCCGAATTCTCCACCTTGCGCAGCAGACGGGCGACGATCTGCTCCGGCGTTCTCCTGCCGACGGAAGCGGAGAGCGACCCATGGAGCGCAGCGCGCACCATGCCTCGAGCGTCCTCACCGGACATGCTCTCCGGCCCGGCTAGGGCGTCGGGCCTGTCCTCTCTCTGCACGAGTCCCAGGGTCTCCGCGCGCGCCACGAGCGTGGGGACGTCGGTGCTCGCGCTCTTCAGCGCGGGCAGATTGCCGACCACGAACATCATCGCGGCCTCCGACAGCCCATATCCTCTGAGGAGAGCCTGAACCACGCCCAGGTGTCCGATCCTCAGCTCCGCTCTCAGTCCGAGCACGGCTAGGCCCTCCCATGCAAGGCCCAGAACCTCCGCGTCGAGCTCCACACCGGCGCCTCCCACTACCTCGGCGCCCACCTGCGTGTGCTGCCGGCAGCCGCCCGCCGGCTCGTACCGGAAGACAGGGCCGGCGTAGCACCACCTCACGGGCAGGCTCAGCCCGCTCCGTTCGCTTATGAAGTGGCGGATAACCGAAGGAGTGAACTCGGGACGCAGCCCGACGCGGTTGCCTCCGGGGTCGTCGAACGTGTAGAGCCGGCTGGCGAGTTCTCCGCCCGACTTGCGGACGAAAAGCTCCGCCTCCTCCAGCAGAGGGGTCTCTATAGGCTCATATCCAGCCTCGGCCAGGTGAGCGGCCGCCATGTCTCGAAGCCCGGCGAACCTGTCAAGCCGGCTGCCTGAGAGGTCGCGCATCCCCGGAAGAAGGCAGACCTGTCGTCCCGACACTGGAATACCCTCCGATGTCCTGAAGTGCGTTCCCTCGTATGGAAGGAGCCGAGGCGGTGATGGAACAATCTTACACCAACGCCATATCCGTTCATAGGCGCAGCACAGCGGCCCGTCCGGCAGGGTCATCCCCGGAAATCCCGCGGGATCCGTCATTCCGACAGAAGACGGAATGCAGTCCCTTTTCCCTGTTTTGGAACGGAGCATCTCGCCCGCACACGTAGATCATGCCAGTCCTGAGAATCCTGATTCAGACAATCTGCTGCCTGCCGATCTGGGACAGCCTCAAATTGACACGCCCTCTTGACTGAGACGAACCGCCGTACTACGGTGTCTTCATGATGCCGACAGATCTCTCCACTCCAAGCCGGCCGCGGCTACCATCTCCCACGGTCCGGATCGTCGTGGACAGCGCCGCCTCCCTGCCGCCGGAGATGGCCGAAGCCCCAGGCATTCACGTGGTGCCCATGCGCCTCCGGTTCGGAGACCGCAGCTACCTTGACGGGATCGACCTCTCCCCCGCCGATTTCTACAGGATGCTGAGTGAGTCCGACACGCCGCCCACGACGTCGGCCCCGTCGCCCGCAATGTTTCGTGAGGCGTTCGAGAGGGCCGGGCGCGAGGGGGCTGACGCGCTCTGTCTGACGGTCGCGGCGCGCTTCAGCGCCTCATACTCCTCGGCTGGCGCGGCAGCCGAGGAGTACCGCTCCGGCGCTGCCCCCGCGCAGGTGCTCACGCTGGATACCGAGAGCGCGGCTGCCGGACAGGGACTGGTGGCGCTGGAAGCCTGGCGCGCTGCCCGGAGAGGCGACTCCCTGCACGAGGTGGCCGAGGCCGCCCGAAAGACCGCGGCGCGTGTCCGATTACTCGCGGCGGCGGACACGCTCTACTACCTTTGGAGAAGCGGGAGAGTGCCCAGAATCGCGCACGCCGGAGCGTCTCTGTTGGACATCAAGCCCATCTTCGAGCTGGTCCGCGGCGAGGTTCGCGCCCGCGCGCGGCCCCGGAGCAGGCGGCGAGCCGTCCAACGCCTCGTCGAGCTGGTCTGCGAGCACGCCGGAGACAGGGAGGTACACGCGGCGGTCATGCACGCCGGCGCTCTCCGGCAGGCGGAGGAGTTGCGTCGTCTCGCCGAGCGCACTCTCTCCTGCCGCGAGGTGTTCGTCAGCGAGGTCACCCCTGTCATGGGCGCCCACATCGGCCCCGGCCTTCTCGGAATCGCCTACTGCTGACCCCAAGCCCCTCAAACGGAGGAAGACGGCCCCTGCTCTCCCCAGACGTCCCGGAGGGCCTGCATTGTCTCGCCTAGGGTGGCGTACGCGCGGACGGCGTCGAGGATCGGCGGCATCAGGTTCTCGGACCCTGACGCCGCCAGGCGAAGCCGCCGCAGAGAGGCCTCGACGGACGCTCCGTCCCGCTCCCTGCGCACACGGTTCAGACGCTTCAGATGGCGGCGCTCGCCGTCGGGCTCCACGCTCATCACCGGTATGCGCAGCTCCTCGTCCGTCTCCTCCTCGTTGACGCCGACGACCAGACGCTCGCGCCTCTCCAGCTTCCTCTGATAGACCTCGGCGGCGTCGGCTATCTCGCTCACCAAGAAGCCGTCCTCTATCGCCGCCCTCACTCCGCCCAGCTCCTCGATGCGCCGGAAGTAGTCGTAGGCGCCCTCTTCGACCCGGTCCGTCAGCCACTCCAGGTAGTAGCTGCCTCCTAGGGGGTCGACCGTGCTCGTGACCCCCGTCTCGTGGGCGATGATCTGCTGCGTCCGCAGGGCGAGCCTGGCGGCCTCCTCGGTGGGCAGCGCCCATGCCTCGTCCATCGAGTTGGTGTGCAGGGATTGGACCCCGCCGAGGACGGCTGCCATCGCCTGAAGCGCGACCCGCGCCAGGTTGTTCTCGGGCTGCTGGGCAGTCAGCGCGGCGCCCGCGGTCTGGGCGTGCGTCCGGAGCCAGCACGACCGCTCCTTCCGCGCGCCGAACGTCTCCCGCATCTCCCACGCCCAGATGCGCCGAGCCGCCCGGAGCTTGGCTATCTCCTCGAAGAAGTCCTGATGGACGTTGAAGAAGAAGCTCAGGCGCGGCGCGAAGTCGTCGACGGCCAGGCCGCGCTCGATGCAGGCCCGCACGTACTCGAAGCCGTTGGCCAGCGTAAACCCCAGCTCCTGAACGGCCGTCGCGCCCGCCTCGCGGATGTGGTACCCGCTAATGCTGATGGGGTTCCACTTCGGCAGATGCCGGGCTGAGTATTCGATGGTGTCCACCACCAGACGCATCGAGGGCTCCACAGGGAAAACGAACTCATTCTGCGCCGTGTACTCCTTCAGGATGTCGTTCTGGATCGTGCCTCCCAGCGCGGCCGGGGGCGTGCCCTGCCTCTCGGCGGTGGCGATGTACATCGCCCAGACGATGGCGGCGGGCGCGTTGACGGTCATGGACGTCGTGATCTCGCCGAGCGGTATGCCCTCGAACAGCGTCTCCATGTCTGCCAGGGACGACACGGCCACCCCGCCCTTGCCGAACTCGCCGGCGGCCAGCGGGTCGTCGGTGTCGTAGCCGTACAGCGTGGGTAGGTCGAAGGCCACGCTTAGCCCCGACTGGCCGTGGTCGAGCAGGTACCGGAACCTGGCGTTGGTCTCCTCGGCCGAGCCGAATCCCGCGAACATGCGCATGGTCCAGAGCTTGGACCGGTAGCCGGAGGGATGTATCCCGCGCAGATAGGGGTACTCACCCGGAGCGCTCTCACGGCTCTCGTCCGAGGGGCCGCGCCGGTCGTGCGTGTAGACCCGGTCCACCCGTATGCCGGACATGCTGCTGAAGGAGCTCCGCCGCTCTATGGGCTCGGACCGACGACCGCTCCGCACTCCCGCAGATCCCTATCCCCTCTTCCCTGACGGGAGAGGGGCTTCGTAGGGAGCGGCCTCGCCATCACAGACATGGCGCGCTCGGTGGACGTCGGGGGAGGCGTGGCGCGCCCGGAGGGATTCGAACCCACGACCCTCGGTTCCGAAGACCGATGCTCTATCCGCTGAGCTACGGGCGCACACCCAGCCTGCGACGGAGTGTTCGGGGCTGGGGTGAGCGAAGGGATTTGAACCCTCGATCTCCAGGGCCACAACCTGGCGCCTTAACCACTTGGCCACGCTCACCGTACTACATCCGGATTCTAGCACCGAGGCTGGGATGCGGTCAAACGAACTCTGCGTGCCATCTGCGCCAGCGGCAAGACGGCACCGCGGGCGCGAGGCCCGGAGCCCGCGCCTGGTCAGTCCCTGATAACGACATCCTCTTTCGACGTCAGAGCCTCCAGAAGCTCGGACACCAGAACATCCTGCTTGGTGTGATGTCTCAGAGGCAGCTCGGGGTCTACGTCGTAGACGTTCCTGCGCCCGATCTTGCGGCGCTCAATGTAGCCCTCAGCTTCAAGGTCCGAGATAATTTTATGTGTGGTCCGCTCAGTAACCCCAATCTCGTTGGCGATCTCTCGCGCCGTGCTCTTGGGGTTGTGATAGATGTAGCTGATTACGAGACCGTAGTTGGTGATGAAGGTCCATCGTGGAGTAGTAGCGGACATAAGAGATTACCTCCACGTGATTTCGGCCATGTTATCATAGGTCGGCTGCTTGGGCAACGCGGTAACTGTTCAGAGTCCGTAAGGTCTTTCGATCAGCGTAGTCCTGATAAGCAGACGGATGGGTCTCCCCCACCCGCCCACCCATTTGGAAACTGGGGGCAAGGCCGCCAGACCCCTGCCAGAGGGGAGAACCCCCTTCGGGTCTCACAAGTCTGAACAGTTTCGGGCAATCGCATCTGAGGGCCTCGGCCTGCGGGTTTTGTCGAAAACTGTCCCAAACTGTTCCATTTTGTCCCATCTCGTAGCTGAGGGTTCGATTTCGTGGAACAAATGTGGGGCACTTGTGGAACAGACGTGGAACGGAACCGGAGCAGTTCTGGGACAATTGTGGGACAGGTCTCTTCAGGGCTGCGAGGTTGGCTGTTGCTGGGTGGGCTGCTTCCATGTGAATAGTATAGTACAGGAGTTCGTTGTCGTCAAGGGGACTCCCCCTTCGGACCTCACAGAGTCTGAACAGTTTCGCCCGTCCGCCCGTTTCCTCCGTACTTCGACGCGCCGGGGGAATCCCCTACCCCTTCGAGCCTGAGGACAGTCGGCGGGCCAGCGCGGCCAGGGTGCGCACCGGCGCTCCCGTAGCGCCTTTTGGGTTGTAGCCCCGCGTGGAGTCCGCACGAGCCGTTCCCGCGATGTCGAGGTGCGTCCACGCTGCGCCGTCCGCGAACTCTCCGATGAACTGTGCGCCCGCTATCGACCCTGCCGCGCCCGACCCGGTGTTCTTGATGTCCGCGACGTCGCTCCGGTAGTTCTGCCTGTAGTCTTCGGGCAGCGGCAGCTGCCACATGCGCTCGCCGGATTCCGCTCCCGCGGCTATCACGCTGTCCACCAGCTTCTGGTCGCTGCCGAACACCCCCGTGTAGTGCTTGCCGAGCGCCGTGATTATCGCTCCCGTCAGCGTCGCCACGTCCACGATTCGCTCAATTCCGAGGGATCTGGCGTAGGTCACCGCGTCGGCCAGCACGAGCCGCCCCTCGGCGTCCGTATTGCCGATCTCGACCGTTTTACCGCTCATCGTGGTGACGACGTCGCCCGGCCGCTGGGCGCGGCCTCCGGGCATGTTTTCGGTGGCAGCGACTACTCCGGTGACGTTGGCGCCTATCCGGAGCCCGGCGACAGCCTTCATCGCCGCGATCACCGCCCCACCGCCCGCCATGTCTCCCTTCATCGTGAGCATCCCGGCCGCGCTCTTGATGTCTAGGCCGCCGCTGTCGAAGGTGATGCCCTTGCCTATCAGACCGAGCCGGTTCGAGGGGTCGTCAGGGTCTCCATCATAGGCGAGGACGATGAGCTTGGGAGGCTCCGAGCTGCCCTGGGCAACCCCCAGCAGGGCGCCCATTCCCAGCGCTTCCATATGGCTGCGCTCCAACACCTCGATACGCAGGCCCGACCCGACGGCGGCTTCGAGCGCGACCTCCGCCATCCGTGTCGGCGTCATCACGTTGGCCGGCTCGTTGGCCATGTCGCGGCAGAGGTTGACCGCCTCGGCGAGCGTGACGCCCTCCCTCACACCCTCCTCCACGTCGGTCACGCGAGACCGATCGATATCTATTACGGTGATCTCCTCCATGTCCCTGCGGTCGCCGTTCTCGTCATCCGACTTGTATTTGTCGAATCTGTAGAGGCCCATCACGGCGCCCTCGGCCATGGCCGAAGCGGCGGCGCGCGGGGCCAGCCCCCCGATCCCGGCCCCGTGTACTATTGTGGACGCGCTCCTGACGCCAATACTCCGGAGATGCCGGCAGACCTCGGCCGATACGACACGCACCGCGTCAGGGTCAAACTTGGACGGCTTGCCGAGCCCGGCAACCACCACACGCTCCGCGGGCAGCCTGCCCAGCGTGTGAATCACCGTGTTCTCGCCCCGCTTGCCCCTTATCTCGCCCTGCTCGATCAGCCTCGATATGGCGCCGTCCAGGGCTCTGTCCACCGCTCCGGCGGCCCCACCTGGGGAGGTCACTCCCTCGAATAGGTTGACGATTATGGCCGGACCCTCACTTCGTGATATGTCGCCCGGCGCGACCGATATCTTCATCGACTCCTCCCGCCCGCCCAAGCGGGCTCTCCACAAGGTCGAATCCCCGGCCAATTATAATAGGCGGCTGCGTTCTTTCGCTACGGTTGGCTGCTTGCTATAATCGTGCCTCGCAATCCTCGACGCGCCGCAAGACGGAGGAACGATTGACGAAGAGACACATCTCAGCCGAAGAGGCCGCCCTGGAGGACATGGCCCGGCGCTGCCTGCCCGGCGGCGGCCTCGGCAACACCCCAATGAACGTCATCATCCGCGAGGGGCGCGGCAGCAGGGTCTGGGACGTGTCGGGCAACGAGCTCGTCGACTACCTGCTGGGCTCCGGTCCGATGCTCGTCGGACACGGCCACCCCGACGTCCTCGACGCCGTTCGCAGACAGATCGAGAAGGGAACCACCTTCTTCGCCAGCAACGAGCACGCCATACTGCTCGCCGACGAGATCATCAGAGCGGTGCCCTGCGCCGACAAGGTCCGGTTCACCGGCTCGGGGACGGAGGCCACCCACTACGCGATGCGCGCCGCGCGGGCGTACCGCAAGCGCGACAGGATACTGAAGTTCGAGGGCGGCTTCCACGGCATGGGCGACTACGCGCTGATGAGCATGTCGCCATTGGATCCACCCAGCCTCCCGGAGGCCGTCCCCGACTCGGCAGGAATCCCCCGGTCGGTGAGCGGCGAGGTGCTGATAGCCCCCTTCAACGACATCGAAGCCGCCACCGCGATAATCGAGCGCCATCACGATGAGCTGGGCGGTGTCATCGTCGAGCCGCTTCAGAGGAACATCCCGCCCGTCCCGGGCTTCCTCCAGGGGTTGAGGGACGTGACGGCCCGCTATCGGATACCCTTGATCTTCGACGAGGTCGTCACCGGCTTCCGCCTCGCGTACGGAGGCGCGCAGGAGTACTACGGAGTCAGCCCCGATCTGTGCGCGCTCGGCAAGGTCATCGGCGGCGGCTTTCCACTCGCCGCAGTCGCCGGCCGCGTCGAGATAATGTCTCACTTCGACCCGGCCATGAGAGAGACGGGGGGGTTCCTTCCCCAGATCGGTACGCTCAGCGGCAACCCGGTGGCCGCGGCGGCCGGACTCGCCACGCTGGAAGTGCTGAGGCGCGAGGGCGCGTACGAGCGCCTCTTCGGCATCGGCCTCACACTGAAGAACGGTCTCCAGCGGCTGATCGACCGGTCGGAGGCGCCTGCCCAGATGGTCGGGGAACCCCCGCTCTTCGACGTCATGTTCACGAACGCCGAGATCACCGACTTCCGTTCGACCATGAGCAACGACAAGCAGCGCGCAGCGCGCTTCAACAATCTGCTGCTCGACCGGGGCGTCCTCAAGGCGGACTGGAAGTTCTACCTGTCGACCGTCCACACCCAGAAAGACTTGGACGTCACTCTGGATGCCTTTGCCTCGGCTCTGGACGAGCTGATGGGCTGACGGAGAGACCCGCCGCCTGCCCACTGCCCCGAATTTCCAGGCTGACCTTGACAAACCCTTGCTCGGAGAATAGGGTTGCGCCGAGGCCGAGACGAGTCGATTCTCGATGACGGCACAACGGCAGGCGACGCCGTAAGGAGAACTCCAAGAGGGCATCCGATACCCTTCGAGGCACGGCTTGGACCGCCGCTCGGTGTGTTGTGCGTCTGTCTCAACCCGACGTACGCCGTCGCGGGAAGGCTCTCCCGCTCGCGTCCATTGACGGGCCGGCCAGCTACATGAAGGGAGGGGGTGCGTTCCCACGAGTCTAGGCACGACTTCCATCCATCTCGTAAGCGACGGCACGCTGCTCCTCGACGGCGGCAGCGTCTTCGGCCCCATACCGAAAGCGCAGTGGGAGCTCGAAGTCAAGCCCGATAGACGCAACCGCATTCGGCTTGCTCTCAACTGCCTGCTGATACAGACCCCCAACGCCAACATCCTTGTGGACACCGGCGCGGGGTCTAAGAGGACCGAAAAGCTAAAAGACCTCCACAACCTGAACGGCAACAAGCTCGTCAGAGGTCTCCGCGCCCTCGGACTCACCGCCAGGGACATCGACATCGTGATACTCACCCAGCTACGGTTCGATCACGCAGGCGGCTGTACCAAGCTCGACAGGTCGGGCAGCGCCGTCCCGACGTTCCCAAAGGCCAAGTACATGGTCCAGCGCCGATGCTACGAGGCAGCGGCGAACCCCAACGAGAGGTTCAGGAGGGTCTTCTACGAGGACGACTTCCTCCCCTTGGAGGAAAGGGGTATCCTCACTCTCTTGGACGGCGACGCGGAGGTCATGCCGGGCGTCTCGGTCGTCGTGTCCGACGGTCCATTCACCGGACACCAGACCGTCCTCATCGAGCGCGGCAGCGAGAGAATCGCCTACGTGGGAGACCTGATCCCAACCGAGTATCATCTGCCGCTGCCGAACATATCCGCCCTGGACAGGTCCCCCGACGAGACGCTCGCCGAGAAGCGGAGGATGTTGGACATGGCCTCGGACGGCGGCTGGCTGGTCGTCTTCGGACACGGCCACGAGAACCAGGCTGGTTATGTCCAGCAGCGCAACGGAAGGGTTTCCCTGACTCCCGTCGAAATGTGAGGGGACCGACTCAGGCCGCGGGCGCCTCGACCAGCACCGCGGCCCCGTCCTGTCCGATCAG
Source organism: uncultured Dehalococcoidia bacterium (assembly GCA_958295685.1). Classification (GTDB taxonomy): domain Bacteria; phylum Chloroflexota; class Dehalococcoidia; order Lucifugimonadales; family CATQGZ01; genus CATQGZ01. Next base: position 599,573 of record OY282365.1, read on the forward strand.
CCTCGCCGGAGTGATCCTGTTCGTGAGGTCGCGTCCGCTCACGGTGCGCGCTCTCACGTAGTTGTCAGTCAGCCCCGTCCACTCCGTGCCAGCGTCCGATTCCCTGCCCTCCTCCCAGAGCACGGGCCGCACCTCGCCGACCATGCCCGCTCTGAACCTGCGGCTGTGTCTGTCGGACAGGGCGATGAGACGGCGCACGCGGGCACTCTTGACGTCCGCCGGCAGCTGCGGCCGGAAGTGCGCCGCGCTCGTGCCCGGCCTCGCCGAGTACGGGAACACGTGCAGCGCCGCCAGTCCGAGGCGCTCGACAAGCGAATAGCTCTCCTCGAAGTCGGCCTCCGTCTCACCCGGAAAGCCCGCTATCACGTCTGCGGTAACGGCCGCGCCGGGCACGGCACGCCGGACGCGGTCTACCGCTTCCTCGTAATCCGATGCCGAGTACCGCCTTCGCATCCGCCTCAGAACGGCGTCACTCCCGCTCTGCAGCGGAAGATGGAAGTGCGGGCAGAGCCGGGGGTCGGCCCAGGCGTCAAGCAGCGCTGGCGTAACCTCCTGGGGCTGAATCGACGAGACGCGCAGCCGCTCGACCCTTGTCTCTCTCAGGATGAGACCCAGCAGACCCGCCAGGTCTATCCCCCGCAGATCGAACCCGTAGGAGCCCAGCTGAGTACCCGTCAGCACGACCTCTCTGTAACCCCGGCCCACGAACCCGCCGATCTCCTCTGCTATCAGCCGCGGGTCGATGCTCCGCTCCCTACCCCTGACCCTGGGAACTATGCAGTAGGCGCAGACCTGGTCGCACCCCTCCTGAATCTTCACCGACGCCCTAGTCCGCAGCGGCCCGGGACTCACCGTCTCGTACTCTTCTTCCGTGCCGTGGGGAGCCGCCGTATTACCCATACACTCGCGCACCCGTCTCACCAGAGAGCCTTTCTCCCTGTTACCGACGACCAGGTCCACGACGTCCAGCGCCGCCAGGTCGCCGGGGGCGCGCTCCGGGTAGCAACCTGCGGCGACTATCGTACCGGCCGGGTTCCTGCGCCTCGCCGCCCGCAGCGATTGCCGCGCCTTCCGGTCCGCGACGTGGGTCACGGTACAGGAGTTGAGGACGAAGACGTCGGACGGCTGGTCGTGTCCGACCAGCGCGTACCCAGCCGCGGCGAACTCCTTCGCCAGCGCCAGCGTGTCGGCCTGGTTGAGCTTGCAGCCGTGCGTCTCTATCGCGACCGTCGGCCACTCCGCCGGCGCTTCTCCGACAGGCAAATTAGCTTCGCCCGCCGTTCGTACCTCGATAACTCGATCCGCGCTCAATCCCCATCTCCGCCTGATCGACAGACTCCCGGCGCCCATCCTGCCCACTCCCATCGTCGATGGTCCGCGTCAAGTCTAGCAGGCCCCGGCCGAATCGGATGCCCGGCACACTCGGCGGCCTCCATTCTACACCCAAGACCCTCGACGACCCGCCAAAGATACCCGACGCCAGGGCAATCGCATCTGAGGGCCTCGGCCTGCGGTTTTTGTCGAAAACTGTCCCAAACTGTTCCATTTTGTCCCATCTCGTAGCTGAGGGTTCGATTTCGTGGAACAAATGTGGGGCACTTGTGGAACAGATGTGGAACGGGACCGGTACAGTTCTGGGGCAATTGTGGGACAGTCCCCGGGGGTGAGGGCGCCCCTTGTGTGCCCTTACGGGCCGGTTGGTTCCGTGCACGTGGTTCGGCACGAATACGAATGTGTGTTTCATGTGGGTATCGTAGTACAGGGGTTCGCTGTTGTCAAGGGGTCTGACCGGGCGTGTGCGGCCTGATATAATGCATGGCGCCGCCGGGCCGGCCCTGCCCGTCCGGTGGGAGAGCCCGATGGAGAGACGCCTATGAATAGCCGCGTGGTGGTGACAGGAGTCGGCGTGGTCAGTCCCCTGGGACTCGACGCCCCTGCCACTTGGTCCAGTCTTCTGGACGGAGAGTCCGGGATAGCCCGAATATCCTCATTCGACGCCGACGGGTTCGATACGAAGGTCGCGGCCGAAGTGACCGGGTTCGACCCCACCGACTACGTGGACCGCAAGCAGGCGCGGCGGATGGACCGCTTCGTGCAGCTTGCCGCCGCCGCCACTCTGGAGGCGCTCGAGGCGTCCGGTATCGGAGTAACGGACGCCAACAGGGAGCGCGTATCCGTGATGATCGCCAGCGGCATTGGTGGGATCATCACACTGTCGGAACAGGTCGGCGTGATGGACAGGAGAGGCCCGTCCCGCGTCAGCCCATTCCTCGTCCCGATGATGCTGCCGGACATGGCGTCCGGGCAGGTCTCGATGCTGGTGGGCGCGAAGGGACCCAACTACAGCGCGGTCTCTGCCTGCTCCAGCGGCGCCGACACTCTCGGGCTGGCCTTCGAAGCGATAAGGCGCGGCGACGTGGACGTGGCGCTGGCGGGCGGCTCCGAGGCCGCCGTCTGCCCCATTGGGGTCGCCGGGTTCAACTCCTGCAAGGCTCTGTCGACCCGAAACGACGAACCCGAAAGGGCCTCACGCCCCTTCGACGCGGAGAGAGACGGGTTCGTGCTGGGAGAGGGCGCAGCCGTCCTCGTGCTCGAGAGCATGGAGAGCGCCGCGGCCAGGAACGCCCACGTACTCGCCGAGATGGTCGGATACGGCGCCAGCGCCGATGCTCACCACATCACTCAGCCCGCGCCGGAGGGTGAGGGGGCCGCCAGGGCCATGAGCGCCGCCCTCGATCAGGCATCGCTCGCGCCGGATGAGATCGAATACATCAACGCCCACGGCACGTCCACACCCATGAACGACAGGTTCGAGACGATGGCGATCAAGTCGGTGTTCGATGAGTATGCCTACAGGGTGCCCATCAGCTCGACCAAGTCCATGACAGGCCACCTGCTGGGCGCGAGCGGATCGATCGAGGCCGCGTTCTCGGTCATGGCCATCGCCAACTCGGCCATTCCGCCGACCACCAATCTGGAGTTCCCCGACCCCGACTGCGACTTGGACTACACCCCGAACGCCGCCCGATTCGGCGCGGTGCGCACCGTCATGACCAACTCGTTCGGATTCGGCGGACACAACAGTTCCCTCGTCTTTCAGGAGGGATAAGCCCCCGCCCCTGCCCCGCCGGGCTATCTTGCGCGCCGGCGCCTCTCGGCCCGCGTGCCCCCCGGAGCCGGAACGGAGTCCGTTGCCTGGGAGGCGGGAACCAGCCGCGCCTTTGCGATGAGCAGCGGAACGGTCACCACCAGCACGAGCAGGGCTATGTAGTGCGCCTCCTGCATCCCCAGGGCCCAGACGTCGTCAAGTCTGGAGAAGCTGATCGCGAACCTCCCGACCGCGTACAGGACGAGATACAGCGCCCACACCATGCCCGGCGGCGCGAGCCTGTTCCGCACTCTCCATATCACCGCCAGCGCAATCATGTTCCACACCATCTCGTAGGCGATGGCGGGATGAACGGGGATCCCGACGCCGCTCCCGAGCGTGTCACACGCCCTGGCGTCGCTCGCCGGGTTGGTCCAGGCGAAGGACAGGAAGAAGTCGGCGGCCTTCGCGCAGTGCTCTCCGTTGATTATGTCCCCTATCCTCCCGATGGTCTGGGCAAAGAGCACCGCAGACGCCGTGAGAGCGGCGATCACCCCGATCGGCAGGTGCCGGTTGCGGGAAAGCTCCTCCTCGGCCTCCTCGCGCTCCTCGTCCGTCCCGGCGCGCCGCACAGCCTTCTCCAGACGACCTCTGTTTGACGCCCTCATCCTGTTCATCAGGACCGCCGACCCCACGCCGCCGAAGAACCCTCCGATGATGCCGCCCCAGACGCCGATCCCGCCGCTCCAGATCGCCAGAATGCTGCCGGGGCTGCTGCGGTAGAAGTCCCATTCGTCGATCACGTGCACCAGACGGGCCCCGATCACGCCCGCCACGATCGACCAGGTGGCGATCGTGTAGATGTCGTCGGAGCGCACCCCGCGGCTGGGTCCCCAGCGTCCGACCAGCACCACCGCGAGCGCCACCGCCAGGAAGCTGTAGAAGCCGTGCCAGCTCAGAACGAACTGCCCCGAGCTGAACAGGTTGGGGCCGATCTCGATCTCGATCATCCATCCTCCTCGTACTGCGCGGTACTGCGCGCTCGCGCTAATCTATGCGCCGACACAATGCGTGTCAAGCAGTGGTCGGTGGCGAGTGGGGAGTGGTCAGTGGGGAGTGAATGCGGCCCGAGTCGCTGTGGTAGAATGTAGCCACCTTCACAAGCCTGGGGGAGAGCGTACGGGATGCGAGAAGACGTCGACGGCTTCCTGCACTTCATGGCCGTAGAGAGAGGCGTGTCGCCCAACACCGTCTCCGCCTACAGGACCGACCTGTACCAGCTTGTGGACTACCTGGCCGATAACGGCGTCGGCGGAAGCAGTGGCTGGAGCGAGGTCGACGACCGGATCGTCGCGGACTACCTGCTGAAGCTGCACGAACTGGGCTACTCCGAAACGACCCGCGCGCGTAAGGTGGCCTCGGCGAAGTCGTTCTTTGGCTTCCTGCTCGAAGAGGGAGTCATCGCCGGAGACCCTACCGAAAACCTGAGCTCCCCGCGCCTCGGCCGCTCCCTCCCCGACGCGCTGTCGGTCGAGGAGGTCGCTGGACTGCTGGAGTCGGCCACGCTCGGCGGCACGCCGGAGAGCCGGCGGGATCATGCGATGCTGGAGTTGCTGTATGCCACCGGTATGCGCGTGAGTGAGCTGGTATCCCTCAACCTGGACGACGTCGCCCTCGATCAGGGCGGGGTTCGCTGCTTCGGCAAGGGATCGAAGGAGCGGGTGATACCCATTCACGAGCGGTGCGTCGGGGTGCTGAGGAGCTACCTGGACACGGCCAGGGCGGACTTCGTCGGGAAGCGCCGCAACGCGGCCGTGTTCCTGAATCGAAAGGGTCAGCGCCTCACCCGCCAGGGGTTCTGGCTCATCCTGAAGGGTCACGCCAAGAGGGCGGGGATCACCGCCAGGATCACCCCGCACACCCTGCGGCACAGCTTCGCCACCCACCTGCTCGTGGGTGGGGCGCCCCTGCGGCACGTCCAGGAGCTCCTGGGACACGCCAGCATCACGACGACCCAGGTCTACACCCACCTAAGCAACGAGCACGTCCGAGCCGAGTACGACAAGGCACACCCGCGGGCACGCTAGGAACCGCTCGCAGAGGAGGATTCGGATGCCGAATAAAGGCCATAGGGCAGCCTCCAGACAGGCCCAGCTTCAGAAGAGGCGAAGGCGCGGAGCCGCCAGAACCCAGGTGTTCGACGCCGGCCCCAGCGAGGACGACGCTGCCGCTCGCCGGGCGGTCCTCGACGAGGAGGCGGCAGACACCGCCGACCCGCGACCCGCCGCGCCGCAGCCGCGGCCCCTGGCGCGGCACGCCGCAGCCGCTTCCACCGCAGCATACCCCAGCATCCGCCCGGAGCTCACGCGGATAGGCGTCCTCACCATCATGATCGTCCTGATCCTGGCCGTGCTCGCCGTGTTCCTGGGCAGATAGACCCGCAGCCCACTCGCACTCAGTCTCCACCGGGACCACGCTCGACAGATCGGCCCGATGCCGCGGCAGGACTTCTCCCAACGACTCAGAGTCACACCGGCCAAGCCCGGCGTGTACCTCATGCGGGACGCCTCCCAGCGTGTCATCTACGTCGGAAAGGCGGCGAGCCTTCGCAACAGGATAGGCTCCTATTTCCAGGGCTCTCCGAACCCGTCTCCGAAGGTCAGGAAGATGGTCAGGAGAGTCGCCGACTTCGAGTACATCGTCACCGAGTCGGAACAGGAGGCCGTGATCCTGGAGTGCAACTTCATCAAGGAGCACAAGCCCCCCTACAACGCTAGGCTCAAGGACGACAAGAGTTACCCGTTCATCAAGATCGACCTGTCCGAGGACTTCCCACAGGTCTACATAACACGCCGGCCGGGACACCGACAGTCCCACGGGGTCTTGAAGGACGGCGCACGGTACTTCGGCCCCTTCGCCAGCGCCAAGAGTGTGCGCCGCACCCTCAGCACTCTCAAGAAGCTCTTCCCCTACCGATCATGCACCAAGCCCATCACCGGAACCGACGACAGGCCATGCCTCGACTACTACATACACAGGTGCGTCGGCCCGTGCATCGGCGCCGTCGACAAGGCCAAGTACCGTGAGGTCGTCGACCAGGTGACGCTCTTCATGGAGGGCAAGACCGACAGGGTCGTCGAGTCCATCTCCAGCAGGATGCACGAGGCCGCGGACAAGCTCGAGTTCGAGCGGGCGGCGGTGCTGCGGGACCAGCTGACGGCGATCGAAAAGGTTCACGAGGGCCAGAAGGTCCTGCACCTGAGGTCGGAGAACCTGGACGTCATCGCCACGGCGGCCAGCGCGGGAGAGGCGTGGGTAGAGGTGTTCTTCGTGCGTCAGGGCAAGCTGATAGGACGAGACCACTTCATCATGGAGGGGACGGAGGACGACGAGCAGCCGAAGGTGCTGTCGGCCTTTGTGAAGCAGTTCTACGATACCACGCCCTACGTTCCGCCCCGCGTGCTGGTCGAGCACGAGATGGACGACGCCGAGGCCATAGAAGCCTGGCTGCGCGAGAGACGCAAGGGTTCCGTCAGAATCCACGTGCCCCGGAGGGGCGAAAAGCGAAGGCTCATCCAGATGGTGGCCGAGAACGCGGCGCAGGGACTCGAGCAGCTACGCGTCAAGCAGACGTCGGACGAGGCGCTCATGGATGCCGCGATGAGTGACCTCCAGGAGGCGCTGAGCCTGCCCAGGATGCCGCGGCGTATCGAGTGCTACGACATATCCAACATACAGGGCACGAACTCTGTGGGAAGCATGGCGGTGTTCGAGAACGGAGCGCCCAAATCCGAGCACTACCGCCGCTTCAAAATCAAGACCGTGGACGGAGTGGACGACTACTCCATGATGCGCGAAGTGCTGTCCCGCAGGTTCCGCCGCATGGCGAAATCGGCCGAGGACACGGCGCCGAATCGCGCGGTCCCCCGGAAGGAGCCCAGGAAGGACGGCTGGGAGACCGTGCCCGACCTCGTCCTCATAGACGGCGGCAAGGGACACCTCGGCGCCGCGCTCCAGGTGTTCCTGGAGTTCGGCCTCGACTCGGTGCCCCTGGCGAGCCTCGCCAAGGAGAACGAGGAGATATTCGTGCCGCAGGTGCCCGAGCCTATCGTGCTGCCGCGCGGCTCACAGGCCCTCTTCCTGGTTCAGCGCCTCCGCGATGAGGCACACCGCTTCGCCGTTACCTTCCACCGACAGCGGCGCTCGAAGAGCAGCGTGCAGTCCGCGCTCGACCTCGTGCCGGGGATAGGCCCCAAGCGCAGGCGGATGCTGATCCGAAGGTTCGGCTCCGTCAAGGGCATCAGAGAAGCCGAGGTCGAGGACATCGCCGCCGTGCCCGGCATGACCCTGAAGCAGGCCCGAGTAGTCAAGGACCACCTGTAACCGCCGGAAGGCAGCCGTTTTTTGCGTTTGTGTTAGCTGGTTGGGCTTGCCGGCTTAGTCCATCTGATCGTGAAACAGGAGTTGATTGGCATAGCCGGCATACTTTCCGAAGTGGTCCTGGGCCCACATCACCAACTCATCGCCAGCGGGCTGTTTCTTGCACAGGAAGAAGTAGTCCGCCATGGCTTTCTCCACCCACGTGTCCACCGGGAACGCCTCCAGCTTGTCCAGCGCGAACAGGGCGATACAGTCGGCGATCTTGTCTCCGATGCCGTCACAGCCCATCAGCCGCCGTTTGGCCTCCGCGTAGCACACTTGCGGCTGCGCCATGCGGCACAGGTTCAGTTTGCCGGCGCGTATCCGCTTGGCGGCAGCCATTATCTTGCGATCGCGCTTGAGTCCCAGCTTCAACTCCTTCAATGGCCCAGGCCCGACCTCCAGCACCACCTCCGGCGTTGGAAAGGTGTATCGCACATCGCCGTCAAGTTTTATCTTATTTCCGAGTTCCTTTGCTATAGCCTCCACCTTCTCGGAGATTTGGGGGATTTTGGCCAGCGCAGAGCAGATGTAGGAGACCGTGCACTCCCAGGGGTCCGGCTGTCGCAGGATGCGCAGATATGGGTACTTCTTCACCAGACTGGCGATCTTGAAGTCGCGGCTGGAGAGGTCAGCATGGATGGCGGCAATATCGTCGTCCAGCCGGAAGTAGCGTCTGAGCAGGATGTCCAGGTCGGAGTCGGAGTCGGCCCGGTATTCCACACGATGGCCGATCTGTCGGATGTGAATCAGATTCCCGCTCAGCACCCCGGAATGCCAGCCGTTCCACGATCTCCAGCGGAAGTCTTGTGCCCCCTCCAAGACTGCGTCCAGGCAAAAAGGCTGACCGATGACGAGTTGCCGGGTCAACGGGTCAGTCATAGGGAGTTCTCCTACACCCCTGGCCTGCCCCGTATCGGGGTACGGGGCAGGCTTTCACCGGATGGAAGGGCCGTTACCCGGAGCCGCCGTCTTCCGCGTCCCTGGTCATCTTTATGAACGGGCTGAGCAGGTTCGTGAACTCCATCGGGAACACGAACTTCGTGGACTCGCTGGACCCCAGCTCCTTGAGCGTGTCGAAGTACTGGAGGCTTAGCGTGTTGGCGTCCACTGTCTTGGCCACCTGGTAGATGCGGTCCAGCGCGGTGCTGAATCCCTCGGCGCGCAGCACGGCCGCCTGCTGGTCTCCCTGGGCGTTGAGTATCTCGGACTGCCTCGCGCCCTCGGCCTTCAGTATGGCCGACTGCTTCTCGCCCTCGGCCACGGTGATGGCAGCCTGGCGAGTGCCCTCGGCCTCGGTGACGGCGGCCCGACGCACGCGCTCGGCAGACATCTGCCGGTTCATGGCCTCCTGGATGTCACGCGCCGGCTCCACTTCCCTGATCTCCACCTGGGTGACCTTGATGCCCCACCGCTCGGTCACCTGGTCCAGCTCGGAGCGCAGCTCCTCGTTGATCCGGTCCCTCTGCGACAGCACTTCGTCCAGCGATATCTTGCCGATGACCGCCCGGAGGGTCGTCGTGGCGATTCCAACGACGGCGTTCTGGTAGCCGACCACCTCCAGGACGGACTTGGCGGCCTCGTGCTCCATCACTCTCAGGTAGACCAGGAAGTCGATCGCGATGGGCGCGTTGTCCAACGTGATGACGGTCTGACTCGGGATGTCGAAGACGTCCTCCCGCAGGTCTATCTTCTTGGACACCTGGAAGGGCCAGAATAGGAGCTGGAGGCCCGGGCTTCTCAACCCTGCGTACTTCCCCAGCGTGAAGACGGCCAGCCGCTCATACTGCTTGACGATCGATACATATGGAATCATCTCTCCTCCTTATTAGCTCAACATTAGCTCAACTCGTCGGTCCTCAGCACCTTCAGCGTGAGTCCATCCACATCGACCACCATGACCTCCACGCCCTCCTCGATGGACTCCCCCGAATCGGAGACCGCGCTCCACAGCTCGCTCGCCATCTGAACGCTCCCCCGAGGCTCCAGTACGGTCGTAGTATATCCTGTCTGACCCAACAGAGTCTGTATCTGAGTGGGGTAGCTCGTAAATCGGTTGATCAGCCTGTACCTGACCACTATCCTGGCCGTAACCAGCAGCGTGGCGGCGGCGAGGACGCCTGCTCTGATTCTCACGTCGTCGAACAGCAGGAACGTTCCGAGCACCACGCAGATGCCGCCACCGATTCCGGGAACGTCGACACCCGGAATATCGAAGTCCACGTCCACGTCCGAAAAGAATAGGACGATGCCGAGCAGAATGAGAGCCGCCCCGACCCAGTTCAGCGGACTCACGGCTCTCCGTCTCTCACTCCCGCTCGCCTGGCCCGCTCGGCCGAGAGACCTCGGACACTCTCAGCACAACCCCCTCGACGCCCACGACCGTTACCTCCACGCCCTCCTCGATGGGCTCCCCCGAATCGGAGACTGCGCTCCATAGTTCGCTCTCCACCTGAACGCTCCCCTGCGGCTCCAGCGGCGTAGTGGCGCGTCCTGTGCGGCCGACCAGTCTCTGCGTCTGGGTGGAATAGCTGGCGCGCCTGAATTGTACCCCGAGCCTGACCAGGATTACCAGCGACGCGGCCAGAAGCACGCTCACTCCACCGATGACCCAGGCGCTCACCTTCACGTCGGGCGCCCCTATGCCTGGAGGACTCGAATCGCCGAACAGCAGGAACGCCCCGAGGATGAAGCAGACGCCGCCGCCGATTCCGAAGACGCCTATGCCCGGGGCCTGGAGCTCGGCAACGAACAGCGCGATGCCGATCACCAGAAGGGCCGCTCCGACCCAATTCACAGGGAGGTTCCCGAGCGCGACGAACCCCAGTCCGACCGCGATCACTCCCGCTATGCCGGGCACCAACAGCCCCGGGTTCCATAGCTCTACCACGAGACCGAGCCCACCCAAGCTGACGAGCAGGAACGCTATGTTGGGGTCGGAGATGACGTCGAGGAACCGCTCGACCGGGTTGCGGCCGATCTCGCGCACGGCGAGGCCCTCAGTCTCCAGCACGACGCTGCCGCCTGCCAGCTCGACCACCTCGCCATCGAGACTCGCTAGGAGATCGTCGAGGTCGTCGGCTATCAGGTCGATCACGTCGAGTTCGAGAGCCTCGGAGGCCGAGTAGGACGCGGCGGCAAGGACGGTCTCTTCGAGGGCCTTGCCGTTGCGTCCCCGCCGCTCGGCGATGCTCCTTATGAAGGCCGCGGCGTCCTGGGTGGCCTTGGATTCCAGGGTGTCGGGCAGGTCTTCGCCGCTTGGGCCGACGGGCGACGCCGCGCCGATGTTGGTCGTTGGAGCCATCGCCGCGACGTGCGCGGCGGCCGCCACGAACGTTCCGGCCGATGCGGCCTGCGCCCCGGACGGCGAGACGTATACCACGACCGGTACCTCCGATGCCGTGATGGCCTCCACCATCTCCCGCGTCGAGTCGAGAAGACCCCCCGGCGTGTTCAGCAGCACCACGGCGAGGTGGGCGCCGTCTCCGGACGCCAGGTCGATCGCCCGTCCCAGGTAGTCTGCCGATATCGGATTGACGTCGCCGTCGAGGCTGATCAGGGCCAGGTGCCTGCCCTGCGCGGCGGCCTCAGGCGTAAAATGGCCTATGATGGGCCCGGTGATGCCGAGGAGCATCAGCAACAGGAAGAGCGAGCGTCTGAGGATGATCAACAGGTCAGGGACTCACAGGTCGTAGCCTACCACGTCCGCGTCGAACCATCCGAACGCCTTCGGGTCTCTGGCGCATACGCGCTCGCCACGCACCTTCGCGGTGGCCGCCACGAGCGCCCTCGGGGCCAACTCTGCCCGCTGCCCGGGATCGAGCTTCGCCAGCCACCTCCCTGCCAGCTTAGCCGCCTCCGTGGACAGGGTGGCCTGCTCCATGAAGCTGATGATGCTGGCCGAGCCGATCTCGGCCTGGCGGTCCAGCGAGGGATCGCTCCACAACTGGAATACCGTGACGGGCGACACGGATACCGAGATGGCTCCGTCTATGGCGCGGTCGATCACCGACTTCGCCTTGAAGTCCCCTGCCCTGTAGTCCTCGAATACGGTCGCGTCCAGCAGCAGTTCAGCCATCGCTCCCCTGCCCGTTAGTCGTCGTCCAGTCACCCGACGCGGAGCCGAAGGCTGCCTTCGCCACGCGAGCCGCCTCTTCTCTCACCAGCTGCACGGGCGCCCCTATTGGCTGGCGAGCCTGCATCCGCAGGTACTCGTCGTCCCAGATGGACGGCTCCGGCCGCTCGGCCGGCGGCGCCGAGCGCTCGGGCTGCGCGCCGTCGAACAGCTGCGAGAGCGCCAACTCTATAATCGCCCGCAGCGGGACCCGCATCTCTGCCGCCTTCGATTTTGCTGCCAGATACAGACCCTCGTCAATTGCCGCGAACAGCTGACGGGTCTTCACTTCGCTCGGCTTTCTATCCATGATGAATATCACAATACGGACATATCACCATATGGTCAAGCGGTTTGCGTGCCAGTAACTGTTCAGACTTCATGAGGTCTTTCGATCAGCGCAGTCCTGATAAGCAGACGGCCGGTTTCCCCACCCGGCCACCCATTTGGAAACTGGGGGCAAAGCCCCCAGACCCCCTGCCAGAGGGGTTCTCCCCTCTGGACTCCCTCTTCGAGTCTCACAGAGCCTGAGCAGTTTCTATACCATGGATTCGCCGCTCTGATCCGGACCTTCCGGCCAACTTCAACAGCCCGCCCTGCCCTTGGCGCTCGCGGTGTGGATCTGGGCACCGTTTAGCGCGGTGAATCCATCCGCGGCCGCTGATATAATGGCCCGACCGTGAAGATAGTCGTCGCTCCGCAGGCATTCAAAGGCAGCGTCTCGGCTCTGGACGCGGCCCGCGCAATCCGTACGGGCATCCTGCGAGTGGTCCCCGACGCAGAGGTGGCTCTCGTTCCGGTCGCCGACGGGGGCGACGGGACCCTAGAGACTCTGGTCGAGGGGTCCGGCGGCGCCGTCCGCGACGCTGTCGTGACAGGACCCCTTGGGAAGCCCCTGAAGTCTCAGTGGGGAGCCATGGGCGACGGGCGAACGGCCGTGATCGAGATGGCGCGGACCTCCGGCCTCGCTCTCCTGCGTCCTGAGGAACGCTCTCCCCTACTCGCAACCACCTTCGGCCTCGGCGAGGCCATCCTTCATGCGCTGGAGGCCGGCTTCCGAAGATTCATCATCGGAATCGGCGGCAGCGCCACGAACGACGCGGGCGCGGGCATGGCGCAGGCTCTGGGTGTTCGCCTCCTCGACGCGCACGGCAGCGACCTTCCCTACGGCGGCGCCGCGCTTGCCAGCCTGCACAGAATAGACCTGTCCGAACTGGACCAGCGGGCCCGGGAGTCCGAATTCCTGGTCGCCTGCGACGTCAACAACCCCCTGACCGGTCCGGAAGGGGCTTCGGCAATATACGGCCCCCAGAAGGGCGCCACGCCGGAGATGGTGTCTCGGCTCGACTCCGCTCTGAGACACTTCGCCGGTGTGGTGAAGCGGGACGTGGGAGTCGACGTCGACCGTATACAGGGCGCAGGCGCGGCCGGGGGCCTGGGCGGCGGTATGGTGGCCTTCCTCGGCGGCGAGCTGAGAAAGGGTGTGGACATAGTCCTGGAGACCGTGGACCTCGACTCGCACCTCGAGGGCGCCGACCTGGTCGTCACAGGGGAGGGCCAGATGGACTATCAGACAGTGTACGCAAAGGCCCCGATCGGCGTCGCAGGCAGGGCCAGGGCGCTCGGCATCCCCGTCATCGCCGTGTGCGGCTCGCTCGGCGAGGGGTACAGGGACGTTCACGAGCGCGGAATCGACGCTGCGGCGGCGATCACTCCTGGTCCGATGACCCTCGACGAGGCGTCGGAGCAAACCGCCGACCTCGTGGCGGCGGCTACCGAGGAGGCCCTCCGATTCATGAGGACCGGTGTCAGTGTCTTCCGTGGAGCCCGGCTCCCATAGCCCACCGTAGGCGCGCGCGCCGCGCTTACAGGCTGGTCTCGATCCTCCGGCACTCGGCGAGGTCTCGCGCTGCGCCCTCGGCTACGTATCCCAGGTCGCCACTGGTGGTTATGATCTGGCCTCCGCGACGTATCCACTTCTCGCCTTGCTCGAGGCCGCTGAACATACCCCAGGGGACACCGTGCTCCTTGCACTTGTCCAGGATGAGCTGAACCGCCTCCTCGGCCTGTGGGATGAGGTCCGGCGGCTGGAAACCGAGCGAGTAGGAGAGGTCAGACGGCCCTATCATGATCCCGTCTATGCCCTCGACCTCCAGGAACTCGTCGATCTCCTCCATGGCCCCGGCCGTCTCGATCTGAGGCCACACGATGGTCTCCTCGTTGGCCCGTAGAAGATAATCCTCATACGAGCCCAGACGCCAGGTCTTCCTCGGGCCGTTGCTGCGGTGGCCCATCGGCGGGTATTTCGCGGCGTCTACCGCTTTGCGAACGTCGTCCGCGCTGTCGACGAGCGGGACGATAACGCCGTCGGCTCCCATGTCCAGGGCCTGGCCTATCATCCACGGCTCGTTGTATGCCACCCTCACGACCACGTCGGACTCGGTCCGCCCCAGCCCGTTCACCATGTTGTAGAGCATGAGCGGGTCGAGCGGGCCGTGCTGGCCGTCTATGAGTATGTAGTCGAACCCGGCATTTCCTATGATGTCCGCGATGAACGGATCGTTCGTGTGCAGCCCGACGCCGAAGACGGGCTTGCCGTCTCGCAGTTTCCGCTTCGTCTTGCTAACGAGCATTCTCGCCCCCGAAATAGAGTTTGCAGGCCGCAAGGGCCCACGCGGGGAGACTAGCCTAACCGGGTATCGATGTAAAGGTGTGGTAACAGTGGTCAGTGGTCAGTGGTCAGACCTCCCTGCCATATGGGGGAACCCCTCTGGACTCCCCCTTCGGACCTCACAGAGTATGAACAGTTTCTGTCGGCTCGTCGGAATGTTCGGGGTCTACACTCTGTAGCAGGACGCCATCTGGCCCGAGCTCTTGTCTTGGAGAGGCGGGTGCTCATTGTCTCGGCAGAAGTCGTCTGCAATCGGGCAGCGGTCGTAGAACCGGCACCGGGCCGGCGGGTCCAAAGATGGGGACACGCCGCCCCTGATTCTGACCGGCGGCCGCGTGACGGTTGGATCGGGAACAGGCACGGCCGACAGGAGGGCCTGTGTGTAGGGGTGTTTCGGGCTCTGGAGAACTGTCTCAGTCTCGCCGATCTCCACTATCTTGCCGAGATACATCACCGCGATTCGGCTGCACGTGTGGCGAGCCGCCGCCAGATCGTGCGTGATGTACAGGTAGCCTATCTCCAGGCGGGCAGCCAGGTCTTCCATGAGGCGCATCACGCCCGCCCTGACCGAGACGTCCAGCATAGAAATCGGCTCGTCGGCAACGACGAAGGACGGCTCGATGACCATCGCCCTCGCGATCGCCACACGCTGCCGCTGGCCGCCGGACAGCTCATGCGGGTATCTGAACAGAAAGGTTCGCGCCGGTGTCAGGCCGACAAGCCCCAGCATCCTCAGCACCCTGTCGAGACGGTCGAGGTGGCTCCCCATCCTCTGGACCTTCAGGGGCTCTACGATGGTGTCGAAGACCGTCCGACGGGGGTTCATGGACTCGTAAGGGTCCTGGAATATCATCTGTGCCTTCCTTCTGAACCTCTTCAGAGGCTTGCCTTTCAGCGTCGAGACGTCCACAGGCCCCTCATCGCCATCGTCGAATACGATACGGCCGCAGGTCGGATCCATAAGACGGACCAGCAGCTTGCCCGTGGTCGTCTTGCCGCATCCGGACTCCCCCACCAGTCCGAAGCTCTCGCCCCGCGCCACCTCGAAAGAGACACCGTCGACGGCGTGAACGAAGCTATTGCTTCGACGGTACCAGACAGGGGACACGGGGAAGCGCTTGCTGAGTCCATCGACTCTCAGAAGAGGTCGGCTCCCGTCGGTCTGCATCAAGCCCCCTCTCCCGTCGGATTCCAGCAGGCTGCCCAGTGGCCGCCCCGGCGAACGATCGGAGGAGTCTCAGACCTGCAGGGGTCTGTCGCATACGGGCAGCGCGGGTGGAAGCGGCAGCCCGAAGGCGGGTCGATCATGTTCGGAGGCTCACCCGGCAGCACGGTCAGTTCATGCTTCTCGCCGGTTACGCTTGGGAAGGCCGACGTCAGCGCGCGCGTGTACGGATGGATGGGGTCCCTGAAGACATCCACAGTCGACCCAAGCTCCACGAGCCTGCCTGCATACATCACCCCGACCATATCGCTGACCTCGGCGATCACCGCCATGTCGTGGGAGACGTAGATCATACTCATGCCTAGCTCGGCTCTGACGTTCTTCATCTCTCGCAGGATGTGGTCCTGCACGATGACGTCAAGCGCGGTGGTAGGCTCGTCGGCTATCACGACGTCGGGCTCACACGCTAGGGCCATAGCGATAACGGCCCTCTGCTTCATGCCGCCGCTGTACTCGTGCGGATAGCGCATGATGAGGCTGGGGTCGAGGTTTACCAGGTCGTATAACTCGCGGACCCGTCTGAGGGACTCCTCACGGGCCGACTCGACGTGGACCTCCAGCGCCTCGATTATTTGCTCGCCCACCCTGTAAACAGGGTTGAGCGAGTTCATTGCGGCCTGGAAGACCATGGCGATGCGGCTCCAACGGTACTCTCGCATCCGCTCTTCGGGCAGGGGGACGATGTCCATGCCATCCAGCAGGATGCGGCCACTAAGAATCTGGGCGTTCTCAGGCAGGAGTTTCAGCAACGTCAGGGCCAGTGACGACTTGCCGCAGCCGGACTCGCCCACCAGTCCAAGCGCCTGTCCCTTCCCGACTGAGAAGGAGACGCCGTCCACTGCGCGCACCACTCCAGCTCGGGTCGAGTAGTGCATCGTGAGACCCTCGACGGCGAGGACAGGGCCGGGGGAGCGGCCGCCGCCGAGCGCCTCAGCGTCCCCTGAACGCTCGCTCACGCGCGCCTCAGCCTGGGGTTGACGACCTCGTCGAGCGACCGACCCACGAGGTAGAACGACGAGCACAGCAGGGTGATCGACAGGCTGGCCGGGAATATGAGCCACCAGGCCTCCGTGACCTGCGTGAGGTATCCGGCCGATTCCGTAGTGTGTATCATCAGCCCCCAGCTCATCCGTATGTCCAGGAGTCCCAGGAAGCTCAACACTGCTTCCGAGAATATCGCGCTGGTCACCGTGAACATCATGTACAGGAATGACAGGGGCAGCAGGTTGGGGACTACGTGGACGAGGATGATGTGAAGCGGTCCCCCGCCTGCGACTCTGGCGGCCTGTATGTACGGCTTTACGACCACCGAAAGGGCCTGAGACTTCAGCACCACCCCCGTGCCGCCGAATCCCGACAGAACCCCGATTATCAGACCAAGCTCTAAGTGTTCGACCCCAATCAGCGCGCTCAGCACGATTAGCACGCTGATCCCCGGCATCATTATCATAATGTCAGCCAGCCTCATCAGAATCGTGTCGACGATGCCGCCGAAGTAGGCGGCAGCCGCGCCTACCATCGTCCCGATGCAGACCGTCACGACAGCCGCGAGCAGACCGAGCATGAACTCGGATCTTGCGCTGAACATGAGCTGGCTGAGAATGTCCCTCCCGAGGGGGTCTGTGCCGAGAGGGTGTCTCAGACTGGGCGGCGCGGGCTGTCGGGTCTCGTCGAACGAGTATCCCACGACCGGATCGTAGATACTCTCGTCCCACACGGTGCTCATCAGAACAGGGTGGGCGGCCGCGAGAAGCGCGTAGAAGATGATGACCGCCAGTCCGATCACGCCGACGCGCGCACGGACGAACGCGGCCCAGTTCTCTCTCAGTCTGTCTGCCGCCAGGCCCAGGCGTGTCCTCCATAGGGAATGGTCTACCGAGCGCGGCGCGCGCTGCACGTCCATCAGTACCTGATTCTCGGATCCAGATAGACGTACAGGACGTCTGCTGCCAGGTGGGCTAGCAGAATGAAGCTTCCGACGAAGACGAAGGCCCCAACCGCAAGAGGCAGGTCTTCCGCTACGGCCGCCGACACGAGTGTCTGTCCCATGCCGGGCCACGAGAAGATCGACTCTATGATCACCCCACCGTCCACGGCAAACGCCAGACTGAACATGAAGCTGGTCACGACCGGAAGGAGTGCGTTCCGGGCCACGTGCCTGTCGCGCACGTCCTTTTCCGGCAGGCCCTTGGCGCGGGCAGCCACGACGTAGTCCTCGCGCATCGTCTCCAGCATACTGCTTCGCGTCAGCAGCATCGTCCCGGCGAAGCTAATCAGGGTCAGCGTGACCACAGGCAGCACCATGTGCCTGATGATGTCCCAGGCGAGATAGCCTGTGCCGGCTACGAGCCATATCCCAACAGCGACGAGCAAGGAGCCGGCGAGACTCCCGATACGGATGAGCGCGGCTCCGGAGCCGCGTCTCTTCTTCGTGAGCGCGAACACGGCAAACACGATCACAGACGCCGCCACCGCCGTGGCGATCATCATTCCGAACACTGCATTCGCGTCGGTTGGCGCGTCCCTCCACAACTCGGGGTCCAGGAACTTGCCTATCGGCAGCCAGCCCGCCTTGAATCCGAGCAGCCATATCATCATGAGACCGAACCAGGGCGTGAACACCGTGTACAGCGTAACGCCCCCTATAGTCGAGGTGTACTCGGTCCAACCTCCCCTGCGCCAGGCGATGATCTTGCCGAGCGCGAATCCAAGATAGAACGATAGCACGGTGGCGGTCATGAACAGCGCAAGGGTCCGTGGCAGTCGTTCCATTACGATGTCCGCCACGCTCCTGGGATAGTTGCTGAACGAGACGCCGAAGTTGCCGGTGAGGGTGTTCCTGACGTGAACCAGGTACTGCTTCCATAGGGGCTCGTTCACGCCAAAGAGGTCGCGGAGCCTTTCGCGGGTCTCGGGTGGGAGATCGGGATTCAGAGCATAGACATTGCTGACGTCGCCCGGCTGGGCGTTCACGATGAAGAACACTATGGACATGAAAACGAAGAGCGTCAGGAGTATCTGGAACGTTCTGTTCAGGAGATACCCGACCATTTGGAGAGTGCCTTAGCTGTTCTTCATCATCCAGAGTATGAGGCCGCCGCAGCTACGGCGAAACCCCGGCTCTTGTGTGAGCGCTGCGGTACGCCTCCAGTGAGAATATGAGCGTGTTGTTGATGCTGGGGCCCCTGATTGTCGTTACTTGATCAGCACTGCCTGCTGCATTCCATTCAGGCCCTCGAGACCGCCTAGGACGTCGGTATACGGGAACTCGATCCTCGAGGGTCTGTACGAGTCGAGCTTTGGAATGGTGAATAGTGGGACGTAGGGCAGGTCCTCGGCGAGGAACTCCTGCAACCGGAACACCGTGTCCCGAGCGCCCTCGATAGTCGTCTCGGACAGCAGCCCGAAAGCCAGGTCGTCAAACTCCTGGTTCGCATAGCCGCCCCAGTTCTCTCCCCCATCCTGGTTTTCCGGAGCGTTGCGGCTGTGGAAGTAGCTCTCCATGTAGTCGGGGAAGATGGTCAGACTCCAGCCCAGTATCCACATGTCCAGGTCCTCGGCGACGGAGTCGCTGAAGAGCTTGTCGACGATGACGTTGAATCCGGCCAGGTTCGCCCTGACTGGAATGCCGATGTCATTCAGCCAGCGCTCTATCCAGATCGCGAAGGTTGCTCTCAACGGATCGTATCCTGCGCTGGGGGCGATCAATTCGATTCCTGGAACGTCCGAGCCGTCCGGCATTTTGAGACCCTGGCCCTGACTGGATACGACGTTGCCGTCTTCGCCGATCTGCGGCTCCTGATCGTAGGTGAATCCTGCGCTCTTGAGCAGATCGACGGCACGCTCGACCCGTTCGCCTCTGCTCAGGCCCTGCCCGATCTTGTCGATGTCGGGGTTGTGCCAGTAGGCGTTTCCCTCCGGCACCATGGCGTACATGGGGAGCGCCGAGCCCTGCAGGATCGACTGAGTCACGAACTCTTTGTCGATTACGGCAGCCACGGCCTGCCTGAACTCCCTGACGTTCATGGGAGGCTTGCGCACGTTGAAGCCCATGTAGAAGACGCTGTTGTCCGGGTTGGTAACTATCTCCAGGTCACCGGCGGCCCTGACGCGGTCCTGGAAGCCTCTTTCCATTCCAAGGGGGTTGAATACGTAGTCGACATCGCCGTTCGTGAGAGCCAGTATGGCCGCGTCCTGGTTGCCGTAGATACTGAATATCTCGGAGCTCGCGTGAGGGCCGACCTCGTACTCGAGTGACTTGCCGCCGCCGGCCTCGCCGTAGAAGGTGGAGACCTGGCCGAGCCGCTCGTTGGTCTCCACGAGGGCGCCGTTCTCGTACTGGGTGATGACCGCGCCCTTTCTGAAGAAGTTGGAGGCCGCCTCGTTTTCGAAGAATGCGCCTGCCTCCCACCGGCTGAACGTAAAGCCGTTCGACGTAGGTTCACCGTCCGGCACGTGAGCGAACAGCGACTCGATTTGCTGCTGGGGCTCGCCCGCTCTCTTGGCCTCTTCGACGATTGGGGCCCAGTAGCGCTCGGGGAGTATAGGCATGAACCCTAGCCCGAACTGCCAGACGCTCAGACCGGGTGTTTGAGGATTGCCGTCCTCGTCGATTGTCTTGAAGAACACCTTCAGCTGATGGCTGTCAAGGGCATCCACCCTTTCGAGGAAGGCAGTATCGACGGCCCTAGCCCAGTTGGCCCCAAGACCAAGATCGAGCGCCGTTCTCACGGTGAACGCCACGTCTTCCGCCGTGAGCTCCTCACCGTCGCTCCACTGGACGCCCTCTTTGATAGGCACCTCGGTGGTCCAGAACTCGGAGCCGTCCACGGTCTCCTTCTTCAGGTCTGTCGGGAAGTCTGCCGCTATCACAGGGACCCAGTCGAAGCGCCGGTCCGAGTAGCCGTATAGGGTTGTGGCGTAGCCGTCCAGCACATACTGGGTCCAGACCGATCCGGCCGGCCCGCCGTAGAAGCTCCAGTAGTTCCTTGAAATCGGCTCCGCGAATATCCCCGTCCGATACACGGCCTGCCCGGCGGGCTCGGTTGCGGCTTCTCGGGCCGCCTCGGTGACCTCGATCGGCATCTCCGCCGCGTCCTCTCTGGCACATGCCGACAAGACAGCCAGCGCGGCCGCGATCGAGGCCAGGATTGCGGGTCTAACGCTCAGAACCGCTGACATAGTAGACGACCTCTTTATTTGAGAAACGAGAAGGACGGGCGTCGGAACCGGCCGTGAGAGCCGCGCGAGCGTCCGGCTCGCCGGGTTCCCCGGGCGGAACGGACGGAGCTAGGCTATCGCCGCCTCTATTCGGCTCTTCAGGGTCGACTTGGGAACGGCGCCGACCACCTGATCGACCGGCTGGCCGTCTTTGAAGATCAACAGTGTGGGGATGCCTCTCACGCCGTACGTCATCGGCGACTTCGGGTTGGAGTCTACGTCCAGCTTGGTGAACTTCATCTGTCCGTCGAACTCCTCGGCAAGCTGATCGACGATGGGCGCGATCATCTTGCATGGCGCGCACCAGTCGGCCCAGAAGTCCACCAGGACAGGGGTCCCGGCGTTCAGTACCTGGTCCTCGAAATCTGAATCGGTCACTTCCATCGGGTGTGCCACTGGTTCCTCCGTTAGTTTGATTGACATATTATTTCCCGCCGCTTCGGAGCCTTCCCGCGCATGGGGATTGATTCGGGCCGGCGCTCACCGCCCTCTCTGGTAATCGACGAAGTCCATCGAGACCGTATCGGTCTGGTTCCACCAGAGCGTGCCCAGGATCAGGCCCTTTGGGACGTCGAATATGAAAGACCCCTCGATCTGGAGGTCTTTTTCAAGTTCGACTTGGCCCCACAGCAGTTGTTCTTCGAGGACTATAGCTCCTCTGTCATCGGTGTCGTCCGCCGGCACGGCCTGCTCGTAGGGATTGATGGCCTCGATTCTGTCACTCCGGCGGTCTCCGAGCTGGACGGCGCCCTCGTCGAGCAGCATCGAGGCCACCGTCGTAGAGAGATTCGCTACCGTGATGCTGACGACCGCCAGCTGTCGGTTGGAGGCCCTCGGCCTCACGGCCTGCCTGCGCCCGCTTCCGTCGGTGAATATGACCTTCTCCGCCACTCTCGGAGGCTTGGCAGAGAAGTGCAGCTGCCTGCCCCGCGCGTAGGATATGTCGTCTTCTCCTCCGCATCCGGCCGCCGCCGCAAGCAGCGCCACTGCAAGGGCGACGCTCCCGATGACCGCGCGCGGGAGCGGTATCCCGGAGAATACACGCATCACTGCGTCCCTCCCGCGGCCGAGAGGGACGGCATGGCGCGCAGCTTGCCGACGATCGTGGGAAGCGTCGAGAGAAGGCGGCTCACGTCCTCATCGGTATTGTCTCGCCCGAGGGTGATTCTCAGGCTCCCCTGGGCAGTGTCGGCAGACCGGCCAATTGCGAGGAGCACGTGCGACGGCTCCAGGGACGCCGACGAGCAGGCGCTGCCGCTCGACGCGCAGATTCCTGCGAAGTCGAGACCGAGGAGCACAGGCTCGCCCTCGACCCCTTCGAACGAGACGTTGACGTTGTTCGGCAGCCGTTCGGTCGGGTGGCCGTTGAAGCAGACGTCCTCGATGGATTCTCTTATGCCGGCCGCAATCCTGTCCCGAAGCCCGGCTGTCCGTCTGGACTCACTCTCCTTCTCTTCCGCCGCCAGCCTCAGAGCCTCGGCCATGCCGACTATGCCCGGCACGTTCTCGGTGCCGGACCGGCGTTGGCGTTCCTGTCCACCCCCCATCTGGAGCGGCTCGAACGGAGTTCCACGCTTGAGGTACAGGGCTCCTACCCCTTTCGGGCCGTAGAACTTGTGCGCGGAGAGGCTCAGCATGTCCACTCCCAGGGCTCCGACGTCCAGATCGAGGAAGGCCGCGCCCTGGACAGCGTCCGTGTGCATGGTTATCCCCTGCCCCCGGCGCGCTGCCTCTGACTTCACGGTCTTTGCGATGTCTGGGATCGGCTCGATGGTGCCGATCTCGTTGTTAGCGAGCATCACGCTTACCAGGATCGTCTGATCCGTGATGGCGCGCCCCACGTCGTCAGGGTCCACGAGGCCGTATTCGTCCACGGGGAGGTACGTGACGTCGAAGCCGAATTGCTCCAGCTGGTGGCAGGCGTGCAACACGGCGTGGTGCTCGACTGCGGTGGTGATGACGTGCTTTCCGACGTTCCGCATAGCGAATGCGACGCCCTTCAGGGCTGCGTTGTCGGACTCGGTGCCCCCGCTGGTGAACACTATCTCGCTCATCCGGGCGCCGAGGCATCGTGCGACGGTCTCCCGGGAGCCGTCGACCGCTTTTCGGGCTTCCTGAGCGACGGTGTACAGACTCGACGGGTTGCCGAATGCGCCGGAGAAGTACGGGAGCATGGCCGACAGCACCTCTTCACGCACCCGGGTCGTGGCGGCGTGGTCCATGTAGATCGGACTCTCGGAAGCTGATATGGCGACGTCGGTCATCTTGTGATACGGCCTACCTCAATATCTTAGCACGATCGCTCATGCCGTGAGACCTGAGCGTCTTTGGGATACCTCGGCTCTGGCCTGCTCTGCGGACAGGTGGTCGATCCCGCGTTCCAGCACCAGGGTATCGACCCGGGACAGGGCGAAGTCCTCGGTAATCCCTGCGATAGAAGCCTCTGTGTCGAAGCTCTTGCATGAGAATATATCGACGTTGAGGTATGCCTTGGCGGGGAAGGTGTGAATGCTGATGTGGCTCTCTGCGATGAGCACGAATCCCGATACTCCCCAATCGCCCGGCTGGGCGCCCCGGTAGGTGTGCACCTCCGGGGGCGCGATCTTGGTCATGCCGATGGAGGACGGGTGCTGGTCGAGGAAGCGCTCGACGAGGCCGCTGTCCCACAGGCGGCCTGGGTCGCCTCCGTAACCGTCGATGATCAGATGCACTCACTGCCCCCTTGCGGTCGTCAGATTATCAGGAGTCGAGTCTCCGCGAAAGCCGGGCCGTCTTCCCCACCCGCCCGCCCTCTGGAAACTGGGGGCAAAGCCCCCGACCCCCTGCCAGAGGGGAGAACCCCTCTGGACTCCCCTCTTTCGGATCTCACAAGTATCGAGGGCCCATAGTGTCGTATGATAAGGCACTGGTGAGCAAGTCTGTTGCCGATGCGTATGGATCACGTACTGAACAGCCTCCGACTGCCGCTCGTCCTCGCCGTCGTGCTGGCGGCGGGCGCGTGTTCCCCGCGCGCTCTCTCTACTGAGGAGGAGGCCGTCCTGAGGTTCGACGAGGGCCTTCAACTGGAGGAGAAGGGCAATCTGGAGAAGGCTCACGCCGCGTATACCGAGGCGGTCCGGGCCGACCCCAGGATGGCTGACGCCTATGCCAGGCGAGGCTACATCTACTTCATATACGGCAATCACATCGCGGCGATGGCAGACCTGAACCGAGCGATCGATCTCGACCCGTCTCTGGCCGCCGCCTTCAACTACAGAGGGGAGACGTTCGCCGAGAACGGCCTCCACGACGACGCGCTGCTGGACTACTCGAAGGCGATCCAACTTGACCCTGAGCTCGTGGAGGCGCGCCTGAACCGAGCCGGGGTCTATATCGAGACGGGCGAGCCGGAGGCGGCCATAGAGGACATCACTTCGGCCATCGAGCTTCGGCCCGGCTCCCCGAACCTCTATCTGACGCGGGGCCGGATTTACGCGGCGCTGGGCCAGGCCGCCAGAGCCGTGGCCGACCTTGAGCAGGCGCTATCCCTCACCCAGGACGAGGCGGTTGTCGTGCCCGCGCGGCAACTTCTCATCCTTCTCCAATAGACGGCTGGTTTCCCCACCCGCCCGCCCATTGGAAGCTGGGGGCAAAGCCCCCAGACCCCCTTGCCAGAGGGGGAGAATCCCCTGCAGGTTCGCCTGCAACCCGCAGGACAACCCAGACCCTCTGCCAGAGGGGGAGAATCCCCTGCAGGTTCGCCTGCAACCCGCAGGACAAACCCAGACCTCTGCCAGAGGGGGAGGACCCCCTGCAGGTTCGCCTGCAACCCGCAGGACAACCCAGACCCTCTGCCAGGGGGGAGAATCCCCTGCAGGTTCGCCTGCAACCCGCAGGACAGCCCAGACCCTCTGCCAGAGGGGGGGAATCCCCTGCAAGTTCGCCTGCAACCCACAGGACAACCCAGACCCTCTGCCAGAGGGGGGAGAATCCCCTGCAGGTTCGCCTGCAACCCGCAGGACAACCCCAGACCCTCTGCCAGAGGGGGAGAATCCCCTGCAGGTTCGCCTGCAACCCGCAGGACAACCCCAGACCCTCTGCCAGAGGGGGGAGAATCAATCCCCCTGAACTCCCCCCTGCGGGTCTCACGGGGTCTGAACAGTTTTCCGGAGCCGACCACGTTCACCCATCGGCTCGAGATGACGCCGCCCGCCAGTCGGCCAGTATCTGTTCGTCGTGGGGGAACGGGAGGTCCGGCAGGGCGTCGGGCACGTACAGCCCGACTTCCTGGGCCTCCTGTCCGGCGGCGAGCTTCCCGCCGGTGACCGCGGCCGAGTAGACGGCCAGCACGACGGGATTGTCACGAGCGGAGTAGAGCCCGACGAAGCCGTCGACGCATACGTCGAGGCCGGTCTCCTCCAGTACCTCCCTCACGGCGGCCTCTTCTACCGTCTCGCCCCGGTCCACGTAGCCTGAGGGGAACGACCAGCGCCCCAGCGCGGGTTCTATAGCCCTGCGGACCAGGACCAGTCTGTCGTTCAGGGACACGAGGACGACGACCGCGAGTTTCGGGTCGAGAAAGACGATGCGCCCACATTCCGGACAGGCCGGCCGCACTCTGTCATGGACGGTCCTCCCCAGCAGTCGGGCGCCGCATCGATGGCAGAACCTGAACTCATCGACCACGCGCCCCTCCTTACGATGCGGTCCAGTCTGCCTGGCTCAGGCTGCCCGGCTCAGGCCGCGGCCAACCGCGATGGCGGCTTGCGGCGTCACTGCGTGCTGCTGTCCCAGGCCTCCGCGCGGCGCATGAATACCGACGAGTCCGCCCACCACTCCGTGTAGCCAATCCGTCGGTTATCGGTGAGGTAGTCGATCTTCTCATTGAGGCACGAGAGCAGTTCCGCATCGTCCACCGCGAGCGTAAAGCCGCCACGCTCGACGACGTCGTCCAGGGCCGTGACCGCGAACGTGCCGCCGGTGGCTTGGACGGCGTCTAGGTTTCCGATCTCGCCCCTGGCCAGCGCGTCTATCGCGCCGGCGTCAAGGGCCTCCAGGAGCTCGATCTCGCCGAGCTCGTCCCCCAGATAGACCACCTGCGGCATGGTCTCGGACGGCGGGTACAGGTGGCGCCTGCCCGCAAGGTTCCGGGACTCGCCCGCGGCGGTGATGGTGTAGTCCGCGCTGCCGTCGGCAACCACTTCGCCCTGCGCCGTCTCGACCCGCGTTCCAGCGGCCAGCGTCCCGTCGGAGTCGGCGAGGCCGGTCAGTTCCAGCAGGCGGAACTCCCCCGTAGTGCCTGCGAGGACGCCGACGCGCGTTTCGTCGGTAAGGTCGCTATGCCTGGCGAGCCGCTCGGCGTCCTCGGCGCGCACCAGAAGCGATTGACGGAACGCTATGTGGCCGGACGTGAAGGCCACCACCTCTTCCCCGCTGGCGTCCATGGTCCTGGAGTCCAGGATCGTAATGCCCCCACCGACAATATCGTATTCCGGCCCGGCCGATTGCAGCCATATGCCGTCCCAAGCCGCGATGGGCTCACGGGAGAACGACAGGCCGGCGCCGTCCATGGCTTCGAGAGCCCTCAGCAAGTCAGACTCATAGCCGAGATGGGCGCCGAACCCGTCAGAGTTCGGGTCCTCGTCGCCGCCGTAGCTGACGGGCGAGAAGAACGGATAGAAGCCCACGACGAGCGCGCGCCCGTCCTCCGTGCATGATTCCGTCCGCTCGGTCTCTGACGAACACGCCGCGAGGCACAGGAGCAGTACCCCGAGCGCGGCCGCGCCGCCGAGCGTTACCACCCTGAATGAAATAGACGGTCTCACGTTCCCCTGCCTCCACTGTCTGTCATTTCGACACCGTGCCCATGGCGATGCCAGAGTCTATATCACGCCGTAGCCTCAGTCCAGAGTCGGCATGACCCGGGAAATTTTTGCCGAAAGTGTCGGATTTGAGGGCATTTCGTAGCTGGGAGGTGCGATTTTGGCCGACACAATACGACACTTACCCGACACTTTTCCGACAGTTATCCGACACTAATACGACACTTTCCGACACTTATCCGACACTTATACGACAGTCGCTTCAGGAGTCCTGCGGGCTGGTTTGTGGAGAGAGGCGGCTGTGTCATGGGGATACTCTAGCACAGCGGTTCGGTGTCGTCAAGGATTGTCTGAATGAGGATTCTCAGGATGGGAGGATTCTCAGGATTGGGAGGCGCGGGCGATTCACGAGTCTCCCTACTCGTTGGGGCGGCTGTCGATCTGGGGCGCACTGGCGGTGCGCCGGTCCCTAGAGCCGGCGGCCTCTGGGGAGCGGCGGATCCGGGGAATTTTTGCCGAAAGTGTCACATTTTAGGGGCATTCCGTAGCTGGGAGGGCCGATTTTGCCTGACACTATGGGACACTCATGGGACACTTATGTGACACTTTTGTGACACTCACGTGACACTTATGTGACACTTTGTGACACTTTTGTGACAGGCGCTTCGGGAGTCCTGCGGGCTGGTCGTGGAGAGAGGCGGCTGTGTCATGGGGATACTCTAGCACAGCGGTTCGGGGATGTCAAGGGGAGAGTTGTCAGTGGCTAGTGGCTAGTGGTCAGTGGGGATTGGGGAGTGGAGGCGGGGGATTGTCTGAGTCAGGATTCTTAGGATTGGAGGATTAGCAGGATGGGAGGCGCGGGCGATTCAACCTTGCTCGGCCGAGTTAGGCGGGGGATTTTGGGGTACACGTAATTGACGCCTCCGTTCGTGACTTCCTATAATTGGCTGTCGGAGGGAATGACCGCACGAGGGCAAAGGAGCAATCTTGGCAGAACTCAGGAAGAACAGGGTGAAGCGGAAGCTGCAACAGGGCGAAGTCGCTACTGTGGTGTCCGGGCAGAACACGTCGAACATGATCGAGGTCATAGGCTCGCTCGGCTTCGACGGGGTGTGGATCGAGACGGAGCACGGCCCCTTCGACTTCGCGGATCTGCCCGACCTGACGAGGGCGTGCGACCTCTGGGGGGTCACCTCGGTCGTGCGTGTGAACCTGAACCTCCCAGGCGTGATATACCGGACTCTCGACGTCGGCGGCCAGGGGGTGGTGGTCCCGCACGTGGATACCGCCGAGCAGGCGAGGGCCGTGGTGGACGCGGGGAAGTTCGCCCCGATCGGGCACCGCGGGAACTACACCAGCCGGCAGGGCATCGGCGTCGACGACTACTTCGATAAGGCGAACGACGAGGTGCTGCTGGTCGTGCTAATCGAGGACGTCACTGCAATAGAAAACCTGGCGGAGATTCTGACCGTCGACGACATCGACGTCTTCATGGTCGCCCCTGGCGACCTGTCCCAGAGCATGGGACTCCCCGGCGGGATGAACCACCCTGAGGTGCAGGCGGTGGTCGACAGGGCGAACGAACAGATCATCAGCGCGGGCCGCGCGGCGGGCGGGCTGGCGTCCATAGAGTCGGTCGAAGCCTCGATTGAAAAGGGTGTGCGCTTCCTGCTGACCAGCTGGGAGCCGTGGGTGGCGTCCGGCGCCGGAGTCTTCCTGGACAGGGTGGCCGCCGCGGCGAAGTAGCGCGGCCTGTACGCGCTCGAGGCGCGCCCGTTGGTCAACATCGCCTCTCTGCTCGCGGAGCGGCTCCCGCCGCCCAGATACAGCCTGTTGAAGGCGGCGTCCCGCGCCGCCGCGCACGCCGGGGTGGAGCTGTACCTCGTCGGCGGCTCGGTCAGGGACGCGCTCCTGGGCAACCCGCCCGCCGACCTCGACGTCAGCGCCGTTGGCGCTGCGGACGGTTTCATCGACACGCTGGCCCGGGCGCTGGGCGGAGAGGTCGCGTCGCGCTCCCGTTTCGGGACGGCAAGGCTTCGGGCGGGCCGGGCGTCGCTCGACGTCGCGCTGGCCCGAAGAGAGACCTACTCCGGCCCGGGCGCTCTCCCCTCGGTCGAGCCAGGCTCCCTCGAAGACGATCTCGCCCGCAGGGACTTCTCGATCAACGCGATGGCCGTCTCCCTGACGCCCGCCGCGTGGGGCGAGTTGACGGACTCGTTCGACGGCGCCGGAGACCTCGAGCGCCGGATCGTAAGAGTTCTTCACCCGTCCAGCTTTCAGGACGACCCTACCCGTCTCTTCCGGGCGGTTCGCTACGCCGGAAGGCTTGGATTTCGGCTGGACGGCCGTACGGAAGTCCTGCTCCGCGCCGGAGCGGCGTTCCTCGACGCCATCTCGGGCGACCGCATCCGGCACGAGTTGGAGCGGATATTCGAAGAGGAGCAGGCGCTGTCTATCCTCCTCATGGCCGACCGGCTCGGACTCCTGAAGCGGCTACATCCCGCGCTCAGGGTCGTCGATGAGGCCGCCGAGGTCGAGGTGAAGGGCGAGGCTGCCATCCTGGCGGGGCTGGCACGTTCCCTCTCTGCGGAGGACGCCGCGGGGCTCTCCGCACGACTCAATCTGAGCGGCGAGTGGGCCCGTGTGGTGACCGACACCGCGGCGGTCCGGGAATCACTGGGGGAGCTTGGCGCGGATATCCCGCCCAGCCGTGTCTACGCCGTGCTCCACGGGCGGCACGAGGCGTCGATAGCGGTCTGGGCAGCCCTGGCGGGGCCGGGCGCCGCCGAGAATATCGGCCTGTACCTGACGAGTCTGAGCCGCGTCTCCACGTCCCTGAGCGGGCGGGACGTCATCGACATGGGCATGTCGGAGGGGCCGGCTGTGGGCGACGTGCTGCGAGACGTCCTGAAGGCGAGGCTGGACGGGGTGGTCGACTCGGCCGATGCGGAGCGCGAGATGGTGCGGCGGCGAATTTCGGCGATGCGCTCCGGAGCCTAGCGCCGAAAGCCGGGTCTTCTTACCCTATCGACACGCCGCCGGATAGGCCGGGTTCCGTCATCGTCGTGGGGTCCAGGATTTCGTCGAGTTCGCGGGCGGACAGGTCCGTCTCCTCGATTGCCACTTCCCTGATCGTCCTGCCCGTGCTCTGGGCTTTCTTGGCAATCGCGGCGGAGGCGTCGTAGCCGACGTGCGGAACTAGGGTCGTGACGATTGCCAGGCCCCTTTCGACCAGTTCCGGCCCCCTGCCCGTGGCGGTGAGTCCGCTCACGCACTGGCTGCTGAGATTGCGGGCGGCGGCTGCGAGGAGGTCTATGGACTGGAGCAGGTTGTAGGCGGTGACCGGCATCATGACGTTGATCTCGAAGTTGCCGGACTGACCTGCCACGGCAATGGCGGCGTCGTTGCCGATGACCTGTGCGGCCACCTGACACACCGACTCGGGGATCACGGGGTTGACCTTTCCCGGCATTATCGAGCTGCCGGGCTGTACCTCAGGAAGCTCGACCTCTCCGATACCCGCTCGGGGGCCGGAGCCTAGCCAGCGGATGTCGTTGGCGATCTTCATGAGGCTTACGGCCAGGGTCTTCAGGGAGCCGCTGGCCTCTACGGCCGCGTCGAGGGCGCTCTGCGCCTGGAAGTGATTGTCGGTCTCGCGGACCTCGACGCCGAGTGATTCGGAAAGCCGCGCGCAGACACGCCCCGCGAACTCCGGATGGGTGTTCACGCCGGTTCCCACGGCGGTGCCGCCCAGAGCAACTTCGGACAGGTCATCCGCTGCGCGCTCGATTCGCCGAGCCGCCCGCTCGATCTGCCCGGCGTACCCCGTGAACTCCTGCCCGAGCCATATCGGGGTGGCGTCCTGCAGGTGGGTGCGCCCGGTTTTGATCACGCCCGAAAACTCATCACTCTTGCGTTCGAGCTCGGCCTGGAGTCCACCCAGAGCGGGCAGGAGGTCGTACCTGATCGACTTCAGCGCCGAGAGGTGGAGCGCGGTCGGTATGACGTCGTTGGACGACTGTCCCAGGTTCACGTGGTCGTTGGGGTGTACGGGGGAGCGAGACCCAATCTCACCGCCGAGTATCTGAATGGCCCTGTTCGAGATGACCTCGTTCGCGTTCATGTTGGTCGAGGTGCCCGACCCCGTCTGGAATATGTCCACCACGAACTCGGCGTCGTGCCTGCCTGCCGCCACCTCCAGGGCTGCGGCGGCGATGGCCTCCGAGGTCTCCGTGTCGAGCAGGCCGAGTTCGGCGTTCGTCTGCGCGGCTGCGAGCTTCACGTGCGCCAGGGCCTGGATGAACGACCTTGGGAATCGGAGACAGCTGATCGGGAAGTTGACCACGGCCCGCATCGTCTGCGCTCCGTAATAGGCATCGCTGGGCACCTCAAACTCGCCCATCGAATCCCGTTCTATCCGTTTACCCGGCATGTCTGGTTCCTTCTAAGGAGCGACGGCCAGCTCGGACAGCAGCTTCTTGGTGGAGACGATGTGTTTGTTGAGCCTCATGGCCTTAGGGTCTATGTCCAGCGCGAGGCCGATCATCTGTGGGAGGTGCAGAATCGGGAGTTCGATGGGTTTCTTCGCGGCGGCGGCGGCGTTGGGCTGGTAGCCGTCGAGGTTGAGGTGACAGAGGGGGCACGGCGTGACCATAGCGTCGGCGCCGCGTCCTCTGGCGTCGAGTGTGTGGTTGGCGACCATGCGGAGTGAGTTCTTCTGGTTGATGGTCAGGATCGGGAAGCCGCAGCAGAGCGTTTTTCCGGGGAAGTCGACGACCTCCGCTCCCACGGCCTCGATGACCTGTTCCAGGGCGTCCTGGCGGTCCGGATGCTCCTCGAATCCGAGCGCGGAGGACGGGCGGACGATGTAACACCCGTAGAACGGGGCGGCCTTGAATCCCGTGAGGGGTCGAACGACCAGCGACCTCAGCTTATCTATGCCCACGTCCTCCAGAATGACCCACAGGAGGTGTCTGGGGTCGGCGCTGCCCCGGTATTCCAGGCCCTCCTCGGCCAGGTCCGCGTTGATCTCCGCGAGGTATGCGGGGTCCTGGGTGAGCCTCTTGTTTGCCTGGCTCATGACGCCCTGGCAGGTGCTGCATATGGTCATGAGCGGGAGGCCGGAGCGTTCGGCGAGGGCGAAGGTGCGGGCGTTGAGCGCATCGCCGAGGCGCTCGTTCTTTTCCTGGAGCACGCCGGCGCCCGTGCACGCCGCGCCGCGCATGGAGTCGACGTCAAGTTCTATGCCGAGGCGGGCGCAGACCTGTAGGGTCGCGGTGTAGAGTTCCGGCGCGGCGCCCCGGGCCACGCAGCCGGGGTAGAGTGCGTACCTCATCGCCTGCTCTCCATTCTGTCGAATATCCGGCGGATGCCTTGGACTCCGGGGATACTCTTGTGGAAAATCGGGGGTCTCTTCCCCGCAAGCTGGGCGCGGATCCCGACCGGCACCAAGCCCAGAATCTTGGGTATGTTGAAGAGGCCGAAGGTCTTGATTGGGAGCTTCAGTTCGTCCAGCCAACCCGAGTGTTTGATCGAGTCGGCGAATGCGTCCGCGTGCCTGGCGCCGTAGGTGCCGGTGTGGCCGCGCTCCATGGCCTTGTCCCTGAGGGCCATGATTCTGTCCATGGGCGCGACACCCTTGGGGCAGACCTCGACGCATTCCATGCACCGCGTGCAGTCCCAGACGCCGCCGTATTCGTCGAGTCTGGCGAGTCGGGAGGCTTCGGCGTCGTCTCGCGGGTCCACCACGAGGCGGTAGGCCTTTGCGAGGGCCGCGGGGCCGAGGAAGTTGGAGTCGACGGCTAGGACGGTGCAGTCGGAGACGCAGGCGCCGCACATGATGCAGGCCATCACGCCTGCCTCGTGCAGCATGGCGTCGTTGGGGGCGACGTACTCGGTCTCCGGCTCCGGCCCTTCGGGCTGGAGCCACGGCTCCACGGCGCGGACCTTGTCCCAGAAGGGCTGGAAGTCCACCACGAGGTCTTTGATGATCTGCATGTTGCCAGCGGGTTCGATCGTGATCGGCCCTCCGCCGCGCGGCACCGCGTCGGATATTTTGGTGTTGCAGGCCAGCCCTGCCTGGCCGTTGATGCGCATCGCGCAGGAGCCGCATATGGCGCTCCGGCAGGAGCACCTCAGCGTCAGGGTGCCGTCGAC
Organism: uncultured Dehalococcoidia bacterium; assembly: GCA_958295685.1. Classification (GTDB taxonomy): domain Bacteria; phylum Chloroflexota; class Dehalococcoidia; order Lucifugimonadales; family CATQGZ01; genus CATQGZ01. Next base: position 632,267 of record OY282365.1, read on the forward strand.
TTCCTCGCGCACCTTGATCAGGCCATCGAGCACGGTGGCCGAGTCCTCGACGTCTAGGTCGTACTCCTGGAAGTGGGCCTCCGGGGTGTCGGAATCGGGGTCGAAGCGCCTGACTCTGAGGGTTGCTTTCATGGGTGTACCTGCACGCTATCCTTATGGAGTCTGAAGAAGGCCGACCAGTCCTTCGCGGGAATGCCCCGAACCTGGATGCCCCCGGCCGCCGCCACGCAGTCGTCCATGGATAGGGAGGCTGCCGCCGACTCTACGGACTCCCTCATCAGTAGACCCTCGCCTGGGGTTCCCATTCGGTGATGACGACCGGGAGGTGTTCTATCCGGGGGCCGTCGGGGGTCGACTTTACCAGCACGTGCTTCAGCCAGTTGTCGTCGTCCCTGTCCGGCATGTCGGTTCTGGTGTGGGCGCCTCGGCTCTCCCTGCGTTCCAGCGCGCTCAGGACTATGGTCTCGGCGCAGTCGATCATGAACCCGAGCTCCAGTGTGAACATCAGGTTCGTGTTGAAGGTCTTGCCCTTGTCGGCGACCCTGACGTTCCGGTAGCGCTCCCTGACGTCCCTGACCTCGGTGAGCGCCTGCTCCATGCCCTGCTGGTTTCGGAAGACTGACAGGCGCCTGTCCATGGCGCGGCCGAGGTCGAGTCTCAGTCTGCCGAACATGTACTCGCCGTCGTTTTCGAGGAGGGCGCGGATTCTTTCGAGGTCGTCTTCGGCCGCGGCGTCGGTTATCGGAGCGTGCGGCTTACTCTTAGCGAGGTCGGAGGCGTGCTGCCCGGAGCGTCTGCCGAAGACGAGTGTGTCCAGCAGGGAGTTGGCTCCCAGCCGGTTGCCGCCGTGGACGCTCACGCAGGCGCACTCGCCCGCGGCGTAGAGGCCGGGGACGGCGGTGCTGCCGTTCACGTCGGTCTTGATCCCGCCCATCTGGTAGTGCATTCCGGGGCGGATCGGTATGGGTTCCCTGGTTATGTCCACGCCTGCGAAGTCTCTGGCGATGTCCTGTATCTGCGACAGCTTTTCCCGGATCACCTGCTCGCCGAGGTGTCGGCAGTCGAGCAGGACGCAGCCGTCTATGCCTCTGCCTTCGTCGATCTCCGTCTGTTCGGAACGCGAGACCACGTCCCTGGACGCCAGCTCCATCATGTTGGGGGCGTAGCGTTCCATGAAGCGCTCACCCTTGGAGTTGAGCAGGTGGGCGCCTTCGCCTCTCGCGCCCTCGGTGATCAGCACGCCGCTGCCCTTGAGGGTCGTGGGGTGGTACTGGACCATCTCCTGGTCCATCAGTGGAGCGCCTGCGCGGTAGCTGAGGGCCATCCCGTCGCCGGTGCAGATGAGCGCGTTGGTGCTGGGCTCGAAGACCCGCCCCAGCCCTCCGGAGGCCATGATCACGGCCTTGGCCCGCATCACGTGGACGCCGCCGGTTCGCATCTCCATGACCACTGCGCCCGCGCACTGGCCTTCCTCGACGATGAGCGAGAGCACGAACCACTCTTCGTATACCCTGACGCCGGCCTTCAGTACCTGTTCGTGGAGGACGTGCAGGAGGGCCTGGCCCGTGAAGTCGGCGACGAAGAAGGTTCGCGCCTGTCTCTGACCGCCGAACGCGCGGGTGCCGAGGCGGCCCTCTTCGTCGCGGCTGAAGATCACGCCCATGTGTTCCATGGAGATGACTTCGCTGCCAGCCTCGCGGCACATGATCTCGATGGCGTCCTGGTCGCCCAGGTAGTCGCTGCCCTTGATGGTGTCGTAGGCGTGGTCCCGCCAGTCGTCGCCGCGGTCGGTGAGGGCGGCGTTGATCCCGCCCTGCGCGGCGTTGGAGTGGCTTCGGACGGGGTGTACCTTCGTGACGACAGCTACGTCGGCGCCGTTGTCTCCGGCAGCCAAGGCAGCCCTCATGCCGGCCAGTCCAGCGCCTATTATGAGTACGTCGTGGTTGATCATTTGCTGAGGAAACGTGGTTGGAGTTTAGCACATTGCCCCAGGCGTTTGACAGGCCGGAGCCTAGGCAAATCGGTGGTCAGTGGTCGGTGGTCGGGTTGAGGTGGGGCGGGACAGTTGCTACAATTGGCTGCGCGCGGCGGGCGGGTGTAACTCAGGGGTAGAGTGTCTGCTTCCCAAGCAGAATGTCGTGGGTTCGAATCCCATCACCCGCTCCAGGTCGCATGAACGACGATCCCGACGCCAGCATGGAAGACGCGGCGCTGTGGTGGCTGCGTCGGTCATCGGAGCCGCGGTTCGAGGCCTGTCCCCTCCCCCTCCTGAATGGGTCTACCAGTTCGTGAACGCGCCGTCGTTGCGGCGGAGCACGGGCGGGAACCCGCCGTGCTCGGCTCTCCTGGCCACTACCGCCTCTTCGTCGAAGTCCACGCCTAGGCCGGGCGTGTCTGGGGCGAAGGCGTAGCCGTCCTTCCACCCGATCTGTTGGGGGAAGAGTTCGACATCGAGCGTGCCGGGCCTTTTCGGCATTTCCTGGACGCCGACGTTCGTGGAGGCCATGCAGAGGGCGACGCAGGCGGCTGCGCTGACGGGGCCCAGGGGGTTGTGCGGGACGATGTCGATGTAGTGGGTCTCGCACCAGTGGGTCACCTTCAGGGCCTCGGTCAGGCCGCCCACGATGCAGAGGTCGATGCGGGCGTAGCTGATCAGTTCCTCCTCGACGACCTCACGGAAGGCCCACTTTCCCGCCCATTGCTCTCCGGCTGCGATGGGCAGTGAGACGTGCCTGGCGAGTGTGCGGTAGCTGCCGGGGTTTTCCGACCGCAGGGGGTCTTCGATGAAGAAGGGTCTGTAGGGCTCCAGGGCCTTGCACAGGCTGATCACGTGCGCGGTGTCGAGGCGGGTGTGGACGTCTAGGAGGAGTTGGACGTCCGGGCCGACGGCTTCTCTCACGGCGGCCATCTGGGTCTCGCCGAGGCGGATCGCCTCGACGGGTTCGAGGGTGCCGGCGCCTCCGAACGGGGAGGCGCCGGTCGCGCCGGTCTCAGAGAGGCCCCACCGGGCGAACTTCCAGCCCTCCTGAGTGGTTTGCCGGCAACTCTCCACGAGGGCCGCGGTGTCTCCGCCCTCGTTGTGCGGGTAGCAGACCACCATGTCGCGGACGGGTCCGCCCAGCAGCTTGTAGACCGGCATTCCGAGCGCCTTGCCCTTGATGTCCCAGAGCGCGATGTCGATGGCGCTGATGGCCGAGCAGTAGGTGGTGTCGGCGGGGAAGAAGGAGCCGCGGAACATGTGCTGCCAGAGGCGCTCGGTGGAGAACGGGTCCTGGCCCACGACGATCTGGGAGAGGTGCTTGAGCGATTCGTCCACCGCAGCTCCCCAGAACGACACCCCCACCTCTCCCAGGCCATATATGCCCTCGTCGGTCTCCACCTTGACGACGTGGTATTGGCGGCCTATGCCGCTCCGGAAGGGAAAGCTCTTGACGGCGGTTATTTTCACGGCGCTGCCTCCTCAGTCGGCGGGGCTGTCTCGGATGGCGTTACCGGCCCGCGCCGATCCACAATGGGCGGCCCCTGCCGGGATCTGCGGTCTTCGCCGAAAACTGTCCCAAACTGTTCCATTTTGTTCCATCTCGTAGCTGAGGGTTCGATTTCGTGGAACAAAAGTGGGGCACTTGTGGAACAGATGTGGAACAGAACCGGAGCAGTTCTGGGACAATTGTGGAACAGGCCTTCGGCGCTGGGTTGGCTACTTGCATGGGGGAAGTGTAGTACAGCGGTTCGGGGTTGTCAAGGGGGGGGGGTCTGAATCAGGATTCTCAGGATTGGGAAGATTGGGGATTGGCTGATGGGGCGATTTACGAATCGCCCCCACATGTTGGGGCGGCTACTGGCATAGCTGTTCAGACTTATGGGGTCTTTCGATCATTGTAGTCCTGATAAGCGGACGGCTGGTCTTCCCCACCCGCCCGCCCATTTGGAAACTGGGGGCAAGCCCCCAGACCCCCGGCCATTGTCTGAATCAGGATTTTCAGGATTGGAGGATTTTCAGGATTGGGAAGATTGGGGATTGGCTGATGCGGGTGATTCACGAATCGCTCCTACGCGTTGGGGCAGTTACGAATTGGACGCGGAGCGAGCCGTTCGAGTATCCTATGCCCGTCATATCGCCTGCGACCCGCAGCAGAGGCGGGTTTCGGGTGGATTTCTTTCGTCCCCGATCTTGGCGCGCGAGTGAGGCTTAGTGATAGACCAACTTCGAATCAGGGAGGCTGTCTCGTCGATCATTTCGGCCGCCGGAGAGGATCCGGACCGGGAGGGGCTGAGAGACACCCCTGACCGGGTGGCCCGCATGTACGCGTCCTTCTTCTCGGGCTTGGATCAGGATCCGCGGGAGACGCTCAGCACCGGATTCGACGAGGATTTCAGGGACGTCGTGGTTCTCCGCGACGTCCCTTTCTTCTCGATCTGCGAGCATCATCTGCTGCCGATGGTGGGCAGGGCTCAGATCGGCTACATTCCGAACGGGCGGGTGGTCGGAGTTAGCAAGCTGGTCCGCGCGCTCGACATCCTATCCAGGCGTCCGCAGATACAGGAGCGGATCACGGCCCAGCTCGTGGACGTGGTGCACGAGGCGGTGTCTCCCGACGGCGTGGGGGCCGTCTTGGACGCGGAGCACATGTGCATGGCTCTCAGGGGAGTGAGCAGGCCGGGGAGCCGCGTCGTGACGCGCTCGGTCCGCGGCAGCTTCTCATCGGGCGCGGCGACGCGGGACGGCCTGCTGGCGACGCTCGACCGGGGATAGGGTGTACGGCTCCCTCACAACGGACAGTTTCGAGGAGGCGGCGGATCGTTGGGAGAGGCTGCTCCCGCGGTGCTGGACCAACACTGTCTTCGTCACCCCGGCCTGGCAGCGTGTCTGGTGGCGCAGCTTCGGGCGGGAGAGCGAACTCTTCATCCTCTCGGTGCGCGATCGGGGTGACGAGCTCGGCATCGCTCCGATGATGATCAGGGACGGGGCGCTCTCGTTCGTGGGCGGCTCCGACCTGTTCGACTATAACGATTTTCTGGTGCCGAAGGGCGGCGAGGACCGATTCTATCGGGCGCTGCTCGATGAGCTGATGGGCCTCGATTGGGACAGGATCGAACTCGAGTCGATCCCCCAGGGTTCTCCCACGCTGCACGGCCTGCCGGCGGCTGCCGCAGAGGTCGGCCTTTCGGCGGACGTGGAGGAGGAGGACGTGACGCCCTTGGTCCGTCTCCCGGGCACCTGGGACGAGTATCTCTCAGGTCTGGCCAAGAAGAACAGACACGAGCTGCGAAGGAAGCTGCGCCGTCTTGACGCGGCGGGGTCGGTGAGGCAGTCGGAGTGCCGAGATCCGGGCGGCGATCATGGCTGCATGGACGAGTTCTTCAGCCTGATGAGAGCCAGCAGCCCGGAGAAGGCCGAGTTCTTGAACCGGGAGCGAGAGGGCTTTTTCCGCGCGATTGCGTCCGAGCTGGGCCCCGCAGGCGTCTTCAGGCTCTATTTTCTGGAGGTCGACGGCCGAAGGGTCGCGTCGTGCATCTGCTTCGACCATTCCGGCTCCTTCTTGCTGTATAATAGCGGCTACGATCCGGGGTACTCATCTTTGAGCGTGGGGCTGCTCAACAAGGCGTTATGTATCAAGGAGGCGATCGAGGAGGGTCGAGGCTCGTTCGATTTCCTGAGGGGGCCGGAGCGCTACAAGTACCATCTCGGTGGAACGGACCGGCTTCTCTACCGCATGGTCGTGCGCCGATGAAGCCGGGGGTGACGGCGAGCTCCTGGGGTAGCTTACGGAGAGTCGGATGTCGGGGCTAAGCGTCGCTATGCTGAGCTTCCACGGCTGTCCCTTCGCTCGGCTGGGCGAAGGGGACGGCGGGGGGATGAACGTCTACGTTCTCCAGGCGGCGCGGGAGCTTGCCAAGCTGGGGCACCGCGTCGACATCTTCACCCGCCATCACGACCCTGACGACCTCGAGGTCGTGGACATCGAGGCCGGGGTGCGTCTGATCCACGTCAGGGCCGGGCCGTTCGACATCGACAAGGGCGGCCTGTACGAGCGGATTCCCGAATTCCTGGCGAATCTCACCGCCTTCCATCGGGAACGCGGCACACGGTACGACGTCGTCCACAGCCATTACTGGCTGTCCGGCCCGGTTGGCGAGGCTCTGAGCGGCAGGTGGAACGTGCCCCACGTGATCACCTTCCACACGCTGGCCAAGACCAAGAAGATGGCCCACGCCGGAGAGGTGGAGTCTCCACGGCGCCCTGTGGTCGAGCAGCGCATGATAGGAGCGGCCGACGCGGTCGTGGTGTCGACGGAGGACGAGATAGAGGCGATCCGCAGCCTGTATAGGATGCCTCTCCACAACGTCAGGGCGATCTCCGCGGGCGTCGACCTGGACCTCTTCAGGCCCATGCCGAAGCGCGCTGCCAGAGACGCGCTCGGTCTGGACGGAGAGAACTTGGTGCTGTACGTCGGCAGGCTGGAGCCGCTGAAGGGTGTCGACATCCTGCTGGAGGCTCTGCGGCGTCTCGATTACAGCCCCTGCACCAGGCTGATGGTGGTCGGAGGGAGCTTCGAGGAAGGCGAGATGCTTCGTCTGAAGTCTTCGGCTGAGCGGCTGGGATTGGGAGACAGCATCACGTTCACCGGCTCGGTCGATCAGCACGAGCTGCCGCTGTACTACAATGCGGCCGACATCTTCGCCCTGCCGTCCTACTATGAGAGCTTCGGCCTGGCCGCCCTGGAGGCTATGGCGTGCGCGACTCCGGTGGTGGTTTCGAGAGTCGGCGGCCTCAAGACTTTCGTGAAGGACGGCCTGTGTGGGTATCTGATACCCAGGCGCTGTCCCGACCCGTTCGCCCAGAGGCTGGACATGCTGCTGGCCAATCCTGCGCTGAGGGAGAAGATGGGCATGGCCGGCCGGACCACCGCTCTGGGTATGAACTGGGGCCGGACGGCCGACGGTCTGGCAGATCTGTACAGCGGTCTGACCGGCGCGATTGTCGAGAGCGCGCGAGGAGGATGATCAATGGCAACCAAGGTTGAGAAAGAGCCGAACATTCTTCAGAGGTTCGAGCGCCACTTCCAGAGCAGGACGCTGGACGGACTCATGGGACTGGTGCCGCTAATCGTCACCATCATCGTGGTCGTCTTCGTCATTGGGAAATCCGACGACTTCCTCAGACCTCTGCTGAGGAGCGTCGAGGTCATGGCCGGCACGGACCAGGACGGCCCGCTGCGAAGCGTCGCAGCCACCGTGTTGCGCGTCCTGGGCTATCCGATCGTCGGGCTGATCTTAAGCATTATCATCTTCTACCTCGTCGGGCTGATGGCTTCCAAACGGTGGGGCCGCAGAGTGATGGACATGCAGAGCGCAATCATGAGCCGCATACCCGTCGTCAAGGTCATATTCGGAGTCACTCAGCAGGCGATGACGGCCCTGACCTCGCAGTACAACTTCAGCCGGGTCGTCTTCTTGGAGTGGCCGCGTGACGGGATGGTCGCCATGGGGTTCGTCACCGGCCGCGCCTACTCACATGAGAAGAGCGAGTCCATGGTCGTGGTCTACATTCCGACCGTTCCGAATCCCACTTCGGGCAACATGGCGTTCGTCCCCGAGGACGACGTGATCGAGACCGACCTGCGGGTCGAGGATGCCATGAAGCTGGTGTTTTCGGGCGGGATCGTGCTGCCTGAAGCGATTTCCCTGGCCAGGCTCGGTAAGAGTGACTTCGGTCTCATCGGCCAGTTCGAATCGGACGATTCGGTGTGAGCCGGAGGATGAGGCTCAGTCCAGCCGCCTCTCGAACCAGAGGGTCTCCGACGTCTTCCTGAAGCCGAGTTTGACGTAGGCGGCGAGGGCAGCCACGTTCTGGGAGTCGACCTCCAGCTCGACAGCCTCGACGCCCCCTGCTTGGAGGTAAGACATTCCCGCGGCCACCGCGGCCTTGCCGACTCCCCTGCCCCGATACTCCGGGCGGACGCCCACCATGGATATCCATCCGATGGAGCCGAAGCGGTTCTGCGCCCGCGTGGTCCAGCAGTAGGCGGCCTTCCTGCCCGAGTGGAGAATGAACATGATGCCGTCCGGGTCCGATCTGTCCATGCGTACCCTGGCGGAGATCTGCTCGACCGTGTTGGGGCAGAACCCCCACGTGCCATCGAAGGCCGAGTTCTGCAGTTCGGTTAGGGCCTCCTCGTCTCTGTCCAGGGTGAACGGGCGAAGCGTGTACCCCTTCGGGAGTTCGATCTCCGGCGCGTCGGCCGCCTCCCATCTCATGTCCCAGTAGTCTCTGGCCGTCTCGAACCCGGCGGAGCGGAGGGCCTGGTGAGCGTCCCTGTCCGACGAGGGGGCCCGCACGTGCAGAGCGCCGGCCCCGAGGCTCACGGCGTGATCGACCGCCGCCGCAATCAGAGAGCTTTCGATCCCCATGCCTCGATAGGCATCGAGGATGCCTCCCGTGACGACGGCCCTGTCTATCATCAGTTCAGGGGAGACGTGGAGGAAGCCTGCGGGGGCGCCGTCGAACGAGGCCAGGAGGATGTCCCGCTCCGGGGCGCAGGACGGGTCTTCCAGGCGCTCCCTCATCAAGCGCGGCGAGTATGCGCTGGGCGTGGCCTCGCAGTCGAATACGGCGTTGAAGAGTCCGGTGAACGCCTCCAGCCCATCCCAGGAGAATCTGCGTATTTCCGTTCCGGCGCTCATGGGGGCGGCATCCGCCGGGCCGCAGGCGCTTCGACCATCTCCCGCGCTCTGGGCGGCAGACGGTCCACGACCGCGCCGAGCACGTCCTGGGCTATCGTGTCCGCCGGTCTGTCGGCGTCCAGTACCAGCCACCTGAGCGGCTCCCGTTCGGCCAGCGCGAGGTAGCCCGCCCTTACCCGTTCGTGAAACTCGGGCGGCTCCTCCTCGAATCGAGCGCCTTCTTCATCCCTCTCGGCGGTGTCGAAGCCTGCGCCCTGCTGCGTCCGCCCGGCACTCTTGCGTTCGGCGGCTTCGCCGGTCCCGAAGGCGGAGTTTCCGGGGTCCAGCGGCAGCTTCATTTGAAACGAGCCGACGCGCCGCAGTCCGACCTCGGGCTCGCAGTCCAGCAGGATCGTGAGGTTTGGCCGTATGCCCTGCGCGGCCAGGTCGTTGACCACCTCGACGCGCTCCAGCGGGATCCGCCTTCCATAGCCCTGGTAGGCGGTGGTGGAGTCGCCGTATCTGTCGGCGATGATCACGGCGTCCGGGCGGTCGAGGATCGGCCTGACGACCTTGCCGACCAGTTCTGCGCGCGCGGCTGCGAACAGGAAGAGTTCGGCGCCGTGGGAGATCGTCTCCCCGGCGCCGGGCCCCCGCTTCAGCCAGTCTCTCACCTGCCATCCGAGCCGAGTCGATCCGGGTTCGCGTATCTCCCTGACGTCCACCCCTGCCGCGCGGAGCCGGGCGGCGAGGCGGTGAGCCTGGGTCGACTTGCCCGACCCTTCTCCCCCCTCGAAAGTTACGAAAAGCGACATGGGCGTGTCGTCGTTCTCACTGGCGGCGGAAGACGACGCGCCGCGCCGGCTCGCGCCCCGCGCTGGACGATGAGAGCGAGTGACTCTGGGCGATCTGGTGCTGGAGCCTTCGGATGAAGGCTCCCTGGGGGCTGAGGTCGACGCGAGGTTCGCCGCGGCCGATGCGTCCGGCGGCTTCCTGCGCCTCGCCTATGGCCGAGGCGACGCTCTGCGGGTCTCGCGTTCCGCCCTGTTTCCGCACGATGGCCCTTACGAACTCCTCGATCTGTGGGAGGGTGGTCTTGCGGAGGACGTAGACGGGCTTGCCGCTGTCTTCGGCGGTCTTCAGCGCGGTGGTGCGCCGCCGGTAGTAGTTCTTGGTGGTCAGCACCATGTCGGCGCTGCCCATGTCGCCGACGACCTCGACGGGGGCATGGGCCGCTCGGACGGCCTGATTCAGCTTGCCTTTGTTGATGCCGTAGGGGAGTATGCTCGTCACCCTGGCGGGCGGGGCGTGTTCGTCGGGGAGGGGCGGTTCGGCTGAGGTGAAGGAGAGGCCGCCGCCGGGTCGGGAGGGTGTCTGCGGCTCGGCGCGGACGACCGCGCCGTCCCCACCGATCGAGCGCGTCTCGGGCGCCACGGGGTCGCCTCTCAGCATCCTGTCCACCACCTCAGCGACGTTGGAGTGGATGGCGACCTCGTCCCATCCCCGTATTTCGACGAGCACGTCGAAGGTCGGCGGGGACCTGCGTTCGAGGATGGTCTTCTGGGTGCGTCTGCGGCGCGCCTCTATGTCTCCCAGGGTAACCGACTCTATGCCGCCCACGAGGTCGGACAGGACCGGGTTCATGACCAGATTTTCGAGGGTGTTGCCGTGCGCGGTGGCGATCAGCTGCACGCCGCGCTCGGCTATGGTTCGCGCCGCGTCGGCCTCCCGCTCCGTGCCGATCTCGTCGATGACTATGACCTCCGGCATGTGGTTTTCCACGGCCTCTATCATAACGGAGTGCTGGAGTAGCGGGCTGGGCACCTGCATTCTTCTGGCGTGCCCGATTCCCGGGTGTGGGATGTCGCCGTCTCCGGCGATCTCGTTCGACGTGTCGACGACGATGACTCGCTTGTCGGCATCGTCCGCGAGGACCCTGGCCACCTCTCTGAGCATCGTCGTCTTTCCGACGCCTGGTTTCCCGACCAGCAGGAGGCTCTTTCCGGCGTATATGAGGTCTTCGACGATCCTGATCGTGCCGTAGACCGCCCTTCCGACTCTGAGGGTCAGGCCGACGACCTTGGCGGCTCTGTTTCGTATCGCGGATATGCGGTGCAGCGTCCGCTCGATGCCGGCCCTGTTGTCCTCGCCGAAGGCGCCTACCCTGTCGGTGACGTAGGCGATGTCCTCCTCGGTGACCTCGAACTCGCCCAGCGGCGCGCTGGCGTCCAGGTATCGGGCCTCGGGCTGCCGGCCGAGGTCGAGGACCACCTCCAGCAGCTTCTCATCGTTGTTCATCTCATCGAGAAGCGCCCTGATTCGCGGGGGCACCTTGTCGATGAGGGCCTTCATGTCCGTCTCTATCCGATTTTGCGGGTCAGGCAATGGGTCCTCCGGGGCGTGATGGGTGTCTGGGAGCGGCCGGTCGGAGTCCGGCGGGCTCCCGCCCGTCGGCTCAGCGCGGGTCATCGCGGGCGCGGCCTCTTCGGGCAGTTGGGGCCCTGCGCCGCGGGGTCTCGTCGGGTCCGCCGCTGGCCTAATCGACTTTCACACTCCGTTGGGCCGCGTCTTCCACGACGTCGACGAACAGCCGATGGACGCGGGGGTCGTCGGTGAGCTCGGGGTGGAAGGCCGTGGCGAGCAGGCGGCCCTGTCGGACGGCGACTGGGCGGCCGTCTGCGAGGGAGGCGAGCACGCTGACCCCGGGGCCGATTTCTTCGACGACGGGGGCCCTGATGAATACGGCGCGGTACGGGAGGCCGGCCAGGCCGGCTATCTCTACGTCGGTCTCGAAGCTGTCCACCTGACGGCCGAAGGCGTTCCGCGTAACCACGATGTCCATGAGTCCGAGGGGTTCGGGTCTGTGGTCGGTGAGGCGCGAGGCGAGGACGATCATTCCCGCGCAGGTGCCCCAGATCGGCATACCCTCCGCAGCTTTGTCCTTCAGGGCTGGGCGGAAGCCGTATATGTCGATGAGCTGCGCGATGGTGGTGCTCTCGCCGCCCGGGATGATCAGTCCGTCCACGTCGTCTAGCTGGCGGGGCAGCCGCACCTCCGGGGCGTCGACTCCCATTCCGCTCAGGACCGTCCGATGCTCTAGGAAATCTCCCTGGATCGCCAGTATGCCGACCCTGGGCAAGCTACCACCCCCGTACGGACAGCTGCTCCTCGATCGGCATGGTCTTCACGTCGAGGCCGGGCATGGCGTCGCCCAGCCCCCTGGAAACGTCGGCGATGATCTGGGGGTCTCTGAAGTGAGTGGTGGCCTTCACCACCGCCTGCGCCATGAGGCCGGGGTTCTGGGACTTGAAGATTCCCGAGCCGACGAAGACGCCGTCCACGCCGAGCTGCATCATGAGGGCGGCGTCTGCCGGGGTGGCTATTCCGCCCGCGGCGAAGTTCACGACGGGCGCCTTGCCGGTCTCGTGGACCTCCTTGACCAGCTCGTAGGGCGCCTTGAGGTCTCGGGCGGTGGACATGAGCTCGTCCTCGCCCATCCCCTGGATACGGCGAATCTCGCTCATGACCTGCCTGGCGTGCCGGACGGCCTCGACGATGTTGCCGGTTCCGGCCTCGCCCTTGGTGCGGATCATCGCGGCGCCCTCGCCGATGCGGCGCAGGGCCTCTCCGAGGTCACGGCATCCGCAGACGAACGGGACCTTGAAGTCGTTCTTGTTGACGTGGTTGTTCTCGTCCGCCGGGGTGAGCACCTCGGATTCGTCCACGTAGTCGACGCCGAGGGCCTCCAGGACCTGGGCCTCGACGAAGTGGCCGATGCGGCACTTGGCCATGACGGGGATGGTGACCGCGTCGATGATCTCCATGATCTTGGTGGGGTCGGCCATCCTGGCGACGCCGCCTGCGGCGCGGATGTCGGAGGGGACGCGCTCCAGCGCCATCACGGCGACGGCTCCGGCGTCCTCGGCGATTCGGGCCTGCTCGGCGGTGACCACGTCCATGATGACGCCGCCCTTGAGCATCTGGGCCAGCCCAGCCTTGACCCGCCACGTCCCGCTCTCAACTCTGGTGTCTACTGTCATATCAGCCCCTCCGTCTCCCGGAATCGGGTAAGCCTGTGGCTGCATTATACCTGCGCGGGGCAGCCGCCCGCAAACGCCGGTCATGCGGCGAACCTGCGAGAAATTTTTGCGAAAGTGTCGCATTTGCGGCGTTTCGCAGCCATTTCGTAGCTGAGAGGGGCGATTTTGCCTGACACTATGTGACACTATGTGACACTATGTGACACTTATGTGACACTTTTCTGACACTTATGTGACACTTATGTGACACTTATGTGACACTTATGTGACACTTTCTGACACTTATGTGACAGGCGCTTCAGGAGTCGCGCGGGCTGGTTTGTGGAGAGAGGCGGCTGTGTCATGGGGATACTCTAGCACAGCGGTTCGTGGCTGTCAATTGTCTGAATCAGGATTCTCAGGATTTGAGGATTTTCAGGATTGGGGACCAAATCCCCGCCCACCCAATTCGGGTGGGCGGCGTGATGGACGTCAGGCTGTAACAGTTCAGAGTTGGTGAGGTCTTTCGATCAGCGCAGTCCCGATAAGCGGACGGCTTTGTCTCCCACCCACCCGCCCATTTGAAACTGGGGGCAAAGCCCCCAGACCCCCTGCCAGAGGGGTGAACCGGTCTCCCGCCAGCTCCGTCAGTGTGTCTATGGCCAGACCCCCTGCCAGAGGGGTTCACCCCTCTGGACTCCCCCTTCGGGTCTCACAGAGTCTGAACAGTTACGTCAGGCTGGGCCGGATTGGTTGTCTGAGTCAGGACTGGAGGATTGGCAGGATTGGGAGCGGAGTCTCATGCGGCGCGGACGACACGGCGGGCTTCTCGGCGCAGCGCGGTGACTCTGTCAGCCAGGAGCTTGACGCGAGCGAGTGTGTCGTCCAGCGCGCCGGAGAGGTCGAGCGCGGCGACCTCCAGCCGCTTGCGGGAGTGCATGACTTCGTGGACCACCGGCTCGGCCTCGCCCTGGGCGTAGATGAGCAGTCCGCCGGGCAGATCGAGGGCGGTGGCGTATGCGAGCATCTGGTATAGGTCGGCGTTGGGGACGTGGTCGTTGCGGACCCGTTTGTACTTGGCGTCGCCGACGAACGTGCAGTCGGGGCCGTCCCACCAGGAGAGGTCGGGCTTGAGCCGAATGTTCCCAGCCTCGTCTAGGGCAACGCGGCGGCGCATACCCTCGTCGGAGCGCAGCACGCGGTCGGAGACGTTCAGCGCCTCCCGCAGCGCCGCCGTGACGAACTCCTGGAAGACTTCGTTCATGTCCATCAGGAATCCTGCGGCGCGCGCCTCCCCGCGGTCGGCCTCTAAAGCCGAGCGCCTCAGGATGAGCCGCGACAGGGCGACCACGTCTCGGTAGTGCAGGTTCAGCCTGTCGAATCCGATTTCCGGCACCGCGTTCGGGGGGAATTCGACCGGCGATACGTTGTCGAGCGTGGCAGCGATCCACCCCAGTCCGCTGCGCGCGGCCCGCGAGCGGAGCCGCATCCGGCCGAGGCGCGCGGCGGCCGCCTTCACCAGGCGGTTTGCCAGGACGTCGTCGGTGAACTCGTCGTACCGCACCTCGACCGGCAGGGGCACGCCGAGCCTGCGGCGTATCTGTTCGTCGAACCTGATGCGCCCGCGCACGGTGTGCAGGGCCTCCTCCTCCGTGCGGTAGCCGTGGAGGAGGCCGTGAGCGAACGCCCGCCGCGCGTGGGATGCGAGGGCGAGGGCGAGCACGTCTGGCAGGGCGTCCGCGTCGGGGAAGTCGAAGTCTTGCCGCCGTAGTTTGACTCTGCCGATGGCGTAGCACGCCAGCGACAGCAGCTGCGGGATGCCGATCTTCGGCTGTATGAGCACCGACAGACCGCCAACCTCGACCGCGCCCACGGTCGAGCCGGGCTTCAGGTGGTATACGCCGTCTTCACCGGGGTGAGGCTCGACGGTGAGCGACGGGATCTCCCCCAGCGCGCCGCGCTCGGCGACCGAAAGCGGAAGCGGGCCGCTCCTGGCGTATTCCCGCAGGTCAATCCGACGCATCGCCTGGGGCGCCCTCGTTCATCAGCCTTTGGAGGTCGAACTCCCCGATCCGGTCGCCTTCCCCGAAGAGGCGCTCCTCGACGTACGGCCTCACGCTGTGCTTCCAGATGCGCTCGACGGCAGCGTCGTCGAGGTTTTCCTTCATGAAGTAGCTCGGCCCGATGGCGGCGCTGCGGTCGTCGAGCTTCTCGTTCGCGCGGTCGACGATATCGGCGACCCACAGCATGTCCGGGGCGTTCTCTTCCAGCCAGCGCCGGAGCAGGCCCTTTATCGGCGGCTGGTCCGGGCGGAACTCCACGAAGTGGAACCGGCGGCGCAGCGCCAGATCCACCAGCGCGATGGAGCGGTCGGCGGTGTTCATCGTGCCGATGAAGTAGAGGTTCTCGGGCAGCGAGAACGATTCGTCGTCGGAGTACTGGAGGCGCATCTCCTCGCCGCGGTACTCCAGCAGGAAGTAGAGCTCGCCGAAGACCTTGGAGAGGTTTCCCCTGTTGATCTCGTCTATCACGAGGAAGTGGGGCGCGTCCGGCTCATTCCGCGCCATCTCGGCCATTTCGATCAGCGGCCCTCTCATGAGTTGGAAGCCGGGCTGCCTGCCGATGAGCTTGGGGCGGTAGCCCTGCACGAAGTCCTCGTAGGCATACGACGGGTGGAACTGGACGACCCGCACGCGGTCTTCCTGCCCGGCGAGGCATACGGCCAGCTTCCGCGCGGTGTAGGTCTTGCCGGTGCCGGGCGGCCCCTGGAAGATGACCTGCCGCTTGTCCTGGAGCAGCGTATGGATCTCCTCTAGGAAGGTGACGGGAACGCGCAGTTCGTCGGCGAGCGCCTGGAGAGAGGCGAGCGCGTGGAGGGGCTGAGGCGTGCCATTCCGCGGCGTGCCGTTCCGCGGCGTCCCCCACACCACGGACTGCGCGTCGAGACGGTGGCGCAGGGTCAGTCCGCGCTTTTTCGCTTCTTCCGTGAACCTGTCGAGGAAGCCGAGAGCATGATCATAGAGCGCCGCCGCGTCCGCGTTCTGTTCGGGTTTGTCGTATCCCGTGCGCTCGTACGCGCTGTCGAACACTCTGATTCTGAAGGGCGGGTACTGCTCGGGGCCCAGCGCCATGAGTAAGACGGATATGACGTTCGCGCGGCTGCCTGCCGCGCCTCTGAGCGCCGAATCGGGCAGTATGTTCGTGAAGGCGCGGATGCGCTCGGCGTCCGGCAGGTCGTCTTCCGTCCACAGGGCCTGCAACGCGCGCAACGCTTCTTCCGAACGATCGACGCACCACTTGTTGAGGTCACTCATGAGCATCCAGGCAATGGGGTGGCCAGCCCTGGCTCTGAGAGCACGCTTCAACAGGTCGTGCCAGTTGGCTGCGCCTGTGAGAACAGCATCACGCGCGGCCGCGAGGTCCTCGCCCATCTCGCTCTTGTAACCGATCTCCTCGGTCTCCAGCCTGCCGGAGTCTACGTAGACCTTGGCATGACTGACGAACTCATCCCAGGGGTCGGGCTTGTGTGCATCGTCCCACTGACCGCGGATGTAGTCATCATTGTAGAATTCAGTGCTTCTCCCAAGCTCCTTATCGAGGCCCTGACGGATCTGCCTCAGTTTGCGGTCGTCATCCTCCGTCGGCTCCGTAACGTGTCTCTCGAAAGCGCTGACAATCCTGTCCCTATGGCTTTGAGAGAGTATCCTCTCGAAGGTGTCGGGGAAGACGAGATGGAGCAGTGCCCATCTCTGTGGGTGTAGAGGCGCTTTGGAGTCCCGCAGCAACTCACCTCGGAAGCTCAGACTCTCCGCGAAACCCTTGAACTCCCACGGATCGGCGAGCAGACGACGCTGCTCGTCCGCTCCCTGCTCCTTCCATTGCTCGACGAACTCAATGAGGAAGCCGATCTGATATGGACGATATCTGATGAAAGGCTGTCCCGTGCTGGCAATACCCGCGGCCAGGCCAGCGACGAGGTCATCAGGGATTGTTACGCGCTTACCCGACCATCCGAGAACCCTGTTGATATTGGCTTCTTTAGCGCCGCCTCTCATTCTCACGTGCGAGATAATCAGGAGATGGAAGTACAGGGCCTCGCCCATCAGCTGGTAGACTTCGGCAGGACTGTCTTTCAGAGCCCGCTCCAGCTTGTCTTCGAATGCACCCTCTGCCATGTCGGGGTTGTCCAGGAACCGCTCCCGCAGCTCCCCAAGCCACCGGCTCGACCAGATCGGCTCGCCCGGCGTGAAGAGCGAGTCGTCGTGCCGCAGCGCGCGTTCGACCCATATGCCGGCTGCCGCGTAGACCCTCTCCCTACCGACTCCCGTCGCTCTGATGCCCATCGTCTTCCTTTCCACTGCCCACTTGCTGCGTCCGGTCGTTCCGGCGCGACCGCAGTTCGCAGTCTACCACGCCGGCACACGGTCGGGCCTGTGGCTCCGACGCCTAATTCGGCCGAGCGGCGCGGGGTCTGTTGCTACGGATTTCTGGCTGATGGTAGACTGGGATTGGGGATTAGGTCAGCGGGCGGGCGCGGAATCGCCGCGCAGACCGTGCGCTCTCCCGAAGGAGGCATCAGAATGGACCGCAGATTGCTGGCGATGGCTGCGTTGGTTGCCGTGTTTTCCATTTCGCTGGTTGCCTACGGCGCTCGGCATATGGCGACGGGAAGCGAAGCCTCGGCTTCTCTGGCCGTGTCGTCGTCCGATGACGGCGGCGCATCGGGTCAGGCACAGATTCCCCCGCCCACGATGACGATGCTCGCGGACGGCGTGTATCACTATTTCGGATTCTTTACCGGCAGCCTGGTTGTGATTTCCGATGACGGCGTGCTCGTCACCGACCCGTCCAATCCGATGAGGGCGCAGTCTCTCAAGGATGAGATCGCGAAGGTCACGGACGCCCCGGTGACGACCATTGCGCTCACGCACGAGCACTTCGACCACGTGGGCGGAACGGGGGTGTTCCCGGAAGCGACGGTCATATGTCATCGGAACTGCGTTGCCACCTTTGCGCTCAGCTCGCTGGGAGACGTTCCGACCGTAGACCGCACCTTCGACGACATGATGGAGGTGGAGGTGGGCGGCAAGGCCGTTCAGCTTCATTATCTGGGGCCCGGCGACGGCGCGGCGACTACCATCGTCTACATGCCACAGGAACAGATCGTGGTCACTTCGGACATGTACGAGCCCCGCGCGCTCACCCACAAGAACTGGGTGGACGACAAACACTACGTGGGCACGCGGCGCATCCTCAACGAAATTAGCACGTGGCCGATAACCCATGCCATCAACGCCCACTCGCCGGGGACCGATCCGGTCGACCTCATGGAGAACGTTGGGTACTACAACGACCTGTACGACGCGGTGAAGGCGGAGGTGGACGCGGCAATCGCGGCGGCGGGCGGCGCTCCGTTCGGC
This sequence comes from uncultured Dehalococcoidia bacterium, assembly GCA_958295685.1. GTDB lineage: Bacteria > Chloroflexota > Dehalococcoidia > Lucifugimonadales > CATQGZ01 > CATQGZ01. The sequence continues at coordinate 650,370 of OY282365.1, forward strand.
GCGTACTCGCTGTTCGACACCCTGCCGCAGACGTTGGAGCTTCCACAGTACAGCGACTGGGCGAACTACGACACTTCGTTCCCGCGCCACGTGGAGAGGATGCTGCTGTCGATCTATCATGGGGACTAGGCGCCCATAGCGCTAGTTGGAAGTCACGAGGATGAATTGAGCGATGGAAGCGGCGCTCGTCAGTCGGTTAGCATCCCTCACCCGCGTTCGTTTCCACTGTCACAACCAGGAGTCGACACTATGAACAACAGATTGAAGCCTGTCTTTGTAGTCTTCTGCGCCGCGTTGCCGTTCCTGGTGTTGCTGGCCGGGTGCGGCACGGACCCTGCGCCGACGCCGACGCCCGTCCCTACTCCCACGGCCATGCCCGAACCCACGGCCATGCCCGAACCCACGGCCATGCCTGAACCCACGGCCATGCCCGAACCCACGGCTATGCCCGAACCTACGGCTATGCCCGAACCCACGGCCGTGCCTGAACCTACGGCAGAGCCTACGACGGAGGCGCCGCCCGATGGCGGTTTCCAGATTCCCCCGCCGACTGTGACGATGCTCGCGGACGGCGTGTATCACTACTTTGGGTTCTTTACCGGCAGCTTGGTCGTGGTATCCGACGACGGTGTTCTGATCACCGATCCGTCCAATCCGATGAGGGCGCAGTCTCTCAGGGACGAGATCTCGAAGGTCACGGACGCCCCGGTGACGACCATTGCGCTCACGCACGAGCACTTCGACCACGTGGGCGGGACAGGCGTGTTCCCGGACGCGAACGTTCTCTGCCACTGGAACTGCAAGGCTGCCTTCGAGCTGAGTCCCCTTGGGGACGTCCCGCTCAAAATCGAGACGTTCGATGACACGATGGACGTAGTGATGGGAGACAAGACGGTCCAGCTTCATTATCTGGGGCCCGGCGACGGCGACGCGACCACCATCATCTACATGCCGAAGGAGCAGATCGTGGTCACGTCGGACATGTACGAGCCCCGCGCGCTCACCCACAAGAACTGGGTGGACGACAAGAACTTCGCCGGCACGCGGCGCATCCTCAACGAAATTAGCACGTGGCCGATAACCCATGCCATCAACGCCCACTCGCCGGGGACCGATCCGGTCGACCTCATGGAGAACGTTGGGTACTACAACGACCTGTACGACGCGGTGAAGGCGGAGGTGGACGCGGCAATCGCGGCGGCGGGCGGCGCTACGTTCGGCGCGTACTCGCTGTTCGACACCCTGCCGCAAACGCTGGAGCTTGCGCAGTACAGCGACTGGGCGAACTACGACACTTCGTTCCCGCGCCACGTGGAGAGGATGCTGCTGGGGATTTACCACGGGGACTAAGGGGGCATTCTCCATACGCGCAGGTGTGTCGGAGCCGTCCCTGTTGCAGGGGGCGCGGCGGCTTCCTTGACCATCCCGTCGGCCGCTCCCTATAATCGGGGGCGCCTCGACTAGGAGGTCAGGAGTTCCGTATGGACAGCGAACCGCTTCCACTACTGCCCACCACCGTCATCGGCAGCCACGCCTACCCCGGTTGGATGTGGACCGCGCTCGACGAGGTGGAGAAGGGGAACTACGGCCGCACCGACGAGCGCGAGTTGTACGACGACGCCGTGAACATGGCGATCCGCGACCAGGAGAGGGCGGGCGTCGACGTCATCTCGGACGGCGAGATGCGCCGGTGGTACTTCGTCCAGAGCTTCTACAATAGGGTTCGGGGCATCGAGCGTGAGCCGGAGTTGCGGAAGGTGGGGCTGTACGGCTACGACTCCCCTCCCCGCTACAAGGCGGTGGAGAAGCTCGTGGCGCCGGACGGTCTGGGCATCGTGGACGAGTACAGATACGCCCGCGCCAACACCGAGAGGCCCATCAAGGTCACCTGTCCCGGCCCTCTGACGATCACGATTCACATCCGGCCCGGGGGCGTGTACGAGGACCGCATCGAGATGGCGTGGGACTTCGCGAAGGTCATCAACAGGGAGCTGAAGGCGCTCGTCGAGCAGGGCGTGGACTACATACAGATCGACGAGCCGTCGTTTGCCGTGATTCCCGGCCGGCTCGACGACTGGATCGACCTGTACAACGCATCCGTCGAGGGGGTGGACGCCAGGCTGGCGCTCCACATCTGCTTCGGCAACCTGACCAGCAGGCCGCGCGGCAAGCGTTCCTATGCCTGGATGTTTCCCAGGATGCAGGAGTGCCGTTACGACGAGCTCGTCCTGGAGTATGCCAACCGGGAGATGAGCGAGATCGAGCGCTGGAGTGAGTGGGCCGGCGACCGGAAGCTCGGAGCGGGGGTCATCGACGTGAAGTCCTTCTACGTCGAGAAGCCGGATGACGTGGCCGAGCGCATCCGCCTCGCCATGAAGCACGGCCCGCCGGAGCGGCTGGTCGTCAACCCGGACTGCGGGTTCTTCCAGCTCCCCAGATGGATAACCTACAAGAAGCTCGTGGCAATGGTCGCCGGGGCGAACATCGTCAGGAAGGAGCTGGCCGGATAGACCGGGGCCTCACCTGATCTAAGGCCAGCATGAAACCGCTCTCTCACATAACGGTCGTCGACCTGACGGTCAACTCTCCCGGCCCCTTCTGCTCCATGACGCTGAGCGACCTCGGGGCGCGCGTGATAAAGGTGGAGCCGCCGGGCGGCGACCCGCTTCGCCGCGACGCTGACATGTTCGCGGCGTTCAACAGGGGCAAGGAGAGCATCGAGCTCGACCTGAAGACCGCGGATGCCCGGCGCGTCCTCCTGGCGCTGGCACGTAGAGCCGACGTCGTGCTGGAGGGGTCCCGCCCAGGGGTGGCGGAGCGTCTCGGCGCGGACTACCCTACCCTCTCGGCCGGGAATCCGGGGCTGGTCTACTGCTCGATCTCCGGATTCGGTCAGGAGGGTCCCTGGAGGAACCGACCCGCGCACGACCTGAACTATCTGGCGCTGAGCGGCTACCTGGCGCTCCAAGGCCGCATGGACGGGCGGCCCCGGCCTCCGGCCGTTCTGCTGTCCGACTTGGCCGCCGGGCTCTACGCCGCGACTCTGGTTCTGGCGCAGCTGGGCGGCAGGAGCGTGTCGGGCCTGGGCGGCTACGTGGACCTGTCGATAACGGAGGCAGCCCTCTCCCTGATGGCGCCGGAGGTTGCCAGACAGCCGGACGCCGGAGGCCCGCGCGGCCGGCCGAACGTCGCAGGCATCCCGCACTACGACGTGTTCGAGTGCGCGGACGGACGCTGGTTCAGCCTGGGGATCGTCCACGAGGACCACTTCTGGGACCGGTTCTGCGCCGCCGCCGGGATCGAAGATCTGGCGGGGCTGGGACACTCCGAGCGCATGGCGCGCTCATGCGAGATTCGAGAGAGGCTGTCCGACGCCTTCCGGCGGCGGACGGCGGACGACTGGGAGAGCCGCCTGGCGGCCGCGGACGTTCCGGGCGCCGCGCCGGTGGAGATCGAGGACGTTCACCACTCTCCCCAGTTTCAGGCCCGCGGCGCGTTCGTGGAGATAGACGGAAGGCGCTACGTCACACAGCCCGCGGCGCTCTCCACGGGCCGGGTCGGCCCCGACAGAGGGCCGCCCGAGCTCGACGAGCACGCAGCCGACATCCTCAGGGAGCTCGGTCATCCGACCGCCGCCCACTAATCACCGGAGACCACATGACACACCACTACCAGATCGGCAACTACGAGGAGACCTACAGGAGCTTTCGCCTAGAGGTTCCCGAACGCTACAACTGGGCCTACGAGGTCTTCGACCGCTGGGGCATGGATCGGTCGAAGACCGCCATGGTCTGGGTGGGCCCGGACGGCGCGTCCCGCGAGGTGACCTTCCGCGAGCTGGGGGAGCGCTCCCGGCGCGCCGCCAATTTCCTGTCCGGCCTCGGCGCCGTGCCGGGAGACCGCGTATTCATCATGCTGCCCCGTCTGGTGGAGTGGTGGGAGCTCGTCCTGGGCTGCATTCGGGGCCGCTTCGTCTCCGTCCCCGGCACGACTCTGCTCACGACCAAGGATATTTCGTACCGGCTCAACACGGCCGGGGTGAAGATAGCGGTCACCGATTCGGAAAACGCCGAGAAGATCGAGGCGGTCCGCGGCGAGTGCCCGTCGTTGGAGAGGGTCGTTACGGTCGACAGGACGCCGGGGCTGCCCTGCTACGACGACCTGATGGCCTCGGCCTCTCCCAACCTGGGCAATCCGAACAACCTGTCGAGCGACCCGCTGATGGGCTACTTCACGTCGGGGACCACCGGCCTCCCGAAGATGGTGATCAACACCCACGCATCCTATCCGATCGGGCACGTGATCACCGGGAAGTTCTGGCTCGACAACAGGCCGAGCGACCTCCACTTCACCATATCCGACCCCGGCTGGGCCCAGGCGGCGTGGACGCTCTTCTTCGCGCCTTGGAACATGGGGGCGGCCATCCTGGTCTGGGATCAGCGCGGGGCGTTCGACCCGGACGCGACGCTGCGCCTGCTGGAGGACTATCCGGTCACCACGTTCTTCGCGCCTCCCACAGCCTATCGGATGCTGGCGCAGCTCGACCTGACGAGGTACAGGCCCAGGGCGCTGCGCCACTGCCTGGGCGCCGGGGAAGCGGTGAACCCCGACCTGGTGGAGGCGTGGAGAGAGGGAACAGGCCAGCACATATGGGAGGGCTACGGCCAGACCGAGACGGTGCTCTGCGCCGCCACTTTTCCTGGGATGAGGCACAAGCCCGGCTCCATGGGCGTTGCGGCGCCCGGATACACGCTCGGCGTGGTAGACGAGGACGGGGGCGAGCTGCCGAGGGGCGAGGAGGGCGAGGTCGCCATTCGGGTCAGCCCCGACAGGCCGGTGGGCCTGTTCACGGGCTACTGGGAGAACCCGGAGGCGAACGCCAGGTCGTTCCGCGGCGATTGGTACTACACGGGCGACCGGGCGTCGAGGGACGAGGACGGGTATTTCTGGTTCGTGGGCCGGGCGGACGACGTGATCATCAGCGCGTCGTACCGCATCGGGCCGTTCGAGGTGGAGTCGGCGGTGGCCGAGCATCCGGGGGTGGCCGAGACTGCGGTGGTGGCCAGCCCCCACGAGGTGCGGGGCCAGATCGTGAAGGCATACGTGGTTCCCGCCGAGGGCTTCGAGCCCTCGGACGACCTCGTCCGGCAGATACAGGATCACGTAAAGGCCGTGACCGCGCCCTACAAGTATCCCAGGGAGATAGAGTTCGTCACGGAGCTGCCGAAGACGATCAGCGGGAAGATCAGACGCACGGAGCTCCGCGACAGGGAGCTTGCCCGCAAGAGGGGGGCGCGGTAGGGCCGTGCCGAACCCTGTGAGCCTCTTCGACATGGAGGCGATGGCGAAGCTGCGCATGGCCCACAACACGTGGGACTACGTGGCCGGCGGGGCCGCGGATGAGATCACGCTGAGACGGAACCGCGAGGCGTTCGACGAGATAGCCGTCAACCCCCGTTACCTCCAAGCCCTGACCGAGCGGGACACGTCCACGACCGTGCTGGGGCGGAGAATCGAGATGCCGGTGATGGCCGCGCCCACCGGGGCCCAGTTCCTGGCCCACTCGGAGGCCGAGGTGGCCGTTGCGCGGGGCGCAGGGGCCGTGGGGACGCTGACGACGGTCGCCACGGGCGCGTCCCGGACGGTGGAGGAGGTCGCCGAAGCCGCCTCCGGGCCGCTCTGGCTCCAGCTCTATCACCTACACGACGACCTGACCGAGTTCATGGCCGGGAAGGCGGAGGCCGCCGGGTTCTCGGCGCTCTGCCTGACCGTCGACGGCGTCGGAACCGGCATGAAGGAGAGGGACTCTAGGAACGACTTCAGCCCCCTGATGGGGGATTCGTGGGCCGATCTCCGGGAGCGGCCCGACCTTCTCGAGAGGGCGAGGTTCGACGAGGAGTCGCGCTCAAGGCGGCCCACCTGGGAGAAGCTGGCGTGGTTCAGGTCAATCACCTCCATGCCGTTGGTGGTGAAGGGGATACTCACGGCCCGCGACGCGGTGAAGTGCGCCGAGCACGGCGTCGACCCATCGTGGTGTCGAATCACGGCGCGCGCGTCATCGATACGACGCTGGCCTCGATCGAGGCGCTGCCGGCGGTCGTCGAGGCGGTCGGGGACCGGATGGAGGTCTACCTCGACTCGGGAGTGCGGCGCGGCACGGACGTTCTCAAGGCGCTCGCCCTGGGGGCGCGGGCCGTCCTGGTGGGTCGGCCCGTGATGTGGGGCCTCGCCATAGACGGCGGCATGGGCGTCAGGGGCATGTTCGAGATACTCAGGCGCGAGTTGGAGTTGGCCATGAACTTCGTCGGGATCAGCTCGATACGCGACGTCGAACCGGGCATGGTCACACTCGGCTGGCGGTCTGCCCGGCAGCCGTATCCGTGAGCGGCGGCGGAAGGGCAGGCTCACCCGCGCCGGGCGTGGTCTCGCCAGACTTGGCGGAAGAGGCGGAGCCAGTTTTCGCCGAGTATCTTGCTTACGTCTTGGTCGCGGTATCCCCTGCCCTTCAGTTCTGCGGCCACGTTTGACAGCTTGTCCGGGGTCTCCATTCCCGACGGGTGCGTCACCGGGTCGGGGAACGAGGCCAGCCACTCCTCCTGTGGGATCGTTCCCTGCCGGGACAGCAGCCATTTGAAGAAGTCTCTCGATTGGTCCTGGGTGAAGTCGGTGCCGATTCCCACGTGGTCGATGCCGACCCTCTCGACCAAGTCGTCGATGGCGTCCACGTAGTCGGAAAGGGTGGACTGCCACTCGTTTCTGAGGAACGGGGGGAAGCCGTTCGCGCCGACCACGCCGCCCTTCTCCGCGAGGAGCTTCAGGGCCTCGCCGGTCTTGTTGCGGACGTGGTCGAAGAACGGTCTGGCGTTGGCGTGGGTGCACGCGACGGGGTCGTCGGACAGATCGATGGCTTCCAGCGTGGTCCGGTCTCCCACGTGTGAGAGGTCGATCAGTATCCCCAGGCGGTTCATCTCTCTGACTGCGTCCACGCCGAAGCTGGACAGCCCATCGTCGACCCGCTCGAAGCAGCCGTTGCCGATCAGGTTCCGCTCGTTGTAGGTGATCTGGATAATCCTCACTCCAAGCCCGTGAAACAGTTCCAGCCTGTCGAGGCGGCTCTCGATGGGAGAGGCGTTCTGCCAGCCGAGGACCACCCCGACCCGGCCATCCTCTTTGGCCCGCAGGATGTCGCCGGCGCTCCTGACCTGGGTCAGCGAGTCGGGGCGGTCTCTGAACCGGCGCAGCCAGGCCGCCGTGTTGTCCAGCGTCTCGCGGTACCCCTCCCACACGGCCGTGGTGGCGTTGATCGCGGTAACGCGGCCGTTCTTCAGGCTGTCGAAGACCGCCCGGCTGTCCCAGTTGCTGACGTTCAGACCGTCGATGACCAGCGAATCGTCGTAGATGCTGTCCGGCTTCATGGCAGAGGTCCTCGTCGGGAGTGAATTGAGGCAGGCGTATACTATCATCAGTCCTCATTGAGTGTCTGAATCAGGATTCTCAGGATTGGAGGATTGGCAGGATGGGGAGGGCGCCTGTTGATCTGGGGCGCGCCGATGACGTCATGATCATGATTGCCGAAGGAGGGACGGAGGGGGGTAGTAGCTGTTCAGACTCTGTGAGGTCCGAAGGGAAGTCCCCTTGACGACGGCGAACTCTTGTACTATATTATTCATATGGAAGCAGCCCAGCCAGCAACAGCCCTGAGACCCCTGTTCCACAACTGTACCGGAACTGCTCCGGTTCCGTTCCACATCCGTTCCACAAATGCCCCACATTTGTCCCACGAAATCGAACCCTCAGCTACGGAGATGGAACAAATGGAACAGTTTGGGACAGTTTTCGGCGAACCACAGGCCGCGACCGCCCTGCGCTTGCAGATAGGGAGACCTCATCAACTCTGAACAGTTACGGAGAGTACGGATTCGGGGCATGACGTGAGCGGCGGTCTGGAGCAGTACGAGGAGAAGCGGGACTTTTCCCTGACGCGGGAGCCGAGGCCGGCGCCCGCTGGGAGGGAGCCGGCGAACTTGCGCTTCGTGGTGCAGAAGCACGCGGCGCGGCGGCTCCACTACGACCTCAGGCTGGAGCTGGACGGCGTCCTCCTGTCATGGGCCGTTCCGAGGGGTCCGTCGCTCGATCCTTCCGAGAAGCGGATGGCGGCTCAGACGGAGGATCACCCGATGGATTACAGGAGTTTCGAGGGGGTGATCGGCCACGGGGGCTACGGCGCGGGGCAGATGATCGTCTGGGACGCGGGGGCGTATTCGCCGGACGAGGGTGGGGCGCTCTCGTTCGGCGACCGCGAGGAGGCGCAGCGTCGGGTCCGCGAGGAGGTGGAGGCGGGGAAGCTGTCGTTCACGCTGATGGGTCGGAAGCTGAGGGGGTCCTGGGCGCTGGTCAGGACGGCGCGGGGGCCGAAGGACTGGCTGTTGATCAAGCACCGGGACGCTCACTCGGGGTCCGAGCGGGACGTTCTGGCCGAGGAGCGCTCGGTGCAGTCGGGCCTGACCATCGAGGACATGAAGGGGGGTCGGCTGCCGGATCCCTTCGAGGGCGAGGGGCTGGGTCTGGTCGCGCGCTCCGACACGGTGCGGCACTTCGGGGAGCCGGCCCCGTTTCCATCGTCCGTGAAGCCGATGATGGCGAGGACTGCCGACCGCGTCTTCTCGGGCGGCGGCTGGCTCTTCGAGCCGAAGCTGGACGGCTACCGGACGATTGCCCTGGTGAGGGGCGGCCGTGTGACCCTGCTCAGCCGCAACGGGAAGGACATGACCGGGACGATGCCGGTGGTCGTCGGCGAACTGCGCGCGGCGCTCGAGAACGAGCTGGTTCTGGACGGCGAGGCGGTGGCACTGAACGACCGGGGTCTTCCCGACTTCGGTCTGCTCCAGCGGTCTCTCGACGCCCACCGCACCGCGGCCGGGCGCGCGGCCGGCGGGGCGGCGATCACCTATTACCCGTTCGACCTGCTGTACGTCACGGGCATGGACTTGCGGAGGGCGCCTCTTATCGAGAGGAAGCGGGTCCTGGCGGATGCGCTGCCGCCTTCGGAGCACGTGGTCCCGATGGAGTACGTGGAGAGGGACGGCGCCGCGTTCTACGGCGCGGCGACGAGGCTGGGCCTCGAGGGGATGGTGGCGAAGCGCCGGGACTCGCCATACGAGACGGGCGCGAGGAGCTCGGCCTGGCTGAAGGTCAAGGCGTCGCGCGAGCAGGATTTCGTCGTGGGCGGTTACGCGGCGGGTGAGGGCGCCCGCGCGGGCACGTTCGGCTCCCTGATTCTGGGCTACTACCGGGGCGGCGGGCTCGTCTACGCCGGGAGGGTCGGCAGCGGATTCGACGATACGGCGTTGGTATCTCTGACGAATGCGCTCTCCGGCCTTGAGACTTCGGAGTGTCCCTTTGGACAGGTTCCCGAGCCGGAGGAGGGCGGGGGCCGCCACTGGGTCAGGCCCGAGCTGGTGGTGAGGGTGAGGTTCGCTCTCTGGACCCACGACGAGCGGCTGCGGTCAGCCGTATACGCAGGGCTGAGGCCCGACCTGGACCCGGCCGAGGTCGGAAGGGAGGAGGCGCAGGTGGTCGAGGCCGCGGCCGCTCCCGCCGGGGCCTCCCGTCCGATCGGGCCAGGCCCCGACGACGGCGGCGGCGTGGTGGAGCAGCTGTCGGAGAGGGGTGAGAGGCTGCTGCTGGAGGTCGGGGAGCACAGGGTGGCGCTTACGAATCTGGACAAGGCCCTGTGGCCAGCGGAGGACGGCAGGGCCGCCGTGACGAAGCGGGACATGATCCGGTATTACGCGCGTATGGGGCGTGTGATTCTCCCTCATCTGCGGGACCGACCGCTGACGCTGACGAGGTATCCGAACGGGATTCACGGGCAGAGTTTCTACCAGAAGCACTTTGCGCAGGGTGTGCCCGAGTTCGTGGAGACGGTGCGGCTGTTCTCGTCGCATAACGAGGGGGACGTGGAGTACGTGATGGTGAACAATCTGGCGACGCTGATCTGGCTGGCGCAGCTTGCGGACGTCGAGATGCACCCGTGGCAGTCGCGGGTCTCCGGGGAGCCGGACGCTCCGGGGCTGCCGAGGACGTTCGCGGGCTCGGGAGAGGCGATCCGCCGGAGCGTTCTGAACTATCCGGACTTTGTGGTGTTCGACCTGGACCCGTATATCTACTCCGGGCGCGAGAAGGAGGGCGAGGAGCCGGAGCTGAACCGGGCGGCTTTCGCCAGGACGGCCGAGGCGGCGGCGGCGCTGAAGGAGGTGCTCGACCAGCTGTCGCTGTCGTCGTTTCTGAAGACGTCGGGCAAGACGGGCCTGCACGTGTACGTGCCGGTGGTCAGGCAGTATGACTACAAGACGACTCGGAGGACGTGCGAGCTGGTGGGCCGGTTCCTGATGCGTCAGCGTCCCGGGGAGGTGACGATGGAGTGGTCGGTGAACAAGCGGGCGGGAATGGTGTTTTTGGATCACAACCAGAACGTGAGGGGGAAGAATATGGCGTCGGTGTATTCGCTGCGGCCGCTGCCGGGGGCGCCGGTGTCGACGCCCCTGCGCTGGGACGAGCTTGAGGGCGTCTATCCGACGGACTTCGACGCTGAGAGCGTCCCGGAGCGGGTGGAGCGGATCGGCGACCTGTGGTCGGGAGTGACGGACGCGAAGCACGACCTACGGCGGCTGCTGGATGCGGTGGGGTAGTATGGGTGGATGCTTGAAGGAAGTCTACGACTCGGACAGAACTTCCGTAGATCCTCCTCTCCACTTCCAGAGACAGTCTTTTAGTCGCTGCACACAGCTACGTCGTGGACTTCTTTACTCGCGCTCTAGTTTTGCGGAAGAACTGTTCATCCCGACGATACTGCTCAACAAGCCAGTCCACGAAAGCTCGGCTGTACTGACCTGGAGAGTTCTTGACCTTACCTTGATAGAAGTGCTCTGATTTATTCTTGGTTCTGTAAACCTTATTAACACACTGTATGTCGTATGAATTCATCTGAGCCTCAGGGATCGCTTCTTTCAATTCCTCGATTAGTTCCTTCTGGCGGTAGGGATGTGTCAGGCTAGGATCCTTGGCAATTTCTATGATTCGAGCCGGTTCATCGCCGGTTGGCCCAGACGATAGCACTATATCCGCATCATCTCGTCTCTTGGTAAGGACAAGATGATGATTGATACTGATCGAGAATTCAGCGGATTGTTGAAGGTCGTCGAACTCTTGTTTGAGTTCTGCACAGTATCTGGAGAGAAAGCCAGCCGACGCAGGACCAAGTTGTCGACTCAGGTGTTGGTAAGTCACCTCCTTCTGTTCCGGGTCCCTGTCGTATATGATGCTCATCATTCCCAAGGGGTATCGGCTGGTAAGTGACTCTTCGAACCACCTACTCAGACGATGATGATAGTTGATTACACCAGCCTGAAAAAGACACATCACGTCGCTTGGGATATGATCGATTACAAGATGAACTGACTTGTCACGTAGTTCTTCGATACGCTCTATGTTGCGTCGAGTCGGGTCCTTATCGTTTGGTATGACACGCCTCAAACAATCCCTCAAGGAGAGTGACCTCTTATTTCTTCCAGTTCGTTTCTTATAAATAGAATCTGGATTGTCTTCGTGTGCCAAAATCTTTGCTTTCAACAATAGCTCCCAAGAGTTGCAGAATAGAAAACAGAACGTTTCCAGACGGTATTGAATAGTAAGTCGGTTGATGGTTTCCAACGCGAGGACATATGCCTCGATACTCTTATCTATCAGGCGCTTCTTGAGATCAAAATCCTCTTGGTCATTCATTGGCTAATCTTCCCACACTCGTCCGACTACTGCCGCTATCCTCTTCTCCATTCGTTCGATGGTGGCGCGGGCGCCGTCTATGACCTTCTGGAATCGAGGAGCAGGAAGTCTGCGAAGCCCCTGGTCGTCTTCTGGAAGTCGCTGCCGAGGGCGTCGAGGTCTGACGCCGCGATGGTGACGCCCGGTTCGAGGCTGACGTTGGCGGGGTTCTCGCCTTCCGGGAAGAAGCGCCAGCCTGCCGCTTCGAGCAGCTTGTTGATCTTCACGCGGGCGGCTGCTTCGTTCACGCGGGGGCGGTTTCCTGTTTCGGGGGTCAGAGGCGGAGTTCGAGTCTGGGTTTGGTGAGGTGGTGGGCGGTGTTTGTGTCGCGCATGAAGGCTACGAGCCGGGCGTGGAGGTCGCGGGCGAGTTCGGTTTCGGTGTGTATTAGGTTCCTGCGCTGGCCGGGGTCCGAGGGGAGGTGGTAGAGCTCGGACATGCCGGGCTCGACGCTGTAGAGGAGGGACCAGTCCCCGACGGTTACGGTGGTCACGAGTCCGACCGTAATGGGCCTGCTCATGTTGTCGACGGATCTCACGCGGTCGCCGGGGTTCGCGAAGGGGATGGTGCTGACGGTTAGTTCGCGGCCTGGGCGCTTCGGGTCTCGGACGGCTGGGAGGAGGGAGCGGCCCTGCACCCAGCCGGGCTGCGGCTGGTCGAAGATGTCGAGTACCGTGGGCATCAGGTCGATCGCCGACGATTGGCCGGGGTATGCGCCGCCGTCCGTTCCGGGGACGTAGAGAATCAGGGGCAGCGCGACCAGTTCCTCGTACAGTGGGGAGTGGGACCACTGGGAGTCGGGGTCGCCGCTGCGGTAGAGGGTGCCGTCGGCTCGCTTGCCGAAGACCATTTTGCCGAAGAGCCCGCCGTGCTCGCCGAAGTAGAAGCCGTGGTCGGTGGTGAAGATGACCGCGGTGGTCTCCATGAGGCCCATGTTTTCGACCTTGCGGAGGAGGTGGCCGATCCAGGTATCGACCATCGAGACCTCTCCCCGGTACGTGGCGAGGGCCTTTGCGACCCTGTTCTCGTCGAAGTTCGGGGAGTCCTGCCAGTGGGCGTATAGCGGCTGGACGACTTCGCCGTCGTAGTCGGGCATGTACTGCTCGGTGTAGTATGCGGGGGCGTCCCAGGGTTCGTGGGGGTCCCAGGTGTCGACGTAGAGGAAGAAGCGCTCCTTGTAGTGTCGTTCGAGCCACTCCCCTGCCCTCGTCATGGTTCTGGCGACGTTGCGGTCGGACTCCTTGCGCCACCACGCGACCACGTCGCGGGATTCGTGGTGCCCGATGGCCTGGACGCGGGTGGCGGAGCCCTCCTGTCCCTGGATGGTGAAGAACGTCTGGAAGCCGCGGTCGTAGTTGAAGCCGTGCCGCCAGTAGAAGGGCGTGTCGACCACTGCCGCGGTGTGGACGCCCTCGTCGGCCAGGATTTCGGCCAGCGTCGTCACGTCGTCGTCGAACGGCTCCCAGCCCATGAAGGATATGGTCCACCGGCCTGTGTGGTGGTCGGCGCGCGTGGGCATGGTGGGGAAGCCTGCGGCGTAGTGGCGGTCGAAGCGCATGCTCTTCGCGGCCAGGGCGTCGAGGGCCGGGGTGCGGATGATCGGGTTCCCGTAGGCGCCGAGATGGTCGCGTCTGAAGGTGTCGGCCACGATCCAGATTACGTTCATGGTCAGTTCAGGGACCAGCGGGTGGCCATGAGGCTGGTCTTCTCTCCTATTCTGTCGATCTGGTAGTAGACGGTCAGGAGCTCGCCGGGGCGCAGCTCCGTGGTTGCGGGGTATCCGAGGTCTCCGCTGGGGGCGTCGCCGCGCAGGACTATCTCGTTGGACGAGTCCCAGGTTTCGCCTTCGTCGCGGCTGAGGCAGGCCCTCTGGCCTCTGGGGGGCCATCGGCGGCCATACGTGGCCAGCAGCGAGCCGTCCTGGAGGCGGATCAGGTGCGGGGGGTATCCCCAGAGGGGCGTGGGCCGAGGGACGGTCCAGGTCTTGCCGCCATCGCGGCTCTCAGATTGGCGCATGCGGTGTTCGTGTTCGTCGTCGTCGGAGCCGCAGGTGCAGTAGCCGACGCTCTCCAGGTGACACGTGCAGTGTTCGAAGGCGCGTGTCCGGGGCTGGAACCGCCACAGGGAGACGATGCGGCCGTCGGGGAGTTCGACGGCGTGGGGCTCGGAATATGGGAGGAGTCCGTTCTCGTCCGGCTGCGCCGGGAACGTGCCGATGAGCCGCCATGAGCGAGCGTCGTCGGTGGATTCTGCGGACACCATGGCTTTGTGTCCGTCCAGTTCGGCGGTGCCGATGAAGAGGAGTCGGCCGTCGGCCAGCTGTATGGGGCCGTGGGGCGCGCTGGCGATGCTGTCGACGGGCGGTTCCCAGACGCGGCCGCCGTCCTCCGAGCGCCTGGTCCAGCGGCCGTGCCACTTTTCGCGCACCTCAGGCGATATTTTGTCGAGGTGGCGCTTCCAGGCCTGGAAGGTGTGATCGGGGAGCGGCTCCCAGTACGGCTCCAGGTTTCTGGGCCTCCACGACGCGCCCGTGAACCAGCTCATGACGACGGCGCCTGAGCGTGTGACGAGGAGGCCGGTGTCGCGGTCGTCGAGGGGGGAGTTGTTCACCGTCTCCGGGGGCGACCAGGTCTCGCCATCGTCGGAGCTTCGGACGATCTGGTTCTTGCCGTATGGGCCGCGGTGGGCCTCACGGTCGCCTGAGAACCCGACCAGCAGCTCGCCATCGGGCCGCCGGGCTATGGTCGGCCATCCTACGTAGCTGCCCGGCTGTTTGCAGATGACCCGGCTCCAGAGGAGTGTGGGCGCGGGGGCCTGGTTCACTTGCGCCGCGGTCTGGGCGTTCACTACGCCGCGCCTCCGGCGACCGCCGGAACGATGGATATTTCGTCTCCGGACGTGGTGGAGGTATCCAGGCCGCCCAGGAACCTGACGTCTTCGCCGTTGACGTATATGTTGACGAAGTTGCGTATCTCCCCTTGGTCGTCGCATATCCGGGCTTTTGCGCCCGGGTACTGCGTCTCCATATCGTCGATGACGTCCCTCAGCGTTTCGCCCTTTGCGGAGACCTTGTCCGCGCCGTTGGTCACACGGCGAATCGGAGTCGGTATCCTGATCGTGACGCTCACTTCTTACCTCCCGGTGTGCTCGGCTGCACGGCGGCGGAACGAGTCCTGGCCGTGCGAGCCTCCATGGCTGTCTGGAATGCCTCGTGATTCGGCGCGGTGCGTACGGGGCTGACGCCGTTTTCCACCACCTCGATCGTCTTGAAGCCGTTCCCGGTGACGTAGGCGACCGTAACCTCGTCGTTCCTGATCCTGCCCTCTTCGACGAGTCTTCGCAGTCCCGATATGACGACTCCGCCCGCGGTCTCGGTGAAGATGCCCTCGGTCTCGGCCAACAGCCGGATTCCCTCCACGACCTCCTCCTCCAGCGCCGCCACGGCAGCGCCGCCGGTCTCCGCCAGGGTCTCCAGCGCGAATGGCCCGGAGGCAGGGTTTCCTATGGCCAGGGACTTGGCGATCGTGTCCGGCTTGACCGGCTTCACATGCTTGAGTCCGGCCCGGAAGGCTTCGACGATGGGCGAGGAGCCCTCCGGCTGGGCGAGGTGCATCCTGGTCCGGGCGTCGTCGATCAGGCCCACGTCGGTCATTTCCTGGATGCCCTTCCATATCTTCGTGTGGAGCTCTCCCGAGGCGGCTGGGACGACGCAGTGGTCGGGCGCTCTCCATCCCAGCTGCTCGACCGCCTCGTAGCCCAGGGTCTTGCTGCCTTCCGCATAGAACGGGCGCATGTTGATGTTGACGAAGGCCCAGCGGTTGTCGTCGGCCAGTTCGCTACAGAAGCGGTTCGCCTGGTCGTAGGTGCCGTCGATAGCGACCAGCGTGGAGCCGTACACCGCGGCGCCGATGATCTTCTCCTTCTCCAGCGTCGCCGGGAAGAAGACCATCGTCTCCATGCCTGCCCTGGCGCCGTGCGCCGCCACCGATCCCATCAGGTTTCCGGTGGACACGCAGGCCAGCACTTCGAACTCGAACTCCAGCGCCTTGGACGCGGTTACCGAGACGGGCCTGTCTTTGAACGAGTAGGTCGGGTTCACCGCGTCGTTCTTTATGTACAGGTGGTCCAGGCCAAGCATTCGGCCGAGGTTCTTCGCCGGAACCAGGGGCGTGAACCCGGTTCCGATGTCCACGGCGGCCTCGACGTCCACGGGGAGGAAGTCGTGGTAGCGCCACATGCTGGCCGGCCCCTTCTCTATGCTCTGCCTGCTGACGCTCCTGGCGATTGAGGCGTAGTCGTAGCTGATCTCCAGGGGGCCGAAGCAGAGCTCGCAGACGTTCAGGGGTTCAATCGGATACTCGCTGCCGCACTCTCGGCAACGCATACACCTGACGTGTGGCAAGGGCGGTCCCTCCAAGTGTCGGCCGCCTCAAAGGACCCGTCCAAGCGGGAGGGCGCCGCGCCGTAATGGTAGCAACGGCCCATCGGGCTTGTCAACGCGGCGTACTCGTTCGTAACGCTCTTCGGCCCCTGGCGGGCCAGGGCCTCAATCCCCTATCGAACCCCGCAGACTCCTCACTTCACCTCATCAACTCTGAACCGTTACCTACGGATTACAGCACTTCGCCTCACGCTCAACCTTTGTTTCACGAATCGCCGATTGTTTCGTGTCATAAGGACCCTCCCACCACCCCGAAGATGCCTTCTTATACCGGTTCAAGTAGTACCAGCATGAAGCCTCGTGGATTTTGTCCTCGCTGTGGTCAGTTGGGTATATGTAAACTACGCATTTCATAGTCGATGATACTTAGAAGATTGTTCGGTGGATGTCGAACGGGTTACTTTGCCGTCCGCGCCGGGCGGGGTTCAGGACGGCCGCCCTATATCTCCTTGCCCAGGGTGGCCAGGAACTCTTGGTTGTTCTTCGTCTTGGCCATGCGCTCGACGACCTTTTCGGTGGCCTCCGTGGAGTGCATGGAGTCCGACGTGACCATGTTCACCATGCGCCTGAGCAGCCAGACCTTCTTGAGGGCGACCTCGCTGAGGAGCAGCTCTTCGCGTCTGGTGCTGCTGCGGTCGATGTCTATGGCGGGGTAGACGCGCCGCTCTGCGAGCTTGCGGTCCAGGTGGACCTCCATGTTGCCGGTGCCCTTGAATTCTTCGTAGATCACGTCGTCCATGCGGCTGCCGGTGTCCACGAGGCAGGCCGCCAGGATGGTGAGGCTGCCTCCGTCCTCGATGTTGCGCGCGGCGCCGAAGAACTTCTTAGGGGGATAGAGGGCGACGGGGTCGATGCCTCCGGACAGGGTTCTGCCGCTGGTGGGGACCGCCAGGTTATAGGCCCGTGTGAGTCTGGTTATGCTGTCAAGGAGGATGACGACGTCGCGGCCGGTCTCGACCATGCGCTTGGCACGCTCCAGGACGAGCTCGGCGACCCTGCAGTGATCCTCGACGGGCTCGTCGAACGTGGAGCTGTAGACCTCGCCCTTGATGGAGCGCCTCATGTCGGTGACCTCTTCGGGCCTTTCCCCTATGAGCGCGACCAGTATGCATATGTCGGGGCTGTTCGTGGCGACGCCGTGGGCGACGTCTTTGAGGAGTGTCGTCTTGCCGGCCTTGGGCGGGGAGACTATGAGACCGCGCTGACCTCTGCCGACGGGCGCGAGGATGTCCATGAGTCTCGCCGACAGCATGGTCTTGGTCGTCTCGAGAATGATCTGGTCGGTTGGGAAGACGGGGGTCAGCTTGTCGAAGTGGGGCCGCCTGCGGGACATGTCGGGCTGGACCTGGTTGACCGTCTCGACGCGGACGAGGCCGAAGTATCTTTCGCCCTCTTTCGGAGGTCTGACCTGGCCCATGACCTCGTCTCCGGATCTGAGTCCGAAGCGCCGTATCTGGGATTGTGATACGTAGACGTCCCCGCCTCCCGAGTCGTTTCCGTCTTGTCTCAGGAATCCGTATCCTTCGTTGACGATTGCCAGTATGCCGCTGCTGGTCAGGCTGCCGTAGTGGTCTACGAGCGACCGGAACATCTTGGCCATCAGTTCCTGGCGCCGGGGCGTCGATCCGTTACCGGGGATGACCCCGAGCTTTACGGCCATCTCCGTGAGCTCTTCGTTGCTCTTGCTCTGTATCTCGGCTAAGTCCATTTGCTACTCCGAAGCGGTGAAGGCGGGTACGTCACGATTGGGATGCAGGGACACACGCTGGCTGCGTCCGGCCGAGCAGGAACGTCCGGCTGGCGGGGGGAGTCTCATGGCTGAGGCTGCGGTCTCTCTGTCGCGCGTCCACCTAGAGGGCTTCGGCCGGCGGGTCAGCAACGAATGCGCAACTCATTCCGAACCTGTTGGGTGAGGTATCGGTGTCCGACAGAGCCGTCGTCGGGTTTGCCGGACTGCGTAAAGGGGATTGACGCTCAAAGCTTAGCACACGTCCGAGTGCAAGTCTATACCAGCTTGGGCCGGTGGCCAGTGGTCGAATGCCTCCTCCCCCTCCGGATACCGGCCTGCGCCGGTATGACGGCGGCTGCGGGATAACGAGAGTCTTCATAGACTTACCTGCCCGGCGGGGGAGGTGGATTCGAGCCCCCTGTCGGTTAGGGCCAGCAAGCATATGGGAGCACCCACTTGCAGGGGGCCGGGCCGGTTTTTGCTGAAAACTGCCCCAAACTGTTCCATTTTGTCCCATCTCGTAGCTGAGGGTTCGATTTCGTGGTACAAATGTGGGGCACTTGTGGAACAGGTCTGGAACGGGACCGGTACAGTTCCGGGACAATTGTGGGACAGGTCCCGGGGGTGAGGGCGCCCCTTGTGTGCCCTTACGGGCCGGTTGGTTCCGTGCACGTGGTTCGGCATGATCATGGCTGCGTTCCTTCCATGCGAATATCCTAGTACATGGGTTCGCGGCTGTCAAGGGCCGGGGGGAGTGGGGAGTGGAGAGTGGGAGTGCTCCTCAGATCCCCTACCAGAGGGGAGAACGTGGCGAGTGGTCAGTGCTCCTCAGATTCGGGTCCGCTGTCAAGATTTGACAGCGGACCCGTGATTCAATAATGTGATATGACGGTTTCGAGGCTTCCTGAACCTGATGAGGGCGGGTCTGCGGGTTGTATCTAGTCAGGCTTGTGCTTTTCTGCACGGACGCGGTGAACGACTTCCTCGGGAAGAACTGTTCTCACGCGGCGGGGGCGATTGCCTTCTACACGCTCTTCTCGTTCTTTCCTCTTGTGCTGGCGATAATCTCGGTCGCCGCTTTCCTGCGGGCTTCCGACGCCGACCAGGCCGAGCTCACTCGGCAGGTCGCTCAGGTCATCCCCATCGAGACTCGCTACGTGAGCGACCGTATAGAGGACGTGGTGAGCGCCAGGGGGCCGCTGGGGTTGGTCGGCGTGATCGGCCTGTTGTGGGCGTCCAGCGCGGCTTTCGGGGCCATCAGGAAGGGAATCAACTCGGCCTGGGGAATACGGAAGACGAGGCCGTTTCTCAAGGAGAGGCTGATAGACTTCGCCTTGGTCATAGGAGCCGGCTTCACGATAGTCCTGGTCATGTTCGCAACACCGATACTCGCGCTCCTCCGCGAGTTGGTCGATTCGGTCGCGCCCGATCTGGCGAGCAGCGTCTTGTGGACGCTGGTCGCCCAATCGATCTCGCCCATCCTTTCATTCCTGCTGTTCCTGCTCATGTACCGCTTCCTGCCGAACACACGGATCCGGATCAGCGACGTGTGGCTGGGAGCGCTGGCAGCCTCCCTGGCGTTCGAAGGGGCGAAGTGGGGCTTCGTTTGGTACGTGAACACCTTCCCCGTGCATAACATAGTCTACGGGTCGATCGGGGCCATAATGGCTCTGTTGACCTGGGTGTACGTGTCTGCTATCATTTTGTTGTTCGGGGCCCACCTCACGTCCCGATATGCATCGTTCCCGACGAGGATACGTGAGGAGCAGGGTCTCAGACTCGTACTGACTGGACTCTCACGTGTTAGGCTTCGGGTTGTGGCAACGCCGGCAGGCTAAGAAGAGAAACCTCCTCCCCGCGCTCGTTTCATGCGCGCTGCTGTTCTCCGCCGCGGCGCTCGCGTGCGGGGGGTCCGAGGATCCACTCAGCGGCGCGATCGTCGAGCCGGTCGAGCGGCCCACGGTTCCAGCGTTCCCCACAGAGGCGGTACCCACCCCTACCGAGGTTCCACCGCTCTCGGTCCGCACAGGGCTTGGGGAGCTTCCTTCGCTCGCCAGTCTGGTCAAGGGCGTGAGTCCGTCAGTCGCATCCATCGCCGTCGAGTCGGTGGCGCGGGGCCTCTTCTTCGACTTTACCGGCGAAGGGGCAGGCACGGGGATAGTGGTCCGCCCGGACGGGTACATCGTCACGAACAGCCACGTCGTGGATGCGGCCGACAGCATCGTGGTCAGTCTATCGAACGGGGATTCGTATCCTGCGGAGGTGGTCGGGACCGACACGCTGACCGACTTGGCCGTGATCAAGATCGACGCCGATGGGCTAACCCCCGCGGCCTTCGGCAACTCGGACGCGCTCCAGGTCGGAGACTGGGTGCTGGCGCTGGGAAACGCTCTTGCGTTGAAGGGCGGGCCGTCGGTTACTCTGGGCATAGTGAGCGCACGGGGCCGCACGGTGGAGACGGATGGGCCCGAGGATCTCTACGACATGATCCAGACGGACGCCGCAATCAACGACGGCAACAGCGGCGGGCCGCTGGTGAGCCTGAACGGAGAGGTCATCGGGGTCAACACCGCGATCATGCGTCAGGCGCAGGGGATCGGGTTCACGGTCAGTTCCAACGTCGCCGTGCCCATCATAGAGAGCCTGATCGAGCACAGGCGCGTGGTGCGTCCGCTGATAGGTCTGGGAGGCCGCGACGTTACGCCCGCCCTGGCCAGCAGACACAACCTCAGGGTGAGCCAGGGATACATAGTGACCAGCATGTCCAGAAACGGACCTGCCTATCAGGCCGGCATCCGCCCCGGCGACGTCATCACCGCGCTGGACGGCCAGGCAACCCCGGACGCGGCGTCGTTCCTGACCATGCTCTGGAGCTACGAGGTGGGGGACGAGGTGGAGGTCGAGTACGTGACGGGCGACGATACCCGGACTGCGACGGTGGAACTCATCGAGAGGCCGGCGCAGTAGCCAGGCTCATACGGGGAGGAAGACCTCCTTCTCACAGGAGTCATGGCCGTCCCGGAGAAGCCCGAAAGTGTGGCGCGGTCACTGCCGGGTTCGGGGCCTCTCGCCGACCAGGATGGCCACGGAGCCGAGGGCCCTCTTCCGCACGTCTATTATCTTCAGGCCTGCCTCCTCCATCATCGCACCCACTTCTTCCGCGCTGTGGAACTTTTCTACCGACTCGGGCAGATACGTGTATGCGGCCCTGTCACCCGCCAGGGCCGTTCCCAGCAGCGGCGTGACTCTGCGGAAGTAGACGGGGAAGACCAGGCTGAGCGGAGAGCGTCCCGTCAGACGCACTATCTCCAGGGCTGCAACGCGCCCGCCCGGTCTGACGACTCGGGCCATCTCCCTGAGAGCTCGTCCGACGTCGGCGAAGTTGCGTATGCCGAATCCGACCGTGGCCGCTGCGAAGTGGTCGTCGGGGAACGGCAGGTGGTGGGCGTCGCCTAGGACGAGCGAGACCGACCGCGTCAGGCCGCCGCGCCGGAGCTTGGACCATGCCCTGTCGAGCATGGCGTCCGTGGAGTCGAGTCCGACCACGTGTGAGACAGAGGGCCTGAGAGCGAGCGAGATGGCGAAGTCGCCCGTGCCGGCGGCCACGTCCAGGGCGGCGCCCTCCAAGCCGTCGGTGGCGAGCCGGGAAGCCGTGCGGCGCCAGGCGTGGTGGCGGCCGCCGGACATCACCGTGTTCAGCAGGTCGTATCGGGCGGATATTCGTCCGAACATCCTGCTGACGTAGCGCGTTCGCTCGCTGCCGTGAAGGTGTGCCAGAGCCTGCCTCCGCTAACGGTTCCGCAGGGCGCGGACCGAGCGCGGGATCTCGGGGAGCAGATCGCCGGCCACCATGCCCGTCTCTCCCAGATTCCGGCGGACCATCTCACCCGCGGCGCCGTGGAGATACACTCCCAGCGGGGCGGCGGATTCCATCGGGAGGCCCTGGGAGAGCAGCCCCACGATGACCCCTGCCAGCACGTCGCCCGTTCCGGCGGTGGCCAGCCCCGGGTTCGCGAACGGGCTGAGGTGGATTCCCCCGTCCGGCGACGCGACTGCGGTGTGCGCTCCTTTCAGGACGACGACCTTGTTCCACTCGCGGGCGGAGCTTCCGACGGCGTCTATCCTGTCGCACGGCCGTATCTGGCGGCCGCCCATGAGCCTGGACATCTCCCCCAAGTGCGGGGTCAGGACAGCCCGGCGTCGGAAGAGCCTCGGCCAGGGCGAATCTCCGCTCCGGATGAGTGAGAGGACGTTGAGTCCGTCGGCGTCCACCACGGTGGGGGGCAGGTCTCCCTCGGAGTAGAGGATGGCCTCTACCAGTCGGCGCACTGCGAGAGAGCGGCCGAGGCCGCACCCGACGAGGAGGGCGTCGTATCCGGCGACGGCCTGAAGCAGCAGAGGAGCGGCATCCGGCGATACGACGCCGGGCTCCGATTCCGGGAGCGGCAGATAGGTCGGCTCCGGCGCGGCCGCTGCTAGTGGGGAGCGCAAGGCTTCCGGCACCGCCAGCGTCACCAGCCCCGCCCCTGCCCGGTAGGCGCCCATGGCGGCCAGGTGAGCGGCGCCGACGTAGCTCCGCGAGCCTGCGACTACCAGTGTTCGACCGAAGGCGCCCTTGTGCGCGTCCGGTGGCCTGTGTGGAAGGAGGCCCCTTGCCCAGGTCTCCGTCATCATCTCCACGTCCACGTCGTCCGCCACTCCTTCGGGCAGGCCGATGTCGGCGACGTCCACCTCACCGGCGAACGCGGCGGCGGACGGGGTGAGCAGTCCTGTTTTTGGGAAGCCGAGCGCCACGGTCAGGTCTGCCGCGACGCAGGCGGCATCTGCTGCGCCGGAATCGGCATCGAGTCCTGTGGGAACATCCACGGCGACCAGCCTCATCTCCGGGCGCCCGGCTCTGGCCGACGTGAGCCTGCGCAGAATGGCCTCGAGGCCGCCTGCGATTGGGCGCGACCGTCCGGCGCCGAGTACGGCGTCCACCACCACGCCGGCCGAGTCGAGAAGTCGGTCGAGGGCGGCCATGTCCTGGTCATCGTCGGCGCGCAGGACGGCGACGCCCGCTCCGGCAGCCGCGGCCATCTGCGGGTCGGGCAGCCGGCGTGGGACGCACACGTAGGCAGAGACTCTGTGTCCGCTGTCGGACAGGCGCTTCGCCGCCACCAGACCGTCGCCGCCGTTATTGCCCCGACCGACCAGGACGACCACCGTTCCGCCGCCGACGGGAATGCCTTCGACTCGGCGCGCCACCTCCTCACCCGCGCACGCCATCAGATCGGCGGTGGAGACGCCCGCCTCTTCGGAGCGTTCTTCGATCAGGCGCATCTGCCTGGACGTGACCACCTTGACGGACGACATCCGGCGTCACACGTCCCGTCGTATTTCGCCGACGACCGAGGCCACGGCGAAGTCGCGCGAGTGGGACAGGGAGACCGCCAGGCTGTGGATGCCCAGGTCCTCCGCTTTCTTCAGGGCTCGTCCGTGCAGTCGCAGCGAGGGAGGGCCGCCGGGTGGGCGGACGACCTCTATCTCTCGCCAGCTCACGCCCCTGGCGCCTGTTCCCAGAGCCTTCATGACCGCTTCCTTGGCCGCGAAGCGGCTGGCGAGCTGCGGCGGGCGGCCACGGCAGTAGGCCACCTCGCCCGGCGTGTATATCCTCTTGAGGAACCGCTCGCCGTGGCGCTCGGCCACGTCCTTGACTCTGACAATTTCGATGATGTCGACCCCTGTGACCAGCATCAGGAATACTCCAGGCTCGGCGGGTCGGCGGCAGGCGGAGCCTGCGAGAAAGACGGGTCCGGCAGACGGAGAGCCGTCAGAGGCCCGCCCTCTCCAGCACCGCCGGTATGAGCGAATCCCAGCCGATGGGCATTACGTGGACTCCCCTGCACATCGGCTTGATCTCCCGAATCACGCGCCCCGCTATCTCCACGCTGGCCTCGCGCCGGTCGTCGGCCCGGTCGAGCTCTTCGATAATTCGGCGGGGGACGGAAACTCCTGGCAGATTCTCGTCAAAGTTCCTCGCCATGCGGGCGGACTTGAGCATGATGAAGCCTGAGAGGATTGGGGTGTCGTACTGCTCGACCGCCCTCATGAACCGCTCCATGGCTGCGGGGTCGTAGACGGCCTGAGTCTGGAAGAAGGCCGCGCCGGCCTCCAGCTTGTCCTCGAACCTTCGGAGTTCCTTGTCGAGGTCGTCGGCGCCCGGGTTCGCCACCGCGCCCGCGCAGAACGACGGTGCGCGGTTCAGGTCGCTGCCGCCGAGGTCTTTCCCCGCGCCCAGCGACGCGATGGCCCTGAGCAGTCCGACGGCGTCCAGGTCGAACACAGGCTTGGCGTCCGGGTGGTCGCCCGCGCCTGGAGGGTCGCCGCTCATGCACAGTACGTTGGCCGCGCCGAGCGCATAGGCCGCGAGCAGGTCTCCCTGAAGCGCTATCCGGTTCTTGTCGCGGCACGTCATCTGTAGTATGGACTCTATTCCCCTGTCCGCGAGCGCGTGGGCCACGGCGGCAGGCGACATCGCCATTCTGGAGCTGTGGGAGTCGGTGAGGTTGAAGGCGTCGACCGTGCCTTTCAGGGAGTCGGCCTTCTGGATCAGCGGGCCGAGGTCGACACCCTTGGGCGGATTCAGCTCCGCAGTGACCAGGAACTTGCCGGATTGCAGGGCTTCAGAGAACACGCGCATCTCCTCTCCGGGCGGCCGTGTTGGGTGTCCGGCCGACATTATAGTCGGCGGCCTCCCGCAAAGGAAGCCGCTGCCGTGTCAAGGGGATCCCCCTTCGGACCTCACAGAGTCTGAACAGTTACGAGCCTTGCTATCGTATTGAGGCCTCCCGCCCAAAGATGTATGGTTGTCAGTCCAGCCGACCGGTACAACCAATCAGCCTCCGGGGAGTGTCATGGCAAAGCTCAAGCACATAGCGATCGCGACGCAGGACCCCGATTCGGTGTCCGAGTTCTACAAGACGGTCTTCGATCTGGATGAGGTGGGGAGGGTGGACAGCGACAATGCCGAGGGATACTACCTGACCGACGGGAACGTCAACGTCGCTATTCTTCGCTTCAAGAGCGAGGTGGTGGCCGGAGAGTTGGGCGCGGGCTATTCGGGCATCCATCACATCGGCTTCCAGGTGGAGGACGCCGCGGCGACCGACCTGGCGCTCAGGAAGGCCAACGCGCCCCCGAAGGATGAGATCAACAAGACGCTGAACTCGGCGATGGGAGGGGGGCACGGCGGCCGGAACGTCGAGACGAAGTACTCGGGGCCGGACGGCGTGATGATCGACATCTCTCAGGGCGGCTGGGTGGGCGCCTAGGGGCGGCCGCCGTCGTCGAACAGCCGAGGGCCCCGTTCTCGGACGAGCGGGCGGGCTTTCGTCCATCCCGGAACCTTGGTCTCGGTCTATTTGTGGAAGAGGTTCAGGGCCGACCCCGCGCGGAACCACTCTACTTGAGACTCTCCGAAGGAGTGGCAGAGTTCCAACTCGTCTCTCGTCCCGTCGGAGTGTCTGACGACGCATGAGACCGGCGCTCCGGGGGCCAGCCCCGCGAGGCCGACGAGGTCGATCCTGTCGTCCTCCCGGATCAGGTCGTAGTGGGCCGGGTCGCCGAAGGTGAGTGGAAGAAGGCCCTGCTTCTTCAGGTTGGTTTCATGGATGCGGGCGAAGCTCCGCGCTATTATGGCGGCTCCGCCCAGCAGTCTGGGGGACAGCGCGGCGTGCTCGCGGCTGCTGCCCTCGCCGTAGTTGTGGTCACCGACTACCACCCAGCGTACGCCCTTCGCCTTGTAGCGCCGGGCCACGACCGATATGGCCAAGCCGCTCTCGCCGGTGAGGGTGTCCCTGCCCTTGCCCGCCTCGCCCGTGAAGGCGTTTGCGGCGCCCATGAACATGTTGTCGCTGAACTTGTCGAGGTGGCCTCGCAGTCTGAGCCACGGTCCTGCGGGCGAGATGTGGTCGGTGGTGCACTTGCCTGTGACCTTGACCAGCAGCGGCATGTCCAGGAGGTCTTCTCCGTTCCACGCGGGCCACGGCTCCATGAGTTGAAGCCTCGGGCTGTCGGGGTCTACGACTATCTCGATGCCGCTTCCGTCGTCGGGCGGCTGGAAGAATGAGGAGCGGCCGCGCTCGAAGTTCCGCGGCGGCACGTCCGGCGCGGGTCCGGGCGGGTCCAGCTTGAAGGGGACGCCGTCGGCGCCGGTCAGGGTGTCGGCTGCCGGGTTGAATGAGAGGCGGCCCGCGAGGGATAGGGCCGTGACCGTCTCGGGGCTTGCGATGAAGTTCATCGTCTCGGAGCGGCCGTCGTTGCGCCTGGGGAAGTTCCTGTTGTACGAGGTGACGATGGTGTTCGGGACTCCGTCCAGCAGTTTTTCGCGCCGCCACTGGCCGATGCAGGGGCCGCAGGCGTTGGCGAGCACGGTGGCGCCGATGGACTTGAGCGCGTCCATCTGGCCGTCGCGCTCGATGGTCGCCCGCACCTGTTCGGAGCCGGGCGTCACCATCAGGGGCGCGCCGGCCTTGACGCCACGGGCGGACGCCTGCCGGGCCACGTCGGCTGCGCGGCTCATGTCCTCGTAGGACGAATTGGTGCAGCTTCCTATAAGGCAGGTGTCGATCTCGTCGATGAAGGCGCTTTCGGCGTCGTCGAGTTCCTCGGCGAGGCGTGAGAGCGGTCGGGCGCGGTCCGGCGTGTGGGGGCCGACGACGTGCGGCTCCAGCTTGGAGAGGTCTATCTCCACCACGCGGTCGAAGTAGCTGTGCGGGTCTGCCTCTATGTCCTCGTCGGGAGTGAGCACGTGCCGGTGCCGGTTGGCGAGCTCCGCCAGGGGGGCCCGGCGGGTCGCGCGAAGGTAGCTCTCCATGCGCTCGTCGTAGGGGAACATGGAGGTGGTCGCGCCGAGCTCCGCTCCCATGTTGGTGATCGTCGCCTTCCCCGTGCAGCTTATGGAGCGCGCGCCGGGTCCGAAGTACTCGATAATCGAGTTGGTGCCGCCTGAGACCGTCAGCTCCCCCGCCAGGAACAGGATCACGTCCTTGGGCGCGGTCCATCCGCTCATCTCGCCGGTCAGGTGAACGCCGACGCGTTTGGGATACAGCACCTCCCAAGGAAGGCCGGCCATCACCTCGACGGCGTCCGCGCCGCCCACGCCCACCGCGCACGCGCCGAGGCCGCCGGCGTTTGGGGTGTGGGAGTCGGTGCCGATGATCAGGGCTCCGGGGAACGCGTACTCCTCCAGCACCACCTGGTGGATGATGCCGGCGCCCGGGGCCCAGAAGCCCGCGCCGTACTTCGCGGCGGCGGACTTCAGGAAGTCGTAGACCTCGCTGTTCTCCTCCAGCGACTGTACGAGGTCCATCCCTCCTTCGGTCCGGGCCTGTATCAGGTGGTCGCAGTGTACCGTCGTGGGCACTGCGGCGCTCCTGCGCCTAGTCTGCATGAACTGGAGCATCACCGTCTGCCCGAGGACGTCCTGCAGGGCCACGCGGTCCGGCCTCAGCGTCAGGTAGCTGCTGCCCGGCTCGAGGCTCCCGGCGGAGGTGTCGTCCAGATGGGACAGGAGCACCTTGTCGGCCAGGCCCATGGGCCTTCCGAGGCGCCGCCGGAGCGCCCGGAGGGACGACTCCATCCTCTGGTAGACTCCGGAAACGAGCTCAGGCGTTGATTCTATGGCGACCACAACCCGGCCTCCTGGTAATTACGTGATTACTCTGTTGGACAGACGGCCGGACAGCAGGACGGCCCGGACCTCCCGATGCTTCCTCGCCTTCCGGCGGGACGAAGCCCCCCTATGCCCTGACGGACGCCGGGGCAGGGCCTGCCGACCCGTCCCGCTCGGTCAGTCTCTGGACTGACCGAAGTACTCGTAGTTGAGATCGATGAACTTGTCCCATTCGGAGGGCGTGTCTTCCTCCGCGAAGATGGCAACCACGGGGCACACCGGCTCGCAGGCCGCGCAGTCGATGCACTCCTCGGGGCTGATCAGGAGCATCTTGTGGTCGGGGGCTTCGTAGATACAGTCGACCGGGCACACGTCGACGCAGGAGCGGTCGAGCACGTCCACGCACGGCTCGGCGATGATGTAGGTCATGCTTGTGGGGGCCTCCCTTAGTTTCTATCGGTGATTCAGGATTGCGTCTGCGCCCAATTATAATAGGTGAGTTTCGCGCCTTTCAAGAACCTGGGGCGTCGCAGGTCAGTGGTCAGTGGCCCAGACCCCCCTGCCAGAGGGGAGAACCCCTCTGGACTCCCCCTTCGGATCTCACCAACTCTGAACAGTTGCGACGTCGCAGGTGTGCTGGCATATGCCGAGGGTGCCGCGTCTGGTATGAGACGCGCTTATATTTGTCTCAGCCTGGGGTCGAACCGGTCCCGCATCCAGTCGCCCAGGAAATTGAAGGCGGCCACGGTGAGGAATATGGCGATCCCCGGAACGATGGCGATCCACCAGGCCTTGAGTATGTAGGTCTGTCCCTCGGCTACCATCGCTCCCCAGGTCGGCCTCGTGCCGCCGGCGCCGATTCCGAGGAAGCTCAGGCCAGCCTCTGCTATGATCAGCCCGCCGACCCTCATGCTGGTGATCACGAGCACCACGTGAGTCACCTGGGGCCACAGGTGCCGGTAGATTATCCGCCAGTCCGAAGCGCCGGCCACCCTGGCCAGCGCCACGTAGTCCCGCTCCCTCAGGGACAGCACTTCGCCCCTCACGTTTCGGGCTCCGGCGGACCATGAAGACAGCGCAAGCAGCCATATGACGGTGACGAGGCCTCCTCCTATGGTCACGGCGACGACCAGGGCGAGCAGCAGGAACGGCAGCGCCAGCCACAGGTCGACGAGGCGCATGATGACCTCGTCTATGATGCCGCCGTAGTACCCCGCCACTATCCCGGACACGGTGCCCACGAGCAGGCCGAAGCCCAGGGCGATGCCGGCCACCATGAGGGACGTGCGGGAGCCGACTAGGAGCCGGCTGAAGATGTCGCGGCCCAGGTGGTCGGTCCCCAGCACGTGGTCGATGGAGCCTTCTTCGACCCAGAAGGGCGGGATGAACCGCGCGCGGAGGTCCTGGTCCCGAGGGTCGTGGGGCGCGAGGCTGTCGCCAAAGAGGGCGGTGACGGCCACCGCGGCGAGGACGACCGCCGGAATCACGGGCCAGCGGCGCAGGAACTCCCACGACACTCGTGGAACGTCCAGGAATCTCCGGGCCGCAGTCAGCAAAGCACGCCCTCTCTCAGGAGTACCGGATGCGCGGGTCGACGAGAGCGTAGAGCAGGTCGGCCACGAAGTTCATGCCCACGTAGACCACGCCGAAGAACAGGACTATCCCCGACAGAAGCGGGAAGTCGTTGTTCCAGGTGGCCTGCACCGCCAGTCGGGCGATTCCCGGCCAGGCGAACACCGTCTCGATGAAGAGGACGCCGGTTATGAAGGATGCCAGCACCAGCGCGGAGACTGTCAGCGGCTGGACGAGGGCGTTCCTGAGGGCGTGCTTCCAGATGACCAGCCATTCGGTCACTCCCTTGGCCCGGGCCAGCTTCACGTACTCCGAGTCCAGAATCTCCAGCATGGAAGAGCGGGTGAGGCGCACGTAGCTGGCCAGAGGCTCGAAGGCCAGCACGACGGCCGGGAGCACCATGTGCCTGATCTCCGTAACGAGGCCCTCATGAATCTCGCGCCCCGATACGGGCAGCCAGCCGAGGTTCACGGCGAAGATGTATATGGCCACGATGGACAGCCAGAAGCTCGGCGTGGCCTGGCCCACCAGCGCAAGAGATCGGCCGAGGTAATCGAGGACCGATGCCCTCCTGACCGCCGAGAGCACACCCAGGGGTATGCCTACCAGGGTGGCCAGGACCCAGCCCGCCAATGCCAGCTGGGCGGTCGCTCCCAGCCGTGCCTGGATCGACTCCCTGACCGGCTTTTCTCCGTTGAGGCTCTTGCCGAGGTCTCCTCTGAGAATCCTTCCCATCCACACCACGTACTGGACGGGGATGGGCCTGTCCAGGCCCCATTTCTTCTGGAGGTGCTCCTTCGCCGTGGGCGCGATGCCGTAGGCGTCGTCCCTGATGAACATGAGCATGGGGTCCGGGCCGGCTCTTGAAAGGCTGAAGACCACGATGGTTATTCCCCACATGGTCAGGACTCCGAAGACCAGTCTCCGGTAGATGAACCTTCTCATGGTCTCCTAACTTGCCGGGCGGCGGGCCCGGCGTACCCGGGCGGCAACTACGGTGAGGGGAGACTGCCGGGCAGCCTCCCCTCACCGTTCTGAGCGCGTCCGATTGCTCGTTCGGGAGCGCTGCGTTACTTGAGCTCTATGTGCGCCCACGGGTTGATGGCGCCGCGGAAGCCCATCGGGTAGGACCACGCCTCGATCTTGTTGGGGTTGTAGGTCCAGACGCTGCGGAGGATCACGACGCCCGGCGCCAGCGCCTGCTCGCGCATGAAGTCGGCGAACTTCCGGTTGATCTCTATGCGCTTGTCGTAGTCCTGCTCCGCGCTGGCCATGAGATTGGCTTCAGAGCACTGGGGCGCCTCGACGCCGCGGCTCTTGCCGCCCCGGCTGAGCGAGCTGCACTGTATTGCCCTCGGCCAGTCGTAAGGCATCAGGGCCGACCACCCGTCGAGCCACGGCTCGACGGCGGAGCGGGTAACCACGCCCGGCCGCCACACCTCGTAGGCGTAGTGGTTCACGGGAACGTCGATTCCAATGTCTCTGAGCATACCGCCGACGGCGTCGGAGAGCGCGGCGCGGGTCGCCCGGCCGTAGTTCCAGCCGTACATCGGCATCTCGAACCGGATGCCGTCGCTCCCGCGGGGATACCCTGCCTTGTCCAGCAGCGACTCCGCATAGGCCGGGTCGTAGCCGAACGCCCACTTGGGGTCCCAGTTGGGGTCGCGTGGGTCGAAGAGAAGCTGGTGTATGGGCAGGCCGACGCCGCCCAGTATCTCATCGTTCAGCAGTTCGCGGTCTATGGCGAACGCGATGGCTTCGCGGACGAGCCTCGCCTGCTCCATGTCGTCGATGCCCGGCGGGTTGTTATTGTCGTCGGGCTTGAACGGGTTGCCTATCCAGGGGAGGTCGTGCACGTAGGTGTTCCTCTCCAGGGTCTCGCCCGTCTTGGCGTGCGTCTCCTCCCACAGGTTGCCGCTGAACCACAGCCCGTAGGCCGCGCCCGCGCTGGTGGGCGCGGTCTTGAACCCGGACTCCTGAAGGTCTAGGGACTGCGAGGTGGGCACGTCGCTCACGTCGGCCGAGCCGGCCTCAAGGGCCGCCTGCTTGACCGTCGGATCGGGTGTCTGCGCCCAGACCAGGGAGCTGTATGTGGGGGCTTTCCACCAGTGGTCTGGGACCGCCTCGAATATGAACCTGTCGCCCCGGACCCACTCGATGAGCTTGAACGGCCCGCTGCCGGCCGTGTGGTCGACGTACCAGTCCTCGCCCAGTTGGTCGAAGGCGCCTTTGCTGAGGATGCACTCCTGGAGTCCGTCCTCTCCGAAGAACGCCTGCTGCCACTGCGGCAGGAAGGAGGCCCAGCTCAGTTCCACCGTGTTCTCGTCCACGGCGACCTGCTCATTGCTGCCCAGGAAGGCGCCCAGGTTGCCGCTGCCGTCCGTGGCGCTCTGCGGGTTCGTGTGCGGGTTGGCGTCGTTGATGCTCCAGACGACGTCGGCCGCGGTCACGTTGCCAAAGTCCCTCCCCTCGAAGCTGTGGAACGGCACGTTCTCCTGGATGTTGACCGTGGCGCCGAGGTAGTCCGCGTGCAGCTCCCAGGACTTGGCCAGCTTTCCGATCCGCTCCCCAGCCATGTTGACGGTGAACAGGTCCTCGCAGGTCGTCTTGCTGCTGTACGGCCCTCCGTAGAAGGCGTTTCTGCCTCCGCCCGAGTCGGGGACGTAGTTGGTGGCGAACCTGACCTCTCCGGCCTTGGTCTTCGGACTGGGGGCCGGCCTCACCACCCGCGCGGGGGTGGGAATGGGGACGGGCGTTACGACCACTATCCTCTCTTCTATCTTGGTTACCACTCTTTCGACCGGCACTTCCTTGACTTCAACCACCACCTCCCTGACCACGACCGTCTCGCCCGGGACCTCGACCTCCCTCACGACCTCCTTGATGACCTCCACGGGCTTCTCGATCTCCACGGTCTCGATGACGCGCTTTTCCACTTCGACTATCTTCTCGACCGGCACCTCTCTGACAACTTCCTGAGTCACCACGCGCTCGACGGGTACCTCCCTGACTACCTCTGTTGAGCACGCCATCAGTATTAGAGCCGACGAGACGGCGGCGAAGATGATCCAACTTGAGATGTTATTCATGGGGCTTCCTCCACAGTGCTGCGCTTCCTATCAATACCCGTTGCCACCAGCCTCCGGCTCAGGGATTATCACGTTTCGGGTGTGTGTGTCAAATTCTGTTGACGGTCCGTAACTGTTCATGAGGTCCTTCCGATCAGCGCCAGTCCTGATAAAATCGGATGGCTGGTTTCCCCACCCGCCCACCCCTTTGGAAACTGGGGGCAGAGCCCCCAGACCCCCTGCCAGAGGGACTGGGGCGACGAGCCGGTCCTTGCGTCCGGGGGCCTCCGGGGCTCGGCGGCGGCGGGAAATTTTTTGCGAAAGTGTCGGATTTTGCGGGCATTTCGCGGCCATTTCGTAGCTGGGAGGGCCTCAGACGGCTCGGAATTACGTGACACTATGTGACAGTTATGTGACACTTATCTGACACTTTTGTGACACTTATCTGACACTTTTGTGACAGTTTGTGACACTTTTGTGACACTATCTGACAGGTCAACGCAGGCGATGCAGGAGTCCTGCGGGCGGTTTGTGGAGAGAGGCGGCTGTGTCATGGGAATACTCTAGCACAGCGGTTCGTGGCTGTCAAGGGTTGTCTGAATCAGGTAACTGTTCACCCCCTTCGGACCCCACAGGGTCCGAACTGTTACAGAATCAGGATTGTCAGGATTGGGCGGGTCCATGATTCTGTGAGGCGCCGGGCTGAATCTGGGGTCACCTGGTGACTCCCTCGTCGATCAGCCGCCGGATCTGGTTCGGCGCGTATCCCAGGCGCGCCAGTATCTCCTCAGTGTCTTCTCCCAGCGTGGGGGACGCCCGGGACGCGGCCGGAGGCGTGGCGCTCATGTTCAGTATCGGGCCGACCATCTTCACGGGGCCGGCCAGCGAGTGTTCCAGCTCGACGACGAGGTCGTTGGCCAACACCTGCTCGTCGGACAGGAGTTCGTCGGGGAGCTTGACGGGCGCGGCGGGCACTCCGGCCCGGTCGAACGTCCGGAGCCAGTCGGCGACGGTCCTGCGACGGAGGACGCCGCGCACCCGCTCGGTCAGGTCGGCGTCTAGGGCTTCGAAGTCCGCGGAATCGGGGTCGAAGTCGGGATCGAATCTGGGGTCGTCCAGCCCGAGCGCGTCCAGGAGGCGGATTCGGAGCCGCCTGCTGAGGCACGCCACGGTTATCACTCCGTCGCTGGCCTGGTAGGCGCGGTAGAAGGGGTCGCGCTCCCTCCAGGGAGAACGGAGGCGGCGGTACTCCTCGATGATCTCGTCGAAGGGCGCCCCCTGCCCTCTCAGGCGGTCGAGCGCGTCCAGGAAGTCTTTCCGCGGCCCCTGATCGATCGCCTCCACCTGAGTCAGGACCATCGTCTGGAAGGCCATTGTGGTGGCGAGCAGAGTCGACTCCACAATCTGGCCCCTGCCCGTCCGCTCGCGGTGGTACAGCGCGGCGCAGATGCCCCAAGCCATGGCCAGACCGGTGGCGAAGTCGGCCACGGCGGTGGACTGGACGCGGAGTGGGAGTCCGTCCTCCAGCTTGGCCTCCGACGCCATGAGTCCCGTGACCGCCTGCGCGATCAGGTCGAATCCCGGGCGTCGACGGTCAGGGCCGGTTCTGCCGAAAGCGGTATTGTCGCAGTAGACGAGGTTGGGCTTTTTCGCTGAGAGCGTCTCGTAGTCGATGCCCAGCTTTGCGCCGACGTCCGGGCGGGCGTTCACTATCACCACGTCGGTGTGTTCCAGAAGCCTGTAGACTATCTCTCTGGCCTCCGGCCTGGTCAGGTCGAGCGGGAGGCTGCGCTTGCCGCGGTTCAGGGAGATGAAGTTGCGGCTCTCGTTCGGGATGAACGGGGAGGCGTGCCTCCAGGGTTCTCCGTCGGGCGGCTCTATCTTGATTACGTGGGCGCCGAGGTCGCCGAGGAGCATCCCTGCGAACGGGCCCGCGATGTACTCGCTGAACTCCAGCACCTCTATGCCGCTCAGGGCTCCATCCATTTTTTCCCTTCTCCTGTGGGTGCTGCCGGACGGCGGTCCGCCTTGCTACGGGCATTCTTATTTGATACCTTATCCGGCGCCAAGATAAGGATCCGGCGCCAGATAAGGCGAACCAACACGGGCAAAGGACACACGAATCTTACCATGACAATCGGCCGCATAGCCGACCGGAAGAGGGCCGAGCTGGCCCGCAGGCGAGAACAGTCGGAACAGGGCGGCGGGCCGGCCCGAATCGAGGCCCAGCGGCGGCGCGGCAAGCTCACCGCCCGCGACAGGATAGCGCTACTCCTCGACGACTCCACTTTCGAGGAGTTGGACCCGTTTGTGCTGTCCCGGCCAACCGACTTCGACCCGCCGGGCAAGAGTCACCACCCCGGCGACGCGGTGGTGACGGGGCACGGCCGAGTGAACGGCAGGCTGACCTTCGTCTATTCCCAGGACTTCACCGTCTCGGGCGGCTCGCTCTCGGAGGTGGTGGCCCAGAAGATATGCAAGGCGATGGATCTCGCGGCCAGCGCCGGAGCCCCCATAGTCGGCCTGATCGACTCCGGCGGAGCCAGGATTCAGGAGGGGATAGACAGCCTGTCGGGGTACGGCAGCATCTTCCACAGGAACGTCAGGGCCTCCGGCGTAATACCGCAGATCTCCGCGATTCTCGGCCCGGCCGCGGGCGGGGCGACCTACTCCCCTGCCCTCACCGACTTCGTGGCGATGGTCAGCGGCATCGGGCAGATGTACATCACCGGCCCCGACGTGATCAAGTCGGTCACGGGGGAGGTGGTCAGCCTCGAAGACCTCGGGGGCGCCGAGATACACGCCTCCAGGAGCGGTGTCGCTCACTTCTCGTTCGAGTCCGAAGAGACCTGCTTCGCCGAGCTCAGGCGGCTTCTCGGCTTCCTGCCGCAGAACAACATGGAGGACCCGCCCGAACACCGGGGCGCCGACGACCCTGCCCGCACCGACGAAGCCCTGGCCCACCTCATACCCGACAGCGCCAACGAGCCGTACGACATGCTTGCCGTGGTCGTCCGCGCAGTCGACGACGGCGTCTTCATGCAGGTGCACGAGGGGTTTGCCCGGAACATTCTCGTCGGCTTCGCCAGGATGGACGGCCGCACGGTCGGAATCGTAGCCAACCAGCCGAACCACCTGGCAGGAGTCCTCGACATCGACGCGTCCTCGAAGGCGGCCCGGTTCGTGCGCTTCTGCGACGCGTTCAACATTCCCATAGTCACCTTCATAGACGTGCCCGGCTTCATGCCCGGCACGTCCCAGGAGTACGGCGGAATCATCAGGCACGGCGCGAAGCTGCTGTACGCCTACGCGGAGGCGACGGTCCCGAAGGTGAGCGTCCTCACGCGCAAGGCATACGGCGGCGCGTACATCGTCATGAGCAGCAAGAACCTCCGGGGAGACGTCAACCTAGCGTGGCCGACCGGCGAGGTGGCCGTGATGGGCGCCGAGGGCGCGGTCAACATAATCCACCGCACACGGATCAGGAGCTCCGACGACTCGGACGAGACCCGCAGGCGGCTCGTCGAGGAGTATGAGGAGCGGCTGATGAACCCATACATCGCGGCCAGCAGGGGACTCATAGACAACGTGATCGACCCGGCCGAGACCCGGCCCAGGATCATCCGCGCCCTGGAGATGCTGCGGAACAAGCGCGAGACCCTGCCGCCCAAGAAGCACGGCAGCATTCCTCTATGAGCTCCCAGACGGCGACGGGACCGGACCACAAGACCATGGCCGCCGTAATGGCAGCCGTGGACGCCTTCCTCTTCGAGGAGGCCCTGAAGGCCAAGGGGCGCGCCCCGGCGCGGTCTCGAGCCTGGAAGATGGCCGCGCGGCAGGCGGCGGACATCTGGCTCAGCCGCTCCCGCTCATGGACTGGCCGAGACGGGGCGCCGCGCTCCTGAGCCGACGGCCAAGCGGCAACTAGCGAGATTCTATTGACAGCCAATCCCGTAAAGATAACCGATACGACGTTCAGAGACGCGCATCAGAGCCTCATGGCGACGAGGCTCAGGACGGCTGACATGGAGCCCCTGGCTCCGGCTATGGGCTCGGTGGGCTTCCACTCTATGGAGGTCTGGGGCGGCGCGACCTTCGACTCCGCCACCAGATTCCTGGGCGAGGACCCGTGGGAGCGTCTCCGCAGCTTCAAGAGGCTCATGCCCGACACTCCTCTGATGATGCTGCTCAGGGGCCAGTCCCTCGTCGGCTACCGGAACTATGCCGACGACGTGGTCACGGCCTTCGTGCGGCAGTCCGCGGACGCAGGGATCGACATATTCCGAGTGTTCGACGCGCTCAACGACGAGCGCAACCTTCAAACGGCCGCCCAGGCCGTGCGCGAGAGCGGGAAGCACCTCCAGATCGCCATCTGCTACTCGGTCACCGAAGAAGGCAGGCTCGGCGGCCCGATCTACAGCCTCGACTACTACGTGAAGAAGGCCGTCCGATTCCTGGAGATGGGCGCGGACAGCATATGCGTCAAGGACATGGCGGGGATGATGGCCCCCTACGACGCCCACGATCTGATCTCGGCCCTCAAGCAGGCGGTCGACGCGCCCCTCCAGCTGCACACCCACTACACCAGCGGTATGGCGTCCATGACCGCCCTGAAGGCCATCGAGGCCGGCCTCGACGTCGTCGACACGTGTCTGGCGCCGCTGGCGCTCAGAACCGCCCAACCGGCCGTGGAGCCGCTGACCGTGGCTCTCGCGGGGTCCGACCGCGACCCCGGTCTCGACCTCGACAAGCTGCTGGACCTGGGCGACCGGCTCGAATCGGCGCTCCCGCCCTACCGCAAGCACATGGAGAGTCCGC
This sequence comes from uncultured Dehalococcoidia bacterium, assembly GCA_958295685.1. Classification (GTDB taxonomy): domain Bacteria; phylum Chloroflexota; class Dehalococcoidia; order Lucifugimonadales; family CATQGZ01; genus CATQGZ01. The sequence goes on from OY282365.1 coordinate 687,476, forward strand.
GCGCCGCGGTCATAGACGCCAGAGTGCTCAGCCACCAGATCCCCGGCGGCATGGCCAGCAACCTGGTGTCTCAGCTGAGAGAGGCCGACGCCCTCGACAGGCTCGACGAGGTGCTCGAGGACATACCCAACACCCGCAGGGAGCTGGGTTATCCGCCGCTGGTCACGCCCATGAGCCAGATGGTCGGCTCTCAGGCGGTGAGCAACGTCCTGTTCGGCCGCTACGAGATGGTCTCCGACCAGGTCAAGGACTACGTCCGCGGCCTGTACGGCAGCCCGCCCGCCTCCATCGATCCGTCGGTCGCCGCCCTCGCTCTGGGAGACCACGACCCCATCACGGCAAGGCCCGCCGACCTGATCGAGCCGGAGATGGAGCAGGCGCGTGAGGCGGTGAAGAGCATCACGTCCGACGTCGAGGACGTTCTCACCTACGCCCTCTATCCCACCACCGGTCTCAGATTCCTCCGAATCAAGCACGGCCTCGAGGAGCTTCCCGACGAGATGAAGCCCGACAGCCCCCAGGCGGAGACCGGCGGAGCCTCTCTACGGACCGTCCGGCGGGCTTCGGACGCTCCGCCGAAGAGCGCCCGGGCGCGGCGCTTCAACGTATACGTGGGAGACGACCTCTTCGAAGTCGAGGTCGATCCCGTAGAATCGACACCCCCGGTCGCCGTGTCAGCCGTGTCTGCCGGCGGTGGAAGACCGCCGCAGGCGCAGGCACGGCCTGCCGGCGGCACGGACATCACCGCCCCGATGCCTGGAATCGTCCTCCGGTACCTCGTCGAGGAGGGCCAGACCGTCAGCGCGGGCGACCCTGTGGTCATCCTGGAGGCGATGAAGATGGAGAACACGCTGCCCTCGCCGGCCGACGGCAGCGTCGCCCCACTGCCGTTGAAGCCGGGAACGACCGTCAAGAAGGATCAAATACTGGCTACCATCGTTCGATGAGACGCTCATCGAACAGCCGCCGCTAGCATCAGGAGAACGCATGACAGACCCTTCGGCGATAGAGACCGCAAAGGATCACTTCGGAACCATCCTGCGGCAGCAGCTCGAAAGAATCGAGCGCCTCAAACTGGATACGGACTGGATGGACTACGGCGCCATGAGACCGATCGTCATAGGCATGATCGGCGGCGACGGCATCGGCCCCACCATAAGCGCCGAGGCCCACCGGGTGCTCGAACGCCTGCTCCGCGGCCACGTGGCCGACGGACGGGTCGAGTTCCGCGCCATCGACGGCCTCACCATCGAGAACCGCGCGGCGAAGATGCAGGCGATCCCCGACGACGTGCTCGATGAGATCAGCGCCTGCCACGTCACCCTCAAGGGGCCAACCCACACTCCCGAAAAGGGCGACGGCTGGCCCAACATCGAGAGCGCGAACGTCGGAATGCGCAAGGCGTTCGACCTATTCGCCAACGTCCGGCCCGTCAGGATTCCGTCCGAGGACATCGACTGGACGTTCTTCCGCGAGAACACGGAGGACGTCTACGCCCTCGGCAGCCAGGGGCTTGAGGTATCCCCGGACCTGAGCGTCGACTTCAGAGTAATCACCACGCCCGGCTCCGAGCGCATCATCGACGCCGCGTTCGCCTACGCCAGACGAACCGGCAAGACCCGCGTCACCGTCGTCACGAAGGCCAACATCGTCAAGACGACCGACGGCAAGTTTCTCGAAGTGGCCGGCAGGGTGGCGGAGAGATACCCCGAAATCGAGTGGGACAGCTGGTACATAGACATCATGACCGCCAAGCTGCTCGACAAGAAGAGGCGCACCCAGTTCCAGGTGATGGTGCTCCCCAACCTCTACGGCGACATTCTCACCGACGAAGCCGCCGAGATCCAGGGCGGGGTCGGCACCGCCGGATCAGCCAACTTCAGCAAGCGAAACGCCATGTTCGAGGCCATCCACGGCAGCGCGCCCAGAATGGTCCGGGAAGGCAGGGCAAGATACGCGGACCCAAGCTCGATGCTGCGGGCAGCGGCCATGATGCTAGAGCACGTCGGCTACGACCGGATAGGCGGCAGGCTGCACAAGGCCCTCGACATCTGCGGCCAGTACGAGCGGCGCGTCGTCATGACCGGCAGGAACACCGGAGCCTCCAGCGACGAGTTCGGCGACTACGTGATGGCCACCGTCGAGGACTCCGGCATCGAGGCCCGCTGGGACGAATTCATGAGAGTCGGATGAGGCTGAGGCCATTCGACGACGGCTCACCACAATGAGAATCAAATGAGAATCATCAGAAAGCACGGCTTGACGAGAGAGGCGGTCAGGAACAGGATCGAAGACCTGGCGCCGTCCCTCGTGAAGCGCTTCGGCGAAAGCGTGTCCGACGTCGAGCGAGTCTGGCGGGACGACGAGATGGACTTCTCGTTCCGCGCCCGCGGCCTCAGCGTAAAGGGGACGGTCGCCGTTTCGGACTCTGAGGTGATACTCGACCTGCGGCTCCCCATGGCCGCCAGGATGTTCGAGGGAAGGATCAGACCCGAGATCGAAAGAGAGCTCGACAGACTCCTGTTCGGGCGTTCCTGATCGCTCCTACAGACCAGCTTACCTGAGGAGACAGTCGAACATGAGAAGAAAGGTGACGATTGTGGGGGCCGGGAACGTCGGGGCCACCGCGGCCCAGCGTGTCTTCGACAGCGGCCTCGCGGACATAGTCCTGGTGGACATAGTCGAGGGCCTGCCCCAGGGGAAGGCCCTCGACATGCTCGAAGCCGGCCCGGTTACCGGCTCCGACTCCAGGATAGTGGGTTCCAACGACTACGAGGAGACCGAAGGCTCCGACGTCGTGGTGGTCACCTCCGGCCTGCCGCGCAAGCCGGGGATGAGCCGCGACGACCTCCTGCTCACCAACATGAAGATCGTCACCGGCGTCGTCCGGGAAACGGTGCGCCGCTCCCCGAACTGCGTCCTGATCATCGTCACCAACCCCCTGGACGCAATGGCCCAGCGCGCCCTCGAAGTCAGCGGCCTTCCCAGCCGACGAGTCGTCGGGATGGCGGGCATACTCGACACCGCGCGGTTCAGGTCCTTCCTTGCGGCCGAGATGAACGTATCCGTGAACTCCGTCTCGGCCTTCGTCCTGGGCGGTCACGGCGACACCATGGTCCCGATCGTGGGCGGCACGACGGTGGGCAGCACGCCCATCTCGAAGCTGCTCCCGGCATCGCGCATCGAAGAGATAGTCCAGCGAACCCGCGACGGCGGAGCGGAGATCGTCAATCTCCTGAAGACGGGCAGCGCCTACTACGCGCCCTCCGCCGCAATCGCCCAGATGGTCGAGGCCATCCTCCTCGACAAGCGCGAGATACTGCCGTGCACCGCCTACCTCGAAGGCCAGTACGGCCTGAACGGCATATACGTCGGCGTCCCAGTGAAGCTCGGCGCGGGCGGCGTCGAAGAGATCATCGAGTTCGACCTCACCGAAGAAGAGGCCGCGCAGCTGAAGGAGTCGGCCGCCGCCGTCGAGGAGCTCCTCGACGTGATGAAGGCGTCCGGCTGACCATGGAGCGGATCGGTTGACGTCGGCTGCCGCCGTAGACATGAGGCCCATCGAGTGGGCCGATGGCAGGGTCAGGCTGCTCGACCAGACCCTCCTGCCGCACAGGGAGGTCTGGATCGAGTTGGACGGCTGCGGGAAGGTGGTCGACGCGATCCGGCAGATGCGTATTCGCGGCGCGCCCGCCATAGGAGTCGCGGGCGCATACGCCGTGGCTCTCGCGGCAGCCGAACTGGTCGAAGACCCCCAGTTCATCGCCGCCCTGGAGAAGGCGGCAGCCGAAGTCCGCAACGCCAGACCCACCGGCGCGAACTTGGCCCAAGCCGTGGACCGGATGTTGGAAGAAGCCCGCCGGGCCTCCTCTCCAGCCGCCGCCCTGGAGGCCCTGATAGCCGAGGCGCAGGCCATTCAGGACGAGGACGAGTCGGCGAACAGGGCCATCGGCAGGCACGGCGCGGCTCTCCTGCCCCAGGGCTGCGTGGCGCTCACCCACTGCAACACGGGGGCGCTTGCCACCGGAGGCTTCGGCACGGCCCTCGGGGTGATCGTGACGGCTTGGCGGGACGGGCGGGTCGCCCGAGTCCTGGCGACCGAGACCAGGCCGTTCCTGCAGGGCGCCAGGCTCACGGCCTGGGAGCTGGCGCGGGCGGGCGTCGAAGCATCCCTGATAGCAGACTCGGCGGCAGGCCACGTGATGCGGACCGGCCAGGTCCACGCCGTCCTGACCGGGGCCGACCGGATAGCCGCCAACGGCGACGTCGCCAACAAGATAGGCACCTACTCGCTCGCGGTGCTCGCCAGGGAGAACGGCATCCCCTTCTACGTCGCCGCCCCTACCACCACGCTCGACCCGAGCATCGCGTCAGGTCGGGAGATAGTCATAGAGCACAGACCGCCGGAGGAGGTGACCGACTTCAACGGTGAGAGGGTCGCCGCCCCCGGCATCGACGCCCTCAACCCTGCCTTCGACGTCACGCCCCACGAGTACGTGACCGCCATCGTCACCGAGCGCGGCGTCGTCCGTGAACCATACACCGACGGCCTGCGCCGCATCACGGAGGACGAACGTGGATAGCAGATTGTCTGACCGCCAACCAAGGCTCGCCTTCATAGGCGGCTCCGGCCTGTACGACGTGGACGACCTCGACGACCGAGAGGAGGTGGAGATCGACACGCCGTTCGGGAAGCCGAGCGACCGGATCGTTCTGGGAAGCCTCGAAGGAATCGAGCTTGCCTTCCTGCCCAGACACGGCCGCGGACACCGCGTCTCCCCCACCGAGCTGCCGGCGCGGGCCAACGTGTTCGCGCTCAAGACGCTCGGCGTGGAGCGTATCGTCTCCGTCAGCGCCGTCGGCAGCCTGAAGGAAGACGTCCACCCGCTGGACGTGGTCGTCCCCGACCAGCTCATCGACAGGACCCGGGGCCGGCCGAGCACCTTCTTCGGCGGGGGCGTCGTGGCGCACGTAGCCCTCGCCGACCCGTACTGCCCCGTCCTCACTCGCCAGCTGTCCGACGCAGGCAGGAGGACGGGTCTGAAGACGCACGAGGGCGGGACCTGCGTGGTCATAGAAGGCCCTCAGTTCTCCACCAGGGCGGAGTCCGAGCTGTACCGCTCGTGGGGTGCGAGCATAATCGGCATGACGGCGCTCCCGGAGGCGCGGCTCGCCCGCGAGGCCGAGATATGCTACGCCACCATGGCGCTCGTCACCGACTACGACTGCTGGCACGAGGCGGAAGAGCCTGTCACGGTCGAGATGGTCGTTCGGAACCTGCTGGAGAACGTCGCGAGCGCGCGCGGCGTGATCAAACGGCTTGTGCCCACCGTCCCGGAGTCGCGCGATTGCCCTTGCGCCGCGGCGCTTGAGAACGCGATAATCACGTCGCCGGATCTGGTGCCGCCGGACGTAAGGAGCAGGCTCGCCCCCATAGTAGGCAAGTACCTCTGACGGCCCGGCCGACCCGCTTCGATACCGGCGGAGATGACCACCGCCCAACCACCACTTGAGAGGAGACCGAACTGATGGCGAGACAGGAGCCCGGTGAGCCTTACTACCGCATAGGCTCGGATGAAGCGGCGGCGCGTTTCGGCGACCCTGACGTCCTGTTCGTGGACGTCCGCAGGCTGGACGAGTACACGGAGGGGCACGTCAGCGGCGCCCTGTTCATCACCGTCGACGACCTGCTGGCGCGTATAGACGAGCTACCCCAGGACAAGACCCTGATGTTCATATGCGCCCAGGGCGTCCGCAGCGGCCTCGCGTGCGAGATGGCAGCCGCTATGGGGTTCGATTCGGAGAAGCTGTACAATATAGAGGATGGAACCCCTGCCTGGATTCAGAAAGGGCATCCGGCCAGCTACGGCTCCGACTCATGATGCTGCCCGCTGAGGGTCTTGTCCCTCCTATCGACGGGTAACAGATAAAAGGCCGGTCTGAGGACGATCACGTGTCAGTGCTTGTTGTGGGCACCGTGGCCTACGATACCGTAAAGACCCCTGCGGGCAGCCGCAGCGGCGTCCTCGGGGGTTCGGCCGCCTTCTTCTCCATAGCCGGGAGCTACTTCGTCCCGATCAGCCTCGTCGCCGTCGTCGGCGACGACTTCCTGGACGAACACCTCCGTCTCCTGAAGTCGCACGGCGTCGACACGTCGGGCCTCGAACGCTCCGCGGGTGAGTCCTTCCGATGGTCGGGCGTCTACTCGTCCGAGGACGTCAACATGAGGGAGACCCTGGACACCCGGCTCAACGTGTTCGCGGAATTCTCGCCGACCCTCGACCCCGAGCACAGGACGATGCCATACCTGTTCCTGGCCAACATGGACCCCGCCCTCCAGAGCAGCGTCCTGGACCAGATGGCCGCAAGGCCGAAGCTGGTGGCTCTCGATACGATGAACATCTGGATAGACGGCAGCCGGGAGGCCCTGGAGGAGACGATCAAGTCCGTCGACCTGGTCTTCATGGACGAGGGCGAGGCGCGCAGCTTCTCGCGCGAGCGCAGCGTCGTGTCTGCCGCCGACCGGATCCTCGACATGGGCCCCTCCACCGTCGTCGTGAAACGCGGCGAGCACGGCGCGCTCGTGCGCCGGGCGGGAACCGCCTTCTCCGTCCCCGCCTTCCCGCTCGAACACGTGGTGGACCCAACCGGCGCGGGCGACTCATTCGCAGGAGGATTCATCGGATACCTGGCCGCAAGCGGAGACCTGAGCGACGAAGGCTTCAGGCGCGCGGCCATCCTCGGCTCCGTCATAGGCTCGTTTACCGTCGAGAGCTTCAGCGTAGACCGCCTGCACACTCTCACCCCCCCGGAGATCGAAGAGCGGTTCAGGGCCCTCACGAATCTGATAAGGTTCGAGCCGCTGAGAGACCGCGAATCGCTGCCGTGGCGCGAAACCACCCGACAGAAATCAGGAGGCTGATTTGACCACGCAAACCACGACGGGAGACATCCGAGACGCCGCTCTGGCCGGAGAAGGCGTCCTACGCATCGAGTGGGCCGCCCGCGAGATGCCCGTAGTCGCCCAAATCCGGCATCGCTTCGCCGACGAGAAGCCCCTGGAGGGACTCCGCGTCGCCGCCTGCCTGCACGTAACCGCGGAGACGGCGAACCTCGCGCTGGCTCTAAAGGACGGCGGAGCCGAGGTGGCGCTCTGCGCCAGCAACCCGCTCAGCACTCAAGACGACGTGGCAGCCGCGCTCGTGGCCGAGTACGGCATCCCAACCTACGCCGTCAACGGAGAGGACAACGACACCTACTACGCGCACATCAACGCCGCCCTGGACGCCCGGCCCAACATCACCCTGGACGACGGCGCAGACCTCGTCGCAACCCTGCACACCACCCGCGCCGACGTCCTCCCGGACGTGCTCGCAGGCTGCGAAGAGACGACCACCGGCGTCATCCGCCTCAGGAGCCTGGCCGAATCCGGCAAGCTCGAATACCCGATAATCGCAGTCAACGACGCCGACACCAAGCACTTCTTCGACAACCGATACGGCACGGGCCAGAGCACGCTGGACGGCATCACCAGGGCCACCAACATGCTCTGGGCCGGCAAGAACGCCGTCATATGCGGCTACGGCTGGTGCGGCCGGGGCGTCGCCCTGCGCGCCAGGGGCATGGGCGCCCACACCATCGTCACCGAGGTCGACCCCGTGAGGGCGCTCGAAGCCGCCATGGACGGCCACCAGGTCATGCCGATGGCCGAGGCGTCCAGGATCGGCGACGTCTTCATCACCCTCACAGGCGGCATGACCGCCGTCGGAGCCGAGCACTTCCGCAGCATGAAGAACGGCGCCATCATCGCCAACAGCGGCCACTTCAACGTCGAGATAGACATCGACGCCCTCGAAGCCATGGCGTCGACGAAGCGCCGGGTGCGCCCCTTCGTCGACGAATACTCCCTCGATGACGGCAGGCTCGTCTATCTGCTCGGCGAAGGCAGGCTCATCAACCTCGCCGCCGCCGAGGGCCACCCCTCCGCAGTGATGGACATGAGCTTCGCCAATCAGGCCCTTTCGGTAGAGCACCTGGCCCTGAACCATCAGTCGCTCGAAGCCGGAGTCTACCCAGTACCCAAAGACATCGACCAGGAGGTCGGCAGGCTCAAGCTGCTATCCATGGGAGTCTCGATAGACTCGCTGACCCCCCAGCAGAAGCGCTACCTGGAAAGCTGGGAGTTGGGAACCTGAGACCGGACCGATCAAACAAATCATAACCAACAACGAGGTCAAACATGCCATACAGCTTCTCCGACTCGCCATCCTACCTGTTCACGTCCGAGTCGGTCACGGAAGGCCACCCCGACAAGCTCTGCGACCAGATCTCGGACGCCATCCTGGATGCGTTCCTGAGCATCGACCCGATGGCGCGCGTGGCCTGTGAGGTGTGCGTCACCACCGGCCTGGTCGTGGTCATGGGAGAGATCACGCTGACCAAGGGCTACGTCGACATCCCCACCGTAGCACGCCGCGCCATCAGGGAGGCCGGCTACGAAGACGCCGGGTTCGGCTTCGACCACCAGTCCTGCGGCATCGTCGTAGCGGTCCACGAGCAGTCACACGACATAGCCGCCGGCGTGGACACGGCCCTGGAGATCAGAGGAGAGGAGAGCCCCGACGGCAACGGCGAGGACGTCGAGTCCCTCGGCGCGGGAGACCAGGGAATGATGGTCGGCTTCGCCTGCAACGAGACGCCCGAACTGATGCCCCTGCCGATCGCCCTGTCGCACCGCATATGCCTCCGTATGGCGGAGGTCCGAAAGGAGCGGTATCTCCCATATCTCCGACCCGACGGCAAGTCCCAGGTAACGGTGGAGTACGAGTTCGGCCTGCCCAAGAGAATCCACACGGTCGTCATGAGCTCCCAGCACGATCACGAGGTCAGCCAGTCCGTCCTAGAGCGCGACCTCGTAGACCACGTTGCCAAGGAGGTGATCCCGCACGAGCTGCTGGACAGAAACACCAGGTTCGTCGTCAACCCGTCGGGCCGCTTCGTCATCGGCGGGCCGGTCGGCGACACGGGGCTGACCGGACGCAAGATCCTCGTCGATACCTACGGAGGATTCGCAAGGCACGGAGGCGGCGCCTTCTCCGGCAAAGACCCCACCAAGGTAGACAGGTCGGCCGCCTATGCCGCCAGATACGTCGCCAAGAACCTGGTCGCCGCGGGAGTCGCCGACCGCCTCGAAATACAGGTCTCCTACGCCATAGCCGTGGCCAAGCCCATCTCGATCTCGGTCGAGACGTTCGGCACGGGCAAGGTGCCGGACACCAAAATCGTCGACCTCATCGACCGCAACTTCGACCTGCGGCCCGGCGCCATCATTCGAGACCTGGACCTCCGAAGACCGATCTACCACCAGACCGCCGCATACGGACACTTCGGCCGACAGGACGTCGACCTCCCCTGGGAACGAACCGACAGAGCCGCCGCGCTCCGGCGAGAGGCATTCATCGGCGCCGTCGACGCGGCCGACACGCCCGCTTGAACGGCTCGCCTGAAAGCGTATGGGAATAACCTTCGGAACCGACGGCTGGCGGGGCATCATAGCCGAAGACTTCACCTTCGCCAACGTCAGGCTCTGCGCCCAGGGCGTCGTCGACCTCCTCAGAAACCAGGGAATCCACCAACGCGGCCTCGTCATAGGCTACGACACCCGCTTCGGCTCGGAGCGCTTCGCCGAGGCCGTCGCATCCGTCGCCGCCGGCAACCTGACCCCCTCCACACTGTGTGACCGGCCCGCTCCGACCCCCGCAATCACCCACAACCTGGTCGCCCTCGACGCCGCGGCAGGCGTCGTCATCACCGCCAGCCACAACGCCGCCGAGTGGAACGGCTTCAAGTACAAGCCATACTACGGCGGCAGCGCCACCGACGAGGTGATCGGGCAGCTCGAACGCCGAATCGCCGCCGCCGGGTCGAGAGACCCGCTCTCCATGCCACTGGAAGAGGGGAAACGCAAGGGGCTGATCGACCACCTCGACCCGGAGCCGAGCTACCTCGGGCACATATCGGGCATGGTCTCCCTCGACCGCATCCGCTCGTCAGGTATTCAGGTCGTGGCCGACCCCATGCACGGCGCGGGAGTAGGCTACTTCGGCAAACTCCTGTCCGGCGGCGGCGCGTCCGTCTCCGAGATCAGGTCCGCACGCAACCCGGCGTTCCCGGGCATGTCCCAGCCCGAGCCGATAGCCCGAAACCTCAAACCCCTGATCACCGCGGTCCGCCGCCGCCGGGCCGACGTCGGTCTCGCCACGGACGGCGACGCAGACAGGCTCGGCCTCGTCGATGAGACAGGGCGCTGCGTCACCACTCTGCAGGCCTTCGCCCTCCTGTGCATGCACCAGCTCGACGTACTCGGGAACAGAGGCCCCATCGTTCGCTCGATCACCATGACCAGCATGGTAGACCGGCTCGCAGAGATGCACGACGTCCCAGTCTTCGAAGCCCCGGTCGGATTCAAGCACATTGCACCCGTCATGATCCGGGAAGAGGCCCTGATCGCCGGCGAGGAGAGCGGAGGATACGCCTTCCGCGGCAGCGTCCCGGAGCGGGACGGCATCCTGAGCGGCCTCATGATACTCGACCTGATGGTGAAGACCGGAAAGTCCGTCTCAGAGCTGCTCCAATCCCTGGAAGACAAGGTGGGTCCGCACCACTACGACAGACTCGACCTGACCCTGGACAGGACTCGGCGAATCGCCGCCCTCGCCGGACTCTCCGCCGCCAGGCCCGCCACTCTGGGCGGCAAGCGGGTCGAGAGCGTCGACACCCAGGACGGCTTCCGCTTCGCCCTCGAAGACGGCTACTGGGCCATGGCCCGCTTCTCGGGAACCGAGCCACTCCTCCGCATCTACGCCGAGGCCGAGTCGCCCGAAGCCGTGGCCCGACTCCTGAACGACGTGAGCGCCCTCGCCGCAGTGTAGCCCCACGCCTCATCGGCGGAAGACCCGCGCCCGCCGACTCACCTGGCCGGGCCGCTCGGCGAAATGTTCCCGGATCGCCATAACCACCCCCTGAGGCCGATTCTGTATAATCGTGCCCATCCCCCCGCGACGGAGGCCCGCCATGGGCACAACGCCCATGTTCGACGAGAAACCCCTGCTGATCCTGATGGACGGCCACGCCCTCATCCACAGAGCCTGGCACGCCATCCGCGAACCCCTCAGCGTCAGCGCCACCGGGGAAGAGGTGCGCGCCGTGTACGGCTTCCTCAACACCTTCCTGCGAACCCTGTCCGACTGGAACCCGACGCACGTCGCCATGACGTTCGACCTTCCCGGCCCCACCTTCCGGCACCGCCAGTTCGACGCCTACAAGGCCCACAGGCCGCCCACGCCGCCGGAGCTCCGTCCTCAATTCGACCGCATCCGGCAGATGATGAACGCCTTCAGAATCCCCGTCTACGAAAGCGACGGGTACGAGGCCGACGACATCCTCGGCACGCTCGGACGCCAGGCGGCAGACAAACATATCGACACCGTCATCCTCACCGGCGACACCGACACACTCCAACTCGTCAGCCCCTGGGTCAAAGTGCTCCTCAGCTCCGGCGCGCAGAAGCGGGCCCTCTACGACGAGGCCGCGGTCAGGAAGCGCTACGGCGGACTCGGCCCCGAGTCCATCCCGGACCTGAAGGCCCTCGAGGGCGACTCCTCAGACAACGTCCCAGGCGTCCCAGGCGTTGGGAGCAAGACGGCCATGCGCCTGATCTCGACCTACGGCAGCATAGAGCGCCTCCTGGAGCGCGTCGACGAGGTCACCCCTGCGCGAGTGCGGCAGGCCCTCATGGACAACAGCGAACAGACTCTCCTCGGCAAATCTCTCGTCACAATCGTCCGCGACGCCCCCGTCGAGCTGCAACTCGACAGTGCCAAATTCTGGCAGTACGACAGGGCCGAAGTGGTCGAGTTCGTGCGGACGCTGGAGTTCTTCAGCACAGTCGCCCGCATACCCACCCCGCGCTCCGAAGGCCCGGACCGGCAGGGCCAGCTTCTCATGGACACGGAGGCGGCTGCCACCCAGGTCACGGTGGCAGACTCGGAAGAAGCCCTCGACAGGCTGATCCGTGAGCTAGAGACCGCGGACGGCTTCGCCCTCAACGTCCTGACCACGACCGGCGGCCCCATCGCCTCCCAGGTCGTCGGCCTCGCCTTCGCAGCCTCGGAAGGCAGGGCAGCCTACGTCCCCGTCGGACACCAAGAGGGCCAACGGACGCCGGGCGACCTCGCGCTCAACCGCCTCGCCCCGATCCTCGGCAGTGAGTCCCGGCCCAAGACGATGCACAACGCCAACCCCGGCGCGACAGCCCTCGCCGGCCGCGGCCTCGAAGTCCGAGGCGTCGACTTCGACACCATGCTCGCCGCGCACGTCAGCGGCAGGAAGGCGCTGACCATACAGGCCCTCGCCCTGGAGTCGCTCCAGCACGAGCTCCCGCCCCTCACCGAACTCATCGGCACGGGCCGCAAGCGCCTCGACGTGTCACAGGTCCCCGTCGAGAGCGCGGCGGCATACGCCGGAACGGAGGCCGATCACACCCTGCGGCTCAGGCGCAGACTCGAAGAAGAGCTGAGTGAAAAGGGACTCGCGGAAACCTTCGACAGCCTGGAGATGAGGCTAGTACCCGTCCTCGTAAAAATGCAGCGAGGCGGGGTCTCCATAGACGTCGACATGCTCCAGGACATGTCCGCCGAGCTCGCCGCCCGCCTCTCGGAGATCGAGTCGTCCATGTACGCGCTGGTCGGACACGAATTCAACCTCAACTCGTCCCAGCAGCTCGCAGGCGTGCTCTTCGACGAACTGAAGCTCCCACCCACCAAACGCACCAAGACCGGCCACTCCACCGACGCCGCGTCTCTGGACGAACTGCGCCGGACCCTCGACCAAGGGGTGGTCGAGGGCGTGGACCCCAAGTCCTACGACGTGCTCGGACAGATCCTCGACTACAGGCAGGTCTCCAAGATCAAGTCCACCTATGTCGACGCGCTCCCCGCTCTGGTCGACCCGCGCACCGGACGCATTCACACCACCTACAACCAGACCGGTTCCGCCACCGGCCGCGTCTCCAGCAACGACCCCAACGTCCAGAACATCCCCGTCCGCACCGAACTCGGACGAAGGGTGCGCCGAGCCTTCGTCGCGCGCAGCGCGCCCGAATGGACACTCCTCGGCGCAGACTACTCCCAGATCGAACTCCGAATCCTCGCCCACGTCTCCGAAGACCCCCAGCTCATCGAGGCATTCCGGCGGCGTGAAGACATCCACGCCGCCACCGCGTCATCCGTCTACGACGTCCACATCTCCGACGTGACCGACGAAATGAGGCGCATAGCCAAGATAATGAACTTCGGTGTGCTCTACGGCCTCAGCCCGTTCGGCATCAGCCGCCAGACCGACCTGTCCGCCGACGAAGGAGCCGCCTTCATTGGCACCTACTTCAGCAAGTACCCGGGCATCCACGACTACGTAGAGTCCACCAAGGAGAGGGTCCGGGAGCAGGGATACGTCGAGACCCTCATGGGCCGCAGAAGATACATCCCCGAGATCCGGTCCCGAAGCTACACCGTCCGGTCCGCAGGTGAGCGCATGGCCATAAACATGCCCATCCAGGGCACCGCCGCCGACGTCATCAAGATCGCCATGGTCCGAATCCAGGACCGAATCGACGCCGACGGGCTCCGCTCGATGATGACCCTCCAGGTGCACGACGAACTCATCTTCGAGACCCCCGGAGACGAGTTGGACGAGATGCGCCGTCTCGTCCTCGACCTGATGCCCTCCGCTATGAACCTGTCCGTGCCACTCGAAGTCGAACTCAAGACCGGCCACAACTGGGACGAAATGGAATAAGGAGCGGATCCGCCCACGGTCAACTCCCATCTCGGCATCCCGCTAAAAGCCCCCAGACCCGCCCCCACACCCCTTCCCATACCCCTCCAGAAGCAACTCGAGCGACTCCCGCGCCCTCTCGCGCATCGGAGGGAAGTGGCTGAAGCAGATGGTCTCGAAGTCCAGCGCCGTGAGCTTCCTCAGAGACTCCACGGCCAGATCCAAGTCCTGCGTGACCAGGCGGGGCGGCGGAATGAGACCACCGCCCCGATGCCAGAGACTGCCGCCTCGATGCCGGAGAGCGTCGCCCACGATGATGAGCTTCTTCGACTCCACGTACAAACACACGCTGCCCGCCGTGTGGCCCGGCGTGTGAACCACCACGACCCCCTCCGCGCCGGGCAGCCTGTCCCCGTCACGGAGCCGGTGGGCCACCGGCACGCCCTCGCCCAACACGGGCCGCGTCAGAGGCCACGCCGCGCGGCCCAGCGCCGACCTGTCGAACGGACTCGGATACGGCGCCTCGCGGCTGATGATAGCCGCGTCATCCTCGTGAGCGGCGACCGGCGCCGACAGCGCGGACAGCCCCCCAGTATGATCGGGGTGGTAGTGAGTGACAGCCGCCAAGCGTATGTCACTCACTGCGTATCCGGCTCTCCGCAGCCCCGCCCGAATCAGCCGGCCGCTCCCAACGCCGCCCCCGTCCACCAGCACGAGGCCCCGCTCGTCAGCCAGAAACGTCACCCGCGCCCCGACAACACGCAGCTGAAAGACACCGGGAACAATATCGATAGGTCCGAGAATCCCTAACCCTCCTCACCGCTCGCTGCGCATCTTCTCCACCCCGTCACAGGCCAACATAGCACAGACTCTTGACGGAGACCCACCGGCAACCTGATCATCCGACAAACATCCCCAAATGAAACTGTTCAGATTCTGTGAGATCCGAAGGGGGAGTCCAGAGGGATTCTCCCTCCGGCAAGGGGTTGGGGAGCACTCGCCACTGACCACCGACCACTGGCCGCTGACCACTGTCCCCCGAATCAGGCGCGGCGGAGAGCCTGCCACCGGCGGTAGGTCAAGACTCGCCATATCCATTCGGCTGGACCAAAGCGGAATCGGGCGAGCCACGCCTCCGACCACCACAGCTGCAAGGCCCAGACCGCCAGCACGAAAACCAGTATCCCCGCCCTGTTGACCTCGACGTCGCCCAGCAGAACGGTGAGCAGGAAGACGCCCAGCACGCTCTGAGACAGATAATTGGTCAACGCCATCCTGCCCGCAGCCCTGAACCGCCTCTTCAGCCAGTTGTCCGCCCGCCGATTCCAGAGGATTATCAGGCTGAGGTACCCCAGCGACGCCGGAATGGTCCCCAGGTTGTTGGGAATGTTCCCAATGAAAGCCACCGTGGTCGAGAAGTCGTTCACCGCGGTGAACATCACCCCAATCGCCGCCAGCGGCAGCCCGACGCCAAGACCCACCAACGCCGTCGTTCGGTATGTCTTGACAGACATGTCCCCGTGCATGAAACCCGTCCGATAAAGCCCCGCGCCCATTATGATCAGCCCCAGACCTCGCATGAAGTAGCCGGACAGCGCCCCCAGGCCGAGCAGCTCATCCACGTCGTCTATATCCCCGCTGGGTTCAGTCCATATTCCTGCCAGCGTCGCATCGCTCGAGTCGGCGATGGACTGGAGCAGAAGATCGTTGGCAATGGGCGCCAAGAAAAGGACGGCGCCAACGACGATAAGGGTCCTGGACGAAAGCCTCCTCATGGCAACGAGGAAAAGTGAGGAGACGGCATAGACCATCAACACGTCCCCCTCCCTTATCATGTAGTGCAGACTGCCGATGATCAGCAGAAGGGCATTGCGCCACAGATTCAACAGCACCGCGCGCCCGCCGCCCTCTCGATGAACAGCATCACCCCTGCGCCGAACAGCAGCGAGAAAAGCCCCATGAACTTCTGGTCGATGAAAATCTCGCCGAAGACCCCGACCGTCCAGTCCAGCCACGTCTCCGATCCGCCCGCGCTGATGTTCAGATACGGGACAAACCCGAACTTGATGCTGACCGCGTTCATCAACAGGATGCCCAGCACCGCCACGCCGCGAATCAGGTCGAGGCTGGTTATCCTAGTAGACTCCGCTACCGGACCAGGCTTGGATTCTCTTTCTTGGGTGGACATGGCCCCTCCAAGTCGTCAGGTCTACGGAGAGAGAGCGCCGATCGTCAATGCCGACCGCCACTCTCCCAGACAGGAAGAATATACGGAGACGACAGCCTGCCCATACTACTCCCCTGAACATCCGTCATCCTACCCCTCCATCCTCCCAATCCTGCCCAATCCTGAGAATCCTGATTCAGACAATCAGACTCTCCGAGACCCGAAAGGACGAGTCCAGAACGGTTCTCCCCCTCTGGCTGACCACTGACCACTGACCACTGTCCTTGACGACGCCGAACCGCTGTGCTAGAGTATACCCATGACACAGCCAGCCAATCTCCACGACCAGCCCGCGCGACTCCCTGAAGCGCCTGTCGGACAAGTGTCGGATAAGTGTCGCAAAGTGTCGTATTAGTGTCGTATTAGTGTCGGAAAACTGTCGGGTAAGTGTCGGATTCTGTCGGCCAAAATCGGCCCTCTCAGCTACGAAATGCCCGCAAATACGACACTTTCGCCGAAAATCACCCGGAGCCGCGGCCTTGGGCCGCCGGACGCAAGGCCCGGCCCGTTGCGGACCCCTGTCCCACAACTGCCCCGAAATTGTTCCGGTTCTGTTCCACGTCTGTTCCACAAATGCCCCACATCTGTCCACAAATTCAAACCCTCAGCTACGAGACGGAACAAAATGGAACAGTTTGGGACAGTTTTCGGGAAAATCCACCCAGCGCGAGACCTGCAGCAACCGGCGCCCTGTGATAATCTACGAGCGCTTTGGAACGAGCGGGCACGACAGGCCCACACCCGGCCCGCCGATATTCCAACGTCCCCGGAGGTGTGATGGAAAGGCCGATCTTCAAACCCATAGGCTCCCCCATTGAGGAACTCGACACCCCCGCCCTGATCGTCGACCTCGACAGGCTGGAACGCAACGTCCAGACGGTCCACTCCTTCTTCGAAGGCAGGGCCGCCGGCATCCGGCCTCGCGTGAGCGTGCACGGGTGCCCGGCGGTCGCGCATATGCAGCTGGCCGCGCCCGGCGCCGTCGGAGGAGTATCGGTCGCCACGCTCGGACAGGCCGAGGCCTTCAACGGCTCCGGCATAGCTGACTTCTCGATCACCGCAAACGTCGTGACCGGCCAGAAGATCGCCAGGCTCTGCGCCCTAGCCCGCCGCGCCGCAGTCTCCGTGGCGGTGGACGACGCCGCAAACGTCGCCGACCTCTCCGCGGCCGCGGCCGCCTCGGACGTCGAACTCAAGGTGCTCGTATCCATCGCCGTCAGGCCGGACCGCATGGGCGTTGACCCAGGACAGCCCGCCGTGGACCTCGCCAGGGCCATTACGGACTCCCCAGGACTCACCTTCGACGGCTTCAAGACCCACGAGGGCACGCTCGAAGTCCGGAGCGTGGCGCAGCTCGCCGAGGAGTCCCGCGCCTGGATCCGGCGCGTCCTGCAAGCGCGCGAGGCCGCCGAGGCCGCCGGAATCACCGTCAACACCGTCAGCGCCGGAGGAACATACAACTACGAGATCGCCGGAGCCGCCGACGGCGTGACCGAAGTCCCCGCAGGCTCATACGCCCTCATGGACGGCAGATACGCCGGCCAGCGGGAGGGCCTCGAACCCGCCGCCAGGGTGCTGACCACCGTCACCAGCTTCCCGGAAGACATCAAGATCATCACCGACGGCGGCAACAAGGCCATCGGAATGGACCGCGGGAACCCGGTCGCAGACGAATTCCCAGAGGCCGCGATCGCGCTCAGCGCCGAGCACGGAAACATCGCCCTCGAAACACCCACCCGCCGCCAGGTCAACCTCGGCGACAAGCTCTGGTTCACACCCTGGGACATGGGAGTCACCGCCAACCTGTACGACTACCTGAACGCCGCGCGGAACGGCAGGCTCGAAGCGGTCTGGGACCTGCCCGCGCGCGGCCGATACCGTTGACCCAGACCGAAAGCCGCTGAGAACCAACGTGGAGAAAGCGAATGGATAACTACCGCCCCGCCGTCGGAACCCCGATCTCGGACCTCGACACCCCCTGCCTGCTCGTCGACTTGGACGCCCTGGAAAACAACATGGCCGTGGTCGCCGAAACATACCGCGGCACCGCCTGCAAGATGAGGCAGCACACGAAGAACATCAAGAGCCCCCGCATCGCCAACATGCAGATCCAAGCGGGCGGCACCCTCAACGGCGTGTGCACCGCCAAGCTGTCCGAAGCCGAGGTGATGGTCGAGGGCGGCATCACGGACGTCCTGATACCCAATCAGATCGTCACCAGAGAGAAGCTCGCCAGGCTGGCCGCCCTCGCCAGACAGGGCGACGTCAAAGTCACGGTCGACAACGCCGAAAACGTCGAGACGATCTCAGAAGTCGCAGCCGAGAACGGCGTCGAGATCGGCGTCCTGATCGAGGTCGATACCCAGATGCGCAGAGGCGGCGTGCGCAGCCCCGAGCACGGAGTCGTCCTCGCAAAGCTCGCCAGGGAACTGCCCGGCGTCAGGTTCAGGGGCGTCATGAGCCACCAGTCCGCAGGAGGACGGCCCGACGCCGACGAGAGGCTCAGAATCGCCGAGGAGCACATCGGAATCTGTCTGGAGGTCAAGGACGCCATAGAAGCCGAGGGCATCCCGGTGGAAATGGTGTCGAGCGGCGAGACCTTCTCATACGCCGCCGCCACGCTGATACCGGGCGTCACAGAGGTGGAGGGCGGAAGCTACGCCCTCATGGGCAACACCTACGGCTACCTCGACGAGTTCCAGATCGCCAACAAGGTGCTCTCCACCATCGTAAGCGTCCCACGCCCCGACGTCGGCATCGGCGACGTCGGAATGAAGGCCCTCTCGACGGCCGCCGTCACCAACGCCACGATCGAGGGCATACCGGGCGTGACCATCGAAGAGGTCCAGGACGAGCACATTGTCCTGCGCTCCGACGGAAGCGCGCCCCTGAAGGTCGGCCGGCAGTTCATGCTGCTGCCCGGCTACCAGGACCACCTCATAAACCGCTTCGACCAGTACATCGCCGTTCGCGGCGGCGCCGTCGAACAGGTCTGGGACATACCCGGCCGGGGCTGCCACCACTGAGACTGTGATAAAGAGCTCGCGCGGCTTCACTTCCAGCGCGCCTTCCGTCTCGCGTTGAAGGACGTTGAGAAGACCGGCAAGGCCGCCCCGCCCGTTCCGGCGCGCCCGCCCTCCGAACCGCTGCCGGAGAGAACGAGCCGCCCGGTCTAGGCGCTCCCCTGCTCGACTGCCAGCCTGAGCGGGTTGTCCTTTACCAGCAGGGTAAGCTCCGCGGCGCTCAGGCCCGCCTGGAGAAGGGAGGCCACGGCCATTCTCATCCCCTCGGCGGGAGGCGGATTCTCCGGCTGACCCAAACCCGTGGTCAGGACGCAGCGGTCAGCCCCCACCTCACGGATGGCGGCAGCCAGATCCGCAACCCCCATGGTCGTTCGGGACGGCATACAGGCCAGGAAGGCGTACTCGACGTACGCGCCCAGGGAAGCCACGCTCCTGAGCTGATCGAGCGTAGCGACTCCCGCAGGGGCAGTCGCCATCATGCGGGACACCCCCCGCTCGACCGCTCGGCTGAAGAGCTCGATCGTCTCCTCCGGAGACACCCAACCGGAAGCGAGCGTCATCCCCCTCTCGGCCACGATATCCACTATCTCCAGAACCTCGCGCCTGAGACCACCCTGCCGGCCCCAGAGACTGATGCCCGCCACCTGCCCCAGGCGGCTGCGGTAGAAGTCCGCCGAGAACGTGGGCATCCAGACGACCCTGGCGTCCAGGCCGGCGGCAACACGCACCGCGCTCGGATTCAGCCCGCCCACGCCCTCGTCCAGCACGACAGCGCCCCCGACCTCCAGACCGGGGTACATCCGGCTGAGAGCGTAGGCCAGAGGAGCCGTTGGATAGTCGTGAGACTTCAGGACGAAGCCCCTCATGCCCGCCTCGTAGGCAGCCCGGGCGGCGTCCATAGCGTCCATGCGCCGCTCCCGGAACGGATCGGGAGCGGCGTGGACGTGGAGATCGAAGGAGCCTCTGAGGACCTCCTCCACCTCGGAGTTTCTCAAGCTAGCAAGCTCCAGCGTTGCTGATACGCAGCAAGAGGCTAGCACACGGTCTGGGAAAGGAGCAATCGCACCTGCGCCCTCAACCGTGTACAATCCATGAGACGGACAGGCGCGGACCACAAGAGGTCAGCGGGGGAGAAATCCATGTTGAAGAAGCTGGGTAAGATAAAGCAGATCAGGCAGGAAACTAAACAGGAGGCGCCGCCGGGCCAGTACGTAACGGAGAAGTTCCCCGTCCTGACCTTCGGGCCGACACCGAAGATCGACCTGAAGACGTGGCGGTTCAGAGTGTTTGGCCTCGTGGAGGAGGAGGTCACCTATAGCTGGGAGGAGTTTACCGGTCTCGGCAAGGTGACCCTGAACTCCGAGTTTCACTGTGTGACGCAGTGGAGCCGACTCGAAAACGCCTGGGAGGGCGTGCCGTTCGCAGACGTGATCGCGGCCGTCCGCCCAAAGCCGGAGGCCAGGTACGCCATGGTCCACTGCTACGGAGGCTACACGACCAACGTGGCCCTCGACGTCCTGCAGGATGATGACGTCCTGTTCGCCTACCGCCACGACGGAGCCCCGCTGCCGCCCGACCACGGCGGCCCGCTGCGCCTGGTAGTCCCGAAGCGCTATGGCTGGAAGAGCGCGAAGTGGGCCAACGGCCTGGAATTCATGGCCGAGGACGCTCCCGGATTCTGGGAAGAGCGCGGCTATCACATGGAAGGCGACCCGTGGAAAGAGGAGAGGTTCCGGCCGGGCCTCGGTTGGTAGCCCCTCTACCACAACCTCATCGAATCGGCGAAGAGCCGCCTGAGCTCCGGTTCGCCCACCGGACGCGGGGACAGCTTCAACACCCGGTGCTGCGGCAGAGCGCCGGCCACCAGTCCGTCTAGGTCGTCATTCGAGTATCCGACCCCCTCGAGCCCGTTCGGCATATCCAGCTGGCGCATCAGCGCGATGATCGCGTCGGCCAGCAGGTCGCCCGCGTCCTCCGGACCGGCGCCGGACACGTCCGCGCCCATCAGCCGCGCAGCGAGCAGGTGGCGCGCCGGATTCGTCGGCGCGGTGAACCGGAAGACGGCAGGGGCGTTGAGCACTACGGACATCCCGTGAGGGCACATCGACACCCCTGTGGGGTAGCCCTCCACAGTGAAGTCCAGCCCGTGCGCCATTCCCGAGACGGGATACGACATGCCGTGAGGCAGGTGACAGCCCGCGTTGCCGAAGCCGATTCCGGCGAAGGTTGCCGCTAGGAGCATCTCGCTCCGTGCCTCGGCATCTTCAGTATCGTTGGAGGCCCGCGTCAGATTCCCGGACACCATCTCGACGGCCCTCGTCGCCCAGACGTCGCTGATCGGGTTCGATCCCTGGTAGGCAGGCCGGAGCAGCGGGGTCTCCGGCGCTTCCCGGTCGCGGAACGGAAGGGCGGTGAACGACTCGAGGGCATGACTCAGCACGTCGAACCCGCTGCTGGCCGCCACCATCCGAGGGAGCGTGCGCGTGTTGTCCGGGTCGACGACCCCGACATTCGGACGCAGCATCCTGTGCGCGATCCCCGTCTTGGTCTTCATCTCCGTATAGTCGAAGATGGCCACGCCGGTGGTCTCGCTGCCGGTTCCTGCCGTCGTCGGAACGGCTATCAGAGGCTTCAGAGGCCCCGGGACCGGCAGCCCGCGCCCTACAGGGGCGTTGACGTAGTCGAGGAAGTCGGCCGGGTGGGTGGCGTAGAGGTCGGCAGCCTTGGCCGTGTCCATGCTGGAGCCGCCCCCAACGGCGACGTACCCGTCGAACCCTCCGGCAATCGCGAAGGCTATCGCTTCCTTGAACGAGGCGTCCGTGGGCTCGACGCGCGCCTGGTCGAAGAGGACTGCGTCGATACCCTCGCCGCGCAGAGAGCCGATAGCGGTCGATACTGGCTCGCTGTCGGAGAGGTCCGGGTCGGTGACAACCATCACGCGGCTTGCGCCGAGTCGGCGAGCCTCGAAGCCCACTTCACGGGTCACGCCCGACCCGAACTTGATGCTCGACGTGTCGATAGAGAATGCGGTCTCGAGCCTGCGCTCGGTCATCGCCTCGCTATCTCGCCGCTGCCGCTGCCAGGGAGTCCCTGGCTTTCTGCGCTACTGCGGAATACTCCTCCAGCACGGCGCTGCTGTTCAGCACCGTCGGCCTGGACGTGTCACGGTAGTCGCCGCGCAACTCGATGCGGCCCAGGAACTTCAGGCCCATCTCGCCGGCCAGGTCCTCGCCGGCCCCGGAGCCGAATACGCCGCCCGACAGGTTCTCGACGACGCCCAAAACGCTGAGATTCAGCTTGCGGATCATGTTGATAGAGCGCTTAGCGTCCACCTTGGCCAGCTCCTGGGGCGTGGTCACCACCACGAAGCCGTCGAGCTCCAGGCTCTGCATCACAGTCAGGGGTGAATCCGAAGTGCCCGGGGGCAGGTCTACGATAAGGTAGTCCAGCTCGCCCCAGTCGGTCGACTGGAGGAGCTGATTGATCGCGTTGTGAACCATTGGGCCGCGCCAGATGATGGCCTCATCCTCATTCTCCTGGAAGAAGCCCATGGACATGACTTTCACTCCGAACTGCTCGGACGGGATTATCTTGCGGTCGTCCGTAGCAGTCGGGCGCCGGGCGACTTTCATGGCACGGACGACGTTGGGGCAGTCTATGTCCACGTCGAGTATCCCGACGCGCTCGCCCTCCTGCGCCAGCGTGACGGCGAGGTTCACCGCGACGGTGGTCTTGCCGACACCGCCCTTGCCGCTGTAGACGCCTATCTTATGGGTTATCCTGGACAGGGCTTCGGCAATGTTGCGCTTCTGCTCGAACTGGCGCTTCATCGCCTCGATCTTGGCGCGCGCCTGGGCGGCCTGCGGATTGCCGGGCTGCGGATGAGTCATCTAAGCTCCTCGCCGGAGCCTTCCGGGGCTCTCAGGTCGTCAATCGCGGAGGGAGCGGCGGATACCCACCTCACGCCCCGTCCCGTGTCTCAGCCATCCTAATAGCTGCACAGCCACAAATCAACTTGGTTCCGGAGCCGAGCATCGGGTCGAGAACGACGCCGTCCGGGTCAGACAGTTGCCGGATCAGGAAGCTCGGCAGCTGTGGTGGAAACTTTGCCGGGAAGGGATGCCAAGCGTGAGGGCCGTAGCTGCCGTCCGTGCCGTGGAAGTCCAGATCGGCACGCAAAGCTGCCCGCAACGCATCGAGGCGGCTATTGCTGTTCACGGGATTCTGCGGCCATCCGGTTCGATCCGCCTGATGTTCGATACCGACGGACGCCCGCACGAGATGCCTAGTCCAAGCCGAGCATCTTCTTGCCGTCCTCGGATATCAGGTCCGGCGTCCACGGAGGGTCGTAGACCATCTCGACGTTCACGTCATCCACCCCGTCCAACTCCGCGACCCGCCACTCCGCCTGCTGTGCAATGTAAGGCCCCATGCCACAGCCTGCAAAGGTTAGGGTCATCTTGATGTCCACGTCCCCGTCGTCGACCTGCAGGTCGTACACGAGGCCGAGGTCGACGACGTTCACAGGTATCTCCGGGTCGTAGACGTCCTTCAGCGCCTCGACGACCTCTTCGCGTGTTAGGGTCGCAGTCTCAGTCATGTGCGAAAGCCTCCGTTCTCAATCATCAGCGTCAAGTCTGTGCTTATCATTCTAGGGATGGACCGTCGGCGGGTCAATTCAGGTTGGAATCCTGCCAGCACACGATCAATGGCGTGTGAGCCGGCCTTCGGCTGGACCCGGCCGCGCTGGCGGTCAAGGCTGGGCTGTTACCTCCCGGGTAAACGATGAGATTGAGGCCGCCAGGGAGGTAGGCAGTTACGCGTACCCTGTTTCCTCAGCCCCCTGCCCTGCCCTCACCCTAGCTTGCGGCGACCTTGCGCAGATCGACGTATACGACATGTTGGGCTGGGTAGCAAGCCCACGCCTCGCTCTAGCTTGCGGCGACCTTGCGGAGGTCTACGATCTGGTCTCGCAGGAGCGCGGCTTTCTCGAACTCCAGGCTGCGCGATGCCTCCTTCATCTGGGACTCCAGCTCCTTGATCAGGCGCGTGATCTCCTCTCTGGGAAGGTCGCCGCGTGTCAGGTATTCGGTGCGCGTTTCCGCGACGGTCTTGACTCGTTCGGTGATGTCGTGCACGGTCTTGCGGATGCTCTGAGGCGTGATCCCATTTTCTTCGTTGTATGCGCTCTGGAGCGTCCGGCGGCGCTCAGTCTCGTCGATCGCCTGCCTCATCGACTCGGTGACGGTGTCCGCATACATGACCACTCGGCCGTCGACGTGCCTGGCCGCCCGTCCTATCGTCTGAATCAGCGAAGTCCGCGAGCGGAGATACCCTTCCTTGTCCGCGTCCAGGATGGCGACGAGGCTCACCTCGGGCAGGTCCAGCCCCTCTCTGAGGAGATTGATGCCGACCACCACGTCGTAGACGCCGAGTCTCAGGTCCCGCAGTATCTCGCTGCGTTCCAGTGTGTCCACCTCCGCGTGGAGATGCTGAGTCTTCACGCCCATCTCCCGCAGATAGTCGGCGAGCTCCTCGGCCATGCGCTTCGTCAGCGTCGTCACCAGGCATCGCTCGCCACGTCCCACCCGCTCGGAGATCCGGTACAGCAGGTCGTCGATCTGGCCCTGCGTGGGCCTGACCTCCACGACTGGGTCCACCAGGCCGGTGGGCCTGATCACCTGCTCGACGACCTGGGCGCTGTGCCGGCTCTCGTAAGGGCCCGGCGTGGCCGAGACGTAGACGGCCTGGCCCACGCGCTCCTCGAACTCCTCGAAGTCGAGAGGGCGGTTGTCCAGCGCCGATGGAAGGCGGAACCCGTAGTCCACGAGCACCTCCTTCCGGGACCTGTCGCTGAAGTACATCCCCTTGATTTGCGGCAGGGTCATGTGCGACTCGTCCACGAACAGCAGGTAGTCTTCAGGGAAGTAGTCGAGCAGCGTGTTTGGCGAGCTGCCCGCGGCACGGCCGCTAAGGTGGCGGGAGTAGTTCTCGACCCCGGCGCAGGCTCCCGCCTCACGCAGCATCTCCACGTCGTAGTTGGTGCGCGACTCGAGACGCTGGGCCTCCAGCAGCTTGCCCTCCCCATTCAGCAGCGCGAGCCGCTCGGCGAGCTCGGCCTGGATGGTCTCTATGGCGGCCAAGAGCTTGTCTTCGGACGTGACGAAGTGCTTGGCAGGGTATATCTCGACGTCGTCGCGGTCGCCCAGAACCTCCCCCGTCAGCGTATCCAGCAGCACGATCCGCTCGACCTCGTCGCCCCAGTACTCGATTCGCACGCCGATCTCCTCGTAGGCCGGCAGGATCTCCAGTGTGTCGCCGCGCACCCGGAACCTGCCGCGCGCCAGGTCGAAGTCGTTGCGCTCGTACTGCATGCTCACCAGCTCCCTCACGAGGCGGCTTCTGCTCCGGGTCTCTCCTTTGCGCACGTAGGACACGAAGCTCTGGTACTCCTCCGGGGAGCCGAGGCCAAAGATGCACGAGACCGACGCAACAATGAGAACGTCCCTGCGGGTGAGCAGCGACCTCGTCGCGGAGTGGCGGAGCTTGTCCAGCTCCTCGTTCACGTCGGCGTCCTTCTCTATGTACGTGTCCGACCGCGGCACGTAGGCTTCGGGCTGGTAGTAGTCGTAGTAGCTGACGAAGTACTCGACGGCGTTGTTCGGCAGGAACTCCTTGAACTCTGTGGCGAGCTGCGCGGCCAGAGTCTTGTTGTGGGCGATGACCAGCGTGGGGCGCTGTACCCGCTCCACGGCGCAGGCCATAGTGAAGGTCTTGCCGCTCCCCGTCACGCCCATCAGTGTCTGATGGCGCATGCCCCGCTCCAGGCCCTCTACAATCCTGTCGACCGCCTGCGGCTGGTCGCCGGTCGGCCGGAAGTCCGAGGTTATCTTGAATTTCCCGGGGAGCTGTGCCGCAACAACCATGACGCGATTCTATCCGTTATCCCGGTCCAGGACTAGACGCGATTCACGCGTGAGCCTGTACCAGTTTGGCAGGCGCCCACTCGTAGGAGCGACTCGTGAATTGTCCGCATCGCTCAGTCCTGCCAACCACCGAATCCTGGAACTCCCAATGAGGCTCGCCGCTCGGCAGTACCGACTCGAGGCGGGGGCGGCGGCGAGGTTTGGGCAGGGCCTCGCGCTGCCTGTGGGAGAGAATTTTTCGCGGGATCTGTAACGCCTGAAGGTCATTTGGGGGTCGTTTCGTAGCTGTGGAGGGCGGATTGGGGCGATTTTTGGGTTACAATTAGTGACACGTATGTGACAGTTTTGTGACAGATATGTGACACTTTTGTGACACTATGTGACAGATATGTGACACTTTGTGACAGGTGTCCGGGAGGCCGAGCGGCGGGTGCGAGCCGGGCGTGGCTGCGTCGAGACAGCCGGGGCATTGGGGGCTGGCCTGGAGAGGGTCATCGTGTCTTCTCCTTGTGTCGAGGTGGAGTTGGCGGCCGGTCATGGCCATATCGACGAACATGATTATACAGGCGCAGAACAGGGGTGTCAAGGGTGGCGGGGGGACTGTCTGAATCAGGATTCTCAGGATTGGGCTACGGCGGGGATGGATTCCTGTCCTGTATCGGGTACGCGGCAGGCTTTCGCGGGAATCAGGAGGGAGCGAGGTGGAGGATTTGGGTGTCATGCGGCCCCTTTACAACCCCGGCACGTCTTGAAAATGCCGCCAATGGTCCGGGTGAGCATAACGAGTACATCAAAGTTGACAAGTCGTTCAGGAATGTATTACGGTCTCCGGGCGCAGCCTGTGCAGGGTTGCGCCCGAGATAACCACGGGCCATACTCCGCGGAGTTGGTCAGGGGCGAAAGGGAACAGGAAGGAGGTTCGGAATGTCTATACGGAACATGGTGTTGGTGGGCATGGCGGCCTTTGCGGCCGTAGCGGTGGCCTGCGGAGGCGGCACCACCGGAGAGGTGGTCGTGGAGAGAGAGGTGATCAGAGAGGTCGAGGTGCCGGTGGTGGTGGAGAAGGAGGTCGTGAGGGAGGTCACCAAGGAGGTGCCGGTCGAGAGGACCGTGGTTCAGACCGTGGTCAGAGAGGTCGCGCCTTCGCCTCTGGCGGACAACCAAGACATCAGGATAGCCCAGACCAACAACCCGGTCGGCCTGCACGCCTCGGAGACGACGCTGCAGAGTGAGTCCGTCATGCAGCTCCTGTATGACCCTTACTTCGTATTCGACGACGAGAGCAACGACTTCGTCGGCAAGCTGGCTACCGAGTGGTCATTCATCGACCCGCTCACGTTCGAGATGAAGATCACCGACCAGGCGTCCTTTCACAACGGCAAGCCCTTCACCATCCCGTCGGCCATTGAGGACGTCGAGTGGATGAGGAACGAGAGCGGCGAGGATTCCCTGAAGAACAGGACGTTCGCCGGGTTCGAGACGTGGGCCGCCGTGGACGACTATACGATCCGGCTGGGACGCTCCGCGCCCAACAGCAACCCGCTGAGCGGCTTCACCAGGGGCCGGCACAAGTCCCACGAACCGGAGCATCTGGCCAAGACCGGCTATGGCGGCTACAGCGACGACCCAGTCGGCACGGGGCCGATGCAGTACGTCGACTGGGAGCGGGAGAACTTCGTAAGAATGGAGAGGTTCCCCGACTACTGGGACTACGACACCACTATCGAGACGGTCAGCTTCCACCAGGTGCCCGAGACGGCGGTCCGCGTTGCGGGGCTCCAGACCGGCGACTTCAACGTGGTCTACAGCCTTCCCGTCGACCTGATTCCCAGCCTGCTCAGGGACAACTTCAACATCTTCACGGGGAAGGTGCAGCAGACCGAGGTCATGTACCTCAACCCGCGCGCGACCGAGCCGCAGATGGACGACAAGAGGGTGCGCCAGGCCATGCAGTACGCGCTCGACCTGGAGGCCATCCACGGCACCATCCTGGGCGGGTACGCGCTGCCGGTCCCGGCCGGTCAGATGACCCCCGAGGGCGCCTTCGGATTCAATTCGGACGTCTCGGCGTACCCATACGATCCGGACAAGGCCATGAGTCTGCTGGAAGAAGCGGGCTACCCCGACGGCATCAGCGTGAGCGGCGTGTCCAGCATCGGACGCTACTTCCGCAACCAGGAGGTGCTCACCGCGATGATCGCGCAGTGGAAGGCGGTCGGGATCGACGTCGACATCGACTTCCGAACCTCGTCCCAGTGGCTCGCCGCGCTCCGAGCCGGAGAGTTGGGCGCGATCAGCGACATCGGGATGAACTGGTACGGCATATTCCCAATCACCATCTCCAGAGTCACCCACCCGGATTGGCAGGACCGCATGGCGCAGATCAGAACCGAGACGGACAGGGCCCAGCTGGATGGGCTCTTGAAAGAGGCCGCGGAGTACATGCACGACCAGGCGTGGAGCATCTTCGCCTACCGCATCCCGCTGGTCTTCGGGCTGCACCCGGACATAGAGGACCTGACTTGGGGCCCGTCGTGGGAGCCCAGGCTGGAGGACGCGAGGGTGCTCGCAAGCCGGTAACCCGCACGCCCTAAGAGCCGACTCAGGGGCCAGTCGTCATACGAATGCAAAAGGGGGAGGCGCGCAGCCGAGTGTGCCTCCCCCTTTGCTATGCCAGACCCGCCGCCTAGGGGAGCGACTTGACCCGGTATATCGTACGCAGAAGCCTCCAGGCAGTCGTAGTCATCTACCTGGTAGTCACCCTGGTCTTCTTCCTCATGAGACTGGGGGAGGGTGATCCGGCCCAGCACCTGGTGGACTGGGAGCAGGACTACGAGGCCGCGCTGGAGCAGTACCGCGACCTGTACGTGGCGATGGGCCTCGCCAGACCCGTCGTCGTACAGTACGGCATCCACCTGTACCGGACCTTCACCGGCCAGTTCGGCGACTCCACCATCTTCAACGTCCCGGCATGGCAGTTGCTGGGCGAGCGGATAGTGAAGACGTCTCAGATGGGAGGGGCCGCGCTCCTGCTCTCCGTCGGTATCGGCATACCGCTGGGGATCATATCCGCTCTCAGGCGCGGCTCCGTGGTCGACACGGGGGCCACGACCTTCTCGGTCTTGGGGCTGACCATACCGAACTTCTGGCAGGCTCTGCTGATGATACTGATCTTCGGCGTCTGGCTCCGGTGGCTGCCCATCTATGGGGCCGACACCTGGAAGCACATGATCATGCCGTCCATCGTGGCGTCATCCGCGCTGATGGCCACGATGTCCCGGTTCACCCGGTCCGGGATGCTGGAGGTGCTGAGGCAGGACTACATCAGGACGGCGGCGTCCAAGGGCCTGGGGCCGTCGGTCATCGTGGTCAGACACGCCATGCGGAACGGGCTGATCTCCGTAATCACCCTGCTGGGCGCGGCTGTCCCGCTGTTCTGGTCCGGCGTCTTCTTCGTCGAGTACGTGTTCGCCTGGCCGGGGGTCGGGCTGCTGTTCCTCAACTCGATAAACCAGCAGGATCTGCCCGTCGTGTTCATGCTCCTGCTGCTGATATCCGTGGCCACCGTGTTCGGCTACCTGCTGGTGGACATCATCTACGCGCTGGTCGATCCGAGGATACGGTTCAGATGAACACGCCGCCGAGCGGACAGGCCGGCGCCGTCAGGCTCTCTCAGATGGCTTCCCTGCCGCGCTGGATGCGCTGGGTCAGCCCGCGCAGGCTGTGGGTCAACCGGCTGGGCATAGTCGGGGGCGGCATCTTCCTGCTGTTCATCTTCTGCGGCATCTTCGCGCCGTGGGTGGCAGGGGCCGACCCGAATGAGGTTAGCCTGCAGGACCGCTTCAAGTATCCGACCTTCTGCAACGCGCTGCCCTGGGTGTCCACCTATGAGCCTGGGGAGGGTGAGATAGTGGGGGCGGTCTTCTGTCATCCGGACCCGGAGAATAGGAAGGGGCCTCTGGGAACCGACAAGCTCGGCAGGGACGTGCTGAGCCGGCTCATCCACGGGGCGCGCATAGCGATGATAGTCGCCCTGTCGGCGTCCGCCCTCAGCGGGGTGATCGGTATATCGATAGGCATAGCGACCGCCTACTACGGCGGCTTCATCGACGACGTGATAATGCGCATAGCCGACACCTGGGACGCGGTGCCTCCCCTCGTCATCATCCTGGCGCTGCTGGCGTTCATTCCCGGAGGCGTGGTTACGCTGATCCTGCTGATCGGCATCGTGGGGGGGGGGTGGATCGGCACGGTGCGCATCGTCCGCGGCGAGTCGCTCAGCCTGCGTGGGCGGGACTACGTGCTGGCGGCGCAGGCCATGGGGGCGAGCGACAGGCGAATAATGTTCCGCCACATCCTGCCGAATACGATGGCGCCCATCATCGTCGGGAAGACGATGGGCATCGGGGGGGTCATTCTGGCAGAGTCGGGTTTGAGCTTCCTGGGGCTGGGGGTTCCGCCAGACGTGCCGTCGTGGGGGCGCATGTTGACGGAGGCCCAGGAGTTCATCCTGGTGGCCTGGTGGCCGTCGATATTCCCCGGGCTGGTCATAACCCTGGTCGTGCTGTCGACGGTCTTCATGGGAGACTGGCTGCGGGACACCCTGGATCCGCGGCTGAGGGGCTCCAGGTAGCCGGGCTACAGAACGGCACGACGTATTGAAGCGCCGGTTCCCTGATGTTGGGAACTTGGCGACCCCGACCGGATTCGAACCGGCGATCTCTGCCTTGACAGGGCAGTATGTTAAACCGCTACACCACGGGGCCGCGAGGGGGAGAACTTTGTGTCCAGGGTTCCAGCCGGAGGGCGCGCCGCCGTCACGCCGAGCGGCGCGGTCGGCGCCTAGATGGACTGAAGAGCGGCATCCAGTTTCGGCGGGCTGTAGCCCACGATCCGCTCATTCCCGATCACCGTAACCGGCGTCGTGCGGTAGCCCATGCCGACCAGGCGCTTGACCGCCTCCGGGTCCATAGACACGTTGTACTCGGTGAAGGAGACACCCTTTCGTGAAAGATACACTTTCACCATGTGGCAGGGGCCTCAGCCAGTGGACGTATAGACTTGTATCTCGTTTTCCATAACACACTCCATGTCTCATTATAGACGGCGGGGGCTTCCGGGCGATAGGGCCGGGGCCGCCCCGCCGGGTCGTCTTGATCAGGCCGGGCTCACGCGCCGCCTCCGGCCTCCCTTCGCTTTTTGAGGTTGTGTTCCTTCTTGCCGCCTGTGTCTTCGAACAGCTCTCGTCCGACAGGCACCGCCTTGTCGATGGTCTGAACCGCCTCCCCTTCCTCCTGGTACTTGCGAAGAAACTCTTCGCTCACGAAGAACATTCATATACAGAACCCGTCGCGCTCGATGTCCTCGTGGTGCCTCTCGCAGGGGCATATCTTCTTGCGGTCCTCGACGGGATCGCCGCTGAGCGGCATTCAGGGACAGTATCTATAGCCATGTATCCTCTCGTTGTCGCCCAAGCCCTCCTGGACGACGCGGACCACGTCCTGCTCGGGGAAGAACTCGTACGGCCCCCTGTCCACGTAGCGTTCCGAGAACTTCACGGCTCTGTCGAATGCTTCCTCGGGTGTCAGCTTGCGTTTGTTCATGCCGCTCACCTCGGCGCCGCCCGTCCCATTCTGAATTGCCGATGGGCATCGCAGGACATCCTGGAGAACGAGTCGGCCTGAGTTTCGATTCGCTGCGCCAGAGTGGGCAGGACTGCCTCGATCTCCCCGAGGGTCTTATCGCCGCCCACTTCTACGCTGAGGAGGGCGGAGGTTCCACACTCGCAGCCTGCCTTGAAGAAGACTTTGCGGAATCCGGGGTTGGCGGACAGGTCCAGCTTGAAGCCGGGCATTGCAACTAGGTCTGTCCTGTGCAGGACGGCGCCTGCTATGAGCGCGTGGAGCTCGTCGTCTCCGGGCACCTCGCCACTCACAGCCACCGCCTGGTTCGGCGCGAAGTCATCTCGAGGCAATGGGGCTCCCCCTGCGACCGTCGTCACTCGTGGTGGGCGGTACTGGATTTGAACCAATGACCTCTGCGATGTCAACGCAGCGCTCTGAACCACTGAGCTAACCGCCCTTGCCGGACTCATGGTCAAGTTTAGCAAGCCACTTCCCAACGGGTCAAGCTGGCACGCGGGCGAACCTGTCCCTCCTAGTCGACTGGGGCTCGGCGGCAGGTGATTTTTGCTGAAAGTGTCGGATTTGCGGGCATTTCGTAGCTGGGAGGTGCGATTTTGGCCGACACTATGCGACACTCATGCGACACTCATGCGACACTTATGCGACACTTATGCGACACTTATGCGACACTTTGCGACACTTATGCGACACTTTGCGACAGGCGATGCAGGAGTCCTGCGGGCTGGTTTGTGGAGAGAGGCGGCTGTGTCATGGGCATACTCTAGCACAGTGGTTCGGTGGTGTCAATTGTCTGAATCAGGATTCTCAGGATTGGAGGATTAGCAGGATTGGGAGGCGCGGGCGGCAGCCAGAGGGGGTTGAGCGAGCGGTAGAGCCTCTCATGGCCCACAGAGACGGCAAGCCACCTCGGCGCCGGGCAGCGATGGCTGGGCGCTCGGCCGAATTAGGCGGGGTGAACCGGACGGCCGGTGATTGGGACTGGTCGGCGGGGTTTAGCAGGGCTTTGCGGAGGCGGCTATGGCGTCGAGGTCGGCGCGGGTGTATGAGCCGAGGCTGCGGAAGTCGAGTTCGGTGTAGCTCCTGATCCAGTGGAGGGTGATGACGGCTGCCTTCTTGTAGCGTTCGATCATGGGGGGGCCGGCGCCGGCCTCGTCTCTGAGGCGGAGGATGTCGTCCAGTTCCTGAGTGACGAGCCGCTCTACGAGTCCGAAGTCGTGTGTTTCGCCGGAATCGGAGTCGGCGGCGGCGTGCAGGATTCTCTGGGCGGTCTGAGCGACCGATATGCGGGCGGTGGCCAGGTCTTCCATGAGCCTGGGATGGACTCCGGGGCGGCCCTCCAGGCTGTCTATGCCCTTTGCTCCACGTCCCGCCAGCCAGCCCTCCAGGTATTCGATGATGGTTCGGACGTTGCGCCGTGTGCCCTCGACGGTTATGGGGCCGTCCGGGGTTTCGATGGCGACCGGGAAGTGGCTGGGGTCGGCCATTTCGGTGGACGGCTTCCATCCGCTTGCGCGCAGTTCCTGGAATGGGGCCGCGGCCGCGGTCATGTGGAAGATGTGCGCGACCCATCCCCTGATGAATCCCTGCCGCGCCTCCCACTCCTTGTCGGCTCTGATGGCCGCTCCCGCGGCCTCGTTGACCTCGGGGTTCCTGTCGGGCAGCGCGGTTGCCATGCCTCCGATGGGCGCGGCGCCGCGCTTGAGGCACACGGCGACCAGCCTTCGGAAGATGTTGGATATGAAGTCGGTCGTCTTGACGTCGACGCCGAATCTGTCCGGCCAGACCGCTCCGGGGTCGGTTATCACGTATTCGAGTATGCTCGCCTTGAGGTCCCATCGGGCGGCGTTGAGGCCCGCCGCGTATGGGCCGAGGGCGTGAAGCATGGCCTCCATGTGGTAGGCGGCTGGCAGGGACTCGACCAGCATGATCGCCCTGATCACCGCGTCCGGTCGTATTCCGACGTGGTCGACGCTGAAGTCGAGGAGGTCGCGATAGAGCCGGGCCTCGGCGACCGACTCCAGCTTG
The DNA here is from genome assembly GCA_958295685.1 of uncultured Dehalococcoidia bacterium. Classification (GTDB taxonomy): domain Bacteria; phylum Chloroflexota; class Dehalococcoidia; order Lucifugimonadales; family CATQGZ01; genus CATQGZ01. Next base: position 721,155 of record OY282365.1, read on the forward strand.
GGGAGATACCAGTAGAGGCCCTGCCCTCGGTCGATCTGGGCGCGGCCTGCGTGGAACAGTGTCAGGGCGGTTCCCAAGAGAGCGGCTGGCACAGGGCTTCCGTCGATGGTGACGTCGGGTTCATCGAGGTGAATACCGCGCTCGCGGTGCATGAAGAACGGGATCGGCCCCTCTTTGATCTCGTACTTGCGCCCTCTGCTGGGGTCTTCGAAGCGGAGGGTGCCTTCGACGGCGCGCCTGCGGTTCACGGCGGCCGTGACGGTGTCGATGAGGCGGTGACCGGCCGAGTCTTCGTCGTCGTCCAGGTCTCCGAGGGCGCGCCGTCCATCGGGGCCCGGGTTGAGGGCATTGATGAACATGCTGGTCAGGGAGGCAGGGCCGGATATCTCGATGCCCGGCAGGAGCAGTTCTTCGGGAACAGGGGGAACCTTCCAGTGATCCGCGTCGGCCTCGCCTGCCGACGCGGCCGACGGCAGGCCGCCCTTCATGGCTCTGGCGAGAACGTCCGCGCGGGCCTCTCTGAGGTCATGTATCCTGGGGGTGAATTGGTCGTGCGCCGCCGCCAGGTACCGCACGAATTCGTCGGTGAAGACCTCGGCGGCTCCACTCACCGCGGCGTATCTGACCCTGCTGACTGCGGACATCCGGCCTCCTTCGTCCTCGGCGGCTGAAACCTAGCTGATGTTTTCCATCAAGACGGTTGCGCCCATGTCGATGTACCTGTTTCTGAGCGCCGGGTCGTAGCTTCTGTATGCCAGCCTGACGCCGGTGCCTTCGAGCTGGTCGACGACGTAACGAACGCAGTCGTCGTCGGTCTTGAAGGGGTGATGCGGGTTGGAGTCGCGGCTGAAGGCGAGGTCAGCGGGGCCCCACGAGACACAGTCCACACCCTGCTTGGCCAGCTTCTTGGTGTTGGTGATTGCGTTGATCGACTCGATCTGCATCCAGAGTACCCCGTAGCCGTTCCACCATTCGGCGTATTCAGGACGGCTGGCGCCGCGCTCCTTGAGGCCTTTGGAAGCGCCTCCGATCCAGCTCCTTCGGGCCACCGGCGGGAAGTAGAAGTGCTCGATTGCTTCGTCCACGGTCGCCTCGTCTTCGACCTGGGGGACCTCGATCACGGTCGGCCCCAGGTCGAGCATGTTGCCGACCAGGTATGCGTGTCTCGTGTGCTTGATGCGGAAGTGAACGTCGATTCCGATCTCGTCGGCCATGTTGCAGTACTCGACGAGCCGATGCTCGGAGAATGGGGAGTGCTGGCTGTCGAGAGAGAGGAAGTCGTATGGGTACTTCTCAATGATGGACTCGATCCGGGCCCGGTCGGCGTCCCACCCTACCGAGGCCCCTATCACGACGTCGCCGTCATTGATTCGCTGCTTCAGAGTCTTGTCCGACATTTGTCACATGCTCCTTGAGATTTCAATAGCGCTCAGGCACGGTCAGTTCGAACGATTTCGGAACCACTCGGCGAGGCTGGCGCGATTCCGGTCCAGCCAGGCGGCGTTGAGGCGTATACGCTCCAGGGACTGCCGTATGGCGCGCTCCGCGGACGGTGCGTGATGGTCCCTGAAGAACTTCTCCACGTCCTCTCGTCTTTCCGGTGTGGTGAAGCCGGACGTTATGGAGACCAGCCGCATGAGGCCGAATCCGCCCTCGCCGTAGCGTCGGTCGAATTCGGCCCAGTTGTCCTTCAGGAACTCCCAGGCGAGGCCGCGCCCATGCCGATTTCCGGCGACAGCGGCCACCATCGTGACGGTGTTGTGAGTCCTGACGGCCGGTGACAGGGATCTCTCCAGCGTCTGGGCCAACAGGCCGGGCTGCCGGAACCTGCCCAGGGATATGAGGAAGCGCACCTTCTCTTCTTCGAGGTCCGTCTCCTGCTGCAGCCGCCACATAGTGTCGTAGGTCTCGGCGCCGCCCGCCCTGGCAGCCAGGTTGAAGACCACACCTCGGATGTCCGGGTGCGTCCCTGTGGAGTCTGCCGCATACAGAGAGAAACGCCTAGAGGCCTCCTTCAGGGTGGCGGGGTCGCCATAGCCGCCGGCCTGAGCCAGCGCTGCGCTGCGGAGAAGCGCGTCACGGAGTCCTTCATGCGGCAGGGCGTCCCACCCTGCCCTCTCGGCAATCGGGAGGAAGATTCCCCGGGCGAAGAGTTCGAAGTCTTCGTAGAACGGCTCCTCCCACAGGAGCGATCCCAGGCCGCCGAGGTTCAAGGCGAGGTCTTCGGCGACGGATGCGTCGGTTTCGCCGGAGTAGGCGCCCGCTATGGACATGAACTCGGTGGCCGGAACGTGCCCGGAGCGCATGAGGGCGAAGGCGTCGTTCTGGATACCGAGACGATCGGCCGCCGGGAGGACCAGGTTTTCGATCGGAGCCCTGAGCCTCTCAAGCTCTTCGGGCGGGTAGTTCACGCGGTAGAAGCCGGTCTGCATGGGATTGACCTTGATCCACTCGTCCGGTGAGCCGTACGGGGCCGGCTCGACGGTGACGGAGGACGCCGCGTCGAACATCAGCGCGGTTCTGGGCTGGGCGTCGCTTGCCGTCCTCACGCTCACCGGAACGTGCCACGTGGCTTCATAGACGGCGTCCGGTTCGAGGATGTGCTCGTAGACGAACCTTTTCTGGGAGAGCGCGACGTCGATGGCCGCGTCCTTGCGGACGACCTCGACGTCGAGTACGGGGTATCCCGTCTGGTTCACCCAGGTGTCCATCATTTCAGCGACGGGTCTGCCCGAGGCCTCTCCGAGCGCGTCCCAGAGGTCGGTCGTCCTGGCGTTGCCGTACTCGTACCGCTTCACGTAGAGGTTCAGACCGGCGCGGAACGGCTCCTCGCCCAGGTACTGCTCCAGCATCCTGAGCACCGCGCCGCCCTTGCTGTAGCTGACGGCGTCGAAGAGTTGGCCGATCTCGGCCGGGTTGTTCACCTCCTGCTCGACGGGGTGAGAGCTCTTGAGGCCGTCCAGGCTGAGGCCGCGGTTGGTGTCAAAGGTGACGAACTGGGTCCACATGTCCCACTCAGGGTAGAGGTGGTCCACCGCCTTGTTACCCATCCAGGACGCGAAGCTCTCGTTCAGCCACAGGTCGTTCCACCATGACATGGTGACGAGGTCGCCGAACCACATGTGGGCCATTTCGTGGGCGACCACGGACGCGACCCGCTCGCGAGTTCCCGCCGAGCTGTTTTCTGGATCGACGAGCAGAGCCGTCTCGCGGTAGGTGATGGCGCCCCAGTTCTCCATGGCTCCCGCGGCGAAGTCCGGTATGGCGAGGTGGTCGAGCTTGGGGAGCGGGTAAGGTATGCCGAAGTAGTCGTTCAGGTAGTCGAGGAGTCGGATGGACACGTCCAGCGCGAACCGGCCCTGCTCCGCCTTGCCGCGAGTGGTCCAGACCCTGTGGAGGATGCCGCCTGCGTCCTGCCGCTCGATGAACTCCAGGTCTCCCACAATGAACGCGAGCAGGTACGTGGACATGACGGGGGTCTTCTCGAACCGGACAGCCCTGAAGCCGGGGCGCGCCTCCTCGTCCGAGGCGACGGGCATGTTGGAGACCGCGGTGAGCTCCGACGGGATCACGAGGGTTACGTCGAAGACGGCCTTGAGTCCGGGCTCGTCCCAGCATGGGAAGGCGCGCCGGGCGTCGGTGGCCTCCATCTGGGTCGTCGCCAGGTGCCGCTCTTCGCCGTCCTCGCCGGCGTACCCGCTCCGGTAGAAGCCGCGCAGTTTGTCATTCAGCTCACCGGTGAATTCGAGGCTCAGCTCGGCGGGGCCGGGTTCGATCTGAGACTCGAAGGTGAAGGTCACCGTCTCCTCTGCCGGGTCGTATTCCGTGCTCACGGGAGCGAGGCTGGCGCCGCGGTGAGTGAGGCGGCAGGACAGCACCTCTATCTCAATGCAGTTGAGCGTTATGCTCGACGTGGGCGAGAGCGTCCGGACGGCCACCGTCTCCCGGCCCCTGAACGTGAAGTCGGAGAGGTCGGGCTCCAGTACCAGGCGGTACTCCACCGGGCGGACGGACTCTGGGAGTTTCACGGCGCCTGGCGTCGTCACGCGCGGTGGGTCCTGGCGGGATTGCGCGGCCCGTTCGGGCGCGAGGTTTCGTTTGTCGGAGAGCGGGTCATGCGCCCGTCCAGTTGGGCTTCCGCTTCTCCGCGAAAGCCCGCGCGCCTTCCAGCTGGTCGGCTGCGTTCACGGCCTTCTCGAACTCCGGGTAGCCGCGGCTGAGCGCGAGGTCGAGTGGCAGGTCGAGGCCGGTCAGGGCCATCTGCTTGCTGGCCCTAACCGACAGGGGGGCGCAGAGGAGGATGTCGTCGGCCCATTTCTGGGCGGCGGACATCAGGTCGGCGGCTGGGACGACTTCGTTGACTAGGCCGAGCCTGAGCGCCTCTCGCGCGGAGATGCGCCTTCCGGTGAGTATCAAGCCCATAGCCAGCTTGAGGGGTATCTGGCGGGGCAGGCGGTGGACTCCGGTGCTTGCGACTTGGCCGACGCGGCCTTCCGGCAGTCCGAGTTCGGCGTGGTCGGCAGCGATTATTATGTCGCAGGCGAGCGCGAGTTCGAGGCCGCCGCCGAGGGCGAAGCCGTTGACCGCGGCGATGATGGGCTTCCAGCAGTCGAAGTATCTGGTGATGTCGCCCAGTTCGACCTGGCCGGGGGTTCTCTCCGTCTCCTCTTCGCCTTCTTCCCGTACGCCGGCGACCCACTTCAGGTCGGCGCCCGCGCTGAATGCCCGGTCGCCTGCTCCGGTCAGGATAGCCACCCACAGTTCCGGGTCGTCGCGGAAGTCTGCGAATGCCCTTCGCATCTCAGCCCCGAGCATGGGGTGGAGCGCGTTCAGCCTGTGAGGGCGGTTGAGAGTGACGTATGCGACACGCCCTCTCTTTTCGTAGACGAGGTATTTGTATGCCATGGAGGACTCCGGTGAGTTGCCGGCCACGAGTATATCAGCAAGTCCCGCGCCGTTCTACGGCCTCGGAGCGGCGGGACGCATCGCGGCGGCGGGTTCTCGTCCGTCCCAAGCCTCGAGGCTATTCGGCAAGCGTGTAGTTCGCCTCCCAGATGCGGCCCTGGCTCGTGAACTGGCCGGTCTTGACGCGCTCGACGCGGTACGACGGCAGTTCGCGCACAACTACGCAGGTATCGTCAAACCGGAATCCGGAGCCTTCAAAATTGAAGTCCAGGTTGTCAAAGCCGTAAGGCCAACGGTGGAAGATCAGGTCGATCCGGGATCGGGGAAAAAGGTGCAGCAGGAACCTCGCGGCTGTGTCTGCCTGATCGCACCGGTCCTTCTTGTACACGAGGCTGCGGTCACTGAGATACAGATCCCAGTCGGAGCGGGCTATCGGCTGTCTGTCTCCTATGAGTCGATCCACGTAGACACGCCCGGAAATTATCTCGATCCGCGCCGTCTGCGCCGCGTGCCTGGGCAGCTCGAACGCATTCACGCAGTAGCCGAGATGATTCTTCCGTATGTTACGCCATGGATAGTAAGTGTCGACATCGGTCCCGCTCCATGAGAACACGAACACCGTTCCCTGATGTCGTTCGGGTACGCAGTTACGGATAAGGACCTGCGCCAGCCTGCCGTCGATCAGCACGCCAATCTCATTCTGCCGGTAGTCGAAGCGAGTCTCCAGTTTGGTCCATACCTCGTCGGCGTGGTCAACCCGCGCCGCCTCCTGCGGCTCGGCTGCCCAGAGCTTGAATTCGTACGTGTCTCGTATTGGAACGCCCTCGAACAGCGTGTTGGTGAACGTGTCGTGAACGTGTCTTATGTTTGCGAAGTGGGTGAGCCCGTATGCGCTGAAGAACCGTTCCTCGTTGTCGTTCTCAACCGCGTCCAGGTAGTCGTAGCTGTTCACGAGGCCGTCGAGGTTGACCACGGGGAAGCTGGAAAAGTACCCGATCCTTCCCGAATCCCACGAACCGACGACCGCGTCTTCAGGGAGAACGTGGTTCATCACTTGTGTGACGCCGAGGTATCTAGACATATCCCAAACGGAGCTGCCCTGCTTGTAATCGGTCTTCCAATCCACGTATTCGAAGCTGGCGACGATACTGTCATAAGGGATCAGCGCGAGAACAGCCACTGCGACCACTGCCGGCTTCAGCACTCTGGCCGCGGTCTCCCATCTGGGTTCGACGAACCTCCTGATCATATAGATGGCGACGTAGCACCTGATCGGCACTATCAGCGCCATCATCAGGTAGGCCGGGACGAAGTACCAGCCGGCTCGTCCCCAGTTAGTATGCACAGTGAGAACGGACTGTGAGAACTTTGCCAGGTGTCCTGCGGCAAGGCTCGCCACACCTACGAGGAAGATCAGAAACAGCCAGTCGGACTTGTCGTCAGAGCGGCGGGAAAACCACCAGACAAGCAGGGCATACGCGCAGATCTCCAATGCTGCCAGCAGTGTGTCGGTCAGTGGCAGCACGAAGTCGGTGGATATGCGAACCTGGAGGAAGTTCTGGAGGTTCTGCATCACGCTGATCCCCTCGAGGCAGTTAGACCAGTACAGGGTCTGCGTGAGTGCGGGCAGGCGTTCGACTTCTCCCTCGAAACAGAATTGCGACCACGCCGCTTTTACCGCGCCGCTCACCGGCACGAACCCGCCGAAGACGAGTCTGTTATAGGCGAAGTAGATCAGGCCTCCGAGACACGCGCCTATAAATGGAACTAACGTACGGGGGAGGGGGACAGACTGAGGGGGCAACTTCATGGACATGCCATGCCGCATCCGCAGCCATCCAATCAGGGCGACGGCGGCGGTCGCGGTCAGCGATACGGCGAGGAGCTCGAGACGCACCCATGGCTGTATGAAGGCGATGGCGGCCAGCAGCAGCGACCAACGAGCGGGGTTCCCCGCGAACAGGCTAAGGGCCAGCAAGAAGGCGCCGAGCGCGAACAAGACGGCCGCAGCCTCCAGCCCCAGGTACAGATGGTTATGCGTGTACAGCATGGGCAGGGCGGCGAACAGGAGTATCCACATCAGCCTTGACAGCCTCGCCGCCAGAGCGATCAGCGCGACACCGCCGGCCACCAGCATGATTTCGAAAGCCTTGATGCCTGCCAGCGCGGACTCGCTGTCGAACACCCAGTAGAAAGGCGTGAGCAGCAACGCCCAAACCGGGTGATAGCCGTTGGTGCGCGTTATGCCGCCGTCGAAGGTCGAGAACTGTCCGGCAGCCAGGTTCTTTGCGATCTGAAAGTAGTAGAAGGCGTCGTCGTTGTTGAATCCTGCGACGAAGTTGACTATGTCGGAACGTGAGAGCAGGTAGTACGCGAAGAACCCGCCATAGGACAGTATGGCAGCCAGGAAGAGCCCGAATGACAGGTTTCGGAAGTGAGCAGGGCGCCGCTGATACGCCCTGAGCAAGGGCGCCGCCGGTTTCCCGACGGCTCTGTAGATGGGACGCATTGAGGCGTTCAGAGTTCTACCCTGCGCTGGGGGGTGCGGCGCTTTTCGCGCTCGATGATGGCCGCTATCTCGCGGACGGTCTCGTCGAGCCGCCCGTCGGCGTTTACGACCACGTGGTCGAACTCCCCGGCGCGCTCGATCTCTCTCTGGGCGGTCTTCAGTCTGAGGTGGAGGGAGTCTCCGGTCTCGCTCATGCGCGCTTCGAGACGGCGGGCGAGGTCGTCGACGCTGGGCGGCCGCAGGAAGATGAGGACGGCGTCTTTGGCGATTCGGCGGATGGCGGCGGCGCCCTGGACGTCGATCTTCATGATGACGTCCAGGCCCTGCGTCATCGCGTCCCTGACCTGGGCGCGCGGCACGCCGTAGAGGTGGCCGTAGACCTCGGCCCACTCGACGAGTTCGTCCCGCTCGATCATCCGGCGGAAGGTCTGCTCGGAGTGGAAGACGTAGTCCACGCCGTCCCGTTCCGCTGGGCGCCTGGGGCGGGTCGTGGCCGTGATGGCGAAGTGGCGGCCCCTGCCCTGTTCCTTCATTCGGGAGAGCGCGGCGTCCTTGCCCACGCCCGACGGTCCCGAGATGACGATCAACAGGGGGCAGGGTTCAGCGGCGTCCGCCGTCATCTACGGTCTCTGATGGGAGAGTTCGTTCAGGGTGGTCCAGAATCCCGGATACGATACGGCTGCGGCCTCGGCGTCGGTGACGACCGTCGCGCCTCCGGCGAGCAGCCCGGCGATTCCCATGGTCATGGCGATCCGGTGGTCGCCGAAGCTGCGGCACTCCGCGCCGGTCAGGGGTGTTCCGCCCTGTATCGAGATGCCGTCGGGCCGCTCCTCTACGCGGGCGCCCATCCTGGAGAGGCCGTCGACGGTGGCCGAGATACGGTCGGACTCCTTCACTCTGAGTTCCTGCGCGTCTCTGATGACGGTTCGGCCACGGGCGAAGCATGCGGCGAGGGCGAGCACCGGGAGTTCGTCGATTATTCTGGGGATGACTCCGCCCGACACCTCGACGGCGGACAGGTCGCTCGACTCGGCGACGAGGTCGGCGACCGGCTCTCCCGCGTTTTCGCGGGGGTTCTCGATGCGGATTCGCGCTCCCATGGCTTTGAGTATGTCCAGCAGGCCTGTGCGAGTCGGGTTGATTCCGACGCCTTCGAGGGTCACGCGGGCGTTGGGATGGCAGCTTGCGGCCACGAGCCAGAAGGCCGCCCCGCTCGTGTCGCCCGGCACCCGGACGTCTATCGACTTCAGCTCGGAGCGTCTCACGGTGACCTCGGCGCCGTTCGCGTCGACGTCCGCTCCCATCGCCTTCATCATGCGCTCGGTATGGTCTCGGGACTCCGACGGCTGGCTGACGGTCGTGGCTCCGATTGCGTGAAGGCCCGCGATCAGGACGCACGACTTGACCTGCGCGCTCGATTCGGCGGGCTCGTGAACGATGCCTCGGAGGCTGCCGCCGTGGACGGCGAGCGGCGCGAGGGAGTTTCCCCGCCGCCCGGTCACCGCAGCGCCCATCTGGGTGAGTGGGGCTACGATCCGGGCCATCGGCCTGGACCTGAGGGCGCTGTCGCCTGTGATGACGCTGAAGAAGGGCTGCGCGGCGAGCAGTCCGGCGGTCAGTCGGAGTGTGGTGGCGCTGTTGCCTGCGTCGAGGACGGTCGAGGGTTCGTCAAAGCCGTCGGAGCCGCGGCCGTGGACTCTGAAGCACTCATCCGCTGCGGTAACGCCGCAGTCGGAGTGTTTCACGATTCGGGTTCCGAGTCCCCGGAGGCATCGCAGCATCGAGGCTCTGTCGTCTCCGTGGCACAGGTTGGAGACGTGCGCGGCGCCGGACGCCAGGGCGTTGAGTAGGAGGGCGCGGTGCGATATGGACTTGTCTCCGGGGAGCGCCACGGCGCCTTCGAGCCGCGCGGGCCGGCCGACGGTCTGTATCATAGCGGCGCCTCAGCGCTTCCGCTTGTATTTCCCGGGTTCGGTCTTCGACTCGTTGGAGGTCATCTGGCGATAGCGGGTCGCTAGCCGCTCTCCGAGCAGTGTGGCTGCCAGGGTCTGCCCCGATGACGGCATCTCCGGTCCGTCGTTCTCCACGAGGGTTCCGGCCTCCCAGCGGGCGCGTATCTCCCAGGCCCGTATCAGACGGTCGAGCAGCGCGGTGCTGTCCGCGCCGATCTCGTCGCGGTATGCCCGCAGTTCGTCGATCAGCCTATCGACCCAGTAGACAATGCCTTCCGGGTTGGATCGGACAGCCGTTTCGGTGTCCACCGGGTCCTCCGACGCGAGTCTGGAGAGTATGGAGAACTCGGACGAGGCCGCTCTGTGCATCTCGCGCCAGCCGTCGCTGTCGGACATGGCGGTGACGAAGGCAGACGACAGGACGGCCGGGAGGTGCGTCATGGCGGCGGCGTAGCTGTCGTGCTCGTGCGGGTCGAGGTACAGGGGCCTGGCTCCGATGGCTTCGACCATGCTGGTGACTACGCCGACTGCCGCCGAGGGCGCGGAGGGCGCGGGCATGAGGCAGTAGTCGACGCCGTCGAATATCTTGGCGTCCGGCGCGGCCATTTCGTCGGGGGTGTGTTTGAGCAGGGGTCTGCCGGCGACGAAGCCGATGCCCTTCGGGAGCAGTTCTTCCGCCCAGCTCAGGGCCTGCACCTTCATGTTGCCCGTCTCCGTGACGACGGCGGCGGGTGCGAGGTTGGGGCCGATCGCCCTGAGTATGTCTCTCATCTCCGACGGATGCTCGGTGATTACGACCAGCCGCGCTCCGTCGACCGCCGACCGGACGCTTCGGGTGGTGTCGTTGACCACTTTGGCTTTGGATGCGGCCGAGAGCCTGTCGCGGCTCCCGTCGGTCCCGATTATTTCGGTGTCGGTCAGCTTCGACTGCATGAGGGCTTGGGCGAGTGACGCTCCCACCGGGCGAAGCCCGATTATGGCTATCCGGTCCAAGGCTCACCTCCTGACATGCTGCGCTTCGCCGCCCGGCGGGGTGGGCGCCCTCACCGGTGAGGGATGCGGCCGCCGCGCATGGAGCGGGGACAGCGCGCGGGAACGGAGAGGGACGAGCCGGGCTCGTCCCTTCAGATGGTCGTCGTGTGGGCTAGTGGCCGCCGCAGGCGCATCCGCCGCCGCCACCACTGCCGCAGCCGCCTCCTCCGCCACCGCCACCGCAGCCTCCGCCTCCTCCACCGCCGCAGCCGCACCCGCCGCCCGCGGGCTGGTTGGGGTTGCTGATGGTGAAGCCGCTGCGCATCAGTCCGTCGACGTAGTCGATCTGGGCTCCCTCGACCATGGGAGCGCTCTCCGGGTCGACCAGCACGCGGATGTTCTCGGCTTCGATCACGATGTCGTCTTCCTGAGCCTTCGCTTCGACTCCCATCGAGTACTGAAGCGCCCCATGGGGTCCGGGCATGACCATGACCCGGAGCATCGAGCCTGCGCCGCCCTGCTCTTCGAGTATGGCCTCGAGCCTCTCAGCGGCTTGTGGAGTGACGTCTACGATTTGGGTCGTCGTCAAGTCTCACCTCCGAAGGGGTGTTCGCGGTTCGGTATCTAAGCTATGCATCATCCTAGCATCGGCTCAGAGGGAGCGTCAAGCGAGACCGCCTGGCGGAGCCTGTGGGAAGGCGGGCGGGCACGAGCATCCCAGACCCCGTTGCCAGGCTCGTGGTCCCTGGTGGAGCCTGTGTGGGAAGGCAGGCGGGCCCGAGGCCTGCCACTGCCGCGATCCGCGGTTTTCGCCGAAAACTGTCCCAAACTGTTCCATTTTGTTCCATCTCGTAGCTGAGGGTTCGATTTCGCGGAACAAATGTGGGGCATTTGTGGAACAGTTCTGGGACAGGTCTGGGACAGGTCTGGGACAGATGTGGGACAGGGGTTGGCTGCTGCTGGGTTGACTGCTTCCATGGGGGAAGTGTAGTACAGCAGTTCGGCGTTGTCAAGGGGTGGATTGGCGGGATTGGGGGCGATTCGCGGGGCGCCCGCACACGTTGGAGTGGTTGGGGGGAGTGGGGGTGGGCTTCTATTCGGCGCCCGTCAGCCTCGCAAGGCTGTTGGTGGACGTGTCGGCGATGGGGAATTGCATGGGTATCAGAGGGGACTACGGATCAGCTCCTATTTGTGTGCACAGCCTCTCATTAAGGGCGCCAGGGTCAACACGGCCTTGTCTTACAGCATCTTGGATGAGACTCTTGACACCCCCCTGAGTAAATCGGCGGCATCGCTTGGATTCTATGGCCGCAGCTATCCTACGAGCTACTCCGCCGAGGCGCGCGTAGTCCAGCCGTGACACATCAACGTGCATAGCCGCCATGTCTGTGACAGGGGTGCGTCCCTTAGTATTCTTCAGAGCCTGACCGTCGTCCAGCAGATCTTTGTCGGCCAGCCAAACAATATCGAGTCTATCAACGCGTTCACCTGCCGCGGCTATTGCCAGCGCAGTCTTTTCGACATCGCTATCCGATTCAGACGGGCACTGCCAGAAGGACAGTGAGTTCTCTTGCGTCCTCAGGTCAGCGGTCACCGCATCGGCCGGAATCTCATCAGCCGATAACCCCTGTTTGGGTGTCCACTTTGCGCGCGTGATCTTGCGAGCGAGGAACATCGTCTACCCGGCCAGGTCATTGATAACGTCGGAAATGTACTGCCGCAGCCACGGCTCCGGCTCAGAATGCGGTCTCAGGACGTCAAGCAAGTCGGAGTCACCCCACGATTCCGCCGCCTGCACAGCGGCGTCTCTGATCTCTATATCGTCAGCAGCCAGGCCGCCGCGCACCAGCCCTACACGCCATGAGACTGTTCCCGCGCTGTCATGGCGCCCCAGGCACCTCAGAACCGACGCGGCGAAGCTGGGCTGCGAAGCGTCGGTACAGAAAGCCCTCAGCCAATCAAGAACCTGTTGGTCCTTCGCGGATTGCAATGCTTCGGCGATGATCTCCTCGGTCGGGTGATCCATTCCGTCTTCAATAGGACGGTCTTCGAGGGCCGCCCACAGCTTATCGGCGAGACGCTCTGGTGAGTTCTTATAGCGGCGCCGCTGCTGCTGCATGGGTTCCCCTCTCCAGACTATTCTTGCAGACTTGGGATGCCGGGGTCTATCGGTGAGATTCGCCTTCGGTCCTCACTCGACGCGGAAGACTTTGAGCACCTCGTCGCCGAGGTGGTTGATGACTTTGACAGCGATGCGGCCTGAGGCGGGTTTGTGGAATGGGCGGGAGACGGCGCTGTGGAGGGTTGCCCAGGCGTCGGCGTCGATCTCGGCTTTGAGGGTGGTCCTCAGCGACTTGTACGGATCGCTGGCTCCCAGGAAGTAGGCGTGTCGTACGAAGAAGGCCTCTTCGTTGTAGTCGGTATCGATGAACCAGCAGGCGATGCCCTCCGGCCCGTCGCTGCGCACCTCGCCAGTGTTTGGGTGGAAGACGTCTACGCCGTGGACGGTTACCTGTGACCAGTGGTCAGTGGAGAGTGGAGAGTGGAGAGTGACTTCATCAGCCCGTTCAGCATCCTGTTTATCTCGGCGCAGCTGAGCAACAAGCTCTCGGAAGCCTCTCTCGATGCCAGTTCCAGCCTTTCGCACAAGGTCAGAAACGTTTCGAGTTCCGCCAGCGAGCCCCGCGCAACGCCAAGCGAGTTGAGAAACTCCCCCGTCGTCCTCCTTGCCTGCCCTTCCGCTATGTTCGCGGGTATCGAGGACGCCGCGCGCCGCATCTGCGAGGTAATCCCAAATCTCTCTTCGGCAGGAAAGCTCCGAGTAAGCGTGTATATCCTCACTGTCAAGTCGATTGATTTCTGCCAGACTATCAAGTCCCGATACGAGCTTAAAGATCTCATAGGGTGCAACTCGCCTGTCTGAATTGTCCACCAACCACTCTTCACTGGCCACTGTGATGTCCGGCTCTCCGAATATGACGAACAGGTTGCCTTTGCCGGTGTTCTTGAGGTCGTCGGCCATGTGGAGGTCGGCGTTCATGCGCGCCTTGAGCACTGGGACGCGGCCCAGGCTTTCGAATTCGGTGGTGTGGGCCTCGTAGTTGAAGGCGCAGGCGATCAGGAGGTCGAACCCGCCGTCGGCGGCCTCGCGGGCGGCCTGCACGAGGTCCGGGCGGGAGACCGTGCCGAACTCGGGGCCGATGAAGACCGCGGCGCGGCGCCGGACGCCGTCTTCCTCGCCGCCCTCCGGGTACCAGCCCTCGGCGCACACCAGCCGGCCAGGCCAGTGGGAGAGCGAGGTGAATTCGATCCGGTCTTCCCTGTGGGCCTGCTGGACGCCCGCGCGCTTCAGGTTGTCGAGGATGACCTGCGTGAAGTCGTACTCGCTGCCGTAGCCGTTGGCCTGCTCCGCGATGACGTCGCCGTTCTCGTCGACTCCCAGGACGCGGTGGGGCGAGACGCTCTCGACGGTGAAGGGGCCTGCGACGCGGACCTTGCCCCTGTCCTCGTAGGGCTTGTCGTAGAGGTATTCGTGGTCGGCGCGGGCGGCTATGGATGCGTCTATGCGCTTTTGGCGGGCGATGCGGGCCTTCCACCACTGGGCGTGGGCGTCCCTGGCGTCCTGGGGCCAGCCCTCGTCGGCTTCGCGTGGGACTTCCCACTCCTCCCAGCCTGCGCCGAGGGCCGAGTTCAGCCGCTCGCGCAGCGGCTCCAGCTTCTGCTGGAACGACTCCCATATGACGTCGATCTCCGCGTTGTTGGCGATGGCGCGCAGGGTGACGTGGGGGACGCGCTCGTAGACGAAGCCCTGCCTGACGTCACCGTAAGCGGCGGCCTGAGAGGGCGACCTGTGGGCGACTTCCGCCTCCTTGCGCTGCCCCTCGGGGCTGTCGGCCAGCAGGTAGTACGGGTACCGCGCGCCCATGACGCGGGCGCGGGCCAGGGCGAGGGCGACGCGGGAGGTGTCGATGGTTATCCAGCGGCGGCCCCACTGCTCGGCGACGTATGCGGTGGTGCCGCTGCCGCAGGTGGGGTCCAGCACGAGGTCGCCGGGGTCGGTGGTCATGAGGATGCAGCGTTGGATGACCTTGGTTGAAGTTTGGACAACGTACCTTTTATCGCTAGCAAATCCTGCTATAACTGTGTCAGCCCATAGATTCGACAACTTCTTTGCCGCAAAATCATCAACTTTCCGAACGTAATACAACTTCCTAGAAGTCTTGGCAATGCGATTGGCCTTCTTGAGATTTTCCATCCCCTCCTCATTAGTTTTCCAGCTCCCTCTGTCGATAGGAAAAGTCTGGCCACAAAACTCGACATCAAAGCGACCAGTTACGCCTCCACTTTGGCTTACCAGGTTATCATAGCGATACACGCTAGAGCTTTTGGGAATCTCAACAGTCCCTTCCCTTTCTTCCTTGGTCAACGGTCTATGTTGAAGGTCATCGGTGACGAGCATCCGGTAAGCATTGTCACCTCCATCGTAATTACTCTTTTCAACTAGCGGCTCACGATATTTGATGGAATCGTGGTTCTTGGCGAACCAAATTATGTAGTCGCTGGCTTTATCAAGTAGTTCGTTTCCAAGGCCTGATGTTGTGACATAGCTGATCAGGCTTACAAAATTCTTATCCCCGAACACCTCGTCCATCAGTGCACGGACGCGGTGGACGTTCTCGTCTCCGATCTGCACGAAGATGGAGCCGGAGTCGGCGAGCAGGTCACGCGCCACGGTCAGGCGGTCGCGCAGGTAGGTCAGGTAGGAGTGGATGTTGTCGCGCCAGGTGTCTCGGAAGGCCCTCACCTGCTCCGGCTCGCGGGTTATGTGGTCGCGGTTGCCGTCGCGCACGTCGCGGCTGGTGGTGGACCACTGGAAGTTGGAGTTGAACTTGATGCCGTAGGGCGGGTCCAGGTAGACGCACTGGACTTTGCCACGCAGCCCTTCGCGCTCGGCGAGGGATGCCATGACCTGGAGGCTGTCGCCGAGGATCATGCGGTTGGACCAGTTGGCGTCGTGCTGGTAGAACTCGGTCTTGGCGTTCTCGGACGGGAGGCCGTTGAAGTCGGCGAACAGGTCTGCGAACCCCTGCTGCGGGTTTTCACTCTCCGGCCCGCGCTGTTCCGCGGTGCGGCGCATCAGGTCGTCGACGAGGACTTTCGGGTGCAGCCGCTCCTGTACGTAGAGAGGCGGGGCGTCGACCACGAGGTCGGATGAGTCCAGTTCGTCCTTGCCGCGCCAGACGAGCTGGGGGTCGAGGTCGCGGCTGCGGCGCTGGTAGGCGAGCCTTATGGGGCTGCGCTCGTCCTCCCGCATGAGCGGCTGGTGCTCGGCGGAGGGGAGGTTCCTGCGCCGGGCCTCCTCGTGTGTGAGGGTCTCGACGGACTTTGGCTGTTTGGCTCGCTCTCTTGGCATGGGGGTCAGGCCTCCGTTGCGGGGTGAATGTTCCTGACGCATCTGGCGATCACGTCGCCCATGAGCTGCGCCTCCGGCGCGCTGCCCGGAGGCAGCCCCAGGATTTCACTGTGTGACGGATCGGCTTCGAATTCGGCATCCGCGTCCAAGGGGCTGTGAACGAAGCGAATGCCATCGAGGCCGCCGCCGATGCGTTCCCGCGTCTCCCCTACGTTCAACTCGGCAAACCGGTGAGAGTGTCTCAGAGTCAGTCGAATCAGGCGTCTGACCTCATTCAGTTGCTGGGACTTCGACTGGCCCCTGAAGCAATCGAGCCAGTTGACGGAGAGGCCCTGTTCCCCGTCCTTGAGCAGGAAAGCGGAGCCGTCCAATCTTCCGTCACGGATCTGGGTCTGTTTGGCATGGCGAACTACGCTGTCTTCGTTGGGCAGGTCGCGCCCGGTCACCGGTTCACCAGAGGCGTGAGGTCGAACTTGTGGATCCGTTCCTTCATCCCATCCAGAGTGTCCGTTCCCGCAAGGCGTTGGACTTGTCTGCCGGCCTGCTGCTTGAAGATCACGAACGTTATCGACCCGCCGCCGAGGAAGTGGAGGCCGAGATGATCCTCCCCGTCGCCGTCCCACACGGCACGGAGGTCTCCGTTATCCATCGCCACCAGCCCCGCGCGGCGGGTAAAGCCGGCCGACTTCATGAACTTCCAGAAGTCCGCTTCAGAGGCCTGGCTGATGGTGAATCCTTCCTCTGCGGCGTATGTTCGAAGCTCGTCGATACGGAGCTCGTAGGCGAGCCGGATGCTTGCACGTTCGGCAGACTCTGCTAAGAAACTGAGTGTGTCAGATAAAATCTTCGGCGTAGTATTCAGGATGACTCTATACGTGTGTCTGCTTGAAATATCCGTGTGCAATGGCACGTCTGAGTCATCACTAACCGGATTATAGATAGGAGGCGATTCACGCTCGCGTGGCCGGAGGCGGGGCTCTGTGAGAGCCGTGGATGCCGTCATGGTCATTGTGGTTCCTCTGTCAGCTTCCAGTGTTCACGCTGAATGTTCGAGTCCGTTATGCGCACAAAGGAATCAATGATGTGGTCGTGTGCGCGCTCAAACCACTTGTCTGCCACGGACTTCGCAGCCAATTCGAGTGGTCCACCCACTTTGATCTCGAAAACCAGCATCGGGTTGTCCGGCTTCTCTGTGGCCGGTCCGCTTCGGATCGCTATACCCACCCCAAGGTCGGCTTCAATCCTGTATCCGTATTGGCAATTGAACTCCGAAGGCATAGCGACGTCGGCATCACGTAACGGAGTCGAGAACGCTGGGATTATCCTGGCGGTGTCATCCGGCCCATCCCAGAACTGGCATCTCTCTATGGTGTTGACATAGGTGAGTTCGCACATGCCGATGGAGGGCCTGGGCAGATTGACTTCGGTTCGGACGAATTCGTCGAAGAGACCGTAGTACCTGTCGAAGGTAGGTTTGATGTCTCTATGGAACCGGGGGTACTTCTGTGACTTTCGGCGGCGCCAATTGAGTATGAAGGCACTCTTCTCAACTTGAATGACGTATGTGTCATCTTCAGAGACGAACCAGTATCTGGGCATTGGGAACATCTCGTTAGAGACCGCATCCGTTGCAGGCGCCAGTGGAGGGACCAGTGGTGGTTGTTGCCGCACGACGGGGAATTCGCGTTTTATCTTCTCCCAGAACAGGCCAACGTGCTCGCTGCGGAAGTCGTTCAGGTGTGGATTGAAGTATGCGGCTATAGCTACTTCGTTTATCGGCGGATTCTCGAAGGCTATGGGCATCTTGCCGTCTCAGCGTTCCCTTCTTTGCTCAGCGTGCGCCATGCGCCTTAGTCATAGACTGGCCTGTACTGTACTGAAGCAGGCAGGTTTATCGGCGGCGCCCCTACCCGCCTTATCAGGTACGGGCCGCGCCCGAATCGGTGGACAGCGTCCTGGGCGGCCTCCTCAAACGATTCGTACGCGCCCACCAGCTTCCCACCGTGAAAGACTACCCACGTGCCGAAGTGGTCGGTCTCCAGGACATCGCGCATCTCTTCATACGCCGCTATCTGACTGCTGAGTGTGGCCACGGCGTCATTCTCCATGTTCACCTCACGCATCGAGCCTCCCACATATGGGTATTAAGTATAGACAACCAGCCATCGGGGTCAAGCTCTTGGAGGGCAACCATCACTTGATGCCGCGCGTAGGCTCTCGCGGTCCAGCCAGCGCCTCTGTGATCAGGTTGTCGAACCCGGTCTCGATGCCGTAGACGTCCGTGAACTCGGCGAAGGCCCAGCGGCCGTGCTGTCGAAGGTTGTTCACGCCTGGGATCCAGTGGGTCTCGATGGCGAGCTTCTTCATCTTGGCATCCTGTCTGCGGTAGCCCTTTATCTCCACGACGAGATTGAGCGGGTCGTCTTGGCCGTGTCCGTCGTCGACCTGGACGATGAAGTCGGGGACGTAGGCGCGGGTGTCGGAGCCGGAGCGGTATGGGACCTCGAGCCCCAGGTTGTGGTTCTTCACGTATGCCCTCACCCTGGGGTGAGCCTCGGCCACGCGGCAGAATTCGGCCTCCCAGTCGCTGTCGAGGACGATCCAGTTCACGTGGCACTTGCGGGAGTCCGTCTGCCATCGGCCGGTCTTGGACGTGCCGAAGTTCACGTGCGCGGTGGAGCCGGTCGGGTTGAACGAATCGAGCAGGGCCTTGACGGGATAGCTGCTGGCGCTGCTGCTGCTGACGATGGCGGCGGTGATGATCTCGCAGGCCGTGTTCGCCAGGCGATGGTACCTGAGTTGGGCCGGATGGGTTCCGCCCGTGCAGACGAGGTAGCCATCGAGCCACTGGCTGACGATTCCCTTCAGCCTGCCGAAGAGGTGGAGCTTGGGGTCTTCGTTGGAATCGCGCCACTTGGTTTCGAGAAGGTGCTTGGTCAGATGGAATGCCACTGCGGCGCGCCTCGTGCCGTCAAGGTGGTCCACGTTCAGATCGGCTCCCTCGCCGATGATGCCCTCGACCCTGGTCTTCGTGGGGCCGACCAGTTCCGGCGTCAGTTCCAGGTATGAGTCGTCGGTGAACTTCGCCGCGAGCTCCTCCCTGGGCGGGTCGACGCGGTAGCCGGATACCCTGGGGAACCGTATTTCGAGGCGGTCTCTGTCGGGCCTGACGGCCCTGACCTGAACGGTTTGGCGGGGGGGCTGAGGCTTTACGACGACCGGCCTCGCGGTGAAGTCGAAGGGCACGCCGAGCACGTCGGCGTACTCGACGTCGAACAGGTCGTCGTCGTTGAGGTCGTAGGACTGGCGGCGCAGGGCGCGTCCGACGACCTGTTCGCACAGGAGCTGGGTGCCGAAGGCTCGCACGCCGAGAACGTGGGTGACGGTGTTGGCGTCCCAGCCCTCGGTGAGCATGGAGACCGACACGACGCAACGGATGGACTGCCCGAGGCGTCCCGCCTTGCCCACGGTGTTCATCACCTCTCTGAGAAGGTCCTGGTCGGAGATGGCTTTGGCCTCGCGGGCGTCGCCTGTGCGCTCCACCCTCTCCCTGCGGAAGCGGTCGATTTCGTCGGCGGACATCTTGCGGAAGTTCTTGTCCAGGGCGTTGCCGGACTCGAGCTGCTCGCTGTCTATCAGCACGGTGCGGGGCACCGGGAGCGGGCTGCCGTGGTCGTCGAAGTTTCGGAACAGGGCGAGGCGCCCCTGCTCCAGAGTTCTGGAGCCGTCGTCGTTCTCACGGTGGAAGCCGGAGACGTAGTCGTAGACCAGCTTGGAGGTGGAGGTGTTGTTGCATACCACTATGAAGCAGGGCGGGACGGTGATCCCGGCGTTGTGCCAAGTCTCGTGGGTCTTCTCGTAGTGTCCATAGAGGGCGTCCAGGGCGGTCTGAAGCTGCGGCGGCAGGCTGAGCGGGTCGAGGTCTCCTTTGGTCTTGCCTCGTCCACTCTTCGGCATGTCCTTGCGGATGTTTTCCCAGAGGGCGCGGTACTTGGGCATGTCGCCGCCTGGGATGTTGTCGGCCACCGGGACGCGCGGGAGCTTGACGATGCCGCACTCGATGGCGTCCATGAGCGAGAAGTCGCTCACGGTCCAGGGGAACAGGGTGCCCTCGGCGTAGCCGGAGCCTCTCAGGAAGAAGGGGGTGGCCGAGAGGTCGACGACCTGCCTCAGGCCGATCCTGCGCTTGACGATTTCGAGGCCCGATATCCAGACGCGGGCAGCCTCGTTGTTCCTGTCGGCCTCTTTCCTGTCGTCGCCCCTCAGGACGGCCTCGTCGTCGGCCTCGCCCGGCTTACGGCGGTAGCAGTGGTGTCCTTCGTCGTTCAGCACCCATACGTCTTTCATGCCCATGAGGTCGGGCATGACGCGCTGGATCATCTGGCCCTCGGTCTCCATCGTCTTCAGCTCGGGACCCCTGCCCTGAAGAAGAGCGCGGTTGCCGCCGGAAAGCTCCATGCGGTCACGCAGCCTGAGCGCGTGGTAGTTGGTGATGACGATCCTGGCGCGGTCGAGGTCGCCGAGCATGTCCCTGGGCACGAGTTCTCTGCTGGCGTAGTAGCTGTCGGGGTCGTTGGGTTGAAGCACGCGCAGCCGGTCTTTGATGGTGATGCCCGGAGCGACTATCAGGAAGCCCCTCGTGAATCGGCTGCTGGCGGGGCGCCGGACGGCGTTGACGGTCTGCCACGCGATGATCATGGCCATGACGGTGGTCTTGCCGGCGCCGGTGGCCAGCTTCAGGGCCAGGCGCGACAGCTCTGGGTTGGCGTCGTTGTTGGCGTTGGCGAGGCGTTCGAGGAGACGCCTTCCGACCTGCCCCGACTTGGGCGCAACCTCGGTGAGCCATATGGCCGTCTCGACCGCCTCCACCTGACAGAAGAAGGGTCGGATGCCGCTGAAGTCATGATGCCGCCAGTGCCGGAGCAGGCGCGCGGTTTCGGGCGTGACGCGCCAGTCGTTGGGATTGCTCAGGCCTCTCCACCGGTCGACGTGACGGCGAATCTCGTTCACCATTGCGGTCACGTCGTACTGCTGCTCCTGGGTCGACAGCCCCTTGCCCTCGTCGATGACGAACTGCTGCTGATCCCTTGCAGCCTTGCTCTTCCTGGGCTTCGGTATGGGAGTGATGAACTCCGCGCCGCGCCGGTTGTCGATGATCCGCTGGGTCGGCTGACCCTGGTCATCGAGCTCCCAGTGCCTCATCGGGTACTCGTAGGGAGGGTTGAGTATGGGTTGTTCGAAGAAGCGATTTTCCACGAGAGACCTCATAGATTTCCAGCCGGCGTCAAGACGGCTGCAGGGTGACGGCACCATATTGTAGCCCGTCTCCCATGGCATGTGACAAGCCTGACGCTCACCATCAGGTGCCGGAGCTTGTGCCGCCTCCGTCCCTGGTCGGACGGCCTCTGCCCTGCTGTGGGCGCAATCCGTTATAGTGAGTAGTCAGACTGGGGTAAGGAGGGTTGCCGTTGGAAGTTTCGGCGTGCGTGGACCGCGTATCGGTGGGCGAGGAGGGCGGCGCCGGCCCGCCGAATATCTATCTGGTGACCGGCGGCGGCGGGGCGGCGTTCATAGACACGGGCTACGGCACAGACGCAGAGATGGAGGAGTGCCTCCGGCTGTGGAGGCTGAGGGGCCGGCCTGCGGTGTCGGCCATCGTTCTGACTCACCGGCATCCGGATCACGTGGGCGGAGCCGCGCGGCTGCGGGCCGCGGCGGGGGGCAGGGTCGTGTGCTCGGCGGAAGAGCGGGGGCCTATCGAGGAGGCGGGCGTGTCCGTAGACGTCAGCGCGGCGCAGGACGAGACGCTGGACCTGGGCGGGCTGACGCTGGAGATCGTCGAGACGCCGGGCCACACGATGGGCAGTCTGTGCGTGCTGCTGAGGGAGGAGGGGCTGCTGTTCACGGGCGATACGGTTCTGGGCAGGGGCAGCGTCGCCGTCAGCCCCGACCACGGCGACGTGGGGTTGTACGTCGAGTCGCTGGAGCGTCTCGCGCGGTATCCGCTTCGGCGAATAGCGCCGGGCCACGGCCCGATGGTGGACGACCCTGTGGGGAGGCTGAGGTGGCTCATCGACCACCGCGCGAGGCGCGAGAAGCAGATACTGTCTCTTCTGCGGGACGGCGCTTCGAGCATGGACGACCTGTTCGAGGCGATCTACCCAAACCTCAGGGGCGACCTGTGCTGGGCGGCCCGGGGGCAGATCAGGGCCCACCTGCTCAAGCTGGAGCGGGACGGCCTGCTGGCCTCGGCGAGTCCGGAGGACGGGCGCTACACTCTCAGGAGCGATACATGACTTTCAGCAACGCGGAGCTCTTTCCGATCACGGCCGGCGTCACGGCCGGCGGTCATCTGTCGATAGGCGGCATCGACGCGGTGGAACTGGCGTCCGAGTTCGGGACGCCTCTGTACGTCTACGACGAGGCGACCCTGCGCGGCATGTGCCGGGAGTTCGTCGGCGAGTTCACGTCGCGCTATCCGAAGACGACCGTGGCCTATGCGTCCAAGGCGTTCATCAATCCTGCGCTCGCGGCCCTGGCCGAGGAGGAGGGTCTGGGCTTGGACGTGGTGTCGGGCGGGGAGCTCGCGGTGGCGCGGGCGGGCGGCTTTCCGATGGAGCGGGTCTACTTCCACGGGAACAACAAGACCTCGGACGAGCTGCGGATGGCCCTGGAGGCCGGGATCGGGCGCATCGTGGTGGACGGCCTCCACGAGTTGGACCTGCTGAACCGGCTCGCGGGAAGCCTGGGGCTGAGGCAGAAGATCATGCTGAGGCTGTCTCCGGGGGTCGATCCCCACACCCACGCCAAGACCACGACCGGGATTCTGGACAGCAAGTTCGGGATATCGATCGACACGGGGGACGCAGAGAGGGCCGTCAGGGAGGCGCTGGTGTCCGAGAACCTGGATCTGGTGGGTCTCCACTGCCACCTGGGCTCTCCGATATTCGAGTTGGAGCCGTACTCCATCGCCATCGACGCGATGCTGACCTTTGCAGCCGGTCTCGCGCCGGCGGGCCTGGAGCTGCGCGAGTTCAGTCCCGGGGGCGGCTTCGCCATAGGGTACGTCACGTCGCAGCTTCCGCCGCCTATAGCCGCCTACGCCGAGGTGATCACGAGCGCGCTCAAGGCACGCTCAGGGGATCTGGGACTCGGGGAGCCTCGTCTGGTCGTCGAGCCGGGGCGCGCGGTGGTGGGCCGCGCCGGCGTGGCTCTCTACACGGTCGGGGCGATCAAGGACATCCCGACGGTCAGGAAGTACGTCTCTCTGGATGGCGGCATGGGTGACAACATCCGACCCGCGATGTACGAAGCGGTGTACGAGGCGGTGGCCGCCAACCGGATGAGGGAGCCTGCCGTCGAGACGGTGACGCTGGTCGGGAAGTTCTGCGAGTCCGGGGACTATCTGGTGCGTGACATAGCTCTCCCGGTTCTGGAGCAGGGCGACGTGGTGGCGGTGCCGTCGTCGGGAGCGTACGCGCCCTCGATGGCGTCGAACTACAACCTGAACCCCCGTCCGCCGATCGTGATGGTCGGCAACGGGTCGGCGCGTCTGATCCGCCGACGGGAGACCCACGAGGACATGATGCGGGCCGACGTCTGGCAGCGCGAGGCCGGGAAGGATCCAGCCGGTGACTGAGGGCTACGACGCCGAGACCGGGTTCCGCCCCCGCCTGTCGATACGGGGCAGGCCGGTGGTGACGGAAGCCCTGCTGGCGGTGAACATCCTGCTGTGGGTGGCGCTGGAGCTCAGGGGCGGGTCGACGAACGCCGAGGCGCTGCTCGACTTCGGGGCGATATCGGCCCCGCTCATCGCGGACGGCGAGTACTGGCGGCTGTTCACGGGAATGTTCCTTCACGCCGGGGTCGTACACATACTGGCGAACGGCCTGTCACTCTTCATATTCGGGCGAATAGTGGAGGGCATCTACGGCCATGCTCGGTTCGCTCTGGTCTACCTGCTGGCGGGCCTGTTCGGCAGCGTCGCCAGCTTTTCTCTCAACTCGACCGGCGTCGGTGTCGGGGCGAGCGGGGCGGTCTTCGGCCTAGTCGGCGCTCTGGCGGCCTACTTCGTGGCGAACCGCCGAGTCATGGGGAAGATGGGCCGCCAGAACCTGACCGGGCTGGTGGTCCTGATGGGCATCAACCTCGCGTTCGGGCTGACGTTCCCGGGTATCGACAACTGGGCTCACCTGGGCGGTCTGGCGTCCGGGTTCCTGCTGGGCTTGGCGCTGGCTCCAAGCTACCGCCACGTGATTCCGGTCGGCCTGCTCCAGGTATACAGGCAACCGCCTGTGGACAGAAACTCACTCGCCAGGCGGTGGTACGTGGCGCCGGCGGCGGTGGCCGTCCTGCTCGCCGCCCTCTGGGCGGGGCTGGCCGTGCAGCCGGAGACGACAGCGCAGCATCTGCAGGACGCGGAGCGGCTGATCGAGCAGCAGGAATATGACGCGGCGCTCTCCAAGATCGCGGACGCGCTGACCATAGACCCCATGGATGGGGAGGCATATCTGCTTGCGGGCAGGATCTACGTGGAGACGGGGAACTACGGCCCGGCGCGGGACGTGCTCGGCAGGGCTCTGAGAGCCGGACTGAGCAGCGAATCCCGCGATGAGGCGCTCGACATGCTGGTGAGTCTGAGCGGCCTGCCCTGAGCGGCCCAATACAACCGGGCGGCGAAATGCCGCCCGCCCCCGCCCTGCCCTTCTCACGTGAGAGGGCAGCCTCAGAGTCGGAGTGAGTGAACCGAGTATCTGGTAAACTTGCCCGGTGACGACGCCCAAGTCCAGCCGGGTACCCGTGATCGACGACGTCCGCGGCGTCTTCCGTGGCTGGAAGCTCGTCGGGCTGGCCGCCTTTCTCCTCACCATCATGTCCCTGACCGTCTTTCAGGGTCTGGGAACCTTCGTCGTGGCTCTGCAGGAGAAGTTCGGCTGGAGCCGCACCACGATATCAGGGGCCTTTGCGCTGGCGCGCGCGCAGGGGTCGGTCATAGGCCCGTTCGAGGGGTTCCTGGTCGACCGGGTGGGCATCAGGCGGATGGTGCTCATCGGCTACTCCACGATGGGGGTCGGCTTCGTCCTGCTGTCCCGGATCGACCACGTGTGGCAGTTCTACGCGGCGTTCACGGTCATAACGGTGGGCTCCGGTCTGGGCGGATGGCTGGCCATGATAACGCTGGTCAACAACTGGTTCATCCGCAAGCGGTCCATTGCGATGGCGGCGGCGATGAGCGGGGTCCACCTTGGCGGCGTGCTGGTGCCTGTCCTCGCCTTCGGGCTCGACTCACAGGGCTTCCGAACTACGACCCTGTTCATCGGGATTCTGATCCTCGTGGTCGTCGTGCCGGCCACGCAGCTGGTCCGCAACAAGCCCGAGGACGTGGGTCTGCTTCCCGACGGGGCGCCCAGGCCGCGGCCCGCCGGCGGAAGCTCCCCCGCCGTCGCTCAGGCCGAGCCCGACTTCACGGTGCGGGAGGCTCTCAGGACGCCCGCCTTCTGGCTGCTGATACTGGTGCAGATCTCGTCGAGCTCCTCCACCGTCTCGCTCTCAACCCATCTGGTGCCCAGACTCACCGACTCCGGCATGTCGCTGAGCAGCGCCGGATTGGTCGTGATGACCGCTACCGTGGTGGCCCTGCCCTCCCAGTTCCTGTTCGGCTTCCTGGCCGACCGCTTCTCCAAGCCGCCCATCATATTCGGGCTGCTGATCGTTCAGGCCAGCTCCATCGTCGTGATAGCGCTGGCCGACGGCGTCGCGGCGGCCTACGTCTTCGCGGTGATGTACGGAGTGGCGTTCGGCGGCCGGATGCCGTTGACCACGTCCATAAGGGGCGATTACTTCGGCCGCAGGGCCTTTGCGACCATCACGGGCCTATCCTACGTGCCCAACAACATCTTCACCATAGTCGCGCCCCTCTTTGCCGGCTACATGTTCGACCAGACGGGATCTTACGTGCTGCCGTTCACCGTCTTCGCGGCCATGAGCTACACCGGGGCGGTCCTCGTGCTGTTCGTGCGCAGGCCGAAGCAGAAGTGAGTCCTCCGCGCAGTCAGTCCCGGCGGTAGTACTCCATGCCCAGGTGGGTCAGCTGATCGGCGCCCATCAGCCATCGGAGGGTGTTCTTGAGCTTCGTCTGCTGTATGAACAGGTCGTGCTCCGGGTAGACGCTCCGGTCGTGCTGCGGACTCTTGAAGTAGAAGGACAGCCACTCCTGTATGCCGCCCAGCCCAGCGCGCTGGGCTAGGTCGAGGAAGAGGGCCAGGTCGAGCGCGAGTGGGGCGGCGAGGATCGAGTCTGAGCAGAGGAAGTCGATCTTGATCTGCATCCGCTTTCCCAGCCACCCGAATATGTCGATGTTGTCCCACCCCTCCTTGTTGTCGCCGCGGGGCGGGTAGTAGTTGATCCTTATCTTGTGGTAGGCGTCGGAGTAGAGTTCGGGATAGAGGTCGGGCTGGAGGATGTATTCGAGCACGCCGAGCTTCGACTCCTCCTTCGTCTTGAAGTTTTCCGGCTCGTCGAGCACCTCGCCGTCACGGTTGCCTAGGATGTTGGTCGAGAACCAACCGTCCATGCCCAGCATCCTGGCCTTGAGCATCGGGGCGACCACCGTCTTCACGAGCGTCTGGCCCGTCTTGAAGTCCTTGCCGCATATCGGAACGCCCCGGTCCCTTGCGAGCTTCTCCATTGCAGGCACGTCCACCGTCAGGTTGGGCGCGCCGTTGGCGAAGGGGACGCCTTCCATCAGGGCGGCATAGGCGTAGATCATCGACGGAGGAATGTTCTCGTCGTTGTCCGTCAGACCGCCGATCAGCCCTTCGAGGTCCTGGTGGACTTCGGACTCGGTAATGAATTTCTCGGTGGACGCGCACCAGATCATGACCAGGCGGTCACAGCCGTTGTCGGACTTGAACCGGCGTATGTCCTCGCGCACCGACTCGGCGAGGTCGAGCTTCGTCGGAGCCGTTCTCGTGTTGACGCCGTCGATCCTCTTCACGTATCCGGCGTCGAAGACGGCCGGCATGGGCCGGATCGACTTGAGGAAGTCGGCTATCGGCTCGACGTAGTCATGCCGGTCCAGCACGCCGCACTTCAGCGCGGCTTCATAGGCATTGTCGGGGATCGGGTCCCATGCCCCAAACACCATCTGATCGAGGCCGGCCAGCGGAACGAAGTCCTTGATCAGAGGCGTCGCGCCATCGGAGCGCTTGCCCAGTCGGATCGTCGCCATCTGGGTGATCGAGCCCACCGGCTCGCCTGTGCCGCGGCGCACGTGCTCTACCCCAGCCACGAACGTGGAGGACACCGCGCCCAGGCCGACCAGCAGCACGCCGAGCCTGCCGCCGGCGGGCTCGATGGAAGTCGACCTCTGGACCACGAAGTCTTCAGGAGACAGCGCGATCCCCTTCTCGGCCGCCAGCTTCATCAGGGGCTCGTGCCACTTGGACGGCACCCTGCCCGTCTTCGCCCAGTATTGGATCGAGCTCTGCCGTTTGCCAAGCAGCTTCGCCAGCGCGGACTGGCCGCCAAATCGCCGTATGATTCGCTCTGCGGAGGACATGTTGTCATTCATGATGATTCAATCATAACGATATTTTTGTTATGTGTCAATGGGTTACGCAGAAATCGGAACCAGACTCCGCCTCCAATCCTGATTCAGACAACCCTTGACGACCCCGAACCGCTGTGCTAGAGTATCCCCATGACACAGCCGACTCTCTCCACAAACCGCCCGCAGGACTCCCGAACGCCTGCGGTGACCTGTCAGATAGTGTCAGATAAGTGTCAGATAAGTGTCAGACGAGTGTCAGAAAGTGTCGGATGAAAAGCAGCCCTCTCAGCTACGACTCAGCTACGGAGAAGCCCCGCAAAATCTGACACTTTCGCAAAAAATCTCCCCGAGCGGCCTGAGCGAACACGACGCCGAGGCACCCGGCACGGCGTCCCAGTCAACCAGAAGGGGATTGATCCCACGTGAGCCTGTCCCAGATTAGTTGGGCGCAGACCAAGCTGACGTAGACGACTGGGGTCCCCCACCCGCCCGCCCATTTGGAAACTGGGGGCAGAAACCCCCAGACCCCCTGCCAGAGGGGAGAACGCTGAAATCGGCCGGGCGTTCTGCGAACCCCTTGACAAGAACTTGGGTACGTTCTATTATTGTTCTATCGGACGAGCTCACCCGACGACGAGGGAGGAGGCCGTGATGAACAGCAACACCGGATCAGCCGAAGTAGCCCAGCTGCCGATGCCAGGCATCCCCGACGTGGACGCGGGAAGCGCGGTAGCGAGTTGCTGCACCGTGGAACCCGGCACAGAGGTGCTGTACATAGGACAGATCGGAGGCGGGCCGCGTTACGGCTCTAGGGGTGTCGTCAAGACGACACTCCACCGCAAGGCGGTCGTCGACATGGGCCGCATGGGCACTTGGCACGTGCCCTACTACCTCCTGGGCATATCATCGGAAGCCGCATAAAGGAGTGAATGGATGTCAACCACAGAGAGACCACAGGTCAGGATCAAGGTTGTCGGCGTGGGCGGAGCCGGCGGAAACGCCATCGCCCGGATGGTCGACGTCAAGCTCAAGGGGGTCGAGTACCTCGCCCTGAACACCGACGCCCAGGCCATACGCCGCGCCCGCAAGGTTCCCGCGATTGTCATAGGCCCGGGCGTCACCCATGGGATGGGCTCAGGCGGCCACCCGGAGATTGGCCGGAAGGCGGCGCGGGAGAGCCATGACAGCATCTCCGACGCCCTCTCCGGCTCCGACATGGTGTTCGTCACCGCCGGAATGGGAGGCGGCACCGGCACCGGAGCCGCCTCGACCGTCGCAGACGCGGCCCGGCGCTCCGGCGCCCTCACCGTTGGAATCGTCACGATGCCCTTCTCGTTCGAGGGCCCGACCAGAAGAACGGTCGCCGAAGAGGGTCTCCGCATGATCGGCAACAAGGTCGACACCCTGATCGTCGTGGAGAACGACCGGCTCCTGCCCGCCCTGAAAGGCAGGATGAGGCTGGAGAAGGCGTTCCGACTCGCGGACGAGGTGCTCAGGCAGGGAGTCCAGGGCGTCTCCGACATCATCACGACGCCGGGGCTGATCAACGTCGACTTCGCCGACGTCAAGTCGGTCATGAGCAACGGCGGCCACTCGTTCATGGGAATGGGCGAGGCGAAAGGACCCAGGGCGGCCCTGGAGGCGGCCCAGTCCGCCCTGTCCAACCCGCTGTTCGACGTCCCAACAGAGGGCGCATCCGGCATACTGCTCAACGTCAGGGGCGGCAGAGACCTCACCCTGGGCCAGGTGCACGAGGCCGCGAACGTCATCCGCAAGTCAGGGAATCCGAGGGCGAACGTGATGTTCGGCGTCGTTCAGGAGCGCTGGACTCGCCGCCGCGTCCGCGTCACCCTGGTGGCGACCGGCCTGAGTCGGAATACGGCCCGGGACCACGCCGAGCCTCCCCTTCAGTGGCCCGACGCGCTCGAAGACGGAGCCGTCCCTGCAACCCCGGTCAACGGCCGCGCCGCGGGAGCCGCCGCCGGCCTGAGAATGCTCCGAACATGAGACCCGCCCGCCGGGCCGTCAGCCGAAGAAGCCGCTCTCGACTCGCCGTCGGATGACCCCGGCCACCAGTTCCGGCCTCTGAACGGGCACGTCGTGAATGCTGTCCTCGAGCCAGACGGTCTCGCTGATCGGCAGGAGAGCCTCTGCGAGCGATATGGCCTCCGCTTTGTCCAGGCGCAGGGCCGACGCCACCGGCCCATCGCCGTCGGGGTGGCGCGCGGGCATCAGCAGCACGGGACAGGCCACCCCGGGATAGACCTCCCGTGGCCGGTGACTCCAGAACGCCTCGATTATCCGCATGTGGTTCCGCCTGCTCAGCCTGGCCCGGACAGCGCCGTCCTCCAGCGCCTCGAAGCAGGCCAGAACTATCGCCTCGATCTCATCGGTCATCTCGGCGCCGAAGGGACGAGAGCGCACCATTTCGATCAACTCGTCCATCGTCGTGCCCGTGAAGTCCGGAGGAGCCATCACCCGCTTCGCCCGTTCGAGAGTCAGCCCCGGCGAGCCGGATATGTCGAGTGTGCCTCCGTCGACAAGGGCGAGACCGCACACCGTGTCGGGGTGGGCCGCGGCGTACTCCAGGGCTACGTCCGCTCCCCACGAGTGTCCCACGAGAATCGGATTTTCGATTCCCATGGCGCGAATGAACCCCCGAAGGTCGCCGCAGACCGTCTCGAAGTCGTAGCCGTCGTCCGGCTTGCCGCTCTCCCCGTGCCCTCTCTGGTCGAGGGCCAACACGGCGAGGCTCTCGCTGAGCAGCGGCGCCGCCAGGTCCCAGATACGGCAGGTCGACGCGAGCCCGTGCAGCAGCACGACGGGCCGACCCGTTCCACCCCAGTCGCGGTATCGCAGGCGGAGCCCATCCACGACAACGTAATCGTCTCTCGGACCGCTGAGGTCGACCATGGTTAAACCGGCCAGGGAGCTATGCCCCGCCGTACGAAGACCCGCCCTGCCCCTTCAGGTACTTCTCGATCTCCTGCACCATGTCTTCCGGCATTGGGATGTCCCCGGCCGGCGCGTCTTCGGCATCATACCTCTGCTCCAGCTGCCACACGTATGCCATGATCTCGGGCTCCTCTGCAATAGCCTGCGTCAGTTTGGACGTGGCCTCCTCTCCCGCAGCTCGCAGCCTTTCGAGATCGACGTCGACGTCGATCAGGCTGCGCAGCCGCGTGAGCAGCGAGTGGCTCACGGCCGGATTGGGAGAGTTGCTGACGTAGTGGGGAGAGTGCCCCCAGATACTGACGTGGTCAAGGCCCTGGCTCTTGCAGGCCGCCATGAAAGCGGTGTGTATGCCGGTCGGCCCCTCGTATCGGGATTCCCTGACTCCGAGCCACTCCGCCCTGTCCCTCAGCTCGCGGGTGCTGGCCCTGCCCGTGATCCTCGGCTCCCGCGTATGAGGCACCTCATCGAGAAGCGCGCCCAGCGAGATCACAGTCCTGACTCCGTGTGCGCGGGCCACGGTGATGAGTGTGCGCGAGAAGGTCTTCCACCGCAGGCTCGGCTCGGTGCCGCTGTAGATGATCAGCCGCCGCGCCTCGTCCTCAGGGGCATAGTAGTAGAAGTCGTTCGAAGGCCAGATGACGACACGCTCGCCGTCGCTGCCCAGGCGGGTGTAGGGACGCACCTCGGTGAAGTCGTAGAACTCCTCCGGATCGATCTCCGCGAACTTCGCAGCGGGCAGGTTCTCCACGAGGTATCGGATGGCGCCCGTGGCGGCCTCGGCCGCGTCAGGCCAGCCGGCAAACGTTACGAGCATCGTCGGAAAGGCCGCGTCGAGCTCTTCGTGAACGACGAGTCCTTCTATAGGGTCTGATTTCACCGCTGCGCCTCAGCCTCCTTCATGCAGTGAACAGCCTATGGCGGGTATAATGATTCACCCGCGGCCGCAGCATGACTATACGTGAAAGCACCGTTCTCACAGGACTTGATTATACATCGGTTGCCGTCAATCGGCGCACCGAATGGACGTTCGTCGAAGTGCGCGACGAACAGGGGATCACGGCCGTGGTCGAGACCACGTGCGGCAGGGACGTTACCGGCGCCCTCTCACGTCTCATGGCGGCCGTGGAGCGCAGGCCGATCGAGGACGAATCCAACCTCGCCGGCATGGCGGGGGTCGAGCCTGAACAGGCCCGGCAGAGCATGGCGCTCGCCACAGCCGTCAGCGCGCTGCGCAGCGCGCTCGTGGACATCCGGGCGCAACGGGACGGCGTGTCTCTGACCGAGGCCATGGGCGGTAGGCGCGTGGGCGCCGTTCAGCTATACGCCAACGTCAACAGGCGGCTCCTGGGATTCGACAGGCGTCCCCGCGCCTTCGCCGCGACGGCCGAGCGCGCCGCCCGCGACGGTTTCGGAACAGTGAAGTGCGCCCCGTTCGACGAGGTTGTCCGAGGCGCAGGCGCAGGCGCCGACCTCACGGACCTGTCCCGGCCCGGTCTGGAGCGTGTGGCGGCGGTGCGGAAGGCCGTCGGGAACGACGTCGGTCTGTTGGTCGACTGCCACGGCAGATTCGACCTGCGCTCCGCGCCCTCCGTGGCTGACGAGTTGGCAAAACTCGGGGTCGCATGGTTCGAGGAACCGGTCGAGCCCACGGACGACCCCTCGACTCTGGCCGAGATTGCTTCGCGCGTCGGCATTCCCATAGCCGGCGGGGAGAGCGGTTATGGGGCTGATTTCTTCGAGGGTCTGGTCGAGATGGGCGCGGTCGAGGTCGCAATGCCCGACGTCAAGTGGTGCGGCGGAGTCGCCGAGGCGGTGAGGGCCGCCGCTGGGGTGGCCCGCCTCGGGGGACGCACGTCGCTTCACGGCCCGTCGGGACCGGTCGGGGTCCTGTCGGGAGCGCACGTCACGGCCGCCATGCCCTCGGCGATGCCTCTCGAATTCGGGGTCTACGAGGTCCCGTGGAGGGCGGAGCTCGTCGAGCCCGCGGAGCGTGTCGAGGGCGGTCGTCTATGGCTCCCCGCCGGCCCGGGCCTGGGAGCGCGTCTCAATCCGAAGGTGGTGGAGCGGTACGGGCACAGGTGGAATGGGCGCTAACCTGCCGCCTGCGCGGCCAACTGCGCCCGGGCCATCGAAAGCGCGGCTATCGTCTTGCAGTCTTCGATCTCGCCGCTCTCTATCAACCTGCCCGCGTCATCCAGCGGAACCCTTTCGACGCTGATCTCCTCATCATCGTCAGGGTCCATTCTGCTCGGGAAGAGGCTCTGGGCAAGGAAGGCGTGCATGTACTGGGTGCAGAATCCAGGACTCACCCAGAAGCCTCCCAGGGGGCGGAGGTCTCCGGCGGCATAACCGACCTCCTCCTGAAGCTCACGCTGGGCGCACTCGAACGGAGACTCGCCGGGCTCCACCAGTCCGGCCGGCGCCTCCAAGAGGCTCTTGCCCACCGCGTACCGGTACTGCCTCACGAGGAGGAGGCTGCCGTCCTGGTCGATCGGCACGACGACCACCGAATCACGATGCTCGACGACCTCTCGAACAACCTCCATTCCTCCACGCAGGCCGACGGTGTCGACCCGGACACGTATGAGTCCTCCCTCGTAGATCGTGGCCGTGCCGCGCCGCTCCTGGGGGGCCTGGGTCACGAGTCCACCGAACGCAGTCCCAGGCGGCGAGTCACTGTCCCATAGAACGCGCTGGCCGGGCTCGCGCGCAGGAACCGCGCAACGTGCGGGCTGCGCTCGACCGTCACCGTCGAGCCTGGGCCGAGTACCTGCTCGCAGGAACTGTCGACACTGAGGATGCTGGGGCCGTCTCCCGTGCTCAACTCGACTTTGGAGTCGCCGGGCAGGACGACTCCCTGGCGGAGGCCCGTGTGGGGCGCGACCGGCTGCACGGCGATGAGGCGAGCCTCTGGATACAGGATCGCCCCCCCCGCCGAGAGCGCGTATCCCGTGCTTCCCGTAGGCGTCGCTGCGATCACCGCGTCGGCGCGGTAGGTCGCGAGCGGAACGCCGTCGACGGCCGTCCCGATGTCCATCAGACGAACGGTGTTCCCTCTGGCGACCACCACGTCGTTCAGCGCGTGCAGAGCGCGCCCCTCTCCATCCGGCCCCGGCGCCCGGACCCTGGCCGCCAACATCATGCGCTCCTCGATCCGCTGGTCCCCATTCAGATAGGAAGGCAGCTTCTCCGCGGCCTCCTCGACGCTCAGCTCCGACATGAATCCGACTCGGCCCATGTTGATCCCAACGATGGGCAGGCCGAACGCGGCCACCTCTCTGACGGTGTGGAGAATGGTCCCGTCGCCCCCCGCCACAACGATGAGAGATGTATCTTCAAACCTGTCCACACACTCGGGGAGGTCTTCCGGTGTGCTGATCCAGCAGCTGCCCCGGAGGCCCAGAGAGGGCGCCAGCGATTCGAACAGCAGCTTCGAGTCGCGCAGCCTGGGGTTATAGACGAGTCCGACCAGTATGGACGAGGGCATGGAGTTCGCCGGCTCACGCAGTCAGAACGTCGGCGGCGGCGGCGGCAAGCCTGAGAAGCGGAGCGGGGTAGACGCCAAAGAAGGCAGTCCCCGCGAAGGCCGCGAAGACGGCCAGGCGCAGCGGCATCCCCGGCCCGATCGGCTCACGCGAGGCCGGCGGCGACAGATACATGACCTTGACGACCCGCAGGTAGTAGTAGGCGGAGACGACGCTATTCATGACGCCGACGATGGCCAGCCACTCCAGGTTCGTCTCCACCGCCGAGCCGAAGATGTAGACCTTGGTGACGAACCCCACCGCGGGGGGGAGGCCTATGAGAGACACCATGGCGAAGGCGAGGACACCCGCGAGGTAGGGCGACCTCACAGCCATGCCCGCGAAGTCGTCTATGGCGTCGCTGCCGATCCGCTCCGATACCGCGATGACCACCGTGAACGCGGCCAGATTGGTGGCCGCGTAGCCGCCTATGTAGAAGAGGACGCCCGACGGTCCGGAGCTGCCCCCGTCGGCCGCGCGCGCTATCGCGGCGACGCCGACCATCAGGTACCCGGCGTGGGCTATGGTGCTGTAGGCCAGAAGCCTCTTTATGTTGTCCTGGCGTATGGCGATCAGGTTGCCTATCGACATGGAGAGCGCCGCCAGGACCGCGAATACCATGCCCCACTCGCTCAGCGTGTCGAAGGCCGTGTAGAAGACCCGCAGAACGACCGCGAAACCGGCGGCCTTGCTCGCGACGGATAGAAACGCGGTGACCGGCGTCGGTGAACCCTCGTAGACGTCGGGAGCCCACATCTGGAACGGGAAACTGGTTATCTTGAAGCCGAACCCGGCGATGATCAGGACCACCCCGAACATCAGGGCATGACTCCCAAACGGGGCGTCGAGGCTCAGGTCGATCTCGTGGAGCCTCGCCGACACGTCGGCAAGGCTGGTGCTGCCGGTGAGTCCGTAGACCATCACCATGCCGTAGAGCAGGACCGCCGAGCTGACTGCGCTCAGTATCAGGAACTTCATGCCCGACTCGGTGGATCTGGCGTCACGGTTGAAAGCGGCCAGGGCAGCGATTGGAAGAGCAGTTAGCTCCAGCGCTACGTATATGGTTATCAACTCGACGGCGGAGGCCAGCAGCATCATCCCCGCAGCCGAGAAAAGCATCAGTGAATAGTACTCAGCCCGGAACCGCTCGAAGTTCCGGGCGTAGCCGGTGGAAGCCAGCACGACGACCGACGTGGCCGCTATGATCAGGAACTTGAAGAACAGCGCGAACTTGTCGACTTCGAGTGTGGATGCAAGCACGCTGTTATCGAGGACGATCCCGGCAGAACTGTCTAGGTCGAACCAGAGGGATATGGCGAAGCCCAGAGGAACCGCCATGCCGATGACTGCCACGAGCGGCAGCGCCCACTTCCGCCGGACAACGAGGTCCAGCAGCACCAAGAACAGGGCCAGACCCGTCATTCCAAGCTCGGGAGAGAGTGCGTATAGGTCCTGGATCGTCATTTCAGCCAGGCCAACCTGCGTAAGTTCCGAAGACGATTCGCGCGGTTCATCGTCCGGCCATCTCCTGTATGAACGCCGCGATAGGCTCCACGCCTGCCGTGAAGGTGTCCGATATGACCGACGGGTAGATGCCCACGGCCAGGACCGCGGCGGCTAGGACGCCCACGGGAACGGCCTCCAGGACGGTCGCGTCTCTGACGTCCGCGAACCGTTCTCTCTGAGGGCCGAACAGGGCCCGCTGCAGCAGCCAGAGGATGTATCCGGCAGCCAGCACGACCCCGAACGCTGCCAGAGCCGTTGGCCAGCTCCAGACCTCGAAGCTGCCCAGGAATACGGTTATCTCCGACACGAACCCGCCGGTGCCCGGCAGTCCCAGCGACGCCAGTCCGGCGAGGACCAGCGCCGACGCCAGGACGGGCATACGCGTAGCCAGCCCTCCCAGGTCCACTATGTAGCGTGTGTGCGCCTTCTCGTACACGTACCCGACCAGCAGAAACAGGAGGCCGGTGATGATCCCATGGGTGAACATCTGGAGGGACGCGCCCGCCAGACCGACCGGAGAGACCACGCCGCCGACGCCGACCACGGACGCTATCCCAACGAGAACGAACCCCATGTGGCTGATGCTGCTGAAGGCGATGAGCCGCTTCAGGTCGGTCTGGCGCAGGGTGACGAGCGCGCCGTACAGCACGTTTATCACCCCGGCGGTCACTATGAGCCATCCGAAGTCGGATATGACCTCGGGGAACATTCCCGCCGATACCCGGATCATCCCGTAGCCGCCCATCTTCAACAGCAC
Source organism: uncultured Dehalococcoidia bacterium (assembly GCA_958295685.1). GTDB lineage: Bacteria > Chloroflexota > Dehalococcoidia > Lucifugimonadales > CATQGZ01 > CATQGZ01. Next base: position 757,199 of record OY282365.1, read on the forward strand.
TCCCGCCAACATCACGCTGGCGGCGGTCGGCGCGTCGGTGTGGGCGTCGGGCAGCCACGTATGCAGCGGCCACACGGGCAGCTTCACCGCAAAGGCCACGAAGAACAGCGCGAATATGACACCGGCCGGCATGACCAGGCCCGACGCGGCCCGCAACGCCTCCGGCATGACGGTCATGTCGAATTCGCCTGTGGAGAAGTACAGCGCCACTATCCCCACCAGCATGAAGGCGCCGCCGAGGATCGTGAATATGAGGAACTTCATGGCCGAGTACTCTTTACGCCCGCTCCCCCAGACCGATATGAGGAAGAACATGGGCACGAGCTCGAGCTCCCAGAACAGGAAGAACAGGAAGAAGTCGAGCGACGTGAACACCCCCATCACGGCCGTTTGGAGCACCAGCAGCCAGACGAAGTACTCGCGGACGCGGTCCCGGACGCTCCAAGAGGCGAAGACGGCGACCATGCCGAGCAGGCCGGTGAGCAGCACCATCGGAGCGCTGAGGCCGTCGACGCCCAGGAAGTACTCGACGGGGAACCGCTCCATCGCCGCCCAGCCGTCGAACCGATCCACCAGCTGGTATCGCGGCGCGCCTGCCGAGGCATCATACTGCGCGAATACGACGACGGAGAGCGCGAGCTCGGCCAGCGCAACGGCGCCGGCGATCACGCGAACGCTCACGGCGCCTCTCGCAAGAAAGACTATGAGCGCCGCCCCCGCCAGGGGCAGGAACACGACCGCGGTCAGCAGCCCTGTGAAGTCCAACCCATCCCCCTAAGAGAAGAAGAGATACAGCCCCAGTATCGTCAGGATGCCCAACGAGACGGCCATCCCGTATACCTGGAGCTGTCCGGTCTGCGCCTGCCGGAGCGCCCCGCCGACGTTCGCTCCGAGCCACCCGATGCCGTTTGCCGTCCGGTCGACGATCGACTTGTCCGTCCAGTCCAGCGCGTAGGCCAACCCGCCGTACAGTCCGCGCCGCACCCCGTAAAGCTCGTAAGCCTCGTCCACGTAGTACTTGCGGTATAGAAGCCTGTGCGCCGGCGCGAGCCGCCGTGACAGCCGCTCCGGAGAGATACGCTTTGCGGAGTACATGAGATACGCCAGCCCGATTCCCGCCAGCGCCGCCAGGGTCGAGAACGCCGCCAGGCCCAGATTGATCGTCGAGTGCTTCTCTCCGAGGAATTCGGTCAGCCAGAAGCTCGGGATCAGACCCAGGTCGACGGTCGGATTGGCCGCGAATCCGGCCAGGACGGCGCCGATCGAGAGCACGGCCAGCGGCACGACCATGACCGCAGGCGATTCGGCAAGATGCGCGCCTCCGCCGTGCGGGTCGGCGTCCGGATCGGCATCCGCGCCGCCCCGGAACTCGCCCCCGAAGACCATGAACAGCACGCGGAAGATGTAGAACGCCGTCATGAAGACGGCGGCCAAGGCCAGCCAGAAAACGACCTGGCTTACCAACTCACCGTGTCTCCATGCCTCCGCCAGGATCTCATCCTTGCTCCAGAAGCCGGCCAGGGGGAATATCCCCGCAAGGCTGAGACTGCCCAGCAGAAAGGTGCCGTAGGTCCACGGCATCACCTTTCGGAGACCTCCCATGTACCGCATGTCGAAGGTGCCGGTCGCGTGGTTCACGCTGCCGGATCCGAGAAACAGCAGGGCCTTGAAGAATGCGTGAGTGAACAGATGGAAGATGGCCGGGGCCAGGGCGCCGACTCCCAGGGCCAGCATCATGAAACCGAGCTGGCTTATCGTCGAATAGGCCAATACCCGCTTGACGTCGTTCATCACCAGTCCCATGGACGCGGCGAACAGGGCCGTGACTCCTCCGACTATGGCCACGGTGTCGAGGGCCGCCGGGGACACCTCGAAGACAGGGTAGAACCGGGCCACCAGGAACACCCCTGCGGCGACCATGGTAGCGGCGTGGATGAGGGCGCTGACGGGAGTGGGCCCCTCCATCGCATCGGGCAGCCAGGTATGCAGGGGGAGCTGAGCCGACTTGCCCACCGCGCCCGCGAAGATACCCAGCGCGATCCACGTAGCCGCGCCGCCGCCGATGAGGCCCAGGGTTGCGGCAGCGTGGATATCGGTGATTTCGAGCACGTTGAGGTTCGCGCCGAAAGCCTCCCTGTTGAAGAAGAGGTACATGATGCCAAGCAGGAAGCCCAAGTCGCCTATCCGGGTGACGATGAACGCCTTCTTCGCCGCGGCCGCGGCCGCAGGCTTCTGGTACCAGAAGCCTATCAGCAGATAGGAACACAGGCCGACCAGTTCCCAGAACACGAAGAGTTGCACGATGTTGCTGGCCAGCACCAGGCCTATCATCGAGGCGGTGAACAGCGACATGTAGGCGTAGTAGCGTGCATAGCCGGGGTCTCCCCTCATGTAACCCGTCGAGTAGACCTGCACCATGAGGCTGACCGCCGTTGCCACGACGAGCATGATCGCCGTCAGCGGGTCGAGCATGACGCCCACGTTGAGGTCGAGAGGCCCGATCTCCATCCAATCGTGGGTCCAGAGCAGCGCGGTAGATTCGCCCCGCGCCTGGACGCTCCCGAGGGCCCAGACCGACAGAGCGAGCGAAGCCCCAACCGCCGCGATGGTCAGATGGCCCGCGGCAGCGGCGTACCTGTTCAGGAATGGCCTTATGAACAGCGCTATGACCACAAATGAGGCCAGCGGGAGGAAGAATATGAGCCAGACTAAAAGTTCGTCGATCATGGGTTATCGTTACGGATGCCTGTACTTCATGGAGCGCCCGATGAAGCTCACTACAGTTTTCGCAATATCTCGTCGGCGACGTGCTCGCGTCCCTTGGGCACCAGCACTCGAAACGCCACGCGCTCGCCCCAGGTGAGGATATCGCCTTCCGGCACAATCTTCGTGGTCAGCCCCTCAGACTCAAGCGTGTTCTTCCACATTTCCGCGGTCATCAGATTCGGCGCCCTCTTGTAATCGACCCACACGTTTAATACCTAATTCCTCAACTGGTTGGCGTCTGTGACTAAGACAGTCTGGCGGCTCCTGTAAACCGCTATCACTATGGCGAGACCGAGAGCTACCTCAGCCGCCGCGACCGTGATTATGAAGACCGCGAAGACCTGTCCGGTGAGAACTGCCCCCGCCGCGCCCTCCACGCCCCCGATGACCGCGCTCGGCGCCACGTATCGGGAGAAGGCCACCGCGGTAATAGTGACGGCGTTGAACATGAGCTCGACGCACATCAGCACCGTGATGGCGTTGCGCTTGGTAAGAGCGCCGTAGAGGCCGATGGAGAATATGACGGCGCCAACGATCAGGAAGCTCTCCAGACTCATCCGATCACCTTTCGCGCACGAGCGCGAGCGCTCCAATGATAGCCGTCAGCAGCAGCACCGACGCGGCCTCGAACGGGAGCACGAAGTCTCTGATCAGCAGTCTGGCTACCACCGGGATAGCGTTGGAGAACACACCCCCCACTTCGCCGGCCATCCCGGCCGCGGCGCCGCCGGGCGACAGCGCGGGCTCCAGCATGTTCCATTCGGTGTGCAGGGCTACGAATATGGCGACCGCGCCGAACAGCGCGGCGATAATCCCCACGGGCACCACGACCCTGGAGTTGGACGGGCTGCCCGTCTCGACGTCACGATTCATCAGAATGACGAACAGTATCAGAACCGACACGGCCCCCACGTAGATGAGCACCTGCACGGCCGCAAGGAACTCCGCCCGCAGCAGAATGAACAGCCCCGCCACGCCTATGAAGGAGACGATGAGGAACAGCGCGGACCTGAACAGGTTCTTCGACTGGACCACAGCTATCGCCGCGACGATGAGCGAGACCGCTATCGTCCAGAAGACCACGTCGACCAGCAGCGAGCCTTCCGTGCCCTGACCCAGTGTCATCGCCTGGCCCACCTCTCTTCGAGCTCGGCGGCGTCGGGCGTAGCGTGCCGGCCGACGTCCCTCCAGGAGATCTCCTCGCCGTCCAGAGGCCGATATCCCTTTGCCTCCAGCTGCGGACGAAACCAGGCGCTGGGACGTTTTGGGGCTCTCCGCAGGCGGTCCACGTCGATCACGAGCTCGCGCCGCTCGTATCTGCCCTCTTCGAAGCCGCTCCCCATGTGGATGGCGTCGTATGGACACGCCTCTACGCAGAGCCCGCAGAACATGCACCGGCCGATGTCGATGTCGAAGACGTCGATGGCATACTTCTCGCCCTCCTGCATCGCCTCGCCGCTGGGATGGGTGACTATCTTGATGATGCCGAGCGGGCAGTATTTGGCGCAGCTCGCGCACCCCGTACAGCGCTCCTCGTACCAGGCAAACTCCTCTCCACGGAAGCGAGGGTGCTGGGGCATCCGGTCCTCCAGGGTCGCCAGCCCGACCAGAGACTTGACGGCCATCCCGGGCCGCCTGAACAGATAGGCGAAGACGTTGGTGTTCGCGTGCTTGGCGAGTCCGAACAGCCCCACACGCCGGTCCGGGTACTGGTGGAGAGTGAACTGGCGTCCGGGGGATACCATGTTCCACATAGTGACCGTGAGCCCCTTCAGAAGTCCCAATCCATACATGTCAGTCAGCCTCCGCGTACATGTCGGCCAGAGGAGAAGGAGTGGGCTCGGGCCGTCTCGAATGCCTACCCCGGGCCAGCAGGGACAGCACGCCTATCGACACCAGGGTAACAGGCCAGTTTATGGCGGCCATGATCCACAATGTGTCTACCGAAAGCTCTCCCCCGACACCCCTGAAAACCTCAATCTCAACGGCCACCAGAAACAGGTTGAATATGGAGAGCGCAAAGAGGCCCTTCCAGGCAAAGCCCATGATCTGGTCGATTCTGAGCCTCGGCCACGTTGCCCTCACCCACAGCAGCAGGAAGACGACGGCGAAGACCTTGAGCGCGAACCATGCCTGGCCGGGCACAGGGTCGAAGCCCCGGGTGCCGCCCAGGAACAGGGTTGTGATGATGACCGCCGTAACGATTGGCGCCATGAACTCGGCGAGCTGGAAGACGGCGAACTTGGCACCGCTGTACTCCGTGTGGTAGCCGGACCCCAGCTCCGACTCCGCCTCGATCTGGTCGAACGGGGTGCGGCTCATCTCCGCGGTGGCAGCCGCGGCGAACACCAGGAACGCCAGCGGCGTGACCAGCAAGAAAGGCAGCACCTGAGATTCGACGATCTTGGACAACGCGAGCGAACTGACGTCCGCGAATCCTTCCGAACCGGCGGGAAGAGACGGCCCAACCAGCAGCAGCACACCCGCAATGGCCAGGGCCATCGGCACCTCGTAGCTTATCAGCATCGCCACGCCGCGCATGGAACCCAGCATGGCGTACCTATTCCCGGATGCCCAGCCGCCAACGAATATCGCTATCGTGCTGACGGAGGTCACGCCAACGATGAACAGGACACCGATGTTCAGCCTTCCGAGGAACGAGTCCTTGCCCAGCGGAATGACCGCCACTACCAGAAGCATCGGCACCATGAGCAGAACGGGGGCAATGGTAAACGCCGGCCTGTCGGCCTCGTCCGGTATCGTGTCCTCTTTGGTAATCAGCTTTATGGCGTCGGCAATAGGCTGGAGAATGCCGAACGGGCCCCAGCGGTTCGGGCCCAGACGCACCTGGAACCGTCCGAGCGTCCGGCGCTCGAACCACGTGTACAGGGCGGTCGAAATCATAAGCGCGTTGATGACCAGTAACGCTAGGACGAAACTGGTCAGCCCAAACGCCAGCCACCCGGGGATATCCCAGCCGAAGACCGGGCCGGCAGCGAAGAACTCGTAGATGCTGTGGAAGTCCAGGCTAACGATCCACCTCCCCAAGCACCACGTCGATCGAGCCGAATATGACGATCAGATCGCTCATCTTCCAGCCCACGACCATCTTCTTCAGCGGGGTCAGGTTGATGAACGACGGCGCTCGAATCTTGCACCGGTAGGGAGCGATGCTGCGGTCGCTCACGAGGTAGAAGCCCAGCTCGCCCTTTGGTCCCTCCACGGCTGCATAGGCGTCACCCTCCGGCGGCCTCAGATTGTATGGGAGGTCCGGCCTGACCGGCCCCTCCGGGATACGCTCGACGCACTGCCGTATGATGCGCAGGCTCTCCCGCATCTCCTGTATCCGCACCAGATACCGATCGAAGGTGTCCCCTGAGGCTCCTATCGGAACGTCGAAGTCGAGACGGTCGTAGACCTCGTACGGATCGGCCTTGCGGATATCCCACTTGACACCGGCCGCGCGCAGCATGGGCCCGGTCACAGAGTCGGCCACCGCCTGCTCGTCGGAGAGCACCCCGACTCCTCTCGTCCTCGCAAGGACGACCTCGTTGCCGGTTATCAGGCTCTCGAGCTCGCCGATGTAGCCCGGCTCATCGGCGAGAAAGGTGTCGAGCGCTGCCCAGAAATCATCGGGGGCATCCTGGAAAACGCCGCCCGGCCGCATATAACTCAACGTAATCCGCGCCCCGCAGAGCATCTCGAACATGTCGAGTATCCTCTCACGCTCCCGGAAACAGTACATCAACGGCGTCGCAAAGGCCCCCATGTCGTTCAGGAGAAACCCCGTGGCCATCATGTGGCTCGCTATCCGCTGGAGCTCGGCCGCGATCACTCGCAGGTACATCGCGCGCTCCGGCACCTCGATACCGGCCAGCTTCTCCACCGCCCTGACGTAGGCGAGGTTGTTGGACATGCTGGCCACGTAGTCGAGACGGTCGGTGAGAGTTACGACCTGCACGTAAGACCTGGATTCGGCCAGCTTCTCGGTGCCGCGGTGCAGGTACCCGAACACAGGCTCCACGTCCAGGATCTCCTCGCCGTCGAACGTCACCCGCAGCCTGAACACCCCATGGGTGGAGGGATGCTGCGGCCCGAGGTTTATGGTTATCGGCTCGGTCTTGATCGCCAAGCTAGCCTAGGTAGTCCTTTCTGAGCGGATGCCCCGGATAACCCTCCCAGAGCAGTATACGCTTCAGGTTCGGGTGACTCTCGAACCTGATCCCCATCAGGTCCCATATCTCACGCTCCTGGAGATCGGCGCCGGGCCACCACTCGACCAGCGACGGCGCCGCCGGCTCGTCCCGACCGAATAGCCGAGTCTTCACAACGACGCTGTGGTTTCGACGCATCGACAGCAGATGATAGACGAGCTCGAAGTGCTCGACGTAGTCGACCGCCGTCACAGAGGTCAGGGTGGCGAAGTCGAGACCCGGCGTGTCCCTCAGGAAGCCGGCCACGTCGGTGAGCGAGCCTATCTCGACCCATACGTCAGTGTCATTGGACGCAACGGCAGCCCCGGCGTGGGCCTCGTTGATGCGGCGTGCAACATCCCTGCCGTCCAGCGCCCTCGTCACTGTCCGTCCGAAGGTCTCCGGCGCTTCAAGGAGTAGCGCCTGATCTTCTCGTGCAGCTGCATGATCCCGTAGAGGAGCGCGTCAGGTCTCGGAGGACACCCCGGAACATAGACGTCGACGGGGATGATGTGGTTGACACCCGGAACCACGCTGTAAGAGCCGTAATAGGGGCCTCCGCTGGTCGCGCACACACCCATGGAAATGACCCACTTGGGCTCGGCCATCTGCTCGTAGACGCGCTCGATCGCCGGCGCCATCTTCCACGTCACCGTGCCGGCTATGATTATCAGATCGGCCTGGCGCGGCGACGGTCTGAACACCTCCATGCCAAAACGGGCAATGTCGAACCTGGACATGGCGCTGGCCATCATCTCGAAGGCGCAGCAGGCCAGACCGAAGGAGAGCGGCCAGACCGCTGACTTCCTCCCCCAGTTGATCAGCGTGTCCACGGAGGTTATCGCAAGGTTGCGGTCGAGGTCGTCCGGCACCTCGATGATCGGAGACGAGAGCGCCTCGGTGTGAGTCTCCTTGAGATGAGCGACGTACTCGCCCTCGGTCCTGTCGATCTCCCAGGTCGCAGCATGAAGCGGCGCCCGAACGTCACCCTCGCCAACCATTTCTAACCCCATTCCAGCGACCCCTTGCGCCAGGCGTACAGCCAGCCCACGACCAGGATACCTATGAAGGCGGCCATCTCCAGCAAGACGAAAACTCCAAACTCGGCGGACATCGCCCCGAAGCTCGCGGCCCACGGGAACAGGAACACCACCTCGACGTCGAAGATCACGAACAGCAGCGCCAAGCCGTAATAGCGGAAGTTGAACCGAGTCCACCGGCCCCCGATGGTCTCGAAGCCGCACTCGTAAATGCTCCGCTTGACGGCCGTAGGCACGCTGGGTCGGACGTTCACCAGAGACAGCAGCCAGGACACCAGGAGCATCCCAGTCGGGAGGCCGACGGCCAGGGCCGCAAAGACTGCGATCAGCCCGTAGCGCCGGAAGTAGTCGTCAAGTAGGACTTCTGGCATCGATTCTGGCTGCGAACCCGCGTCCCCCGGGAGCTAAACCTCCTCGGACCGTAGGGCTGCCGACCGGCAGCCCGGCTGGAATATAGCACAGCGGGACGACCCTTTCAAGTGAAAAATCCCACAAGCGGCCTGCGGGCAGTCGCCGACCGCGTGAATCGGAGCCGCTCCCGCGTCAACCGCCGTCACTGTGGACGGGCCGGTATGGAGTGTCGAGTATCCAGAGCACCTCGTCCATCGGCCCCACCAGGTCTGAATGCACCAACTGATCCGGTCCGAACACCACACTCCCGACGGCCGTGCTGTTCCCGGTCGCCACCTCCACCACGTCGCCGGACGACAGGTTCAGGTCGCCCGCGTCGACGTAGTGGACGCGCCCGGACGGCTCGAACCTCACCCCTGCGACGTTTGCCATCGGACTCCTCCGTTCTCTACGGCCTGGGCAGACGGAGCATGAGCTGCTCCAGCGCCAGCCTCGGATTGACGTTCAGCCTCAGCATGTCCAGCGCCTCTCCCACGGCGTGGAGCGCACCCACTATCCGACCCGAGGACAGCGTGGAAGCGGTCGAGCGAAGCGCGTCCATCATCGAGAGGCTGACCGCCAGGTCCTCCCTGCCCTCCTTGACCAGCAGGACGTCCCTGAGCCATGACCGCCACAGCTCCAACTCCTGAGCCACCGAGTCCTGGTCATTCGGAAACCGCGCGGCAAGCCCGCCGGCATATGCGAACCGCTTCTCCAGCGTGCCCGACATAACCTCGCGGACCCCCTCGACGCGCTCCGACCGGCCGTCGACCATGTCCGGCTCCTCTAGGGCTCGCAGAGCCCAGCCCAGCCTACCCCCGGACAGCCTGGCAGTCTCCTCCACGCGCGAGGGATCGGCTCCACCGCGGGAGCGCAGCGCCTCCGCTACCTGCTCCGGCGGCAGCGGCCGCAGCTCGATCTGCCTGCAGCGCGACACCACGGTCAGAGGAAGGACGGACGGCTCCGAGGCGAGCAGAATCAGCGCCACCTGCTCAGGCGGCTCCTCCAGCGTCTTGAGGAGCGCATTGGCGGCCTCGGGGGTGAGCCGCTCGGCGGCCTCGATGATGAACACGCGCGAGCGTCCCTCGAAAGGCTTGAGATTGGCCTCCCTCTCCAGGGCGCGCACGTCGTCGATGCCAATGCTGGGCCTGCTCCGGGCAGCCTCATCCCCCCCGTATCCGGGACCCACGACGCGCACGTCGGCGTGAAGCCCCTGGGATATGCGGCCGCACTGACGGCACTCGGCACAGGGAGGGTCGGCAGAGGCGCAGTTGACCATTCGCGCTAGGTCCCTGGCCAGCGTCATCTTGCCCACGTGGGCCGGCCCGGCAATCAGATAGGCGTGGGAAGGGCGTCCCTCTTTCAGGCCGCGCTTCAAGGCGTTGACCGCCCTCGAATGTCCGACTGTCTCCATCAACGCAACGGTGCCCACCACTTACGCAATATATCAGACGACGCGGCCGCCAACATCGGACCGGCCAGCCCGAACCTCGAAGACCGCGATTCGTTATAATACTTGAGGGCCTGCCGAAATACAGGGAGGCCGACTGCGGCCTACCTGGAGGGGCCGATCGAGGAGGATTCAAGTGAGACAGCGAGGCTACGGAAGGGACCCCGAGCTGACGTTCCGCATGTCCTTCACCATCTTGATGCTGGCGATGGTATACGTGGGATTCATGGCGCTGCTCTTCTGGGCAGGGGTGCCCTGGATGTTCATTCTGGGCATCGCCATCGCAATGGCCGCCTTCCAGTACTACGGCTCGGACAAGATCGTGCTGATGACGACCGGCGCAAGAGAGGTCTCGGCAGAGCAGGAGCCCCGGCTCCACGCGGCCATAGAGCGGCTCGCCGCAATGGCCGACATGCCCAAGCCCAAGAAGATCGCGGTCATGGACACCCACGTTCCCAACGCCTTCGCCACCGGGCGCAACCCCAAGAACGCGGTGGTCGCCGTGACCAGAGGGCTCCTGGCGCGGCTGAACGAAAGAGAGGTCGAAGCCGTGCTGGGCCACGAGCTGATGCACGTCAAGAACAGGGACGTGATGGTCCTCACGTGGGCGAGCATCATAGTGATCATGGCCGGCTTCCTCATGCAGATGCTCTTCTGGGTGAGCCTCTTCGGCGGCTTCGGAGGACGCGACAGGGGGAGCGGAAGCGGACAGGCGGGCCTGATCATGATCGCCGTCTACGTCGGCACGATCGCAGTCTACTTCATCAGCCAGCTTCTGATCCTGGCCCTCTCCAGATACCGCGAGTTCGCGGCCGACCGAGGCGGCGCCATCCTGACCGGCGCCCCCGGACAGCTGGCTTCGGCACTGGCCAAGATCAGCGACGACATGTACCGCATCCCAGAAAAGGACATGCGCCGGGTCGAGCACGCAAACGCCTTCTTCATAATCCCCGCCCTCAAGGGCGGCGCCATTGCCTCGCTCTTCTCCAGCCACCCGAAGGTGGAACAGCGCATCGAGCGGCTGATGAACATGCAGAGGGAGAGCGAGCGCGGCCTCACCAGGTTCCGCGTCTGAAACGTGGGACTGCTCAGCGTCCTGTTCGGGCGCAGCAAGCTGAAGAAGCCGAATCGTGAAAGGTTCTTCGCGGTCCTGGGGCTTCAGGTCAGGCCGGACCTGCGTCTCTCCGACCGCGCCGGCATCGTATTCAGTCCGGTCGAGTCATCCTTCTTCGACAGCCTGGACTCCGAGATCAGGGACCTGCTGCGCGTCAGCGGCCGCGCGACCGGCACACGCTGCGAAGTCAAGGACGACTCGTTCGGCACCCGATGGGTCGTCCTCGACGACAAGGACTTTGAGGACCTGGTCTCCACGATCCACCTGGTCGCCGAGACCATCCACGACCACGGGTTCGGGGACCGGCTGCTGGCGGCCGTGTTCAAGTGTGAGTACCAGCGCAGGGACGCCTACTGGATATACTCCTACAAGCGGGGCGCGTACCACCCCAACGTGCCGTCCCGAGACGGCGCGCGCGACAACGCCGCGGAGATGCGCCTGGGCGCGATCATGGAAGAGGAGAGACTCCCCGTCGAGCGCAGCCTGGAAAGCTGGCACTCGCTCTCGGGAATCCCGTTCTAGCAGGGCGTCCTAGTCGGGGACTATCCCCTCGCCGGTGAACAGCTCGGCCGCCTCCTCCAGCGTGATGTCCGGCTCCGGCAAGACCAGATCGGACTCGACGATCCGGTCCACAGGCACCGGCGCGCCGTTCTCGCGGACAACGTCCAGCAGATCCTTGAGCAGCCGCTCGAACTCCGCCCTGTCGTCGCGCTCGACGACCTCGACGAGCCGATTGTCTATTTCGTTGAGCTCGTCCAGATACGACCCGGGAAGCTCGAACTGGCCCTCGGTCAGGATTCGGACTATCATCGACCCCCCTCCGCCTTCTTGTCGCCGGAGGGCAGCGAGCGCCTGAGAGCGGCCAACTCATCCTCGACGTTCTGGGATGACGTGATCTGGGCCAGCTCCCTTCCTACAGGGTCGTCCCTGCCCGAGAAGTCCTCCAGAACACCCGCCTCGGCGAGCTCGTCGATGGCGCCCGCCTTGGCCCGCATGTTCTCGGTCTTGGTCTCCGCGCGCTCAATCGCCAGAGAGACGTCCCCCATCTCCTCCGACAGTCCCGAGAGGGCGGAGCCGATCCTGACCTGGGCCTGCGCGGCGTTGTACTGAGCCTTGGTTATCTCCTTCTTCGTTCGGAAGGCGGCGACCTTGGCCTGCAGGCGCTGCTCCGCCAGCGTCAGCTTCTGCTGCTCCAACTCCAGACCGGAGACCTGCTCTTCGAGACCCTCGAGCTCGATTATGGACGTCTGCTTCCGCTGGAGAGCCATGCGCGCCAGGTCCTCCCGGCCGGCGCTCAGCGCCTGCGCCGCCTGCTTATCCAGCGTGGATATGCCCTCACGCACCTTGGACGCCTGAAGCTCCAGCCGCCGCTTCGTCGTGACCATCTCGACCACGCCCCGCTTGACGTTCCTCAGCATCTCCATCTGCTTCGTGTAGGCGTAGTCCAGCGTCTCCCGCGGATCCTCCGCCCTGTCGAGCATACGGTTCATCTTCGACTTGACGACCGTCGACATCCTGGAAAGCATCCCCATATTCTTCTACCCTCCCTCGGCTAATACCCGGCGCCCGAATCACGGCCGCCCGAGAAGAGCTTGAACAGTCCGACGACACCCACCACGGCCCCGACCACGATGATGAGCACCCCGACGATGTCGAGCAGCCACTCGAAGATGTTGGACTGTATGAACACCCCGACGATGATGATCAGTATTCCGGCGAGTATCAGCCCGCCGCCGCTGGCCTTGTCCATGCTGCCCCGCCTCCTTCTATTGCCCGCTGCCGTCCACGTGAACGGCACGGAACGCGCAGTCCTCTGCCCTCGTATGGGCGCCGCTGCGGGACTGCTACTGTCCATATAAACGGTATAGAGCGCAGGGGCACGTGTCAAGAAGAACGCGCCGGCCTGAATCCACCGACAGAACCGCCCGCCGATGATCGGACACGCCGGCATAACCGCTGTGATACGATCATCCCCCAGTACAAGATGACCTCCACCGACAGTTCGAATTCCCCGCCGCGTCGCCTGGCCCAGCTGGGAAGCGACAAGCTCCTGCTCCTCCTCGTCGGCCTTGCGCTGCTGGGCGGACTCCTCATCCTGCTCCGCGAGGTCAACTACGGGGCCGTCGTAAGCTGGGACTCGGTAATCTACATGTCGACGGCGGAAAACACAGCCGCGGGTAGATGGTTCATCCGCTTCCCTGGACTGCCGCTGATCAACTGGCCGCCCATGTACCCCCTCCTGATGGCGCCCATCGTCCTACTAGGATTCGACGTGCACGGCAGCGCCGGATTCGTGAACGCAGCGGCATTCACACTAACGGTTCTCTTTTCGGCGCTGTGGCTGAGGCGGCATCTCGACTCGCGTCTGCTCGTCGTATGGGGAACTCTGGCCGTCATGGTGTCAATCCCTCTGACGAACCTCGCGGCCAGAGCGTTGAGTGAACCCCCATTCGTCCTGTTTGCGCTGCTGGCGCTCATTCAGACAGAGAAGTTCCTGTCCGGCGGCCGTCGTTCGTCCCTGACCTGGGCCGCAGTCTTCACCGCTCTGGCGTGCCTCACCCGTTACATGGGCGGCGCGGTACTCGTTGCAGTCGTGCTCTTGCTGCTGTTCCAGAGAAACGCGGCGCCGCGTGAGAAGGCCGTCCGGATCGCCGTCTACTCGCTCATCTCCGCCGCTCCGGTCTGCCTGTGGCTGCTGCGCAACGTCCTGATAATCGGCAGACCCACCTCTCTCACAGACTGGGAACCGACGACTCCGCTCCTTTCGAACCTGCGCCTTGCATTGGAAACGCTTGTCGCATGGGTGTTCCCGGTAGCGAGAATACCGAATGGACTGGAGGACCTCGCGGCTCCACTGGCTCTCATAGCCCTGCTGCTGATGGCAGGCGCGGCAGCCCATGTCCTCTTGCGAACCCGCGGCGAGGCCGGCGCGGGGATTGGCCTGGGGCCGCTCGTGCCGGTTGGGGTCTTCGTCCTAGTCTACACCGTCCTGATTATTGCATCCGGATTCTCTGTGGATATAGGGAGCGGCAACTTCAGCAGATATCTGTCCCCGATCTATGCGCCTCTCGTCTTTATCGTCGCGCTCACGGCGGACAGACTGTCGAAGCGCGCGCGTCTGGAAACCCTGATCGGCAACGGCGGCTGGCCTGTAATACGAACTCTTGTGCGAGGGGGGGGGCAGAGCCGAAGTACACTGGGCGCTATTCTGCTCGTCGGTCTCTTCCTCGCGCTGGCATACCCGGTTGCCGCAAACGTGTCACATGCGCAGCGGCATATCGACCGAGGCCTATCGTACGAGTCCGAGAAATGGGTCGATTCCGAGCTTATGCAGTCCTTGAAGGCGCAACTGGACCTCGACCCGGGCGCAGTCTTCTATACGAATCACCAGCCGGCAGTATGGCTTCATCACCGCGTCACCGTCAATGGACTCGAGCGCCAATCGCAGATGGACGACCTGAAACAGGCTGCCTCGGCCAATGAAGACGACATATACATCGCCTACTTCTACGAAGATTACGGCCGGCCAAGCCTCATGCCGCAAATCGAGTCCCTGGACGTCGAATCCGCGCTGGAGGTCGAGGACGGCATCATGTACCGCTGCTGTGGGACTGGGCCGGAGACGGACAAATGAGAATGACCTCATCCCCCAGTACAAGATGACCTCCACTGAAAGCCAAAGCTGGACGCAAACGTGCCGGGGCGGTCCTCGATGAACCATTTCAAGTCCCCGCCGCGTCCCCTGGCCCGGCTGGGAAACGACAAGTTCCTGCTCCTCCTCGTCGGCCTTGCGCTGCTGGGCGGGCTGCTCATCCTGCTCCGCGAGATCAACTACGGGGCCGTCGTAAGCTGGGACTCGGTAACCTACATGTCGACGGCGGAAAACACAGCCGCGGGAAGATGGTTCATCACCTTCTACTACGGAAAACCGCTGATCAACTGGCCGCCCATGTATCCCCTCCTGATGGCGCCCATCGTCCTACTAGGGTTCGACGTGCACGGCAGCGCCGGATTCGTGAACGCCGCGGCATTCACACTGACGGTTCTCTTTTCGGCGCTGTGGCTGAGGCGGCATCTCGACTCGCGTCTGATCGTCGTATGGGGAACTCTGGCCGTCATGGTGTCAATCCCTCTGACGAACCTCGCGGCCAGCGCGTTGAGTGAACCCACGTTTATCCTGTTTGCGCTGCTGGCGCTTATTCAGACAGAGAAGTTCCTGTCCGGCGGCAGCCGTTCGTCCCTGACCTGGGCCGCAGTCTTCACCGCTCTGGCGTGCCTCACCCGTTACATGGGCGTCGCGGTACTCGCTGCAGTCGTGCTCTTGCTGCTGTTCCAGAGAAACACGGCGCCGCGTGAGAAGGCCGTCCGGATCGCCGTCTACTCGCTCATCTCCGCCGCTCCGGTCTGCCTGTGGCTGCTGCGCAACGTCCTGATAACCGGCAGACCCACCTCCATCGCAGACTGGGAACCGACGACTCCGCTCCTTTCGAACCTGCGCCTTGCATTGGAAACGCTTGTCGCCTGGGTGTTCCCTGTAGCGAGGATGCCGAACGGAGTGGAAGACCTCGCGGCTCCACTGGTTCTCATAGCCCTGCTGCTAATGGCAGGCGCGGCAGCCCACGTCCTCTTGCGAACCCGCGGCGAGGCCGCGGGGATTGGGTTGGGGCCGCTCGTGCCGATTGGGGTTTTCGTCCTGGTCTATGCCGTCCTCCTCATTGCGTCCGGATTCTTTGTGGATATAGGGAGCGGCAACTTCAGCAGATATCTGTCTCCGATCTATGCGCCTCTCGTCTTTATCGTCGCGCTCACGGCGGACAGACTGTCGAAGCGCGCGCGTCTGGAAACCCTGATCGGCAGCGGCGGCTGGCCTGCAATACGAACTCTTGTGCGAGGGGGGGGGCAGACCCGAAGTACACTGGGCGTTATTCTGCTCGTCGGTCTCTTCCTCGCGCTGGCACACCCGATTGACCTAAGCAGGTGGTATGCGCAGCGGCATATCGATCGAGGCCTATCGTACGAGTCCGAGAAATGGGTCGATTCCGAGCTTATGCAGTCCTTGAAGACGCAACTGGACCTCGACCCGGGCGCAGTCTTCTATACGAACCAACAGCCGGCAGTATGGCTTTACCACCGCGTCACCGCCAATGGCCTCACGGACCAATGGCATATGGACGACCTGAAACAGGCTGCTTCGACCAATGAAGACGACATATACATCGCCTACTTCTACGCTAATCACGGGCGGCCAAGCCTCATGCCGCAAATCGAGTCCCTGGACGTCGAATCCGCGCTGGAGGTCGAGGACGGCATTCTGTACCGCTGCTGTGGGACTGGGCCGGAGACGGACAATTGAGAATGACCTCTCCTCCGGCATGAGTTGGACGGAGGAGCCATGATCTACGACGGACACGCATACTGCGCCCAGGACCCGGCGCTGGGCGGCGGCTTCGACGACCCCGCAGAGTTCCGGCGATTCCTCCAACTGTTCATGGCGACTGCGCGCCAGCAGCCCGTGTGGCGCAAGAGAGACCGCGCCCCAGCCGACTCCCGCGGCCTCGTCGACCCCGACCGTCCATGGGACTTCGACGCCCTGAAAGACGCCGGGTTCAGATGGGGCTCACACGGCCGCGTCGAGTGGGACGCGGACGGCGAAACATACGTCAAACAGGCGCTGCCGACCTCGATCCACAACCTGACCTTCACCGCCCAAGACCTGATCGCCGAGATGGACTACGCCGGCGTGGACATGGCCCTGCTGCACCGAACGCCCTATATGAGCAAGTCGAACGAGTTCATCGCAGACTGCATCCGCCAGTACCCCGACCGCATCCACGGACTCGCCTACGTGCCGGAGTGGCTGATCGGCTCGGAAACCGAATCATGCATTCGGACGCTCGAACGCGCCATCGAAGAACTCGGACTCCACGGCTACCAGTTCATGCCCCATCACATGGCCCTCTACGGCCTCGAACCGCGGTGGGACGGGCCGGACTTCCAGCCATTCTGGGATGCCGCCGCCAGCCTGGACATACCCATGTTCTTCACGCTCGCCGCGGACGGCTATGATCAGTACCTCGCGGAACTGCGAAAGCTCCGTCGATGGATGGAGAGATACCCCGAAGTCACCGTCGTCCAGACACACGGATTCGACTGGCGAATGTTCTCGGACGCCAGGACGCTCCACGTTCCCGACGAAGTATTCGACGCCGCGCCGGTCGATCATCCAAACTACCACGTCCAGCTGCTCTTCGCGGTCTTCCTGCAGCGGCAGTGGGACTACCCGATGCCGCAGATCCTGCCAACGATGGAGACGATGCACCACCGCCTCGGCCCGGACAGACTGATCTGGGGAACCGACGTACCCGTATCGCTCCTCTGGTGGACGTACCGCCAGAACATCGACTACATCCGCGGCTACTGCGACTTCATCCCCGCGTCCGACGTGGCCAGGATACTCGGCGGCAACATGGCCCGAATCATGGGCGTAAAGACGCCCTGAAACTGTTCAGACTCCGTGATGCCCGGAAAGAGGAGTCCTCCCCCCTGGCAGGGGGTCTGGGTCACCGTCCACTGACCACCGTCTGGTCCCCAATCCTGAAAATCCCCAAATCCTGAGAATCCTGATTCAGACAATCCCCCGCCTCCCATCCCCAATCCCCACTGACCACTAGCCACTGTCCACTGACCACCGTCCACCGACCACTGACCACTGACCACCGTCTGGTCCCCAATCCTGAAAATCCCCAAATCCTGAGAATCCTGATTCAGACAATCCCCCGCCTCCCTCCCCAATCCCCACTGACCACTAGCCACTGACAACTCTCCCCTTAGCCACTAGCCACCGACAACTCTCCCATTGACATTCACCGAACCGCTGTGCTAGAGTATCCCCATGACACAGCCGCCTCTCTTCCCCAAGCCAGCCCGCAGGACTCCTGAAGCGAGTGTCACATAAGTGTCGCAAAGTGTCGCACAAGTGTCGCATAAGTGTCGCAAAGGTGTCGCATGAGTGTCGCAAAGTGTCGGCCAAAATCGCACCTCCCAGCTACGAAATGCCCTCAAATCCGACACTTTCGGCAAAAATTTCCCGGCGATGGGGATCGGCGCGCCGCCCCGTCGGGCTCCCGGCGCTCCCAGACCCCGTTGACGGCCGCAGTTGGACGCGCCTATTATCGGAGCCATCCGGAACCCGTTGGCCCCGACGCCTTGACAAGCCGGAGGGTTGGCCCACAATGCTCTCACTAACGCTTAACCCGCAGGGGGCGTCCCAAGTGTCCACAGTCATGGCGGCGTTCGGGTCGCTGCTGGCGGCCGCGCGCCCGAAGCAGTGGATCAAGAACCTCCTGCTATACCTCGCGGTCTTCTTCACGGCCAACGAGGTTTGGTACCCGGGAGACCTCGGGGAAACGGCATCGGTGGTCGGCAAAGCCACGCTCGCGGTGCTCATCTTCTCAATGCTGTCGGGCGCCATGTACATCCTGAACGACGTCGTGGACGCGGAGCGGGACAGGCGCCACCCAAAGAAAAGGCTGCGCCCAATAGCGTCCGGGCGGCTGTCGATCCCGACCGCCAGGTACGCCGCCGCCCTGCTGACGGCCGTGGGGCTGGCCGGGGCGTTCGCGCTGGGGCAGCCGTTCGGATGGATATCGGCGGTCTACGTGCTCATGATGCTGGCCTACAGCCTGGCTCTCAAGCAGATTGTGATGATAGACGTTGCGGTCATCAGCGCGGGCTTCGTCCTACGAGCGGCCGCAGGCGCCGCCGCCATCGACGCGCCCATATCCAACTGGCTCTACCTCTGCGCCGGACTCGGCGCGCTGTTCATAGCGCTGTGCAAGCGCAGAGGCGAAATCGAGACCGCCGGCGCAGGCGCTCCTGACCAGCGGAGCACGCTGGCGATGTATACCCCCGCGCTGCTGGACAGGCTGATCATTGGGGCCGCCATGGCCGCGGCCGCGGCCTATGCCCTCTACACGCTCACCGCCCCGAACCTGCCCAGCAACAACGCAATGCTGCTCACCGTGCCCCTCGTTCTCATCGGGCTGGGCCGGTACGCCTACCTGGTGAAGGTGAGGCGCATGGGAGAGTCGCCGGAGGACATGCTGACCTCGGACGTGCCGCTCGCGGCCTCCGTGTTCGCCTGGCTCGCCATGACCGCGGCGATTCTCATCGCCCTACGGGGCCAGACGTAGATGGTCCCGCCGGGCGGGCCTTTCGGAGCCCCTGTGTGGACGGCAGTCTACGCCGTCTCCGCGGCCGTATTCTGCATATCGGGGCTGCTCCTGTACCTCAGGGTCTTCCGTCCTGTGCTCCTGGGCAGAGAGGCGGGGCGCCTCGACCAACCGGTGCGGCGGCTGCTGGGAGCCCTGCCCCTGACGTTCGGACAGGGAAAGGTCCTGCAGAGCGTGAACCTGCGCCGCGACCGCGCCGGACTGGGCCACTTCGTGATCTTCTGGGGCTTCCTCTCTTTCGTGGTCAGCTACGTCCTGTTCATATTCGGCGACGCCTTCTCGGAAAGCTTCTCGGCCTCGCTGCTGACGGAGCGAGGCGTCGAGATATTCACCGCATACCTCGACTTCCTGGCGCTCGGCTTCCTGGTCGTCCTCGGCTGGGCAGCCGCGCGGCGGTGGGCGGCCAGACCCCCGAGGCTGCGGTTCGACCTGACTCAAAAGCGGGAGTCGGCAGTCATACTGCTGCTGATCGCGCTCCTAATGGCGCTCACACTGCTGACCGAAGCCTTCTACACGGCGTCCGGCGGCGGCGGGCCTCACGCCCAGGCGCCGGTCGGCTCGTTCATCGGAAAGCTCCTGGAAGGGCTGGGAATGGACGGAGAGACGGCCGCCTACCTCCACGCCGTCTCGTGGTGGGCGCACCTGCTGGTAATACTGGGCTTCTCCGTGTACATACCACTGTCGAAACACGTGCACGTCGTCGCCTCGCCCCTGAACCTGCTGATGCGCTCCCTGGAGCCGCGCGGCGCGCTCGGGACGCCCCTCGACCTCGAGACGGCCGAGAGCTTCGGCGCAGCCAAGGCATCCGAGTTCACCCAAAAGGAGCTGCTGGACGGATTCGCGTGCGCGGTGTGCGGCCGCTGCACCGATAGCTGTCCGGCGAACCTGACGGAGAAGACCCTCTCTCCCATGCACGTCGTCGAGAACCTCAAGGAGCACACCCTCGAATCGGAGGCGGAGGCGAGGCCCCTGATCGGCGGGCTGGTGCTGGAAGAGTCGCTGTGGGACTGCCTGACGTGCGGCGCGTGCGTGCAGGAGTGTCCCGTAGGCGTGGAGCACGTCGATACCATCGTCGACATGCGAAGGCACCTCGTGATGGAGAAGGCGGAGATGCCGGACTCCGCCGCCGCCGCTCTGTTGAACCTGGAGCAGCGCGGCCACCCATGGCGCGGCACGACCTACACGCGCACCGACTGGGCCGAGGGAATGGGGATCCCGACTCTGGCCGAGAAGCCGGACGCCGACGTGCTGTTCTGGGTCGGCTGCACCGCCGCGCTGGAGCAGCGCAGCCAGAGCGTCGCCAGGGCCATGGCCCTCGTGCTCAAGCGGGCAGAAGTGAACTTCGCGATCCTCGGCGCCGAGGAAGGCTGCACGGGAGACCCGGCGAGACGGATGGGCAACGAGTATCTCTACCAGATGACGGCGCGGCGGAACATCGAGACCCTGGACAGATACGGCGTGAAGAAGATAGTCACGGTCTGCCCCCACTGCTTCAACAACATCCGAAACGAGTACCCTCATCTGGGCGGCCGGTACGAAGTGATGCACTACAGCGATTTCGTGGCCGGGCTGATACGCGAGGGCAGGATCAGGCCCCTGGTGGAGATCGAGTCCACCGTCGCGTACCACGACTCGTGCTACCTGGGGCGTCACAACGGTGTCTACGACGCCCCGAGGGAGGTCGCCGGGGCGGTGCCCGGTGTGAAGCTGGTGGAGATGGAGCGGCGTCGAGAGCGCGGCTTCTGCTGCGGGGCGGGCGGCGGCCATATGTGGATCGAGGAGAGCCGCGGCCCGCGCGTGAACCACGCCCGCACGGACCAGTTCGTCGAGACGGGCGCCGACACCGTCGGGGTGTCCTGCCCGTTCTGTCTCCAGATGTTCGAGGAGGCCATCGGCAGCAAGGGCCTTCAGGGACGGAAGCGCGCCAAAGACGTGATCGAGATGCTCGCCGAGAGCCTGGGCGAAGACGACGGCGGCCACGCAAAGGGAGGAGAGGGGTAGCTTTTCGCTCTAGCCGGGCCTCTGCCAGGAGATATGACCACCCACTGTCAGCCCCTCGGGTGGCCTCGTCTGCCTTTGATCATCTCCAGACCGTGGGGCAGCGCCGGAATGACCGCCTCCAGGCACTCCCGCACACCTTTGGGACTTCCGGGCAGGTTGACGATGAGGCAGCCGGACCGCACCCCCGCCACCGAGCGGCTCAGCATTGATAGAGGCGTCTTACCGAGCGTCCCGATCCGCATCGCCTCGGCGATTCCCGGCGCCTCGACGTCGAGCACGGCGCGGGTGGCCTCCGGCGTCACGTCCCGGGGCCCCAGGCCCGTTCCTCCCGTCGTAAGAATCAGATCGACCTCTCCCAAGTCGGACCACTCGGCGAGTCTGTCTCTGATCGAACACTGCTCGTCGGGCACGAGGTCACGCACCCTCAGCGTGAACCCCTGCCCTGCCATGATCTCGGCTATGGCGTCGCCGCTCGTGTCCTGCCGCTCGCCCCTGTGCCCAGCGTCGCTCACGGTCAGAATCGCGAATGAGAAGTCGTGGGTATCGTTCAATTGATTGTCAGGAAAAGTCCCAAACTAGTTCAAAAACTCCTTGCGCCCTGCTCCCAAAGCTGGGACACTCGATTATCACAAATCGGTTCCGAGGCACATGGTACCCGCCTATTCTAGCACGGTCCACCAGTGATGGAGAGCGGAGGTGGACATGGCGCTTGGGGCAACAGGAGTGGATGGACACCACGCGCCGGTATTGCTCCAGGAGGTCGTCGAGTCGCTTAGGCCCAGTGCCGGGGGTAGGTTCGTTGACTGTACGGTGGGAGAGGCAGGGCACACGCTGGCTATACTCGAAAGAGATGCCCAAGTGCTCGGCATAGACCTCGATTCGGACGCGCTCGACGTGGCGAGAAAAAGGGTAGAGAAGTATGGGGAGCAGGTGCATTTGGTGGCAGGCAACTTCGCCGATCTGGAGTCCGCCGCCACGGAGAACGGGTACGCGCCGGTCAACGGCGTGTTGCTGGATCTGGGGTTCTCATCTCTCCAGATAGACACGGCAATCAGAGGTTTCAGCATAAATAGGGAGTCCCGTCTGGACATGCGGTTCGACTCGACACAACGGCTGACGGCGCACGAGGTGGTCAACACCTTCTCCGAGCGAGAGATTGCGGACCTGATATTCCGGCTTGGCGAGGAGAAGTCCGCCCGACGCATCGCCAAGGCCATCGTGCGGGAGCGCCCGATCGACACGACGACGAGGCTCGCCGAAGTCGTCGCAGGCTCGGCCAGGAGACGGTCCAGGAGTGGAATCCACCCTGCCACCAGGACCTTCCAGGCGATCCGCATGACGGTCAACCGGGAGCTCGAGAATCTGAGGGACGCTCTCGAAGGAGCGCTGCGCATACTCGCAACCGCCGGACGCCTGGCCGTCATCAGCTATCACTCGCTCGAGGACAGGATGGTCAAGAGGTTTCTCAGGGTCGAGTCCTCGGCCTGCGTCTGCCCTCCGTCGGCGCCGTCTTGTGCGTGCGGGCATACGGCGCGGGTGAAGCTGGTGAACAGGCGTGTGATAAAGCCGTCGCAGAGCGAGTTGGACCTCAACCCGCGCGGCCGCAGCGCCCGCCTGCGGGTGGCCGAGAGAATCGCGTAGCAGTGGCACACCATAAGCAGCATGTCCAGAATCTCCAGACCGTAGGGTGTCGTTCCCAGGAGTGCTTATATGCAGGATAATGGTCTACTGACAGCCATTGACGTAGGCACCAGCAAGATCTCGACGATCCTGGGCAGGAAGGTCGGCGCCGGCCAGATCGAGTTCCTGGCTCACAGCATGGTCCCCAGCCGCGGCGTGAGGAAGGGAAACGTAGCCGACGTCAGGGCGACCCACGAGGCCGTTCGCCAGTCCGTCGACGACGTCAGGCGTCAATCGGGCAAGACCGTAGCCTCCGCATACGTCGGTGTCACGGGGGGCCACGTGGACTTCGAGAACCTCTGGCGGTCCATGTCCTGGGCAGGCGCACACGGGTTCATCACGGCTCACGACCTGTCACGCATCCAGACGGAGGTTGACGCGGCCGTCGTGGGTGACAACCGCAGGATGATCCACACCCTGGCCAGAGAGTATTCGGTGGATGGATACTCAGGTATCAGGAACCCTGAGGGCATGCACTCGAAAGACGTCAGGGTCGGGGCGCACGTGGTGACCGGCTCGGCGGACGCCGTCGACACGCTGGTCGGCTCGGTCGAGCAGGCAGGGATCAGGGTTGCCGGACTGGTGCTTCAGCCCCTGGCCAGCAGCGAGGCTACGCTGACCCAGTCAGAGCGCGAAGGTGGGGCCGCGATCGTGGACCTGGGCTGCGGCACGACCGACATCGTCGTGTTCAAGGGTGGGGCCGTAACGTACAGCGCGGCCATCCCGGTCGGCGGCTACCAGTTCACGAATGACATCTGTCTGACCTACGGCACCCCGTTCCAGGCTGCCGAGGACGTGAAGCTCAGGTACGCAAGCACGGAGCCCTACACGGTGAGAACCGACGAGGACGTCATGCTGGACGTTGACGGCCAGAGGGCGCCTCTCCGGCTGCCGCGTCGAGACCTGTGTCTCCTCATGCGGGAACGAGCCCACGAGTTGTCCAGGCTCGTCCTGATCAAGCTCCGCGAGGCGGGGTTCGACGGCGACCCAGACTTCAGCGTGGTCATAACCGGCGGCTCCGCAACTATGCCTGGGCTGGATCAGTTGATGCATCGCACGCTGGGAACCAGAGTCCGCGTCGGAGCGCCGGACCGCCCGCCGGGCCTGCCCGAGAGCCTGCGTTCTCCGGCCCACTCGACAGGTGTCGGGATCATGGTGTGGGCGCTGAAGCAGGAGCGCGAGCTCGCCGAGGCGCGCAGGATGAACGGCGCGGGAGAACCGGGCGCGTCGAGTGGCGGCAGCATGTTCGCCCGGTTCTTCAAACGTGTTCGCCCGGTTCTTCAAACAGGTCAAGACGATACTGCCAGCTGATGGCAGACAGCCAGAAAAAATAGAGGGAGGGTCTAAATGGTTCTGAACGGTAGAGAGCGTGAAGGCGTGGCCAGAATCAAGGTTGTAGGCGCGGGAGGAGGAGGCTCGAACGCCGTTTCCCGGATGTTCAGGGAGCGGATCCCGGGGGTCGAGTACATGATCGTCAACACTGACGCCCAGGCGCTGATCACCAGTGACGTGCCTCTCAAGATCAGGATCGGCGATCAGCTCACCGGAGGCAAAGGGGTCGGGGGGAACCCTGACCTCGGGATGCGCTCGGCGGAAGAGAGCCGCGAGGAGTTGTACGAAGCCGTGCGCGACGCCGACATGGTGTTCGTAGCTGCTGGCATGGGCGGCGGCACGGGTACCGGTTCCGCTCCGGTCATTGGACAGATAGCCAGGGAGACGGGGGCCCTCACCGTCGGCGTGGTTACGCGGCCCTTCACCTTCGAGGGCATCCGCCGCAACAAGCAGGCAGAAGAAGGCATCAGCAGGCTGGAGGAACACACCGACACCCTGCTGGTCATACCGAACGAGCGCCTGCAGGTGGTCGCCAAGGAGGAGATAACGGCCGAGAACGCCTTCAAGATGGCCGACGACGTGCTCCGCATGGGAGTTCAGTCGATCGCCGAGCTGGTCACCGTGGCGGGAGACATCAACCTGGACTTCGCCGACGTGGAGGCGGTCATGCGAGAAGCGGGCCCCGCGTGGATGTCCATCGGGTGGGGGATGGGCGAGAACCGTGCCCGCGAGGCCGCCCAGCAGGCCATCACCAACCCGCTCCTGGACGTCTCGATAGAGGCCGCCACCGGCGTGCTCTTCAACATTGTGGGCGGCAGCGACCTGATGCTCTCCGAGCTTCACGAGGCCGCGGAGGTGATCCAGAGGGTGGTGGACCCTGACGCGAACATCATCTTCGGCATGGGCACCGACCTGAAGATGGAGAACGAGATCAAGCTCACGATAATCGCGACCGGGTTCCCGACCGCGGAGACGCTCGAGGAGCGTGAGGACCAGGTCAACCGCCTGCTCCAAGACGCGCTGTCCGACGACAACAACCCGGACCTCGACCTGCCGCCGTTCCTTCGCCGCTTCTCCAAGCTGAAGACGGGGAGTGTGCTGCTTCAGGCGGACAGGCGCGGAGCACAGGTGTCCCAGTAAGGCGCGACTGCGTCTGAGGCACAGTGGTCGACCACCACCACAAGGTCTTTTCGTAGGGGGGCCGCCCTTCGGTCGAGGGGCGGCTCCCCTACCCGCCTTGCCAGGCGCCTGACAGCAGCATCCGGTGGCTCCTGCCGAAGCGGCTCCCCTGACCGACTTGCCAGGCGGCGGCCAGCAGCACCGGGGGGCTTCTGTCGAAGCGGCTCCCGTGCCCGTAACTGTTCAGACTTCATGAGGTCTTTTCGATCATTGTAGTCCTGATAATGCAGACGACTGGGGCCCCCACCCGCCCACCCATTTGAAACTGGGGGCAAAGCCCCCAGACCCCCGGCCAGAGGGGAGAACCCATCTGGACTCCCCCCTTCGGGTCTCACAGAATCTGAACAGTTACCCCTAACCGACTTGCCAGGCGACGGCCAGCAGCATCCGGGTGGCTCCTGTCGAAGCGGGCTCCCCTGACCCGGCTTGCCAGACGCCGGCCAGCAGCATCCGGGGGCTTCTGTCGAAGCGGCTCCCCTACCCCGCCCTTGCCAGACGCAGTCAAGTTCGGTATCTATGGCCAGCCGAACAAGCGATCCCTCTATCCTTGCCAGGCCAGGCGTCTATCTCTCTCCAAGAACGCCCTGACCCGCTCGGGCAGCTGGCCGGTGGTGTCGCAAGACCCTAGCCTGTCTCTAGGAACGCCCTGACCCGCTCGGGCAGCTGGCCGGTGGTGTCGCAAGACCCTAGCCTGTCTCCAGGAACGCCCTGACCCGCTCGGGCAGCTGGCCGGTGGTGTCGCAAGATCCTAGCCTGTCTCTAGGAACGCCCTGACCTCTGTCACGAATCTGTCCGGGGCCTCGGCGTGCATGAGGTGGCCGACGCCCTTCCATAGGCGCGTCTCCACCATGGAGGAGGCGACCGCTCTCAGGTGTCTAAGCTCGGGCTTGGATATGTATCCTCCGGCGGCGGGGTCGGCTACGAGCAGCAGGGTTGGCACCGCCACACGTCCGAGATAGTCCTCGCACGCCAGGGCCCAGTCCCTGTTCTCGCTTGCGACACGGCGCAGCACATCGGGCGAGAATCGGTAGTTGACGTATACCTGGCGCTCGGCCTTCTCCGGGGCGGCGCCGGCCGCCAGCGCTTCGGCGCGCACATCGGCCTCCGGCCGCTCCAGCCTGGAGGTGATCCCGGGAACGATTGAGGCGAAGGCGTCGATCATCTTCCAGTAGACGGGGTCGGCCAGGACCACCTTCGAGAAGCGCCCTGGGTGCTCGGCCGCCGCGTAGGTGCCGATATTAGCGCCCCACGAGCTGCCGATCATAGCGGGCCTGACCAGATCGGCCGCCTCCATCAGTCCGATCAGGTCCTCGGCGTAGTCGCGGATCCTGAAGCCCGCGGCGGGCGTCTCCGATTCTCCGTTGCCCCGGTTGTCCGGGACGATAACGTGGCAGCGGGGGCTCAGCGCCTCGGCGATTTCGTGCCAGACAGGGGCGGAGGTGGACCATCCGTGGACCAGCAGCACGGCGGGGGAGCCGCGTCTGCCCCACTCCTGGTAGTGGAGGCGGAGGCCGTTCAGCGTTACGAAGCGGTCGGCGTAGGGTGCGGTCACGCCGGTCGGAAGATCAGCGTGACGCTGCCCTCTTCATCCTCGAAGGCCGCGGTGACCGGCATCCCCACGCGGTCCTGGAGGCTGCCGCCGAGGTGTTCGGGAAGGTCTATCCTGGCCGTCAGGCTGGGGCCCTCCTCGAGAGTGACGACGCCGGTGACGTATGGCCGTCGGCGTCCGTAGCCCTTGGCCGCCATAGCGGAGGGCGGGATGGCTATCGACGTGACGGCCGCGACACGGCCTCGTCCGCTGAGTTCTTCGGCGGACATGCCGCGGCCCCGGCACGTCGAGCATATGGGTCTGGGCGGCAGGAATACCTGTCCGCAGGAGCCGCACCGCGAGGCGGCGAGCCTGCGTTCCGCCAGCGCGTCGAGGTAAAGGGCGATGCCTAGCACGGGGTTTTGGGAGGAGGCCATCACGCCGCCGTCCTAGATTCTTTCGAGGACGTGGACGGCGCACGTGCCGCCGGTTCCGCCCACGTTGTGGGTGAGACCGAGCCTGAGGTCCTTGTGGGTGATCTGGCGCTCTCCCGCGCGTCCTCGTAGCTGGTTCCAGACCTCCTGTATCTGAGCCGTGCCCGTGGCGCCGACGGGGTGGCCCTTGGCCTTGAGACCCCCTGAGACGTTGATCGGTCGGTCGCTGTCTCTGGCCGTCCGGCCCTCCGCGGAGGCGTAGGCGCCCTTGCCCGGCTCGAAGAAGCCGAGGTCTTCGATTGCCATCACTTCCGCGATGGTGAAGCAGTCGTGCACTTCGGCGAAGTCTATGTCTTCGGGGGCCACGCCCGCCATTTCGTATGCGTCCCTGCCCGCGACGCGCGCGGACGGTATGCCCGTGATGCCGTCTCTCCAGGTGGTGAACGGTCCCGCGCTGGCCTGGGCGCTGGCCGTGACCGCGACCACGTCATCCGTGTACTCCCGGGCCACCTCCTCGGCGGCTACGATGACACATGACGCGCCGTCGGTGATCGGCGAGCAGTCGAACAGTCTGAGAGGGTCGGCGACCACAGGGTTGGCGGCGGCGTCGTTCAGGAAGTCGATCTCGTTCCTCCACTGCGGGACGGGCCGGCCCTTCTTCTCCGCGCCGGCGGCGCGCTGGGCCATTATGTCTCGCAGGGAGACGTTGAACTGCGCCCTGGGATTCAGGGATCCGTTCTCGTGGTTCTTGACGGCCACGCTCATGAGGTGTTCGCCGGAGGCCCCGTATTCGGCCATGTATGCGGTGGTCATGGCGGCGTAGAGACCGGGGAAGGTGAGCGCGGCCTGATGGAGTTCGAACGGCACGTCGGCTGCGGCGGCCAGGTAGTCGTGGACGTTCTCGAGCGGGGCGTTGGTCATTCTCTCGACGCCACCGGCGAGGACCACGTCGTACATCCCCGAGGCGACGGCGAGGACGGCCTCTCTGAAAGCGAGTCCGCTGCTGGCGCAGGCGCCCTCGACCCGGGTGGCGGGGCGCGGGGCCAGTCCCAGCCAGTCGGCGATGATATGTCCGAGGTGTCCCTGCCCTTCGAAGAGTTCGCCGAGGAAGTTGCCGACGTAGATGGCCTCTATGTCCGCGGGGTCCATGCCCTTGTCGATCGTCGCCAGGGCGTCGAGGTACGCCTCGGTCATCAGGTCGCGGCTGGTCTTGTCCGGGTAGGCGCCGAAGTGGGACATCGCGCCGCCCACGATGGCCACGCCGCGCCCGAGTCCGCGTTTCTTTCGTCTGGTCATTCGTCCTCCTGAGCCGTCAGCGGCCGGTGGATGGCTGCGGCGGCCGGGTCATTTTCATCTCATTGGGCGGTTTTGGCAAGTCCGCCGATGCCTCTCCGGCGGGCCGCCGGGTGATTTTTTGCCGAAAGTGTCACATTTTAGGGGCATTCCGTAGCTGAGAGGGCCGATTTTGCCTGACACTATAGGACACTTATGTGACGCTTATGTGACACCTTTCTGACACTTTTGTGACACTTTTCTGACACTTTGTGACACTTTTCTGACAGGCGCTTCAGGAGTCCTGCGGGCTGGTTGTGGAGATGGGCTGGCTGTGTCATGGGTATACTCTAGCACAGCGGTTCGGTGGTGTCAAGGGGAGAGTTGTCAGTGGCTAGTGGCTAGTGGTCAGTGGGGAGAGGGATGGGAGGCGGGGGATTGTCTGAATCAGGATTCTCAGGATTGGGGAGAACAGTGGTCAGTGGTCGGTGGTCAGTGACCCAGACCCCCTGCCAGAGGGGAGAACCCTCTGGACTCCCCTTGTCTGAATCAGGATTCTCAGGATTGGAGGATTGGCAGGATTGGGATGGGAGGGGATTGGGAGGGCGGCGGCGGAGCCAGCGTCTCGGCGGCCCGCACCCAGGACCGCAAGGACAAACTGAAGCACTCGGCGGAGCGGCTACGGGCCTATGCGCGAGTAGAAGCCCGCTCGTGCCGTCTCGCCACACCCAAGGGGTCAGTACAGCCCCATGCGCGAGTAGAAGCCCGCTCGTGCCGTCTCGCCAACACTCAGGGGGTCAGTACAGCCCTATGCGCGAGTAGAAGCCCGCTTGTGCCGTCTCGCCACACCCAAGGGGTCAGTACAGCTCCATGCGCGAGTAGAAGCCCGCTCGTGCCATCTCGCCAACACTCAGGGGGTCAGTACAGCCCTATGCGCGAGTAGAAGTCCGGCGTTCCGGTGACTCCGGGCCTGAGCCTGAACAGCGCGCCGGCGTCTTTGCCGCTCTCGCGCTTACGGTCGCCGCCGATGGTCGTCACGTACATCTCGTCCACGTCGGCGCCGCCGAAGGTCACGCTGGAGACGATTTTCGCCGTCGGGAAGTCGATCCTGCGGTCTTCCCGGCCGTCGGGCGCGAAGCGGTAGAGGGCCGAGCCCCCTGCGCTGGCGGACCAGACATAGCCCTCGGAGTCGACCGTCATCCCGTCAGGAACGCCGCCGTCGTCGGGAACGTCCCTGAACACGCGCCTGTTGGATATATCTCCGGTGCGCTCGTCGTAGTCGAAGACGAGTATCCGGCGCGCGAGCGAGTCGGTGTAGTACATCCGCTTCCGGTCCGGGGTGAAGCCCAAGCCGTTCGACAGCCGCACGTCGTCGACCACGACTCTGATGGAGCCGTCGGTGTCGAGCCGGTAGAGCCTGCCCAGGAGGCCGTCGTTGACGGCGCGGTCGGCGTCGGTGGGCATCGTGCCGCAGAACACTCTGCCGGCGGGGTCGGCTATCACGTCGTTGAAGCGGTAGCCGGGTTCTTCGGGCAGGTCGTCGATCAGGTAGTGGAGGCTGCCGTCTTTCAGTTCGGCGACGGCCGGGCCCTCCAGGAACAGCAGGAGCGAGCCGTCGGCCTGCATGGTGAACCCGCCGACGATCGGGCCCTGGAAGAACTGGCTGTGCTCCCCGGACGCGGGGTCGTAGCGCATTATGCGGCCGGTCATGATGTCGATCCAGTAGAGTTTCTTCTCGGCGGGGTGCCAGAGCGGGCCTTCCCCCACTACGTTCCGGTAGTCGACGACCATCTGTGGTTCCATCTGCGCGCTCCTAGTCCTCCGTTACCATCTGCCGCCGGACTTCCTCAATCAACGCCCCGACCTGCCGCAGCGCTGCCACACGGTCGAGGGGTTCCGTGATCGGTTCGAGCGCCCCATACCGGAGCCGTCCAGCGTAGGGAGTGTACTTGGCGAACGGCCTCAAGCGCTCTACCGAGACATCCCGTTTTTGGAGCCGATCCAGAAGCAATTCCAGATTGTGGGTAAGGGGGTATACTTCCCCGAGCAAGGCGAGCCAAGCCTTGAGCAGCTTCTCGGCCGCCTGCTGGGTGTGGAAGCCGAATATCTCGTCGGCAAATATATCCGCGTCGTCCATGCCCCGGAGCGCGGACAGGTCTCGGTTCGCGGCCTCGATCAGCACGCGGGCCTGTTTAGCGTCGCTCACCGCCCTCGGCGGATCGAGTGGGAAGGAGGCAAGGATCTCATAGAGCACCCGTCCCTCCCACAGCGCACGCGCGAGGACGTTGTTGAGGGAGTCCCGCCAGTACTCGACATCCTCGCGGCTGTAGACTAGGACATCGGCGGGAACACGGAACCTAGAGAGTGCGCTGTACAGGCGGACCTCTTCCTTGTGCCTGCTCCTCCCTTCGCCGAACGGTTCGGACTCTAGGACTATCAGATCGACGTCCGAGTCCTCCCGCGCGTCGCCGCGCGCCCGCGACCCGAACAGGATGACCTGCTCGGGGTCGACCTCGGCCACGATGGCGTCCACCATTTTCTGGAGGAGGGGTTCGGTTACCTGATTCATTCAGTCGTCCGACGGTTCGGCGAGTCTATCCTTCACCGGTTATGGTCACCGGTACTCTGACTTCGGAAAGGTCGGCGGTCATTTGCTTCTCCTATGCTCCTATGATCACAAACAGGATCTCCCAGGTTCCTCCACTCACGTAGGTTAGAAGACCGGCGGCGAGTAAAATCACAACACTTGCCCCTATAGCCGTCCAGTCTCTCCACGTCCACTTCCCTTGAAAAGGGCGTTTGCGCCATTCCGCCCACGACTGAGGGTCTCCTTGGACGTTCTTCAGGGATGGTTCAGGCTCGGGGTCTTCCGGTTTGTCAGATTCTTTGAGGGATCCCGGCTTGTCGAGACGACGAGCGTCGGCCGCCTCCAGTGGCTCGCCGCAGCGGGCACAGAAGTTGAAGGCAGGCTGAACGCTCGATCCGCATCCGGGGCAGGTCGCGCGCATTGGCTAGACCACGACGGTGGGTATCTCCAGTTCGGCGATGAGGTTTTCGAACTGCGGGACGTCGTTGTCGATGACGTCCTGGAGCTGGTCCTGGAGCGGCTGGAGCCTGGCGGCGAAGTCCTGTGCGACGTCGTATGCCTGTTGGGGCGGGCCGTAGTCGGCGTTGGCGACGAAGTTAATGAGTTCGGCCAGCTTCTGGTTGAGCTTCGGGGGCAGGTGGAGCATGTCTCTGGCGCCCTTGTAGCTCGTCTGGGTGAGTTCGTTCTCGACCGCCTCCAGCTTCTCGTTGACCGAACCGCCGGCGGTGGAGATCGAGTCGGCCGCCGAGTGGCGCCCTGCCCTCTCGACCCATTCGTTCACCTGGCGCTTGACGCGCCTGATTTTGAGGATCGAGTCGTGGGTCTCCGACAGCTTGTCGCGCAGCTCGATCAGGAGGTCGAACTGGGCGTCCAGGTCTTCCTGGGACGCCTGTACGCGCGGGTCCTTGAGGACGTCGAAGGTCTGTGTGCGGCTCTCCTCGCCTGCGACGACCGTCACCTGGTAGGGGCCGGGTGAGGCGAGCGGGCCGGTTCCGGCGCCCGTGGTCGGCTTTTCTCCGGGAACGAGAGTGGCATCGGGGTAGCGCATGTCCCAGACGAACCGGTTCATGCCGGCGTCGGCGCCGGCCAAGAGCTCCGGCGGGACGTCGTCGTCATCGGGGGCGCTCTCCGGCTTGACGCTGGAGAAGCTCTTTATCAGCGTGCCGTCGGTCTCCTCGATCCTGACGACGACCTCATCGGCCTTTTCCCTGAGCCAGTAGGTCACGACGACGCCGCCCACGGGGTTCTCTCCGCCGTCCAGGACGTTGGTGATCACCTCTCCCGTGGGTCTCTTGGTCTCGGTGTATGCGGAGGCGGCGCCCAGGCTGAGCTGGTATCTCTTCCCGTCCACCGGCTTGCGTGCCTGGTATGCCGCGAGCCTGTATGAGCCGCGCGGCTTCAGCAGGTGGAGGCTCTCCTGATGGACGTCGGGGGTCAGCTGCCGGATCTGGGTGAGGTCGTCGAGTATCCAGAAGGAGCGTCCGTGCGTGGCGACGACGAGGTCGTCGTCCTTGACGATCAGGTCGTGCACCGGGGCGACCGGGAGGGGTCGTCCGGGGCCGTGTGACGGGGCGCGTCCGGGGCCGTCGGCCGGGGGCTGAAGGGGCTGCCACGTCCCGCCGTCGTCGAGCGACAGGTAGACGCCCGTCTCGGTGCCCGCGTAGAGGAGGCCCCTGCGGGCCGGGTCTTCCCGGATCACGCGGGTGTAGTCGTGCGTCGGTATGTTGGCTGAGATGTTGGTCCAGGTCTTGCCGTAGTCGGAGGTCTTGTAGAGCATGGGCGTGTCGTCGTCGAGTTTGTAGCGGGTGCAGGCCATGTAGGCCGTTTCCGGGTCGTGTGGGGAGGGCTCGATCATGGAGATCATCGTCCACTCCGGGAGGCCGTCGGGGGTGATTTGGTCCCAGGTTTCGCCGCCGTCGCCGGATATGTGTACCAAGCCGTCGTCGGAGCCGACCCAGAACACGCCCTGCTCGTGCGGGGACTCGGCGAAGGCGAATATGGTGGCGTAGGTCTCCGCGCCGGTCGTGTCCTTGACTATCGGGCCTCCTGACGGGGCCTGCTTGGTCACGTCGTTGCGTGTGAGGTCGCCGCTGATCCGCTCCCAGCTGCCGCCCTCGTCGGTCGAGCGGAAGAGGACGTTGGCCGCGACGTAGAGGACGTTCGGGTCGTGTGGGGAGTACTGGATGGGGAACGTCCACTGGAAGCGGTATTTCATCTCGCTTGCGCCGGAGCCGTAGTACTGCTCGGGCCAGACGGTGATGAGGCGGGTCTGGCCGGTCGAGTGGTCGTAGCGGAGCAGGTTGCCGCCGCCGCCCGGGGAGCTTCCGATGCCGCCCGAGATGATCACGTCGGAGTCCTTCGGGTCGACGACGACGTGTCCGCTCTCAGAGGATCCGACAGCGTAGCAGTCGGCCCAGGGTATGGCCGCCTTGTGGCTGCGGGACGGGACGCTGATGGCCGAGTTGTCCTGCTGAGTGGCGCAGACCCTGTATGGGAACCTGTTGTCGGCGGCGAGGTGGTAGAACTGGGACGTGGGTTGGTTGTAGATGGTCGACCAGGAGTCGCCGCCGTTGAGGCTGACGCACGCGCCGCCGTCGTTGCCCTGGACCATGCGGCGTGTGTTGCGCGGGTCGATCCATATGTCGTGGTTGTCGCCGTGGGGCATTCCGATCTCGGTGAAGACGCGTCCGCCGTCCACCGACTTCCATGCCTTGAAGTTCATAATCCAGACGGTCTCCGGGTCCTGTGGGTCGGCGAAGACGTGGCTGTAGTACCAGGGGCGCCCCTGTAGGTCACGCTCGCCTGTCATGAGTTCCCAGGTGTCGCCGCCGTCGTCGGAGCGGTAGACGCCGCAGTCTTCGGCGTCGACGGTGGCCCAGACGCGGCCGGGCTTGGCGGGCGAGGCGGCGACGCCGATGCGGCCCTTGAGTCCGCCCGGCAGGCCGGGGTTGTTGGTGATCTCGGTCCAGGTGTCTCCGCCATCGGTGGATCTGTAGAGGCCGCTGTCCGGGCCGCCGTTCTCGAGGTTCCAGAAGCTGCGTCTGACCTGCCATATGGCGGCGTAGAGGATTCGGGGGTTGCTGGGGTCGATGGAGAGATCGACTGCGCCCGCGTCCTCGCTCTTGAAGAGGACGTGTTCCCAGCTTTTGCCGCCGTTCTTGGTGCGGAACACCCCTCTCCGGTTGTTGGGTCCGAAGGCGTGTCCGAGGGCTGCGACGTACGCGACGTCGGGGTTGGTGGGATGTATTCGTATCCTTCCGATATGGCGGGTGTCCTCCAGGCCCAGGTGCGTCCAGGTGTTTCCGCGGTCGGTGGACTTGTAGACGCCGTCGCCGTAGGAGACGTCGAGGCGTATGCACGCCTCGCCGGTTCCGGCGTATATCACGTTGGGGTCGGAGTCGGAGACGGCGAGCGCGCCCACGGATGAGGTGTTGAAGAAGCCGTCGGAGACGTTTCGCCAGTAGAGTCCGGCGTCGTCGGTCTTCCAGACTCCGCCTGCGGCTCCTCCGAAGTAGAAGGTTGCCTGGTCGACGGGGTCTCCCGCGACGGCGACGACGCGCCCCCCGCGGGGGGGTCCGATGCATCGCCAGTCGACGGCGCCTAGGAGATTCGGGTCGAGCGCGATGGGTGATTCCTGTGTCATGGGTGCACCTCTCTGAAGGGTAGTCTTCGGGCCAGCGCGCGAAGGGGACGCCGTGCGGAATCGCGGCCCCTTCCGTCGCGGACTCACGATAACGGCGTACCTGCGCCGTGTCAATCCTGCGTGTAGGTCGTAACTTCCCGCTGCGACGCGGTCAGCTGCGGAATCGGCCCTTGCGCTCGACGTAGTCGATGAGAGATCCGTCGTGTACTTCCATCACGCGGTCGGCCATGGCCAGCAGCGTCGAGTCGTGCGTGGCGGCTAGGACGCTGATGCCCTGGTCTTTGACCATCTGCTTGAAGAGGCCGAAGATCGCGCGGGCGTTGGTGGAGTCGAGTTCGCCGGTCGGCTCGTCGGCCAGGATGAGGGGCGGTCGGTTGACGATGGCCCGGGCGATGGCTACGCGCTGCTGCTCGCCGCCGGATAGCTCGTAAGGTCGGTGGCTGGCCCTGGAGGACAGTCCGACCATGTCGAGGGCCTCCGCGGCGCGGCCGCGTCGGTCGGCGGGGCGGGCGCCGGTGATGCGCATGGGGAGCTCGACGTTTTCGAACGCCGAGAGGAGTGGCAGGAGACCGAATGACTGGAAGACGAACCCGATCTTGTGCCTGCGGAGGTCTGTGAGCTGGGCCTCGGTCATTCTGGAGACGTCTTGTTCCTGGAAGAGCACCTGTCCGGCGTCGGGTCTGTCGAGCCCTGCCACGAGGTTGAGCAGGGTGGTCTTTCCCGAGCCCGATCTGCCGACCACGGCGACGAACTCTCCGGGCCGGACGACCATGTTCATGCCGCGTAGGGCCCTGACCTCTTCGGAACCGACGCGGTAGGATCGGTGCAGGTCGACCACTGCGACGAGCCGCTGGATTCGCGTGGGGCTACTCATCGGGCGCCAGGGTTGCCTTTCCGTCTTCGATTCCGGCCCGCGCCCTGCCGGTGATGTTCAGGCTGTCCAGGATATCGCGGGGTATCTGCACGCGCCCGCTGCCGTCGACCAGCACGAACTCTTCCAGTTCCTGGTCCTGTTCGGCCACGCCGGAGATGCGTTGGAAGGTGATTCTGCGGCGGATCTCGGTGGACATCTTTCCGTCCCGGATCATGACCACCCTGCCCACCTTGTAGGCGATGTCGGGGTCGTGCGTCACGATGACGACCGTCGTGCCGAGTTCCCTGTTGACGACTCCGAACAGGTCGAGGATTTCGGCGGCGGTCTCGTCGTCGAGCTCTCCGGTGGGTTCGTCTGCGAGGAGAAGCGACGGGTGGTTGGCGAGTGCTATGGCTATGGCGACGCGCTGCTGCTCGCCGCCGGAGAGCTTCTCCGGCGTGTGTTCCGCGCGGCGCTCGAGGCCCATCATTTC
Organism: uncultured Dehalococcoidia bacterium; assembly: GCA_958295685.1. Lineage (GTDB taxonomy): Bacteria > Chloroflexota > Dehalococcoidia > Lucifugimonadales > CATQGZ01 > CATQGZ01. Next base: position 793,385 of record OY282365.1, read on the forward strand.
GAGCAGGTCGACGGCCCTGGCGCGCCTCTCGGCGGCATCCATCTCGATGAGCATCATCGGCAGGGAAACGTTGTCCAGCGTCGACAGGTACGGGAACAGGTTCCGGGACGTCTGCTGCCAGACGAAGCCCACCTGCCGCTGGCGGTACTGCTCGACCTGTTTGGAGGACATCCGCAGCAGGTCCTGGCCTCCAACCTGGACGGCTCCGGCCGACGGCGAGTCGTATCCCGCCAGGATGTTCAGGAGAGTGCTCTTCCCGCTGCCGCTGGCGCCGACTATGGCGACGACCTCGCCGGAGTCGACGATGAAGTCGAGGCCCCTCAGGGCAACGACCTCCAAGTCGGCGATCTTGTATATCTTGAAGAGGTCCTGGCACAGGACGTGTGGCGGGGTGGATGCGTAGGTCATGCGACGTCGTGTCCTTCGAATAGGTGCGGCGTTACATCTCGCCCATTCGCAGCACGCGCTGGAGCGAGATTCTTCTGACGAACCATATCACGCCCAGTATTATAACGGCGAACACCGACCCCATCGCCGCGTAGGTTCCGAGCAGGGTGGGCCAGCTGACCTCCAGCACGAACGGAGGGAGCACCTGTCCTCCGCTGTCGTCGTTGCCGAGGAACGGCATGATGATCGAGCCGAGCCGCCCTCCCATCCAGGTTCCCAGGGCTAGGCCGAGGGTGATGACCATGACCTGTTCGAGCCATACGAGCATGACCAGCTGCTTGGTCGAGAGGCCGATGGTCCTGAGGAGGGCGAACTCCACCGCGCGGGCTCGGAACGAGACGTAGGCGTGGAGGAGGAATCCGACGATGCTCAGCAGGAGCACGGCCGCGAAGGCGGCGAACAGCAGAGCCCTCCAACCGGCTCTGACGAGCGGGTCGACCTGCGACCTCGCCAGGGCTTCCTGGCGGTCGTGGACCACCGCGGCGGAGAACGGGATGTCCTGCTCCACCTGCTGCCGCAGCCGCGCGCGCTCGCCCTCCTGACCGCTCAGGGACAGCCACATCTCGTTGGGTCTGAGGTCGGCGGTAGTCGCCTCCAGGTTGGCGACCGAGGCCAGGGATGAGATGTCGCCGACCAGATACCCCTGGCGCGGGCTGAGCGTGTCCAGAGTGGGGAAGTAATCGAATGTATCGACGATCCTGACGTCGATACGATGACTGGCCACGGACACCTCGAAGGCTTCGCCGACCCTATGATTGGTGAGGTCTAGGAACGACTCGCTCGCAAGTACCGGGACGGGCTCCACGGCAGGCTTGGGATGGAAGCCGCGGCTCACGATCGCATTGCCGTCAGTCCACGAGAAGACGGCCGCGCCGCCGCGGTTCGAACTCGCGCTCGACGGCTGCAGGGAGTCGGTCTTGGCCTGAGGCGCAACGCGCATCACGCTCCAGCCGGTCACGTCGTCGAACGGCTCGACCATGAGCAGGTCGCCCGCGGCGGTCAGGGCCTCGATGCGGGAGACGGATATGGAGCCTGGGACGAGCTTCTTCTGGCCGTTCTGTTCATGCACGGTCAGCGAGGCGAGCCTCAGCGGCGGCACGGGCCTGGTTCTGGAGGAGCCTCCGAAACAGTTTCGGGGCTGTGCCAGGTCGATCAGCATCTCTCTCCAGCCCACGAAGTTCAGTCTGCCGATGCAGTGGCTGAAGTATCGGCCGTTGGCGTCGCTAATCCGGGCCGTCAGGACGACGGACTCGTGCCGGGAGTGTGACCTCACTTCGATCACCATCCGTCTGGCGTCGCCGGGCAGAGGGATGCCGCGTGGGGCATCGAACTCCTTGATAGAGTCGAGCAGGTCGTCTATTGGCTTGTCCGTAAAGTCGCCTCGGAAGTAGCCGATGCCGCCGAACACGTCGGCGTCCACGGCGAGCATGGTGTAGAAGTGTCCAAGCAGCCGGGAGAGGTCGCTGCCTGAGCCTCGATAGACAGGGGCCGCGGCGACGACCCCCGGCAGGCGCAGGTATCCGTCGACCACCGGCCTGCTGGGGCCTGGGGAGTTCAGCAGGAGGCCCTCCAGTCTGAGGTCGGCGCCGGAGGAGTAGTAGGCGCGGTCGACGAAGCTCCGTGTCAGCGTTCCGCCGAAGCTGGCGGCGAATATCCCCAGCCCTGCCATGAGGATGAGCAGGAGGGAGAGCCGCGCGTAGTGAGTTGGATTCCTCGCCATCTGCCACATGCCGAGCACCACGCCGGCGGGCAGGATGGGCGAGAGCAGCCTGCCGGCGACGTTCATGACCAGAGGGAACAGCCGCAGGATGATCATTCCGGACGCCACGAGGATCAGGGCAGGAACGGCGAGGAGCAGCCGGTCCAGGGCCGCCTGTCCGAAGACGTCGCGGGTGATCGCCGATCCCTGGTCGCGTATCTCCCTGAACAGCAGGACGCCTATGACCAGCAACAGGACGTCGAGGTAGTAGCGCTGGTAGAACGGCGCCCTCGAAGGCCGGGTGACGGTCTGCCTGTGCCCGACCACGCCGATACGGGACGCCTGCACGGCCGGGATCATCAGGGCCGCGAAGCTCAGCAGGCCGCCGAGGGCGCTCATGCCGTAGGCGCTCGGGGAGAGGCTTACGTTCATCAGGCCGCCGCCGCTCAGGTCCGAGAAGGCAGGGGTGTATCCGAGTAGGCTGATGACGAGGGCCGCCAGAAGGGGGCCTAGCAGGGTGGCCGCCAGGGCTATGGCGCCCGCCTCTAGGACGAAGACGCCGAGGATATGGGCGGACGTCGCGCCCCGACTCCTCAGCAGCGCTATCTCAGACCGTTGCTGCTCCACGAGCAGAGACGACAGCGTGACCACGTAATAGAGCACCACCGAGGCGATCAGCACGAGGACGATGAACATGGGGGCCTTGGAGAAGAACAGGCGTCGGTCGTAGTCGTCGATTGCCTCGTCGAGCAAGGTTATCTGACGGAAGCTGAACAGTACGGGCGAGAGCCTTCTATCGATGAGCCTCATGCCGACGAAGGCGCTGGCGGCGTTGGAGGCGTCCAGCCGGCCGGTGTCGACGTCCAACAGCCAGACGTAGGTGGTGTCCATGTTGGTGAACGCGCTGCCGAGCACGTCCATGTAGGTTCGCTCAGGGAGATAGAAGGGCACCGTCCGGAAGCTGGTCGCGGTCGCCGCGGCGAAGACGGTGTCGTGCATGTGCCAGACGGGGGCATCGGGGTTGTTCCGCTCGAATACCCCCGTGATCGTCACGTCCGCGTACGGAACCTTCTCGTCCCAGAAGGGGACGGCCGAGAGGCGGCTGCCCTCCGACAGGCCGAACAGTTCCGCGGCCTCGATCGGGATGATCGCCTCGATTCGGAGGGGCGTCTCCGGGCCGGGCGCCGCGTTCTGCTCTACGGGCATCCGTCCGCCCGGGCGGAGCGACACGTGCTCCGCGAGGTCCGGCTGGAAGGCGAAGTAGGCGCGCGCGTCGTCCTTGCCCGCGGAGGGCTCCTCGCCGGGCTGGGAGAGGAAGAACGTGGCCGACTTGCCGCCTCTGTCCGTATCCCTGAGCATCCACGCCACCCTCGCGATCTCGTCGACCATGACGCGGGCGACCTTGACGTACTCCTCGTCGTTCGTCGGGCCTCTTTCGGCCTTCAGCAGCACGTCGGCTTCGCTGGGCGTGAGACTCTCCAGGGAGCTCTCCAGGGCGAGCTCTCGCAGGGCCTCGAAGTAGATCACCGTGCCCGCCATCATTGCCGACGCCATGAGGACGCCCCCTATGACGGACGACAGGAGACGCCAGTGGGCTAAAGCCCTTCTTGCCACAAGCGTCCAGGCGCTGGCTATTCTGGAAAAGAGGAGCGGCATACCCCGTTCAGCCGCCTTCGACCCTGGCCACCACGTGGAGCTTGAGGGCGGTCACGTGGCGCGCGAGTAGATAGAGAGCCCCCAGGAACGCGGCTATCATGACGGCGTACACCGCCCCGAGAACTCCCCAGTCCGTGATTGTGACGAAGGGTGGGACGACGCGGTCGCCCGTTTCCGTTATGGCTACCGACGACACCATGAGTTCGGCCATCTGGAATCCGGCCCAGGTGCCCAGCCCCAGCCCTATGGCTGCTATGACGACGTGTTCGAGCGCGATGAGTCCGGTCACCTGTGAGCGCGACAGGCCGAGAGCCTGGAGGAACCCCATCTCGCTCCGGCTCCGGTTCGCGAAGGCGAGGAGATAGGTTGCGTATCCGAGGCCGGCGGTGAGCAGGATGACGCCGAGCGAGACCGCCGCCATGGCCCGCCATCCGGCGGTTACCATGGGGTCGAGCCGGACCGACTCCAGAAGTGACTCGCGGTGCCTGACGCCGCTGTCCGATCCGAGCATCCCGATCAGCGTGCCCAGCGCCGCGCCGCCGGATCCGGACGCCTCGTCGATGAAGAGCTCGTTCGGCGCGATCTTGCCTGAGGCGGGTGTGACGATGTTCACGTACCGCACGAGCGCGTCGAGATCGACCAGCAGGAATCCGCTCCTCTGCGGGTTCATGGTGGGGAAGTAGTCCACGGTCTGACGCACCCGGACCGGGATCATTCGGCCGAGGAAGGACACTATCAGGCTGTCCCCCCGGTCGACGGCGGTCTGGCGCAGGAAGGAGGAGCTGGCGACGACGGGCAGCGGCCCCCCCGTCGGGCTGCGGTAGAAGCCGCGTATGCCCCTGTCGGTGTCTTTTCCGAAAGAGAATACCCCCGACAGACTGCCGTTCCGGGCATCCTCGCGCGTCACGCCCACTCGATCGGACGAGATCATGGAGGTGGCCAGTGGGGTCCACTTGGGCGCGCCTTCAAAGTCGTCGAGGACGACCGCGCTGCGTCTTGGGCCAAAGCCCACCTGAATATCGTCGATGACCAACGCTCCGGGCCTGCCCGCGGGCCCCAGAGCGTGTTCGAAGACCTGGATGGACTCCAGATGCAGAGGATGGTCGAGGCGGTCCGGGATATTCGCCGTCACGAGCCTCCACTCCGGATCATTCAGTTCCCCGAACGTCACGGTGGTGACCGTCCCATGCACGTCCGAAATGACGGCCCACAGGAACATGCCCTTGTATTCATCGGCAGGCTTGACCCATGCGCTGATCGTCTGGGCGCCTTCGGGAATGACGACCGCGGGGTTCGTGTCCCTGGGCAGCAGCTCTTTCATGACGGACTGGAGGGAGTCCGTCGAGAAGTCGTCTCTGTACCACGCCAGATAAGGGAAGTGCTGGGACTCCACCGCCAGGAACTGGAACCGGCTCCCGGCCGAGGTGGCGCCGACCGCGCCCGCGCCCCGATAGGCGAGGGACATCGACTTGACGCCCGGGATCGTCTGATAGATGTCCTTCATTTCGTCGTTGCTGCGCCCGAAGAAGCGGCCGGCAAGGCCGCTGACTCTGAGATCAGAGCCGACGTCGTAGCGTATGCGGTCCTGGTAGCTGCGGCTCAGGGTTCCGCCCACGGTGGTGGAGAGGACACCGAGACCGGTGACGAGCACGAGCAGCAGGACGAGCCAGCTGTACTGGAGAGGATTGCGCGCCATGTGCCACAGTCCCATCGCGACCCACACCGGCGCCGCGGCCGTCAGCGCCCTGAAGCCCTTGAAGGCGATCTGCGCGGGGACCAGCGCGACGAGCGCCGCGGTTGGGGCGAAGCTCGGCTCTCCGGGCCGTGAGGGCTCGACATATACCAGGAGAGCGACGGTCAGGGCCTGCAGGACGAGACCCGCAATCTCGAAGCCGCTCCCCCGGACCCGTTGAGTGGCCCAGTACAGGCCCCCTGCCGCCGCTGCGAGGCACAGGGGCGCCAGCCATCCGAACACGCTGTCTCCGCCGAGCCCGCGCAGGATGAGCATGGCGGACAGGGATGCCACCGCCCCGCCGGCCACCAGGTGCAGGACCACCGGAGATTCTCCGCTGATGAAGCGGACGAACAGAGGGAAGAGACGCATGAAGAGCATGGCGAGGGCGAGCATCAGCAGCACGGGCGCCAGGAGCAGCATCTCGTTGACCTGCACTTCGCCGAACAGCCCGCTCGATACTATTCGGCCCCTGTCCTGGAGTTCCCAGAACACGATCCCTCCGATGACGAGCAGGCCGACGTCGAGATAGTAGCGCTGGAACAGAGGCACGGAGGGCGGCCGCGACGACCGCAGTCTGTGAATCACGAGGCTGGTCCTGGCGCCGAGCAGCGCCGGGAAGACGAATATGGACAGTCCGAGGAGTCCCGCGCCTGCCGCGACCGCGAACGGAAGCCAGCCGAATTGAACGGGCAGGAAGTCCCCGCCGGTGATGTCCGCGAACGCAGGGAGCTTGCCGGATGCTGCCACCACTCCGTAGGCCAGGAGGGGAGCGATCAGGACGGCGGTCACGGTCAGCACCCCGCCTTCCAGGGCGTACAGACGGAGCATCTGCACGGTAGTGACTCCCCTGTTGCGCAGGAGCGCGACGTCGTCCTCGCGGCTCTGCACGAGGTAGGAGACCACCATGGCCAGGTAGTAGAGCACCGTCATGACCACCATGGCCAGCAGCACGGCCAGGGGTACGCCGGAGAAGAAGCTTCTCTCCTCGTAGTCGGCCACGAGCTGCCTTATGCCGGTCAGGAGCGCAGCGCCGGGTATTGCCTGCGCCAGTCCGGCATCGACGGCCTCCACGCGGTCAACGAGGTCGGAGGTGCTCCACTGCTTGAGCCGCTCCTTGTCCAGGAAGACGATCCAGTTGGACGTGACCAGGGTGTTCGGGAACGATCCTCCGACTCCGTCTATCATTGCCGTCTCGGTCACGAACAGAGGCAGGGGCGGCTCCTCCGGATTGGTCTCCACCTGGTCGATCACGACCGGCGCCATAGGCAGGGGATCGAAGAAGAGTTGAGCGGCGCCGTGCCAGAATTCGTGGGACATGTCCACGGCATCGATTATGCCTACTATCTCCAGGTGGAGCCTGATCGGGTCGCTGACCGCCGGCGTCATCACGACCGTGTCCCCCAGGTCGAGATCGAAGATGACCGCCGACCTCCGGCTTACCACGGCGTCCACGACGCGGCCCAGTGGGCTCAAGCGGACCGTGTCTCCGGGCGGCCTGCCGCTCCGGTATACGACGTGATCGTTCAGGTTCCTGACGTTGTACAGGTACCCGCGCGAGAGGGTCGCCGTTCCTGATTCGTCGTGCTCCGGCAATGGCTGGTCCGGCAGTCCGACCAGATAGTTGGGCGACTTGACGTGGCGGGTGTCTCCTCTGGCCGCGCCGCCCATGTGTTCGTCCACGGCATCGCTCACGACGCCGCCGGCGTCGGCAAGACCGTCGCTGTCCAGCGTGATGTTTGGGCCGTAGATGAAGATGTTCAGGAACGACGAGGGGGCCCTGTCAATCGCCGTGTCCGCTCCTTGGCGGTCGAGCGCCTGGAGGTAGACCGGCGCTCCTGCTATCAGCGCGGTCGACAACATGATTCCCAGGAAGATGCTCGCCATGATCTTCCAGTTGCCTGCCAGTCTCCTGGCTATCAGTCCTGGCATGGACATGGGAGGCTGCATACAGTACCCCTGAGGGCCGGGTCTGACACGAAAGTGTCGGGCGTGAGACGCGCTGCTACGATACCGATCTGGGCAATCATAGCACAGGGTCACGGCCATCGAACGAGGCGCAGCCGGTCAGTTCACCTTCTTCAGCGGGGCGAAGCTCTGCAGCAGGCGCTTCACGCCGTGCCCTTCCGTGAAGGCCACCGTGAGCTCCACGTCCGTGGTCGAGGGCTTCGCGCTTGTTACTATGCCATCGCCGAAGAGGTCGTGGCGCACCTTGTCTCCGGTTCGGAGCTGTCCGGTATCGCCGGCGTTCGGCTCGCGCGGCCGGGCCGGGCCGCGTCTGCCCGCCGGTCGAGGGGCGCGGTCGGAAGCCCGGCGGTCCGGCGAGACGATCAGTTCCCTGGGAACGTCGACGAGGAACCGCGACGGTATCCTCGTCTCGTACCGGCCCCACAGGGTGCGCCGGAAGGCGCGCAGCAGATAGACCCTCTCCCCGGCTCTGGTAATGCCGACGTAGAACAGTCGGCGCTCCTCTTCCACCGCGGCGGGGTCCTCCATGGAACGGGCGTGGGGCAGCAGTCCTTCCTCCATGCCCACCATGAAGACCACGGGGAACTCGAGTCCCTTCGCCTGGTGGAGCGTGATGAGCGTGACCCTCTCCGTCTTCTCCTCAAGTTCGTCGACGTCGCTGACGAGGCTGACGTTTTCGAGGAAGGCGGCGAGGGCTTCGCGGCCGTCGAGGTCCGCGAATTCGCGCGCCGCGGCGAGGTACTCCTGGACGTTCTCCAGCCGCTCATCGCCGCGCTCTTCGTCCTGCCGCAGGTGCCGCTCGTAGCCGCTGCGCTCGATGGTCAGCTTGATGAGGTCGATCAGGTCCAGACGGCCGCTCTCGTCCGCGAGGTGGTCGATCAGCGACTTGAAGGCGGCGAGGGCCCTGAGGGCCTTGGAGCCGAGGCCGACGGTCCGGCCCGCAGCCGAGGATTGAAGCGACTCGAGAGCCCCATACGTGGAGGAGCCCGTGTCCCTGGCCAGCCGCGCGATAGCGTCGCGGGTTCGTTGACCGATACCGCGCGTGGGGGTGTTGATGACGCGGCTCATGCTCACGTCGTCATGAGGGTTGGCCGTCAGCCTCAGATAGGCGGTCAGGTCTTTGATCTCCTGTCTCGAATAGAACTTCTGCCCGCCGACGAGCTGGTACGGTATCCCCCGGCGGAGGCATTCCTCCTCGAGAACCCTCGACTGGGCGTTGACCCTGTACATGACGGCGACGTCTCCGAGGCCGTATCGGCGGCCGCCTGTCAGGTTTTCGATCTCCCCCAGGACGAACCTGGCCTCTTCCTGGTCGTCGTAGCCTTCGAACACGCAGATGGGCTCTCCCGCGCCCTTGCTGGTCCACAGATCGTTCGGGATGCGGCCGGTGTTTGCGGATATGACGCTTCGGGCGGCATCGAGGATCGTCTGGGTGGAGCGGTAGCTCTCGTCCAGCACGACCACTTTGGCCTCGGGATAGTCGTTCTGGAAGCCGAGTATGTTGCCTGCGTCCGCGTTGCGCCAGGAGTAGATCGACTGATCCGGGTCGCCCACGACGCATATGTTCCTGTGTGTCTCCGACAGCTGGCGGGCGATGGCGTACTGGGCCGCGTTGGTGTCCTGGAACTCGTCGATCATGAAGTAGTCGTACCGGCTGCGGTACCTGTCGGAGACGTCTGGGAAGTCCCTGAGGAGCAGGTAGGTCTTCATCAGCAGGTCGTCGAAGTCGACGGCTCCCGCAAGCGACTTCAGGCTCTCGTACCGCTCGTATACTCTGAGCGCCACCTCGTCTGCGTAGTTTTCGACCCTGGCCCGAAAGCCGTCTACGCCGATGAGCCTGCTCTTGGCGGATGAGATGGACGACTGCACCGCTCTGGGGGAGTAGCTCTTGGGGTCCACCTCGACCTCTTTCATCGCACGCTCCAACAGGCCGATCTGGTCGGAGTCGTCGTAGATCACGAAGCTGCGGTCGAGTCCGAGGCTCTCCCCGTCTCGCCTCAGCACCCTGGCACAGAAGGAGTGGAAGGTGCTGACGGCGAGCCCCTGATCGCGCATGGCGCGGTCGAGGAGCGGGCTCGCCGTGTCTTCTTCGCTCCTGCCGAACAGACGTGCCTGCATCTCCCGCGCGGCCTTGTTGGTGAAGGTCACGGCCGCGATCCGATAGGGCGCGACGCCGCACGCGGTCACCAGATACGCGATTCTGTGGGTGATGACACGCGTCTTGCCGCTGCCCGGCCCTGCGACTATGAGGAGGGGGCCGTCGACGGTTTCGACGGCTTCGCGCTGTTTGGGGTTCAGGTCGTCAAGGGGGTGCGTGGACACGATTCTCTCGGCGGGATTATATCACCGAGAGGTGGTGAGTCCCGCGGTTCAGACGGCGACGTCGCGGCGCTCGAAGGCGGCGACCGCCGCCAAGGACAGGACGGCTATTCCCGCCACCATGACGGCGGCGTGGACCGGGTCGAGGCCGTTGACGAGCGGGTCGGCGCCGATGTAGTAGTAGAATGGAGAAAGGAACCTGGCCGGTTCGAGGGCGTCGGCGACGGGCCGCAGCGCGTTGACGAGGTAGCCCAGCACGGCGGCCGCGCCCGATACGCCGATCGTCGTCCCGCGCCTGCCTGTCGCGCAGCCTACGGCGAGGCCGAACGCCCCGAACAGCGCGCCGAGCAGCGCGCCGCTCAGGGTCGCCTCCCCTGCCCTGACCAAGCTGACGTCCATGCCGACCATGAGGGCGCCGACCGCGACGGCGGCCCAGATCAGGAAGGCGAGGCCGAGGATGGAGACCACTACGGCGGCGAGCTTGTGAAGGACGACCACCGAACGCCGCACCGGGTGCGAGAAGAGCAGGTCCAGGGTGCCCTTCTCCTCCTCCCCCGCGATGGCGCCGCTCCCTGCGGAGACGGCGAAGACGATCAGCAGGACAGGCACCAGCAGGAAGTACAGCTGGCTGTTGAGGAAGCCCTCCGGCGACGTGAGGTCCTCGACGTCGCCCACGAACGCGCGCATTATCGAATTATCGTCTCCCAGCACCTCGTTCAGGTCGGTGGAGTCCTGGAAGCTCGGATAGAACAGGACTGTGAGCAGGGTGACGGCGATCAGGCCGATTGCCCACCAGGTGAAGGGCCGGCGCTGGTCTCTGAGGCTCTTGAGGAATACGTTACCGAGCATCCGGTTCACCGTCCCCGTAGTATGAGAGAAACACGTCCTCCAGGTTCGGCTCGTGACTGACGAGCCTCACGACCTCGAATCGGGCCGCCGCCTTGATGAGGGCGTCCGGCTTGCCGACGGCGGTGCACGTGACCTGGCTGTCCTGAACGGTGACGTCCCTGACGTTCGGCAGGTTGGCGAACGCCTCCGGGGGGACCGGGGCGGAGAAGTGGACCTCCAGCCTGTGAAATGCCCGCCGCTTCAGAGAGTCGACGTCCTCGACGGCGACGAGCTCGCCTTTTCTGATTATCCCGACGCGGTCGCAGACGCGCTCGACCTCGGGCATTATGTGCGAGGAGATAAAGACAGTCCTGCCATCGGCCTTCACCTCCTCTACGAGCGCGTAGAACTCCTGCTGCATGAGCGGGTCCAGGCCGCTGGACGGCTCGTCCATGATAATAAGCTCGGAGCGGTGCATGAAGGCCTGCACGAGCCCGATCTTCTGCCTGTTGCCGCGTGAGAGCGACCTGATAGGCTGGTCTAGGTCGCAGCGCAGGCGCTCCGACAGCCTGTCGACGTGCCGCGGGTCGACGCCGCCGCTCAGGTTGGCGAAGTAGGTCAACAGGTCTCTGCCGGTCATCCGGTCGTATAGGGCAACGTCGCCTGGGAGGTAGGCTGTACGCCTGCGGATGTCCTGGCTGCGGGCGCGCGAGTCGAGGCCGAAGACCTCGGCGCTGCCGCTCGTGGCGCGGATGAAGTCCATCAGGATGCGGATGGTGGTGGTCTTGCCCGCCCCGTTGGGGCCCAGGTAGCCGAAGACCTCGCCCTCTCGGATCTCCAGCTCCACGCCGGAGACGGCCCTGTGAGCGCCGTAGTCCTTGGTTAGTCCCCTAGTCTGAATGACCAGACTCACAGCCGTGTTCTCCTCAGCCTAGAACTATATCCCAACCGGGATGCGGGTGTCATCCAGAGTCAGCAGACGGCGCTCGGCCAACTCATAGGCGCATCCCTGCCGATAGACCTCCTGGTTGACTGGGGCGACGCGCCGGTCCTTGCGTCCGGGGGCCTCCGGGGCTCGGCGGCGGCGGGAAATTTTTTGCGAAAGTGTCGGATTTTGCGGGCATTTCGCGGCCATTTCGTAGCTGAGAGGGTCGATTTTGGCTGACACTACGCGACACTATGCGACACCTATGCGACACTTATGCGACACTTATGCGACACTTATGCGACACCTATGCGACACTTGTGCGACACTATGCGACAGGTCATCCGGGCGCTTGGGGAGTTCTGCGGGCGGTTTGTGGAGAGAGGCGGCTGTGTCATGGGTAAACTCTAGCACAGCGGTTCGGGGTTGTCAAGGGAGGTCTGAATCAGGATCGAAGGCGTACGCCGCGTTTGACCCACAGGGACGGCCTATCTATAATCATTGAGTCCCTTCCCAAATGTCCGCATCGTCAGAGAGACGACTAGAGATACCGGAGGCTCTTGATGGGTACTCACGACGTCGAGCTCATGGCACACCTGATGAGACGGGCCGGATTCGGCGCCACCAGGCCTGAGTTGGAGGCTTACGCGGCCGACGGCTACGAGGCGACGGTCGAGCGCCTTCTCGACCCGTCCGAGGACGACGGAGTGCCTCTGGACAAGCTCCGCCGCTATCACTGCGACCACTCGGGCGGGCTGGGAACGGGCGGCGTGACCTCCTACTGGCTCTTCAGGATGCTGAACAGCAGGCGGCCGCTTCAGGAGAAGACGACCCTCTTCTGGCACAGCGTGTTCGCGACGGGCTACGCCAAGCTCGCTCAGGGCCGCGTACTCATGGACCAGGTCGATATGTTCCGCAGGCACTGCTTCGGCAGCATCCCGACACTGCTGATCGAGTTGTCGCGCGACCCGTCCATGATCATGTGGCTGGACAACCACGACAACCACAGCACCGCCATCAACGAGAACTACGGCCGGGAGCTGCTGGAGCTGTTTTCCATGGGCGTGGGGAGCTACACGGAGGACGACGTCAAGGAGGCTGCGAGGGCCTTCACCGGCTGGACCGTCGGCAACGTCGAGTATATGGAGAAGCGGGTAGCCAACGACTCGCTGTGGCCGTATGGGAGGATAAACCTCCACTTCAGATACGTCCCCGAGGACCACGACGACGGTGAGAAGGCGTTCCTCGGCGAGACCGGCCGGTTCACCGGCGAGGACATCGTGGACATCATCTGCCGACAGCCCGCAACGGCGCGGTTCGTCGCGCGGCACATGTACAGCTTCTTCGTGGCCGACGAGCCGCCCGTTACTCAGTGGGCCTACAACGAGCCGAGAGACCCGGAAGCGATCGAGTTCTTGGCGAACGTCTACTTCGAGAGCGGCTACAACGTTGCGTCCATGCTCCGCGCCCTCTTCAACTCCGACTTCTTCAAGTCCCGCGACTGCTGGTACGAGAAGGTCAAGAGTCCCGCCGAGGTCGTGGCCGGCGTGCTGAGGCTGACGGGCCACTTCAGAGAGCCCAACCCGAACCTGCAGAGCGCCGCGTTCGACATGGGGACGATGGGCCAGTTCCTGCTCAGCCCTCCAAGCGTAGAGGGCTGGCACGCAGGCATGGAGTGGATCGACACCGGGAACCTGGTGGAGCGCATCAACTTCGCATCCGAGAAGTTCGCCGAGGTCGACAGGCCGGGCGTCAGGGAGATGATCGGAAGAGCGATGGCGGACGCAGGCGGCGCCGCTTCGCCCGAAAGGCTCGTGCAGGGATGCCTGGACCAGCTCGGCGCGATACGAGTGACGGACGCCACGCGGTCGATCATGCTCGACCACGCCGCGAGCCTCGCGGACCTCCCCGACTCGGAGGCCGAGCGCGCCGTCGGAGAGGTGCTGAGGATAGCGGCGTCGACCCCGGAGTTCCAGAAGGGTTAGGGTTGCCAGTAGGAGTGCCCGCCATGACCACGACAGCCGCCCGAGCCGCGTTCCTGAAGTACGACCGCACCCTAGGCGTGGCCGCGATGGAGAACCGCGGCTTCTACTATCCCGTCGACGCCGCGCTAGCAGCCGACGGGCGCATCTACGGCCTCAGCCGATCCCACGAAGGGGACCCAAGAGGCGTTCGGGTCTGCATACTGGACGTCGACAGCGAGTTCTACGGCGTCTTCGGGTCCATCGGGGAGAGCGACGGCCAGTTCACCTGGGCGGCGGCGATAGCGGTCGACAGGGACGGCAGGGTGTACGTATCGGACGAGTACCTCGACCGTATCTCGATATTCGACGAGTCCGGCGAGTTCCTGGACAAGTGGGGCACGCACGGCTCCGAGCCCGGCAGAATCGACGGGCCATGCGGCTTGGCGTTCGACGCCAACGACGACCTGTACGTATCGGACCACCGCAACCACCGGATACAGAAGTTCACCAGGGACGGGGAGTATATCTCCCACTTCGGCGGTGAGGGCTTGGGCGAGGGGCGGTTCAATCTGCCCTGGGGCCTGACGGTTGCCCCCGGCGGGGACGTGTACGTCGCCGACTGGCGGAATGACCGCATACAGCGCTTCACGCCCGACGGGGAGTTCGCGGCCTCATACGGCGGCTCCGGCAGCGGGGACGGCCAGTTCAACCGGCCGTCCGGCGTCGCGGTCGACGCGGACGGCTGCGTGTACGTCGCCGACTGGGGCAACGAGCGAGTCCAGGCGCTCGATCCCGACGGCGGGTTCGTGATGGAGCTGCGCGGAGAGGCGACGATGTCTCCGTGGGGACAGCAGTTCATGGACGCCAACCCGGACGAGGCCAGGACCCGGAAGACGGCCGATCTGCGGACGGCGGTGAATATCCGAGGGGACGGCGAGCACGAACGCTCGTCACACATCGAGCACCTCTTCTGGGGGCCCATCGCGGTGAAGCTGGACGGGAAGGGTCGGCTCTACGTGGTCGACCGGAACCGCCACCGCATCCAGGTCTACGCCAGGACGTAGTCAGCGGCGCTCCAGAACCTCGGACGCGGCCTCCCTGTCGCCGAGAGTGAACGGCCTGCCCCGGCCCGCGTGAGCGAAGCCGAGTCCACCGAACAACGCCCTCTTCTCCTCATCCTCGACCGACACCACGGCCTTCACGGCGCGCGCGCCGGCGGCCTCCGACCAGCCGACCGCCGCGTCGATCAGAGCCTCCCAGACCTCCATGCGGCTCTCAATCGCGAACCCGTCCACCAGGCAGCCGCCTTCGCTCTCCAAGCGGGCGGTAGACAGGCCGACGACCCCGCAGTCGTCCGTTACCGCGGCGAACCACGCCCCCCGCCCATCCCGGGCAACGTTGTTGTACCTGCGGTATATTCCCATGCAGGAGTTCTGCGCCGCGTATCTCGTCGAGAACATGGCCGCGTTGGAGTCCAGCGCCTGCCAGTCGTGAGGGCGCACCATCAGCGGGATGATGGGTATCCTGATCTCCGGCGACGCCGGGCGAACCTTCGCCGGACCGAGGCCCCTGAAGTAGTCGGCCAGGAACTCCTCGGGCGACTCCCTCGACGTGACGTTCGCCATGACGTTGGCCCCCGCCAGCTTGCGCCATCCGAGGCGGTGGTAGACCCTCGCGGCGGCAGGGTTGCCAGTGCCGAGAAACAGCGCCTCTCCCCCGCGGCTGCGGAAGTCGTCGACGGCCTGCGCGCAGAGGGCCGTGGCTATGCCGGAACGCCTGCGCGAAGGGTCGGTGGCGACCTCCCCGAACCCTCCCAATCCCGGCGCCGATCTGGAGACGGTCAGGGCGCACGTCCCCGCCAGCCGCCCTTCCCGTCTGACCAGGTAGACCACGTTGTCGTTCTGCTCGACCTCAGCCCCCAGGAAGACGTCGGGAGGCAGGTCGTCCGGCGGCTCTCCGAATATCGAGGCCCAGAACTCGAACAACTCCCGCGTCAGCTCAGGCTCCAGCGGCGCTTCGATTTTCATGGCGCCCCCTCGGTGTTTCGACTACGGGCAGGCGTTGTCTGCCCATGCCGAACGGTGTAGGGTAAACCTATCACACACGGCCGGAGATTCGACACCCTCGCCAAGGAGAAGGGAAGTGTGCCGAAGCATCAAGACTCTCCGCCGCCCGGACGGCCAAGCCCCCACGGATGATGTCCGTGCGGCGGCGCTGCAGTTCGTCCGCAAGGTGAGCGGCTACAGAGCGCCGTCTAGGGCCAACGAGGCCGCCTTCCGGCGCGCGGTGGAGGAGGTCGGCGCCGCGACCGAGAAGCTGCTCGCCTCGCTCAGGCCCGGCGCCCGGGCGTAACGGCGCCTGCGTCCCCCGGGTCAGGTCACCCTGCCGCCGTAGACCTCCGGGTTGACGCAGGTGACGAGGCGTTCCCCTGCCAGGCCGTTCAGGAGGTTCTGGGCCGAGATGCGGGACATCTCCCGCCTCGCCTCCACGCTCGCGCTGGCAACGTGCGGAGCGATGATGCAGTTGTCGAGTGTCAGGAGAGGGTCGTCTCTCGGTATGGGCTCCGGCTCGGTCACGTCGAGCCCCGCCGCGGCTATCTGCCCGTCCCTCAGCGCCCTGTAGAGAGCTCGCGGATCGACGACCGGGCCCCGGGCCGCGTTCACGAGGACCGCGGTCGGCTTCATCAGCGCGAACTGATCGTCTCCCATCATGTGGTACGTCTCGTCGGTCAGGTTGACGTGCAGGCTGACGAAGTCCGACTCGCGGAGCAGAGTCTCCATGTCTGCGTATACCAGGGGATATTCCCGCTCGACCTCTTCCCGCCTGGTGAGGGTGCTGTACAGCACCCTCATGTCGAACCCGGCCGCCCTTCTGGCCATTTCCAGGCCGATCCGGCCCAGGCCGATGATGCCGAGCGTGCTCCCGTGAATCTCCTTGCCGAGGAAGTGGAGCGGGTGCCAGGTCCGCCACCGGCCTTCGCGGACGGCGCGCACACCGTCTACCAGCCGCCGCCCGGCGGCCAGCATCAGGGTGAAGGCGAAGTCCGCCGTCGCGTGGGTCAGCACTCCGGGCGTGTAGCCGACCGGTATGCCCCTCCGGGTTGCCTCGGCCACGTCGATGTTCTCGAAGCCCACCGCGATCTGGCTGATCACCCTGAGCTGCGGGCCTGCCGCGTCCATAAGCTCCCCGTCTATCCTGTCGGTGAGCAGGCACAGCAGGCCATCGATCCCCTCGACCTTCTCCATCAGGGTGTCCCTGGGCGGCGGCAGCTCGTCGGGCCAGACCTCGGCCACGGCAGCGGCCCTCACCCTCTCGATGGCCTCCGGGAATATCTCCCTGGACATGAACACGCGCGGCTTCGTCATAGATGTTGTCTCCACCTCCACACAGAACCTCACGGCGTGAGTAGCCGCTATGCTACAACAGTCCTGCTCCCATCGGCTATATGCTGCGAGGGCTTGGACGACCGTCTCCTGGAACGTACAATTGCCGCGGGCGGCTCGGCATGTTCTTCGACTCGGATATTGGCAGCGCGGTGGATCTGATCGGCCGGGCAACCCCGGATGGCGGCGCGCTGCTGGTCGCCGTCGACGGGATGGGCGGCGCCGGGAAGTCCACCTTCGCGGCGGAGTTGTCGGCCCGCCTCCCGGGGTCGAGCCTCATCGAGTTGGACGACTTCTACCGGCCGATGACGGAAGAGGAGCGGGCAAGTCTCCCGCCACGGGACGCCTACGAGCGTTACCTGGACTGGAGGCGGGTCCTCGACGAGGCGCTGGAGCCGCTGAGCGGTCGGCTGCCGGCGCGGTTCCGACGCCGCGACTGGATCACCGGCAGCCTGGCGGAGTGGCGCGAAGTGGCCCCCGGCGGGGTGGTCATCGTGGAGGGGGTCTATTCGACGCGCCCGGAGTTCAGGCCGCTGCTGGCAGCCGCCGTATACGTGGACACGCCGCGGGAGCAGCGCGCGGCCCGCATGACCGCCCGGCGATATGAGGACCTGGACTGGCTGGACCACTGGATGGCGGCCGAGGACTGGTACGTCGAGAATCTCCGTCCGGCGGAGCGGGCCGATCTGGTGGTGGACGGCTCGGGGCAGCGGCGAGGAGCCGTGGGCGGCTAGATAGTCAGGTCGCCGCCGTTTATGTCGAGCGAGGCGCCGGTGATGTAGGCGGCCCTGTCCGAGGCCAGGAAGGCCACCAGTTCGGCGACCTCGCCCGGCTCCCCCATCCGCTGGATCGGGAAGCTCTCCGTGTATGCCCTGGCCTGCTCGTCGGGGATGGTTCCGCGCACCATCTCCGTGTCGATGAGTCCCGGGCAGACGGCGTTGACGGTGATGCCGTATCGGGCCGACTCGCGCGCCAGGTGGCGCGTGAAGCCCAAGACTCCGGCCTTCGCCGAGGTGTAGTGGGCGCCGCCGACCGTGCTGGTGCTCTTGCCCGCCGTCGACGAGAAGTTGACGATCCGGCCCCATCCGGCCCTCCGCATGGCGGGCAGGACGGCGCGGGAGCACAGGTAGGTGCCCTTCAGGTTGACGGCGATCACCCAGTCCCACTCGTCCTCCTCGATGTCGATCACCTTCGTCGGTCGCAGCACGCCCGCGTTGTTGACGAGGACGTCGATCCTGCCATACCTCTCCAGGGCGGCCTCGACCATCCGGGCAACGTCGCCGCTCGAGGTTACGTCGCCGACTGCGGCCATGGCCTCGCCACCCGCCGCCCGAATAGCCGCCGCCGCGCGGCCGGCGGGCTCCTCGTTCAGGTCGTTCACGACGACACGCGCACCGTCCGCCGAGAGCCTCATGGCGACGGCGCGCCCCATGCCCTGCCCCGCGCCGGTCACGACGGCTACCCTCTCACGCATCGCTCCGCCTCCTTCTGGAGTAAGTGTTCAGAGTTGATGGGGTCTAGTGAATCGGCGTAGTCCTGAATAGAGCAGACGGCTGGGTTCCCCACCCGCCGCCCATTTGGAAACTGGGGGCAAAGCCCCCAGACCCCCTGCCAGAGGGAGAACCCGGCTCGCTGGGGCACCCCGGCCACCCCAGAGGCCCAGACCTCCTGCCGGAGGGGAGAACCGGCGAGCCCGTGCCGTCGATCAGCCGCGCCGCCCCAGACCCCCTGCCGGAGGGGAGAACCCTCTGGACTCCCCCTTCGGGTCTCACGGAGTCTGGACAGTTACCTTCCGGACGCATCGCAGCATCACTCCTCCAGGATCGTGATCGTCTTGATGACGTCGCCGGGCGCTGAGGCCGTGGCCGGGTCCCGCGGCGAGATGCCGTTCACCACGTCCATCCCGTTGATCACCCGGCCGAAGACGGTGTGGCATGACACCCCCTGCTGAGAGCAGTTCTTCGGGTTGCCGTCGGCGTCGAAGCCGTCCAGGAACGGCGTCGGGACGAAGGTGATGAAGAACTGGCTGCCGTTGGTCGCCTCGCCTCCCGAGTTCGCCATCGACACGATGCCCGGCAGGTCGTGCCTTCGGAGGCGGCTCACCTCGTTCGCGAAGCGGTAGCCGGGCCCTCCCCTGCCGGTGCCCGTCGGGTCGCCCGTCTGGGCCATGAAGCCCTCGATGACTCGGTGGAAGGTCACGCCGTCGTAGAAGCCGTCCCTAGCGAGGAAGACAAAGCTGTTGACGGTGTTCGGGGCCTCCTTCGGGTAGAGCTCGACCATGAACTCACCGCCCTTCTCCAGCGTGAACGTGGCGGTGTAGAACTTGTCGGGGTCTATCGTCATCGCGGGCGGTGCGTCGTACTGCTTCACTTCGCGCTCCTCTGGCATTGGTGTGGATGGTCCCGGAGTGGGAGGCTGGGACAGCTGTCCAGGGGTCACATCTTCTGGATCCGGCGCCTCTACGACCACCTCTTTGCCGAAGTCGGAGAGCCTGACCGCCATGGAAACATCCCCGCTGACCTCCCCGACTGCCAGCTCCCCCTCGACTGTGATTTCCCTGATCAGGGAATCGTCAACCCCCACGCGGTAGACCACGTCCAGCTCGCCCTCCACCTCCCCGGAACCGAGGAAAAGAAGGCCCAGGGTCGTGCCGCTCAGCTCGCCCCCGGACAGCTTTCCTATAACTTGATAGAGGCTGACGCCGTCCGGAGACTCCACTTCCGCGACGGACATGTCCTTCATCCGGGCAATGAGCTTGTCCCCCATGGGATTGAACGTGGGGTCATAAACCTCGAATGACTCCAGCAGTCCGAAATCGACCGCGACCCATTCAGAGTCAGTCTCCTCAGAGTCATACACGTATACCGAGTCTCCAATGCGGATCAGCTGGGTATCGAGGTTGCCGGACGGGTCGTCGGGCATCGAACTCGAAATGACCGCGCGTAAGCGGTCGGGCGCCTGGTAATCGACGACGTAAGACAGCGACAACAAGCCCATAAGCGTCATGTCCGTCTCGGCGTGGTACGACTCCGCCGCCTTCACGGCCTCGCTGGCCGCCTCGAGAATCGCTCTCGGCTCCGAGGGCTGTGAGGGCGCGGCCGTCGGCGCGGGTGTGAGCGTGGGCAGCGGGGTGGCCGTCGGCGCGGGTGTGAGCGTGGGCTGCGGGGTGGCCGTCGGCGTGGGCACGGGCGTGGGCTCTGCGGTCGGAGTGGGTGTGGGCGAGGTCAAGCCGCCGCACCCGACGGCGGCCAACGCCAGAACCCCGGCCAGGCCGATCAGACCGCGCCGCGCCGCGCGCCTCATGAGTCCATACACTAGATCAGCCCGTGCTCTCTGCCGGCCTCCTCGAAGGCCGACAGCACGGCGTCCAGCTGCTCCCTCGTGTGGGCCGCCGATATCTGCACTCTGATGCGCGCCTCGCCCCTGGGCACGACGGGGAAGCTGAAGCTGACCACGAATATGCCGCGCTCGTTCATAGACGCGGCCATCGCCACGTTCTTGAGTTCGTCCCTCACCATGATCGGCACGATCGGGTGCATCCCTGGGATCAGGTCGAACCCGAGCTCGGCCATCCGCCCGCGGAAGTAGGCGGTGTTCTCCCACAGCCTCTCCCGCAACTCCGGGCGGGCCTGGGCGATCTCCAGCGCCTTCAGCGCCCCGGCGACGATGGGAGGGGCGAGCGTGTTGGAGAACAGATAGGTGCGCGAGCGCTGCCGCAGCATGGCGACGATCTCCTTCTTGCCGGTGGTGAACCCACCGGAGGCGCCGCCCAGCGCCTTGCCCAGCGTGCTCGTGATCACGTCGACCCTGTCCATGACCCCCATCTCCTCCGCCGTCCCCCTGCCGTTGGGGCCCAGGAATCCCGTCGCGTGGGAATCGTCCACCATCACCAGGGCGTCGTACTCGTCCGCCAGGTCGCATATCTCCCTGAGAGGCGCGACGTCTCCCTGCATACTGAAGACACCGTCGGTCGCGATCAGCCGGAACCGGGCGTCCTGCGTCTCCTTCAGCCTCTCCTCCAGCTGGGCCATGTCCGCGTGTTGGTATATCTTCCGGCGCGCTCGGCACAGGCGCACCCCGTCGATGATGCTGGCGTGGTTCAGCGAGTCGCTGATCAGGGCGTCCTCCGGCCCCAGCAGGGTCTCGAAGAGTCCGGTGTTGGCATCGAAGCACGAGGTATAGAGGATGGTGTCCTCCGTGCCCATGAACTCCGTCAGCCCCCGCTCCAATTCCTTGTGAATGTCCTGAGTGCCGCAGATGAAGCGGACGGACGCCATTCCGAACCCGTGGGTCCTCATACCCTCCGCGACCGCTTCCTTCACCTCCGGGTCGTCGGCCAGGCCGAGGTAGTTGTTGGCGCAGAAGTTCAGCGCCTCGCCGTCCCGCGTGGCCACCTGCGCCCCCTGGCTGGCCGTGATCACCTTCTCGCTCTTGAAGAGTCCGCTCTCTTCGATGGTCTTGAGCTCATCCTGGAGCCAGGACCTCATCTTCGTGTACGCCACCGATCACCTCCACGCTCGAATATCGACGCTACGAGAGTAACCCAAATCGACCGCCCAATCAACCGCAGAGGGCGCGGGGGACCCGTCCCAGATCAGTAGGCGTCTATGAAGAAGTGTCTCGACTCGGTCCACCGTACTGGCACGCGACCCCACCGACCGCAGACTCTTCGGCCTGGCTCGCGGCAGCTTGGACAGGCTCCTGTTACTCAAGAGTGTCTTTGCGGCCCCAAAATCCCCCACCTGGTTGACTGGGGCGACGAGCCGGTCCTTGCGTCCGGGGGCCTCCGGGGCTCGGCGGCGGCGGGAAATTTTTTGCGAAAGTGTCGGATTTTCGGGGCATTTCGCGGCCATTTCGTAGCTGGGAGGGCCTTATACGGCTCGGAATTACGTGACACTATGTGACAGTTATGTGACACTTATCTGACACTTTTGTGACAGTTTGTGACACTTTTGTGACACTATCTGACAGGTCAACGCAGGCGATGCAGGAGTCCTGCGGGCGGTTTGTGGAGAGAGGCGGCTGTGTCATGGGCATACTCTAGCACAGCGGTTCGGGGCTGTCAAGGGTTGTCTGAATCAGGATTCTCAGGATTGGAGGCGCGGGGGTACCCGGAGACGGCGGGACGGCGGTTCGGGGCCTGTCAACGGGAACTTGGCCGGGTCTGCCGCGCCTTCAGGTGCTGGACGACCCCGTCGGCGAGGGCGGCGATGCCGCGCCGCTCCACGGTGATTACCCGGTCGTCGCCTCTCCCGGCGAAGTGATTGGACACGCGGTGATCCAGCAGCGTGCTGCCCCAGATCACTATGACGTCCGCCCAATTGCGGTCGGCCCTGAAGTAGCGGTCGTCCCTCGACTTCTGGCCGTCCAGGAGCCGCCACTCCACGCCGTCGGGCGACTTCTCGGCTATCTCCGTGCGCTTCGCCGGCGTGCCGCCCACTACCAGGATTCGCCTCATGTTGGCCGCGTCGGCCGCGGCAGCCATCCGTTTCAGGGCGGCGTCGTCCTTGGAGCCGCCGCAGACGGCGCAGGAGGCCTGCTGCACCGGAAGCGTCGGAGCGTCTTCGCGGGAGGCTGTCCGGCGGCAGTCTCCGTTGCCGCAGCGCCACAGGAAGGCCTCCTCCAGCGCGCCGCGGGCGCGGGCCACCTTCTCGGCTGCGATGTTGACGCGGCCGCGTCGGCCCGATATGACCCCGGCCTCGACCAGGGCGGCCAGGGCGGTCTTCTGCGCGCCGGGGTCGACGATGCCGAAGCCCTTGAGCATCCGCGCGATGGGGACTTCAGACAATTCCGACGCTCCGGCACGTGCGCTGATGGGTCAGGAGCCCTTGGCCCCGGTGACGTCCCTGCGCAGGAAGAGCCAGAACGCAGCCGCGCCGAGCGCGGCTGTATACACCAGTATCACGAGAAACGACTGGAGGGCGTCCGGCTGCGCGGCGGAATCCACCCCGCTCGACACGTCCACGAGCGCGACACTCATAAAATTGGTCACGCTCCCCCCGATCGTGAAGTCGGACAGGCTCTCGAGCCTGTCGACGACTTGGACGATGGGACGGACGATCAGCTCGACGACGTAGTACCCGACGGACAGGGCGATTCCCATCGCGGAGGACTGGGTCAGCGCCGCGAGGAACGTGCTCAGGGCTATGTATGGGGCCAGTGCGTAGACCGCCTTCACGAACGTCAGGGCCACGTCGGACCACCTCCCGGAGCCGGTGAGTCCGCCCTCTTCCGCCGGGGGGATGACGGCCGCGAGCAGGCTGGAGACGGCGGCGAAGGCGGACACGACGACGAGTCCGGCGGCGGACACGAGCAGGAGCAGAACGAGCTTCGACGAGAGCAGCTGCCAGCGGCCCGTCCCCCTCGTCAGCGCCGTCCTCAGAGTGCCCCAGCCGTACTCGGAGCCCAGAGCCGACGCCGCGAGTATCATGATCAAGATAGCGCCGACGCTCATCGCCGCGCCTATGCTCCTCGATAAGGCGGACGGGAAGACGAACTCCTGGCGTAACTCATCACGCGCGAGGGTGTTGCCGCAGCTCTCGGCGAACACCTCCATCGCCGCCGAGAAGGACTCCCGATCCTCCTCGGTGAGTTTGTCGAGCTCGGGCGGGAGGCGCCCATCTGCGACGTCGATGCACGTCACCCCCACGGACACGGTCTGCCCGTCCACCTCGTACGTATTCGTGAAAGCGCTGCTCCCTCCGGAAGCCACCTCCTGCAGAGACTCGTTGTGATACGCCGCATAGGCGAACCACAACGAGAACTGAGCGAGCAGGATGGCCACGCCCAACAGGATCCACGGCATCCAGCGGCGCCGGAGCTTGAACCACTCCCAGCCCGTCAGACGCAGCACGCCGGCGATCACTCCGCCCCCTCCCTCGCGCCGCCGGTGACCTCCAGGAAATACTCCTCCAGCGATGTTCGGACGGGCGCCATCTCGGTCACGTACACGGCGGAACGGCTCAGCGCGGCCGTCATGTCCCCTGACCTCTCGATAGGCCCCGCCGCGAGCAGCGCCCCCTCCGACGCGGTCACGCCCTCCACCCATTCCAGGGCCGAGAGGACCTCACGAGCCCTGGCGTCGTCGGTGGTCTTCAGGCGCACCTGCTCGCTTCCGCGCGAGCGCAGCAGGTCGGCGACCTCGCCCTGGGCGATCAGCCTCCCCTTCGAGATAATGGTGACGCTGTCGCAGATCTGCTCGACCTCGTGCAGCAGGTGACTGGACAGGAGCACCGTGCGGCCCTTGCCGAGGCCGCGTATCAACTCCCTGATCTCGGCCATGCCCTCCGGGTCCATACCGTTGGTCGGCTCGTCCAAGAACAGTATCTCAGGGTCTCCCAGGAGCGCGTACGCCAGCCCCAGGCGCTGCTTCATGCCGAGAGAGTAGGTGTGAAAGCGGTCGTCGGCGCGGGACGCGAGGCCCACCACGTCGAGCAGGTGATCCAACTCGCCTCGGGAGCCCCGTCCGACGATGCCCTGGAAGTAGGCGAGGTTCTGGCGGCCCGTCAGATAGGGGTAGAAGGAGGGAATCTCGACTATCGCCCCTACGCGCCGCAGCGCGTCCTCGTGCCGATCCGCCGACTCGAACAGGCTGAAGCTGCCGGAGGTCGGCCTGACCAGGCCCAGCAACATGCCCATCGTGGTCGTCTTGCCCGATCCGTTCGGGCCGAGAAGCCCGTAGACGTGGCCCCGGCGCACCTCCATGGAGAGGCCGTCCACGGCCAGGATGTGCCCGTACCGCTTCGTCAGCCCCTCCGTCCTGATGACCAGATCACTCATGGCCACAGTGGGTCAGCCGCAGTATCGGCAGCGCGCGTTCTCGGCCGAGAAGATCAGGTCCCTGTCGACGTCCTGGATCGCGTAGTCGAGCAGCACCCGCAACGCCTTGCTCTCGTCCTGGAATCCGTACTCGTCCGCGGCCTCTTCGAGCCACTCGCGCTGCCCGGTCTCGATCTCGAACTCGTGCGTCACCTTGTCGCTGGGCACAGCCACTCCCTCCGAATCATGCTTTGCCGCTCCCCGGGAATCACGGAGAGTCGCAGGCCATTCTACCACGCGCCTACCGTCGAACCAAGCCGGCCTGCTCTGCTATCAGGCCCTCTGGATTCCCCACCCGCCACTGATCACCGACCACCCCCTTGACAACAGCGAACTCTTGTACTACGATACCCACATGAAACACACATTCGTATTCGTGCCGAACCACGCTCACGGAACCAACCGGCCCGTAAGGGACGCCCTCACCCCCGGGGACTGTCCCACAACTGTACCGGTTCTGTGCCACATCTGTTCCACAACTGCCCCACATTTGTTCCACGAAATCGAACCCTCAGCTACGAGATGGGACAAAATGGAACAGTTTGGGACAGTTTTCGGCAAAACCGCAGGCCGAGGCCCTCAGATGCGATTGCCCTGTACCTGCTATCGACCGGGCCGCAGCGCGAGCCTGTCGACCGCCGCCGCCTCGATCTCCGACCTGTCCAGGGGCACGCGATGATGGCCGCCGGACAGCCACGTGGGGAGCTGGTCGCAGTAGTTCGCGCTGCCGGGATGCCCCGACTGACCGGCGGCGTCCACCGTCCAGAGCGCCGGGGGACTCTCCCCCAGGTCGACCACCAGCCGGAAGTTGGCGCCCATGCCCGCCAGGTAGTTGGGATCGAAGCCCGTGTTGCAGACCGTGACCCCGGAGCCGCCGACCGGCTGGCCTCCTCTGCTCAGCAGCCTCCCCAGGCTGCCCCTACCGTCGAGCAGGTGCGGGAGGTTCACCTTGTGCAGACCGCCCCAGCTCCACCCCGAAGCGTCGGGGCCCATGCGCTCACCGAGCTCGTCGAGGGCCGCCCTGAGAGCCCGCTCCGCGGCCGCCGCCCTGCCGCCGGAGCCGAACCATCCGCGCTCGTCCCGCGCCAGCAGCGCCACCGCGAGCCCGGCCAGCGCGCCCGACAGCATCGGCACGGCCTCGTCCGGGAACCTCTGCCCCGCGACCGCCCTGCTCCAGTGGAGGAAGAATATCTCGAATATGGCCGCCGCCGCGCTGCCGGCCTCCATGCGCCGGTCCCAGGAATCCAGGGCAGCCAGCGCCTCCCTCACCCGCTCGTCGGTGGAACCCTCCAGCAGAGCGAGGAGCCGCGGCACGGCGTCGACGGCACGCTCGGAGAGCACGTCCGACTGCATCCGGGCAAAGCCTTCGCGGTCGGCAGGGCCTCCCTGCTCCAGCATCTCCCTGACCCGCTTCGCGCGGTAGCCCGAGCTCCACTGGCCCGACAGCGGATAGGGGAAGTCGTCCGGCGCAGTGCGGTTGTTGGCGCTGCGAACCCACCCCTCCGGCGGATCGACGACCCTCGGCATGTGGTCGTAAGGCACCAGCCCGGCCCACTGATGCTTCGGCTCCCAACCGGGCCTGTATCCCCGGTCCCAGTTCGACCTGATGGGTATCCTGCCCCCCGCCTGATAGCCGATATGGCCGTCGACGTCCGCGAATCCGAAGCTCAGCGTGGGCACCTTCCACGGCCGGACGGCCTCCCTGAACTCATCGCACCCGCCCGCTCGGGCCATGTTCAGCAGGCACGTGATCTCGTCGCTGAAGACCGCCCCCAGCCACTTGACGGAGACCGGCCCGGTACTCCGGGCGGGCTCCGGGAGCAGGTGGTCCACCAGAGGGCCGTTGTGCGAGAAGCGGACGGTCTCGACCACCGGCTCGCGGCCCCTGACCTCTATGCGCTCCTCCAACTCCCTGGGCGGCGCCCAATCGTAGCCGTAGAGGAAGGCGCCGGAGCCCCCGGGGTCGGCCGCCTCCTGGTACAGGTCCCTCTGAGAGCATATGTTGTTGGTGAGCCCCCACCCCATGCGCCTGTTGCGGCCGAACCAGAAGCCGGGCACGCCGCAGTAGCCCGCGCCCGCGGCGTCGAAGGAGCCGCCGTGGAGGCGCGCCTCGTACCAGCAGGAGACGCTGCCGAAGGCGATGTGAGGGTCGCTCGCAACCACCGGCAGGCCCGACTTCGACAGCGCGCCGGCC
Organism: uncultured Dehalococcoidia bacterium; assembly: GCA_958295685.1. GTDB lineage: Bacteria > Chloroflexota > Dehalococcoidia > Lucifugimonadales > CATQGZ01 > CATQGZ01. Next base: position 820,318 of record OY282365.1, read on the forward strand.
GCCACCCAGTTGTTGCTGCCCTGCCAGTCGTCGGGGTCGCCGATCACCTCGCCCACCGGCTCCGAGCCCGACCCGGCGGACGGATAGCTCCCCGGCGGCACGATCGACTCGTCTCCAGCCTCGGGGGTCAGGAACGCGCGGTACAGGTCCTCGTCCGCAAGATACCGCTTCGCCAACTCCGGCAGGAATATCACGGGCATGCGACCGGTCAGGTACCACCGCATCTCGGCGAGAATAGCGACTGTGTCCACCGGAGACCACGGCTCCGGCCGGTAGTCCAGCAGGTCGAACTCGATGGGCAGCAGGCCGCGGGACGACTCCATGACCGCGTTGATCCCCGATGAGAACGCATCGAGAAGGCCCAGCGTCGATTCGGGAAGCCCGGCCGCCTGCCGCGCCGCTATGCGGTTGATGCCCACCGTCCGCACCAGCCGGTCGTACTCCAGAGCCTCCTCGCCGAGGATCTCCGACAGCCTGCCCATCCCGCGCCGGCGGTAGTAGTCCAGCTGCCAGAGCCGGTCCTGAGCCATGGCGTAGCCGTAGCCGAAGAAGAGGTCGCGCTCGTCCGACGCGAAGACGTGGGGAATCCCGTGCCGGTCGCGCACGACCTCCACGCCCGCCCCGACAGGGGCCTCGACGGCCCCCGACAGACTCGGCGTCCTGAGCTCCGCCTGATTCTTCCACCAGAGCTCGAACTGCTCCCCGGTCAGCCCGCGCGCCTCCGACACCGACTCGACAGACTCGCCGCCGCCCAGCCTCCGAAGCGCTTCCCCATCCGAGATGTTCATCGACGCACCTCACCATGCTGCGGCCGGGACCGCTTCCCGAGAATGTCCACAACTACCCCAAGACTGCACCCGTCCCGGCGCCGGGCACAGTATAATCGCCGCCAACCCAGCCGGGCAAACGCCCGCCGGCTGCTCCGTCACGCTGCTCACCTTCCCGAAGCCCTCGCCCTTCTGGGCATCCCCTATATCCCCAGAAAATGAAAGACCCTGCCATTCGGACCTCACAGAGTCTGAACAGTTCCATCTGGTGGTGTCGTCAGTCCCATGTCATGCCTCCAACAGGTTGGTGAAGGCTCGATTCGTTAACTCCACGCTAAACAGGTCTTAACGGCCCGTTAAACCTCGGGGGTGTTCCTTTCGTTATTCTGGGACCACATTCAGGGATTTCAGGGGGTTAGAGTCTCATGAGTTTTAGGAAATGGCATACTGTCCCACTGGTATTAGGCTTGTTTCTCGCGCTCTTCGCCGTTGCCTGTGGCGATGATGGAGAGCCCGCCTCAACGCTGACCACGAGCCCGGCGGCAGCGGCGCTGAGCGGTACCATCGAAATCGACGGTTCCAGCACAGTGTACCCGGTGTCCGAGGCTGTGGCAGAGGAGTTCGGCAAGATACACCGCGGCGTTCGAGTGAACGTCGCGGTGTCTGGCACTGGCGGAGGCTTCAAGAGGTTCGTGGTCGGCGATACCGACATCTCCAACGCCTCGCGGCCCATCAAGGACTCGGAAGCCGCGTCGGCGGGAGACAACGGCATCCGGTACAGGGAGCTGAAGGTCGGCACCGACGGCCTCTCGATCATCGTCAACCCTCAGAACGACTGGGTGGAGTGCCTCACGGTCGAGGAGCTCAAGATGATCTGGGAGCCCGGCTCCGGCGTCACGAACTGGAACCAGGTGAGGCCGAACTTCCCCGACAGGCCCCTTCGTCTCTACGGCGCCGACACCGACTCCGGCACGTTTGACTACTTCACCGAGGAGATTGTGGGCGAGGGCGGGGCCAGCCGCTCAGACTACACTGCCAGCGCCGACGACAACGTGCTGGTGCAGGGCGTATCGGGAGACCGCAACGCCTTGGGGTACTTCGGGTACGCTTACTATGCCGAGAACACGGACAAGCTGAAGGTCGTGGCTATCGATCACGGCAGCGGGTGCGTGACGCCCAATCCGGACACCATCGAGGACGGGAGCTACACGCCGCTGTCACGGCCTATGTTCATCTACATATCCACCAAGAGCATGGAGCGGCCCGAGGTGAAGGCGTTCGTGAAGTTCTACCTGGAGAACGGTCGGGACCTCGTCAGCGAGGTCGGCTACGTGCCGCTGACTCCTGATGCCTACACGAGCGCGCTCAGTCAGATAGACAGCCTGCCGTAGGGCAGGCAGAGAGGCCCGGGACGCAGGGAATCGATGACGCACCTCCATCGCCTGCCTGCGCCCGGCCTTTCTCGCCCCTGCCGGGGGAGCGGCCGCCCTGCCCTGTTACAGGCAGAGCCACCGCTCCCCGGCAATTGACCGGCCCATGCGCGTTGACTCACGGGGCGGGTGCCTATAGTCTTCGATCGGCAGGTGATACGGAGGCGTCTCGTGATAGTGGAGTGGCTCAACCACACAGGCATCGTCGTTTCCGACATGGAGCGCTCTCTGTCCTTCTACGCCGACGTGCTCGGACTCGTCGAAGAGCGCAACGAGGTGCTGGAAGGCGAGATGATATCGCGGGTGACGGGGTTCGAGAACACGCGCATACACATAGCGTACCTCGGCATCGGCGACATGCGCCACTCTATCGAGTTGGTCCAGTACCTGAGTCCTGCGGGCGTCTCTCCGGCTCCATTGCCGCGCAACGCCGTGGGGGTTGCGCACCTTGGCGTCATCGTCAGAGACTTGGACGCGGTCTACAGGGATCTGACGGCCCGAGGGGTGGAGTTCGTCGGCCCTCCTGCGTTCCGGCCCGAAGCACCCTACCCCTGGGCGCGCGGGGCCTGCTTCCTTCTCGACCCCGACGGATACCTGATCGAGTTCATCGAGCGGGCGCCCGCGCCGTCCGGGTCCACCTCGGTGTAGGAGGGCGGATGTTCACGCTGGCGGAGGCTCAGGCAGTCGTGCCATGGCTTCAGGAGACCTTTGACGCGATAGCGTCCCTGAAGGCCGAGATGGAGCGCGCCCAGGCCCGTGTTGCCGAACTCGCCGCGCACGTGCGGTCCAACGGGGGCTCCAGGACGCGCGGGGAGTTGGAGCGGGCGAGGCGCGCCGGAGAGTCGGCGCGTCAGCGAATCGAGGAGCGCGTTCAGGCGGTGGTCGAGCGCGGGATCATCGTCAGGAGCGTCGATCGGGGCCTGGTGGACTTCCCGTCCACGAGGGACGGGCGCACGGTCTATCTGTGCTGGCTGGCCGGGGAGTCGGAGGTCACGGAGTGGCACGACATCGACACCGGATTCGCGGGACGGCGGCCACTCTGAGATCGGCTACCGGTTCCGCAGGATCTGCCCCGGCGTCCGCCCAGTGTGCCGGCCCTTCTCGAAGACGATCACACCGTTGACCGCCACCATGTCTATCCCTGTGGGGTATGCCTGCGGGTCGTCGTCCGTGGACACGTCGGCTAGGGTTTCCAGGTCCATGACCACCACGTCGGCGGCCATCCCTTCGGCCAGTCTTCCGCGGTCCTTCAGGCCGATCTGGTCGGCGGGAAGCGAGGTCATCTTCCTGACGGCCTCCTCGACGCTGAACAGTTCACGGTCTATAGCGTACTCCCTGATCGTGCGGGGGGCGTAGCCGAAGCTGGAGCGGTTCATCTTCATCTCTCCGAGCAGGCCGTCGGTCGAGGTTACCGCCCCGTCGCTGCCGATGCTGCACACCGGGTCTCGCATCAGCTTGTGGAGGTCTTCGGTGGTGGAGAAGACGTGGCGGATCAGAACGCTACCGAAGTCCCTGCCGTCGTCGGCGGCCAGCTTGAGGATGGTCGGCACGACGTCCATGCCCCATTCCTGCGCGACGGATTCGAGTGAGAGGCCCACCAGCTCGGGGTGCACTCTGGAGTATGACAGGAAGAAGTTATCGAAGCCTCCCAGCCGCAGCAGGAAGTTGCCCTGGTTGAGTACGTAGCCGGCGCACCTCTCGGCGGTCGACGGGTGCCTCAGCCTCTTCAGTACTTCGTCGTCCGACCCCTCGTAGACCCATGGCGGCACCAGGTCGAGCAGATGGGCCGGCCCCCACGGGTCGGGGAAGGTGTCGACGCCGACCTCGCGCCCGTCGGCGCGGGCCTGATGCACCATGCCTAGGACACGGTCGAGGACGCCCTGGGGCGCGTATGGCCTCGGGGCCAGGTGGGACAGCTGGACGGGGACGCCCCCTCCCCGTCCGATGTCGAGCGCTTCCCTCACCGCCTGTTCGAAGTTGTCTCCGCGCTCGCGTATGTGCGATGCGTAGATGCCGCCGTGCCTGCCGACGACTTCGCTCAGCGAGGTCAGCTCGGCCTCGTCCGCGTGGCGGCCCGGCGAGTATTCCAGGCCGGACGACATACCGAGGGCGCCCGCGGACATCGCCTCGTCCACCAGCGACCTCATGACGTCGAGCTCTCGGCTCGTGGGCTTCCGCGCGTCGTAGCCCATTGCGGCGATGCGCACCGCGCCGTGCGCCACGAGGGGCGCGACGTTCATCGACTGTCCCCTGGAGAGCAGCGCGTCGAGGTACTGCTCGAACGTCGTCCAGTCGAAGTCGATGCCCCAGTCCTCGTTGACCCCGATGGTCACCTGCTTGGCGAGGTCTTTGTCCGGCGCCGGCGCCGGCCCGTGGCCGCAGTTTCCGATGACCGCGGACGCGAGGCCCTGGCGGATGCCGCTCTGGGCCAGGCCGTCTACGAACAGGGTGAAGTCGGCGTGGCTGTGGATGTCTATGAAGCCTGGGGAGACGGTCCTTCCGGAGGCGTCCCACGTCCTGGCGCTTTCGATCTCCGAGGCATTGCCAACGAGCGCTATCCTGCCGCGGTCGATCACCACGTCGGCGCGGCGGCCGGGCTCGCCGGTTCCGTCGACGACCGTCCCTCCGGTTATGGTCAGGTCGGCCAAGTCAGACGCCGCCTATTCGGACCGTGACGGGCGGAAGGGGTGCAGCCAGTCGGCCAGCGAGCGGGGATTCCGGGACTGCACCCAGAGCTTGCCGCGCCCTGAGAACTCCATGATGATCTGGTCGGAGAAGAGGAAGGAGCGGATGCTCTTGGCGCGTGTCAGCCGGTAGCTCAGCGAGGGTTCCCACGCGACGGCGTGGCCGCTGTCGACCACGTACGGGCCGTCGACGTCGATCTCCTGGATGTCGCCGTAGGCGTTGAAGAAGACGAGGCCGCTGCCTGAGACTCTCAGGATGAACAGGCCCTCGCTGAAGAGTCCCCGGAGCCCCTGGAAGTCGGAGTTGGTCTCGACGCCGGTTTCCGATGCCAGGTATGCCCCGCGCTCGAGGAGCAGCTCGCTGCCGTCCAGCGTGTATGAGCGGATGTCTCCCGGCTGGCCTGGTCCGAGGCCGATCGTGGCGGGCGCGCCGCGGGCGGTGTAGGTGTTCTGGAAGAAGCTCTCCCCGCTCAGGACCGCCCGCTTGACGCCTGAGAGGATGCCGCCGCGCGCCGAGGTTTGGACGTCTACGTTGGTGTCCATCCAGGTCATCGCGCCGGACTCGGCGACGATCTGCTCGCCGGGCGCCAGTGTCACCTCAAGAAGGCTGTAGCTGGGCTGTGACTCGATTGTGTAGTTCATTGCGTCCTACTTGGGGGGCAGCAACGGACCGACCTCACCGCCGAACTGGTCGGGGTTGTGGCTCTGGACGTAGAGCCGCCCATATCCGGAGAAGTTGAGTGTCAGGCCCTCGGAGGTGAGGAAGGACTGGATCCAGCTACCTCCCGCCTTGCTGATCGAGTAGGTGAGCGAGTCTTCGAAGGCGACCACGTGGCCTGTGTCGACGGTCAGTCCGCCGGAGACGTTGACCTGTGTGATGTTTCCGAACGCGTTGACGAGCAGCGGGCCCGCGCCCTCGACAGACAGGAATGAGAGGGACTCGCCGGACAGGAGACCTCGGAGACCCTGGAACTGGGTATCTATTGCGAGGTTCGGAGACGAGCCGAGGTAGCTGCCGCCCGCGCATATCCATTTGTTTCGCCCGTTGCAGTCTATGAGGGCCACCTGGCCCTGGAGTCTGGGAGCGAGTCCGACCTCGGCCGGGTTCCCGTCGGCCACGGTGAAGGTCGAGAGGAAGAAGCTCTCGCCTGCGACCATCCGCTTGATTCCCGACATCAGGCCGCCGCCGCCCCTGCTTCTGGTGGTGACGTCGATATCGACGTTGCGGGAGGTTCTGAACATCGCTCCGGCCTCGGAGACGAACCGCTCGCCCGGATCGAGCTTCACGAGGGCGGAACCGAAGGCCCCTCTATGCGCTATTTCCACGTGCATCGAAGTCCACCTACCTCATGAACGGGGTGAGCCATGAGGCAATCCCGCTCACCGTGCGCGGTTGAAGATACAGCTTGCCTCTGCCGGAGAACTCCATCACGAGGCCCTCGCCGGAGAGGAGCGTGCTCTTGAGGCTGCCCATTCCGCGGATCGAATAGCTCAGGCCCGGCTCCCATGCCACGACGTGGCTCGTGTCGACGATGAATGAGCCCGCGACATCCTTCTCGATGATGCTGCCGAACGAGTTGAAGAAGAGCTCGCCGACGCCGCTGCACTCCATGAAGAAGAGGCCCTCCCCAGAGAAGAGCGACCGCAGGCCGCCGAAGGTGGTCCGCAGCTTGACGCCGGGGGTGCAGGCCATGAACGACCCCGCTGTCAGGGTGATGGTGCCGCCCTTCATGCTGCGGCGGACGATCATCCCGGGGCGGGATGGCGAGAAGACGACCTCGCCCCCGCGGTCGGTGGTGTATTCGCCCACAAACAGAGACTCGCCCCCGGTGAGTTTGCGGATGGCGGCGCGGAGCAGGCCGCCCAGGAGGCGCGCCCTCACGCGCATCCCCGTGTTCATCCAGGCCATGGAGCCGCCCTCTGCAAGGAAGGTTTCACCTGGCCCTATTTGGACGCGGAGCTGGCCGTAGTCGGGGTTGCCGTCAATGTGGAAGTTCATGGGCGGGTATTGTAGATGCGGCTGTCGTCAGGGTCAAGAGCGGTCTGGGCAGAGTGGTATCTCGCGCCGCTCCGGGTGATTTTTCGCCGAAAGTGTCGGATTTGCGGGCATTTCGTAGCTGAGAGGGCCGATTTTGGCCGACAGAATCCGACACTTACCCGACAGTTTTCCGACACTAATACGACACTTTTCCGACACTTTCCGACAGTTATCCGACACTTGTCCGACAGGCGCTTCAGGGAGTTCTGCGGGCGGGTGGAGAGAGGCGGCTGAGTCATGGGCATACTCTAGCACAGCGGTTCGGGGTCGTCAAGGGCTGTCTGAATCAGGATCCTCAGGATTGGGAAGGCCTGGAATTGTCAGGATCGGCCGATGCGGGCGGATGCGCGCCTGGGAAGGACTGCAGGGTGCTCGTGAGGAGCCGGAGACCGTTGAGTGGCGGCGATTTCGTGTGGTAGTCTGGGGCGTGAAGGAGTAAAGCCTTCGGGCCGGGGGCGGGTCTGAACTTTCAGGGTCGTCCGCCAACACGTGTTGGACCGGGGTACCCAGCGCAAGAACGAGGCCGGCGACCTGAGTCGTCCCCCGTCACGTGTCGGACCAGGCTCTCGCATAGGTGAGTGAGGTGTGAGTGGTGGTATCTGAGGTTCACGCGGAGTGCCGCGTCGTCCACCCCGCCGAGCGGGAGGTCGAGGTGTCTTCCGGAGGGATGACGCGGCTGGCGGGGGTGTCCGAGGCTCTAACGGACGCCAAGGGGATACATCTGGCCCTGGCGACTATTCCGCCGGGCTGCGGGTCGAGCCCTCATTATCACGTCAACTGCGAGTCGGCCATATACGTGGTGAGAGGGAGAGGGCGCTTCATGGTGGGGCCGAGGCTGGACAGGTCTCTTCCCATTGGTCCAGGGGACTTCATATACGTGCCGCCCAATGCGGCGCATCAGCCGATCAACGACAGTCCCTCGGAGCCGCTCGAGTTGGTGGTGGCCAGGAATGCCCCCGTAGAGGTGGTGGTGGAATGGAACCCCGAGTCCTGAAGAGGGTCCGAGGCTGACAGGCAGTCGGCATACCTGATAGTATGTTGCGAGTGGGCCAGTAGCTCAGTCGGTTAGAGCGCAGTCCTGATAAGACTGAGGTCCCTGGTTCGAGTCCAGGCTGGCCCACCATTCTTGACGGTAGACAGTACCGGGCCGTGCAGAGCTACCTCCTCGGTGTCCCTTCCGGGTATGCGGCTGTCGTCGGGCATGGGGATGGAGTAGCGGACGACGGCGTTGCCGGGGCTGACGACGACCTCCTTGACGAAGCTCTCGACTCGGTGAGCTCGCTGGTCTTGAGGAAGTCGCTCATGTCCTCTGCGTAGGCGGTGATGGTGTCGGCGCTGTCCAGGTACTGCCGCCGCTCCGCCAGCACTGCCCTCGCCTCGTCTGCGGCGCTCTCCAGGTTCTCCTTGCGCTCCCGCAGCTCCACGATGTGGTCAGAGGCAGCGGCCACGTCGATGCTGTCGCTCTTCGATATGAAGTGCCAGACGCGGCCCAGTTGCTTCTTCACCTCCTCAAGCTCCGCCTCGATGCTCTCCAGCTGCTGAAGCGGACCGGGTTTGGCGAGGTGTTGGGCAGCAGGCACATGGACGCCAAGGGCATCCACTACAGCTCGCCCAACGGCGGCTACGACATCCACTACCGGGAGGACCTGTGGGAGGGGACGCAGGACTACTCGGTGATTCACGAGACCTACGAGATCATCTACGAAACCCTGTGCGAGATGGAGTCCAGCTCTCCACCCGACCGCAGGCCGAACGCTTCGCGGCGGCGGTGCTGATGCAGCCGAGGGCCTTCGAGCCGCTGGCCGTGGAGTGGGGCCTGGACGTGCTGCGGTTGCAGCAGGCGTTTCGCTGCTCATACGCCGCCGTGTCCATCCGGCTGGCCGAGGTGCTTAGGAACCCGCCCCTTATGGTGGTCCTGTACGCGGCGGAGGACGGCAAAGACCCCAGGGACCGGACCGATTCGACCGGCCTACGGGTAAAGGTCGCCCGGCGGACGCGGGGCTTTGGGACGCCGAGCGACTTCCCCGTCTGCGGAGATCGGGGCGGCATCCCTCGCTGGGGCAGGCCCATACCCCCTGGCTCCCTGGCTGAGCAGGCCGCCCGCCACGGCACGGCACGCTATGCTCAATACGGCAACTACGCCGCTCTCGCCCGGCCCGTCATCCGGCAGGGGAAGCTGAAGAGGGTGGTCGTCGTCGCCGTGCCCGAAAGCTGCGCCTCCGTCCTCGGCCCCCAAATGGTCGCCTCGGACATGCCGGGGCGCAGGCGGCAGCCGATGGCGGCGGCAGCAGTCGGCCCCTGGTAGTTGAAGTCGGGTTTTGCGGCAGATTGGAGACAGACGACGGGGCGGCCAAGGAGTGAACGGAAAGGAGTAAACAGAGATGCAAAGACGCAATTCAAGGACCGGCTTTGAGAGGTCCGCAAAGAGGCGACAACAACAGTTTCGGGATGCGTCCCCTACCGTCAGCGACCGGGGACGTTCGCCAACTGACGACAAGGGCTTGCGCAACCCTCACCTGCTAGCAATCGGCTGCGAAGCCGATAACCTCTTTCCCGGTATCCGGGGTGAAGGTGGAGCCATCGACCACTTCAGACGGCGCGGGATCAAGTGGTGGAAGAGTTCCAGAAGCGGTGATGACAGCAAGTCGGACGGTCCCACCCGCAACATGGCTAGCTCCCAAGTGGCCTGCGTCAACTTTCCTGCTGCCCCTGGCAATGATCCCCGGAGCGTTGCTGTCTGTCCTACGCGCCCTCGACGATGACGTCGCAGGTGTGGTCAGCATCTCCCACGATGGAGGTGAATCAGACGTTGAGTTCGAGTGGATCGGCCTGGATCATTCCTTGGAGGGAGGTACCGTTCGGGGAGCTCAGAACACGAGCATTGATGCCTTCCTCGTAGCCGTAACGACCAAGGGTAGACGAAGGGCCTACCTCTTGGAGTGGAAGTACGTCGAGCAGTATCTGAGCTCAGCCCCCGAGTTCAAGGGTGATGGAAGCCAAGGAGTCACTCGCCGATTGAGATACGACGAGCGTTACCACTCCCCACTCTCGTCGTTCAATCCGGCCGCTGCCCCGCTCCTCGACGACTTTCTCTACGAACCCTTCTATCAGATCATGCGCCAGAGGCTTCTGGCAGACCGCATGATTCAGGACCGCGAGCTGGGAATCGACGAGGCCAAGGTGGTGGTGATCGTCCCGGAGGAGAACTGGGCCTATCTGACCGTCACCGACGGCAGGACAACCACTTCCCCCTTGTTGGCTCGACGGTTTTGCCAACTGGAGACGGTGGAAGCCGTGATGCGAGCATCCCTGAAGGATCCAGACGTGCAGTTCGACATGGTAGCGCCGGCACAGTTGCTCGACGGTGTGGCGCGAGGTCTTCCCGATGAGACCGCAGATTGGGCCAACTACTGGAGGAACCGATACGGTGTGTGACAGCATTGGCTTGCATGGGGATTGAAGGTCGGTGACTAGTTAGTGTATAGTAAGACATTACACTGCATCAGGAGACAAAAAAGAGAGCATGACCACTCCCAGGCGTTCCAAGACCATCACATTCTCCCTGCCCCCCGAGATGGAGGCGCAGGTGCGGCATGTGATGAAGGAAGAAGACCTCTCCGTGAGCGAGTTGCTCAGGCAAGCCATCCGCCTGTTCATGGAGGAGCGGGAGTGGCGAAGACGGGAGCGGCTGGAATGGCTGCGTTCCCGCATGAACACAGCACAGGAAGACACAGAGAGGAGAGACCGATGAACGACCGACTCGATCTAACACCGGCGGCCCTCTATGCCAGGGTCTCCAGCGACCGCCAGGACGTGGACCTGTCCGTGGCCGCCCAGCTTCGGGCGCTCAGGGACTACGCAGAGAAGAACGGCTACATGGTCGTCCGCGAGTACGTGGACGAGGCCGAGAGCGGACGCGTCGCCGACCGGCCCCAGTTTCAGAAGATGCTGGACGAAGCCGAAAAGCCCGAGGCCCCTTTCAAGGAGATATTGGTTTGGAAATTCAGCCGATTCACCCGCAAGCGGGAGCACGCCGTCGCCTTCAAGTCGAAGCTGCGGCGCAAGGGCATCCGCGTGGTGTCCATCACCGAGCAGGCCGAGGACAACGCCACCGGCAGGCTCCTCGAAGCCATCATTGAGAGCGTGGACGAATTCTACTCGGAAAATCTGGCCCAGGAGGTCTCGCGTGGGATGCGGGAGGCAGCTTTCCAGGGGCTTCTGGATGTCGGCCTACGCCCCCTATGGCTACAGGCGCGTACACGTCCAGGACGGGCCTAAGAAGCGCCCCAGGCTGGAGCTTGACCCGCCCGCCGACGCAATGGTCCGGCGCATCTTCGACATGGCCCTCCAGGGCAGGAGCATCCTCGACATCACCAAGACCCTCAACACCGAGGGCATCCCCACCGTCAACGGCAAGAAGTGGCTCAAGACCACCGTCCACACCATGCTGGACAACGAATCCTATACGGGAGCCGTGGTCTGGGGAGCCACAGCAAAGGACGGCCAGCCGCCCGTGCGGGTAGAGAACGCCCACCCCGCCATCATCAGCAAGCGGGAGTACCAGCGGGTGAAGAAGCTGCTCGGCTCTCGCGCCCCGAAGCAGGCGAACCCCAGGCGGGCGTCCAGTCCCTACCTGCTCAGCGGCATCCTCAAGTGCGAGACCTGCGGTAGGGCAATGTCCGCCTCCGAGGCCAAGAGCGGCAAGTACACCTACTACGTCTGCCAGTCCCTGATGAAGAGGGGCAGCGGCACGTGCAAGACCCCCAGGCTAAACGCCAAGAAGATCGAGAACACCATCGTCGATGAGCTTCGCGCCAACGTCCTCACCGAGTCCAATATCAGGAACCTGGTGAAGCTCCTCGACGAGGAGATGGACGGAGCGGCACGGGAGCACCGTCAGAAGCGCCTTTAGCTGCTCCATCGAGGGGCGTGCGGGCACGTCGAAGTAGCGCACGAAGCGTGCGGCGAGGGTCTCAGGGGTCCAGGGCCTTTTGGGGTGGTCGTCCAGCAGGGTGCGGCAGAAGTCCTCTCTCGTCCTGTTCATGCTCACTCCAGCAGCTTCTTGTTGGCGAATCGCTCGTACATTTCGACGATGAACCGCTTGGTCTTCAGGGTGATGGGACCGTCGGGCCTGGTGCCCACCCGGAACACCGGGTCGGCCAGCACGTACTGGTAGGCCCGCTCCACCTCCATCGCCTCGTCGCTGAAGGGGTCGATGTGGGGGTCACGCCCGGCCCGTTTCATAAGCTCGGCGGCGTCCACGTTGTAGAGGTCGGCCAGCTTGCGGATGATGTTGACGCCGGGCCTGCGGCTTCCCCGCTCTATCTCGGAGAGGTAGGAACTGGAGACGCCGACGCGCTTGGTCACATCACGCAGGCTGAGGTCTCCCCGCAGCCGTCTGAGGAGGGGACCTATGGCGTCGTCGCCCTTGATCTCGCGGCGCTCGTCAAGGTCCCGGTCGTCTTCAAGCTCTTCCATGTCGTGTCTCCCCTGCATCCGTAGTTGCGAACGCCTCCGCGAACGGAGCATCTGCGACAACTTCAGCTAAAGTATTGCTAAATAATTGTTACAACACAGCGAGCAATTGTCAATGTGTCGCCTGTATCAGCTCTGATAGCGTCGTTTCGGCATTGCCTAGGCGTATTCTGTATTGATACACTAATGCGGACAGCACGCATCTTCTAAACCTGGCCTCAGTATACATCACAGGCGCTCCCGAAGACCAGATCTTCGTGGCAGCAGCCGGAACCCCGGAGAGATGGAACGAGTGAGTAGCAAGCGAAGGCTTACGGCCAAGCAGGAGCGGCAGCGCATCGAGGGCCTGCGGATACTGGCCCGCATTATCGCGCGCCACTACCTGGCCAATCCACACCTGTACCGCAACGGCTCCGCCCCGTCCAACGGGCGGCCCGCCGACGGCGGGGAGTCAATCCGTGAGGAGGGGTCGGCGTGAAGCGCAGGCAACCATCGCGGGTCAGGCTTGATCCCCAGAAGGTGTGGGCGCTGCTCAACAGGCTCAACATGACCCAGAACGAACTGGCGCGGCTGCTCGACACCTCGTCGAGCTACCTCTCCCAGCTTATGAGCGGCAAGCGCCGCCCCTCGGCGGCCTTCCGCAAGCGGATGATGAACGTCCTTGGCGTCACCGGCTTCGACGACCTCTTCTACCTGGAGGATGTCGAGTGAGAGCCGGTCTACTCCCGTCCCACCTCATCGTCGACGATGGCCTCATCGGGCCGGACTTCCCCAAGCGCCTGGAAGCCTTCAAGGAGGCCACCGATCTCTCCTGGGACATCCTGGCCGCCTGTCTGGGCGTGGACCCCCGCCAGCTTCAGCGTTGGCGTGAGGGCACCAAGCCCAGCGGGGACGGGGTGAACGCCCTGGTGAAGCTGGCCTCCCGCATCCCCGGAGGCATGTACATCCTCTTCGGGGTGCATGTCCTCCCTCTGGTCGGTGTCTACCAGCCGCCCCTGGTCGTCGATTTCGACCCGGCAGGGGACGGCGGAGAGGGGTAGAGCATGGGAGTGCAGCAGCGGGTTTACAGGCCCGTCGAGTACGACCTTCCCACGGAATTCTCTGAGCGGCTTGCGCTGTTCAAGGAGGCGAGCGGGCTGAGCTGGAAGGAGATTGCCCGTCTCCTGGGGGTCAGCCTCCATCGGCTCAGGCAGTGGCGGAACAAGGGCGCGGCTCCCAACCCCACCCATCTCTTCCTGCTGATGACCATCGCCGACGTGATGGGGCTGCGGGACGGGATCCTGATGCGGCCCGAACGGGACCTGCCCGGAGGGTTGGACCCGGAGGCTGTGAGGGCCATGAGACGAAACGTATAGGCGATCTTCAAGCATAGGAGGAAGGAACATGGTTACTGCGGAACGGAAGCGGACGTCGAACAACCGGCCCCCGCCCTTTCCCGAGGACTTCGGGGAGCGGCTGGAGCGGCTGAAGGAGCTGACCGGGCTGTCGTGGGGCGAGTTCGCCGAGCGGCTCAGCGTGACGCAGCGTGGCCTGGCGAAGTGGCGCAACGGAGGGCCTCCTTCGGGGGCATATCTCTGGGCCATCACCGAGCTGGCCCGCGAGGTTCCGGGCGGCTACGAGCTGATTATGTACGGCGACGACGGAGCGTCGGAGTAGAAAGAAGGTATGCCTATGGACACCCAGAGGTTTGTCAGCAGGGGCTATCCGGCCCCACCCCTTCCCGAGGACTTCCCCGTGAGGCTGGGTCGGCTTGAGGACCGGTCGGGGCTCCCGTTGGAGGAGTTCGTCCGTCGGTGGATAGTGCCCGAGCATAGGGCCGAAGACTGGCGGGCGGGCGAGCCGCCCACCGAGCGCGAGCTGCGCGCCATCATGGAGTGGGCCTGCTCGGTGGACGGCGGCGTAGCGGTGATGCTCATGGACCACACCCAGCCCTGGCCCTACAAGGTGGACGGCTGGCCGTGAGGAACGTGATGCCGGGGAGCTCGCCCTGGGGTTCCCTGACAGCGAGAGAGGGCCGGGCGGCATGAACTGTCCGGCCCTCTCTTTGTGTCTTCGAGCCTTGCCATGAGCGCCTCGACCGTCCGTGTCCAGGAACTGCCCAGGGGCCTCCTCTCCGCGTTGGATAGGCGGCGTCTGGTCGTGTATCGTTAAGCTCGGAGCGTTCGGCATCAACGGCGACGCGTCCGCAACGAGAGTTTGAGGAGGCGACCGGGACTCAGAAACCAAGGAGGTGGCACAATGGCAGATGAAGGACGTGCAGTGGACATCGAGAACTGGCGTCCCACACCCTGGCCGGAGGACTTCCGCAGCGGCTGGAACGCCTGCTGGAGATGACCGACCTTTCTCGGCGGGACCTGGCCCGGTTTCTGGGTGTCACGGAGCGCACCGTGCAGAAGTGGCTCGCGGGCGGGGGGAGACCCAAGGGGGGCAGCTACTATGGCATCTTACAGCTGTCCCGTTCTGTGCCCGGCGGCTTCAAGCTGATGCTCTACGGCAAGGCCGGTGCGGACGGCGAGGCTAAGGAGTAGGTGCCGCCGCCCCTCACCGCCTGATGACGCCCTGGAGGTCTCTCCTTGACGCCCTGCGTTGAGGGCGCGGTCGAGGACCCCGAAGGGCCGTTCGATGCCTAGGCGCTTCACCCTGGGCGACGGCTCCTCCTCCTGCTTGAGGAGGGCGTGAGCGATGAGGTCGGCCATCTGTAGCAGGTGGTCGGAGATTAGTCCAGCATTCAATCCCTGCGGGATGCTATCCTATTGTTCTTGCGGCTCGTGACCAGCTTCTCCCAGAGTGTTAGCCATCTGCCGATAACCTTATGGCTAAACCACCCTTGGGGAGTCACGGTTATGGTCTCAGAATAGTCCTTGAATGCTTCTTGCCTGAGAGTTTGCAGGTCGATTACATCAATGTCCGGGCAGGACAAATTGCCGGTGGTGACTTGGCCTTGCAGAAAATCCTCTAAGGCCTGCTTGGATTCCAGAGCCTCTCGGGTCAACCTAAAGTTGCGGAATTTTCTTATTTCGTAATCACGTGGGTAGATTGTCACGATCTCGTCCTCGCCACTGGCATTGGAGAATGTGACGATAAATTTGGCCTCTGAGCCGTAGCTGAGACCCTTATATGACCAGCGTATTGGGAGGACTACCCCTGTTGTATAGTTCTTCAATATCGTGTCGAGCATTGGGTCATTGAACGTGTTGGTCCTACGCTTCGGGTAATAGCGCCCCTGAGAGGTCGTGAGCAAGATGCGTTGCCTGGTCTTCTTGTCATCGAGGAAGCCAGTAACACGGCTCATTCCAGCGGAGTAAAACTCAATGGGGTCATACTCTTTGTGGTACACACTGTAGGCGTCCAGGGTTAGTGGGGTGTCAGTGAAGTCTTCCACTTCAATGTACAGACCGTGACCGATCTCCAAATAGATCTTGTATATGCTCACTGAGCGATCTTTGAGGTTCTCCAATCTGACTTCAGCAACCCATCGTTCTGATGACCAGATCGAACTGGCGACGCTGAAATCGCAGCCTATGTCTATTCCAGTCTTGCGTCGGTCGCCTCGGATGGAGAAGACGAGCGCAAGGATTGCGATTACAAAGGAAGCTAGTGCAATGTATGGTGCCAAGTCACTGAAGTATGTTGCCATCAACGCTTCCTCGTGAGCTTCCCGAAAATACATGCGGCCCTGGCTTTCCCAACCTTTGCTTGCGTGCAGCCTACTAGACTAACGGGGGCGTAGTGGTTGGTGTTCGTCTCGGATCGGAGGACTGCGATCATTGTAGATAGGATTGACATCTCTTGTCACGGCCTATTGTCGTGACAACGCAAGTACAGTCCTACTCTTCCCTTCACCGCCTGACGACGCCCTGGGGGTCTCGCATTGACACCCTGCGATTGAGTGCGCGGTCGAGGGTCCCGAATGCGCGGTCGATGCCCAGTCGCTTCACCCTGGGCGACGGCTCCTCCTCCTGCTTTAGGAGGGCGTGGGCGATGAGGTCGGCCATCTGTAGCAGGTGGTCGGAGTGGGAGCTTCGGAAGGCAGGGCCGCCGATGACCCTCTCTATCGGGATGTCCTTCGTACGCTCCCCGTCCTCCCACGTCTCGTACCTGCTGGGCACGGGGTTGCGGCTCCTGAGCCTGCGGTAGAGGCGGGCCACCATATCCTCGCGGCCTTCGTCGAAGATGAGGAAGGCGTGGAGGTTGGCAGACGCGACGGAGGTGTTGATGCGGTTGAGAAGGCGGTCGAGGCTGGCCCGCTCGTGGCCCCTCGCGTCGGGCTTGTGCAGGCAGACGTTGACGATCTCCACGCCGCCGGTGGTCCTGGCGGCGTCCTCGACGAGTTGCAGCCCGCCGACGAAGATTTCGGCCCCGTGCTCCGGTGAGAGCCTGCGGTCCGCGCCGTCGATGCGGGCCAGCTTGCCCCGGCCCGCCAGCAGGTCGCAGGCGTGAAGCTCCCGGTCCGGTGGGACGGCGTAGCGTTCCTCCAGTTCGAGCCGCCAGTCGCGGACTCGGGCGTGCAGTTCGTTCCACCGCTCGGCGTCCACGCCGAGGGCGGTTCGGACGTAGTAGCGGTGACCCTCGGACTCGTCGATGTAGTAGATTCTCATTGCTGACGTTCTCCGGTCGGGTTTTGGTTCAGGGGGCGCACCGGCTCGAAGCCGCCGCCTGGGGCGAGCCACGCCCTGCCCAGCGGCCCGGCCCGCTCCAGCAGGCCCCGGTGGGAGACCAGCAGGGGAAGTGGCGTCCTCGTCCGCACCATCTCCTCGAGGGCGACTCGCAGGAAGTGGGTTGCCGCCAGGTCTTCGTGGAAGACCACGAGAACGGCGGGCCGAGCGCCGTGGTCGTCGATGGGCCGGTGGGAGGAGTAGTAGCGCAGGTAGGGGGCCAACCGCTCCGCCATCGTGACGGGGCGCACGGCCCTGCGCTCATACTCCAGGAAGAAGGGCCAGGAGTTGTCGCCCTTCCCCAGGACGCCGAAGGCGTCGGGGTGGATGGAGCGCCTGCCGCCGAAGTGCCGGAAGTAGCGGGACGCCCTGATGGGCGGATCGAGCTGGCCGATCTCCCAGCCCAGGTCGCGGGCCTGGACGGTGAGGGCCGCTATGAGGCCGTGGACGGCGGTGGTGTGGTCCATGTCGCGCAGGAGCTGTCTGCTGCGCCTGCCGGCGACGTTGCGCCAGTCCTCGGCGTCGGTGGGCGCGACGCTCCACCGCTTCTTCGCCCCGCCCACGGCGGTGCGGTCCCTGCGTGCCAGCATCGCCAGCCCGACGTCGGTGAGGGCCAGGCTGCGTCCCGATGCGTGGGTGCGGACGACCAGCCCGAAGCTCTCCAGGGCGGCGGCGACCTGGGAGGCTCGCGGGCGGGAGACCCCCATCAGCCCGGCCAGGTCCGGCAGTCCGAGCCAAGGCCAGTCATGGAGCAGGTCCAGGGCGCGCTTCTCGGTGGGCCTCAGCAGGGCGGGCAGCAGGTAGTCGGGCACATCCCCTCCCGGTTCGTGCTCGTCGATGTCCGGGGGAAGGTGGAGACCGCGCTCCAGGGGACGCTCGCTGGGGACAGCACCCCGGCGGGTCAACCGGCCGATGGCGTCCCGCAGGCTGACGGCGGCGTTGATGGAGCGGAGCCGCCACACGGGGTCGTCGGGGGACGCGGCAACCGCCTCGCGCTCCAGGGCGAAGAGCGTCTCGGAGGGCGTCTGGGCGAGCCTCCTGCGGGAGTGGCGCAGCCGCACCTCGTCGGGCGCGATAAGCAGGATGCAGCCGGGCTGCGGTCCCCGGGTGAGCCTCCAGAGGCGCTTGGAGAAGCCCGTGCGGTCGGTGGTCGGCCCCTGCCGGACGATGCCGACGGTTCCTCCTCCGGGCAGGGTGACCGCGGCGTCCATCGGCATGGCGCGGTACCATCGGAAGCGAATGGGATAGGCCGCGTTTGAGATGGTGGAGGCGAGGCGGTAGACGACGGCCACGGCGTCGAGGCGTTCCAGAAGGACGCGCCGCCAGCGGGCCGAGACGGGCAGGTCTCTGAGCAGGCCCTCAAGCGGTGCGTTCTCCGCATGGGCGAGGCGGCGCAGCCCTGCAGCGGTGAGGTGGAACCTTCGGGTCGGGGGTATGAGCTCCGTGCCGTGGGGGACGGGGGCGATCAACCCCGCGTCCTCCAGCCTGGGGACCGCCCTGTACACCCCTCCCCTGGACCAGCCGGAGACGGCGACCATCTCCAGCCGGTCGAGGAGGGGCATGTGCGCCAGCAGCTTGAGCAGCTCGGCGTCCACGGGTCTCATTCCTCACGCTCCCCGTCGTCCGTCCCGTCCGCAGTCTCCGGGGCGTCGTTCCTGGAGTGCTGGTCACGCTTGGTGCGCTGCTGCTTGCGCTTGGGCTGTTCCTGGGCCTGTTGCTCGCCGCCGCCCTGGGTCTCCTGGGCCTGCTGCTCCTTCCTGAGCCTGTCCAGCTGGTCGCGGTACTTGTTGACCAGCTCCTGCAAACCCGCGTCCTTCTCGGCCAGGTCCCTGGCAGGCGTGATGTAGCTCTCGGCCTGGCCCCATATGCGCTCCGCCGTTTCGGGGTCTCCCGGCTCCGGCTTTGCCACCCTCATGGAGAAGGCGTCCATCCGGTCGGTTCCCACGGTGGCGCGGACGTAGCACTGGTGAACGGGGAGCGACGTGATGTCGTCCTCGGCCACCCGCTCCTTGCCCAGCTCCCACACGAGCTGGCGTGCGTCGTTGCCCGCCACCTGGAAGACGGCGAGACAGCCCACGTTGGCGAGCAGGGTGTCGCGCATGGTGCGGGAGAGGTCGTCCAGCTTGGCGAGGCTCTGGGTGGCCAGCACGAAGCTGGCCCCGAACTTCCCAAGCTCGCTGAGCATCGACTCGTAGTCCACGCCGGGCATCGACTGCATCTCGTCAACGACGACCAGCGCTCCCCGGCGCTTCTCGAAGGGCAGGCTCCCCTGCTCCCGTATCACGGCGTCCACCAGGTTGAGGAGGGATGCGCCCACGAGGGCGGCGACGTCCCTTCCCGCCTCGCCCTGGGCGGTGGAGACGAAGAGGATGCCGCCCTCGCGGATGACCCTTCTCATGTCGATGGTGGAGCGGGGCTGGCCCAGGATGGCCCTTGCCCGCTTGGAGGACGAGTAGTAGGACAGCCTGGTCTGGACCGGGGCCAGGGCGTCGGCCCGGGTCTCGTGCCGCCAGCCGAAGAAGTCCCTGCCCCACCACTCCACCAGGTAGGGGTCGCTGACCTCGGCCAGCACGTCGGCGCGAAAGTCGGTGTCGGAGAGGATGCGCAGCCCGTCGAGGATGGTGTACTGCTCGCCCGCGTCCCTGCGTTCGTTGGCCTCGTGGAGGGTCTTGACGGTCTGCTCCAGGATGGACTGCATCCTCGGCCCCCACTGGTCCCACAGCCCCTTGGCGATGCGCACGACGGAATCGGCGGTGCGGTCGCGGTCGGTGAAGACGCGGGAGTCGAGGAGGTTGATGCCGGGCGCTCCCCGGTCGTCGGCCAGGTCGATGAGCCGCACCCGGTTCACCAGGGACTCCGGCACGTGCCGGAGCAGGTCTCCCACCAGGTCGGCGTGGGGATCGACGACGACGATGGCGTCGCCGTCCCTGCCCGCCGCCTTCTCCTGAATCTTGTGCCTGACGATGTGCTGCATGAGGGTGGACTTGCCCATGCGGGTGCGGGCCACGTAGAGGTGGTGCCGCCTGAGCAGGTCGGCGGGGAAGTGAATCTTCCTGGGCGTCCCGGTGGTGGTGTCGCCGACGTGTGCGCCGCCGCTGACGCTGCGGGCGGTGGGCAGCAGCATCTTCGCCCCGGCGCGGGCCACCAGGGGCGTCTCGTCCCTGGCCCCCGGCGGATGCCACAGGCAGGCCGCCTCGCGGACGCCCAGGACGCTGCGCCTTCCGAAGAGACCGGAGCCTGCGGGGTGCAGCATCGAGGGGTCGGGCACGGCGGGCCGGACGCGGCCGGCCTTCATCTTCGCCCCTGCCGGGTTGTCGTAGTGGCGGTAGGCCGCCGCCACCGGCTCCAGCAGCTCCTTCGCCCGCTGCCGCCCGGAGTTTTCGGGCAGAATGGCCGTCACTTGTATCTCGGCGTCGAAGGCGATGCGGGAAACCTTCTCCTTTATCTGGTTCGGGTCGTACACCCGGCTGTGGGCCTTCTTCCACCTGTGCCAGAGCCAGCCGCCTGCGGCCAGGGCTGCGCCGACGCTGACGCCCATGAGCACGGCCTTCCAAGTCTGCCCCGCCTGCACCCACAGGTAGGCGCGCAGGGCGGCGAGCGCGCCGACGCCCAGCACGGCCATCGTCACGCCGTCCATCTGGAGGGGCTTGGTCTGGTAGGTGTAGGAGGGATCGCGCCGCTCCTCCACGGGCCTCTTGTGGGCCTTCTCCTGGTGGCCCTCCGACCAGTCGGGTCCCAGGAGTTGAGCATCATGCGCGCCACGACGCGCTCCCCTTCGTTCAGGTTGGAGAGCGCCCCCAGCACGGCCATGAGGGGGTCGGAGCCGGGGTCGAGCAGGTCGTCGTCCCTGAAGGTGCGCAGGGGCGCGTAGTCGGGGCCGTCGGCCCTGAGCGTCATGCTCCACGCCTGCTCGCCCTCGTCCAGATTCAGGGGGTCGTCCTCATCGGGCACCCGCTGTATCTGCGCCTGTGGGTAGCGGGCGGCGATCTGGCCCCGCACCACCCGGTCTTGCAGGCAGCGGGCCAGCAGGGTCACACCGTCGGCGTCGCCCGCCAGCTCCAGGGAGAAGGGTTCGGGGACGGCGATGGAGCCCAGGAGGTTCTCCACGCCCAGCAGGGTGCGCTCCCCCGACCTGGGCGGCGTCACCGCCAGCAGCACGGGGGTCTTGTCGTCGTCATTGCCGAAGAGTCTTCGTATCGGGTTCAGCTTCACGCTTCTCTTCCTTTCTCTATTGGGGTCGTCGGTCGGTTCGTAGTCGCGCCGGTGTCTCTCGTCCATCGGTTTCGTCCCCCTCGCAGTGGTTGGCCGCGCCTAGTGCTTCCCCGGCCTCCACTCGATCACGTCCGTCTCCTCCGGCGTGGCCTCGATGCGGACGGGGAAGCGGTGCCCCTTCGCCAACAGGAGGCCGTCTCCCCTGGGGCACGACAGCAGCCATCGCTGGAGGTCTTCAGGGAGGTCGAAGGCGTCGCCCACGGTGGTTATCGCCGCCGCGTCCTGCTGCAAGAGGAGCTTGAAGGCGGCGTTCTGGAGGAGCGCCCGCCCGGAGTGGCCGGTGATGGTCCTCGACGTGTCCTCGGACAGAAGGTCCTGGACGTCCTGGGTGATGAACTGCAACCCCAGCCGGTGCTTGCGCGCCCGCTTTGCCATCGACACCATGAAGGCCGCTCCTTCGGGGTGCTGCATGATGCTCCACACCTCGTCCACCACCAGCAGGCGGGGCTTTGGGTCTTGGGCGGCGGCAGCCCACACCGTCTCGGTGCAGACCATCGCGGCTGCGGGGCGAAGCTCCGGTTCGAGCAATCGCAGGTCGAAGACGGTGACCAGGGCCTCGTTGCCCAGCAGGTCGTCGCCCTCGTCGGAAAGAAGGTTGCGCAGGCTGCCGGTGGCGAAAGGGCGCAGCAGGCGCGACAGGTCCTGCCCCTCCCGTTCGAGGTAGGCGTAGAAATCGCGGAAGCCGGTGCGCTCCCCGGCCTGGGCGTAGTAGCCCGCCAGGGCGTGGTCGAGGGCGGCCCGCCGCTCGGCGGAAAGGCGCTCTCCCACCATCACCTCGATGAGGCGTCTCAGGCTGCCAATGCGCTGCAACAGCTCCTCGGAGTCCCCCGTGTTGATGACGAAGGGGTTCATGCCCTGGCCGGGCACTCCGGGGGAGAGCACCCGTCCGCCCGCCGCCCTCGCCATGTCCGCGTACTCCCCCTCCGGGTCGATGACGTAGGCGGTCACGCCCCGGCACAGTCCCCTGAGAACTCCCAGCTTGGTTGCGAAGCTCTTGCCTGAGCCGGAGCGTGCGAGGACAGCGGTGTTGGCGTTCAGGTGGGTGCCGTCCCAGGGGTCGTAGACCACCGGGGAGCAGGCCCGCATGTCGATGCCGTAGAGGGTTCCACGGCGCGTGTCCAGGTCGGGGGGCGAGAAGGGGAACAGCCTCGCCAAGCTGGACGTGTCCAGCGTCCGCCACACGGCGACGGCGTTCAGGCCCAGGGGCAGCGTGGAGAGGATGCCCTCCCGCTGGCGGAAGCCCAAGTCGTCCAGCTTGCCCAGGGTGGTAGCAAAGTGGCCCTTCGCCCGCTGGGTCATCTGCTTGAGGGAGTTCTCGTCCTTCGCGTGGAGGGTCACGGACAGGGACGAATGGAACAGCCGCTCCCTGCCCCGCTGCACCTCGTCCCTGAGCCTGGTCACGTCCTCGAGGGCGATCTCCGCCTCGGGGGACATGGTGCGCCCTCGCTTGAAGGACAGGCTCTGGGCCGACTCGAACCTGACCTTCTGCCACTCCAAAGTTCGCGCCGCCTGCTCTGCGGGTATCGGCCCCAGGTGGATGGACAAGTCCATCGGCGCTCCCGCCGCCATCAGCCCTTGCAGGAAACCGGGGGCCAATGACCGGGGCCACTTGCCCAGGTGGAGGGAGCGGACCAGCCGGTGTCCCACGCGCACGTGGCGGCGGTTGATCTCCACCTCCACCGGCGTCTCCTCGTCGAAGTCACCGGGCGTGCCGCCGAGGGCGGCTGCTGCGAAGAGCATCTGCAATCGCCTGCCGTTCAGGGGGTGCACGGACAACCCCGCCCTTGCCAGCAGGCCGCGCAGCTCGTCGTAGCGGGCGTGCTCGGTGATGGCGTAGAAGCGCCGGTCGAGGATGCCGTCCCTCGTCTCAAGCTCGGTGAGCAGACGCCCCAGCGAGTCGGCTGCCGCCTTCGTCTGCGGGGGAAGGTTCTCCGGCTGCGCCTCTTTCAACTTCTCCCGCAACCCGCCAAGGCGCGGCGGGTGCTGGCGGATGAGGAGCTGCACGGGGAAGTCGCAGGCGTTGAGCGCCCCGGCGAAGGCCCCCAGCTTCGGCTCGTCAAGCTCCAGGCCCATCACCTCACAGACGCCCAGCTTCACCCCGTCCAGGCGGACGGGACCGTCCTCATCCAGGTGGGAGACCATGAAGAACAGGGGCAGCTCCAGCGGCGGCTTGGGCGTGGGCGTCTGGGGTTCGGTAGTCTCTTGATTCTGCGGGGCGGCGGCCTCGTCGGGCCGCCCCTCCGCTTCTTGGGTCTTGATTCGTCTCAGCAGGTTCTTCAACTCGGTGTTCTCCTTTGCTCTAGGGGGTCGGGAACTGGACGAGGCCGCTTCTCAGGAGGGCGGCCACAGCCTTGGCCAAGAGCACCAGCACCAGTCCGACGACGGCCAGAGCCACGGCGGTCCTGGCCCTGCCGCCGCCCCGGTCGTCCGCACCCTCGGCCATCAGGACGAAGCCCGCCCACACGATGGCGAAGACGGCAAGTCCGGCGGCGGCGTAGGTCATCGCGGTCAGCGCCCTGTCGAAGGCGTCCAACATCGCCTGCTCCTCGGCCGGGGCCGCGCCGGTGGTCGCCAGCGCTGCCCCGGCCAGGAGGGTTGCCGTCAACAGGCGCCTCACCAGGGCCACTCCCATCCGAGGAGGTCGAACCAGCCGCGAAGCCCGTCAGCGGGCTCCTGTTCGGCGGGCGGGTCTTCCGGCTCAGGCTCCGGCAGTGCCAGCGCCGCGTAGGGGTCGTCGGACCCTACGTAGGAGGCCAATGCCAGGGACTCCTCGCGGCTCCCGATGACGGGAGATCGCTCCACCACCTCGGCCTCCACATGCTCCGGGTGGACGATGGTGAGGGTCACGTCCCGGTGGATGGTCGTGCCCGGCACGTGGGCGTAGGCGTAGGCGGAGACGGTGTGCTCCGTCGTGGTGCCGTCCTCGTGGGTGACGGTGATCGTCTCGCTGTCGCTGTCGGTGTCGCTGGCCCCCGGCCTCCACATGCTCACCGTCTCGGTGCGTTCCTCGATCCTCTCCGGGTGGTGGGTGAGCTGCGTCAGCGGGGGCATGGGGATGCTGAGGCTGGCCTCCAGACTCACGTCGATGGTCACGGCGTGAATGGCCGCGCCCGTCTCGACGGGAAGCCGGAAGCGGGTTTCTTCGTTTGCGACGAACGGGACGCTGGCCTGCGACGCCCCCGTCGCTGCGGAGACCGTCCCCGTGATGGCCGTGACCGCGGCCTCCATGAGCGCCGTCTCGGAGACGCTCTCGTGTCCGGCCACCGTCTGAAGCTCGATCGGGTGCTCGATGCTCGTCACGCACTCGGATTCGACCGCGCCTCTGACCGCCCCCTGCGTCCAGCCCAGGGAGGTCACGCGCAGGTCGCAAAGCTCCCCCTCGACTTCGGGGAGCGGGTACGGTATCCGGTCGTGCTCGACGGTGACGGCCCCCGCCTGCCCCAGCGTGTCCTCCCAGGACACGGTGAAGGACGGCGCGGGGCCGGACAGGGGGAGGGAGTAGTCTGCTGCCTCCCCCTCGTCCAGGCTGGCCGATCCCCAGAAGCGCAGCCAGCTCCCCTCCGGTCCGCCGAAGGCCCGTACCCGGATGTCCAGGGCGGTGGCGGCCCGGAGGGTGACGGCGGCCCGGTCGCCGGAGACGGTCAACGCCTCGACGAATATCCGGCGTCCCTCCACCTGCTCCGACACCTCGAAGTCGATCTCGTCCCGCCACGGCTCGTAGCCGTCGGCCAGGGCCGACTGGGGGACGGTCGAGACCGCCGCTGCCAGAGCGACGGCGGCCATCACCGCGAGAAAGCCTTTCGGCTTCTTCCGGCGCTTCTCCTTGCCGTTCCCGTTGACGTTCTCCCTGTCAGCCTCCGCCCGCCTGGGCTTGCCGAACCAGCGGTGGGGACGGAAGGGCATCCGCCCGCCCGTCTTCTCGCGGCCCTTGCGCCTGGGGCGGAGGCTCCGCAGGGACTTGCCCGCCCGCTTAGCCATCAGCTTTAATGGGCCGGGACCGCTCTTCACCGGCTGCGCCGGCGCGGGCGGCTCGCTCCGCACCAGATGGGACGGCGGCCCCACGTAGAGCCTCGCCCCCAGCCGGTACTTGAGCAGGTCGGCGGCCACCAGGGGCAGCCGCCGTCCGCCTATCTTCCCCACGACGGCGATAATCCCGGCCAAGCCGAAAAGGACGGCAATCGCCATCCTCACCTCGGACGGGCCGACCGGGGCGTAGCGGTATGCGCCGTAGGACAGGGCGCACACCACCACCATCGCCACCACCTGGGGAAAGGTGAATCCCAAAAGCACCCTGTCCTCGGCCTGGACGTGAGTTGGGACCTCGTGTTCTCTCATGCTCTCGCTCCTTCCTGTCTCGGTCTAACCGCTCGTGGGGGTGGGCGTGGCCGGGTTGGGCACGTTGGGGTCCACCGGGGAACCCACCACCGCGTTCATCACCAGCTCCACGACGCCGTAGGCCACCATCGCCAGGACGATGCCCGCCAGGGCGGTCATCATGGCGCTCTTGCCGCGCTCCATCTGGTGGGGCGCGCCGCTGGCCGTCAGGTACAGGTAAGCCCCGTAGATGAAGAAGCCCACGCCGACGGCCCCCACGACCCCCAGCAGGATTCCCACCAGGTTCGAAATCGTCTGTGTCAGTTGTTCCATTCCCTCTTTCTCCTCTCGGACTCCCGTTTCGGAGTCCGTTGCTCGTCTCTATCGGTCTCGTTGTCTCCGCTCGCCTACCTGCACATCGCTTCACCTCCTTCGTCTTGGTCGTCAGATGGGCGCGGGCCGCGCCCGCTCTCCGTTGGGGTCGTCGTTACTCGTCAGCGCTCCTGGGGGCGTCCCCGCCCCCGCCTCCGCCCGCCATGGGGTTGCCATCGAAGCCGCCGAGCTGAGGCCGCCAGCCGCCGCCGACACCCCCGCGCTGGCCGCCATCGCTCCCACCGCCATGCCTCCCGGTCCTCCCGCCGCCCCGCCCGCTATCAACCCGATGGTCTTGGCCGACCTGACCATCGAGGAGGGCAGGTTCATGCCGAAATAGAGCATCGAAAGCCAGGAGTCGAAGGTCCCGGCGTTGCCCAGCAGAGACGGCACCCGGGTCGCCATGTAGACGAAGGCCAGCGACATGAGCAGCTTCCAGATCAGGTCCTGCACCGGCTCGAAGGCCGCTATCGCGGCGAACTCGCGCAGGAACCCGAATCCCAACGCCAGGGCGATGAGCTGGATGGCCTGCTGGAACACCGTCGTCATGAACAACCGCAGCCAGTGGCGTCCCCAGCCCGCCGTGTGGGGCAGAATCCACAGCCCCAGCGCGATGGGCGCGAGGGCCAGCAGGATGTCGATGAGGGCCAGCCTCAAGACCATCTGCACGATCACGTAGAGCACGAAGAAGCCGTAGACTAGGTAGAGAAGGGCCAGGAGCAGGGCCATGCCCACGCTCCCCGCTTGCACCGCCGTCAGCAGCGTGCTCAGGGTCGAGCGCAGCATGTCTCCGGGGGTGACGCCAAGGGAGATGGCGATGAAGCCCGACACCGCGTCGGCCACGTCGATGACCAGGGCGCACCACCACAGGGACGATGCGGCGGCCACGAGGCCCAGGACCAGGCGGGGAACCATCTCCCGCCATCCGGCCTGGGCGCGGCCCACGTGGTCGGAGATGATGAGCGAGAGGCCCATCCAGCCCAGGATGACCACAAGCGCGGCGGAGGTGACGGCCCATACGACCGTCCACGCCTGCTGCACCAGGTCGTGGGCGTAGGTGAGATTGGGAGGGGTGCCGGTGATGATGTCGCCCATCGGCTACCCGCCCTCGCAGTTGTCGGCGTCCTCTTGTGAGAACTCCTCGACCACTCCGCAGAGGGTCCCGTGGGTGCCCTCGATGACCCACCCGGCGGCGGCTTTCGCCCAGCGAGCGGGACTGAGGGCGGACAGAATCTTGTCCCAGATGCGCCCCGGCTCGTGGAAGGGTATGACGGCGTAGAAGTCGCCCCGCTTGCCGTCTTCAGCCTCCGCCAGCATCACCAGCAGGTAGGCGCGGTCCTTGTCGAGGCGGGGCTGCTCGTTCAGCTTGGGGTACTCCCACGAGTACTCCCAGCCGTCGCTGCGCTCCTTCTCGCCGCCCTGGACCCGGTACATGGCGCTTATCCAGTCGCCGGTGTCGGCGTCCCGCACCGCGTAGAAGAGGTTGGCGATCTCGTGGTCGAAGACGGGGCGGGCGACGAACTGGCCGTCGCCCTTGCGCTCAACGAACTCCCTGTCCCAGTTGACCAGGACGATGCCGTCGCCGGGCGGCGCCTGGGCCAGGGCTGTGTTGCTTGCGGGGATGGAAACGAGCGCCGCCAACAGCAGCGCGGCCGCCATGGGTATGAGCCGCCTGGCTCTCTTCAGGGTTCGTCGAAGGGTCCTTTGCGCTCCCACGTCTTCTCCTCCTCGTCGATGGGGTCTTGATGTCTGCCATCGAGTCTGAGGAGCGGTGGGGGGAAATATCATGGTCCGTGAGGGGGGCACGTCCGCGTGCCCCCCTCACGGGGCCTCCACTTTGAGAGGCCGGATGTGGTGTCATACCCGTGTACAAGGATTGGGGTCAGTTCCCAAAAGGGAAGTGGGGGGCGGATTCGTAGCTGGAACAGGCGGAAAGAGGGTGGGTCGGAGTAGGAGTTGCGAGCACTTCGGGGTAAGGGTGGGTTCACCCAAATTGGGTGAAAGTTCCCAAAAGGGAAGTGGGCAATTCGGGGTGAGGGAGTGGATTCCTGCTAAATCGGAGCGAGCGATGTGGGGAGCGGGGCCTAATTGAGGGGTGGGATGCCCCCTACAGGACAGCCCCCTACAGGAGATGGCTGAGAAGGAGGTTCGACCATGAATGAGACGCAGATGAACGGAACACAGGCTGATGTGAAAGAGGCGGAGCAGACGCCGGACGACGGGTCGAAGGCCGACGGGATGGCCTCGGACGGCGGTGCGGGCGATGGCTGGGACGTGGAGAAGGCGCGGAGGCACAGGCTGAGGGAGTTCCTGCGGGACCTGATTCGGCAGGAGGGCAAGATGGAGGCTGCCGAGCTGCTGGGGGTCAACCACAAGACCCTGACCAGGGCCGAGGAGTCGGGCGAGATGACGGGGCGCATGAGCGATGCCCTGGAACTGCTGCTGAGGAGGGCGGACGACGCCGAGGTCGCACGGCTGCGGGAGGCGGTTCGAGTGATGGAGGAGCGGTTGGCGGCGTTGGAGGGCGGTGGGGATGCGCCGGATGCTGAGGAAGCGGAAGGCGAGGGCGGGGAGGATGAGGCGAACACCCAGGCGCAGGAGAAGCAGGAGGACGACACGGAGACCCAGGCGGAGGATGGGAAGGACGGCGAAGGGGCGGCCCTGCTCTCCGAGCGGCCCGCCCCGCAGGTGGTGCAGCTGCGCCCAGTGAATCCCGACACGTTGCGGCCGTTCGACCCGGAGATCGTGACCGTGGAGCCTGCCGACGACGACGTGGAGATCTACGGCGACGCCTGGCCTCTGGTGGAGGAGTGGCGCAGCCTGCGGGCCGGTCATCCCAATCAGGGGAGCAGCCTGTCGTGGCTCACCACGCAGAAGCGTCTGCTGGAGCTGGAGCTGGCGATGCTGGAGGAGCACAGGCTGACCCTGCCGCCGGAGAAGCAGCCGCTCAGGGGCTTCGGTCGGAGCGGGCAGACGAGCTGGCGCCGGACGGCTCTGGCCGACACGCGGAAGGCTCTGGTCAGGCGAAAGCTGCTGCGCTGGGTACGTCGCATCCTTACCCTGGGGCTGTGGCGACAGTAGGCCCCGGAGAGCCGTCTCCGGGGCCGGTTTCGGGCTGCTGCTAAAGCGCGGCTAAGTGGGAGCTACCTAGGTGCGAGCAATCTACGTTCGGGTGGCCCGTAACCCCCTCCGAAGCCTTCCATTCGCTCGGTTGTTCGGGTGATAATTGACGCAGTTTCTGGCTTTTCCAGCGTTTCGTGCCGAGAAACCTGGAGGGTTCCCGTCCCCCGAATCCGGGACCGGCTGCATAGGATTGAGCTTCGCTCTCCGAACAGCCGCCCAGGGGTCGGACCGGAAGGATTGAGCCTCGCTCTCCCGATGGTCTGCCCCGGAGGGACAAGCGCCTTCCCGCTGCGTGAGCCGGTCGTCGAGGGGTTGAGCCGTTGCTCCTCCGAGACCGTCTCGGATGCCGGGACACCGCCGTAGCGAGTACGGTGCAGACCCTGGTCGGAGTGCGCCCAGCACCCCGGCCATTCTTCACGCCTGCGGCGCAACCGTCACGCGGTTGGGTCGCAGCGCCAACGCACGCCGTCCTGTGGATGACCTGCAGGCCGGTCGCATTCCCCCTCACCGCAGCTCCCCAGGTCGCTTCCCTGTGATGTGACCCTGGGCCGAGCTGCGTCTTTTTCACCCCGGCGTCTCCCTGCGTTCGGCTCGTGGTCGGACTGCGGGCGTCGTCGGCAATCGGCAACGGAATCAGGCAGTACAGCAAAGGAGGTACATCGGCATGGACGAATCACGAACACAGGCAACGGAAGGAGGAACGAACATGGCGGAACGGTACACGGGACCCAGCGCGAGGCGGATCGCAGACCTGCTGCCGCACCGTGTGAGCTACGAACGGGGCTGGTTCTGGACGACGACGGCCATCTGCCACGGCGGGAAGTCGGACGGGATGGCGTTTCGGCAGAGGCCGGACGGCGAGGGCATCGAGGTCAAGTGCCACACGGGGAACTGCGGCAAGGGCGTGGTGGTCACGCACCTGGAGGCTCTCGTCGGGCTGCCCATCTGGACGGCCTACGAGCCGGTCAGCGACGCGGCGGCCAGGGTCCCTGAGAAGCAACCCTGGTGGAAGCGCAGGAAGGTCGTGGTGGCCGGGGTTGTCGCCCTGGTCGTTGCGGCGCCGCTCATCACCGGCGACGGCGAGCTGGTCTTCCTGAACCTGGTCGGCCTGGGCATCGGCTGGCTGCTGCTCAGGCGGTTCATGCGGCGCACGGTGCGCGGCAGGTTCCGACGCTGACCACGGGGCCTCCGAGCCTCGCACAACTCATCCCAATCGCAAGGGGTCGTCTCCATCCGGGGGCGGCCCCTCTTCTTTGCCCGCAGAACGGGCGCAGATGACGGCAACAAACAAGCTGAAGCACTTAGGAGGTGCGTAATGACGACGGCAGGCAATCGGACGATGGATGCGGTGGACAGGCCCCGGCGCAGCCTGGAGGAGCTGGTCGACCGGCTCATCGAGGCGATGTTCGGAGCGGAGACGGAGAGGGCGGAGCGGAGCGTGACTCAGACGATCCACGAGGCCCGGCGGCTCAGGCAGGTGGGGGACGTTGACGGCGGGCTGACTGTCCTTGCCGGCATGGACACGGCGAAGCTGGAGACGCGGGAGGCTCGGTGGGCCTTCTCCGAGTGGAAGCAGCTTGTGAAGCGGCGGTTTGGAGACAGCGGCCCGGTGCTCTACACCCAGGGCCAGGGACGGGCCGCCGCCCTGGTGCCCCACGGCGACGGCGGGACGCTTGAGGTCGCTGCGGTCCTGGGGATGCGCTGGCGGGTCGGCAAGGTCGTCTCGGGGCGCAGCCTGCGGGGTCTGCGGCCCCTGAACGGGGGTGCGTGATGGTCACGGCCAACGTGGACATACCCGCGCTGAAGGCGCGTCACCCCCTGGGCGGCACGGTGGAGGCGTCGGGCGTGCGGCTCAGGGGACGGGGCCGCGTCCGCCAGGGCGTCTGCCCCTTCCACGATGAGGTGGAGGGGAGCTTCACGGTGTACTCCGACTCGGAACGATGGTACTGCTTCGGCTGCGGGCTTGGGGGAGATGTGCTGGACTTCATCCGGCGCACGGAGAACCTGAGCCTGCCGGAAGCGATTGCTCGTCTTGATGGCAGCCCTGGGCTTGCTTCCGGGGGTGCTTCTCGTCGTGCTCCGTCACGGCGTCCCAGGGCGGCCCCGCCCCTGCCTCCGAGGGACCCGGCGCTCCTGACGGCTGCGGCTCGGTTCTACGCCGGGCAGCTTCGGCGCAGCCCCGCCGGGCTTGGCTACCTTGCCTCGCGGGGCGTCGGTCCTGACGCCGCCGTGCGGCTTGGCCTCGGTTTCGCACCGGGCGACGGCTTGCGGGAGGCCCTTGGGTCGGTTGGCTTCACCGCCGACAGGCTCAGGGACTGCGGCCTGTTCACCGAGCGGGGTTCGGAGCGGTTCGCCGGGATGGTGGTCGCTCCCGACACCTCAGGCGGGCTTGTCCGCTGGCTCGTGGGTCGGGCCGTCGATCCCGACCGAACTCCCCGCTTCCAGGCGTTGCCCGGCCCCAAGCCGGTGCTTGGACTTGGGCGTCTCGGCCCCGCTCCGCCGTGGGTCGTGCTGGCCGAGGGGGTCTTCGACTGGCTTGCCCTTGCCGGATGGGGCGTCCCCGCCGTCGCTGCCCTGGGCACCCAGGGTGTCGAGCGGGTGGCCTCGGCCCTCCGGGGCTGCCCCAGGGTCTTCCTTGCCTTCGACAACGACGAGGCGGGCCTTGAGGCCACCGAGCGGCTTGTGGGCTTGCTTGGACGGAGGGCCGTCGCCGTCACCCTTCCCCAGGGCGTCGGTGACGTGGCCGAGCTTGCTTGCCTTTCCCAGGGCCGAGCGTCCTTTCTCTGGCTGCTCTCGCAGGCTGCCCGCTCCGCTCGCTAGCTCCCCGCTACCCCCTCACCTTCCCTCTATCGGGTCTTCCCTGGCCCGATTCATCCCAATCCCCACTCTAACTACCCAGGAGGACCTATGCCCAATTCACGACGGGCCTTGCCCGCGCACGGCTTCCCGTAGGGGAATTCGCCCATCGGTCATTCGCTACAGGAACAACCCATCAGAGAAGGAGACACGCAATGACTAACGGCAACAACAACGGACACCACGGAAACAGCCTCGTCCCCGTCAACGGCGTGGCCAAGAACGGCAACGGGGCGCACAACGACCCCGCCATCATCGAGGGCAGCGAGCTGCTCTGGGACGGGCTGTCGCCCACCGTCACCCAGGCCCTCTCCCAGCCCATCGACCCCGCGCTGGTCTCCCAGCGCCGGGGCCGGGCGCACCTTCTCCTACATCGAGGGCCACACCGCCATCTCCGAGGCCAACAGGGTCTTCGGCTTCGGCGGCTGGGGCTTCGAGCTGGTCGAGAACGTCAGCCTGCGCCGCATCGAGACGGTCGATACGCAGACCGGCGAGGTCAAGGTGACGAACGCCTACACCGCCCCGGTGCGGGTCACCGTCCCCGGCGCTCCCCCGCGCACCGACATCGGCTTCCACGCCGTCACGGAGGAGACCGCCGACGGCCACGAGACCGCGATAAAGGGCGCGGTGACGGACGGCCTGAAGCGGGCGCTCCGCAGCTTCGGGGACCGCTTCGGCAATGGGCTGTACGGGGACCAGGCCCCGGTGAGCGGCGCTCCCAGCCCGCAACGCGGCCCCGTCCAGGCCCAGCCCAACCGCAACGGGTCGAAGGTCCAGACGCTGCGCAAGCGGCTCATGGAGCTGGCCGGGAAGCAGGGCTTCGACGAGGCGCAGGTGCGGGCCGCCGTCCAGCGGCAGACCGGCAGGGACCTGGACGACCTGGCGGGGGACGACCTTGGGCCTCTGGTCGAGGCCGCCGCCGACAAGCTCCGGGAGAGACAGCAGGCGCAGGCAGCCTAGCCTTCCGGCAATCAGCACACTGAATCGAGCGGGGTCGTCTCCTTCGGGAGCGGCCCCGCTCTCCATTTACAGGAAGGAGAAAGACGACATGGTGACGACGACCTTGACATACACGCCCTGGGGTTGGACGAAGCACGTTGAGGAGCTTGCCGAGGGAGTCCTGCGGGTCTCCACGCCCGGCCACGGAGGACTGAAACTGAGCCGGGAACGGTGGAACGAGCTTCCCGCCGAGGTGCGGGACGCCATGTACACGCAGACCTTCGCAGAGAAGGACTGCGAGGAGCCAATCGTGAGGACGCTCCTGGGCCTCGGCGACGACCGGGAGAGGGAGCTTGCCCTCAAGGTGGCGGGCTACTTCGACCGCTACGCCCCTGCGCTGCCCCACCTGCGGGCCGCATCCCCAGGGCCGCATTTCCACGTCATCGCCTACTGGGGCGGTTACGGCACCGACCCCTTCGGGCGCTTCGACACCAGGGAGGAAGCGGAAGCCTTCGCCGGCGACGGGCGGAAGGTGCGGGACCACGGGCGGCTTGAGGCCGTCGAGTGCGAGCGGCGCCATAACGGGAAGGGGGAGAGGCCATGACCGCGACGACGCGGGCCAGGCCCCGCAGCCTGCCCAGCACCACCACGAAGCTGCAAACCGAGTTCGGAAACCTGTTCGTGACCGTCTCCGTGGACGAGGAGGGCGACCCCTTCGAGGTCTTCGGATTTCTCGGCAAAGGGGGGAGCTTCCAGCACGGAGTCACCGAGCTTGCCTGCCGCCTCATCTCCCTGCACCTGCGCAGGGGAACCCCGCTCGAAGAGGTGATCGACCAGTGCCAAGGCATCCAGGAGATGGCTCCGTTCTGGAACCAGTTGGACGGCAAGAGCTTTCCCGTGCTCGGCCTCGGCGACGGCATCGCCCACATCCTCAAGGCCCATCTGCGGGCCGGGGAGGAGAGGGAGGCTGCGGACGTGGAATCGGCGGAGACGAAGGCGGCCGCATGAGCGGCCTGCTCAACGGGGCTGTCTTCCCACGTGGGCGGCCCCGCTTGCCATCTACAGAAGAGACAGGAGGCAAAGACGATGACAACAACGACAACTGACAATGACAGGGCGGAGGTCTTCTCCCGCCCTGCTGCGCAGATCAACGAGGAAGGCGAGCTTGTGGTGCGGGCCTCGTCCGCCCTGGGCTGCCGCCGTTCCCTCTGGTACTCGGCTACTGGGTATCAGCCCACGAATCCCCTCAGCGAGGAGTCGCTTACGGCGATGGAGGCGGGCAACGCCCTAGAGCCGGTGGTGGTGCGGGCGATGGAGCGGGCGGGCTGGAAGGTAGACGCCGCCGATACCCAGGACCCGCGGCAGGTAGCCGTCAGAATCGGCCCTAACCTGCTGGTGACGGGACACCCGGACGGCACGGCGCGGATGCCTCTCCCCGAAGACGAGGCGGCTGCCCAGGCCCTGATACTCCTCTTTGGGGACGCGGCCCCAGCTCCCGCCTACGGAACGGAGATGGTGGTCGAGGTCAAGACCAGGGGGCCGGAGGCGTTCCGCCGGTGGCAGACCCTGGGGGCAGAGCGCAGCCACCCGGCGTCGGTGGCCCAAGGCCGCCTTCTACTCGCTGGGAACCTACGACGACCTGCGGGACGCGGTGATAGCAACGATGGACACCGGCAGTCGAACCTGGGACTACGAGGTCATCCCAGCCGACCGGCTGGAGAGGGCGTTGCAGGACGCCTGCGAGTGGCTCGGCGAACTGGGCGCGCACCACGTCCGGAACGGGCCTGACCCCGACGCGCTGCCCGAACGGGATTTTCGTCCGGTAGCTGGCAGTGCCGAAGCTGCCCCTTTCTGGACATCTGCCTGCCGGGTGCGGCGGAAGCGAGCGAAGAACCGGAACAGAGGAGAAGGAGGTGAGCGACCAGGAGGCAAGGGACGCGGTGGCGGCCTACGCGCAGGCTCAGGACTCAATGAGAGAGCCGGAGAAGGTCAAGCGCACCGCGCTGGACACCCTGAAGGCGTGGATGCGCAGGCAGGGGGACGCCAAGGCGACCGTGGACGGAAGGACGGTCAGCCTCGTGCAGTCAACAAGGTACTCCGTCAACTACCGCAGGCTCAACGCCGTCCTCGACCCTGAGACCAGGTCCGACATCGTGACGGAGAGCGAGTCGGAGTATGTCCGGGTGACTTAGACCCTCCCTGGCGGGAGCGCACAACGGGGCCTGTTCCCCTCTACAGGGACGGCCCCGCCCAGTCCCATCAACCGAGCATGAAAGGAGACACCATGACCAACGCAACCGGAACCCCCACGGCCACGACCACGTGGCAGGACAAGCACAGCGGACTGCGCAGGCACAAGCTGATGACGAAGGAGCTGGGGGATACCATCCCCGCCCTCTACGCAAACGAGAACGTCGAGGACTACGACTCCGTTCTCGCCCCGGCCAAGCTGTTCTCCCCCTACGGCAACTGGACCTGGTACATCACCGAGTGGAACCTGGAGACTGGCGAGTGCTTCGGCCTCGTCCAGGGGTTCGAGTCGGAGCTGGGGTACTTCAGTCTCGACGAGCTTGCGGAGGCGACGGTGTTCGGGGGCGTCCCCGCCGTCGAGCGCGACCTGTACTGGCAGCCGAAGACCCTCGGCGAGATAAGGGGACAGGCTCACTGAGCCGAGTTCAGCTAGACGCTCCCCCTGGCGGGATCGCACGACGGGGCCGATTCCCCTCTACAGGGGACGGCCCCGCTCTCATTTCAACGGGGCGCGGGAACACCGCGCCACACCATCCACAAGGAGGAAATCGAAATGGCACGCACGATAAACAAGGTCGAGCTTTGGGCAGAGTGGGCACCGAGCCGGAGATGAAGTACACGCCCAACGGCACCGCCGTCACCAACCTGCGCCTGGCGACGGACCGCTACCGCAGGGACGGCGAGGACGCCACCGATTGGCACACGGTCATCGTGTGGGGAAAGACGGCGGAGGCCGTCAACCAGTACGTCCAGAAGGGCCAGCGCATCTACGTCGCCGGACGCTTGGTGAACAACACCTGGGAGGGCGACGACGGCCAGCGCCGCCACCGCACGGAAGTCCACACTCAGGAGGTCGTCTTCCTCGACTCCAACGGCAACGGGAACGGGGCGAGCGATGACAGCGACGAGGACTCGCCCTTCTAGTCCCACAACCGCATAGCGACGCCTTCCCGAAGGGCGCAACCACGGGGCCGCTTCCACCTACAGGGGGCGGTCCCGGTCTTGTTCCAACCGATTAAGAAGGAGGCTGACATGCCCAGAAAGAAGGCCAAACAGACCGAGACCCTCCCGCTCATCCCCGACGACGCTTTCGCGCCCAGCCCGGAGGGGCAGGCGCTCATAGATGCGCTGCGGAGCAACCTGAACCTGTTGGGAGAGCTGGCGATGCGCTACGAGGTCTCCACCAAGCCGGAAGGCCCGGAGGAACCGCCCTCCATCGGCTCCCCCCGCGACGTTTACGACCTGCTGGGGCCGGAGATGTCCAAGCTCGCCCAGGAGCAGCTTCGGGTGCTCCTGATGGACACGCAGAACAACGTGCTCGGCCAGAGAGTCGTCTACCAAGGGAATGTGAACAGCTCGGTTATCCGGGCTGCGGAGGTGCTCAGGCACGCCGTCCTCGAAGCGGTCCCCAGCATCATCATCATCCACAACCACCCCAGCCGAAACCCGGACCCCAGCCCCGAAGACGTGCTCATCACGCGGAGGCTGAAGAAGGCGGCGGAGCTGCTCGACATCGAGCTTCTCGACCACGTGGTCATCGGCGGCAAGCGGTTCGTCAGCCTCAAGGAGCGGGGCCTCATGGCCGCCTGACCGCTCCAAGACCGGCGCAGCCCGGCCTCTCACGCGGGGGAATCCCCCGCGCATCGACTCCACCCCCCACGACGAAAGGAGACTCGACATGCTCGCTACGCACACCATCGACCCCGATAACCTCTACACCATCTCGGCCGGGGGCTTCTCGGCCGCCGACGCCTTCGCCCGCGACGACAAGACCGAAAGCCTCTGGTTCGTCTCGATGGTTGGCTCCCAGACGGCGCTCAAGGCGATCTGGGCCTCCCTCCTCAAGCAGCCCCCGGACGTAGCCCACATCATCAGGGGCGCGGACGGCATGGCGCTGAGCGGAGGCTACCAGCGGTGCCAGGTTCCATACGAGACCATAGGAACGTGGACGACCAAGATAGCCCGGCTGCGCGGCACGGGCGGCTGGCACGCTTTGGTTTACACGCGCACCGCCGAGTTCAGCTATGAGAAGGACTCCTTCGTGTTGCTGGCGCAGAGCGAAGAAGAGGCCCCGGCTCTCCACCACCGCTTCCTCGACAAGCGCAGCCCGCTCCCCCTGCACCGCTCCTAGGCCGAGTGGCTCTGGCACCGGGGCCTGGAGGAGGGCGAGATCGTTCCCTCCAGAGCGTTGGCGTCTCCGCCTACAGGTGCGCTCCCAAGGCCAATAAGCTCCACGACGACCTCTCCCAAGCGGTTGCGTCGGGCTGGCTGACCCTGCCGGAGGAGGGGAGCGATGGATAGGACCCTCAAACGGGCCAAGCGCAACAGCAAGCGGCGGGGCCAGCGCAACGGCGGGGCCTGGCGGCGCTTCTCCCCTGACGGGAAGACCTGCCGCTACTGCGAGCACGACGGCTCACAGCACCTGGTCAGCTCGGGCCAGCCCCACTTCTTCCGGCCCGCGACGGAGGCGGAGCGGCGCGACCCCTCGGTCATGCTCTACCGGCACAATCTGCAGGAGGGCGGCTCGGCACTGGTTCGGCGGATGGTCGTCGCCAACCGCGCCGAGCTCATCACCGCCTACTGCGTCGCCTGCGCCGAGAGCATGGGGACTCCCCAGGTCCTCTGCTACCAGCGCAACCTGGCAATCGGAGAGGTGGTCGGCTTGCAGAGGAACGACCACAGGGACATCGGAATCGCCGCCTGAAGGCGGCGGGAAGGAGATGAAACATGACGGAGCAGACGCTGTTCTTCACCTGCCCGCACTGCGACGAGCGGTTCGCGCAGGTGGAGGAGTTCGACAAGGACATCCACACCGGGGAAATATACCACTGCGGCTCCTGCGGCATCCAGGTGATATTCACGGCGATGACCGTCGAGGACTACGTGCCGCCCCCCAGGGCGAGAAGGGACTGCCACTTCTGCCAGCCCGAACCCTGCCGGTTCGGGCCGAACACGGACACGGACAACAGAGAGAAAGGAGAGATGCCATGAGACGCGGGGCTGATCGACACGCCCTACGGCCACCACCACTACAACCGGGAGACGCTGCGCATCCTCGACCCCTGCTGCGGGGGCGGGGACGCCGTGGCGCAACTTGCGGAGGAACTTCTTCACCGGGGGAACATCCCCGTCGAGACCTTCGGCGTGGAGCTTCACCGGGACCGGGCGGAAGAAGCGGCTCGCCGCCTCGACCACGCCCTCGCCGCAGACCTGTTCCAGACCTCCATCGCAAACGGGGCCTTCGGCCTCGCCTACGTCAATCCGCCATACGACTGGGACCAGGAGGACAAGCGCGTCGAACACGCCTTCCTCACCCACTGCACCCGCTACCTGGCCGAGGGCGGGTTGCTGGTCTTCATCGTCCCCCGGCAACGGCTGGCGGTGTCGGCCCGCTACCTGTCCACCCACTACCGGAACCTGCGCTGCTGGACCTTCCCGGACCCGGAACGCGAGGTGTTCGACCAGGTTGTCCTCCTCGGATACCGCAAGGCCGACCCCATCCCCGACGCCTCCGCCGAGGAGACTGTGGACGGGTGGTCGGAGGGAGACCCCGAACGGCTGGGAGGGGTGCGCTACCCCTTCTTCAAGGCCAAGGCGACACCGGCGGGCGACATCCTGTTCACCACCCGCACCGTCGATCCCGTCGCTGCGGCTACGGAGGCCAGGCGGACGGGGCTGTGGACCAGCACGGAGATAACCGACACCCTCTGGCCCGCAAAGGACAGCCGCACCCGCCCACTGATGCCCCTCAGAAGGGGGCACATGGCGATGCTGGTGGCGGCGGGCTTCCTCGACAACCTCGTCCTCGAATCCGGGGACAGGCGCATCCTCGTCAAGGGCAGGACCTCGAAGGAGATGGTCCAGGTCGAGGACACCCCGGAGAAGGAGGTCTACCGCGAGCGCCTGAAGACCACCGTCGTCTCCCTCGACCTGGGCGACGGCGAGATCGTCGAGATCGCGGCGTAGACGAATCAGATATGCAGACGATGATGACCCTCGAAGCCTGCTCGCGCTGCGGGCAGGCCATCGTCCCCGGCGAACCCGCCATGCAGACCGCCTCGGTGGACCTGGACGAGTACGGCAGGGCCGTGTCCTCGCCGGTGAAGTCCTACCACCTGAGCGGGCGCTGCTACGAAGACCACAGGGCCGCCGAAGCTGCCCGCAGGAAAGCGCTACTCGCCGCTTAGACGGCTCGCCATCGAGCCGCACATCCAACGAGGCCCCTGCGCCTCGCCAAGCCTGCCCCCGTACTCGATACGGGGTCATCAGACGCAACACATCCTATGAAGGAAGGAGAAAGACATGAACCTCGGAGAGTTCATCGACACCTACAAGGAGGCCATCGCCCAGCGGGTGGTGGAGTCCTACCCGCCGCTCTACCGGCCCTCGGAGAACGGCGGCACGCTCCCCCGCCTGCTTCGCACCCCCCTGGGGGCGCAGGGGGACGCCATAAGGGGGCGCATCCCTCTCCCTCGAAGCCCACCGGGGAACGACGGTGGTGGGCGAGATGGGTACCGGCAAAACGTTCATCGGCGCGGCGGCGGCGCACATGGCGGGCTTCCAGCGCATCCTGGTGCTCTGCCCGCCCCACCTGGTGCCCAAGTGGAAGCGGGAGGTGGAGCAGACGGTGCCCGGTGCTCGCGCCGCCATCGTCGAGTCCATCACCGACCTGGAGAGGCTGCGCTTCTCCATCGGCTCCGGCCCCCTCTTTCGCGGTGATGAGCCGGGAGCGGGCCAAGCTGTCCTACCGCTGGCAGGCCGCCATCATACAGCGGTGGGCAACGTCCAAGGGCAGGCTCATCAGGGACGAGGAGACGGGCGAGCCGTTCCGGGTCCCCTGCTGCCCCGACTGCACGGCGCAGATCACGGACAAGGATGGGGTTCCCCTGACCGACGTCGACCTGAACCGCAGGCGGCACGTCTGCCCCGGCTGCGGCTCCCCTCTCTGGCAGGCCGACAAGTCCGGCCCGAAGAGGTACCCGCTCGCGGACTACGTGAAGCACCACATGAGGGGCTTCTTCGACCTGCTCATCACGGACGAAGTGAACGAATACAAGGGGCGTGGCTCGGCCCAGGGCATCGCCGCCGGTGTCCTCGCAGACGCCTGCGGGAAGTCCCTGAGCCTCAGCGGCACCCTCATGGGCGGGTACAGCTCCACGCTGTTCCATCTCCTCTACAGGTTCTCCCCTGAAATAAGGACGGAGTTCGGGCGCTCGGAGGAGGGACGCTGGATCGAGCGGTACGGCTTCGTCGAGCACTCCATCGGCAAGCCCGACGACGAGTCGATGGAGGACGGGCGCAACAGCAGGCGCAAGAAGTTCCGCAAGGTGGTCAGGGAGAGGCCGGGGCTCGCCCCGTCAGCCCTCTTCCACCTTATAGGCAACACCGTCTTCCTCATAGGCAACACCGTCTTCCTCCGTCTCTCCGACGTGGCCTCGGGACTGCCGGACTACACCGAGCAGACACTCCTGTCCTCAATGGACACGGAGAAGGACCACACGGGTTACTCCCAGCGCAGCGCCTACAACACCGTGTTCGACGAGCTGCGCAAGGAGCTGGCGGAGGCCCTCAAGAGCGGCTCCAAGAGGCTGCTCGC
The DNA here is from genome assembly GCA_958295685.1 of uncultured Dehalococcoidia bacterium. GTDB lineage: Bacteria > Chloroflexota > Dehalococcoidia > Lucifugimonadales > CATQGZ01 > CATQGZ01. Next base: position 861,089 of record OY282365.1, read on the forward strand.
CACCTACCTGCAAACCCTTCTGGCCTACCCGGACGGGTGCACCAAGGGCGAGACTGTCTTCGACCCCAGGAGCGGCGACGTCATCGTGCAGGTGCCGCCCCTGTCCGAGGAGAAGCTCTACCCGAAGGAGCAGGCGCTCATCGACCTGGTGGCCGCCGAGCGGATGGAGGGGCGCAGGGTGCTGGTCTACGTGACACACACGGGGACCAGGGACATCACCGGGCGCATGGACGACATCCTCACCCGGCACGGGTTTCGGGTGGCGGTGATGAAGGCCGACGCCGTGGCTCCCAACAAGAGGGAGAAGTGGGTCGCCGACAGGGTGAAGCAGGGCATCGACGTGCTCATCTGCCATCCCAGGCTGGTGCAGACCGGCCTCGACCTCATCGACTTCCCGACGATAGTTTGGGATGAGATAGATTATTCGGTTTACGTTATGCGTCAGGCTTCCCGACGGTCCTGGCGCATCGGGCAGCCGCGCCCGGTGAAAGTGGTGTTCATGTCCTACCGCAACACCCTACAGGCCGACGCCCTGAAGCTGGTGGCGAAGAAGCTGCAAAGCTCCCTCGCAGTCGAGGGGGGAGCTGCCGGAGGACGGGCTGGCCGCATACGGCGACGACGGCGACGACCTGATGATGGCCCTCGCCCGCAAGATCGTCAGCGGAGAGGAGGAGGACGAAGCCGAGACGGTGGAGGAGGTCTTCGCCCAGGCGCGGACCGCTGAGGACACCGCCGAGGAATTGCTGGTGGATGACGGCTGGAAGATTGTCGAGGTCGAGTCGGAGACGGTTTCGGTCAACGGCAATGGTCACCACGCCAATGGTCACCACGCCAATGGCAACGGACACCGCGACGCCATAGGCATAGGGCCGACAGTGGAGCTGGTTCCGGTCAACGGCAACGGCCACTACGGCGACGAGGCCCCAGAGCCGCAGCAGACTCTGTTCTCCTGGGCCGAGTTCATGGCTGAGGAGCCGGTGAAGCCGAAGGGACGGAAGGCCCAGGCCCCGTCGCTGTCCTTGTTCGAGTGGGCGGTGGAGCAGGAGCGGGAGGCCGAGCCGGTCGGCGCAGGACGGTAGGCCGTTAGGCAACAAGGGAGAGGGCATCGCCGATAGTGCGATGCCCTCTCCCTTGCCGGTCATGTATGCGGCCCTTTTTGCGTTTCAGGGCTTGGGCGCGCCCCTGCTGGCGATCATGTGTGCAGCTCTTTTTGTTGCGTCTATGAGATGGATGGGAGGGACCGCTTAGGAACGGAACATCCACACGCAGGTCTTCCAGAATATTACCTGTGTCGGTAACCCATGAGCAACTGACTTGCGGTCACTCGTCCGTCTTGCGCCGGAACAAACGGCGGACCCAGCGAGGCCGAAGTGCGAGGTGGTCGGCCACTTCCTCCAGGTATGCGGTCTCCAATGGCGCTAAGGCAGACATATCCACCTTGGGCATGTTCATGCTGGAGTCGTCCTCAGCGGCTGGCTCCAGCCAAGCCTCGTGCATCGCCGTACCTGCCACTTTCCGCGTCTGCTCAAGCAGTTCAGAGAAACTGCGATGGACGTGACGAGATTCAGTCGTCAGCCAAGCGGAATAGAATGCTAGGTCGGCCTGAACCCTCCTCAACTCAGAGGAGATGCGTATTCGTTCCTCCTCTGGTGTATCCTTCCTGCGCCGCCTTATCACATATGGGAATTCCTTGTACTCTTGGACAGCCGCGTACGCCTTCGAAAAGACCCCACGACTGCGAGTCAGCCTCTCCCGTTCCCCGTTCCACCAGTTGGTGAGAACGAATATGGCGAACGACACTGCTCCGATAATGACCGCACCGACAACAGGCAAAGGCAGTGTGAGTTGCTGCGCCTCGTTCACGCCCCTGTTTGCTCCTTCGATTGCGATTCATGCGGGACTTCCTCGCCAAGCCACTCACCCGTCTCCCGCCACCAGGCTTCTTTGAATAGGTGAGCCATGACCAAGCCCATTAGAGCAACAAGGCCATCCTCGAAGACCCACCGGTGCTCGACGCGGTCCTCCGGATACCACATGCAAAGGCTATCGTCATGGTAGCGGTGCGGTGACTCTCGTGGACCGTCGGCGAATACCGAGGGGACTCTCGCCATGCCGTTGAACCGGATGCGGGTCTTTCTGGGCTCGTAGTCAGACACTGCCACAGTGGCCCTATATTCGTAGCCACCCTTGATCCTTCCACCTCTCAAGTTGGGAAACTGGGTCTTGACCCCTCGCTCGAAATTGAGTCGCACCACCGTCAGCCCATACCACGGCCCCTTACTTCTGTTGGGTGGCCCGGTGAACTTCCTACGCGCGCTCACTTCCCCACGATCTAGTCGGCTTGACGCTGGGGCCGCCGCTACCACCAAGACTCAGCGCGCCTCCTGAGACTCCCAGCGCGGGGCTTCCGCTGCGGAGTGCGGAGGCAATCGCCTCCTTGGATGCGCTGCCACTTGGTGGGCTGACGTAGTTCGGGTACAACCCTGCCATGGCCTCCTGGACCTTCTCTTTGTCGTCGTCGTTGTCCAGTGCGTCTTTCACCTGTTTGGCCGCTCTCTTTAAGCGGCCAACGACGACATCGCGGTCCATCAGCAGCTTTATGGGCTTGGAGACCCCGGCGGGGTCGGGAGTCAACCGCTTCTTCAGGTCGCTGGCAGCAAATCGGAAGAGCTCGGCCAATCCATCGGGCACGCCGTGCTCTTCAGTAATGCAACTCAGGGCCAGGGCCTCGATATTGAAGCTACAGAGGCTGGGCTGTGCGAATTGCGTGTTCCATCCCTTTGCGAGCCTGATTACCTTAGCTCTGACGCGCCTGAGATCGGCAGGGTCATCCGTCAAGACCTTCGTGTGATACTCGGGATGGGATGCGTCCCAACCTTTGGTCTCATTGTTGGGAATCCAGAGCCCCTGGCCATTCTTGCGGGTCAGAGCGACGATCAGGTCTACCGACGGGTCAGTCCCATCGTCCAATGGCTCGTTGAAGGACACCTGGATGGCTCGCTTCGTGACCCTGAACCTAATGTCGGGGTGGTCTTCCTTCAGACGCTCACGCAGGAGCTCCCGGACATCCTCGACGATCTGGTTCGGCCCCTCGCGTTCTCCATCTGGACCCAGCCTCGGATAGGAGCGCCGGTCGAGCACTACACCGCAGTCGGCGTCTGTGTCCTGGTTGGCAGTCCGATGGGCGATTGAACCAGATATGTAGGTTCGCAGAGCACCAGAGTAGCTTCTGGCCTCCGCGAGAACCTCGTCCCTCCGGCTTCTGGCGGCGGACAGTGTATCGTCGGACGGGGCCAACTCCGCGTGAACGTCGTTCAGATATGAGGCCGTGTTCTGCAAGAAGGGCCTCCTTTCTATTTCTATTGGATTGCTTCCATTCTACACCGGCATCCACAGTTGAGACTAGGGGAGTGGCAAGGTTCGACTTCATTGCCGGAACAACCCGCAACGCGGTAAAATGTTAGTTGCAGTATGCCTTCGAGAGGAGTATGCATGACCCACGCGAAGACGCCAGCGCGCCCGCGCCGCCCCCGCGAAGAGGCGGCACGCCTCGGCAGGGAGATATACGAGCGGGACATCCTGCCCCAGGTAGAAGCCGACCACCTTGGAGAATACGTCGCTATCGACGTTGAGACCGGGGAATGGGCGATAGCCGATAGTGAGAGCGGTGTAGTGGACCGTCTGAGAGCGCAGCGCCCAGGTGCCATAGACGTCTTGGTCGAGCGAGTCGGGTACCGGGCGATTCGCAGCTTCGGGGCTGGCTCCCTGCGGAGGAGGGAATGATCGAAGGGTCTGTGAACGCCGCCTATGAAGCGGTGGTGACCCTCTCCTTGCAGGGCTCGGATGGGCGGACTCGCGACATCGAGGCCGTCATCGATACCGGCTACACCGGCACCCTCACATTGCCGACCGCCGTGGTTGCCGACCTGGGGTTGTCGTTCTCACACATGGGATGGGCGTTCCTGGCAAACGACGATGTTGTGAGCTTCGACGTTCACAACGTTACCGTACTCTGGGACGGCCAACCGAGACACGTCAAGGCCGACGCCACCGGTAGTACCCCTCTGGTGGGTATGCTACTGCTGGATAGACACAACCTGAACATCGACGTGGAGGACGGCGGGCGCGTCCTGATACAGACCAGGGCATAGCCTGGAGAGGACGAGGGCACAATGCAGTCAAGCAAAGCGGCGCAATTGCGGCGGGCTTGGAAGGCCAAGGGCAACCCGCCCTGTGCTCATCCTCGCGTCGACAAAGAGTACGACCTGGGTGCGGACACGGGGGATGAAGCTTGCACGACGTGCGGTGCAACTGCCCCTCGTGGTACTTTGCGAGATCACCCGTCGCCAACTAGCGGTTGAACCGACAACCCTCTTGAGGCGTACAACTAACAGCGTGCTCAAGTCAAGCCTTCGCCCCTCGAGTCTCCCTCAAAGGCTAACCCTCACTCAAGTACCACACTCGGCTCCGCAAGGTTGCTGTTCGACGGCTGGTAAAGCTGGCAGTGGTCCTCCATCAGCGAATACCTCAGCGAGGGAACGGAGAGAGATGTCAGTTCTCTCGCGAAAGGCTTGATCTGTGAGCCGCTGAGAGGGGAAGTGCTTTGAGTTTTCTTCCAGCGCGATGGCCTTATCGAAAAGATCGGGGTGGGTCTCGTAGAGCCAACGCCACCGGTCAACGGAGTTGAATGGACAGAAGAAACACGAGCTCCGCTGCGGAGTGGGCAGTCCAGCCTCCTGGATGATGTTTACGCAGTCAACCCTTGTGAGCCGCCGGTCAATCAGCGGGTACAGGTTGGTCACGTAGTCAACCCGGCTGTCCTTCATTCTATGGACCTCATCCCACGCGATAGCCAGGTATTGGTTGATGTGGACATCCAGCGACCTGTAATGCCGCTGAATCGGCGTAATCTTGAAGTCCCTGGTTGACCATCTCCAGATAGCTGACGGGAATACCCGACGATCCCACGCGGTCTCATAGAGTGAGCGCCCCCGCTTGGACACTACAGTGAGGGGTATCTCATGATCGGCCAGATACTGCCTCGCCGTCTCCAGGTATTGGTACGTCTCGGGAACCTCTCCTCCCGTATCAGCGAACACCGCCTCATCGAAGGGCAGCTCTTCTCGCAGCAGGACGACCATGAGGGCTACGCTGTTCACACCTCCTCCAAAGCTCAGGACGTGTCGGATTGACATAGAGCACCTCCACTAGCAGGAGAGTATAAGTTTATCTCTCCTGCTAGTGTAGCACCAAATCTGTTGGAGGGCTATACTGAGTACCATGATGACCGCGGATTCAAGAGTGCCGCGATCAGCTTCGACCTTCGGGCTACGGATTGATCCGACGGGCACTCATCTGAGTAGCACTCTGAAGTTGGAGGAACTACGCGTTCTACTAGCCAGCCGCCCCGTGCCTGCCACAGAGAACACCTTCAGGGTTGCCATCGTTGAGCAGAACCTTTTGGGCAAGCCAACGGCTTCTGCGCGTCGCATCACCTTCGAGCGGCTTCGCGAGCTGTATGGGCTGGACCCCAACATGCTCGTCTTCAGAGCTCTCAACGATTTGTGGGATGCCGACGACAGCGCGCAGCCGATGATTGCCTTGCTGTGCTCGACCGCGCGGGACCCAATCCTCCGGGCGATGACGCCGTTCGTCCTGAGTCTACCCATCGGCGCAACGGTCACGCCACATGAATTTGCGGAGGTGGCGGAGCATCAGTTCCCCGGAAAGTTCGTGGCAACCTCTCGCGAGCGCCTCGGGCGGAACGTGTCGTCTTCCTGGGAGAAGGCAGGGCTACTGTCAGGACGGCAACTGAAGGTGAGAGTCAAATCCCAGGCTCGTCCAATCTCACTTGCTTACGCCCTTCTGTTGGGAGACCTCTGCAACAAGCGCGGTCAGGCCCTCTTCACCACGCTGTGGGCCAACATGTTAGACGCGCCCATTCACGAGCTCAGAGAACTGGCGGTCATAGCCTCCCGTCAGGGCTGGATTGAATACAGAGCAGCCGGGGACGTAGTGGAAGTGAGCTTCCGGCACCTCATGCGTGATCAAGGAGACTCCGCACCATGAGTGAGATAGAAGACCTCCTGAGCCAGTACGAACGGTACGTGAAGCTTCCCTGGGACCATAAGCTTGCCGGGGCGCAGAAAGTCTGGTTCGCCAGGTACGACCCCGGCCAGGAGCGCCGCCTGCGACTACGCATCGTTGAGTTTCAGACCGCAACAACTGATGCCCGCCACAAGTGGCACCTGGTAGACATCACCGATTCATTCGCGGAGTGGATGACGAACCACGAATATAAGGATGCGTATTTTGAGCAGCCCGAAGACCTAGAACTGGCGCTCGTTGATTTCTCAGACTTCGTGGAGGAACGGGTGCAACAAGAATTGAAACAGCCAAGCGTTGATGAGAATACAGTCGTGGCCCTGCTCGGCTTGGCATCGCTGTTCGGTCTCATACGAGTCTCTGAACTCATAGCGAAGGTCGATTCAGAGATACCCGGCCGTCTGCTTGCGTTCTTCCCTGGGCAACGGGACGGCTCCAATTGGCGACTGCTCAATGCCCGTGACGGCTGGAACTACCACGCTGTGCCGATTGAAGGGGGTAACTGATGCCAGATATGAAGATCCGGGAGGTTCTCTCCAGAGACCCTCTTACGACCGCCATCCCCAACGACGGCGTAACAAAGGTCATCCAGCCCCAGTCGGCGAATGAATGGGATATCCTCAAGTACGAGCTTGAGTCATTCGTCTGTGAAGGTGAGTACCGACAGGGCTTGGAACGGATACTCTCAGCGTTTCTAACAAACATCTCACGGCCCCAGCAACAGGCCGTTTGGGTGAGCGGATTCTACGGCAGCGGGAAGAGCCACCTCGTCAGAGTCCTCGAATACCTTTGGCATGATGTAGAGTTCCCTGACGGCGCTAGAGCTCGTTCTCTGACCACATTGCCACCTGATATTGACGCCAGCCTTGTTGAGTTGTCGCGTCTAGGTAGGCAAGAAGGAGGCCTGTGGTCGGCGGCGGGCACTCTAGGATCGGGCGCCGGCGCCGTCAGACTGGCGTTGCTGGCTGTGCTCTTCAAAAACGCCAACCTGCCTGAACAATACCCTGCAGCCCGGTTGGTCCTGTGGCTCAAGCAAAACGGCTGGTACGACGCTGTATCCGCCGCAGTCGAATCACGCAGCAAGACTCTCATAAGCGAACTCCGCAACATGTATGTCTCGCCGGTGCTGGCTGAAACCCTGTTGGAAGTGATCCCGAATTTGGCTTCCAGTCCACCCGAAGTCCGCACTTTGCTTCGGGAACAGTACCCGAACGTCTCAGACATATCGGATTCTGATCTACACAGTGCGATTGCGGACGTACTCTCGCTCCAGTCGACTGCGCCAGGCAAGCTGCCCCTTACTCTTCTGGTCTTCGACGAGCTTCAGCAGTTCATCGGAAACGACCCGCAGCGAACCCTCCACGTGCAGAACGTTGTCGAGGCCTGCGCCACTCAGTTCGGGAGCCGTCTCCTATTCGTTGGCACTGGGCAGTCGGCGCTCCAAGCCAATACGGAACTTTCGAAGCTTCAAGGCCGATTCTCGATACGTGTGACTCTCTCTGACGTCGATGTCGAGAAGGTGGTTCGAGAAGTGGTCCTGCGAAAGACTCCGTCCAAGGTTGCTTCTGTGAAGAGCATCCTCGATTCGGCCAGTGGCGAGATCGATCGCCACTTGGCGGGCACGAGAATCGGCCCCCAGCCCAGCGATATCCAGGACCGTGTGGCTGACTATCCGATGCTCCCCGTGCGGCGGCGTCTGTGGGAACGGATGTTACGGTCAGTCGACAGTGCGGGGACTGCCGGACAGTTGAGGACCCAGCTACGCATCGTCCATGAGACCGCTCGAGAGGTTGCGGAAAAACCGCTGGGCACGGTTGCACCGGCAGACGCGATCTATTGGCAGATTGAGACCGAGATGCTTCAGAGCGCTATCCTGCCGCGTGACGTGGCAACCAATATCCGGGAGTTGGATGATGACACTGAGGATGGCAGACTCAGGACCCGTCTATGCGCTCTGATCTTCATGATAGGGAAACTTCCACGTGACGAAGGCCCATTGGCAACAGGAGTTCGAGCCACCTCGGATGCTCTGGCCGATTTGGTGGTCGATGACCTCACTGCCGGAAGCGCATCTCTGCGTCAGCAAGTCCCGGTTGTACTTCAGGACCTGGTAGACGAAGGAAGACTGATCTTGGTCGATGGCGAGTATCGGCTACAAACTCCGGAGAGCCTCGAATGGGAGATGGACTACCAGGGCCGACTCTCTCGGATTCTCGGGGACGACGTGCGGATGGCGAGTGAGCGCGAAACTGCCATGAGAAAGACCCTGGCCACGGCTCTGAAGAGCCTCACTTTCTTGCAGGGAGCGACTAAGACCTCGCGTAAGTACGATTTGCACCTAGGCTCAGATAGGCCAGCAACTGGCGGAAGCAGCGTCCCCGTGTGGGTCCAAGATCAATGGTCAGCGTCGCTGGGGGCTGTGCGTGAGGAGGCCAGGCAGGCGGGGGTCGACAACCCTACCGTGTTCGTCTTCCTGCCGAGACTTGAAGCTGACGATCTGCGACAGACTATTGGTCGACTCCGTGCGGCTGAGGAGACCGTCAGCACCCGCGCGGTTCCGCAGACCAGCGCAGGGATCGAAGCAAGAGGAGCAATGCAATCCCGTATAGAGGCCGGAGGGAAACGCGTCAGCGACCTCGTGGACAACATCATCAGAAACGCACGGGTCTACCAGGGAGGCGGTAACGAAATCATTGCCGAGTCCTTCCCTGAGGTTATCAGACAGGCCGTCGGCGCGGCCCTGACCAGGCTGTTCCCGAAGTTTTCGGATGCGGACCAGAGCGGCTGGAACAGGGTAGTGACTAGGGCATTGCAAGGCGCTGCCGATGCTCTTTCAACCCTCGGGTACTCTTCCGATGTAGAGAATCATCCCGTGTGCCAAGAGATACGGAGCTTTGTTGGGGGTGCGGGAAAGAAGGGTTCCGACGTACGCCGTCACTTTTCGGACCCACCTCACGGGTGGCCGCGCGACGCCGTTGATGGCGCTCTCTTGGCACTGCTTGCAGGAGGGTTCTTGCGGGCCGCTCGCAGCGGGCAGCCGATGACTGCCAAGGACCTGAACCAGCAACAAATAGGAGTTACCGATTTTTTCAGCGAGGGGGTCATCGTGTCCGCTGTCCAGCGGATAGAGGTTCGTAAGGTCGCATCAGAGATGGGCCTCCCAGCGAAGAGTGGAGAGGAGGCGGAGGCTGTTCCGGTTATCTTGGAGCGCCTCCAGGGCGAAGCGGAGGCTGCCGGCGGGGATGCTCCTCTTCCCAAACCGCCGGGCACCACGATAGTCCGGGAGCTTCGGGAATTGGCTGGGAATCGTCAGATTGTTGGAGTGGCCGAAAAGTCGAACACTCTCATCGACATCCATAAGGATTGGTCGGCAGCTGCCGAGGCTGCACGAGAGCGCCTGCCGGAGTGGCGCCGCCTGGAGAGGCTTCAGCACCATGCCCGCAACCTGCCCGTCGCTACAGAATTGAACCCTCAGATGAGAGCGATTCGGTCCCAACGTTCTCTACTGACTGACCCCAACCCCCTCCCACCGCTTCTCAGCAAGGTGACAGCTGCCCTGCGAAAGACGGTTTCGGAAGCACACGGACGCCTACGCAAGGAGCGCGACCTGGCGGTGGCGGAACTGGAGAATTCTGATGACTGGCTGAAGTTGAAGCCTGGGGACGGAGCTAGGATTCTGGTATCGAACGGGCTAGGGCCGATTCCCGACCTCGTCATTGGCGCCGACCAGGCGCTTATGGACTGTCTTGAAGATACCGGCATCCAGGACTGGGATGACCGACTCCTAGCTCTGAAGCCGCGAGTAGACCGGGCGAGAGAGGAGGCCGCCCGTCTGCTGGCGCCTAAGGCTATAACGGTCCGTCCAGGGGCGGCAACCCTAAATAGCCGGGAAGACGTGGAAGCCTACATCCAAAGGCTGAGGGAACAGCTACTGGCCCAGGTAGATGAGCGCCCTGTGATCATTCCATAGAGGCAAGCAAGAGAAGGTGCCATCACTCGATCCTACTCTACGAAGTGCGCTGGAGAAGGCGGTCGGCGAGGCACGCTCGAAGGCCGAGGACGGGGCACGCGCCGCCTTGGACGTTCTGGCCGTGAACGACCCAAGGGCGTTTGCAACTCTCACAAGGGAACAGCGGGCGCTTCGCAACCTATTGCGGGCAAAGGCCCGCCAATTGGGTTCCGGCAGCCAGCCCACCGGATTCCCCTTGCTCGTCGAAGAGGTGGCTTACGTGCAGTGGCACCGGATGCTGTTCTCCCTGTTTCTAGCTGAGAACGAACTGCTTATGCACCCCACCGGGGTAGCCGTAACCCTGGAGGAATGCGAGGAGTTGGCTGCAGCAGAGGGGGACCTGGACCGGTGGGCAACAGCAGCCCAGTATGCAGGGAATATGCTGCCGGGCATCTTCCCCTCCGACGACCCAGCGAGACAGGTCACTTTCGCTCCTGAAGGCCGCGCCGCTCTTGAGGCCATCCTAAGCGCCCTCCCCAGTCCAGTCTTCACGTCCGACGACGGACTTGGATGGGTATATCAGTTCTGGCAGTCGAAGAAGAAGAAGGAGGTCAGCGGCAGCGGGCAAAAGATAGAGAAGCTCGACTTGGCCGCCTACTCTCAGCTCTTCACCGAAGACTACATGGTGCGGTTCTTGCTGGAGAACTCGCTTGGCGCCTGGTGGGCCGCACGGCATCCTGATAGCCCGTTGGTGAAGAGTTTCAAGTACCTGCGATTTCGGGAAGACGGCACGCCGGCGGCCGGCGCCTTTCAGGGCTGGCCGGAGCGAGCCGCAGAGGTAACCGTAATGGACCCGTGCTGTGGTTCGGGCCACTTCTTGGTGGTTGCGTTCGAAATGCTCCGCAAGATGCGGATGGAGGAAGAGTACCTCAGCAAGGCTGAGGCGGCCGTCGCAGTGCTTCGAGACAATCTCTTTGGCCTCGAGATCGACCCGCGCTGCGTACAGATCGCAGCCTTCGCCCTCGCGCTCGCGGTATGGAAGGTAAGTGGCTACCGGGAATTGCCCCTGCCGAACGTCGCATGTTCAGGCATCCCTGTCGGCGGACAGATTGAGGCGTGGACCAAGATGTCTGGCAAAGACGCCAACATGCGTCAGACCTTGGGGAGACTGCACGGGCTATTCGTAAATGCGCCAGACTTGGGCAGTCTGATCAACCCGGCGGACGTGCCCGTCCGCGAGCGGATGTTCACTCCTGACTTTGGGAAGGTTGCGCCCCTGCTGGAGGGCGCCATGGCGCGAGAGAGGACTGCTGATCCGGTTGCGGCGGTCTTTGGCAACGCCGCGCTTGGAGTCGCCCGTGCCGCCGAGATGCTGGCGCGCCGGTACACGCTGGTGGCGACCAACGTGCCGTACTTGACACGCCAAAAGCAGGCTGACGCTCTCCGCACTTACATTGATGCGAGATTTCCCCAAGCTAAGGCGAATCTTGCCACAGCGTTTCTCAATCGATGCAGGGAACTATCGGTTACTGAAGGAACCTATGCGGTAGTCATCCCACAAAACTGGCTTTTCCAACCCGCATATAGGCAGCTCAGAATCCAATCTCTTCGCGAACAGGAGTGGCAAGCTGTCGCCAGGCTAGGGCCCGGCGCATTTGATTCAGTGTCAGGAGAAGTAGTCAACGTAGTGTTGGGTGTCAAGACGAACCACCTCCCTGGACAATTCCATCGGTTCTTCGCAATCGATGTCAATGAAGTCAAAGGTGCTGAACAAAAGGCTAGAGGGATCGTAGAATCAGAAGTTCGCTACTTTGACCAAGCAAAGCAACTCTCGAACCCGGATGCTCGAATCATTACTGAATCAGTAACTACGACCAATCTGTTGAGAGCTTTTTCATATAGCCGTACTGGCACCCGGACAGCGGACAATCCACGGTTCGTCAGACTGTTCTGGGAGTTGGATGGACATGACCGAAGGTGGGAGCCGTTTCAGAGCACCGCAACGGAGACATCGGCATACTCAGGGCGAGAAAAACTCGTCTTGTGGCAGTCTGGGCGGGGGGACCTCGCAGAGTATGCACGACTTGGGCTAGCGAGCATCCAGGGGCAAGATGCATGGGGCAAGAAAGGCATTGTTGTTAGCCTGACAGGACCATTGCCCGTTACGTTATACTTTGGCGACAAATTCGATATGAACTGTGGTGTTATTTGGCCCAGAGATGCGAAACATCTTGGAGCGATTTGGTCTTATTGTTCATCACCCGAATTCAACAAGGAAGTCCGGCGCATTGACAAACAGTTGAAGTTGACCACTGCTACTCTTCTCAAAGTACCCTTCGATCTTGAACATTGGCAACTCGTCGCAGAGGAGCGATGGCCCACAGGTCTGCCTAAACCACACTCCGACGATCCCACTCAGTGGCTCTTCAAGGGACATCCAGCAGGGAGCGCACAGCCCCTTCAGGTAGCGGTGGCAAGGCTCTTGGGCTATCAATGGCCCCAGCAAGATGCAGACGGGCTTTCCCATCTCGCTGTACGGGACGGAATCCTCTCTCTTGCGTCAGTCGCGGGCCAAGAGCCTGCATCCGAGCGGCTGCGCCGCATCTTGTCGGAAGCCTATGGCGAGGACTGGACGGCTGAACGACAAGCTCAGCTACTGCGCGAAGTCGGCTTCGAGACAAAAGGCCTTGACGTCTGGCTCAGCGACGGCTTCTTCAAACAGCACTGCAAGATGTTCCACCAACGCCCATTCATCTGGCACATTTGGGATGGCCGTAAGGACGGATTCTCGGCTTTGGTGAACTACCACAAGCTGGATGCGGTCAACCTCGACAAGCTCATCTACACCTACCTGGGCGAGTGGATTCGCACCCAGCGAGCCGCCGAAGAATCTGGCACACCCGGGGCCACCGCTCGGTTGGTGGCAGCCCTTGAGCTTCAGAGGAAGCTCCAAGAGATACGGGACGGGGAGCCGCCCTACGACATCTACGTCCGCTGGAAGCCAAAACACGACCAGCCAATGGGCTGGAATCCTGACCTCAACGACGGCGTGCGGCTAAACATCCGGCCTTTCGTTACCGCAGGCGTTCTCCGCAGTCGGGTAAATGTGAACTGGAAAAAGGACCGCGGGCGCAACGCCGACGGTTCCGAGCGCATAAACGATCTTGTCCCTCCCCTTACCTTGGAAGAGAAGCGCACGGCTAGGGAGGCAAAGACAAGATGACCACCGTCTCCCGTGCCAGAACCTTCCTGGACGCTCTGTCCGACGCGATTGAGTCTGCGAGCTCGCATAACAGGCAAGACCAAGATCCCCCTGCTGCCGTCCTTTGGACGGACGAGGCCCGGCAATGGGAGGAACTGCTTCCTCTGCTCAAGAACCGGCTGCCTCTCTTTGTCCTGGGCAAGTACGACCCAGACGAGCACACTGGCCCGGCCTATTGGCTGAGGTGCATTATTGCGCGGACGATTCCTCACCCCGGCCTACCAACGGGGAAGGCGCCAGTGCTCTATCTGCCCGGCTATTCTCGACAGGACATGCGGGCATTGGAGACCTGCCCCGTCGAGTTGCAGCCCTTGGCTGAACTGCAATACCGGGGTGTGCTGTGGAGCCAGAAGAACGGCCGCGACTGGACTGTTAACGCATTCCTACAGAGCAGGGACGGCGGGCTCGGCATAAAGGTAGAGGGAGACCAGGGAACCAGAGAAGCGCTCCAGCGTTCCCTTTTGAAGCTGGCGGAGGAGCCTGTAGAGGCTATCCATCGGGCCGCACCACTACGCGCCTTCTACCTGGACGGACTGATCCACCCCGACAACGTGAAGAACGTGCTGCGCTGGCTGAATTCCCCCAAGGGATACCGGGATGAGTGCTCCGACCAAGAGTGGGCGGCATTTGTGGCGCTGTGCGAAAGTCACTACGACTTCCACCCAGACAAGGACGGCCAAGTAACAGCTGTCGAGAAGTTGGGGCAGCAATTGGGCAATTGGGATATGGTCTGGCGTCGCTTCGCCGAAGCTCCCGCATCTTACAGTACGATCCCAGATCGGCTTCGAGAGGCGAAACCCCAGATGACCCTGCCGCTCCTCGACCACTCGGAATCGTGGCCCCAGAACAACGAGACGGCAGAGGCAAGCCTTCGCGATGCTCTACTCAGATTGTCGGACATGGATTCCGACGCCGCTCGGCGTAGGGTTCTCGAACTGGAGCAGAGCCATGGCGAGCGGCGAAGCTGGGTATGGGCCTCTCTGGGGTCTGCTCCTCTCGCACAGGCCATAGAGCATCTAGCGACAATGGCGCGAGTCACCGAACGCATGGCGTGGGGAACATCGATATCAGAGATCATGCAGAAATATGCCGATGACGGATGGGTTGCCGACCTAGCCGTCCTGGATGCGCTTGCCTCCGTCGAGAGACTGGAGGATGTCAAGGCCGTCCGATCAGCCGCGCGGACGGTGTATCGCCCGTGGCTGGAAAGGGTCGTCGAGACGTTTCAGGACGCTGTTGCAGCGTCAGAGCCAGACGGCTACCAAGCGGAATCTCCGCCGGAGGTTGCCGACGGAACGTGTCTGCTATTCGTCGATGGTCTTCGGTTCGATCTGGCACACCGCCTTGGAACGATGTTGAAGCAGAAGGGGATTGAGGTGGAAGTCGAGCCACGTCTGACGGCTCTGCCATCGGTAACCGCTACGGCGAAGCCTGCAATCTCTCCTGCGGCCTCCGAGTTAGTAGGGGGCGAAGGCTTCGAAACTGTTGTAAAGGCGAACGGATCGAAGGTCACCGCTCAGGTCCTGCGGAGGGTGGTGGGCGATGCGGGCTTCCAGGTCCTGGGAGTTGAAGAGCTTGGCGACATTGCCGGGCGCGCTTGGTTGGAGTCGGGGAGCATCGACGCATACGGCCACGAACATGGGTGGAGGGTCGCCCATCACGCCGCCGCCGAGCTTCGAGGACTAGCCGATAGGATAGCTGGTCTCTTGGACCACGGATGGCAGAAGGTGGTTGTGGTCACTGACCATGGATGGTTGCTGATGCCTGACGGTCTGCCCAAAGTGGAGTTGCCGGAACACCTCACCGAAATACGGAAGGGGCGCTGCGCGCGGCTGAAGGAAGGCTCTCAGGCTGACCAACAGGTTCTATCTTGGCACTGGAACCGCACGGTCCGCATTGCCGTAGCGCCGGGTATCCACTGCTACGAAGCTGGCAAGGAATACGAGCACGGCGGTCTTAGCCCACAGGAGTGCGTGGTGCCGATTCTGACGGCAACCGGGCAAGCGTCCCGTGCCACCGTGTCCATCGGTGAGGTGCGGTGGCGACGACTTCGATGCAACATCATGATTGAGGGATCAGCAACTGGCGCGCGTGTAGACATCCGTACCAAAGTGGGCGACGCCACTACCACGTTGGCTATGGGTGGTAAGGAGCTTGGTGCCGAAAGCGAAGTGTCTCTCCTGATTGAAGATGCCGATCGTGAGGATGAGGCGGCGTTGGTCGTTGTGGTTGGCTCAGACGGCACGGTTCTAGCTCAAACGAGCACCATCGTTGGGGGTTCATGAGTTGATGATCGTCATGGATGAACTCGACGAGCTAGCGGCCAAGGCCTTTGAGGGCTACGTGGTACGCAAGGACCTCGCCCGGTCCTTCAAGGGCAGATACCCAGTTCCCGAATACGTGGCTGAGTTCTTGCTAGGTAGGTACTGCGCAAGCACAGACGAGACGGAAATACAAGAGGGCCTAAACATCGTCGAATCGCAGATGCGCTATCGGACCGTAAGGGCCGGGGAGGAGGAACTATTCAAGTCACGTGCCCGGGAGCTCGGCTCCGTCAAGCTCATAGACATCATCACCGCTCGCCTAGACGCACGTTCCGATTCTTACCTCGCCACGCTGCCGAGCCTGCGCCTGAATGACGTTCGCATCTCTGCTGAGCTTGTTTCCGCGCACGAGCGCATGTTGACCGGAGGCTTCTATGCGGAGCTACAGCTTACCTACAACGCAACCGTGGCAGAGGAGAAGGGAGGCAGACCCTTCGGAATCGAGGCCCTACGTCCGATCCAACTGTCCAAGCGTGGGATGCTGGACGATCTCGCCTCTGGACGGAAGGCGTTTACAACTGAGCAATGGAAGCACTTGATGCTGAGAAGCGTTGGCTTCGAGCCTTCAGCGCTTAGCCTACGAGCGCAAGATATCCTGGTACTGCGGATGGTGCCGTTCGTAGACCGCAACTACAATGTGGTTGAACTCGGCCCGCGCGGTACAGGCAAGTCCCATCTGTTCCAACAGATATCCCCTGCGTCGCACCTGATCTCTGGAGGCAAGGCTACGGTAGCGCGAATGTTCGTGAACAACGCAACAGGGCAGCGCGGTCTGGTCGCCCAGTACGATGTCGTCTGCTTCGACGAGATCTCTGGCGTCTCCTTCGACCAGAAGGATGGCGTCAACATCATGAAGGGCTACATGGAGTCCGGCGAATTCAGCAGGGGCCGGGAGAGCATACGGGCAAACGGCAGCTTGGTATTTGTGGGTAACTTTGAGGTTGATGTCGAACACCAGCAGCGGATTGGTCACTTGCTGGAACCTCTGCCGCCTGAGATGCGGCATGACACAGCCTTCATGGATCGTATTCATGCCTATCTGCCAGGCTGGGACGTGCCCAAGCTGGACCGGTCATTCTTCACGAACCACTTCGGTCTGGTGAACGACTTCCTCTCTGACTGCTGGTCTCAATTGCGGTCGGAGAACAGGCTTTCCTCCATTCAGGGGCGAGTCCAATTTGGTGGTGCCCTCAGCGGGCGAGATACGACGGCAGTGCTCCGGACATTGAATGGCCTGCTGAAACTCCTCTACCCTGACCGAGAGGCAAAGATTCCTGATGAAGAAATCGAGTGGGCAGTCCGGTTGGCTCTTGAGTGCCGTCGACGAGTCAAGGAACAACAGAAGCGGATCGGGAGCGCCGAGTTTCGGAACACCCACTTTAGCTACACGATGGGGGAAGATGGGGTTGAAAGGTTCGTTCCCACACCTGAACTCCAAAGTGACGATGCGGTCGGGACGGACCCGCTTCCCTCCGGACAAGTCTGGGCTATCAGCCCCGGCGGGCCGGATGACAATGAGGGGCTCTATCGTATCGAGGTGAACGTCGGACCAGGATCGGGCGTGAAGATCGTCAACGTCCCTGCTCCTGGCCCGTTCAGAGAGAGCGTCAGGTATGCTCAGGGAAACCTTGTCACTCAAGCAAAGGACTTGGTCGGTGACAAGGACCCTCGTGCCCATGAGTTCACAGTCCAGCTCCGGGCCTTCGACAATTCGAGGGCCGGGGCTTTCCTCGGTCTCCCGGCGCTATTGGCGCTGTGTAGCGCCCTCCTTGGAAAGAGCCTTAGAGGGGGCCTAGCAATTGTCGGGGGACTGAACCTCGGAGGCACGCTGGACCCTGTATACAATGCAGTGAGCGTCGCCGAGCTTGCGATTGAGAAAGGAGCGATCCAGTTGCTAGTCCCAATCTCCGCAAGGAAGCAGCTGAACGACCTGTCCGACGACATGGCGACCAAACTGAGCATCATCTACTACGCAGATGCGAGAGAAGCCCTATTGAAGGCACTGGGAGACTGATGCAGCAGACGCTACGGTTATATTGCTGGGGCATGAGCAGATGAGATCGAATCGCCGGCCTCTTCCGGCATCAGAAAGATAGGAGCCATGACTTCAGAGCAGCGCCCGATAGCCATGCTGATTGATGGTGACAACGCCCAGCCATCGCTGATTGAACACGTGCTGGCCGAGACAGCCAAGTACGGAATCGTGACGACACGACGGATATACGAGACTTTGAGGACAGAGGGCGTTGCACTGTACGTATCCTGCCCTGAGGAGTCTCGCTTCTGAGAGCAGACTGCATCTGGAGTGACTGGCATCGTCGCTACCCACCCGGCTATGATCAGCTAGGGCAGCGGACTCACAATTCCACCCACAACTCAAAGATGGTACTGCCTACCGTCAACTTAGGCCCACCATAAGGAAGCCCGGGCTCAAGAGCCTTGCGTCTCCGTACTGAGGAGCGCGCCTAGCCTCGTCTACCCCTCACAATCCCCGCCATCAGCTGCGGACGAGGATCAAGCCCCCCCCTGTGCTATGCTTGGCCGATCCCGTCCTGACAGGGGGCTGCACCGCCATGCCCGTCCTCAGCCGCGAAGACGCGGCCGAAGTCGAAAGCTGCGTCGCGCGCGTCTTCGAGGCCGACTCGACGTCCGAGCGGACGCGAGAGATTCGCGTCCTGTTCGTCGAAGTGCTCGACTTCGACACTGCGGTCGGCCAGGTTAGCCTCGACCGCGCTGCCGCCGCCGCCGACCTGCCCGACTCCGCCGAGCGCGTCGCCGAAATGGACGGCGTCCACGTCCTCTACGTGCCGCTCGACACCAACCGCGTGCGCCAAACGGACGCCTCCGAGGCCGCCAGGCTCATCGCGGGACAACGACTCGGCGAAGACCTGCTCCTGGTCTTCACCAACACCTCCGCCAGCCAGCTCCACCTCATCCTCCCCCAGTTCGAGGGCGCGCGACCCACCCTGCGCCGCATGATCGTCGAGCGGGACCTGCCGCGCCGAACCGCCGTACAGCAGGTCTCCAACATCTACTGGCAGCGCCGCGACAGCGGCAGCATCCGAGACGCGCTGAACGCCGCCTTCGACGTCGAGGCCGTCACAAAAAAGTTCTTCGAGGAGTACAAGCGCGTCTTCGACTCCGCAATGGCCCGCGTCCAGGGCTTCGGAAGCGGCGAGGACGAGCAGGAAGCAAAGAAGCTGTTCGTTCAGACACTGTTCAACCGCCTCATGTTCATCTACTTCCTCCAGCGCAAGGGCTGGCTCACCTTCCGCCGCGACAGCGACTACCTCAACGCCCTCTGGCGCGGCTACCGCGCCGCCGACGGCGAGGACAAGAACTTCCACACCGACAGGCTGCGGCTCCTGTTCTTTGCAGGGCTGAACAACTACCGCGCCGAAGACCTCACCTCCGAGCCGAACACCCCGGAGCTCATCGGCGAAGTCCCCTTCCTCAACGGCGGCCTGTTCGACAGAAAGGACGAGGACAACCGCACCAACGTCGTCGTCCCGGACGACTGCGTCTCCGAGATCTTCACGAAGCTGTTCGACAGGTTCAACTTCACCGTCATGGAGTCCACCCCCTTCGACGTCGAGGTGGCGGTCGATCCCGAGATGCTCGGCAAGGTGTTCGAGGAACTCGTGACAGGCAGGCGCGGCAGCGGCTCCTACTACACGCCCCGCCCCGTCGTCTCCTTCATGTGCCGCGAGGCCCTCAAAGGCTACCTGGAGGGCTGCGGCGCCGGCCTGACGGCCGACGACGCCGCGCGGTTCGTGGACGAGCGCGACACGTCCGGCCTCTCCACCGTGTCGGCTGGCAGGGTCGCCGACGCGCTGGAGCGGGTGACCGTGGTCGACCCGGCCTGCGGCTCCGGCGCATACCTGCTGGGCATGATGCAGGAACTGGTCGACCTTCGAACCGTCCTGTTCAACGTCGGCGTCGATCCCCGCAGCCTCTACGAACTGAAGCTCCACGTCATCCAACGCAATCTCTACGGCGCGGACATAGACGAGTTCGCCGTGAACATCGCCATGCTCCGCATGTGGCTGTCCCTGGCGATCGAGTACGAAGGCGAAAAGCCCGAGCCGCTGCCCAACCTCGACTTCAAGGTGGTCCTCGGCGACAGCCTGCTGGGGCCGGACCCAAGCCCCGACAACTACGGCGGCCTGTTCCGACACAAGGTCCACGAAACGGCGGCCCAACTCTCCAAACTCAAGTACGAGTACATGGCCGCGGCGACCGGCAAGGACGCGCTCAGAGACGAGATCGAGCGCGTCCAAGACGAACTCAGGGACGCCCTCGCCGACGCGGCCGCGCCGTCAGGCGCCGTCGACTGGCGCGTCGAGTTCGCCGAGGTGTTCGACCGCGGCGGCTTCGACGTCGCCCTGGCGAACCCGCCGTATATCCAGCTGCAGAAGGACGGCGGCAAACTGAGGCATCTCTACAAGGATGTTCAATACTTGACACTCGCCTCGCGTGGTGACGTCTACCAACTCTTCTACGAACGGGGCTGCCAGCTCCTCCGACCGCCTCACGGCACACTGGCCTACATAACGTCCAACAGCTGGCTGAAGGCCGAGTACGGCAAGCCCCTGCGCCGCTACTTCTCCGAGAAGCACGAGCCGCTGGCCCTCCTCGAACTGGGCAAGGACATCTTCGACAGCGCGATAGTGGACAGCTGCGTGCTGCTTCTGAGGAAGGGGAGCGCAGGAGGGGCGTTCCGCGCCGTGGACGTGGACAGACTTCCCGATAACAGCTTCCCGCCCGACGCAAGCCTGTGGGGGCGGGTGCGCCCCGACGGCGAAGCGCCGTGGAGCATCCTGTCGCTCACGGAGCACGGCGTCATGGACAAGATGCGCGCGGCTGGAACCCCGCTTGCGGAGTGGGACGTCAAGATCAACTACGGCATCAAGACCGGCTACAACAAGGCGTTCATCATCGACGACGAGACCAAGCAGGCGTTGATCGACGGCGACCCGAACTCCGCGGACATCATCAAGCCTGTGCTGCGGGGCCGCGACATCCGGCGCTACCTCGCTAAGTGGGCGGGCCTGTGGCTGATTGCAACCCACAATGGATACGGCAACGTTCCGGCCATCGAGCCTGACGACTACCCCGCTGTCAAGGCACATCTCGATTGGCACTATCCTCAACTGGCAAAGCGCCAGGACAGAGGCAGGACGCCCTATAACCTGCGCAACTGCGCCTATTACAAAGACTTCTCCCAAGAAAAGCTGATCTGGATGGACATGTCACCTGAAGGCAGGTTCGCCTACTCTGATACGGAAGTGTATTGCAACAACAAGGCGTTCATCATGACCGGTGAATCCCTGAAGTACCTCTGCGCGGTTCTGAACAGTCCCCTGACCACCTGGATGATGAAGAATACAGCACGGACAACAGGGCTGGGACTCGTGCAGTGGGAGAAGTTTGCCGTCCGCCGCCTGCCCATCCCGAAGATTCCCGCCGCCGAGCAGCGTCCGTTCGTCCTGCTGGTCAACGGCATCCTCGATGCCAAGGCGGCCGACCCCGACGCGGACACGAGCGGGCAGGAACGGGAGATAGACAGGCTCGTCCATGACCTGTACGGCCTGACGCAAGAAGAAGGCGCGGCCATACAACGCAGCCTGCGCTGACACACACCGCCGCCGAAGACGAGGCCGCGGCATGTGGTAGGATTGGAGCAGCGCCGCCCCGCCGCAGGCAGCCGACGACGGGCGCACCCCAACTCAGGCAAGAACAAATGGCCGCAACATCCAAGCCCAAGAACCTCGAACTGAATGTCACCAACCTCGGCCCAATCGCCAGGGCCAATATCGACCTGCGCCCGATGACCGTGTTCGTCGGCCCCAGCAACACGGGCAAATCCTACCTGGCGATCCTCATCTACGCGCTGCACAGGTTCTTCGGCGGCAGGGTCATGAGGCCCCACTTCCGCTCCGTCTTCAGAGCTAGCTCCATCTTTGGTATTAGGCGCCGCCTAAAGGACGCTGAGGCAATTCCAGCCGAAGACACGGAGGCGCTGATTAGCTGGGCAGATGACGTGTCAAAGAGGGTACTTGAAACGAACCCGCCTGAGAAATTCCTGGCCCAATTGCCGGAGTCCGTTGCAAAGATTGTCCGGCGCCGGCTCGAAGATATGCGCGAGTTCGACCGACTCCTCGATGGTGAAATCGCCCGCTGCTTCGGTGTCGAAGAAACCAGGAATTTGATCCGCAACGGAGCCAGGGACGGCATGAGTGCTGCCGTAAGACGCCCTGTCCCAGAGGCGGGGGCAGATGCCAGGTTCGTCGAATACAGGTACACGAGAAGAGGCGGCAGACTCGATCTAGCGGCTTCAGTCCCAAGCGCAACTCCTCTGCGTATGGCGGGTACCGAAGGCAGCCTGTCTCACATGAGCAGACAGGCCGCTTTCTATTCAAATCTCAGCGACGCAGAAAGAGCAGAGATGGGTTCTTCCTTATCCAGTATGGTTTTGAGTGAGCTTACTGGTGAGTGCGGCCATGATCTGGTTGACCCTTTGACGCATACGCCGTACTACCTGCCCGCAGACCGCACCGGCGTCATACACGCTCACAGAGTGGTCGTGAGCTCCCTGATAGGACACGCCCCACGAGCAGGGCTTGACCCTGAACCCCCGCTGCCCGTTCTTTCGGGAGTGCTTGCCGATTTCCTCGAAACCCTGATCGGATTGAGGGAACGAAGACCCACAAGACCGAGCCGCGAAGAAGACCTTGCCGAGATGCTGGAAACCAATCTGCTGAGTGGTGAAATTCTCAATAGAGAATCCGCCACCGGATATCCTGAGTTCTCGTATCGGCCCGATGGGTGGGGAAAAGGCCTGCCGCTCATGTACACGTCGTCGATGGTCTCGGAGCTCGCTCCTGTCGTGCTGTATCTGCGGCACGTCGTCCGGCCCGAAGACGTGCTGATCATCGAGGAGCCGGAGTCCCACCTCCACCCAGCGAAGCAGGTTGAGTTCATCCGACACCTGTCGGCAGTGGTGCGCGCGGGCGTCCGTGTCGTGATCACCACGCACAGCGAGTGGGTCTTGGAAGAGCTCGCCAACCTGGTGCGCCTGTCGAGCCTCCCGAAGTCGCGCAGGCAGGGGGTCGGGGGAGCGTCCTACGCCCTGGACCCCAAGCAATTGGGAGTCTGGCTGTTCGAGCCGAAGACGCGGCCCAGGGGGTCCGTCGTAAAGGAGATCCCGTTCAACGAGGATTTCGGCGGCTTCCGCTCCGGCTTCGATGAAGTCGCAATGGAGACCTACAACGACTACGCGGCAATATCGAACCGCATAGGGGAGGCCAGGTCTGAGTACAAGCCTCGTCAGCAGGGTTAAGTCGGCCATCCCCTCGTCATGCCTCGTCGACAGGTGCCGGAGGTCGAGTTGCAAGGTGGATCTGAAAGACGCGCCGCGGCCGCGCGTCCTGATCGACATGGACTGCCCTGAATTGCCAAGCAAACCTGTGGGTAAGAGATGTGACTTCGTGTTCGTCAGCGATCATGGCAGCCTGGTAATCCCGCTCGAGTTGAAGAACGGGGCCCTGAAGGCCAGCGAGGTTCAATCGCAGCTACAGGCGGGCGCGCGATTCGCTGAACGAATCATCCCCGACTCCAAATCGATTCGCTTCGTCCCCATCGCGGTTGTTGGCGGCAAAATCCACACCAATGAAATCAACAAACTGCGCCAAACGAGCTCTCAGGTAAGTTTCGGAGATAAGCGAGTATCTATCGAAACATTGAGATGCGGACAGCCTCTCACGCAAGCACTCAAGCGCTCAGGGGTAAGCCTCGAGTAAGACCGCCCCACCCCTGCCCCACCGCGCCGGATCGCCTCTATGTGGACGCCCGCCGAGCGAGTAATTGGGTTACTCGTCTAACTCTATGTCCTGTAAGACGATTGCTCGGCGCTTCCGCAATCCTTTTACAAGTACTTTCGAATCCCACATTGGCCGGACGATGTCGTTCATCATACCTACAGGCACCGTCACAGAACGACTCCTCCCCCTATCATTGACAATCTTGATTTTATTGTCCTCATCGCCTGTGGCGTCCGCGAAGCGGAGCGTTCCCCGAACCTCGACAGGCTTCCCAGGTGTTTCGTCTTCGGTTTCCGGCGCCACAATGGACGGCGATGGGATATCGGCTGCCGGTCTGGTAACTGACACGCTGCGAACCTCATCACCATTTTGGACTGTAAAGCCCACCTGCCGGACTCGGCGGCCATCCGGCGCTATCTTCTTTGCGATTCCAAGGAAGTTCCGCAAATATGGCGGCTCCGGGATACGCTCCTCCAATTTCTGAATATCTGAACTGTTCACCATGTCCATCAAATCCATGAATTCGTCGATAATCACTTGTATCTCTCCCGGAAAGGAGAGTTGTCCCGTTGGACGGCCAACCCTCAATGTTACGGCAAAGCTGGCGGCTCTGGGCGCAGAGACAAGCACTGGAAAGGTTTCCCTTATAATTCTCCGCGGGCCTCGCTCACTGAAGGGTGATTCTCTCTGTCGCTCTACGATTCGCCCAATCAATCTTGATGCATCCTCGATTCTGCCTACTAACTCGTTCGAAGTGACCATGCCATAGCCAACCTCCTTGCCTGACAGACTCATCTGCATCTCGTCCTGTCCCAGTTCAATTCCCCTCAACTCAAGATGCCTCTGAAAGTGCACTTGTTCAACGAGATCACGGAGCTCTTCCGCAATTTCATGAGGAGGTTCTTGGGCTAGAGCCTTGGCCGCAGTCTGTTCGGCTAGTCGATATTCACGGCATCGCAATGCCAGCGTCCCGGCGCTTCGGTGAAGAACGGAAAAGGTTGGCTCTATCGGATCGTCCAATTCTTGGATAGCGGCGAGTTCGAGGTCTAGGGCCTGTCTAGTAAAGAACGACTCCTTTTCCACATTGCCTTGCAAACGTTCGACCAGAGCAAGTTCCGCCAGGTCCATAGCCTTGTTGTGAAGGTCATTGATCTTGCTCATGCCTTCTGTACCTCGCAGAGTGGGCTTCCAAACTCAACTACGATTACGTAAACCGGCAGCAACCCGCTAGAGGATTGAGTTTGCTTTAGTTTGGCCTTTACTCGCTTGGTAACAGCCCTTTCGACATCACTATGGCTCTCCCCAGCGCTTAGAATGCCGGATACTTCCAGCCTTGCCTTACGCTGAAATGGCAACCCTTCTTCATCGCCCAACCAGTAATCGATACCCGTGCCTTTCGCAGATCTCTCGATCACCCCATAGCCGATTTCATTCTTGGCCAACAACACGGCAACTGCCATAGCGCCATACTCGGTCGCCTCCTGATGGTCTGCCAAGGTCCGGCGAGTCTGGACATTTACAGGCGGCCAGAGAAGCGCATGTGTGTTGTCTACATTACCTCTAACGCTAAGAAGGACACCCTGGCTATGGCGCTGCAATTCCAGGCATACTCCCGCCGCCTCAGCCATCGCGCCGCCCCACCGCGGCGTGATGTATGGAAGGCCGTTCATCAACTCATTCAAGTCAAGCACACGCAAACATCCTGAGGAGGTTGCTGAAGGAGGACGCCAGGTGTCCTGAACTTAGTACGGCGACACCGACGTCGGCAAGGCTCTGATGCTCACACGTCTATAGCTGCAGGTCTCGCGCTTTAGCATGGCAGAAGCCTCCAGTGTGGTTAGCCTGCATAGGTGTGCTACTATACCACAACCGTACGCCAGGGTTGGATACGAGCCAATGAACATCCTCTGCGCCGCGTGACCGACCTACTGCTGCTGGCGCGGCTGAAGGAGCCGCCCTGCCCCGCGGAGGGACGCCCGCCCTGCCCCCCACCCTGCCCCACCGCGCCTCCCGCCCTGCCCCACGCCCGCCCTGCCGCGCTCCCGTCCGTCACCTGCCCGCCGGAGCGCCTCCAATCCCCCAATCCTGAAAATCCTCCCATCCTGAGAATCCTGATTCAGACAATCCCCCGCCTCCCATCCCGCTCCCCACTAGCCACTAGCCACCGACCACTGCCCCCCCCCCCCGTGACCTCAAAATTAATGGTTACCGAAGGAGACAAGTGACCTCAGAATTACGGTTACCGAAGAAGACACAGGGAGGTAACCGTGAACCGCAAGAGCATTCAAGACTACATAGCGCGTCAGCAGGACAGATACGTCGCGGCCAACCGGAGTGAGAAGGGCAGGATACTGGACGAGGTGGTGATAGTGACGGGCTGCCACAGGAAGTCGGCCGTACGGCTGCTCACAGGCCGCAGCCGACCAACCAGAGGTGGACGGGTGGGCAGGCCTGTGGAATACGACTCGAGGGTGGCAGATGCCGCGCTGGTGGTTCATGAGGCCGCTGGCAGGATAGGGGCCAGACGGCTGCACCCATTCGTGAGTGAACTGACCGCACGACTGGTCGCCCTCGGCGAACTGACCCTGGAGCCCGACACCCAGAGGCTGCTCGTAAGCGCCAGCCCTGCAACCCTGGAGCGTATGCTGGCCGGCGCCCAACTCCCTGTGAGAAGGAAGTCGAGGAGCCTGACCAAGCCCGGAACGATGCTCCGCAACCGCATCCAGGTGCGCACCTTCAGCGACTGGAACGACGCCAGGCCAGGCTTTGTCGAGGTGGACACGGTCGCCCACTGCGGCCCCACCACAAAGGGCTTCCACCTGTGGACCGTGACCGCCGTGGACGTGTCCACGGGATGGATGGAGATGGATGTCGTCTGGGGCAAGACCCAGACCCGGGTCGCAGCCGCCATACGGAGGATGCACAGAAGGCTTCCCGTACCACTCCTTGGCCTCGACACCGACAACGGCTCAGAGTTCATCAACAAGGGCCTGTTGGCATACTGTGAGCACAACGGCATCACCTTCACCAGGAGCAGGCCCTATCGTAAGAACGACAGCGCCCACGTGGAGCAGAAGAACGGAGCCGTCGTTCGCAGGCTCACAGGACACGCCCGATACTCCTCTGCGCGGGCCTTCAGCAAGCTCAAGGAGGTCTACTCCCTGGCCACACTCCACACCAACTTCTTCCAGCCGGTCCGAAAGCTGACAGCGAAGGAACGGCATGGCGCCCGCTTGGTGCGTTACCACGACCATGCCATGACTCCATACCATCGCATGCTCGAGAGCGGGGCCCTGGTGGGGGCGCCCAGAGCCATCCATGAGAAGCTCTACCGCTCGCTCAACCCCCTCTGGCTGAGCCGCCGGATCGATGCCGAAATCGACATGCTGATAGACCTGGCATGGCGCCAGGGTGACCCTCTATCATGGTCACCCTCTCGGTAACCACAATTTTGAGGATCATTCCCTCCTTCGGTAACCATAATTATGATGTCATGCGCCCCCTTGACATCCACCGAACCGCTGTGCTAGAGTTTCCCCATGACACAGCCGCCTCTCTCCACAAACCGCCCGCAAGACTCCTGCATCGCCTGTCGCATAAGTGTCGCATAAGTGTCGCAAAGTGTCGCATAAGTGTCGCATAGGTGTCGCATAGGTGTCGCATGAGTGTCGCAAAGTGTCGGCCAAAATTCGGCCCTCCCAGCTACGAAATGGCCGCGAAACACCCGCAAATGCGACACTTTCGCAAAAAATTCCCCGCCGCCGCCGATCACTGACCACCGACCACCGACCACTGCCCCCAGAGGCCGAACACTGAACATCCTCCACGCATCGACCGACCCGACGCTGCTGGCGCGGCTGAAGGACATGCTCGGCAGCTCGGCGCGCGCCGACATAGCCGTCGGCTACTTCTTCATCAGCGGCTTCGAAGCCGTGGCCGACGACCTGGCGCGCCTAGACAAGGTCCGCATCCTCGTCGGGCGCGCCGACCGGCGCGTCCTGGAAGAGGTCGCCCTCGGACTCCAGCAGACCCACGCGCTGAGGGCGCGGCTGGACGCCGACGCGCTGGTGCGGCGCAGCGAGCGCCGCACCGTCGCACAGCAGGCCGTGGCCCGCATCGCGGAGGGCGTCTCCGTGCTGCCGCAGGAGCGCAGCGCCGAAGAGGCCGTGGCCAGGCTGCGGGACATGGTGGCCGCGGGCACGGTGGAGGTTCGGGCGTACCTCCGAAGCCCCCTGCACGCCAAGGCGTACCTGTGCTGGTACGCCAACCACGCAGAGCCGGGCGCGGCGGTCGTCGGCTCCTCCAACCTCACCCTCGCAGGCTTCACCGGCAACACCGAACTCAACGTCCGCGTCACCGGAGACGCCGAGATGTCCGCGCTGCGCAACTGGTTCGACGGGCTGTGGGAAGACTCGGAAGACGTCGGCGGCGCGCTGGTGACCGAACTGGATCGGTCGTGGGCCCTGGCGAACACCCCGCCCTACCACGTCTATCTGAAGGCCCTCTACGAACTCTACTACACGGACTTCGGCGGACAGCTGCCCGTGGAAGCCCGCGGCGAAGAGCTGGCCAACTTCCAACTGGACGCCGTCAGCCGCGGCCTGTCCATGATCGAAGCCCATGGAGGCTGCTACGTCGGCGACGTGGTGGGCCTCGGCAAGACCTTCGTCGGCGCCGAGCTCCTGCGCCAACTGCGCGTGAGCTACCCGAACGACGGCCCGCCCCTCATCCTCTGCCCCGCGCGGCTGAAACCGATGTGGCAGCTGTTCAACGAACGGTTCGGCCTCGGCGCCGAGGTCGTGTCGCACAGCGTGATCGCCCCGCCGCCGGGGGACGAGTTCGACGAAGAGCTGGGGCGCTACGTGGACGTCGAGCCGTCCGGGCACGGTGTCGTCCTAGCGAATGCGTACCCCGGCCGAGGGCCGGTGCTGGTCGATGAAGCGCACAACTTCCGCAACGTGAACCGACGCTCCAGGGGCCTGACGCACTACCTGGAATCGGGAGACCACAAGGTGGCGCTGCTGAGCGCCACCCCCCAGAACATGGGGCCGATGGACGTATACCGCCAACTCAGGCTGTTCCTGGACGACACGGAGCACGGGCTGAACATTGAGCCGGTCAGCCTGGAGGCCTACTTCGGCAATGCCCAGAAGTGGCTGAAGTACCGCGCCGACTACGAGAACTACGAGGCCGAATTCGGCGCGTGGCAGGGCGGAGGCTCCGCCGGAACGCCGCCCCTGCCTCCGAACAGGCCGAGTGTGCCCAGAGCCGAGATAGACCAGGTGCTGTCGTCGGTCTTCATACGGCGGCGGCGCAAGGACGTCCGCGACCTGTACGGCGGCACGGCAATGGTCGGCGGCAAGCCGGTGCGCTTCCCCGACCCCGTTCTGGACAACGTGGAGTACCGGCTGGACAAGGTGTACGCAAAGGCGGGCTCCCTGGAAGAACTGCAGGGCCTGCTCCGCAAGCACACGGCGGCAAGATACCGCGCCACCGAGTACGTCAGGCCGGAGGCCGGCGGGAAGCCGGAGTACCGCGACCTGTTTCGGGCGCGGGACCGCATAGCCGGGTTGATGGGCGTGCTGCTGCTCAAGCGGCTGGAGTCGAGCATCGAGGCGTTCCGCTCGACGCTTCAGTCCCTGATCACCAGCAACCGCAACTTCCGAGAGGCGCTCGTGTCCGGCCGCGTCCCCATCGGCAGCACGGCGGCCAGGATGCTGTCCGGCCAGTCGTTCGACGTGGACGACCTTCTGGAAGTACTGACGCAGGAAGAGCTGCGCCGCCAACAGCCGGGCGGCGGACGCGGCAGGCTGGTCCACGACGCCGCCGACTTCGAGGCCGACAGGTGGATCGAAGACCTGGACTCGGACTCCGACCTGCTGTCCGACGTCCTGAACAGGGTCAGGCACATCTCGCCGAAGGACGACGACAAGCTCCGCGCCCTGCGGCGGTTCCTGAACCGCCCCGACGTGCGGGCCGGCAAGGTGCTGATATTCTCCGAGGCCGAAACCACCGTCGAGTATCTGCACCGCGAACTGAACCACCCCGAGACCGCCATGCTGACCGGCAGCGCGAGCGCAGCCGCCGAGAATATCATCAAGCGCTTCTCCCCAACGTGGAACCTGACGCCGCGCGAACCGCTCCCCGGCCCGGAGATCCGAGTGCTCCTGGCTACGGACGTGGTGTCCGAGGGGCAGAACCTCCAGGACTGCGCGCGGGTGCTGAACTACGACCTGCACTGGAACCCGGTCCGGCTGATCCAGCGGTTCGGGCGCGTCGACCGCATCGGCACGGAACACGCGGTGATCCACCTCCACAACATGTGGCCGGACGTGGAGGTGGACGCGAAACTGTCGCTGACGAACCGGCTCCACAACCGCATCCAGTCGTTCCACGACCTGATAGGGCTGGACAGCAAACTGCTGTCCCACGCCGAACGGCTGAACGCCGACGCCATGTACCGCATCTACGAAGGCAAGGCCCTGCCCGACGTCGACGACGGCCTGGACGAGGTGGCCGCGAATCAGCGGGCAATAACGCTGCTTCAGCGCATCCAGGACGACGACCCCGATCTGTGGCGGACGATCACAAACCTGCCGGACGGCATACGGTCCGCGCTTCAGGTCTGCAAGGGACGGTCTCAGGCGTCCGAGGCACGGTCTCAGGCGTCCGAGGCACGGTCTCAGGCGGCCGAGGCGCGGTCTCAGGCATCCGAGGCGCAGTCTCAGGCATCCGAGGCGCAGTCTCAGGCATCCGAGGCGCAGTCTCAGGCATCCGAGGCGCGGTCTCAGGCGGCCGAAGGGCAGTCTCAGGCGGCCGAGGCGCGGTCTCAGGTGTCCGAGGGGCGACCTCAGGCGGCCGAGGAGCGGTCTCAGGCGGCCGTGGGGCGACCTCAGGCGGCCGAGGAGCGGTCTCAGGCGGCCGTGGGGCGACCTCAGGCGGCCGTGGAGCGGTCTCAGGCGGCCGAGGGACGGTCTCAGGCGGCCGAGGGACGGTCTCAGGCGGCCGAGGGACGGTCTCAGGCGGCCGAGGGACGGTCTCAGGCGGCCGTGGGACGGTCTCAGGCGGCCGTGGGGCATGGCGCGCCGCCGCCGGACGGGTCGCAGGCGCCGCTCATGTCCCCGGCCGCGCTCGCCTCCATACCCTCGCCGTTCGACGACCCGCGGCAGGGCGAAACGGTGGTCCTCGTGAGCGCAGGCGGCGTCCGGAACTGCTACGCCGTGGACGGCAGCCTGCAGCCGCGCGCCATCAGCCCCGGTCAGTTCATAGCCGCGGCCGACTGCGGCCCCGACACCCCCGCCGAGCCGCTGCCCGCAGACACGAACGAGCGCGTGATGGCGGCGTTCGATGCGTTCAGAGCGGACTTCGGGAGGCGGCTGGGAAGGGCCGGAAGGCCGCGGGACAGCCGCGCGCGGCGGTACGTCTCGAAGCGCCTCGGCATCGCCATGCGCGCCGCGGCCGGAGACGGCGCGCGCCGCCGCCGGATCGAGACGCTCAGACGCATCTTCCTCGGCGACGTCCCCCCGCACGTCGAGAGCGCCCTGCTCGAAATCAGAAACCTGCGTCTGGAAGGCTCCGTGCTGCTCACACGCCTGGAAGCCCTCCGCGAACGCCACCGCCTCAACCCCCCCGACGACTCCGACCGGCCCCGGACGGAAGAGCCGCAAATAATCCGCATCGTCTGCTCAGACGGCCTAGTGTAAGGGGCGCATCCAACGAACATGCCCCCTGCGCGGTCGGCCCACTCAACGACGGCGCAGTCCACGGAGTAGTAACTACTCCGACTCCGTGATATCCGAAAGAGGGAGTCCAGAAGGGTTCCCCCCCTCTGGCAGGGGGTCTGGGGGCTCTGCCCCCAGTTTCCAAATGGGCGGGCGGGTGGGAAAACCGGCCCTTACCAGGAGCACCGTAGGGCCGGTTCCCCCCTCTGGCAGGGGGTCTGGGAGCTCTGCCCCCAGTCTCCAAATGGGCGGGCGGGTGGGAAAAACAGCCCTTACCCAGAGCACGGTTCCCCCCCTCTGGCAGGGGGTCTGAGGAGCACTCTCCACTCTCCACTCCCCACTGACCACTGACCACTCGCCACTCGCCACTGTTCTCCCGGGGGCTTTGCCCCCAGTCTCCAAATGGGCGGGCGGGTGGGAAAAACAGACCTTACCAGGAGCACCGTAGGGCCGGTTCCCCTCTCTGGCAGGGGGTCTGGGGGCTCTGCCCCCAGTCTCCAAATGGGCGGGCGGGTGGGAAAAACAGACCTTACCAGGAGCACCGTAGGGCCGGTTCCCCCCTCTGGCAGGGGGTCTGGGGGCTCTGCCCCCAGTCTCCAAATGGGCGGGCGGGTGGGAAAAACAGACCTTACCAGGAGCACTGTAGGGCCGGGTCCCCCCTCTGGCAGGGGGTCTGGGGGCTCTGCCCCCACTCTCCAAAACGTGGCGGAGCGCTCCAGTGGGTCATGCGCCTTTGGCGACGACTCAATAACCCTGAGCGTCAGCCCCGCCAGCATCCGGGAGGACGATGGGAAGACGACGGTGACGGTGACGGCCGTTCGGAACGGCCTGCCGTCACCGCATGACACACCCCTGGGCTTATGGGACTACGGAGTCGCTGGCTCCGACGGCGTGATTCCAAGGGGCAGTGCGGTGAGAGTCACAGACTACGCCGTAGAGGTGGACCTTCCTGAAGGATTAGGGGATTTGTTCGACGCAGTCGGAGGGGTCATCATACCGGCTGACAGCACGACGGCCACGACCACGCTGGACATCACCCCGGTGGCCGACACCGCCATCGAATCGGAGGAGACAATACGGCTGTATGTACATAGGCGCAGTGATACGACAGTACCCACCATCAGACTGATTGACGCCAACACGGCGTCCGCCACGCCTACCCCCACGCCTACGCCTACCCCCACGCCCACGCCTACCCCTACCCCTACCCCCACGCCTACCCCCACGCCTACTCCCACGCCTACCCCTACCCCTACCGCCACACCATCTCCCACTGCGTCTACTCCTGCACCCACACCCACATCCACACCCGTGTTATCATCCGAGCCCGAGCCGACCGGCTTCTCCCCATTGCTCTTTGCGCTGTTAGGATTGGCGGGGGTATCAGTGCTGACGGTTGGAGCAGCCTTTGCGTGGGGAGGATGGCTCGGAAGGTCGCCAAGATGACTGCACAGGATTGTCCGTACAGCGATGACGACGTTCGCTTCAACACCTGCCAGCCGAAACCTGTAGATGAGGATCCTGACACGGGATTCAGTAACTACAGTCTAATCGTGCATGAGGCTGGGCATGCCTTGGGCCTGTCAGGGTTTTCCATCCTCGATGTATGGCAGAAGAGACAACGGTATGAGATGGCACATCCGACCATTCCGGACGTAGTGCTCAACTACGACTATGAAGTGCCAGCCAATTTTGACAACAATGGAGACCGGAGAGAGGAGGCTGACTGCTCACCCCACCCGTTCGACATAATGGCGATATACGCCCTCTACCAAACGGTTGATCGATGAGGATGGGTATTATGAAAATACGAGGGATTTTCACCACTCTCGCTTTCGCCGCGTTTGGACTTTCCGTGATCGCTTTTGACTGCGGGGAATCCGCCAGGATAGAGTTCGAGGGGGTGACTTACAGTCATGCGCAGTCGGCGCCTCAATGGTCTCCCGATGGCGCCCGAATAGTATTTAACACCGGCTACGGCACAACATACGTCGTCAAGACCGACGGGTCTCAGGTGCATACCGTCCCTGATGACGTGGGCAGATTCAATGAGGTCTTTTCTCCGAGCATTTCTCCCGATGGGTCTCGCATGCTGTTCTCAACCAACAGACACAAGACGGGAGGCAGGCGGAACTACGAGCTGGGGGTCTCTGCGCTCAATGGGTCCGGTTACCGCAGGCTGACGGAGAATGATGTCGCAGACATCAATCCCGTTTGGTCTCCCGACGGAACTCGCGTCGCCTTCCTGTCCGACCGCCTAGCGTCGACTAGCGATGACCACTTCAGGGGAATGTACACCCTCTTTACGATGTCCTCGGACGGTTCAGACGTGCGGAGCTTGGCCTCCAATATCCGTGCAGAGGGAAGTCCTCCAGTCTGGTCGCCTGACGGCCGTCAGCTCGCTTTCGTGGCGCTTGAGGAACAACCGGCCGGCAGTGTTTCGCGTCCACGTAGAGTCCTCTATGTAGTCGGCTCGGATGATTCTCGCCTAACGAAAGTAGCGTATACGGCAGGCAGACCTGCCTGGTCGTCCGATGGCCGGAGTATTGCCTTCGTTAAGCATTTCGGAGGGGAAAGGTCCTCTACGGAGGACGACTATGGGGTTCTCTACATCATAAACCCAGACGGAACTGGACTGCGGGAAGTGGTGCGGGGGCACTGGCGCTATGTTCGGTATTCCAACCTTGACTGGTCTCCCGATGGTTCCGAGATTCGGTCAGAGTCTTACCCGTTCTTTACCGTCAAGGCAGACGGTTCCGACTTTCGATTCATTGCAAGCTTACAGCAGATGAGCCGGGCTAGGGCCACCTGGTCTCCGGACGGCTCCAGAGTGGCCGTTCACGCCCCCGACCAGGACCGGGCCATCGTTCTCTTCACAATGGCCCCTGACGGCTCTGACAAACGTGTTCTGGTCAGGAAGAGTGAGGGGAGCGGCCGTTATGTTGCAGGGTACGGCATGCCGTGGACCCCTGTGCATGGGGACCCCAACCTGCCACCGGACCTCACCCTGCCGCCAGACCTCCGCTTCCAGCGCATCAACCTGCAGCCGACGTCTCCCCTACCCACCAGCCCATTGGAAGCTGGGGGCAAAGCCCCAGACCCTGCAAGTTCGCCTACAACCCGCAGGACAACCCAGATGGGTGAATCCACCGTGACGGCGTCACGGTGGACCCTCCGCGGCCAGACCCTCTCCTTCGGACCTCACAAAGTCTGAACAGTTTCGGTCAGTCCGCCTCGCTTCTGGCCCCGCTGGCGGCGGCAGCCCTGATTCCGGCCCCACTAGCTGGCGGCGGCCCCGCTTCCGGCCCCGCTGGTGGCGGTTGCCCCGACGTAGGTGGCGGCGAAGTTCATTGCGGAGAGCCACTGGCGGAATGACTCGTTGTCGCTGAATTGCTTGAACAGCTCGGTTTGGTCTGCGAGCAGCTCGGTCACGGCCAGTTCGAGGGCCTTGTCGTGCTCGATCCGGGCGTTCTGCCGGTCGGAGTTGGCCATGGCGTTCTGGTAGGCCCTGTTTCCAGCCACTTTCGCGGGAAGCTCTTCGGCAATCACCCTCTCGATCTTGTCGTGGTCCTTCCACTCGATGTCTCCGAACCGGTCGTTGAACTCCCTGACGATGTTGGAGGCCCGGTCCATCTTAGGTTCCGGCTTCTGCCATCCACCATCGGTGGGGACCGGCCCGATCTCGGCGTCTTCGTCGGGAAGCTGGATGTCCTGCACGGCCTGCTTCTCCACCCTGTAGCTGTCCACGTCGATGACTTCGAGAATGCCCTTCGAGAGGTCGTCCTCGACGGGGGCGGGCAGCTTGGGAACGAGGAAGGTCAGGAAGATGGAGAGCTTCTCCCAGTCGGCGTAGGTGTAGGGGAGGATGGCCGCCAGGAATCCGTAGGTGCGGAGGAACGCCTTCGCCTTGCTCTTGAAGTCCACCTGCCCGTCCTCGTCCAACTGCTCCCGGTAGGCCGCAACGCAGGAGTCCAGGATGGGGTCGAGTTGGCCGCGGTCGGCTCCCGAAAGATACAGCTTCACAAGCTCGTCCACTTGGGCCGCGGCGTAGACCTGGCAGCCATCGAGGGCCGCCTCGAGGTCGTGCAGCCTGTCGGGGTCGGTTTCCTCGGATAGAGCCGTGGCGCGGTAGTAGTCGGCGAAGGCGTCCTGGATGGTGTCGGCGTCGTTGGCGAAGTCCAGCACGAAGGCGTCGTGCTTGCTGGGGTGCGCCCGGTTGAGGCGCGACAGCGTCTGCACCGCCTTGACGCCGGACAGAATCTTGTCCACGTACATCGTGTGCAGCAGCGGTTCGTCGTAGCCGGTCTGGAACTTGTCGGCGCAGACCAGGAAGCGGTACGGCTCTTCCTGGATCCTGTCGGCGATCAGGTTAGACGAGAAGCCGTTGAGGGACGCCTCGGTGACCTTCGCGCCGCCGTATTCGTGCTCGCCGGAGAAGGCGGCGATGGCCCGGTAGGGGCTCTTGCGCTCCGCCAGGTAGTCTCGGATGGCGTAGTAGTAGCTGACGGCACGCCGGATGCTGCCCGTGACCACCATGGCCCGCGCCCGTCCGCCGATCTTTCGCAGGCCGGCCACCTGCTCGTGGAAGTGGTCCACCATGATTTCCGCCTTGAGGCGGATGGCGTGGTCGTTGTCCTCCACGTAGCGGCGCAGCTTCTTCCCTGCCCGCTTGGTGTCGAACTCCGGGTCGCCCTCCACCGTCTTGACCAGCCGGTAGTAGCTGTCCACCGGCGTGTAGCGCTCCAGCACGTCGATGATGAACCCCTCCTGGATGGCCTGCTTCATGGTGTAGGAATGGAAGGGGACGTGTCGGGTCTTGTCTCCTTCAGGGACGGGCGCGCCGAATATCTCCAGGGTCTTGTTCTTGGGTGTGGCGGTGAAGGCGAAGTAGCTGGCGTTGGGGAGGAGCTTCCTGCTCTCCATCAGCCGGTTGATCTTGTCCTCGGTGGTCTCGTCCTCCTCCTCGGCGCCGGCCTCTCCCAGGGCCATGGACACGGACGCCGAGGCGCGTCCGCCCTGGCTGGAGTGGGCCTCGTCGATGATGACGGCGAACCTGCGCCCGCGGTGCTCGCTGCCGATGGCGTCCAGGATGAAGGGGAACTTCTGGACGGTGGTTATGACGATGCGCTTGCCCTCCCGGAGCAGGGTGCGGAGGCGGGTGGAGGTCTCGGCGTGGCCCACGACGGAGCCCACCTGGGCGAACTGCTTGATGGTGTCCCGTATCTGCTTGTCGAGCACCTTCCGGTCCGTCACGACGACCACGGTGTCGAAGACTTCCGCGCCGTGCCGCTTCAGGCCGACGAGTTGGTGGGCCAGCCAGGCGATGGAGTTGGACTTGCCGCTGCCCGCCGAGTGCTGGATCAGATACCTGGGGCCGGCCCCTCTATCGGCCGCGTCGGCCAGCAGCTTGCGCACCACGTCCAGCTGGTGATAGCGGGGCCATATCTGCTCCCGCCGCTTGCGTCCGGTCTTGTCGTCCTTCGTCTCCACGATTTGGGCGTAGTTCTCGATGACGTCGGTCAGCCCGCTCCGGGTGAGAACCTGCTTCCAGAGGTAGTCGGTCTTGAGGCCGTTGGGGTTGGGTGGGTTGCCCGCGCCGTCGTTCCACCCCAGGTTGAAGGGCAGGAACCAGGACGCCTTGCCCTTGAGGTGGGTGCAGAACTTCACCTCGTGGTCGTCGACGGCGAAGTGGGCCAGGCAGCGGCCGAGCTCGAAGAGCTTCTCGCTGGGATTGCGGTCGCGCTTGTACTGCTCGACGGCATCGTCCACCGTCTGCTTGGTGAGGCTGTTCTTCAGCTCGAAGGTGGCGACGGGCAGGCCGTTGACGAACAGGCACAGGTCCAGGGCGAGTTGCGCGTTGTCGCCGCTGTAGCGGAGCTGCCTCGTGACGCTGAAGCGGTTCCGTTCGTATTGGACTCCGGCCTTCTCGTTCCCCGGCGACGGCGTGCCATAGAAGAGATCGATCCGGCGCGGGCCGTGCTTGACGCCCTTGCGCAGCACGTCGATGGTCCCCCGCCTGCCGACCTCCGCTTGTAGACGGGCCAGGAACCTGCGCCGCGTGGGGCTGTCCTCGTCGAGGTCCAGCGATTCGGCGGCGGCGGGCTGGGTGGCGTGGAGGAACGCGGATAGCTGGGCGAGGTCTACGCAGTATCCCCGGTCGTAGTCGTGCGGGTCGCCGTAGGTCCAGCCGGCGCCGTAGCTGGACGGCCGCTCGCGCACCGCGCCGTCCGGCGGCGGGCCGCAGGGCGGGCCGGTCAGCGCATCGCAGATGAGGCTCTCCAAGCCCCGCTCGCTGGTGTCGGTGGTCACTCTATTCCTCGCCTATGTGCTGAAAACTGTCCCAAACTGTTCCATTTTGTCCCATCTCGTAGCTGAGGGTTCGATTTCGTGGTACAAATGTGGGGCAGATGTGGAGCAGTTCTGGGGCAGTTCCGGGGCAGTTCCGGTACAATTGTGGGACAGGTCCCGGGGTGAGGGCGCCCCTTTGGGGCTGGTTGGTTCCGTGCACGTGGTTCGGCATGGCCATGGCTGCGTTCCTTCCATGCGAATATCGTAGTACATGGGTTCGCGGCTGTCAAGGGGCTGGGCCGGGTGGGGCTGGGTCCGTCAGCCGGCCGATTTTCACTCTGCCGGGCGCTTATTCGAGTCCGTCAGGCGACTCGCTGGCGGGGGAAGCCAGCCGCCTCTTGCGAGGGTTTCGAGCGCCAGCTTGATCTGGCGTTCCGAAAACTGCCGTTTGCGCGGATTCCAAGCATACGTGTGTCCGATAATCTCGCTCTCACCTGCATCGGGGTATTCAGTGGCAACCCAATGAACCGTCGACAGCAGTTCCAATCCGAACGACGACTCGAACCCCTCGACGAGGTCGGATACCCGGGCCAAGCGTTTCTGTGTATTGGGATGACCTTCGAGATAGGCGTCCGCATCCTTGACGGCGCCGGGTAGCAGTTCCAGCTCCTTGCCGGGCGCGTCGCCGCCGTCCTGGTAGCCCGATATGAGATGACCCTCCACCCCTCTCAGCACGTGCCGCAGGTTCTCAGCATATGGGCCGTAATGCCTCTTCCGGAATTTCAGCTTCAGAGGCTCTCCCGCCTGCTTCATGAAGTACATGAGCTTGTGCACCTCCAGGAGCGTCACGAACGGATCAAGCAGACCGTCGAGGTAACGGCGCATCAGGTTGACCAGCACCGCCCGCCCTGGAGTCATCTTGGGAACGGCTGTGGAACGATTGGGCCGTTCGTCGGCGGGAGCGCTGCCCGGTTCGAATATGACGACATCCAGGTCGTCCAGGTCCCGCAGCGCCGCTTCAATGCGCGGGCGTACCTCAGACCATTTCATTCCCCCCAGACCGCTTCCAAGAGGAGGGATGGCGACCGACCTGATGTTGCGCTCCCTTATCTCCTGAACCAGGGCTTCGAGGCCGGCCTCTATGTCTTCCAGGCGGCTCTTGGCGCGCCAGTGCCGCTTGGTTGGGAAGTTAATGACGTAGCGCGGGTTGGTGAGTCGGTCCGTCTCGAAGACGAACATCCGCCCAAGCTGGACCTCTTTCCGTTCGCAGGCTTCGGCATAGGCATCGAAGTTATCGGGGAAGACATTCTTGAACTGGAGCGCGATGCCCCGCCCCATGACGCCCACGCAGTTGACGCTGTTGACTAGGGCTTCGACATCCTCTACGAACATGTCGCCGGTCTTGTAGTCGATCATGCCGTCCCTCCCGATTGGTCAGTAGTACCAACCCGGCTCAATATCGACTGGAGGCCGACGCGCGGCCGCCCCCATCGCCTTCAATGCTTTGTCACGAGTTGTTCTGGACAGTGCCCCGACGCGCGTAACCAAATTCCAGGGGAACGAACATTCTATCAGAAACTCAGCCTGCTTGCTGGCCCGGCGGTCGCGCCAGTCCAGGGCGTAGATTGCGTCCCAGTCCAGCCTATCCAATCGGGCAAGGTCTGAGAAGTCCTCGGAGTACCGGGCTCTGGCGTTATCGGTTGTAAAGGCCCACCGCCGCTCGTTCCTGTACGCCCAGGCAATCGTCCCGCGCAAATCCGCCTCCAGATGGAGTATCGGCTCTTGTCCGCCGCGGTGGGTCAGTTCAGGATTATTGCCCCTGTGTATCACGTAGAGCATCACTGATCGGGGGCAGAAGTAGAAGGGCACGCAGTCCCCGACGCGCAGACCCGGGTGGCTCGCGAGGGGTTTCTCCAACCTGCTCCGTTTGATGCTGGCCATGCCGATCGTCGTTCCCGTGTCGCCGCTGCGCCGCCGCATCTTCGCATCGCACCAGAGATAGCCATCGGCAATGATGGACGGCAGCCTGTCCACGTGGACGATGTGGTATATCTTGGGGTCGGTGGGCACGAGCATGGTCAGGTCGTCCCCTCCTCCGGCGGTCTGCGCCGCCGGGTGGCGTGTGTCCGGTTTGCCGGTGAGCGCGTTGGCTATGAGGCTGGCGCGTTCCCAAGCCGCTCCAGTTCATCGAGCCATTCCCTGAAGTGAGCGCACTTCGACCGCAGGGTGGGCAACCCTATGTAGCCTGCCACGATGGGACCGGCCGATGCCTTCTGTCCGTCATACTCCGGTATCTCGCCGATGATTCGCTTTGACGGCGCTGTGTCGAACCCGTCATCGATGAGCTCCGGCGAATCATATTCACAGGCCATATCTACGAGCCTCTGTATTCCTGCGCCGCGATCGTGGAACTGCAAGTCGAGTTTCTGAGGATCGGCCAACAGCAGCGCCTCGAACTCGTGAAGCTGGATGTAGGGAATGAATCGCGGATCGGGAATGTCTTCCCTCAGAGCGTCCTCCAAAGCCCTGACCCGCTCATAGGGATCCTGCGCCTGTCTGGCGTCTCCGTAGCCGGGAAAGTCCGTCGGCAGCGCATACAGGTCGAACATGGTTGTGAAACGCGCGTCCGCGTTCCGGTCCTCGTTCATCCAGGCGGTGATGTCGCTTTTTGCTTTCGTATAGCTGCTCAGACCTCCCTTGTGCTTGGCGCCGCGCTTGCGACTCGTCATGACACTCCGCGCACTGGCAAAGACCGACCGGTCTGCCAGGTGAGGGAGCAGGGTCCGATTTACGAAGGCCTCCTCGGTCTGTCCTTCTACTATGAAATTCAGCCTTACGGCCATCTACGGCCGTCCTCCGAGGACGTTCTTTTCCCACAGTTCGGAAAGTGAGTAGTCTTCGAGCCACTCCTGCAGTTCCTCGGTCTGTAGTCGTCTGAATACGGACTTGCGGCCTTCACGCTCGACGACGACGACGTCCGC
The DNA here is from genome assembly GCA_958295685.1 of uncultured Dehalococcoidia bacterium. Lineage (GTDB taxonomy): Bacteria > Chloroflexota > Dehalococcoidia > Lucifugimonadales > CATQGZ01 > CATQGZ01. The sequence continues at coordinate 901,542 of OY282365.1, forward strand.
AGGTTCAAAGCAGTCCACAAGGGCCGCGGACTGGGTGGCGGCGATGACCTGAATCTTCGTGGACGCGGCGCGGATCAGCCCGCCGATCACTGTAATGGCGTATGGGTGGAGTCCAAGCTCCGGCTCGTCCAGGATCAGGACGTCCGGCAGGCTATCTTCAGGTTGGAGAAGGAGCGTGACGAGCGCTATGACGCGCAACATGCCGTCCGAGGCCTGCGAAACGTCGAATACCTGGTCGCTGTTCCGCTCGCGCCATGCGAGCAGGACGTGTCCGTTGTCAGGCTCCAGTTCGAAATCGGAGAGGAAGGGCAGGATCAGTCGAATCGTATCGACAATTCGCTGGTAGCATCTGCCGTCCTTCCGTTTCAGGCGAAGCAGAACCGGGGCGATGTTGCCCCCGTCTTCCTTCAGGAATCGGTTGTCGTGCGCGCTCCACTTGGTTCGGATTCGCGCTGTGGTCGAGGTGTTGTGGAATTGATACAGGATGATTTTCCGCAGGATGCTCAGGATGGCGCGAGCGGTATCGTCCGCGGCGGCTTCGCCGAGCAGCCTTGGGGAGCGGTGGCCGGCGCCAGTCTCTTGCCAGGGCGCAGGGCTGGGGTGATCACTTCGAGAGAAGCGGTAGCGTTCATCGGCGAAGATCAGTGTATCTCCGGCCGCGAAAACCAGCCGAAAGGCGTATTGGTTCTCGCCGGCATCGGTCTCGATAGTCAACTCGGCTTCGATCTCGCGGGTGGTGGCCGGGCCGTCGTGCAAGAGTCTGCTGGCCCCGCCGCGCCGCGCTACGTGACCTTGAAGATTGTCGGGGTCCGCCAACATCCATCGCAACATACGGAAGAAGGAGGTGAAGTTGGATTTGCCGACTCCGTTGGGCCCGATGAGCACCGTCAGAGGAGCGGGCTCGAACCCGTTCAATTCGTGGATGGTCTTGAATCCTCTGAGGGTTATCGCGCGAAGCCTGTTCCTCACGATATGCCGTCTCCTCTTTCGGGGCCGCCGGCCATGCGGCCATGCGCGAGCTTCTCGGCGTCATTGTAGCGCACGGGCTGCTCGTCGGCTTCCTCCGCGAGCTGCGCCGCCGCGTGGCGCACGTCCAGCTTGCCGGTGACCACGTCGGCTATGAGGCGCGTGCGGTACTCCTGGAGTAGCTCGATCTGGCGGCAGGCGCGGGCGGCGGCGGCGTCGATGGCGGCGGTGGCCTTGTCGAGGCGCTCGACTATGGCGCGCTGCTCGGCGAGGGGTGGGAGGGCAACCCTGACATCTCCAAGCTCGCCTTCACTGATTGCAGGGACTGGACCCGGCTTGGCAATGACCGCTAGGTCTATATGCCGCAACAACAACAGGGTGAAATCTGAATCTCCACGAGTGACGATGCAGCCCATTAGATTGTTGTCGATGCTGGATGGATGTGTTAGGACGCGCCGCTTGTTGGTTAGCATGGCGCCGCCGACCTTTGGAAAGATGATAGTCCCGACCGGAAAGATTGTTGCTTTCAATGTCGCGGCTGTATTACGAGAGACTGAGTTATTCCTAGTGTTCATAAATATGTCATTGCCAGGAAGATTCATGTCAGAAACCTTGAAGAAAGAGATCTCTTGGTCTTGATGGCCTTGTTGCTCGATAGGAAATCCAACCCCGCTCTTGAGTACCCCCAAGCGTTTCAAAGCTAGCACCTCCCAGTGGGCTGGGATGTCGCCGAGCCAGGGGATGCCGGAGGGCTTGAGGGGGGCGTTGGGGTCGAGTCCGCGGGTGACGGCGCGGTTGACGACGGCCTGGCGCTCCTCGGCCAGGAGCGCGATGAGCCGTTCCTTGGCGCGGACGTAGCGGCGGATGCGCCGGTCGGCGTGGTCGAGGTAGCGCACGATGGCGGCCTGCTCGGGGAGGGGCGGGATGGGGAGTGCTTGCTGTGCAAACTCCGAGTACCTGAAGTCAGTGGACCGCTCACGGATTCCTTTGGCAAGAGCCAGTATCCATTGACAGCGTGCCATTTCGCGGACTATATGCGCGTAATAGAACGGATTCGCCTGATGAGTTGGATTACATACTGAGTAGACTGGCGTCCCTTTACCATCAGAGTCTGCGACACCGACCGCGCCAGCAAAGGAGTCCATCTGATGGATGACCAAATCTCCCTTACGGATGCCTTGATAGCCTATTTCCTTCAGCGATTCAGTGAAACCTTCCATTCTCCTGTTCTTGCGGAGCGTGACAGTACCATCGCGGAAGCAAGTGATCACCTCGTCGGCATCACACACTGGCCTATTCATTTTGCGAAATAGCCAATGACCTCGCCGTACCTCCCAATGCGCGGGCACGTCGCCGAGCCAGGGGATGCCGGAGGGGTTGTGGGCGGGGTATGGGTGGAGGGTGGGGGTCATGGCGGCTGCTAACGCCTCACCTCAGTCTGATATGTGTCGATGAGCGACGCTAATCTGCCGAGCGTGTTGCGATCTATCCCTATCCTCATCCCTATCCCTGGCATACCATAAACTATCCCGGCGGTTATTCTCTCGCGTTGATCTCTATCGGCCTTCTGCGCGCGCCGCGAGATGACTCGGAAGTCCGAAGGTTCCTCCGATATCTGAGTGAGTTCGGTCTCAGCATCATCGGTGTCTGATTGGTCGGCGCAGTACAGTAAGCCCTCGATCCGATCCAAGTTCATGGAAAGGTCTTCGTCAACCAGATCGCGCCTCGATTCTTCGTCGATGTAGTCCATGATCTCGCTCGTTCGGAAGTTTCCCGTTGCCAGCGAGCGATAGAACTCTGGCTTCTTGAACTTCATCGCTATGAGTACCGGAGCCAGGAACGGATGAGTAGAGCCATGCAGTGGCAAGTTCCGTATCAGAAGCGCGAGCAGTCGTATGCCGTAGTCGATGTCTCTGAGCGAGAGGCCCAGGGCGCTCCACAGCTTGGGGAGGACCCTTATGCAGTTAGACCAGTCCTCCATATGGTGTTGGCGATTAGATTTCTTGCTGAGTTCGCGAAGGGCATGGTGAATGCGGAACTTACCGAGTAAGTACATGGCAAAGGTCTGCGAATCGGCTTCGGGGAGGTTGAACTCGAAGTCGAAGAAGCGTCTGAGATACACGTCTGTATCGATGTCTCCGTATATCGACGACAGCGTTTTGCAGAGTTCGTCACGGTTGAGGCCGAAGACGAACACAGTGTGCGGGACGTCGAATATGTGCTTGACCCTCTCCAGGAGTTCGATGGCGAAGGTAGGGCGGCAGCGGTCCAGTTCGTCGATTATTAAGACCAGGGGACGCCCGGTATCATCGGCCACTTTCGCGGACAACTCGGCCAGTTGATTCTTGAGCTCGTCCCTCATGTCTTTCCGTTCGAGATACTCGTCCAGGAAAGGCTTGTTGTCTTTTTCTGCTTGGCCTGGCTCGAGCGGAAATCCCGTGATGGCTTTCAGAACGCCGATGACGCTCGCCTTTATCAACGGCACTGCGAGTTCGGCTGCCTCGCGGGCCATTTCCCAGAACTTAGATTCTTTGAAGTAGTCTGCCATCTGGCCGATTATGGCGAGGAGCGGATCGCCACAGAAGTCGTCTTGCCACGCGTTGAAGTAGATGGCCTTGTAGCCGTCTGCTTCGAGGGCTTTCTGCCAGCGCATGAGCATGAACGTCTTGCCGGTTCCCCACTGACCGTGGAGGCTGACGGTCAGCGGCGCTTCCTGGTCGGCGATGAGGTTCGTGAGCCGCACTGAGAGCTCTTGCCGCGCGAGGAGGTCGTCCACCCACGGGTCGCGGGGATCGATCTCCGGCTCGCTCAACTTGAGTGTGATGGACTTCTGCGCTTCGAGCATGTGTGGGGTTCCTTGGCCGCTTGTCAAGTAATTTTAACTAACGAGGGCTGCTATTAAACTTTTCGGGTGAAATTTTAATAGGGGAGCCCCCTGGCTCAAGGGTCTTGCGTCTCCGTTCCGGCGATCGATCTTGGGCGGTTGGCGCGTCGCCACGCTGCCCAGCCACGGAACGCGGGAGTGGCTTGTGGGTGGAGGGTGGGTGGCATCCTGTGGCGCCGCTCATCCGGGCTCTGGGCCGCCGATGGCAGCCAGCGCTTGGTCGAAGGTCATTATCTCGCTCACACCGCGCCGCCGGCAGCTGGCAAGGTGGCAGAGGTCTCTCGCCCCCAGCGCCGGATGCTGGTCATGGAGTTGACGGGCTAGGGCGACGTCCGCCTCCTCCAGCGGCCACACCTCCACGCCCGCCCGATCCATCAGGGCCAGGACATCTTCAAACACCTCATATCGTCGGACTGGCAGGTAGACATGCATCAACTCTTGGATAACCTCGGCTGAGGTGCACAGCGGCGTGCGGTTGCGCATTGACTCGATGAAGAACTCGCGGGCGCGAACTTGAAGCGGGTGTGAGCGTCCAACCGCGTACATGAGGACATTGGTGTCGACGAAGATCATACGTCCGGCAGGCCGCTGGTCATCGATTCGTGCAGTGTCTGAAGGTGCTCTTCCCAATCCGGTTCCACGCCAGAACCTCGCCGGGCATCACATTCCTCGAAGAACTGCTCCAGGTCCTCCGTGGATTTGAAGCGCTCGGCGCTCTGCCGCGCCTCAAGCCTGTCGTGAGCGGCGGCGCGCAGCCACGCGCTGAATGTCAGGCCATCTCTGCGCGCCTGACGGACGAACCTGTCGCGGTCCTCATCTGGGATTATCAGTTGGACCCTGGCCATGGGCGGCTTCCCTCCCGCACCCGATTGTGTGTATGTACGTTACGCATCGTTGCCTGGCAGGTCAAGCCATCGCCTCGGGTTGTGCAGACCGCTTCAATCCCTGGGATGCCGGAGGCTGAGAACAATCGAAGGGCCCCCGGGTGGGCGGCCGTGGCTCTAGTTCTGCCAGCCTCGCCGATAATCTCCAGCCCTATTGCGAACGAACGAACGAAGGCTGTTGTCGGGCGGAGTCCGGTCCCTGCGCAGAAACGCGCGGTGGATCCATCTGGCAATCCTAGCGGGCGCCCAAGGATTCGGCCAATCGTGGATGAGTGCGTAGGGGTCGTCTCCCTCCCAGTTATCCGCTAAGCGGGGAGGAATCCGGCAAGAGTTAAACGTCTTCCCATAATCGGGGTGATTGGGAAGCACGATACCCAACAGACCGCACCTGGAGTTGAGTTTGGTTTTTCGAAGGCTCGAACCGATTTCCCAGTCCACATACTTGCGCTGCCAGGTGCGAGGACCTATGAGCACTATAGTGACGGTGGTGCCCCGTATGTATTCGTCGCGAATCTTCTGGCGTATCCTCGCCGTCTTCAAGCCTGTGCCGTCAATGTTCCCCGTATCGACCGACTTGTCGATGATGCGATTCCCCATCATGCGAACGAAGTCTTCTTTGCGCTTGATGTCCTCTTCGTGATAGTAGCTGATGAAGACCTTGTGCCTGGGTGTCTTGGCAGCCATGGTGGGGTTCCTCCTTACAGCGGCGTGTCCGAGGGGATGATCAGTATCCAGGCGAGGATCACCGTCGCGGCCACCAGAAGGTAGAACAGATATATGGAGAGGGACACCAGGCACCGCATCACCAACGCCCGGCCCATGCCCGTAGGCTTCACGTTGTACATATGCTGCTGGGCCAGTTGGCCGCAGTGCAGTCTGCACACGAAGTCGTCGTACGATCTGCGGAACGCCCGCTCCAAGGCCAGGTAGTAGGCGTCCAGTACGAGGAACAGCAGCGTCGGAACCAGCGCTATCAGGGCGTGCTGCGGCTCTCCGGTGCGGGCCACCAGAACCAGGACGGCTGCGACGAGGGTCACGCACCACACCTTGCAGGAACGGCTGTTATCCGCCATGCGGGTTATCACGCCCTGCACTATCTCAAGGTGCTTCTGGACGGCGGTGGAGTCATGATCCAGGCGTGTCTGCTCGGTCATGCCGCTCCTCTTTCCCAGCAGTCGTCGGTCTCTCATCGGCTCCCAGGCGATATCTCATCCAGCTTGCGGTTGATAGTTCTCCATCTCCATGGAATCGGCTCTCCAAGACGGGTTAGCCCATTACACGACCTGCCTTGGGGCCGGACTTGGATGACCGGTTTCCCCAAGTTGCGGGCCATATCCGTTTCCACGATAACCCCGGGGGCGTTGTGGGTGTCCTTGCCGATCAGGACGACTACGACGTCACACTGGCGTATGGCTTTCCTTGCCTTGTTCTTCCAGGCCTCGTCCGGATAAGATTCATGGAGCGAGCAGTCGCCGATTTCATGATCGGTCTCTTGCTCGGCCTGCCGGTAGAAGTTGTTCTTGAGGTCGTTGTCCTTGTCGAACTCGAAACTCACGAAGATATTGAGCTTGGGCATAGATCCTCCTCTGCCGGATTGGTCTGGCGTTGCTTTCCTGCTATTCGCTGCTGAGAAGCGCTCCTAGCCTCGGTCATCCCACAATCTCCTCCAGCAACCCCTCCGTCTCGCGCTCCAGGGCCAGGATGTCGGCGCGTATCTCCTCCAGCGGGCGCAGCGGCTGGGGCTTGTAGAAGTGGCGGGTGAAGCTGATCTCGTAGCCGGTCTTGACGCTTGCCGGGTCGTACCAGGCGTCGGGGGCGTAGGGCAGGACCTCGCGGCGCAGGAAGGCTTCTATGCCGCCCTCCTCGGTCAGCGGCACCTGCTCGGTGTCCCGCAGTTCGGTGTCGGGCTCGTACTCGACGACGGCGGGCTTGCCGTTGACGGCGGCGGGGAACAGGCCGCGCAGCGGATCGGGCTCGGCGCCTCTCTTGTGGACTCTCTTGATGACCGGCGGCGCGGTCTCGGAGCGCTTGGCCTCGTCCTTGAGGGCCTTGATCTCCTTGGCGGTGTAGGCCCGTTCGGGGTCGATGCCCTCCAGTCTCAGGGGCCGATCGACGGTGACCTTCCAGTAGCCGAAGGCCGCGTTGGGGAATATCTTCGACTGCTCGGTCTCCTCGAAGGCCAGGAATGTGTCGCAGATGCGCCGGACGTCCTCCTCCGATAGCTCGCAGTTCTTGCTGCCCAGGTTCTTGCGCAGCGGCCGGTGCCACTGGGTTGCGTCGATGAGCTGCACGCGGCCGCGGCGGCGCTCCGGCTTGCGGTTGCCGAGTACCCATACGTAGGTTGCGATGCCGGTGTTGTAGAACATGTTGAGCGGGAGGGCGACGATGGCTTCCAGCCAGTCGTTCTCGATGATCCATCGGCGGATATTGCTCTCGCCCTGTCCGGCGTCGCCGGTGAAGAGGGAGCTTCCGTTGTGTACCTCGGCGACGCGGCTGCCCAGGGGAGTATCCCGCTTCATCTTGCTCAGCATGTTGGCGAGGAACATCATCTGGCCGTCGCTGGAGCGGGTGATGAGCGAGAGCTCGGGGTTGCCGTCGTGCTCAACGACGAAGCGGGGGTCCTTGACGTCCGCCTTGCCGCCCATGCGCTCCAGGTCGGTCTTCCAACTCTTGCCGTAGGGCGGATTGGAGAGCATGAAGTCGAACTCCCTGGCGGGGAAGGCGTCGGCGGAGAGGGTGGAGCCGTATCGCATATTGTCGGCCTCGATGCCCTCGCCCTTTAGGATGAGGTCGGCCTTGCTGATGGCGTAGGTCTCCGAGTTGACCTCCTGGCCGTACAGGTGGATGGAGACCTCCTTGCCGTGCTCGGCGGCCAGCCGCGTTAGCGTGTCTTCGGCGACGGTGAGCATCCCGCCGGTGCCGCAGGCGCCGTCGTAGACCAGGTAGGTGCCGGACTTGACCGCGTCGGCGACGGGCAGGAAGACGAGGCGGGCCATGAGCTGCACGACGTCGCGCGGGGTGAAGTGCTCCCCGGCCTCCTCGTTGTTCTCCTCGTTGAAGCGGCGGATGAGTTCCTCGAAGACGGTGCCCATGCCGTGGTTGTCGAGGCCCTCGAGCCGCGCCGAGCCGTCGGCGTTGGGGACGGGGCGCGGGCTGAGGTTGATCGAGGTGTCCAGGAACTTCTCCAGCAGGGAGCCGAGGACGCCGGTGTCCACCAGCCTGGGAATCTGGTTGCGGAACTCGAACTTGTCCAGGACCTCCTGGACGTTGGGCGAGAAGCCGTCGAGGTACGCCTGGAAGTCGGCCCGCAGCTGCTGCTGACGGGGGCGGGAGGTGAGGGCGCGGAGGCGGAAGGGCGACGTGTTGTAGAAGGCCTCGCCGGAGGCCAGCTGCAGCGCTTTGTCCTGGTGGGTGATGCCGGCGGCGTCCATCCGGGCCTTCATGCGGAGCACCTGGTCCTTGGTCGGCTCCAGCACGGCGTCGAGGCGGCGGATAACCGTCATGGGCAGGATGACGTCGCGGTACTTGCCCCGGACGTAGACGTCGCGGAGGACGTCGTCCGCGATGCCCCATATGAAGCCGCTGACGTTCAGGGCGCTCACTGGCTCGTCATGCTCCTGTAGGCTGCCTTGACCATCTGGTCAAGGGCGGCGGCGGCCTGCTCGTTGAGGCGGGGATCGGAGCGCAGGCACGACGAAATCACCGCCAGAGGCTCGGGTTCTATCTTGAGATGACCACCTCTGACGAACCTGTCCACGTCCAATCCCGACCACGCCGCCAACGCTGCGAGACCGTTCACGTCGGGGTGCTTGCCCTGGGACATGCGGCTCAATGTGGAGCCGCTGATGCCGCACTCCTCCGCAACCTGCTTCCAGGTGCACCGGCGGGCCTGCCTCTCCGCGTCCAGAGCGGCGAAGAAGGCGCCGCCGTCGAACCTCGCTGTCCTGGCCATGAGCCTCTCCTTCGTGGGTCCACGTCCCGGATAGTCATCGCCGGTAGTGGAATGGATTACCTATTCGATTATCGCAACTGTATGCTATGACTGCAATAGCCGTCAGGAACTGGCGAAGGCCAGGCCTCGATAGACCCATGGTGAAGGAGAGGCAGGAGGACGGGACTGTGCCTAGCAGTACAGCTACTACGGCCGTGCGGCGCTCGGCCAACTCACGGGCATGGGCGCATCCCTGCCGATAGACCTACCCTTCCCAATCGACGTCTACGTCCTTGGTCTACGCCCAACCATTCGTGTATGCTGAGGTCTGCCATCAGTCTTGTCCCTCCTGAAAGGTTCGTACTCTTCCCAGGATAAGTTCGAGACTGATGGTGCCTACCAATCTGGGACAGGCTCTTGGCGCGCCGGAGTGGCGCGCCCTACCCTGTCGCTGTGTTATAATTCCTTAGCTAAGCGTACTTTCGTTCTGTCCCATCCGCAAGTGCGGACAGACGCAAGATTCCGAATCGCCCTAGAGGTTGCATCGAAATGAAAGTGGTATTCCTGGAAGACGTGGCCGGAGTAGCAAGAGGTGGCGACGTGCGCGAAGTCAAGAACGGCTTCGCGGTCAACTACCTCATACCGAAAAACCTCGCGGCGCCCGCGACCCACAACGCCCTTCAGCGCGTCGAGAGGCTCAGGGTGCGCGCCGACGAGGCCCGACTGAAGACGCTCTCGGACATGAAGGCGCTGGCCTCGGAGCTGGACGGCGCAAGGGTGAACGTCGAAATGAGGGCCGGCGCGGGCGGGCGGCTGTACGGCTCGGTGACCAGCGCGATGGTCGCCGAACGCCTCTCCGAGACCACCGGCAGGCAGATCGACCGCAGGTCCGTGGTTCTCCCCGAACCGATCCGACAACTCGGCCTGTCCGAGGTGTCGCTGCGGCTCCACCAGGACACCCAGGCCAGGATCTCCGTCCTCGTCTATCCCACCGGCGCCGACCCGGACGAAATCATCGCCGCCATGGAAGCCGAGGACGAGGACGAACCCCCCGCCGACACGACAGCCACAGAAGAATAACCGACGGCTGGCATTTCCCCCGCCAGCCGGACCAGGGTCGACCGAGACCATGACCGGCCCCGAAGGGAGGGCTATACTTGTACGCTGAGCGCCTGCCGCCGCACGACGTCGACGCCGAAGAGTCGGTCATCGGCTCCATCATGATCGACGGGAACTCGCTGAACAAGGTCGCGCCCATCCTGCGCCCCTCGGACTTCTACTCGGAGAAGGGCCGCTGGTGCTACGAGGCCGCCCTAGCCCTGCTGGAACGGGGCGAACCCGTCGACCAGGTCTCCGTCGCCCACGAACTGTCACTCCACGACAGGCTCGAAGGGGTCGGCGGAACCGACTACCTCGGCCACCTCGTCGTGGTGGTACCCACCTCCGTCCACGTAGAGCACTACGCCACGATCGTCCGCCACACCTCGATCATGCGCCAGCTCATCCGAGTCGGCGGCGACATAGCGGCGATCGGATACGAGGGCGGCCCGGACCCCGACGCCGCGCTGAGCAAGGCCGAGAACCTCCTCTTCCGAGTGCGGTCGGGCAGAGGCTCCAGCGACTTCACCCACATCCGCGACGTACTCGACACCTACATCGAGGAGTCGTCCGCGCTCCACGACCCCGAATTCTCACACCTCGCCCCGATCCCCACGGGCTTCACCGACTTCGACAAGCTGCTCGCAGGCGGCATGCAGCGCTCCGACTTCCTCGTCCTCGCCGCCCGCCCAAGCCTCGGAAAGAGCACCCTCGCCTTCAACATCGCCAGATACGCCGCCGGACAGGGCGCCGTGGTCGGCGTGTTCAGCCTCGAAATGAGCGCCGCGCAGATAGTCCTCCGGCTCCTGTCCAGCGAATCGAACGTCGACGGCTACAGGCTCAGACTCGGCCTCCTCAGCGACTCCGAGGAGACCAGACAGCAGGACGCCATCGGCGCCCTGTCAGACCTCCCCATCTACATCGACGACACCCCGATCCAGGGCATCGTGGAGATGCGCGGCAAGGCCAGGCGGCTCCAGACCGAGCGCGGCCTCGACATGCTGGTCGTCGACTATCTGCAACTCATCAGCGGAACGGGACGCGGCGACGCCAACAGAGTCCAGGAGATGGGAGAAATATCCAGGTCCCTGAAGGGCCTCGCCAGAGACCTCGACATCCCCATACTCGCCTGCTCGCAGCTCAGCCGCGCGGTCGAGCAGCGGCCCACCCACCGGCCACTGCTCTCCGACCTGCGCGAGAGCGGAAGCATCGAACAGGACTCGGACGTGGTCGCCTTCATATACAGAGAAGACGTCTACACCTCCCGGGAAGACTGGGAGAAGCGGAACCCCAGCGAACAGTACCCGGAGAACATCGCCGAACTGATCGTGTCCAAGCACCGCAACGGCCCACTAGGCACCATACCGCTCTACTTCAGAAACGACGTGGTCAGATTCGAGAGCATGACCCAGCCCTCCCACTCCATGGAGCTCGCATAGCATGAGCTTCGACGGATTCCCGCCCAGGGTCCGCTTCACCCCAGTGCCCAGCCCCCTGCTCGGCGCCCTGCTGGAGCAGATCGACGACCTCGCCGAGCTCAAGTGCACCCTCCGGCTGATATGGCTCCTTCACCAGAAGAAGGGCCGCCCCAGACTCGTCACCCTCGGAGAACTGAAGTCGGACCCCACCCTCGCAAGATCGTTGGCGCGCCTGGACCAGAACCACCGACCGGACGCGGAGAGGGCGGTCCGCATGGCCGTAAAGAGAGGAACCGTCCTCGAAGGAGTGGACGCCCGATCGGGGCAGACGGTCTACACGCTCAACTCCGAGCGCGAAAAAGCCGCCCTGGAAGCCGTCGCCGACGGCCGCCTCACGGTGAGCGCCGACCCGGACGTCGAGGCGTGGGACGCCGACCCCGACAGGCCAAACATCTTCGCCGTCTACGAAGACAACATCGGCCTGATGACCCCGATGATCGCGGACGAACTTCGAGAGGCGGAGCGGCTCTACCCGTCCGCATGGATCGAAGACGCCCTCAGGGAAGCGGTCGCCAACAACAAGCGAAGCTGGAGATACGCCGCGCGCATCCTCGAGCGCTGGGCGCGGGAAGGAAGAGGCAATGGAGAGCCTGGGAGACATCCTCAAAAGACTGGGCGATACTACTAGCGGCAGGCGCGTCGCCGCAGGCGGCAGCCAGCCCCACGCGCCGCCCGGCCCGGAAGAACAGACCCCCGCCTGCCCCGCCTGCGGCGGACGAGGCTGGTTCACGCCCGAAGCCCCCGCCGGACATCCGGACTTCGGGCGCGTGGTGACCTGCGAATGCCAGCGGGAGCGGATCGCCGAGGAACGGACGGCCCGGCTGCTTCGATACAGCAACATCGGCCACCTCACACGCTTCACCTTCGACGCCCTCAACACGGAGGGCCTCTCCTCCGACTCGGACAGCCGCGCCGCCTTCCGAGAAGCATACGCCGCGGCAGCGGCATACGCAGAGGCCCCAGAGCCAGAAGGTTGGCTCGTCCTGGCGGGGCCGACGGGATCGGGCAAGACGCACCTGTCAGCCGCCATCGCCAACAGGTGCATCGAGAACGGCAAGACGGTCTTCTTCGCCCACGTCCCCGACCTCCTCGACCACCTCAGAGCCAGCTTCGGCCCGGACAGCGAAGTCTCATACACGGAACTCTTCGAACAGGTGCGCAGCGCCCCAATGCTGGTGCTCGACGAACTCGACGCCCGCGGCAGCACCCCCTGGGCACACGAGAAGCTCCGGCAGATCGTCAACCACCGCTGCAGCGCCCAGCTCCCAACCGTCGTGACCACCGGCGGCGTCGACGAACTCGACCCGTATATCGCCGCCAGGCTCCGCAGCGCCGGAAGGGTCGTCCCTCTGCCGGGCGCCAGGCCGCAGGACCCACTACACAGGCTCGGCGCCATCGAGCCCGAAATGCTCCGACGGATGACCTTCGACACCTTCGATGTCCGGGGCAACAACCCGGACGACGACCAGCAGAAGAGCCTGAATGCCGCCTTCAAGGTCGCCAAGAGCTACGCCGAGGACCCGGATGGATGGCTGACCCTGTTCGGCGAGGCCGGGGTCGGAAAGACTCACCTCGCAGTCGCCATCGCCTCAGCCCGCATCGAGGCCGGACACCCCGTCTTCTTCGCCTTCGTCCCGGACCTGCTGGACCACCTGCGATACACCTTCATGCCGGACAGCCGCGTGACCTACGACCGGCTCTTCGACGAGGTGAAAGGCGCGGAACTGCTGCTGCTGGACGACCTCGGGAAGGAGCGCACCAGCCCGTGGGCCCAGGAGAAGCTGTACCAGATCATCGTCCACCGCCACAACGCCCGGCTGCCCACGATCGTCACCACCTCCCTGGACTTCACAAAGGAGAAGGAGTCGATAGCCTCGCGGTTCCGAGACGGGTCGGTCGTCGACATGCACCGGATAGAAGCCCCGGACTACCGTCCAATAGCCCGCAGGCCCAGGGCGCGGAAGAAAGCGGCGCGGAGAGCCGGCGCTCCACCCGCCCGAACGCAGCGCACGGACTCGCCCTCCTCCTCGACGGAGGGCTGACGGTACGGGGCCGGGCGTGGGCGGTGATCCGTCCCGGCCGAGCCCTACGTGCCCGGCGTGCCCGCCACGATGTGGTTGACGTAGACGCTGATGTCGAAGGCGGGGAGACTCATCAGGCCGAGGGTGCCCCGAGAGCCGAACTCGACCGATATCCTGGCGATAGTCTCGTTGTCCGGCGCCTGAACCACCGTGACGAAATCATACGGACCCAGCACGGCATACTGAGCGATCACCTTGGCCCCGAAGCTCTCCACCTCTCTGTTGACTTCCTGGATACGCTGGGGCCGCGCCTTCACCGTCTTCCGGCCCTCGTCCGTGAGCGTGCCCAGCAATATGTAGGTGGCCATCGTCACCTCCGCGGTTGGTTGGTCTCCGCGATACTACCCACGGAACCCGTACCTGTCAAACAAACCCACGCACACCGCTCCACTGACCACTCGCCACGTTCTCCCCTCTGGCAGGGGGTCTGGGGGCTTTGCCCCCAGTTTCCAATCCTGAGAATCCTGATTCAGACACTCCCCAGACCCTTGACGGCCCCGAACCACTGTGCTAGAGTATACCCATGACACAGCCGCCTCTCTTAACAAACCAGCCCGCAGGACTCCTGAAGCGCCTGTCACAAAAGTGTCACAAAAGTGTCACAAAAGTGTCACATAAGTGTCAGATAAGTGTCACATAGTGTCAGGCAAAATCGGCCCTCCCAGCTACGAAATGCCCTTGAAATGTGACACTTCGGCAAAAAAATCATCCCTCGCCCGTACCGCCAACCGGATTGGCAAGCGCCCGGGAGGAACGATATACTGGAAACGGAGCAGTCCAAACGAGACCGGACCGCCAATAAGTCCGCCTCCCGCGAATCGCAGCCGAACCGCGCCTGAACAAACATGGTAGACACACTGCTGGACAAGGCCCGGGAGTACATCCCGGAAGACAGGCTCGACTTCATCAAAGACGCCTTCCTGTTCGCCGAGAAGGCCCACGATGGCCAGGTGCGCCTCTCGGGAGAGCCCTTCATCGAGCACCCCCTTCAAACGGCCCTGTTCCTTGCCGACCTCAGACTCGACGCCGACACCCTCTCCGCCGCCATCCTGCACGACGTCATCGAGGACTGCGAGGTCTCGACCGCGGAACTGGAAACGCGCTTCGGCGCCGAGGTCGCCAAGCTCGTGGACGGCGTCACCAAGCTCACCAAGACGGAGATGATCACCGAAGGCTTCTCCTCGGAGAGAGGAGAGGCCCGCAACGGCCCCGCCAGGGCCGCCAGCGTGAGGAAGATGCTCGTCTCGATGGCCGAAGACGTCCGCGTAGTCCTCATCAAGCTCGCCGACCGGCTCCACAACATGCGAACCCTCAGGGCGCTCTCACCCGAACGCAGAGCCGCCATCGCGCAGGAAACCCTGGACATCTACGCCCCGCTCGCCCACAGGCTCGGCATATGGGAGATAAAGTGGCGGCTCGAAGACCTCGCCTTCCAGCACATCGACCCGAAGGCATACCAGGACATCTCCAGACTCCTGAGCGCCAAGAGAGAGGTGCGCGAACAGTACGTCAACAACGTCCGGCAGATACTGGATGAGGAGCTCGCCAAGGCGGGCATCAAGGCCGAGGTCACGGGCAGACCGAAACACATCTACAGCATCCACAAGAAGATGGAGTCACTCACCAGACAGAACAAGGAGGCGGGCGAAATCTACGACCTGTTCGCCCTGAGAGTCCTCGTCGACCGGGTACACGACTGCTACGCCGCGCTGGGAGTCGTTCACTCCAGATGGCGCCCACTGCCGGGACAGTTCGACGACTACGTCGCCAATCCGAAAGACAACCTCTACCAGTCGCTCCACACCACCGTCCTCTGCGAGGGCGCGTCCCCCGTCGAGGTGCAACTCAGAACACGCGAGATGCACCGCGTCTCGGAGTACGGCGTCGCCGCGCACTGGCTGTACAAGGAAGGCCAGGCCGCCGACACACGCTTCGAGGATAAGATGAGGTGGCTCCGACAGCTCCTCGACTGGCAGCGCGAGGTCAGCGGCGCGGAGGAGTTCGTCGAGTCGTTCAAGACCGACGTCTTCCGCAGCCAGGTGTTCGTATACACCCCGAAGGGCGACCTCAAGGAGCTGCCGGCGGGCTCCACCCCGCTCGACTTCGCATACAGAATCCACACCGACGTCGGCCACCGATGCATTGGCGCCAAGGTGAACGGCAAGCTGGTGCCGCTCCACTACGAACTCCAGAACGGCGACACCGTCAACATAATGACCAGCAAGACCGTCAAAGGACCCAGCCTCGACTGGCTCAGCAGGAACGTCGGATACGTCAAGACGGCCTCGGCGCGCGAAAAGGTCCGACAGTGGTTCAACCGACAGGAGCGCCAAGGCAACATCCAGCGCGGCAAAGACATCTTCCAGAAGCAGGTACGCCGACTCCACGTCTCCATCCGCGACGAGGAGGCCGCCAAGCTCGCCGGGTGCGCCACGGTCGACGACCTCTTCATCGCCCTCGGCAACGGAACCGTCACCATGGCCCAGGTGGTGGACAAGCTCTCCCCGCAAGAGGTCCACACGGAAGGGGAACGCCTCCCAACCGCCGCCACCGGCCCCGCATCCGGCGTCCGCGTCCTCGGCGTGGGCGACCTGCTCACCAGGATGGCCCGCTGCTGCGAACCCATCAGCGGCGAGCGCATCATCGGATACATCACCAGAAACAGGGGCGTCACGGTCCACAAGGTCAGCTGCCCGAACGTGACCGCCGAGACCGAGACCGAACGCCTCGTGCCCGTCAGCTGGAGCAGAACCGAGACGCTCTACCCAGTCCGAATACAGATAGACGCCTGGGACAGGGTCGGCCTCCTGATGGACGTGTCCTCGCTTGTATCGGGCGAAGGTGTTAACATAGCATCCTGCGTCTCGCGCGAGGCCGAGGACGTGAGCGTGATCTCCCTCACCGTGTTCGTCAGAGGGATCGACCAGCTCAACCGCCTCTTCTCCAAGCTCGAAGGCGTCAACGGAGTGATCAGCGTAGCCAGGGCTTCCACCGTCCGGCAGGAAGCCTGAATAACACGGAGGTATGGACAATTGCCAAGTGCCAGATCGGCCCGCGTTCAGGAGAGGCGCCACGCCCGCAACGCGCCCCTGCGCAGCAGGGCCAAGACGCTCGTGAACAGGGCCAGAAAACTCGCGGAGGAAGACGGCGGCCCACCCGCCAGGGCAGCCGCGGCCGAGGCCGTGTCCGCCCTCGACAGGGCCGCCAAGAAGGGCGCCATCCACTCCAACAACGCCTCCCGACGCAAGTCGAGGCTCATGAAGCTCATCAACAGATCGGACGCGGAGTAGCCGACATGCTCAGAATCAGACTGCGCCGCGTCGGCGCCAGAAACCAACCCAGCTACCGAATCGTCGTCGCCGACTCGAAGGCCGCCCGCGACGGCGCCTTCGTCGACCATATCGGCCACTACAACCCCACCACGCAGCCGCCCACCATCGTCATCGACCAGGAAAGGGCCCTGAAGTGGATCGGCCAAGGAGCTCAACCGTCCGAAGCCGTCGAGCGCATCCTTAAAAGCCAGGGCGCTCTCCGGAAGGTCCAGGAAGAATGAAAGAGCTGGTCGAATACATCGCCAGATCGATAGCCTCGCACCCGGACGACGTCAGGGTCGTGGAAGAGCGGGAAGGCGACCGCGTTATCCTCAGGCTCGAAGTCGCCGATCAGGACAAGGGCAGGGTCATCGGCAGACAGGGGCGCGTCGCCCAGTCCATCCGCGTCCTGCTCCGCGTCGCCGCCATCAAGCAGGGCACCCGAGCCGTCCTCGAAATAGAGTAACAGGCCGTGTCCTCCAGCCGCCCGTCTCGGGAGGAACCCGCCCCCGAGACGGAGAGAGCGCGCCCGGACCCGCGGGACGAAGATGTCGTGGTCGGCCGCATCGTCGGCGCTTGGGGCATTCGGGGCGAGGTCAAGGTCCGCTCCCACACCGACAATCCCGACCGCCTGTCGGCGGGAAAAGCCATCTGCGTCGAGGGAGGGCCGGCCCTAATCGAGCGCTCCACCCGGGCCAAGGCGGGCCTCCGCCTCAAGCTGAACGTAGCGGCGGACCGCGGACAGGCCGAAGCCCTGCGCGGCGCGATGCTCACCGTCCCGCGGTCACAGATCCCGCCCCCGCCGGACGGTGCCTACTACCACTTCCAGATCATCGGCATCGACGTCCTGTCAGAGGACGGGCAGCCGCTCGGACAGGTGCGCGAGATACTGACCACCGGCAGCAACGACGTCTACGTCGTCGAAAGGCCCAACCGCAAAGACCTGCTGCTCCCGGCCATACCGGACGTCGTGCTCGACGTCGACACCGCCGAAAACAAGATAACCGCGCGCGTCCCAGACGGACTGGAATAGCCCACGACCCACCCCCACCCGACGGCGCCGCCGACGGCAACAGTTCAGATTCTGATTCAGACAACCCTTGACGACCCCGAACCGCTGTGCTAGAGTACGCCCATGACACAGCCCGACTCTCTCCACAAACCGCCCGCCCTCTGGTAGGGAGTCCGGCACAGGGACGTATCCGCGGCGAGAGCGGCGCAGGGTTCTCCCCTCCGGCAGGGGGTCTGGGGGCTCTGCCCCCAGCTTCCAAATGGGCGGGCGGGTGGGAAAACCAGCCGTCTGCCTGGCAGGGGGTCCGGGAAAGGCCGTAGCCGACGAAAAGCGGCGCGGCAGGGTTCTCTCCTCCGGCAGGGGGTCTGGGGGCTCTGCCCCCAGCTTCCAAATGGGCGGGCGGGTGGGAAAACCAGCCATCCGCTTATCAGGGGGTCCGGGCCGCAGCCGACGAAAGCGGCGCGGCAGGGTTCTCTCCTCCGGCAGGGGGTCTGGGGGCTCTGCCCCCAGCTTCCAAATGGGCGGGCGGGTGGGAAAACCAGCCATCCGCTTATCAGGGGGTCCGGGCCGCAGCCGACGAAAGCGGCGCGGCAGGGTTCTCCCCTCCGGCAGGGGGTCTGGGGGCTCTGCCCCCAGCTTCCAAATGGGCGGGCGGGTGGGAAAACCAGCCATCCGCCTGGCAGGGGATCCGGGAAGGCCGTAGCCGACGAAAAGCGGCGCGGCAGGGTTCTCCCCTCCGGCAGGGGGTCTGGGGGCTCTGCCCCCAGCTTCCAAATGGGCGGGCGGGTGGGAAAACCAGCCGTCCGCTTATCAGGACTACAGACCGCCGGCGGCTCACAACCCGTCCCGAAGATGCTAGAATCGACCGTGGCGCATCCACTGAAGCAGGGAGACCGGAATGTATCTGATACGGAGATCCTGGAACGTGAAGCCAGGGGCGACCCGGCAGGCGGCGGAGCTCATCGCGCGGCTCGGCAAGGCCCACGAGGACGCGGGTCAGCGGTCGGAAACGAGGGTCTACTGGAGCGGCTACACCGTGCCCGGCCGCACCAACAGGGTGTACATGGACTGGGTTCAGGAGACGATCGAGTCCCCATTCCGCGAAGGAAACCCGCTGCCCAGCGCCGGAGACGCCGGGGCACGGCTTCGGGAGCTCACGCAGGGGTCCCGCATCGAGTTCTACGAGATGGTCCCCAGAGGCCCGGACAGCGAGGTGTGAGGATGTCGAATCCGCTTCAGGAACTGCAGAGGCTGGGACAGTCCGTCTGGTACGACAACATCGAACGCGGGATCATCGAGTCAGGCGAGCTGAAGCGCCTGATAGACCTCGGCGTCAGCGGCCTGACCTCAAACCCGACCATCTTCGAGAAGGCGATATCCGGCGGCACCCACTACGACGACGCGATCTCCGCGCTCGCGGGCGAGGGGCGGACGGCGGTGGACGTCTACGAAGCCCTCGCAGTCGAGGACATTCGAGCGGCGGCAGACCTGCTGCGCCAGACGTACGATCGGACCCAGGGGGCCGACGGCTACGCCTGTCTGGAGGTCAGCCCCCGCCTGGCGCACGACACCGAGGGCACCGTGTCCGAGGCGAGACGGCTGTTCGCCGCCCTCGATAGGCCCAACGTGATGATAAAGGTGCCCTCGACTCCGGAGGGCGTCCCTGCCATGAGGCGCCTGATCTCCGAGGGGATCAGCATCAACAACACGCTCATATTCTCGCTGGAGGCGTACCGCAGCGTCAGAAACGGATATATGGAAGGGCTGCGTGACCTCCGCCGCGCCGGAGGCGACGTGAGGCGGGTCGCCTCCGTGGCGTCCTTCTTCGTCAGCCGCGTCGACACCGTGGTCGACGGGCTGCTCGGCGCCGAGGCACCCCCCGGCCTTCTGGGCACGGCGGCCATCTCGAACGCCAGGGCCGCCTACGCGGACTTCAGGGAAGACTTCGACGGAGAGCCGTTCGCGGACCTCAGAGACGCGGGCGCCCGCCCGCAGCGGCCTCTGTGGGCGAGCACCAGCGCCAAGAACCCTAAATACGGAGACGTCTACTACGTCGAGGCGCTGGCGGGACCCGACACGGTGGTCACGATGCCGGACGTGACGCTGCGGGCGTTCATAGACCACGGCGCCGCCGCTCCGAGACTCGCGGACGCCCCGCCCGCTGCCCTGTCAGCCTTGGCCGAGGCAGGCATCGACGTGGACGCGGTCACGGCCGGACTCCTGACGGACGGGGTCAGGCAGTTCGCGGATTCGTTCGACGCGGTGCTGTCAAACGTCGACGAGAAGCTGGCAAGGCTCGCAGCCGTCCCGTGAAGTCAGGGACGCGCCTCAATCCCCTGCGCCGCCTCGATAGATGACGGTGTCGGGCTTGAAGGCCGCCCAGGCGAACCAGAAGTGGTCGGCCGACGCGATGGGCCGCAGCCGCGACCCTGCGAGCGGGCCGCCGACCGCCTCCCCGAGGATGTTCCACCTGCTGCCGGTCTGATCGTCGACGAACACCCCTCCGTCGGCTCTGAACGTGAGCGCCCGGCCGTCCAGGCCGCTCCGGTAGACGGCGGTCGACCCCACGTCGCGCGAGTCCGGTATCGAGCGCCCGTCCAGCGCCGAGACGGTGCCCGGCTTGTAGAATACGACCAGCCCGACGCCGCCGACAGCGTGGTTCACCGCGCCCTCCTTGCGCAGCGCCGAGTATGGAAAGGCCAGGTCGACGCCGTCGAGCGTGACCGCGGCCACCCGCTCCTTCGGCAGCAGCCTGCCGTCGAGGTCGCCTGTGAACAGGAACGGGGGCTTGTCGACCCTGTCGTATCCGGCATACGGGTTCGAGCCATACGGCCGGACGTGCCCCGTCTCCCTGGACAGCACGAGCCCGTCCGGGCGGGCCGCCCGGAAGTCGCCGTACGAGACGATGTGGGCGGGCAGCACGGAGAGCCGCCGGCCCGCCAGGCCGCCCACGATCGCCTCGCCGGTAAGCTGCTGCCACCAAGTCTGAGTCTCGTGGTCCCACATTATCAGGTCGCTGTTGCGGAGGTTCCCGGAAACCCCGAACGTGTGAACGACCCCGTCCAGCCTCCTGTCGAAGGCGACGGCGCTGTTGCACAGAGGGCAGAAGGTGACGGCGACCGGAACCCCGCCAACGGTGTCGTTCACGATCTCGTGCCACGTGAGTATCTGGAGGGGGTAGGCCCTGGCGTCTCCCGCTATCTCGACGTATACGACCGGCTCCTGTTCCTCCAGCCAGCCGTCCGACTCCTCTACGCCCACGTGCGCGGGGGCGTAGATTGGCGGGATGCCGTCGCGGGGCACACCGCCCGAGAATATCTCGTCGAACGGCACCGTATGTCGGCTGAAGTCGGTGTCCCACGAATAGGCCGAGAAGCCGACCGGGGACGACTCCAACTCCTCCTCCCAGCCGGGGTCAGGATCGACCACCGTGCCGGCGGCGGACAGCTCCGGCGGCGAGGGCGCACCGCCCCCTCCGGCAGCAGACTGCTCCGGCGGCGAGGGCGCGCCGCCCCCTCCGGCAGCAGACTGCTCCGGCGGCGAGGGCGCGCCGCCCCCTCCGGCGGCCCCGGCATCGTCCTCCTGGGGGGATGCCTGAGCGGCGGGCCTGTCCTCCGTCTCCAGGAGGGCGGGCTCCGACGGCCCGCGAGTCGGCGGCCCGCTCAGGGCCGGGATCTCCGAGCCGCCTGCTCCCGTCTCAGCGGGGCCCTCGTCCGAGCCGCAGCCAGCCACGGCCGCAGCCGCTCCGATTCCGAGAGCCAGGATCAGGCTCCTCACGACCCCCTGCTCCCGCCTCCGGCCGACTTCCAGCCAGGACGCAATCCAAGGATAAGCGTATAATGCCTGCAGCCCATCCACCTACTATACCTGATACGAACATGGCAGCCACGACCACTCCCAGACCGCCAGCCGGGGACCCACCGTCGGAACGAGCGCTGTCGGCGCTCTGGCGGCGCTCGCCGACGCTCGCCGACGGCCTGGTCACCGAAGAAGGCAGCCGCCTGCGCGTGCTGTACGCCGGCAGGCCGAACCCGCGGGCAGGCCCGGACTTCTTGGACGCTCGGCTCGTCACGGAGTCGGGCGGCACGGTCATCGGCGACGTCGAGCTTCACGTCAGGGCTCCGGACTGGTACGGACACGGGCACCACCTGGACCCGGGCTATAACGGCGTGGTCCTTCACGTCGTCCTGCTGCCTCGGGGCCGCAGGAACACCCGGCACAGGTCCGGCACCACGGCGCCGGTAGCCTCCATCGGTCCGCTCGCAATGAAGCTCGAACGGGCGGGCCGGGAAGTCGGGCCTCCCCCGAGCGTCGTCGACCAGCTCGACGACGACGCCCTGGCAGAGGCGCTGGACTCCGGCGGGGACGCGCGTCTCGCCGCGAAGGCCACGGGCATGAGGCTGGAGCTCAGGGAGACGCCGCCGGACGAGGTGGCCCACAGGGCGATCATGGAGGCGCTGGGCTACGCGTCCAATCGCAGGCCGTTCAGGGAGCTGGGCATGATGGTTCCCTTCGCCGTGGCGGTGGGCCTGAGGCATGAGCCCGATACCACGCGGCTGGCGGCGCTGCGCGCGCTGCTGATCGGCACCGCGGGCTTTCTCGACCACCCGGACGTCGCGCACGAGGCCCGCACGATGAAGCGCCTCTATCTGTCCGCGCATCGAACGTACGACAGCGCGCCCGGCCAGAGGCGGCGCAGACGGATGCGCTCCTCACAGTGGCACACGTTCCGGGTGAGGCCGTCCAACCACCCTGTCAGGCGGATCATCGGTGGGGCGCACCTGATGGACCGGTATTCGCACACCGGCCTGGCCCGGGGGATCATGGAAGACGTCAGCAGGCTGGACGGGAGACGGCTTCGGGGCAGACTCGAGGCCCGTCCGTTCGTCGGGCCGGGACGGGCGGGCGACGTGGCAGTCAATGCCGTGCTGCCGTTCGCCCTGGCGCTCGCGGAAGAGCGGGGAGACCCGGGTCTGGCGCGCCGGTGCCTGGACGTATACCGCGCCTTTCCCAGGCTGGCGGACAACGAGGTCACCCGCGAGATGGCGAGGCTGCTGGGCAAAGAGCAGGTCTCCGCGCTGGTCGGGGGCGCCAGGCGCCAGCAGGGGCTGATCCACATGTACCGACTGATGCAGAGGCCCGGCGAGGCCGCGGAGGCTAGGGAGACATCCGCTCCCTGAGCGTGTCCAGGAGTCGGCGCGCCTCCTGTATCATGTCGGCGTCGAAGAAAGGGTCCCATGCGTCGACGGCCTTCTCCAGGTCTCGGATGGCCTCCCTGTACTCCTCCCGCGCCTCGTGAACGTCGGCCCTGGCCTTGTACGCGGCGGCCAGTTCCGGCTTGAGCTCTACGGCGCGGGTGAGGTCCTCCATGGCGGGGCTGAGCAGATCCTCGTTGAAATAGGCCACTCCGCGGCCGTAGTATGCCTCGGCGAAATCGGGCAGCTTCCGTATCACCAGGCCGAAGCGCGGTATGGCATCCTCGTACAGTCCGGCATTGAGCAGCCTGACCCCAGCCGTGTAATCGAAGAGGGCGCGGACCTCGGGAGTCGCCGTGGGCTCTGGGGTCGAGGTCGGCTCTGGGGTCGGGGTCGAAGTGGGGATCGGCGTAGGGAGCGGCGTGGCCGTCGGGACCGACGTCGGAGTGGGCTCGGGCGCCGAGCCCGAGCAGGCGGTCGCCAGCGCCAACAACGCGGCCAGTACCGGCGCCATCCATGCGTGTCTCTTCGATACCGACATGCTCCGATATATCCCCCTCACATAAGATAGCACAGGACTGAAGATCGCGCCCTGCCCGGGACCCTGTGCCCGCAGCCGCCCGCAGACCCAGGGTCTTTTCATTAATCGGCCCGCACTGGCAACGGTCGGGGGGAGACTGGTCACCGCATAGCTCACCGTCACCTGACTCCGGCCCTTCACTATCCGCCGCCGCTCCAGTCGGCACACCTGTTGCAGATGAGGCCAGGCCTCTCCCATCGTCCCGGCGCTGCCGGCATACTCGTTCAACTCAGGGTCAGCCAAGGCCCACAACTCACGCCGTTCCAGCCGTCCATGACGCCGCTTGGACGGAGCATCCACCCCCACCATCAGCGTTGCGCCTCTGGCTCGCCATTCCTGCGCCTGCCAGGCGGGCACTACCGGCCCGTTGCCTCCCTTAGCTTCCAGTGGGGGAAAATGCCTCCACCAGGTCCTGGTACAAAGCGGGCTGATTCTCTTTTACAGGCAACAGGTAGTCTCCACCACCGGCCACAATCTGCTGGCACACGTCCCGTTGCGTCAACAGGGCGTCCGCCACCACTACCCGGCCCTCCAGGGGACCTGACCCAGAACTGCAATCTTCACCTCTCCTTTCTCTGACACTAAGTATGAAACTTGTTCCAGAAAATGAAAAGGCCCTGTCCAGCAGTTGCAGCGTAGTTGACAGTCAAGGCGCTCGGGGATAGCATGGCTACCGGTTGTCTGGGCTATTTGGAGAAAGGGAACTGGAGGGGATTATGAGAAAGAACAGGATCCGGGAGATTCTTGTGGGTCTCGGTGCGCTGGCGCTCTTGGGGACGCTCGCGTGTACCGCTACCCAGGAGGTGGTCAAGGAGGTGGAGGTCGAGAAGGTGGTCACCCAAGAGGTGGTCAAAGAGGTGGAGGTCGAGAAGGTGATCACCCAAGAGGTGATCAAAGAGGTAGAGGTGGACAGGGTGGTGGTTCAGGAGATCGAGAAGCCTGCGGACCCAGGTCTCCTGCGCGTTGGCAACAACGGTGACATCAGCTTCCTGGACAGTCATCGCTCCCAGTCGGGACATGACGTATGGCACGGGTCGATGCTGTTCGACACCCTCGTCTTCTATGACCGCACCTACACGACCGCGATCCCGGGCCTTGCGACTGGCTGGACGCTGCAGCCGAACGGCACGACGTATGACTTCACGCTCCGGCAGGACGTGGTCTATCACAACGGCGAGCCTTGGACGTCGGCTGACAGGCTGTGGAACTACGACCGCTGTATAGTTGCCCTCAAGGAGAAGTCGCGGTGCGGCACCACCCTGCTGGACGTGAAGGAGTGGTCTGCGCCGGGGCCATACGAGTTGCGCCTGGAGCTGGACAAGTTCAACGTCGTGTTCATGTTCCACGCGGGCAACCCGCGTGAGATGAACAAGGGCAACGTCGAGAGTGGCGACGTGGACACGAACCCGATAGGGACGGGCGCGTACCGGTTCGTCGAATACATCCCCGGCGACAGGCTCGTGATGGAGAAGTTCGTAAACTACTGGGACAAGGGCTTCCTCGCGATCAGGCCCGAGCGCGCCGTGATTCTTCCAATGCCGGAGACGCAGACGCGGATCGCGGCTCTGAAAGCCGGTGAGATTGACCTGATGACCGACGTCCCATTCAACGCCTTGGAGGACCTGGACGACACCGACGGCCTGCAGCTTCTCAGGCAGACGGGGATAACGATGTCGTACATGACCTTCATCATGAACACGCGCGAGGGCCCCATGGCCGACGTCAGGGTGCGCAAGGCCATGCAGCACGCCGTGAATAAGGAAGCGATGCACAACGTGATCTGGTTCGGCCACGGCGAGGTGGACTGCAACCTGATCCCCAGCAAGATGTGGGCGTACACGCCTATTACCTGCCCCGAGCGGGACATATCAGCCGCGGCGGCCCTGCTCAATGAGGCGGGCTACAACGCTGGGAACCCACTGAAGATCAAGTACATACCGGAGCCCAACAACGAGATGTTCGTCAAGATGGGCGAGGTATTCAAGCAGAACGTCGAGGAGATCGACTTCGTCGACGTGGAGATCGAGGTGGTCGACACGGCTACCTGGCTGGACAAGGTCTGGTTCGGCGTCGAGGCCGTCGACGGGTGGCCGAACCACGAAGGCAAGATCATCCACAAGGAGTACGACATTGGCGACGCCTGGTACACTCGCTGGCCGCCCGACCCCGACGGCCTGATGCAGAGCGTTCTCCGCGCCGGCTCTGAGAACGGGCCCTACCTCGGGAATAACGGCATGCGCTACTACAACGCCGAGGTCGAGGAACTCTTCGACCTCGGCAAGTCCACCCTTGACAAGGCTGTGCGCAAGCCCGCCTACGCGCGTATCGTCGACATAGTAGTCAACGAGGACGTTCCCCTGATCAAAATCCAGTCCATGCCGCGGTTCTACGCGGCGAACATGAAGGTGCGGAACGCGCCCATGACGCCCAATGGCTACCTGGACTTCAGGGCCTGGGACTACGACTTCAGCCGGTAGCTCCACAGGGGGTATCGGTTTCTCCCCCGGCCATTCGATGGCCGGGGGAGAAGAATCTTGCAGGTGTTGGCTTCCGACGCGGCGGTCCGGATTCCGGCCGCCGCGTCGTCTCACAGGCGCCGGAGCGATGGGCGGACGCGCCCCTCTGAGGAGAAACCGCCATTCAGGCCTACATCTTAAGAAGGTTGCTCCAGACGGCTTACGTCGTCGCGGCTCTTTCCGTCTTCGTGTTCGTCATGTTGAAGCTCGCGCCTGGCGATCCGGCGGTGATCCGGCTGGGCAAAGAGGTCACTAGGGAGCAGATCGAGGGAGAGCGAAGAGAGCTGGGACTGGACAGACCGATCTACGTCCAGTACGCCATCTGGGTCGGAAACCTGGTCCGTGGCGACCTCGGCGTCGCCTTTACCAACAATCAGCCCGTCGCCCCGCTGATTGTGGAGAAGTTCAAGCGCACGGTGCCCCTGGCCTTCGCCGCCCTGATCGTTGCCCTAGTCGTCGCCATACCTCTGGGCATTATCGCGGGGATCAGGCCCTATTCCTGGCTCGACAACGTCGTGACGGCGGTGTCGCTCTTCGGCGTCTCGGCGCCGAACTTCTGGGTCGGCCTGATGCTGATACTCTTCTTTGCAGTCAGACTCGGATGGCTGCCCACGTCAGGCTACGGCCCCCCTGGGGAGGGGTTCGAGTTCAAGTATCTGATCCTGCCGGCCGTCTCTCTGGGCACCAGCATGATGGGCAGCCTCACCAGATACATGCGTTCGGGAATGCTGGACGTCATGACCTCCGACTACATCCGCACGGCGCACGCCAAGGGGCTGCGCTATAGAAGCGTGGTGCTGCGGCACGGGCTCAAGAACGCCCTGTTGTCCGTAGTTACCATAATCACGCTGGACATCGCCGGGCTTCTTGGCGGCGCCATCGTAACCGAGAACGTATTCAGATACCCCGGCATGGGCCAGATGCTGGTCGCCGCCGTCCAGGCCAGGGACTACCACATCGTTCAGGCGGTGGTGATGCTTGCGGCGGTTGTCTACGTGCTGCTCAACCTGCTGGCCGACATCGTCTATGCTTACCTGGACCCCCGGATACGCTACGATTGACTACTTCTAATCAGGCTGCCAAGACGCCGCCGGCCGGCGGAATAACGGGGCGGAAGCGCACCCTGCTGCTGGTGCTGGTCGCCGGGGGCTTCGTGCGGAACCGAGCCGCGGTGATAGGCGCCTCCATCCTGGTCTTCTTTACAATTGTGGCTGTCCTTGCGCCCTGGATAGCTCCCTATGAGCCGGACATCAGCGACTTCGAGGCTCCGCTGGAGAGTCCTTCCTGGGAGCACCTCATGGGCACCGACGACCTCGGACGCGACATCCTCAGCCGCGTAATGCATGGCGCCAGAGTCTCGCTGATGGTCGCCGTGTTGGCGATTGCGATAGCGTCCACGGTCGGTGTGATGGCCGGGCTGGCGGCGGGGTACTTCGGGAAGTGGATAGACACGGTCATCATGCGTCTGGCCGATGCCCTGATGGCCATGCCTGGCCTCGTCCTGGTGGTCTTCATGGTGGGTGTCCTCGGGCCGTCGCTCAGGAACGCGATGCTGGCAATATCGATTCTCTACCTCGCCCCGTTCGCCCGCATCGTCCGAGTGAACACGCTCTCCATACGCGAGCAGGAGTACGTCCAGGCGGCGCGCGCGATTGGCGCGGGGAACCTGCGCATCATGCTCACGGCAGTGTTTCCCAACACACTCTCCCCTATAATAGTGATGATGTCGCTTTCGGCCGGCATTGCGATTCTGATCGAATCGGGCCTGAGCTTTCTGGGACTTGGGATTCAGCCTCCTCAGCCGTCCTGGGGGGGTATGCTCGCACAGGGCAGGGAGTTCATCACCCTGTCCTGGTGGATGACCACCTTCCCGGGGCTGGTCATCTTTCTCACGGTGCTGTCGCTGAACTTCATCGGCGACGGGCTGAGGGAGTCGCTGGACCCGAGGCAGCGCCGCCGCTGATCAGGAGGCCGGCGCCACGCTCTTGACGTTGACCTCCATCAGCCTGTCCCAGGGCCCTACACGTAGTTTCCGCGGTCGACTCTCCGACCACCCTGGAAGACGTCGACGAGCTTCTTGAGGTCGTCGATGTTCCTGGACGGGTCCCCGTCCACGACCAGCACGTCGGCCTGCTTGCCGGGCTCGAGGGCTCCCACCCTGTCCTCGGCCCAGCATGACCTGGCGGAGTCGCTGGTCGCGGAGACGATCGCCTCCATTGGGGACATTCCGAGCCTGACGTGGATCTCGATCTCGTCCTGGAATCCGCCCATCTCGTAGTGGGCCCACGCGGCGTCTGACCCGCAGACGAGCGTGACGCCGCCGTCCCTCAACGCCGCGCCGTGGGCGAGGGATTGTTCGCGCCCGATCTCTATTCTGTCGATCTCGGCCTGCTCGTCTTCCGTTATGCCCTCGGACTCCTTCTTGGCTTGCAGGTCCCAGAGGCGCTGGCGGCCCTGGTGGAGCGTCAGGTTGACGAACACGCCCTGCCGAGCGAGCCTCTCGGTCACGTCGGGCCGGTCCTCGATCGCTCCGTCCGTGTCTCTGTAGTACCCGTGGATGATCGTGTCTACCCCGGCGTCCAGGGCGTTGACGATGGCCTGAGTGGAGACGCAGTGCGCTGCGGCGTGCTTGCCGAACTTGTGGGCCTCGTCGCAGATCGCCGTCATCTCTTCCACGCTAAACGAGGGGCGGAACGGGAACGAGGTGAGGGTGCTGCCGCCGGTCGCGGTGATCTTGATGAAGTCGGCGCCTTCCTTAATGAGCTGGCGCACCGCCGCGCGGCACTCGACTTCGCCCGTGGCCTCTATTCCGAAGTAGCTGAGATGGCCGCCTATGATGGCTATGGGCCGCCCGCTCAGGAGCAGAGCGGGGGACGGGGTGATGCCCATCTCTACGGCCTGGCGCAGCATGAAGGTGGTTCGATTCTTGGCGCCGCAGTCGCGCACGGTGGTGACGCCGGAGTAGAGGTGCGTCCGCGCGTTCTTTGCGGCCTGCAGCGTCAGGACTTCGTCCGGCAGCAGAGTGAGGTCGTCGCCGGCGCGCCCGTCGCCTATGCCGATCAGGTGGACGTGGGAGTCTACGAGTCCTGGGAGCGCCGTCTTGTCCTCGTAGACGATCTCCTCCACGCTCGCTCCTTCGGGGGGCACGACCTCTTCCTCCGGCCCGACGGCTCTGACGGCGTCTCCCCGGGTGAGGATGGCGCCGCGCTCGATCGGCGGCCCTCCGAGGCCGTCGATTACGCGCGCCGCCTTGATGAGCCTGAACTCGGGGCCTCGGTCGGGCATGGTGCTCTCCTTCGGGGTGTGGTGGTACGCTTGTGACGCGGCGCGCTTACCAGGCGATCCCGGATTTCCGGCCGTGGGCCTCGAGGATGTCTTCCAGCGCGCCCTTGGCGAGTCCCAGCACGTTGACGCTCTCGGTGTAGTCTCCCCACCAGCGCTTGCCCGCCGCCTCGATCTTGGCCGTCGCCTTTTCGTATGCCTCCGCGACCCTGGGGTCGTCGTGGCCGCCGGGTATGCCCAGCGACTGGGCCATGTCTTCCGGACCGCCGCCGAAGTAGTCGATCCCGTCCACCTCCAGTATCTCGTCGAGGGCGTTCACCGTCTCTATGTTCTCGATCTGAGGGACGACGACGACGTTCGCGTTGACTTGGTCGAACAACTCGGCCCTGTCCTGGCCGTCCTGGTGTAGGACCATGGAGTAGCTGGTCGAGCTCCTGAGTCCGATGGGCTGGAAGTAGGTGTACTTGACCAGGTCCTCGGCCTCCTGCTTGGTCAGCAGATTGGGCACCGTTATCTGGCGTATGCCGCGGTCGAGGTAGGACAGTATGGTGCTCTCGCGTCCGTCGGGGATGCGCATGGTCGGCGTGATGTCGAAGCCGTCGGCGATCCGGCACATGGTGCCGATCTGCCCGGGGGTCACCGGGGAGTGCTGGGCGTCGAAGTTTACGAAGTCGAGGCCCATCCTTCCGGCCAGTTCGACCAGCTCCTCCGAGGGCTCGCTCATCGATATCCCCAGGGCCTTCTCTCCCTTTTCTATCCGCTCCAGAATCTTGTTCCTGAACATGGTGGCCTCCCTTGATTGTGAAATCGCCTCCCCTAACCGGGGATTCGCATGAGCCAGTCTACATTAGTTAGGCCCCGCGGCGTAGTACCCTTCCCGGCCTTGCGCCCGTGTGCCGGCCCTGGTCAATGACGGCTGTGCCCGCAACCAGTACGAACGGCATCCCGTCCGGGTAACGCTGCGGGTCGTCATACGTGGCGTTGTCGATAACCGTCTTGGGATCGAACACGACCAGGTCGGCCGCCAGTCCATCCTCGATCTGGCCGCGGTCGCTGAGTCCAAGACGCCGGGCGGGGAATCCGGTCATCTTGTGGACTGCGTTCTCCAGAGACAGAACGGCGGGCTGCTCCCTGACGTAGCGTCCCAGCACCCTGGGATAGGTCCCGTAGAACCTCGGGTGGGGCCTTCCGGTACCGTAGAAGCCGTGCGGAGAGATCGCCCGCCCGTCGGACCCGATCATCGACAGCGGGTGTCCCAAGAAGTGCCGGACGTCGCTCTCGATGCGGTTGTGTACGAGCGTCATCACGTTGCCGCCCTCATCCTCGACCATCTGCAGGACGGCTTCTGCGGGATCGGCTCCCCTTTCCGCCGCGATCTCCTCAACCGAGCGTCCGACGAGGCCCTGATTGTTCTCCGCGCGGGCGAAGGCTATGAGCCAGGCGTCCCAACGGGGCGGGACCTCCCGCACTCCGGCGGCGACCTCCTCACGGATGCGGGCGCGAGTGTCGGGGTCCCGCAGCCTTGCCATGTAGTCGCCGACCGTCCCTGCCTGCGCCCAGCTCGGCACGACCTGCTTGAGGCCGGCGCCGGCTGCCGTGTACGGGTACACGTCGTAGGTGACGTCCAGTCCTTCGTCTCCGGCTCTTTCGAAGATGCCCACCATGCGGGGCCCGTCTCCGTAGGCGCTCCTCTCGGTGATCGACAGGTGGGAGAACTGCACGGGGATACCTGCTCGCCTGCCTATGTCGACGGCCTCCTCGATAGCTGACAGGCGCCTACCTGCGCCGACCCGGGCGTGGGTCGCATAGAAGGCGCCGTCGTAGTGGGAGATCGACTGGCAGAGTGCGACGATCTCATCCGTGGAGGCGTAACCCGAGGGTGCGCCGGACAGGCCGGTCGATATGGAGAAGGCTCCCTGTTCGATGGCCTGGGCGGCCAGGCTTTGCATCTCTCGCAGCCTGTCGGGGTCTACCGGCGCGTCGTCCAGCGCGCCCACGGCCACGCGCAGCGCGGCGTGACCGACCTGTGGAGCCACGTTGATGCTGATTCCGTTGGACTCCAGGTCGTCGGCCCAGTCGTCGAGGGTGTCCCACGTCCACGCCATCCTGGAGATAAGCGTCTTTTCGAGCTGCTTCTGCAGGGCCTCCGGCCCGGCGCTTCCGGCCGGAAAGGGCGAGAAGCTGCAGTTGCCCGTAACCTCCGTGGTCACGCCCTGGTACGTCTTGCTCTCTCCGCCTGGGTCTTCGAACAGCGTGAGGTCGGAGTGGCCGTGGACGTCGATGAAGCCTGGAGCGACCACGAGGCCGCGGGCGTCTATCTTCCGCCGCGCCTCCGTGTTGGACAACCTGCCGATAGCGGCGATCCTGCCGTCGGAGACTCCGACGTCACCTCTGAACGAGGGGCTGCCCGTGCCGTCGACTATGGTTCCGTGGAGTATCAGCGTGTCGAGCATCGTGCCGTCCCCAGCGCCGGCAGCCTCTGGGATCGGCGGCTCCCGGAAATTTTTACGGGAAGTGTCAGATTTTTCAGGCTTCTCCGTAGCTGAGTCGTAGCTGGGAGGGCCTCAAACGGCTCGGAATTACGTGACACTATGTGACAGTTATGTGACACTTATCTGACAGTTATGTGACAGTTATCTGACACTTTTGTGACAGTTTGTGACACTTTTGTGACACTATCTGACAGGTCAACGCAGGCGATGCAGGAGTCCTGCGGGCGGTTTGTGGAGAGGCGGCTGTGTCATGGGGATACTCTAGCACAGCGGTTCGGGGTTGTCAATTGTCTGAATCAGGATTCTCAGGATTGGGAGGCGTGGGAGATTCAGGGTGGGCGGGTGGGAGACCCAGCCTCCGGCTGCCAGCCGGCCCAGCCCTTGACAACCGCGAACCCATGTACTAGGATATTCGCACGGAAGGAACGCAGCCATGATCACGCCGAACCACGTTCACGGAACCAACCGGCCCGTAAGGGCGCACAAGGGGCGCCCTCACCCCCGGGACCTGTCCCACAATTGCCCCAGAACTGTACCGGTCCCGTTCCACGTCTGTTCCACAAGTGCCCCACATTTGTTCCACGAAATCGAACCCTCAGCTACGAGATGGGACAAAATGGAACAGTTTGGGACAGTTTTCGGCAAAACCGGCCCTGCCCCACCTGCTCGAACCCGGCTCCCCTCCGAACAGGCCGAGCGGTGGCAGGGGCCGGCCTTGTGCCCGCACGCCGCACGGTGGCAGCCAAAATCCCCGCTACATCGCCAACACGGACTTGACATTCGATTATGGGACGGTTACCTTATCCGACAATCGGCGCGGGACCTGTGCGCCGGATGCTTGCTTAGCAGTTAAATGAAAGGAAAGAGGTGAAGCGATTGACTAAGGGAAAGATCACCCTGCTCGTGGGTCTGGTCACGGCGGCCATGGCTCTCGCGTTGGCGGGGGCATGTGGCGGTGGCGACGACGATGCGGATCCAACGGCTACGGCAAGGCCGGCAGCAGCTACGCCCACGCCTACCACCGCCGCCGCCATGACCGAAGACGAAGACACTGACGACATGATGGAAACTACCGAGGCGACGATGATGGAGGCCCCGGAGTTCACCGGGTCCTTCGCTTGGACGGGGGCGGTCCCCTCCCAGTTCAACGAGGCCCCGATGCTGGCGGCCAGGGTCGCAGCCGGTGAGCTTCCCAAACTCGAGGACCGGTTGCCCGTCGCTGAGGACGTCTTGGTGATACCGGTCGTCGAGGAGATCGGCGAGTACGGCGGCACGTGGCGCAGGGGCTTCAGCGGCCCCGGCGACGGTCAGAACATGGACCGCGTCATGATGGACCACCCGCTCATGTACGACTTGGACGGCGCCACGATCCTGCCCAACCTGCTGAAAGACTGGGAGATCAGCGCCGACGGCCTGACCTACACCTTCAAGCTCCGCAGGGGGATGAAGTGGTCGGATGGCGAGCCGTTCACGGCGGACGACTTCATCTGGGCGAACGAGAACATCGTTCGCAACGAGAAGCTCAACCCGAAGAAAGAGGGACGCCTGGGCTTCTCGACCTACGGCCCGGTCCTGAGGAAGATCGACGACGCTACCTTCACGGCCAGCTTCACCGAGCCGCAGGCCGGATTCCTGGACGAGATGGCCACGTATCGAATCGCCGGGTACACCCTGAACGGCAGGGTGGGCGCCCCGCTGTTCGCTCCGGCACACTTCCTCGAGCAGTTCCACGAGGACTTCGCCGACATGACAGCGCTGGAGAGCATGATCGAGGACGAGGGCTTCGAGAACTGGGAGACCTTCTTCAAGAACAAGATCGACGTTCACAAGACCGCCGAGAGCCCGAACGTCGGCGCCTGGATCGTGACCAAGCCGAACACGGGCGAGACGTGGGAGTTCGAGCGCAACCCGTACTTCTACGCAGTCGACCCGGCAGGGAACCAGCTTCCCTACATCGACAAGATCGAGGCGAGGCTGTACTCGGACAACGAGGTCCACAACCTCAGGGGCATCGCGGGCGAGTACGACTTCAACCACCGCGCAATCGAGTTCGCCAAGCTCCCGGTCTTCAAGGAGAACGAGGAGAAGGGCAACTACCGGATGATCCTGTGGCCCGGCGACGCCACCCTGGCGGTCTCCTTCAACTACAGCTACGGGCTCGGCGACGTGACGGAGACTCCTGACCCCGAGATCAGGAAGTGGCTGACCCACACGCGGTTCAAGCAGGGCATGTCCCACGCCATTAACCGCCCGAGGATCAACGAGCTCCTCTACTTCGGCACGGGCCTGGAGATACAGCCGACGTTCCCGACGTGGTCGGCGCACTACCCAGGCGAGGAGATCGCCAAGAGGTACACGCAGTACGACCCCGCCCTCGCCAGCCAGATACTGGACGAGGTGGGCCTGACCGAGAAGGACAGCGAGGGCTTCCGCCTGCGGACGGACGGCAGCGGCGACAGGCTGACCTTCGAGCTGACATACACCAGCGGATGGACTCCGACGAACAACCCGGCAGAACTCCTGAAGGAGTCTTGGGCCGCCGTCGGCATCGACGTCAGGCTGAAGCAGGAAGAGGGCAAGCTCTCGGGTGAGCGGCGCGGCGGCAACGTCCAGCAGATCCACCTCGACGGCGACGTGAACGCGCGTGAGCCCACCGGTCTTATATCCGGCCGCAGCGCCTTCCCGGCCTACTCGAACTGGTACTCCCAGCGCTCAGGCTCCTACACGCTCGGCGCAGTGGTGGCCGAGCCCGACCAGTCAGACACCGCGATGTGGAGGCTGGTGGAGCTGAGCGACGAGGCAGCCAAGCTGCGCTACGTCGACCGCACAGCGAACTACATCGAGAACCAGGACATCACGTCCGAGCACCTCTACTACATAGGCCTGATCGGGCACACGGCTTCGGCCAACGGCACGATAGTGGTGAAGAACAACTTCCGCAACGTGCCGGACCCGGCCACGAACGGCTTCAGGGCCCCGAACGCATCCGCGCTCCAGAACCCCGGGAGCGGCCGCACGGTGCAGTTCTTCTTCAAGGGCGGCTTGAACGACGCAGGGTACTAGACAGGCCAGGGGCCCCGCCCGGGTCAAGAACGGGTGGGGCCTCGGAGCCGTCTTGGTGAAGACATGAGAAGTTGCGCGTCCGACGAATCGGGCGCGCAACTTCTCACATCAGCGAACGGCGAACGGCGGGCAGCCCAAGAAAGGCGCAGGCCCTGCTGACCGCCCAACGCGCAGTGTGCGAATGACTCTCCGATTGGTGAACCCGATATGATCGCCTTCCTGATACGGCGGACGCTGCTGGCCGGATTCACGACATTCGTGATCTCGATCATAGCGTTCATGGTCATCCAGCTGCCTCCAGGCGACTTCGCCACGACCTACGTCCAGCTCCTACTGGGGTTCGGACAGGGCTCGGGCGCCACGGGCGCCATACTGGGCGACCCGGCCATCGAACAGCAGATGAGAGAGGCTTACGGCCTCGATCAGCCGGTGGTCGTGCAGTACCTCAAGTGGCTCTGGCGCATCCTCCAGCTGGACTTCGGCATAGGTCTCGAAGCCGGCAAGAAGATCACCGAGGTGATCGGCCAGCGGCTGCTCAACACGGTCATCCTGGCGGTTGGCACCATCCTGTTCACCTGGGTGCTGGCGGTCCCCATAGGCATCTACTCCGCCGTGAAGCACAACACGCCCGCCGACTACGGAGTGACGTTCGTGGGATTCCTCGGCCTCGCCGTCCCCGACTTCCTGCTCGGCCTCGCCCTGCTGTGGATAGGGTTCGCCTACTTCGACATCAGCATCGGCGGCCTCTACTCGACCGCGTACATCAACGCGCCCTGGAGCTTCGACAAGTTCATAGACCTGCTCAAGCACCTCTGGGTGCCCGCCATCGTCCTGGGAACGGCGGGGACCGCCGGCCTGATAAGGATCCTGCGGAATAACCTGCTGGACGAACTAGCAAAGCCCTACGTGGTCGCCGCGCGCGCCAGGGGCATCCCAGAGTGGAGGCTGGTGCTGAAGTACCCCGTGCGGATGGCCCTGAATCCGTTCATCAGCACGATAGGATACCTGCTGCCGTTCCTCCTGT
Source organism: uncultured Dehalococcoidia bacterium (assembly GCA_958295685.1). Lineage (GTDB taxonomy): Bacteria > Chloroflexota > Dehalococcoidia > Lucifugimonadales > CATQGZ01 > CATQGZ01. Next base: position 937,339 of record OY282365.1, read on the forward strand.
CGGGCAGCGTGATCGTCTCGGTGGTGCTGAGCCTCCCCACGCTCGGACCGACGCTGCTGAGGGCGCTTCTCGGAGAAGACCTCTTCCTGGCCGCCACGATAGTGCTCCTGCTGGGGCTGCTGACCGTGATAGGCACGCTGCTGTCCGACATCCTGCTGGTCATTTTCGACCCCCGGATCAAGCTGGATGGATGACACGGCCGGCCCCGCGGTGATTACGGGCGGCCACTGCCCGCGGCGTCGACGACCGTCAATCCGTTCGTCTGCGCGGTGGGACTTGCTGAGGTTCCTTATATCTGGTAGCGTAACCGTCTCACAGGCACCTTGACCTCAAAACATCGTGCCGGTCGTTTCGACCCTCGGATCAGATTGGAGGGCTAGCCGAATGGCTCAAGAACAGGCGCTCCCGATGGCCGCCGACGTCAAGGACGAGCAACTGGACGTTGCGGGCCCGTGGCTCCTGATGTGGTGGCGCTTCAGGAAGCACAGGCTGGCGATGGCCTCGGTCGTCGTGATAGCCCTCTTCTACCTGGTGGCAATACTCGCGGACTTCCTCTCCAGTTCGGAACCGGTAACCACGAACGAACGCTTCAACTACGTGCCTCCGCAGACGATCCACTGGTTCGCCGACGGGTGGATTCGCCCATACGTCCACGACATCACCAGCACACTGGACCTCACCACCTTTAAGAAGAACTACGAAGTGGATACCGAGACCAGGTTCCCGGTCCGGTTCTTCGGCCGCGGTTACGAGTACAGGTTCCTGGGACTCTTCAATACGGATCGGCACCTGTTCATAGTCGAGACACCCGATGGTCATAGGGCTCCGTTCATCCTCGGCGGGGACGCCTTCGGCAGAGACCTCATGTCCCGGATACTCCACGGAACGAGAATCTCACTGACCATAGGTCTCGCCGGGGTCAGCATAAGCATCGTCTTGGGCGTGGCCCTGGGAGGTCTGTCCGGGTTCTACGGCGGAATCATCGACACGGTCGTGCAGCGGCTGATCGAGATACTCCGCTCGATCCCGACGATCCCTCTGTGGCTCGCTCTGGCAGCCTCCCTGCCCAGAGAATGGAGCATCACCCGCATATACTTGGCCGTTACGGTGATCCTCTCGCTGTACGCCTGGACGGAGCTTGCCCGTGTGGTCAGGGGCCGCTTCCTCGCAATGAGAGAGGACGACTTCATCATGGCCGCGAAGCTCGCAGGGGCAAGCGACTCCAGAATCATATTCCGTCACATGGTCCCGAACTTCGCCAGTCACCTGATCGCCGCCGCGACGCTGGCGGTCCCCTTCATGATCATAAGCGAAACGGCCCTGAGCTTCCTGGGACTGGGTCTGGTGCCGCCCGCAATCAGCTGGGGCGTGCTGCTCAAGTCGGCCCAGAATGTGCAGACAGTGGCGCTGTATCCCTGGCTCATGCTGATCGCGGTGCCGGTGATCGTGGCCGTGCTGGCATTCAACTTCGTGGGGGACGGCCTCAGAGACGCCGCAGACCCCTACGGATAGCAGAGGGACTCCCATAATGACAGACACTCGAGACTCCGCCCTCCTGTCGATAAACGGCCTGAAGGTCCACTACCCGACGGACGAAGGGGTCGTCAAAGCCCTCGACGGCGTGAGCTTGGACATCCTCCCGGGCCAGACTCTCGGAGTCGTGGGCGAGAGCGGCTGCGGGAAGAGCACCATCGGCAGGGCGATCCTCCAGATATTGGACAAGCCCGGGCGCGTGGTTGACGGTGAGATGATGTGGAACGCTCGGGAAAGCGGCGGCCAAACGCTGGACATCGCCATCCAGAACCCGGACGGACACGAGATGCGCGCCATGCGGGGCGGCGACGTTGCCATGGTGTTCCAAGAGCCGATGACGTCGTTCAGCCCTATTCACACCATCGGCAACCAGATGTCCGAGGCCATACTGCTTCATCAGGACAAGACCCCGGCAGAGGCCAGGGAGTGGTCGATCGAGCTGATGAACATGGTGGGCATACCCAACGCGCCGCAGCGATTCCACGAGTACTCATACCAGCTCAGCGGCGGTCTCCGACAGCGGGCGATGATAGCAATGGCGATCTCCTGCAGCCCCAAGCTGCTGATCGCCGACGAACCCACAACCGCGCTCGACGTGACCACCCAGGCCCAGATACTCGACCTCCTCCGCAAGCTCCAGGAGGAGCAGAAGATGGCGATCATGCTCATCACACACAACCTCGGCGTGATAGCCGAGATGGCCGATGCCGTGGTGGTGATGTACCTGGGCAAGGCGGTCGAGTCCGGCCCGGTCGACGACATCTTCCACCGGCCCAAGCACCCCTACAGCCAGGGCCTGCTCAGGTCTATCCCGAGCGTCCAGGCCGTGGGACACGAGAAGCTGCCGTCCATCGCGGGCTCCATCCCCCATCCGTTCAACCGGCCGTCGGGATGTACGTTCGGCCCGCGCTGCCCCTCGTTCATGCCGGGCGCCTGCGACGCCAGCGTGCCCCGCTACATGACGCTGGACGGGACTCGACAGAAGGTGAGCTGCTTCCTACACCACCCTCCGGAAGAGGTCGAAGAGGTGCCCTCGGATGACTGACTCTATCCCAGCAATGGACGGGACGATCCTAGAGGTCAGGCGCCTGACCAAGCACTTCCCAATACGCCGCGGCCTCCTCAAGCGCACGGTGGGAATGGTCAAGGCGGTCGACGACGTGAGCTTCGACATCAGGTCGGGCGAGACGCTGGGACTGGTCGGCGAGAGCGGCTGCGGCAAGACCACGACCTCCAGATGCGTCCTCCGCGCTATCGAGCCGACGAGCGGCGAAATAGTGTTCAGAACGTCGGACGGCCAAGAGGTAAACGTCGCCACGATGCCCAACCGCGAGCTTCGGCCCCTGCGCCGAGAGATGCAGATGATCTTCCAGGACCCGTTCTCGTCGCTCAACTCCCGCATGTCCCTGCTGGACATCGTGGGCGAGCCGCTCCTAGTTCACGGCATGAACAACCGCCGAGAGCGGCAGGAGCGAGTGGCCGAACTCCTCAGACTCGTGGGCCTGCGGCCCGAATACATGCAGCGATACCCCCACGCCTTCAGCGGCGGCGAGCGACAGCGCATCGGCATCGCCCGCGCACTCGCCCTGCACCCCAGACTCGTCGTAGCCGACGAGCCGGTCTCCGCCCTCGACGTCTCCGTCCAGGCGCAGGTCATCAACCTGCTCATGGACCTCCAGAACGAATTCGAACTCACCTACCTGTTCGTCGCCCACGACCTCAGCGTCGTAAAGCAGATAAGCGACCGCGTCGCCGTCATGTACGTGGGCAAGATAGTGGAGTTGGCAAACACCGAAGACCTCTTCTCCAACCCAAAGCACCCGTACACGGAGGCCCTGCTCGCCGCCGTTCCCGTCCCGGACCCGCGCGCCCGCAGGGATGACCGCAAGCTGCTTCAGGGCGAGGTAGCCAATCCGGCCAACCCACCGTCCGGCTGCTACTTCCACCCCCGATGCCCCTACGTGCAGGACGTCTGCAGGACGGAGACGCCGACGCTGACGGAGGTCGCCCCAAGCCACTTCGCCAGCTGCCACCGCGTCAAGGAGATCGAGCTGACCGGCATCAGCCCGGCGGGCGCGGCTTAGCCGCAGCAGTCATCCCCGCAGGCGGTATACGAGGCATGGCTGAATAGAGACCACGGCGGTGATTCCGAGTAGAACGGACAGGGCGAGATGATAGCCTTCCTGATACGGCGAACGATGCTTGCGGGTCTCACGACCTTCGCCATATCCATACTCGCGTTCCTCGCCATACAGCTTCCCCCAGGCGACTTCGCCTCCTCGTACGTCGAGAACCTCCTCGGCGGCTCGTTCTTCAACACCGCCGGAGTCCTGGGAGAAGCGGCGGTCGAACAGCAACTCCGGGAAGACCTGGGCCTCGACCGCCCGCTGGTCGTCCAGTACGCGAAATGGGCCATTCGCGTGGTGCGCCTCGACTTCGGAGTCTCCATAGAGCACGGACTCAAGATCACCGAAGTGGTGGGACAGCGGCTGCTCAACACGATCCTGCTGGCGGTTGGCACCATCCTGTTCACCTGGGTGCTGGCCATCCCCATAGGCATCTACTCCGCCGTGAAGCACAACACGCCCGCCGACTACGGAGTGACGTTCGTGGGATTCCTCGGCCTCGCCATCCCTGACTTCCTGCTCGGCCTCGCCCTGCTGTGGATAGGATTCGCATACTTCGACATCAGCATCGGCGGCCTCTACTCGACCGAGTACATCAACGCGCCCTGGAGCTTCGACAAGTTCATAGACCTGCTCAAGCACCTCTGGGTGCCAGCCATCGTCCTGGGAACCGCGGGCACCGCAGGCCTGATAAGGATCCTGCGGAATAACCTGCTGGACGAACTCGCAAAGCCCTACGTGGTCGCCGCGCGCGCCAGGGGCGTCCCAGAGTGGAAGCTGATATTGAAGTACCCCGTGCGGATGGCCCTGAACCCGTTCATCTCCACCCTCGGCTACCTGCTGCCGTTCCTCCTGTCGGGCAGCGTGATCGTCTCCGTCGTGCTGAGCCTCCCCACGCTCGGACCGACGCTGCTCAAGGCGCTTCTCGGAGAGGACCTCTACCTCGCCTCGTCCATAGTGTTGATGCTCGGCGTCCTGACCGTCATAGGCACGCTGCTGTCAGACATCCTGCTGGCCCTGTTCGACCCCCGGATCAAGCTGGAAGGATGAACGCGGCGATGCAGCCATACACCCAAAGCCGGGACTGAGAGGCGGCGCTTACGGTGCGGCAATGACAATCTTCCTTGTACGGCGGACACTGATCGCGTTCCTGACCACCTTCGTCATCTCCATCATCGCGTTCCTCGCCATACAGCTTCCCCCTGGCGACTTCGCCTCCGTCTACATCCAAAACCTGATCGGCGGCCCCACCGCGCCCTCGACGGTAGGCAATCTGGTCCTCGAGGAGCAGCTACGCGCCGAGTTGGGCCTCGACCAGCCACAAGTGGTCCAGTACGCCAAGTGGATATGGCGCACGGTGCGCCTCGACTTCGGCACGTCGATAGAGCACAGCGTCAAGATCAGCGAAGTGATCGGACAGCGGCTGGTGAACACGGTCTTCCTGGCGCTCGGCACCATCATATTCACCTGGGTGCTGGCGGTCCCCATAGGCATATACTCCGCCGTGAAGCACAACAGCCCCACCGACTACACGGTGACGTTCGTGGGATTCCTCGGACTAGCCGTCCCAGACTTCCTGCTCGCGCTCAGCCTGCTCTGGATAGGGTTCACCTACTTCGACATCAGCATCGGCGGCCTCTACTCCCCAGAGTACCTGGAGGCGTCCTGGAGCTTCGGCAAGTTCGTCGACCTGCTCAAGCACCTCTGGATACCCGCCATCGTCCTGGGCACCGCGGGCACCGCGGGCCTGATAAGAATTCTGCGAAACAACCTGCTGGACGAACTCGCAAAGCCCTACGTGGTCGCCGCGCGCGCCAGGGGCGTCCCAGAGTGGAAGCTGATACTGAAGTACCCCGTGCGGATGGCGCTGAACCCGTTCATCTCCACCCTCGGATACCTGCTGCCGTTCCTCCTGTCGGGCAGCGTGATCGTCTCGGTGGTGCTGAGCCTCCCCACGCTCGGACCGACGCTGCTGAGAGCGTTGATCGTAGAGGACCTCTACCTCGCCTCGACGATAGTGTTGATGCTCGGCGTCCTGACCGTGATCGGCACGCTGCTGTCCGACATCATGTTGGTCGTGTTCGACCCGCGCATCAAAATAGCCGAGTAGGAGCAGCCGCCGGAGCGGACGGCTCCTCGGCGCGCCTCATCCGGTCCCGAGCAGATTCCGCGCCTCGACGATCACCCTGAGCTTGGACTCGGCGGCCCTGGATGAAGCGACGGGATTGTCCGCGAACGTGGCAAACCCGCAATCCGGCGTGAGCAGGACGCGCTCCGCGCCGAAAAGGTCTATCGCGTACGCTATCCGCCCGCGGACATCCTCGACCCTCTCGACCGTGTCGAGCTTCTGATTGACCACCCCGACGCCGACGCGTCTGTCGTCCGGAAGGGCGCGGAGCACGCCCGCTTCGCCCGCGCGCGGAGTGCACATCTCGAGAAACAGCACGCCCACGTCGACCCGCCTCAGAACGTCGATCAGCGGCCGATAATCGCCGGAGAGCGCGGCGGACTCGTCGCGCGTCCAGTTGCCCCGGCAGACGTGCAGCGCCAGACGCTCCGACGGGAGACCGCTGACGACCTCGTTGAGCAGATCGACCGCGAAGTCGAGCTCCGGCGCAGGCTCGAGTTTCTCGCTCAACGCGCCGCACATGAAGCTGCGGCTTCCGACCGCGCTCCCGAAGACGACCTCCGTGAGAACCGGCTCGTCGAACTGCACAAGCGCCGCGCCGGACGCGAGGAGAAAATGCGCCTCTTCGCGCAAGACGCGGACGACGTCGCGCGCCAGATCGTCGCGGGTCACGTAGGGGCTGTCCGTCAGACAGTCGAGCCACATGGTGCGAGTGAGCAGATAGGGGCCCGGCAGCGCGACCTTCACCGGCTTGTCGGCGCAGGCGCTCGCGAAATCCAGCTCGTGGACGGCCAGCGGCCGGCTTCTCCCAAGCCTCCCGTATACCACCGGGTGGCGGACGTCTGCGGCCGGAACGTCGAGCGCGCGGAGCTCTCTCTCAAACCTCTCCGAGTCGGTGACCATCGCCGTCAGGTCGCTCAGCGGGATTAGCTGACAGTTGTCGAGCAGGCCGCCCACAAAGCTGGCGTAGCTGTCTCGCCGCTGCTCGCCGTCGGTCAGAACGTCAACACCCGCGCGAAGCTGGGCGGCCACGCAGAGCCGCACCGCGTCGTCCGCCGCAGCCTGGAACTCGGCCTCGTCGAGCCTGCCCTCCATACGGTCGTGCACCGCCCGGAGCATCCAGCGCGGCCGCGGCCAGCTCCCGATCCCCATGACGGACAGCGGCTCCACACTGGGGGCCGCTGCCGGCAGCGGAAGAGTCTCCGGAATCACGACGTCGACGCGGAGCGGCGGCGGCGATGCCTGCGACGGCGGCGGCCTGCGTCCCGAGAACGGACCCTTGGAAACGAGATAACTGCGCCGGCCGCCCGTCTTCGTCCACGAGACCAGCTCGTTGCCCGTTAGGCGGCACCAGGCAGGCAGCTCGACCTCGACCGTCGAATCGGTAGACAGTATCTCCAGCAGGCCGCCGCGTTCCAGCGGGTCGATGTGCCGACGAATCAGGAGCAGCAGCCCGCCGCCGCAGTCGAGGCTGCCGCCATCGAAGCTGACGTCGGGCTCATGGGCGTGTCCTGAGACCGGATCCATCATGCGGGGCCGGCGGATCGATGTCGGCGAGACAAATCAGTAGGTGATGCAGGGGCTGCCGTCGGAGAGAAACTCCACCAGCTTCGCGCCGCCCACCATCACCGCCCCATCGACGAGATTGTTCTCGTCGAGGCCGCGCTTCTTGAAGCAGGGCGCGCAGACGTAGACCGTTCCCCCGGCGGCGGCGAAGTTGTCCATGAGCTCCCTCAGAGGCATGAAGCCGTCCTCGTGGACCCCGTCGGCATACCCCTTCTGCGAAAGTCGGACGCCCTCGGTGCTGAGAAAGACGAGTGTCTCCTTCTCCGATCCGAGCGCGGCGTTGGCCACGACAAAGGCCACCGTAGCCCTGTCGGTGTCATCCCTAGCGCAGGTCAAGCTGACGCAGAACTTGTTAGTCAAGTTGGCCTCTCCCTTCAGTTTGTGATTACCGGCAGCGCGTCTGTTCGATCCAGTAGTCCGGGTGATCCGCGCGCAACAAGCGGCGGCCGGTCATGCGGCACCAGGCAGGCAGATCCTCGGGCGCGCCCAAGTCGCGGGTGGTCAGCTTGAAGACCTCACCGGGCCCCAGACCCTGCATCCGCAGCCTGAGCAGAATGATAACCTCGCCGCACCCCATGTCGCCGGCGTCCCACTCGTCAGCAGCGACTACCCCCTCCGTCACGCTTGCAGTCCTAGCCTCCAAGATACAGGGCCAAGGCCGGTTAGGGTCAACCGCCGAAGACCATCTAAATATACAGTGTCAGCTTCCCTTATACCTCACCGCGCATACGCAGGTCAAGCTGCTGCCCTGTGACCGAAACTGTTCAGACTCTGTGAGACCCGAAAGGGGGACTCCAGAGGGGTTCTCCCATCCGGCAGGGGGCCTGGGGCACTCGCCACTGACCACTGTTCCCCCCTATAATACGCCTGCAAAATAAGACAGGTGCGCCTGCTTCTCCCACAGGGAGCCCAGACCTAATATCCCAAAGAGCGGAAGAACACCGCCGAGGTGGCAGCCAGCCTCGGCCGAATAGGATCACCGCCGTCGCGGAATCCTTATCCAAGCTGCGGGATGCCCCGCGCCTCTACCAAGGCGCCTGCATATGCCTGCTCTTGGTCGCCGCCGTGCTCCGATTCTACGACCTCGGCGGCAACTCCATATGGCTCGACGAGGCCGTAGCCGCCAACAACGCTAGGGGCACATTCTGGGAAGCCGTCCAGAACACGCGCCACTCCAACTCGTCTCCCATACTCTACCCGCTCGTCCTGTGGATGGTGCAGAAAGTGGAGAGCTCGGCGTTCACCGTCCGCATGGTGCCGGCTGCCGCGAGCCTTGCCACCGTTGCGGCGCTCCTCTTCCTGATGCCTCGCGTCGGCGTCAGCCGATGGGCCGCGTTCACAGCCGGACTGCTAGCCACAGTCTCGGCCGAAGCGATACGCCATGCCCAAGATGCGCGGGAATACTCCATCGACGCACTCGTGGCTGTGCTGATGACAGCCGGCATGATCTCGCACCTCCAGCGGAGAAAAATGGGGGGGGGCACGAACGTTCTTCTTTGCGCGTCGCTGTTCGTCGCGCCGTTGGTGCAGTACGGCCTTGTCCTCTTCGGCATAGCCGTATTGGGGACTATCGCGATTGTAGAAGCAGTCGATACATGGAGATGCCGTGCCACGCTGCGGGAGAGCTGGGACCGGAGCAAATTGCGGAGCATGGCATGGCCCGCCGCGTCCTTCACCGCCGGATGCGCGATAAGCGGCGTGGCGACCGTGCGCTATCAGTATCAGACAGGGGGCTTTGGCGCAGACTCTTATCTGGCGAGCGGCTACTACTCGGGCGGATATGGCGACGTGCTGTCCATCCTCGAGTTCGTCCTTCCCCGAACGTGGCAGCTGTTCGTCACTCATCTGCCGAAAGTACTTGCTCTCGACTTCATCCCAGCCTTCCGAACGATGCCCGACACCTATGTGCCGGAGGTCTTTGTGATATTCGCCTTCGCAGGACTGGGCGCGTTCATTGTCGCGTCGATCAGAAGGGCTCGATTAGACACGATCACGATCCTGTTCATGCTCTCCACCACGATCTTGATTTGCGCGGCGATGCTGCGAATATATCCCTATGTCGGCCGGCATGCTCTCCATCTCACCCCTGTCATATTCCTCACCCTCGGCAGCATGATCCACTGGATGACGTCAGACTGGGCCTGGGCCCGACGTCGTGAATGGCTGTCCAATGGGGGAATGGCGCTGTTGGCGGGTCTCATCATTCTCGGCGGAGTAATCGCTATCAGAGACCGCGAGCCATATCTGGAATACGAGAACCTCAACAGCGTCCTATCCGCTCTGGAAGAGCGCGAACGGCAAGGGGACGTGGTGTATGTATCCCGTGGAGCGCACGCGGCTATGCGGTTCTATCGCGGCCAAAAGCCGAGTAACCACTGGTACGGAGATTGCCGATACCTCGCGACCATCGAAGAATGCGTCGGGGACATACTCGAAGCGCAGACTCTGCCCACAAATAGGCTCTGGGTAGTATTCAGCCATTGGAAAGGGGCAGACCTCGAGCTGCTGGAAGAACTCCTAGACGGGATTCGGGTGGAGCACGTCGTCGACGCGGACCTCTCCGACTTATATCTGCTGGAAGCGCCCAACCTGCTCGATCTGCTCTCCAGGCCGTTGGGCAGCCTCGAGGAAGAAGGCGGCCTCATTATCAACTCCGACTTCGACGTGTATCTCAGCGGCGACCGCTTGACCTACGTCAGGGAGCCGTGCAGCCCCGAGGACGTCGAAGAGAGGTTCTTCCTGCATATAGTCCCGGCGGACGCGAGGGACATTCCGGCCGATAGCAGACGATACGGCTACCACAACCTCGATTTCCATCTCCAGTCGTTCGGCACGATGTCCGACGAGAAGTGCGTAGCAGTCCGCGGCCTCCCAGCATACGGGATCGACCGCATATCGACCGGCCAGTTCACCTGGCGCCAGGGGCGGTCCTGGGAGGCCGAATACCGGTTCGACGAATAGATGCGAATGGCGGTATGACCATCGAACAACCCAACGTGTAGTCGGCCCCCTGAATTCCCCACGCCTCCCAATCCTGAGAATCCTGATTCAGACAACCCTTGACAACCCCGAACCGCTGTGCTAGAGTTTGCCCATGACACAGCCGCCTCTCTCCACAAACCGCCCGCAGAACTCCCCAAGCGCCCGGATGACCTGTCGCATAGGTGTCGCACAAGTGTCGCATAGGTGTCGCATAGGTGTCGCATAGGTGTCGCATAAGTGTCGCATAGTGTCGCGTAGTGTCAGCCAAAATCGGCCCTCTCAGCTACGGAGTGGCTGCGAAATACCCGCAAATGCGACACTTTCGCAAAATTTCCCGCCGCCGCCGAGCCCCGGAGGCCCCGGACGCAAGGACCGGCGCGTCGCCCCAGTCAACCAGGAGGTCTATCGGCAGGGATGCGCCTATGAGTTGGCCGAGCGCCGTCTGCTGACTCTGGATAACAAGCTGACACGAGCCAGGCCGAAGAGTCTGCGGTCGGTGAGGTCGCGTGCCAGGACGGTGGTGACCGAGTCGAGACACCTTCTTCATAAATGCCTACTAATCTGGGACAGGTTCGCGTGCGGATTGAAAGATGCGCGAGCGCGGCGGGATGTGTTATAATCGTCTCTGACTCCAAGACCCGGTTGCAAAGTCCCCGCTTCCTGCGTCCCTGTTTCCAACAACAAACAACGCATGCGGCACTTGCCAAGGATGAGGAGATTCTCAAAGAGGGAAGTCGCATGAACATATACGTAGGCAATCTACCGTTCCAGACCACAGAGGAAGAGCTGCATGTTGCGTTCGCCGAGTACGGCAACGTGACGTCCGCCAGGATCATCACCGACCGAATGTCCGGCCGCTCGCGCGGGTTTGGCTTCGTGGAGATGTCCGACAACAACGAAGCCGAGGCTGCCATCAGGGCGCTGAACGGCAAGAGCATTGACGGACGCACCCTCACGGTCAACGAGGCCCGGCCTAGGGAGAATCGTGAGAGCCGTTGGAGCGGAGGCGGAGGCGGTTCCGGCGGTTCCTACCGCGGCTAGTCGGACCTGTCAGCCCTCGATCCGCTCATCGCGGATGCGGGCTGCGCCGACCTCCACAGGCGGCCGAGCGCCGTCACGGGCCTGAACGATTAGTTAGGGCGGGCCGCGCTTACCGCGGACCCGATACCCCCAAGCCGCGGATGCGGTCAGCCCGCATCCGCGGGGGTTACGCCGGCGCGCTGGAGCGCGGTCTGGATGGCGTGCGCCAGCGCCAGGCCGGACTCGGAGGAGAGCTCGACGGCAACCCTCGCCCCCGGACCCTGCGCCTCGTTCACGAAGTCGATGTTGAGAGCGTGGTCGAGCGGAGCGTGGGTCGGATGGTCGAACGAAACGTTGACGCGGCTGACGGGGAACCATCCATCCACGCCCTTGCCGCTCCCGGATATTCCGGCCCTCTCGACTATCATCGTGCACATAGCCTCTCTCCTCTCGCAGCGGCTTGTCAGACCAGCCTCGTCACCTGGCGGCACACGAGGTCGGAGCCCGGACGAAGCGGCTGGGTCTCGTTCGTCAACTCGAACCCGAGTTTCCGGAATAATCGGGCCGCCCTCCAATTCTCGCTGTTGAACCACGCCGACACGCGCTCGAATCCGCAGTCACCGGCCCATGAGAGCAGGCAAGCGGCCAACTCTCCAGCGACGGAACCGCCCCGATGGGCCGGGGCGACCCAGACCTGGACCATCACCCCATGCCTCTCACTCTCTGGATCCGCGTAGAGGGCGGCTATCCCAACAGGCCGACCGTCGGAAAACGCGATGAATATGGCCCGATCCGACCCCGCGGAGGCGCCGTCGGCCCGACTGTTCCAATCGTCCGCGCTCCGGCCGTTCGCCGCCTCGAAAGTCTCTGAGAACGCGTCAGGGGAGTCCAACAACGCGGCGAGTCTGATGCTCCTGTAGAGCGGGCCCTCGTGAAGACCTATCCGTCTGACCGAGAACAAGTCCCGGCCTACACAGACGCAGCCAGATGCTCGCCGAAGAACCGGAAAATCCTGGCCCAGCCATCCATAGCCTGCTCAGGCCTGTATGAGGGCCTCTGGTAGTAGAAGAAGCCGTGTCCCGCGTCCGGGTACATGTGGAACTCGTAGCTCTTGCCATGCCTCTTCAACTCCCGCTCGTGCATCGCGACCTGGTCGGGCGTTGGGCTGTCGTCGTCCTCACCGAACAGACCGAGCAGCGGGCACGAGAGGCCGCCGGTATAGTCGATCGGGGCGACAGGCTGAGCATGAGTCAGAGCGGCCTTCTCCATGACGACATTCCCTCCCCAGCAGTCGACGGCAGCGTCGAAGCCCTCGATTCGGGACGCCGCCAGGACTGTGTGACGCCCGCCTGAGCACGTTCCGATCACGCCCACCCTGCCGTTGACGTACGGAAGAGACCGGAGGTGCTTCATCGATCCCTCCACGTCTCCCATCGCCTGATCGTCCGGGACACCGCCCTCCGCCCTCACCATGGCCGCGACGTCCTCAGGGTCGCCGTGTCCCGAGCGGAAGTAGAGATTCGGAGAGATGGAGACGTAGCCATGATGAGCGAATCTCCTGGCCGCCTCTCTGTACCACTCGTCCCAGCCGGGAAGGTGGTGGATCAGGACGACGCCCGGGAACGGCCCAGCTCCCAGCGGCCTCGCCAGATAGGCATTGATGACGTCGCCGTCGTGGCCGCGGAGCGTGGTCGTCTCCGCAAGCATCCCTTCGTACATGTCCGTCGTGTACATGAGCAGGTTCCTCCCGACGTAGGCGCACGCGATTGGTGCGGTTCGTTCAGCCAAGCGTAATCTACACCCATCCGCACAGTTCGACAACCGCTCGGGGGAAGATTCACGATCCCGAGGGTCGAAAAAGGACTTGACACTTTTCAGACTTTTATTGAACAATGCACCGGTGCTGTTCGAGAAAGTGTCGACGGCGCCCAAAGGTCGACGACGGCACCGCTCGGCAGCCCCGGAGTCGCTATCGCGATCCGCAACCGTGCGGCACTGGGCGAATCGTCCGCGCCCATGCCGGGAGCCAGGGGCAGGCCCTGCGACCACACGCACGGCCGCGCAGCGCGAGCGCGAACCATGTCTGAGCAGGCATCTTACTTGTAAGAAAGGAGCAGCATGGTCACAACCGCCCTGAAACCCGCCGTCGAGCAGTTCCAGCCGCAGAAGGAGGCGGCCCGGCGCCATACAGGCGAAGGAGCCGGTCCCCGCCTGAAGCCCGTCTGTCCCAAGTGCGGAGACCGCCTCTTTATCGGCTACCACGAGCCGGAGTGTCTACAGTGCGGCTGGGTCGATTACACATACCAGGCGCCCGTCAAGGAGCAGAGGAGCATCCTCGGGACTGCAACACGCTACGTCCTCAGATACGTCGGCGAGTTCCAGTCACTGGTGGATACACTCGCGCACGTGGAGGTGGTCAGAGAGCGCAGCCGCGCCGTCTACCAGGTCGCCTGCCCGTTCTGCACGAAGCGGATGACGCAGACCTCGCTATCCGGAAGGCGCCGCGAGGTCCGCGAGCAGCGGTACGAGTGCGGTCTCGGCCACCGCGTATCGCTCACGCACGCCAAGGGCGGCTTCCCGGGCTGGAAGTAGCGTAGCGCGCCTCAGGGCCGACGCGCGCTTCCTTCCAAGAGAGAATCTACGGCCTCCGTCGTATGACCTCAATCGACGTGACCATAGACCTCGACGGCATAAGGGTCGCCCAACACGACGTGAACGATCTGTCCCGACAGTGGCGCCACGTCATGTCCAACGTCGAATATCCGCCGCCGGCCGCGGCAATGAGGTTGCTGAGCGCCCTGGTCATGGCATACCTCCGCGGCCGGGGCTGCCACATGAATGACCGGGAGGGCCTCGAAAGGCATACGGATAAAGCCAAGGCGCTGATCCAGGCGGTGGCGGAGGGCGCAGCCCAGCGCTTCGACGACATGGACCGCTTCGCAGACGGCGTGAACGGCTGCCTGGAGTCGGCTCACAAGGCGCGGTGAGACTGTCGCGCGACCCGATTCCCGGCCCTCACCTGCGCCGAGGTTCCTAGACCTTCGAGTACATGGGCGCAGCAGTCCGGGTACCGTCGGGCATCTCGTCCACGGAGAAGTCCCCGAATAACAGCGGCGCCTCGCTCCGAAGGACGTCGAGCACCATCAGCGCCAGGCTGCGTATCTCCCAGTCCGCCGTCGCAGCGCCGCGCATCTCGACGAAGTGGCGCCAGGCGCGCACGTTGCCCGTCACGAATATCTTCGTCTCAGCCGCGTTCGGCAGAACCGCCCTGGCGGCCTGGCGTATGGCCTTCCGGCGGTCCCTCGCGGAATCGAACACGTCACGGGGCAGGCTCTTGTCCAGAGCGTCGGCCAGCCTGTCGTAACGCTCGCCCGCCTCGGCGGCCGCCTCCATGAATATGGCCCTCGCCTCATCGCCCGCGCCGCCCTCCCCTCTCTCAACGGCGGGCGGTATCACGAACGAGCCGTCCGACTCGTCCACGTACCGCTGCGACCTCTGACTGTAGGCGAAGCCCGCGCGGTGCCGCACCAGCTCGTGAGTGAGGCTTCTCGATACCCCAGTAAAGACGAACCCGTAGTTGACGTGCTCGAAGACGCTGCCGTCCTTCGACGACAACAGGTTATTGACGAAATCCCCAATGTCCCGCCTGCCACGGCCGTAGCTCATGTAGCAGAGCCGCGCCGATATCTCTATTACAGCCGCGGACTCGTCCGTCCCTGCCCTGATGCTCTCGGGGACCGGAGGGAGGCCCTCGTCTTCCAGGAACGCGGCCACCTGATCCCAGTCGACCGACGGACGACTGACCAGATAGACCCTGGGTTGTGACAGGACGTTCATCGCGGCGGATTCCTTCCAGACCAGCATGGAACGCCGCCTCTTGACGCACCGATAACCCCGCGGCGGCGCGTGTGAGTGTAGCAACAGCCCTCGGCGTGGTCAATGCGGTGTAGAACGGAACGATTGGACATATCGGATCACCCCTCTAAGACGCTCGCGTGAAGAGCGCGGCGCCCGGAAATCCTCGAAAAATCAAGTTCCCCACTCTTGGAAACCCCAACATCTGGTGTTATCGTTGGTGTCCGGCGCGACAGGTTGTGCAATTTTCGGAACAGGACTTAGATGCTCTGCCCGTTCTGCAGTCACAAAGAGACCAGAGTGATCGACTCCAGGGATGCCGCCGACGGCACGCGGCGAAGGCGGGAGTGCTTCCGCTGTGGTCTCCGGTTCACGACGTACGAGACGGCGCAGACGGGGTCTCTTCTGGTGGTCAAGAACGACGGCAGGCGTGAGGCATTCAGCGCAGACAAGCTGCGGGCAGGAATGGAGGCAGCCTGCGCCAAGCGGCCGATACCGATCGGGGCCATCGACAAGATGGCGGAGGACATAGAGGCACACGTATCGGAGAGCGGCCGCGCCGAGGCCCCGGCACGCCTCATCGGGGAGATGGCCATGGAGAAGCTGAAGAAGCTGGACAGGGTGGCCTATATCCGGTTCGCAAGCGTGTACCGCGACTTCAGGGACCTGGAGAGCTTCAGGGAGGAGATCGACTCACTGCTGGAGCCATCGATCGAGGCTGTGCCCAGCAACCAGCTTTCGTTACTAGAAGGAGAAGCCCCACCCACAACCCCGCGGCGGCGCGGGCGGGGACGGCCCAGGAAGACGCGCAGGACCCTGCCTGAACGACAGGGCAGCCCGCCCCAACCTTTATCAGGAGACCCAGTAGATGCTGACCGAGAATAGTCCAGGCCGCACAGAGACCATCGACAGCCGGCAGTTCGTGCTGAACGACGTTGAGGACGCCCTCGAATCGGCGGGCCTTCCCGCAGAGGTCAAGAACGCGGTGAGGGAGTCGCTCGAAGGAAGCCACGCGCAGCCCCTCGAGCTGTCGGACAACGCCAGGGTCATCCTGGAGAAGCGCTACCTGAGGAAAGACGACGAGGGCAACTTCATCGAGACCCCTGACGGGCTGTTCCACAGAGTCTCATCCGCCGTGGCGGCCGCCGAGGAGGAGGACTGCCGGGAAGAGTGGCGCGCTCGCTTCTACCATCTGATCTCGTCGCTCAAGTTCCTCCCAAATTCGCCCACGCTCGTCAACGCAGGGACCGGGCGGGGCTGTCTGTCCGCATGTTTCGTCGTCTCACCGGAGGACGAAATGGAGTCGATCATGAAGGTCGCCCACGACGCCGCCATGATCGAGAAGTGGGGCGGCGGCATCGGCTTCGGCTTCTCGAAGCTGAGACCGAGGAGAGACCTTATCTCAACGACGCACGGACAGGCATGCGGCCCCATCGCCGTCATGAAGCTCTACTCCGCCGTGGGCGCGACGCTCACTCAGGGCGCCTTCAGGCTGGGAGCCCACATGGGACAGCTCAGAGACAGTCACCCGGACATCCGTGAGTTCATACACTGCAAGGACGGAGACGACGCCCTGAAGAACTTCAACATCTCCGTCCAGATCACCGACTCGTTCATGAAGGCCGTCGAGGAAGACGCCGAATGGGAGCTGATCAGCCCGCGCGACAGCGGGGACGGACCGGTCAACCTTGTCGTGGACACGGTGTCCGCGCGAGAGGTCTGGAACGAGATAGCCGAGTCGGCCTGGAAGACGGGAGACCCCGGCGTGGTGTTCATCGACCGCGTATGGGAGACGGCGCCAAATCCCCAACTGGGGCGGATCGAGACATCCAACCCGTGCGGCGAGGAGTTCCTGGAGGACTACGGCAACTGCTGCCTCGGCTCCATCGACCTGTACAAGCACGTGGGATCCGCAGGCTTCGACTGGGACGAGCTGGAGCGCACCGTCCGGACGGCGGTCCGGTTCTTGGACGATGTGATAGAGGTCAACACGTTCCCGCTCGACAAGCTGCGCGAGGTTAACCTCGCCACCAGGCGGATCGGGCTCGGCGTAATGGGATGGGCCGACGCCCTGGTGAAGCTGGCCGTCCCATACGACAGCGAAGAGGCCCTGGAGCTAGCCGACAGGGTGGCGGGGTTCATCAAGAACACCGCATGGGACGAGTCCGCGCGGCTCGCCCGCGAGCGGGGCCCCTTCCCGGAGTACGACAGGTCGGCGCTCAGAGAGCGGGGGCTCCCACCGGTCAGGAACTCGAGCGTGGTCACGATCGCCCCAACGGGGACGATCAGCAGACTCGCGGGCTGCTCCAGCGGTATCGAGCCTCACTTCGCGGTCGCCTGGTGGTCGAACGTCCTGTGGGAAGACCACGAGGGAACCAGCTCGCGGCTGCTGGACGCCCCCGCCTCCGTCTGGGAGGCTCTGAGAGACACACTGAGGGACGACGACAGGGAGAGAGAGGTGCTCTCGCAACTCGCAGACAACAGCGAGGACGCGGACCGCATACTCCATGAAAACGGCCTCGACGCGGCCGGATTCCGCACCTCGATGTCCATCAGCCCCGAGGCCCACGTCAGAATGCAGGCGGTATGGCAGAAGCACGTGACCAACTCGGTCTCCAAGACCATCAACCTCCCCAACAGCGCCACCGTGGAGGACGTCGCCGACGCCTACCGTCTGGCCTGGGAGACCGGATGCAAGGCGGTAACCGTCTACCGCGACGGCTCCAAATCGATGCAGGTGCTGGAGACCGGCGCCGGCGAGAAGGAGCGTGTCGAAGACGACCTCCTGGTGCCGCGGCAGCGCCCAGCGTCGGTCAGTGGTATCACCGACCGCGTCAGGACAGGCCACGGGAATATGTTCGTGACCGTCAATTTCGACGACGAGGGACTCCCGTTTGAAGTATTCACGACTCACGGTAAGGCGGGCGGCTGCGACGCCGCGCACTTGGACGGCATATCGCGCCTGATCTCGATGGCCCTCCGCTCAGGCATAGACCCGAACCAGGTTGTGGAACACCTCCAGGGGATCACGTGCTGCCCGGTATGGGACGGCGGCACGCTCGTTCGATCCGCAGAGGACGCAGTGGCGCTCGTGCTCAAGCATCACCTGACGGGAGAGGAGACCGGCTCACAGACCGCCCAGAAGTCGCCGGCGGCAGGACGCACGGCGCAGCTCGACATGTTTCCCAGAAGAGATAACGACCGCGAGCGAACCGGCGGGGCCAGGTGCGTGAAGTGCTCGGGCTCCCTCGTACACCAGGAGGGGTGCGTCACCTGCCTCGACTGCGGCTACACGAAATGCGAATAGGACGACACGGCATGGTCAGACTCGGGGTCTCCACGATACCGACGGCGCGCTCCACCGACATAGCCGTCCTTGCTCGGCGGGCGGAAGAGCTTGGGTTCGACTCGATCTGGGTGCCCGAACAGCACACCCTGCCGGTCCGGGTGGAAAACCCCGTCCCGAGACTCTGGGGCGACATCGTCGACCCGCTCGTGGCGCTCGCCAGAGCCTCGGCCGCAACCACCAAGCTGAAGCTCGGCACGGCCGTCGTCGTCGTGCCTGCCCGAAACCCCATAACGCTCGCAAAGGAGACGGCAACCCTGGACATGTATTCGGGCGGCCGCCTCCTGTTCGGCATCGGCGTCGGCGGACTCCGCGAGGAGGGAGAGCTGCTCGGCGTCGACTTCGATCACCGCTGGACTCAGGGCAGGGAGGCGGTGGAGGCGATGAAGAAGCTGTGGACCGAAGAGGAGAGCGAGCACCACGGGAAATACTACGACTTCCCCTCTGTCTACTGTTTTCCGAAGCCCGCATCCAAGCCCCACCCGCCCATAATACTGGGCAGCAGGGCACCCAACGCCTTCAAGAGAATAGCCGCTTGGGGCGACGGCTGGCTGCCGCTCGACATAACCCCGAAAGACGTCGCAGCCGGGCGCGCCGAGCTCGACAGGCTCGCCGAGATGAATGGCCGCGACCCGGCCTCCATCGAGATATCGGTCATGGGCGTGCCTCCGAACCCTGAATCGATCCACCGCTATGAAGAGGCGGGGGCGGACCGCATCGTCCTCGGAATCGAGGGCGAGGAGGACGGCCGGGACCTAGAGGCGATGGAGATGATCGCCTCGAACGTGACGTAGGCCCCGGGAGGCCATCATGCGAATCGACAGGCTGGACGTCCACCGCGTCTCCATGCCCCTGCTCTACCCGTGGCGCACCGCCTACGGCGAGGACCACCACATCGAATCCGTGCTCGTGAGGGCCGTCAGCGGCGAGCGCCACGCATGGGCCGAGAGCTCCCCACTCCGCGCACCCACCTACCTCACCGAGAGCGCCCTCTCGG
This sequence comes from uncultured Dehalococcoidia bacterium, assembly GCA_958295685.1. Classification (GTDB taxonomy): domain Bacteria; phylum Chloroflexota; class Dehalococcoidia; order Lucifugimonadales; family CATQGZ01; genus CATQGZ01. The sequence goes on from OY282365.1 coordinate 956,892, forward strand.
TCTTCCACCACGTCACAGAGTTCTTCGGCCCGCACGTGATCGGGCGGGACTACGAGACGGCCGCCGACCTCAACGCAAGACTCGACGTATTCAAGGGCAACAGCTTCGCCAAGGCCGCCATCGAGATCGCGTGGTGGACGCTGCAGAGCAAGATCACGGGCGCTCCCCTGCACCGGATGCTCGGAGGTCAGACGCGAGAGGTCCCAGCGGGCGCCGACTTCGGCATCCAGGACTCCATCGACATGCTACTTGGAAACATCCAGGGAGCGGTCGACGCTGGCTTCCCGCGCATAAAGCTCAAGGTGGCGAGGGGCTGGGACCTCGATATGCTTCGAGCCGTAACGACCGCCTTCCCCGACACGACCTTCCACGTGGACTGCAACAGCGGCTACTCTCTCGACGACCTGCCCTTCTTCAAGGCCATAGACGGCATGGGACTCGCATTCTTGGAGCAGCCTCTCCACTACGCCGATGTCCTCGACCATGCCGAGCTCGCGCGGCAGATCGAGACCCCGGTCTGCCTGGACGAGAGCATCGTCAGCGTGAAGACGGCCGAGCAGGCCATCCGCGTCGGGGCCTGCCGCTACATAAACATAAAGCCCGCCAGAGTCGGCGGGCTGGCCAACTCGGTCGCCATCCACGACATCGCCCGCGACGCCGGCATACCGGTCTGGATCGGCGGAATGCTGGAGAGTGCCGTCGGCTCATCCGTCTGCGTCGAGCTCGCCACCCTGCCGAACTTCACCTACCCGGGCGACCTCTTCCCGACGTCGAGGTTCTACGAGCGCGACCTAGCCGACACACGCATGGAACTCACGCCCCGCAACACCTTTCAGCCCTTCACCGGCCCCCTGCCCGAGCCAGACCCGGAGATGCTCGCCAGAGAAACCCTGGAGTCACGGTCGGTAGTTAGCACCTAGGGTACAGGCCTAACACTGGCCCCGTCGCAGAACCCTCCCAGGCCGCGCCGACGTGTGCTTCCCTTCGTCCACGACCGGCACGCCGTTCACTAAGACGTAGGGGATGCCGTCGGGGTACTGGTGAGGGTCCTCCCACGTCGAGTTGTCGATCACCGTATCGGGATCGAAGACCACCAGGTCCGCCGTCAGACCCTCCTTCACCAGGCCACGGTCCCTCATGCCCATCCTCTCCGACGGAAAGCCCGACATCTTGTAGACCGCGTCCTCCAGCGTCAGAACCGCAGGCTCCTCACGGACGTACCGCCCCAGTATGCGCGGATAGGTTCCGTAGAACCGCGGATGCGGCAGAGCCTCCGAGTACGGCCCGTTCGGCGACACCGCCCGCCCGTCCGAGCCGATCATCGCAAGCTCGTGACCCAGGAAGTAGCGCACGTCGCCCTCCACACGGTTGTGAACGCGCGTCGGCACCGACCCGCTCTCCTCCTCCAGCACCTGCAGGACGGCCTCGGCCGGCTCGACCCCGCGCTCCGCCGCTATCTGCTCCACGTTCATGCCGATCAGATGCCTGTTCCCCTCCGTGTGGGCGTAGGCCACGTACCAGGCATCCCAGAGCGGCACCAAGCCTCCGAGGCCGGCGGCGACTTCCGCCCGTATGCGCGGCCTCACCGTCGGGTCGCCCAGCCGGGCCATGAAGTCCGCTATCGTCCCCTCCTGTACCCAGAGCGGCACCAGCTGGTTGAATCCGGCTCCCGCCGCCGTGTACGGGTACATGTCGTACGTGATGTCCAGTCCTCCTTCCCGCGCCTTCACGAGAAGGTCGACCATCGCCGGCCCCTCGCCGAACACGCGGCGGTCGATTATCGCCATGTGCGAGAACTGCACGGGTATGTCGGCGCGCTGGCCGATCTCTATCGCCTCCTCGATGGACGACAGGTGCTTGCCGTTCCCCACGCGCGCGTGGGTGACGTAGAAGGCCCCATCGTATCCCCTGACCGCCTCGCAGAGCGCGACCACGTCGTCAGTCGTGGCATACCCGGAGGGCGCGACCGACAATCCCGTGGACAGCGAGAAGGCTCCCATCTCCATCGCCTCCGCCGCCAGCCGCCGCATCTCGCGCATCTCGTCCACCGTGGCTGGACGGTCCTCGATCGCACCGGTGGCAACCTGCAGAGCCGCCTGGCCGAGCTGCGGCGCCGCGTTGATGCTTATCCCGTTCGCCTCCAGAGCCACGGCCCAATCGTCCAGCGTCCCCCACTCCCAATCGACCTGCGTGATCAGCGTCTTGCCCAGGTTGTCCTGGAGGGCCTTCGGGCCGCCCTTCCCGGACGGGAACGGCGAGTAGCTGCAGTTCCCCGTCACCTCGGTCGTCACTCCCTGGTGAGCCTTGCTCTCCCCGCCGGGATCGTCGAACAGCGTGACGTCGGAGTGCGAGTGCATGTCTATGAACCCAGGACACACCACGTGGCCGGACGCGTCGATGACACGCGCCGCCTCCGCGCCGCCCAGAGAGCCGACAGCCTCAATCCGCCCGTCGGAGACTCCCACGTCTCCCGAATAGCGGGGCTCGCCGCTCCCGTCCACGATCGTGCCGTTCAGTATCAGGGTATCGAACGCCATCGGTGCCCTCCTGAGAAGCCGTTACTCACTCGGCAGGTTCGCCTCGAAGAAGCGCTGCCAGTTCCTCCACATCACGTTCTCAATGTCATCCTGCTTGTAGCCCCGGCGGTCCATGAGGTCGGCGATCTTGAGGTAGTCGTGGATCGTGTCAACCTCCTTGGGAGCGCCGATGGCGCCGCTCTGGCCGTCGGTGTCGCCGCCGATGGCCGAGTGCAGCGTATTGCCGGCCAGCTGGGCGACGTGGTCGATGTTGTCGACGATTCGCTCCAGCGAAACCTCGTCCTTGGAAAACGGGCGCCTCTCGGGGATGTTGGCCCAGTCCACCCCCTTGGTCCAGAGCATGTAGGTGTCCATCGAGTGGCCGATCACGGCTCCTCTCTCGATGATCCTCTTGATCTGATGATCTGGGAACTGCCGCTCGCCCGGCGTCACGGACCGGCAGTTCTGGTGACTCGCCAGCACCGGCCCTTCGAAGATGTCCAGCTCCTGTCGAACCGACTCATCCGATGTGTGCGAGACGTCCAGGATCATGCCGAGCTTGTCCATCTCCCGCAGCAGCGCGGGGCCGGGAGGCATCAGGCCGCCATCGGTGCCCGTGCCCGTCCCGTGCGAGTAGCGGCTCACCCCATAGTGCGACAGGCTGATCACCCTGAGCCCCGCCTCGTACCACTCGTGCACCTGCTCGGGCCAGACGATTGGGTCCGCGCCCTCCATGCCCAGCACCATCCCAACGGGCAGCCCGTCGTAGCCGTCCGCGCTCTCCCACTCCGACATGTGGGCGCTGAACTCGCCCGCCGTCTTCAGCAGACGGGACTCGCCCATCGCCTCCAGTATCTGGTAATAGCCCAGCTGCTCCTTGCCCGCCGCGTAGGCGTGGTGGTCAGTTCTCACCTCGCCGTGGTCGTGGCCGTCGCGCAGGATGCAGCGGTTGATCTTGACCAGCGCCACTGCCATCCCCGACCGACGCATCTCAGGGATCGAGGCCATCGTGCCGCTACGGGTCGAGTCGTCAGGCCCGCCTGGCATTACGGACTGGGAGCGGGTCTCGTCTATGGGCAGCGTCAGGTCGCGCTCTACGACCACACCGCCGAAGGCCATCGGATAGTCGCCATCGATCATCAGCATGTGAAGCCTCCGTTTGACCGAGATATGTATCTCGGCCATGTTCCCACATCCTGACAGGATGTCAAGCGGTGGGGAGGCAAATCCCTCACCCGGTGTCGCCCAAGGGGCCGCATGGCGTCAGCCGGGGCAATCGCGTTCGAGAGCATCGGCCCGGTGGATCTGTCCCAAACTGTGATCGCCCTGTGACGTCAGCTTTCGGACGGCCTCGCTCATCTGGGGGACCAGATTCCAAGGAGGCCCTCGGCGATTGCGGACACTGCGGGGTCCGGATCGGCATCCACCACGTAGACGTATGGCCGCGCGGCGTCCTGGGCCGCGCCGTATGAGACCATCGCGGCCTGGTCATCGAGGACGCCTGCGAATACGAGCGCGCGTCCGTCCGGCGACCACAGGGAGTGGGAATATGCGTACTGGTCGAAGAACTGGAACATGGTCAGTTGGTCTATGGTGGGCACGAAGTCGACGAGGGGCCAGCGTCTGCCGTCGGAGACGTCCAGCATCATCCATCTGAGGACTCCTGGGGTGTCGGCAAGCGAGACGTATGCGATTCTGGAGGCATCCGGCGCCCAGAAGCAGGCGAGCACCGCGTCGGGGACTTCCAGCGGCTCGCCGCCGGAGGCGGGCCTGTGTACGGTGAGGCTGGAGTGTACGCCGACGGCCAGGCCGAGGTAGAGGTATGTGACCCTGGGGCCCGCGACGGCGAGGCTTCTGCCGTTCGGAGACCACAGGAACGCGGCGGCTCCACTGACGTCGGCCAGCGGCTCCGTCTCGCCGATACCGGCGTTCATGGACACCTCGGCGTCGAGCAGTTCGAATCCTCCTCCCTGGCTCTGTGCGAGAATCGTCGCCGTGTCCGTGCCCGGCCGCCAGGCGGGCACCCTGTAGCCTCCGGACGCTAGTCCGAGGGAGCGTGTTTCGATTTCGTCTTCGGCGACGTCCACCAAGAAGTGCGCGTCGGCGCGGTGGACCAGCAGGCGTCGGGAGTCGTGGGACCAGGACATCCAGAGAGGGCCATCGTCCAGCAACGCTGCTGGGGCGGAGGCGTCGGCAAGGTCGTCCACGAAGAGATTGAGGCTGTCGCCCTCGGATGCGATGAAGGCGAGCCTGCTTCCGTCGTGGGACCAGAGGGGATAGTAGAAGACGCCCACGGCCATGGGCTGCACCCTGCCCGAGTGGAGGACAGAGGCGTTTCCGGTCGCGAGGTCGATCAGTTCCAGCGAGACTTCGGGCTGGTCCGAGCGGGGCTCCACTTTGGTGAGCAGCAGGCTGCCCGCATCGGGCGACCAGGTGGGCCACGCGAACAGCCCGTCGTCGGTCTCGGAGACGAGAGCGATCGGCCGGGACTCGAAGCCGCCGGGGTCGACGGTCAGGGCGCGCCTGTCCTCGTCCACTAGGGCGATCAGGTTGACGTCGAGTATGGGAGGCAGGGCCCCGTCCGGCGATGCGGGCCTGTCCAGGGCCGTCAGGGCCGCTATGGCGAACAGCAGCGCGGCGGTTATGGCGGCGCCCGCGTAGAGCCTCACGTTGGGTTTCCCAGATTCCCCCGAGTCTACAGGGTGGGGTTGTGGAGAGGACAATTGAGGCTGCAAGGGATGGCTGCCTATGAGTCGATCAGGTCGAGGCTGAAGTCCAGGGCTCCGGATGAGTGGGTGAGCGCGCCGACGGATATGAGGTCGACGCCGGCGGCCGCCACTTCCCGAACGTTCTCCAGAGATATGCGGCCGGACGCCTCCGTCAGCGCTCTGCCGGCCGCAAGCCTGACGGAGGCGGCTATGTCGGCGGCGGTCATGTTGTCGAGCAGCAGTATGTCAGCGCCGGCGGAGACGGCTTCCTCGACCTGGGCCGGCTCCTCTATCTCCACCTCGATCTTCAGAGTGTGCGGGGCGTTGGCGCGGGCCTTTCGGATGATCTGGGCGAGGCTCATCCCCTGCGCGCGGAGCGCGGCTGCGTGGTTGTCCTTGATGAGCACGCCGTCGTCGAGGCCGCGCCTGTGGTTGACGCCTCCGCCCGCGGCCACGGCCCGCTTCTCCAGGCTTCGCAGGCCGGGCGTAGTCTTGCGCGTGTCCAGGATGCGGGCGCGGTATCCCGCGACTTCGCGGACGTACCTGGAGGTCTCGGTGGCTATGCCGCTCAGCCTTCTGACGAAGTTCAGGGCCGTCCTCTCCGCCGTGAGCAGCGCCGCGACTGGGCCGCAGACGGAGCCGACGACCATGCCGGGGTCGAGGCTGGCGCCCTCTTCGGCCCTGGCTTCGGTCTCGACCTCCGGGTCTACGCGGCGGAACACGGCCAGCGCGGTTTCCAGTCCGGAGAGGACTCCATGCTCCTCGGCAACGAGGAGCGCCTGCCCGGTCAGTCCGGGAGGGATGAGCGCCTCGGTCGTGACGTCGCCGCCCCGGACGTCCTCGGCGAGGGCGCGGTCTATGATGGCTTCGGTGTCGGGGGTGATCGGCCGCAAGGCCGCCTCGGCCCTACCCACCGCCTCCGGCCCATGCCGGCGGCCGGAGGGTGGATTCCCGTCCCGTGTCGTGTACGGTGCAGGCTTTTCGGGGTAATGACGGAGAGGCTTTCACGCCGACGATGGGGCTGGGGCTGTGAAATTCCATGGCAAGAGCCGCGCGGCTAGACGACCGAGAGCATTCGGTCGAGGGCGACTCTGGCATACCCGGCGATCTCCGGGTCCACCGAGATCTCGTTCACGACCACGCCCTCGTTGAGGCCGTCCAGCACCCACAGCAGATAGGCAGGGTGGATCCGGTACATGGTGGCGCAGGGGCAGACGACGGAATCGAGGCAGAAGACCGTCTTGTCGGGATTCTCCGCGGCGATCCGGTTGACCAAGCTGATCTCGGTGCCGACGGCCCAGACCGTCCCCGCGGGAGCGTCTTCGATCGACTTCTTGATGAACTCTGTGGAGCCGTCGGAGTCCGCCTCCCGGACGACCTCCATGACGCACTCAGGGTGGACCACGACGTGAACGTCGGGGTACCTCCGGCGGGCCTCCTCGATCTGCGCCACGGTGAATCTGGTGTGTACGGAGCAGTGGCCCTGCCAGAGGATCACCTTGGCCCTACGCAGGTCTTCTTCAGTGTGGCCGCCCATCGGCTTGAACGGGTTCCAGACGATCATCTCGTCCAGGCCGATTCCCATCTTGAGGCCTGTGTTCCTGCCGAGGTGCTGGTCCGGCAGGAACAGGATCTTCCCACCCTTGTCCAGCGCCCACCGGTAAGTGGCGGAGGCGTTCGAGGACGTGCAGACGATCCCGCCGTTCCGGCCGCACATCGCCTTGATGTCCGCGGTTGAGTTCATGTACGTGATGGGGGTTACGGCGCCCTCGCCCAGAGCGTCGGTGAGGTCGTCCCAGCAGTCGAGGACGTCATCGGCGTGGGCCATGTCGGCCATTGAGCATCCGGCCATCAGGTTGGGCAGGATGACCCTCCGTTCGGGCCCGCCCAGGATGCTGGCCGTCTCGGCCATGAAGTGGACGCCGCAGAAGATGACGTATTCCGCGTCCTCCTGCCGCGCCGCGAACTGCGACAGCTTGAAGGAGTCTCCGCGGAAGTCGGCGAAGCGGATAACCTCGTCCCTCTGGTAGTGGTGGCCCAGTATCACGAGTCGGCGGTCGAGGGCGGCCCTAGCCTCCTGTATGCGCCTGCCCAGCTCCTCCGGCTCGATTCGCATGTATCCGGTCGGCAGCTTCTGCCAGCGGACGCCGACCTCAAACTCCTCCAGGAGAGTCCTGGACTTAAGCTCTTCGTCGGTCTGGCAGAACGCCGACTGCTCGACTTCGGTGATCGGTATGGTCGGCTCTCTGAGTCTGACTACCATATCCCCCTAATCCCAATCATGCCACGACCGCGCCCTTCAGCGACCACGGCCCTGTCCTCTCCACGCGGACGTCCACCACGTCACCCTTTCTGTCGCGCTCGTCTTCGAAGAACACCAGCTTGTCGTTTCTGTTGCGCCCGTACCACCTGCCGCGCTTTCGGCCCTCGGTCAGCACCCGCACCGTCTCCCCGTGCAATCGGGAGTTGATCTCGGTCAGGATGTCTTCCTGGAGGGTCTCCACGGCCTTCAGGCGGCGGGTCTTCTCCTCGGCAGGCACGTCGTCCTCCATCGTCCTGGCCGCGATGGTCCCCGCCCGTGTGGAGTAGGCTGCGGCGTGGAGCTTGTCGAACCTGACGTCTCGTATCATGTCCAGCGTCTGCTCGAACTGCTCGCCGGTCTCGCCGCAGAAGCCGACGATCACGTCTGCGCTCAGGGAGACGTTGGGAACGCGGGCGCGGATGCGGTCGACCAGCCTGCGGTAGTCGCCGCCGGCGTAGCCCCGTCTCATGCGGGCGAGTACGTCGTCGCCGCCGGCCTGGAAGGGCAGGTTGAAGTGCTCGCACACCTTGTCGAGCTCGGCCACCCTGTCGATTATGCGGTCCGTCATGTCGTTGGGGTGCGAGGTGAGAAAGCGGACGCGCTCCAGCCCGTCTATGTCGTTGACCTGGGCCAGCAGGTCTCCGAGGTCAGGGTTGTCGGGGAGGTCGTGCCCGTACGAGTCTACGTTCTGTCCGAGCAGCGTGACCTCTTTGACGCCGCGCTCGGCGAGTAGCCGCGACTCGCGCACGACCTCCTGGACGGGGCGGCTCACGTCCCGACCGCGCCGGTACGGGATGATGCAGAATGAGCACATCTTGTCGCAGCCGTGGCTGATCGGTATGAAGGCGGTGACGTCCGGCTTCGCGGTCAGCGGCCCGACGCAGCCCTCGGCGTCTATGCCCAACCGGTCCCCGATGAGCGACAGCAGAGGCTCGAACTGCTGCGGCCGCATGAACACGTCCGCGTAGGGGAAGCGCTCCTCCAGCGGCGAGGTCTTCGGCCCCACCATGCAGCCCATCAGGGCGACGACCTTCTCCGGGTGCCGCTCCTTGAGCGGCTTGAGGCCGGTGAGCATCCCGACCGTCCTGTCCTCGGCGCTCTGGCGCACGACGCAGCTGTTCAGCACGATCACGTCCGCAGCCGCGGGCGAGGGAACGGGCGACAGCCCCATCTGACCCATCGCGCTCTCGAGGCGCTCGGAGTCCGCCTTGTTCATCTGGCATCCGATGGTCCAGATATGGTAGCTGTGCATCTCTACTCGCGTGTCCGATGGCGGAGGGAATGGGATTCGAACCCATGACCCCGGTCACCCGGGGTAACCGCTTAGCAGGCGGCCGCACTAGACCTCTATGCGATCCCTCCGAACGTTGTGCTTCGTAATATAGCAGGGGATGCGGACGCTCATCAAGGGTTTGGATTGTGAAATCCGACACTTTCGGGATTTGTGTTCAGCATTTCGTCGTCAAACGGCCATTGGGTGACTCTTTCATGCTATGCGGATTTGGCATGGAACGCCAATCACCGACCTTATCGTCAAGAGGTTCACAGAATGCGTAAGCGGCGGTCGGGAGGGACTACGAGGGAGTACCCTAGGAGCCGTGGGCTGGCGCGTCGGTGTCATGTGGAGGCCCAAGGACAGCAGTTCGGTCCTTGTCAATGGCTGAGACCGGTCCACCGTAGGAGGCGGGGACAGCAGCACTGCCAGAGGGTGAGTTCATTCTTTCCGCTAACGCTGCGGCTCTTTCTTGAATCCTCCGACCTGCGTCCTTCAATCGGAAAGCATATTGCGGATTGTCTCCAACTGCGTGGACTAACCCGTCAATGACCACAGTTTCCCACGCTCTCTCCCAAACCACACATGCTTCAAGGAACTTTTCGACTCGCTCATGAGTTGTGGGAGATTCTCCTTTCTTGTAGGGGCTACCAGTAGCTTGTCGCCATCCTCCGACTCGGGCGTGCTCAAAGGCTTGTGCAGGGCTCGCCTCAGGATGCTCTATAAGGTAAGGCACCATCTGGGTGGAGAGGAACCTGCCGCTGATCTTGTTTACCACAACATACTCTGCTAGCTGAGCTTGCCGCTCATTGGCAAGACGGCCTACAGAATGAGCTATTGTGAAGTTCATGAGTCCATCTTCAAACATGGCACGGACCCGTGGCTGCAACCGTAGTACCCTTATCAATTGGGGCCATTCCGGTCCACCACCGAGTTTATCTCTGACAGAATCCCATTCGTCGGGATTTTCAAGAATACCCAAATCAGACAATGACTTCTTCAACGCCGTTAGCTTGGTCTCGGGGCTGAGTGACCGCGTCTGCAATACCCTGCTGACTTTTTTGAACGTGAGGTCTCTGGAAGATGGCCTAGGGACAACCTTGGCCCGTAGGCTCGGCAATTTCATCAACTGTGCGGCGCGCCATCTGCGCTCACCGTCATGCAGATCAAAGAAACCAGTCCATGCGGAGCCGTCAATCAGGATTGGAAACACTGTGATCTCGTCCAGTTGTCCCACTAGTGCGATATTCTTTCCTAGGTCGATGAGATCTGCCGCATCGAATTCCTGCCTGAGATTCTCAGGGTCTGGCCTTATGAGTTCACAAGGAACTTCGACTATCGCGCCATACCATTCCTCTACAGGACTCAGCACTAGGGTTTCCAACTCGTTGGTACTCATAATTCTCCCTGCATCATCCGCTTACAAGTTAGCTAGCCTTTGTTGCGCCTGTTGTATAGCCGCTTGAGGCGCGTTACTGGGTACGCCGGTCTGCAACATCACCCAGCTGGTCAGTTGTTGACCCAATGATACTTGTGCCTGTATTAATCTTCTATTGAGATCTTGAATCCGTTGAGCGTCCCTCTGGAAACTGAATCGCATTGGCTGATTCGGGAGATCAGGGATGACGTTTTGAATATCTGCGTATGGGAGACCGTAGAATCCCGACAGGATTTCGCCAAGGCTCCCATCTTCAATCATTCTTGACTGAATCTCTTGGAGAGCAGCCCAGTCTTGGCGTTGTATTGCCTGCCGTTGTTCTTGGATATTATCGGCAGTTCGGACACTTCTAGTCGTTGCCTCACGAGTGCTGAGGTCTCGACTCCTAAATCTTCGCATTGATGCCAAATCCCCAGCAAGTAAAGGAACCGTTTGGGGTTGATCTGACTGGGGGTTTTTCCAGACATACCAAGTAGCTTTGTAAATGAAACGATCTCCGAATGGCATAGCATTAAACGTGAAGTAGCCCGGAATCCTCCGGCGAAAGGCGTCCCTGCCAACCCTTTGGGCATTCCTGAATCGGCCTTCATAGACCCCGGGATGATGCCCCCCGTTTGGAGAATAGCCTAGGGCTACCTGGAGTATTTCATCTAATGTTGCACCGAACCTACGATGAGTCAGGTAGAGACCAATGCTAAGGTTATCACGCTGTGTTTCGATACTGGGTGTCAAGGTAATCCCTCCAATCCTTTCTCTTCTCTATCCCGTAAAATCCGATCCCGACTTCCAAGCAGGCCGTCTACCCCCGATACCGACTGATGCCTCGGTCGGAGACGGCCTTGAGTATCGGCGACTGCTGCCCGGACCAGTGGATGCCGAGGTAGTGCTTGGCCCTAGTGGTCGCCAGATACAGCAGCTTCTTGTTGAAGAGCGTGTCGGTGAACGACTCGTTGACGCCCATCACGATGACACCGTCGTACTCCAGCCCCTTGACGTCCGAGATGCGGGCGAGGACGGTCCGCGAGTCGCTGTGCCTCATCTGGTCGACGAGGTCTATATCGCCGATGCCCCGCTCGCCGCAGAACTTCCGGAACCTGTTCAGGTTGGCCCGGTCCCTCACCAGAATGGCGACGACGGCGTCCTCCAACCCCTCCAGAGACCGGACACGCTCGATGTCCTCGATGACGCCCTCGGACATCTCGGTGATGTTCCTGTACCGGCTGTACTCGACTCGGTGACCCTCACGGTCGAACGGAATCGGCGCCGGGATGTTCTTGTCGAACGTCCTGAGGATTCGGTTGTTGAACTCGGTTATCTGCCTGGTCGACCTGTATGACCTGCGAGCGCGTTGGACCTCGATTTCCGAGCGCCCGAAGACGCGCTCCAGGTCTCTCCATCCCCTGACACCTCGGTAAGGGGTGAGCCTCTGGGCCGTGTCGCCCAGCACCGTAAACCAGTTGTTGGTGGAGCTGGCCGCAATCAGCTTGAACTCGATCGGCGAGATGTCCTGAGCCTCGTCGACCACGACGTGCCGGTATCTCCTCGCTATCGTGTCGTTCAAGAGGTGATCGAGATAGGCCAGCGCCCCCAGATCGGCGTCGTCGAATCCGCGCCTAGCGGCCGATTTCGCGAGCTCGGCCGGCACGTCCGTTCCGGCCAGGCGAGCCATCCTCTCCGAGTTCGACAGCAGGGCGGCGTACTCATCCTTGAAGTCCAGGTGTTTCCATGCCCTGCTGCACCAGCTCGCCACGGCAGCCCGTGTTTCGGTTCGTCTTCTCTCCCTCTCCCGGCGGTCTGCCTGAAGCCGGCCCGGGGCTGTCGACTGGACCGAGCGGGCGACCCTGTCTATGAAGTTCTCTCTCAGACGATTCAGCCGCTGTCCTCGCGCCGACGATCTAAGAAGGGCGTTCACCGTCGACCTGATCAGGTCCTTGGACACCCTCACGGAGTCGACCCCCGGAATCTCCAGAGGGAGTCGGAGGCATCTCTTTCTGATAGCGACAGCCGTCTCGGCCACGTGCCTTCCGATGGCGTCCGCCATGGCGAGCGACCCCTTGAACGTCTCGGCTCCCTCGTCGTAGAGGGTCATCTCACCTTCGGCCAGCAGGTTTTTCCAGATTTTCGGACGGACGGTTGTCCTCTTGGACAGACACCCGATCAGCCAGTCGCTGAACCTTACTTGGTCGACGTGCTCCTGCACCCCCAGAGTCGGCAGGATATCAGCCGCGTACTCGATGAACGCCTGAGACGGCCCAACGAAGAGCGTCGTGCTCGGCGTGGGCCGCTCGCTTTCGGAAATCTCGTTGAACGGAGACAGCAGATAGGCGATCCTGTGCAGCCCGATCTCGCTCTTGCCGCTCCCCGCCGCGCCCTGGACTATCAGCGCCTTGTCGCTGACGTTGGCGATGTTCTCATACTGGTCGGGCTCTATCGTCTCGACGATTACCTGGAGGTGTCCGTCGTCGCGGCCGACGCCGCTGACGGCCTCTTTCAGAACGTCCTGCCCGGCCGTGGAGGGCGCCGGAAGCTGGCGCCGGAATGTGTCGTTCAGGCTCTCCAGCTTACTATCGCGAATCCTGATGTATCGCTTGAGGTCGACCCTGGTCGGGATGTAACCCCTGGGGGCCGTGTACCCGTCCTCGTAGCTCTGCGTGTACCAGAGCTTTCCAACTGGGCTTGTCCAACTGAAGACGTCTTTGCCGGGGATGTGGACGATCCCCAGATATATGGTCTGCAGTGGCGACCGAGCGCCGTTTGGCTCGTCGTCCGGCGGTTCCGCGTCGGCATCGGCTCGGTCCTTGCGGAAGTAGTCGAGGCGTCCGAAGTACGGCTGGTCGAGGGCCGAGTAGAGCGAATCGGCATTCGCTTGCAGAACCTCCTGAATCTTGTTCGCCGCCTCCTGGTGCGCCGCCTTCGCCGGCATCTGGCCCTCCAGGCTGAGACGCTTCTCCTCGATGTGCCGGATCACGTCCGCCAACTTCTCGGATTCCTCTCGATAGGCCAGTTTAAGGTATCGTCTGTCGTCTTCTGGCTGAAGCATGACCTCTCCCTACTTCCGGTAGATGATTCCGGCTTCCCAGGCCTTGAACCACATGATGCACACCAGCATCGTCTCGCGAGACGCCCTGCGTTTATCGCGATGGCCGATGTGCCAGACCAGATGTCGGCGGCACCAATATTCGCCCATATCTTCACAGATGAATCGTCGCTTGTGTTCGAGCGCGGCCCTCGCCGCGTCCGCTTGAAGTAAATATCTCTCCTTCTCTGAGCAGTCACTCTTCCTGGGCGTAAGTCCTATGTATCGATACATGTCGTCTGATCTCATGCTTCCTCCTGATGTCTGTCTTTTCACCATGGCACACTGTCCTCCTCGTCCGAGTCGTGCTGATCGTCAGCGTCGCGGTCGTCAGGCTGCCCTGTGTCAGCCCGCTCTGCCAGGTCCCACATCCCCCCACCGACGTTCGTGAAGCGCGGATCAATACTCAGGTGTGCGCCCACGTTGTTGACAGGGTCCAACCCTCCGATGTGAACACCCCTCTCCACAAGCCGATCATAGACATCACGTCTGTGGAGCGGGCCTTGGGCAGCCAGTATGTCCGCCATCACATCGCGCATATGTCTGTCAGTCGATCTCTTGGTACGCTCCCTGGGTGGCTCTGTTATCCGTTCCAAGTTCTCGAAATACCGCAGGCTCATGACGAGGGCACTATGCTGTTCATCGATCCGGAGTTTCTCTGCCTCCAGCCGCCCGATCGCCGCCTGCAGGTCACTGATTGTTCCCGAGGAGGTTTCCTCGGGAGGGCTACCTGTAGTTTCCCTGGTCATATCTTCTCCTTTTCCATATTATTCCATATGGATGGCTATAGCGGTAGTTTTAAAAACAGTGATGCGTATGGTCACTCACTTGTCGCTGACGCAGGACGTCTTTCATTATGCGTCGGCTCTCGCTAGGCGTGCTTCCACGAGGAAATCTATAGCCTGGCTAGCTGCTTCACTGCGGATGCGTTGTTCCCATTGCCTGAAGTACATCTGTTTTCCTTTTCTTTCCTCCTTGTCGGCCGCCGACAGAGAATACTAAAATCGTAACCACATCTCCTAATCAAGTCAAGCATTTCAAAGAGCAATTTACGGCAATTTTGACGGGCTGCTCCCGATGAGCCCCACCCTACCCCACCCCTAACTCCCCGCCAGGTGGTGCTCCCTCTCGCTGCCTACCCAGATTTCGCCGTCCTGGAAGAATTCCTTTTTCCAGATGGGGACGACCTGCTTGATGCGGTCCACTGCGTACTGGCAGGCGGCGAAGGCGTCGGCCCTGTGGGGCGAGGCGACGGCCACGACGAGGCTCACGTCCGCTATCTCCAGCCGTCCGAGCCGATGGGCTATGGCGACGTCCTCGACGCCCCAGCGCTTGCGCATCTCGTCGGCGACCTCGGCCAGCTTGCGGTCGGCCATCGGGCGGTAGGCCTCGTACTCGAGGTGGAGGACACTGCGCCCGTCCGTCGAGTCGCGCGTGGTTCCCAGGAAGGTGACGACCGCGCCGTTGGAGTTGCGCCTCACCCGCGCCGTCAGCGCCTCCGGGTCGAGCGGCCCGTCCGAAATCTCTATCACCGGCTGCCTCCGCTCACGGGTGGGATGAGCGCGACCTCGTCTCCGTCCTGGAGCGGATGGTCGTGCTCCTGGTACTCCTGATTGACCGCGACGACCAGGCGCGTCGGGTCGTTCGTTATCGCCGGGTGGGCCTGCAGCAGTTTGGCGGCCGCGTCGGCTATCGTCGAGCCGTCCGGCAGGTCCAGGTCGAGCCTCGCCGTGCCCGCCCTCTCACGGTAGCTCGCGAACAGCCTGACTTCGACCTTCAGTTGAGAGACTCCCGCCATAGTCTTCCATCGGATTATAGCATTCGCGCCCGCGGCTATCGCCCTATGGCGTAGGTGTCCCTGCGGGGGTCGGCTCCCGCCTTGAGGGTGCCCGCCTCCCGGTCGACGACTATCGCCGACAGCGCGCCCACCGCGGGCGACCAGTCGTTCAGCGCCTCCACGTCATGGCCTCTGTCGGACAGCCCTGCGAAGGTGTCGGCGGGCATCCGGCCCTCCACGGTCAGCCTGCCAGGCAGGTAGGTGTGGGGCCAGAAGGAGTTTGGGAAGTTCCAGGGGATGAATCTGGGCTGCTCGATGGCGAGCTGCGGGTTCATGCCGAACTCGACTACGTTGAGGAATAGCTGCACCATCGCCGAGCACTGGGCGTCGCCGCCGGGAGTGCCGAACGGCATGAAGAGCCTTCCGTTTCTGAAGGCGATGGACGGGTTGGGCGTGAGACGAGGCCGCTTCCACGGCTGGAGGCTGGACGCGTGGTCCGGGTCGAGCCAGCTCTGGGTTCCGCGCGACGATATGGGGAAGCCGAGGCCCGGAACGATGGGCGCCCCGTCTATGCCGTCGCTCGGAGTGGCCGAGAATGCGTTGCCCCACCGGTCGACGACGCAGGTATAGCTGGTGTCCTGCTCCAGGCGGCCGGGCGCGGCGGCGGGCGGCGGCGGGGCCGCGCCCCCCTTCTCGGGGCTGCCCTGATAGGCCCACGGGTTGCCCGGTTCGGGCATCTCCGTGAAGGCGCGTTCCATGTCTATGGCCCGCCGGCGGTCGCGGGCGTAGCCCTCCGACAGCAGACCGGCCATGGGCACCTCCACCTGGTCGGGGTCGCCGTAGTAGCGGTGACGGTCGGCGAAGGAGAGGTTCAGCGCCTGGGAGACTAGGTGCGTGTAGTCGGCGCTGTTGTGCCCCAGCGCGGCCAGGTCATCCTCCGCCAGCGTCTGCAGCGTCTGAGCGACGACCGGCCCCTGACACCATGGCCCGCAGGTGTAGACCTCGTACTCCTTATATCGGCCCACCTCGGGAGGCTCCAGCTTGACCGAGAACTCCCTCAGGTCATCGAGCGTCAGCAGGCCGCCCTGCTCCCGACTGAACGCGGCCATCTCCTCGGCGATCTCGCCCTTGTAGAAGAGGTCTCGCGCGGCCCTGATCCCTGCTTCCCTGCCCCTGCCCGCGCCGCCCCTCTCGGCCTCTATCATGCGCCTGAACGTCCTGGCGAGGTCGCTCTGCACGATGGTCTCCCCCACGTCAGGCCGCCGGCCGGCCGGCATGAAGACCTCGGCCGTGGACGGCCACGTGCCCAGGCTCCCGAGCGCGGTCTCGTCCGACGTTCCCATGGACCTCTGGACGGTAGCGGACAGAGGGAAGCCCTTCTCCGCGAGCTCGAGGGCCGGCGTGACCACCCGCTCGAACGTCATGGTCCCGAACCGCTCCAGCGCAGTGAGCCACGCGTCGGGGGCCCCGGGCGTCACGCAGCGCAGGATGCCGAGCGGTATCTCTCCGCCCGCGCAGCGGTTGAAGTGGTCGATGGAGGCCGCCCTCGGCCAGCGGCCGAGGCCGCTGATGGTGACGACCGAATCGGATGCCGCGTCGTAGATGATGATGGGCGCCACCCCTCCGAAGGTGGCGGCGTTGGGCAGGGTGACGTTGATGGCGATGCCGGACGCCACGCCAGCGTCCACGGCGTTCCCGCCCTCCTCCAGAATGCGGTACCCGGCCGCGGATGCCAGATAGTGCCCGGCGGAGACCGCGTGGGTCACGCCCATAACCGACGGTCTGTAGCTGTCGATGCCTATACTCATTGTCTCCGTCCTCTCTCCGTTGCTGTCGTCATCCAGCCGCCGTCTCAGGCGGGGCCCACTCGGAGCCGCACTGAGGGGAGCCGGGATTCACGGCCCGATACGGTTGAGCGCGTCCAGGGCAGCCGTCGCATAACACTCAGCCAGCGTCGGATAGCTGAATACGGCCTCGACGAAGTAGTCCACCGTTCCGCCGTGCGCAATCACTGCCTGGCCGATGTGTATCAGCTCCGACGCGCCCTCACCGATGATGTGCACACCCAGCAGCTTCCGCGTCTCGATGTGGAAGAGCAGCTTCAACATGCCGACGTCGTCACCCTGGATCACACTGCGCACAACCTCGGTATAACGAGCTCTGCCAACCTCATAGGGAACCCCTTCATCCATCAGCTGGGATTCCGTCTTGCCAACCATCGCCACCTCGGGAATCGTCTTGACCGCATAGGGAAAGAGACCTGGGAAGCTGTTGGTCGGGACGCCGAACGCATGGCACGCAGCCAGGCGCCCCTGCATTTGAGAAGTCGACACGAGGTCCGGGAAGCCGATCACGCCACCCACCGCGTAGACGCCCTCCGCCTCGGTTTGGTAGTTGTCGTCCACGCTCAGGCGCCTTCGGTCGTCGGCCTCAATACCCGCAGCCTCCAGACGGAGCGACTCCGTGCAGCCGGTGCGCCCGACGCAGTACATCACCGCGTCGCTCACCACCTGCTTCCCACTCTCCAGCTTGACACGCACCCGATCCCCCAGCCTGTCCCTCAGGTATTCGACGTCGAACACGTTCTCGCTCAGACGCAGCGTCACACGCTTCTGACGCAGATGATAAGCAAGCGTGTCCGCGATCTCCGTGTCCGCGATCTGCAACAGCCGCGGCCTCCTGTCCACAAGCGTAACCTGCACGCCCAGCGCCGCGAACGTACCGCAGTACTCCAAACCGATCTGACCGGCGCCGATGATGGTCAGCCTACGGGGCAATTCGGTCATATCCAGAACGTCATCGCTCACGAAGATCAGCTTCCCGTCCACGTAGACCACGGGGGGCGTCGTGGAGAACGTCCCCACGGCTATGACCACCTTATCCGCCGTGATCGTGCGGGGCGGTTTGCCGTCATCGGAGGAGAGTCTTATGGTGTGACGGTCTACGAACGACCCCTCGGCGGTTATCAACTCCACCCTGTTCCTGCCGAATTGATCACGGAGTATCTCCACCTGCCGCCGCATCACGTGACGAGTCCTTACCATCAGATCGCTCATCGTGATATTCTGCTTCACAGAGTACATCGGGCCGTAGATGCCGCGCTCTCTATAACCCGTCAGGTACAGCACGGCCTCACGCAGGGTCTTGCTCGCGGTTCCGGTGGCAATGCTGACGCCGCCGATGTCCGGACGCCGCTCGACCACCGCAACACGCCTTCCCAGCTTTGCCGCCTGAACAGCGGCCCTCTGGCCGGCCGGCCCCGACCCGATGACCACCATGTCGTAGTCGTAGCTAGTCATCCCCGATCCTCGAGCGCTTGAGGTTCGCCCATTCTATATGAGACCTCCCCATTTTTCCCAAGCGCTCATCCACCGGCAGTGGCGCCTCTCTGAAACGGGACGGCTGCCGCCTCAAGCCTGCCGGTCATCGAACAGGAACCCCCTGATGGCCGCGCCGTGCCGCTGGTACAGGAATCCCCCGACAAGCATGATGGCGCCCAAGCTCAGGAACGCGGCGACTCTGTACCCCTGCTCCAGCGCGAACGAGTCTAACAGGAAGAGTTTCAGAACGGGTATCGCCAGAAGGCCCAGGCCGGCCAGCCTGACCATTCGCAGCCGACGGACAATGCCCAGCGCGAGGGCGGCGCTCGCGTACACGCCCCACGTGAGGCTCAGGCCCAGACTCTTGGCGTAGAACGCCGCGTCGCCGGTGACGTTCACCAAGCCGCTGTCCACCACCGCGATCCACTCGGCGCTGAGTATCCACAGGGTCAGGAAGTTGGCCGTGATCAACAGGCCTGGCACAAGCTCCCGCCTGTCCGGCGGCAGGACTCTCCACCGCCCCGAGGCAGCTTGCAGGGCGACCACGTAGAGGACGGCTATGCCGGAGGCGAAGGCCATCATCCGGTAGTTGAGCGCGAAACGGAACTCATCCAGGTCGACCAGGGTGTCGAATATGATCAGCCGCAGCGTCATCACCACGAGGACGCCGACGCCCAGCGCTCCCAGTTCGTGGATGCCGAGCCTGGCGGACAGCCAGACCAGGGCAAGCGACTCGACGGCCCACGCGGCGGCCACCCACGCGCCTTCGATCCGGGCGATTTCCACGTGAACGGGAACGGCCACGGTCAGGAGCACAACTCCTGCCGACAGAAAGGCGGGGAACAGATCCTTCTCTTTATCCGTAAGCCGGCTCTCGTTCCGCCGCAGCAGCCAGGCCGCCAGGAAGGTCGCGGCTATGCCGACGGCGTAGGCGGTGAGAAGCTCGTAGCCGCGCACTTCCCCGGCGTCTACCTCGAGAAAGACCCGTACGACTTCTACGTAGTAGGGAGGATCCGGATAGGACGTCAGCGCGTTGAGAGTATCCGCCAACAGCAGCCAGACGACGAATATGGCCGACGCGGCCGCGCCGAATAGTCTCAGCAGCGGCATCCTCAGCGCGAAGGACAGCCATACCAGGGCCGCCCCTTCAGCGGCCCACGCCACGCTGACCCACGGGCTGCCCAGTTGCACCGGCGCGGCCACGGTCAGGAGCACCAGAGCGATACTCAGGGCCATGTAGCTAAGATACGACTGCTCCTTGCCCCTTCGGGAGACGGCGTAGGCGAGTCCCATATAGAACAGCGCCAGCAGCAGGGTGAAGCCTCCCATCCACTCCCTGAGCTCACTCCACATGAGGCCGTAGCTTATGCCGAAGTAGGCGGCGGCGTTGATTACCATGAGGGCATGATCCAATGGCTGGGGAGCGCGCCTGCGGACGACGTGGAAGAGAGTCGTCGCGCCCACGAATATGAGGAACACGGCGGTCAGGCTGCCCTGGGCCGCCGCCAGGGAGACCTGACCGCCGGAGTCCGCGTACCATATGCCAAAGGACGCCAGCGAACCGAGAAGCGCTAGGAACGTGAACCAGCGCCAGTTGCGGACAGTGGACAGAGCCAGCACGCCCGCGTCCACTATAACCACGTAGACCATAACCTGGAGGCCGCCCTCGGATGCCGTCGCAGTCACGGCTTCGGTGGCTCCCGCTTCGGTGGCCCCCAGAATGAACGGCGCGGCGAAAGCGCCCAGGATGCCGATGACGGCGAGAGCGGTCGAGTCGTACCTGAGAGCAAGCGCCGCGGCCGTCACGCTGATCAGGAACAGGGCTCCAACCGCCGGATACAGCCCGATCAGGCCGTAGAACGAGAAGGCCGCGAATATGGAGACGTAGAGTACTGCAACGCCGCCGCCCGAGAGAGCCTGAGAGTAGGTGGGGTAGCGCATCCGCAGGTATTCGGCGAGACCGAGCAGGCCCACGCCTCCCACGACACCCATCACCACGCGCTCCGTCTCGTCGATCCACTGATTGTCGAACGCGAGCTTGAGGAAGAAGGCAACGCCGATGATCACGGCCAGTATGCCGACGCGGACCAGCCAATTGCCCCCCAGGATGAGCTCCCAGGGAATGGCTTCACGGGGCCGCGCCGGCTGTGAAGTCGGAGGCGTCGCGGGCGTGATCGGCTCCGACTTCACGGCCGCGGGCGTCTTCATCTCCGGAGTAGGCGCCGCGTGGACAGGCTCACTCGGAGCGGGCGCCCTTGCGGGTGAGCGGATGCCGTGCCCAGCCAACGCCGCGCGGACATCCACGAGCGCCGCGTCCAGACGCTCCACCCGCCTGCCGAGGCTCTCTACCTGTGCGCGAAGCTGGGCCGGGGACAGGTCTCCGCCTGGGACTGCCGTCTCGGACTTGAGGCGGACGCCGCAGTGAACGCAAAAGAGACTGGACTCGGCGTTTTCCCGGCCGCAGCTAAAGCAGGGAATGGTCGGCCTCCTTATGACACCAAGGAGCCGTGCTCCTCTTCCGCCGGCGCGCAGCGTATCACCCCGGCCTCCCGCAGGGCCTTGATGCGTTCGTCGGCGTAGCCCAGCGTGCCGGTCAGTATCTCGCGCGTGTGCTGCCCGACGGTTGGTGTCCGGCCGACCACCATCGGCGTCCGGCTGAACTTGATCATCTTGCCGGCAACGTGAATGCTGCCCGCCACCGGGTCAGGCACCTCGACCATTATCTCCCGCTCATGCACGTGCGGGTCCTCGGCGGCCTGCTCGGTGGTGTTGACCGGCGCGCAGGGGATGCTGAACTCCGAGAGGTGGTTCACCGCCTCTTTCGTGGTCTTGCCGATGAAGAGGTTGGCCAGCGCGCTCTCGATCACGTCGACGTGCTCGCCGCGGGCGTCGCGAGTGGCGAAGCGGGGGTCGCCGCGCCACTCGGGCCTGCCGAGCGCCGCGCACACCCTGGGCCACATGGCATCGCTGGCCGCCGTGACGTAGACCCACCCGTCCGAGGTCGGATAGGCGTTGCCGAGGCCCGATCCGTTCCCCTCGCGCTTCTCGACGGTTCCGTTCCCAAGATAGGCTGATATGGGAATCTCGTTGACCGTGAACCCTGTATCGGCGAGCGAGACGTCGATCGACTGGCCCAGGCCCGAGAGCTCACGCTCGCGGAGCGCCGCCAGCGCCCCTATCGTGGCGTGCAGCG
Organism: uncultured Dehalococcoidia bacterium; assembly: GCA_958295685.1. Classification (GTDB taxonomy): domain Bacteria; phylum Chloroflexota; class Dehalococcoidia; order Lucifugimonadales; family CATQGZ01; genus CATQGZ01. The sequence continues at coordinate 978,495 of OY282365.1, forward strand.
ACGTTATGCGGTCGATTAGCGGAAAGTAGGTCTTGATCGGCGGGTCGTCGGGAAAGCCGGTCATCCACATCAGGCCGCCAATGGCCTGCCCTATCTGGTCGAATCCAACCCTGTCGCTGTACGGCCCATACTGCCCGTAGGCGGAGACGTTGACCATGACGATGCGCGGGTTGAGCTCCCGCAGGGCGTCGTAGCCGAAGCCCATCTTCTCTATCGTGCCGGGCCTGAAGTTCTGCAGCAGGATGTCGGAGACCCCTACCAGGTCTCGGAGTATCTCCTTGCCCTCCTCCGCGCGGAGGTCTATCGACAGGCTCTTCTTCCCGCTGTTGTACTGCACCCAGTAGGCGCTCTGTCCCCTGACCTTTGGGCCTCCGGCACGGCTCTCGTCCCCCGACAGCCCCTCGATCTTGATCACCTCGGCGCCCATGCGGGCGAACATCAGGGCACACCTGGGCCCGGCCTGGTAGCGGCCCAAGTCCAGCATTCGAACCCCATCCAGGGGCGTGGACGGAGCGCCGCCGCTCACGTCCCCTTCCTTTCGAGGAAGTCCCTGAACCCCTCGAGCACCGGGGTTGGCTTCAGCCTGCCCGCCTGAGCCTCGGCCTCGCGCTCGTACATCCGCCTCCACGCGACGCCCACGTTGCCAATCATGAGCTCCTTGATGCCCTGCACCATGCGGGGGTCGTTCCCGGCGATCTGCCTGCCGATCTCCATAGCGGTCTCCATCAGTTCTCCCGACGACACCAGGCGGTCGAGCAGCCCTATTCTGTGCGCCTCCTCCGCCTCGACGACCCGGGCCGTGAAGAGCAGGTCCTTGGCCGCAGGCCAGCCGACCTGCATGGGCAGGCTCCACGTGGAGTTCACCCTGCCATACGAGGCCGCGAGGAACCTGAAGCTGCTCCGCTCGCAGCCCACTCTGATGTCGAAGCTGGACGCCATCACCGCCGCCCCGCCGTAGGCGAGGCCGTTGATCGCTCCAATGGTCGGTTTGACGCAGGACGCCGTGTGCCAGCTCGGTTCGGACCTGGGGGGCTCAGGGGCTGCGGCTGCCGCCAGCCGCGCCGCCTCCTTGATGTCCGCGCCCGCGGAGAACGCCCGGTCGCCCATCCCAGTGAATACGATAGCCCTGACCTCGGCGTCGGCCTCCATGTCGGTGAGGGCGGCGTCCAACTCGCGGTGCATGGTCCTGTTCATCGCGTTGAGAACCGCCGGCCGGTTCAGGGTTATCGTCCCGACGCCCTGGTCTTTCTCGACGACTATGTTCTCGTAAGTCAAGCCGCGCTCCGATGCAGGGGCTACCCGGCGGCCTCTCGAGGCCGGATGTCCCGGTTCATGGCCCAGCGGGGGTAGTAGTCGTAAATCTCCGCGCCTGAGTAAGGGCTGCCGAGCGGCTGCGGGGGCAGCCTGAAGGGGCCTTTCACCGCGCGCACGTCGCTCATGAAGTACCGCAGGCCCGCAGAGCGCAGTGTGCGAGCGGACGGCACGTTGAACGAGCCGACGGAGGCCATGGCGACCCTGCCGTTGCGCAGTATCCAGTTTGCCGCCGCAACGACCACGGCCCGCCCCAGGCCCCTGCCCTTCGCGCCGGGCGCCACGTCCATACCGATCTCCCAGACCGGCTCGCCCTTGTCCTCCACCGTCGCCAGCGCAGCTAGGCGGCCGTCCTCGAATACGGCGAAGCGGCCCACCGAGCCTTCGATGTGAGTGTGCCAGAAGACGCCCCTGTCCGCATCGGCCAAGTCGTCCTCCGACACCTGCACGGGGCGGTCGTCGGTTACCGGACTCACCGTGCTGTCGTCTCCGAAGAGAAGCCACGTCGGCCCCCAGATGCCGAAGCCGTCGGAAAGCGTCACCCGCGCCAGCTCGTAGCAGCCGAGAGGAGAGAAGAGAAGATCGGGGGGCAGGCCGGCAACTACCGGCTCGATCCTGTCGACCATATCCGGCCGCGCCACGACCGCCGCGGCCCCGCCCACCATAACGGCGCGCAGCGGGGCATCTCCGGCCGCGCTCTCATCGGCCGGGAAGACGGGCACGGGGTCCGGCTTCAGGGCGGAGACAGGGACACCGTAGCGCTTCTCGGTCCAGGACTCGATGGATGCGCGGAGACTGAGGTCGGACATGGCCGCTACATCCTATCACGCATCCGGGCCCGGCGGGGCACAGCCGGCCGGCAGAGCGCCTGTGATTCTCGACGAGACGAAGCTGTTCAGACTCTGTGAGAACCCGAAAAGGGGGAGTCCAGAGGGGTTCTCCCCCTCTGGCAGGGGGCCTGGGTCACTGACCACCGGCCACATGTTCTCCCCTCTGGCAGGGGGCCTGGGTCACTGACCACCGGCCACCGGCCACTGACCACTGTTCTCCCCTCTGGCAGGGGGCCTGGGGGCTTTGCCCTCAGTGGCGTCTGGCGCGCCGCCCGCCCGTGCCAATATAATGGCCCAGTCCGCAGCCCCATTCAGTATAAGGACGTGAAGGATGGAAGGACCGTTCGCGGCCCGATTCATACGAAACATCGACGCCAACAGAACCGTCAAGGACGCGCTCACGGCCGCCGTCGGCGCGAGCAGGCCGCGCTTTCGCGTCTCGGTCACCGACCTGGTGAACCCCGCACAGTCATACTACCGCTGGAAGCGGCCCGACGTGCGCCCCTCCCTGGACAGGCTCCAGGTCATGATGGCGGGCACAGGGTTTCACGACATCTTCGGCAAGATCGTCTCGACCGAGGAGTTCGTCGAGCAGACCCTGGAACTCGACGGCATAGTCGGGAAGGTCGACATATACGAGGACGTGCCGGTCGAGCTCAAGACGACCGGCTCCATTCCCGCCGACATCTACGAGGGTCGAAACTCATACTTCGAACAGCTCGGCATGTACTGCGCGCTGGCAGGGAACCCGGAAGGCCGGCTCTTCGTGTATCGGCGGGAGACCGAGTGGCGGGCCTCCGAGCTGGTGGTCTACTCTGCCCAGTTCCTCGACGTCGCGGCGGTGGGCGTCGAGATGCGCCGCAGGCGCGACGTGTTCCAAGACGCGCTGGACCGCGAGGACCCGTCCGCGCTCCCCCGATGCGAGTGGATGGAGCGCGGCTGCGACTACTCCCACGTCTGCGAATGCGCGAGCGCCCCCAAGGGGCCGCGCCTGGTTCCGAGGGAAGGGGTCGTCATCACACCCAGGGACAACCTCGCGGCCGAACTGAAGGAGCGGCTGGCAAGCGCGCGCCGCACGGGGTCCGGCCTCCGTCTGAACGACCTGGTGTTCCCCAGGAAGACCATCCTGCGTAGAGAGCGGACGGACGAGGAAGGGGTGGACGCGCGGGCGCGGATGGCGCAGATGGAGCAGCTGGGCTTTCGACGGGCGCTGGGCAGCGCGATGAGATACGGGTCTCCGGGCCAGTTCAGGATCATCCCCGTCAGGCTGGGGAGCATCGACGACAGGGTGCAGATGTATCAGGACGTGCCCACCATTCTCAGAGCGCCCAGGGTCAGAGACATGGTCGACAGGTCGGACCTGACGCGCCTGTTCCCGCACTACTTCGACCGCATCGCGTTCGAGAGCGCGCTGGCCGGCAGCCGGCGGGGCCGCGTGGTCCTCTACTACGAGGCGATACCGGGCGACAAGTTCATGGTCTACGACGTCATCTTCAACGACGTCGAGGCCATCGCAAGGGAGGCAGCGCGCAGACTCGGCCTGCTGGAGTCCGGCGCGCCGCACGTCGATCTGCCGCCGTGCCCGGCGTGGATGGCGAAGTACTGCAGCTTCGCTCCAGGCTGCGGATGCGCCGCCCCCGCGCGGCCGCCGAGCAGGCAGGCCTCATGGAGCCTCTCAGACTAGGATATGCCAGGCCCTAGCCCCATACGGCAACAGAGCAGGATGGGGTTCGACGACCCCGACTCGCTGACCCGCGACGCGGGCCTGTCGATCGTCCGCGCCCGCAGCGAGCGAGTGGAATCCTTCGACATGAACCTCTTTGCCGGGTTCGCGTCCATGAAAGCGCTGACCTACACGGCCAGCATGGGCATGATCGTCGGCCTGCTGCGTGACTTTGAGTACGACGCCTTCGAGTGTATATTCGGACACCAGGGCATCCTTCGGCCGGACGTCAGCGACGTTCTCGCCTTTCAGTCAGTGGTGGAAGCGGACCTAAGCAAGGCATTCGTGGCCGTAGAGACGTCCGACGAGCGCCGCCGAGCCCTGTTCGACAGAGTAGCCGACGACACGGTGCGCTTCTTCGTTGTCAAAGACAAGATCGCCCACGCCAAGATATACCTCCTCAAGCGGGACGATCTGCGTCGCGTGGTGGTCGGCTCGGCTAACCTGTCCGAAACGGCGTTCTCGGGGCGTCAGGCAGAGACGCTCATCGTGTTCGACAACGACGATACCGCGTGGAAGCACTACTCGGCGCAGTACGAGGCCGTCCGCAGCGCCGCCACAAGCCGGCTGGAGCCGCGCCGGAAGCCCATCCCCGCCGAGCAGATACCCGTCGAGCAGATACCGGCGCTCAAGCAGGTGGTTGAAACCGGAGAGGACGTGCGTATCTACGTGCCGCCCGAAGTCGAAGGAGAGGCCGAGGTCTCGCTTCCCAGACTGCTCGACAGGGTGATTCGGGCGGCGGCTCCGCTGCGGCGCGCCCTGAGCGAAGTCCGTCCCGACAGAAGCGGAAACGTCTCCATCACGCCCAAGGTGGTCAAAGGGACGATCAATATAGCACGGCTTCGGTCCGGTGAGGACGACAAGCCCGAAGTGTATTTCGCCTATGACGGGCGTCAGTTCGTCCTGTCGGGCGAGGCCATGAGCCTAGAAGCGGACCCTGAAGATGTCCGCGGAGACGCTGCCCGCTGGATAGAGTTCTTTGGCAACTACGAGAACGGATTCAAGGGCGATGTCGCGCGGCTTCAGCGGGACTACTTCACATTCATGTGCTGGTTCTACTTCTCCCCCCTACTGTGCGACGTGCGGAACTTCGCGATCCGCTCGAACGCCTTCAGCTTCGAACAACCCATGTTCGCCGTGCTGTACGGCTCCAGCAACTGCGGCAAGTCGACCCTCATCGAGACCCTCATGACGTCCATGTTCTCGTACCCACGTGAAGTTGATACAGACAAATTCACACGAACCAACCTGCGGGCCCTTCGGAACAGCTTCAAGCGCCTGCCCGTCTTTTTCGACGACCTCATGAAAGACAGGTTCAACCGCCACGCCGAGGAGGTAATAAAACAGGATTACATCACCGACGCGGAGTATCCTTGCTTCGCCCTCTCGATGAACGCGGATGCGCGCAGTTTCAAGGACGAGATCGTCAAGAGGTGCCTGATGATCTACACCAGCACTTCGCTGCCCGGCGACCAGACGGCCGCTAGGAAGAGACTCCAGCGTTCCATAGCCAGCATACGGGACGAGATGACGACGGCGCTCTACAGGGAATACCTGAGAAGGTGCGTGGAGAGGATTGGCGTGTTGAGGGAATCCGGGTCACTCGCGGACGCCGACGTGCTGGAGCTGTCGTCGACGGTTCTATGCGGCATATTCAGTGAGCACCTGCCTGAGGGAGTGGACGCGCCCCGCTGGTGTGTCCCGATGACGTTGGAGGAGTACCAGCAACGTGCATGGGACAAGCCCCGACAGGTCCTCGAGAACCTGCTGAGCCGCGACGGGTACACGAAGAAGCGCAAGCCGGACGAGGGCTCCTGGACAATATCAGGCAAGACAGTACTCGTAGGGACGGCGCAGATGGGCGCGAACCGTATGCGCGGCGATATACCGGACTGGATCCTCGACGACACGGCGTCGGTCGCCAGCCAGATCGCCCTGAGGCGCAACGAGGTCGAGGAGTTCCTAGGACACAAGCTACGCAGACGCCGCTTCCCGGCCTGGCCCTTCGGCCGCGGCTGAGACCTAGACGGCCCACTTTTCCACGGCGTAGGGGTCCAGCTCCAGGCCGAGGCCGGGCCTGTCCGGGTAGGGCGACCACGTCCCGCCCTGCTGCTTCGGGAAGTCGGTGTACCAGATCGCGTCGGTCTCCAGCGACGTGTTCATATACTCGACCACCTTCAGATTGGGAACGGCGCACGCCAGGTGAAGGTGGACAAGCTGGACGGCGTGGGGAGCCACGGGCAGGTTGAAGCTCTGGGCCAGGTGAGCCACCTTCATCCACTCGGTCACCCCGCCGACGCGTCCCACGTCCGGCTGAACGATGTCCGTTCCGCCCCCGGCGATCAGCTCCTTGAATCCGAGCTTCGTATACTCGTGTTCACCCGTGGCCACGGGAACGCTCACGGCCCGCCTGACCTCGGCCAGCCCGGCGATATCGTCGGCCAGGACGGGCTCCTCGAACCAGCCGACCTGGGAGTGCTCGAACTCGCGGGCCATGTAGACGGCCTGCTTGGCATAGTAGCCGTTGTTGGCGTCCACGTAGACCGCCACGTCGTCGCCGACCGCCCTCCGCACCTGCTCGACCCGCCTTATGTCCTCGCGCTCGGACCTGCCGAAGTCCTTGCCGACCTTCATCTTCACCCGCGGTATGCCGTCTTGGACGTAGCCGGTCATCTCATCCAGCAGTTCGGCCTCGGAGAAGTTGGTCCAGCCGCCGCTCCCGTACACGGGCACGGAATCGGCATAAGGCCCCAGCAGCCGATAGAGAGGCAGGCCCAACGCCTTCGCCTTCAGGTCCCACAGCCCGACGTCCGCGCCCGATATGGCGAGGAAGGCCACGCCCTTGCGTCCGTAGCCGCGCACCCGCCAGAACATGTCCTCCCACAGCCTCTCCGTGGCAAACGGGTCTCTGCCGACGAGAACGTCTCTGAGGCCATACTCCACCACCTGGCGGACGCCTGGGGAAGACTGGCACACTCCCAGCCCCTCGTATCCCTCGTCCGTGTGCAGGTGTATGAACAGCTGGCCCCTCCCTGACAGGGGAGCCGGAGTCGTCGAGTCCTGCGTCGGCTGGGCGTCGGGATAGTAGAGCTCCGTGGTGGTGACTTCGGTGATCTTCAACGTGGCAGACCGAGGGTGGGATTCGCGCCCGGCGGCGCGTCTGCCAGTATATGCGCGGTCCGGGAGACGGTCAACGGCGGCACGCGCCCAGGCAGCGCCGGGCCGCCCTCAGAGACCCGGCGCAATCGCATCTGAGCGCCTCGACCCTGGGGTTTTTGCCGAAAACTGTCCCAAACTGTTCCATTTTGTCCCATCTCGTAGCTGAGGGTTCGATTTCGTGGAACAAATGTGGGGCACTTGTGGAACAGGTCTGGGACAGTTCCGGGGCAGTTCCGGGACAATTGTGGGACAGGTCTCTTCAGGGCTGCGAGGTCGACTGCTGCTGGGTTGGCTGCTTCCATGTGAGTAATATAGTACAGAGGTTCGCTGATGTCAAGGCCTGCCGCCCAGACTCGTCAAAGCGCGACGGCCCAGAGCCGCGCTGCCTGGGCAGTCCGTTGTTGTATAATGGCCGTGCGAATACCGGCGGCAGACCCCCTGAAGGTTGCAGCGATTGACCGTTCCCAGCGGCGCGGGCGCCTACGAATCGGTGAACGTATTCTTTGACCGGGCCGCCGACCGGCTCGGCCTCGACGACGGCGAGCGCGAGCTGCTCAGGCGCCCCTGGCGCGAGTTGGAGGTGTCCGTGCCGGTCCGGATGGACGACGGACGCATCCAGGTCTTCACGGGGTACAGGATCCAGCACAACGGGGTCAGAGGCCCGTACAAGGGCGGCGTCCGCTACCACCCGCTCGCGGACAGGGACGAGGTCAGGGCGCTGGCGTCCCTGATGACGTGGAAGACGGCGCTGGTCGACATCCCCTTCGGCGGCGCCAAGGGCGGCGTGGAGTGCGACCCCCGCCTGATGAGCACGGGCGAGCTCAACCGGCTGACGCGCCGGTACGTCATGAACATCGAGCACCTCCTGGACGTCAACCGCGACATCCCCGCTCCCGACATGGGCACCAACGCTCAGACCATGGCCTGGATGATGGACGCCTACAGCCAGATCCACGGCTACACACTCGCGATCGTGACCGGCAAACCCGTCGAACTGGGCGGGTCGGCGGGACGGGAATCCGCGACCGGACGGGGCGTGGTCACGGTCATGCTGGCCGCCGCCAGGGAGGCCGGGACAGGCGCCGGGAGGGGCAGCGTGATCATTCAGGGATTCGGCAACGTCGGCTCGTGGACGGCCCGCATCGCGGCCGATGCCGGATTCAAGGTGGTCGGCGTCAGCGACGTCGACGGCGGCGTCTACCGGCCCGACGGCATCGACGTCGAAAGCCTCCTCGCGCACAGCCACGAAGCCGGAACCGTCGTCGGCTTCCCAGACGCCGACAGCGTGTCCAACGAGGAGCTGATCGAACAGCCCTGCGACTTCCTCGTGCCCGCAGCCGTCGGCGGAGTCATTCACGCCGGCAACGTCTCCAACGTCAGGGCCGGCACGGTCGTCGAGGCGGCGAACCACCCCGTCACTCCGGAGGCCGACGACGTCCTCAACGACCGCGGCGTCAGGGTCCTGCCGGACATACTCGTCAACGCGGGCGGCGTGATCGTGTCATACTTCGAATGGTCCCAGAACCTCTACCAGGCCCACTGGGACGAGCGACGGGTGAACGTCGAACTGACGAAGATCATGAGGCGCGCCTATGAGAAGGTGAGCGCGGCCGCGAAGGATCAGGGCATCACCTACCGCGAGGCCGCGTTCCTGCTGGGGGTGGGAAGCGTGGCCCACGTGGCCAGGATCAGAGGATTCATATAACGCCCAAGGCCGGCGCTGGCGTCGAGCGCGCCACACACACGACAGAGGAGACTTCGCCCTACGGAGGCGCTCATGAGTAGAGAGACGCGCGGCTGGACGGGAGCGGACCGGGCCAAGCCGGCGGAAGAGGTCGACATCCGGTACGGCCGCGGGCTGCTGAAGCGGGAGAGCTCGCAGTGGCCGCGCTACGCGGCGGTGACGACCCCCACCGCGTACGCGACCGCCGGGCCCTATCTCGGCAGGCAGCCGGCGGCCGTGGGATACGTCGACCTGCTCGACTGGGGCCAGTTGAAATCCCTGTCCGAGCGGCTGGACGTGGACGCCGACCTGGTGATCGGGCTGGGAGCGGGCAGAGCGCTGGACGCGTCCAAGTACGCCGCCCTGGCGCTCGACCTCCCCCTGATTCTCGTCCCGTCCGCCGTCTCGACGGGCGCCATCATCCACGCCATGGTAGCGAAGTGGGACGGACGCAAGATATTGGGCGGGACGGCGGACTGGCCCTGGGTGGAGTGCGAGCACGCCCTGATCGACTACGACCTCGCCCTGGAGGCGCCCTACTACCTCAACACCGGCGGGCTGGGCGACTGCCTGTCGGGCTACTCCGGCGTCGCCGAGTGGCGCCGCAACGCGAAGAACGGCCTGGGCCCGCCCGTCGAGGACGACGTCGTCGGAGAGGTGGTCGCCGGCTTCGACCGTATGGCGCGCGAGTTCCCGAAGACCCTGGACGAGGGCGGACGCCTCACCGCCGAGAGCATCCACTACATAGCCGTTGCCCTGCAGGAGAGGGACGGCAGGTCCCTGCGCCATCCTGCGGCCCCGGCAGCCGACCACCCATTCCTTCAGGCGATCGAACTGGTGAACGACAGGGGCTGGGTGCACGGCGAGCTCGCCGCGCTGGGCGCGGTCATCGTAGCCTGGCAGTGCGGCGAGAGCCCCGAGACCCTCACGTCCTGGCTGGACCGCTGCCGGGTGCGGCGGACGCCCGCCGCGATGGGGGTGGGACGCCGCGAACTGCTCAGGGGACTCGAATTCTGCCCCGCGTACTTCAGCGACCGGGAGTCGGGCCTGAGCCTCGACTCGATAATGGGCCGCGACCCCGTCGCGGGCGCCCGTTTCGACCGCCTCTGGGAGTTCCTGAACTCGGGGCCCGCGTGACCCCGCGGCCCTTCTTCCTCTATCTGCCCTCGACCTCTCCGACGCCCACCCGGACAGGACAGCCCGCATGACGCGGCGATGGGACGCCTGGTTCGAAGAGGTCGCGGCCGGCTGGTGGGACGCCCAGAAGACAACCCGCTCCAACGGCTAGGGCCGCCGCCGCGCTTCGTCAGAACCTCCATCCCCACAATCCGCCTCGGCGTCCGTGACGAACCCAACCACCTTCGCCGCGGGTGCTATAATCGCCTCAGCCTGTGGGAGAAGCGAGATGGATATGCCCTTGGAAAGCCTGCTCGCGTTGGTTGAAAGGTTGAGGGAGCGTATCGACGCGCACGGCAGCGACCTGCGCGGGAGCGAGGCGCTGACCCGTTACGCGCTGATCGACCCTATGCTCAGGGAATTGGGATGGGACACGGCCGACCCGTCGATGGTGACGCCGGAGTACAGGTCCGGGGAAGGGCGCGCGGACTACGCGCTCATGCGCGGCGGCAAACCCGTGATGATGGTCGAGGCCAAGAGTCTGGACGATACCCTGCAGGGCGCGGTATCGCAGGGAATAACCTACTGCTTGAAGGAGGGAACCAGCCACTTCCTGGTGACTAACGGGAAGCTGTGGGAACTCTATGAAACCCACAAGCCCGTTCCGGTAGAGGAGAAGCGGGTAGTCTCGTTTGACCTGAAAGGCCAATCCGCGGCTGAGGTGTGCCTGGCTGCTCTTGCCCTGTGGAGGCAGGGCGTGCAGGCGGGGTACGTAGCCCCAGGGCAGCCGCCTGTGGACGGGCCGTCGGAGGCAGAGACCCAGCCCACCCCTATCCCGCCTCAGACAGCTACAGTATCTCAGACCGTCGTAAACGAACCCGAACCTGGGTGGGTGGCTCTTTCTGAGTTTGATCCCTCGACGGCGCGCCCGGCCATGATGAGGTTCCCCGACGGCGCAGACGCTCCCATAAGTACTTGGTACGAAATTCTTACGCTGAGCGCAAATTGGCTGTGGGAAAACGGGCACTTGAGCATCGAGCAATGCCCCATCTCCATGGGACCCAATTCGCGGAGATGCCTGGTAAGCGCCACACCAGAGCACCCAAATGGAAAATCCTTCTACTCACCTGTGAAAATTGGTCCACTTTACGTTGAAACTAACGTGAGCAGTAGGAGTGCCTTAAAGCACGCTAATCTCCTGATAGACCGCCTGCACCTGGACCCCGCGCAGTTCAAACTTCGTTCCCAATAGTTGCCGGGTTGCGCGCGGGATGGGGCCGGGATGCCCTCCGCTGCGCAGGGTCAACCGTGGCCGGCCCAGACTCCGCCGCCAATCCTGACAATCCGCCAATCCTGAGAATCCTGATTCAGACAACCCTTGACGACCCCGAACCGCTGTGCTAGAGTATCCCCATGACACAGCCGCCTCTCTCCACAAACCGCCCGCAAGACTCCTGCATCGCCTGTCGCATAAGTGTCGCATAAGTGTCGCATAGTGTCGCATAAGTGTCGCATAAGTGTCGCATAAGTGTCACATAACTGTCACATAGTGTCACGTAATTCCGAGCCGTATAAGGCCCTCCCAGCTACGAAATGGCTTGCGGAATGCCCGAAAATCCGACACTTTCGCAAAAAATTCTCAGAGCCGCCGATCCCGCCAAGGCGCCGGAAGACCCCAGGTCAGCCGGTCAGGGGATGGCTCTGGGGACTCGTCCGTGGTTAGCGTTTGCCGAGCGATGTTGATAGAATTGGCCGCCTGAAGGAGCAGCCGAATGGACGTCATCAACTTTCACAGCGACACGGCCACCCTGCCCTCCCCGGAGATGCGCCAGGCCATCTTCGAGGCCGAGATGGGCGACGACGTCATGGGCGACGACCCGACCGCGAACCGCCTGCAGGAGATGGCCGCCGACGTGCTGGGCAAGGAGGCCGGACTCATCGTCAGCAGCGGCACGATGGGCAACCTCGTCGCCGCCCTCGTCCACTGCGGGCGCGGCGACGAGATGATCATCGGCGAGCTCTCCCACATGAACAGGGGCGAGGCCGGCGGCGCATCCGTCCTGGGCGGCGCCGCCATCAAGACGCTCATGGAGGACGACCGCGGCCGGCTCGACCCCGACGAGGTGAAGGACGCGATAAAGCCCGACAACATACACTACCCCCGCACCGCTATGGTGGCCATAGAGAACACCCACAACGCCACCGGCGGGACTCCCCTGACCCCGGAGGACACGAAGGCCGTCGCCGACGTGGCACACGAGCACGATCTGAAGCTGCACGTGGACGGCGCGCGGCTCTTCGACGCCGCCGTCGCCCTGGAGACCCCGGCCGCCGAACTGGTCAGGGACGCCGACAGCGTCAGCTTCTGCCTCTCCAAGGGCCTCGGAGCGCCGATCGGCTCCGTGCTCTGCGGAACCCATGAGTTCGTCGACCGGGCCAGGCGCTGGCGCAAGATACTGGGGGGAGGCATGAGGCAGGTCGGCGTCTTCGCCGCCGCAGGCATCTACGCCCTGGAGCACAACGTCGACAGGCTGGCGGAAGACCACGCGAACGCCCGCAGACTGGCGAAGGGGCTCGCAGACATACCCGGCATCTCCATCGACCTCGACAGGGTCCGCACCAACCTGGTCTTCTTCGAGGTGACCGCCGGCGACCCCGCCGAGCTCGCCCGCAAGCTGGAGGAGAGGGGCGTGAGAGGAGGAAGCCCGGAGCGCCGCTGGCGCTTCGTCCCACACTACGGCATCACCCCAGACGACGTAGACCGCGCCCTCGACGTCATCGATTCCGTGTTCAGGGAGTACGCCAAATCATGACCGACCAACACCTCTCAGGCAAGGCGCAGACCGTCCTCGGGCCGATAGACCCCGGCCGGCTCGGACGCACACTCACCCACGAGCACCTAATCTTCGACGGCGCCTGGGTGAGGAAGTGGCTGCCGAACGCCAGCGACCAGGCCTTCTACGAAGCCCCCGTCTCCCAACAGACCCTCGGCAGGATCCGGCACCGCCTCAAGCCAAACCGGGACAACGGACGGCTGGATGACGTCCAGACCGCCATAGACGAGGTCGGGCTGTTCAAGCAGTACGGCGGCGGCACCCTCGTCGACGCGACCAGCATCGGGATAGGCCGCGACCCCGTAGCCCTGTCGAGAATCTCCCACGCCACCGGCGTCAACGTCATCATGGGCAGCTCCTACTACGTGCACACCCACCACTTCCCGGGGATGGACGACCTCACCGAGGACGACCTCGCCGCCCGGATCGTCGCCGACGTCACCCAGGGGGCGGACGGAACGGACATAAGATCGGGTATCATCGGCGAGGTCGGCTGCGACTGGCCGCTGACCGACAACGAGCGGAAGGTGCTGCGCGCCTCCGCGAGGGCGCAGCGAATCACCGGCGCCCCGCTGCTCATACACCCCGGCCGCAGCGAGACGGCGCCGCTGGAGATAATCGAGTTCCTGGACAGGGCGGGCGCCGACCTCTCGCGCACCATCATGGGCCACCTCGACAGGACGGTCTTCGAGCGCGCCACGCTCATGAAGATCGCCGAGGCCGGATGCTACATGGAGTGGGACCTGTTCGGATGGGGCGGCTCCTACTACTCCCTCAACCTCGCCATCGACATGCCCAGCGACGACCAGCGCCTGGAGCGCATCGCGTGGATATCGGGGCAGGGATACGACCGCAAGGTCGTCGTCGCGCACGACATATGCAGCAAGCACCGCCTCGAAAAATACGGCGGCCACGGCTACTCCTACATCCTCGACCACATAGCGCCCAGGATGCTCCACCGAGGCTTCACCCCCGAATCCGTCCACCGCGTCCTCGTCTCCAACCCGGCCGAGGCCCTCACGTTCGCATGAAGCTCCACCCCCGCGTCGTGGTCTGGGCAATAATCCTGACGGTCTTCGTAATAGTCGCGGCTCTGTCCCTGAATGACTAACGCCTGGATAACTGACCACTCGCCACTGACCACTCGCCGCGCCCGGGCGCGGCGTTGTCATTCCGATAGGGTGCGATTATAATCTCGCCAGTATCCACCTGAGGAGCCGGAGACGATGCCCGAAGCCCTCGCCTTCTTTCGCGGAAAGATCGTGCCCCTCGAGGATGCGAGGGTGAGCATCACCACCCACGCCCTCCACTACGGCACGGCCGTCTTCGAGGGCATCCGCGGCAACTGGAACGAGGAGCAGCGGAAGCTGTACGTCTTCCGTATGCGCGAGCACTACGAGCGGCTCCTCCAGGGCTGCAAGATGATGCTGATGGACATCCCATACTCGGTGGACGACCTGTGCGGCATCACCATCGAGCTCCTTCAGAGCTGCGCCTACCGCCAGGACCTCTACATCCGACCGATCGTCTACAAGAGCGAGGAGCTCGTGGCCAACCTGAAGCTCCACGAGCTTGAGAGCGACTTCTCGCTGGTCACGGTCCCGTTCGGAAACTATATCGAGGCGGACGGAGCCATACGCTGCCGCACCTCCTCCTGGCGGCGGATCGACGACACGGCCATCCCACCCAGGGTCAAGATATCGGGCCACTACGTGAACAGCATCCTGGCAAAGACGGAGGCGACCCTCGCCGGCTATGACGAGGCCATCATGCTCAACCAGGACGGGAACGTCTCCGAAGGCTCCGGCGAGAACCTCTTCCTGGTCGCGGACGGCGCGATCCACACCCCACTGGTATCCGAGAACAACCTCAAGGGCATCACCAAGGACTCGGTGACGAAGATCGCCGCTAGGGAGATGGGGCTGGGCATCGTCGAAAGGAGCATCCGGCGCAGCGAGCTCTACCTGGCCGACGAGGTCTTCCTGACCGGGACGGCGGCTCACATAACACCCGTCGGCGAACTCGACAACCGACCGATAGGGTCGGGAGACCAGGGCCCAGTCACCTCCAGGCTCCGAGACTACTACCTGGACATCATCAAGGGCGGCAATCCGGACTACCTCGACTGGTGCGCCGAGGTCCCCATGGAGGCATAGCGGGACACCCCACCCGGTCACAGATGTTCACGTTCGCGGCCGACTACTTCATAATGGTCACGGTTGCCAGCGTGGGGGCGATCCAGTTCGCGGCTGCCCACGCAGGACTTAGAGGACTCCTGTTCGTCGGGCGCGCGTCCCTCGCCAGGGGGCTGGGCGTCGTCCTGATCATAGTGGGAATATCCCTCTTCTTCGGAACCGCGGAACGCAACCTGAACGACTACGAGGGCGGCCTGGACGCCAACGCCCAGGCCATCTTCTTCTTCCTGGGAGTGCTGGCCGGATTCGGCGTCACCGCGCTCGTGTCCACCCTGCTGAACCTGCGCATGACGGGACGGGACGGAGCTCCGACCGGAGGCTTGGACTCGCTCAGAGACTCGAACTTCGCCGCGGCGCTGGCGCGGAGCCTCGGCTACTGGACAAGGAATTGGCGAACGCAGACGAGACGATATTTCTCTGGATAAACGGACTCGTGGGCAGGGCCGCGCCCATAGACGAGACCGTTCGATTCCTGAGCAGCGACTACCTGGCCCCGGTTAGCCTCGGCCTGGTGCTCGTCGGGATGTGGTTCACCGGTGAAGGGCAGCTGGAAAGGCAGCGCCGCCAGATCGGGCTATACATCGCGCTCGCCGCCATGGGTCTGTCGAGCCTGACGGTCCTGATCATAAACTCGTTCTACTTCAGGCCCCGCCCATTCGACGGCATCGAGAACCACGAAGTGGCGCTGCTCTTCTATCGACCGACGGACTCGTCCTTCCCCTCCAACTCTGCGGCGGCGGCGTTCGGCATAGCCGCCGGGGTATGGGGCGTGAACCGCCCTCTGGGTACCGCGCTGCTGGTCGTCTCCGGCCTGTTCGCCCTCTCTCGCGTCTACGCGGGCGTCCACTACCCCTCGGACGTCGTCGCAGGCGCGCTGATCGGGTGTGCGGTCGCCTTCCTCGTGTTCAGGGTCAGGTCACTGCTCGGACCGATCCCGGAGTGGACATTGAAAGCGGCTAGGATCCTCTGTTTAGCCTAGAACCTCCACCGGTTACTTCGTAAACTGGAGTGGTCACGAGTCGCCGCACGGTGGTCCCGGACGCCATGCAGCAGTGGAGGCCACTCGATGGAACACAGACCCGCGCCTGATGAGGTCCCGGCCCCCACGACGGGCGAAGCCGTCTACGCCAGCACGCTGACGAAGCCCATAGTCGATCTGCTGGAGAACGGGCTGGACATAGAAGCCCTGACACGCTTCATACGGCTGCGCCCGCCGGACCAGGCCGACGTCCTCGACCACCTAACGCCGGAGACCCTCAGACTGCTGCTCGATCTCCTCCCTCACGAGGCGGTCGGGGCTATAGTCGAAGACCTCGAACCCGAAGCCGCCGTAACGATGTCCCTGGCGATGCCCGCCCACCGCCTGCCGTTCGTCCTCGACGAGACCAGCCCCGAAGTGGCGGCCGACGTGCTCAGGGCGCTCCCGCGCGAGGTCTCGGCGCAGGCCCTGGGAGGCATGAGCAGGTCCGCAGAGGTGTCTCCACTGCTGGGCTACGAGGACGATGCCGCGGGGGGCCTGATGACCCCGGACTTCGTCGCGCTCTACGACGACATGTCGATCGAGCAGGCAACCGCGTTCGTCAGGAGGTGGGCCAGAGACCTCGCCCCGCAGGACATATCCTACCTGTTCGTCGTCGATAGAAGGGGGGCGCTGAGCGGCGGGATGAGCCTCGCCGAGCTGGTGCTGGCGCAGCCCCATCAGCATGTCTCCCTGCTGATGCAGCGTGACATATTCTCGGTCGGCACCGAGACGGACCAGGAGGAATGCGCCAGGCTCATGGAGCGCTACAACCTGCAGAGCATGCCGGTCGTGGACAAGGCGGGGGCGCTCGTGGGCGTGCTGAAGATGGAGGACATGCTCAGCGTGCTTCAGGATGAGGCCACCGAGGACATGTACCGCATGATCGGCGTGTACGAAGAGGAGAAGGCTCTGGGCCCGTTCTGGCGCTCCGTGCGTGGCAGACTGCCGTGGCTGATCGTCAATCTGGCCACGGCGGTGCTCGCCGGACTCGTGGTGATCCTCTTCGAGTCCACGCTCCAGCGCGCGGTGATACTCGCGGCGTTCCTGCCCATCGTCGCCGGGCAGGCCGGGATCGCCGGAACCCAGACGCTTACGGTGGTCGTCAGGTCGATCGCGCTCGGCGAAGTCACCGGCGCCAACACCTCCCGCCTGATCCTCAAGGAGATCAGTCTGGGAGTGGTCCACGGGCTGGCGATAGCGGTCCTGGTGGGCGCCGTTGCCCTGGCCTGGACGGGGAGCGGCTACCTCGGACTGGTCGTGGCGGCGGCCATGCTGCTGAACCTCGTGGTCTCAGGCGTGAGCGGGGTATTGGTCCCCCTGGGATTCAAGGCCTTGAGGGTGGACCCGGCGCTCTCGTCGGCGGTGGCAGTGACGGCCACGACGGACATAGTGGGCTTCCTGGTCTATCTGGGACTGGCCTGGGCCGCAATAGAGCCGATCTCACGGACCCTGTGAAGACGGGACTCTCCCAGTCCCGCGCGCCGCTGATTGAGATATAATCGGCTCAACAAAGACTGAGCGATGGAGGAACCGATGACGGCTCGAAACATGGTCGACCGTTTGAAGGCAGGCGAAGCGCTTTTGATGGACGGCGGCACCGGCTCTGAGCTGCAGCGCAGAGGGGTGGACGTTCTGAAGGGCGCGACATCCATGCTGAAGGCGTGGTCGGCCACGTCTAACATCGAGAACGCCGACGTGGTGCGTCAGGTACATCAGGATTACCTTCGCGTGGGCGCGGACATAATCATCAGCAACAACTTCTGGACCACTCCGTCCGCGATGGAGCGCATCGGGCTGCGTGACCGCTGGAAGGACTATGCGAAGGCCGCTGCCGATAACGCGGTCGAGGCACGGGCCGCAGGGAACCCCGATGCCTACGTCGCAGGCGGCATCGCCGCCCCGACTCTGCACGTCCGAACCGGCGAGGATGCTCCGGACGTCGAGCTGATGGGGGCCGATGCCTTCCGCGAGGAGTACACTGAGCACGCGGAGCTGCTCGCGGAGGCGGGCACGGACGTGATCCTCGCGGAGTACGTCGGCTTCATCGCCGACTGCGTTGCCGCGGTAGACGCCTGCGCGGAGGCCGGCCTGCCGGTCCTCCTCGGGGTCAGACACCTCCATCCGGACGGCACGATGCAGTTCGGCGAGAGCCTCGAAGACCTGGCCGCCGCTCTGAGGGGGCGCCCCGTGGACGCGGCGCTGATCATGTGCAGCAACCCGGAGGCGGCGTCGGCCGGGCTCCCGATACTGGCGAACGCTTTCGACGGTCCGGTGGGCATCTACCCGAACATCGGATACAACCCGACTGGACCGCTGGCGAACAAGCCCAACCTCACCAATCAGCTCCCGAGCGCAGGGCCGGACATTCTGCAGACGGAGAGCTACCCTCCCTCGCGGCTCGCGGAGCTCGCCGGCGAGTGGAAGGAGATGGGCGCCCAGATCATCGGCGGCTGCTGCGCAGCGGGGCCCGAGCACATCATGGCCATGCGGCCCGTGGTCAAGGGAGACCGGTAGCCCCAAGTCCCCACCTCCGTCATTCCCCGCGTTCGCGGGGGTCCGTCCCGCAGTCGGTGCATTCCACGTCACTGGCTGGCTCATTCCCCGCGTCCGCGGGGTCCATGCCCGGCGGGGCGCGCCTTTGCGCTCCAGGAAGCGGTTCGCTGCGCCGCTCGGCCGGATCAGGCGGTGGATCTTGGGTAGCCTCGGCCTCCCACCATCGCGCGCCGAGCATCAGCCGCGCGATGCGGCCCGACAACGAGGCGGCGTAGTTCAGCACGTGGAGCGACAGAATGCCGAGCAGGATGCCGAACGGCGCCACGAGCAGCGACTCGCCCAGGGTATCGACCGTCCAGGGACCGACGGGTATGGCCGCGGCGAGGTGTACGACCGGAGCCGCTGCTAAGGCAACGCTCGTACCCAGCAGGGCCGCCGTGAGAAGGAGTGAGGCGAGACCCAGCGGGAGCTTTGCCAGTAGAAAGAACATCCCCGTCCATATCGACGGGTCCGCCGCCCGTCCGACGAGCCTTCTCCACGCGGGCCCCCCGGGGTCGACCGGCAAGAGTGGAGGGACCTTCTCGTGGAGGAGTCTGATCGCCAGCTCCCGCTCCAGGCGCATGAGCGCCCAGGCCGCCAGGTGCACCAGCAGCAGGATCGGTATTCCGACGAGGGTGAGGATCAGGGCAAAGCCGGCCGCCAGCCCGACGGTCAGGAAGAGGAAGTAGGCCAGCCCCAGCGGGAAGGCCAGCAGCAGATAGACGAGGTTCAGATAGGTCTGAAGCCGGACGAGAACGCGCGGAGCGGCGAGTATCTCCATCAGAGAGCGGAGAGCACCCGATCCAGGTCGACTCTGGCCGTGCGGCGGCCCAGGGATTTCAGGGAGCGAAGGTCTCCGATCGCCTGCGCTGCCGCAACCGCGCCGAAGGTGAAGGGCCGCCCCGGAATCTCCACGTCCCTCTCGGCCTCCGAGGTAATCTGAAGGAACAGGCCCGATTCCGGCCCTCCCTTGTGAAGCTGCCCTGTGGAGTGCAGGTATTGAGGGCCGTAGCCGGCCGTGGTCGCTATGTTGCGCTCCTCCATGGCCCGGCGTCTCAGGGCCGCGAGGGCGCGCTCCGTCTCGCGCGTCCTGGAGACGAAGGCCAGTATCGACAGATAGTCACCCGCCTTCGATTGGCTGAGGAGGTCTTCGAAAGACCCCTCCGGCTCCATCTCAGGCAGCCTACCGCGCCGGACGAAGTCATTCACAACGGCGGCCGTGTCCTTCTTCGTGCTCTCTACGTTGGGCTGTGTGAACGGGTGCACACCCAGGAGGGCACAGGCCACGGCTGCCGCGAATTGCCAGCGAAAGATTTCGGCGCCCAGGTCGTGCTTGTCCCGCAGGGCCAGACGCAGGACGGGGTGCCCGGCCTCCTCCAGATCCCGAAGCGCTCCGTCGAGGCCGTCGTTATCGCCGCCGTCCACCCTGAGGTGGACGAACAGCCGGTCACCGCCGTAGCGCTCGGGCGGCAGGATGGGTTCGTCGATTATCGGGATGATCCCCTTCCCGTCCTTGCCCGTACTCTCGGCGATCAGCTGCTCCACCCAGGGACCGAAGCCGCGCACCGAGGGCGAGGTGACCAGGGTCATCTTGTCGCGGCCCTGTTCAGCCATTGCGGCCATGACCGCCCCGAGGTAGGCGCCCTGGTTCTCCCGAGCGGGGCCGTCTCTCAGGCAGGCCCGTCTCATGCCTTCCGCCCTGGCAAGCATCTCTCTCAGGTCGACGCCGGTGAACGCCGCCGGGGCGAGTCCGAAGCAGGTGAGCGCCGAGAAACGGCCTCCGACGTCGTGTGGACTCGTGAAGACACGTCGGAAGTTCTGCTCGCGCGCCAGCTCGTCCAGAGGCGTGCCCTCGTCCGTGATCGCCGCGAAGCTGGCGCCTGTCGACGGCCCCGGCCCGCGCGCGGCGGCCAGGCCCTCGAAGAAGTCATACAGCAGGCGGGTCTCGAGCGTCGTGCCCGACTTGGACGCCACGAGGAACAGGGTTCGGCTGGGCTCCACTGCGGCCGCGGCGGAGGAGACGGCCCCTGGGAGGGTCGAGTCGAGCAGGATCAGTTCGGGGAAGCCGTCTCCGGCTCCGAAGGCGCGCCGGAAGACCTCCGCGCCGAGGCTGCTGCCTCCCATCCCGAGCAGCGCCACGCGCCGGAACCCTGCGTCCCGCACCTCGGCGGCAAATGCCTCGTAGTCGGAGACTTGCCCGCGCACGCCGCCTGCCGGAGCGAGCCAGCCCAGACGGTCCGATATGCTCTCCGGGCCGACGGCCCACACTGTGTGGTCTCCGCGCTGGATGCGGCCGATCACGCCGCGGTCATCGAGCGCGGCTAGGGTTGATTCGACCGCTCCCATGCCCGAGGACACGGGCGCTATCTCGTCGAACTCGTGTGACACGTCAGCCCCAAATCGCCCGTCCGGTTGACCGGGGCGCCGCTCCGGTCCCCAGCGCCGGCAGCCTCCGGGGATCGGAGGCTCCGGGAATTTTTCGCGTAAGTGTCAGATTTTGCGGGCTTCTCCCGTAGCTGAGTCGTAGCTGAGAGGGCTGCTTTTTTGTCCGACACTTTCTGACAGTTATCCGACACTAATCTGACAGTTATCCGACACTAATCTGACAGTTATCTGACACTAATCTGACACTTTCTGACAGTCGCTTCAGGAGTCCTGCGGGCTGGTTTGTGGAGATGGGCAGCTGTGTCATGGGCATACTCTAGCACAGCGGTTCGGTGTCGTCAAGGATTGTCTGAATCAGGATTCTCAGGATTGGAGGATTGGCAGGATTGGGGACCAAATCCCCCCACGACACCGCCTACTAATCTGGGACAGGTTCCATGACCTCGAGCGGTTCAGTCCTGCGGTTTGCGGTAGAGCCTGAGGTAGAAGAACGCGCCGGCGGCTGCGACGGCGATGGCTACGACCTCAAGCCTGTCCCGGGTTGGTAGGTGGGGTAAGGCCCTGCGGTTTGCGGTAGAGCCTGAGGTAGAGTACCGCGCCGGCGGTTGCGACGGCGATGGCTGCGAGCAGGCCGCCGAGGATGAGCCACAGGGCACCGCCGCCTCCTCCTCTGTCCTCGCCGTCTTCCGTCTGAGCCGTTGGCGCCGCTGTCGGCGCGGGCGTGGGCGTCGCCAACGCAGCAGCAACCGGCGCGGGTGTCGCTGTCGGCGCGGGTGTGGGTGTCGCGGTCGTCACGGGCGCAGGCGTGGGCGTCCTCACGGGCGCGGGTGTCGCCGTCCTCACGGGCGCGGGCGTGGCTGTCCTCACGGGCGCGGGCGTCGCGGTCGCCGCGGGCCTGGGCGTCGCGGTCGTCACGGGCCTGGGCGTCGCGGTCGCCGCGGGCCTGGGCGTCGCGGTCGTCACGGGCCTGGGCGTCGCGGTCGTCACGGGCCTGGGCGTCGCGGTCGTTACGGGCGCGGGTGTTGGGGTCGTCACGGGCGCGGGCGTGGCAGTCACCGCGGGAGCGGGCGTGGGGGTCGCCGCGGGCCTAGGCGTGGGGGTCGTCACGGGCGCGGCGGGTGTACCGCCTATCGTCAGCACGTACCGGCTGAAGTTCGTGAGCGCGGCGACGGCCCACACGCGGCCCGAATCGTCCGTCTCGCAGCGGTGCGTGAGAAGCGTCCATCTGCCTCCGTCCGACACGCGGTACACCTGCGCGCGGCCGGCTCCGCACGCCGCGCCGTCGTCTTCGGAGAGACGGAGGCGCAGGGTCACGTCGGACGAGTAGTCCGTGGGCTTCAGTACGCCGGTGTCCGCGTCGAACGTGTCCAGTTCCACGGCCAGCACGACGCGGCCGCTCTCGGCGGGCCCATCAGCCAGCGTCGAGACGTCCAGCCTCGTCAGCCTGATCTCGACCGCTGCGGACGCGGCGTCCGCGGGCACCGCCAGCTGCGCGGAGCCGTCCGGCGTTTCTATCCGCGCGCTCCGGCCGGGTCCCGCAACGCCCCAGTCCGCTTCGGCGCCGATCACAGTCAGCCTTACCGTCACCGTCTGAGGCGAGTTCTCGGCGGTGCCCGACACTATCTGCAGCAGACCCGTGTGCGTGCCCACACTCAGGCCGGCCACGTTCGCGGACACGGACACCTGGGCACGGTCTCCGGGGCCGTTCGACCTGTCCTCCGAGAGCGTCGAGGTGAGCCAGCGCACGTTCTCGGACACCTTGAAGACCATGCCCCTGAACTTGGTGTTCCACACGGCAAACGTCTTGGCCGAAGGGTTGCCGCCGCCCTGACGGACGGTGAACGACAGCGCGGCCGGCTCGAGGGCGATCACGTTCGTCGTGGGAGCGGCAGGAGGGGGAGCAGGGCCGGTAGGGGGGAGGAAGAAGGCGCCACCGCCTCCTCCACCGCCGCCGCCCTGCGTCGTTGCGCTCGCCTCGTTCGACCACTCGCCGTCGCCTGCGGAGTTGGCGGCGCGGATGCGGTACGTGTAGGCAGTGCCGGCCGTGAGGCCCGTGTCGGAGTAGCTGGTATCACCCGCGGAGGGTCCGGGTGACACGTCCGCGTAGTTCCCGGAGCCGCTCTTGCGCTGGAGCGTGTAGCTCGTTATCGGCTGCCCGTTGTCGTCGGGCTTGGTCCAAGACAGATCGATCTCCGTCGAGCCATTGGTTGCGTCCGGGGTTGCGGACAGGTTCGTTACGGCGGCGGGCGGCGCGGGGTCCCGCGCTATTACGCCGGACTCGTTCGACCACTCGGCGTCGCCGACGGAGTTCGCGGCCCGCAGGCGGTACGTGTACGTCGTGCCGGGCGTCAGGCCCGTGTCCAGCCAGGACGTTGCGGTCACCTCGATGGTCGTCGTGGTCGCAAGGGCAAAGCTCCCGGGGCCGGCCTTGCGCTCCAGCCGGTAGCTGCTGATGGCGGCGCCGTGGGCAGCGGGCGTAGTCCACGTCAGGCGGATCGCGGTCGAGCTTGCGACGGATGCGGACAGGTCTGTTATGCGCGCGGGCGCGGCGTTCTCCGTCGTTGCGTCGTCTTCGTTGGACCAGTCTGCGCTGCCTTCGGAGTTGGCGGCGCGGATGCGGTACGTGTACGTCGTTCCGGGCGTCAGGCCCGTGTCGGAGTAGCTGGTTGCGCCGGCGGCGATGGACGCCGACACCAGCGTGTAGGGGCCGGAGCCTTCCTTGCGCTCCAGCCGGTAGCCGCTGATGGCGGCGCCGTGGGCGGCGGGCGCGGTCCAAGACAGGTCGATCTCCGTCGAGCCGTTGGTTGCGTCCGGGGTTGCGTCCAGGTCCGTTACGGCCGCGGGCGCGGCGTTGTCCGTCGTTGCGGAGGAGCCGGTCGACCACGCGCCGTCGCCTGCGGAGTTGGTGGCGTGGATGCGGTACGTGTATGCAGTGCCGGGCGTGAGGCCGGTGTCCGAGTAGCTGGTTGCGGCTGCATCGATGGTCGAAGACGCAACGACGTAGCTCCCGGGGCCGGCCTTGCGCTCCAGTCGGTAGCCGCTGATGGCGGCGCCGTTGTCGGCGGGCGCGGTCCAGGTGAGGTCGATCTCCGTCGAGCCGTTGGTCGCGTCCTTGGCTGCCACGAGGTCCGACACGGGTTCCGGAGCCCCGGGTGCGGGCGTCGTTTCGGGCTCTTCGTTCGACCACTCGGCGTCGCCTTCGGAGTTGGCGGCCCGCAGGCGGTACGTGTATGTAGCGCTGGGCGTGAGGCCGGTGTCCGTGTAGGTGGTATCACCCACAGAGGGCGCGGGTGAAACGGGGGCGTAACTCCCGGAGCCAGCCTTGCGCTCCAGCCTGTAGGCGTTGATGGCGGCTCCGTGGGCGGCGGGCGCGCTCCACGTAAGGCGGATGGCGACCGAGCTTGCGGCGGTTGCGTCCAGGTCCGTTATGGCCGCGGGCGCGGCGGCGTCCGTCGTCGCGTCGTCTTCGTTGGACCAGTCCGCGTTGCCCACGGAGTTGGCGGCGCGGATGCGGTACGTGTATGCAGTGCCGGGCGTGAGGCCGGTGTCCGTGTAGCTGGTTGCGCTGACCGCGATGGTCGTAGTCGCGATGACCTCGTAGCTCAGGGAGCCACTCTTGCGCTGGAGCGTGTAGCCGCTGATGGCGGCTCCGTTGGCGGCGGGCGCGGTCCACGACAGGTCGATCTCCCTCGCGCCGTTGGTTGCGTCCTTGGTTGCCACGAGGTCCGTTATGCGCGCGGGCGCGGTGGCGTCCGTCGTTGCGTCTGCCTCGTTGGACCACGCGCCTGCGCCTTGGGTGTTCCAAGCCCGCAGGCGGTAGGTGTACGTGGTTCCGGGCGTGAGGCCGGTGTCCCTGTAGCTGGTTGCGGCTGGGCCAGGGCTGCCTGACAATTGAGTAAAGCTCCCAGGCCCTGCCTTGCGCTCAATCGTGTAGCTGCTGATGGCGGCGCCGTTGGCGGCTGGCGTGGTCCAGGACAGGTCGATCTCCGTCGAGCCGTTGGTTGCGTCCTTCGTTGCCGCCAGGTCCGTTATGGCGTCGGGCGGGGCGGCGTCCGTCGTTGCGTCTGCCTCGTTCGACCAGTCCGCGTTGCCCACGGAGTTCACGGCCCGAATCTGGTACGTGTACGTCGTTGCGGGGGTGAGGCCGGTGTCGGAGTAGCTGGTATCACCGGCTGCGATGGTCGAAGTGGCGATGTCCGCGTAGTCCCCTGAGCCGGTCTTGCGCCGGAGGGTGTAGCTGCTGATGGCTTCTCCGTTGGCGGCGGGCGCGGTCCACGACAGGTTGATCTGCGTCGAGCCGTTGGTCGCGTCCTCGGCTGCCGAAAGGCCCGTTATGCGCGCGGGCGCGGTGGCGTCCGTGGTTGCGGACGGCTCGTTGGACCACTCCGCGCTGCCTACGGAGTTTCTGGCGCGGATGCGGTACGTGTATTGCGTTCCGGGCGTGAGGCCGGTGTCCGTGTACCTGATTGCGCTGGCCAGTCTCGTCGCTACGCGGGCGTAGTTCCCGGAACCGGCCTTGCGCTCGATGGCGTAGTCGATGATGGGGGCTCCGTTGGTGTTGGGCGCGCTCCACGACAGGCTGATCCGCGTCGAGTCGAGCTTGGTTGCCGAAAGGTTCGACACGGCGGCGGGCGCGGCGGCGTCCGTCGTTGCGTCGTCTTCGTTGGACCAGTCCGCGTTGCCCACGGAGTTCACGGCGCGGATGCGGTAGGTGTACGTCGTTGCGGGGGTGAGGCTCGTGTCCGAGTAGCTGGTTGAGGTTGCCGATATGGCCGTCGATACGTCCGTGTAGATCCCGGAGCCGGTCTTGCGCTGGAGTGTGTAGCGCTGTATCGGCTGCCCGTGGGCGGCGGGAGCGGTCCACGACAGGTCGATCTCCCTCGCGCCGTCCTTGGTTGCCGAGAGGTCCGACACGGCGGCGGGCGCGGCGTTGTCCGTCGTTGCGGTTGGTTCGTTGGACCACCCCGCGTCGCCTATGGAGTTCACGGCGCGGATGCGGTAGGTGTACGTCGTTGCGGGGGTGAGGCCGGTGTCGGAGTAGCTGGTTGCGCCGGCCGCTATGGTCGACGACACCAGCGTGAAGGAGCCGGGATCGGCCTTGCGCTGGAGCGTGTAGCCGGTGATGGCTTCTCCGTTGTCGGAGGGCGCGGTCCACGTGAGGTCGATCTCCGTCGAGCCGTTGGTTCCGTCCGGGGCTGCGGAGAGGTTCGACACTGCTGCGGGCGCGGCGGTGCCTGTCATTGCGGAGGATTCGTTGGACCACGCCGCGTTGCCCACGGAGTTTCTGGCGCTGATGCGGTACGTGTATTGCGTTGCGGGCGTGAGGCCGGTGTCGGTGTAGGTGGTTGAGGTTGCCGATATGGTCGACGACACCAGCCCGTAGTTCCCTGTGCCGGCCTTGCGCTCCAGGCGGTAGCCGGTGATGGCGGATCCGTTGTTATTGGGCGCGGTCCAGGACAGGTCGATATCCGTCCCGCCGTTGGTTGCGTCCCAGGTTGCGGAGAGGTCCGACACGGGTTCCGGAGCCCCGGGTGCGGGCGTCGTTTCGGGCGCTTCGTTGGACCACTCGGCGTCGCCTATGGAGTTCGCGGCCCGCAGGCGGTACGTGTATGCCGTTGCGGGCGTGAGGCCGGTGTCGGAGTAGGTGGTTGCGCCGGCCGCTATGGTCGACGACACCAGCCCGTAGTTCCCTGTGCCGGCCTTGCGCTCCAGGCGGTAGCCGGTGATGGCTTCTCCGTGGGCGGCGGGCGCGGTCCACGACAGGTTGACGGCGACCGAGCTTGCGGCGGTTGCGGACAGGTCCGTAATAGCCGCGGGGGCGGCGTTGTCCGTCGTTGCGGAGGGTTGGTTGGACCAATCCGCGTCGCCGACGGAGTTCTTGGCGCGGATGCGGTAGGTGTATTCCGTTGCGGGCGTGAGGCCCGTGTCCGAGTAGCTGGTTGCGCTGGCCGCTATGGTCGTGGTCGCTATGTCCTTGTAGTTCCCGGAGCCGCTCTTGCGCTGGAGGGTGTAGCCGGTGATGTCTTCTCCGTGGGCGGCGGGCGCGGTCCACGACAGGACGATCTCGGTCGAGCTTGTGGCGGTCGCGGAGAGGTCCGTTACGGTGGCGGGCGGGGCGTTGTCCGTCGTCTCCAGAGCGAAGTTGGACCACTCCGCGTCGCCTACGGAGTTCGTGGCGCGGATATTGTACGAGTGTTCATTTCCGGGCGTGAGGCCGGTGTCCAAGTAGCTGGTTAAGGTTCCCGATATGGGCGGAAGCTCCGTCCACGTCGGTCGATCATCGCTTATGCGCTGGATGGTGTAGCTCGTGATGGCGGCTCCGTTGTTATTGGGCGCGGTCCAGGTAAGGCGGATCTGCGTCGCGCCGTTGGTTGCGTCCTTGGCTGCCGCGAGGTCCTCCACGGCGTCGGGCGCGGCGTTGTTCGTCTTTGCGGACGGTTGGTTCGACCAGGCCGCGTCGCCTACGGAGTTCACGGCGCGGATGCGGTAGGTGTACGTCGTTGCGGGGGTGAGGCCGGTGTCGGTGTAGCTGGTCGCGCCGGCCGCTATGGTCGTCGATACGTTTGCGTAGCTCCCGGAGCCGCTCTTGCGCTGGAGTGTGTAGCCGGAGATGGCGGTGCTGCTGACGGGCGCGGTCCACGACAGGCTGATCTCGGTCGAGGTTGCGGCGGCTGCGGACAGGTCCGTTATGGCGGCGGGCGGCGCGTAGTCCGTCGTTTCGCTGGGTTCGTTCGACCAGTCGCCGTTGCCGACGCTGTTCACGGCGCGGATGCGGTACGTGTACTGCCAGCCGTCAGCTAGGCCGGCGTCCGTGTAGGTGGTATCGCCCGCAGAAGGTCCGGGTGAAACGACGGCATAGCTTCCCAGGCTTCTCTTGCGCTCCAGGCGGTAGCCTGTGATGGCGGCTCCGTGGGCGGCGGGCGCGGTCCAGGCCAAGTTGATCGTGGACGTGGGGTTGGTCGCGTCCTTGGCTGCCCTGAGGTCCGACACGGCGGCGGGCGCGGCGTTGTCCGTCGTTGCGGAGGGTTCGTTGGACCAGGCTCCGTTGCCTTCGGAGTTCACGGCCCGAATCCGGTAGGTGTACATCGTTGCGGGGGTGAGGCCGGTGTCGGTGTAGGTGGTCGCGCCGCCCGCTATGGACGACGACACCAGCGCGAAGGAGTCGGAGCCGGCCTTGCGCTCCAGCCGGTAGCCGCTGATGGCTTCTCCGTGGGCGTTGGGCGCGGTCCACGACAGGCTGATAGCGGTCGAGCTTGCGGCGGTTGCGGACAGTCCCGTTACGGCGTCCGGCACGGTGGCGTCCGTCGTTTCGTCGGGTTCGTTCGACCACTCCGCGTTGCCTTCGGAGTTTCTGGCGCGGATGCGGTACGTGTACGTCGTGCCGGGCGTGAGGCCGGTGTCCGAGTAGGTGGTTGAGGTTGCAGATATGGCCGTCGATACGTCCGTGTAGTTCCCTGCGCCTGCCTTGCGCTGGAGCGTGTAGCCGGTTATGGCGGCTCCGTGGGCGACTGGCGCGGTCCACGCCAGGTCGATCTCCGTCGCGCCGTTGGTTGCGTCCTTGGCTGCGGAGAGGTCCGACACGGCGGCGGGCGCGGCGTTGTCCGTCGTTGCGCGCGGTTGGTTCGACCACGGGGCGTCGCCGACGGTGTTGGCGGCGCGGATGCGGTACGTGTACGTCGTGCCGGGCGTGAGGCCGGTGTCGGAGTAGGTGGTTGCGCCGGCCGCTATGGCCATCGATACGTCGGCGTAGTTCCCTGTGCCGGCCTTGCGCTGGAGGGTGTAGCTCAATATCGGCTGCCCGCTGTCGGCGGGAGCGGTCCAGGTGAGGTCGATCTCCGTCGCGCCGTTGGTTGCGTCCTTGGCTGCGGACAGGTCAGTTATGGCCGCGGGCGCGCCGACGGACGTCGTCGTTACGGTGGCTGCGTTCGACCACGCGGCGTCGCCGACGGAGTTCTTGGCGCGGATGCGGTACGTGTACATCGTTCCGGCCGTGAGGCCCGTGTCGGTGTAGCTGGTTGCGCCGGCCGCTATGGGCGTCGAGGTCGCGATCTCCTCGTAGCTCCCTCCGCCTGTCTTGCGCTCCAGGCGGTAGCCGGTGAGGGCGGCGCCGTGGGCGTCGGGCGCGCTCCACGTCAGGGCCACGGATCGGTACGGGTCAGAGGTCAGGCCCTCAGCCGCCAGGTCCCCCACGACGCCGGGCGCGGCGTTGTTCGTCGTTGCGCTGGAATCGTTCGACCACGCCGCGTCGCCTATGGAGTTCGTCGCCCGCAGGCGGTACGTGTATTCGGTGGCGGGCGTGAGGCCGGTGTCCGAGTAGGTGGTATCGCCTGCCGCGATGGTCGTAGTCGCAATGTCCTCGTAGCTCCCTCCGCCGCTGCTACGCTGGAGCGTGTAGCCCGTTATCGGCTGCCCGTGGGCGGCGGGCGTGGTCCACGTCAGGTCGATCCCGGTCGAGCTCGTGGAGGTTGCGTACAGGTCCGTTATGCGCGCGGGCGCGTCGTCGTCCGTCGTTGCGCTCGCCACGTCGGACCACTCCGCGTCGCCGACGGAGTTCGTGGCGTACACATAGTAGGTGTATTCCGTTGCGGGCGTGAGGCCCGTGTCCGAGTACGAAGTGGTTGTGATGCCGGACGACACCGTGTCAAAGGTTATCCCTTGCCTTTGGCGCCGCAGCGTGTAGCCGGTGATGGGGGCGCCGTTGGCGGCGGGCGCGGTCCACGTGAGGTCGATCTCGGTCGCGCCGTTGGTTACGTCCTTGGCTGCCACGAGGTCCGTTATGGCGTCCGGCACGGCGGCGGGCGTCGTTTCGGACGGCTCGTTCGACCACTCCGCGCTGCCTCTGGAGTTCCTGGCCCGCAGGCGGTAGGTGTATTCGGTGGCGGGCGTGAGGCCGGTGTCCGAGTAGGCGGTCACGCTGGCCGCGATGGTCGTGGTCGCGATGTCCTCGTAGTCCCCGGCCCCTGCCTTGCGCTGGAGGGTGTAGCCGCTGATGGGCTCTCCGTTGGCGTCGGGTGTGCTCCACGACAGGTCGATCCCCCGCGCGCTTGTGGAGGTTGCGGACAGGTCCGTTATGGCGTCGGGCGCGGCGGTGGCCTCCGTCGTTACGCTCGCCACGTTGGACCCAGTGCTGTCGCCGACGGAGTTGCGAACAAAGATGTCGAACCTATATCCGGTGCCGGGCTCGATGGTGCCGGTCATGGTGATGGTGGTCTTGCTCCCGTCTACCACCGCAATCCACGGATCCACCAGATTCCACACCGGCGGTATCTCTGAGTTTTGCGGGCGCCGCCGAACCGAGTACCGGGAAATGGCGGCTCCATTGTCTGCGGGCGTGGTGAACACAAGGTCCACGGAGCGGTGCGGATCGGAGGCCGTGGGGGTTGCCGTGAGGTCCGTTATGGCGTCGGGCGCGAGGGTGTCCGTCGTCGCGCTCGGCTCGTTCGACCAATCCGCGTTGCCTACGGAGTTCACGGCCCGCAGACGGTACGTGTACGTCATGCCGGGCGTAACGGTGTCCGAGTAGCTGGTCGAGGTTGCCGTTATCACCGTCGAGACTTCCGCGAAGCTCCCGGACCCAACCTTGCGCTGCAGCGTGTAGCCGCTGATGGCGGCGCCGTTGGCGGCTGGCGCGCTCCACGTCAGGTCCACCCTCCTCCCGCCGTCCTTGGTCGCCGTGAGGTCCGTTATGGCGTCCGGCGCGAGGGTGTCCGTCGTTTCGGACGCTTCGTTCGACCACGCGGCGTCGCCTCCGGAGTTCTTGGCGCGGATGCGGTAGGTGTACGTACCGCCGGGCGTAACGTCGGTGTCCGTGTAGGTGGTTGCGCCGGCCGCGATGGTCGAAGTCGCGATGTCCGCGTAGTTCCCGGAGCCGCTCTTGCGCTGGAGGGTGTAGCCGGTGATGGCTTTGCCGTTGTCGAAGGGCGTGGTCCACGACAGGTCTATCTCCCTCCCGCTGTTGGTTGCGTCCTTGATTGCCGAGAGGTTCGACACGGCGGCCGGCGGGGCGTCGCGCGTAGTCGCCGAAACATAGCTGGTCCACTCCCCGTTGCCCACGGAGTTGGCGGCGCGGATGCGGAACGAGTGCAGCGTTGCGGGCCTGAGGCCCGTGTACGAGGTGCTGGTTGCGCTTGCCGCTACGGACAGGAACCTCCACACCGGTCGATCAGTGCTTATGCTCTGAATGGTGTATCCGGTGATGTCGGCGCCGTTGGCGGCTGGCGCGCTCCACGTAAGGTCGATCTCGGTCGAGCTTACGGCGGTTGCGACCAGGTCCGACACCGTGTCCGGCGCCGCGGCGGCCGTCGTCGCGCTCGGTGTGTTCGACCACCCCGCGTCGCCGACGGAGTTCGTAGCGCGGATGCGGTACGTGTAGGCCGTCGCGGGGGTGAGGCCGGTGTCGGAGTAGGTGGTCGCGCCCGCCGCTATGGACGTCGATACGTTTGAGTAGGCGCCGGAGCCGGCCTTGCGCTGGAGCGTGTAGCCGGTGATGGCTTCTCCGTGGGCTGCCGGCGCGGTCCACGACAGGTTGACCCCCCTCGCGCCGTTCGTGGTTGCGGACAGGTCCGCCACGGCCGCGGGCGCGGCGGCGTCCGTCGTTGCGCTGTCTTCGTTCGACCACTCCGCGCTGCCTATGGCGTTGGCGCCGCGGATGCGGTAGGTGTACGTCGTGCCGGGCGTGAGGCCGGTGTCATCGTAGATGGTTGCGCCGGCCCCCGGGGACGCCGCCAGCGTGTAGTCCCCGGAGCCGGCCTTGCGCTCCAGCCGGTAGCCGCTGAAGTTGCGGCCGTTGGAGAGGGGCGTGTTCCACGCGAGTCGGATCGACCTCGCGCCCTGCTTGGTTGCTCTCAGGTTCGTTATGGCGTCCGGCACGGCTTGGTCCGTCTCTGCGCTGGGTGTGTTCGACCAGTCCGCGTCGTCTGCGGAGTTCGTGGCGCGGATGCGGTAGGTGTACGTCGTCCAGGGCGTGAGGCCGGTGTCGGTGTAGGTGGTTGAGGTTGCCGATATGGACGTCGATACGTTTGAGTAGTTCCCGGAGCCTCTCTTGCGCTGGAGCGTGTAGCCGGTGATGTCGGCTCCTCCGTCGAAGGCGGGCGCGGTCCACGCCAGGGCCATGGTCGAGGTTGCGGGGGTTGCGGTCAGGTCCGTTACGGCGTCGGGCGCGGTGGCGTCCGTCGTTGCGGACGCCTCGTTCGACCACGCGGCGTCGCCTTCGGAGTTCTTGGCGCGGATGCGGTACGTGTACGTCGTGCCGGGCGTGAGGCCGGTGTCGGAGTAGGTGGTTGAGGTTGCAGATATGGCGGTCGATAAGTCCGCGTAGTTCCCGGAGCCGGCCTTGCGCTGGAGGGTGTAGCCGCTGATGGGCGCTCCGAGGTCGTAGGGCGTGGACCAGGACAGGTCGATCTCAGTCGAGCCGTTGGTTGCGTCCTTGGCTGCGAGCAGGTCCGCCACGGCGGCGGGCGCGGCGGCGTCCGTCGTCGCCCTGGCGACGTTAGACGACACGCCGTCGCCTACGGCGTTCGTGGCGTGCACCTGGTAGCCGTGCTCCACGCCGGGAGTGAGGCCCGTGTCCGAGTACGAGGTGTCCGTAACGCCGGACGCTATCGTCGTGAGGTCCGGGATGCTCCGGACGGTGTATCCGGTTATGGGGGCCCCGTTGTGGGCGGGCGCGGTCCACGTAAGGCGGATCGCGGTCGAGCTTGTGGAGGTTGCGGACAGGTCGGTTATGGCCGACGGAACCGCGCCGGACTGCGTCGTTGCTGAGGGTGTGTTCGACCACATCGCGTCGCCTTCGGAGTTCGTGGCGCGGATGCGGTAGGTGTACGCCGTGCCGGGCGTGAGGCCGGTGTCGGAGTAGCTGGTTGAGGTTGCCGATATGGCGGTCGACAAGCCCGCGTAGTTCCCGGAGCCGGCCTTGCGCTGGAGCGTGTAGCCGGTGATGTCGGCTCCGTTGGCGGCGGGCGTGGTCCACGTCAGGTCGATTTCCGTGGCGCCGTAGGTTGTGCCCACGGCTGCCGCCAGGTCCGTTACGGCCGCGGGCGCGGCGGCGGCCGTCGTTGCGGTGGACTCGTTCGACCACGCCGCGTCGCCTGCGGAGTTCGTCGCGTGGATGCGGTAGGTGTACTCCGTTGCGGGCGTGAGGCCGGTGTCCGAGTATGTGGTTGCGCTGCCCGCTATGGACATGGTCGTGGTCGCGTAGTTCCCTGCGCCGCTCTTGCGCTGGAGTGTGTAGGCGGTGATGGCGGCGCCGTTGGCGGCGGGCGCGGTCCACGTAAGGTCGATCTCGGTCGAGCCGTTGGTTGCGTCCTTGGCCGCGGACAGGTCCGTTACGGCCGACGGAACATGGGCGGTCAGCGTCGTTGTGGAGGATTCGTTGGACCAGTCGGCATCGCCTATGGAGTTGGCGGCGCGGATTCGGTAGGTGTACTCCGTGCCGTCCGTGAGGCCGGAGTCCGTGTAGCTGGTTGCGCTGGCCGCTATGGGCGTCGAGGTCGCGATCTCCTCGTAGTTCCCTCCGCCTGTCTTGCGCTGAAGCGTGTAGCCGGTGATGGCGGCGCCGTTGGCGGAGGGCGCGCTCCACGTAAGGTCCACGGAGCGGTGCGGCTCAGTGAGGTGGTGCGGGTCCGAGGTAGCGGCGGCTGCGGACAGGTCCGTCACGGCGGCGGGCACGGCGGCGGGCGTTGCGGACGCTTCGTTCGACCACGCGCCGTCGCCTGCGAAGTTCTTGGCGCGGATGCGGTAGGTGTACTCCGTGCCGGGCGTGAGGCCGGTGTCGGAGTAGGTGGTTGCGCTGGCCGCGATGGTCGTGGTCGCTATGTCCTTGTAGTTCTCGGAGCCGCTCTTGCGCTGGAGCGTGTAGCCGGTGATGGGGGAGCCGTTGTCGGCGGGCGCGGTCCAGGACAGACCGATTTCAGTCGCGCCGTCATTGGTTGCGGACAGGTCCGTTACGGCCTCCGGCACGGCGGAGTCCGTCGTTGCGGACGCTTCGTTCGACCACCCGCCGCCGCCGTAGGAGTTCGCGGCGCGTATGCGGTAGGTGTACGCCGTTGCGTGCGTGAGGCCGGTGTCCGTGTAGGTGGTCGCGCCCGCCGCTATGGACGTGGTCGTGGTCTCGTAGCTCCCGGAGCCGCTCTTGCGCTGGAGCGTGTAGCTCGTGGTGGTGCTATTGGGCGCGGTCCACGCCAGGTCTATAGACGTCTGCCCGGAAGCGGTCGCGCTCAGGCCCGTCGGAACTTCGGGACGCCCGGCGCCCAGCGTCACGGCCTGCTGCCGCGTCGCGTCTCCGACCCCGACCGAGTTCACCGCGCGTATTCGGTAGCGGTAGGTGTTGTAGCCCGCCGCCGTGTCGTCCGTAAAGGTAGTGGTCGTGGAGGCCGTGGTCGTAAGCAGGTCCCACGGCTGGGGGAAGCCTGTCCTCCGCTCCACGCGGAACCCCGTGATGGGGTTGCCGAAAACCCTGTTCGACGCTGTCCAGTTCAGAACCACCGAAGCGTTGCTAATGGTGGGAGCGCTGAGGGTTCCGGCGGCCGGAGCGCCCACGGTGGTCTCAGCGTATTCGAGCGGCCCCTCGCGGTGTGTATAACTAAACGCGCGCACCCGGTACAAGTACGTGTGGCCGTGAGCGAGATTAGACCTGAATAAATCCCACGTCTCAAGATCGAAGGGGGGCAGGATGGCCCCTATCCGGCTCCATCTTCTGCCGCCGTCGGTGGACGAAAAGACGTGATAAAGGTCGTCGTCGCCGGTAGCTCTCACCCAACGCAGTCGGGTCCCGGTGGGCCCCGCCGTGGCGCTCCCGCCTAGCTGTTCGCCGCGCAGGTCGAACACCTCGCTCACCGGGTCCGACCGATTTGGGGCGCGGGTCGATGCGGTGGCTTCGTTGGACCACGCGGCGTTGCCGACGGAGTTGGCGGCGCGGATGCGGTAGGTGTATGAAGTGCTGGGCTCGAGGCCGGTGTCCGAGTAGGCGGTTGCGCCGGCCGCTATGTTCGTCGATACGTCCGAATAGCGCCCGGAGATGCTCTTGCGCTGGAGGGTGTAGCCGGTGATGGGGGAGCCGTTGTCGGCGGGCGCGGTCCAAGACAGGTCGATTTCCGTCGAGCCGAAGGTTCCGTCCCTGGTTGCCGAAAGGTCCGTTACGGCCGCTGGCGCCTCTGGCGCGGCTGCGTCCGTCGTTTCGGAGGGTTCGTTGGACCACTCCGCGTCGCCGACGGAGTTGGAGGCGCGAATCCGGTAGGTGTACGTCGTTCCGGGCGTGAGGCCGGTGTCCGAGTAGGTGGTATCGCCCGCAGAGGGTCCGGATGAAACGGCGGCGTAGGTGCCGGAGCCTGCCTTGCGCTCCAGCCGGTAGCTGCTGATGGCTTCTCCGTTGGCGGCGGGGGCGGTCCAGGTGAGGTCGATCTCCCTCGCGCCGTTGGTTGCGTCCTTGGCTGCGGCCAGGTCCGTTACGGCGTCGGGCACGCCGGCGTCCGTCGTTTCGGTTGGTTCGTTGGACCACGCCGCGCTGCCTGCGGAGTTGGCGGCGCGGATGCGGTAGGTGTACGTCGTTCCGGGCGTGAGGCCGGTGTCCGAGTAGGTGGTATCACCCACGGAGGGTCCGGGTGACACGTCCGCGTAGTCCCCGGAGCCGGCCTTGCGCTGGAGGGTGTAGCTACTTATGTCGGCTCCGTTGGCGGCGGGCGCGGTCCAGGACAGGTCAATCTCCGTCGCGCCGTTGGTTGCGTCCTTGGTTGCCGAAAGGTCCGTTACGGCGTCGGGCACGGCTGCGGCCGTCGTTGCGGAGGGTTCGTTGGACCACTCCGCGTCGCCTGCGTAGTTGGTGGCGCGAATCCGGTAGGTGTAGGTCGTTACGGGCGTGAGACCGGTGTCCGAGTAGGCGGTATCACCCGTGGAGGGTCCGGGTGACACGTCCGCGTAGTTCCCGGAGCCGCTCTTGCGCTGGAGCGTGTAGCCTTCGACGGCGCCGCCGTTGGGGGCGGGCGTGGTCCACGCCAGGGCCATGGTCGAGGTTGCGGGGGTTGCGGTCAGGTCCGTTACGGCGTCGGGCGGGGCGGCGTCCGTCGTTGCTTCGGGTTCGTTGGACCAATCCGCGTCGCCGACGGAGTTGGAGGCGCGGATCCGGTAGGTGTACGTCGTTACGGGGCTGACGCCGGTGTCCGAGTAGCTGGTTGAGGTTGCCGATATGGTCGTCGATACGTTCGTGTAGTTCCGGAAGCGGATTTTGCGCTGGAGGGTGTAGCCGGTGATGTCGGCTCCGTTGTCGGCGGGCGCGGTCCAGGACAGGTCTATCTCCCTCCCGCTGTTGGTTGCGTCCGGGGTTGCGGACAGGTTCGTCACGGCGTCGGGCACGGCGGTCGTCTGGGCGCGCCCTCCGTCCGTGGACGCGAACGCCCAGACGACCGCCAGCAGGCCCGCGGCGGCTATTCCCCAAGTAAACCGCATAGATGCCTCCGCCCCACCCCCATTTTCAGAACATCCTTACGCACATGACACGTCAACCCTACTCTACTCCCTTTCCTTACCCCGATACAAGCCTGTTCCCGATACAAATCCGCGTGATCGTGAGAGCCTGCTCCCAGGTTGGCAGCGGTCTCGCAAGCGGTTGTCAGGGAACGGGAAGGAAGCACCCAGGCCACCAACCCCACCGTTCATGAGTCTCATCGTGATCCCTAAACCAGCTTAGTTCTCCGACGGCAGCTTCACGGATGACCCTGACGTCGCCCGGTGGAAGGTTTTGGCCGGGTACGGCAGAGTTATCGAGGAAATCAATGAACATCTCCAGCAGACTAATGTCCTTCTGCCTGGGTTTTTGTGTACAGGACGCTTCCGCGATGCTCTCGGCAGCTTTGACCCCATAGGCTACATCTAAGAGCAACAGACTGGCCCTCGCCGCCATCGAGTCTAGCCTTTCGCGGCATTCCTCCCTTAGGGAGCCCCAGACTGTGGTATCCATCCGTACAGTGTTGGACACCGCCACCGAAACTCCTCCAGCCTCTAGGGAGACATACCACGGGTCCCTTACGGAGAGTTCTTTCCCGGGGTCGGGGTCGGCATGGGACGAAAGTTCGAACCCCGGCCCCGCAGGGACAACTCTGACGAATGTACCGACGAGTAGATCTACATAGCTCGGTCCGGCTCTCCAAGACTCACTGGTAACCGAAAACGCGTCTTCTTCCGCGTCTACGACGCGGACCCGGTCTACTTCCGGTCCGAACGAGGAGGGCCCATGGACCCTGACCAACGCCCAGCAGCTTAGGCCCTCCAGGTCATAGCGGAACTCTAGCCGCTCTACCTGCTGCCAGGCACTGGCAGAAGGCTCTGAGGCCGTCGGAGCCTCTGCCGTCGCTGGAGGCGCCGGGCGAGGCGTTGGGGACTCCTCTAGTGGAGTCGTGTCCCCGCACCCGGCGACCGCAAACGCGATTAGGCCCAGCAGCGCCAGGCCGATTCTGATTCCTCTACTCATTCTATTTCTCCTCCTTCTTGGTGATTGTCCGTTACTGCGGCAGGCTGAGCGTCTATGGCGTCCAGGTCTGCCTGCAACGTCTGAGTGAACTTGCCGATCTCGCCCGGCAGGGAGATGCTGTGCCAGCCATCGCTAAGGCCGATGGACGACAGGGCGCCATCCAGGGTGAAGTACAGGCTGGCGAGCCGACGGCCAAGCGCGGCCGGCTCGAGGGCGATCACGTCCGTCGTGGGAGCGGCGGCAGGGGGAGCAGGGCCGGCAGGGGGGCGAAGAAGAAGCTGCCGCCAGCCGGAGGGGGTTAGCGAGCAGTGGAGCTTCTCAAAACCCCGATAGGACCTCCCTGGCGCTGTCGAGTACCTCGACGTCCTCCCGGCTGGCCTCGACGTACTCGAGCACCCTGTCCAGCGCCTCATCCGCGTGTCGGACGCTGTTGCTCACACACGCAACCCCGATTTCAGCCGTCTGCCACGACTCGTTGCATCCGACCTCGGCGACCGTGACGCCGTACCGCTCCCTGACCCGCGACGTCAGTGAGCTGATGGTCCTGCGCTTCCCCTTCAGACTCCGGTTGCCGGGCAGCCGCAGGACGATCTTCAGCACACCCACGTTCATCGAGCTCGACTCCCCGCGCCGCTATCGCCGGACGGCTCGGCCAACCAGAGACAGGTAGACCCTCTCGGGCAGCAGCCTCGACCCCAGCACGCCGAGGCGCGATTCCATACCGACCTGATACCGGAAGCGCGGGCGCCGGGAGCGGATCGCCCTGTGGATCACCTTCGCGACCCTGACGGGGTCCTTTGCCCGCAGGGAGAACCTGTCGTGCCTGCTCCCGTAGTCCTTCAGGTAGCGACGGTACGGCGCCCCGTCCTCAGACTCGATAGCTGCCGCGGTGACCTGGTTATCCCGAAACCCCGTCCGGAAAAGCCCCGGCTCCACGACGATCACTCGAACGCCCAGGGGCCGGAGCTCATGCCTGAGCGACTCGCTCAGGCCCTCGAGGGCGAACTTGGAGGACACGTAGGCGCCGTTGAAAGGGGTTCCTATGCGTCCGAGGACCGAGCTCACGTTCACGATCGTTCCCCTGCCCTTGCCGATCATCGCCGGCAGCACCTGGCGTATGAGGCGCGCGGCCGCGAAGAAGTTGGTCTCCATCTGCGCCCGAAGCTCGTCCGACGCGAGCGTCTGGACCGGCCCGAACAGGCCATAGCCCGCATTGTTGACCAACACCTCTATGTGCCCGTGCTCCGCGGCGATGGCCTCCAGCGCCTCCGACAGGCCCGCCTCTCCGTTCACGTCCAGCTCGACCCCGGCGACGGGAAGGCCCCGGCGGGACGCTTCGGATTCGAGTTCCGCAAGCCGTCCACGCGCCCGGCTGGCCGCCACGACGCGGCGGCCCCTCTCGGCAAGATAGAGGGCCGTGGACCTCCCGATCCCGCTCGACGCGCCCGTTATGAGCACGACGCCGTCCGTTCCCGTCATTTCACCCCTCCTCATTCAGGGTAACACGCCGCGGCGGTGATATAATCCGTTCCACGAGGAGCGAGAGATGATGATCTCCGTGATCGGGGCGCGCCGTCCCAGCCCCGAGACCGCAGGGATGGCCGAAGAGGTGGGCCGGATGCTGGCCCTCCGAGGCGCGACCGTCGTATGCGGCGGTCTGGGCGGCGTCATGGAGGCCGTCTGCAGGGGCGCGAAATCGGCCGGAGGCACGACGATAGGCATCCTGCCCGGGAGCGACCCGGCCGACGCCAACCCCTACGTGGACTTCCCGATCTGCACCGGTATGGGCTATGCCCGGAACGTGATCGTGGTCAAGTCGGGGCGCGCCGTCGTAGCAATAGGCGGAGCCTACGGGACACTGTCCGAGATAGGCCACGCGCTCAGCGAAAACATCCCAGTGGTCGGGCTGAACACGTGGGTGACCTCACGCGGCGGCCAAGAGGATGCCGGCATAGTGCGCGCAGACTCTCCGGAGGACGCCGTGAGCCAGGTACTCAGAGCGGCCGAGGCGCGCGGCGAGCGCGGCCGATGAGCGAGATAGCCGGCGTCAGGGCGCGGGAAGTGCTCGACTCCAGGGGCCGGCCGACCGTCGAGGTCGACCTCACACTCGTGGGCGGCGCGTGGGGGCGCGCCGCCGTTCCCTCAGGCGCGAGCACGGGGGCCCGCGAGGCGGTGGAGCTGCGAGACGGAGACCCCCATCGCTACGGCGGCGAGGGAGTCCTCTCGGCCGTGCATAACGTCACGGAGCGCATCGGGCCGGAGGTCGTCGGCAGGCCGGACATCGATCAGGAATCACTGGACCGCATCCTGATAGAGCTGGACGGCACTCAGAACAAGTCGGAACTTGGAGCGAACGCAACCCTGGGCGTCTCTCTGGCCTTCGCCCACGCCTCCGCCCGAAGCAGCGGCCTCCCCCTGTACCGCCATCTCGCGGGAAGCCGCGTCCCGACGCTCCCCGTGCCCATGCTCAACGTGATCAACGGCGGCAGGCACGCCGAGGGCTCGACCGACTTCCAGGAGTTCATGGTCGTCCCCAGTGGCTTCGACAGCTTCCGGCGCGCCCTGCAGGCCGGAGTCGAGGTCTATCATGCCCTCCACTCACTGCTGTCCGAGCGCGGCCTGGGGACGGCGGTCGGGGACGAGGGGGGCTTCGCCCCTGCCCTCGGCGGCAATCGACAGGCCGTCGAGCTGGTGCTGAACTCGATCGAGAGGGCCGGCTACTCACCCGGAGGGCAGTGCTCCATCGCTCTGGACGCTGCGGCGTCGGAGCTGACCGACGACACGAAAGAGGGCTATCGGCTCGATATGGAGGGGGCTCATCTGACGTCGGGGGGCCTCATCGACAGATACGAACGATGGGCCCGGGATTACCCGCTCGTGAGCATCGAGGACGGTTTGGCCGAGGACGACTGGGACGGCTGGATGGCCCTGACCCGGCGGATTGGAGACTCGACCCAACTCGTCGGAGACGACGTCTACACCACTAGGGCCAGCGACATCGAGCGGGGTGTCCGAAGCCGCGCCGGCAACGCCGTCCTGATCAAGCCCAACCAGGTGGGCACCCTCACGGAGACCGTGGAGGCCGTCGCCCTGGCGCAGAGTTCCCGCTGGGGCACCGTAGTGAGCCACCGCTCAGGCGAAACGGAGGACACCACCATCGCAGACCTCTCGGTGGCTCTGTCCACTCTCCAGATCAAGTCGGGAGCCCCCGCACGGGGAGAGCGCACGGCCAAGTACAACCGCATCCTGCGAATCGAAGAGGAGCTCGGCGAGGACGCCGTCTTCGCAGGCGCGTCGGCATACGACCACCTGGCCCGATAGAGGTGACTGTCCCAGATTGGTAGGCGGTGTCGTGGGGGGATTTGATCCCCAATCCTGAAAATCCTCCAATCCTGAGAATCCTGATTCAGACAACCCTTGACGACGCCGAACCGCTGTGCTAGAGTATGCCCATGACACAGCCGCCTCTCTCCACAAACCGCCCGCAGGACTCCTGCATCGCCTGCGTTGACCTGTCACATTAGTGTCACAAACTGTCACAAAAGTGTCAGATAAGTGTCACATAACTGTCAGATAGTGTCACGTAATTCCGAGCCGTTTGAGGCCCTCCCAGCTACGAAATGCCCGCGAAATGCCCCCCCGAGCGTTCCACAAAAAAATTTTCCCGGAGCCTCTGCTGACTCTGGACGACAGGCTAATCCGGGACAGGTTCCCGATAGAGACCGCAGGCGCCAATAGTCCGAGCATCCTGTTATAATCCGCTCCATCCAGAAGCAGCGGGAGGTACGACGTGGTCACTTCCACCTCCGATTTGACGACCGACAAGGCCCTGTGGATGTTCGAGACGATGATGACCATTCGCAGGTTCGAAGAGCAGGCGCGGCGGGAGGCCGACGCCGGAAGACTGCGCGGCCTCCACTCATCCATCGGCCAGGAGGCGGTCCCCACCGGAGTCTGCGCCCACCTGCGTGACGATGACTACGTGCTGGGGACGCACCGCAGCCACCACCATTGCATCGCCAAAGGGGTCGACCTCAACGAGATGATGGCCGAGCTCCTCGGCAAGGCGACGGGCACCAACAAGGGCAAGGGCGGCACGATGCACATCGCCGACGTCAACAAGGGGATGCTCGGCGCCAACGGCGTGGTCGGCTCGAACATCCCTGTCGCGGCCGGCGTCGCGCTGTCGGCGAAGGTTCAGGGCAGGGACAGCGTCAGCGTCGTCTTCTTCGGAGACGGAGCGGCCAATCAGGGGAGCCTGCACGAGTCGATGAACCTCGCGGCGATCTGGAAGCTCCCCGTGCTGTTCGTCTGCGAGAACAACCGCTATGCGGAGTCCACGCCGGTCGAGTATGCCGTCGCAGGCACGTCGGTCGCAAACCGCGCCGAAGGGTACGCCATGCCGGGGGTGACGGTCGACGGCCAGTCGGCGCTGGACATGTTCGAGGTCGCGGGCGAGGCCGTCGCACGCGCCAGAGAGGGCAGAGGCCCCACCCTGATCGAGGCTCAGACCTACAGGTACATGGGACACTTCGGCGCCGACGACCCGCTGTCCTACAGGACCGCGGAGGAGGAGCAGTACTACAAGGACAGGGACTGCATAGAGCGGATGAAGGCCCATCTGATCGAGACCGGCGCGGCGTCGCAGGAAGACTTGGACGGCATCGACGCGCGGGCCACGGAGGCGGTCGCGGCTGCCGTCAGGTTCGCCGACGAGAGCCCCTACCCGCAGCCCGAAGAGCTGACCACCGACGTTTACGTCAGCTACCCGTAGGCCCGCGCCCGAAGATGGTCGTTGCCGCACAGAGTGAGTCCGGGTCGTTTCGGGACAGCCTGCGCGCGCCGGTTCATCGCTGGTTCACCTATCCCGCGGGGTACTCGTACAAATTCGTCGAGTCGTAGCCGATAAGAGGGACACCAGGAGCGAGACATGGTTACCGAATCCGCCGTTAGACGGCTGACCTACATACAGGCGGCGAACGAGGCCGTCCACCAACTCATGGAGAGCGACCCCAGGGTCATCGTGATGGGCGAGGACGTCGCGGGCGCGGCCGGGAGGGAGGACCAGGGTTTCATCGACGCCTGGGGCGGCCCGCTCCGCCTGACCAAGGGGCTGATACAGAGGTTCGGCCCTGAGCGCGTCCGGGACACGCCCATCTCCGAGGCGGGCTTCGTCGGCGCGGGCGTCGGCGCGGCGGCCACCGGGCTGAGGCCGCTGGTGGACCTGATGTACGCCGGCTTCTACGGCGTGTGCGCCGACCAGATCACGAACAACGCCGCGAAGATACACTACATGTTCGGCGGCAAGGTGAGCGTCCCGCTCACCATCATGACCAACATCGGCGCGGGGGTGAACTCCGCCGCCCAGCACTCGGAGTCCCTCTACTCGCTGTTCGCCCACTTCCCCGGCCTCAAGTGCGTCGTTCCTTCCGACCCCTTCACCGCCAAGGGGCTGTACATCTCCGCTCTCAGGGACGACGACCCTGTGCTCATCTTCAATCACAAGATGCTGATGGGCCTGCGGGCGGGGCCCGGCGTGCCGGAGGAGATGTACGAGGTGCCGATCGGCAGGGCCAGCGTCGCCCGTGAGGGCGCGGACGTCACCCTCACGGGGATCGGCTACACGACGCAGGTCTGCCTCCAGGCCGCGGACGACCTGGCCGCGAGCGGCTACTCCGCCGAGGTGGTGGACCTCCTGTCGGTCTCCCCCATGGACGAGGAGACGATACTGGAGTCGGTGAAGAAGACGAGGAAGATAGTGATCGTGGACGAGGACTATCCAAG
The DNA here is from genome assembly GCA_958295685.1 of uncultured Dehalococcoidia bacterium. Lineage (GTDB taxonomy): Bacteria > Chloroflexota > Dehalococcoidia > Lucifugimonadales > CATQGZ01 > CATQGZ01. Next base: position 1,021,567 of record OY282365.1, read on the forward strand.
GTGCAGCTTCGCCAGCGACGTCTCGGCCCTGGTGGCCGAGCAGGCTTTCGATTATCTGGACGCGCCTCCGGTCAGGGTCACTCCGCCGCACACGTCGGTGCCATACAGCACGGCCCTGGAGCCTCTGTTCATGCCTTCCAGGGAGGGCGTGGTCGAGGCGGCCGCGGCGGTCTTGGAGTAGCCGGAGCAGTCAGGAGGTTAGATCGTGGCCGTTACCGTCGTCATGCCCAAGCTCGGGCAGATCATGGTCGAGGGAACCGTCAACAGGTGGAACAAGGCGGCCGGAGACGAGGTGGTCGAGGGCGACGTCATCGCCGAGATCGAGACCGAGAAGCTCAACTACGACCTCGAGGCAACCGGCAGCGGCAGGCTGCACCCCATGGTGTCGGAGGGGGCTGTCGTGGCCGTGGACGGCGTACTGGCGTACCTGCTCGCGGAGGGTGAAGCGCCGCCCGCCCCGCCTCCGGCCGCCTCGGACAGCCCATCGAAGACCGAGCCGCCTCCGGCTGCGCCGAGCCGGAGTCCATCGAAGAGCGCCCGACCCGCTCCGGGCGGGGTCGTCCCGTCCACGCCCGGAGCGCGCAGACTGGCAGCCAAGCTGGGGGTCGATCTGTCGAAGGTCACGCCCACGGGCCCGCGCGGCAGGGTGGTCGAGGACGACGTCCGGAAACACGCGGAGCAGGTCTCGATGCCTCCGGGACTCCCGGCGCCGTCCAGGTCCGTGCCTGTCGCCGGAATGCGCAAGGCGATCGCCGAGCACATGAGAGGCAGCATATCGTCCACCGCGCAGTTGTCGTTCCTGCTGGAGGTCGACGTCACCCAGGCTCAGAGGCTCAGACGAGAGGCGTCCAGGGACGGCGCGACCATAGGGATGCCCCACGTGCTCATCAAGGCGAGCGCCGAAGCGCTCAGACGCGTCCCCGCCATGAACACGCTGCTCCACGAAGGCGCGGTGCACTACTTCGACGAGGCCAACGTCGGCCTGGCCGTATCCGTTGACGACGGCCTGATAGTTCCCGTGCTCAGGAACGCAGGCGCCATGTCCATGTCCGAGGTCGCGGCTGAGGCGGGGCGGCTTGCCAGAGCCGCCCGGGAAGGGAAGCTCGCTCCCGACGACGTGGCCGGCGGCACCTTTACCGTCAGCGCGCTCGGGAGCGTGGACGGCTTCACGCCCATCCTGAACGCGGGCCAGACGGCAATACTGGGCGCGGGACGGTCGGTCGAGAAGCCGGTCGTCAGGGACGGTGAGATAGTGGTCGGCGAGACGATGGTACTCAGCCTCACAGTCGACCACCAGGTGGTCGACGGCGCCGCGGCCGCCAGCTTCATGCGCCGCCTCCAGCAGGCCATCGAGCGGCCCTCGGCCCTGTTCGGGGACTGAGCGCCCTACGCTTCGCTCCTGCCCTAACTCGATCCGTGTCCGGTACGTTATAAATCCAGGCGGGACACCGCGCGCGTCCGGCCCGTTGCGACATGCCATTACGAGGAGCCCAGCACATGAACCTGAGCGGGGTAAGGCAGATTAACGAAGAGGTCGAGAAGGAAGCGCTGTTCCTTCACGACCTGCTCGCCGAGATACGGAGAGCGGTGGTCGGCCAAGACACCCTGGTGGAGCGTGTTCTGATCGGGCTGCTGGGAGACGGACACGTCCTGTTGGAGGGGGTGCCGGGTCTCGCGAAGACTCTGCTCGTGAAGAGCCTCGCACAGGCCATCCAGGCGCGCTTCTCCCGCGTCCAGTTCACCCCCGACCTGCTGCCAGCCGACCTCATCGGCACCCAGATATACAACCCCAGAACCAACGAATTCAGCGTCCACAGAGGGCCGGTCTTCGCCAACCTGGTGCTGGCCGACGAGGTCAACAGGGCGCCGGCGAAGGTCCAGAGCGCCCTGCTGGAGGCGATGCAGGAGCGCCAGGTGACCATCGGCGGCTCCACGTTCCCACTCGAGAGCCTCTTCCTAGTGCTGGCGACCCAGAACCCCATCGAACAGGAGGGCACCTACCCACTGCCCGAGGCGCAGATAGACCGGTTCATGCTCAAAGTGATCGTCGACTACCCTCCGAGGGATGAGGAGCGGCTGATAATCGAGCGGATGACCGGCGAGGATGCGCCCACGCTCACACCTGTGATCGACCCTGCCACGATCCTGCGGGCGCGAGAGATCGTTCGCCGCATCTACGTCGACGACAAGGTGAAGGAGTACGTGCTCGACCTGGTTGCCGCGACCCGCAATCCACCGTCGGGAGACCTGGCCGCGCTCAGACAACTCGTGGCCTACGGAGCATCGCCTCGAGCCGGTATCTACCTCATCTCGGCCGCCCGCGCCAACGCCTTCATCAGGGGGCGGGGATACGTGACGCCGGACGACGTAAAGCAGCTCGCGCCCGACGTCCTGCGTCACCGCGTGATCGTCAGCTACGAGGCAGAGGCCGAGGAGATAACCAGCGCCGACGTCGTCCGGCGCATCCTGGACAACGTCGAAGTGCCCTGAGTCGGCTCCGGTCACGCGCCCCTCATCCATCAAGCCCATATGGTACCCACCGAGATTTTCCAAAAGGTACGCCGTATCGAGATCAGCACCAGCCGCCTGGTGACCGACACGTTCGCCGGCGAGTACCACTCCGTGTTCAAGGGCCAGGGCATGGAGTTCCACGAGGTGCGCCCGTACAGCCCGGGCGACGAGGTCAGGACCATCGACTGGAACGTCACGGCGAGGATGGGCGACCCGTACGTCAGGCGCTACCACGAGGAGCGGGAGATGTCGGTGATGCTGGTGGTGGACGCCAGCGGGTCCGTCGACTTCGGAAGCGTGAGGCAGTTCAAGAGAGACCTCTCCACGGAGCTTGCCGCGGTCCTCTCGTTCGCGGCGACCACCAACAATGACAGGGTCGGCCTGCTCATATTCACGGACCGGGTCGAGCTGCTCATCCCGCCCCGCAAGGGCAGACGCCACGTCCTCCGGCTCATCCGGGACATGCTCACGTTCGAGCCGGAGGGAAAGGGGACGGACATCAAGCTCGCGCTGGACACCGTCAACCTGGTGCTCCGGCGGCACAGCGTTGTCTTCCTGGTCTCCGACTTCCTGGCCGACCCTGAAGAGTACAGGCGGGCGCTGGCCATCACGAACCGGCGCCACGACGTGGTGGCTATAGACCTGCACGACCCGATGGAGCGCAGCATCCCGGACGTGGGGCTGATCGTGCTGGAGGACACCGAGACAGGCGAGCTGCGCCAGATCGACACGAGCAGTCGGAGATGGCGCAACGACTTCGAGGCAGAGGTCAGACGGTCGGACGCAGCCAGGAAAGAGTGCTTCTCGACCTCGAAAGTGGACCGCGTAAGCGTCACGAACGACCGCGACTACGCGGCCAGCCTGGCAGCTTTCTTCAAACAGCGCGCCAGGCGCATGGTGAGGTAAAGGACATGAGGTCCCGACTGCCGACGCTCTTGCTGTTCGCGTCGATTGCGCTGACGGTACACGGCACGGCCTCGGCCCAGGCGCCGGGGGTCGTGGCCTCTCTGACGACGGACGCGGCAGACCTGACGGTGGGCGACCCGGTCACGCTAAACCTGCGAGTCGTCCATCCGCCGGGATACCAGGTGACCTTCCCGCTGCTCCCCGGGACCTGGGGAGACTTCGAGATTCGCGGCCAGTCCCCGGCCCAGACGGTCGACAACCTCGACGGCACTCAGACCACCGGCCAGTCGCTGGAAGCAGCCCTGTTCACCCCCGGAGAGTTCACCACCCCCGACGTCGAGATCATGATACGCGACTCCGCGGGGCAGACCCACGAAGAGAGCGTGCGCGGAGCGTCCGTCATGGTGGCCTCGGTGCTGGGAGAGGGCGATGAAGAGCCGAGAGACATCAGGCCCCAGGCCCAAACCAGCGAGCCGCTGATCGGGACGCTAACCACGTGGCTCATCGTAGGTTCCACTCTCGCCGCGCTTGTCGGAGCGGGCGTCTACCTGCTGATAGGAAGACGCCGCCCCCATACAGTCGTGCAAGTCGATACGCGCTCACCGCGCCAGATCGCACTTGAGGAACTGCACCGGATAGAGGCGCTGGACCTGCCTGCCCAGAGTCGATTCAAGGAGCACTACACGCTAGTGTCGGACTGCGTCCGCAGCTATCTGGAACGGGCCTTCCATACGCCCGCCCTCGACCGTACCACCACCGAGGTGCGCGCCGCGCTGAAGATATACGACGTGACAGCCGGTCACGCCGAGGCTGCGGTCCGGCTTCTGGAAGATTCCGACCTGGTCAAGTTCACGAAGCTCGCCCCCGAGTCTGAAGAAGCCAGGGCGAGCACCACCCGCGCCCGCGGCTTCGTCACGATGACGGCGCCGCCGGAGACCGAGGCGCCGGAGGGGGTTGGCGCATGACATTCGCGTCTCCATACCTGTTGCTGCTGCTGGCCATTGTTCCGCTTCTCGCCCTGGCTCCTCGCTGGATCGGACAGATGAGCCGACCCGCCGGGCTCCGATACGCCGGCGTCGGACTCGGATCGAACCCGTCAGGGTCGTGGCGGACCAAGCTCAGCCCCGCGCTGACGGCGATGCGGCTCGCGGCGCTGGCTCTGGTGATCGTCGCGGCCGCGCGGCCACAGAGCAGCGAGGCGTACACCGTCATCAGAGGCGAGGGCGTGGACATCGCCCTCGCACTCGACATCTCCGGCACCATGGGCAATCTCGACATGGTATTCCAGAGCAGGCTGGACGCCGCGAAGGTAGTGGTCGGCGACTTCATATCGCAGCGCGAGCACGACCGGATCGGCCTGGTCGTCTTCGCCAGAGAATCCTTCATTCAAAGCCCGCCCACAACCGATCACGACCTCCTCAGACTCATGCTGGACGACCTCGATCTGGCGCCCAATCTCCCCGTCGAGGACGGCACAGCCATAGGACTCGGCCTCGCCAGCGCGGGCAACATGCTCAAAGACTCGCCGAACGAGAGCAGGGTCATAATCCTGCTGACCGACGGGCTGAACAACTCGGGCCAGATCGATCCGCTGACAGCCGCCGCCGCTATCAAGGCCCTGGGAATCAGGGCATACACGGTGGGCATCGGCAGCCCTGAGGCGTTCGCGTCGCAGATGATCCCGTTCTCAGCCGCCGACTTCACACGGCAGAACATGGCTCTGGGCGAGGAGACCCTGCGCGCGGTCGCCGAAACGACGGGTGCCCGCTACTTCCACGCAACGGACGCGGAGGGCTTGAGGTTGGTCTACGACGAGATCAACGACCTGGAGAAGTCCGAGATCGAGGAGAGGGTCTTCACCCGGCACGAAGAGCTGATGGCCTGGGCCCTGGCGCCCGCGCTCGTCATTCTATTGGCGGAGCTGGCTCTGCGCAGCACGGTCTTCAGGAAGGTTCCGTAGGATGCGTGAGGCAAGGAGCGCGCCATGACCTTTGCGGAGCCGGACGCGCTGTACCTGCTGTGGGCGCTGCCGGCGATGGCGCTCGTGGCCTACTGGGCATCCCGCAGGCGGCGGGCGGCCGTCGAGAGGCTCGGCGACCCACGCCTCATCGAGAGACTCAGCGGATCGGTCAACCGACGCGGCCGGCGCCTTGCGCGTCTCCTTTGGTTTGCCGCTCTGGCCGCTGCAATAGTTGCCCTCGCCCGGCCACAGTGGGGCAGCGAGGCGCAGTCCGTCGAACAGCGAGGCGTCCAGATGATGATGGCGCTGGACGTCTCGGCCAGTATGCTGGCCCAGGACATCAAGCCTGACCGTCTGACGAGAGCCAAGCTGGAGATAGCCGACCTCCTGACCAGACTCAAGGGAGACGAGGTGGGACTGGTGCTGTTCTCCGGCGCCAGCTTCGTCCAGTTCCCGCCGACCTTCGACTATGCGACCGCACGCACGTTCGTCGACAACGCCGGCCCCGGGGTGATCTCCAGAGAGGGCACGGCACTCAGCGAGGCCATACACACCGCTGCCGCGGCGTTCGACGAGTCGAGAGCCGGCCAGAAGGTCATCCTGATCCTGACCGACGGCGAGAGCCATGGGGACGATCCGGCCGCCGCCGCCAGTGAGGCCGCCCGGGATGGCGTGGTCATATACACCATGGGGTTCGGGTCTACCGATGGCGAGCCCATACCCGTGCTGAACCGCCTGGGAGACGTCATCGGTTTCAAACAGGACCGGGCCGGCAGCGTGGTCCAATCGAAGCTGGATGAGCGAACGCTCCAGCGGATCGCCCGTGAGGCCCGAGGCAAATACTATAGGGCAGGCGTAGACGGGAACGCGATAGAGGACCTCGTGGCCCAGATCGACAGCCTCGAGAAGGCCAGTATCGAGAGCGAGCTCGAGGACATCGGCATTGAGCGCTTCCAGCCCCTCCTGCTGGCCGCTCTCCTCGCCCTTCTCGCCGCCGAGATAATCCCCGACCGGGTGGCGCGGCTGCGGCTGCGGGCAGGCGTCGAGAAGGAGGCTGCGAATGAATAGGCCGGTCGTCGAGTCGCTGCTGGCAGGGGCCGTCATCCTGGCTGCCGCCGCTTGCGGCGCGGATGGGGCGAGGATAAACAACGAGGGGAACGACGCCTTCACACAGCACGACTATGAGGCCGCCTTGGACTCCTACGACGAGGCGGTCCGAGTCTCGCCCGAGCTGGCGGAGCCGCACTACAACTCAGGCAACGTCCACCACCGCCAACAGGACCACGAGGCCGCCCAGAGGAGCTACGAACAGTCGCTGCTCCAAGCGGATGAAGACCTCTATCAGGACACTCTCTTCAACCTGGGCAACACCCAACTCCAAGCCGACGAGCTCGAGTCGGCCATAGAGTCGTACAAAGAGGCGCTCCGACTCGACCCGAACGACCGGGAGGCCAAGCACAATCTCGAACTCGCGCTCAGACGCCTGACACCTGACGAACAACAGCAGGAACAGGAACGCTCCGGCGAGGAGCAGGAGACAGGGCAGCAGGACGAGCAGGCGCCGCCGCAGGCAGGGCAGCAGCCCGAGCAGCAGGGCCAGGGAGAACGGGAGGGCGGGGACGACCCGCAGGAACAGCAGGGAGACACGGGCGGCGAGCAGCAGCCGGAGGACTCCCGGCAGCCCAGTCCGACCGAGACGACCGAACTCACGGAGGAGCAGGCGAGGCAGCTGCTGGCCGTAGTGGGCGAGAGCACCGACACCCTCCAGAACCGGCTGCAGAGAACCCTCGACACGGGCGGCAGACAGCCGGAGCAGGACTGGTAGCGGAATGAACGTATCTGGCCGCGTTGGACGAACGGCCGCCGCCGCGGTCCTGCTGGTCTGCCTGTCGGCGCTGTCAGGGGTAGCCTTCGCCCAGAGCCCACACATTCGGAGCGAGGTGGACAAGACCGAGCTCACAACCGACGAGGTGCTTACGCTGACCGTCACGGTCGCGGGTCAGACAGGCAGCGCCCAGGACCACGTGCTTCCAGTCATAGAAAACGTCAATATCGTGGGCAGGGGCTCATGGATGAGCGTCACGACGGTGAACAACCGGTCTACCTTCGAGCGCGCCCACGAGTACCGGCTTCGTCCAACGGTCGACGGGCCCCTCACCATCGGGGCCGTCAAGGTGGTCATCGACGGCAAGACCTACGAAACCGACCCCATCACCGTGGAGGTTCACCCGGGCGTGGGCAGGCCGGCGGCCGGCGGCCTGTCGGCAGCCCTGAATGTTGAGGTGTCGACCGAACTCGCCGGCCAAGACTTCTACGTCGAGTCCGCCGTCGATAACCTCTCGCCGCGCCTCGGAGAGCAGGTGACCTACATCTTCAGGTTCTACTCGGCTGCCGACGTTCTCACTCGCGGACGGCCAGAGTACGACGGGCCCGACCTGACGGGCTTCTGGACCAGAGAGTACCCGGACCAGCAGCGGTACACCGCGACTGCGGCCGGCCGCAGGTACGTGGTCGACGAGATACGCGCGGCCCTCTTCCCAACCATCGTCGGTCCGAGGACGATAGAACCGGCCGATCTCACGGTTCTGGGCACCTTCTTCCAGCCCACGACGACGCTCAGAACCCTGCCCGTCCACCTGGACGTGCAGCCGCTGCCGCCCGGCGCCCCGGCCGACTTCTCCGGCGCCGTCGGACGCTTCTCCATCTCGGCCAGGACGGACGGCGACGACGTGGCAGCCAACGATCCCATCGTGCTGACCGTCACACTCAGCGGCGAGGGCAACATCGACATCCTGCCCGACCCCGTGTGGCCCGACATGCCGGGCTGGCGAGTGGTCGACACGTCCCCTCCGACAACCGACTCCCGGATCGAAAGCGGCCGCCTCGTCGGTACCCGCGTGTACCGGCGCACGCTGGTGCCGAGCGAGGCAGGCGACTTCACCATCCCTCCCGTGAGCTTCACGTACTTCGACCCTGCGACGAACCTCTACGACAGAACGTCCTCCGACCCCATACCTCTGACGGTGACCGAGGGCCGCGCCTGGGCATCCGCCCAATCCTCGTCTTCCGGGACCGAGCGCGACACCGTCCAGAGGCTGGCCGCCGACATCCGCCACATCAAGCCCTCGCCCGATTCGCTCCGGGTCACCGGCGTTCCCATTGTCGAACGGGGACTCTACTGGGCTGCTATTGCCCTGCCCGGCGCCGTGCTGGCCGCCGCCGCCGCGTGGAGATGGAGAATTGGTCCCTTCGGCAGCAGCCGTCGGAGCCGCAGCGGGCAGGCGCACGGCAGAGCGCGGAACGCTCTGGAATCCGCGCGCGCCGCAGGCACCGACCCGTATGCCGCGGCCGGAAACGCCCTGGCAGCATACGTGGGCGACAGACTGAACCAGCCCGCATCCGGCCTGACGCATGAGGCTCTGATCGTCCTGCTCCGGTCGCAGGGGATCGAACCCGATCTGCTGAGAAGGGTCGAGGTCTGCCTGGCCGCGAGCGAGCACGGCCGATTTGCGCCTGTTAGCGCCGGGCCTGCGTCGGCCGAGGCGCTGATCGAGGAGACGGAGGCTCTGGTGTCCGAACTGGAGAGTCGTCTTGAATAGGTTACGGGGCACGCCAATCACGGGCAGGGCCGTAGTCGTCTGGCTGGCCGCGCTCGTCCTGACCCTCTCGACGGCCTCGGTCGCGCGCGCCCAGTCGCCCGATGCCGCGGCGGCGTGGGCAGCAGCCAACGACCTCTATGAAGAAGGCAGCTTCGCACAGGCCGCTCAGGCGTATCGACAGCTCGCCTCCCAAGGCTACCGGGACGCGGCGATCTTCTACAATCTGGGCAACGCATACTATAAGCAGGGGGAGACCGGGCTTGCGGTGCTGAACTACCTGCGTGCCCAGCGCCTGGCCCCGCGCGACGCCGACGTCGAAAACAACCTCCGTATGGCGCGGGAACGGACCGTCGACGTTACGGCCGAGGGCGACGGGTCCGGTCCGGCCGGGGTCTTGTCCGCGTACTGGCCAACCGTCGACGAGTTGTCCGTCGGCGTCCTCATCCTCTGGAATCTGACGGCCCTCTCGCTGGCGGCGTGGCTGCTCATCCGGGCGCGCCCCGGCCGGCGGGCCGCCCTCTACGCCGCGGCCGCTGCGGGCGTTCTGCTCCTGCTCGCCGCCGCCTCCCTGGGCGGCCGCCTCTTCCTGGACGACTCGGCGGACGACGCAGTGGTAGTCGCCGACAAGGTCGAGGTCCGGAGCGGACCGGGAGACGGGTACGTCACCGAGTTCGAGCTGCACGCCGGGGCGGAGGCGCGCCTCATCGAGGAGCGGGGAAGCTGGGCCAGGGTAGCCCTCCCGAACGGCGACCTGCAGGGCTGGGCGCCCGCGGCCGCCGTCGAGCGAGTCTCACTGCCGCGTCTCAGGGATTGATTTGACGCGGCCGATGTGCTATTCCATTAAGCGTTGCCACAGAATCGGCCAACCCAATCGACACGGCCGACACGGCAAGGAGGTTCTGTTCCTTTGGGCTACGTAAGTTTTGGCTGGATCGGCGAGGACAGGGAGATCGAGGTCGTGCTCGAACACGGCGTGTGGCACACCGCCCACGTCGTCGACGGAGAACCCGACAAGTCACTGAACAGGATACACGGCACCAACAGGCTGCACACACCCTGGAGCGAAGAGACCGACCGCGAGACGGTCATCCAGGAGCTGGCGGCGAGGAACCCACACGCCAGGATCCGCTAGAGCGGATCGAGCTGCCGGCTCGGACGCTCCGGGGAATCATCCGCTGCCGACTACGGGTCGACCAGGCCCATGACGCGGGCGGCCGTGCCGCCGAGGATGTCCCGCCGCTCGTCGTCGGTGAGGAATCCGCAGTGCGTCCGGAACTGGTCCATGGCCTGCCTGTAGGTACAGAACCGGGCTACCATGGGCATGTCCGTGCCCCATATGAGGCGGTCGGCCCCGATTCGGCGGACACACTCCTGGATCGCCGGCTCGGACTCCTTCCACGGGTACTCCCACATGCCGCCCATCTGTATGGGGATCAGTAGCTGCATGTGGCATCGGGGCGACTCGAAAACCTGCCACACCTCTTCCGGGAGTCTGATCCGCCCGCCGTCCATGAACGCCCTCCACGGCAGCCCGTGGGTGATGACCACCGTCTGCTCGGAGTAGCGCTCCATCCACTGCATGAGGACGCGCTGCTCGTCCAGGTAGGTCTGCTGCCATGAGCGTTCGTACAGCGCGCTTCCCCTGCCGCCGATCAGCGTGAAGTAGACCGGCAGCCTCAGCGACTCGGCAGCATCCCAGAAGGGCCGCATCGCGTCTCCATGCCATGAGTCCCGCCGACCCTCTCCCCCCGTGGTGGGATGGGCGTAGAAGCCGGGTATGAACTGGAGGCCGGAGACGCCGCCGGCGGCCACCTCTCCCTCTAGGGCTTCGACAGCGGCGTCGACGTCATCGGGTATCTCGGATTCGGCCACCGTGATGAGCCGGTACAGGCGGTCGGGGAACCGCGCGGCGGCATCCCTCAAATAGCCGTTGAAGAAGGCGGGGCTGCCCAGAGTCGGGTACGTGTGCAGCAGCCCGACGTCCACCCCGGCATAGTCCATCTCCCGTATCAGCACGTCCGGGGGGCACTCCAGATTGTGGAGCATCGGCGGCAGGTACTGCTTCGTATAGGTCTCCCCGTCCACGCTCCAGGCCAGACGGCCGAGGTCGCGCGTCCACTCCACCTCCCTGAGCTCGCCGGTCGCCGGGTCTATCAGGGTCGAGTTGTCGGCCTGGGCCCTGTCACGCACCCGCCACACGGGTTGGGAGTGGCCGCCCAACTCGGCCTGCAGCGACCGCAGCTTCACGTCCGGCGTGGGGTAGCCCTGCGCGGCGTCGAGCTGCGGGACACAGTAGTTGTGGCCGTCTATGATCACGTCACGCCTCCTCCAGCATCTCCCTGAGCCCGCCCGCGTTGTCCCGAATCCAGCCATACAGGACGAACAGATCGGTGCCGATTGCGAAGTGCCGCACCCCCATGTCGAGGAATAACTTCGCCTGGTCAGGGCTGTTGATCTCCGCGCGGGGCTGCACGCCCATGCCGAGCGCCGTGTCGTAGACCCGCCGGAGCGCCTTCTGCACGTCAGGATGTCCGCCCTCGCCGGGCCGGCCGATGCTCATCGAGTAGTCGTTGCCGCCGAAGACCACCATGTCGATCCCGCCGATGGACAGGATGTCCTCCAGGTTCTCGACGGCCTCCCGCTTCTCGACCATCAGGGCAACGACGCCGTCCTCGAGCGACTGCACGTAGGCAGGGGAAGCGCTCTCCAGGCCATAGCCGGCGAAGCGGCGGTCAGCCGACCCGAAGCCGCCGCCCGTCTGGGGCGTCTCCGCACGCACCGCGCGGACGCACGACCGAGCCTCCTCGACCGTTCGTGTGTCCGAGAACAGCACGTTCTGTATCCCAGACCCAATCGCGCGGCCCGCGGTGAAGGCCCTGTTCTCCTGATCGATCTTGATCATGCCGGACATACCGGTCAGCTCCAGCGCCCGTCCGAAGTTGTCCAGCGATTGAAGATCATAGGGTCCGTACTCCGCCACGAACTCCAGATAATCCACGCCGCCCGCGCGGCCGATTATCTCGACCACGTCCGGCGAGGGACTCGTCACGTGGTGGCCAATGCTGGGCCTGCCCTCGTTCAGAAGCTGTCTGAGTCTGTTGGGTCTCACTGCATAACCTCCGTAGCTCCCGCGGCACACCGGAGCCGTCGGCGCGGCGCGGACAGAGCGGATTCTTCCAAGCCTGACTTCACCAATCCCGTCTTTCGTCTCCCGCGCTCGAACGGCCGTCTCATCGTCACGGGCGCGGCTTGAACCTGTCGACGTCGGCGAGGAAGTAATTCCGGGCCGGATAGTAGACCTTGTTGTTGTAGGTGCCATAGGTCGGCCGCACCTCGGCCTCCATCCACGCCTCCGCACCCTCTAAGGTCGGGAACTCGATAACCCAGGCACGGTGCCAGTCGTCCTGTGGAGCGATCAGCCGGAACCCCTCCAGCCGCATGAGGCCGTGCTCGCGCGCGACCTCCTTCATCAGATCGACGTGCTCCCAGTCGCCGCGCTCCTCCGGGGTCATCAGGTCGGAGCCGGGAAGCCCCCGCCCGAACATCAGGACGACCACGCTCTCCCCGTCCACCTGCAACGCCGGTATGCTGCCCGGTACCTGTCCTTCCAGGGGCGGCGACGGCTTGCGCCCACGGGTCACCCAGGTGGAGAAGTAGTCAGGACCCCAGGGGCGGGCCAGGTGGTACTCCCAGAACCCGTAGGAGCCGTACGGGGGCGCCATCTCGGCCTGTATCCACTCCTCGGCGCCCTCGAGCGTGGGGAACTCGATCACCCAGAAGCGGTGCCAGGGCTGCTGGTAGCCCATCAGCCGGAACGCCTCCAGCCGCATGATCCCATACCTGCTGCCCGCCTCCAGAACCATGTCGACGTGCTCCCGCGTGTAGTCGAGCTGCTTCTCGGGGCTCACGTGGTCCCAACTCTGGAGCCGGCCGGCCTTGACCAAGACTACGACTCTGTCCTTCGATGCGGTGGGTCCGTCCGGCATATCTCGCTCCCTACACCACTGCCGCCGGGGACTCGCCGACGCCGTCCATCCGGCGCTTGACCTCATCGTATACGTCAGGCGGCAGCGGCCCGCTCAGCACGGCCCGCGCGTTCTCGGCGACGTGTGCCGGGTTCGTGGTGCCCACGATTATCGTGTCGGAGTGGGGATGGGTCAGCGTGTACCGCAGCAACAGCGCGGAGCGGCTCTCACCGTCCTCGCGCAGATCGTCCAGCCCCGCGGTCTCGAACCTACTCCAGGGCTCATCGCGGCCGGTTCCGACCCCCGGCTCGCCGCGAGCGACGCCGCCCCTGATAATGATCCCGACCCCGGCCTCGGCGGACCTGGTGATCCAGTCCTCGTGCTCGCGTTCGAGCGCCGAGTACGGTATCTGAAAGGCGTCGAACACGCCCCAGCCGAGAAGGGTCGGAAGGTCAGGCAAGGTGGTGGACGCGCCGATCCAGCGCGCCTTCCCCTGCCGACGCATCTCGTGCAAGCCGTCGACCAGACCGCCCCTCTCGCACTCCACGGCGGTCGCGTTGTGCAGCTGCATCACGTCCACGTAGTCGGTCCGGAGCCTCCGCAGACTATCCTCCAGAGTCCGCAGTATGTTCTCCCGCGTCCAGAGGTGGCCTCCGCCGCCAGGCCTCATCCCGCACTTGGTAGCCAGAATTAGCTCCGAGCGTCGGTCCGACAGGTACCTTCCGATGAGCTCCTCGCTGTTGCCATAGTCGTCGGCCGTGTCGATGAAGTTGATTCCGCACTCCACGACGGCATGGTGAACCGCCTCGGCCTCGGCGTCCGTCATCGGCCTGTGGTGGGCCGCTCCGTAGCCGAGCCTCGTAACCTCCAGACCGGTCCGACCCAGGACGGACGCGGGCAGCGCACGTGACATCGTCTTCTCCTCCAAACTCGACTGTCCTGACCGGGCCAAAGATATTGACCGGCGTGTGGGATGTCAACCGGCATCCGGCGGCGCCGGGGGTGGGGGACCCAGCCGTCTGCTTCAAATCAGGACTACGCTGACCGAAAAAGACCAGCGCAGGACGGTCGCGGCCTGCGGGTTTGCCGAAAACTGTCCCAAACTGTTCCATTTTGTCCCATCTCGTAGCTGAGGGTTCGATTTCGTGGTACAGATGTGGGGCACTTGTGGAACAGATGCGGAACAGAACCGGAGCAGTTCCGGTACAATTGTGGGACAGGTCTTCAGGGCTGTTGCTGAGTGGGCTACTTCCATGTGAATAATATAGTACAAGGGTTCGCTGTCGTCAAGAGGACTCTCCCTTCGGACCTCATGAACTCTGAACCGTCACATTTCGGGATGACTCTTGACTTATCCACGTGAGTGGTGTTAGAAGTATCATCGGTACGTCTAGCCGTCTCAGTGAACCTTGTGTACATTGAGCCGTCTTCCCGTCCCCGACATACCCGCCCCGTCCTTCGGCGCCTTGCGCGGCCACAGGGAGGGAGGAAAGTGGGTGTCTCGATCAAGGCAGAATACAGGTGGTGGTAGAGTCCCAAAATTCAACAGAACGACCTCCTCAAGTGAGTTGTGGGAAAGTTAGACATGGTTTAGACTTTGTTCATATTCTTGAGGAGGTGGGTCAATGGCAAGCGTTGCTACCATGGAAACGACTACTGAGGAGACAGGAGCAATGGGGGTTACATTCGAGCGGGGAGACGGAGTCCTGATTGCAAAGACGGAAGGCCGCGTCGACGGTGCGAACGCCCGTGAATTTCAGACCGACTTGGAAGACGCGATCGACGAGAGCGACCGTGTCGTAGTCCTAGACCTCGAGCATCTCACCTACATCAGCAGCGCGGGCCTCCGGGTCATCCTGCTGACTGTCAAGATGCTCCGGAAACAGGAGGCGATGTTTTCGGTATGCTCCCTCCCGGACACGATCCGCGAGGTCTTCGAGATCAGCGGCTTCGACAAGATCATCCCAATCCATGCTTCACAGTCCGAGGCCATCGCAGCGCTCAAAGCCTGACCGGGCCCGCAGCCCTGAGAATCGAGCCGCCCCGGGAACAGTGGCAGACCCTGACGTAGAAGCGCTGGGAGAATCATGCAACGGCCATACAAGATCCTCGTGGTTGACGACGAGCCTGACCTCGAACCGCTTGTGTTGCAGCGGATGCGGCGCAACATTCGATCCGGCCAATATGAGTTCGTCTTCGCCCAGAACGGCGTGGAGGCCCTGAAGAGGCTGAACCAGGATGAGGGCATAGACATGGTGCTCTCAGACATCAACATGCCTCAGATGGACGGCCTCACGCTGCTCGAACAGATCCCAGAGGTCGACCCCAACATCCGCTCCGTGATCGTCTCGGCCTACGGGGACATGAAGAACATCCGGACGGCCATGAACCGGGGCGCCTTCGACTTCGTGACCAAGCCGCTCGACTTCGAAGACCTGAGGGTCACTATCGAGCGCACACTTCAGCACCTCACCGAGTGGCGCGAGGCGCTCGCGGTGCGTGACAAACTGGTCGCGCTCCAGAACGAGCTCGACGTTGCCAGCAAGATGCAGCAGTCGATACTCCCGACAAGGTTCCCCGGCGGTGACGACTACCAGCTATTCGCCAACATGGAACCCGCGCGCAACGTGGGAGGCGACTTCTTCGACGTGGTGCGCCTGGAGAACAGCCGGATCGGCCTCGCCATCGCGGACGTCTCAGACAAGGGCGTGCCCGCGGCCCTCTTCATGATGTCCAGCCGCACACTGCTCAAGGGCGCGGCCATCGGCAGCCCCGAACCCGGCGACGTGCTGCGCGAGGTGAACGAGCTTCTCAACGAGGACAACGAGGCCGCGATGTTCGTCACGGTCCTGTACGCGGTGTTCAATCCGGCGAACGGAGAGCTCGTCTACTCCAACGGTGGACACAATCCACCGGTCATTGTCCACGCCGACGGAAGCTTCACGGTTCTGCCTCTGACCGGTGGAATCGCCCTCGGGATGCTGCCCGACATCGAATACGGCCAGAAGACCATAACCCTCTCCCCCGGCGATACGGCCATTCTCTACACTGACGGCGTCACCGAGGCCATGAACGCCGACGATGAGGAGTTCGGCCTCGAGCGGCTGTGCAGAATCTTCGCGGATGCGCCCCCCAAGGACGCCAAAGAAGCCAACTCGACTATCTTCAAGGCCGTCCATGACTTCGCCGGCTACACCCCGCAGTCCGATGACATCACCTGCCTGACACTCCGCCGCAGTGAGGATTAGCTTGAGCGAGAAGCTGTCCCTGAAGATTGAAGCCAGGCACGACGCTCTGAGCGACATCACCGCCGCCGTAGAAGACCTGGGGCAGCGGGAGAACTGGGGCGCCGATCTCGTCTTCAAGGTCAACCTGGCACTCGAGGAGATGGGGCTCAACATCATGGACTACGGTCTCGACGGCGGCGAGCTTGAGATCGAGCTGACCTCCAACACGGACGCCCTCACCATCGAGATCACAGACAACGGCAGGCCATTCGATCCGCTGAACGATGCACCCGAGCACGATGTGACCTCCGAACTCGAGGACCGAGCCGTAGGTGGGCTCGGCATCCACCTGACCCGTACGGTGATGGACGAGATGAGCTATCGGAGAGAGAACGGCAGAAACCACCTGACCATGGTCGCGCGAAGGGACTGAATGAAGCCGGACAACCCTCCGCCGGCCGCCATGCCGTTCGCGATCAGAACATGGGGAGCCGCAGCCCTGTTCATCACCGTGGGGCTGATCGCCCTGACTTCGTGCAGCCGGGGAGACGATGCGCCTGCGGAGACGCCCCCCTCCCCGACCCCGGTAGACGCGGGTACCATGGTACAGGCGCAGAACCCCGGAATCTCCGATCAGCGCGTCCTCTTCGGCCAGTCCGCCGCCTTCAGTGGTCCCGCCCAGGAGCTCGGCAGGAACATGAGGCTCGGAATCGAGGCCGCCTTCCATGAGGTGAACCAGCGCGGCGGCGTCCACGGACGTCAATTGGAGGTTCTCTCCCTCGATGACAGCTATGAACCGGACGCCGCCATCGCCAATACCAAACAGCTGATCGAAGAGGAACAGGTCTTCGCCCTGATCGGCGCCGTAGGCACGCCGACGTCGCGGTCGGCCGCTCCAGTCGCCGCTGAAGCCGGCATCCCTTACATAGCCCCGTTCACAGGCGCCGGACTGCTGCGCGGAACAGAGTGGAACAACATCATCAACCTGCGCGCCTCCTACAACCAGGAGACTGAGGAGATGGTCGCACGCCTGACCGAAGACCTGGGCATCGACCGCATCGCCGTGATGTACCAGGACGACTCCTTCGGACGCGCAGGGTACAGGGGAGCGCGGCTCGCGCTCGACCGGCGCGGCATGGAGCCGGTGGCGATCGGGTTGTACCCACGAAACACCACGGCCGTGAAGGCCGCCCTGCTGGACCTGAGGGAGGGAAACCCGGACGCCGTGATCCTCGTCGGAGCCTACAAGCCAATAGCGACTCTGATCGCGTGGGCCCGAGATATTGGCATGGACCCCATCTTCATGACCGTCTCCTTCGTGGGCAGCAACGCGCTCGCGGGGGAGCTTGGCCCCGACGGCGCCGGGGTCTTCGTCACTCAGGTGGTGCCATTCCCAACCGACGGCTCTCCACCAGTGGTTGTCACGCGAAATACGCTCGCAGTCCCATCGCTGACGCTTCAACCCCTCCAGACGAGTGACAACCCTCCCATCGTCGACGCCTACCTCAACGCCCTTTCGGACTTCGCCCCCGCCGCCGTTCCAGGCTTCGTATCCCTCGAAGGATACCTGGCCGGCAGGCTGGCCGTCACAGGTCTGGAGGCCTGCGGTCAGGAGGTCGATAGAACCTGCTTCCTCAACAGCCTGCTCGGCATCGATCAGGCCGTCTCCATCGACCTGGACGGGTTCAGTCTCAATTACGCAAGCGGTGACAACCAGGGATCGGATGCCATCTTCCTGACTGTGATCGGTCAGGACGGTAATTTCCACCCGGTCGACACACTGCGGGACATCTCACAGTGAGCGGCCGACTCAAGCGCCTCCTCGAAATGCGCTTCCGCATCTCCACCCAACTCTACCTCGGCATCGGAGGCGCCGTCGCGCTTACCCTGGCCGCAAGCCTGGTCGGCTGGTTCTCCTTCAACCGCGTAGGCGACGTCCAGGACCGCGTGAACGAGGGAAGCGTCCCAGAGATGGCGGCCGCTTTCGGAATCGCGCAGTTCAGCGGCACTCTCGTGGCCGCCGCGCCGCGCCTGACGACCGCCACGAGGCCGGAGGACTTCGCGCGGGTCTCAGCCGACATCGACGAGACCCACCAGGCGTTCGAAGAACAACTGGCCGTCTTCGAACAGAAGGACGCGAGTGACGAACGCTTCATGCAGATCCGCGGCCACGCCGACGACCTGCTCCTCAGCATCGATGAAATGAAGAGCCAGATGTCGCGGTTCGCCGACCTGGACCGGCGCAGCGAACAGCTCCGTTTGGAACTCGACCAGTTGATCACCAGCCTGGACGGCATCATAGTCCCGGCCATAGACGACCAACTCTTCTACACCATGACAGGCTACCGCAATCTGGGCGAACCCCCGGCGTCCTACGGGGACCACTTCTCAGGGGACGAGTTCGACCACTACAGGCATCTTGCCGACCTCCAGGCGACCGCGAACATCTCTACCCAGTTCTTTGCAAGCGCCTTCAGCCTCTCCGACTCGTCCTTCATAGAGCCGCTGAAGGAACGTTTCGAGGCCGCGGCCGGCAGCATAGAGCGAAGCCTGTCCTCCATTCAGGGGTCACAGCTGCACGTCGACCTCGCCCCGGTCTTCGCCAGGCTGATCGAGGTGGGGCTCGGGGACGATTCGGTTGGATTGCAGGGCGGCTTCGATCTGCTCCAGGAGAGGCTCGACCTCGCCCAGAGTCAGCGCGAGAAGCTCGCCGACAACCGCGAAATCGCAGTCAGACTGGTCGCAGAGGTAGACGGCCTGGTCAACACCGCCCGCGAGAGTGTCGAAGAAGCCACCCTCGCCTCCACGCAGGCCACCCTCACCGGCCGCACCCTCCTACTCGGGATCACGGCGGCCAGCGTCGGCGGCGCCCTGCTCATCGCATGGCTCTTCGTGGGCCGCGTGCTCCTGCGCCGTCTGCAGATGCTGTCGGTCTGGATGCGCCGCATGGCAGGCGGCGACCTCGAATCCAGGGTCGAAATCGGCGGACGCGACGAGGTCGCGGACATGGCCGCCGCGCTTGAGGTGTTCCGACTCCACGCCCTGGAGGTCCAACGCCTGAACCTCGTGGAAAAGATGGCCGCAGAGCTCCAGGGGAAGAACGACCAGCTGGAAAGCGTGCTGGCCGACCTGCGCCGCGCGCAGGACCAGATCGTGATGCGCGAGAAGCTGGCCGCGCTCGGAGAACTCACCGCCGGAGTGGCGCACGAAATCAGGAACCCGCTCAACTTCGTCAAGAACTTCTCCGAGGTTTCGGAAGAGCTGCTCACCGAGCTGGCCGAGGCTATTGAGGAGAGCGGCGAGAAGCTGACCGAGGACCAGGTGTCGCTCATCAAGGACATCACAGACGACCTCGTGAGCAACCTCTCGCGCATCCGCTCACACGGCGACCGCGCCAACCGAATCGTCCACGGCATGCTCCTGATGGGGCGCGGCTCGGGAGACATGCAGTCCACCGACATCAACAAACTGCTCGACGAGCACGCCCGCCTCGCATACCACAGCGCGCGGGCGACCGACCCGAACTTCCAACTCGACCTGCAGAGCGACCTCGACCCCGACGCGGGCGAAATCGAAGTCATCCCGCAGGACCTGGGCCGCGTCTTCCTCAACATCGTGGGGAACGCCTGCGACGCCACCGACGAAAGGCGCCGAGCCGAAACGGAAAAGGGCGGAGAACCCTACAGCCCGACACTGTATCTCGCCACCCGGCGCGGCGAGGACAATGTCGAGATACGGATCAAGGATAACGGAAACGGCATCCCCACCGAGGTCGTCGAAAAGATATTCAACCCCTTCTTCACCACCAAGCCCACCGACCGCGGCACCGGACTCGGCCTCGCGATCTCCAGCGACATAGTCCGCCAGCACGGCGGCAACATCCGAGTCGACTCCGAGATCGGCCAGTTCACCGAATTCACAATCAGCCTGCCCCTGGTCCGGTCCCAAGGCGCCAGCCTTGAAGCCGCCGAGCCGGACAGGCAGGAAACGCCCGCTCTCTGAGCAGAACAGGCCACAGCCAGTGAACTTCGACAACTACGAACTCGACCCGTCGATCTACGACGAGATGTTCACGCGCGACGGCGCTCCGCGAGAGCACTGCAGAAAGATATACGAGGCGCTGAGCGAATTCTCCGCCGAGGAACTCGGCAGCATCCAGGAGCGGGTTACACGCTCCTTCTCGAGCGAGGGCATCACCTTCACCGTCTACGGAGATGAAGAAGCCGACGAGCGGATCATCCCGATCGACTGCCTCCCCCGCGTGATGGGCGGCGCCGACTGGCGGCAGCTAGAGGCGGGCCTCACACAGCGCCTCAAGGCCCTCAACCTCTTCCTGGAAGACGTCTACGGCCAGGCCCGCATCATCGAGGACGGCGTGATCCCCGTGGACGTGGTGCGCGGCTGTCCCCAGTATCGGGTCGAGATGCGCGGCTTCTCGGCGCCCCACGGCACCTGGGTCGCCATCTGCGGCACCGACCTGGTCCGCACCAACGACGGCTTCCGGGTCCTCGAAGACAACCTCCGCGTTCCATCGGGCGTGTCCTACATGCTCGCAAATCGGAAGGCGGCCAAGACAAGCATGCGCGTCCTCTACCGAAGCTCCAAAGTGCAGGAGGTGGAACACTACGGCCGAGTCCTGCTCGAAACCCTGCGCGAACTCGCGCCGAGGGGCCGCTCAGACCCCTCCATCGCGCTGCTGACACCAGGCGTCTACAACTCCGCCTTCTACGAGCACATGTTCCTCGCCGGCGAGATCGGCGCAGAGCTGGTCGAGGGCCGCGACCTCATCGTAAACGACGGCTTCGTCTACATGCGCACCACCACCGGCCTGCGGCGCGTAGACGTCGTCTACAGACGAGTCGACGACGACTTCGTCGACCCCCTCGTCTTCCGCCCAGACTCCCTGCTCGGCGTGCCGGGCCTGCTCCACGCATACAAGCTGGGAAACGTGGCCCTCGTCAACGCGCCCGGAACCGGCGTCGCCGACGACAAGAGCGTCTACGCATACGTCCCCGACATGATCAGATACTACCTCAGCCAGGAACCGATCCTCTCCAACGTCGAAACCCGACTCTGCCGAAGACCGGAAGACCTCGAATACACGCTCGACAACCTCCAAGACCTGGTCGTCAAGCGCGTCGGCGAGTCCGGCGGCTACGGCATGTTGATCGGCCCACACTCCACACAGGAGGAGCGGAACGAGTACGCCGAGCAGGTGCGCGCCGACCCCGCAGACTTCATCTCGCAGCCCGTGCTCGCCCTCTCACGCTCACCATGCCTGATCGAAGGCGGCTTCGAGCCTCGACACGTCGACCTGCGACCGTTCGTGCTCCACGGACGAACCACCCGAATAGTGCCAGGCGCATTCTGCCGCGTAGCCCTGCGTAGAGGCAGCCTCGTCGTCAACTCCAGCCAGGGCGGCGGCGGCAAAGATTTCTGGGTATTGGAGGACTAAGAAAATGCTCCCACCGAACACACGCAATCTCCACCGCACAGGCCGCATACCACTCGCGGGCATCCTCTCCCGCCACCGCAGAACAGCCGTCACGGCAGCCGCCGCGATCGCCACGCTCGGCCTCTTCACGGCCAGACCGGCCATCGCCCACGCCGCCGCTGACGACGAGACCGCATTCATACTCAACACCTTCTCGTTCCTCATCTGGGGCGCCCTGGTGATGTGGATGTGCGCGGGATTCACCATGCTGGAGTCCGGCTCGGTACGCACCAAGAACTCCTCCATGATATGCCTGAAGAACATCGGCATATACTCGATCGCCGGACTCGCCTTCTTCTTCGTCGGCTACAACCTCATGTACGTCGACGTCGGCAGGGAACTAAGCATCCTGGGGCTGGACTTCAAGGGCCTGTTCGGCTCACTCAAGCTCCTCTACGGCCCGTCGGCCAGCGAGATAGCCCTCGTTGGAGGACAGGACGGCGCCACAGCAGAAGTGCTCGCAGAGAGAGGCCACTCCTCCATGTCGGACTGGTTCTTCCAGATGGTCTTCGTGGCGACAGCCGCGTCCATCGTCTCAGGCGCCATGGCCGAGAGAGTGAAGATGTGGTCCTTCTTCATCGTCACGCTGGCGCTGAGCGCGCTCATCTACCCCGTAGTCGGCG
This sequence comes from uncultured Dehalococcoidia bacterium, assembly GCA_958295685.1. Classification (GTDB taxonomy): domain Bacteria; phylum Chloroflexota; class Dehalococcoidia; order Lucifugimonadales; family CATQGZ01; genus CATQGZ01. The sequence goes on from OY282365.1 coordinate 1,043,852, forward strand.
CGTGGACCTGGGGCGGCGGATGGCTGACCGAAATGGGATTCCAGGACTTCGCCGGGTCGACCATAGTGCACAGCACCGGCGGCTGGGTCGCGCTCGCGGGCATGATGGTCATCGGACCCAGACTCGGCAAATTCCGACGCGACGGCAGCATCAGACCCACCCCCCCATCCAACATCCTGGTCGTAACACTCGGCGTCTTCATCCTCTGGCTCGGATGGTTCGGCTTCAACGGCGGATCGCAGCTGGCCCTGGGCAGCGCGGGCGACGCCATAGCCATGAGCCTCGTGCTGGTCAACACCAACCTCGCCGCCGCGGCCGGCGTCATGGCCGCCCTCGCCTTCTCGAGACCCATACTCGGACGCATGGACCTCTTCGCAGGACTGAACGGCGCGATCGCAGGGCTTGTAGCCATCACCGCAGGCCCCAACATAGTCGATCCCTACTGGGCGGTCATCATCGGCGCCATCGGCGGCGTCGTATGCACCGCCGGCATCAAGGTCCTGGAGAAGCTCAAACTCGACGACGTCGTCGGGGCCGTCCCCGCTCACCTGTTCACCGGCATCTGGGGAACCCTGGCAGTCTGCATAGCCGCCGGCGGCTCCCTGGGAGTACAGCTGATCGGCGTGGTCGCGATCGGCCTGTTCGTATTCGGAGTATCCTGGCTCGTCTGGAAGGCGCTGGCCATGACCATAGGCGTCCGGGTGTCGCCCCAGGTGGAGCGCCTGGGACAGGACAGCGGAGAGCTGGGAATCGAAGCATACCCCGAATTCGTGCTCATGCCCGAAGAAGACGACGAGGACGACGAGTAACCCAATGCTCTCACGCAGCGCCCAAGGCCTCTACTGGATGGGCCGCTACCTGGAGCGGGCCGAACACCTATGCCGTATGCTGCGCCTCCAGACCGAGGCCCTCGTCGACCGCCCTGTCAGGGAAATCTACCTCGGCTGGAGCCGCATCTACGGCGCCATGAACAGGCAGCCCCCCATGGGCAGCATCGAACTCGACGGCGACGAATACACCCTGGCAGACTCCTACACGCTCGCAGACGACCTCACGTTCGAGCGCTCTCACCCAAACTCCGTATGGAGCTGCTTCGCGCTCGGCAGAGAGAACGCCAGACAGATGCGCCACTGCATCAGCGCAGGAATGTGGACCCGCCTGAACCTCGCATACCTGCGGATACAGAAGCTGGAAATACAAGACATCTGGAGAACCTCCCCAGAGAGCTTCTACGCGGAAACCTCGGTGGAGATCGACACCTTCGCGGGCGTGGCGGAGTCCACCATGTACCGCGACGAGGGCTGGAGCTTCATGCAGATCGGGCGGCTCATCGAGCGTGCCCAACTCTCGATCTCACTCCTCCTCGCCCAGACCTCCACAGAGGAAAACACCGACTCGGACTGGATCAGCCTGCTGCGAATCCGCCACGCCCTCGAGGCCTACAACCGCAGATACAGCGTGGAGGTGAAGCCGAGCCAAGTGCTGAACCTGCTCGTCACCGACCCTCTCCTGCCAGGCTCCCTGTGCCGCTCCTTCGACGTGGCCGCCGCGGAACTCGCCTCCATCGCCCCAGGCCCGGACTCACGCTCCAGCGGCGCCGCTCACCGGCTCGCCGGCCGACTCTGCGCCCTCGTCCACTACGAATGGCCCGACCGACAAGACCGAGAGGACCTCCTCTGGCAGATGAGCAGACACTGCCGAGACCTCCATGACCTGCTGACTGCCGCCTATTTCGACTATCCCATTGAAGACTCCCCCGTACTCTAACCCCATGCCAGAACAGGCCCGATACCGAATCGAGCACGTCTCCCGCTACCTCTACGCCTCACCGGTGCGCCACTGTGTGATGGCCCTCTGCCTGAAACCGCGCAGCGACCGCGGCCAGCAGACCCTCGGCTTCGAGATAGTCACCGACCCACCCGCCCCACTGAATGGCGAGACCGACTGCTTCGGCAACACGAAGCACGTCCTGAACGTCCACCGTGAACACGACGCTCTGGAGGTCGCCGCCCGCTCCACGGTCGAAACGGCCCGGTACGCGCCGCCCCCCGACTCCCTCGGCGCAGGGGCCTGGGAAGAGATACGCTCGTGGAAAGAGTCCCTCGCCCACTGGGACTTCACACACGCCAGCGAGTTCGCCCGGCCCTCGCCCGCCCTCTCCGCATTCGTCGACCGCCTGGGCATTGCGCCCGGAGACGACCCGCTGGAGACCCTGACGAGGCTCTCGGATACCATCCACAGCGCATTCGAGTACGTGCCAGGCAGCACCTCGGCAATCTCCCCGATAGAACACATCCTGGAATCCGGGCGGGGGGTCTGTCAGGACTACGCCCACGTCATGATCGCGGTCGCGCGCTCATGGGGTCTGCCCGCGCGCTACGTCTCGGGCTACGTGCACGTAGCCCGCCGGACCGACGCACAGGCTACCCATGCCTGGGTCGAGTGCCTGCTGCCAGGACTGGGCTGGACCGGCTTCGACCCCACCAACCGCAGACTCGTCGACCACCAGTACGTGCGAGTCGCGGTCGGACGCGATTATCAGGACGTGGCCCCCACGCGGGGCGTCCTCCAGGGCGCCGGCCATGACCGCCTGGAAGTCGACGTGCGTATGCGCCCCTCCGACGAGCCGGACTAACCGCGCAATGCCAAAGGCGGGGTGAGTAATGACCATCCCCTGGTGGCGCGAAAGACGCGCAGTCGCCGACTCGGCGCGGGAGCTGGCCGATACATCACTCGTATCCGGCGCCGCCGGCAACGTCAGCGCCCGACTGCCGGACGCGACCGAACTCATGGCAATCACGCCCCGGGGAAAACGCTGCTCGGATGTCCGGCCCCGCGACGTCGTGGTGACCGACTTCCACGGAGAGCCCAGGGAAGAAGACCTGACCCCGTCCTCGGAAGCGCTGCTGCACGCAGGCATCTACAGAGCGCGGCCCGGCGTCGGCGCCGTCGTCCACACCCACTCCGTATACGCCAGCGTGGCCGCGGTAGCCGGTGTCGAGATCCCGCCCCTGATCGACGAGATGGTCGTCACCATAGGCGGGCCCGTCAGAACCTCCCAGTACGCATTCCCGGGAACCCAGGACCTCGCCGACAGAGTGCTGGAGGCCCTGGAGGACAGAAACGCCGCGCTGATCAGGAACCACGGAGCCGTCGGAGTGGGACGCGGACTCGAAGAGGCCCTCGAAGTGGCCGCCCTGATCGAGCGGGTCTCGCAAATATACGTGCACGCCCTGCTGCTCGGCAGAGTGAACCCGCTGCCGGAACAGGCCGTGCGGACGGAGACGGAGATCTACAGGATGAAGCAGAGCGGCGGCGGCCAGACCCAGTGGTAACCGTACCCGGCTTCCTGCTGAGACGGCTCTACGTCAAACGGAGCCTCCGAAAGAGCGGCCAGGGCTTCGAGTTCCAGCTCAGAAACCGGCTCGGCTCCGGCTATGCTCACGGGATGCAGCCGCTGAAAATCGACGGAGTCGAGGCGCCGCTCGATCGGACGCGGTTCGTGCTGGAAGACAGAGAAACCACCTTCAGCGACATATCCAGGGAGAACACCTTCACGCTGGCCCTGAACAAGACGATCGGCGTCAGGGTAGACGACTTCCACCTGGAACCCGGGCCCCACAGGATCGAAATGGGATTCGACGTCCCAGGCCTCGGCGCCCTGAGATTCGACTTCACGGATGTCGCCGGGGATGGCTGAACCCGTCCGCCGAGTGGCAGTCACCGGCGCCGCCGGCTATGTCGGGCGCAGGCTCGTCGAAGCCCTGGCACAGGAACCCAGAGTCGACGAGGTGCTAGCCATCGACGTTCTTCCGATGGCGGCGGAGCGCTCCCCCAAGGTCGTCTCCATGAGGCGCGACGTAACACGGCCCATCGCGGCGGCCCTCTCCGACCACGGGATCGACGCCCTCGTCCATCTCGCATTCCTGTTGAACCCCGGCAGAGACACGCGCCGCTCCCGTGAAGTCAACGTGGGCGGCGCCGAACAGGTATTCCGCTCCTGCCTCCAGGCAGGCGTGCGCCACGTCGTATACCTGAGCAGCGCCACCGTGTACGGAGCGCGCCCCGACAATCCGGCCGCGCTGACTGAGGACTCACCCGTCCGCCCGGTGAGAGGATTCCGGTACGCCGAGGACAAGGCCGCCGTCGAAAGCCTGCTGAGCGGCCTCGTCGAACGGAACCCCCGGACGACCGCCGCGGTGCTCCGGGCCTGCCCCATCATCGGCCCCACGGCCGACAACTTCATAGCCAGGGCATTCTCGAAACCCCTACTGATCGGCGTTCTCGGCCACGACCCCCCGATGCAACTGTGCCACGAGGACGACGCGGTGGACGCGATTCGCGCCTGCGCGCTGGAACGCCGCTCGGGCGTCTATAACCTGGCCGGCTCCCGGACCATCAGGTGGAGCGAGATGGTCCACGCCATGGGGCGAAGGCTGGTGAACCTCCCTGCCTGGATCGTCTACCCGCTCACAGGACTCGCCTGGCGGCTCCGGCTCCAAGACGACTCGCCCGCAGCCGGCCTGGACTTCATCAGGTACCCCTGGGTCGTCAGTACCGAGAAGATCGGCAGGGAACTCGGCATCCGACCCGCCCTCACCTCGAAAGAGGCCTGGAACTCCTTCGCGCGCCGCGCGCCGCGCCCGGAAACTCAGGGCAACACGCCCTAACTCGGCCCGAATTAGGCGGGGGATTGGTCCCCAATCCTGAAAATCCTCCAATCCTGAGAATCCTGATTCAGACAACCCCCCCGGCACAGCCTATGGCGCTGCGTCATTACCCACGAAACAGTCCATCACGCCGCTCTGCCCGAATTAGGGGCGGGGGTTTGGTCCCATCCTGACAATCCTCAAATCCTGAGAATCCTGATTCAGACAGCCCTTGACCACACCGAACCGCTGTGCTAGAGTATCCCCATGACACAGCCAGCCCATCTCCTACAACCAGCCCGCGGCTCCTGAAGCGCCTGTCGCATAGTGTCGCATAAGTGTCGCATAGTGTCGCATAAGTGTCGCATGAGTGTCGCATGAGTGTCGCATGAGTGTCGCAAAGTGTCGGGTAAAATCGGCCCTCCCAGCTACGAAATGCCCGAAAATCCGACACTTTCGCAAAAAATCTCCCAGAGTCCGCCCGACGCAAGGCCCGGCCCCCCGTCCTCACCCAGCCGAATGGTGAATCCAGGATTGGGAAATGAGTTGCATATTGCGGGCCGACTGGCTAAAATGCCTTCCCACACATAAGAAGCTGGTTCCTGTCGGAGCATAGAGACGCGAGGCAGACAATGGCCGCACAAGACCTCTCCCTGACAGCCCACCTGATGCGCCGCGCCGGTTTCGGAGCGACGAGAGCCGAACTCGAACGGCTGGCCGAGAAGCCTTACGAGGAACTCGTGGAGGACCTCCTCCACCCCGAACGCTTCCCCGAGGTCGAGCGCGACCTCCTCGACAGGTATCTCTCCGAGCCTTTCGCCACGATCCCCGTCTCCGTCGGCATATGGATCTACCGCATGGTCAACACCAAGCGGCCGCTGGAAGAGAAGATGACCCTCTTCTGGCACCACGTCTTTGCCACCGGCTTCTCGAAGATCCAGAACGTGAACGCCATGGTGCGGCAGGTGGAATCATTCCGCCGGCACAGCCTCTCGAACCTCCGCGGCATACTGACCGCCCTGTCCAAGGACCCCGCCATGATCTTCTGGCTGGACAACTCGGAAAACCACAGGGACGAGATAAACGAGAACTACGGCAGAGAACTGCTCGAACTGTTCTCCATGGGCGTCGGCAACTACTCCGAAGACGACATCAAGAACTGCGCCAAGGCCTTCACCGGCTGGACCTTCGCTCAGCCCATACCCCTCTACCCACAGGGCGAGTTCCCAACCGAATTCGAGTACAGAACCGACGACCATGACGACGGCGTTAAGACCTTCCTCGGCGAGACCGGCCAGCTCGACGGCAGCCACGTCATCGACATCATCGTGAGGCAGTCGGCCACCGCCCGGTTCGTGTCCCGGCACCTCTACAACTTCTTCGTCGCGGACGAGGCCCAGGTGCCCGCATGGAGCGAGGCGCCTCCCAGAGACCCGGCGGCGATCGATGCCCTCGCCAAGGCGTTCGAGTCCTCCAACGGGGACATCCGCTCGGTGATGCGGGTGCTGTTCAACTCCGACTTCTTCAAGAAGGCCCGTTACGGAAAGGTCAAGAGCCCCGCGGAGCTCGTGGCGGGTGTGATCAAGCTGGCTGGAACCCACACGGAACCCAACAGAGGGCTGGAGGCCGTCGGAGTCGCCGCAGCCGCCATGGGACAGAGCCTCTACGACCCGCCCACCGTCGAGGGGTGGCACACCGGCAGGGAGTGGATCGACGGCGGAGCGCTCAACGAGCGAGTCAACTTCGCCGTGGACGAACTGGACGACGTCACCAGGCCAGGCATACGGGACATTGTGCGCCGCATCGCCGCCGAGGGCGGCTCCCTAGCCCCGGGCCGCCTGGTGGAACAGTGCGTCGAACTGGCCGGCCCCGTCCAGGTCAGCGGCGCCACGAGAGAGGCGATGTTGCGCTTCGCCCAGGCCGGCGGAGAACTCAGCTTCGAATCCGAAGACGCCGCGGAACGGAGCGCCCGGCGCGTGGCCCGTCTCCTGCAATTCATCGTAGCGTCCAGAGAGTACCAGCTCGCCTGAGAACCCCAAGACACCGGAGGTGCCCCATGGCAGGGAACGGAAAATCGCTCGACGGGAACGGCAAGCAGCCCGTGCTGGTCGTGGTCCAGATGACCGGAGGCAACGACTTCCTGAACACTCTGATTCCCTACACGAACCCGGTCTACTATGACTCCCGCAAGACCGTGGGCATCCCGGAAGGGCAGGCCCTGCCCATAGACGACACCCTCGCATTCCACCCCCAGGCCGCGCCGCTGAAGGAGATGTACGAGCACGGCAAAGTGGCCGTGATACAGGGGATCGGATACGAAAACTCCAGCCGCTCACACTTCAGGGCCATGGACATCTGGCACACCTGCGAGCCGGACAAGATCGGCGACGAAGGCTGGCTCGGCAGGGCCGTGCGCAAACTCGACCCCGAAAAGGAAAACGTGCTGACCGCCGTCAACTTCGGCCGCGGACTCCCACGCGCCCTGTCGGCTCCCGGAGTGCCCGTGAGCTCGGTCGGAGACCTCGACAACTACGGCCTCATGACGGGCATCGAAGAGAAACACCGCATGGAGGCCCTGGATATATTCAAGGAGATGTACGCCCCGGCCATCGGCTCAGGCCCGGTCATGGACTACCTCTCCCAGACCGGCATGGACGTCCTCAAAGGCGCCGACGTGCTCAAGCAGGCCCCCGCCAAGTACTCGTCGGAGATCGAGTACGCGGACAACTCCATCGCCAAAAGCCTCAGAGACGTCGCCCGCGTGCACCTCGCCGACCTCGGAACGCGCGTCTTCTACACCAACCACGGAGGCTACGACAACCACGCCAACGAGTACCCAGACCACCCAAGGCTGATGACGGAGCTCTCAGGCGCAATCATGGACTTCTTCCAAGACCTGAAACAGCACGACGCAGGGGACAACGTCGTGATGCTCGTATTCACCGAGTTCGGCAGGCGCATGAAGGACAACGGCAGCGGCACCGACCACGGATCGGGCGGCGGCGCCTTCCTCATCGGCGACCCGATCCAGGGCGGGCTGTACGCCGAATACCCCTCGATCAGGCCGGACGATTGGCTCTATGGGGAGGACATGCGGCACACCTACGACTACAGGGGACTCTACGCAACCGTCCTGGAGCAGTGGCTCCGCATCGACTCGCCCGAGATAGTCGGCGGAACCTACGAACAGCTCTCCGTCCTCCGATAGTTCTTACCCACCCCTGCCAGCCGCGCAGGGGCGAAGGCTGAGTATAGGGAGACCGCCAATGGCCAGACCATACGCCCTGTTGAGGGCAGGGTTTCCGTACGTAAAGACCCTCGGCATGAGAAGGGTCACGAACGACCCCGTCGACGTCGCCCTCGACGACGGGATGTACTACGTCCTCAACCGCAGCGGCATCATCGCGCGCCTCCAGTGGGACGACGACGGCTCCTGGGACGTCGGAGACCTGAAGCCCATAGCCGGAAGCGGCGCCGAGGACGGCAAGTTCCTCTGGCCAGCCACCATCCTCATCGACCGCGCCAGAACACTGTGGGTGTCCGACGAGAACACCCACAGGATCACCAACATCACCCGCGAGGGCGAGTTCATATCCAAGTGGGGCGAGCGCGGCGACGGCGAGGGCCGGTTCGACGGCCCCGCGGGCATGGCGTTCGACAGCGACGAGAATGTCTACGTGTCGGACTCCCGAAACCACAGGATACAGAAATACACCAAGGACGGCAGGTTCATCCTCCAGTGGGGCGAATTCGGCAGCGCCGAGGGACAGATGAACATGCCCTGGGGACTCGCCGTCGACGAGATGGGCAGCGTCTACGTCGCCGACTGGCGCAACGACCGCGTCCAGAAGTTCACCGCCGAGGGCCAGTTCCTCTCCGCAATCGGACGGCCCGGCTCCGACGACGGCGAGTTCAACCGCCCGACCGGAGTTGCCGTCGACGGCCACGGCGACGTATACGTCGCCGACGCAGGCAACGACCGCGTCCAGCTATTCTCCCAGGAAGGCCGATACGTCGAAAAGTTCATCGGCGACGCCTCCCTGTCCAAGATGGCGCGCGACTACATGCTGACCAACGCAGGCCCGCTCAGACAGCGCGAGATGACCAGCCTCGAGCCGCAAAAGCGGTTCCGCAGACCCAGGTCGGTCAGGGTCGACGACCAATTCCGAATGTTCGTCACCGACATGGGGTCCATGAGGGTCCAGGTGTACCAGAAAGACGCCGAACCCCTCACCCCTGACCTGATACTCCCTCCACCCAGGTCGCCGTCGCTGGTCACGAACTAGACCTAACGGGGTGTTCCCACCCCACAGGCACACCGAGCCAGGTGACGCCGGGCCTATGGGGGGGGGGGGGGGGGAGCCTCGGGTTTCGCCCACAGGCGCACCGAGCCAGGGCCGGGCGTGGCGTCCGTCTGACGTTCTCCAGCGTTTCGCCCACAGGCGCACCGAGCCAGGGCAACCAGACCCTGCGGCACTCAGGACATTCACAAAGAACGGGGCCCTCGCTGGAGGGCCCCGTTCTTTTTCGACCTTCCCTCTTGGCGAGCCGATCCGCTAGGCTGCCTTCTCCTTGCGGCCCTGTGAGACTCGCTCTCGGGATATGGCGTCCAGCAGCACGCTCTTCTTCTCCAGGTCGATTACGTGGCCGCACTGCAGGCACTCCCTATACGGCCCGTACAAGTCGCTCCCACCGTGCATGTCGCCGCGGCAACGCGGGCACGCCTTGAAGTACAACATATAACTCACCTCCCTTTCTGTCTGCCGACCGTCCGTCTCTATATTGATTTGGCCGTGTGCGGCTGTGCTGCACGACCGAGTCCCCTTCGGATAACCCAGACTAAACATCACCGCGCCAATCAGTATGGTGAAATTATAGAGGTTGACACGGCCGATGTCAATCTGTATGCTACTCTTGAATCACGAAGAACTCTGGCGGCTTCGAGAAATACAACGTCGGAGCAACCCGAAGGTTAGCTGGTTCAGCCATCAATCTGAGCAATATCGAAACACAGGGCGTCTACATAATCAGCGTCGCCGCGCGCATCCTGGAGATGCATCCTCAGACGCTGCGGAAGTACGAGCGCATCGGCCTCCTCAGGCCGTCCCGCACGGTGGGCATGTTGCGGCTCTACTCGGAAGAGGACCTCGCGCGGCTCCGGCTGATTAAGTACCTCGTAGGCGATCTGGGCCTTAACCTCGCGGGCGTGCAGATAGTGCTGGGCCTGTTCAACCGCCTCCTGAAGATCAGGCTCCGGATAGACAGGCTCGAGGGCGCCGCTCTCAGAGAGTTCCTTGAAGAGCAGATAGACGACCTGCTGGGCCAACTCCAAGGCGGGCCCGGTCACCGAGGAAAGACATGGTAGAAGACAACGAGAATCTCGCGAGAGAGAAACAGGACGACCACGTGGAAGCGGCGCCTGACCCCGATATGGCCGAGCGGCTCGAGGAGGCGCTGAGAGAGAAAGACCAGTTCAGGGCGCTCGCCCAGCGCTCCCAGGCCGACCTCGTAAATTACCGCCGCAGAGCCGCCGAGGAGTTGGAAGAGGCCAGGACGTCGTCGAAGTCGCGCCTGCTGCTTGACGTGATTTCGGTAGTCGACGACTTCGGGCGCGCGCTCGAGATGGTCCCCGGCGCCGCCATCGCGCCCGGATGGCTCGAAGGAGTGCGGCTCGTCCACCGGAAGCTGGTCAGCCTCATGGAATCCGAGGGAGTCACCAGGATACAGGCCGAGGGACAGCCCTTCGAACCGTTTGAGCACGAGGCCGTGCTATACCAGGAGTCCCCCGGCATGGCCGAGGGCACGGTGGTCCAAGTGGTCAGAGACGGCTACAAACTGAACGGCAGGGTGCTGAGGGCCGCCCAAGTCGCCGTGTCCAGAGCGCCCGTCCAGAAGAAAGAAACAGAGTCACCCGATCAGGAGTAATAGATGTCGAAAATACTCGGAATAGACTTGGGAACGACCAACTCGTGCATTGCGGTCATCGAGGGCGGAGAGCCCCGCGTGATCGAAAACTCGGAGGGCGGACGGACGACCCCTTCGGTCGTCGCCGTCAACCCACGCACCGGCGAGCGATACGTCGGCATGACCGCGAAGCGCCAGTCGGTCACCAATCCCGAAAACACCATATACTCGGTCAAGAGGTTCATGGGCAGGCGCTTCGACGAAGACACTGTCAAGAGGGACGTCGGCCTCGTGCCATTCAACGTGGCCCGTCACACCAACGGCGACGCCCACGTCTCCATGAGCGGCAAAACCTACTCGCCGCCCGAAGTCTCGGCCATGGTGCTCCAGAAGCTCAAGCAGGACGCCGAAGCGAAGCTCGGCGAGACGATCTCTCAGGCCGTGATCACCGTCCCCGCCTACTTCAACGACAGCCAGCGCAACGCTACCAAGGACGCAGGGCGAATCGCCGGCCTGGAAGTGCTGCGCATCATCAACGAGCCGACCGCAGCCTCGCTCGCATACGGACTGGACACCAAGAAGGACGAGACCATAGCGGTCTTCGACCTGGGCGGCGGAACGTTCGACATAACCATCCTCCAGATCGGCGACGGAGTCTTTGAGGTCAAGGCGACCAACGGCGACACACACCTGGGCGGCGACGACTTCGACCAGCATATCATCGACTGGATATGCGCCGAGTTCCTCCGCGAGCAGGGCATCGACCTCAAGCAGGACCCCATGGCCCTCCAGCGCCTCCGCGAAAGCGCGGAGCGGGCGAAGATTGAACTCTCCACCCTCGCCCAGACGGAGATAAACCTCCCCTTCATCACCGCGGACGCCTCAGGCCCCAAGCACCTCGTGCTCACACTGTCGCGCGCCAAGCTCGAACAGCTCGTCGACGAGCTCGTCCGCAGGACCGTCGAGCCGTGCAGACAGGCGATGACGGACGCAGGCCTCGACGCCGGCGGCGTCCACGAAGTGATACTCGTCGGCGGGATGACCAGGATGCCGGCGGTCCAAAAGGCCGTCGTCGAACTGTTCGGCAGGGAGCCCCACCAGGGAGTCAACCCGGACGAGGTGGTCGCGGTCGGAGCGGCCATACAGGCAGGCGTGCTCCAAGGCGAGGTGCAGGACGTCCTGCTGCTCGACGTGACCCCCCTCACCCTGGGCATAGAGACCCTCGGTGGCATCTCGACACCGCTGATCCCACGCAACACGACCATCCCAACCTCCAGGAGCGAGACGTTCACCACCGCCGCCGACGGCCAGACGAGCGTGGAGGTGCATGTCCTCCAGGGAGAGCGCACACAGGCCGTCGACAACAAGACCATCGGACGGTTCAACCTGGAGGGTGTCCTGCCAGCCCCCAGAGGCGTCCCGCAAATCGAGGTCACGTTCGACATCGACGCCAACGGCATCCTGAACGTGTCGGCCACCGACAAGGGCACCGGCAAGGAGCAGCGCATAACCATAACCGCCAGCTCCGGCCTCTCCAGAGAAGAGACCGACCGGCTGATCCAGGAAGCCGAGCAGTACGCGGAAGAAGACAAGAAGCGGCGCCATGAGGTCGAGACCCGCAACGCCGCCGACAACGCGGCCTACACCGCGGAGAAGCTGGTCTCCGAAAACGCCGACAAGATCCCCGAAGACACGAAGTCCGAGATCGAAGGCAGGATATCGGCGGTGCGGGAGGCCCTCAAGGGCCAGGACGTCGCCGCGATCGAATCGGCCATGCAGGCCCTCCAGGAGTCCGTCCAGAAAGTGGGCGAACTGGTCTACAGCCAGCAGGCACAGGCAGGCACGGAACAGCCCGGCCAGGCCGACCCCCCAGGCGCCGACGGCCCCGGCGATACGGTCGAGGGCGAATTCCGCGAAGCCGACCCGGAGAAGGGAAAGGAGAAATAGGCACGGCAGTATGATGCTGGTGACACCGCTGTTAGAGAGGCGACCAACGCCGTGAACGAGATCCGTCTCAAGAACTTCCGGTGCTTTCGCAAAGAGCAGACCGCCCGCCTGGCGCCTCTGACCCTGCTCGTGGGCGAGAACAGCACAGGCAAGACGTCGTTCATGGCTATGATAAGGGTCCTCTCGGATATCGCCTTCGGATTTCGGAACCCTGACTTCAAGAAAGACCCTTACGACCTGGGGAGCTTTGATGAAATCGCTCATCACAGGGGGGGCAGGGGGGGCAGGGGGGGCAGGGGTGGCAGAGCGGATACATTCGAAGGTGGTTTCAGTACCGAGAAAGGTCCGGCTAGTCGTTTCGAGTTCACTTTTGGAAGGAGTGGAAGTACACCCGTCCCTATAAGGCGGCGTCTCTCTCAAGGGGAAACCTGGCTAGATGAGAACTATGCAGCCGATCAGTCCTACACGCTTCGAGTTGGAACCACCAGAGGGACCTGGGACGTGCAGGTTCCGAATGAACACGTACCCCAGTTGATTGCTGGAGACCTGATGGTCCCTCTGTACTATGTTCTGTTGCGAGAAGATCGAACGGATTTTGCGTCAGCAGAAGCTACACCCTTTGGTTCGGAAGATCGTAGGTCGCTGAGCGCCCTGGCTAGTCAATCTGGTTGGATTCATCGACAGCGTCTATTTGCAAGTGCCCCCGTCCGCTCCAAGCCGCGCCGCACCTACGATCCTTCACGGCCCACCCCGGACCCGGAAGGCGACTATGTCCCCATGTATCTCGCCGACGTATTTTCCCTAGACAAAGAGGCATGGGCAGCCCTTAAGAAGCGACTCGAAGATTTTGGGAAGGATGCGGGCCTTCTCGATGAAATATCCATCAAACCTCTGGGTAAGAGAGGCAGCGAGCCTTTTCAGGTGCAGGTCAGGAAGTCCGGAGACAATCTGAAAGGTCCCTGGCGCAACCTCATCGACGTGGGATACGGCGTCAGCCAGGCGTTGCCGGTTATAACTGAGTTGCTGCGCGAGGATGCGCCACCTCTGTTCCTGTTGCAACAACCGGAGGTACACCTCCACCCCAGCGCCCAAGCTGCTCTGGGGACCCTGTTCTGCCAGGTCGCCGCCACAGGCCGTCAACTGGTGGTGGAGACCCACAGCGACCACCTGATAAACCGGGTGCGCATGGATGTCCGCGACGGCGCATCGGACCTGAAGCCCGCCGACGTGTCCATCCTATACTTCGAGCGTAGCGACCTGGACGTCCGCATCCACTCACTTAGCATCGACGAAGAGGGGAACATCATGGGTTCGCCCGACAGCTACGGAAGATTCTTCATGGAAGAGACCACGAGGTCTCTGTGGAGGCGATAGCCAAGGCCGGTGGTATCTGAGAAATGTGCGCAATTATTGACGCAAACGTCGCAGGCGAGGTGTTCGGCCCCAGCCCACAGCAGGCAGCGAAGAAGTTCTACGATTGGATCAACAAGGGGAGTGGCCGTCTGGTGGCCGGCGGCAAGCTGCTTCAGGAGCTCGAATCAGGTTCTCAGAGATTCAACCGCTGGGCAGCCGAGGCCGTAAAATTTGGAATGATGCGGATTGTGAATGAAGCTGAAATAAACACAAGAACGGTACGGCTCAAGAATCAAGGCGTGTATGTGTCGGATGACCCGCATATTCTCGCGCTGGCCCAGGTCAGCGGAGCCCGTCTGCTGTATTCCAACGACAGCGCGCTCCATGAGGATTTCACGAACAAGGAACTGGTCGACAAGCCGCGCGGGAAGATCTATTCAACACTCAGGACAAAGAATTTCTCTCGCAGCCATAGACAGATGCTCAATAAGGGAGACCTGTGCCGCAAGGTCTGATACCGCCGACGCGGTAACCGCGCAGAACTACTCGGTCACCCCGTCCCCGCCCGTCTACAGCACGTGATAAATCAGCAGATGCTCACTCAAGACGTCCATGGCGAAGTCGTTATGAACGTCGCGCCAGACGGAGTGGACGTGGTTGGCCCCGTTCTGGTAATTGTCGAACTCGACCAGGAAGTCCCCCCCGTGTATCCGGTAGTAGTGGGGTAGCCCCACGTCCACAGGGCCGCCCCACGCGAAGTGAAGCCGGTCGATACCGCCCGACGTCACCCGGGCCATCCTGTCCCGGCTCACGTCGTCCCTGGCCTGGCCCACGTACTCCTCCACCAGCGCCGTCAGCATCTCCCTCTGCGTCCCGGACATCCTCGACGCGGGCAGCCCCTCCTCGTACGGCAGGCTGGCGCGGGTCGAGTTGTAGGTCACGATGTCATAAGGGGCGTCAGCGTAGATCACCGCCTCCGAGAGCTGGCCCCTGTCCAGACTCGCGGCCAGCTCCAGGGCCAGATCCTCCCTGCGGCTCAGAACCCGCAGACCCTTCTGCCGACCGCTCGGCACCCTGGCCGGATTAGACCCGAAGAAGAAGGGCGTTGCGGAGATCACCTCGCCGCCCCAGATGCTGTAGTTCAGAGATATATGATGACCCTCAGCCCTCCAGCCCCAGGGCTCCTCGCCGTCCGGCTCCCCGAAGACGGTGAAGTAGTACAGCTCCGGATCGCGCAGGAACGTCCGCAGACCGCGCTCCCGCTCCAACTCCCCAAGAACCGACTCCAGATCGATGATCCGTCTGGCCGTCCTGTTCGACCTCTCGTTCAGGCCGCTGGCCATCAGCTCGAAGGCGAGACCGCGCTGCGCGGAACTCATGTCTCGCAGAGGAACGCCGTGCCGGTTCAGGGGTGGGTAATACCAAAACAGGCGCTCACCGTCGAGGTACGGATAGGCGGCCTTGGCCCTCAACTCGTCGGAAAGACCGGAGAGAAAGGCCAAGGCCGCCGCCGACATGTGGGCCGACGCGGATGAATCCGGCAGTCGAGTCGTCATCTGAGGCCCCCTTGTGGCTGGTGAGAGGCGAGTTCTCAGGCCCGCGCCCCGTCGGTTGCCGCCTTCGACAACTTCTGGAAGCTCCGCACCCCATCGGCCTCCACGCCCTGATTCGTGGCATTCGTCCACGCCACCTCGCCCATGTACAGGTCGCCCCTAGAGTCGACGCACAGGCCGTGCGGCGCGGCGAACTGCCCCACCTCGTAGCCGAACCCCAGATGCCCGATCCGGGCGAGCCGCTCGCCCTTCGTGTTCAAAACGGTGATCCTCGGCCCGATGTTGGGGTTCAGCTCGTTGACCCTCATCCCCCATCCGAGCTCCCCAACGTACACCTCCTGCGACTCCGACACGTGAATGGTGCAGGGGCGGTGGAGGTTGTTCCACTGGGTCTCGTATCTGCCGTTCCGATCGAAGACCTGAACCCGGTGGTTCTCCCGGTCCGCCACGTACACGTACCCGTCACTGTCCGTAGCGATGTTGTGAACGATGTTGAACTCGCCCGGATCCGTGCCCGGGCCGCCCCATGAGAAGAGCAGCCTCCCGTCGGGCGAATACTTGTGAACCCTCGCGTTGAGATAGCCGTCGGAGACATACAGATCGCCCGTCCGAGGGTCCAGGGCAACGTCGGTGCAGCGGTTGAAGGGAGCCCCGCTGTAGGGCTCGGCTGCGCGGCCAGGCGTGCCGATAGTCATCAGCACCTCCCCGTCCGTCGTACACTTGCGGACGGTGTGGTCGCCGTCGTCGGTGCAGTAGAGCATGTCGTCGGGCCCGATCGTCAGGCCGTGCGCCCTGGAAAAGACCCCCTCGCCCCACGACTTCAGGAAGCCGCCGCCCGAGTCGAAGACGATCATCGGGTGGTCGCCCCGGTTGAATACGTACACCCTGTCCTGGGAGTCCACCGCGACCGCCGCCGCGTCCGTCCACGAGTAGCCCGGCGGCATCTGCTCCCATCCAACCGCCACTTCGTACGAGAACCGGCCGCTGCCCAACCTGACCGTATCTGCCATCGCCGTCACCTCCTGACCCGGCGATTATAGCACCAAGGCAGGCTCCACGCGCGTGGACGTCACGCCCCGGACCGGATGCGCCCGATCAGCAACCCTGCTCTACAACTCCGGCCGCAGCCTGTGCCACTCGGTCGCCTGCTCGTAAGCGTAGGCGATTCGGAACAGCGTCTCCTCACGCAGAGGCGCGGCCAGCAGCTGCAGACCGACCGGCAGACCGTCGGACATACCCGCCGGCAGAGAGACGGCCGGTATCCCTGCTATGTTCGCCGGCATGGTCAGTATGTCGCTCAGATACATCTGGACCGGGTCGGCGGTCTTCTCGCCCAGCTCGAACGCGACCGAGGGGGACGTGGGTGTCACCAGCGCGTCGAAATCCTCGAAAGCCGCTCGAAACTCCCGCGCTATCAGCGTCCGCACCCTCTGGGCCTTCAGATAGTAGGCGTCGTAGTACCCGGCCGAGAGCGCGTACGTCCCCAGCATAATCCGACGCTTCACCTCCGGCCCGAACCCGTCCTGGCGTGTCCTGTCCAGAGCGTCCCACATCCCGCCTGCCTCGCGAGCCGAGTATCCGTACTTCACGCCGTCGTACCGGGCCAGGTTGGCCGACGCCTCCGAGGGAGCGATTATGTAGTAGACCGCCAGCGCGTGCTCGGTGTGAGGCAGCGAGGTCTCCTCGACGCGCGCCCCAAGGTCCTCCAGCGCTCCGATCGCCGCGTGCGCCGCCTCCCCGACGCCCTGCTCTATCCCAGCCGCGAAGTACTCGACGGGAACGCCGATGCGAAGCCCCGTCAGATCCTCCCGCAGCGCGCGGGTATAGTCCGGCGCCTCGTATTCGAGCGAGGTCGAGTCCCTCCGATCGTGGCCCGCTATGGCGCTCAGCGCCATGGCGGAGTCGGTCACGTCCCTGGTGAGAGGACCAATCTGGTCGAGCGAGCTGGCGAACGCCACCAGCCCGTATCTGCTGACCAGCCCGTAGGTCGGCTTGAACCCAACGACTCCGCACAGCGCCGCCGGCTGGCGGATGCTGCCGCCGGTGTCGGAGCCGAGCGAGAAGACACACTCGCCCGACGCCACCGCGGCCGCGGGCCCGCCGCTGCTGCCGCCAGGCACGCGGCTCAGATCCCACGGGTTCCTCGTAGGGAAAAAGGCGGAGTTCTCCGTGGAAGACCCCATCGCGAACTCGTCCAGGTTGCCCTTCCCCACTATCACCGCGCCGCCCCGGCGGAGCCGCTCCACTACCGCGGCGTCGTAGGGTGGAACATAGCTCTCGAGCATCCGCGACGAACAGGTCGTGCGGACGCCCCTCGTGCATATGTTGTCCTTCACCTGTACGGGAATCCCCGTAAGCGGCCCTCCCTCCCCGTCCGATATGCGCCGATCCGCAGCGCGCGCCGCCTCCAGCGCCTCCGCTTCGGTCACCGTCACGAACGCGCCGACCCGACCGTCCACCTCGTGAATCCGGTCCAGCGCCGCGCGAGTCAACTCATAGGAGGAGACCTCGCCACGGTCCAACAGACCCCTGGCGGCATGTGCGGTCAGACCGGTGGCGTCGAATGAGCTCATGCCTGATCGTGGACTCGACCCGCCCGCGCCTCGAAGCTAATGATCGCCGAGCACCGCCCTCACCCTCACGAACCCGTCCTCGCACAGCGGCGCGTTGGCGAGCACGTCCTCCCTGGGCAGCGATTCGAAGACCCTGTCGTCCCGCATGACCGAGTCGATACGCACCGAGTGGCCGGTGGGCTCCACACCTTCAGTGTCCACCCGGCCGAGCGCGTCGAAGTTGTCGAGGATGTTCGAAAGCTCGCCGCGCATCGACTCAATCTCGGAATCGGTCATCCCGATCCGAGCCAGCGCCGCCGTGTGTCTCACCTCTTCGATGCTCAGCCGCATGTCCCTCTCCATCCCGATGTCGCGGCAGTGTAGCAAACAGCCCCCGCCCGCTTCAATCCGCCCCCTGACCAGCAACAGTTCAGACTCCGCGAGGTCCAAAGGGGGAGTCCAGAAGGGTTCTCCCCTCTGGCAGGGGATCTGGGGGGAACTGGCAACTGGCGACTGGCCCCTGGCCCCCGGCAACAACCCTTGACGACCCACGAACCGCTGTGCTACGATTTGCACATGGAACCAGCCAGCCCAGCAGCCCTGAAGACCCTGTCCCACAACTGTCCCGAAACTGCCCCGGTTCCGTCCGGTTCCGTTCCACAAATGCCCCGCATTTGACCCACGAAGTCGAACCCTCAGCTACGAGATGGAACAAATGGAACAGTTTGGAACAGTTTTCAGCGAACACCAGCCCCCCTTCGTCGGCCCCGCCACGTTCCTGAGAGCCCCATACGCCGGAACCGTCGACGAGCTGAACGCCCTGAAACCCGACGTCGCCATCCTCGGCGCGCCCGTCGACATCGGCGCGACCAACCGCCCCGGAGCCAGGCTCGGCCCTAGGGCCATCAGGCACGCAGGCTACTTCGGCGCGCCCAACACCGACCTGTACCATATCGGCCTCCGCGTTCACCCCACGAGAGTCCTCCGAATCGTCGACTTCGGAGACGCCCCCTGCCCGCCCCATTCACTCGAAATGGCCCACGCGGCAGTGTGGACGAAGGTCACACAGGCCCTCCAGGCCGGAGCCGTCCCGATCATCCTGGGCGGCGACCACTCCATCACCCAGCCGGCCGCCACCGCCGTGGCACAGCAATACGGATTCGGCCGCGTCGGCGTAGTACACCTCGACGCGCACCCCGACACCGGCGCGTTCAGCTACGGTCCAGCCCTGCTCGGACACGGAACCCCCATGCGAAGACTCATAGAATCGGGCGCCGTCCCAGGACGCAACTTCGTCCAGGTCGGCCTACGTGGATACTGGCCGCCAGGCCGCGCGTTCGAGTGGATGAGCGCGCACCACATGCGCTGGCACACCATGGCCGAGATCGAAGACAGGGGCTTCGACGCCGTCCTCGACGACGCCGTCGCCGAAGCCTGCGACGGCCCCGATTTCACCTACCTCTCGATCGACGTCGACGTTCTCGACCCCGCCTTCGCTCCCGGCACGGGCACCCCGGAGCCCGGAGGAATATCCTCCGCAGAACTCCTTCGAGCCGTGCGCCGCATCGCCTCCACCGTGAAGCTCGTGGCAATGGACGTGGTCGAGGTGTCCCCGCCCTTCGACGGCCCCGGCGCCATCACCGCAGAGGTCGCACACAGAACCGTGCTCGAAGCCGTCTCAGCTCTCGCCTGGTCCAGACGGCAGGCCGACACCGAATAGACCGAGCGGGGCGGCGGTGTGTCCGCTTCAGGCGTAGGAGCGATGCCCCGCGTCGCCGCGCGGTCGTTGACGCCCGTAACCGCCGTTGCTACACTCCCGCCCGTACAGGAGGCCCCCATGATCGCAGTACTGACCCACCACTGGGCGAAGGAGCGGCTCACAGCCGAGGCGCGGGCCAAGCTGGACGGCAACGGGCTGGCTCAGAGCAGAGCCCCGGGATTCGTCAGCAGGCAGACACTCATCGCCCTGGACGACCCCACGCAGATCACCAGCATAGTGCTCTGGGATAGCGGCGCGATATACGACGACTGGAAGGCCAGCCCGGAGCGCGCCGCGGCGATGGCAGGCGCGGACGAACTCTGGGCCAGGCCCCCGGAGTCCCAGCGTTTCGAGGTCGCGGGCTGAACATGGACACGAAAGTCGGATTCATCGGCCTCGGCATCATGGGCGTCCCGATGAGCAGGAACCTGCTCAAGGCAGGGTTCGATCTGTCGGTCTGGAACAGAACGGCCTCGAAGATGGACGAGCTGGAGAAGGAGGGGGCGAGGACGGGAAGGTCCGCGGCGGTCGTCGCCGAGTGGAGCGACGTCACCATCACCATGCTCACCGACTCCGACGCCGTGGAGTCGGTTATGACGCACGACTTCAACAGTGTCATCGCGGGCGCCAGAGAGGGCTCGGTGGTAATCGACATGAGCACGATCTCCCCCTCGGTAACCAGATCGATCGCGGAGAAGCTGAGCGAGAAGGGCGTCCACGTGCTGGACGCCCCGGTGAGCGGAAGCCTCCCGGGAGCAACGAGCGGGACCCTCTCGATCATGGTCGGCGGGGACGCCGAGGTGTTCGAGCGCTGCCTGCCGGTCTTCCGCGCGATGGGCAGGGTGATCACCCACTGCGGCGGCAGCGGCATGGGCCAGGTGACCAAGCTCGCCAATCAGATAATAGGCATGGGGAACCTCGCCGCGATGTGCGAGGGGATCGTGTTCGCCTCGAGGGCCGGCGGCAGCCCCGACTCCCTGCTGAAGGCGTTCGGCGCCGGAGCCGCGAACTCCTGGATGGTGGAAAACCTGGGCCGGAAGGTGTTCGATGGCGACTTCGCCCCAGGCTTCATGGTGGACCTGGCCCAAAAAGACCTGCGCCTGGTCCAAGAAGCCGCCGCCGAGCTCGACGTGCCCCTCGTCACCACGCCGCTGGTCAGCCAGATGTTCAGGGCAGTCCAGCGCGCCGGCAACGGACGCGAGGGCATACAGGCCTACGTCAAGGCCATCGAGACCCTCGCAGGCATCCAGGCCAGAGCGAACTGACCACCGCGGCAACATCGCAAATTCGGTCTCGGCGCGGCATTCTCCCCCCCATCCATCACGCGGGAGCAGAACCATACCTCCCCAGCATCCAGAACGGTATTCCGATCACCCTCCGGCGTGTACCTGTGCCTCCTGCACGGGTCCAGAGCGCCCACAGCCACAGGCAGACAGGCCGCCCACTCCACCGGAGCGCCCACAGCTCCAGGCGGACAGTCCGCCGCCGCCGGAGCGCCGCCCGTTCCAATCGTCCACCCCACCCAAACCCTCCGGTGGACGCGGGCCCGGACGCAGAGTCCTGATTGCCGCCGCGGTCATAGCGTCGTTCGTCGTGGTCGCGGTCATTGCATACCTCGGCTCCAGTGCCCCGCAGGCGGAGCCGACCCCCACGCGGCCCAGCGCGGCGGCCATTGAAGAGGCGGTGGCCAGAGAGTTGGCCAAGGTGGAGGCAGAGGCAGAGGCCCCCAGCCCCGGGCCGGGCACGCAAGCGACGGTCGAGGCCCAGATACAAGCTACCGTCGAGGCGCTGCAAACCACACCCACCCCGGTCAGCACGCCAGCGCCGACCAATACGCCAACGCCAACCGGCACGCCAGAGCCGGCCAACACGCCGACGCCAGCCGGCACGCCAGAACCGGCCGGCACGCCAACGCCGACCAACACGCCAACGCCGGCGCCAGCCGCCGCGCCAACGCCGATCCTCCCTCATGATCTGCGGCACGCCGAGGAGAAGCGCTACATGCTGGAGCTCATGAATGCCGAGAGGATCAAGGCTTCCGTCAGACCCGTCGTCCTCGGTGACAACCTTGCCGCACAGCTTCACGCCGAGGCGTCGCTGGAGAACTGCTTCTCGTCCCACTGGGGAATCGACGGGCTGAAACCCTACATGAGGTACAGCCTTGCCGGAGACTACCAGTCGAACTCGGAGAACGTGCATGGCAGAGACTACTGCATCAGGGAGTCCGATGGATACCAGGCCATAGACAGCATCAGGCAGGAGATCAGCGAGGCTATCAGGTGGCTTATGGACAGCCCGGGCCATCGTCGAAACATCCTTGACCCCTGGCACAGGAAGGTCAACGTCGGCCTCGCGTGGGACCGCTACAACCTCGCGGTCGTCCAGCACTTCGAGGGCGATTACCTGGAGTATGACCCGCTTCCCCTCATCGAGGACGGCGGCCTCGCCGTGTCCGGAACGGTAAAGAACGGCGTGACACTCCAGGAAGACCAGGACCTGGGCATCCAGATATACTACGACCCGCCGCCCCACGCGCTGACCAAGGGGCAGGTTGCAAGAACGTACTGCTACGGGTCGGGGTTACTCATAGCCTCCCTGAGGCCGCCCCTATCAGGGAACTGGTTCTATTCTGAGGACTCCTACACGACCTCGTACAGACCCTGCCCCGATCCGTATGACGTTCCCGCAGACGCGGCCGCGCCGCGCTCGCACGACGAGGCGCTCCAATCCTGGCAGGCGGCATACGACGCAAGCCAGGCTATGGAGGAGACCACCTCCACCGTGCCCTGGATCACGGCGGGGGGATGGGAGATCGACGGCGACTCGTTCGAGGTGACCGCAGGCATTGGCGGTCTGCTGAGCAGGCACGGCGCCGGGGTCTACACGATCCTCGTGTGGGGCGAAATCGGCGGCGAGGACGTGATCATCTCGGAGTACTCCCTATTCCACGGAGTCACGCCGCCCGACACGTACGACTGACGCGGCGCGGCGAGCCAGCCTCGGCGCTACACCTCGACGCTCATCAGCTCCCTGCCCCAGACGATCTCGCCGTCGTAGTGCCTGGCTATGTCCCGGACGGCGCGCTCGGTCTCGCCGGGGTCATCCATGATGTCCACCTGGTGGACCAGCACGAGGCGTTTCGCGCCGGCGGCCTGGGCCATCTTTGCCGCGGTGGTGCTGCCGCACATGTACTCCGCCTCCGGCGTGCCCTCCTGTTCGTCCTCTATGTAGGTGCAGAGGCATATCATCGTGTCGACGCCCTTGGCAAGCTCCACCACGCTGTCGCACGGACGAGTGTCCCCGGTGACGACGACGCTGCCCTCGCCGCTGTCTACCCGATAGGCGAGGGAGTCGAGCCAGGGCTGGACGTGCTCGGCGGGCGCGGCGGTTACCTCCCAGTCCGGGCCCGACGAGACCAGGCCCGGCCCGACGTCCCTGGCCAGCACGACCGGCGCGGGACGCGGAAGCGTCCCGCCGCGCGAGGTGAAGGCGTTCAGGCTCAGCGGGTGGTTGATCCTGGCGACCCAGTCGTGGGCGTATGCGCCCTCATGCTCGTCCATGATCCTGTGCGTAATCCGCTCGGTGAGCGTGGGGCCGAATGCCCGCAGGTGCTCCTCGCCCCCCTTGAACAGGTTCCACCGGCTGAGTATGAAGCAGGGATAGTCGACGTCGTGGTCGAAGTGGTGATGCGTGAAGAACAGGTTCTCGATCTCGACCAGGCTTATCCCCATCTTCACCAGCTTGTGCGTGGAGGCAGGCCCGCAGTCGAACATCAGCCTCTCGCCCCCCGTGTTGACGACGTAGCAGGAGCCAAACCTGTCCGGGGCCGGAGTGGGCGTGCCCGCCCCGACTATGTCTATCCTCATCTTCTCACCTCCAAAATTCAGCGGCCGACCGGCTCGCGGCTCACGGGACCGACAAAGACCTCATCCGGAAGCAGGCTCGTCGTGACCACGGCGTGCGGGTGGTCGAACCCCTCGGTGGTGACGACGCCCATGGCGGTGAAGTGTCTCGATTCCCCACTCGCGCCCGACCCGTTGCCGCCGCTGTGTCCACGCAGCCACGCCTGATCGATGATCCGCTCACCCTTCCAGATGCCCCGGGTGGCGTTGAGGTGTCCGAATCTGGCCAGGTCGGACGCGCTGATCACCACCCACCCGGGACCGCTCCGTACGGGAACGCCGTCGATCTCGTAAGGAGGGTCGAGATAGGTGTACGAGTCCGGTATGGCCGGATAGAAGTGCTTCCGGCTCTTCACGTGCTCCCCGGTCAGCCAGTCCCAGCGGTCGGCGGGAATGCCGATCTTGCCGAAGAGCCTCTCGTCCAGAACGTCCTTGAGGTCACGGCCCCACACGACGGTCAACGCCTGGGACAGCCTCCAGAACCCGGCGCTGGAGTAGAGGCCCACGGTGCCAGGCTCGGCATGGGCATACAGATCGTAGAAGGGGTCTCCGCTCCAGTTGACCCACTCGGGCAGACCCTGAGTGATCTCCCGCACGCCGGACTTTCGCTCCTGCCAGTGCAGCCCCAACTCGATGGCGAAGCCGCCGTAGTGCTCGGACTTCTCCCTCGGCCCGATGAGATGCTTCCAGGTGAGGCCCCGATGGTGGCCGCGGTCGAGGTACTTGTGGCTGTGCGACAGCTGTCCCTCGCCGGTCCAGCTCCTGTTGATGGGCTCGTCAGGGTCGAGGAGGCCGTCCTCGACGGCAAACCCGATCAGCGCCCACGAGAACGCCTTCCCGACGGAGGCGGTCTGGAATCTGTAGCGCCTGTCTCCCCATTCGTGAATGAGGTAGCCGCCCCGCGTCAGCGCCGCCCCCCACTGATTGCCGGAGTGGTCCTCGCCGCCAAACTCGGAGCCCCGTATATCAAGCCCTCCGATGAACGCCGCGAACCTATCGGGGTCGAGCCCTGCCTCCGCAGGCGTGATCCGCACCCAGTCGCTCTCCGGAAAGGTCACCCATCCGGGCAGGTCCGTCTGCATGTTCGCCCCCACGTCGGCAGGATGGGGCGCATCTTATCCCAAGCGCGCGCCCGCTCGCCAGCGCTTGGCGTTACAGCCGCGGCTCCGACTCTGATTCGGACGAGCGGCCGGCGGTCATGCGAGCCACACGTCACGGAAGAGGCGCAGCCAGTTGCCGCCGAGCAGCTTCGCGGTATCCTCCGCCGTGTATCCCCTGTCGAGGAGCGCCCCGGCCAGCATCGGGAGGTCGTCCGGGGTCTGGAGTCCGGCGGGATAGAGCGTCGGGTCGTTCACCTTCCACCTCCTGCCGGGGTCGGTGAACGAGGCTGGGTACTTCGTGCCCTGCTGGGCGGCTATGTACAGCCAGAACGACTCGGGCTGGTCCTGCGTGAAGTCGGTCCCTATCCCGACGTGGTCGATGCCTGCGTGTTGGACGAGGTCGTCGATGGCGTCCACGTAGTCGGCCAGGGTCGAGCGGGGGCCTGTCCTCAGAAACGAGGTGATGCACGTGGCCCCGACGACTCCCCCCTTCTCGGCGAGGAGCTTGACCGCGTCCAGCGCCTTGTTGCGCGGGACGTCGTAATAGCCCTTCGAGTTGGCGTGGGTGCAGGCCACGGGCTTCTCCGATACCTCTATCGTCTCCATCGTCGTGCGGGGGCCGACGTGAGACAGGTCGATCAGGATGCCCAGCCGGTTCATCTCTCTGACGGCGTCTATGCCGAAGCTGCTGAGCCCGTCGTCCCTCCGCTCGTAGCAGCCGTTCCCCAACAGGTTCCGCTCGTGATACGTCACCTGGATGATCCGCACTCCCAGGCCGTGAAAGAGAGCCAGGCGGTCCAGCCTGTTCTCTATGGGAGAGGCATTCTGGAAGCCGAGGATGATTCCCGTCCTCCCCTCTCGCTTCGCGGCCAGCACGTCCTCGACGGTCTCGACCCGCGTGATCGAGTCGCCGTGCCGGTCGAACCTAGCCCCCCAGGCCGCCGCGGCGTCCATAGTCTGTTCGAAGCCCTCCCAGGTCGCGATCGTGGCGTTGATCGCCGAGACCCCGCCGTTCCGCAGGCTCCCATACACCGCCGGGCTGTCCCAGTTGCTCACGTTGAGCCCGTCGATCACAACCGCGTTCCGATAGACGTCCGCACCTGTCATGGCGATACCCTCCTTCATTAGGTCCCAACTCCCAGGGACGCTCCAAAGTCGTTCCGAGGCATCCCCTCAACCGGGTCGGTAAGCCGCTCGTCCGAATTTAGGTGGGGCGACGCGCCGGCCCCAGCGCCGGCAGCCTCTGGGGAGCGGCGGCTCAGGGAATTTTCGCGGAAAGTGTCAGATTTTAGGGTCATTTCGTAGCTGAGAGGGCCGATTTTGCCTGACACTATGTGACACTTATGTGACGCTTATCTGACACTTATGTGACACTTATCTGACACTTATCTGACACTATGTGACACTTATGTGACAGGCGCTTCGGGAGCCGCGCGGGCTGGTTGCGGAGATGGGCTGGCTGTGTCATGGAGATACTCTAGCACAGCGGTTCGGTGGTGTCAACTGTCTGAATCAGGACTCCCAGGATTGGGAGGCGCCTACACCGCCTACTAATCTGAGACAGGTTCGACTGCAACGGCAGTAACTGACCACTGTACACGGTTTGTGATAACATTACTCGTGTGCGGCGTCCATGCAGACACGCACAGGCTGAACGAGTGTGGAAGCCTGCTTCCACACTGATGACGGAGGGGCATGAGTGGACCCTGGAGTGAGAGGCGCGCTCAGGCGATGAGGCACGTCGTAACCGGCGGGTGCGGCTTCATCGGCTCTCACCTCGTCGACCGTCTCGTGGACCTCGGCCATGAGGTGATCGTGCTGGACGACCTTTCGACCGGCAAGAAGGCGTATCTCAACCCGGCGGCCGCTCTGGTACAGGGTTCGGTCACGGACGCCGGACTGGTCGCATCCGCGACCGAGGGGGCCGACTCGATCTTCCACACAGCGGCTTGGGCGCGGGTTCCACGCTCCATAGAAGACCCCGTGGGCACCCACGACGTGAACGTGAACGGCACGCTGAACGTGCTGCAGGCGGCCAGGGAGAACGGCGTTCGCAGGGTCATATACTCGTCCTCCTCGAGTGTCTACGGGAGCCAGCCCACCCACGTCATGCGCGAGGGGATGACGCCCGCGCCCAAATCGCCCTACGCGCTCCAGAAACTGATCGGCGAGCAGTACGCCGACATGTTCGCCCGCCTGTTCAATATGCAAGTAGTCTCGCTGCGGTACTTCAACGTGTACGGCCCGAGACAGGCGGACGAAGGCGCCTACGTGCTGGTCATCCCCCGCTTCATCAAGCTGCGGGACCAGGGGAAGCCCCTGACACTCTACGGAGACGGCAGCCAGACACACGGCTACACCCACGTATCGGACGTGGTCAGCGCCAACGTCTCGGCGATGGAGGCGGAGCTCCCCTCCGGAGAGAACACCGTGCTCAACGTCGGTCCCAACGAGGAGACCTCGATCAATGAAATCGCCGCCATGATCGGGGGGGAGGTCGAGTACGTCTTCCCCAACCCCAGGGCCATGTACGAGGAACGCCGCAAGTCCGCCGACAACTCTAAGGCAAAGACGCTGATCGGCTGGGAGCCTCGAATCCCCATATCCGAGGGTATCCGGGGCATAGCCGGCGGCCCTGCCCGAGCGGCCCCGCAGGGAGCGCGGCAGAGTTGAAGATAACGGTCGTCGGGCTTGGGTACGTGGGCACGGTTGCCGCCGCCGGCCTTGCAAAAGAGGGGCACGAGGTGCTCGGCGTCGATATAGATCGGCAGCGTATCGACACCCTCCGAACAGGCAAGATTCCGATGTATGAACCGGGACTGGAGGCCTGGGTGACCTCCTCGCTTCGGGAGGGAACGCTGCGATTCGTCCACCGCGACGATTTCGCCGAAGGCATCGGCGACGCCGCGATCATTGCCACCGGCACGCCTCCCACCGATAACGGCAGCGCAGACCTCAGACAGGTGATGAGCGCGGTCGCGTGGGTCAGCTCCATTGGACCCGACGGCCTGACCATCGTAATGAAGAGCACCATTCCACCCGGCGCCGGTCAGAGGATCGCGCGGCGAGAACTGAGAGGCACGCGCATCCGATACGCGTCCAATCCCGAGTTCCTCCGCGAGGGCCGGGCGGTGCACGACTGGGAGTCCCCGGACCGCATCGTCGTCGGGGTCGACTCGAACGACGAGCAATCCGTCGATCTGATCAGACGAATGTACGACGGGATCGACGCGCCGTATCTGATCACGGACGTCACCAGCGCCGAGATGATCAAGTACGCCTCCAACGCGTTCCTCGCCGCCCGGGTGTCCTTCATCAACGAGATCGCCGTGCTCTGCGGCGCAGTCGGGGCGTCGATCGACACGGTGAGCGATGGGCTGGCAATGGATTCGAGGACGGGCATGAGGATCCACGCGGGCGTAGGGTATGGGGGCTCATGCTTCCCAAAGGACGTTCGCGCGCTGGACCACCTCGCGCTCACCAGCGGCGCGAACATTGACCTGCTGAGGTCGGTTATACACACCAACAACAGGCAGCGGTTGCTGCCGCTGCACGCGCTGCGTCAGCGGTTCGACAGCGTGCTTGCCGGAACGAGAGTCGGCGTCCTGGGTCTCGCATTCAAGCCCGAGACCGACGACGTTCGGGACGCCCCGTCACTCGACCTGATCCGGGCGCTGGTCGACGAGGGGGTGGATGTGGCGGCGTTCGATCCTCGTGCGGCGGAGTCGGCTCGTTCGAGCCTGCCGCCGTCGGTCCGATTGGTCGACGACGTGGCGGAAGCCGCGGACCGAGCGCAGGCATTGGTCCTCCTGACCGAGTGGGACCACATCGTCAACGCCGACTGGCAGATCGTGGCCCGGTGCATGACCCCCCCGCGGCTGGTGTTCGACGGCAGAAACGCCCTCGACCCCATCGAGATGGAGAGGCTCGGCTTCGAATACATCGGGGTCGGAAGAGGCCGCGCGCAAAACGGGGGGGGGGGGGGGTAGGTAGGACACTGCCCCCGTCCACCTGATTTTCGGTGTTCACCCCACCCGTTCGGCAGGTGCGGCAACAGTTGCCAGGTGAGACGTACCCCGCCGACCACCGACCGGGCCTAGCCGTCGGCGACCATCGTCTCGGACAGAGCGAAGCAGCACGAGCTCCCCGGACGGCCCACCGCTCGCCGCCAGCCCTCCCTGACGAACGGGGAACCCTCCACCTCGACGCCGTTCACCGTCATCCGCGCCGCGCCGCTGAAGAACAGCGCCGAGTGGATCACGGCTATCCCCACCGAGCGGAGAGGCTTGTCCATGACCACCGGGGGCTCGACCTCGGTCCACAGAGCGGTGACCGTGGCGTCGCCGGCCTCTATCCGCCATTCGGGCCCGGACGGCACCGCGCCGCCACGGGTGATCCGAGCGTCCACCACAGGCAGCCCCCGTGGGAACGGACTCGCCGACCACTTGATGACGGTCTCCGAGATGAAGTCGACGAGGGGGCGGTTGTCGGTGTACACCGCGGGCGCTATCCCCGACGGCCCGTCCGCGCTCACCAGCGCGACCGTTCCCTCCCCCGCAGGGCTGTACGCGGTCCTGTACAGGCTCACGGAGCCGCTGTTGGACTCCTCGCCGGGCCGCCTCAGATACAGTATCCAGTGTTCGCCGGTCCACAGAAGCTCTGACAACGTAAGTCCCTCACCTTCTCCGTCTCTGGATGCCGATTCTACACGCCCGCGTCTCAGGCGGCCAGCGGGGGCGCCTCCGGCAGGTTCTCGAACGTCAGGCCGTCATCCGCGGCATCGACGAGCACCTGGCCGCCATCGCCGAACTCGCCGGCCAGTATCCGCCTCGACAGCGGGTTCTCCAAATTGCGCTGGGTCGCCCGCCGCAGGGGTCTCGCGCCGTACACGGAGTCGAACCCCGTCCGCGCGATCCACTCGCTCGCATCGGGCGTCAGGGTGATGGAGACCCCATGCTCGCCCAGACGCTCCTCCACCTCGGAGATCAGTATCTCCACAATGCGCCTGAGGTGCTCCGATTCGAGCGGGTGGAAGATGATCGTCTCGTCGATCCTGTTCACGAACTCCGGCCTGAAGGCTCTCCTCATCTGCTCGTCTATCGACGAACGCAGCCTCGCGGACTCGTCGAGGTCCCGGCGGAAGCCGGGCGCGCCTCGGCGCAGATCCGACGTCCCCAGATTGCTGGTCATTATCACCAGCGTGTTGCGGAAGTCGACCGTTCTGCCGCGTCCGTCGGTCAGCCTGCCGTCCTCCATGATCTGCAACAGAATGTTGAAGACGTCCGGATGCGCCTTCTCGATCTCGTCGAAAAGCACGACCCTGAACGGCCTCCGGCGGACGGCCTCGGTGAGCTGGCCCCCCTCCTCGAAGCCCACGTATCCAGGGGGCGCCCCGATGAGCCTCGAGACGGCGTGCTTCTCCATGTACTCCGACATATCGAGCCGCACCATGTTCTGCTCATCGTCGAACAGGTACTCGGCGAGCGCCCTGGCAAGCTCGGTCTTGCCGACGCCGGTGGGCCCCAGAAAGATGAAGCTGCCTATGGGCCTGTCAGGATCCTTCAGGCCGGCCCTCGCCCGCCGGATGGCGTCGGACACGGCGGCGACCGCCAAGTCCTGCCCCACCACCCGCGCGTGCAGGCGCTCCTCCATATGGAGCAGCCGCTCCGCCTCGGTCTCCAGCAGGCGGTCCACGGGAATCCCCGTCCACTCGGCAACCAGCCTCCCGACGTGCTCGGCCGTCACGGTCAGGCCGACCTCGCGGCGCGGCGCCGTCTCGCTGCGGCGTGAATCGAACTCCTCCTGCAGCCGCAGACGTTCCGTTCGCAGCTCCGCGGCCTGCCGATAGTCGGCGCGGCGCGACGCCGCCTCCTCCTCGTCCTGGAGCTGGAGGAGCCTCGACTCCTGCTCACGGAGGCCGCTGGGGAGAGTCTGCGCCTCGATGCGCAGCTTGCTCGCAGCCTCGTCGATCAGATCGACGGCCTTGTCCGGGAGCAGGCGGCCGGTCACGTAGCGCTGGCTGAGACGCGCGGCGGCCTCCAGGGCGGCGTCCTCGATCTTCACCCTGTGGTGGACCTCGTACCTGGGCCGCAGCGAGCGCAGCATCTCGACGGCCGCCGAGGCGTCGGGCTCTTCGACCAATATGGGCTGGAAGCGGCGCTCCAAGGCGGCGTCCCTTTCGATGCTGTTTCGGTACTCATCCTCCGTGGTGGCCCCGATGCACTGGAGCTCCCCGCGCGCGAGCGCGGGCTTCATCATGTTGCCCGCGTCCATCGCCCCCTCAGCCGCGCCGGCCCCGACCACCGTGTGTATCTCGTCGATGAAGACTATGACCTCCCCGTCGGCATCCCTGATCTCGTCCAGCGCCGCCTTCAGGCGCTCCTCGAACTCCCCCCTGAACTTGGCCCCCGCCACCATCGCGGCCATGTCCAGCGCCAGCACACGGCGGCTCTTCAGCTCGTCGGGGACGTCGCCGGCATGAATGCGCTGGGCAAGGCCCTCGACTACGGCGGTCTTGCCGACCCCCGCGCCGCCTATCAGCATCGGGTTGTTCTTCGTGCGGCGCACCAGGGTCTGCATCGCGCGGGCGATTTCGACGTCCCGGCCCACCACAGGGTCCAGCCGGCCGCTCCTCGCCAGATCGGTCAGGTCCACGCTGAACCTCTCCAGAGACCGGTAGCGGCTCTCGGCCCTCGGGTCGTCGACCCTGTGCCCGCCCCGTACCTTTCGGAGCGCCTGATAGACCCGCTCCAGGTCGACGCCGAACTCGCTCACCACGCGCCGCACGTCGCCCGCGTCCTCCTGTACCAGCGCGACCAGCAGATGCTCCGTCCCGACGAACTCGTCGCTCAGCCTGTCAGCCTCGGCTTTGGCTCTATCCAGCAGATGGAGAACTCTGGGCGAGGCGTATATCTGTGAAGGCTGGCCCGACAGCCTCGGCGCATCCTCCAGCAGCCCGCCGAGCCGACGCCGCAGGTCGTCGACGGAGACCCCGATCTCGTTCAGCACGCCGACCGGCAGACCGTCCTTCTGCTCCAAGACGGCCATCAGCACGTGCTCCGAGTCCCACGCGCCGTGGCGGTACAGCCGCACCATCTCCTGCGACCTGCCGATGACCTCTCGGGCCTGCTCGGTATACTGCTCGGGCTTCAGCGCCACGTTCATGCACCTCGGGTCGGGCCGTCGCAAGAGACGGCCCCTCTGGTCTGAACGCATTATAGCATAAACATTGATGCCATGCCGCTCAATGTTTATGCCCCCTGACCCACCTACCCCTGGCGCTCGCTCACCAAATACGGTCGCCCCGAACGCATAGGGAAGATTCAGGAACCGACCGCGCCTCCCAATCCTCCCAATCCTGAAATCCTCCAATCCTGAGAATCCTGATTCAGACAACCCTTGACGACGCCGAACCGCTGTGCTAGAGTATCCCCATGACACAGCCGCCTCTCTCCACAAACCGCCCGCAAGACTCCTGCATCGCCTGTCGCATAAGTGTCGCATAAGTGTCGCAAAGTGTCGCATAAGTGTCGCATAAGTGTCGCATGAGTGTCGCAAAGTGTCGGCCAAAATCGCACCTCCCAGCTACGAAATGCCCCTAAAATGTGACACTTTCGCAAAAAATTTCCGCCCGTGGAGGATTCGGCGCGCTCCACAGGTTGACAGGGACGGCCCTATTCAATATAGTCCCCCGGATTGGGTAGATTAGACTCGTTTGGTTTGACAGACCGACTGATGGAGGTTGGATATGACACGGAGACTTGACAAAAAGTCACTTGGACTGTGGACGGTGTTGATGCTGGCGGCGGTCGCGGCCTTGGCATGTACGCAAGAGGTCGTGAGGGAAGTCCCAGTAGAGAAGGTGGTCACCCAGGAGGTGGTCAGAGAGGTGCCTGTCGAGAGGGTGGTGGAGGTGGAAAAGGAGGTCGTCAGGACCGTCGAGGTCGAGAAGCCGGTCGAGGTGGTCAGGGAGGTGGTGAAAGAGGTGGAGGTCCCGGGTGACACCGTGATCGTGGAGAGGCCGGTGGAGGTGGTGAAGGAAGTGGTGGTGACCAAAGAGGTTGAGGTTGAGGTGGTGAAGGAAGTGGAGGCCAAGCTGTCCCCGTCTCTCGCGGCGGAGGCGGCCCGGTACGGCGGCGACCTGAAGATCGTGTCCTCCGGCGGCATCGCTACGCTGGACAGCGACTTCTCAGGCGCCTACAGCAGCGCCGCCCCAGGGATGCACATCCACGAGAGCCTCTTCAAGTACGACGCCGACTTCGTCTCCAAGCCCGAGTTGGCCAAGAGCTGGACGATCTCGCCGGACGGGAAGACCTACACCTTCGAGATCCTGGAGCACGACTTCCACACCACGAGCACGTTCGAGGGCAGGCCCCTCATCGCGGACGACCTGATCGAGTCCCTCCAGCGATGGGTCAAGAAGCACTCGGGCGGCAAGTCGCTCAAACAGTTCGCATACGGGGACGGAGACGTAGTCATAGACAAGCTGAACGACTACACGATAAGGTTCCCGCTCCAAAACGCCTACAGCCCGTTCATCAGCCACGTCGGCGCGATACGGGGCGCCCTCCAGGTATGGCCTCAGGAGATAGCGGCCCTGGACCCGTTCCAGGACGTGGGCGTGGACAACATCGTCGGCAGCGGCCCATACAAGCTCGCATCCTGGGAGCCAGGATTCAGGGTCATCCTGGAGCGCCACGAGAGCTACGTCCCCCGCTCCGAGCCCCACAGCAACTTCGCGGGAGCCCAGACCCCATACATGGACAGGCTCATATTCCTCGAGGTCCCCGACGCGGAGACCAAGATCGCCGGGCTCAAGACGGCCGAGTGGGACATAATCGACTCCGGGCCGCCGGACGCCATCGACGACCTCCTTGCCGACCCCAACATCGACCTGGCGCTGAATGTCCCAGGCTCGATGAGCAACATCGCCTTCAACGGCGAGAGCAAAGTCTTCAAGGACATCAAGGTCAGGCAGGCCGTCCAGGCCGCCATCGACGCCGAGTCCATGATCTCGACCCTCGGACCCAAGAACACCTGGAGCCTCTGCTCGGCATACTTCCACTGCGAGACTCCCCTCGCAAGGACCACGGGCGACGAAAACTACAACGTGGGGAACCTCGACCGTGCCAAGCAGCTCCTGGCCGAGTCGAGCTACGACGGCGAAGAGATAATCATGCTCAGCCCGACCGACCTGGCCGCCCTGACCCCCCTGGGGCTCGTCCTCAAGCCACTGCTGGAAGATGTCGGCTTCAACGTCAGTGCGCCGACGATAGACTGGTCGACCGAGGTGGGCATCCTCTTCGGCGGCGAGGAGAAGTGGGACGAGTGGGACATAGTGCCCATGGGCTTCGGCTTCTACGGACTGCACGACCCGATCACGGACGGCTTCGCAACCGGCGGTACCTTCATCAACTACCACAACGACACCCTGAAGGACCTCCGCAGCCGCTGGGCCGCCTCTCTGGACCCCGAAGAGAGAGACCAGATCGTGGACGAAATGCAACTCGAGTTCTACAGAGACCCGCCGTTCGTAATCCTGGGAATGTACCACGCCATCCACCCGTACCGGACGTACGTGAAGGGATTCACCTCCATCAGGGGAATGCCCAGCCACACCAACGTCTGGATAGAGAGATAACGGAAACTCCGGCGCCATAGAGCCGTGGACGCGCGGGGAAGGGGCCGCAGGGCGCCCTTCCCCGCGTCGCATCAGCCACCGGGCTGAGGCCGTCCACGACACGCCGACAGTCAGGGTCTCGCCTTGCTGCGTTACGTCGCACATCGACTTCTCGCCACTATCCCGGTGCTCCTGACCGTCATTCTCTTCGTGTTCGTCATCGTCCGCCTGACGCCCGGAGACCCCGCAGCCCTCATGGCCGGACCCGACGCGCCAGCCACCGACGTCGAAGCCATCAGGGAAAGCCTCGGACTGAACCGCCCTCTCATCGTCCAGCTGGGCATCTGGATGGGCGACCTCGCACAGGGAGACCTCGGAACCTCCACCTTCGGCAAGAACAAGGTGCTCGACCTCATCAGGCAGCGCATGGTGCCCACCATCTCGCTCGCCGTCATGGCCGAGGTGCTGGCCGTCGGCATGGCCGTCCCGCTGGGCATCCTCGCCGGCTGGAAGGCCAGGTCCCTGACCGACAGAGGAGTAATGCTGTTCGCCGTGCTGGGATACTCGATCCCCGTATTCTGGCTGGGCCTGATGCTGATATACCTGTTCGCAGTCAACCTGAACTGGGTCCCTGCCGCAGGATACACCCCTCCACAGGAGGGACTCCTCGACTACTTCATGCACCTGATCCTGCCCGCGGCCACCACCGCCGTCATCGCCATGGCCCTGATAACCAGAATGACGCGCGCCACCATGATCGAAACGCTGAACGAAGACTACGTCCGCACCGCCAGGGCAAAGGGGCTGGCCGAAAAGGTGGTGCTCGTCCGCCACGCCCTGCGGAACGCCGCCCTCCCCATCGTCACCGTCATCGGGCTGGGCGTGGCGGCGCTCCTGAGCGGACTCGTCGTGACCGAGTCGGTCTTCGCCATTCCGGGGCTGGGCCGCCTGCTGGTGGACTCCATCGCCTCCAGAAACTACCCCGTGATTCAGGGGACGACGCTGGTAATATCTGTGGTCTACGTGTTCATCAACCTGCTGGTAGACCTCTCCTACGCCTTCCTGGACCCGAGGATCAGATACTGATGGCAGATCAAGCCGTCCGGACGACGATGCGGCGTTCGACGATGGGGATCGGGAGCCTGTCAGTCACCGCCGCCCGTTTCGTCAAGGCCAACCCCAGCATGGCCGCGGGCTTGATCATCGTGGCCGTCATGGCGCTGATAGCCTTGCTCGCCCCGGTCCTGTTCACGGAGAACCCAAACGCCGTCGCGCCAAGGGAGCGCTTCACCGGCCCGTCCAGCGGCAGCTGGTTCGGGACCGACGTGGTCGGACGCGACGTCTACTCCCGCACCATCTACGGCAGCCGAGTATCGCTGATAGTCGCGGCTGCCGTGGCAGGCATCACAACCCTGCTGTCCGTGGTGATCGGACTGCTCGTGGGCTACTACCGCTGGGTGGACATGGCGGTCATGAGAATCATGGACGGACTGATGTCCATCCCCGCCATACTGCTTGCGATCGCCCTGACGGCCGTCTTCGGCGGCAGCGTCCAGAACGTGATCCTCGCGCTCTGCATAGTCGAGACCCCGCGCGCCGTGCGAGTGGTCCGGGCCGCGGTGCTGAGCCTCAAAGAGCAGATGTTCATCGACGCCGCCCGCGCGGTGGGTGTGCCGACCTGGCGCATCCTCGCACGGCACCTGTTCCCCAACACAGTCGCCCCTCTGATCGTGCTCGCCACCTTTATCGCAGCCTCGGCCGTCCTGCTGGAGGCATACGTGAGCTTCCTCGGTGCAGGCGTGTCCCAGGACACCCCCACCTGGGGAAGCACCATGGCCCAAGGCCGACAATACCTCTCCAGGGCCATCTGGATCATATTCTTCCCCGGCGTGTTCCTGACGCTCACTGTGCTGGGAATCAACATCGCGGGCGACGGCCTCCGCGACAGGCTGGACCCCAAGCTGAGACGTCGGATGTGAGGAGGCGTGCGCAGCCGAACGCACGCAGACCATGCTGAAGACCTCGCTCAGAAAGAAGCGCGCTGCCGGGCTAGTCATTCTCGCCGTCCTGCTCGCCCTCTTCCTGGCCTTCAACAGGCTGCCAAAGCTGGACACGGTCAGGGACGACCTCGAAGTGGTCTCCGCGCCCAAAGTCGAGTGCTTCCAGGGATTCTGCATCGAAGACGAGCCCGGCTCGAATATCCTGGAAAGGTGGTGGGACTTCTCCATAACGTACATGCGCCTGGTGGCCGCAGGCATGGCCTTCGCCTTCATGGTGGCCGGACTCACGGAGTCGTTCCTGTTTCCGAAAGCCGGCGGGTCTGCCTACTCCTGGGGCGGCCCGATCAGAGGAACGCTCAAAGGACTGGCCGTCGGACCGATTTGGAACCTGTGCTCCGCCTGCATCGTCCCAGTGTCGACGGCCTTCGCCCGAAGAGGCGCCGGAACCCCGGGAGCGATCGCGATCGCCCAGGGGTCCTCCACCCTCAACCTCCCTGCCCTCATCATGGCCCTGTTCGTCTTCACCCCGCTGGTCGGAGGCAGCCGCATCGTCCTGGGACTGGCCGGGGGTATCCTGATCGCGCCCATCGTCGCCAGAGTCATCGGAGACAGGACGCGGAGCGGCCAGACAGCGGCTCCCGCTGTCGAGCAGTCAGACTTCGACCGGAGTCGGGCGCCATGGCGCCCGACTCTGGTCGAAGCGAGCCGCGACTGGGCAAGAGCGACGCTCGGATACGTCGTCCGCCTCGGGCCGGTAATGGTGCTGGCCGGTCTGCTCAGCGGCCTCGCGGTCCAGTGGATAAGCCCCGAATCCGTGGACGCCTACCTGGGAAACGACCTCAGGGGCATCGCCGCCGCTGCGACCCTCGGCATCCTCATAAACGTGCCCCTGATGTTCGAGATACCGCTGGTCGCCCTGCTGCTCATGCTGGGCATGGGCACCGCCCCGGCGGCCACCCTCCTCTTTACCGCGGCAGCCGGAGGGCCAATCACATTCTGGGGCTTCGCCAGACTCATGCCCAGACGCGGAGTCATCGCCTTCGCCGCATCCACCTGGGCAGTCGGGATAGTCGGAGGCATCGCCGTCCTCGGCCTGGGCGAGCTGACCTCCGCTGACAACCAGGCCGTCAGCGCCGCCTCGATCCTCACCTCCTACGAAGAAGCGGTTCCACCTCCGCTCGCGAACGGCGCGTCGGGCGTTGCCCCGTTCCGCAACACCGCGCCCACCGCTCTGGACGACGGCTACTGGGTAAAGAACTACCGCCCAGGCGTGGCTGTGTTCGACTACGACCGCGACGGAGACCTCGACTTCTACGTAACGTCGGAGTCCGGCCACCCGAACTTCCTGTACGCCAATCAGGGCGACGGGACCTTCGTCAACGTGGCCGAGTCCGCGGGCGTGGCCGCGGTGGAGACCAACGGCTCCGGCGTGGTAGCCTGCGACGTGAACAACGACGGCTACCAGGACCTGTACGTGGGAGCGCGCGGCATCGTCGGAGACAAGCTCGACTACAGATCAGCCCTGACGACGGACGGCTCCGCACGGCAACTCCACGAGCGTGTACAGGACCGCCTGTTCGTGAATACGGGGACAGGGGCATTCACCGACGTGACGCGGAGCGCCTTTGGCGAGGCGGTTAACCTGCGTTCGGCCGGGAGCGCCGCATGCGCCGACGTGGACGGAGACGGATGGCTGGACATCTACGTTGGAAACCTGATCGACGAGGACTTCTTCAAGTTCGACCAGCCGAGCCACCCCGGCCACTACAACATCCTGTACCTGAACAACGGAGGTCACTCCTTCCGGGAGGTCGCTGAGCAGGCGGGAGTCCGGGGCGGCCAGATATTGATGCTGGATCCACAAGGTCAACCGCTGGTCTTCGAAGACCCGTCCACCGGCCGTGAGTACGTGGGATACGACCCGACCGCCGAGGACGCCAAAGGGAACCTCATAGGCGACCCCACCTCCAGAACTCACGCCGTCCTGTTCTTCGACCATGACGATGACGGCGACCCTGACCTGTGGCTGGCGAATGACGGCGACAGGCTTCAGGTGTTTAGAAACGACTCGGGCCAGGGTGCCCCGCGCTTCACCCACGTGACCAGCGAAATGGGTATCGGCAAAGTGGGCAACTGGATGGGGTTCGCGGTCGGCGACTACGACGGCGACGCCGACTTGGACGTGTTCGTCACAAACGTGGGATACCATCTGCGTCTCGGAGAGCCGCAGGAGGAGCCGGGGGGCGACTGCAAGTACCACGAGCGGTTCGAATGGGGCACCTGTCTCCATGCTCTGTTGCGTAACGAAGTCGTTCTGGGAGCTTCGGGACTCGGCGAGGCCCGTTCCTTCCGAGACGTCGCCGCCTCGACCAGGGTCGTTCCCAGTCCATACATGCCGCCCGCGTCGCTCACTCCCGAGAACATCAACAGCGCCTGGGAGGTCCCGACCGGCCTCGCGGCTTATGACTTCGGCTACGGAGCAACGTTCTTCGACTTCGACAACGACGGACGTCAGGACCTCTACTGGCTCGGGTCCGAGATAGGCCGGGGGGCCGGCCCCGGGGGTTCCCTATACGCCAGCGCGGGACGCATGCTCAGGGGAATCGGCGCCGACTCCTTCGAAGACATTACGGTCAGAGCCCGCCTGCTGGACATCCTGGGGGTCGGATATTCGACCGACGACCCTGGTGACCCCAGGAGATCCGGCAGCCTCACGGCAAGGAGAATCGACCCGAAGTTCCACGAGAACGGCAAGGGGCTGGCGCACGGGGACCTGAACGGCGACGGCTTCGTAG
This sequence comes from uncultured Dehalococcoidia bacterium, assembly GCA_958295685.1. Taxonomy (GTDB): domain Bacteria; phylum Chloroflexota; class Dehalococcoidia; order Lucifugimonadales; family CATQGZ01; genus CATQGZ01. The sequence continues at coordinate 1,082,985 of OY282365.1, forward strand.
ACCTGATCGGCACCAACAGCAGCGGGCCTGTCTGGGAAGGGGTCATCGGAACGATGACCCAAGTCGACGGCCCCCTATTCGTATGGATGAATGGCGCCGGAGACAACCACTGGATTAACATACGCCTGCGGGGACGCATGGCAATCGACGGCACGGGCAGCAACGCAGACGGGATCGGCGCGCGCGTATTCGTGAAAACCCAGGTAGAAGGGCGAGAGCCCCTGCTGCAGATCAAGGAGGCGCGCGCAGGCTCCAGCTACATCTCGATGGACAGCGTTGACCTAGAGTTCGGGATCGGAGACGCGCTCGTCGTGGAGAGGATCGTGATACTCTGGCCCAGCGGGAGGCGGCAGACGCTGGAGAACGTGAAAGTAGACCAGTCAATCCTCATCACCGAGCCTGTAGAATAGTTTGGCTCCCCGCGCAACTGCTGGACACGGAGATATACAGATGCCAGAACCGGCCAGACTCGCCATTTCGACCGCGCTCATATGCCTGATCGTCGCCTGCGGAGGAGGAGACTCCGGTCAGGACGCATCCACGCCCGGCGCCTCATCCGACGCGACTGGCAGCCCCAGTCAGGACAGCGAGTCGGAAGGAGGGATCACCGACCTCATGCGTGAGGCGGCCTCCCTCGACCCGGTGGTGCGTTATGAGCCAGGCGAGGGCACGGAACCCGCATCCACACCCACGAACCCCATGTCGGCGGCTCGGGCGTCCCACACCGCCTCCCTGCTTCATGACGGCAGGGTGCTGGTTGTCGGGGGAAGCAGAGAACCCAGCGCCCCTGAGATATACGACCCAGAAACGGGCGGGTGGACCCCGACAGGAGAGATGGTGACTCCCCGCACGTCCGCTTCCGCGACCGTCCTTCCGGACGGTACGGTACTCGTGGCCGGAGGCAGGTCCCAGAGCGAAATAGTCGCGTCCACCGAGGTCTACGACCCGGCCGGAGGGACGTGGACCCTGACCGGCAGCATGACCGAGCCGCGCAGGGGACACACGGCAACGCTCATCGGCGGCGGCATCGTGCTGGTCACCGGCGGCGAGACCACCGGCGGGGCCGCGGCATCCGTCGAAGCGTTCGACTCATCCTCCGGAAGTTGGTCGGCGGTCGGCGCCATGTCCACGCCGCGCACCGGCCACGAGGCGGTCCTGCTGAATGACGGCACAGTCCTCGTTAGCGGCGGAGCAACGTTCGCCGGCACTCTCGACACCGCCGAGATATACGACCCGGCCAGCGGCGAGTGGACTCCCGCCGGCGCGATGACCGAGCCGCGCACGTCTCACGCGGCCATCGTACTCGATGACGGAAGAGTCTTGGCCGCCGGAGGCCAAGCCCTCCTGATGGCGCCCTTCCTGCCTCTGAACTCCGCCGAGATATATGACCCCGCCTCCGGAGAGTGGTCCCCAGTCGGCGCCATGTCCGGGGCCAGATCCTTCACTGCCCCGATTCTGCTCGCGGATGGAAGGGTGCTGACCACAGGCGGACGGGACAAGCAGGCTCTCGACTCGGTAGAGGTGTTCGATCCCTCGACGCTCACCTGGAGTCTGGTACAGGGCCTGTCCGAGGTGCGGCGCTCGCACACGGCGACCCTGCTGCCCGACGGCAGCATCCTCGTCGCGGGCGGCAGAGACGATTCGGGGCGTCTCCCGACAGCGGAGCTATACCGGTTGCGGGAGTAGCCACGCACAGCCGTCGTACGCCCCACCTGGCATTCAGCGCCAGGTTGATGTTGGGGTCGGCAAGACCCAACCTCTCTTGGTCGAGTCCGAGTTCGGCGCGCATGGCGTCGATGGTTGCCTGGCTGGGTAGTCGCTCCTACAGGCTGCGACGCTGGTTCCCACGACGGCGCTCGCCCATCAGCACCACGCAACCTTCTCGCCGAGCGCCTGAGCCGCCTAACCGACGGGGGGGCGGCGTCCTGAGCCGCTTCCGCACGACGCCCTGACATACTCAGGCGGCTTACTCGCCGTTTCTGATGAATTCCGCGACCCGCTCCCCGATCAGCATGGCGGTCGCGTTCGTGTTTGCGCGGATGCAGTCGGGCATGATGGACGCGTCGGCCACCCTGAGACCGTCCAGCCCGTGAACTCTGCCGAACTGGTCGACCACGGCCGTGGGGTCCGAGGCCGGCCCCATCTTGCACGTGCCTGAGATGTGCTGGCTGGTCTTCACGTTCGCCAGCAGCCACTCGTCCAAGGAGTCGTCGGACTCCAGGTCGCTCTCGGCGGGATTGACGCACGACTCTATGATCTCCTCCAGCCCGCCCGTGCGCGAGAGCTCAAGGCAGATACGGACGGCCTCCCTCATCCGCAGCCTGTCGAACTCTGTCGACAGATAGTCGTAGTCGATATGGGGCTGTATCCTGGGGTCCGAGCTCAGCAGCGCCAGGCGTCCGGCGGCTTCGGCCAGGTAGAGACAGGCCACCATGCCGAAGTCGGCCGGCTGACCAGAGGCGCCTGCGCGGTACATCATGTTTCGGCCCATCGTCAGGCTCTTACCCATCGGATGGATGAACACGTCGTTCCGCAGACCGGAGCCGGAGGCCGTGTATCTGAGGACGTGCTGATTGAATCGATGGTACGGATCGGGCTGGGACGGCTCGCGGTTTCGGAACATCACGAGCGCCTGTGGATGGTCTCTAAGGTTCAGGCCGACGCCGGCCAGGTCGTGCGTCACGGGCACACCCATCTTCTCCAGGTGCGCCGCGGGGCCCACTCCGGACAGGAGAAGCAGGTGCGGGGAGCCGATGGCTCCGGCCGCCAGGACAACCTCATCACCGTCTATCCTCAGAGTCCCTGCGCTCGACTCGCCCTCCACGCCGACCGCGCGGCCGGCGTGGAACACGACCCTGTTGACCGGGAGATCGGGGCGGACGGTCAGGTTCTCCCGACTGCGCGCGGGGTCCAGGTATCCGAGAGCCGCGCTCCAGCGCACCCTGTCCACGGTGTTGAACGGGGTCGGGCTGACCCCGGTGGAGTCGGGGTGGTTGAGGTCCGGATGCTCCGGGAAGCCGAGGGAGCGGCAGGCATCGACCCATGCCTGCTGTTCAGGCGGCCAGTCACCCGGCGGGAGGCGGCTCACGATGATGGGGCCGTCGGCGCCGTGAAAGTCGCCGTCGAAGTCCTTGTCGGTCTCGATGCGGCGGAGGTACGGGAGGAGGGCCAGGTAACTCCAGCGGTCGTTGCCGCGTTCCGCCCAGTCGTCGTAGTCCTCCGGGATACCCCTCAGAAACATCTGGGCGTTGACCGCGCTGGAGCCTCCCGTGACCCTGCCGCGGGGTACGAGCATGGGCGCGCCCCTGCTGGAGGCGCGGGCGACGAAGTGGCGCATGTTGGGGCTGGCGCGCCAGTCCTGGGGAGAGCGGGAGTAGTGACTCCACTTCAGCTCGTCGGGCAGGCTGTCGAAGTTCGGGTAGTCCGGACCCGCCTCTATGAGGAGCACGCTGCGGTCGGCATCCTCGCTGAGCCGCGCTGCGAGGGCTGCGCCGGAGGAGCCGGCGCCGACCACGATGACGTCGTACCTCATAACCTTCCTAGGACGCGCCCTTACAGTCCACGGAGGCGCGGATCGAAGGTATCGCGCATCCAGTCGCCCACGAGGTTGAGGGAGACTATGAGCATTGAGATGGCCACGCCCGGCACGACGGCCACCCACCACCCGTTGAGCAGGAAATCCCTGCCGTCCGAGATCATCACGCCCCAGGCCGCGGTGGGCTTCGGGATGCCGACACCCAGGAAGCTGAGCGAGGCCACCAGGAGGATGAATCCTCCTGTCTGAAGGGTGGCGATCACCATTACGGTGGCCAGCACGTTGGGGAGGAGGTGCCGGAACATGATTCGGGGGGCTCCGCATCCGATGGAGATGGCTGCGGTGACGTACTCCCGCTCCCTCTGGGACAGCACGTCTCCCCGCACGTACCTGGCGTAGCCGACCCATCCCGAGATCATGACAGCCAGTATCACGGCCCGAAGGCTGGGCTCGATAGCCGCGATGAAGACGAGGGCGAGGAGCAGACTGGGCATGGCCAGCATGAAGTCGACCAGTCTCATGACCAGGGAATCGATCCATCCTCCAAAGTAGCCGCTTGCCAGGCCCACCGCCACGCCGACGACCGCCGACCCGACCAGCGCTACGAGAGCGGTCACCAACGTAATCCGCGCGCCGTCCAGCAGCCTGCTGAGGACGTCTCTGCCGAAGAAGTCGGTCCCAAAGGGGAATTCGAGCGTGCCGCCTTCCAGCCAGATGGGGGGCTCCAGAGAGTCGGAGAGGGAGCCTACGTGGGGGTTCTTGGGCGCGAGCACCGGGCCGAAGATGCCTATGAAGAGCATCAGGACGAGGACCGCCAGGGCGATCTTAGGCGGATTGCGCCTGCTCAGACCCCCGTAGGCGCGGCTGATTACGCCCGCCGAGCGGGCTACCCGCGAAACGGACACCTCTGCCTGAGGCGTCACGTGCCGAGCCTGATTCTTGGGTCTACCACGCTGTACATGATGTCCGCCAGAAGGTTGGCAACCAGAAACATGACGCCGACGAGCATGGCCATTCCCTGCACCACGAACAGGTCTCTGGCCAGAACGGAAGACGCGAACAGTTGCCCCAGACCGGGCCATCCGAACACCGACTCCACGAGGACGATTCCGTTCATCAGGCCCACGGCCAGGAGGGCCACGGAGGTGACGATGGTGATGAGGGAGTTGCGCACGGTGTGCCTCCAGAGCACGGATCTCTCCGACAGCCCCTTGGCCCTGGCGGTTCTGATGTAGTCGGAGCCCAGCACTTCAAGCACGGAGGATCGCGTGATTCTGAGGAGGCCGGCCATTGCGAACCATCCGGCCGTAACGGACGGGAGTATCCAGTGCTGCCAGCCACCGGTGCGGCCTGCGGCTGGCAGCCAGTTCAGGATCACGGCAAAGAGCAGTATGAACATGAGGGCCAGCCAGAACTCGGGTACCGACTGGCCCGCGAAGGCGAGCGTCCGCGAGATGGCGTCGGCCATCTTGCCGCGGTTGTAGGCGGCGAAGACCCCCAGGGGAAACGCGACGCCCAGCACGAACAGCAGGGCCATGCCACCCAGGTGAAGGCTGGGCACAATCCTGTCCTTGATGATGGCCGCGGAAGACCTGCGGAACTGGGTGGACAGCCCGAAGTCCGCCCTGACTGCGCGGCTCAGGAAGGAGAGGTACTGGATGGGCAGGGGGTCGTCCAGTCCGTGGATGCGCTTGAGCTCCTCGATGCTGTCGTCGTCTATCATCTCAGGGGGCAGGATGTAGAGGACGGGGTCTCCCGATACCCAGGTGAGGACGAACACGACGAGCGAGAGTATCAGGAGCGTCAGTACCGACTGGATAAGCCTCTGGGCTATGTACCTGCGCATGCGCTGTCCTAGTGTAGCTCGCTGCTCAGTTCGGCAAAGGCCAAGTCCCCGCTCCCGCCCTGCCCTCTTCTTCGGCGGGAGGGCAATCGAATCCCAAGCCCGGCGTCTATACGCAGGGCCACCGGCTGACGGGGGGTCAACCGGCGGCCCATCACGCGCAGTCTTTCGTCTTTACCGTCCGGCCGGGGCTGCCGGCCGGACGCGGCTCTCCTGCGAACCCTCTTACTTCACGCCCTCGGCGGCCGTAATGTACTCGAAGTAGTGCGGCCAGGGCGCGCCGACGGTCAGGGGCCAGTCATCCACGCGGTCCTTGACGACTCCCCAGAAGAGCGGGTTCGTGGTCAAGGGTATCATGATCCAGTTATCGCGGACGTACTTGGACATCTCCGCGCTGGCCTGGTCGAACGCGGCCAGGTCGGTCGTGGTCGTCAGGATGTCGTCGAGCCTCTGCATCTCGCTCCAGTGCGGGTCGGTGAGGAAGTAGGAGACACTGCGGCTGTAGAGGTAATTGGACCTGGTGGTAATGACCGGCTCGGTGCTGTTGCGGCCACCCGCGGACAGGTCCCAATCCATGGCCGGCTTGTCTTCTTCGTACCTCTGCGCACGGTGGTACTCGCCAGCGGAGCCGGACTGGACCAGCTCGATGTTCAGGTCCAGGTTGTCGATCAGCATTGTGTGAACCGCTTCGGTGACCGCCTTCTTTTCCGGGGCGCCGCTCGGGGCCCATACTCCGGCGAGTATCTTCACCGTGCGGTCCATGGGGAAGTTAGCCTCTTCGAGCAGCTGCTTGGCCCTGTCGGGGTCGAACGGGATCGGGTTGTTCCTCATCTCGACCACGAGCGGGTGGTCCCAGGCCCTCATGCCTGTGGCCATCATCGGCGCGTTCTGAACCTCAGACGTTCCGACGTAGATGGTGTCCACCAGCGCCTGACGATCGACGGCTATGTTGAACGCCTCTCGCACTCTGGCGTCCGTGAATGGGTTGTCGGGGTCGAAGCCTTTGTCGTCCTGGTGCAGCATGTTGTAGAAGTAGAACTGCAGGTGGACGGTCGCGGGCTGCTGGAGGATCTTGACGTGGTCGAGGCTCAGCGCCTGGTTCAGCGTCAGGGCCGACAGCGTTATCACGTCGGCCTGCTTCGAGGCCAGCTGGGCCAGTCTGGTCGCAGCCTCGGGCACCTGCAGGTGTATCTGCGTCTCCCAGTCCGGGGCAGGGTCCTTCCACCAGTCCACGTGAACCTCGAACTCTTTCCTCTCGCCGGGCACGTCCTTCAGCTTCATGTAGGCGCCAGAGAGGATCGGGTCTTTCAGCCACTCCTCCCAGCCCACCGCCTTGACCTCCTGCTCCGAGTAGAGCCCGCGGGGGTCGAGGTTGGTGGTCAGGGTCATCTGGGCCAGGCCGATGGTCGGGTTCTCGAACTCGATCTCTATCGTCTCGTCGTCGACGACCTCGTGTGTAGAGAAGAAGTAAGGGTGGTTGTAGAAGCCGTACCCGGCCATGGGGTCTCTTTCCTCGGAACAGTACGGCGAGGGTATGCCGCACGGCCTGGTTCCGTAGCCTTCCCAGAGGCTGAATTCGAGGTCCTGTATGGTGGCTTCTCTTCCGTTGAAGAACTTGATGCCGTCCTGCATCTTGATGGTCCAGCTTCTGGTGTCGCTGCCAAAGTCCCACTCCTTCACGACGTGGGGCTGCAGGTTGCCCACGCGGTCCATGACGAAGATGTCGTCCTTCATCAGCAGGCATCCGGGCCTGCAGCCATAGAGCGGGAGGTCGCTTCGGGGCTCTGTCGTGAGTGTGCCCACTGTTTCGAGGGAGACGGTGAGCACGGAGCCTGGTATCGTGCCCTCCATCATGGTCATGCTCTCATCTGGGGCCGCGGTCGCGGTCGCCTTGGTAACCGGCGCGACGGTCGCCGGCGCGGGCGGGGTCTCGATCACTGCCGCCGCGGTGGGTTCCTCGTCTGCATCGTCACCGCCGCCGCAGGCGGCGACGACAAGGACTGCTGCGAGCAGAAGGGACAGGATCGCAAGGCTGCCGAATATGTCCGGTCTCGTCCATCGTTTCATGGCTTTGTACCTCCTAAAGCTGTATGGGCCACGATTCTTAGGAACACGCCAGTCACCAAATCACCCGCAACGGGGCAACTTGCGGGAATCAGTATCAGGTAGCAAGCCCAATGTCAAGCGCGTACCTGTCACTCAAGAGCGTTTTGTGGCCCCACCTGGTTGACTGGGGCGGGGCGCCGGTCCCCAGCGCCGGCAACCTCCGGGGCTCGGCGGCGGCGGGAAATTTTGGCCAAAGTGTCGGATTTTCCGCATCTTCGTAGCTGAGAGGGCCGATTTTGGCCGACACTTTCCGACACTTGCCCGACACTTATCCGACAGTTTTCCGACACTTATCCGACACTTTCCGACACTTATCCGACACTTATCCGACAGGTCCATCCGGACGCTTGGGGAGTCTTGCGGGCGGTTTGTGGAGAGAGGCGGCTGTGTCATGGGCATACTCTAGCACAGCGGTTCGGGCGTGTCAATTGTCTGAATCAGGATTCTCAGGATTGGAGGATTGTCAGGATTGGGACCAACCCTCCCCTAATTCGGCCGGGCGGCGTGATGGACGTCAGGCTGTGCCAGGTTCACGGCAGGCCCTTGCGATTGCTCACCGCGCCACGGGCGGGTCGATGCGGATCGTTATAACGTCGGCATCGTGATACCGCTGGTGCCGCACGGAGGAGGAGTAGTGCGTAAGCAACCGGATTGAGAATTCAGGCCATGCCGGAGCTTCCACGGCCTGCTCCTGGAGCTGCCGGATCCTGTCCTCCAGGTTCTCTGCGCTCGCCGCGCCTATGAACTCCAGTACCGCCACCGGGCCGTCTCTGGACGCCAGAACGAGCATTCGCCACTTGTCTCGGTCATTCTCTCCCAGACCCTGCACCAGCGTCAGGAGGGTTTCTTCCGCGGCTGCACTCACGCGGTCCGTCATCTCCGAGCCCCAGCCCTGCCGCTCCGTGAACTTGGATATGAACGCATTGAGATCCGGCAATGCCTCGACGTCCAACGCCGACCGGAAGCGCATACGCCGCGGGGCGGTGAGGTTCATAAACAGATTCAGGACTATCGCAGTGAGTCCTCCGGCTACGATCCCGCTTTTGAGCAGGCTTTCATACACCGAGTGAAGCTCTGGCAGTGGGAGCAGCCGAAACTCGAAGGCCGCGCCGACCAGGACGGAGACTCCCACAATCACAACCTTTCGCCTGTCGAGACCGTCTTGGACAACCGTGCGCGCGCCCTCGGAAAACATGACTGCGGCTACGGCGACGATGAATCCCGTCATGACAGGGCCGGGGATGCCGGCAAACAGGCCGGACAATTTGGGCAGGAACGCCAGCGCGATAAATGCTCCGGCGACCCAGTATCCGATTTTGCGCGAAGCTACTCCAGTGATCTGGACGAACGAGACCATGGTCAAGGCTCCGATGTTGGGCGCTGCTCCGGCAAGGCCGGCTATCAGATTGCCCGCGCCGGCGGTCGAGATTGACCGCTGCACTTCCCGAAAATCGACGGCTCGGACCTGGCGCCATGAGCTCTGATGCAGGCTGATGAAGGTGCCGCCAGTCTGAAGGGAGATGATCACGCTGAGGAACAGGAACACCGGAACAAGGGACCAGAAGGAGGCTCCAAAGTCGAGACCATTGACCAGCAGCGGCCAAGCGTCGGGGGGAACCCCCACCCAGGAGGCCTGCGCGACTATACCGAAGTCGTATATGCCCATAATCACCGCAGCGGCGCATCCGGCGGCTATGCCGCACAACGGCGCCCAGAGACGCAGCGCATCCGAGCCCCGCAGGGTTATCGCGACAATGACGGCAAGGGTGGCCAGAGCCGCCACCGGCGCGGACCACGGTGAGGACATTGGCGCTTCGATCATCAGACCGGACATTACAGAGATCAGGGAGAACGCGATCAGCATCATCACCGTGCCGTAGACCGTTGGCGTGATGATCCGCCTGATGTAGAACAGCCACCTGGAGAAGATGATCTGGAATGCCGCCGAAACGAGCACCAGGGCCATCATCGTTGCGGGCCCGCCGTCCACCAGCGCCATGATGCAGAACGGTATGGCGGCAAAGGACATGTACATGGGGAAGGGGGCCCCGGTCCCGATGGGACCAAGCCGGACTGTCTGCAGCAGCGTGGACACGCCGATCACTATCAGCGTGGCGAATACCAGCCATAGCAGGAAGGCGTCACTTCCCCCCGACCCTTTGGCCACGATAACGGGCCCCACCAGCGTCTCGATTGAAGCGACAACCGTGAACTGCAAGCCAACTCCCGCGGCGACCAGGACGGGAGGGCTTTCGTGGAACTCGTAGCGTGGGTTGGCGGAAGCCGGCGTCACTGTTAGATCGGTCCCTTCGGTCTCGACTCAGAGGGCGATGAGGCGAGCGGCGCTGCCGCCCAGCGCCCGGGAAATTTTCGCGTAACGCGTAAATTTGGGGGGTTTGCGGGCATTCCGCAGCCATTTCGTAGCTGGGAGGGCCGATTTTTGGCTGATATTACCTGACACTTTCCGACAGGTCAACGCAGGCGATGAAGGAGTCTTGCGGGCGGTTGTGGGGGAGAGTCGGCTGTGTCATGGGTAAATCGTAGTACAACGGTTCGGGGTTGTCAAGGGTTGTCTGAATCAGCTCGGCGCCGCGCAGCGGAATCAACTATACCATGGCGGCAACGAAGGATTCTCAGGATTGGAGGATTGTCAGGATTGGCGGCGCCTGGGGATGGATTCCCGCTCGGTGGGGAAACGGCGTCGAGGAACGCCTGGGAGTGGTACCCCTGCCCGGACTCGAACCGGGGCGCACGGTTTAGGAAACCGCTGCTCTATCCGCCTGAGCTACAGGGGCGCGCCACGTATGGCCGGATTGTAGCACAGCGCGCCGGGCCTCGTGGGGCTGCGCCCTTGGGCGGCGCGCCTGAGCATCTTGTGGATAGCCGCCCTTGCAGGCACTGCTCACGAGGCCCGGCGCGTGCCGGGAGAGGACGAGCAGACCAGGTCCATGAAGCGGGTCGTCCTCAGTCCACGCTCCACGACGTAGCGGACGTAGTTTCTGAGGAGCCGCTCGATCTCGCCGATCAGCCTGTCCGAGACGTGTATTGAGGCGATGTCCTCGAAGCGGCGGCGGCGCCGGAGGAGGCGGACGACCTTCATGGCGTTGAGTGACAGCGGGATGAGGGCCTCGGAGCCGGCGCGGCACAGGGGGCAGACGATTCCTCCTCGGGAGCAGCTGAAGAGGTGGCCGCCGGGCTCCAGTTCGGAGCGGCACTCGACGCATCGGTAGAGCTCCGGGCTGAATCCGGTGTGGTCCAGGAGCAGCACCTCGAAGCGGCGCGTGAGGAGGGCGGCCCGGTCGGTGATCGAGAGCCACCCGAGCGTTTCGACGAGGAGGCGGTAGACCGGTTCGTTCGCCGAGCGCTCGACGGTGAAGCCGTCGGTGAGCTCGGCGACATACAGCGCGCGCGTCAGGCGCTCCAGGTCTTCCGTGACGCTTCGGAAGGCGTCGACGGTCTGAGCCTCCACCACCACGTCCAGGCTCCTTCCGGCGGACAGCGACACGGAGGCGCGGGTGAGCGGCTCGAGTTGCCCGCGGAGTCTGCTCTTCTGCCTCCGCGCGCCCTTTGCGACGACCCGCACCTTGCCCACGCCGGGCGTGTACAGGGTCAGGATGCGGTCGGCCTCACCAATGGCGGACTGCCTCAGGACGACGGCCTCTGTCCTGTATGTCCTGGAGCCGGGCACCGGAGCGCAGGGCCTAGAAGGGCTGCCGGCCCTCGATGGCTCGGCCGAGTGTCACCTGGTCGGCGTATTCGAGGTCGCCGCCAACCGGCAGGCCGCGGGCGGGCCGGGTGATCGACACGCCGAGAGGGGCGAGCAGACGGTGAACGTACATGGACGTGGTCTCTCCCTCCAGGTTCGGGTTGGTCGCCAGGATGACTTCACTGACTCCGTCGCGGACGCGCCCCAGGAGCGGTTGTATCCTGAGTTCGTCGGGCCCTATGCCGTCCATGGGCGATATGGCGCCGTGGAGCACGTGGTAGAGGCCCGCGTATGCCCCCGTCTTCTCCAGGGACAGCACGTCCAGCGCCTCTTCCACGACGCATATTCTGGTCCTGTCGCGGCTGGGGTCGGCGCAGATGGAGCACGGGTCGGACTCGGTGATGTTGAAGCACTGGGAGCACAGGACTATCCGCTCCTTGACGGAGATGAGCGCGTCGGCCAGTTCGCGGGCCTGGTCTTCGGGCATTCGGACGAGGTAGTAGGTGAGACGCTGGGCCGTCTTCGGGCCTATGCCGGGGAGCCTGTGGAATTGTTCGACGAGCCGGGACACCGGCCCGGCCAATCCGCGAACGCCGTCGGTGGTCATCGCGTCCAGCCCTGCTAGGTCAGCCCCGGAATGCCCAGTCCGCCGGTGATTGCGCCCATCTTGTTCGACGCCATGTCCTGAGCCTTCTGAAGCCCTTCGTTCGCAGCGGCCATCACGAGGTCCTGGAGCATCTCCACGTCGTCGGAGGAGACCGCGTCCGGGTCGATGGTCAGGGACTCGATCCTCAGACTGCCGCTCACCACTGCCCTGACCGCGCCCCCGCCTGCGGTGGCCTCGACCGTCTCGCTCTCGATCTCCTGCTGGGCCTTCATCATCTGCTTCTGAAGCTGCTTGGCCTGCCGGAGCATCTTCTTGTTCATCATGACTCTTCCTCCCTCTCGTCAACGACCTGGGCCCCCTTCGACCTCGCGGCCCTCACCATGGGGCTCCGGTCGGCGGCTCTGACCTGTTTGTGGTTTCCTACGTCCGCCGCGGCGAGGACGTCCATCCGGTAGGGGCTGCCCAGTATCTTCTCGAGCGTCTGCTCCACCTCTCTGCGGGTGACCGGGTTGTCAAGCTCTTCCTTGACGCGCTCGACGTGTGAGACGTAGGGGAATCTGAGCGTGACGACGCCGTCGGCGAACTCGCGCTCCTTGCATCCTTTGAGCAGCGCCCCCAGCTTGAAGCGGCTGCCCGTGAGTCTGAGCGCCCTCACCACCTGATCCCATCGATCGTCCGGGCCGCCGGATGGCCGCGGCTGCGGTGGAGGCTCGACCGGAGAGGCGGGTTCGGAGGGCTGCCTGGGTCTCTCCGGTGGCCGTGTCTGCCTGTGGGAACCGGGATACGACTCTGGGACGGCAGGACGCGGGGGGCGGCGGGGCGCGGCGGGCGCGGGTGCGGGCGCTCTCGGCGGCGGGGCGGATTCGGCCGGCATGGCCTGAGCCTTCGGCGCGGCGGCCGATTCGAGGAGAGCGAGCTCCAGCGGCAGCGGGGAGTAGCTGTCGCGCCGCATGTCCACGTCCGAGAAGGTCTTCAGGGCGTGGACCAGCCTGTCCAGCGCAGCCGAGCCTGCCAGTTCTCTCATCCGGGCGGTCGCCTCGTCGGAGTAGCCCTCCGGCGTGCCGCCGCCGGTCTTGAGAAGGAGGATGCCGCGCAGCATGTCCACGACGCCGCGATGCAGGCTGCCCAGGTCGCTCCCCTGCCCCGTCACCTCGCCGATCAGCGCGAGCCCGCCTCCGATGTTTGCTTCCACGACGCGCTCGGCCAGTTGGAGGGCCACCTCGTCTCCGGTGAGTCCCATCATGTCGCGGACGTGCGCTTCGGTCATGGGCGAGCCGTATGAGACGACCGCCTGTTCGAGGAGGTTCTCGGCGTCGCGGAGGCTTCCGCCGGAGCTTCGGGCGATCAGCGCAAGGGCCTCGGGCGACGCGTCCATGTCCTCATCCCGGCAGAGTTGGGCCAGCTTGGCTTCCATCAGACCCTGCGGGATGCGCCTGAAGTCGAAGCGCTGGCAGCGGGAGATTATGGTCAGCGGGAGCCTGTGAACCTCTGTGGTTGCGAGCACGAATATGACGTGCGCCGGGGGCTCTTCCAGGGTCTTCAGCAGAGCGTTGAAGGCTGGGGCGGTCAGCATGTGGGCTTCGTCGATGATATAGACCTTGTAAGACGCCTCGCTCGGGGTGAAGCGGACCTTTTCGCTGAGGTCTCGGATATCGTCTATGCCGCGATTGCTTGCGGCGTCGATCTCGATCAGATCGAGGGCGCGGCCTTGACGAATGGAGACGCAGATGCCGCACGTGTTGTCCGGCTCGCCGTCCTGTGGGGCGCGGCAGTTGGCGGCCATGGCGAGTATTCTCGCCGTGCTGGTCTTTCCGGTGCCCCGAGGCCCGCAGAAGAGATAGGCATGAGCGAGACGGTTCAGTGAGACCGCGTGCCGAAGGGTCTGGCTGACTGCCTCCTGGCCGACCAGCTCGTCCAAGCGCCTGGGCCGCCACTTCCGGTACAGCACTTCACTCAATTTTCAGCGCCTCGGCCAGCAGGACCCGCTGCCGCGCCGTCATCCTAGCCTCATCCTCCGGGTCCTCGTGGTCGTAGCCTAGCAGGTGCAGCAATCCATGGGCAAGGAGGTCGGACATCTCTCTCCTGACCGAGTGGCCGGCTCCGCGCGCCTGCCTGGCCGCCTGGGGATAGGAGATGATCACCTCGCCGATCTCGGCGGCCTGTTCGGGCGGGGTGACGAACGGGCCGGGCTCACCCGTGGACTGAGCCGGCTCGTCCCCATAGTACCGGCCCGCGCTGAGGTTCGAGAATGCCAGGACGTCGGTGGTCTCGTCGAGGCCGCGGTGCCTGCGATTCAGGCCTCTGACCGTGTCGTCATCGGCAATCGCCACGCCGAAGACAGCGCGGTCGAAGGCGGGCCCGGCAGCCGACGCGAGGGCACGGACGGATATTCGCGTGAGCCAGTCCCGCGGCACTCGGCAGGCGTACTCACGGGGTATCCAGACCCGCGCTTCAAACGGATTGCCACTGTCGGCCAACCTGCGACTCGGAGGATATCTACGAGGAGCAGAACGCGACTCTCGAGCCGTGCTCGCTGGTATGGATATTGTAGTCCGTTCCCTGGTAGCCCACGGTAACCGAGTAACCCTTCACCTCGTCAGCCTGATACTCTCTCCCCTCTTCAGGACAGCCCAGGCTGGCGTTCGGCCAAATCGTGGGGACGCTGTTGACGACCTCGAGGTCTTCCGTGCCGATGTCTAGGCGAAGCGTCGTAGTGAGGTCGGCGGCCATGAAGCGCAGGGCTGCGACCTCGGCGCAGGCCGGTCCCACGCCGGCGAAGCTCGGGGCCCCGGTGACGCCGCCGACAGCCTCGGAGCCGGACAGGACTCCCTGGCGAATGTCTTCGAACAGCTTGCCGACATCCTCCACCGGGAGGAGGACGGTGTCCCTCGACGTGAGTATCTTCTTGTCCACCTCCAGAGACCTCTGGAAGGTGAAGAACTCCGGGTCCTGGTTAAAGGCTGCGGCGAATATATTGGTGGCTTCGGCCTCGCCGCAGCCCCGGACTATGTTGGCGTCTCTCTCGGCGTTGGCCCTGATGATCGTGGCCTGGCGGTCCACGTCGGCTCTGACCTGCGCGTCCACCTCCGCGCCCTCCGCGCGCTCCTTGTCGGCCTTTCGCTTGCGCTCGGCCTTCATTCTGGCGTAGACGCTGTCGGCGATCTCGCCGGGGAAGTCGGCGCGCTTGATCCTGACGTCCACCACCTCAATGCCGAAATCCGCGAGCTTGGGCGAAAGGTTGACTCTGACGCGGTCCATGATGTCTTCGCGCTTGGTGGTGATGATCTCGGCCTGGTTGTCGCTGGCGATCTCCCGCCGCAGCTCGGACGAGATGATGTCCACCGCTCTCGAACTGGCCTGCTGCTCGGACCTGACCGTCTCCCTGAACAGCTTCGGGTCGACTATGCGGCCACGGGCGTACACGTCGATTATCAGGCGTTTCTTGTCCTTGGTAAGAAGGGAGTCCGGGCGCGCGTCGAAGATGAGGAGCCGCTTGTCGAAGTAGGTGACCGAGTCGATGAAGGGGGCCTTTACCTTCAGGCCGGGGGTGTTAATCCCGCCCCCCTGCACCTGGCCAAAGCGGGTGACGATGGCGAGCTGGGTCTCGTCGACGGTGAACAGGAGCTGGGGGCCTATGACGATAGCGGCCACCACGAGCAGGACGACGAGGGTTGCGAATGCCTTCATGTGTATCTACTCCGGCACGGGCACGATCTGACCGGAATCGCCGGACGGAGAGAGGATGACCCGGCCGGGATCGCCGATGATCTTCTGAACGGAGGGCAGGATCTCCTCCATGGCTTCGAGATACAGCCTCTGACGTGTGATCTCGGGGGCCTTCCTGAATTCGTTGAGGATAGCCAGGAAGCGCTCGGCGTCGCCTGTGGCCAGGGCGATGCGCTTCTGTCTGAACGCCTCGGAGTCCTGAAGCATCTTGGCGGCAGCCCCCCGCGCCCGCGGGAGCACGTCTTCCCTGTAGGCGTCCGCAAGGTTGATGATCCGCGCCTTGTCTTCCTTGGCCCGCACCACGTCGTCGAAGGCGTCCTTGACCTGCTCGGGGGCAAAGACATTCGCCAGCTTGACCTCGGTCACGCGTATCCCTGTCTCGTAGCTGTCGAGGAGACCCTGCAGGAGGAGCCTCGTCTCTTCCTGCACCTCCTCCTTCTTGTCCGTCAGAACGTCGTCAATGGGCCGGCTGCCGACCACCTGCCGCAGGGAGGTTTCGGCAACGTCCTTGATGGTGACTCCGGACGGGTCTACCGCTTTGTACAGGAAGAGTTCTAGGTCTTTGATGTTGTACTGAACGCGGAGCTGCACGTCGACGATGTTGGGGGCCTCGCCGGGGCTTCCCGCCTCGTCGGGGTCCCCTGTAATCATCAGGGATTCCTGCAGATTCGGCGTATCGCCTCGGACGCCGAGCTCCAAGCGCCTCACCTCGTCTACCCTCACGATGTCGCGCGCGCCTATCGGGGAGGGCCACCACCAGTGGAGCCCCTCGTCCTCAGTGGCGGTGAAGCTGCCGAACAACCGAACGGCCGCCTGCTCACCGGGCTGAACCGTGAAGAAGCCGGACGCGAGCCAGACGACGAGGGCGATGAGCAGGGCCCCTAAGACGAGATACGCCAGAAAGCCGCTCCCGCCCAAGCGGAAGCGATTCAGGAAGTCCCGACCCCGTTTGAGGGTCTGGTCAAAGTCTATGTCGGGCTCTTCCTGGCGGTACATGAACCTCTTTGTGGGGAGCGGGAACTCGTGCTGATTAGATTGTAACACTTTCCGCTGCGGCTACACAACCCGCCAAACTCGGCCAATCCCACGCCTAGATACCGTCACGGAGACGGAGGCTGGCCCGCCTCGAGTCGGGCCAGCCTGTCCAGGAAGTCGTCATAGGTAGAGGCCCGGGACACCTCGCGGATGAAGCTGCCGAGGTCTGGGCTGAGATCGAAGAAGGAGCGCAGCTGGTCTCCGATCGGACTCACCGACGACGGGCTTTCGGCGTAGGTCCCGTGGAAGGCGAAGTATGCCTGGTTGAGCTTGCGCAGGTATATGCCGTTCTCGACGAACAGCCGCCGCCGCTCCTCCATGTACGCCTCGGCCTCCTCCACCCGTCCTTCGGCCAGCAGGTCGTCGACGCGGCGTCTGGTCTCGCGCATCTCCGCGCCGAAGTCGAACTCCGGCTCGACGTCGTGGGGCGGCGTGTGCCCGTACCTGTCCCGCTCTATGGTCCTACCGAGCTTCCGGTATGCCCTGTCTCCTATCTCGCGGCCCGCGACGTCGGCGGCCGTCTCGTTCAGTCTCTGCATGTCGTCGCTCTCGAACATATTTCGGCCCAGGGGCTTGAAGAAGAAGTAGTGATGCAGCCACTCGTGGGCGGCCGTCCGCAGCGTGGAGTGCAGCGACCTGTCGTCGGGGATGGACGCAGGGTAGGTCGCGACGCCTCCGATGCGTATCACGAGGGCCGAGAGGTCGTACCCCTCGAGAAGGTCGGCCTCCACCCTTTCGCGCTCCTCCAGACTCGTCTCGGCGTCCAGCAGAACGTCGTGGGTACGGTGGATACGGTCTCTGGGCGACGTGACCAGCAGAGCCGGCGGCGCGCCGAGCCGGATGTCGACGGGAGGAAACAGGAAGCCGCCGGTCGAGCCGAGACCGGCCTCGGAGACGACGGCGCTGATAGCGGACTCCATGGTTTCCTCCACGTCTTCCCTGAGGGCTTCACGGAGTGATCCGACGCGGGCAAGCTCGTCTTCGAGCCTCTTCACCGAGCCGCCGCGCTGCCGCTCGTCCGCCGCCGCCTGCGACAGCCGAGCCCGGAGGCTGGCGGCCTCCTCGCCGAGCCTGAAGTACTCGCCCACCATGTCGAGCCGCTCGGCCTCGGAGAGTCGGTTCCACGGCATCAGGTACTGGACCTTGTGGACCCACTTGCCGAGAAAGTTGGAGGCCTCCCAGGCGACGAGGTCGTAGGCTTGAGCCACGGAGGCGCGCTGAGCCGGGTTGGGGTTGTGTACGTCCCGGGCGACGAAGGCCATGGTCAGGCCCAGCCAGACCAGGACGGACCACCTGACGGCCTTCCGCAGATCAGGCCACACAGTGCAACCAGGGGCGCGCCGGGCGCCAACCGCTGGGAGCGTGGAGAGAGGCGGCCGCTATCCCGACCTGCGGAAGAGGTTCAGGAAACGTGCCTCGTACTGTTCGAAGAGTCCCCAGCGGTCCAACTCTCGCTTCAGAATCTCGGGGTCCGCGCCGCGCTCCACCTCGATGAAGAGCCGCTCGATCTGGTGGGCCGCCGCCTTGGGCGCCCCGCTGAGGTGAGGCTGGGCGTCGAAGAGACCGAGGCCCTGCATCTCCTGCGCGTTCTGTATGGCGGAAGATGAGGTGAACTCGTACATGAACTTGAGGAGGGCTATGTCCCACAGCTCGTCCACGCCGACCAGCACGACGGAGAGATTCTCTTCGCGCCCGTCGAGGTCGCTGCTGATGCGCCCGGCGATCTCGCTCGGCACACCCTTGACTATCTCGACTTTGTGAGCCTCATTCGTGTACTGGTAGAGAATGCCCGGCCGGTTGGGCCCGAACTTCCTCGCAAGATGGCGGAGGTACTCGTACGCCTCGGAGCTGAACCCCTGGAGATTCATGGCATACGAGGGAGTGACGATGGCAGGACGCGCCGCCACGACCTTCCCCGTGCGGATCACCCCCTCGGGGTCACCCTCGTCCGTCTCCTGATAGATGGGCTCGGTAACCACGTAGTACGTGATGCTGGTCGAGCCAAAGGTCGCAAGCTGCTGCTTTGGGCTCCTCACCACGAAGGTCCGCTCGACCGCTCTCATCCATTCCTGTTGCTCCATTAACCGAGTCGCCTCTCCTTCCGCGAGAGCAGGCCCACGTGAGACGCGCGGCCTCGCATTCGATGCTAGTTGGCAGGCGAGCCGCGTGTCAAGCCGAATGCCCGGCCGGTAACTGTTCAGGGTCGATCATCGGCGTAGTCCTGATAAGCAAACGGCCGGGTCCGGGGGACACATCTGCCCAGGCCGCTGCTGGTGATTTTTGCCGAAAGTGTCAGATTTGGGGGCATTCCGTAGCTGAGAGGGCCGATTTTGCCTGACACTACCTGACACTCATCGGACACTTATCTGACACTTTCTGACAGTCGCTTCAGGAGTCCTGCGGGCTGGTCTGTGGAGAAAGGCGGCTGCGTCATGGGGATATTCTAGCACAGCGGTTCGGCGTCGTCAAATAGACATGTCGGCCGGCCGTGCCTCCGACGCTCAACGAGCCAGGCGCCGTTTGATCCCAAGTCCAAGGAGACCGGCGGCAAGCATCAGGGCGGAGAGGTCTACGGCGCGCGAGGCGGAGGACCTGCCGCAGGAGAACCCGCCCCCTTCTTCTCCGTCCTCTTCATCGGCGCTGGCGTTCTCCGGGGGACGCGGCGTGTCCACGTCAGCCGCCGGCCGCTCGGCCCCCGCGGGTGAGGGCGCCGCGTCGGCCCCCGTCGAGCCGACCGTCGCGGCCTGCGCCTGCGGGGTCAGGCTGAACGGAAGGATCTCCTTCCGTGGAATGGGGGTCGGACGGAAGGCCGGTCCCGTTTCAGGCGGCACGTACTCAGGCGCGCCTATCGCCGCGCGCCAGTCGTTCTCGATAGCGAGACGGTCGCGGTCGTAGACCTGCGTCAGGGCATCGTCGATGTTGACGCCGCTCTTGTGGAGCGCGAGCATCTCCCTCATCGCGCCGGCGCCCCATCGGAGGACCATGTACCTGACCAGGCTGCTCGCCTGTCCGTAGAAGATGATCACCTCTTCCGGGTCCCCGGGCATAACCGGCATCGAGGTTATCGGAAGCAGGCTGTCGGTATTGATGGCGAAGTCGAGCGCTATGTCATATGAGAATCCCGGCTCCACGTTGCCATATTCCGCGAGACCCTCGTCCAACCACGCGGGCACATTCCTGAAGGCGCTGTCGCCGGCGCGGTGCGTCAGGATGTGGGTCACCTCGTGTGACGCCGTCCCTCTGGACAGCCTGCCGCCTCCGAGCACCAGGAGCGTCCCCATGCTGGTGAACGCCTGCCCCTCGGTGATCAGCTCGCTGCTGATGGTCGTGCTGCGGGGGGGCAGGGCCTCCAGCATCTCCTTCACGTTGTTGTACATCGTCACGCGGATAGGCTCGTCCATGCCGGCGTCGAGCAGGGGGCCCATCGTCTCCAGCGTGTCGGTGATCGCCTGAAGAACGGTATCCGCCCGGGTCTCGACAGGACCGTGGTATGCGACGGTCACGGGCCCCTCGGACACCTCTGACCACTCGAACCGGGCGTCCTCGTATATGAACTGCTCCTTCTCGGTGTCGAACCGGTTCCCGGCGGCGTCTTCCACCTCGAAGTTGTAGGTGATGATGGTGCCTGGTGGCACGTACCGGGCCGCGGTATTCGTTCTCCGGAAGAGTTCCGCGTTCACGAGGAGGCCCTCCTCGAAATCGAGGTATTCGTAGGCGTCCCGGTCCTGCTGGCCCACCCTGAAGCGGAACAGCACCGACTCCACTTCGGCGTCGGAACGCACGTCCGCCCTGACGCGGAACCCCTCCGGGAACTCGCTCGTCACGCTCGACGAGACGAC
Source organism: uncultured Dehalococcoidia bacterium (assembly GCA_958295685.1). Classification (GTDB taxonomy): domain Bacteria; phylum Chloroflexota; class Dehalococcoidia; order Lucifugimonadales; family CATQGZ01; genus CATQGZ01. The sequence continues at coordinate 1,103,382 of OY282365.1, forward strand.
CTCGATTCCGTTCTCCTGGGCATTCACGGCGCCGGCCTGCCACGGCGCCGCGGGCGACGCCGCGAGCGACGCCGCGAGCGCGGCTAGGACAAGCATCCACGCGCGGAACCGAAACTTCACGAGAACCATGCCTCCTCAGTCACTTCAACGGCGAACCGACCCCGGAAGATAGCGCCGCAGGCGCGGCAATTGTAGCCGAATGCGGGGGAACGGTTCTAGCCTCGATCTCGAAGCCTGCCCCGAGCTGCGATCATCCGCTGAGCCATCGTCAGGATGGTCAGGAAGGCGATGGCGCCGAGCGCTGCGCCGAGAGCGCCGGTCCACCAGTGGGCGGCCACCAGCGCGGCCGAAAGGACGACCACGCGCTCGGGCCTCGTCATGAGGCCGTCGTCGCAGTCGATGCCCAGGGCCTCCGCCCTCGCCCTGGTGTAGCTGACCATCACCGACCCGGCGAGCGCGAGATAGGCGAGAACGACCCCGGGGGTCGAGGCCGCCTCCGCGTAGTAGATCAGCACTCCGAGCAGCGCCACGCCCTCGGAGAGCCGATCGACCACCGAGTCCAGCAGCGCGCCGAAGCCCGTGGCCCGGCCGGTGGCGCGCGCAAGGGCGCCGTCGAACAGGTCGAACACGCCGGAGGCGAGCAGCGTCAGCCCCGCCGCAGCCAGGAGGCCGGACGCCGCCAGATAGGCGCTCGCTGCGGCCACGACGAGCCCGGCAAGCGTCAGCGCGTTCGGAGTCAGCCCCACGCGGGAGAGGAAGCCGGTCACGGGGGCCTCGACGTAGGCAGCCATGAGTCTGCGGGCCGCCATCCTAAGACCCCTGGCGCCCGACGCGCCACGACCGTCCCCTTCGGACGCTCGCCCATGGGAGCTCATGGAGATACGGCTGCCCGCTGCCTCAGCACCGATTCGTAGTAGTCCATGACCCTCGACGCCACCACCTCCCAGTCGAACTGCTCCACTTTGGCGCGCGCGGCCGCGGCCAGACGCTCCCGGTGATCGGGCTGCCTGAGCAGCGAGTCCAGCGTCTCGGCAAGGCGCGCCTCGTCCTTCGGACGCACCAGCAGCCCCTCCCGGCCATCCTCGATGACCGAAGAGTAGCCCTCTATGCTGGACGCGACCACCGGCGCGCCGGCCGCCATCGCCTCCAGCAGGACGACCCCGAAGCTCTCCCCGCCCGTTGCCGGCGAGCAGTAGATGTCCGCCGACCTGTAGTACCTGGCCTTGTCACTGTCCGAAACGTTGCCCAGGAAGGTGACCGAGTCATGGAGATTCCTCTCGGCGATTATCCTGTAGGACTCTTCGTCCGGCTTCCCACGGCCCACGACTAGCAGCCTGGTATCCGGCCAGTCCCACTTGAGCCGGCCGTAGGCGCCGAGCAGATACCGCAGCCCCTTCCTCTTCTCCAGTCGGCCCACGAACAGGATGTTCGTCTTGCCGTCCTTCAGGTGTGGGAACGGCTCCGCGTCCGCAAAATCGCTCACGTTGATGCCGTTGGGGATGATCCGGTAGTCGCCCGGGAAGTGACTGCTGATGAAGTCCCGCGCCGGTTCGGAGACGGCGATCCGGCCGTGCAGTCGTCGGAAGTAGCGCATGGCAAGCCGCCTGCCGCCCACCCCGTAGACGTGCCTCTTGAAGAATGCGTGGAACGTGCCGATGACGACCGACGGCGCCGATGACGCGACGCTCAGCACGTTGACGGGCAGGGCGCCGGAGAACGGCTCGTGGACGTGCACGACGTCGAAAGCCTCCCGCCGAAGCAGGGACTCTATCCTCGGGCGGAGCCACACCGACAGCGATATCCTGGCGATCGACCCTCCGCTGGGAACGGGCACCGCCCTGCCCATCGGGATGAACCCCTCGGCTTCCATCCCCTTGATCGAGCACGGGGCGATGGTCCGCACCTCGTGCCCCCGGCTCTCGAAACGGCCGGCCAGGCCCGCTATGTGCTCCTTCACGCCTCCGTTAACGGCGTAGTCGTAGGGAGAAACGAACCCGATCTTCAAAGGGCAGTCCATGTGCTCTGCAAGCCTCGCGCCCGATCGTTGGTACAGCCGCCGCCCGGCGAATCAGGAGTCGGATCCAGGGCCTCTCTCCATCGAGTACGGCTGCCAGCGTGTCAGGTCCGTCTTCTCCAGGACCGAGGGGTTGACGCACGTCCTGGGCCAGCGCCCCGTCAGCACCAGAGCGATCTCCTGGCCCACGCGCCGCCGCGTCTCGGGCCCCATCCTGGCCGACGCCGACGCGACGTGAGGCGTCAGAATCACGTTGTCCATGTGGAGCAGCGGGTTCTCCGGGTCCGGCGGCTCCTGTTCGAGCACGTCCAGCCCTGCGCCGGCGATCCAGCCCTCCTGGAGCGCCCTGATCAGCCCCTCCTCGTCCACCGTCGGGCCGCGTCCGTTGTTGATGAACAGCGCGCTCGGCTTCATCTTTCGGAAATGCTCCGCGCGCAGCATGTGGTGGGCCTCCGAAGTGGACGGCGCGTGCATGGACACGATGTCCGAGCTGCTCAGCAGCTCGTTCAGCCCCACGGGCTCCACCCCGTAGGCGGTCATGGACAACTCCTCGATGTAGGGGTCGTAAGCAAGCATCCGCACGCCGAACGGCCTCGCCCTCACCGCCGTCGCCCTCGCTACGTGCCCGAACGAGACGAAGCCCAGAGTCTGGCCCATCAGCCTGGGATAGGCGGCGAGCAGGGGCCTCCCCTCCGACCACCGACCACCGCGGACGTAGTCGTCCATGACGTTGACACGCCTGAACGCCGCCAGGATCATCATCATGGTGTGGTCGGCCACCTCCTCTATGAAGGTGTCGGGCACGTTCGTGACGGGTATCCCGGCGCGTGTGGCCGCAGGCACGTCGACCGAGTCGGCGCCGACGCTCCCCAGCGCGATTATCCTGCACCTGTCGAGACCGGATATGATGTTCGCCGTGATCGGACGACCCCGCGCAATGACCGCGTCCGCCTCCCGGGCCGCGTCCCTGAACTCCTCCTCGGACCGCGCCGGAATCTCCTCTATCTCCACCCCCACCGGCTCCAGCGCCTCCATCTCGAGCTCGTACGATCCGCCCGCCAGGTCGAAGGTGACCCCCTCGGGCTTCTGAGTCACCACTCTGAACTTGCTCATCTGCGCCTCCCTCGGCTTCTCCGGACTTTGCGCTGCGGCCTGCGCCCGCGCCGCAACAGGATACGTGGAACAAGCCTTCCTGTCCAATCCACCGGCCGCATCCATAGGAACCCGTCGGGTGTGTCTCGATAGCCTCAACCATCGGGGGCATTTCCGCCAAATCCGGCAGCGCTTCGATAGGTCTTTGACAACCTCGATTGCCCATGATAATTTACATGGAAGAATGGGCGGAATGAACGGGCGGGAATGCCCGAATTACCCGAGTTAATGGAGGAGAAATGCCTACGTTCGACCAGGTACCCATGCTCGACGCGGAACTGCATACAGGTACAGGAAAGCGCGCGGCAATAGCCAAAGAGTACATGGGGTACATCAATCAGCTTCAGGAAGGGCAGGCAGGCCGCCTGCAGCCCTTGGAAGGCGAGACCGTTACCGCGGTGAAGAGGCGGCTCGGAACGGCCGCCAAGCTGATCGGCAAGGAGCTGACGATCAAGCGCACGGAAGACTCGGTATACTTCTGGCTGGGCGCCCCTCCGCGCCGCCGCCGCAGGGTTGCGCGGGACGAGTCCTGACGACTCCAACAAAAGCAGCTTAGAACCGACAGCCGCCGCGTCCTGGGGACGTTCAGGGCGCGGCGGCTGTTCGCCGCAGAATCCTTCAGCAGCAATTCGATAGGCCGCCCGCGGCGGGCGGCTACCCACTGGGGCCGGGATGCAGGAGAACCCCTCTGTCTTTACCCTCCCTCATGCGCCCGTATTCCGAGCTCAGCTCGGCGCCGAGGATCAGGATCAGGCTGCTGACGTATACCCATAGTAGCAGAACGACCACGTCGCCCACGGACCCGTAGACGCTCTGGATGCTGGCGAATCTATCGAGGTAGAACAGGAAGACCGCCTTGCCGGCCTCGAGCAGCGCGGCGGCGGCCAGCGCGCCCGGCCACACGTAGCGCCAGTACGTCCTGGTGTTCGGCAGCATCTTGTAGATCATGAGAAAGATGATCAGCGTAAGGATGAACGAGCCGGTCTGGAGCAGCGCCTGGCCGCCGAGATTGACCAGGAAGGCCGGCGCCGGCAGGTCCGATTCCACGTACCGCTCCGTGGCGCGGACGAATCCGGCTGCGGCAAGAGACGCCAGAAACATCAGCCCGACCACGAGCGCCATGACCAGCTGCCTGGGCTTGCTCACAAACAGAGGGCGGTCCCGATGAATGTCCCACGCCCTGTTGACGACTCTGGTCACCGCCCCGAAGATCGCGCTGCCCGACCACAGCAGCCCGAGAATCGAGATCACTCCAAGCGCTCCGCCGACCCTGACGTTCCTGCTCAGGAGAGCCTCGGACCCGGGGAGATACTCGGATAAGAACTCGGTAAGCTGGGCCTGGCGCAGCTCGGAGCCGCTCAGCAGGTTGAAGACCGCAATCAGCCCGATGGTCAGAGGGAACAGCGAGAGCACGGCATAGTAGGCGACGCCGGCGGCCATGTGAGTGGCGTCGTCGTCGGACATCTCCCTGACGACGCGCACGGCGAGCGCCACGACGGGCCTGTTCCGCAGCGGACCCCAAACCGCGAACGCGCAACGCCGAACATAGGCCTCGAAGCGCCTCAGCGCAGGACTATTCAGCATACGCGAGAGCACCCCTCACCACGGCCGCCGGGGCTGAAGCCCGATGGTCGGGGTGGCCGGACTTGAACCGGCGACCTCCACGTCCCGAACGTGGCGCCCTACCAACTGGGCCACACCCCGACGCGCTCATTGTAGCGGGCAGGCCGCAAGGCGGCAAGCGGGCCGTGCTCGTTGTAACTGTTCCCCACTCCCCACCGACCACCGACCACTGCACAAGGTACTCGACCGGCCCATTCTGATAGGCTACCCGGAGCAAGATAAGGAGGCCGCCCGATGCCGCAGGTGGAGTACGAGGTCCGAGACCGTGTCGCCTACGTTACCATGAACCGCCCCGAGAAGCTCAACGCCATGACCCACGAGATGCTCAGGGGACTCTGGGAAGCCTTCACGACACTCCGCGACGACCCCGAGGTGTGGCTGGGAATCGTGACCGGAAACGGAAGGGCCTTCTCGGTCGGCCACGACCTGGTGGAGATGAGCGCCGGCGGCAGGATGGCCGACACCCCGGGCTCGACCGACGAGCTCTACTACTTCATGGCAACGGAGATATGGAAGCCCATAATCGCCGCGGTCAACGGCATGTGCCTGGCGCAGGGAGCGGGCATAGCGCTGGGAGCCGACATCCGCGTGGCAGCCGCCTCAGCGCGGTTCGGATGGCCCCAGGTGAAGCGGGGAATATCGTCGATCAGCGGCCCCGTGATACTCAGCCACCGGGCGCCCATCGGAAAGGCGCTCGAAATACTGCTCACCGGCGACTTCATCGACGCCGGCGACGCCCTCGATCTGGGACTGGTCAACCACGTGGTGCCCGACGACCAGGTCATGGACAAGACCGAGAGCCTCGCCCGCAAGATACTCGAGAACGCCCCGCTGGCGGTCCGTGGGATGAAGGAGGCGGCAGTCCGCGGTCTCGACCTGCCGCTGAAAGACCGCCTCGACCTGGCGACGAGGATATACGACCGCCTGCAGGACAGCGAGGACGCGCGGGAGGGACTCGCCGCCTTCCTGGAGAAGCGCAGCCCCGTCTTCCGAGGACGATAGCGCGGAACCATGACCCCGCCTCACACGGCCACGGGTCCTCCGCCACGAATAGCCCCTGGCGCGCCCTCGTTGCGCGCCTTCAGAACGCAAGTGGGGGGCCCGGTCTCCCGTTCCGCTTCATGATGTTCGGCCATCGGGGCCTGGGCGTTCGCTGGTACTACGCGGCAGGCGTATTCCTGCTCATCGCCGCGGCCGCGCTGCGCTTCTACGACCTGCACGAACACCCGCTGTGGTACGACGAGGTCGTAGCCGCCAATAATTCGAGAGCCTCCCTCTCTGACGTCGTCGACTACACCCGCCGCAGAAACTCCTCGCCGATACTCTATCCCCTGGTCCTGTACGCGGTCCAGAAGGTCGAGGCTTCGGCCCTCAGTATCCGCGTCGTCCCGGCGGCGGCCAGCGTTCTGGCGGTCGCCGCCCTGATATTCCTGCTCCCCCGCGCCGGAGTCAGCCGATGGGCCTGCCTTCTGGCCGCTCTCATGGCGGCGCTTTCAGTCTCAGGTATATCGAACGCCCAGGACGCGCGTGAATACTCCATCGATGCGCTCGTGGCCGTGCTGATTGTGGTCGGCATGTTGTTATGTCTCCAAAGAAAAACGGGGGGGGGCGCGAGCGCGAGGGTTCTCCTCTGCCTATCCCTGTTCCTAGCGCCGCTCGTCCAGTACGGCCTCGCCCTCTTCGGCGCGGCGGCACTTGGAACCATCGCGGTTGTGGGAGCGGGGGCAGCATGGAGACGTCAAGGCTCGCTGCTGGAGCATCTGGCCTCACTCGAAGGCTGGGGCAGGAGCAGGTTCGGGGACCTGGCCTGGCCCGCCGCGTCCCTCGCGGCCGGGAGCGTCATAAGCTATGCGGTCACGCTGCGCCACCACTGGACAGAGGGCGGGTTCGCCGGCGAAAGCTACCTGTCGAACTACTACTACTCGGGCAGCTACGGCGACGTGGTTTCCCTTGTCAAGTTCGCTTCTTCCCAAACGGTGGGGCTGCTGCAATACCACATGCCGGATGTCCTGGCCGCGTTTGGCCTGGTGGGGTTCGGGGTGTTCTTGGTCGTGTCCCTCAAGAAGGGCGGCCTCCACACGGTCACGATTCTGTTCCTGCTTTCCGTCGCCATCGCCATTTGCGCCGCCGTGCTGCAGGTCTATCCATACGGCGCCATCAGGCAGAACCTGTACCTGGGGCCGATTGTATTCCTGGCGTTCGGCCACGCGCTTCATTCGATGGCCGGCGGCCTATCCTCTATCGCCCGCCGGGCTGGGCTGGCGCCTGCCTTGATCGCCGTGGCCGCGGCGGCCATAGTCGTTGCCGGAGTAACCGACGTATGGCAAAACAGCCCATACGTGGGCAGCACGAAAACCGGCGAGGTGGTTCTCGACGTCCTGGAAGAACGGGTGCGGGAAGGGGACATGATCTACACGTCCGGCCAGGCAACCGAGTTCATGAAGTTCTATAGAGAGGACAAACCGGACAACTACTACTATGGAGGGAGGTACTGCCGCTCATTCGCAAAATGCAGCGACGAAATGTACAACCTCGCCGTCTGGAGCGCCGATGAACCGGATAGAATCTGGATAATCCACGATAGAATCCTTACGCTGGAAGACTTGGAGGGGCTGGGAACGCAAGGCTCCGTCGAACGCATCGCTGCCGGTGAAGAGGTCAGCCTCTACCTGATTGCGAACGCGGGAGAGTCTATCGCGAGATTCAAGAGGGAGAGGTTTGACAGGTACGAGTCGCTCGCGTCCGGCGAGCCGGCGGCCCGCTCCGACTACGACGTCTATCACACCGGCAGCGCCCTCGTATACGTCAGGCAGCCATGCGCCCCGGCCGACCTCGAACCCCGGTTCTTCGTGCATCTGGTCCCAGTCGACTACGACGACCTCCCCGACCACCGAAAGCAGCAGGGCCATGACTTCGACAGCCTCGGCTTTAACTTCGAGCCCCTCGGCGTCAGCATCGGCGAAAAGTGCATCACGGTGTTCGAGCTTCCGGACTACCCCATCCGCCGGATCAGCACGGGCCAGTGGATACCGGGGGAGGGCAAACTATGGAGCACAGGGTTCCAGGCCGCGGAGTAGCGGCCCATCCGTCACTCCCGCAAACAGCCCGCCCCATACCCACGATACGACCCGCTCCCGTCATTCCTGCGGAAGCCGGAATCCAATCAATCCGGCACAGTGCCAACGAACCCTCGACTGCCCCCGAACCGCTGTGCCCATGACCTCAGGGCAATCGCATCCAGACAAGTCCACCGCCAATGCGATTGCCGCGAACCTGTCCCAGATTAGTAGGCATAATGAAGAAGGCTAAGCGTTCAGCCTAATGCTGTCACAGCCCCCGTCGCAATGTCGAAGGCACTTGATGTCCTTCGTCCACCGGAAGGTCCTTCCCGTGGGCGGCCTGAACCGCGAGTTGGTCGCAACGCTCGTTTTCAGGGTCGCCGGCGTGTCCTCGCACCCACTGAAACTTCACTTCATGCTTCTCGCACAGGTCAAGGAGCCTCTCCCACAGATCTGGGTTGACAGCCTGTTCCCGCTTGTTACGCATCCATCCATTACCCCGCCAACGTTTGGCCCAGCCTCTTTCGATGCCCTCCACCACGTACCGGGAATCGCTGTGCAGCGTAACGCGACAGCTTTGATTCAGCGCGCTAAGTCCCTCTATAGGCCCCATCAGTTCCATTCGGTTGTTGGTGGTGCTGCGGTAGCCTCCGCTAAGCTCGCGGCGGTACTCGCCAAAAATCAGCACAACCCCATACCCGCCTGGACCCGGATTGCCGATACAGGCTCCGTCGGTGTAGATAGTGACATGTTTTTTTGACGCCATCAGGACGACGCCTCGACAATAGAGTCGGAACTGAGACCGAAGCCAGCCTTCACAAGCCGTTGACAGAGCTTCGCCACTATCTCCCTTACGTGGTTATTGAAGGACAGGTAGATGATTCCGGCGACGTCCGAGGGAATCACTACGTGGCCTTTCTTGAGTATGGCGACCCGCTCTCTGCCGAAAGCTGCAATCAACATCCCCATTTCCATGACCACGTTCTGCCTGGCGCGGGGTTCGGGATTCTCTGGACTATCTCCTCGCCTGTATCCCATATCGTCGGGAGTCAACAACACGATCCCGAAGCGGTCGCTTTCATTAGGGGACAGGATTTGCTTCTCCAAGGCTTCGATAATCGTGAGACCATCGCCTGAAGTAATCCCAAGGACGAAAGGTTCTAGGCCTAGGCGGCGAAGAACCAGTTCAAGTTGATCGCGGGCGGCTTCATCGTGGCCGTACACGACGAATATCTGTTTCGGCTCCCCGTCAGAAGAATTTGTGGCATCGATAGCCGGCGATGGACCTTCAATGGCGGCAGTCTGCTCGGTTGACGCCGAAGGGTCTGACGCCGAAGGGTCGCCACACAGGGCTTTCCTCAGCGCTTCTCGGAACTTATCCCTGGGAACCTCCGGTCCCTGAATCTGCAAGGTGCCCGTTGACGGCCACGGCCACCAGTTGAGGATGGCCTTGTCTTTACTCCGAAATACCTTCTTGCCGTTATCATCATCCCACTGGCCTGTATAACCCAACCCAGATACAAGGATTTCAAGGTCGCTGAACTCGCCATAAAATTCCATCTAGGCCCCCGGTAATCCACCCTGCAAAGTGCACTATGATTTCTTTCCATTATAACCTCATGGCTCTTGATGCGCATATCCGCCCGCTTGCCTGCAAAGCCCCTTGACAACAGCGAACTCCTGTACTAGCATATCCACATGGGAACACACGTTTGTGGTCGTGCCGAGCCACTTTCACGGAATCATCGCAATCAGCCCACCGCTAAGGGCGCCCACAGGGGCGGCGCCCCTGCCCCGGGGACTGTCCCACAATTGTCCCAGAACTGCTCCGGTTCTGTCCCAGTTCTGTTCCACAAGTGCCCCACTTTTGTTCCACGAAATCGAACCCCTCAGCTACGAGATGGGACAAAATGGAACAGTTTGGGACAGTTTTCGGCAAAAACCGCAGGCCGAGGCCCTCAGATGCGGTTTGTCCTGCCCATGACACCGGGCCGCCGTTGCGCCGCGCGCCGCGCCCGCATATCATTGGACAGACCATGAACACGGCCCAGGCAGCTAGCGGTCCCGAGGCCGCCGCGTCCCCCGAAGAGAACCTCGCCCGCCTGAGACGGCGGCAGAACCGATACCTCCCCAAGATGATGCGGCTCTGCGCCGCCGCTCACCCATACTACGCTCCGCTGATGGAAAGGCTCGGCCTCGCCGACGACGACTTCAGGACCGTCGAAGACCTCAGGAAGCTGCCGCCCCTTCCCAAGAAGGAGTACGCGAGGGACCCGGAGGCCTTCAGGATGGACCTGAAGGACGTGCCAGACCTGACCCCGGAGGAGACGACGCTGGCCGACATAGTCTATACCGCCGGCTCGACCAGCAAGCCCGCGCCGTTCTACGACACCGTCCACGACAGGTTCGCCCGGGTCCAGCTCATGGGCAGGGCCGCCGCCATCGCCGGCGTGGGCCCCGACGACACGGTTATGAACCTATTCCCGCTATCCTCGGTCCCACACCAGGGCTTCCTCAGCGCCTCCTGGGGCGCCATGGCCTCGGGCGCAAAGCTCCTGGCGGGCATCACCGGACGCGCCTACCCGGACATCCCGGTGCACCGCCGCATGGACCAGGCCGTCCAGACCGCCGAGCGGCAGAAGGCGACCGTCCTCTGGGGCATCACGACCTACGTCCGACGCTTCGTCATGCGCGCCCAGGAGCTCGGCATGGACTTCAGCTCCGTGCGGCTGGCCATGGTCATGGGAGAGCCGTGCCCGCCCTACATGCGGCAGGACATCCGCTCCAGGCTCATGTCCATGGGCAGCAAGGACCCCTCGACCAATAACGGCTACGGACTCACCGAAACCCAGGGCCCGGCCATGGAGTGTGTGGAACTCGGCGGAATGCACCAGCCCTCCCCGGAGCAGTTCTTCTTCGAGGTCGTCGACCGAGAGACAGGCGAGCCTCTGCCCGACGGCGAGCCCGGCATGATGCTCGTCAGCCACCTCAACCGACGCGGGACCGTCCTGCTCAGATACGTCGGCGGTGACGTGGTCGCGCTCTCACACGAGACGTGCCCGAACTGCGGCCGCGCCGAGCCCAGGTTCCTCGGAACCCCACGCCGCGCCGACGGCTTCACCAAGGTCAAAGGCACCCTGATCAACCTCGGCTCCCTTCAGGACAGCCTCGCCGCCATGATGGGGCGCGGCATAGCCGAGTACCAGATAGTGCTGACCACCGAAGACCCCTCGGACACACTCTCACCGGACGTCATGCTGCTCAAGATCGCCTGCGCTCCGGAGAACCGGCACAGAATCGGCGCCGAGGCGAAGGCCCTGGTCAGAAACGCCGCAGAGATCACCCCGCGCATCGAGTTCCTCCCGGCGGACGGCTTCGCCGAGATCGCCGGAGGCTACAAGTTCAAGCGCGTAACCGACGAGCGAGAGCGGCGGCTTCTTGGAAATGAGTAAGTCCACCGACCTGCTGGAGACCGGGGAGGAGCTGGAGCCGCTGGACTTCCACGTGACACGGGAGTTCAACGAGAACTACCTGCACGCCATCGAAGACCTCCACCCAAGATACCAGGACGCGGACGCCGGCCGCGCGCCCCTCGCGCACACCGCCCTGCTGGTCAACTACAGCAACCTCACCCGCAGCCCATCCTTCCGCCTTCCCGAAGGGGTGTCCGCCATACACACCCACGAAGAGATCGACCTCGTCGGACTGGCGAGGGTGGGGGAGACCTTCCGCGTTGCCTGGAGGGTCGTCGACACCTACGAGCGCAGGGGGAGACGCTACCAGGTCATGGAGGCGCTCGTGGCCGCGCAGGGAGGCAGGCCGATACTGCGCCGCCTCAGCGTCAACACCTTCACCGGCGGCCCATACAGGGGAGTCGAGACCCCGAATCCGCCGCCTCCGTCATCCGAGCAGGCCAAACCGCAGCAGGCAGACGCGGAGACCCCGAATCCACCGCTCCGTCATTCCCGCGAAAAGCCCGCCGCGTACACCGTTACGAGGCGGGAATCCATCCCCGGCGGGGCGCATCGTCCCGATCCGGGAAGCAGTCCGCTGCCCCGCTCGGCCGAATCCGGCACGGAAGTCAGGCCCGGACACGAGGCCGCAGGCCCCTCGAAGTACGTCACTTCATACAGAACCTGGCTATTCTCCGGCGGATGGCCCAGATTCGAGGGCTGGCCCGCCAGAAACGTCCATACCGACCTGGAGGTCGCCCGCGCGTGCGCGCTCCCCGCCAGAGGAGCCTCCGGCGCCATGCTGATCGGCTACCTCGCAGAGATGATGGTGGACCTCTTCGGTGAGGAGTGGCTCGCGGCCGGCAGGCTCGACCTGAAGTTCCTCCGACTGGTCGAAGTCGACGACCGCGTAGCCGCGCGCGGAGTCGTTGCGTCCACACACGCCGCCGCCGAGGTGAACCTCTGGTGCGAAAACCAGCGCGGCGAGCAAGTCTGTACCGGAACGGGACATCATCGCCCGTCTTGCCTGACGGAGTTGTGATTCTGGAAACCGCGTAGAAGCCGACGCGCTCTTCCACCTCGGCAACCTGTGGCGCGCCCCTCGCCAGGAAACAGACGCCCAGGCGATACACACAGCGGCTGCAACCCGTGCTTTCACCCTTCGGAAAAAATGTGAGACAATAATTTTGAGGCAGTAAACAGAACGCGCCTATTTCCTATTTCCGCCGACCGGTAGGAGAGCTTGCTCAGAGCTGACATGCACCGATTACGACACTTAACCCCCATCCTACCCGACCGCTTTATCCTGCTTCCTACAGCCTTCGCAATTCTGGCAACCGCCCTTGTGCTCCTGAGAGTTGCAGACGGGGTGGGCATACTAGGAGACGCGAGGTTCTACCTCGTAAAGGCTGGCGCCCTCGCAGACGGCGGCCCCGGCCTGCTCTATCTGATCGGCCAAACCACGCATCCCTCCTGGCAGGATTACCTGGTATCTGTAGGCTCCCCCGACTGGCTTACGCTGGACGCCTCCGTGCTCTGGCCTCCCCTGTACCCCACCCTGCTGGCCGTTGCTGGCGGCTTCACGTTTGACCCCCGCGACGTAGCGGGACCACTCAACGCCCTCATATTTGGGCTGACACTCTTTGTCGCAGGGCAGTGGCTGCGGCGCCGCATCAAATCCACTTTCCTTGTCGCGCAGGCTTAGCTGCTATCCTGTTCTCCGCTCCGCTGGCCTGGATCGCATCCTGGGCCTGGAGCGAGGCTCTGTTCATATTGCTGGTCACACTGTCCCTGTACTACAGCGACAGGTTTCTGACCTCCGGGGAACGCGCTCAACTGATATGGGCGGCCGCATTCACCGCCCTGGCCTGTCTGACTCGCTATGTCGGGGTCGTCCTGCTTCTTGCCGTAGTGCCGTTGCTGGTTCTACAGCGTGGGCCTGCTCTACTCCAGAAGGTGCGCCGCGCTGGGCTATTTCTCGTTATCGGCGCCGCTCCGCTTGCCATCTGGATGCTGCGCAATCTGCTCGTTACCGGAACGTTGACCGGACCCAGAAAATCTGACCTCTCTCTGGCGTATGGCATAGAGTATGTGGCGCGAACGCTCAACACCATAGAGGGTTGGATCCCGCTCATGGTTGATCTGCGGACTGCTACCCTGCGGCTCGACCCCTGGACGGGTAAGATAGTCGGCGCAATACTCATAGGCGCGATTCTGATCGCCCTAGCAGCGCTCACAGCCTGGAGTATCCTGCAATGGCGGCGTGGGCTGCACATTGCCACCCTTCCCTCTGTCACCGGTGCCTTCGCATTTTTGTACCTCCCCATTGTAACTGTGGCTCCATTGACAGTCGCCGGGCTCCAAGGGGACGAGATTCGCTATATCGTTCCTGCGTATATACCGCTGGTTCTCATGGTCGTGTTCGCGGCTGACGCACTCCTGAGCAATCGAGCCAAGTTGCATCTGCCGGCGCGTCTGGCATCCGCGCCTCTGATAAGAACTTTCGTGGAGGGTGGGATGGGGACACGCGCCCTGGCCGCTGCGCTGATTGTTCCCCTCGCTCTCTCTGTGAGCTACGCCGGATGCCTGAGCATCCGCGACACCTATACCTCCATCTTCCAACCTGAATACGGCTGGAACGCCGTCGCCTACAACGCCAAGCACATCGGCATAGGGACAGAATCGGTGAGCGGTCGTCTGAAAGAGCTTGTGGGAGACACACGCCCGGCAGTCCGCGCCTACTTTGACCTCTACCTCATTGACGGTGCGCTCATCTACCACAGGCGGACGTGCTCTCCGGAAGACATGGACAAGAAGGTCTTCCTTCACGTCCACCCTGTTCACCCGTTCGTGCTGCCAGCCGTCAGCAAGCACACTGGCTATCACAACTTGGACTTCTTCCCTGACCGCCAGGGCGCCATGCTGAATAACGAATGCTTGGCCATAGCTCCATTGCCCGAATACCGAATCAAGCGCATCGACACTGGTCAGCATGACTTCCGAACCACATTCTGGGAAACCCACCTCGACCCCTCCCCCCAGTGACCGCGTGTCGCCGTGCTCCAAAGCAATCACGTTTGCTTTTCGGACTTGTTAGAGGACGCCTTAGCTCTCTTCGAAGACCTGACATCGCCCGCAGCTAAGGGGGGCAACAGACCGGTAGTGTCCCCCTGGCAGGCGCAGGAATGGCGGGCTAGAGGGGCAACGCTGATGGTGGGGGTGGATGCCCCGTCCAAGCAACGTCATGGACGGCTGGAACGGCGTGAGTTGTGGGCCTTGGCTGACCCGGAGTTGAACGAGTATGCCGGCAGCGCCTAGACGATGGGAGAGGCCTGGCCTCATCTACAACAGGTGTGCCGACTGGAGCGGCGGCTCATGACCGCGCGCCGCCGAACGGCCAGTACGTCAGCCACCATCTCCCGATGATGTTCTCCGCCGGAACCGTGCCCCACTCCCTCGAATCCTGGCTCGCTCCTCTGTTATCTCCCAGGACATAGTACGAACCTTCGGGCACCACGACCATCTCCGCGTGGCTCGATCCGCGATGGACGACGTACGGCTCCTCGATCGCTTCCCCATTCACGAACACCTCTCCCCGCCGAATTTCGACCGTATCGCCTGGAACGCCCACCACCCTCTTCACGAAATCTCTGGTCGGGTCTATCGGGTACCGAAACACGACCACGTCGCCGCGGCGCGGCGCGCGAAAGACGTAGGCAGGCTCAGACTCAGGGTCCGAGAGGAAGGGAAGCGCCGCCCCGACGTCCAGCCTGAGGAAGACCAGCTTGTTGACCAGCAGATGCTGCCCCTCCACGAGCGTCGGCTCCATGCTCGGCCCCTCGACGCGGAAGTTCTGCACGCTTATCTGCAAGACCGAGAAGATCGCCAACGCAAGGATGGCCGTCTCGAACAGCTCTCGAATCATGACTCGCAACGGCCGGATCCTCCACAGGCCAGAGTCTGGGCGCATTATAGCAACCCTCAGGCGGCTTCACCGTTTCGACGGAACCCAGCCTGCGGCATCCGGGCCGTCCGCTTGGCTCCGAGGCCCGGCGCTGATACATTCTGCCTGCCCCACTATTCCCATAGGAGGACGGCTGGACATGAAGCTAAGCGGATCATACCGATTCGACGTACCCAGAGGGCAGCTCTGGGACGCCCTGATGGACCCCGGAACCGTGGAGTCGTGCATCCCCGGCGTACGCCAGTTCAAGACCATTGCGCCCGACGTGTACGAGATCGAGCTGCGCGTCGGCGTCGGCGCGGTCTCGGGCTCATACAGGGGCACCCTCGCCATTTCCGACAAGCGCGAGCGCGAATCCTACCGGATGACCGTCGAAGGCAAGGGCGCCAGAACCACGATCAGCGGCACAGGCACAATGAAGCTGGTCGATGCCGGAGAGGCCACCGACCTGCTATACGAAGGAGAGGGCCGCGTTACCGGGATGCTGGCCAGGGTGGGCCAGAGGCTCATGAGCGGCGTCGCCAAGACCCAGATCGACCGGTTCTTGGACTGCCTCGGCTCCAGGGCCGCCGGTTCCGCCCCAAGCGACGGCGCAGCCTAATCCAGGAGCAGCCTGACGTCGTGCGCTATGTCGTCCGGCTCCAGCGGCGACGTGAAGACCACCCGCATCACCCCCTCGGCGTCCAGCAGGTAGACCGGGTTGGAGTGGATCACCAGATAGCGGTCCTCGAAGCTCTGCCGGAGCGACCCCGTGCCGCCGCCGGTGACGGGCCGGTGCTTGGAGCCGGACGCGGCCCCGCCGTCGACCACCGGGTCGACGTAGTAGGCCCTCCACAGCGGCTCGAGCGTCTCGCGGCTCCCCACCAGAAAGTCCCAGTCCTCGGTCATCCCCCACCTGTCGGAGAACTCCATCGCCGCCTCCGGCGTGTCGCGCTCGGGATCGACGCTGACCGCGGCGACCCGCACGCCCGCGGCGTCCTCGCCCAGCAGGTCCAGAGTCTGACGCAGCTGAACGGCCGTCAGCGGGCAGACGTCGGGGCAGTCTGTATAGAGGAACGTCAGCAGAACCGGGCTCCCGACGTACTCTGCCAGAGTTACCCTGCCGCCGAACTGATTCGTCAGATCGAATCCGGCCGCGCGGTCCCCTGAACTCAGCGCGGTGCCCCTGAACTCCTCCGGCCCTCCGCACGCCAGCACGCACACGGCCGCCGCAAGCGGAACCGAGACCCCTGCCAGCCGCTCCCAACCCACAGGCCGCATCCACCCGCCGGGACGCGCGCCTATTCCCGTTCCACCCTCATCTGCAGCAGCGCGGCCCCCGTCGGCACGCCTATCACGAACGCCATGCCGAGCCCGACGACCCCCCACGGAATCCCCCACTTCTCCCAGTGAAGAGACTCCATGAACATGAATGCGATTCCCAGCCCGCCGGCGAACACCGCCACGACCAACACCGCCAGAAGCGGATAAAGAATCGAGATTCCGAAAGGCTCCTTCATTCTCCAGACCTCCACTTTCGACCGACGCCCTTACGACTCACGGTCCGCCTCCATTCGGCCCCGGCCCTCCTCCTGAGCGAACCACCTGAAGAACGCCGTGATTATCAGGAACCCGAACAGGATACCCCCGCCGATCTTCATGATTATCGCGCCGATCTGCTGATCGACCAGCGCGGACATGCCCCACACCCTCGGAGCGCCCACGTACCAGTCGTACAGAGGCTCCGTAGAGAACGCGATGGGCGCGAACACGATGATCTGGGCAATCGACAGCAGGAACAGGTACATCATACGAAGGGGATATGACAGCCTCGGCAGCTCCGGCATCCTGCTCGCGACAGGCCACCACATGATCACGGCGGCCGATATGAACATCAGGTGCTCCCCAATGTGTACGCCGTGATTCGTGACCGACGTGTGGTACAGCGCCGGAATGTGCCACAGCGAGAAGATGAAGTTGAACGACGCGAACGCCACGATCGGGTGCGTCGCCACCCGCGCCGCGCGAAACACTAGGCGCGGCCTCAGCAGTGGGCGAATCAGCCAGTCCGGCGTGCCCAGCAGCAGCAGCGGCGGCGCAACGAGCGTCAGCAGCACGTGCTGGAGCATGTGCGCGCTGAACAGGTACTTGTCGCTCAGCTCGTGAATCGGAGAGAGCAGCGAGACGAAGATCACCAGCACGCCGGCCGTGAACACGGCGGCCTGCTTCGGGTCTGCGCGCTCGGCCAGCCGGTACCTCTCCCGAAGCGGCCCCACGCCCAGCAGGTACGCGCCCTCCAGCGCCGCCAGACCAATCAGCACGTCCGGGTGAGCGTGCCAGTGCGTCCACACACCGGCCAGCGGGTCAGCCATGACAAGGACCATCCATAGCCATGGCTCCCTAGAAGAAGCCGGACAGCCACATCAGCGCGAAGACGAGAGCGGCCGCCAACGCCAGACCGCCCGCGAAGAAGGCCGAGAACAGCCGCGCGTCATACCTCAGATGCATGTAGAACATAGCCACCAGCGCGAACTTGCCCGCCGACAGTATCACCAGAACCGGGATGATCGCGTGACCCAGACCCGTGATGTAGAAGATACCCACCTCAATGGCCGTGATCACCGCCAGCGTCATCGCCACCGCCACGTAGGTGAGCGGGCTCGGATGCGCGGCCTCTTTCCGCTCCCCGTGCTGCATTGCCGCCTGCGTATCTTCGCTCATCTCATCCTCTCCGTTGATTCGACAGAGGCTCAGAACCCCTCGAACACCCCGAACAGGTAGACCACGGTAAATATGACGATCCACACCACGTCCACGAAGTGCCAGTAGAGCGCGGCCAGGTCCACGTCCAAGTGACGCTCGGGCGTGACCCGCCCGCGCCGGAACGAGTAGAAGAAGATGGACAGCAGCCAGATCACGCCCAGCGTAACGTGCGCGCCGTGGAACCCGGTCAGGGTGAAGAACGTGGTGCCGAACAGATTCGTCTTGGGAGTCAGCCCGGTGAGGTTGTTGCCCTCGGAGTCGTGAATCCCGTCGACCTCATCCACGCCGTCGACGCACCTGTCGCTGAACGACTCCTCGAACTCCGTCAGGCTGCCTGTGCCGACCTCCTCGCACTTGAAGTGCACCTCATAGTTGACGAAGTCGTTGAACTCGAACACTTGGAACGCCAGGAAGGTCATGCCCATTATGGCCGTGGACGCGATCCATATCCTGAACCCCTTCAGGCTCCCTCTCGTGAGCGCGGAATAGGCCAGCACCATGCTCATGCTGCTCATCAGCAGCACGAAGGTACTCACCGAGGTGACCGGAATGTCGAAGACGTCTATCGGCTGCGGGCCGCCCTTGCTCTTCCCCTTGTAGACCAGGTAGGTCGCGATCAACGACCCGAAGAACATGCAGTCGGAGCCCAGGAAGGCCCACATCAGCATCTTCCGGTGGTTCAGACCGGTGGTGGTCGCCTCGTGCTCGCCGCCGTGCGCAGCCGTTGCCAAGAGCAGGCCCTCCTAGTGGCCCGAGCCTTCGTCGGGGTCGTTGACCGGCTCGAAAGACCATGCGTACACGCCGACCATGGAGACAGCCAGCCCTATCGCCGCGACCGCGTAGTGGTAGATCAGACCGTACCCGCCGATCAGCAGGCCTACCGACACCACCAGCGGCCAGTAGGACGGCTGCGGCAGGTGGATCGAGTGTCCCTCGTCCTCCGAGGCCCCCGCGATCACAGGCGCCGCGTCCTTACGCCGCTTGCTCGCCCACCAGTCGTCAACCTCCGTAACGGTCGGAATCTCGGCGAAATTGTACTCCGGCGGCGGCGACGACATCGACCACTCCAGGGTCCGCGCGTCCCAGGGGTCTCCCGGGGCCTGCTTCCCCCTCACCCAGCCGCTGACCACGTTGTAGATGAGCGCCGCAATCCCAACGGCCAGCAGGGCCGCGCCGGCGGTCGACGTCAGGTTCCAGAACTCCCAGCCCATGGCGGAATCGTACGTGTATATCCGGCGGGGCATCCCGTCCAGACCGGTGAAGTGCATCGGGAAGAAGGTCAGGTTCATGCCGGCGAACACCAGCCAGAACGTGATCTTGCCGCCCAACTCGTCGTACATACGCCCCGTGAACTTCGGGAACCAGTAGTATATCCCCGCGATCAGGGCAAAGATGCTCCCGCCGAACAGCACGTAGTGGATGTGCGCCACGATGAAATAGGTGTCCTGCTGCTGAGCGTCGGACGCCGCCTGGGAGTGCATCACCCCGCTGATCCCGCCGATGGTGAACACCGTGATGAAGCCCAGGGAGAATAGCATCGGTGTCGAGAAGGTGATCGACCCCTTCCACATCGTGCCCAGCCAGTTGAATATCTTGATCCCCGTGGGGACCGCTATCGCCATCGTGGTTATCGTGAACACCGAGTTAGCAATCGGCCCCAGCCCGACCGTGAACATGTGATGGCTCCAGACCATCCACCCCATGAATCCGATGATCAGGCCGGAGAGAACCACCACGGGGTAGCCGAACAGCGGCTTCTTCGAGAAGGTCGGCAGCACCTCGGAGACGATCCCCATCGCAGGAAGGATCAGAATGTACACCTCGGGGTGGCCGAACACCCAGAAGAGGTGCTGCCAGAGTATCGGGTTCGCGCCGGCCCCGGGCACGAAGAAGTTCGTCCCGAAGAAACGGTCGAACATCAACTCGATCAGAGCCACCGTGATCACAGGAAACGCCAGCACCAGCAGGAAGGCGGTGATCAGGGTCATCCAGGTGAACAACGGCATCCGCATCAGCGTCATGCCGGGGGCCCTCATGTTGAGTATCGTGACGATGAAGTTGAACGCCGCCGCCAGAGAGGCGATCCCCAGTATCTGAAGGCTCATGATCCAGAAGTCGATCCCGTGGCCGGGATTGTACGCCGCGCCGGTTATCGGCGCGTACCCGAACCACCCTGCGTTGGGTGCGCCGCCTAGGAACCAGCTCCCGTTGAGCATGATCGCGCCCGCCAGGAAGGTCCAGTAGCTGAATGCGTTGAGACGCGGAAACGCCACGTCGCGCGCGCCGATCTGCAATGGGATGACGTAGTTGAAGAAGGCCGCCCCCATCGGCATGATCGCCAGAAATATCATCGTCGTCCCGTGCATCGTGAACAGCTGGTTGAACATCTCGGGACTCACGACGTCCAACTCGGCCTGCACGAGCTGCGCGCGCATCACCAGAGCCTCGACGCCCCCGATCACGAACAGGACGAACGCGGTTACGCCGTAGAGTATGCCGATCCGCTTGTGGTCGATGGTGGTGACCCACCCCCAGACACCCGTCGGGTGGACCGGCCTCGGTATCGCTAGCGATGGCATAGTCATGTCTGGCCTCCCCTCGGCACGCTCACTCGAGGCTCCTCAGGAACGCTATCAGCGCGGATATCTGCACCTCGGTCAGCCCCGTCGGGCTGTTGAACACCTCGCCGTCCCTCGACATCACGTTACCCGGCTTCATCTCCTCAGGGCTGTGGAGCCAACTCCGCAGATACTCAGCCGTATTGTCCATCGAGCCGGCCGCGAAGGTGGCCCGGCTCGCGAAGTGAGTCAGGTCCGGCCCGCTCGTCCCGCGCGCCGACGTCCCCTCGATGCGGTGGCAGGCGTTGCAGCCCGCGCCCTGCACGTCCTCGTCGGCCGGCGTCTCGCGCCCGAACCGCGTCACGAACACGTCGTGGCCGAGCCTGATCAGCGGGGTGGCCTCGGTGGGCTCCGCCGCGGGCGCCGCCTGCTCCCGCAGCCACGCGTCGAACTCGTCAGGCGGTTGGGCGATGACCGTAAACCTCATGTTCGCGTGGGACACCCCGCAGAACTCGGCGCACTGCCCCGCGTAGACGCCCGCCTCGTCCGCCTGCATCCAGAGACCGTTATCGTTGTTCGGCACCATGTCCACCTTGCCCGCCAGCTTCGGAACCCAGAAGCTGTGGATCACGTCCTTGGAAACCAGGTCCACGTTCACCGGCTCGCCGACCGGAATGTGAAGCTCGTTGGCCGTGACCACCTCTTCAGACACCCGATCCTGCACCTTGTAGCGGAACTCGAACCACCACTGATGCCCCGTAGCCTCCACCACGAGCCCCCCCTCCTCAGGGGGCAGCGGCGAGTTTTCGTTGGCGAAGATCGTGTAGATCGTCCATGGCGCCACGATCAGAAGCACCACCGCGGGCGCGATCGACCAACCAATCTCCATCCCCTTATGACCGTGGATCTGCTCGGGGTCGCCGTCGCCCTCCCGTGCCCGATACCTCACCGAAATGTAGATCAACGCCGCCATGACAATGACGAACACCACCACGCCGGCCCAGAAGATGACCTGGAACAGCAACAGCTGCGATTCGGCCACGGGCCCCAGAGCGTCGAAGGTGGACTGGGGATTCGACGGTGTACAGGACGCAAGCACCGCTAAGGATGCAAGCGCCGGGAGGGCAATGAGATGTCGCCTCTTCAGTTTAGGCATTATCGTCCCGGTTGTTGTGGCCCTCCCCCGGCCCGTCAGATGAGAATCTTATAGAACGGCCCGAAGTCCAGTCAAGGCTAACCATTGACCGAACCGTCCACCATTATCGCCGCGAACAGCAGGCCCAGGTACGCGAGCGAGTACACGTACGCGCCCACCGCGCCTTCGATGCCGGGCCGCCTCGCCAGACGAGCCGCGAAGTAGACGAACCCCAGACCCAGCAGCAGCGCGGACGCTAGGTAGACCCACCCCACGGCCCCCGTCGTAAAGAACATAACCGTCAGACCCAGCAGCAGAACCGTGTACAGCAGAATCGACCTCTTCGTCTTGGAGACCCCGGCCACCACCGGCAGCATGGGCACGCCCGCTCTCGCGTAGTCGTCCTTCAGCAGCAGCGCCAGCGCCCAGAAGTGCGGCGGAGTCCAGAAGAACACGATCGCGAACATGTAGACAGCCGGAAGCGCCAGGCTCCCGGTCACCGCGGTCCACCCGATTACCGGCGGCAACGCCCCGGCAGCCCCTCCTATCACTATGTTCTGGGGAGTCACCCTCTTCAGTCCCATCGTGTACACGAATACGTAGAACAGCGTCGCCGACAGGGTCAGCGCCGCGCTCAACGGATTCACCAGCGTGGTGAACAGCGCGAACGCCGCGGCGTTCAGCGCCAGCCCGAAGATCAGCGCGTCCCGGGGCTGCACCCGCAGAGCGGCCACCGGACGCCCGCTCGTCCTATGCATCCGCGCGTCGATGTCACGGTCCAGGAAGTGGTTCAGAGCGTTCGCCCCCGCGGAAGCCATCGCCCCGCCAATCAGCACGATGACGGCCAGCGCCGCGTCCGGCGGCCCGCCCGAGGCCAGGAACATGCCCGCCAGCGCCGTGAACAGCAGCAGCAGCACGATCCGAGGCTTGCTCAGCGCCAGGTAGTCCCTGAGTATGTTCCGGGATGCCCTCGCCTGAGCTATCACGACGCCCCTCCTCCGGTCCCGGCAAGCCGGACGCCGTGCGCCGTGACGGGCAGGGGCGCCCTGCGAGGCATGAAGTAGAGCGTTGCCAGTCCTACCACGGCGGCCCATAAGAGCGTGGCGCCGGCCAGGTGCGCGGCGCGCATCTCGATCGGAAACCCCGACCAGACCGTCCAAGCCCCGATCACTATCTGCACCGCCATGGCGGCGCCCGCCAGAAGCGCGCCCGCCCTGACACCCCAGACGTGCGCGCCCCGCCTCCAGGCCATGAGAGCGGCGCCGGCCAGTACTATGGCAGCCGCAGCCGAGAGCAGGCGGTGGAACATGTGCACGACGTATGCCGCTCCGTCAGGCAGCAGGCTGCCCCTGCACAGCGGCCAGGTCCCGCATGAGGACCCGGCGCCGTATCCCACCATGTAAGAACCCGACAGGATCACGAGAAAGACGCCCGCGGCCGAGACTAGGATCAGAGCGTGGAGAAGCGCGTCGGAAGACGGCGCCGTGGACGCCTCCGCGTCCCCGGCCCGACGGGCCGCCAGCGCGGCGACCACCATGCTCGCCACCACGCCCTCCGCGATCCCGAGGTGGATCAGCCTGACCCACCACGACAGCTCCGTCCAGACAACCACGGCCCCCAACGCGGCCGCGGCCAGCACCAACACCGCCCCGGCAAGGCTGGGAACGAGTATCCCACGCTCCGCCCGGAAGCGGCGTACCGCCAGCGCGGCGACCGACAGGGTCAGCACCGCCACCACCATCGCCACAACCCTATGGCTGAACTCCACTAGCGCACTCCGCTCGAAAACCGGTATCACACGCCCGTCGCACAGGGGCCAGTCCGGACACCCGAGCCCGGAGCCGGTAACCCTCACCACGCCCCCCAGTGTAACCTGTATGAACGCGGCGGCCAGCGCGGCCAGCGCAAGGTATGGAAAGACCCCCTCCGCCCTGATGCCGCTGCTCACGCTCGACCCACCCACTCAATGTATGTGCAAGTTTTCACAATCGGAGACTAGCACACGCCCGAACCATCGTCAACGAGTCAAGAAGGCCCAAGAACCGTCCCAGATTGGTAGGCATTTATGAAGAAGGTGTCTCGACTCGGTCACCACCGTCCTGGCACGCGACCTCACCGACCGCAGACTCTTCGGCCTGGCTCGTGTCAGCTTGTCATCCAGAGTCAGCAGACGGCGCTCGGCCAACTCATAGGCGCATCCCTGCCGATAGACCTCCTGGTTGACTGGGGCGACGCGCCGGTCCTTGCGTCCGGGGGCCTCCGGGGGTCGGCGGCGGCGGGAAATTTTGCGAAAGTGTCGCATTTGCGGGTATTTCGCAGCCACTTCGTAGCTGAGAGGGCCGATTTTGGCTGACACTACGCGACACTACGCGACACTACGCGACACTCATGCGACACTCATGCGACACTTATGCGACACTATGCGACACTTATGCGACACCTATGCGACAGGTCATCCGGGGCGCCTGGGGAGTTCTGCGGGCGGTTTGTGGAGAGAGGCGGCTGTGTCATGGGCAAACTCTAGCACAGCGGTTCGGGGTTGTCAAGGGTTGTCTGAATCAGGATTGAAGGCGGAGTCTGAGTAGGAGCCTCCTGGGAACGCAGGGGGTGCTCGCCCACGCCACCCCTAAGATTCCGGCCTGTGCCAGAGACGGATGGGTGTAGCGCCGTCCTAATGAAACGACACCGCCTACTAATCTGGGACAGGCCCCGGGTTCTGTAACTGTTCAGAGTTGATGAGGTCTCCCTATCCACAAGCGCAGGGCGGTCGCGGCCTGTGGTTTTCGCCGAAAACTGTCCCAAACTGTTCCATTTTGTCCCATCTCGTAGCTGAGGGTTCGATTTCGTGGAACAGAAGTGGGGCATTTGTGGGACAGATGTGGAACAGAACTGGGACAGTTCTGGGACAATTGTGGAACAGGTCTCTTCAGGGCTGTTGCTGGGTGGGCTGCTTCCATATGAATAATATAGTACAAGGGTTCGCTGCCGTCAAGGGGACTCCCCATTCGGACCTCACAGAGTCCGAACGGCTACCCGACGCCCCAAATCTATTGACGCCGATGCCCGCCTCTATTACCATCTCCCTCGATGTATCTGGACCTCCACACTCACTCGGTGTCGTCGGACGACTCTCGGGCCACCGTTGAGCAGTACGTCAAATGGGTAGGCGTCCTCAGACGCAGGGGCTGGCAGATAGACGGCTTCGTCCTCACGGAGCACCGCAAGTTCGACCATGACGTGGACTACTCCACTCTGGCCCGCGATAACGACGTTCTCATCCTCAAGGGATCGGAGCTCGACACGAGTCACGGACACTTCCTGGTGTACGGAGTCACTGAAGAACTGACCGACCGGGTCGACTTCTCCCACGTCGGGCTGGACGCCGTGTGCCTCATGCGCGCCGCCGACGAGTGCGGAGCCATCGCCGTCCCCGCCCACCCGGGCAGGTTCGGGGTCGGCCTCTACGAATACTACGACGGCGCAGACCTCAGCGCCGTGCGCGTGGTCGAACGACTGAACGGCAGCAATCGCCCCGGAGAGCAGGAACGCGCCGAGGAACTCATCCAGCGCCACGGCTACGCCGGCACAGGGGGCAGCGACGCCCACTTGGTAAGCGCAATCGGAACGTGTATGACCCGCTTCGACCAGGAAGTCTCCAACGAGGCCGAACTGGTGGAGCGCCTGAAAGCCGGAGGATTCCGGGCAGTCCGCCTGGAAGATACCGCCCGAGGAGGAGACTGTGACCACTGACGAAGACATCCGGTTCGACAAGGACATGCTGGGCGTCGATCACGACGCAGGCGTCTTCCAGGCGGCCAGGGAGAGGATGACGGCGTTCGCCCTCGCCACGAGTCAGACAGACCCCATCTACCTGGACGACGAGAAGGGGGCGGAGGCGGGGTACGGCGGCATCATCGCTCCGCCGACCTTCTGCAACCTCTTCACCGGGGCCGTCGCACGCCCTGACATAGGATTGCAGTTCGGAGATCTCTCGTTTCACGCAGGCCAGGCCATCGAGAACCGCAGCCCGGTCAGACCCGGAGACACGCTGACCGCTAGGACCAGACTCAAAGAGGTCTACCCCAAGACCGGCAGATCGGGCAAGATGGTGTTCGAGGTGTGGGAAACGACCTTCACCAATCAGCGGGGCGAAACGGCCGCGACCGTCCGGGAGTCGTTCGTCCACAGGAGCAAGACTCAGCCATGACTTCACCGACGCTCTACTTTGACGACATCGAGATCGGAGACGACATAGGCCCCATCGAAAGGGCCGTCACCCACCCCCAGGCGCTCGACTTCATCGCCGTCTGGACCGGCGACGACAGGCCGACCAGGTTCAGCGACAGGGACACCGCCGTCAGCGAGGGCCTCGCCGGACCGATAGTCCCAGGCATCATGACCATGGCCTTCATATCGAGCCTGCTCACCGAGTGGGCGCCGGGCGGCAAGCTCGCCATGCTCGACGTGGTGTTCCGACAGGTGGTTCTGCACGATGTCCAACACACCCTGAGCGGAATCGTCACCGACAAGGCCGACGACAGGCCCGAAATCCAGTGCGACGTCTTCCTCCAGGACCCGCAGGGCACCCGCCTCATCATAGGTAAGGCCGCCTTGGAACTCCCCGCCAAGGGAGACCTCTGAATAACCGTCATCCCGGCGAAAAGCCTGCCCCGTATCGGGTACGGGACAGGCTTTCAGAAGCCGTGAACTCCAGGCTGCCGGCGGCTGGCTCACGTCCGCCACGTAGTCCCGCTTGGGAAGTTACGCGAAGGCCTCCCAGAGCATCGTGACGCGGACCGTCAGGGCGCCATTATCGTCCCGCCGTTCACGTTGATCGCCTGCCCCTGGATGAACGAGGCCGCCTCGGTGCAGAGGTAGGCAATCACCCCTCCCAGCTCCTCGTCGGTCCCGGTCCTCCGCATCGGAGTCCTGGCCGCGATCGCCTCCCACGCATCCCCGCGCCCAATGTCGTCCACCCGCGCGGTATCAACCGCCCCGGGACAGACGCAGTTCACGTTTATCCCGTGAGGCCCGAGCTCGTCAGCCAGCGACTGGGTCATCCCGATCTGCGCGAAGCAGGCGGCATCGTAAGCCATCGCGCGCGCGCCTCCCTTCTTCCCCGACCCGGACGAGACGAACACGATCGCCCCTCCTTCTTCCTGCTCCAGCAGCACCTTCGCCGCCGCCCTGCTGCAATAGAACCCGCCCATGATCTTCACGTCCAGAACCTTCCGGAGAACCCCAGGGTCCAGGTCGAGGAGCGGAACCCTGTCCGGCCCACGGGCATAAGCCGCGTTGTTCACCAGAAAGTCGACCCTGCCGAACTCCTCCAGCGTGCGGTCCACCATCATCTGCGCCTCACCCTCGTCGCACACGTCGACCACCAGAGGCAGCGCGCGCGAGCCCAGCTCCCGCACCTGCTCCGCCGTACTCTCTATGTCCTTCCAGCCGACGGCCTTCTCGTCGTCCGGATACCTGGCCGGGTCCCGACCGGTGCCGGTCACCACGACGTCGGCCCCCTGCCTGGCAAAGGCGACCGCGGCCCCCCTGCCGATCCCCCTGAGCCTCCCGGCCCCAGTCACGATCGCTACCTTCCCATCGAACTCACCCAATTCCTCTCCTCCTTCCGATTCTCACCCTGCGCCGGCTCAGCCAGCGCTCGATGCCGGATAGATTACCAGTTTCCACGGCCATTCGTATATCGACTGCGGCCAGGGACGACGGCAGCCCGCCAACCGCCACCGCGAGTATCATATGCCGGTCCACGCGGATCCGTGTTGCCATGCCAGGCACACGTGCTAGAATCGCCCCCAATCAGCGGCTCTGAAAACGTCCAGAGAGCCTAAGGAGCTATCGATGGCACTACCCGCACGAATGAAGTTTGGCATATTCCTAGCCCCATTCCACTGGCTTGGGGAGAACCCGACGCTCGGACTGGAGCGCGACCTCGAGACCATCGAGTGGCTCGACTACCTCGGCTACGACGAGGCCTGGATCGGCGAGCATCACAGCGCCGGGTGGGAGACGATAGCCTCACCCGAGCTCTTCATGGCCGCAGCCGCCGAGCGCACCAAGCACGTCAGGCTCGGCACCGGCGTCATCAGCCTGCCGTACCACCACCCCCTCATGGTCGCAAACCGCATGGTCCAGCTGGACCACCTCACACGGGGCCGCGTGATGATGGGCGTCGGACCCGGCGCGCTCGTGTCCGACGCTCACATGCTCGGCATCGACCCCACCACCCAGCGCCCCCGCATGGACGAGTCTCTCGGAATCATCATGCGGCTGCTCACCGAGACCGAGCCGATCACCCACGAGTCCGACTGGTTCACCCTCCGGGAGGCCAGGCTGCACCTCAGACCGTACACGCACCCACACTTCCCCGTCGCCGTCGCGGCCGCGCAGTCACCCTCCGGCATGGTGCTCGCCGGAAAGCACGGCGCGTCCGTCCTCTCGGTCAGTGTCCTCAGGGGCGGCTCCGTGTCCACCAACCTGAAGGACTTCTGGGAGATCGCGGAACAGACCGCCTCCGAGCACGGCAACACGATGGACAGGAACGAGTGGAGGCTCGTCCTGCCGGTGCATATCGCGGAGAGCCGCAAGGAGGCCATCGAACAGGCTAGGATCGGCTCCGCCAGGTTCCAGAGGGACTACTTCGAGGACACGATGGGGTTCGAGTCGGTTTTCGACGGCCCCGCCGAGAAGATCATCGACGCAATGGTCGACGAGGGCGCCTGGTGCGTGGGAACGCCCGACGACCTCGTGGCGGCCATACACCGACTCGACAGGTCCAGCGGAGGCTTCGGCGGCCTCCTCATACAGGCCACGGAATGGGGAACCCGTGAACAGGTGCGCCACAGCTACGAACTCATCGCCCGGTACGTAATGCCCGAATTCCAGGGGTCCCTCACCAGCCTGCAAGCCTCTCAGCAGTGGGCCGCGAAGAAGCGCCACGAGCTGATGGGCCTGCGGAAGCAGTCCGTAGACAGGGCGACCCAAGACTACGCGAGCAGACGCTAGTGAATACCGACGAGCCGGCCGCTGCGCTTCTGCCGCAGGAGACGCACGCCCTCTGCGTCTCCCAGGAGTTCACCGACGACTTCAACGTACTGCTCGCCCATAACGACACCCTGTCCTTCCTGAAGACGGTACCGGACAGGACGGCGCGGCTGGTCGTTTCATCGCCCCCGTACAACATCGGCAAGCCATACGAGCTCCGTATGAAGCTCGACCGGTACCTCGACTGGCAGCGCGAGGTACTGCGGGAGTGCGTCCGTGTCCTGAAGCCGGACGGCAGCCTCTGTTGGCAGGTGGGTAACCACGTGAACGCGGGCGAGGTCTTCCCGCTGGATGTGTTCTTCGTGCCGATTGGACAGGAGCTCGGGTTGCGTCTCAGGAACAGGATCATCTGGTACTTCGAGCATGGTCTGCACGCCGGAAAGCGGTTCTCAGGCCGCTACGAGGTGGTGCTGTGGTTCACACGTGGAGATTCCTACGTCTTCAACCTCGACCCGGTGAGAGTCCCACAGAAATATCCGGGGAAGCGCTACTTCAAGGGGCCGAACAAGGGAAAGCTGTCGGGGAACCCGCTGGGAAAGAACCCAGGCGACATATGGCGATTCCTCGAGAGCGAGTGGGACAGCGGCATATGGGACATACCAAACGTGAAGTGGAACCACCCAGAGAAGACCAGCCATCCGGCTCAGTTCCCCGTCGAGCTCGTCGAACGCCTGGTTCTGGCGCTCACTCGTCCCGGTGACGTGGTACTCGACCCATTCGTCGGCGTGGGGTCGTCCGTCCTGGCAGCCCGGCTGCACGGTCGCAGGGCGGTGGGGGTGGACATTACAGAGGCATACGTCGAGATAGCGAAGGAACGGGTGACCGCTCTGCACCGCGGAACGCTCAGAAGGCGCCCGATGGGCACGGCCAAATATCATCCAACGGGAAACGAAAGGGTCGTCCAACGGCCTATGGAATGGGACACTACCTCATGAGGTTGGCCGCATACTACTCACACCTCAACGGCCTCGAGTTCCTCCTAGTACACAAGCCCGCACTATGGGACGAAGTCCAGTCGGTAATCGCGGATACCGACGCTGAGGTCTGCCACACCAAAGTCTCCGCCGAGAAGACCAAAGCCGGCAGGATGCTGTACTCTCCCATCTCAATGAATACGGAGTTCAAGAGCCGGTTCGAGGCTCTCGGATGGAAGATGAGCCGCACGTCGTACTGGGTCACCGAGGATGCTCGGCTCGTTCGGAAAACGATGCAGATGTCGCCGCCAGATCAGAAGGCGCACATCCAGGCAGCCGGCCTCCGGCGCACATCCAGGCAGCCGGCCTCCGGCCCATATACTCATACAACCAGACCGATTTCGTGAAGGACCGTGTAGCCGTGGAGGTGCAGTTCGGCAAATACTTTGCGGTTGCCTTCGATCTGTTTGTAAAACACCTGGCGTTCTACGTTGGAGACGTCATTGATGTTGGCGTGGAAATCGTACCGATGAAAGAACTGCAGGAAGAGATGTCCTCGGGTGTGCCTTATTACGAAGGGGAGTTATACAACCTCATCAGGGAGGGGCGGGGCGTGCCTGCGGTGCCGCTCATTTTGATAGGCGTCGCGCCCTGACCGCCGCTATCGATCGTCCCGGCCGCAGGATCCCAGCGCGCCGCCCGCTCACCTCGCCCATCGTCCCATGACGACCGCGGCCGTCGTTCTGGTGCTGCTCTCCGCCGTGGCCCACGTCTGGTGGAACTTCCTCCTGAAGCGGGCGCGCGACCACGAGGTGTTCGTCTGGTTGATGCAGATTGCGATTGCGGCGCTGTTCCTTCCGCTGGCAGTTTTCATCGCCGTGGTCGACCCCGTGGAGAGAGAGGGCTGGCTGTTCATCGTAGGGACCGGGATCCTGCACGCCTTCTACTTCATCCTCCTGGGACGCGGATACGCGCGCGGCGACCTCTCCCAGGTCTACCCCATAGCCCGCGGGACCGGCCCGGCGCTGGTGCCCCTTCTCGGCGTCGTGCTCCTCGACGAGAGGGTCTCGCCGCAGGCGGTCGCCGGCATCATGGCCGTCATCGCCGGCATATTCGTCGTCTACTGGTCCGGGCGCATGGCCCTGGCGCTCCGGCGTCCACTCATGTTCCTGCGGGAACCGGCCACGCTGTACGCGCTGGCGACAGGGCTGTTCATAGCCGCCTACTCGGTGTGGGACAAGGTCGGCGTGAGATACGTCGCCCCGTTCCTGTACATGTACCTGATGGCCCTGGGCTCCGGGCTCATCATCACGCCGTACATACTCAGAAGCAGAGGCATGGCGGCGGCGCGTGAGGAATGGAGAGTCAACTCGCGCGCCGTCATCGTCGTCGGCGCGCTCGTCTTCCTGGCCTACGGTCTGGTCCTCTCTGCTCTCGAGCTGTCGAGGGTCAGTTACGTCTGGCCGTCCAGGGAGATCGGGATCGTGCTCGCCGTGCTGCTCGGGAGCCTCGCGCTGAAGGAGCCCTTCGGGAAGGAGCGAATCCTGGGGTCGTGCCTGATAGGGGCGGGCGTGGCCGCCATCGCCCTGGCGCCGTAGGCGCAGCGGGTTCGCGGCCTCGCCGTGCGTGGAGGACGGCGGCAGGCAGTGCGAGTACCAGAGGCGGCGCTGCGTCCCCGCCGTGCGTGGGGGCCGTGCGCGGAGGACGCTAGCCGTCCGTCAGCCTGAACGGAATCTCCAGCTCCGCGCAGGTGTCCCGGAACCAGTCGACGACCTCGGGATGGAGCGGTATGCCGTTGGCCCTTCGGTCGGCCTCGTCCTCGGCCTCCGGCAGGCCGGGGTAGAGAACCCTCTCATGACCCGGGGCGGGCTTGGTCGTGCGCAGCGTCTCCAGCCACTCGTCCATGGTGTTCTTGAAGTCGTCAACGTCCATGAAGGCGTCGATCCTGTAGGCGGTGACGCTGTGGCCGAAGTTGGGCCGGCCGGGGTTCATGCCGTAACCGCCGCCGGACACTATCCCGCCCAGGATGTCCACTATGCAGGCCCAGCCGTAGCCCTTGTGCGACCCGAGTTCCCGTGTCGCGCCCACCGGCAGCATGAGCGTGGCCTTCCCGCCCCGGAAGGAAGGCTCCGGCGCGGGGAAGGCGTCCATTATCGGCGAGCCGTCCTCGTCGGCCAGCCAGCCGGGGAGAATGTCAGTGCCGAGGCGCCTCGCCAGAAGCATCTTGTTGCCTGCGATGGCGGTGGCGGCGGCGTCGAAGACGAAAGGCGCCTCTCTGCCGGCCGGAGCGGCCAGGGCGACGGGATTCGTCCCCAGCCTCGGCTCGGACCCGAAGGTCGGCGCCATCGACTCGGGAGTCGACGTCATGCACATCCCTATCATGTCGCGCTCCAGAGCCATCATCGCGTGATACGCCGCCATGCCCAGATGACGGCCGTTTCGCATCACTGCCATGCCTATGCCGACCTCCTCGGCCTTCGCTATGGCTATCTCCATGGCCTTGGGAGCCACCACGAGGCCGATGCCTGCGTCGCAGTCGATGGTGGCCGTCGACGGACTCTCCCGGACGACGCGCCAGTTGGGCCTCGGATTGATCTCGCCCACGGAATAGCCGCGGAGGTAGTCGCGCGGCGTATTCGATACGCCGTGCGTCTCCACGCCTCTGAGGTCGGCCAACACCAGAACGTCAGCCGCGAGGGCCGCATCGCCGGCAGGAACCCCCATCCGCTCGAAGAACGCGGTCACCGTCTCACGAAGCCCTGCCTCCGGCACCCTGACCGCGTCTTCTTCACTAACTTTGAACTGTTCGAGCATCCGGACTCCCTCCATGCACGTGAGGATTGTGACGGGACGGCTGGCGCCCCATTCGCTTGAACTGACGGATAGACGGATTCCGAGCCGTCGCTCTCACCCGACGGGGGCAGTGTGAGTGGTCCGTCACGTCAAGCATCTGGACACGCTACTGGCCCGCTCGTTGGAGCACCACCACCCTCGGCTCCCTCGGCAGGCTGGTGGCGGTCAGGTTCAGCCTCGACTGGGGCGCAGCCTCCGCTGCGCCGACCTGCTCAAGAAAAGCATCCACCGGTCCGAGATCGACCGAGACACCTTCGACCCTGTAGTGGACGGGTACGACGATCCTGGGGGACAGCATATTGACCAGTTCCGCCGCCTTGGACGTGTCGAGCGTGCAGCCCCCTCCCGCGGGCACGATGAGCACGTCGGGGTCGTTGAGTTGCTGCGCCTGGCCCGGGGTCAGCGTCTGGACGAGTTCGCCGAGGTGGCAGATGGTCAATCCCTCGGCTCGGACCGTGAATATGGTGTTCACCTCCGACGAATCGGGGCTGCCCCCGCTCGGAGCGGTCGCCATTCCGATGATGTAATACCCGCCGATCTCATACTCGCCCGGCCCGTCGATCACTCTAGGGTCACCTGGGAGGTCCCAGGCGTCGGAATGGTTGGGGTGTGAACTGCTCACGGTTACGATATCCGCCTCCCGGTGGGCCATGGAGATGCCCAGGGACGGGGGGAACGGATCGGTGATCAGCGTGGCGCTCACGCCTTTGAGCCTAATTGATGCGTGGCCGAGCCAGATTAGCTCCATCGTGGGTTCCTGACTGAGTATGAATGACCTGCCGGAGTATACAAGGCAGGTAAGAGGCTTTCAACGAGTTGGAACACAGTGTAACTGTTCAGAGTTGGTGAGGTCTTTCGATCAGCGCAGTCCCGATAAGCGGACGGCTTTGTCCCCCGCCCACCCGCCCATTTTGAAACTGGGGGCAAAGCCCCCAGACCCCCTGCCAGAGAAGAGAACCCGTGTAGTGCTCCCCGTGGTGCTGATACACGTGGCCAGACCTCCTGCCAGAGGGAGAACCCGCCGGCAGGGGGCACGTCTACAGGCGTTCCGTCTGACGTTGTGACTGACAGGGGAGAACCCGCCGGCAGGGGGCACGGCGGCGACGGACCACCGGCGGCCGATCCCGGTCTTGGGAGAACCCCTCTGGGCTCCCCCTTTAGGAATCTCACAAGGACTGAGTAGTTGGAACACAATCCCAAATCCCCACCTGGTTGACTGGGGCGGCGCGGCGGTCCTTGCGTCCGATGGCCTGGGGGGTCATGTCTGCCCAGGCCGCTCCGGTGATTTTTTGCCGAAAGTGTCAGATTTACGGGCATTTCGTAGCTGAGAGGGCCGATTTCGGCTGACACTATCTGACAGTCATCTGACACTTATCTGACACTATCCGACACTGTCCGACAGGCGCTCAGGAGTCCTGCGGGCTGGTCGTGGAGAGGGGCTGGCTGTGTCATGGGCATACTCTAGCACAGCGGTTCGGGGTTGTCAAATAGACAGACCGTCCCCAAATGCCCTCCAGCGGGGTGCATCGCCGCGAGCCAGGAAGCGGTTCGGTTACGCAGCTCGGCCCTAGATCGGGGGGGTGAAACACCCGGATCCCCCCAGTCACCACGCGGGAACGGCTTGAACCTCGCGCGGCAGATGGGTTAGGATTTCCCCGGCGGTTCGTTATAGGGTCTGCCAGGCATCGAAACCTTTCAACTGTTCTTTACGTTATATTGGACGGACGGATACGATACGGGGATTAGGCTGTGCAGTCTAACCCCGTTTTGCTGATAGAGGCATGATCGAGTTAGAGAACGTCACCAAGAACTTCGGAGACTTCCCGGCGGTCACGGACATCTCGTTCCGCGTCGAGCCCGGCGAGGTACTCGG
Organism: uncultured Dehalococcoidia bacterium; assembly: GCA_958295685.1. Lineage (GTDB taxonomy): Bacteria > Chloroflexota > Dehalococcoidia > Lucifugimonadales > CATQGZ01 > CATQGZ01. The sequence continues at coordinate 1,137,780 of OY282365.1, forward strand.
CTTCCTGGGTCCAAACGGAGCAGGGAAGACGACCACGATGAAGATCATCACCGGGTACATGCCACCGAGCAGCGGCAGGGTGACGGTTGCGGGGTTCGACGTCGTCTCGGAGTCCCTGACCGCGCGCAGGCACATCGGCTATCTCCCGGAGACGGTCCCCCTGTACACCGACATGACGGTAGAGGAGTACCTGGGATTCATGGGGACGATCCGGGGTATGCCGCGCGACCGGATACGCTCGCGCATTGGCGACGTCATCGACGTGTGCAGGCTGGAGGAGTATCAGAGCAGCCACATCAGCAAGCTGTCCAAGGGCTTCCGGCAGCGAGTCGGCATTGCCCAGGCGATCCTGCACGAGCCCGACGTGCTCATCCTGGATGAACCCACGATCGGTATCGATCCGATCCAGGTCGTGGAGACACGGCAGTTGATCAAGAACTTGGCCGGAGACCACACCGTGATCGTGAGCACGCACATACTCCCCGAAGTCAGTATGTTGTGTCAGCGGGTCATCATCATCCACGAGGGCGAGATCGTCGCCGTGGACGCGCCCGAGAACCTCAGCACCCGCCTGCGGGGTTCCGAGCGCATCGAGCTGGAGATGCGGGCGCCGAGGGACGAGGCCACGCGCATCATCGAGTCTCTCGAAGACGTAACCGGCGTAACGGCCGTGTCGCCCAGGGAGGCGGAAGTCCTGTCCATCTACGTGGACGCCGTCGCGGGGTCGGACACCAGGGCGGAACTCGCTTCCACCGTGGTGAGCCGGGGCTGGGACCTTCTGACCCTCCGTTCGACCGGGATGACGCTGGAGGAGATATTCCTGAACCTCACGATGAGCGAGGATCTGGAGACGGCATGAAGAATACGGCCGCAATCGCTTGGAAAGAGACGAAGTCTTACTTTACGACGCCAATCGCATATATCGTCAGCTCCATGTTCCTGGTGCTGACCGGCATATTCTTCGTGAACGACATAACGGCCCCGTTCGCCGAGGCGAGCGTCCGAGGGTTCATCAACTGGGCGAGCTTCTTTACGCTGTTCCTCGCCCCCCTGCTCACGATGAGGCTGCTCTCCGAAGAACAGAAGCTCGGAACGCTGGAACTCCTGCTGACCGCCCCCGTGCGGGACTGGGAGGTGGTGGTGGGCAAATACCTGTCCGCCCTGGCGCTCTACGTGGTCATCATGGCGCTCACCCTGTACTACGTCGTTCTGCTCTACTGGTTCGGGGATCCGGACGGCGGCCCCATCTACAGCGCATACCTCGGGGTGTTCCTGCATGGCGCGGCCGCCCTCGCGGTCGGCCTCATGGCCTCGTCGCTCACCGGGAATCAGATCGTGTCCGCCGCAGTGGGCACTGCCGTGCTCCTGACCCTCTCATTCATAGACGAGGTGGCTGACCTGGTTTCCGGGGTCACCCAGAACGTGCTGCTCGGATTCTCGATGAACAATCACCTCCTCGACTTCCGGCGCGGGATCATCGACACGAGCAGCGTCGCGTTCTACCTGAGCATTGCCGCCGTGTTCCTGTTCCTCACAGTCCGTTTCCTCGAAACGCGGAGGTGGCGCTAAGATGTCCAGCGCCCCCCCCGGCAGAGGACTCCTGGACGCGCTGAAGGAGTCGGCCCGCTCACCTGCGTTCTGGAGCTTCGTCGCGGCCGTCGTCGGCGTCGTGGCCACGCTGGCAGGCGGGCTTGCCTACTTCCTGATCGACCGGCTCAGCGGGGCCGGCCTGTCGCTGCTGGTCGCCGGACTCATTCTGCTGTTCGCCGCCATCGTCCTGGCGCCCAAAGAGATCGCCGGCTTCATCTCGGGACGGCAGGGCCGGTACGGCGCCAACATCGCAGTGATGACGGTTGCCTTCTTCGTCGTAGTGATACTGGTCAATTTCCTGCTCTTCCGAAGCCCGACCCGCGTCGACGTGACGGCGACCCGCGTCTTTACTCTGGCGCCGCAGACGGTGAACGTGCTGGAGAACCTGGCGGGGCCCGTCAGAGCCAACGCGTTCTTCGTTCCGGCCGACGAGGCCCGTGAGCAGGCCGAGGACCTGCTCAACGAGTTCAGCAGACGCACCAACAACTTCCAGTACCGCTTCATAGACCCCGAGCTGAACCGGGCGCTGGCAGTGCAGTACGACGTGACCGAGTATCCCGCCATCGTCTTCGAAGACCGCGGAACCGAGTCTCGCCAGACCGTGTCGGAGTTCAACGAGCAGTCCTTCGTAACCGGAGTTCTGGTGGTGACCGGTGTGAGCCAGAAGAGGGTCATGTTTCTGACCGGCCACAAGGAGCCCGGACAGACGCGCGATTTCATTTCCGGCGAGGTGCAGGAGGAGGGCCTGGACTACGCGATCGAGGGGATGCAGAGGGACAACTACAGGGTGGACCCGCTCAACCTCAGTCAGCTTGGCAGCGTCCCCGACATCGCCGTGCTACTGATCGTCGGCCCCCGTCAGGACTTGACGGAAACCGAAAAGGCGGCGTTGACGGCCTACCTCGAGCGCGGCGGGCGCGTCATCGCCCTGCTCGACCCGAACCCGCCGCAATCCTTCGTCGATCTCCTCGAGCCCTGGGGCGCGACAGTGGCGGAGCATGGCATCGCCGACGCGATCAGCAACGTCGCGGGCGAGGCGCTGACGCCGCTCGTGCAGAGCGCGAACGGTCAGTTCCTGTCCGTCCTCGACCTCGGAATAACCGACCGGCTGGACGTCGTATTCTTCCCGGAAGCCGCTGCCGTGGCTGCGACACTGCCCCCCGCGGAGATGCCCCCTCACGTCACCTTCTCAGCGCTCGCAAGGACGACCCCGGCAAGCTGGATGGAGACCAATCCCGAGGAGGTGGAGTTCCAGCAGGGCATCGAGACTCTCGGCCCGTTCACCGTGGTCGGACTTCTCCAGGCCAGGGGCGCCGTCGATCAGCCCAACATTGCCGCGCCGTCAACCAAGGTGATCATATTCGGAGACTCCGACTTCGCCCGCAACAAGTTCTTCTTCAGCAACGACAACGCCGACTTCCTGCTGAACTCGGTGAACTGGATGGCGGATGACTTCCAGTTGATAGCGGTCCGTCCCAAGCTCTTCCCGTTCAGGGAGCTGGTGGTCAACACCAGGGAGCGTGATTTCATCAAGTGGTCAAGCTGGCTGGTACCCCCGTCGGTGATGATCCTGGCAGGCGCCTACGTGTGGTGGAGGAGACGCTGAGGCGGGAGGTGGCGTCATGAATCTGAAGCTCACCGCCGGGCTGGTAGTCGCCGCGCTGGTCGCAGCATGGGTCGTCTTCGACGTTTCCCGCAACTCCGACAACATACTCTTCGTGGTGGGCAACCCATTCTCCGGCGGCGAGGCCGAGGAGGAAGACGCACCCTGGTTCTATCAGGTGTCCATGGACGACATCATGGACATATCGGTCGAGCACAGAGGGGACAAGATCGAGTTCTACCGGACGGAGCAGAACTGGTGGTCGTTCGTGGACCCGCCTGAAATCCCCCCGGACCTCCGACGGTGGGGGGGTATCGTGCTTCTGCTCAGCGGGCCGCAGACACGCAGGGATCTGACGGCCACCGCCGTCAGGATAGATAACCCGGCAGAATACGGACTGGACGATCCGCAGACCGTGGTCGACATAGGACTGAAGGGAGGCCGGTTCATCGAATTCCGACTCGGCGAGAAGACCACGGACGGTGAGCAGTACTACGCGCAGGTCGACGGCTTTGACGAGATGTTCCTCATAGTCTCCAGCTGGGGAGACGTGATCTCGAGGCTGGCCAAGGAGCCGCCGATCCCGAAGTGGTACCCGAAGCGGGACATCTCGGAGCTGAGCGCGTTCAACGTCGTCCACGACAACCCCGCCGACCTGGAGACCCCGGCGGCGCTGTTCAGACCCCTAGAGGATGGAACCGGATGGGGCGTTCGGGACGCGCGCAGCGATGACGAACCGGGGCCGGTCGACCCCGAGCGGTGGAGCGAGATCGCGCCGCTCCTCAGCGGACCTCCGGAAGTGGCTCTCGACGGCCCTCTCGTGGAGGGGGGGGACTTCACTCCCTGGGGCATCGACGAGGAGTCAGCAGCACTCGAGTTCAGGTTCCAGGGCATCACCGACTACGGCACTGAGTTCCTGGACGGCTACCTGCTCAGGATCGGCGACAAGTCACCCGATGGCCGCTACTACTACGGCAAGCCCGAAGACCCGACTAGATCGGAGGCCGGCCAGGAATACCGCCTGCCCCTGCTTCTGCTGGACGCAGAATGGACGGAGGCGCTGATGGACTTGGCCGTGAACCCCCCGCTCGCCACGCCGTCGGAGGGGAACTAGAGGGAAGAGGATTGCGGCTACGATGATTTGGCTGCCTCAAATGCGGCCCCTGTCCACTCCGCTACTTTCGCCATTATCCCTGCGTCTACACCATCGCAGAAGTCGATAATTCGGCAGGCCGTCGAAGAGTCTCTTCACGTCGCGAAGAACATCCCGTCTTGGGCTGCACAGACCCGCCCTCTCCCGCTACATCGTCAGGCGGCGGTAGAGTTGTAGCAGCCTTTCGGGGAGGACGTTGATGTCGTCGAGGACCTCGTAGCCTATGTCCTCGCACATGGTCTTCAGGTAGTCGTGTCCGTTCTTGTCGACGGTCAGGCAGAAGGCGTTGATGTCCTGGTGGCGCGCCTCGTCGAGGGCCATCTTGGTATCGTGGACGGCGTATTCTTTTTCGACGCCCTCCCGGCTGTAGCCGCGGTCTTGGGGACGCCCGTCGCTGATGAGGAACAGCAGCTTGGTCCTGGCGTCCTGCTCGGCCAGCTTTGTGGTTGCGTGCCTGATCGCCGGGCCCATGCGGGTCGCGTGCAGCGGCGCGACGCGGTCGATCCTCCTCTTGACCCTGTCGGAGAGGTTTTCGTCTAGGTCCTTGATCGTGTAGAACTCGACGTTTTCGCGTCCGTATCCTGAGAAGCCGTAGATGCCGTAGACGTCCCCGATGGCCTCGAGCGCGTTTATGAGCAGCACGATGGCCTCTTTCTCGACGTCGATTATGCGCTTGTAGCTGCGCTTGACGGCCTCGCCTCGGCGAGTGCGGAGCCAGGCCATGTACTCCACCGGGTCGTCGGGGGCGCCCCAGTCTTCGGGGGCGCGCCTGCCTTCGTCGATGGCCTCGGCGGTAGACGCGCTCGTGTCCAGCAGGAACGCGACCGAGACGTCACGCTGCACCTTGTTGCGGCGCCAGTAGAGCTTGTCGCTGGGGCTGACGCCTGTCTTGATGTCGACCATCGCCTCGACCACGTCGTCTATGTCGATCTCCTCGCCGTCTTCGAGCTTCCGGACCTTTCGGAAGGTCTCGGGCGCCATCAACTCAAACTGGCGCCGGACCTTCCCGACGAGGGCGCCGTAGCTGTGAAGCGTTGCTCCGTAGAAGGCGGGGTCGCCCTCCATCATCGTCTTCTGCCTGACGACGCACCAGCGCGGCTTGTAGTCGTCGGCCCTGAAGTCCCACTCGTCATAGACGAAGGTCTGTGGCTCGTCGGGCTCGAGCTCCCCACCGTCCTCATGGACGTGCGCCGGCGGCCCCTGGCCTGACTGGGCGGCGTCGGGCAGGCTCGCGCCCGCCTCCTGGAGAATGTTATTGGCAAAGCCCGCGGCGTTCTGCACCTCGCCCTGGACAGCCTCCAGGTCCAGCTCTGCGCTGTTCTTCAGAAGCTCCTCAAGCGCCTCCTGGGAGATCGGCTCGCCGCCTTCCTGACCGCCCTGCTCTTCCTGGACCCGGAGTTGGGCGAGGAGCTGGACCAGTTCGGGCTTGAAGTCGCCTCTGAACCCGACCTCCTGGGACGACTCGAACTCCTCTTCGTCTCCGGGACGCAGGTCCATGTCCAGTCCCTGGCCCATCTGCCGCAGAAGCTGGTCCATGCCTTCGGCGTCCTCGTACTCCTCGCCGCTCTCGTCGACGTCCACGTCTTCCCACTCTTCCGGCGCCAGCTTCTCGTTGGGGATGCGCGAGATGATGGCATAGATGCGGAGGGTCGCCTCGGCCACATCTTCGACGGCCGCCCTCGGGGAGAGCACCTTCCCGGCTATGCGTGCGATCCTGCGAGCCTCCCGCAGGTACGGCTTGGGCGCCGGCAGGCCGCGGTGCTGCTGCAGGCTCAGACGCACCAAGAACTCGACCAGGGCTTCGCGGGCGGGCAGGTCCTTGACGCTGGGACGCTCGCTCAGAGAGTGGAGCTGGACGCGGGCGTAGGGTCGGCGTATTCCCCAATACTCGGTCTTCACGCGGGAGTCGAGCCTGCCGTCTTCGACCACCGTGAAGATGTCCAGAGCGAGCTTCCTGTCCTCGAAGAGATTGAAGAACCGCTGGGCGTCCGTGGCGTAGTCCTGTCGAGGCAGGCTCCGGTCGTCGGACGCTTCCTCCGCCAGTTTCTTCTTCCGCTCCTCGACGGTGTGCCGAGCGTCGTCGAAGAGGCGTGAAGGGGCGTCGAACCGAAAACCGAAGCTGTCGAACTCCAGGTGAGCGGTCTGGTGGGTCGAGACCACCTTCAGCCACTCGAAGTTCTCGTTTTTGGTCAGGTAGCGGTCGACCACTGTGGGAACGTACACGGTCGAGCCCTCAGTGGATGGAGACTCGTTCGAGACCCAGCCGATGTTCTTCTCGACCAGGTCGTCGGTGACGGCAAGCTTGACGTCTGCCCCCGCCAGCGCCCGGCAGTACATCTCCATGACATCCTTGACCCGCTCGAACTCTATGCGGGACGAGATGGACTCCAGGGCCTCCTCGGCGCGTGCCGACTCCATCTTGAAGTAGGCCATGCCGCCGTCGGGGTTCTGTCGGAGGATCGTCACTCCCTGGTCGAACCACGCCTGAATCTGGTTCAGGCTAATTTTGTCCAACACCAGCGGGGTTCCCTTCACGAACTCCGGCACGGCGGCTGGGGAGACCTCTACCAGCGATTCCGCTAGGGCGAGTATGGCGGCGTGGTGCTTCCGCTCTATTTGGAACAGCGACTGGGACATGTCGAGCATCAGCATCGGAACGTTGGCGTTGCCTGCTCCGACCAGCCGCCTGGCCAATCTCAGGAAGTGCATCCTCTGGCCAGGGTCGATCCTCGGCAACGCCCTGGCGCCCGCGTCGAAGAAGGTCTTGACCTCACGCCAGTTCGTCTCGACCAGAGTCGATGCCAGGCCGATGAAGGCGTCCTTGTCGTCTCCCATCAGCGGGAATATCTGCCGCCCGAGGCCGAGGCACTCGAGCGAGAGGTCGGACGAGCGGTGGGACAGGGCCGCCAGGAAGGATACGAATCTCTCCAGCTGCGGGAAGGTCAGGCTCTCAACCAGGTCCGGGCTGGCTGCGAAGAACTTACACGCCAGCGTGCTGGACTTCCACGTCCCCTTGTAGAGGCTTCTCCCGAGGCCGGCCCACGACTCGATGTGGCGCGACCTGAGCCTGGCCATAGTGCCCGGACTGGCCTCGAAGAAGGCCGCGGCGAGCGTAGGCGACTCCCGACACAGCGAACTCCCGCACTCGGCCCAACGGGCAAAGTATCTGAAGGGCATACAGACCACTACACTTGGGCTGACCGCGTAGTACTGAGACGCAGCCTCCCACGAGCGCACCGTCTGGGCGGCTATCTCGACACCGACACCGGCCCAGACGACGGTCTGCGCTTCCGTGATCGAGTCCGGCATCCGGTCGAGGGCGCGCTGGAACTCGGCGGCCAGGGCGGCCGGGAATCGGCCCATCTCCTCGCGGAGGTACGCTAGGCTCCGGGGGGACTCTTCCGCCACGGGGCCTCCTCGTCCGGCACCTTGTCGAGCATCCTCAGGAAGTTGTTCAGGACGCGCGCCGTTGCTCCCCAGACCTTGTGTTCCAGGTAGTTGAACTCCGGAGATTCCAGCGGCTGGCCCTGGACGAGCCTCACCTCGAACTTGAAGCTGCGTGGGTCCCTCAACTTGGAGACAGGGGCCTCCAGTATCTCGGCCACCTCGATGCCGCTGGGCCTGAAGGGGTAAGGGGACGGAATCGTGCCGACGAACGTGCTCATCAGGTAGTTCGTGTTGGTCGGCATATCGTCCACCTGCCCCAGTATCCGCACGTCGTCTGGGACGACGCCCATCTCCTCGTGCGTCTCTCGGAGCGCGGTGTCGAGGAGGCTCGCGTCATCGTTGTCCATGCGCCCGCCCGGGAACGATATCTCTCCCTTGTGGTGCTCGACGAGTTGGGTGCGCTTGTTGAGGAGGACACAGTAGTCATCTCCTTTCGGGTAGAGCAGGAGCATCACGGCGGCGGGGATCTGCGACGAGTCGTCGATTCTCCTGGGCGGGTTCTCGGTCAGGACGCGCCGGATGGACGCGGCCGTCGCATCGTCCATGCGGACCTGGCACGCGGCCGGCCCGGATGGCACACGGCCCCCGCCTACTCGAATATCGATGAGATGATCTCCTCTATGCTCCTCTGGACCGACTCGTCGTCCGTGACGGCCCAGTTGATCGCCACCTGGCACGCCCTCCTGGGCGCGATGCCCTGAGTTATGAGACGGCCGGCGTAGATGAGGAGGCGCGTGCTCGCCCCCTCTCCAAGCCCGTGTTCCTTGAGGTTCCGCACCTTCTCTCCGAGCTTCGCCAGCTGATGAGCCACGGCCTCGTCAGCGCCAGACTCGTGCCGCACGATCTCGGCCTCTATGGGTCGAGGGGGATAGTCGAACTCGATCGCGACGAACCTCTGGCGAGTGCTGTGCTTCAGGTCTTTCAGCGCGCTCTGGTAGCCCGGATTGTACGAAAGCACGAGCAGGAAGCCGTCGGCGGCCTCGAGCAGCTCTCCCCGCTTCTCCACCGGCAGGATGCGTCGGTGATCCGTCAGCGGATGGATCAACACGGTCGTGTCCTTCCGCGCCTCGACGATCTCGTCGAGGTAGCATATCCCGCCGGCCTTGACGGCTCTGGTCAGCGGTCCATCGATCCAGACCGTGTTCTCGCCCTCCAGCAGGTATCGGCCGACCAGGTCGCTGGCCGTCAGGTCCTCGTGGCAGGCTATGGTCACTAGGGGCAGGTTGTGGCCGCCGCCGCTCGACTCATTCACCTTCGTGAGAGGGCGGCCCAGCCTGTAGGACATGTACTCGACGAACCGCGTCTTGCCACAGCCCGTCGGGCCCTTGAAGAGAACGGGGATCTTGGCTTTGTAAGCCGCCTCGAACAACTCGACCTCGTCGCCGACCGGAACGTAGTACGGCTCCCGGGTGAGGTGGTATTCCTCAATGATGTAGCTTCGATATAGCGTCTGCGTAGTCATGCTCTGTCTGCGCTTTCCCGGCGCGGTCGGATCCGTGTTTCCCACAGATGCTCGACTCGGCGCCTGAGGTCGTCTATGCTTCCGTCGTTCTCGACCACGACGTCGCCGCGGGCGATACGCTCCTCCTGAGGCATCTGCGAGGCGATGCGGGCCCTGACGGCTTCCTCACCGAGGTTGTTTCTGGCCCTGAGCCTCTCGACGACCATGCCCTCCGGCGAGGCCGTCACCCATATCTCCGTGGCCAGCGACTCCCAGCCCGCTTCCAGGAACAGCGCGGCCTCGACCACCGCCGCAACGCGCCCTTCCTCTCTGAGCTTCACGAGGCGCTCCCCGATCATGTCGTGGATGCGCGGAAACATGATCGCGTTCAGCCGCTCGAGTTGCCGGGGGTCGCCAAAGACGATGGCTCCGAGCGCCTTGCGGTCCACCTCTCCGCCGGGAGAGAGAACCCCCCGTCCAAAGGTGTCGACGATGGTCTGCCAAGTCTCAGTGTTCGGGCGATATGCCTCGTGCCCCAGCAGATCGGCGTTGATGGCGGCTGCTCCAAGCTCCTCCAGTATGGCGGCGGCCTGAGACTTGCCTGTGCCTATGCCTCCGGTGAGACCTATTACGAACATTCCTGCCTTGCGATTCGGGAATCCCACCCCTAGGAATCAGCCACCATTCTACAGCAGGCCCCATATGGGGTCAACGATGAGGCGGCGCGGCAGACAACCCGCAATTCAGACGGCCTCCGGCCGCAGGAGGTTGACGACTTCCGATGCGCTGGCGGCGGTGTCCAGGGCCATGAAGGCGTCCCGCGCCTTCCCGGCTCTGTCCGGGCCCAGGGCGTCCCTGACGTTCCCTACGAACTTCCGGGCCAGCTCCGGATCGGTCATCGGGCGGTTCGGGCACCCTGTGACCTTGTCCAGCCTGTCGGACACCCTCCGGCCATCCCTGAGGGCAATCTCGACCCGTACCGGCCAGTCGTCCGGGTAGGTCTCATCCATCGACTTGTCCACGTCCACCGTCACCCTGGACGCCAGGTCGTGGACGGCCGGGTCGGTGATCCGGCGCCGGCTCTGCTGACGCCAGCCGTACTCCCCGTCGGCTATGGCTGCGGCCACGGAATAGGGCAGTGAGAGGTGTGCGTCTACGTAGGTGCTCTCGGTCGTCGTGTAGTGCCTGCCGACGAAGTGGAGTGTGTCGGAGTACGAGGTCACGAGGACGCTCTCCACCTGTTCGGCGCGGATCCCGTGTTCCTTCACCAGCGCCAGGGCAACCTGTATGGGGCCGATGATCAGCAGTCCGACGGGGTAGAGCTTCTGCGAGCATACGGAAGACCGCCAGGTCGAGCCCAGCCCGTCCGTGAGGATCTCGGGCCTGACGTTCTCACTCGATATGTTCATGAAGCCGTGCTTTCGCGGCTCCAGCCCCTCGAGGGGCCCGGCCTCGTAGCCGCTCTCCACGAGGAGCGCGGCCTGTATGCCGGCCTGCGCGGCCATGCCCCCGTGCACCGGCTTGACGTTGTATCCGTGGAACACGCCGTCCCCGTTGGAGATGGCGAGGATGAACCCTGCCACTCCGAGTGCGTTTGCCATCTGGGACGGGTCGAAGCCCATGAGGCTGCCCGCCGCGGCGGCGGCCCCGATTGCGCCTATGGTGCCCGTCGCCTGGAACCCCTCGTACCAGTGGGACGGCTGCATTGCGATTCCGACGCGCGCGCCGACTTCGTATCCCACGGCGAGGGCGCGCACCACGTCCGCGCCGGTAGAGCCTCGCCACTCCGCCACGGCCAGCGCCGCGGGGACGGCGCCGCTGCCCGAGTGCACGCGGGCGGCCATCGTCGTGTCCTGCCAGTCCAGCACCTCCGAGAGCGTGCCGTTGGCGAACCCTGCGGTCTGGAGCGACGCGCGGCGATGGAAGCCGAGGGCCGTTGCCTGATCGGCCAAGGGCAGCAGGTCGAGATACCTGCCGAGCCGCCCGTCCTGCTCGTGTTCGAGGAAGGCGTGCCCGGCTATGATGACGCCGGCGGCGTCCATCGCGTTCACACGCGCGAGCCGCCGGACGTGATCGGGTATGTCCTCCAGGGCGAGGTTTGCCATGAAGCCCGCCAGTTCTTCCGTATAGTTCACAGGTATTCCTTTCTTCGAGTAGGGAGGCCTAGCCGCCAAGTGATAGGGTGAGGCACGCCCCGATCAGCGCCAGCCCTATGGCCAGTCCGATGATTATCCCGCATCCCCAGCCGCACCCTGAGCGGAAGCTATCCATCATGAGTCGCCGCCTCCATATTGCACGACATTCTACGGGAGGAGCTAGCGGTGGTCATCATTGCGTCTTGTCTAACTGTTCAGTCCTAGTGAGAGGAATGCCCTCTCCCCCTCTGGATACCGGCCCGCGCCGGTATGACGGTGGCTGTGAGATAACGGGAGTCCTCATAGACTTACCTGCCCGGCGGGGGAGGCGGGTTCGAGCAGGGTGGCAGGGCCGATTTTTGCTGAAAACTGTCCCAAACTGTTCCATTTTGTCCCATCTCGTAGCTGAGGGTTCGATTTCGTGGAACAAATGTGGGGCACTTGTGGAACAGACGTGGAACAGAACCGGAGCAGTTCTGGGACAATTGTGGGACAGTCCCTGGGGGTGAGGGCGCCCCTTGTGTGCCCTTACGGGCGAGTTGGTTCCGTGCACGTGGTTCGGCATGACGATGGCTGCGTTCCTTCCACGCAAATATCGTAGTACATGGGTTCGCGGATGTCAAGGGCTGGGCCGGCTGTCAGTGGTCAGTGGGGAGTGGGGAGCGCTCCTGCCCGCGTGGGCTATGACCGCCCCATATCCTGACTGTTCCGTATTGGCCGTCGAAGCCCGGCACGACCTGGACACGGCCCTTCCTGACGCGGTCCACGCCCTCGGCGACTCTGTCTCCCGCAGCCGCTTCTATATCCGCGATCGGGGCTTCCATAAGCGCCGACATCTCGCTGCCCAGCATGGAGACCAGCGTTTCGTAGGCCGTCCTGACCTTCTTGGTCTTGACGCCCACTCCGAGACTCTCGGCGATGATCAGTTCCAGGGCCACCATCGACCTGAAGGGCGGCCTCCCGTTATCCGAGCGTGTGAAGCCGTCGTCTCCGCGCCGGGCGCCCGCGTCCCGGCGTCCCAGGTCGTGGACCCTCTGGAGCACGCCGATGGTGAGCGCGCGTCCACACTTTGGGCAGCGGCCGTTCCCCTCGCTCACCTCGGCCGGGGACAGGCTCACGCCGCACTTGCGATGCCCCGAGTGGTGGTACTTGCCCTCCTCCGGGAAGAACTCGACCGTGTGGGCGATATTCTGGGTTCGCAGCGAGTCGAGCAGCCCGTCGTAGTCGAGGCCGCCCCTGAAGTACGTCAGCTCCCGTCCCATCTTGGGGAGCGAGTGGGCGTCCGAGAACGAGACGATGGCTCGGTCGTCCAGTTCGGGCACCCGCCAGTTCATGGCCGGGTCGCTGGACAGCCCCGTCTCGATTGCGGGAACGCGCTCCCAGGCGTCCCCGAAGCACTCTTCGAGCGAGTCGAAGCCCGACTTCGAGCCGTATACCCCGAACCAGGGCGTCCAGGCGTGCGCCGGGATGACGAAGCAGCGGGGGTCCACGTCCAGGAGCAGGTGGACCAGCTCACGCGGGGTCGCCCGTATGGTGGGCCTGCCGTCGGCGTGGAGCGCGCCCCTCGGCTCCAGCGCGGAGTTGATTCCTGCGGCTGCGTCCAAGCTCGGCGCGAAGGCCAGGACGTGGACGCGGCGATTCCTGCCTCCCTGCCCGCCCGCGCAGTTGATCTCGGCGCCGAGGACGAATCGGACACCGTTCAGCTCGTAGGTCCCATCGCCGCGCTCGCGCAGCTTGCGCCTCGTCTCCTCGAACCATGCCGGGTGGGTGAAGTCGGGGCTGGCCAGCAGGTCGATTCCCTTGAGCTTCGCCCACGCCGCCATGTTGTCGAAGGTCAGTTTCCCGCTGGTACCGCGCGCGAAGTGGGAGTGGAGGTGCAGGTCGGCGGCGTAGACCACCGCTCGGCTACAGGGGCAGCCTCACCATCTTGCGCGATTGGGCGCTGCGCGCCACCGCCTCCGTGAACTCCATGTACCGTACCCCGTCCTCGAAGCTGGTGTGGGTGACCTTCTCGCTGCCGCGTATGGCGCTGATGAACTCCTCCTCCACCCTCCAAGCGCCCTGCTTCTCCGGCGGGACGTCGATCTTCGAGAGCTCCGTGTCTCCTCTGCGGCCGCCGTACAGCGTCATGGCCGCCGCGTCCAGCATGAGCGTGCCCTCGCTGCCGAACAGCCAGACGGTGTCGCCGGAGGCCAGACCGGTGACCTGGCTGATCCTGACGTGCGCCACCGGCCCCGAGGCCATTTCGCAGATGATCTCCGCGTGGTCGGGGACGGTGATGAACCTGGCCGCCCCGGACTCGTCCTTTCGGGACTTGACGTTGACCCTGGTGATGGCCATGACGCCCGACGCCGGGCCCAGCCAGCGCATCAGGGATTCGTACCAGATGCCGAGGCCCATCGTGTTGAACCCGCTCAGGTCCGCGTCGTGGCGCCAGTGCAGAGGCCCGCCGTAGTCTATGAAGCCGGTCTGAGAGACCATGTCCACCGACAGCACCTCTCCCAGGTAGCCGCCGCCGATCATCTCCCTGATGGTCGAGTCGACCTCGAGCGTGTGCGGCGCCGGGACGATCTGGGTAACGAGGTCGGGCTCCATGAGGGACGCATCCAGCATTGCCCTGGCCTCGGCGGCGTTCATCGCCATCCGCGCCTCGGTCAGGACGTGCTTGCCGCTCTCGAGGGCAGCGAGCGTCATGGCGCAGTGCATGTACGGCCACGTGCCGATGCAGACCGCGTCGGTGTCTTCGGCCTCCACGAGGTCGACCCAGTTGTCGTACACGGTCGGGATCCCGAACTCGTCGGCGACCTTCCGGCCGGACTCCACGCTGCGATTGCAGACGCTCACCAGCTCCACGCCGTCGATGGCCTGGAAGCCCGGTATGTGGCGGCTTCTGGTGTTCGCGCCCGCGCCGACGAACCCGATCCTGATGGTCTCTTCAGTCATGAGCTTCTCCTTGGTGGTTTGGGGTGGTTTGGGGTTTGGATGTTCCACGAGCATCCTCCGGGCGGAGGATGAATGAGGACGGCCTCTCTATTCTATCTCGGCTTCGGAAAGAGCAGCCTGCCCTGCCTGTTCGTCTGTGTTCGCAGGAGATGGCCGCCGCCGGTGGTGACGTATAGGGTGGTGAGGTCGGGGCCGGCGAAGGTGCAGTTCGTGGGCCGGTCTTCCGGCGTCGGGTGAGTCTCCAGCACCTCCCCTGAGGGGGAGAATACGTAGATCATCGGGCCGGGGCCGCTCTCGCTGAGGCCCGCCGTCGCGATTATGCTGCCGTCGGTGTCCAGCACCATGCCATCCACTCCCCTGTGTGGGCCGAAGTCGTGTAGAAGCGTGTGGCTTCCCAGGCTTCCGTCCTCGAGCACCGGATAGGCCCGCAGCTCCCTCTTTTCGTCCATGCGCCTGCCGCTCTGGGCGACGTACAGGACCGAGTGGTCGAGTGAGAAGAGCAACCCGTTGGGGCGCGTCGTGTCGAACGTAACGCGCGTTATCTCCCAGCCGTCGTCCGACTCGTCCAGCCGGTAGACCGAGTCGTGGTCCAGGTCCTTGTTGGCTCTGTCTTGGCTCCATGGGCCGCCCGCGCCCTCGTAGTACGGGTCGGTGAACCACACCCTGCCGCGCGGGTCGATGGCGAGGTCGTTGGGTATGTTGAGGCGCTGCCCCTGGAAGCGGTCCGCGAGGACGGTGGCCGACCCGTCCGCTTCGTACCGCACGACCCGGCGGGCGCCTCCCTGGCAGGCGTACAGCCGGCCCGAGGCGTCGAGCATCAGCCCGTTGGCGTTTCCGGTGTCCGTGACGTGCTCGGCGACCTCATCGGCGGCGGGGTCGTATCTCAGGATGCGGCTGGTCGGGATATGGGTGAAGAGCAGACCCGTCCCGTCCCATGCAGGCCCTTCGGCCGTTCCGCCGTACGGCCCCGCAACCGGCTCGAATTCCCACGTCAGTCGCTCACACCCCCTGCGCTGCTGATTGTATCTTTCGGCAGTCCGGTGTCAAGAGACCGTACCCGCCAAATCCTCACCTGGCCGACTGGAGCGACGCGACGTTCCTTGCGTCCGGCGGCCTGGGGAGCAGGTCTGCACAGGCCGCTGCGGGTGATTTTTTGCGAAAGTGTCGGATTTTTCAGGCTTCTCCGTAGCTGAGTCGTAGCTGAGAGGGTTGCTTTTTATCCGACACTTTCCGACAGTTATGCGACACTTTTGCGACACCTATGCGACAGTTATGCGACACTTTGCGACACCTATGCGACACTTTGCGACAGGCTCCCAGGAGTCCTGCGGGCTGGTTTGTGGAGATGGGCTGGCTGTGTCATGGGTAAACTCTAGCACAGCGGTTCGGCGTCGTCAAGGGTTGTCTGAATCAGGATTCTCAGGATTGGAGGATTGTCAGTGCGCCTTGGGCCGCTACTCCTCAAGCCGGAACTCCCCCTCCCAGAGGTGGTTGTAGCCGCCTTCCACAGGCACGTACTGGCCGGTACCGATGCTGGCAATGTCATACTCGGGGAGAGCCGCCGTCACCATACATCTCCCGTCGAATATCACGCCGCGCTGCTCGAAGTGGAAGTCCAGGTTGTCGAAGCCGTACCGCTTGCTATCGTCGGGCAGGTCGTTCACGTCAACCGGGTACAGGGCGAGGAAGAACCACGCCTCCGTATCGGCCGGGGCGCACGGTTCCTTGACGTAGACCAGCGTGTCTTCGCTGATATACACGTCCCAGTCGGACCGGATTACCGGTTCGCCGGATACGACCGCCTCGTAGTCGGACTTGGCCTTCGCAATCAATGCGGGAGCAGACTCGCAGTTGATCGAGTAGACATCGCGGCGATTCCGAGCCTCCTCATCGCAGTACCTAGCGGAACGGCTCAGGAACGTAACCTGTGATCCATCGCTCAATAGGGCTATGCGTCCGTCCGGCATGAACGTCAGGTCTCGGATACGGTAGCCGACTTCGGTCCGCTCGACGTACTGCACGTCCGTCCCGTGACGGCGGACTCGGAAGAGGGATTGATCCTTCAGCGAGGCAATCAGCAGATCGTCTTTCCACAGGGGAAACTGCTTCCCGTCGTTGACGGCAATGGCGGACAGGGCCGGCGACGGGACCCAGGCGAATGCCGGGCGTAGGAAGCCGTCGTGTTTGCCCACCTCCTCATCCTCGATGCTCTCGGGAACCACACCGCCATAATTAACGCCGTAGGAGACTTGGGGCCAGCCATAGTTGCCTCCTCGCTCCAGCAGGTTCAACTCGTCGCCTCCTTGCGGCCCGTGGTCCGTCGCCCAGAGGTTGCCGTCGGCATCCCGCGCCAGCCCTTGTGAGTTGCGGAAACCGATAGCCAGCGTCTCCGCCTCTCCTGTTTCGATGTCGATACGAAGGAGTTTGCTTATATCCAAGGCGGTATCGAACAGCGGTCGTTTCCGCCATCCCCACCGTCCGTCTATTCCGTGGGCCCCGATTATTACCAACAAGTGGTCCGCGCCTTCCGTCAACATTTTCCCGCCTCCCTCGTGCCCTCCGAACCAAGGAACGGACATGCAGGGTTCCGCGTCGAATATCGTCCTCCACTCCGGCATGACCGTGACGCCCTCTTCATCTCGCATAATCGTGGTGGACGACAACCTGAACCGGATGCACTCGCCGGTAAAGTAATGATGAGTTGCAAACAACTCGTAACGTCCTTCTCCAAGTTGCTTCAACAGAATATCGGCAACGCGAAATCTCCCTGGCGTGAATTCCGGACTATCGTAATCCGGATGAGTTTCAAACGCCGTCTCATTCATTGGAACGCTGCCGTTCAGATATTCCACGGTCCCGTCCCGGAAGACCAGGGCAAACCTTCCCTTCGGCGTGACCACGAGTAGGTCCTCACCCATGACTTCAATGGCTCCCCCCCGCCCGGCGAAATCTTCGAGCCTGACGTAATCGCTCTCGATCGCGTACAGATGAGTGGTGAGAGCTTCGGGAGTGGGCGTCGCCGTGGAAGTGGGCGTCGCCGTGGGAGTGAGCGTCGCCGTGGGAGTGGGCGTCGCCGTGGGAGTGGGCGTCGCCGTGGGAGTGGGCGTCGCCGTGGGAGTGAGCGTCACCGTGGGAGTGAGCGTCGCCGTGGGAGTGAGCGTCACCGTGGGAGTGGGCGTCACAGGCGGGTCATCGGAGCAGGCGGCCGCGAGAACTCCAAACAGGGCGAGCGCGATGGGCCACAATGCGAAGCGGAACACGTGCCTACGGAACGCTGCGCGCTGAACCGACGCATCTTCGCGCGGCCTTCTGCCCCCCCCCCCGTACCCATGTTCTGACAGCGCGCCGTCAGGGCGCGCCGCAGACTGTTCAGCGCGGAGCCCTGCGGCCCGTTCCCGTTACTCCCCAAGTCGGAACTCTCCCTCCCAGAGG
This sequence comes from uncultured Dehalococcoidia bacterium, assembly GCA_958295685.1. Classification (GTDB taxonomy): domain Bacteria; phylum Chloroflexota; class Dehalococcoidia; order Lucifugimonadales; family CATQGZ01; genus CATQGZ01. Next base: position 1,155,524 of record OY282365.1, read on the forward strand.
TGGTTGAAACCGCCTTCCACGGTCACGTACTGGCCGGTAAAGACGCGGGCAATGTCATACTCAGGGAGAGCCGCCCTCGCCATACATGTCCCGTCGAATATCACGCCGCGCTGCTCGAAGCGGAAGTCCAGGTTGTCGAAGCCGTACCGCTTGCTATCGTCGGGCAGGTCGTTCACGTCAACCGGATACAGGGCGAGGAAGAACCACGCCTCCACGTCGGCCGGGGCGCACGGCTCCTTCACGTAGACTAGTGTGTCTTCACTGATATACACGTCCCAGTCGGACTGGATCGACGGCTGGCGGTCTCCGACCAGCCTTGCCAGATAATCGCCCACCGGCATTGTTTCAACCCTGACCGGCGGGAGCGCGCCGCGGGGCAGCACGAGCGCATCCACGCACAGCCCCGTCTGCGTTTGCGTCCAGGCTTTGGCGGCCGGTTCATGCGCCGCGCCAGTCCACGACCACACTGCCAGTTCGTCCGGCGCGCAGTCCCTGACGAACGCCTGGGCCATCCGGCCGTCCACGATCAGCCCTATGCCATCCGACCGGTAGTCGAAGCGCGGCTCCATCCGCTGCCAGAACCAGTCGGAACGACTGGTCCCGCCCGATGACACCTCCGGCGGCTCGGTGGTCAGGAGCCTGAATTGACGTTGTTTTGTACGTTCTCCGTAGTGGAGATACGACGAGCCTTCGAACAGTACCGCTTCCACGCTCGAGTGCTCCAGGCGTTGGAGAACTTGGTAATCCCATACCGCTGATAGACCGTAGCCCTCGGTTCCTTCTTTTCGGACCCAGATGTTGGCGAAGTGGGTAATCCCGTAACGCTGGGAGAACGCGGCCTCGGTTCCTTCCTTTCGGGCGCGCAGGTAGTCGTAGGAGTTGACCAAGCCATCCAGGTTCACCACCGGAAAGCGCGAGAAGTACCCGATGACGCCGGCGTACCACGACCCGACCACGCTGTCCTCGGGCAGCACACGGTCCATAACCCGCACGCCCATAAGAGAAGTGTCCTCCCATTTCTGTCCGGTTGACTCACTTGCCCGGTCAACATACCGGAACGGCCCCGTGAAGTCCGCCTTTGTAATCAGGAACACTCCGGCGGCCAGGATAATGCCCGCGCTCAGCAGGCTGGCTGCCCAAGGCGACCTCGGCCCGATGAAACGGCGGATGAAGTGAATGGCGACATAGCACCTCGCGGGAATAATGAGCGCCATCAGCAGGTACGCCGGGGCGAAGTACCAGCTATCACTCCCCCAGTGGGGATGCACGGTGAGGACGGTCTGAGCGAACTTGGCCAGGTGGCCGACCGCCAGGCCGAACACGCCAATCAGAAAGGCCAGCAACAGCCAGTCGTCTCGGCCCCCGGAGCGGCGGGCGAACCACCAGACCAGAACGACGTAGGCGCAGACCTCCAGCGCGGCCAGCAGCTCGTAGTCGAAGACTGGAATCCGCAAGACGTCCCGGAGGTTCTGAACGAAGCTGTACCCGCCTTCCTGATCCCATGCCCACTGCGACCACATCTGCTTGGTCGCGCCGCTCACCGGCGTGACGCCCCCGAAGACGAGACCGTTGTACGCGAAGTAGACGAGGATGCCGCCGACCGCGCCCAGCAGCGGCGCGGCGGTGTTCAGGGCGAGCACGGAACGGGCCTGTTCTCGCCGGGAAACGCCGACCTCCCGCTCCCGCCTCGACCACTCGATGAGGCACAGAGCGGCGGTGACCACCAGCGATATGGCGATGTACTCCAATCGCACCCAGGGCAGGCTGAAGGCGACCGCGGCCAGCGGCCACTTCCACCGCGCCGGGTCCCGCGCGTAGAGCATCACGGCCAGGAAGAACAGCCCCAGCATGAACAGCGCGGCGGCCGCTTCCAGTCCAAAAAATAGGTTGCGCTGCTGGTACAGCATCGGCAGCGCGGCGAACAGCAGAATCCAGGGCAGCCGCGCCAGCCGGGCGGCCGCGGCGACCAGGGCAACCCCGCCGGCGATGAGCATGACCTCGAACGCCTTGATGCCGAACAGCGCGGCTTCCTTGTCCAGCGCCCAGTGGAAGGGCGTGATGAGCAGAAGCCAGAGGGGATGATAGCCGTTCGTCTGGGAAATGCCGCCGTCGAAGGTGGAGAACCTGCCCTCGGCCAGGTTATAGGCTATCTGGAAGTAGTAGAAGGCATCGTCGCGGTTTACGTCCCGGATCAGGTTGACAAGGTCGAATCGGGCCAGCATGTACCAGGCGAACCCGGCGCCGTATGCCAGAACGCCGCCAATGAACAGGGCGAACAGGGCGTGGCGCAGACGTGAGGAAGGAATTACCCCCCCCCCCCCGTACCCATGTTCTGGCAGCGCGCCGTCAGGGCGCGCCACAGACTGTTCAGCGCGGAGCCCTGCAGGCCGTTCCCATTACTCCCCAAGCCGGAACTCCCCCTCCCAGAGGTGGTTGTAGCCGCCTTCCACGGGCACGTACTGGCCCGTGCCGATGCTGGCAATGTCATACTCAGGGAGAGCCACCGTCGCCGTACATCTCCCGTCGAGTATGACGCCGCGCCGGTCGAAGCGGAAGTCCAGGTTGTCGAAGCCATACTGCTTGCTATCGTCGGGCAGGTCGTTCACGTCAACCGGGTACAGGGCGAGGAAGAACCACGCCTCCGTATCGGCCGGGGCGCACGGCTCCTTCACGTAGGTAAGCGTGTCCTCGCTGAAATACACGTCCCAGTCGGACCGGATCGACGGTTCGCGGTCTCCGACCAGTCTTGCTATGTAATCACCCTCCGGGATTATTTCAATCGGAGCCCGCAAATCCTGCCCGGCGAAACTTGCCGCGACCCACTTATGGTCGTCGGAGTCGAAGGGCAGCCACAGGCCGGGGCCAACCTTCACCGCGTACCGAGCTCGCTCGAGGGCCTCGACTTCGCTGAAGGCGGCAGGATACGCCGTAAAGTTGACGCCCCGCTGCTCCAAGTATCCGGGCGGCGGGCTGCGGTCGTGGGCCATAAAGCGCTGGTGGTTGGGTGTTGCGACCGGATTACGCGCCACCGTCGCATCGGCCAAGCCGAGACGGTCAATGACTTTCAGGTCCGGCAGGTAATAGAACCGTATGCCGAGAGTTCCGCCTGCCATCAGCGCGTCATCAGGAATCACCCCCCGCTCCATATCCTCGTAGGGCTGCCACCCGCGTAGCCGCCGGTTGGCGAACTCGCGGTGTTCCGCGAATGGTAAAGCGACACTCCGGGCAGCAGACTGACGGCGCAGTTCGTTGGAGACAGCAACCAGTACCGGCATCCCCGGCGCGGCCAGCAGCCACCCGGCGTTGCCCCCGTCGAGTTCAATGTGCAGATACTTGATGCGCTCGTCGATCTTGGCCCCCTCGAACAACAGGGCTCCCTGTATTGCGCCGCAGTAGAAGATGACCGGGACGAACAGTATCAACGCGCAAGTCCGCACCCCCGGCCGCCGGAGCCGGTAACTGTTCAGAGTCGTGGGGCGAGGTATGCGCCGCCAGTCAAAGGCCGCAATCCGCGAGCCGACGCAGGCAATCCCCTCGGCAGCCGGCAGCGCCAGCAACGGCCAGTAAAAGTCCAGCGGGCGATACTCGAAATGGTCGCCGCCAATCCGCATCACATAGGCCGCGTGAACCGCGATTAGCAACAGGACCAGGGCATAGATCCCGTCGCGGGTCTCCCGCCAGCGGTGCCGCAGCGCAACCCAGGCCAAGGGAATCAGCAGGTACAGCCCCGTATCCAGCGCCGCCGCCCACAGGTAGCGGAAGCCCGACTCGTACCATGGGCGGACGTGCTTGGCGTAGTAGGTGTTGGGCAGCCACTCGCCGTAGTAGGCGTAGCGGAACAGGAAGTGGGCCGCCACCAGGATGGCAAAGGGCGCCGCCAGGTACGCCAATTCGCGCCAGTCCACCCTCATCCGTTTGGCGTCGGCCATCCGCTGCACCGCGAACCAGCCGAAGCAGCACACGGCAATCAACGGGCCCTCGGGTCGGGTCAGGGCCGCCCCGGCCAGGCTCAACGATGCCGCCAGCAGCCCGGCGCGCCTGCCGCGGTAGAGGCTCAGGCAGACGACGGCCAGGACGATGAGGAAGGTGAACTGCCGCGTTTCCAGCCCGCCGCCCGAGGTCCACACGGCGAAAGTCGCGCTGCTGCACACCAGCCCCAGGGCCATCCAGCCGACCAATCCCCGGTTTCGCAGCGAGGGCTGGCGTGCTATCCACCACGCCAGCGCGCCGACGGTTCCGGCGGTGAAGACTACCGACAGCCACGGGGCCGCGTCCTCCGGGGCCACGCCCAGCGCCCGCCAGACGGCGGCCAGCTCCAACACCCACAGGAAGTTGGAGTAACCTTCCACCCGCTCGCCGGGGTTGAAGACCAGGCCGTGGCCCTCCAGCAGGTTGCGGACGTAGCGGAAGCTGATGAAGGCGTCGTCGGTCAGGAACCACGACACCGAGGCCAGCCAGACCAACAGGGCCAGCCAGGGCAGGCAGAGAAGGAATACCCCCGCCCCCCCCGTACCCATGTTCTGACAGCGCGCCGTCAGCGCGCGCCACTTACTGTTCAGCGCGGAGCCCTGCAGGCCGTCCCCGTTACTCCACAAGCCGGAACTCCCCCTCCCAGAGGTGGTTGTAGCCGCCTTCCACGGGCACGTACTGGCCGGTAAAGACGCGGGCAATATCATACTCAGGGAGAGCCGCCGTCGCCGTACATCTCCCGTCGAACATCACGCCGCGCTGCTCGAAGCGGAAGTCCAGGTTGTCGAAGCCATACTGCTTGCTATCGTCGGGCAGGTCGTTCACGTCAACCGGGTACAGGGCGAGGAAGAACCACGCCTCCGTGTCGGCCGGGGCGCACGGTTCCTTGACGTAGACCAGCGTGTCTTCGCTGAAATATACGTCCCAGTCGGACCGGATCGACGGTTCGCGGTCTCCGACCAGGCTATCCAGATAATCGCCCACCGGCATTGTTTCAACCCTGACCGGCGGGAGCGCGTCGCGGGGCAGCACTAGCGCGTCCACGCACAGCCCCGTCTGCGTTTGCGTCCAGACTTTGGCGGCCGGTTCATCCGCCGCGCCAGTCCATGACCACACTGCCAGTTCGTCCGGTGCGCAGTCTCTGACGAACGCCTGCGCCATCCGACCGTCCACAATCACGCCGACATCTCCCGATTGATAGTCGAAGTGCGGCTCCATCCGCTGCCAGAACCAGTCGGAAGGATCGATCCCGCCCGATGACGCCTCCGATGGCTCGGCGGGATAGAGCTTGAATTGGAGCTCGCCATCGCGGCGATGATACGGCGGCCCCTCGAACAACAAGGCGTCCCAGTGGCGGCTGGGGCTATACTGCTCGGCTACGTGGGTTACTCCGTTACGCTGGTATAACGCGGCCACGGTTGCTTCTTTGCGGGCGCGATAGTAATCCCAGGAGTTGACCAGGCCGTCCAGGTTCACCACCGGAAAACGCGAGAAGTACCCGTTGACGCCGGCGGACTGCGACCCGACCACGCTGTCCTCGGGCAGCACACGGTCCATAACCTGCACACCCATATGAGAAGTAACCTCCCATTCGCGGTATGTTGACTCGCTTGCCCAGTCAACATACCGGAACGGCCCGGTGAAGTCCGCCTTCGTAAGCAGGAAAACCGCGCCGACAACGACGATGCCCACGCTCAGAATGTTAGCCGCTTGGGGCCGCCTCGGGCCGATGAAACGGCGGGTGAAATGGATGGCGACGTAGCACCTAACGGGAATAAGAAGCGTCATCAGCAGGTACGCCGGGGCGAAGTACCAGATATAGCTTCCCCAGGTAGGGTGTATGGTGAGAACGGTCTGAGCAAACTTGGCGAGGTGGCCGACCGCCAGGCCGAACACGCACACCAGGAAGGCCAGCGCCAGCCAGTCTGTCCGGCCCCCGGAGCGGCGGGCGAACCACCAGACCAGAACGACGTAGGCGCAGACCTCCAGCGCGGCCAGCAGTTCGTAGTCGAACACGGGAATCTGCAAGACGTCCCGGAAGTTCTGAACGAAGCTGTACCCGTCCTCCTGCCCCCATAGCCACTGCGACCCCCTCTGCCTGGTCGCGCCGCTCACCGGCGTGACGCCCCCGAAGACGAGGCCGTTGTACGCGAAGTACACCAGGATGCCGCCGACCGCGCCCAGCAGCGGCGCGGCGGTGTTCAGGGCCACCCCTCTCATCCCAGCCTCCTCCCCGAGTGAGAAGGAACCTGCCCCCTCTCCCTCGGAGGGAGAGGGTCGGGGTGAGGGTGATTCCCGCCGTGACCACTCTATGAGACCCAACACGGCGGTGACTGCCAGCGATATGGCGATGTACTCCAATCGCACCCAGGGCAAGCTGAAGGCCACGGCGGCCAGCGGCCACTTCCAGCGAGCTGGGTCCCGCGCGTAGAGCATCACGGCCAGGAAGAACAGCGCCAGCATGAACAGCGCGGCCGCCGCTTCCAGTCCCAGGAATAGGCCGCGGTGCTGGTAGAGCAGCGGCAGCGCGGCGAACAGCAGAATCCAGGGCAGGCGGGCCAGCCGGGCGGCCGCGGCGGCCAGAGCGACTCCGCCGGCGATGAGCATGACCTCGAACGCCTTGATGCCGAACAGCGCCGCTTCCTTGTCAAATATCCAGTAGAAGGGCGTGATGAGCAGAAGCCAGAGGGGATGATAGCCGTTCGTCCGGGTGATGCCGCCGTCGAAGGTGGAGAAGTTCCCCGAGGCCAGGTTATAGGCTATCTGGAAGTAGTAGAAGGAGTCGTCGCCGTTTACGTCGCGGATGAGGTTGACGAGGTCGAAGCGGGCCAGCATGTACCAGGCGAACCCGGCGCCGTAGGCCAGGATACCGCCGATAAACAGGGTGAACAGGGCGTGGCGCAGCCGTGAGGAAGGAATCCCCCCTTCCCCGTATAAACGTTCTGATAGCGTACGTATCGCTGGCTGCCACCGCCGCGCTCGGTCGGTCAGGGCGCGCCACAGACTGTTCAGCGCGGAGCCCTGCAGGCCGTTCCCGTTACTCCCCAAGCCGGAACTCTCCCTCCCAGGGGTGATTGTAGCGGCCTTCCACGGGCACGTACTGGCCGGTGCTGACGCGGTCAATATCATACTCAGGGAGAGCCGCTGCCGCTATACATCTCCCGTCGAGTATCATGCCGCGCTGCTCGAAGCGGAAGTCCAGGTTGTCGAAGCCATACTGCTTGCTATCGTCGGGCAGGTCGTTCACGTCAACCGGATACAGAGCGAGGAAGAACATCGCCTCCACGTCGGCCGGGGCGCACGGCTCCTTCACGTAGGTCAGCGTGTCTTCGCTGAGATACACGTTCCAGTCGGAGCGTATTGCCGGTTCGCCGGATACGACCGCCTCGTAGTCGGACTTGGCCTTCGCAATCAACTCGTTTCTCAGAGCCGGATTGAGGAACTCCCCTTCCCAGAGGTGCTTGGTACCGCCGAGCACGCCCACGTACTGGCCGGTGCTGATGCGGGTAATGTCATACTCAGGGAGAGCCACCGTCGCCATACATCTCCCGTCGAATACTTCGCCGAACCAGTAGAAATCGAAGTCCAGGTTGTCGAAGCCATACTGCTTGCTATCGTCGGGAAGGTCGTTCACGTCAACCGGGTACAGGGCGAGGAAGAACCACGCCTCCACGTCGGCCGGGGCGCACGGTTCCTTGACGTAGGTAAGCGTGTCCTCGCTGAAATACACGTCCCAGTCGGAGCGAATCACCGGTTCGCCGGATACAACCGCCTCGTAGGCGGACTTGGCCTTCGCAATCAACTCGTTTCTCAGAGCCGGATTGAGGAACTCCCCCTCCCAGAGGTGGTTGTAGCCGCCTTCCACGGGCACGTACTGGCCCGTGCTGACGCGGGTAATATCATAGTCAGGAAGAGCCACTGTCGCCGTACATATCCCGTCGAATATCACGCCGCGCCGGTCGAAGCGGAAGCCCAGGTTGTCGGAGCCGTGCGGCTTGCGCTGGTCGGGCAGGTCGTTCACGTCAACCGGGTACACGGCGAGGAAGAACCACGCCTCCGTGTCAGCCTCGGCGCACGGCTCCTTGACATACGACAGCCGGTTCTCGCTGAGATACACGTCCCAGTTAGAGCTTATTATCAGCTCGCCGGATACGATCGCCTCGTAGTCGGACTTGGCCTTCGCAATCAATGCGGGGGCGGACTCGCAGTTGATCGAGTAGACGTCGCGGCGATCCCGAGATTCCTCATCGCAGTACCTAGCGGAACGGCTCAGGAACGTAACCTGTGATCCATCGCTCAATAGGGCTATGCGTCCGTCCGGCATGAACGTCAGGTCTCGGATACGGTAGCCGACTTCGATCCTCTCGACGTACTGCACCTCCGTCCCGTGACGGCGGACTCGGAAGAGGGATTGATCTTTCAGCGAAGCAATCAGCAGATCGTCCTCCCACAAGGGGAAATGCCGCTCGTCGTTGACGGCGATGGCGGACAGGGCCGGCGACGGGACCCAGGCGAATGTCGGGTGTAGGAAGCCGTCGTGTTTGCCTGTATCCTCGTCTTCGATCAGCCGGAGAGCTACACGGCCGTATCCAACGCCGTAGGAGGCTAGCGGCCAGCCATAATCGGCTCCCTCCCGTAACAGGTTGAGTTCGTCGCCTCCTTGCGGCCCGTGGTCCGTTGCCCACAGATTGCCTTCCGCATCCCGCGCCAGCCCTTGTGAGTTGCGAATGCCGGTGGCCAGTACCTCCGCTTCCCCCGTTTCGATTTCAATGCGAACGAATTTGCCTATATGCAGGTCAGAAGGAACGGGGCGCTGTCCATACGCCTGGTTACCGATTGTTACGAGTAGGTGTTCTTCTCCATCCGTCAGCATCTTACTGCCTGCATTCTGCCATCCATCGGGCTGTTCCGAACACGGCTCCGCATCGAATATCGTTCTCCAATCCGGCAGGACTGCCACCCTCTGCCCATCTCTAACCATCGTCGTGGACGACAACCTGAGCCCGACACATCCTCCGGCGAAATGGTGATGGGTAACAAATAGCGTATATCCTCCCACGATCTCTTCCAGCAGAATATCGGCGACTCGAAATCCGAGCGAGTCGAAATCAGGCTCCTCGCTCATTGGGCTTGATTCCAGCCCCGTATAGTTCATCGGAACGCTGCCATCGAGATATTCCACGGTCCCGTCCTGGAAGACTAGGGCAAACCTTCCCTTCGGCGTAACGACGAGCAGGTCGTCACCCATGCTTTCGATGGCTCCCCCCCGCCCGTCGAAATCTTCGAGTCTGACCGACTCGCTCTCGAGCGCGTACAGATGAGTGGTGAGAGCCGGCCCTTCTTCGGGAGTGGATGTCGTCACAGGCGGGGCCGTCACAGGCGGGGCCGTCACAGGCGGGGTCGGCACAGGCGGGGTCGGCACAGGCGGGGCCGTCACAGGCGGGGCCGCCACAGGTGGGGTCGTCACAGGCGGGGTCGGCACAGGCGGGGTCGGCACAGGCGGGGTCGGCACAGGCGGGGCCGTCACAGGCGGGGCCGTCACAGGCGGGGTCGGCACAGGCGGGGTCGGCACAGGCGGGGTCGGCACAGGCGGGGCCGTCACAGGCGGATCATCGGAGCAGGCGGCCGCGAGAACTCCAAATAGGGCGAGCGCGATGGGCCACAATGCGAAGCGGAATACGTGTCGACGGAACGCTGAACCGGCGCATCTTCGTGCGGCCTTCTGCCCCCCCCCGTACCCATGTTCTGACAGCGCGCCGTCAGCGCGCGCCACAGACCGTCAGACCGAATCGAATCCCGTTGCAATTTCACTGCGAGGCCATCCTCCGCTGATATTCTACCCACGCCTATGGCGCATACGACGGCACAGCACAAGACGGCATTATACGACCTGCGCCCGTGAGTTGAGCCTTATTGAAGGCGCCGCCAGAAACCATGAGACCCGAAAGGGGGAATCCAGAGGGGGTTCGCCTACTGACCACTGTCCACCGACCACTGTCCACCGACCACTGTCCACCGACCACTGTCCACTGTCCACGTCCACGTCCACACTCGTGAATCGCCCGCGCCCATCCTGCTAATCCTGAGAATCCTGATTCAGACAACCTCCCCTTGACAACGACGAACCTCTGTCCTATACTTACCTCATGGAAGCAGCCAACCCAGCAGCAGCAACCCCGGAGACCTGTCCCAAAACTGTCCCAGACCTGCCCCGGACCTGTTCCGGACCTGTTCCACAAATGCCCCACATCTGTTCCACAAATTCGAACCCTCAGCTACGAGATGGGACAAAATGGAACAGTTTGGGACAGTTTTCGCCGAAGAGCGCAGGCCGCGACCGCCCTGCGCTTGCAGATAGGGAGTCCTCATCGACTCTGAACAGGTTCTATTCGCCCTCGCTATTTGACAAGCCGAGCGGCTTCCGGGTAACATCTCGGGTTGTAGCTTGACGGCCTGCCGGACTGTCGAGGCAGGCGCGCCTTGAGCGGAATATGCTTGTGCTGGAGGCCGGTTTGACCGACGTGATGCTGTGGGGGCCGCCGGTGGTGCCGAGCGGCCCGTTGGAGCCGTCGTTTCGGGATGACGTGGAAGCGTGGGTCCGGAAGTGCGTGGACGCCGGCGTAACGAGGATCATAGGCGGCGACAGGACGCGCGTTCTCACCGAAGTGGCCGAGAGCAACGGGATCCAGGTTCACCCATACGTGAACTATAACTCCTTCCCACGCCACGGCTGGGCGAGGGTGACCTACGGCTGGTCCCTCGATTTCCTCCGGCCTCCCGTCGGCTCGCCCGAGGCGGGGACGCTCCTCAAGTCTCACCACCCCATATACGACAACCCCCGGATCGACACGTCGATGACGGACTTCGCGCGGGCTCACCCCGAGTACCGCAGCCTGCCCAGGGACCGCTCCTACACGCTCCGGCCCGGCCAGGACCTCTACCTCAGCCTGGCCTTCCCGGAGGTCAGGGCCGAGCAGAGCAAGGAGTTCGTCGACGTGCTCGAGGAGACGGGCGGGTCCGGCGTTCAGGTGGAGTTCGTGCTGGGGAACGAGGACGAGAACGGAGTCGTCACGTATGGCTACGAGGAGGCCGTCGCATCCAGGTTCGAGGAGACGCACGGCAGGAACCCCTTGGAGATACCGAACGACGACCCCGACTGGGTGCAGTTCAGGGCCGACTACGTCACGCGGTATATGGTGGAGTTGAGGGACACCGTCAAGGAAGCGCGGCCGGACGCCACCCTGTCCGCGACGCTGATCGCGGGTGAGCCCGGCGATCAGCTGAAGCTGCTTCACGACTGGCCCGCATGGATCGACGCAGGGGCTCTCGACGAGCTCTTCTTCTGGTTCCGCACGAACTCCGACCTTGGCGACCTGGCGAGGCAGATGAGGCACGCGGCCGACGTGGTCAACGGCCGATGCCCCGTTATCGCCGAGTTGTCCTGCTACCACCCCGGCAGCTTCCAGGAGGCCGACCTGATGGTGGAGGCGGGGCGGGTGGCGAAGGACAACGGCGCGGACTCGGTGGGCATATACAGAACTCACGGCGTCGAGCAGCTGAACTTCTGGCACGTGCTCGAACAGTTCAGCCGCACGTGACCGGCGACTATCGCATCGACTACGTGTACCGGAGCTATCGAAAAGAGAGAAGACGAGAACAGGAGGAAGGAACAGAGATGGAACAGCGTGTTTTGAAGTGGAAGTCATTGGCCATTGTCGCGTCGATCGCGGCTCTGGTCTTCGTCATCGGCTGTGGAGGAGGAGACGATACCACAGAAATAGACACGGATCAGATGATCCGTGACGCCGTCAGCAGCGCGCAGAGCGCGAGCGCCGCAGAGATTCAGCGGTCTGTGGAGACGGCGATGGCCGGGCAGCAGGGCGTCTCGGCAGAGGAAGTCCAGCGTATCGTAGCCGAGTCGGTCAGAGACCTGCCCGCTCCCGAAATCAACGTAGGTCAGCTCAGCGGCCTGGTGGAGTCCGCGGTTGCCGACGCGGTGCCGGAAGGCATAAGCGCGTCGGAGATCAGCAAGATCGTGGAGGACCAGGTGAGCGCCGGGCTGGCCGGGACGCTTACGCGGGGCGACATCGAGGATCTGGTCGCCGGCGCAGTCGAAAACGCAGTCGGAGACCAGCTCTCCGCCGAAGACGTCCAGAAGGTCGTGAGCGCCTCCCTCGAGGCCACGAACAAGGCCATCGAGGACGCGGCGGCGGCGGCGATGGCGGCGCAGTCGTCGGCTGAGCAGGCGGTCATGGTCGCCAAGGAGGCGCAGGAGGCCGCCGAGCAGGCGTACAGAGGACCGGAGTCGATCACCATCGCGGTGGGCGCGCTCCCGGTCTCCCTCGTGGGCAACACGATTCCGTCGCTTCAGAGCCGCGTCTTCTCGCGGCTGATGTACGGCCAGCTCGCCTCGCTCAACGGCGAGACGGGCGCGTTCGACCCGGAGCACCTCGAGTACTACAAGCTGCTGGAAGACGGGCTGACCGTCGAGATCAAGCTCCGTGAGAACATCACGTTCCACAACGGCGAGACCCTCGACGCAGCGGGCCTCAAGAAGTCCATCGACCTGCTGCTCGACTCCGACCCGCAGAAGTTCACCTGGAGCTACCGCGCTCTGTCTCAGAACAACTTCAAGTACGGCACGCCCAAGGACGACGGCAGCAGAGAGGGCCTGACCGTAGTCGACGAATACACGCTCCACTTGGAGCTAATCTCCCCCGTAGCCTCGTGGTCCAGGCCCTTGGACTTCATGGTCCTGGCGCCCGGCCACCTGGAGGCGGTCGGCCTCGACGGCTACACCGAGGAGCCGGTGGGAAGCGGTCCCTACAAGTTCGTGGAGTGGGAGCGCGACAACTTCATACAGCTCACCCGCTGGGATGACTACCCCGGACCCCTGCCCGTGATCAAGGACATCCGCATCCGGCACGTGCCCGAAGCCGCTGTCCGCGTGGCGGGCCTCAAGGCCGGCGAGTTCGACCTGATCACCGCGGCTCCGCCCGAGAACGTGCCCAGCCTGATCGGCGACGGCTTCCAGATATTCGTCGGTGACAGCACCCAGAGCATGTACATCGGGTTCAACATCTACGGGCGTGACGAGACGCTCCAGGACAAGCGCGTCCGCCAGGCCCTTCTGTACGCCGTGGACATGGACGCCATCTGGGAGACCGTGGCGGGCGGTTACGGCTCGCGGCTCCAGTGCCAGATAGTCGCCCCGGGCGGCTTCGGATACAACGCCGACCTGGTCGGCAAGTACGCCTACGACCCCGACATGGCCCGCCAGCTTCTAGCCGACGCGGGCTACTCCGACGGCATCACCATACCGGGTTCGGTGACGAACGCCAGGTACTTCCGGGACAGGCCCCTGATGGACGCCGTCGTCGCACAGTGGGCGGCTGTCGGCGTCAAAGTCGAGCTCGCCTATCTCGAATCGTCCGAGTGGCTCCAGCAGCTGATCAACCAGACGCTGCCCGACGGCTTCATGAACATCGGGCTGAACTGGTACCTGGCTGACAACGCCACCAGCATGTGGGGCAACGGCCTGGCCGACCCCGATTTCCAGGCGACGGTGGTGGCCAAGAACAAGATCGCCGACACCGCGCTGCGCGAGGCAGAGGTCAAGCGAATCGCCGCGCAGATATGCGACGACGCGCAGGCCCTGCACGCCTACACCATCCCGTCGGTGATCGCATTCGGCTCGGACCTCCCCGCCATAACGGTTAGCAACTCCTTCGAGTTGAAGATACCGTCGCAGTAGAATCGCCGCCGAGCGGCACAGCCAACTGTCAGGCGGGGCGTCCGCGCCCCGCCTGACAGTTGCACACCATAGGGCGCGCGCCGGTAGAAGGGCAGCCGCAGAGTGACACAGTGCGTGTAGACAGATGAGCGCATTCGTCATCCGCCGTCTCCTCCAGGCGGCGCTGGTCGTGGTGAGCGTCGTGACGCTCGTCTTCTTCCTCATCCGCGTGTCCGGAGACCCGGCAAGCCTCGGCGTCAACCTCGACGACTTCCGATCCCCTGAGCAGATCAAGGCCGAGTACGAGGACCTCCGTCAGCGGATGGGCCTGGACCGGCACATACTGATCCAGTACGCGCAATTCTGGCAGCGAGCGGCCCGGGGCAACTTCGGCTACTCGTTCCGCTACGGAGTCCCGGCAACCGACCTCATCATCGACCGGCTTCCGAACAGCCTCCGGCTGGGCGCTCTGGCCGCTCTCATAGGAATCACGGCCGGCCTGCCTCTCGGAGTCCTGGCCGCGCTGAACCGTGGCACCATAATCGACAACATCGCCACGACCGTATCCGTCTTCGGCATCGTGGTGCCCCAGTTCTGGCTGGGCATCATGCTGATCATCATCTTTTCCGTCCAGTTCGGAATCCTGCCCACCTCGGGCACGGGCAGCTGGAGACACATCATCCTGCCCGCCGTCACCCTCTCCACGGGCCTCGTCGCCACCGTAGCCAGGATAAGCCGGTCCGGAATGCTGGAAGCCCTGAGCCAGGACTACATCCGCACCGCGAGGGCTAAGGGCCTGAGCGAGCGGCTGGTGATCGGAAGGCACGCCCTGCGGAACGGCAGCATCTCCATCATCACCGTGGTCGTATCCTCACTGCCCCACCTGATCGGGACCGTGGTCGTCGTGGAGGTGGTGTTCGCCTGGCCCGGAGTGGGCAATCTCATGGCGCAGGCCGTGGCCAACAGGGACTATCCCGTCGTGTTCCTCGACGTCATCCTGTTCGGCACCGTGACTGTCCTCACCTTCCTCGTAATGGACCTGATGTACGCCGTCATCGATCCGAGGATTCGGCACAGATAGCATGAGCGAGCTGGCCGGCACGTTCGACAGAGCCTCCGAGCGCCGCGCCGCCCAACGCGCCGGCATATGGCGGCAGCTATGGATACACCGCCTCGGGATAATCGGAACCACCCTGATGCTGGCGTTCGTGATCGCCGCCCTGTTCGGCCCCTGGATAGCGCCCCACGACCCCGTGGCAATCGACCTGGATAACCCCTATGCGCAGCCGGTGTGGCTCGACCCTGCCGACGGCAGGGGCATCCTGGGCAAGGACAACCTCGGGCGGGACATACTCAGCCGGATCCTGGTCGGGTCGCGGAACTCCCTGATCATCGCCTTCTCCGCAGTCCTGATAGGGATGGTGTCGGGAGTAGCCCTGGGACTCATCACGGGCTACAGAGGAGGGCTGGTCGACGACGTCATAATGCGCATCGCCGATACCCAGACCGCCATCCCGTTCCTGGTGCTGCTGATAGCGGTGATAGCCTTCCTGGGCGGCGGGCTGGTGAACATGATCGTCTTTCTGGGGGTCGGAAGCTGGGTCGGCTTCGCAAGGCTGATCCGCGGCGAGGTGCTGAGCATCCGTGAGAGGGACTACGTACAGGCCGCCCGCGCGCTCGGAGCAGGCGACGTCCGCGTCATGTTCAACCACATACTGCCCAACTCGATACAGCCCGTCATAGTGGCCGCCAGCCTGTCGTTCGGCGGCGTCATCCTCACCGAGGCGGCCCTCAGCTTCCTGGGACTGGGCGTCGGCTCCATCGTGCCCACGTGGGGCAAGATGGTCGCCGACTCGCGCGACTACGTCACCGTGGCATGGCACCTGAGCGTCTTCCCCGCGGTCGCGATCATGCTGGTGGTCCTCGGAACCAACCTCCTGGGCGACTGGCTCCGCGACGTCCTGGACCCACGCCTGAAAGGGCGTCGAGGCTGAACCCCCGCGCCGGCTCCTCCGGGCCTTTGTTGACCCAGAGCCTGACCCCGAACCACGTCTGATGTGGTACATTACCCGACACACCGACGCGCATACACCCTGGAGGACGCCCTTGGCTCAGCTTGACTACGATAGCCTCAGGGCGAGGACGGCGCCCGATCCCACCCCGCTGCCGGGGGCGAAGAAGCAGCTTGCCGCGTATCCGTTCGGCATGTCCTACCCGGACCCGGGGAACCTGCCGATCATGGAGGCGCACGCCGCGATGGGCGAGGCGCTGGCCGAGGTGGGCGGCACCCCGACGGTCTATCCCGACACACAGGGCTACCCGCCTCTCAGGGAGTACGTGGCACGTCGCCTCGCCCAGAACCGCAGCATGTCGGTGGACCCCGACGACGTCCTGCTGACCGAGGGGTCGGGCCAGGCGATCCACTTCGTGACCGAGGCGCTGGTAGACCCTGGCGACGTCGTAATCGTAGACCACTTCGTCTACGGCGGCACCCTCTGGTCGCTGAGGCGGTTCTCGGCCGACATCCGAGGGGTCGTCAGCGACGCGGACGGGATGCTGCCGGATGCCCTGGAGTCCGCCATCGACCGGGCCGCCGCCGAGGGCAGACGGCCCAAGATGATCTACCTGATTCCCACCTTCCAGAACCCCCAGGCGTGGACCATGCCGGTCGAGCGGCGGCGGGAGATCGTCGACGTCGCCGCCCGGAAGGGCGTCCCGATACTCGAAGACGACGGCATCGCCGAGTTCCGGTTCGAGGGCAGCCACGTCCCCGCAGTCGCATCGCTGGACGATGCGGGAGTCGTCATCCACACGGGCACCTTCAGCAAGATAATCGTCCCCGGTATGCGTATAGGCTACCTGATAGCGCCGCGCAGACTGCTGGAGACGGTGATGCCGATCAAGGGCTCGCGAGGGGTGACGCAGTTCGGAGCGCTGGCAGTCCACCGCTTCGCCGCGACCAGGCTGGACGACCACCTGGCGAGAATCAACCGCGTGCTCAGGTCGAGGAGAGACGCGATGCTCGCGGCGCTGGGGGAGAGCTTCGGCGATACGGCGTCTTGGAGCGCCCCCGAGGGCGGCCTCTACACCTGGCTCACCATGCATGAGAAC
Source organism: uncultured Dehalococcoidia bacterium (assembly GCA_958295685.1). Lineage (GTDB taxonomy): Bacteria > Chloroflexota > Dehalococcoidia > Lucifugimonadales > CATQGZ01 > CATQGZ01. The sequence goes on from OY282365.1 coordinate 1,172,337, forward strand.
GTCGACCTGGTCGACGCCGCCCCGGCCGCCGCTCAGAAGGGCGTGACCTACGACATGGGAACCAACTTCGCCGCCGGCGACGACGAGGGCCGCAGCAACGCCCGCCTGTGCTTCTGCTTCAACACCGAAGCCGATATCCGCGAGGGCATAGCCCGCCTGGCAGAGGCGGCTATCGGGTGACCCCGCGCGCCGGGGCAGGATTCCGTACCGTGGCGCTCTGCCGGAAGACCCGACGCCGTATCCGCTGAGGCCTTGGCCTGCCCGAACGGGCGCGGCTACACCCGCCGCAGCTTCGCCGCTGCGTCGACCTCCGCCTCCAGACGCTCGATCCGGGCCTCCGCCTCCCGCAGCCGCTCCAGCAGTCGGAGCACCACCTCGACACCCGCCAGGTTCACGCCCAAGTCGTCCATGAGTTCGCGGATGCGCCTGACACGCTCGATGTCGCGCCGTGAGAACATTCGCCGGTTGCCGGCGCTGCGCGAAGGCTCGATCAAGCCCAGGCTCTCGTAGTACCTGAGCGTCTGGATGCGAACCCCCAGAATGCGCGCCGCAACGCCTATGATGAAGACCGGCTCGTCGCGGCCGAACATCTCCTCCGTCGACATGCCGCCCCTCAACCGTCCCTGGCGCGCAGCCGCCGAAACTTCCTCAGCAGCTCGGCCTCCTCGCCGTTCAGGATCCCCGGCAGGACAGGGCGGACCGCGACGTACAGGTCGCCCCTGTGGGCCGGTGACTTCAGCCTGGGCATGCCCTGACCCGCGAGGCGTATGCGCTGGCCGTTCTGGGTCCCCTCGGGCACCTTCACGATCAGTTGGCCCGTCAGCGTCTCAATTCGAGCCTCACCGCCCAGGATGACCTCCTCGAAGGGCACGTGGGCCTCCACGTAGAGGTCGTCGCCCCTGCGCTCGAACCTGTCGTGCGGTCTCACCGTAACATTCAGAAAAAGCCGCGTGTCCCTGTCCAGCGAGAACCGCACTCTCGATCCCGTATCCACTCCGGGCGGCACGGTCACCTCCACCCTTCGCTGCCCGCCCGGCGATGAGACCGTGACGTTATGCGCGGAGCCGTGAAAAGCGTCCTCCAGGCTCACGGTCACCGGTGTCTCGAGTCGGGACGCGGCGGCGGTCCGACCCGTTCGGCCGGAACCGGTCCCGCGGAATAGGTCCCCCCAACCGGAGAATATGCCGGAGTCGAAGCCTCCAGACCCTCCGGCGCCGTAAGCGCCGCCGGAGACACGCTCCTCAGCGTGCTTCCAGTCCTTGCCATACCGGTCATACTTCTTCCGCGCCTCCGAGTCCGAGAGCACCTCGTGGGCCTCGTTGATCTCCTTGAACTTCTTCTCGGAAGCCTTGTCGCCGGAATTGAGGTCCGGATGGTATTTCCGGGCCAGCCTCCGGTATGCCTGCCTTATCTCCTTCTGGTCGGCAGTCCTGGAAACCCCCAGGACATCGTAGTAGTCCAACGCCCTCCAGCTCCTCCTGTGGTCACGTCACGTGATGATGATAGCATACCTTCAGTTGGCGCACACTGCAAATATCTCTCGTCTATCAACATATGACTTGACACGGCTCATATCATTATCTATAATTCGAATTGTCACTGCTTCGAGCAGAACCAATTACAAGGAGGTAGACAGATGGTGATGCAGAAATGGAACCCGCTCGCGGAGATGAGGGAGATGGAGGACGCCATGAATCGCGTGTGGCGCGGATTCGGCCGAAGGCCCGCCGAGACCAACGGCGGAGAGCGCTGGCACATCCCGCTCGACGTGGTGGAAGACGGAGACGACATAGTCGTTCACGCCTCCCTGCCGGGCGCCGCCCCCGACCAGATCGAGGTCAACGTCGAGGATGGCGTCCTGACTATCGGCGCGAAGACGGAGGACGACAAGGAGACGAAGCAGGGCGGCTACCTGCTGAGAGAGCGGCGCTCCGGCTCCTATCACAGGGCGCTGCGCCTTCCCGACACGGTAGACGAGGAGAAGGCCGAGTCCGCATACGACAGAGGCGTCCTCACCGTGACCTTCCCCAAGCAGGAATCCAAGAAGGCGCGCCGCCTCGACATCAAGGTCAGGCAGGGCTAACCGGAGCGCGTGGCAGGATCGAATCCGGCCCGCACAACAGAGGCCCGGCGTCGAAAGGCGCCGGGCCTCTGTTGTTTTGCCCCACGGCGGAACCACCGGCACGGTACGGCAGTTGTGCATTTATTCACAATGTTGACAACCTCATCCGCATCCTACTAGACTTCCAGCGGGTCGATGCGGACGGCCCAAACCGTCCACGCCGGCCCCTAGTAGTAGCAGTTAGCAGCGAGTGATTGGCCTGGAACCATTGGAAACCATTCCGGAGGGATGACTATGAGCTTTAGAAGCATAGCGGTGCTGGTCGGCATTCCGATCATGCTGGTTGCCCTGGCCTGTACCACCGAGACAGTCCGAGAGGTGCCGGTCGAGAAGGTCGTGACCCGGGACGTGATCAAAGAGGTACCGGTCGAGAGGGTGGTCGAGGTGCCGGTCGAGACCATCAGAACCGTTGAGGTCGAGAAGCCGGTCGAGGTAATCAGGGAAGTGATCAAAGAAGTCGAGGTGCCGGGCGACACCATCGTGGTCACCAAAGAGGTGGTCAAGGAGGTCGAGAAGCCCGTCATCCAGACGCAGATCGTGATCCAGACGCCGACGCCCGTTCCGCCCGGACCGGGCCCATCCGGCGAACTCCGCATCGCCGACTCCGACATCGCGTTCCCCAACATGATCCCCTGCAAGTTCGCCTACAACCCGCAGGACAACGTACACCGCTGGAGCATCTTCGACACGGCCTACTACCGTGGGTTCGACGACCCCGGCATCAGCCTCATCGGCCTCGGCAGGTCCTGGGCCTACAACGAAGACCAGACCGTCCTCACCTGGAAGATCAGGAGAGGCGTCGAGTACGACGGCGGCTGGGGCGAGGTGACCTCAGAAGACTGGAAGTGGTCGTGGGACTCCCAGCACTGCGAGGGGTCGCTCCACTCCAACATCTTCATCAGCGGGTCGTACACGGATGAAACCAAGGTCGTCGACGCCGACACCGTCGAGTTCCACCTGACCGAGCCCAACGTGTTCTACATCGACAAGTTCGAGGGCCCCGGCGGCGGCGGCAGCTTCACCATCTTCAGCAAGAACAAGCAGGACACACTCGGCGAGCAGAAGGCCGACCGGAACCTGACCGGCGGCACCGGCCCCTTCAGGCTCGTAAGCTGGAGCCCGGGCGACGCGATACTCACCGAGGCCAGGCCCGACCACTACCGGAAGACGTCTGAGTACAAGAACGTCCGCGTCGTGGAGATCAGGGAGGCGGCTACGGTCGTCGCAGCCCTCCTGGCCAAAGAGATAGACGTGGCCGAGTTGCCGGCCAACGAGGTGGCCCGCGCCCGGGAGACCGGCATCGAGGTGCTCAAGCTCACCGGCGACGGCACCTCAGAGATAATCACCCAGGGGCGATTCTGCTTCGCGCCCCAGGGCGTGCTGGACGACAAGGGACAACCCGTGCCGGACCGGCCGGGCTACGATACCTCAAAGCCGTGGGTGCTGAGCTGCGACTACGAGTCCGCGGACTGGGAGAGGGCCCGGATGGTGCGCAACGCCGTCAGCCTCGCCCTGGACCGCGAGGCCATCCTCGACAACATACTCGCCGGCTTCGGGCGGATGCCTCTCAAGCCAGGCTACCTCTACGGCCTCGCGCTCGACACGCTCGGCCCCATCGCCAAGGAGCGCGGGCTCGACTGGGAGGTCGCGCCCAACGCCAACATCGCCGAGGCCAAGAGGCTGCTCACCGAGGCGGGCTTCCCCAACGGCTTCGACGTGGAGATGGTCGTGACCACCAGCCACCACCCACAGGCCGTCGAGATCGGCGAGGCGGTTGCCACCCAGCTGGCACAGGTTGGAATCAACGTGAAGATAGAGACTCTCTCATACACGGGATACAGGCCCTCGGTGGTGAACAGGGAGAGGAACGGCTGGTGGCTGCTGGCCACCAACGGCTCCGCTCCGTCCAAGGTCTTCCCGACAGTGGAGACTTGGGCGCTCCGGCGCAACCCCGAGGCCGCCTTCAACAACGGTTGGGAGATTCCCCAGGCCGTGACGCTGTCCAAGGCCATGGAGGGCTGCGAGGACGATCAGTGCCTGATCGATAACCGGATCGCGATGTACGACTGGTGGGCCGAGGACCAGGGCTACGTCCCCGTGCTGCGAACCTGGGGCGCCCTGGGACTGAACCCGGACAAGATCGCTAACTGGCCGCAGCCGACGGGCCTCGGACAGACCGGCAACCGGTTCTCCACCGAGTACGTCCAGAAGCCGTAGACAGCCAGGGGAAAGTCAGCCAAAGTCGACCCTGAACGGCGGGGGCCTCTTGCGAGGCCCCCGTTGCTTTTCCGGACATGGAGGCCGCCGCCCCCCTACCCCCATTCGCAACAGCACACGCCCCGTATCGTGGTACGGGGGCAGAAATCCCATCCACGGCAGGATGCATCGCCGCGGCCCACGAAACAGTCCTTTACACCGCTCGTCTGAATCAGGCGGGACTGGGTATGCAGTTGCCCCACCCCTGAACCGCAAAGCTATAGTGCCCTAGAACAAAGCTCCGCCTCAGTCGTGTATGGGGTGATGGCCGGAAGTGACCTGAGACTCAGACGAGAGCACATGTGCGAAGAGGAAAGCTGTGCGGTGACTGGGTATTCGGGCGCTTCGGCGTCAGGCGCAGGTGGACGGAGTCTTCATCGCCGCCTTCCGACGCAGCCGCCGCGTCCACCTACTCAGGCTCGTACTCCCGGCCTGGCAGCACACGGGCTGGAGATGCGCGAGCGCGGGCGCGCTTGCTAGGTATCTGAAGTTGGACTTGGCGGGGCCGCTCTCCCCGACTCTCAGGAGGCGTCGGACGCGCTCGCGGCCAGCAGATGGCCCACGTGGTGGTCTTCGGCGCAGCCTTTCAAAGACTGCTCCACCTGTATGGTGGCGTGGCCGATGCCAAAGTTTCGGTGGACGATGTCCTGCACCCGGGTGAGCAGCAGGTCCATGTCTCCCTCGTAGGAGGGGTCCACCAGTACGTGCGCGGTGAACGCCTCGTTCCCGGAGGTGATGGTCCATACGTGGACGTCGTGTATGAGGGTCACCCCATCCAGGTCCTCGATCTCGCTGCACAGCTTGTAGGCATCGATATGCTTTGGCGTTCCCTCCAACAGCACGTGAACCACCCTGGATATCAGGCGGAAGGAGCTGACCAAGATGAGCAGCCCGATGAAGACGCTCACGATGAGGTCGGCGAGCATCCAGTCGAAGACTATGATGAGAATGGAGGAGACGACCACGCCGACGGAGCCCAGCAGGTCGGCCATCACGTGCTGGAAGGCGCCCTCCACGTTCAGGCTGTGCCGTGCCGATCTGTGGAGTATCAAGGCGCTGACGATGTTCACGACCAACCCGCCGGCGCCGATGACCAGCGCCCCCGCCCCGTTTACCTCCGTTCCCTCCGTGAACCGGTTGTACGCCTCCAGGGATATCCAGCCCACGATCAGCCATAGTGAGATAGCGTTGACCAGAGCCGCGAGCACCTCGGCGCGGTAATATCCGAACGTGCGCTCCGCGGACGCTTCCCGTTCCGCAATCCACATGGAGAAGAGCGCCAGGACGATCGCGGCGGCGTCGGTGAACATGTGCGCCGAGTCGGACACGAGGGCGAGGCTGCCCGAGGCCAGCCCGCCTATCAGCTCAACGAACGTGTACCCCGCAACCAGGGTCAGGACGACTATCAGACTGCGCCGGCTGGCACTCCGCAGGCCGTGGTCGTCGTGGTCATGGCCGTCGTGGCCGTGGTCGTCGTGGCCGCGGTCGTGGCCATCGTCGTCGTGGTCGTCATGGCCGTGGTCGTCGTGGCCGCGGTCGTGGCCATCGTCGTCGTGGTCGTCATGGCCGTGGTCGTCGTGGCCGTGGTCGTCGCGGCCGTGGTCGTCATGGCCGTAGTCGTCATGCCCGTGGTCGTCGCGGCCATGGTCGCTGTGGCCGCGACGCTTGGGGTCAGGCCGTCCGGCTGACGAGCTCACGGCTTCCGGCACCGAATAGGCGCTAGACCAGCTTTTCGCCGGAAGAACGATTATCCTAAAGGTCTCCAAGTCGGGGCCGTTAGCCGTCTATTGTGCGTGGTGCTCGTGCTCGTCGCATTCGTGGGTATCGTGCGCGTGCGAGTGGTGCTCGTGGCCGTCGCACTCGTGGGCATCGTGCGCGTGCCCCGACTCGCCGCCGTGGTGCTCGTGCCCGTCGCATTCGTGGGCATCGTGCTCGTGCGCGTGGTGTTCGTGGCTGTCGCACTCGTGGACATCATGCTCATGCTTGTCGCGTGTCATCCTGAACCTCCGTACAGATTTCAAGGCGCGTATGCCTATACCATACTATACCACATGGGGTCAAGATACCCCTCGACGAGCCGGATAATTTGTTTCGAGAGCATCGGGCCGAAAAACTGTTCCAAATTGTTCCATTTGTACCATCCCGTAGCTGGGGGTTCGAGTTCGTGGGTCAAATATGGCGCGTTTGTGGAACGGAACCGGACGGAATCGGAGCAGTCCCGGGACGTTATGGAACAGGCCCCCGGGGCCCACAATGGGCGCTCCCAACGGTTGGCTGCTTACGATGATTCCGTGAACGTGGTTCGAGTGTGTTCTTTCCATGCGGGTATGGCAGTACAGAAGTTCGCCGTCGTCAAGGAGATGGAGCTTAAGCCTAGCAGGATATGATAATCTGACCCGGTTCGCATGGGGAATCGCACTGTGAAGGAACCTTGGAGGTCGTCAGGCGGGCCTCTGCGGTCGATGAACGAAACGGAGAATCCCAATGACCATAGATTACGGCAGCATCAACTACGTCGCGGTCCTGGTGGGCATAGTGATCAACATGGCTCTGGGAGCCCTGTGGTATTCGGGACTCGCGTTCGCCGGACCATGGATGAAGCTGACAGGAATCACCCGTGAGTACATAGAGGAGCACAAGGACGAGACGTACCAGAGCTACGCCGTCGCCGTAGTCGCTTCGGCCGCCTTGGTGTTCGCGCTGGCCATCGTCATCCAGCTGACGGGCGCGGCGTCGGCGGTGGACGGGCTGGCGCTCGGACTCTACGCGGGCATAGGATTCGTCGCTTCCACCTATGCCGTCACCTACACCTTCGAGGGCAGGCCCATTCGACTCTACCTCATCAACGTCGGGTACTCCGTAGTCGGCTTCGCCGTCATCGGAGTTCTCATGGCCTCCTGGAACTGAACGCCGCGTCATAGAGGAGAGAAAGGGAGGAGCGAAGTGAACGGATATGATCCCGTAGACCTGTCGGATTCCTACAACGCCGGCCCGGACGTCCTGCCCGCCGGAACAGAGGTTGAGGTCGGCCCGCTGACCATGAGGGGCCTGCCCTTCCGAATCGGAGGAGGAGCCGACGGCAGATGCTTCGTCGCGCTCGACGGCTCGACCGGAAGCGTGACCATCCCAGTCGGCGAGAGAGCGCACAGGGTCATATTCGCCCACGCTCTGCTCGAGACCTCGGTCCACGAGGGAGGCCCGCTGGGCGCGGGGGTAGCCGACTACGTCTTCCACCTTTCGGGCGGACGCGAGGAGCGCGTGGCGATACGTGAGAGGTTCGAGATAGTCTCGGCGCCGATTCCCGGAGCCATTCCGGGCGTCCCGGGCCGCCCGTTTCGCGCCGTGACCGACACCAACCACCGGCTCCTGCCACGCCGCGAGGGAGCCTGGGAGGACCTGGGGCGGCGTCAGACCGAGGTGATACAGGAAGAGGTCAGGCTGTATCACCTGTGGGCGTGGAAGAACGCCGACCCGGAGTCCCAGGTGGATTCGATCGAGATAGTCCCCGCGGGGCCGCGCTTCCTGATCGCGGCCATCACCGTCGGGCGCCTGGACGAGAACCCATTCGCCAGGCAGCGGCGCCGCCCTGTCATGGTGACCCTCGAAGGACAGGCCGCAGACGAGCCGTTCGACCTGGAGGTGGAGGTAGACCGAGGCGTCGCCACCTACCCATTCGCGCTCCCGCAGGCGTCCGGAGAGGAGTTCCTGGCCGATCCGTTCAGGGGCTGGGGCCAGGAGCAGAACGAAAAGGCCAGCCCCTCCTACGTCGAGGTGGCCGCCGCGCCCTCGGCGACCGTTGCCGTCAGGCAGAACGGCGAGAAGATAGCCGGCGTCACCTGGGGCGACGTCGAGGAGAAGGGAGGCGTCGAGACCCCCGCCGCCAGGTTCGAGCTGCTCGACAGAGGGCGGAACTGGGTCAGGGTAACCGTCTTGGACGACGACACGGGGAAGCCGACGCCCTGCCGCGTGCACTTCCGCTCGCCCGAAGGCGTCCCATACCAGCCGCACGGACACCACAACCAGGTCAACTCCAACCTCGGCAGCTGGCACCTCGACGTGGGCGGCGACCTCAGACTCGGCCAGATCACCTATGCCTACATAGACGGCTCCTGCCAGGGATGGCTGCCGCGCGGTGACGTAATCGTGGAAGCCGCCAGGGGCTTCGAGTACGAGCCGATACGGGCCAAAGTTCGCATCGAGCCCGGCCAGCGCGAGCTCACCCTCCGATTGAAGCGCTGGACCAACATGAACGAACGGAGATGGTTCAGCGGCGACTCCCACGTCCACTTCCTGTCCACACAGGGCAGCCACACGGAGTCCCAGGCCGAGGACCTGAACGTGGTCAACCTCCTCCAGTCACAGTGGGGCAGCCTCTTTACCAACACGGAGGACTTCACCGGCGCGCCAAGCGTCTCGCAGGTGGGCAACAACATAGTCTACGTCTCACAGGAGAACCGGCAGCACTTCCTCGGACACATGATCCTGTGGGGACTGAAGCGCCCGGTGATGCCCTGGTGCAGCGACGGGCCCAGCGAGGCCGAGATCGGGGGGGCGATGGAGACGACGCTGAGCCACTGGGCGGATGAGGCCCACGCCCAGGGCGCCTACGTAGTCAGCCCCCACTTCCCGAACCCCAACGGCGAGCCGGCCACTCTCATCGCCACCGGCAGGCTCGACGGGGTCGAGATGATCAGAACCACCCGGCACAACCACCTCGAGTACTACCGATACCTCAACTGCGGCTACAGGCTCCCGCTGATCGGCGGCACGGACAAGATGAGCAGCGACGTCCCGGTGGGCCTGTACCGCACCTACGTGAACATCCCCGACGACCAGGAGTTCAACTACGACAACTGGTGCAGGAACGCCGCGGCCGGCCGGACCTTCCTGAGCGGAGGCCCGATCATGGGCTTCTCGGTCGAGGGCAGACAGATCGGAGACACGGTGGACATATCCGGCCCCGGCTCGGTCGAAGTGGAGGCCTGGGCGGAGAGCATCCTGCCCATGCACAGACTCGACATCGTCCACAACGGCCGCGTCGTCGCCTCCACAGGCAGCAAGAACGGCGCGCGCCGCCTCGTCCTCAAGGAGCGCGTGAAGGTGGACGGCCACTCCTGGCTGGCGGCTCGGTGCGGCGGCCCGGAATACTACGACATGGTTCCCCATCACGACCAGTGGCGCCGCGGAATGTTCGGCCACACCTCGCCCATATACGTCGCCTGCGACGGAGAGTGGAATATGTTCGACGAGGACGTGGCCAGGGACATGCTGACTCTGATCGAGGGCAGCCTGGTCTACGTTGGGGAGTCGGCCCCGCTCGACCTGCCCGGAACGGCCACCCACCACCACGGTGAAGAAGACCACCTCGCATACCTCAGGCGGCCCTTCCTGCAGGCCAGAGACGCGGTGCGCGGGCGCATGGACGCCCTGGGCATCGCCTATTAGGTGACGCATTGGGCTACACGCTGGTCGCGCTGGACATAGACGGAACCATCCGCAGCCCCGATTATCCGCTGTCTCCCCGTACCCGCAGGACGCTCGACCGCGTCCGAGACACGGGAGCGGTCGTCACGGTGGCCACGGGCCGCATGTTCCAGTCCGCCCGCCGCGCAAGCGCGGAGCTCGACCTCCGGTCGCCGATAGCCTCCTTCCAGGGGGCACACATCGGCGACCCGTCGACCGGAGAGACCTTGTGGCACCGCCCGCTGACCGAGGGCATGGCCCTGGAGGCACTGGAAGCCCTGGATGGCTCCGGCCACGAGGTGATGGCCTACGTCGGCGACGACGTGTATGCCGAAGAGATGACGCCGCGCGCCGAGTCCTACGGCAGCAGGAACGGCGTCAACGTACACCTGGTCGACGACCTGCGCCGGACGGCCGCCCACGAACCCACGCGGCTCGTCGCGTTCGGCGGCGAGGACGAAACCCGACGCCTGGAGATCGACCTGAAGTCGCGGCTCGATTCGCGGCTCTACGTCACACGCTCCCTGCCGACGTTCTGCGAGATACTGCATCCGGAGAGCGGCAAGGAGAAGGCGCTGGAGAGGCTGTGCGCCATGGTGGGCTCCAGCCAGGAGGAGACAGTCGTGTTTGGCAACGGCTACAACGACGTGCCGATGCTCGCGTGGGCCGGCCTCGGAGTGGCAATCGGCGGCGGCGTCCCGGACGCCCTCGACGCCGCCGACCGCGTGTCGCCCCCCATCCATGAGGATGGCGCGGCCCAGGTGCTCGACGAGCTGCTGGAGGCGGGCCTTACGGGCCAGCCTGGCCGGGCGCAAGCATCTCGCCGGTGATCGCCCGGGCGATGCCAGGGCCCCTGTAGATCAGGCCCGTGAGCACCTGAACGGTCGTGGCCCCCGCCTCGATCGCCCTCCGCGCGTCCTCGCCCGTGAATATCCCGCCGCTGGCGTTGATCGCCGCACGGCCGCCTGTCTCCGCCCTCACCTCCGCGACCATCGCAACCGTGCGCTCGAAGATGGCCCTGCCGCTGAGACCTCCCTCGCCCACAGCCAGCCTGGCGTCCTTCGTCGGGTGCGTGTTGGCCACCGTCAGCCCGTCCGTGCCGTGGCGCAGGCACTCCCCGACCAGAGCCAGCACGCGCTCCCTGAGCTCGGAGCCGTCGTCCCCGGCGTCGTACGGCGGCAACTTCACGAAGAGCGGCTTGCTCCTGCCGTCGTTGATCCTGCCCAGGAGTTCCGAGAGGGCGCCGGGCTCCTGGAAGACGCGGAGGCCCGCCGTGTTGGGCGAGCTGATGTTCAGCTCCACGGCGTCCACGAGGGGCTGCAGCCCCTCGTGGCACCTGACCACGTCGCCCACGGCCACGCCCGATACGCTCCCGAACACCGGCACGCCGGACGGCCGGCCGCCGGACTCCAGCCGCTCTATCGCGTAATCGAGGCCCCGGCTCGGAAAGCCGAGCGAGTTGATCAGGGACTCCCTCCGCCTGTCGCGGATGACCCTGGGAGACGGATTGCCGGACTGAGGCCGCGCGACCACCGTGCCGCCCAGAACATAGCCGAAGCCGAGAGAGGCGAGCGCGGGCAGCATGTCGAAGTTCTTGTCGTAGCCCGCCGCGAGACCGACCGGATTCCGAAGCTTCATGCCCGCAAGGTCCACCGCGAGCCGCTCATCCCATTCCCCGGACGAGCGGCCAAGCGCACGCCAGAGCCAGGGACGCCTGAACCCGAAGTCTGCCACAGACTGCGCCCGTTCCGGCGGCAGCGCAAAGAGCAGCGGCCTGACGACCGACCGATAGAAGGCCGGGCTCTGTATCAACGGCGTGGATCCGACATGGCGGCCTGCGTCGATTATATCAGCACTGGCATATCCCCAGCGTATCGGCGTAACATTAGACAAACCCAATGGAGTAGGATGGCCGGCAGTGACGCACCCTCAGAAGAAATCCGACGCCCTCCACGACGACGTCTCGCAGGCACGCCTCAACGCCCTCAAGGCGCATGCCGTCGTCGTAAAGCTGAAGGAGATGGGACTGCCGGACACCCTCGACGACCATCTCGCCAGGCTGAGCACAGACCTGGGCGACCTCTGGGCCGCGGGCGGGCGGCTGTCCGAGCAGCTCGACCTGTTCCTGGCCGCTCCTCCCGACTGGGGCGAGGTTGGCGACCGGATGGCCGACATCAAGGCATCCGCAGACCACATCGCCTGGCACCTCGACAGCCTTGAAGACTCGCTCGATCGGATCGCACTCCACGCGTACGAGCGCGCCACCGGAAACAGCCCTTGAGCGTCGTCGACGAAATAAAGTCCCGCCTCGACATCGTCGAGACCGTGTCGTCCTATGCCGCCCTGAAGAAGTCAGGCAGGTATCTCAAGGCGCTCTGCCCGTTCCACACCGAAAAGACGCCGTCCTTCATAGTCAGCCCGGAGCGCCAGAGCTGGCGCTGCTTCGGAGCCTGCGCGACCGGCGGAGACGTCCTCTCCTTCGTATCACGCGCCGAACGACTGGACTTCGGCGAGACGGTCCGGCTGCTGGCGGAGCGCGCCGGGATCGAGATCTCGGGCCGCTCCAACACCGAAAGCGGCAAACCCATCTACACCATCAACCGACTCGCCGCAAGATTCTACGTCGACGCGCTGGAGCAGACAGAAGGCAGGCGCGCGCTCGACTACCTCGCCGAACGCGGCGTGTCGGAGAAGGCGAGAAAGAGGTTCGAACTCGGCTTCAGCCCCAGGAAGACCGACGCGCTCAAGTCACACCTGCTGGCGCTCGGCATACCCGAGGATGAGGCGGTCCGCGCCGGTGTGCTCCACAGGGACGACGACGGCTGGACCAGAGACTTCTTTCGAGGACGCCTCATGTTCCCGATACACGACCGCCGAGGAAGAGTCGCAGGCTTCGGCGCTAGGGCCATAGACGACTCGAACCCGAAATACCTGAACACCCCGGCGACCGCGGTGTTCGACAAACGCTCCACACTCTACGCGCTCCACCTCGCCGGAGAGAGCATCCGCTCCGAGCAGCGAGGCGTCATCGTCGAAGGCTACATGGACGCGATAGCCGCCCACCAATTCGGCTACACCAACGTCGTCGCATCCATGGGCACCGCCCTGACCGAGCGGCAGGTGAACCGACTCAAGCCCATGGCCCCAAACTTCGTGCTCGCACTCGACCCCGACGACGCCGGACAGGAGGCCACCCTCCGAAGTCTCGAATCCGCCTGGCGGCAGATCGGACGCAGAAGGTCCGCAATGATGGGCTCCTCCGTCGGAGTCCTCCATCAGCGCGAGCCGACCAGCATCGCCATCGCCGCCCTGCCGGACGGCAGGGACCCGGACGACCTGATCAGAAACGACCCGCGCGAGTGGGAGCGGCTCACCTCCACGGCTGCCCCTCTCCTCGACTTCCTGATACCCGTACTCGCGGCGCGATTCGACGTGAGCGCCGGCCAGGGAAAGGCGCAAGCCCTGGAGGCCGTCGCGCCGCTCATAGCGGCCGCCGAGCCCATCGAGCAGGACGCCTACATCGACAAGCTCGCCGCGGCGATCGACGCGGACAAGAGGGCCGTCAAGGCCAATATCGAAACGGCGCTCAGGCGGGGAGCCGCACGCGCTGAACGGCCCGCAGACACACGACCGGCCTCCAACATCGGCGCCGCCTCTCTCGGCGCACGACCAGGGAACTCCCTCGAGGCCTATGCGCTCTCTCTGCTGCTCAGAAGGCCGGAACTCAGAAATCAAATCGGCGGCTTCAGCCCCGAATACTTTCATCAAAGCGAGCACCGCGAGCTATTTACGCGCTGGCTAAGCTGCCCTACAATAGACGAGTTGCGCAGTGTACTCGACGAGCCGCTGCGCCAGAGAGTCGAGGAACTCCTGGAATCAGACGCGTTCTCCGGAGACCTGAGGGAGAGCGAGGGGGCCTTGGCACAGTGCCTGCGGCGCTTGGAGCAGCGCCACCTACAGGAACTCCAGGGAAGCATCCTCGCGTCAGGAGAGGCCGGAACGCCCCCGCCGAGGGAGTTGCGCGTGGAGATAGAGGCAGTGAACTCTCGACTGAAAGAGCTATTCTCGAAGAGATCCATCTGAAGATCAGGAGAAGCCTTCTTGATTGACGGCGACGCAGACAACATGAACTCCGGGTCCGACACCACCCTGAGAGGCTTGGTCGAGCGGCCATCGGCGGCCGATCTGATCGGCCTCAGCAAGAACAGAGAAGACGGCTTCAGCACGGAGGACGATAAAGACCCGCTCGCCACCGGCGACACCCGACCGACCGCCCCGACCGACCGTACCCCCGGGAGTCTCGGAAGTGGGTCCGGCTCCTACAACGTCGCCTGGAAGCAGAACATCGAAGGCCTCGAGCTGATAGACGACCCGGTGCGCCTCTACCTCCGCGAGATAGGCCGGGTCAGCCTGCTGAAGGCCGCCGACGAACGCAAGCTCGCCCGCAGACTCGAAGCCCATAAGTACGTCCAGAAGCTGAAAGACAGCCTCTCGCCCATAGAGGGGCGGCCGCCCCTCGCTTGGGCGTGCATGATGGAGATGCTCACTCGCATCTGCGATGCCGAAGACCTCATCGGCGGCGTCTCCAGACACATGTCCCTGAAGGGAGAACGCACCCTCCAGGAGCTCGCCGCCGACCCGGAGATGCGCGAGGTGCTCGACGGGGAACTCCCCGAAGAAATGCTCAACTTCCTGGGCGACGTGCTCAACCAGGAACCCGACGAGGTAAAGGCGCGCCTCCAGCAACTCGCGCTGGACACACGCCTATTGAGCGGCGACGCGGTCCACATAATGGGCGGCGGCGCAACGGTCGCCGAGCTCCGGGTCAGGCGCCGGGACTCGGACGTCATCAGGAAGTTAGAAACCTACGAATTCGTCTTCCGCAAGCACGTCGAAGCCATCAGGCGCGACGGCGTAGACGCCCAGCAGCACCTGGCCGAGGCCAACCTGCGGCTCGTGGTAAGCGTCGCAAAGAAATACATCGGCAGGGGCATGTCGCTGCTCGACCTGATACAGGAAGGCAACATCGGCCTCATTCGAGCAGTGGAGAAGTTCGACTATCGAAAAGGATACAAGTTCAGCACGTACGCCACCTGGTGGATCAGACAGGCGATCACCAGAGCCATCGCCGACCAGGCGCGCACCATCCGAATCCCAGTTCACATGGTCGAAACCATCAACAAGCTACTGAGGGTCACCCGCCGACTCGTCCAGGAGTACGGACGTGAACCCACCAGCGAAGAGATAGGCTCCGGAATGGAGCTGGGCTCGGAAAGGGTCAGGGAGATATTCAAGATCTCCCAAGAACCCGTATCCCTGGAAACCCCGATCGGTGAAGAGGAAGACAGCCACCTGGGCGACTTCATCGAGGACAGAAACACCCTCGCCCCCGCCGAGGCCGCCTCCTACCAGCTACTCAAGGAACAGGTCAACGACGTGCTCCACACCCTGAGCGACCGCGAGGCCCGAGTCCTCCAACTGAGGTTCGGCCTCGAGGACGGACGGGGCCGAACGCTCGAAGAGGTGGGCCGGGACTTCGGAGTGACTCGTGAGCGGATCCGCCAGATCGAAGCAAAAGCCCTCCGGAAGCTCCGACAACCCAGCCGCTCCAGGAAGCTCAGGGACTTCCTCGAGTAAGGCCCGGCCATTCCTCGCCCATCACACGCCGCAGTGAACCCATCGACGACCGCCGCGCCGAGCGCCGCTCCCGGGCGCCCCGCCGATAACCGTCCCTCCTCAGCTCGGCCCAAGGTAGCGGTCGTCTACGCCGCCCCCGAAACGGTGCTGGACGACGTCGCCCGCGCGATGCGCCTGGCCGAGTACGAGTCGTTCCTTCCCAGGGACGCGGCGACGGCCCTCAAGATAAATATCTCCTGGCAGCACTACTACCCCGCCTGCTCCACCACCCCCTGGCAGCTGGAGGGCGTCGTCAGGGCCCTGCGGTCGGACGGCTACGAGGAACTCGTCCCGACACACAACGGCACGGTCGTGGTGGACGCCCGCGAAGGCGCCCTCAACAACAAACACACCGTCGTCGAAGAACGCTACGGACTCGACAGCGTATACCTGGAGGATGCCCGCTGGGTCGACTTCGAGCCGAAGTCCCCGCTGCTCGCGCTCGACCGCGTCTACCCGGACGGGTTCCGAATACCCGAGATGCTGATCGGAAAGAACGTCGTTCACCTGCCCACACTGAAGACCCACGTCTTCACCACGATCACCGGCGCGATGAAGAACGCATTCGGCGGCCTTCTGAACTTCCAGCGCCACTGGACCCACTCCCTGATACACGAGACCCTCGTAGACCTCCTGAGCATCCAGAAGGAGATACACCCAGGCATCTTCGCCGTCACCGACGGCACGTTCGCGGGCGATGGACCCGGCCCGCGGGCGATGAGGTGGCACGAGAAGAACGTAATCCTAGCCGGCGCGGACCAGGTGGCTGTCGACGCCGTCGCTGCGCGCCTCATGGGACTCGACCCGATGTCGATCGGATTCATCCGTCTCGCCCACGAGGCCGGACTCGGATGCGGAGACCCCTCGGAGATCGACGTCGTCGGCGCCGACGTCTCGGAGGTGAACTGGCGCTTCAACGCAAGCCAGTCCACCCTAGCCAGCAGGGGGCAGCGGCTGATCTACTGGGGACCGCTAAAACCGCTCGAGAACCTCTTGCTGCGCTCCCCCATCGTCCCGTGGGCCTTCCTCGCATCCAACCTGTACCACAACCAGTACTGGCTACGGTTCGTCGGACGCCGCCGCGTCCGCGCGGCCATGGAAACAGGCTGGGGCAGGCTGTTCCAGAACTACTGAACCCTTCGTCCCCTTCCCTACAGCATCTCCTCGTTCAGCGTCACCCCAAAACCGGGGCGGTCCGCAGGAGCGATGCGGCCATCCACTGCGCGGGGCTCGTCCATCCATAGGACGGCGGCGTCCTCACGCCACCTGTCGGGATGAGTCTCGGCCAGATCCTCGCAGCCCGTCGCCGCTACCAGGTGCAGCCCCCAGACCTCGCCGCCGCGGTGAGGCGTCACCTTCACCCCCGTCCTTTCGGCCAGTTCGACCACTCGCAGAGCGGCTGTGAGACCTCCGCACCAGGTGACGTCGGGCTGCCACACGTCGAGCGCGCCGGCCCTCGCCACGTCGCCGAAGCCGTGATGAGTGAACTCATGCTCCCCGCCCGCCAGCAGAACCGGCGCGGCAACCGGCTTCAGCGCAGCCATCCCGGGCAGGTCGTCGGGCGTCAGCACGTCCTCGAACCAATAGAGACCGTACGGCGCCAGCAGGCGCGACATCTCCGCCGTCACCACCGAGTCCCAGGACATATAGCAATCGACCATCACCAGCGCCTCGGAGCCGAAGACCTCTCTGGCTCGGGCAGCCGCCCGGACCGCATCGTCGTAGCCTCCGTTCGCGCCCTCCCACAGGTGAGAGAACTTCACCGCGGTGAATCCGGCGTCGCGCTCGCGCTCGAACTCGCGGGTCGATGCGTATGCGCGGACGCTCCGTTTCTCAAGACCTCCGAGCAGGTCGTAGACCGGCCGGCCCTCCGACTTGGCCAGAAGATCCCACAAAGCCAGATCCACGCCGCTGAGCGCCATGATCGGTATGCCCTTGCGGCCATACGGCAGCGACTTCAGATAGAGCAGATCCCAGGCCTCGCGGATGTCGTCCGCGCTCTCTATGACCCGCCCCGACAACAGCTCCCGAAAGTGGGAGCCGACGATCTCCACGGCCGGCCGCCCGCCGCCGCCGTACCCGAGACCGACCTCCCCCGTGTCGGTCCGCACCTCGACCACGATCTGCCAGAAATGAGACTGCCACGCCCCGGCGGGCAGCCCGCGCCACCTCGGATAGACGGCCCTTACGTCACTGATCCGCACAACCCGCCCGCAGAGCGTAGCTCGTCACTTCTGATCATAGGAAGACTCCAGAACAGAGATGACGTACTCCATGCCCTCCACGTCATCCGGATGGACCACACAGGTCCAGCCCATCCCTCTACCGGCCTTCATGTTATCCACGAACATCCCCCGAGGGTCGGAAAACGGCTCGTAGACGTACACGCGATACTTGCCCCTGTCCGTACCTCCGATATTGAACCTCACGAACCCCACACGGCGCACGCCCCCAGGCTTCTCCATGTCGTAACCCCTGTGGCGCACTATGGGCCTCACGTCGCGTCCGACCAGGCTTATGAACTCCAGAGCGCGTTGCTGTTGAGGTGTGATGACCATCCGTCCTCTCCTCCGGCGCCCGCCCATAGTCGCCTGGGCCGATGCGCGTCTGGCTGCCGACACCAGCATCTGTATGACACAGCCGAGCGTATGTTACCAGCATCCTGATTCGCCGACTACGCCCGCGGGCGGCCCGGAGAACCGAAGGCCGCCCAACGATAGGCGCGGCTCGTGAATCGCCCGCACTGATCCATCCTGCAAATCCTCCAATCCTGAGAATCCTGATTCAGACAACCCTTGACGACCACGAACCGCTGTGCTAGAGTATGCCCATGACACAGCCGCCTCTCCACAACCGCCCGCAGGATTCCTGCATCGCCTGCGTTGACCTGTCACAAGGTGTCACATTAGTGTCACAAACTGTCACATTAGTGTCACATAACTGTCACATTAGTGTCACGAAAGTGTCACATAGTGTCACGTAATTCCGAGCCGTCTGAGGCCCTCCCAGCTACGAAATGCCCGCGAAATGCCCCCCGAGCGTTACACAAAAAAATTTTCCCGGAGCCTCTGCTGACCCTAGACGACAAGCTGATGCGAGCCAGGCCGAAGAGTCTGCGGTCGGTGGGATCGCGTGCCAGGACGTGGTGATCGAGTCGAGACACCTTCTTCATAAATGCCTACCAATCTGGGACAGGTTCCCTGACACACGCGAACTTGACACCGCCGGGGGTGGATGGTATGCTCCCTGACGAAATGAGAGATGACGTGAAGGCTTGCCTCTGTAGTTGCTCCTGTATTTGGAGGGGCCGGCGCTCTGACCGCGCCGCCTGCTTGTGGGAGTGCGCAAACCTAGCCTGAGCCGCGCATAAGAGCAGTACAAGGCCCCTCGGAACCCAAAACCGGCCGAGGGGTCTTTTCTTTTGTCCCTCCCCTGCGGCCTTCACCCGAATACTGAGGCAGGAGCAATATGGTAGTGGCAGACAGACCGTCGAAGATTGCCGAGTTGGCAATGGAATATGAGAACAGGACGGCCGAAGAGACGATCGAGTGGGTACTGAACATCTATGGAAGCAAGGCCGCCCTGGTCTCCAGCTTCCAGGCCGAGGGAACCGTCCTCATCGACATGGCTCATCGAATCGACCCCTCCGTCCGAGTAGTGACCATCGACACGGGACGACTTCCCAAAGAGACCCACACCCTGATGGACCGCGTGGGTCAGCTATACGGAATCGACGTGGAAGTCGTCCGCCCAGACCCCCAGCACGTCCAGCAGCTCACGGAGCAGCACGGAGTCAATCCTTTCTACCGGAGCGCCGCCCTGAGGCTGCTGTGCTGCAACATGCGCAAGGTGAAGCCCATGGAGCAGGCGCTGAGCGGCCTGGAAGCCTGGGTGTCCGGCCTACGCCGCGCTCAGTCCGACTCCAGAACCGGGATCGGCATGATAGAGATCGACGCCGCTCACGGCGGCAGGATCAAGGTCAACCCACTGGCCCACTGGACCGACGAGCAGGTCTGGCGCTACATAAGAAGCCGCAGCCTGCCCTACAACGAGCTCTACGACAAGGGATACACCAGCATAGGCTGTGCCCCGTGCACTCGCCCGACCGCACCGGGCGAGTACTACAGAGCCGGCCGCTGGTGGTGGGAGAAGGACGTCCCCAAGGAGTGTGGCATCCATGTCTCCATGGACGGCGTGCGGCCACTCAAAGACATCGGCCCGGACGGCTTGCCCAAGAACGCCGTTGCCTGACGGGAGTGTCACACCACCCGAAGCGGTGACCAGACACTCCCGCTCCGACGGCCCGGCGCAGCCCCAACCAGAGTGGGATTCGGACGACTCGGGTTCCTTGACCGTCGCCCAGCGCTGTGATAGCTTTCGACCCGGCAAAACCGCGCCGTAGACTGCGAGTCTCCCTGTTCCAGTGGAGGCTTTTTTGTGGAGGCTGACCGTTGACCATCCTGTACGTCGCCATCGGGGCCGGAGTCTTGGCGCTCGCCTTCGCCCTCCTCCTGGCCCTCAACATCCGTAAACAGGACGAGGGTAGCGAGGCCGTCCGCTTCATCGGCAGCGCCATCAGGGACGGGGCGAACGCCTTCCTGTCCCGCGAATACCGGCTGCTGGCCATATTCGTCGTAGTGATATTCGCCGCGCTCGCCCTTCTGATCGACTACGACGTTACCGGCAGGGTCGGCCTTGACGGCGACCGGGCGCTGCCGTCCACGGCGCTGGCCTACCTCGCGGGCGCCGTCGGTTCCGCGCTCACAGGCTTCCTCGGCATGAGCATCGCCGTGCGCGCCAACACCAGGACGGCCGTCAAGGCCCAGGACGGCCTCAACGCCGCCCTTCGAGTCGCCTTCAACAGCGGCACGGTCATGGGAGTGTCCGTGGTCGGCATCGGACTGATCGGCGTAACAGCCATGTACTGGATATTCCAGGACATCCAGATCGTCGCCGGATTCGGATTCGGAGCGTCGTCGATAGCTCTGTTCGCCAGAGTCGGCGGCGGCATCTACACGAAAGCCGCCGACGTTGGCGCCGACCTCGTGGGCAAGGTCGAGCAGGGTATGCCCGAAGACGACCCCAGGAACCCCGCCACCGTCGCCGACAACGTCGGCGACAACGTCGGCGACGTTGCAGGAATGGGCGCCGACCTCTTCGAGTCATACGTCGGCTCCATCATCGCAACTATCGCCCTCGGCGCCGTCGGCGCGGCCGCCCTCGGCATGGCCGCCCCAGGCGACTTCGACGCAAACCTGTTCCTCCTACCCATACTCGTCGCCGCCATCGGCATCTTCGCTTCCATCATCGGAACCTTCCTCGTCCGCACGCGAGAGGGAGCCACCATGGGACGCCTGCTCTGGGCCCTCCGCACAGGCATAATAGCCGCCGGTATACTCGTAGTCCTCGGCGTAGGCGTGGCCGTGTCCCCAGGATTCCTCGACCTCGACTACAACCTGTTCTGGGTGGTCGTGGTCGGACTCGTCGCAGGGCAGATCATCGGCACCGCCTCAGAGGTCTTCACCTCCTACGAGTTCAAGTTCACCAGGGACCTCGCCGCCCAGGCGTCCACAGGGCCGGCCACCGTCATAATCGGAGGGCTTGGCCTCGGAATGCTGAGCACCGTCGTTCCGGGTGTCGTGGTCGTCATTGCCATGTGGATGGCCAACGAACTCGCGGGCACCTACGGAGTGGCGCTGGCGGCCGTGGGTATGCTCTCCACCCTCGGCATCACCCTGGCGACCGACGCCTACGGCCCGGTCGCAGACAACGCCGGGGGCATCGCCGAACAGGCAGGCCTCGACCCCGAGGTCCGCAAGCGAACCGACGCCCTCGACTCCCTCGGAAACACGACCGCCGCCACCGGCAAGGGCTTCGCCATAGGCTCAGCCGTCCTGACCGCCCTCGCCCTGATGGCCGCATACTCGGAGATCAGCGGGGTCAAGACGTTTGACCTCCTGGACATGAACGTGCTGATGGGCCTGATCGTCGGCGCGCTGATGCCGTTCCTCTTCGCGGCCCTGACGATGCAGGCCGTCGGACGCGCCGCCATGGCCATGGTGAACGAGGTCCGCAGACAGTTCCGGGAGATCGCCGGCCTCCTCGAAGGCACAGCGAACGCCGACTACACGCGAGCCGTCGACATCAGCACCCGCGGCGCCATGAGGGAGATGATCCTCCCAGGCGTCCTGGCAGTGGCAGCGCCCGTCGCAGTCGGCGCAATCCTCGGCCCCGAAGCCCTCGGCGGGCTGCTGATCGGTGCCATCGCCACAGGCTTCCTCCTGGCTATCATGATGGCCAACGCGGGAGGCGCCTGGGACAACGCCAAGAAGTACATTGAGGCCGGACACCTCGGCGGTAAGGGATCGGAGCAGCACGCCGCAGCAGTGGTCGGCGACACCGTCGGCGACCCCTTCAAGGACACCTCTGGCCCCGCCCTCAACATCCTGATAAAGCTGATGTCCATAGTCGCCCTCGTCTTTGCGCCACTGTTCCTGTAGAAACGAGCCCGGAAGAAACTGTTCAGACTTTGTGAGGTCCTAAAGAGGGAGTCCAGAGGGGTTCTCCCCTCTCGCAGGAGTCTGGGATGGTCGTCAACGACAACGCCCCCACCTTCGGAGGCCTCCCCTCTGGCAGGGGGTCTGGAGGCTTGCCCCCAGTTTCCAAGGGGCGGGCGGGTGGGAAACCGGCCGGTCTGCTCTATCAGGACTACAATGATCGAAAAGACCTCATGGAGTCTCAACAGTTACGCCCGGAACCTCCTGGGAGAGGCGGATCGCACAGCCTGATACACTATACGAACCTTGCAGAGGGAATCGGGCCCAGGTGGCGGAACGGAAGACGCGGCGGACTTAAAATCCGCTTCCCGTTAGGGAGTGGGGGTTCGAATCCCTTCCTGGGCACCAGCCGCAAACGGCCTTGAATGAACGAAAGAACATAAGGCTCCTCCCCGGAGAGCGCATCATCCTGGAAGTGGACCAAGCCGTCCTGACCAGCCAGCGCGTCCTGGCTGGCTGGAAGGGGCCGAGAGGGGGAGAGCCGTCCATCCAGGCGCCCCTCGACGACATCCTCGAATACGAAAAGCTGAACGGCGGCCGTGAGAGCAGAGCCCAGCTCGGTCTCCAGCTGATCGCCGCTGGACTGGCCCTCCTCATCGTCAACCTGTTACTGGGCAGCACGGTCGGCATCCCCGAACTGGTGGACGCCATGTTCTTCATCGCCGAAGCGGCCGCCATTATCTACGGCCTCTACGTCCTGACACTCAGCTTCGTCAACCCCAGGCCCAGAACCGTCATCCTGTTCACCGACGTCGAGGCCAAGAACTTCGCCATCACCTTCCCGGGATGGGACAACCCCCAGGCCCAGGAGTTCACAGTGCGCTACGACCGGGCGAAGCAGGACCTCTGACCCTCCGGCCGCCTCAACGCCGCGGCCCCTCCCCGAACGGAGGCCGACGCCTCCACTTCACCCCCGGTGACAGCTACGGAGCCGCCGCGGCTTGGACGGGGTACGCACCCAGATCTGAATCGCGCTGAGCGCCAGAGCGCCCGCGGCGATCCCAGACATCACCATGCAGGCGGTCTGCAGTCCTCCGATGAAGGCCGCCCGGACCATATCGCCCCCGCCCGCCGAAGAGACCGCGTCCAGGCTCGGCTCGAACCCCTGAGAACTCATGGCGACCGCGACGATGGTAGTGGAAAGAGCGATCCCGGTAACCGTGCCCGTGTTCCGCACCATGTTCAGGAATGCCGTTGCCACTCCATACCCCCGCGCGTCGACGGTGCTGAGCACAGCGCTGGCGTTCGGCGAATAGAAGAAGCCCATCCCGAGTCCCAGGCACACCAACGCCAGGACGATGGTCCAAACCGCGGTGAGCTCGTCCACCCTCGACAGGGATAGGAGGGAGACGCACACCAGCGCCGTCCCAGCCAGCGCGAAGGGCCCCGAGCCCAGCTTGTCGGACAGACGTCCCGCCACCGGCCCGGACAGGGCGAAGCAGATCGCGGCCGGCACCATGATCAGGCCCGCGCGGCCCGGTTCGTAGCCGAGCACCCTCTGAAGGTAGAACGGCGTCAGGAAGAAGACCGCAGTCCCAGCCAGGAAGATGAGAAACATCGCAGACACTCCGAAGGAGAAGGACCTGTGACTGAACAGGGCCAGGTCGAGCATCGGCGCCGGCGCCCTTCGCTCCCACCAGACGAACACCACGAACATGGCGACGACGGCAGCGACGGCAGACACCACAACAGGAGAGCTCCATCCGAGTCTGTGAGCGTTGGACATGACCAACAGAAAGAGCGCGACCATCGTCGCCGCAAGGGCCGCGCCCAGCCAGTCGAATCCACGCCCCTCCGACCTGTCGGGGCTGTCTCCGTCCATTCCTGCGAGGGACAGGACGACGGCGACGGCCCCGAGCAGCGCCCCGGTGTAGAAGAGGTATCTCCATTCCAGGGCGCTCACGACCACGCCGCCGTACACCGGCCCCGCGATGGCCCCGAGCCCCACGACGGTCATGTAGGAGCCTATCGCCTTACCACGCTCCTCGGGTGGAAAGGCCGACGTGACGATGGCCATGGCCGTCGCCTGTCCCATCGCCGCCCCGATGCCCTGCGCCGCCTTGAATCCAATCAGCGCGGGTAGGTTGACGGAGGAGCCCGCCAGTCCGGCGCTGACGGCGAATATGGCGAACCCCAGCACGTACACGCGCTTTCGACCGAGCATGTCGGCCAGCCGGCCCATCGGCAGCAGCAACGCCCCAGTCATCAGCATATATGCCAGAGTCACCCATTGGACCGCGGGGATGCTCGCGTCGAAGTAGCCGGCCACCTCGGGCAGGGCGATTCCGAGAGACGATTGGTCCAGCACGGCGACGAACGTGCCGGAAGAGACGGCGGCAAAAGTCAGCCAGGGCTTCCTCGCCGTCACGCGGGCGTTCAATCGAGGCGCCCCGCGTACGACGCGAGAGAAGAGGACGGCCTGCCATTGCCAGGCCTGTGGGCTCCCCTGCCCGCGTCCGGCACGAGAGGAGCCGACGGACGGCCATTGCTAGGCCTGTTGGCTCTCCTGTCCGCGTCCGGCGCGAGATGAGCCGACGGACGGCCATTATTATGCCTGTTGGCTCTCCTGTCCGCGTCCGACGCAAGAGGAGCGGACTCCCCATGGGTTGACGCGCTCCCTGATTGCCCGCTTGCCGTCCTCATTCAGGACGCCAGGTCGATGATCGGGTGGCCGTGAGGAACCTGGTCACCGGCCTTGACGTGCACCGTCTTGACGATCCCGGACCAGTCGGCCCTGAGACTCTGATTCATCTTCATAGACTCCAGCAGACACACCTCGTCGCCGGTAACCACCTGATCACCCTCTTTGACGGACACGGAGATGATCGCGCCCGGCATGGGAGAACGAAAGGTCCTGACACCCGGAGGCGGCCCAACGGGAGCCGACGGGGAGCCGGTCTTCTCCTGCGCGGGTTCATGGCTGTCCCGAACCTCGACGTCGACCGGCTCCCCGTCTACCAGGACCCGGACAGGGCTGCTATCGAGGTCGTCGATCTCGACGTCGAACCATCTGTCCTCGATCCTGACTCTCAGCCTCGACATGCCCCTCTATGAGAGCCGCGCCGCACGGCGCCCATCCTTCCTATCCCACCGAGAGAGAACTTGGACAATCCGGGTTGGCGTATCGAGATGCGCCCGTCCTGCCGCAGCCGTACCTCCGATCATCCCCGTGTGGATTCCCCGTCGGCACTCCCTCGAATGGCGGCCAGAAGAGCGCCGGGGGAGATCGGGAGGGTACGCATTCTGACACCCACGGCATCGTGGATCGCGTTGGCGATGGCGGCCAGAGGAGGCACGATGGACGCCTCGCCCACACCCCGCACGCCGAACGGATGGCCGGGGTTGGGAACCTCGACGACCTCGGCATCGATCATGGGGACGTCGAGGCTGGTGGGCATCCGGTAGTCGAGAAAGCTGGAGTTCAGCAGCCGCCCATCGCCGCTCATGTAGTACTCCTCATTCAGCGCCCAGCCAATCCCCTGCACCGACCCTCCCTGTATCTGGCCCTCGACGTAGCCCGGATGTATGGCCGTCCCCGCGTCCTGGAAGGCGGTGTACCTGAGGATGGTCACCTTCCCGGTCTCGGGGTCCACCTCGACGTCCACTATGCTCGCCGCGTATGAGCCGCCGACGCCCCGGGGGTTGACGTTGGCGCGTCCGGCCACAGGGCCTCCCGTGTCCGTGAGCTGCGCCGCCAGCTCCTTGAACGTCATACGGAGTTCCGAGTCCGAGATGTGGAAGAGCGCCCCATCCCGGTATTCGACCGAGTCGGGAGAGGTCTCCCATATCATCGCCGCACGCTCCACCATCTGGCGCTGGATGTCCGCGGCCGCCTCGCACGCCGCGATCCCGGTCTTGAAGGCGACCCCGCTGCCCCCGGTATTGGACGTGATGCCGATGGTGTCGGTGTCGGCGACCTGCGGCTTAACGTCCTCGACCGGGATCCCAAGCACCTCGGCCATCTGCTGAGACACGGCAGTCCGCGAGCCGCCGATGTCCACGGACCCCTCCACCAGCATAACCGTTCCATCCGCCTGGACGCTGGCCACCAGGCTGGACGGCCCGGTGTTGTTGCGCCAGAAGCCCATTGCGAAGCCGCGGCCGCGATTGGCCCCTTCGAGAGGCGCGGAGTAGTGCTGATGCTTGCTCACCTCCTCCGCCGTCTCGATCATGCCGATGCGCGCGTTGGTAACCCCGTCCGCGCGCCTGGTGCCTTCGCGCGCGGCGTTCAGGAGCCGCAGCTCCACGGGGTCTATGCCCAGCTCGCCGGCGATCTCGTCCAGGACGGACTCCACGGCGAACGCGCCTATCGGCGCGCCGGGAGCGCGGTAGGCGCTCGTCTTGGGCTTGTTGTCGACCACGTCGTAGCCGTCCAGCAGCAGGTTCTCAATGTCGTAGGGTGAGAGCATGCACGCGGTGGCGCCTGGGAGCGACGAGCCGGGATACGCGCCCGCCTCGAAGGCCAGATAGCCATGGGCCGCGGTGATGCGGCCTTCGTTGGTGACGCCCATCTTCATCCGCACCAGGCCGCCGCACGTCGGCCCGGTGGCTTCCAATACCTCCGACCTCGACATGGCCATGGTGACCGGCGCGCCGCACTTCCTCGACATGATGGCGGCGAGCGGCTCCAGATAGGCCGACAGCTTCCCGCCGAAGCCGCCGCCGATCTCCATCGGAATCACCCTGATCCTGGAGACCGGGATGCCCAGTATCTTCGATACCGAGTCCCTGATCCCAAAATGGCCCTGGCTACTGCACCAGATCGTGACACCGCCGTCCGGCGTCCACCACGCGGTGCCGTTCTGGGGCTCTATGTAACCCTGGTGCACGGTACTGGTGCGGAACTCGCGCTCCACCACCAAGTCCGCCCTCGCGAAACCCTCGTCGACGTCCCCGAGCTCGAACAGATGCCTGGCCGCGACGTTGGTGCCCACCGCCGGCTCGTCGTCGAACCCCGTCGTGGTGATGTGGTCGTGCAGAATCGGCGCGCCCGGCGCCATCGCCGACTCCACGTCGGTCACGGCGGGCAGCACGTCGTAGCTCACGTCTATGAGCGACAGGGCCTCCTCCGCGGCGTGAGGACTCGCCGCCGCGACGGCGGCGATGGCATGGCCCTTGTAGAGCGCCTTGTCCGACGCGAGGACGTTGTCGCGGACGTACTTCAGGCTCGTGTACATGTCCTCACCCACCTCGGCCAGCGTGTCGGACACCTCGGCCAGATCGGCCGCCGTGGCCACCGCCCGAACGTCCGGATGAGACTCCGCTCTACTCGTGTCGATCGACTTTATGACCGCGTGAGCGTGCGGACTGCGCAGCACCTTGCCATACAGCATCCCCTGGAGCCGCACGTCGGCCCCGTACAGAGCCTTGCCGGTAACTTTATCCACGCCATCGTGCCTGATCGGACGAGTGCCGACCACCTTGTAGCTCTTACGGGTCTCGGTTGCGGTCGTCATGCGGCCTCCGTCGGGATGATTTCCTGTGGCAGAAGAGAATTGCAGCGAAGGGTTATTCTAGCACAGCCGGTCAGACGCCCATGCCGAACCGCATCAGCTCCTCGGCGAAGATGACCTCGCCGTCGTAGACCTTGCTCACGTCCCCGATCCCCTTCTCCATGTCGCCGTGCCTGGCGAGGCCGGGGCCTATGTGCGTCAGCACCAGCTTCTTGACCCCCGCGTCGCGGGCCAGCATGGCGGCGTCCACCGTCCCGCATATGCCGGTCAGGCCGTCCTCCTCGCGGTCCATCCGCTCCTGGTCGTCCCAGCACGAAACCAGCATCACGTCGGCGTCCCTGGCGAGGTCGGCGACGCTATCGCACCGACGGGTGTCGCCGGTGAAGACAATGCTCCCGTCGGCGGTGTCCACCCTGTACGCCAGCGAGTCCAGCCACGGCTGGGCGTGGTCTGCGGCGGCCGCGGTGACCTCCCAGCTTCCGCCCTCGCAGACACGGCCGGGCCCGATGTCCTTCGCGGCCACCGACGGAGGCCGCCGAGGCGGCGTGCCGCCGCGCAGCTCGTACACGCGCTGGCTCCCAGGGTAGTTCACGCGGGCTATCCAGTCATGGGCGAACGCCCCCTCATCCTCGTCGAGAATGCGGTGAGTGAGCTGCTCCGTGAGCGTCGGGCCGAAGACCTGCAACTCCCTCTCGACCCCGATGCTCTGATCCCAGCGGCAGAGAAGGAAGCACGGGTAGTCCACGTCGTGGTCGAAGTGGTGGTGGGTGAAGAAGAGGTGGGTGACCTTCGTTGGAAAGAGGCCGGACTTCACCAGTTTGTCGGTGGCGGCCGGGCCGCAGTCGAACATTATCTGGTCGCCGCCCACCTGCAGGACGTAAGACGTCCCGAACCTGGTCGGCGTGGGCGTGGGAGTACCGGCGCCCAGGATGAATACATTGGCCATCTGATCCGCCTCCGCTTGGGATAGGCCCTATTCTACATGCCGTCTACTAAATCTGGGACAGGCTGAGGCTCGGCGGCGGCGGGAATTTTTTGCGAAAGTGTCGCATTTGTGGGTATTTCCGTAGCTGGGAGGGCCGATTTTGGCCGACACTTTGCGACACTCATGCGACACCTATGCGACACTTATGCGACACTTATGCGACACCTATGCGACACTTTGCGACACTTTTGCGACAGGCGCTTGGGGAGTCCTGCGGGCTGGTTGTAGAGATGGCTGGCTGTGTCATGGGCATACTCTAGCACAGCGGTTCGGGGTCGTCAAGGGTTGTCTGAATCAGGATTCTCAGGATTGGGGACCAAATCCCCCGCCTGATTGGCCGGGCGGCGTGATGGACGTCAGGCTGTGCCGGACTGATTGTCTGAGTCAGGACTCTCAGGATTGGCGGCGGAGTCTGTCCCAGACAACCAAAGCGCCTTGACATCGGCGAACCCATGTACTACGATTCTCACATGGAAAGGAAACCCATTCGTACTCATGCCGAACCACGTTCACCGAATCATCGCAGGGGCGCCATTTGTGGACGCCCTCACCCCCGGGACCTGTCCCACAATTGTCCCGGAACTGTACCGGTTCCGTTCCACATCTGTTCCACAAATGCCCCACATTTGTACCACGAATTCGAACCCTCAGCTACGAGATGGGACAAAATGGAACAGTTTGGGACAGTTTCGGCGAAAATCACAGGCCGACGCCGTCAGACGATGCCGCCCCTGAATCACACGCGCCGCCCATCCTCAATACCGGCTTGTGCTATGGTTTACCCATGACACACCCGGACCCCTCTCCACCACGACGAAAGGGAAGACCCATGCCACCTGATCGAGACCCAGGCCTGGACGAGCTGAGAAAGCGCATCCGCCACTCCGCCGCCCACGTGATGGCCGACGTCGTAACGAGAACGTACCCCGAAGCCAAACTCGCCATCGGACCGCCCACCGAGGACGGCTTCTACTATGACTTCCTCGTCCCACAGCCATTCAGCGACGACGACCTCGAAACCATCGAGGCCTCGATGAAGGACGTCATCGCGCGAGACCTCTCGTTCGAGCTTCACACGTACGAGCGGGAAGAGGCCCTCGAACTCAACGCCGACGAGCCTCTGAAGACCGAGATCATCCGGGAGATACCCGAGGGCGAGCAGATAACCACCTACAGCCACGGCGATTTCGAGGACCTCTGCGCGGGGCCTCACGTCGAGTCCACCGGCAGAATCCCGGCCTTCAAGCTGCTCAGCGTCGCAGGCGCCTACTGGAGAGGCGACGAGAAGCGCGGCATGCTCCAGAGGATATACGGCACGGCCTTCGAGTCGCGGCAGGCCCTCGACGACCACCTGAGGCGGCTCGAAGAGGCCCGAAAGCGCGACCACCGCGTCCTCGGACGCAGCCTCGACCTCTTCTCCATTCACGACGAGACGGGACCCGGCCTGATCGTCTGGCATCCCAGAGGCTCTAGGATCAGGGAGATAATCGAAGACTACTGGAGAGCGCGGCACCGAAAGGCAGGGTACGACCTCGTCTACACCCCCCACGTCGGACGCGCCGGCCTGTGGGAGACCAGCGGACACCTCGACTTCTACCGCGAGAACATGTATGCCCCCATGGACATGGACGGCCAGGAGTACTACCTGAAGCCGATGAACTGCCCCTTCCACGTCATGTACTACCAGACCGCCCGGCGCAGCTACCGCGACCTCCCCATGCGGATCGGCGAACTCGGAACGGTCTACAGATACGAGCGCGGGGGCGTCGTCCAGGGCCTCCTCAGAGTAAGGGGCATGACTCAGGACGACGCGCACGTCTTCTGCAGGCCCGACCAGGTGAGGGACGAGATAAACGGCGTGCTCGACCTCACCTTCTCACTCCTGGGAGCGTTCGGGTTCGACGACTACGAGGTGATGCTCGCCACCAAACCGGAGAAGGCCGTCGGCGAAGACGAGCGCTGGGACCTCGCCACCGAGTCGCTCCGCTCCACGCTCCAGGAGCGCGGCCTCGATTTCAGCGTGGACGAGGGCGGAGGCGCCTTCTACGGCCCCAAGATCGACGTCCACGTCAGGGACGCGATAGGCAGGCCCTGGCAGATCACGACCGTCCAGTTCGACTTCAACCTCCCGGAGCGCTTCGACCTCGCCTACGTCGGCGAGGACGGAGCCCGGCACACGCCGTACATGGTCCACAGGGCGCTTCTGGGCTCCATGGAGCGCTTCATGGGTGTGCTGATCGAGCACTACGGCGGCGCCTTCCCCACATGGCTGGCCCCGGTCCAGGCACAGGTCATACCGATCGCCGACAGGCACCACGAGTACGCCGACGGCGTCCGCGCGCGCCTCGAAGCCGCCGGAATCCGCGCCCACGTGGACGCCCGCAACGAGCGGATGAACGCCAGAATCAGAGACGCCCAGATCCAGAAGACCCCGTACATGCTGATCGTCGGCGACCGTGAGCTCGAAGCCGATGCCGCCGCCGTACGCCTGCGGTCCGGAGAGAACCTCGGGACCCTGCCTCTCTCCCAGGTCGTCGAGCGGATCAGCCGCGAAGCGGCGCCCCAGGAGGCCTAGCCCGAACGAACGCTATACCGCGAAGAACAGTATCAGGCTGACGCTGATCACAGACCCCGCCATGATGAAGGCCGCCCCCAGGTTCCGATCCACCGACAGCTCGTCAGACACCTTCACGCCCGGGAACAGCACCAGATCGACCACACGGCGCACCACGAACAGCAGCACGAATCCGAGCGCGGCAAAGGTGAAGAACTCCGCAAGGCTCGCCTGCCAGTCCACGAACTCCCCAAACACCGCCTTGAAGACCACCACCCCTATTGCGATCAGGTTGCCCCCCAGCGCCACGCCCACCGCCGCGTTGCCGCTCTCGATCTGCTCGTGGATGTCGTAAGGAGTGGTGAGGTCGTAGAAGAAGGCGTACAGCGCCAGCGTGAGGAAGCCCAGAACCCCGAACACGAGCGCGGTGAGAGGCCCTCCCTCCGGCCCGGAGACCGCCCCAGCCACCACCAGCCCGACGGCGACGTACACGCCGAGTTCCACCGCCCCGACGCCCGCGTTCTGATCGGTCACGATCTCCTTCTCAGTGCTGAACTTGTACAGCACCAGACGGTCCACCAGCAGACGCGCCACGTTGAGCGCCACGATCCCGATGACCGAGTAGATCAGCACGCTCAGCGCGTCTCTCCAGTACTCTTCGGTGAACCCCAGCCCGTCCACGACGGCCGACGACCCGAACGGCTCGTAGAGCGCGCCCAGGAAGACGATTACCACGCCCAGGTAGTAGCCGGTTATGCTCAGCGCGAGCGCCACGTTGTCCTTGTGGCTGATCTGCTCGCCGATCCTGTACGGCGTCACTAGGTCCTGGGCAATCCTGGCGGCAACGAGGATGACCACACCCATCCCGACGTACAGGAGCCCGCGGGGAAACAGTTCCAGGGCATCTACGAATGCGTCACCCATTTGCACAGACTCCTTGCTCTGATCCGATCACTTCTTGTATACGCTGACGATCTCCGGAGCCACCACCACCGGACTGTAGACTTCGAAGGGCGTCCCTTCCGACTTGACCACCGACATCAGCTTCTCCCCGCCGCCGCCGGCGAACTCCCATATGTAGAAGCCGTCCCCCTCGCCTCCGTCACCGGTGAGGGAGTGAGCCTCGTAACTGTTGCGGTACTCGAACCGGTCGCCGTCATGCACGAAGCCGTTGTCGAGCGAGTGCTCCCTGTCCATACGGACGAGCTCGTCATACGTCAGCCCGACACTCTCGATCCCGCGCGCCGAGCCCTGGTCGGTTACGGTGATGAACAACCCGTCGTCCTCCGACCACTCGATGGCCGCCCTGCGGTCTCCGTCCACCCCTATCAGTTCGTGCCAGAACCCGGACGGCCCCGAATACCTCCCCGCGCTCTCGATCAGAAAGTAGGCGTCCTCATAGGTCGGCGAGAACCCGGTGATCACCACCACGTCCCCCGGACCGGCCGACCTGATGCTCTCGTCCGACGGCTCGCCCTCGGGCATCCTCTTGCGCCTGCCGAACAGCCTGCCGAACAATTCACGCTCCTCGCTGCAACCGGCCGTATTCTACGTTCGGGCCGTCTCAGCGGTCAATTCCGGCGTTATGCTAGAATCCGAGCCATCTGCGATGTCGCACTCCAAGACGCAAACGACCTCCGACGCGGCCTCCCTGCTCGCTCTCAGCAGCGAAATCGAGACGCCCGCATTCGTCTACGACGAGGCGGGCATCGACCGGCTTCTCGACTCGGTCGAGCCGATCAGGCGCTCCACCGGCTGCCGGATGCTGTTCTCGCTCAAGGCCTTCTCGTTCGTCGACGCGCTGGACGTGATGGCGCCGCGCCTCGATGGCTTCGCGGCGAGCTCGCTCTTCGAGGCCAGGCTGGCGCGCGAGGTCCCGGTCGGTGGGATGGAGGTCCACCTGACGACCCCCGGCCTCAGACCGGACGAGGTGGACGACCTCGCGTCTCTGTGCGACTACGTCTCCTTCAATTCGATTGGACAGCTACGTGAGTACGGGAGGCGCATGACGCCCTACGCGAACATTGGGCTGCGTGTAAACCCGCAGGTCTCGTTCGTCGAAGACGTCCGGTACGACCCATGCCGGCCTCACTCGAAGCTGGGCGTGCCGCTGAACCACCTGACGGAGGCGGTCGCCGCCGATAGCGCCCTGCTCGCAGGCGTCGAGGGCATTCACGTGCATTCCAACTGCGATTCGACCGACCTCTCCCAGGCCCTCGCAACGGTCCGACGCATCGACGAGATCCTGGGCCCAGTCCTCTCGGGACTGGACTGGATCAACCTCGGCGGAGGGTATCTATTTGACGAGGCGGACAGCCTGGAGCCGATGATCGAGGCCGTCCAGGCGCTCGAGTCGAGGCGCGGGCTCCGGGTCTACGCCGAACCGGGGGCCTCGCTGATCAGGGGCGCAGGGTTCATCGTCTCGTCCGTCCTCGACGTCCTCCCTGACGAGGGCGTCCGAACTGCCGTCCTCGACACGACTGTGAATCACATGCCTGAGGCGCTGGAGTACGGCTGGGAACCGGACGTCGCCGATCACGCTGACGAGGGAGCGTTCGAATACATCCTGGCCGGGAGCACCTGCCTGGCCGGAGACCTCTTCGGCGTCTACCGGTTCGACGAGCCGCTCGAGACCGGGTCGCGGGTGGTTTTCGACCACGCGGGCGCGTATACGCTGTCGAAGGCCCATGCGTTCAACGGCGTGGGCCTGCCGTCGGTCTATGCTCTGGACAGGTCGGGCGCGCTTACGCTCAAGAAGAGATTCACCTACGGCGAATACGCCGAGAGGTGGGGAGCCGGGATAGGTGTACCTGGCTGAGCGGGAGGTAGAGGTCACCGCCGCGCCGCCCGGCGGCGGGGGTATCCTGCGCCACGTTTCGCAGGCCGTCGCCCGTGTCCTGGATGCAGGCGAGACCCCTGTCAGATTCGTGGTCTCGGAATCGGACGAGAGCCGCCGCCGGTGCGAGGTCGGGGTCATGGCGGGAGGAGGCGAACACGGCGCCCGAGACTCGATCTTCAGGTTCGAGCGCCGCCGCGTGCGGAACACGGCTCGCTTCAACGCGGCGCTGGTAGTGCCGACCGGTATCGGCGCCGAGATCGGCGGACACGCCGGCGACGCGGCCCCGGTCGCCACGCTGCTGGCCTCGGCCGCCGACACGCTGATCACCCATCCGAACGTGGTGAACGCCTCCGACGTGATCGACCTGCCCCACAACGCGCTATACGTTGAGGGGAGCGTGCTGTCGAGGCTGATGATGGGCACGGTCGGCCTGCAGACGGTCAGGAACAATCGCGTCGTGGTCGTGATCGACTCACACCCCGACGACCTGTTCGTCCACGCCGCGGTCAACGCCGTCAGCGCGGCCAGAGCGTCTTACGGGCTGTCGTGCGGAGAGGTGATCAGACTCGACCCCCGCCTGGTGATGGACTCCAGGTTCACGTCGACGGGGCGCGCGACCGGCCGCGTAGACGGCCTCGACGCGCTGCTGGGCGTTCTGGACGAAAGGCGGGACACCTACGACGCCGTCGCGCTTTCGTCCGTGATCGACGTGCCGGCCGGCTATCACACCGAATACTTCGAGCAGGCGGGGGAGATGGTCAACCCCTGGGGCGGCGTCGAGGCCCTGCTCACACACGCGCTCTCGTCCATCCTCAACGTCCCCTCCGCGCACTCGCCGATGATGGAGTCCCAGGAGATCGCCAACATGGACCCGGGAGTCGTCGACCCGCGGATGGCCGCCGAGGCCGTCTCGCTGACCTTCCTCCAGTGCATTCTCAAGGGGCTTCAGAGGAGTCCGAGGATCGTGACCGACCCCGGCGCCATGGCGCACCACTCGGTCTTGACAGCCAGCGACATCTCGTGTCTGGTGATACCAGACGGCTGTATCGGACTCCCGACTCTGGCCGCGCTCGAACAGGGCATCACTGTGATAGCGGTCCGCGAGAACACGAACCTGATGCGAAACGACCTGTCGTCGCTGCCGTGGTCGCCGGGTCAGCTGTACACGGTCGACAACTACTGGGAGGCCGCGGGGGTAATGTCTGCCCTCAGCGCGGGAATCGATCCGGACGCGGTGCGCCGCCCGATCTCGCCCACGAAGGTGGACAGCTACACGTACCCCGCCGCGGCTGAGCGGCTGCTGCCCTTCTGACCACGTCGACCGCGTCCAAGCCAACCATACGCGCCGCCCACTTCCAAAAAGGAGCAGAAAGAAAATGTACAGTCGCGTGATAATGCCGCTGGACGGATCGAAGCTGGCTGAGCACATCCTGCCCCACGTCAGCACGTTGGCAGGCGGACTTCGGATGCCCGTCGACATTGTGAGGGTGGTCGAACCCGTCGAGTACATAGCCACGGACCCGGACAGCTATCCGAAATGGGACGCTGAGCTGGAGGCTATGCTTACCAACGTAAGCACCCAGGCAGGGGAGTATGTCAACCACGTGGCCAAGGCGCTGAAGGACGTTGTGCCCGAAGTGAACCAGATATTCGATACCACGGACCCGGTTGGGCACATAGTCAGTCAGGCCAACCGCTACCCCGACGCGCTCATCGCCATGGCTACCCACGGCCGGGCGGGTATTCGCAAGTGGGTCATGGGGAGCATAACCGAGAAGGTGATGCGCAGTGTCCTGAACCCAATGTTGATCGTCCGGCCCAAGGAACCGAACGCAGAGCCGAGCGAGGTGAAGCTGGATAACGTCGTGGTGCCTCTGGACGGCTCCGACCTGGCCGAGCAATCCCTCCCTGGCGCGGTAGCCCTGGCCAAGGCATTCGGGCTGGGAATGGTCCTGATCAGAGTGGCCTCCAGCGGAGTGGAGACGCTCTCCATGGTCGAGTATCCGGCGGTCGTCTACCAGGACCTGACGAGAGGCATCCAGGAAGACACCGAGCAATACCTGGCGGCCGTCGAGGAACGACTGGAAGCGGAAGGTGTAACGGACGTGGAGAAGGTGGTGGGCACGGGGTACGTGCCGACGGCCATCGTGGAGACGGCTCAGCAGAAAGAGAACTCGATCATAGCGATGACCACACACGGCCGGACCGGTTTGGGAAGCTGGCTCATAGGCAGCGTGGCCGACAAAGTGGTGCGCGAAAGCGGTATCCCCGTCCTGCTGACCAGGTTTGCCGAAGACTCGGCCTGATCCCGGAAAGGAGAATCTCCCTCCGATTTGGCCGGTGTGTCCGCGGCTGAAACTGTTCAGACTCTGTGAGGTCCGCAGGGTTCTCCCTTGACAACGGCGAACTCCCGTACTACACTATCCACATGGAAGCAGCCACCCCAGCAGCAGCAGCCCTGAAGACCTGTCCCACAATTGTCCCAAAACTGCTCCGGTTCCGTTCCGGTTCTGTTCCACAAGTGCCCCACATTTGTACCACGAAATCGAACCCTCAGCTACGAGATGGGACAAAATGGAACAGTTTGGGACAGTTTCGGCGAAAAGACCTCATGAAGTCCGAACAGTTACCTGCGGCTCGGCCCGGTTGCCCGAACACCGTGCTCAAGATATAATCATGCCAACCTGGGGAAGCCCACGAAAGGATGTGCGCCGATGAAAGCAGTCGTCTACAAGGGCCCGTTTCAGGTAGCCGTCGAAAACGTCCCCGACCCCGAGCTCCTGCACCCCAACGACGCCATCGTCAGGGTAACGTCGAGTTGCATCTGCGGCTCCGACCTGCACATGTATGAAGGCCGGACCGCCGCTGAGCCCGGGATCGTGTTCGGCCACGAAAACATGGGCGTCATCCAGGAGGTCGGCTCGGCAGTCAAAGACCGCAAGGCCGGCGACCGCGTCGTCCTGCCCTTCAACGTAGCCTGTGGGTTCTGCAAGAACTGCCTCGGAGGCTTCACAGGCTTCTGCATCACGGTCAACCCAGGCTTCGCCGGCGGCGCGTACGGCTACGTTGCCATGGGCCCTTATACCGGCGGACAGGCCGAGTATCTCAGAGTGCCGTTCGCCGACTTCAACTGCCTGCCGCTGCCGCCGGGTGACCGGAACGAGGCCGACTACGCGCTTCTCGCCGATATATTTCCGACAGGTTACCACGGCGCCGAACTCGCGGGCGTCAAGCCCGGAGAGAGCGTCGCTGTCTACGGGGCAGGCCCCGTGGGACTCATGGCCGCGTACAGCTGCGTGATCAGGGGCGCCGCAGAGGTCTACTCAGTCGACCACGTCAAGGAGAGACTCGACAAGGCTGAGGAGATAGGCGCCATCCCCATAAACTACGACGAGGCCGACCCGGTCCTGCAGATCAAGGATCGGCGCAACGGAACCGGGACTGACAAGGGTATCGATGCCGTTGGCTACCAGGCGACGAGCGCGGGGTCCTCCGCCGCCGGCGGCGAACAGGACGAGGTCCCCAACATCGTCCTGAACCAGCTGATCGACACCGTCGCGCCCACCGGCTCGCTGGGCATACCAGGCCTCTACGTTCCGTCCGACCCGGGCGGCGTGGACGAGAACGCGAAGAAGGGCGCGCTCTCCATCAACTTCGGAAGGCTCTTCGAGAAGGGCCTCCGTCTCGGGACCGGGCAGTGTAACGTCAAGCAATACAACGCCCACCTGCGAGACCTGATCGCCGCAGGCAGGGCAACGCCCAGTTTCGTCGTCTCTCACGAGGTGCCGCTGGACGACGCAGCGGACGCCTACGACAAGTTCGACAAGAGGATAGAAGGCTATACAAAAGTGATCCTGCACCCATGAAGTTGGGACCGGGTCTCCGCCGACTTGAAGGGCTAGGCAAGGGTAATCAGTAATATGGGAACTGCGGAACGAGGAAAGGGCAAGAGGCTGTCTCGTCGGGGTTTCATCAAAGGGTTGACGCTGGGCGCCCTCGGCGCGGTCGGGGTAGGGATACTGTCGCGGAAGCTGTGGCCGCCATCATCCCGGCGCCTCCCTGAAGGCTCCATCTTCACCCCTGCGAAGGACCGCAGCCGGTCGGTATAGCGCTGTCGAAAGGAAAGGCGCGCCTGACGCACCTTATCGGCTCTGGCTGCTGGACACCGACCGCTCCTTGCCCTGTCTCGTTTCCATCCGGTTCGGCTGTCGAAATGTCCCGCTCTATCTCGCGCCGCCCAGATACGAAATGAATGGACAGGCGTGACATGTCTGAGGACGGGCGCCTCTCTGGCAAACCTGTCGGCCCTCGCAATGGTCTGCCCCGCCGCGGACAGCCTACCGTGCGCCGCCTGATCCTGCTCGCTTTGGTGGCGGCCGTCGTCCTCTTCGAGGTCGGTCTGTTGCTGCTGGTGTCCACTCCTCAAGGAAGGGCCTCGATCAAGGCCGCCCTGTTCGTCCCGGAGATAATCCCCGGTATGCCGCTCAAGCCGCTGAGCCTTCTGACGGACAGGCCGACCAAGGAGACTGTGGATATACCGCTGACGAGGGCGGGCAGCGCCGACCTATACCTGCCAGCCGGCTCCGGCAGGCACAGCGCCGTCCTCTTCTACCTCGGCGTCGTTCCGCCCGACCGGGACGAAAGCCGGATCGTGGCGCTGGGTGAGGCCCTCGCCCGCTCCGGCGTCGTCGTCATGGTCCCGTGGCTCGAAACCCAAGCGCGCGGCAGGATCGTTCCCGAAGACATAGATAGCCTGGTGAGCGCGTTCGAACTCCTCCGCTCACTCGACCGTGTCGACCCGGACAGGGTCGGCATGGGCGGCGTCTGCACCGGCGCATCCATGACCCTGGTCGCGGCGCAGGACGACCGCATACGGACGAACGTCAAATTCGTGAACTCCTTCGCAGGGTACTACGATGCGGAAGACTTCCTGAAGGCCGTCGGGAGCCGGAGCAGGTTCTACGGCGAAGGCGCCGCCCCGTGGCGCCCCGACGACCTTACCATGCGTCTCATGACCGACCATCTCATCGAGGGCGTCTCAAACCCGGACGACAGAGCCGCTCTCACCAGCCTCTTCACCGACACGGCCTCCGGCGAAGGCGGCGGCCCCGGCCGGCTCGGCCCGGAAGGGCTCGCGGTCTACCGCCTGATCCAGGGCGTCCCGCTCGAAGAGGTCGATGGGCTGATAGACATGCTGTCTCCGAAGACACGACGGCTACTGGCCCTTATCTCTCCCTCTACCAATATCGACCGTCTCGACGCGCGGGCGCTCATAATGCACGACCGCGCGGACCGACTCGTACCGTCCGAGGAGTCACGGCGCCTCGCCGACGCCATCGGCGAGGACGGCGACACGTATCACACGGAGTTCTCCCTGTTCCAGAACGTGGTTCAGGTCCACTCGGGCGACGATGGCGAGCCAGGCCCTCTGAGCTACGTGGTCGAGGCGTTCAAGCTGATCCAGCACATGTACGTCGTCATGAGAGAGATTTCCTGAGGCCATGGGCCGCAGGCTCTAAGTGATACTATTAGGGTAGCCGACCATGCGGAGAACTGATTGAAATGGGCAAGAACTTCTGGATGGTAGCGGAGTCACTGGAGAACCACGAGACCACCCTCGACAGGGGCCTCAGCGTGATCGGGTTCAGCAAGCCGTTTCGCCGACGGGTCCAGCGCATGCAGAAGGGCGACTCGATACTGTTCTACGTGAGCACCATTCGAATGTGGACCGCCACCGCGTCTGTCACGTCGGAATACTTTGTGGACCACACCCCAATCTGGAAACCGACCGCCCGGGGCGAACAGTACGCCTTCCGAGTGAGCCTGAACCCAGACATCAGACTGACCGAGAGCCAGTACATCGACGCCAGTCTGATCGCGCCTAGGCTCGACTATCTGAGGAAGTGGAGACCGGAAGACTGGCCGCTGGCCTTCATCGACCGCCTGCATCTGATACCGCAGAAGGACTTCCGACTCATCGAGGACGAGATGTATCGGATCACCGGCCGCCGCCCGCGGCCGCCCAAGCAGCAACGCCGTAGAAAGAACAGGCGCCATCAACCCGCCGGCGGAGTGGGCGCGAGGTCGGGTGTGCCTTCCAACGGCAACGTCGCCGTCCATACTGGCGGCGGCCCGAGCGTCGACGGTCATCGGACGCAGGAGGGTACCTAGACGGCAGCCGCCTGTGACGGGCCGGCGATGCCGAAACCGTCGTCGTGAACCTCGTGGGCGCGCCTGACCAGATCTTCCGGGATGTCCTCCATATCAGACGCAGCAGCAAACTCCTCCAGCTGGGCCGGACTCGTGATATTGGGCAGCACGGAGGCCACGTTGGCGCCTGAGAGGGCGAACCTGATGGCTGTCTGGCCTATGCTGGACGGCAGCTCGTCTGACAGGAACGACAGCCTCTCCACCTTCCGGAGACCCTCGTTCAGCCACTCCCGTTTCCGGTGGCTGCGGTGGTCACTGGGATCGAATCTCGTGTCTACAGTGTACGTCCCGTCCAGCAGGCCCGACGCGTGGGGGACTCTGGTTAGAATCCCAGTCCCCTCCTCCTCGGCTATCGGCAAGAAGCTCCTGGCCGGCTCCTGCTCCAGCAGGCTGTAGATGATCTGCAACGCCGGGACTCGACGTTCCCTCATCGACGCCTCGCCTTCCTCAAACCAGCCGATATCGGGCCCCAGCGCCACCCCGTAGTAGCGTATCTTCCCCTCAGTGACCAGCGCCTCCAGCGTCTCGAACAGGTCGTCCATCCGGACAGCCTCGATACGCGGATTGTGCAGCTGATAGAGGTCTATATGGTCGGTCTTCAATCGTCGCAGACTCTGCTCGCAAGCGTGCCGGACGAACTCGGCGTCCCATCTCTGGGGGCGCTCCTTGTGACCCTCGCGCCGCGGATTGGCGTAGAAGTCGTAGCCGAACTTGGTCCCGATGACAATGTCGTTCCTCTTGCGGCGCAACGCCTTCGCCAGCACCTCCTCCCCATAACCGTCCCCATAGGTGTCCGCCGTATCGAAGAGGTTGACGCCCAGATCGTAGGCTCTCACGAGCAGAGCAACGCCGTCGGACTCCTCGATCCTGCCCCACCACGTGGTGCCCACGGTCCAGACCCCGAATCCGACCTCCGAGACCGACAGGTCGGTTTCGCCGAGCTTCCTGAAATTCACCTCTCACCCCCAGGCACGGCAGGTACGCCGTCCAGTTCTCGGCCAATCACCCCGGCCTTCCGCTCGAACTCCTCGTCGGACATCACGGGTTCCAGGTTGCCAAGAGGAACATGCTGTCCAAGCGGTACCCAGGACTTACAGCCCTCGAACTCTTCGAGCACAGGCACCGCTTGGGGCTGCTGGAGCTCATACAGCCGCAGAACCGCGACGGTCAGCGGATGCCTGGGACGCCAGTGGAGACGCTTCTCGGCGTAATCGTCAGACCACGCGTGGAATGGAGACAGCCGATTGAGCAGACCCGGGTCGCGTATCTCGTACTTGGCGGTCACCCTGCACCAGTATGCCAGGGTCACCAGGCCAAACACGTCGTCTTCCTCCTGGGTACTGACCAGATCCGCACGGTACTGCTCCTTCAGCAGATCCGGCCGCTGGTGCTCATAGGTCGGGTAGAGCAGAAACTCGTCGTGGACGACGCGGAACTCCTTGTCGTCTCTGTGTATGCCTCCCTTGCGCAGGGTGATCACCTGGTCACCCCGGGCCATGATCCTGACCGCGACCGCCCACTCCTTGAGGGCTACGTCGGCTGCGATGGGAAGTGTCATCCGGGTTATGCTGCCTCGAATCGAGAATAGACAGCTATTATACTGGAGAGGGGATGTAGTATTGTCAAATGAGGCATCACTTCGTAGTGCTATACTTTCCCCTGCCATGCCAGACAGCGTAACCGTGCGTGTCCCAGCGACGAGCGCCAACATGGGGCCGGGCTTTGACTGCCTGGGCCTAGCCTTGGACATCTGGAACGAGGTCCACGTCGACCTGGGCGCCTCCGGATTTGAGGTTGCCGGGGAGGGCTCAGCCGCTCTTGCCGCCGGGAGGGACAACCTCGTCTACCGGAGCATCCGGCGCGTATTTGCCGAGACTGGACAGACGGTCCCCGATCTCGGCGTCGTCTGCCATAACGAAATACCCCTGGGACGGGGCCTCGGCAGCAGCTCCGCCGCCGTAATCGGGGGTCTCGTCGCGGGCAACGAGTTGTCGGGACGGCCCCTCTCCGAGGATGACGTGCTCGCGCTCGCGGCGGACATCGAAGGCCACCCCGACAACAGCGCCGCCGCTCTCATGGGAGGCTGCCGCATAGTGGCCCGCGACCACGGCCGCCTCTTCACAACCCCCGTGCCGCTCCCTTGCGGCCTCAGCGCCGTGCTCTTCATACCTGACATGCCCATGCCGACCCAACAGGCGAGAGACCTGCTGGCACCCCAGATCGACCGAGCCGACGCCGTCTACAACATCGGCCGCGCCGCTCTCTTGGTGAATGCCCTCGCCGCCGGAGACTTCTCGTATCTCCGAATAGCGACCCAGGACCGACTCCACCAGCCAGCGCGCCAGACCATATTCCCGGCCATGAAGAACATCTTCGGCGCGGCCCTGGACGCGGGCGCTCTCGGCGTGTTCCTCTCTGGGGCCGGCTCGACCGTCCTCGCGCTGGCGCATGGCCGAGAACTGACTATCGGGTGCGAGATGGCCGAAGCTGCCTCCAAGTCGGGCGTCGATGGAGACGTCAAGGTGACCAGACCCAGTACGCGAGGCGCCCACACAGTTGATGGACCATCCGCAGGTTGACCCTCTCACAGAAGCGCCCCTGGTAGCATTCAGAGCTCATTGTCTTCTCGACAGGTGGTCACCATGGACTCCGGATATTTGGAAATCATATTGAGTAGTGCGCGCGTCTGCGTAACCTACAAGCCGAAGTTCTAAGATGGCGCTCGTAGTCCAAAAATACGGCGGCACGTCGCTGGCGAACGCGAACAAGATACACGCCGTCGCCGAAAGGATCGCCCGCGCGGTCGGCTCCGGAGACCGTGTCGTGGCCGTCGTCTCGGCGATGGGGAGCACCACCGACGACCTGATCGCTCTGGCCAAGCGAGTCAACGACCGGCCATCCCCCCGTGAGCTCGACCTCCTCCTCTCCACCGGGGAGTTGGTCTCGTCTACCCTCTTGGCCATGGCTCTCGGCTCCATCGGCGTCAAGGCCGTCAGCCTCAGCGGCGCGCAGGCCGGTATCCGCACCAACGCCAGCCACGGTCAGGCGAAGATAGCGGACGTGGAGCCGCACCGTATATGCTACGAGCTCGACAGGGGCAGAACAGTGGTCGTGGCCGGGTTCCAGGGCATCACTGACGAGATGGACGTGACGACCCTGGGCAGAGGCGCGTCCGACACCACGGCCGTAGCCGTAGCAGCAGGCCTCCAGGCTCAGCGCTGCGAAGTCTATACGGACGTGGACGGCATCTACACCGCCGACCCGCGGCTCGTGCCGGATGCGCGAAAGCTCGACGAGATCAGCTTCGAGGAGATGCTGGAGATGGCCAGCTACGGGGCCAAGATGGCCCCTCGCTCCATCGAGCTCGGCATGGTCTACGGAATACCCATAGTGGTCGCGTCCAGTTTCGTCGAGGCCCCCGGCACACTCATCCACTCAGGAGCCTGCATGAATACGAACGTTACGGAGATGAGAAACAGGGTCAGCGGCATAGCCACCGACGTCGACGTCGCCAAGATTACCGTCCTCGGAGTCATGGACCGCCCCGGCGTGTCCGCCGCCCTGTTCGAACCCCTCGCGGCGGCAGACGTGAGCGTGGACGTCATCGTGCAGAACGCCGGCGAGGGCGGCGCCACCGACCTGACCTTCACGGTGAAGAAGTCCGACCTGTCCAAGGCCCTCGACGTGGTGAACAAGACCTCGAAGCAGATCGGCAATCGTGGGGTAGTCAGCGACGACAATCTCGCCAAGATCAGCATCGTAGGAACGGGCATGAGGGAAGGCTCCGGTTACGCCTCGCGAATGTTCCGCGCCCTCGCCGACCGGGGCATAAACATCGAGATGATCACCACCTCCGAGATACGCATCACCTGCATCGTCCATAGGGCCAGGGTCGCTGAGGCGGCGCAAGCGCTGCACGCTTCGTTCGAGCTTGAGAAGCCCGGCGGCTAGACTCACGCGAACG
Organism: uncultured Dehalococcoidia bacterium; assembly: GCA_958295685.1. GTDB lineage: Bacteria > Chloroflexota > Dehalococcoidia > Lucifugimonadales > CATQGZ01 > CATQGZ01. Next base: position 1,216,416 of record OY282365.1, read on the forward strand.
GCTCGGAATACCGAATTGCCCCCATACCTCTCCGTAATAATACCGGCCTTCAACGAGGAGGCCCGTATCGTCCACACCCTCGAGGAGGTCGTCGCGCACTTGAGCAAGCAGGCGTACGGCTGGGAGGTCGTAGTGGTCGACGACGGGAGCAGCGATGGAACCCTCGGAGTCGTCACCGAGTGGGCTGCCTGTTGCGAGAACGTGCGGATAGAGGCGATGCCCCACGTGGGGAAGGGCTGGGCCGTCCGCCACGGTATGCTCAGCTCGACGGGAGAGCGGCGCTTCATGTGCGATGCCGACCTTTCCATGCCCATCGGACAGGTGGACGCCTTCTTACAAAAGATGTCCGAGGGTTACGACGTCGTCGTAGGCTCCCGCGAGGTTTCCGGGGCGAGGAGGTTCGGCGAGCCGGCGCTCCGACACCTCATGGGCCGCGCATTCAACTACTTGGTGCGCTCACTCGTGCTCCGTAAATTTCAGGATACCCAGTGCGGCGCCAAGTGCTTCCGCAGCGAGGCGGCAGAGAGTCTCTTCAGGCATCAGAGAATACGGGGATTCGGCTTTGACGCAGAGATACTGTTCCTCGCACGAAAAGAGCACATGCGCCTGGTGGAGGTCCCCATCGACTGGTACCACGACCCCGACAGCAGGGTGAGACCCTTGATAGATTCCTTCCTCATGCTCCGCGACATGATTCTAGTAAGATGGAACCATATCGCGGGCCGTTATCGGACGACACGTCCACTACGCCGAGCCGAGACCGAGCCTGAGCCAATCGAGGGCGTGGTGGCTGTGGTGGTTCCCACATTCAATGAGGCCGAGAACGTGTCGGAGCTCGTAGAGCGCGTCCTCTCACTCGATATCCCCGAATCCCGGATCATAATAGTGGATGACAACTCTCCCGACGGCACGGCAGAGGTGATCCGGCGTCTGGCGGACAGACACCACGGCAGGATCGAGCTGGTCAGCCGTCCGCGGAAGATGGGGCTGGGAACTGCCTACGAAGAGGGCTTCTCCCGGGCCCTGGCCGGGGGAGCCGACTACGTGGTACAGACGGACGCGGACCTTTCCCATGAGCCGGAGGAGATACCGGAGCTTATCAGGACGCTGGAGCGCGTGGACGTAGCCGTCGGCTCGCGCTATGCCCCCGGGGGGCGTGTCGGCGACGGATGGCCGTTGCGTCGCAGGCTGCTGAGTTCGGTGGGGAACCGGGGTATGAGGCTGGCGGCAGGCATCGAGGTAAGGGACGCGACAACCGGCTTCAAGGCTTTCCGCGCGGAGGCCCTGAGAGCTATCGACCTAACCCGCCTTCGTTGCCGCGGCTTCGGCTTCCAGGCCGAGGTTGCCTACGCCTGCCAGCGGCTGGGCCTCAGAGTAGCCGAGCATCCCATCGAGTTCAACGACCGCACGAGAGGCCAGTCCAAGATGTCGTTGGGCATCGTCATCGAGGCTCTGGTGCGGTTGGCGTTGCTCCGCTTCCGGCGCTAGGCTAGGCCGAGACTCAGTGCCGCAATCCCCAGCAGAAAGGGGCGGAAAACGATTGCATCCCAAAATTTGCGTGCGCTAGAATTCGCCATCCCGATTTGGACTGGAACATGCACCCCACCGGAGTAGCAGAGAGAGATAGGTCTAGGAAGGAGACGGCCAGGAAGGCCGTCTCACTGGCTATGAACGGCAGCTGGGAAGAGGCTGTCCGGTTGAACCACTCCATCCTCAACGAGTTCCCCAGAGACCCCGAGGCCTACAACCGGCTGGGCAAGGCGCTCAGCGAACTGGGTCGGAACAGGGAAGCGCGAGAGGCATTCCGGAAAGCGCTCGACCTCTCCCCTCACAACGGAATCGCCAGGAAGAACCTCGAACGCCTCACTCGGCTCGGCGACGAGGACACCGTCACCACAGCCCCGGCAGTGGCCTCACCCAACCTCTTCATTGAAGAGAGTCGCGCGTCCACCGTGACCTCTCTCGTCAACCTCGCTCCCCCATCGGTCATCCTCAAGCTCGCGCCCGGTCATCGGGTGAACTTGGAGATGGACGTCCGCTCCCTCAACGTAACCAAGTCAAGCGGCGAATACGTGGGGCAGGTCGAGCCCAGGCTGGCGGCCAGGCTGGTAAAGCTGGCAAAGGGCGGCAATCGGTACGAGGCCAACGTCACCAGTTCCGACGAGGCCGGGCTGACCATCATCATCAGGGAGTCTTACAAACACCCCTCTCAGAACGGGGTGGTCTCGTTCCCGTCACGCCCCGGCACAGGGCACAGGGCGCCCGCGGCCAGCGGCGGTGCTCTGGGTTACGGCGCGGGCAGTCCTGGAATGGACGTCCAGGGAGAGGCGATACTGGTCAAGGACTGGTCGGACGACGACACGGAGCCCGGCGACGACGCGGCCTTCGCTCCGGTATTCCACCGCATCATCAACACCAACGGCGGGGCCGAAGCTGAAGACGAAGAGTTCTAGGGAGGGTCAGGGAGCCGAGAGCATTCGGTTCCACCACGTTCTCTAAACTTGGTCTCCGTCTTTACTCGGCTCCAGAGGACGCTCCCGAAAGTACAATCCCCAGCGCTGCATCGCCTCGCCGACGCGAGGGTCGCCGAGGGCGGCCAGCTCACTGAAGAATCCTGCCATCGAATGGGCGTGCAGCAACTCATCCGAGCACACCCAGCTGGCCTCGCTCGGCACCACGTAGATCAGCCCGTTCTGGTGCTCGCATTGGATCTCGATACGCTTGCCGCCGGTGTCATGCTTGACCGTAAGTCCGAGAGCGGCCATCTACAGCACCTCGCTCAGGGGATACACTCCCGATTATATCAGGCGGCGCGCCGCTGCCTGTGTGTGAGCGCGCCGTCTTTTGCCGCCGCCGAGCCTCGGTGCTACACTTGCTGTGAACGCCGACCTTTGGTGGAGGCGACCCAAGTGACCGACCCCGGCGGGACGGCCAACCGGATAGACACGACGCTGGCGGCGCTCAGAGACACGGGGCGCAGCGCCCTGGTGCCGTTCGTCACCGTCGGCTATCCCGACGTCCCCACCTCAGTCGCCCTCGCCAGGGCGGTACTGGAGTCGGGAGCCGACATGCTGGAGTTGGGCATTCCCTTCAGCGACCCGCTGGCCGACGGAGCCACCATCCAGAAGACCAGCGCTCACGCTCTACGGCAGGGCGTGAACGTAAGTGCCTCGCTGGACGCGCTCAGTGAGCTGAGGCTGAACGGCGTCGACGCGCCTCTCATATTCATGGGTTATCTGAACCCGTTCCTGTCATACGGCATGGAACGCTTCGCGGAAGACGCCGCGGCCGCTCAGCTGGACGGCATAATCGTCCCAGACCTGCCGGCCGAGGAGTCGGCCCCGTTCGCCGATCTTCTCGATGAGAATGGGATATACCTGATCCCCCTGCTGGCGCCGACCAGCAGCGACACCCGGATAGAGCGGGCGTGCAGCCGCGCGCGGGGATTCGTATACTGCGTGAGCCTCACGGGAGTGACCGGCGCCCGCGCCGAGCTCGGGGCCGGCGCCGAGGCGCTGGTGAGGAGGGTTCGCAGGTTCACGGACCTGCCTCTGATAGTCGGATTCGGGGTCTCGAGCCCGGAACACGTCCGGTCGATAGGCCGGTTCGCCGACGGCGCCGTCGTGGCCAGCGCGCTGATGGACGCTGTCGGCAGAGCGCCGAAGACGAGCGCTCCGGAGGCGGCCGGGGCCCTCGTCAGAACGCTGGGACGCTCCCGCGATAGAGGGGGTATGGAGAACTGACCAAGGTACGCGGAATTAGGGGAGCCACCACCGCAGAGGCGAATACGAGGGAGTCGATACTGGAGGCGGCGACCGACCTCTTGGAGCGGCTGGTCGAGGCCAACGAGTTCGAGACGGACGACGTGGCCGCGGCTGTCTTCACGGCCACCCAGGATCTGGACGCCGAGTTCCCTGCCCAGGCGGCACGGCGGATGGGTTGGGAGCACGTCGCCCTGATGTGCGCTCATGAGATGGCCGTCCCCGACGCCCCCGCCAGATGCATCCGCGCGCTGATACTCGTGAACACGACCAGAGCCGCCCACGAGTTGCGGAACGTCTATCTGAGAGGGGCCAGGCACCTGAGGTCCAGAGGGACGCAGGGTCTCTGACGGGCGATGAGAATAGACGATGAACTGTCTCCCTTCACGCCCGGCCGTGACTCGCTGGTCACCGTCGGTGTGTTCGACGGCGTCCATCGTGGGCACGCGCACCTGATTTCCAGGCTGATCGAGGACGCCTCGGCGCTGGGGAAGCTGTCGGGGGTCGTCACGTTCCGGGAACACCCTGCCGAGCTCCTCGATCCGGACTTCCGCCCCCGGTACATCACCGCCCTGTGTGAAAGGGTGCGGCTGCTTCGGGGGTTGGGGGTCGACTTCGTCGCTCTGGTCACGTTCGACCGCGAGCTCTCGACCCTGCGCGCGGTCGACTTCATCTCGCTTCTCCGACGTCATCTGAGGGCCTCCGGGCTCGTCGTAGGGCCGGACTTCGCTATGGGACACAGGCGGGAGGGTGACGTGGGAACCCTGTCGGCGATGGGTCGGGAGATGGGGTTCTCGGTTACGGTGGTCGACCCACTCCGTGAGGACGGGGAGACGGTGAGGAGCACGGTTATCAGAGAGGCGGTCGCTGCCGGAGACGTGGCGGCGGCCTCCGGCCTTCTCGGCCGCCGCTTCGCGCTCGAGGGCAGGGTGGTCAAGGGAGCAGGCAGGGGCCGGACGCTCGGCATACCGACGGCCAACCTGCTCGTCCCGGAGGGCATGGCCGTGCCCGGCGACGGTATCTACGCCGCGTGGGCCCACGTACCGGACGGGCCGCGCATGGCAGCCGCCAGCATAGGGACCCGTCCGACGTTCGGCGAGACCGAGCGCTCGATAGAGGCGTTCGTCCTCGACTTCGACGGCGACCTGTACGGGCGGAACGTGCGGCTCGAGTTCGTCGAGCGGCTGAGGGACGAGGAGAGGTACGACTCCATCGACGCCCTCCTGAAGCAGATCGACCTGGACGTCGCTCGGACCAGGTCGCTGCTGAGTGGGCGGCGGGTTGGAGCGTAGGGGTATAATGGCCTCGGACACGTCATGAACGACAGCCGCCTTCACCGCCTGCTGAGACGGGGCGTAACCGAGATCATCGTGGAGTCCGAGCTCATCGAGCTGCTCGAGACCGGCAGACCCCTGCGTCTGAAGATCGGCTTCGACCCCAGCGCTCCCGACATCCACGTCGGCCACTCCGTGCCGCTCCGAAAGCTGCGCCAGCTCCAGGAGCTCGGGCACACTGTGGTCCTGATAGTCGGAGACTGGACGGCGCAGATAGGCGACCCCAGCGGCCGCTCCCGCACCAGGCCCATGCTCACCCGCGAGCAGGTCATGGCGAACGCCGAGACCTACATGGCGCAGTTCTTCAAGATCATCGACCCCGACAGGACCGAGACCCGCTTCCAGAGCGACTGGTTCGGCCCCTTCACGCTGAGCGACGTGATCGGGCTGACCAGCCGGTTCACCGTCGCCCAGTTCCTAGCGAGAGAGGACTTCGCCAAGCGCTACAGGGCCAACCAGCCCATCGCCATCACCGAGTTGCTCTACCCGCTCCTCCAGGCGTACGACTCCATCGCCGTCGAGTCCGACGTCGAGTTCGGCGGCACCGACCAGAAGTTCAACCTTCTGGTCGGAAGAGACCTCCAGGGGATGATGGGCCAGAGGCCCCAGCACTGCTTCATCACGCCGCTCCTTCCCGGCACCGACGGGGTGCAGAAGATGAGCAAGAGCCTGGGGAACTACATCGGTATCGACGAGCTGCCCAACGACGTCTACGGGAAGACGATGTCCCTCCCGGACTCCGTGGTGGCCGCCTACATCGAAAACGCCACCGACGTTCCCGACGAGGAGGTCGAGGAGATGAAGCGCGCCTCCGCGGACGCCTCCGCCGACCGCATGGGTATGAAGAAGCGGCTGGCCCGCGAGCTTGTGGCCCAGTTTCATGGCGGCGCCGCCGCCCTGGACGCGGAGCGGCGCTTCGAGCGCATCGTCCAGGGACGAGAGACGCCCGACGATCTGCCGGTCTTCGACCTGCCGCCGAACCTGGAAGCCAGGCGGCTGAGCGACGTACTGGTCGGCGCGGGCATGGCGGGGAGCGCGGCCGAGGCGAAGAGGCTGATCGACCAGGGCGCGGTCAGGATCGACGACGCGCCGGTCGCGGCCAACATACCCGCGTCCACGCTGAAGTCCGGCGCCGTCATCCGCGCCGGCCGCCGCCGCTTCGTCAGGCTGCGCGGCGGCGGGTGACTTTGCGGTCATAGTTATTCACCTGTAGCGAACCCGCCCTTGATCTCATGGGTAAGCACTTGGCGAACTTGACCGATAATTGTTAGCAATTCAGCGTATGTTCCTGAGCCACCGAGGTAATCCCACAGTTCGTCACCCATCAAGACTTGCTTGTCCATGTCCATGATTCGCTTTGTGAAAGAGTGTCGATACTTATCGCGAGTGACGTATGGATTGTAGGTTAGACCTAAGAACGCCTTGGCCTGGCTGACTCTCTGGCGGCTCATTATGGCAAGGTAATAGAGTAGCTTCCTTTTTGACTCAGCAGCGATGTCGAGGTTTGGAAGCGGACTTTTCAGCTCAATGAATAGGGGACCATGCTCAAAATCATTGATGTATAGATCAGCTGTCACTGACCTAGTAGCCTGCCCTCCACCACGAGAGTTTAGAATATCTTGCAACTCGCTATTGTGGTTAGGCCGTCGAGGAGTTTCGCGTGTCCTCAATTCTGTAACGATTTGCTCTATCATGTTGATCGCTGCATCGTTCAGTAAGCCCTCAATTCTGTGTTCGATAAATACTTCTTTGAATCGATCTTCTGCGATCGATTTGGCTAGAGAGGGATACAACTGAGTGCCCATTGATGTGACAACACTCCGTTCGATTCTAGCAGCTAGTATCTCCTTTTCCGGAAAGAAGATTTGGTGAAAGGGATATCCTTGCCTGATATCGTCTAGTGTCCACTTGTTTAGCTTAGGAAACTGGCTTACGGCGAATTCCCTGAGAACCTCAAACACAGTGCTTTTTGTTGAATCCTTCATGGACTAATCTTCTCGTGCCCAGATAAAGACACTCTCAAAGAAATTACCTGCCCGTCTGCCTGTGCGCCTGTTCACATGCCTTTCCAGGCGACCTTCAAGGCGCAGTCCTACTCGCTCTCTGATCTCATCGTAAAGGCCGAGTTTGTCGTTTACTATTACTACCATACGCCCATTCCTCGAAAGGCTGGCCTTTACGTTCTTGAACGACTCGACTATGTTATCAACGTATTCGGTTCGTGCACGAAGTGAAAGTCCTCTCGCTGCGGGGCCGATCTCCTTATTTGCCTTCCATTGCAATCCCAGCAGTTCATACGCATACTTATGCTGTTCGTGATAGTCAATCAGGCCAACATATGGCGGCGACGTGATTACGAGGTCGTGTCTAGGAAACTGCACTGTTCTGGCATCATCAGTGATGATTGATAGTGCGACATTCTTTCTGATGGCTGCGAATTCGCGTATCCGCCTCAGAGTGTCGTTGCTGTACCTCTTGATGAACTGTGCCGCATCCTCGGTTGGTTTGCAGATTCGACTATGTTTATAGCATTGGTATGACTCAGTTTGGGGTCGCTTCGGAAAGTCAAGGTCAAAGTGAGTGGTGCGACGGGCTGATCGGGCTGCTCGAGAGAGGATAACCTTTAGCACGTCACTGTACTTGTAGTCGTCAATCGACGATCTATATGCAAGTAGCGAATCAAGGGCAGACGGTGCAAACCAAGACGTGAGATAGCCGCTATAAAGTGCTTCCTTCCGTTCACGCAGCGCTAGAGTCGGACTCGAAAGTACGCGATTTAGAGCATCTTGAACTTCGAACTCCAGGAGTTCAAGATCGTATTGGTTAGCCTTGACTCTGGTCATCAGTGTGTTGAACTCGGAAATGTCGCACCCGATAGCATTTACCCCAAGTGTAGCAGCTTCTACCAAAGTTGTGCCTGAGCCACAGAACGGGTCACATACAGTGCTTGGCTCGAACTTGCGAAGGAATATCTCGACTAGCTGCGGTACGAACTTACCTAGGTAGGGATGCAGCCTGTGTACGTGTTTGGTTCGGATACGCTCTGGCAAATCCCTTTCTCGCCAGTTCAGATTAAGAGACTCAAGGTCCATGCTCGGATTGACAGCATCGAACTCTGTGAACGGGGTATCGGGGTACTGAGGCGAATATCCGTATGTATCTACGGTATCGCTAGACGAACTTGGGGACTCAATAATGGCAGTCATATGAGCATCTCATCAGTGTATTCCGAGCCTGGCGGAGAACCGTCCCTGGATTGCGTCTAGGAACTCTTGCATGTCGCTGCGGTCGTACAGTATGGCCGCGTCCCTGAATTGTTCGAGGTTGCCGACGAGCCGACTCGACGGAGTGTCCGGCATGGCCAAGAGGACATCCGCAAGGTCGTCTTCTGTCATATTGTCCAGTCGGCCGGACTTCCTGAAGTCGAGGAACGACTGCGAGCGTTCCATGGAGCGCAGCAGCCGACCAGACCGCGTCCTCAACTCACTCTTCAGACTCCGGCCTCCTTCAGGCGACGACTGGCCCAGCTGCCGCTCTACCCGCTCGGCGACATCGAGCCCACGCTGGGTCAGCCTGAAGCCGTCCTTGACGCTGCCGACTATGTACTTCTTGTCAGTCCGTGACCGCAGCCAGCTCTTGTTGACCACGGCCGAGTCCGGCCATTCGGGGTAGCCTCTGAGGCTAAACCTCTTGGGGAATAGCTTGAAGGCCTCCGCTACTATATCCTCAAAAGTTGTCTGGGAGCCGTTGCCGGCGGTCAGCCGGTAGACCGCATACGTCACCAGATCGTCATAGCTGATGTGTTCGTATGCTGTTGCGACTGCTGATTGTGCCGGCGCCACTTTCGCCCTCCGACTCGTTTGGTTACGCTGTCCAAGCACGGCTCACGAACCTAGGTGTAGCATTATCGTATCGTCGTCCCATGGGAGCCCGTCTACCCAGCCGTGGATCTCCTCTTGGTCGTGCTGAGGGATCCCGTTGCGCGAGGCATACTCTTTCAACTGCTCCAGCAAGTTCTCCCGGCTGAACTCCACGAACGTGTTGAAGGCATCAGAGCCGTTCCAGTCGGCTTCCTCCGGGCTGTGTTGCAGGTGCTTTGCGAATTCATAGGTCGGATTGTCCACGTGGGGCAAGTACTTGATCTGCACAACGCCAACGTCGAGTCCCAATGTTTCACCTCACTAGGTTTGTGGGACCAGATATTCTAACGGACCCTGTCAAGCCTTGTCCTCGGGATTAGGCGCAAGCCGTGCGCGCAGTTCGTCCGGCAGGCGGTGGATGGGTACGCGCTGCTGGGTCATGGTGTCGCGGTCGCGTATGGTGACCGCGCGGTCGTCGAGTGTGTCGAAGTCCACCGTCACGCAAACGGGGGTGCCGATTTCGTCCTGGCGGCGGTATCGCCTGCCGATGCTCTGGGCATCGTCGTACTGGACGAGGCCGTCCACGGCGCGGGACTGGCGGATGATGCCGAGCACCTCTCGCGCGGTGGGCGTGAGCCTGTCGTTGCGGCTGAGTGGCAGGACGGCGGCTTTGACCGGGGCGATGGTTGGGTGGAGCTTCAGGAGGACGCGCTTTTCGGGCTTGCCCTTCGCGCTGACGGCCTCCTCCTCGCGGTAGGCGTCGACGAGGAAGGTCAGAACGGCGCGGTCGACGCCGAAGGAGGGTTCGATTACGTATGGGACCACGTGTTGGCCGAGGCGGTCGTCGAAGTATGACAGGGCTTCGCCGCTGGCTTGGGCGTGGGCGTTGAGGTCATAGTCAGCGCGGTTGGCGGTGCCCTGTATCTCGCCCCAGCCCCACGGGAAGCGGTACTCGATGTCGGAGGTGGCCCTGGAGTAGTGGGAGAGCTCGTCCGGCTCGTGCGGTCGGACGCGGAGTCGGGACTCGTCGACGCCGAGGCGCGTGTACCATCGGAGGGACTCGTCGATCCATCGGCGGTGCCATTCGTCGTCCTCGCCGGGTGGGACGAAGAACTCGATCTCCATCATCTCGAACTCGCGTGTGCGGAAGATGAATCCGCCGGTGGTGATCTCGTTTCGGAAGGCCTTGCCGATCTGGGCTATGCCGAAGGGCGGTTTGCGTCGGGACGCGGTGAGCACGTTGGCGAAGTTGACGAAGATGCCCTGGGCGGTTTCGGGGCGCAGGTGGACGGTGTTCTGCTCGGAGCGTACTGGGCCGAGGTGTGTCTCGAACATGAGGTTGAACATTCGGGGTTCGGAGAGTCCTCCGCCGCACTCGGGGCAGGCGTCGGCCTCGATCTTGTCTTCCCGCCAGCGCCTGCGGCACACGGCGCACTCGACGAGGGGGTCGGAGAAGCTGTCGACGTGTCCGCTGGCCTGCCAGACGCCGGGGTGCATGATCACGGCGGAGTCGAGGCCGACCACGTCGTCCCGCTGAAGCACCATATCCCGCCACCAGGAGTCCTTGACGCTGCGCTTGAGCTCGGCTCCGAGTGGGCCGTAGTCCCAGGCGCTGGCGAGGCCGCCGTATATCTCGCTGCTGCGGAATATGAAGCCCCTGCGCTTGCAGAGGGAGGCCAGCTTGTCAATGTCGAGGGACACGCGCATCTCCCTGTGGTGGTTGGGCGCGATTATACCAGCGGCTGGGGGAGCATGGCATGGCAACCCGCATCTGAAGGGCGTCGGCCCGCGGTTTTGCCGAAAACTGTCCCAAACTGTTCCATTTTGTCCCATCTCGTAGCTGAGGGTTCGATTTCGTGGTACAAATGTGGGGCACTTGTGGAACAGGTCTGGAACGGAACCGGAGCAGTTCTGGGACAATTGTGGGACAGGTCCCGGGGGTGAGGGCGTCCACAAGTGGCGCCCCTGCGATGATTCGGTGAACGTGGTTCGGCATGAGTACGAATGGGTTCCTTTCCATATGAGAATCGTAGTACATGGGTTCGCTGATGTCAAGGGGCTGGGTCAGTGGTCAGTGGTCAGTGATCAGTGGCCCCCAGACCCCTGCCAGAGGGGAGAACCCCCCTTTCGGGTCTCACGGAGACTGAACAGTTACGGCTGGCGTGGGGAATACCCTTTGCGTAGTGGTTTCAATATAATGGCGCCCGACTGCCGGCGGTGCGGGAGAGCCAGATCGCAAGGGGGGACGGCGTGATCGGGGACGCTCCGATTCTTCAGCTCAGGGACGTGGTGAAGGACTTCGGCGGGGTCAGGGCGGTGGACCGCTGCTCCCTGGACGTGGAGGAGGGAGCCATCACCGGGCTGATTGGCCCCAACGGAGCGGGCAAGACGACTCTCTTCAACCTGGTGTCGGGCGCGATACGGCCGACGAGCGGGGAGATACGGTTCGGCGGCAGGCGGATCGACGGGATGATGATGCACGAGACGTTCGCGCTGGGCCTGACGCGCACCTTTCAGATACCCAGAGAGATGAAGCGGATGACGGTGCTGGACAACCTGATGCTGGTGCCGGCGCCGCAGGCGGGCGAGCGGCTGTGGGCGTCGTGGCTGACACCCTGGCGGGTGTCGCGCGAGGAGCGGCGCATCGAGTCTCAGGCGGTGGACGTGCTTAAACTGGTGAACCTCTCGCACCTCGCCAACGAGTACGCGGGCAATCTGTCCGGCGGCCAGAAGAAGCTGCTGGAGTTTGGGCGGACGCTGATGGCAGAGCCCAGGATGGTTCTGCTGGACGAGCCCGGGGCCGGTGTCAACCGCACGCTGCTGCGGGAGCTGTCGGCCAACATCCTGCAGGCCAGCGTCGAGCGCGACATCACGTTCGTGATAATCGAGCACGACATGCGCTTCATCATGACCATGTGCGACCCGATCATCGCCATGGCCAACGGAGCGGTGGTCACCAAGGGGACTCCCACGCAGGTGCGGCAGGATCCCCGTGTGCTCGAATCCTACCTCGGAGGCTCCCAGGTTGGCGCTGCTTGAGGTGTCCGGCGTCGTGGCCGGATACGGGGAGACGGAGGTGCTGCACGGCGTGTCCATCGCCGTCGAGGACGGGGAGGTGGTGACGGTGATCGGCCCCAACGGGTGCGGGAAGTCGACGCTGATGAAGGCAGTGGTGGGCTTGGCGCGGGTTCGGGCGGGAAGCGTGCGTTTCCGGGGCGAGGACGTATCCCACAGGCATCCCGCGCAGAGCGCGCGGATGGGTCTCTGCTACGTCCCTCAGTCCGCGAACGTCTTCCCGTCCCTGAGCATTCGGGAGAACCTGGAGATGGGGGCCTTCATCCGTGGAGACGACTACGGCGGCCGGATCGAGGAGATGTTCGAGTTGTTCCCCGACCTGGGGCTGCGTCCGGGGCAGAAGGCGGGCGGACTCTCGGGCGGACAGCGGCAGATGCTGGCAATAGCCCGCGCGCTGATGCTCGACCCGGCGCTGCTGATGCTCGACGAGCCCTCGGCGGGCCTCTCCCCGGCGGTCATGGACATGGTGTTTCAGCGGATCAGAGGCATCAACCGGGCCGGGGTGGCCCTGCTGATGGTGGAGCAGAACGCGCGGGAGGCGCTGCGGATGTCGGACAGGGGCTATGTCCTCGTCTCCGGCGAGAACCGGCTGGAGGACAGCGGGCAGGCGCTGCTGGACAGCCCTGAAGTTGGCCGGATGTATCTGGGAGGATGAGAGGCGTGACGATGCCGCGTCGGCTGGCTTGTCATCGTCAGCGTGGGCCGTCGTCAGCGGGAAACGGGATGCCAGAGGGTTTATGGAAGCCATTCGGGACGGGGTGAGACGAGTCGGCCTCGTCTGGACGCCGTGGCACACCACGGGGGTCATCGCGGCGCTGGCGCTGGCGGCGGGTCTGCTGCCCTTCGTGAAGATGGGGCTGATGGTGAACGGCGTGATTCTGGGGTCGATAATCGCGCTGGGAGCGATCGGGCTGACCCTGATCTACGGGATACTGCGATTCGCCAACGTGGCCCACGGCGACTACATGACGATGGGGGCGTACCTGGCGCTGTTCGTCGTCGGCGGCGTGCTGGGGCGGGTTGGAATAGAGGGCAGCGGGCTGGGACCGTTCACCTTCGGCTATCCGGTGCTGATCGCGCTGCCGCTGGCGGCGGCGGGCGTGGTGGCCGGGGCCATCGCGCTGGACGCGGCTGTCTACCGGAGGCTCCGGGAGCGCGGAGTGAACGCGGTGGTGCTGGCGATGGCTTCCCTGGGGGTGGCCATCGCGCTGCGCGGGCTGGTGCAGATCGTCTGGGGTGGAGGCACTGAGCAGTATCCGCGCGAGTCGAGGCAGGTGTACCACCTGCCGATGGACGTGCGGATACATCCCGACGCGCTCTTCGCGGCCGCAACGGCGGTCGTCCTGGTGGTGGGCGTGTACCTGATGCTGACCCGCACCAGGATGGGGAAGGCCATGCGGGCCACGGCGGACAACCCGGACCTGGCTCTGGTGAGCGGAATCGACACTCAGCGGGTGATCTGGTGGACCTGGGCGATAGGGGCGGCGCTGGCCGCGGTCGCCGGGGTGCTGCTAGCGGTCTTCCAGGCGCAGCTTCTGCCGATCATGGGATGGAGGTTCCTGATCCCTCTGTTCGCCGCCGTGATTCTGGGGGGCGTGGGCAACCCGTACGGCGCGCTGGTGGGGGCGATGGTGATCGGGGTGAGCTCCGAGGTCTCGACACAGTGGCTCAATCCGAGCTACAAGCCGGCGGTCGCCTTCGCCATCATGATAGCCGTGCTGCTGGTGAGGCCGCGGGGCATATTCGGGGGCCGCTGATTATGCGCCCCAGCTTTGCGCAGAGCAATCGGACGCCAGTTTAGATATGGGGAGAGTGTAATGAGCCGCAAAGTTCGTGGAAGCCAGAAGTGGCTCCGAATCCTGGTCAACTGCTGTCCTGAATTGTTGAACGATCAGATCCTCTCCAGACTCAACCCTCCCGCGAATGAAATATGTTGGCGGTCGCCCCTGAAGGATGACGGCTACGTCGAATACAAAGACAAGGCTTTCATCGAGAGTCTGAAGATTTCCCTGGACGAGATGCCTCTTGAATGCTTCTGGCCGCAGTCGGGGCCGCGCTGGGATGGACTTGGCGTAACCGACAAGGAAGAGGTTCTCCTGGTCGAGGCGAAGGCTCACGTCAGGGAGCTGTGTTCCCCGATGCGCGCATGCAACGAAATATCCATCAATCGCATAAAGGACAGCATGTCGGAGACGAGAGAGTTTATGCGGGCAGAAAAGAGAGCCGACTGGACGAGACCCTTCTACCAGTATGCCAACCACCTAGCGCACCTGTACTTCCTGCACGTGCTGAACAAGGTCAACGCGTATCTGGTGAACGTGTACTTCATGAAGGACGAGGACATGAAGAAAGACGACACAATAGTCCCGCAGACGAGAGAAGAATGGGAGTCTGCCATTCTAACTCAGGAGATAGCCCTGGGCATTCCGACACGACATGGGCTGAGGGACCGCGTCGTCAGCGTCTTCATAGACGTGGAGGATATCAAGCAGAGTGCCACGGGCTGTTAGGGAACTCATGCCATGGAAATAGCAGGCATCGTCAGCTACTCGGTGGGCTTCGCCGTCATGGCGGGGATATACGCGGTGTTCGCCCTGGGGCTCAACGTCCACTGGGGCTTCACCGGCCTGTTCAACATCGGCATCGCGGGGTTCTTCGCCCTGGGCGCGTACACGTCGGCGCTGCTGACGACCCAGCCGCCGGACCCGGCGCTGTTCGAGGAGTTCAAGTTCGGAGGCAACTGGTCCCAGCTGGGGTTCTTGGACCTGGGGGTCGACTTATGGTTCTTCCTGGGCCTCGCGGCGGCGGCGGCGGCCTGCGGGGTCATCGCACTGGCCGTAGGGTTCGTCACTCTGCGGCTGCGTGACGACTACCTGGCGATGGCGACCCTGGGCATCGCGGAGACCGTCCGGCTGTTCTTCCTCAACGAGGAGTGGGTGGCCAACGGCTCCAAGGGGCTGTACAGGATACCCAAGTTTCTGGGTGAGTGGGTGTCGCCGGAACGCTACGACTACCTGTATCTGGTGGTGATTCTGGTCGTCCTGGGGGCGCTGTTCCTGGCGGTGGAACGGGCCGTGAAGTCTCCATGGGGGCGGGTGCTGCGAGCGATCCGCGAGGACGAGACGGCCGCCGAGGCCAGCGGCAAGGACGTGTTCAGGTTCAAGCTCCAGGCGTTCATCCTGGGAGCGGTGATCATGGGAATCGGCGGGGCGCTGTTCGCCCACAACGTCCGGTTCCTTTCGCCCCTCACCTTCGATCCGCTTCTTGCGACGTTCGTGATATGGGCCATGCTGATGGTGGGCGGGTCGGGCAACAACAGGGGCGCCATCCTCGGCGCGTTCGTGGTCTGGGGAATCTGGACGGGGACCCAGTTCCTGCCCGGGGTGTTCTCCGACCCCAACCTGCGGTTCCTGGCGATTGGGGTTCTCATAGTCGCGGTGATCCTGGTCAGGCCCGGCGGCATTCTGGGCGAGGAGCGGCGCGTGGCGCGGCCGGCCGAAGGGCAGGCGGCGCCGAGTTGAGCCGCGGCGCTCGAGGTCGGCCCGGGTGTCGTCAGTATTTGTAGAAGTGGTTCCTGATCTCGAATTCGGTGTCGCGGCCGGAGAACAGGTCCCAGTCGGCCCGCCGGATGGCCAGGTATGAGTTCGCCAATACAGGGCCCATCGCGCCGGTCAGCGTCGTGTCCGCCTCCAGCGCGCGGACGGCGTCCATCAGGGATTCGGGAAGCCGACGGATGCCCCGACTCTCCAACTCTTCCCGCGTCAGTCTGACCGGGTCCACGTCTATCCCCTGCTCCTTGCGAGGCATGAGGTTGCGCTCCACCCCGTCCAGGCCGGCGGCAATCAACCCGCCCAGCGCTATGTAGGGGTTGGCGCTGGAGTCCGACGGCCTGAACTCCAGATTCGTCGAGGCCATCTCCGACCCCCAGAACAGGGACGGTATCCGCAACGCCGCTTCCCTGTTGTCCGGCCCGTAGCAGGTAAACGCCGTGCTCCACGACCCGGGCGACAGCCGCCGGTAGCTGTTCATGCTCGGACAGGTCAGCGCCACCAGGCCCGGCATGTGTTCCATCACGCCGCCTATGAACCGGTAGGCCAGCGCGCTGAGATTCTGTTCGTCGTCCGGGTCGAAGAAGAGGTTTGACTTTCCATTCTCGTCCCACGCGCTGAAGTGGACGTGCAAGCCGCTGCCCGCCTGCTCAGGGAAGGGTTTGGGCGCGAGCGTGGCATACATGCCGTGCCGCCACGCCACGTTCCGCACCGTCTCCCTGTAGACGACGTGGTTGTCGGCGGCCCTCAGAGCCTCGGCGTGTCCGATGCTCAACTCATGCTGGCCGTGCCCCAGCTCCGGGTAGTACTGCTCCACGCGCAGGCCCTGAGCTTCCAGCGCTGCCACCACGTCGTCCACCACGTCCTGCGCCAGGGCTGCGCCGATGCTGGAATTGTCGAGACTGGTGTCGCAGGGCACGAACTCGTCCCCTTCCTTTCTCGCAAGATACCACTCGGGTTCCATGGCGGCCTGAATCGTCAGCCCCATGGACTCGGCCTTGGCTATCATCCGCTTCAGGAAGGTTCGCGGGCAGGCTTCCCAGGGACGGCGTGAAACGGTGATCAGGTCCGCCAGCACCAGGGCTCGTTTCGGCGCGTAGGGCAGGATGGTGAAGGTGTCCGTGTCCGGTATCAGCCTCACCTCGCCGACAGGTCCCATCCCCTCCACCACCAGCAACTCGTCCATGTCGGTCATGGCCTGCATCGCCAGTGTCAACCCGATGCCGGAGTCGAGCCGCCTCTCCAGGCCCGACACGTGCGTCGCCTTGCCCCGGATGATTCCCCCGTTGTCGCAGTACAGGAACGTCACCAGCTGCACGCCTGCCTCTTCGGCCTGCCGGACGACCTCGGCGTGATCCATGTCTTCCCTCTCCCGAATGTGTCTCACAAAAGAATATCACAAGTCCTCGACGAGCCTGTTCAGACTCTGTGAGGTCCGAAGGCGAAACCTGTCCCAGATTAGTAGGCGGTGTCGTTTCACTAGGACGGCGCTACACCCATCCGTCTCTGGCACAGGCCGGAATCTTAGGGGTGGCGCGGGCTGGGCCTCTCCCCCGCGTTCCCAGGAGGCTCCTACTCAGACTCCGCCTTCAATCCTGATTCAGACAACCCTTGACAACCCCGAACCGCTGTGCTAGAGTATGCCCATGACACAGCCGTCGCTTTCCACTAACCGCCCGCAAGAATTCTGCATCGCCTGCGTTGACCTGTCACAAAGTGTCACATTAGTGTCACAAACTGTCACATTAGTGTCACATAACTGTCACATTAGTGTCACGAAAGTGTCACATTAGTGTCACGAAAGTGTCACATAGTGTCACGTAATTCCGAGCTGTCTGAGGCCCTCCCAGCTACGGAATGCCTGCGAAATGCCCCCCGAGCGTTACACAAAAATTTTTTCCCGGAGCCTCTGCTGACTCTGGACGCGACCGCCCTGCGCTTGCAGACAGGGAGACCTCATCAACTATGAACAGTTACTCCTCGACACGGCCCTTGATATTTACCGGACTCTGCTCTGCAATCGTCGGAGTATTGACGCTCGTCCCCCCCGCCATATAATGGAGTCTCATCCCGTGACGCCAGAGGTCTCCGATGCCCAAGCTCTCCGCGAATCTTTCAATGCTGTTCAACGAGGTCGAATTCCTGGACCGATTCGACGGGGCGGCGCGCGCGGGCTTCCGGGGCGTCGAGTACATGTCCCCGTACCAGTACGACAGGGACGACCTCGCGGAACGCCTCCACTGGTACGAGCTTACGCAGGCGCTGTACAACCTCCCGGCGGGGGACTGGGACGCCGGAGACCGAGGCATCGCGTGCGACCCCGACCGGGTGGGCGAGTTCCAAGACGGGGTGGGGAAGGCCATCGAGTACGCGGCGGCGCTGAAGTGCGAGCGGGTCAACTGCCTCGCCGGCATAGCCCCCGTGGGCGTGGAGCCGAGGCGGCTGCGGGAAACCTTCGTGTCTAACCTGAAGTTCGCTGCCGACGCGCTCCTCAAGGCGGGGGTCAGGCTGTTGATAGAGCCGATCAACACCCGCGACATCCCTGGCTTCTATCTCACGCGCACGGCGCAGGCGCGCTCGATCATCGAGGAGGTCGGCTCCGACAACCTCGGCCTCCAGTACGACGTGTACCACATGCAGATCATGGAGGGCGACCTCGCCCCGACGATCCAGGGCAACCTGGACGTCATCGGCCACGTCCAGATCGCCGACACCCCCGGCCGCCACGAGCCCGGAACGGGCGAGATCAACTACCCGTTCCTGCTGGACTTCATCGACAGCGCGGGATACGACGGCTGGATAGGCTGCGAGTACAGGCCCGCCGACACGACGGAGGCCGGCCTGGACTGGGCGAGGCCGTATCTCGACGGCGCGTGAGGCGCGGTGACCGGTCCGACAGCCTGATATACTGTTCGGGGACGATGGGTGAGGCAGGAATATATCCGGGAGGTATGCGATGGCGACAGGCGTCTCCGTCGATGCGGGTCAGCAACTCGAAGGACGCGACAGGACGCTCCTGAAGATACAGGACCGTGTCCTGTGGCTGGCCATGAACATGGTCCACTACGCCAACAACGTGCGCCCGGCCTTGGACGGGATCAAGGTGGGGGGGCACCAGGCGTCCAGCTCTTCGGTCGCGACGATCCTGACCTCGCTCTACTTCGACTTCATGCGCGCCGGCGACCGCATCTCGATCAAGCCCCACGCATCCCCGACTTTTCACGCGGTCCAGTACCTCCTCGGAAACCTGGACTCCGAATACCTGAAGACGCTCCGCGGCTTCCACGGACTCCAGGCATACCCCAGCCGCACCAAGGACCCCGACCCTGTGGACTTCTCCACCGGATCGGTCGGGATAGGATCGGTGGCGCCAAACTTCGCGGCGCTGTCCGATGAGTACGTGAGGTCTCACGGCTTCCTGGAAGACGCCCCCAAGATGCGCTACATAAGCCTGCTGGGCGACGCGGAGCTGGACGAGGGCTCCGTCTGGGAGTGCATCGCCGAACCGACGGTTGCGGGCATGTCCAAGATCCTGTGGGTCGTCGACCTCAACCGCCAGAGCCTGGACCGGATCATCCCCGGCATCAGGGCGAAGGCATGGAGGTCGATGTTCAGAGGGAACGGCTGGAAGGTCGTCGACGCAAAGTACGGCAAGAAGCTCCAAGCCGCGTTCCGCGAGCCCGACGGCGAGTTGCTGCGCACCGCCATCGACGACATGTCGAACGAAGTCTATCAGCGCCTGCTCCGCGTGTCGCCGGAGGCTCTGCGGGAGTGGCTGCCGGGCACGAGCGCCTTCCCGGACGGCATGAAGCGGCTGATCAGCCGGTGGGACGACAGGGAGCTCCAAGAGCTCATGATGGACCTGGGCGGGCACGACCTCTCGGAGCTCAGGGATGCCTTCTCCCAGGTAGACGACGCTGACGGCCCGTGCGTCGTGTTCGCGTACACCATCAAGGGATGGATGCTGCCCTCGGTCGGCGACCCCCAGAATCACTCGGTCGTCCTGTCCGAAGAGCAGATGGAGAAGCTGAAGGATCGGCTTGGAGTGGCCGACGGCGACGAGTGGGCAGGGTTCGCCCCCGACTCCGAAGAGGGCCGCCTCTGCGCCGAGACGGCCGAGCGGCTGCGCCCGCCCGCCCGCGGCGGCGCCCAGGCGTCCGGCATGAAGATTCCGACCGCCTTCGACCACCCCTACCGCGGTCACATGTCGACGCAGCAGATATTCGGACTGGTGCTCTCGGACATCTCCAGAAGGCACCCCGACCTCGGCAGGCGCATAGTTACGGTGAGCCCGGACGTCGCAAGCTCGACCAACCTGGGGGGCTGGATCAACAGGGCGGGGGTATGGCACTACGAAGAGGAGGAACCCCTGCCGGACGAGGAGACCATCCGCGCCCTCAAGTGGAGGCTGTCCCGAACCGGCCAGCACATCGCGCTGGGCATATCCGAGAACAACCTGTTCATGATACTCGGTCAGCTGGGCCTCACTCACGAGATGCATGGCGAGATGCTCTTCCCGCTGGGCACCGTCTACGACCCGTTCATCCGCAGAGGGCTCGACGCCTTCTTCTACGGAGTCTACTCGGGGGCCAAGTTCATCCTGATCGGCACGCCCTCGGGTTTGACTCTGGGTCCGGAGGGCGGCGCGCATCAATCCGTCGTCACGCCGTCCATCGGAACGGACATGCCTGAGCTCGACTTCTACGAGCCCTGCTTCGGAAGGGAGCTGGAGTGGATCATGCTCTCCGCAATGGAGCGGATCAGGCTTAGAACTCGCTCCACCTACCTCAGACTGACCAGTCAGCGAATAGACCAAGAACTGTTCACCCTGCCCGATGACCCCCACGAAGTCGAACTGCTCCGCCTCCAGGTGCTGGCGGGCGCGTATCGCCTGGTGGACAGGAGCGGCGAGCCGCAGTACACGCCCGGCGAGAACGTGGTTCACGTAATGGCAAGCGGGGCGGTTATACCCGAGATGATCGAGGCCAGCAACCGGCTCTTGGAAGAGGGCATCTTCGCCAATGTGATCAACGTCACGGGCCCGGGGCCTCTCTACAGGTGGTACCAGGAGACCGTGGAGGCGTTCGTGAACGACGCCGGAGACGTGTCCGAGTTCATGTCGGACGTCGTGCCAGCGGGAGAGCGGAACGTCCCCGTGGTGACCGTCGTGGACGGGCACCCGCACTCCCTGGCCTGGATCGGCGGCGCGCTGAACACCAGAGTCATACCTCTTGGAGTCACCGAGTTCGGCCAGTCGGGCTCGCGGCCCGAGCTGTACAGAGAGTACGGCATCGACGCCGACAGCGTGATGGCCGCCGCGTTCGCGGCGCTGGGTATGTAGACGCCGCAGACGGCGGGGAACCTCCCGTCCCAGGCCGACGAGATCAGCGGCGGCGCCGTCTCCCAAAGATGCGCTTCCTGATCTTGGTGAGCGTGGTGACGACGTGAATCAGGGGAGTCGTCTTCCGGGCGACGATCGTTCCATGCGCCAGCGCCCGCTTGAAGTCCTCAGGGGTGCCGTCGAACTCAGGCATCTCGACATACGTCCGGCCCAGTTCCATCGTCGTGTGCGCGTCGCTCACGCCTGAGGTGAGCAGGCCGTGAGCCTCGGCCAGCTCGGCCGCCTTCCGGTTGTCGGCGTCGAGGGTGTTGCGCGAGTTGAACACCTCCACGACGTCGACGTAGGGCAGAGCCTCCTCGATTCCCTGCGGCGTGATGACCGACCTGCGGAATCTGTCGTACGGGTGCGGTATCGAGACCAGCCCTCCCTGCTGCCTGATCAGCGTGACCGTCTCCAGAGGCGTCAGGCCCTTCGGGATGGCCTCATTGAGGAAGAGTCCGATTATCTCCCCGGACGCAGAGGCGACCTCCTCGCCGATGATCACCGTGAAGGGCGCTATGCGCCTGACCTCTATCGCGCCCTCAATGGTGTTGTGGTCGGTGACAGCTATACAGTCGAGCCCGACCTTCACGCAACGGTCCACCAGGTCCGCGGGCGACGTGTCCGAGTCGGGCGAGTAGCGCGTGTGTACGTGCAGGTCCGTCCGCATTCAGGAGCGGTATCCTGACGTGGAGCGGTTGTCTTCTTCCAGCACGTTCATCTGCTCGCCGTAGGCCGTCCTGATACGTGTGACGCGTATCTCAGCGGACGCCAGCATCTCGCCGCACGTGCGGGCGAGCTTCATGCCATCCTCGAACAGCCGCGTGGCCTCGTCCAGCGTAAGGCCGCCCTCTTCCAGGGCCCTGACAGTGTCGTCCAGACGGCTCAGCGCCTGCTCGAAGGTTGGCTCACTCCGGGGCAGCCGGGCCGAATCGTCGCCGTTGCTCATGGACTCAGAGTCTAGCATACTCAGGGCAGCCGAGGAGATTCAGACCGCAGCCCTGCGTAAGGTAACATATGAGCATGGCACGCCCGCGTTCGATTCGGGTTGGCGAAACCAGCATCGACTACACGGTGGCGCGAAGCGCCCGCCGCAAGAAGACCGTCACGATCACCCTGGACCCTGACGTGGGCGTCGTGGTGGCTGTGCCCATGAGAACGCGCAACCGTGACATAGAGGCCATCGTCAGAAGGCGGGCCGGGTGGATACTCCGCAAATTGGGCGAGGACGGCGCCCGCCGCCGGCCCATAAACTTCGTCTCAGGCGAGTCGGTGTACTACCTCGGGCGCAGGGTCCCCATCTCCATACATTCGACCGACGCGCTCGTGCCTTCCGTGGAGTTCGTCGACCGGAGCCTCCACCTCCGATGCCCGGAATACCTGGCGGGTGAGGAGCGTCTGACGGCGCTCAGGGAGGCGCTGACGGGCTGGTACCGGAGCAGGGCGGAGGAGCTGGTAAGCAGATCCGTGGAGCGCTGGCAGTCGGAAGTGGGCCGGGAGCCCGCGCGCATATCGATCGGCAGCCAGAAGTCGCTGTGGGGAAGCTGTTCACAGGACGGGACGCTTCGGTTCACCTGGCGTATCGTGATGGCCCCGCAGGAGTTGATCGACTACGTGTCCGTCCACGAGCTCTGCCACCTCATCGTCGCAAACCACTCCGGCATGTTCTGGAGCCACGTCGCCCGCGTAATGCCCGACCACGCCTGCCGGCGCCGGAGGCTGCGCGAAATCGGACCCATGCTCACCCTGTGAAGCCGGTCCCCAATCATGAACGGCCGTGCGGCTGGTCCCTGTTCCGCAGCATTTCGGCTTGTGCCTGAGCGCGTTACTTGTTAGATTGTGTCCTGCGGCCGGAATGCCGAACACGCCGCAGCCTGATGATAAGAGACACGGGAGTGGACGCTTGGCATGAACAGCATGAACAGCGGCGCGCACGGCGGCGAGAGGGTCGCTATCTTCATCGATGGCAGCAACCTCTACCATAGCCTCGAGGAGAACTGCGGCCGGTACGACTTGGACTTCGGCGCCTTCGCGGCCAAGCTCTGCGGGAACAGGCAGCTGTTCAGAACCTACTATTACAACGTGCTGCGCGATCAGGAGCGCAGCCCCCAGGCATATCAGGATCAGCAGAAGTTCCTGACCGCCCTCTACAACATACCCTACCTGGAGGTGCGCTTGGGCTCGTCCAAGATGCGCGGCGACGTGGCGGTGGAGAAGGGTATCGACATCATGCTCGCTACCGATCTGCTCAGATTCGCGTGGGACAACCTCTACGACGTTGGAATCCTCGTCAGCGGAGACGGGGACTTCACGTATGCGGTGAAGGCGGTCAAGGATCTCGGCAAGCACGTGGAAGTCGCCGCGTTCGGGCCGAACCTGTCACCTGATCTGGTCCAAGTAGCCGATACTCATCAGCCGTTCACGCCGGAGTACTTCTCGGATATGTGGAAGGGCTCCGGCCGGAGGGTCGGACGGACACGCGGATGGCGCCGCTGGGGCTTTGGGGGCCCCCAGAAGGAAGCGTAGGGAGTATCCGGCGGCCCACCCCCGGCACGCATTCTCAAGACGAGCTTCTGACCCAGACACCAGGTTTTCCGGAGGACTATCAGACCAATGCCGACTTATGCCGTTCTCGGCGCTCAGTGGGGCGATGAAGGAAAGGGAAAGGTCGTCGACTTCCTGGCGCGGGACGCAGACATCGTGGCCAGGTTCTCCGGCGGCGACAACGCCGGCCACACGGTGATGAACCCGATGGGCACGTTCAAGCTGCATCTGGTCCCCGTAGGGGTGTTCTGGCCTCAGACGTTGGGCGTGATCGGCAACGGCGCCGTGGTGAACCCCGACGTGCTGATACAGGAAATCGATGACCTCCAGCGCAGGGGGGTTGACCTAGACGGCCGTCTCATGGTGAGTGAGCGGTCTCACTTGGTGATGCCCTACCACTCTGTCCTGGACGAGTTGGCGGAAGCCGCCCGCAGCGAGGCTATCGGCACGACGGGCAGAGGGATCGGGCCGGCCTACACCGACAAGGCGGCCAGGATCGGGATACGGGTTGCCGACCTGCTCGACATCGAAGCGCTGCTGCCCCGGCTCGAAGACGCGATGGCGCATCACAACGCGATCATCGAGAAGGTCTACGGCGGAGAGCCTGTGCCTCTCGACAAGGTGTACGACCGCTGCAAGGAATGGGCGGCGCTGATGATGCCCTACGTTGGATCGGTCGAGCACGTGGTGTACGACGCTCTTCAGGAGGGCCGGGTGGTCGTGCTGGAGGGCGCCCAAGGCGCGCTGCTCGACCTCGACCACGGGACATATCCCTTCGTCACGTCTTCTCATCCGACAATCGGCGGAGCCTGTACCGGGCTGGGCCTGCTCCCGAACCAGATCGATGCGGTGATGGGGGTGTTCAAGGCGTACAGCACGCGGGTAGGGTCAGGGCCATTCCTGACCGAGCTCAAGGACGCGACCGGAGAGCGGATCAGAAACCTGGCGGGCGAGTTCGGCACCACCACGGGGCGGGCGCGCCGAGTCGGATGGTTCGACTCGGTCGCGGCCAGATACAGCCTCCGGGTCAACGGCTACACGTCGCTCGTTCTGACCAGGCTGGACGTGCTGGACAGCTTCGATTCGATCAGGCTCTGCTCGGCCTATGAACTGGACGGGGACATAGTCACCGACTTCCCCGGCAGCGCCGCGGTTCTGGAGCGCTGCACGCCGGTCTACGAGGACTTCCCCGGCTGGGACAGCCCGACGGCCGGGGCGACCGACTTCGACAGTCTGCCCGAGGGCGCCCGCGCCTACGTGAGGAGGCTGGAGGAGCTGATCGGCAGGCCCATAGACATCATCTCGACCGGCCCTCACCGCCACGAGACGATCGAGGTGCGCTCGATGGTCTCGGCGTGAGGGCTAGACCGGCAGATCGACCGCGTATTCGTCCATGACCGGGTCGAACTTCGACGTGAAATCCTCGTCGGCCTCCCACATGGGCAGGCGTGGTTTTCCGACCCTGAACCCTGCCCTGTTGACCGCGTGCTTGATCGGTATCGGGTTCGTCACCCAGAACAGCGCCTTGAAGATGGGCAGGAGCCGCCGCTGCTCCGCAGCCGCCCGCTCCACATCGCCCTCCAGTATCATGCCCATCATCGCTTTGATCTGAAGGCCGATCATGTTGGAAGCGACGCTGACGACGCCATGACCTCCGACGCACATGATCGGGAAGGTCTCGTCGTCGTTCCCTGACCAGACTCTGAACCCGTCGGGCGCGCCGTCCACAATCCGCGTGATCTGCGTCAGGTCGCTCGACGCCTCCTTGACGCCAACCACATTGTCGATGCGGGCCAGCCTGAGCGTCGTCTCCGCGGTCATGTTGAGGGACGTGCGCGACGGCACGTTGTAGAGCAGACCCGGCAGGCCCACCGCGCCCGCGATCGCCTCGAAGTGCCGATACAGTCCCTCCTGCGGGGGCTTGTTGTAGGCGGGCACCGTGAGCAGCAGGCCGTCCACTCCAACCCGCTCCGCCTCCTTCGAGATCTCGACAGACTTGCGGTGGTTGTTGTCGGTGGTCCCTGCGATTACCGACGCCCCATCGCCGACCTCGGCCTTGACCTCGGCGAAGAGCCTGATCTTCTCGTCGTCCGACATCGACGGCGATTCGCCCGTCGTGCCTCCTATGACCAGCCCGTCGCTGCCCGATTCGACCAGGGCCGCGGCCAGCCTGCGGGCCTGCGCGTAGTCGAGCTCACCCTCCTCGTCGAAGGGGGTGACCATTGCCGTCAGGAGCCTCCCGAAATCGATCATAGCTGCGTCCTCCTTCCGGGGGTCTTCAGAAGCCCCCTGCTCAGCACTTCTTCGGCTATCTGGATAGCGTTCAGTCCCGCGCCTTTTCTGAGGTTGTCGGACACCAGCCAGGCGGTGATGCCGTTGGGGTGCGACAGGTCGCGCCGAATTCGGCCGACGAACACGTCGTCCTTTCCTTCGGCGTGGATGGGCA
Source organism: uncultured Dehalococcoidia bacterium (assembly GCA_958295685.1). Lineage (GTDB taxonomy): Bacteria > Chloroflexota > Dehalococcoidia > Lucifugimonadales > CATQGZ01 > CATQGZ01. The sequence goes on from OY282365.1 coordinate 1,242,364, forward strand.
TAGGGTACACGGCGCCTTGCGGGTCGTCCACGACGGTCACGCCCGGAGACGCCGCCAGGGCGTCCCTGACCTCCTCCGGAGACATTGGGCGCGTCAACTCGACGTGCACGGCCTCGCTGTGGCCGACGGCCACAGGAATGCGGACGCAGGTGGCCGATATGGCAAGGTCGGGCTCGTGCAGTATCTTGCGAGTCTCACGCGCCATCTTCATCTCTTCCGTGGAGTAGCCGTTGACGCCGAAATCGTCGACGTGAGGCAGGGCGTTGAAGGCTATCCGGTGGGGATACACGTCCGGTTCGACCGGCAGGCCGTCGAGCACGTTTCGAGACTGGGACATCATCTCATCGACGGCGGCTGCCCCGGTGCCGGATACGGACTGGTACGTGTCGACGATCACCCGCCTGACCGGGTTCAATCTGTTGAGCGGGTTCAGGAACATCGCCAGGGGGGTGGTGGAGCAGTTGGGGATCGAGACTATGCCTCTGTGTCCGCACAGGTCATCGGCGTTCACCTCCGGGACGACGAGAGGGACATCGGCGTCCATCCGGAACGCCGAGCTGTCGTCGATCACCAGAGCGCCCTTCCGCGCCGCCAGGGGGCCGATCTGCCTGCTGACCTCCGTCGTGGCTGAGATGAAGACGAAGTCGACGTCGTCGAAGAGCTCGGGGGTGACCTCCTCGACGATTATCCGCCTGTCGTTGACGGTCAGCGCCGTGCCCACCGATCTCCTGCCGCACAGGCGGATGCGGTCGGCGGGGAACCTCCGCTCCTCCAGGATGCGGAGGAAGACCCTTCCCACGGCGCCCGTCGCGCCTACGACCGCGATGCTGCAGCCGCTCACGTTGGCCGAGACCTCTGCGCTTCAAACAGGGGCATCTCATGCCGCTCGAACTCCGACAGCCTGGCCTGCCGCCTGGCGCGCTCATGTTCGTCCATCCGCCTGTGGCCCAGGGACAACGCCCGTCCGGGCCGCTGCGGGAGATTTTTTTGCGAAAGTGTCGGATTTTTCAGGCTTCTCCATAGCTGAGTCGTAGCTGAGTCGTAGCTGAGGGGGTTGCTTTTTGTCCGACACTTTCCGACACTTTTCCGACACTTTTCCGACACTTTTCCGACACTTTTCCGACACTTTTCCGACACTTTTCCGACACTTTCGGACAGGCGCTTCAGAAGTCCTGCGGGCTGGTTTGTGGAGATGGGTTGGCGTGTCATGGGTAAACTCTAGCACAGCGGTTCGGTGTCGTCAAGGGTTCGCATGGGGTTAGTATTGGAAACTGGGGGCAAAGCCCCCAGACCCCCTGCCAGAGGGGGGGAGAACGTGGCGAGTGGTCAGTGGGGAGAACACCTCCGGACTTCCCCTTCGGACCTCACAGAGTCTGAACAGTTACATGGGTTAGAATAATAGTCCCACAGGGAAGCAGTTCGCTATGCCGCTTGGCCGAATCTGTGTGGGGATTTTGGGTACTCGACCTCAATTGACGGCGGCAGGACATATGAATAGACTCTAGCGTGGTGCCCTCCGCGCGGCTCTGTCCTTGGGGCCGGCGGGGGTCAGAGGTTCCCCAATAATCGAAGAGAGGTGAGAGAATGGGAGTTGCCGAAAAGAGGCTGGAAGAGTTGGGAATCACCCTGCCGGATATGAGGCCGCCCATCGCCAACTACGTCCCTGCCGTCAGGACCGGCAATCTGCTGTTCCTGTCCGGGAACATCCCCGCCGCCAGGCCCGACGGCACGGAGATACGCGGCAAGCTCGGCGCGGGCCTCTCCGTAGAAGAGGGCTACGAGGCTGCGCGGCTGGCGGGGATCAACCTGCTGGCCGTCCTGAAATCCACCCTCGGCGACCTCGACAAGGTCAAGCAGATCGTCAAGCTCCTGTCGATGGTCAACGCAGCGCCCGACTTCATCGAGACCCCGGCAGTCGCCAACGGATGCTCCGACCTCATGGGCGAGGTCTTCGGCAGCAGGGGCAAGCACGCCCGCTCCGCCGTCGGCATGGCCAGCCTACCCCTGAACGTGCCCGTCGAAGTCGAAATGGTCGTCGAAGTCGAGGACTAAAGCCGCGGGGTGAGTCGCACCGCCGCGACTGGGGAGGGTCTCCCACGTCATCCAAGGCCGGCCTGTTCTTCTCCGCAGTGTTGGCGGCGGCTATAGCCGCCAACACCGCTTGCTCGACTGAGACCAAGGAGACCGTGGTCTTCAGCGACCTGAACTGGACGAGCGCCCAGGTACAGAACCGCGTCGCCCAGTACATCGTGGAGAAGGGGTACGGCTACCCTACGGACGTCAAGTTCGGCGCCACGCTGCCGCTGTTCCAGGGCCTGCGCAGAGGGGACACCAACGTGACGATGGAGATATGGCTGCCCAACATGGACGAAGCCTGGGAGGAGGCTCTGGCCGCCGGTGAGGTCGTCCCCCTGGGTGACAGCCTTGGCAAGGACTGGCAGTCCTCCTTCGTCATACCGGCCTATCTCCAGGAGCAGTACCCCGACCTCGACAGTGTGGAGGACCTGAAGGAGCAGAGGTTCAAGGATCTGTTCAAGACCGCCGAAACGGGCGGGAAGGCGCGCCTGCTGAACTGCGTGATCGGCTGGGCCTGCGAGGAGGTCACCAACGCCCAGATCGTGGGATACGGACTCGAGGACCACGTGCATTCAGTCAGCCCCGGAGACGCGGCGGCCGGATATGCCGACCTGTACAGCGCTTACGAAAAGGGGGAGCCCTGGCTGGGCTACCTGTCGGGCACAAGCGACCCCACGCCGACGCTCGACGTGGCGCGGCTCGAGGAACCCCCATACAGCGACGAGTGCTGGGCAACCACCAAGGCGTGCGCATACGAGGACGCCTCGATCTTCATCGCCGTGCGTCCCGATCTGTTGAACAGCGCCCCCGACGTTGTCGAGATGCTGCGTAAGTGGGACTTCAACGTCGGTGTCTATGGAGAGGCCGCCGCCTGGATGAACGACAATCCCGACGCCAGCATGGAAGACGCGGCGCTGTGGTGGCTGAACAGCAGTCCCGACATCTGGAGAGGCTGGGTTACCGACGAGGCGGCCGACGCCATCCAGGCCGCCCTCGACGGCAACGAGATTCCCGACGGCTGGCCCGAAAGATAGTGGAGAGTGGTCAGTGATCAGTGGTCAGTGGCCCAGACCCCCCGAGAGCGGGAAGTTGACGGCAATAGTCAAGTCTAGTATGCTAACGGCCTCATAGATCGTCGGATACGGGAAAATGTTTGGGGTGAGTCTACCCCAACAACTGAGGAGGGTACCCAATGTCAGCCAAAGTCACACTGTTCCTATCCGCAATGTTGGCAATAGCGGCCATAGCCACTATCGCCTGTTCGCGGAGCGATGATGCCACCCCGACCCCCAGGCCTACCGCAACCACCGCCCCCGCCGCGCCCACGGCGACCCCGGCGCCCACCGCGATGCCCGAGCCCGAGCCCGGGATGACCCTGATCTTCAGCGACCTGAACTGGACGAGCGCCCAGGTGCAGAACCGCATCGCCCAGTACATCGTGGATAAGGGGTACGGCCACCCCACGGAGGTGAAGTTCGGCTCCACGCTGCCGCTGTTCCAGGGCCTGCGCAGAGGGGACACCCACGTGACCATGGAGATATGGCTGCCCAACCAGGACGAAGCCTGGGATGAGGCTCTGGCCGCCGGCGAGGTCGTTCCCATAGGCGAGAGCCTGGGCAAGGACTGGCAGTCCGCCTTCGTCATACCGGCCTATCTCCAGGAGCAGTACCCCGACCTCGACAGCGTGGACGACCTGAAGGATCAGACGTTCAAGGACCTGTTCAAGACAGCCGAAACGGGCAGCAAGGCGCGCCTCGTATCCTGTGTAATCGGCTGGTCCTGCGAAGATGTCAATGCTCAGCAGATCGTGGGATATGGACTGACTGACCACGTTCACGTCGTCAATCCCGGGGACGGCGCGGCGATGAACGCCGACATTAACGGCGCGTACGAGCGCCAGGAGCCATGGCTCGGCTACCAGTGGGGCACCAACGACCCCGCTCTAAAGCTGGACCTGGTCAGGCTGGAGGAGCCCGCCTACAGCGACGAGTGCTGGTTCACCACAAAGGCATGCGCCTACGAGGACGCCACCATTCTGATTGCGGTGCATCCCGACCTGACGACCGGCGCGCCCGAGGTCATCGAGATGCTGCGCAAGTGGGAATTCAACATCGACATCTTTAAGGAAGTGGTAAGGTGGCAGGGCGAAAACCCGAACGCCGACACCAACGACGCTGCTCTCTGGTGGCTGAAGAGCAAGTCCGACCTCTGGAGCGGCTGGGTCACCGGTGAGGCAGCCGCCGCCATCCAGTCCGCCCTCGACAGCAACGAAATCCCCGAGGGCTGGCCCGAAGAGTAGCCCGCCCGAAGGAAGAGTAAGCGAAACGCGGCCGCGGTCGGTTATGTAGCCGACCGCGGCTCTACTCCAGCGCCGAGGCTACCCAGACCGCCTCGGCGCTGGTCTCGTCGAAGGGGCTCCGCTCGAAGTCCCCGAACAGGTCCAGCACCTCGTAGCCGCATCTGGCCAGCAGGTGGCGCATCTCCCAGACGTGGACGTAGCGAATCTGGAAGTCGAGGTATCGCCGCCCGACGACGCTCCCCTGGCCGTCAAGCTCCTCCGCAATCACCCTGCAGTCGATGATCTGGTTGTGGTTGTCGTACCGGCTCTGATGCCAGAGCACCCACTGCCTGCCGGTCGCGGAGTCGGTCACGTCCCTGAGGTGATAGGCGGTGTCGCCCTCGGACGTCAGCATGTTCAGGTCGGGCACGAAGACATTGAAGACCAGCCGCCCGCCGGGGGCGAGGTGTCTCCTGACGTTTGCCAGCGTCCGCATCTGGTCCGCCGCCGACAGGAGACAGAGGAACCCCCTGAATGGAACGACGACCAGGCTGAAGCCGCCGGCGGCGGTCTCGAAGTCCCGCATGTCGGCATTGACGAGGGTAACCCTGCCGCTTCCCTCGTCGAGCAGGGACATCTTCTTCCGGGCGGCCTCCAGCATCCGCGGCGAGGAGTCGAGTCCGACCACGTCGACGCCGGCCTGTGCCATCGGGAGGGTGACGCGGCCCGTGCCGCAGCCCAGCTCCAGCACCGGCCCGCCGGACTTCAGGGCCTCATCGACGTAGAACGGTACGTCGCCGCGGACGTGGGAGTAGATGGAGTCGTAGACGTCGGCCCACGGGTCGTAGCTCGAGGTCATCCCGGCTAGTCGGAGGCCATCCGCTCGAGGACGCGCCGCACCTTCTCCTCGACCGTGAGGGATGCCGCGTCGGGTATGGCGGCGACTGCCCTGCGTATCTCGAGCGCGCCGTATCCGAGAGCGATTAGCGCGTCGAGCGCGTCGTCGTCCTCCGGGGCGGGTGACCACCCATCCGGCAGCTTGCCCTTGAGCTCCAGCACGATGCGGCCCGCGGTCTTCTTGCCGACGCCCTGGACGGTCGCCAGGGCATCGGTGTCGCCCGCCTGTACCGCGGACGCGAGGGACTCGGGGCTCAGGCGCGATAGGATGCCGAGGGCCAGCCTGGGGCCCACGCCGCTGACCGTGATGAGGGTCTCGAAGACGGCTCTCTCCTCCTCGGTGGCGAATCCGAAGAGCGTCAGGCTGTCTTCGCGGACCTGTAGCGAGGTGAGGAGCCGGACGTCGGCGCCCGCCGCGCCGATTCCGTGGAGCGTGGACAGGGGGGCACTGAGGCGCAGGGTGATTCCTCCCAGGTCGACGTCCGCCCATCCGGGGCCGACGCCCTCCAGCCTGCCCCTGACGGATGATACGAGGGTCGAGACCAATCGGACCTCCTGTGTTCGGCTACTCGCGCAGGTCCAGTTCCAGCGCCCTGCCGGCGTTCACGTGGCATATGGCCACGGCCAGCGCGTCCGCGGCGTCGGCCGGGCCTGGTATGTGGTCGATTTCCAGGAGCGCCCTGACCATGGCCTGCACCTGCTCCTTGGAGCTTCCTCCGTAGTCGGTGACCGCCTGTTTGACCTGTCTCGGCGTGTAGCCGGTGACCTCCAGGCCGTGGGCGGCACAGGCTATCATCGCGGCTGCCTGGGCCTGGGCGACGGCCATGGCGGCCCTGACGTTGCGGGCGACGAACGGTTCCTCGATGGCCGCGGAGCCGGGGGTCAGGTCGCGGAGCAGGTCGCCGAGGCCGCGCGACATTGCGTGAAGGCGGGCGGGGAGCGGGTCGGCCCTTCTGGGTGCGAGCACGGATACGTGCACGAGGCTCAGGTCGGAGCCATGGGCGTCGACCACTCCGACGCCCATGTTGTATGTGCCGGGGTCGATTCCCAGAACTCGCATGGGTGGGCCCGGGGCCCGGCTATCCGTTCTCGCCGCGGTAGCGTTCGAGCGTCTCGTCGGGGAAGTCGGCGTTGGAGAAGACCTTCTGGACGTCGTCCAGGTCTTCGAGCTGGTCGAGGAGCCTGAGGGCGCTCATGGCCGACTTTGCGTCGAGTGGCACGGTGTTCGTGGCCACCATGGACAATTCGGAGGTCTTTATGTTCGCGCCGGCCTCGGTCAGGGCGAGGCGGAGGCTCTCCAGGGATTCGGGGAGGGAGTAGACGCTGAGCAGCGAGTCGAAGGATTCGATCTCCTCGGCGCCCGCGTCGATGGCGGCAAGGGAGAGGTCGTCGGCCTCGTCCTCGTCCGCCTCGACGGTGATGACGCCGCGCTGCCGGAATTGCCAGGCGACCGAGCCGGCCTCCGACAGGCTGCCGCCGGCCTTGGTGAAGGTGGATCTGACCTCTGACACGGTGCGGTTCTTGTTGTCGGTGAGGGCTTGGAGGAGGATGGCGGCGCCGCCGGGGCCGTACCCTTCGTATGTGGCTTCGGTGAGGCGGACGCCGTCGGCTCCCCCGCCCGTGGCTCGCTTGATGGCGCGGTCGATGTTTCCTGCGGGCATGTTGTTGTCTTTGGCCCGCTGGACGGCGATTCGGAGGCGGAAGTTGGCCTCCGGGTCGCCGCCGCCCTGCCCTGCCGCGGCGATTATCTCACGGGTGAGCCTGGTGAACAGCTTGCCCCGGCGGGCGTCTTCGGCCGCCTTGCCGTGCTTTATGGTGGACCATTTCGAGTGACCGGACATGCTCTGCGCTCCGCCTGGGACGGTTCGATTCTAGCATTGCGGCTATGGAGCGGTCAAAGGCAGTGGGGAGTGGGGGGAGTGGGGTTTATGTGAGTTTGGAGCGGTTGGTGTCGGGCTGCCAGTCGCGGATGACGGCGGTTTCGAGGGCGTCGGTTTCGGCGGGGTCGTCGGTGAAGGCGACGGAGAAGGCGGTTATGTCCCGGAAGGTGCTGAGGAGCCGTCTCAGCCCCGGGTTCGGCTCGTCTCTCAGGTGCTGGAGGAGCCGGCGACGGATGCAGGTCTCGGACTTGCCGACGTAGATGCAGTCGTAGACGTCCGGGACCGTCTGGGACGGGAGCCAGAGGGCGTACACGCCGCAGCGGTCGGTCGGGAGCTTTTCGACTTCCGAGCGGACGTATGGGCTGCGCTGCCGTCGGAGGCTGTGCTTCAGCGCGAAGGGGGTGGCGCCACCGTTCGGCGTGGTCATAGGTCGGCGAGCGCGCCCTGCGTCTGGGACGGGAGCCAGAGGGCGTATACGCCGCAGCGGTCGGTCGGGAGCTTTTCGACTTCCGAGCGGACGTATGGGCTGCGCTGCCGTCGGAGGCTGTGCTTCAGCGCGAAGGGGGTGGCGCGGCCGTTCGGCGCGGTCATAGGTCGGCGAGCGCGCCCTGCGTCTCGGACTGGAGCCTCCGTGTTTCGGTGAGGATGTGCTGCCACGAGGCGGCCAGGTTGTCGAACGTCACGGCGTTTGCGGAGTCGTTCTTGCGGTCGTAGTGGTCGTAGAGGACGCGCGCGAGGCGTTCCACGGAATCGGCGTCTGCGCCCATGTCCAGGGCGACCCGTGCGGCGCCCTCACTGGCGCCGGCGTCCTCGCGCTTGTCGAGGTGGTATGCCATTCGGAAGCAGCCCTCCCAGGCGGTCATGCCGCCGGGCGTGGGCCGTCGGCCGGGGCCGTACCCATCGGGCGGGATGAGTGACACGCGGCCGGCGTCGGCGGCCAGCAGCCGGTGGTCGTCGCGCAGTCCTTCGACGGACACGTTCATCGCCCGCGCCAGCAGTTCGGCCTCGCCGTACTTGGCTTCGTCGTAGCCGTGCTGCCGGAGCCAGTCCATGCAGAATCGGCTCGGTGGGTCCAGTTCGCCCTGCTCGCGCTGGTGGTATTCGGCGATCACGCGGTTGATTTCGGCGAGCGCCTCGCGGATGGGCACCGGCTCACCGGCGATGGTCTCGACGCGGCCGAAGCGGGAGTATACCTTCATGCCCGGGCCGATGGCGGCTTGGGCGAGATCGGTGGGCGCGACGTGGCCCTCGCGGGTGAGTTGGTCGAGCGCGGCGGGCAGCTCCAGTTCCAGGGCGTCGAGGAACTGCCGCCGCGTCGCAGGGGGCGCGTCGCCGGGGCGCGGACGGCAGACGAGTATCACCGAGGACGCCAAGGCGTTTGCCCCCTGCGAGCGTGGTCGGTTAGCCAGTTCGGTTCGCATGGGCCATGTTCCGATAACTTGGAAGCCGGCGTTAACGAGCGCGGAGAGCATCGTCTCCCAGCCGGTGGAGGTCCTGCCGCCGCGCTGTTCTTTCTGCTGCTTGTAGGCGTAGAAGATGGAGGACGGGAACTCCGGCGAGCAGCGCTGGCGTATCAGGCGAAGCGTATCACTCATAAGGGATTCAAATCTTTCGCGTGTGTTTTCGAACACCGGGGCTGCCACCATTTCCTCGCTCTTGGGCGTCAGGATGCCGGCAAACAGGTCGGGATAGATGTTCCGCAGCAGCGGGCGCAGCCACACGTAGAAGAAGTCCGAGAGGTCGGCGTAGCCGATGTTGTCGTAGTAGGGCGGGTCGGTGACGATTACGGGGCCGCCCTCGGCGTGGATGGTGGTCGAGGCGTCGGCCTGGTGCGCCTCGCCTGAGTTCACGTCAAGAGGGAAGCGTTCTACAACCCTCGCAATCCATTCGATATGCGCCATCCAGTTACCGGATGAGTCGGAGAACAGATTCACGTCGGAAAAATCCCAGACCATTGGAATCGTTTGTCGGGCGAAAAGATTTCTCATCTTTTCGCCCGACAAATGCCATGTTGTGAAAACAGAACACATGTCTGTTGTCTTGCCGATAGCAAGCGCCAGATATGTGGATAGGGTGTCGGCGTACTGCTGGTCTGCACCGTCCGCGCGCGCTTTGGCGGCTGCCTCCGCCGTCAGGTCGCTGAAGGTGGTGAGCGCGGTCAGCTGTCGTTCGGTGAACAGCTGGCTCCAGTGGGTGAAGCCGTATCTCTGAACACGAAAGCCCAACGCCTGCTCCGGCAGTCTGCCGCCGGGCCGCCATCTCGGCTTGGCCGACAGGGCAGCGCCGACATGCTCGTCGGTGGGAGACAGGAACAGCCTCTTGCGGTCTCCCTCGGCAACTATGGCGGTCATCACCGCGCCCATGCTGCCGGCCCTGGCCTGCTCGCGGATGTAAGCATGGGGCACCGCGCCGTTGCAGGCGAGGCAGACTGCGCCCTTGCCGCCGCGAACGACGGTGCTCTCCAGTGGTATTCCCTCGCGGCTGTCCTGGACCACGAAGGAGACGGATTTCGTCCCGCGGTCGACGACGGGCTTTGTCCAATGCGGGTTGTTGGGTTTCCTGGACAGCTGGAAGGTGGTCATGAGGGGCATGGCGATGCCGCAGGCTGGGTTGGGGCATGGGACGGTGCGGGCCCAGAGCCATGCTATGACGGGGGCCTGGCTGCCGTCGGGGAGTTTGGCCTTTGGGTAGAGATGGCCGATGCGCTCGTGGGCGCGCTCGCGCATCCAGCGGCCGTAGTACCGCAGGTCGTCGGCGAGTCCGGCGCTGCCGCGCCATGCCACGCGCCGCTGCTTCTTCCCCCTGCCGACGTTCATGCCCATGGGGTCGGCTTCGGGGTTGACGGGCGGGCGGTTGGCGAACCTGTGGGGCAGTTCGATGAGCGCCTTGTTTATGAGGACTGCGACGGGGTTGAGGTCGGAGGCGACGGCCCGCAGTCCGAGTCTCTGGGCTTCGAGTGGTATGGAGCCGCCGCCCGCGAAGGGGTCGTATATGGGCAGGGCGTTGTGGGCGAGGTACCGCAGGACGTCGGCGGGGTCGTCCCCGTCGGGCGGGGCGTGTCCGCGCGAGCGGGCCACTGAGCGGGCGATTTCGAGGCGGGCGCGGTCGAGCAGGCGGCGCGCTTCGGGTCTGCGCTCGTCGGTGTTCTCCCAGACGACCAGTTGTCGGATGATTTCGTGGAGTCGCCCGCGTTCGTCTCGCTGTTCCTGTTCGGTGGGGAACTCGTCGGGGCATGAGGACGGGTCGTCGACGATGCTGGCGAATATGACGGCGCGGCAGGCGGCGAGGGGCTTCCGCGACCACCAGATGTGGAGCGTGGAGGGGTGTCCGTGCCGGATGGACTTCTCGCGGGCGGACTCTTTGTTGATGACGTCGAGGGGCAGATCGACCTCGATGAGCTTCCTGCGGTGGTTGGGCTGTTCCAAAGTGGTCATCTCTCCATGACTTGGCGGGGTCAGTGGGATCGGCGGCTCTGGGAATTTTTTGCGAAAGTGTCGGATTTTCGGGGCATTCCGCAGCCATTTCGTAGCTGGGAGGGCCGATTTTGGCTGACACTATGCGACACTATGCGACACTCATGCGACACTTATGCGACACTTATGCGACACCTATGCGACACTTATGCGACACCTATGCGACACTTTGTGACAGGCGCTTCAGGAGCCGCGGGCTGGTTGTAGGAGATGGCTGGCTGTGTCATGGGAATACTCTAGCACAGCGGTTCGGTGTCGTCAAGGGTTGTCTGAATCAGGATTCTCAGGATTGGGGACCAATTCCCCCTCCCCCCTAATTCGGGCCGGGCGGCGTGATGGACGTCATCTCCAGTTCGGCGGCCGAGTGAGTACGCATCGGACGCTTGGGGAGTCCTGCGGGCGGGTTGTGGAGAGGGGCGGCTGTGTCATGGGTTGTCTGAATCAGGATTCTCAGGATTGGAGGATTTTCAGGATTGGGGACCAATCCCCTCCCCTCCTAATTCGGGCCGGGCGGCGTGATGGAGGTCAGGCTGGGTCCCCCACCCACCCGCCCATTTAGAAACTGGGGGCAAAGCCCCAAGGGGGAACAGTGGTCGGTGGTCAGTGGCGAGTGGTCAGTGGCGAGTGGAGAGTGGAGAGTGGAGAGTGCTCCTCAGACTCCCTGCCAGAGGGGGGAGCAGTGGTCAGTGGGGAGTGGGGAGTGGTCAGTGGTCAGTGACCCAGACAGAAGGGAGAACGTCTGGACTCCTCCTCCGGGTCTCACACCCTTTGGCGGCGGGTCGACCTCGATGAGCTTCCTGCGGTGGTTGGACTGTTCCAAAGTGGTCATCTCCAGCTTGGCGGCCGAGTGAGCACGTAGCCGTCGGGCTTGGTTATTCGGTCCGGCAGTTGGCTCTCGCTCAACCTTCTGCGGCCAATCGGGAAGTGTGCCGTGGCTGCGTTGCGCAGCTCGAAGGATCTTCGGTTCGGTGGAAAGGCAACAACTACCCGTTTATCGGGGTGCCGCTGGCGGACAGCGCTTGTTGGGCCGGTCAAATCACCATCCCCAGAGACGATGATGGCTGTGTCGAAGGTGTCGTCCTGGGCATCGCCGAGCAGTTCGACTGCAATGTTCACGTCGGTCATCTTCTCTTCATAATATTTCCAGGTAGCTCTGCATTTACGGCACCGTCTCGTCTTTGGGATGTGAACTCCTAAGTGGACGTGCACGTCCGGCAGAGTAGATAAGGCCTCCAGGTAGGTGTTCTGCCGTATCGACCCGCCCTGACGTCCAGTGTCCGGGGCGATGCGCGCGGTGAAATAGCGGACAGCCACCAACTTCTGTCCGGGGCGCAGCAGGTTCTCAGCAAGGCGGCGCATATCGAGCCAGTAGTACCGCTGCAAGCCTCCATCTCTGAGGCCGTTGTAGAGGTTGAGCCCGTCGACGTACATCGCTACTCGCTGCATGAACCTGGTCCTCGATCATCACTCGTCGTGAATATCAAATCTCCCACCCACGAGCGGCGTAACGAACGGCTCCCGGATCGCGGCGCCGCGCCCGATTCCCGCGAAGCGGAAATGACGGGTGCGGTTGGGTTTTGGGAATATCCATTAGCAAGGGGTTGACAAATGCTTGCGCGGTGTGCATTATTCTATTACCCCGCCAGTGATTAGTTTTGCTGGCCCGACGCCCCCCAAGTATGGGGGGCGTTTCTTTGTGGTAGAAGTTGAATCCGTCGATATACATTCTCACGCGCTGCATTGGGCGCATCCTATCGTATCAGTAACTGTTCAGAGTTGATGAGGTCTTTTCGATCATTGTAGCCCTGATAAGCAGACGGCTGGTTTCCCCACCCGCCCACCCATTTGGAAACTGGGGGCAAAGCCCCAGGGGGAACAGTGGTCAGTAGTCAGTGGCGAGTGGCGGCGGGCGGGCTGGTTCATGGATTCGCTATTCGGTTTGGAGGTCGAGTCCGAGTTGGGCGCCGTTCTCACGGACGGATCGGGCGGTGTTTTCGGAGAAGCCGCCGGGCTTTCGGGCCGATATGGTGATGGTGACGGTGATTTCGCCGCCGTCGTCGCTCAGGCTGCGGATTATCTCGTCCTGTAGCAGTCTGACGTCGTCGAGGGAGACGTCGTTCTGGGAGGTTTTGCTTGCGACGATTCGCACGGGGCCGCGGGTGTGGGTGTATGTGCGGCCGGACGGCTCCGGCGTGGGATCGTACGGGGCGGCCTGGGCGGCCGTTCCCTCCTCGTCGGTGGCCGGGGTTTCACCGGGCTGCGGCTCCGCCTTCACGAGTTCGGCCATTTCGGGGTTGACGAGGAGTCCTTCCAGTTCGCCGATGGCTGTGTCCTGGGCGACCGGCTCGCGGTATCGGAGTTCCTGGTAGCTGCTGCCGTCGTATGCGGCGGCGTGGCCGAACGCGCCCGCCTCGGTTCCGCTCATCACGCACGTGACGAGCACGGTCTTATCGCGGAGGCGCGGCATGTACACGTTGGCGGCGATCATGTCCCACAGGGCGTCTATGCGGACGTGGTACTGATGGGTGGGGTTGGCCCACACGTGCTGTCGGAGCAGGTCCGCGAGGGCTGAGGGGGATATTTCGTTCACGAGGGCTTCGCGCTCGGCGAGGTGTTTGAATGCGGCGTCGGCGGGATTGCCGGCATCGATGGCGCTGGTGGGAGACGCGGTCACGTCGTATTCGGGCTGCAGGGGGTCTTTCTGGGAGGGTGACATGGTCCAGCGGTATGCCCCGAGGAGGGCGGCGTCCTTTTTTTCGGCGGCGCGGGTGAGGCTGCTCCTGGCCTGGCTGAGGCGGTCGCCGGTGAGGTTTGTTATCCTCCGGTCGCCGTTGACGATGGAGTCCCAGGCGAGGTAAGTCCTGACGGCGGTTCGGAGCGCGCGGGTCTCGTCGGTTTTGGCGGCCAGGAAGAGGAGAGTGTTCTTTCGGACACGCGGTGCGGGGCCTCTGTTTTTCAGGATGCCGCGGGCTTCTCGTCCGGCGTGGTCGGTCTCGCCGGAGCGGCTGGGGAGTGTCTTGCCTGGGTGGAGGACGACGAGCCTCACGAAGTCGGCGTCGGGCACGTCCTCGGAGCTTGCGGGGCAGACGATGACGTCGCTTCTGCGGCGGCCGACGGCTTCTTTCAGGTCGGCGACGATCCGCTCCTCGACGCTGCGCTCGCCGAGGCTTCCGGCCCTGTCGGCGGCGACCTTGTTCAGGTTCTCCTCGGCGTGGAAGTAGTATCTGCCGTCGCTGTCGTAGAGGTAGTAGAGGCTGCCGGTCATGTTGGAGAGGGCCTCGTCGTAGATCGGGAAGCCCTGTCCGGGCCGGACTACGCCCAGGCGCAGGTGTTTCCTGTCGATGCCCTTCAGGGCGCGGCCCGTGGAGCTGCCGAGGAAGACGGCGCGTGCGCTGCGCCGGGCCGCGCCCATGAAGCGGGAGTTGGCCTTGTCGATGGCGTCGGCGCGGGAGCCTGGGCCGTCGACCTCGGACAGGACCGGGTCCCACTGGCCTGGGAGGTGTTTTGTGAATTCGACGGCCAGAGAGGGGTCGTCGAGGCGGAGGCTGCCGGGCATGATCAGGGGAGCCGAGTCGCCGTCCAGGTCGAGTCTGCTGATCCAGTTGGCCATCATCCTGAGCACGCCGCGCGTGCGCTGGAAGCTCGGTATGGACGACCAGTCCTGATAGAGGCGGTCGAAGACTTCGGGATGTATGGGGTAGCACTCCTTCATGCGCCGCAGGTATCGCTGCTCGCCGGCTTCCTGCGGGTATTCCTGGCGCTGCCTGCCGTACATGCGGGAGAAGGCTTCGCAGGTGCGGTCCTTCTCGTTGTCGTCGACGACGCCTGCGAACAGGCGTCGTCTGACGACCTCGAAGGCCTCGTTGGTCTCGAGGGGTTCCCATACGGCCTCGATGCGTCCGAGGATGGCGTCGAGCCTGGTGAGGGCCTCGGCGCCTGCCTCGCCTCCGGCCTCGACGGAGCTCTCCGGCAGGGTGACGACGAGCACGGCGGCGGCGCTTCGCCTGACCGACTGGGTGAGGTTTTGAACGAAGGTGTAGATGTTGTCCCTGGCGTCTCCGGCGTTGCGGGTGTATGCGACGAGTTCGTCCACGAGGATGACGCAGGGGCCGACGTGTTCGAGGAGGCGGTCGAGTTGGGCGCCGCCGGGGGCGGTACCCTGCCGGGCGGCCTGTCCGACGATCTCGTAGGCGGGCTGTCCGCCTAGCTGGTGTGCCATGCTGCCCCATAGGGTGTTGAGCGGCTCGCAGTATTCCGTGGTGAACTGGTCCGTGGGCGCGAGGAATGCGCCATCGAGTACGGCGACCTGTGCATCGAGGCCGTCGCCGGGGTTCACGCCGGCGTCGCGCATGATTTGCGAAACGTCGGCGGCGGTGCGGCGGGCCTCGGGGTCGGCGTTGGGGCTGGTGAGGGCGTCGGCGGCCTGGACGAGGTGGTAGAGGGCGATGAGGCTGTGTGTCTTGCCGCCGCCGAAGCCGGTCCTGGTCTGGATCACGGGGTCGCCGCCGCTGCCCGCGAGTCGTCTGAGCGTGTTTACGAGCAGCGTCCTGATGCCTGGGGTTATGTGGGTTCTGTTGAAGAAGTTGACGGGGTTGCCGTAGTCGGCGGCGGCGCGGCCGTCGTGGACCTGCTGCAGGTCGGCGGCGAACTCGGCTTCCCGGAAGGTTCCGAGGGCGACGTCGCCGTTGGGGCGGATGACGTCCCGCCAGGGTTTGAGGTCTGCAGCCGGGCGGGTCTTTCGATCGGTAACGGCCTGTGGAGCGGGTGAGGGCGGCGCGGGCGCTGGGGGAGCGGGTGAGGGTGTCACGGGCGCAGGCGGGGCGGCGAGGCTGCCGCTTATGTTCCGGACGGCGCGCTTCTCGTCGGGTCGGTTGATGCGTCCGAGCAGGTCGGCGACGTCGTACAGTCGGCTCCTGGCATACTCGGCGTCGACGTCGGTTGCCGAGGGATGGGCCACTTCGTTCCGGATTTTGGCGATCTGCCACAGGGCGTTCTGGACCGTCCTGTCGCCGTCGAACTCGCGGTCGAATACTTCCCGCCACCACCGTCCGATGAGGTCCGGGAAGTGTCCGACGTCGATGGCGTCGACGACGTCGCGGGCGCGGAGATTGTCGCGGAACTGCTGACGCTGTCTGTCCTTCAGCGCGTGTTCGATGGCTTGCTCGACGTTCCTGCCTGGCGCCCGTCTGAGGCATCGGACGATGAATGGGCGCATCGCGTCGCGGAACACGTCCAGGGCGGATTGGAGGGCGTCTCTGTTTGGTCGGCTGGTGGTGGTCATGATTCCGGTCTCCGCGTTCGCTTGGGGGCCGTATGCAGGGCAGCGGTTCTCAGGTGGTTTGGGTTAGCCGCGGACGCGGCGGCTTCTGGGATCGTATGGGGGTCTGAGGCGGGCCGCGGCGGGGAAGCGCTCGGTGGACATTTCCAGCTCGTAGGAGCCGGAGAGTATCCAGTCCGTGCCCGCGCCGGGTTCGACTCGGACGTATCCCATGCCGACGGATCTTCCGACGGTGTGGCCGTAGAATCCCGATGTGATGCGTCCGACGACGCTGCCGCCGCGGTATATCGGCTCGTTGCCGAGGATATAGGGTTCGGGGTCGTCGAGGGTGAACATCACCATCTTTCTGGACGGGCCCTGTTCGCGCTGTCGGAGGAGGGCGTCGCGCCCGGTGAAGTCGCCTTTGTCGAATGCGACGGCGAAGCCGAGACCGGCCTCGAGCGGGGTGTCCTGGTCGGTTATGTCGGTTCCCCAGGCGCGGTAGCCCTTTTCGATTCTGAGGGAGTCCATGGAGCGGTATCCGGCGAGCCGCAGGCCGAGGGGCCGGCCGGCGTCTGCGATTGCGTCGTAGACGCCGAGCATGAACTCGGTTGGGACGTAGAGTTCCCAGCCGAGTTCGCCGACGTATGTTATGCGGACGGCTCGGACGGGGGCGTATCCGATCTCGACGCGGCGGAAGGAGAGGAATGGGCATCCGTCGTTGGACAGGTCGGCGCCCGTGAGTGTGGAGAGGAGTTCCCGCGAGCGGGGGCCCATGAGGCCGAGGACGCCGTAGGCCGAGGTGGTGTCGGTGAGGAAGGCGTGGGCGCCGTCGGGGATGCCTTTGCGTATCCAGTGGGAGACTCTGGCCGCGGTGGCCGCGCCGGTGACGATCACGTATTCGTCGTGTGAGATTCTGGAGACGGTCAGGTCGGCCTCGATTCCGCCGCGCGGGGTTAGCATGGCGGTGTATACGACTCTGCCGGGCGCTACGGCGACGTCGTTGGAGCAGAGGCGCTGGAGGATGGCCTCGGCGTCCCGGCCCTGGAGCCGGAACTTGGCGAAGGAGGATTGGTCGAACAGTCCGACGGCCTCCCTGACGGCTCGGTGCTCCTCGGCGACGTGCGGGAACCAGTTCTGGCGTCCGAAGGAGTATTGGTCGATGGGTTCGACGCCGCGCGGGGCGTACCAGTTGGGGCGTTCCCATCCTGCGACGACTCCGAACGAGGCTCCGGCGTCTGCGAGCCGGTCGTGGAGCGCGGAGCGCCGGGCGGGCCTGGCCGTCTCGAACTCTCTCTGGGGCCAGTGCATGCCGTAGATGGTTCCGACGGTTTCGACCGTTCGGTCGTGGAGGTATTTGGCGCCGTTCTGGAACGGGTGGAATCGCCTGACGTCGACTTCGGCGAGGTCCATGGTGGGCCTTCCCTCGACGATCCATTCGGCGACGGCCTTGCCGACGCCGGGGGCGTTGGATATGCCCGTGGAGTTGAGTCCGGCGGCGACGAAGAAGTTCCTGACCTCCGGGGCCTCGCCCATGATGAACATGTTGTCCGGGGTGAAGCTCTCGGCGCCGACGTTGAAGCGGTCTATGCCTGCCTGTTGGATGGACGGCATCCGCTGCAGGGCGGCGTCCCAGAAGGGGCTGAAGTGGCTCCAGTCGGGGTCGAGGAGGCTGAAGTTCATGTCGTCGGGGATGCCGTCCATGCCCCAGGGCTTGGCTGAGGGTTCGAAGCCGCCCATGAGGATGGCGCCGTTCTCTTCGATATCGCGCCTGAAGTATATGTGGCCGTCGGGGTCGCGCAGGCAGCTCATGTCTTCGGGGATGCCCATCGGCTTGGTGACGAGGAACATGTGCTCTGCGGCATGGAGCGGTACGGAGACGCCGCACATGAGGCCGATTTCCCGGGCCCACATCCCGGCGCAGTTCACGACGTATTCGCACTCGACGCGCCCCCTGGTGGTGGAGACGCCCGAGACGGCGCCGTTCTTTTGGTGAATGGCGGTGACTTTGGTGTCCTCGAAGACGGCGGCGCCGGCTTTCACGGCGGCGGTGGTCATTGCGAGGGAGGCGTCGCCGGGGACGGCCTGTCCGTCCTTGGGGATGTATATGGCGCCCACGAGGTCGTCGGTGACGATGAGCGGGAGCCTCTCGCCCGCCTCGCGGGGTGTCATCTCGTGTATCTCTATGCCGAAGACTCGGCCGAGGGAGACGATGTGCCTCAGCTCGTCCATGCGGCCCTGTGTGCGGGCCACCGTGACGCTGCCGACCTGCTTGAACCCGGTGGGCTGGCCGGTCTCGGCCTCCAGCCTGGAGTATATGTCGACGGCGTCTCTGGCCAGCTCGATCAGGGTCTGTGACGCGCGCAGCTGGGTCACGAGTCCGGCGGCGTGCCAGGTCGTGCCGCCGGTGAGTTCCCTGCGTTCGAGCAGGACGACGTCCGTCCATCCCATCCGGGTCAGGTGGTATGCCACGCTGGCCCCGGCGATGCCTCCTCCGATTACCACTACCTGCGCCCTGTCGGGCAGTCTGTCTGTCATGTCTGCGTCCTCCATGTTAGAGATTGGTGTTCAGTCGGAGAGCCAGCGTGCGAGTTCGTCGCGGTCGAATCTGGGCATGGGCCGGCTCTCGCCGGCGGCGCGGAGCTCGATGCCGTGTTCGCGGTTGGTGACCCGTCCGATCTCGGCGGCCTGGATCCCCTCGGCGTCCAGAGCCTGGATCAGGGTCGGGGCCTGTTCCGGCGGGAGGGCTGCGAGGAGGGCGCCCGAGGCTATGAGTCCGAGCGGTGAGAGTCCCAGGGCGTCGCAGAAGGCGCGGCATTCGTCCAGGATGGGTATTCGGTCGAGTTCCACGCTGAGGCCCACCCCTGCGGCGTCGGCGAGCTCCAGAAGGCCGGTCGCCAGCCCGCCCTCGGTCGGGTCGTGCATGGCGTGGAGGTCGGCCGCCTCGAGGGCGAGCCGGGCGTCCTCCACGACGCTGATACCGGGCGACGAGAGGAATCCCGCGGCCCGGTCTATCGTCTGCCGCTCCACCCCGGCGCGCCTGAGCGTCTCGGCCGACTCCCGCGCGAGTATGGAGGCTCCCTCGATGGCGATGCCCTTCGTGAGGACGATCGAGTCGCCGGGCTGCGCTCCTGAGGTCAGCACCTGCCGGCCCTCGTCCACTTCTCCCAGCATCGCGCCGACGGCCAGCGGCCTAGAGAGGCCATGGGTGACCTCCGTGTGTCCCCCGACCAGTGTGACCCCGAGGTCGGCACATGCTCGGACGACCTGATCGAAGATCTCCTCCACCTCTGCGGCTCGCGTGCCCTCCGGCAGGAGCAGGGTCAGCATGAACCACCTGGGAGCCGCGCCGGTTACGGCAAGGTCGTTCGCGTTCACCTGTACCACGTACCAGCCGATCAGGTCGGTCGTGAAGGTGACCGGATCGGTCTTGGCGGCCAGGAAGCGGCCGTCGAATTGGATCAGCGCAGCGTCTTCCCCCGGCCGTGGACCCACCACCACGCGGGGGTCGTCTTGCGGTATACCGTCCAGCAGCCGGGACAGCATGTCCGGGGGGAGCTTGCCGGCTCTCATCGCGGAGTGGCTCGTGTGCAGGTCACGTCGGATATGATGCTATCATAGCCCCGCAATGATTGAGGCCGTCTTCTTCGACCTGTATGGGACGCTGGCGGGGTTCAGCCCGTCTCGCTACGAGGTGCAGTCTGCGGTCTGCGCCGACTTCGGCATCGAGGTGACGGCCGAGGGGGTTCTGGCGGGCTACGCTCTGGCCGACGCCTACATGTCCAGGCAGAACTCGGTCAGGCCTCTCAGGGGTCTCGGTCCGAGCGAGCTCGACGATTTCTTCGCCGAGTACGAGAGGCTGGTCCTGAGCGGCTCGGGCGTCGAGGTCGACGCCGAGAAGTCGCTCGCCATCTGGCGGCGGATTCAGCGGATGCCCTATGGGATGAGGCTCTTCGACGACGTGGCGCCCGTCCTCGAGCTTCTGAAGAAGCAGGGGCTGACGCTCGGCATGATCTCCAACATGAATCGGGGCGGCGTCGAGTTGTCTGAGAGCCTGGGGCTGTCGCCGTATCTCGACTTCGCGATCACGTCCCTGGAGGCGGGGGCCGAGAAGCCTCACCCGCCCATTTTTCGGGCGGCGCTGGCCAGGGCCAACGTCGATCCCGGCGCCGCCGTCCACGTGGGGGACCAGGTGACGTCCGACGTCCAGGGAGCTCTGAGGGTCGGGATCAATCCCGTCCTGCTGGACCGGGACGGCACGCGCAGGGACTTCGAGGGCTGCGCGCGTATCGATGGCCTGGCGGAGCTGCCCGGCCTGCTGCGCTCCGTCTTCTCCGTCGGAGGCGGGTGAAACAGGGTCTCGGGGCGCGGCTGAGCGCCTATCAGGTGGCGGCCGCGCTCACCCGTGCGTCGATCTCCTTCCTGAACTCGGCCAGCGTCGTCAGGATACCCGCCAGCCGCCGCTCCCACCCTTGGGCCGCCCGGTCGAGGTCGAGTCTGATCTGGTTGTTGCCGACCCTGACGTCCTTTCCCAACCTGCGCTGCAGAGCCTGCCGGGCTCCGCCGGTCTGGTCCTGTAGGCGGAGCACGATCCTGTCCTCGGAGCGTGTGATCGACCCCACGCCGCAGGCCGCGGCGTGTATTCTGAGCCTGATCACGTAGACCAGATTCGTGACCTGGGCGGGCAGCGGCCCGAACCTGTCCCTGAACTCCGACTCCATCCGGTCTACGCCGCGGAGGTCGGACAGCCGGGCGAGGCGCTGGTAGATTTCCAGCCGGGTCGAGAGGTCGTCGACGTACTCGGGCGGGACGTTTGCGGGGATGCCGACGTCGATCAGCGGCTCTTGCGGCGTCAGCAAAGCCTCGTCGGCTCCCTGCTCCGGGAACTCCGCTTTCAAAGCCTCGGCGAGCGCGTCGGCCCCGGGACGTCCGGCGCGGCCCGCGGACAGCGCGCGGCCGGCCCTGATCTGCTCGACTGCGAGAGACAGGAGGCGGTTGTACAGGTCGAAGCCGACGGCGTTTATCTGTCCGCTCTGTTCCGAGCCCAGGATGTTTCCCGCGCCGCGGATCTCCATGTCCTTCATGGCGATCCTGTAGCCCGCTCCGAGCTCCGTCGCCGCCAGAATTGCCTTCAGCCGCTTCTCCGCGGCCTCGGTCAGGCTCCGCGTCCTGGGGATCAGGAAGTAGGAGTAGGCCCTGCGGGAGCTGCGGCCGATACGCCCCCGAAGCTGATAGAGCTGCGCCAGCCCGAACGTGTCGGCGCGGTTGATTATCAGCGTGTTCACGTTGGGTATGTCCAGTCCCGATTCTATGATGGTGGTGCAGGCCAGCACGTCGCTGTCGCCTCGCGCGAAGTCGAGCATGGCCTGTTCCAGCCTGTTTTCGGGCATCTGACCGTGCGCGACCGCAACTCTGGCCTCCGGGACCAGGCGCCGCACGTACCCCGCCATGTAGTCGATGTTGTAGACGCGGTTGTGTAGGAAGTAGACCTGCCCCCGCCGGTCCAACTCCCGCAGAATGGCCTCCCTGATCAGGTCGTCGCTGAATTCGGACACGTAGGTCTTTATGGGCAGCCTCTCCTCCGGGGGGGTGTCGATGGTGCTCATGTCCCGGACGCCGGCCAGCGACATGTGGAGGGTTCTGGGGATGGGGGTGGCCGTCATGGTGAGGACGTCGACCTGGGCGCGCAGCCGCCTCAGGCGCTCCTTGTGGGCCACTCCGAACCGCTGCTCCTCGTCGACGATAATCAGCCCGAGGTCCTTGAATTTGACGTCCTTCTGTATCAGGCGGTGGGTCCCGATGCAGATGTCGATTCTGCCCTCTGCCAGGCCCTCCACAATAGCCTGCTGCTCGGCGTCCGTACGGAAGCGGCTCAGTACGTCGACCACCGTCGGGTAGGCGCTCAGGCGCTCGGAGAAGGTCGCGTAGTGCTGCTGGGCGAGCACCGTCGTGGGGACCAGCACCGCAACCTGCCTGCCATCCATGACCGCCTTGAAAGCGGCCCGCACCGCCACCTCGGTCTTGCCATAGCCAACGTCGCCGCAGACCAGCCGGTCCATCGGCTTCGAGACGGCCATGTCGTCCTTCACGTCGCGTATGGTGGACGCCTGATCGGGCGTCTCCTCGAATGGGAACGACTCCTCCAGTTCGGTTTCCCAGGTCGTGTCGGAGCCGAACTTGTGGCCCTCGGACAGCTCGCGCTCCGCGTACAGCGAGAGCAGCTCCGCCGCCATCTCCCTGGTCGACCGGGCCGCCTTCGCTTTGGCGCGCTTCCATTCCTGGCTGCCGAGGCGGGTCAGCGACGGAGGGTGGTCGAGCGGCGCGACGTAGGGCGTTACCCGGTCGAGGTGCTCCATCGGCACGTACAGCTTGTCACCCTGGGCATAGTCCAGCACCAGGTACTCGGCGCCCGTTTCGTCGGAGCCTGGATTGCCGGTTCCAACGAACTTGGCTATGCCGTGCTCGACGTGGACGACGTAGTCTCCCGGTTCGAGCTCGGACAGCAGGGCCTCGCGCCTGCGGGCAGCCCTGCGAGTGGCGCGCCGCTGCTTGGTTACGCCGAATATCTCGGAGTCGGTGAGGATGACCAGGCTGCTATCGCCGGCGGCGAGTGTGAAGCCCTCCGAGACCGCTCCACCGGCCGCCTGGACTATGGTGATCGAGCCTGGGTCGGGCGGGGCGGCGCGGCTTCCAACGGCGCCGCCGGGGAGGCCATAGTCGGACATTATCTCTCCCAGCCTCTTCGGGTGGGACGTGGCGGCCAGAACCGTATGGCCCTCGCCGGAGAGCCGGGCGGCCTCCTCGGCGAAGGCGTCGAGGCTGCCGGAGAACGTGGGCGCGGATGAGAAAGGGAGGGCATAAGTCCTGTCGTGGTCGAGCTCGGTTGCGCCCCAGGGCGTGATTTCGAGGCGCGTCCTGACCTGCCCGAGCCTCTTTTCGACCTCGGCCCAGGCGAAGTGAGACGACGGGAAGTTGTGGGGCAGCTCGCCGCGGTCTTCCTTCGTCCATCTGAGGCCCTGCACGCGCTCCTCCGCGTCGAGGGCCGACTGGGCAGCGTCGGCGGGCCTGCAGGTCACCAGAATCGCGTCGTCCGCGAGGTAGTCGAGCAGTGAGCCGTGATTGAACAGACCCGCGTAGAAGCCCATGTCCTCTACGTAGCTCCCGCTCAGCAGCAGGTGCATCTCCTCCTCGATCCGGGCCCGCGCCGCTTCCGTGCAGTTGGAGGTGTCGATAGCTGCCAGCGCCCTGTCGATCTCACCGCGGTTGGCGAGTTCCGGCAGGCTCTCCCACGCAGGCGTGATCCGGACGGAGTCGAGCGTGCCGTTCGAGCGCTGCGTTTCCGGATCGAACGGGCGGATGCTGTCGATCTCGTTGCCCCAGAGCTCGATTCTCGCAGGCAGCGGAGAGTCGGCAGGATAGACGTCCAGGATTCCCCCGCGTCTGCTGGCGATGCCGGGCGCGGTTACGGTGGGCTCGAATCGATAGCCCAGCCTGCTCCACGCCGCCAGCATCTCGTTCAGGTCCACCCTGTCGCCAACTCGCCACGTCCTGGTGTTGGACAGAAACGACTCGCGTTCGATCGTCTTCTGAACCAGGGCCGCGATCGAGACAATCACGAGGGGCGCCCTGGTCTGGGTCAGCGCCGAGAGGGTGCGGAGACGGTCGTGGATCGTGTCGAGGTCGGACACGAGCCTCTCGAAGGGCAGCGTCTCGGTCTCCCGGAAGTGCAGGATGGGGCCGCCGCCGCCCCACACGAGAAGCTGGTCGTGGAGCTTGCGCGCGTCCTCCGGGCGCGGCGTAACCGCGAGCACCGGGCGTCCCAGGTCACGCCACAGCGCGGCCAGGAAGAACGGAACTCCCTCCGTGAGCGCCTGTGCCCTGGCGAAGGAGGCGCGCGGCCTCTCCAGGCGCTGCTTCAGTCTCACGTACTCGCCGGACGACTCCAGCAGTCCGCCGAGTGTACTCAGATCCATGACTCCCCCGCGCGAATCCACACCGAAAGGGCCAGTCCTGGCAGGGCGCGGTAGCTCGCGCACGCCTGGCTAGCCTCACGAACGGTATTCTACCACGCCGGAGGGAGGACGGTCGGAGAGGCCCCAGGCTGCCGCGTTCGAGAGCATCGGCCCTGGGTCTGAACGGTTACGCGCGCTTGACAGCCGGGCGCGGCCTCATACAATAGCCGTGAATACCTGAGCGGAGGCCGCCCGATGATTGACCGAGACCGCATCGTCAAGACGTTCTGCGACCTGGCGCGGATAGACAGTCCGTCCGGGGAGGAGGCGGCGATCACCGCCGACCTGACGCGCCGCCTGAGCGCGCTGGACTTCGAGACCGAGCTGGACGACTATGGCAACCTGATAGCCCGAAAGGGCGAGGGAGCCAACCCCCTGCTGCTGTCGGCCCACATGGACACGGTGGAGCCTGGGCGCGGGATACAGCCCGCCGTGAAGGGCGACCGCATCGAGTCGGACGGCACGACCATCCTGGGAGGGGACTGCAAGTGCGGGCTGTCGGCGATCGTCGAGGCGCTGGAGTCGATCGCGGAAGACGGAGCCGACCACATTCCCCTCGAGGTGGCGCTGACGCGGGAGGAGGAGCCCGGGCTCGTGGGCGCCCGTAAGCTGGACTACTCGAAGATCACGGCCACGGACGCGGTGGTGTTCGACGGGGAGGGCCCGCCGAGCCGCATAACGTCGGCGTCTCCGACCTACGTCGGCTTCAGGCTGGAGGTCACGGGACGCGCGGCGCACGCCGGCATCGAGCCGGAGAAGGGCCTCTCCGCCATTCGCATCGCGTCAGAGATCGTCACCAGGCTGCCCCAAGGCAGGCTGGATGAGGAGACGACCTTCAACGTCGGCACCATCGAGGGCGGGTCGGTCAGAAACGCGGTGCCGGAGCTGACCATCCTGACAGGGGAGTTCAGGAGCCTCAACCTAGAGACCATGGACGCCGTGCTCCTCCAGCTGAACGAGGCGCTGGGGGAGGTGCGCGGGATGTTCCCCGAAGCGGTGATCGACGACCACCTGCACACCGAGTTCGAGGCGTATTCGCTCGACGAGAGCGACCCGATGGTCAGGCGCATCATGGATGCGCTCGACAGGCTGGGAATGAGGCCGACGATGGGCACGTCGGGCGGAGGCTCGGACGGGAACATCTTCCGACAGCGCGGCATCAGGTCGGTGGTGGTGGGCATGGGAGACCACGGGATGCACACGGTGCGCGAGTACGTCACGATACCCGACCTGGTGGACGCGGCGCACCTCTGCGAGGAGCTCATACGGGCTTAGGAGCGTCTCGGTGCGAGTAGAGCTTGCATACGGCCGCGGAGGCCTGTCGGTCGATCTCCCCGACGACCGGACGACGGTGATCCAGCCGACGTTCGTGCCGGGGCTGCCCGACCCGGAGGGCGCCCTGCGGACGGCGCTCCGCAACCCGATAGGAACCCCGCCGCTGCGCCGAATGGTGGATCGGGCGCAGAGCGTGGCGATAGCGGTCTGCGACGTGACCCGCCCGATGCCGAGCGCCGCGGTCCTCCCCGTCCTGCTGGCCGAGCTGGGCCACGTGCCCGACGAGCGGATCGTGATCCTGGTGGCTACAGGCACGCACCGGGGGAATACGGCCGAGGAGCTGGACGAGATGCTGGGCGTCGAGGTCGCCCGGCGGTTCGAGGTGGTCAACCACAGCGCGTTCGACGAGGCGGGGCTGAAACGGGTGGGCGACACGCCCGACGGCATCCCCATCTGGCTCGACCGCCGCTGGGTCGAGGCCGACTTCAGGATCACCACCGGCTTCGTCGAGCCTCACTTCTTCGCGGGCTTCAGCGGCGGGCCGAAGATGGTCGCGCCGGGGCTCGCCGGGCTGGAGACCGTGATGCGTCTCCACAGCGCGCCGCTCATCGGACACGAGCGGTCGAAGTGGGGAATCACGGAGGGCAATCCGATACACGACGCCGTCAGGCAGATCGCGCGGCAGACGGGCGTGGACTTCGCCTTGGACGTGACCATCAACCGCAGACGTCAGATAACCAGCGCCTACGCGGGCGAGCTCTTCGCCGAGCACCAAGCGGCAACCGCGGTCGCCAGGCGGGCCGCGATGAGGGGCGTCCCGCGCCCGTTCGAGGTGGTGGTGACCACCAACAGCGGCTACCCGCTAGACCTCAACCTCTACCAGACGATAAAGGGGGTGTCCGCAGCCGCCCAGGTGGTCCGCGACGGCGGGGCCATCGTCTGCGCCTCCGAGTGCTCGGACGGCATCCCTGAGCATGGCGAGTACGGGAAGATGCTCTCGGAGTCCTCCAGCCTTCGGGAGCTGTCGAGGACGATACGCTCCCCTGGACACAGCAGGCAGGACCAGTGGCAGGTCCAGATTCAGGCCGACATCCAGCAGAGGGCCGACGTCTACCTGAAGTCGGACTTCTTGAGTGACGCCCAAGTGCGAGGGGCGCATCTGGAGCCGATAGACGACGTGGAAGCCAAGGTGATCGGCCTCCTCGCCGCCTTCGGCGAGGAGGCCGCCGTGTGCGCGCTCCCGGAGGGGCCGCAGACCATCCCGTACCTGCTCTGACGACCCCGGGCCGGCGCTATGGCCGCCCGCGCCGGGCCCGGGCCATCAAGCGGCCGACGGAAGGCCACACCCTTTTGAGTTCGTTGTCCCCGCCTCCTCCGCCTGTTCGCTTGCCTCCTGAAGCCGGGGTCAGGTATGTCACGACGAGGGTCCTCATGGAATACATGTATCCTGAGGATTCCTCACTTTCATAGTCTCTCAAGAAAGTACGCCAATCCTGATTAATGCGCGACTCCTGAACTTCAAACCACTCGTCTTCTGGAAGGCTCGCAATGAAATGAATGTGCTGGGGATATTCCTGCAAGAACCTCTGTATGCCATAAAAGGCGTGTTTCACTTTGCCGCTGTTGTTATTCCCATCCAGATTCTTAGCGATCTTCACAATCTCCTGGTCGAGTTTTTTCGTGGACGGGTCCAGACGATCCAGGTACTCCTTATATGGGATCAGTTCAGCGGGTCCAATTTCAGAGGGAGGAAGCTCTGTACGAATCAGGTCGAGCATGGCCTCTTGCGAGTCCGTCTTGCTCAGGCATAATCCAACGAAATCGCGGAAGATTTCTAAGTCGACTGCTTCTAACTTCGGTCGGACAGTTTCAGCGAATTCTTGTAGCTGCTCCAACTCTACTCCGTCGACTACACGAACGATTTCAATGTTGCTACAGAAGCCACCTCTGGTCAGATTGGACGATCCGGCGATTCCAACTGGTCCATCGGAAAGAACCATCTTGGCATGAAGCATCCGTGAGGCTCTCATGTGAACAGTGCGGCCTTTAGAGATGACGGAGTCAACGAACTCCAAGATCGCTTCTGGCTGTGAAGCCCCCACCAGCCAATCCTCTGAGCTGAGCTTTGTCCAGATGTCTATGTGTTTTACCGAATCAGGTAAGACCTGCTCCGCAGTCGTCAGGGCACTTGAGGATACGTATGGGCTACACAGGAGAAGGCGGCGGCGAGCTGCTGACACAGTAGCTTCCAAGTCGTCCATGCTAGGAGATTTCCACATGTTCAGAAGACCAAGCGCCCCTGCCCCGTAGGAGCTTCGGCTAGATTCTCAGAATGCGACCCTGTTTCGATATCAGAAAGCCGTCTGTCCGTTGTCATGAGCGAGAGATGACCGTCCGCGATCTCAAGCGAGGAAGGTTCGGATCGGGCGAGTGCCTCTAAGTACACAAGTATGTCCGTTGAAGGTCTGGACAGCTTGGCGACTGCATCCTGAAGCAGAGCCATCGCACTTCTGTACCGACTTAGTCCGTTCAACGTACGTCTGTTCCTATAGGAAGTGAGCAGGATAGAATCGGCCCACACTACTGGATCATCGGACGCCTCATTGATACGCCTGTCGTACTTGGCCCACACGTTTTTTTTCTTCGCTTTAGTCAGTGCATCGGATACGTCATACTCAAACTCGACGATCAAGGGAGCCAGCATTATTCCATCAGTCCACAGACTTAGCTTTTCGATAATATCCGGAAGAGGCAATTTCCCTTTCCGGCATCTGAACGCTACCTCTTTGACAATCCCTGACACTAAAGAGTCGACTTCTGAAGCCTGCTGAAACCCAACACGGTAGCATGACTCATTAGCATATGCAGCTGAAATCTCGACCCCGATCCATCTCCTGCCAAGACTTCTGGCAACCTTGGGTACTGTCCCACTACCGGAAAATGGATCAATAACCAAATCCCCTGGCCTAGAGCAAGATCGAATGATCTTTTCGCTGATCTCCTCCGGAAACACGGCGATATGAGAGGTCTGCTCTGTCGATCCTGCAGCTACTCTGTCCACCTCCCATACGTTCCCAGGGTTTCGGCCCCATAGATTGTTCCTCTTATCGTACTCCTTTGATCTTTCGCGAATCTCATCGACGTTAAAAGACGGGGGTTCGTCGGGCTTAACGAACCACAGGATCGTCTCATGTTTATTGGTGAACTTTCTTTTGAATGCATGACTACCCCAATATCTCCATATGATGCGGTCCCATAACGTCATGGGGATGTCACCGCCTGTAAAATGCTCGTAGCTAAGGATGTCTATTGGAAGAATGCCTCCTGATTCAACATCAGGTGTCTGAGTATAACCAGTCTGCCAGAATATCGATCCCCCTGGCCGCAGGACTCTCTTGATTTGAGTGATCACCTGTCCCAAGAAGGTCACATATTCAGACTGGATGGATCTATCGCGGATGCCCTGTTCGTATGGCTTGTCTATGTTGTAGGGAGGGCTCGTATGTATGAGGTCCACACTATCGTTGGGCAGATGCTTCAATACATGGAGGCAGTCACCGACAACCACATGGCCCGTGATTGACTGAAGAATGCCATGTGATGGCAGGCTTGCGATCGAAGCGAATCGCTCATTGGTTATCAAGTATTCGCTGGACAATGCCAACCCCAGTAGCGAGTTGAGGAACCTACGGAGGGAGATTCATCCCCCTGCACATCCACGCTATGAACCTAGCCTATGGCAGGCTCATGAAGCACAGCTAAGAGCCCGCCACGCTATGGCCGCCGGCGCCGGGCGCGGGCGCGGGCTACTGGATGGCTACCGTCGCGCCGACTTCCTCGAGCTTCTGCTTCGCCTCGTCGGCGTCGGTCTTCGCGACGCCTTCCTTGACGTTGCTCGGCGCGGACTCGACCAGCTCCTTCGCCTCCTTGAGGCCGAGTGTGGTCAGCTCGCGGACGGCCTTGATGACCTTGATCTTGTTGGCGCCGAACTCCTGAAGGACGACCGTGAACTCGGTCTGCTCCTCCTCCTCGACGCCCGCGTCGGCGGCTCCCGCCGCGGGGGCGGCCGCCATCGCCATGGGCGCGGCAGCGCTCACGCCGAACTCGTCCTCGAGCGACTTGACCAGTTCGGCCAGGTCCAGCACGGACAGCCCCTTGATTCCCTCCAGTATGTCGTCCTTCGTCATGGTCATGTCTCAGTCTCCTCCTGCACGGTCTGTTCTTGTGGGGCGTCTGTGGTTTTCTCTACGTGCCGCTGGAGCACGCGGGCGAGGCCGGCGATGGGGGCGCTCAGCACGTACACGAGCCCTGTGACGGGGCCGTTGAGCTGGCCCATGAGCCTGGCCAGAAGCTCCTCCTTGGACGGTATGGCGGCCAGGGCCTCGACCTGCTCAGCCGTCAGCACCCTCCCGTCCATCACGCCTCCGCGGAGCCTCAGACGGGAGCGGTTCGCGTTCACAAACCTGACGAGCGCCTTGGCCGGTGTGATGGGGTCGTCGTACCCAAAGGCCAGGGCGGTCGGCCCCTCCACGATCTTCTTGACGTCCGGCTTGTTGGAGCCGTCGGCCGCGAGCTGGGCCAGCGAGTTCTTGACCACGCGGTACTCGACGCCGCTCTCGCGCAGAGCGCGCCTCAGCCGCGTCACCTCCGCGACGCCCAGCCCCGTGTAGTCGGTCGCGATCGTGATGCTGCATCGGTCGATCCAGTCACGAATCGCCGCCACCTTGTCCCGCTTCTCTTGGGTCGGCACAGATTCACCTCGAAAAAAAGCCCCGAGCCGCAGGACTCAGGGCTAGACGGTCACGTCTACCTGTGTTGCCTCAGTGGGCCGGTAATTTAATCCGCGGTTGCGGAACCCACAGTCTGCGGCGTCGGATACTATTCTAACCTGAGATCTACGGTGCTGGCAACACTCATCGGGATGCTCGGCCCCATCGTGGTGGTCAGGTAGGCGGACCTGATGAACTCGCCCTTCACCCCGCTCGGCTTCGACCTGACGATGTTGTCCACGAGGGTGGTGAGATTCTCCACCAGCGACTCGTCGTCGAAGCTCGCCTTACCTATGGGAGCGTGGATCAGCGAGGTGCGGTCGATGCGGAACTCCACCCGTCCCTTCTTCGCTTCGTCGATTGAGCGGGCGAGGTCTTGCTGCCGCACCACCGTGCCCGCTCTGGGGTTCGGCATCAGGCCGCGCCGCCCCAGGATCGGTCCCAGTCTGCCGACCCGGCTCATCATGTCCGGGGTGGCCATGGAGATGTCGAAATCTATCCAGCCGCCCTGAATCCTGGCGATCAGGTCGTCGCCTCCGACGAAGTCGGCTCCGGCCGCCTCGGCCGCCGCGATTCCCTCTCCCTGCGTGAACACGAGCACACGCGGCTCCTTCCCAAGCCCGTGAGGCAGCACGGAGACGCCCCTGACCATCTGGTCGGAGTGCTGCGGGTTAGCTCCCGTTCGCAGGTGGAGCTCGACGGTCTCGTCGAAGCTCGCTGTGGCGGTCTGCTTGGCAAGGACCACCGCCTCGCGGGGCTCGTATTCCCTGTCCGGCTCCACGAGCTCCACCGAGGCCCTATACCTTCTGCCGCGCTTTACCATAGACCTTAAGCCCTCTCCCCTACCTGTCTACCGTGATTCCCATGCTGCGGGCCGTCCCCTCCACGATTCTCATGGCGCCCTCGATGCTGGCGGCGTTCAGGTCGGCCATCTTGGCCTCGGCTATCTCCCTGATGCTGGACTCGGAGACCGAGCCGACCTTCTCGGCCCTGGGGCTGCCGCTGCCCTTCTCCACGCCCGCCGCCTTCCTCAGCAGGTCGGAGGCGGGAGGGCTCTTGATGACGAACGTGAAGGAGCGGTCCTCGAAGACCGTCAGCTCGGCGGGCACTATGCTCCCGATCTGGGACGCCGTGCGCTCGTTGTACTCCTTGACGAACGCCATGATGTTGACCCCGTACTGGCCCAGAGCAGGGCCGATGGGCCATGCGGGAGTGGCGCGGCCACCCTCGATTTGAAGCTTCAGCGTGGCGAGTACCTTCTTTGCCATGGATGCCTTCCCGCTATGCCCTCTCGACCTGGAGGAAGTCCAGCTCGACCGGCGTCTCCCTGCCGAAGAACGATACGAGCACCCTGAGCTTCGCCCGGTCGGGGTATACCTCTGAGACGTAGCCCATGAAGTCGACGAACGGGCCGTCCACTATTCGGATGTTCTGCCCCACCGTGTAGCCTATCCTCACCCTGGGCTCGTCCGACTCGATCCGCTTGAATATCGCCTCGACCTCGTGATTCTCCAAGGGAACGGGCTTCGGCCGTGTGTCCCGCTCATCCTCAGCCGAAACGAACGCCGTGACGCCGGGGGTGTTCCGGACCACGTACCAACTCTCGTCATCCATCTTCATCTGGACCAGGATGTACCCCGGAAACACCTTGCGAGGCACCGACCTGCGCCGCCCCTCTTTGATCTCGACCTCATCCTCGGTGGGCACCACCACCCGGAGGATCTTGTCCTCCACGTCCATCGTCGAGACGCGCTGCTCGAGGTTCTGCTTTACGCGGTCCTCCTGTCCTGAATAGGCGTGGACTATGTACCATCGGGGCTCCATGGACGACCGCCTAAGTTCCTATCAACCGCGCGAAGATTCTGGAGAAGGCGATGTCGATGACGCCCAGGAAGGCGCCGACGGCGGCGGAGACGGCTATGACCATGATGGTGAGCCTCAGGGTCTCCTCGGGGGTCGGCCAGGTCACCCTGCGGAGCTCGGCGATGATGTCGCCAAGCATTCGGAAGCTGAAGGCTCGGCGCGCCGCCTCCGAGCCTAATCTCTGGGGCACTCCTCCCTGGCTTCGCACCATCTCCCTACCTCACCTCTCGATGCAGCCTGTGCGTCCGGCACCTCGGACAGTACTTCTTGAGCTCGAGCCGACTCGGGTCGTTGCGGCGATTCTTGCTGGTGCTGTAGGTGCGCTCGCGGCAGTCCAAGCAGGACAGGGTCGTAACCATTCGCGCGTCGCCTCTGCGTGCCACCGTATACCGCCCCTACTCCACTACTTTGGTAATGACGCCGGACCCCACGGTGCGGCCGCCCTCGCGCACGGCAAAGCGAAGCTGCTCCGCCATGGCCACGGGCGTGATCAGCCTCACGCTCATCTCGATGTTGTCCCCCGGCATGACCATCTCCACCCCCTCCGGGAGCTCGATCTCTCCGGTCACGTCCGTAGTCCGAATGTAGAACTGCGGCTTGTAGCCGTTGAAGAAGGGTGTGTGACGCCCCCCCTCCTCCTTGCTCAACACGTAGACCTGAGCCTTCGCCTCCGTGTGGGGGGTGATGCTGCCCGGAGCGGCGAGCACCTGTCCGCGCTCGATCCCTTCCCTGTCCACGCCTCGCAGCAGAAGCCCCACCGCATCGCCGGGCTCCCCTTCGTCCAGTGTCTTGCGGAACATCTCGACGCCGGTGACGGTCGTCGAGAACGTATCCTTGATGCCCACGATCTCCACCTGCTGACCGACCTCGATCACACCGCGCTCGACGCGGCCCGTGACCACGGTGCCCCGGCCCTTGATGCCGAACACGTCCTCCACCGGCATCAGGAACGGCTGATCCCTGGGCCGATCAGGTATGGGAATGTACTCGTCCACCGCGTCCATCAGGTCCCAGATGCCCTTGGACCACTCGCCCTCGCGTGAGGTATCCTCCGCCTCGAGCGCCTTCAGCGCGCTGACCCGCACGACGGGGATGTCGTCTCCGGGGAAGCCGTACTCCGTCAGCAGCTCCCGCAGCTCCAACTCGACCAGCTCCAAGAGCTCCTCGTCTTCCATGGCGTCGACCTTGTTGAGCGCCACCACGATCGCGGGCACCTCCACCTGACGCGCGAGCAGGATGTGCTCCCGCGTCTGAGGCATGGGCCCGTCGGGCGCGCTCACGACGAGGATGGCCCCGTCCATCTGGGCGGCGCCGGTGATCATGTTCTTGATGTAGTCGGCGTGGCCCGGGCAGTCGACGTGGGCGTAGTGACGACCCTCGGTCTGATACTCGACGTGCTGAATAGCGATCGTTACCCCGCGCTCCCTCTCCTCGGGAGCGTTGTCGATGCTGTCGAACGGCATGTAGTCCGCCAAGCCATTCTCGGCGAGCACCCTCGTGATCGCCGAGGTCAGCGTCGTCTTGCCGTGGTCGACGTGACCTATGGTCCCGACGTTTACGTGCGGCTTCGTCCTCTCAAATCTCTCCTTGGCCATCGCCTTTTCCTCCCAGTCTATGTGGAGCCCACGAGCAGACTCGAACTGCTGACCTCGTTCTTACCAAGAACGTGCTCTGCCTACTGAGCTACGTGGGCTCGAGTCCGCTCTGCGCTCCCGTATTTGCTTCCAGATTCCCTGTTGGTGGAGGGGGTAGGATTCGAACCTACGTAGCCCTTCCGGGCGCCAGATTTACAGTCTGGTGGTATTAACCACTCACCCACCCCTCCATTGGGCCCAATTAGTTTAGCACAGCCAATTATCCTCAATCCACCTGACCGGCCCGCGTGCGCGCCGTCCGATCGCGGATCGAGGCGATAAGCCCCAGAGGGGACTCGAACCCGCTAACCTGCCGATTACAAGTCGGCTGCGCTACCGTTGCGCCACTGGGGCACCCGCCGGCCCCGCTCGTCCCAGACCGAAAGCGAGCCCTCAATATAAAAGCAGGCTAGCAGCCCCGTGGCACACGAGCTAGCCCGCCCTCTGCCGCATAATTCTATCAACAGGCATCAATGCCGGTCAAGCCAAATGCGGGCTGTTTCGTGGTGGAGCCGAAAGCGGAACGGCCCCGACAGACCGCCGCGCCGCTAGTCGAGCCCGGCGATGAACGCCCTGACGGCCGCCTCGAACCCGGAGGGATTGTCTCCCATGACCAGATGCCCGGCGCGCTCCACGGTGGCCAGCGAGCTGTTTCTGATCCGTCGGTGAAGCTCGTCGGCGGTCTTGAGCGCGATCATGTCGCTCTCTCCGCCTCGAACGACGAGGGTCGGAAGGTCGAGGCTGTCGACCTGCTTCCACAGCAGGTCCGCGTAGTCCTTCCCGGGGAGCTTCCTGTCCGGCGACCTCAGCGCCTTGTCGTACTTCCAGGTCCACCTACCGTTCGGCAGCTGCTTGAGGTTGTGCACTATGCTGCCCCTGATCTGCGACGCGGGCCTGAGCGGGTTGTACTCCTGGACCCGCTTCACGAAATCGTCCACCGAGTCCAGCTCGTCGTCCCCCTGGACGAACCGACGCATCCGCTCGGTCCCTGCCCGCTCCATCACGGGTGCCGAGTCGACCACCACCAGGGCCCTGACACGGTCGGAATGCTCGGCGGCGTATGATATGGCGTTCCGTCCGCCCATCGAGAGGCCCATCAGCACGAAGTCCCTCAGGTCGAGCGCCTCCGAGACCGCGTGGAGGTCCGTCCGGTAAGCATCCGGGGAGTAATCCCCGTCCGGAGCCCAGTCGGAGTCGCCGTGTCCCCGCTGATCCAGCGACAGCACGCGGAACCGGTCACACGTCGCCAGCGCGACGAAGTCCCATGAGTGGCACGTCTGAGCATATCCGTGCAGCAGCAGCATGGGAGGGTTGTCCGGCTCGCCCCACTCCAGATAGTGGAACCGGCGGCCGGCGGCCCTCACGAATCGATCCCTCGGAACCGGCTCCCCCGAAAAGGTCACGCCCATCGCCCGGGCGGCTTCATGGAGGGTCATACCCCCGCTCTGGGTTTCGGTGGACATCTTCTCTCCCCTAGAAAATTAAATCGGCGGACGGCGCTCGTGCCAGCCGGCAGCCTGTTCGTAAGCATGCGCCGCCCTGAGCGCCGCGGCCTCGGCGAAGGCCCGCCCCGCAATCTGAAGCCCAATCGGCATCCCGTCCGAGGTGAAGCCGCACGGAACCGATACGGTCGGCAGGCCGCACACGTTGAACGGTCTCGTCAGACGGGGCAAGACGGCCGCTGCCGCCTCGGTCGCGCCGTCTATCGTAACCGCCTTCTCGTCTATCGGAGGCGCGCAGATAGGCGTCGTGGGCGCGATCAGCAGGTCGAAGTCGTCCATGACGCGCGCCACGCCGCGGCTGAACAGCCTGCGAGCCTGCTGAGCGGCCACGTAGTCTATCGCGGGAATCAGCGCGGCGGACTCCAATCGGAGCCGCACGTCGCCGCCCATGTCCGCGGCGCGGCTCCGCAGATGGGCCGCGTGCACGGCCGCCGCCTCCGCCAGCATGATCGTCCCGGATATCGACAGGGACCTCTCCAATATCGGGATGGACACCTCCTCCACGTTCGCGCCGAGCCGTTCGAGGACGCGGGCGCTCTCCTCGACGGCCTGCCTGACCTCGGCGTCGAGCAGGTCGAAGAAGTACTCCCTGGGAATCCCGATCCGCAGGCCCGCCACACCGTCGTCGATCCCTTCCGCATAGTCCTCGACGGGCCTGTCGACCGACCATGGGTCGCGGGGGTCGTGTCCGGCAATCACGTTCATCACCAGCGCCGCGTCGCCGACCGTCCTGGTCATCGGCCCGACCGTGTCCAGGCTCCAGCTGAGAGGATAGACGCCGTACCTGCTGACCCGGCCGAAGGTCGGCTTGAGGCCGACGATTCCGCACAGCGCAGCCGGGATACGCACCGAGCCGCCCGTGTCACTACCCAGAGCGCCCATGACCTGGCCGGACGCGACGGCCGACCCCGAACCCCCGCTCGACCCCCCTGTGATCCGGTCCAGGCCCCACGGGTTGCGCGCGGGACCGTAGTGAGGATTGATGCTGGTCGGGCCGATGGCGAACTCGTGCATCTGCAACTTGCCGACGAGGACCGCGCCCGCCTGCTCGAATCTCTCGGTCACCGCGGCGTCCGTGTCCGGGACGAAGCCGCTCAGTATCTTCGACCCGATCGTGGTGCGCACGCCCTTCGTGTAGTAGAGATCCTTGAGTCCTATCGGTATGCCGTCCAGCGGACCTCGCAGACTGCCCGATACGGCGCGGCTCTCGGCGGCGCGCGCAGCCTCCAGAGCCGCGTCCGACGTGACGGTTATGAACGAATTGAGCCGACCGTCCGTCTGCTCGATCCTGTCGAGGTGCGCCTGCGCCAGATCGACCGGAGAGACCGCGCGGGACGAAATCAGCCGGGCGGCCTCGGAGATCGACAGCCGGCAGAGCTCGGCCACAGACATGAGTTAAGGCCGCTCCGGGTCGAATCTGAACGCCGGCTCCACGCCCGTCAGGTCGAGAGCCTCGTTCTCCTCCGCAAGAGCCGCGGCCCGCTGAACCTGCGGCAGGAGCTCGGCAACCCTCTCGTCGCTGAATTCCAGCCCGACCATCGCGGCCATGGCCTTGATCGACTCCTCTGTGATCTCGTGTCTCGGCATCACTCCTACTCCACCGTTACAGACTTGGCGAGATTCCGGGGCTGGTCCACGTCGCAGCCGCGGCGAACGGCTATGTAGTAGGCCAGCAGCTGCATGGGGACCGCCATGAGCACGGGCGTCACCTCGCCCGACGCCGCCGGAACATATATGACGTCGTCGACCCTCGAGGCCAGCTCGTCGTCGCCCTCGGTGGCAACCGCGACCACGACCCCCCCTCTCGCCTTCACCTCGTTGACGTTGCTGAGCATCTTCTCGTACAGCCTGTCCCTGGGAATGAGCACGACCACGGGCATATTCTCGTCGATGAGCGAGATCGGCCCGTGCTTCATCTCCCCTGCCTGGTACCCCTCGGCGTGGATATAGCTCACCTCCTTGAGCTTCAGGGCACCCTCCATCGCCAGCGGGAAGTTGACCCCCCTGCCCATGTAGAGGAAGCTCGAACGCCTGGCGTACTTCTGGGCCAGCGCCTCGTACTGCTCCCGGTTCTCCAGCAGCGACCCGATCATCGCCGGGAGGTGTGCGAGCTCCCGAACCGCGTCCTCGACCCGGCGCCTCTCCAGCGTGCCCCGCTTCATGCCCAGGAAGAGACCGAGCAGATACAGGCTGATCAGCGAAGACGTGAAGGTCTTGGTTCCGGCCACGCTGATCTCGATCCCGGAACGGATGAGCACCGTCGAATCCGCAACACGGGTGGTCTGTGTGCTCGGGTAGTTGCACAGCGTGACCTGTTTGGCTCCCTTGCGGGCGGCCTCCTCCATCGCCGCGAGGGTGTCCGCGGTCTCTCCCGACTGGCACACGGAAACGACCAGCGTGTTCGAGTCGACCACAGGGTCGCGGTATCGGAACTCCGACGAGTTGTCCGCCTCGGCCGGAACGCGGGCGAACGACTCCAGCCAGAAGCGCCCAGTCATCGCGGCGTGCAGGCTGGTGCCCATGCCGACCAGAACCACCCGCTCGATCCTCCTGACCTCGTCGTCGGAGTATGGGAAGTCCTCCAGATTCACCGTGAGACCGTCGAAGGACACCCGGCCGCGCAGGGCGTCGGTGACCGCCTCGGGCTGGTCGTGGATCTCCTTCAGCATGAAGTGCTTGAACTTGCCTCTGGCCGCCGACAGGGCGTCGTAGGCCACGCGCGAC
Organism: uncultured Dehalococcoidia bacterium; assembly: GCA_958295685.1. Lineage (GTDB taxonomy): Bacteria > Chloroflexota > Dehalococcoidia > Lucifugimonadales > CATQGZ01 > CATQGZ01. Next base: position 1,280,004 of record OY282365.1, read on the forward strand.
ACCGTGTTATCGACAGGGCTGCCGTCCAACAGGGTGTAGACCGCCCCCTCCTGCGTTATGGACGCCACCTGTCCGGGAGCCAGATAGACGATGTCGCGGGTATGGGGGAGCAGGGCCGGCAGGTCGCTCGCCAGGAGCATCTCGTCTTCGCCGTAGCCGACCACGATGCCCCCGGCGTTTCCGAGCCTGAAAGCCACCATCCTATCGGGGTCTCTCTGTGAGACGGCCACCACGGCGTTGGCCCCCCGTATCCGCGCGGCGGTCTGCCTGACCGACTCCTCGAGCGAGAGCTCCTGATCGAGGTATGACTCGATCAGGTGCGGGATACACTCGGAGTCGGTGTCCGAGGTGAATTCGTGGCCCAGCCCCATCAACTCCCGCTTGAGCTCGACGTAGTTCTCGACGATGCCATTATGCACGACCACCACTTCACTGCGGCAGTCGGCATGGGGATGGGCGTTGTAGTCGGTGGGGCTGCCGTGCGTCGCCCATCTGGTATGGCCCAGACCCACGCGGCCCATCGGGCTGCCGTTGCCGACAGCCGCCCGCAGCTTCGGCAGCTTCCCCGATGCCTTGTAGACCTGGGGCTGCCCCTGCGGGCCTAGCACCGCTATCCCGGCGCTGTCATAACCGCGGTACTCGAGCCTCGCCAGGCCGTCCGTTAGAATCGGGGCGGCCTGACTCGACCCCGCGTACCCGATGATCCCACACATATCCGCCCACCGAGTCGTTCACATACGTGGCTACATTATCCTGGGTCGGCTGCTTACTTTCAATGGCCCGATGCCCCGTAGACGCCGCGGTAGCCCTCGGGCAGCAGGTTCGCTACACGCCTCATGACCATGTCGGTCATGGAATCGAGAGCCTCGCTCGAAGGCCGCCCGTCGATGGTCGGAAGCGTAAACGCAGGGCCTATGCGAACCCGGAACCTGCCCGTCGGGTTGACAACCCTCGACCAGTGCCTGATCCGCTCGGTGCCGGTTATGCCGACCGGCAAGAGCGGCGCGTGAGACCTCAGCGCCAGCCGCACGACTCCGTGATGCGCCTTTCGCATCGCCCCGGGGCTGCGGGTGCCCTCAGGAAACATCGTCACCACTCCGCCCCTGTCGAGCTGATCGAGCGCCCAGCGGAAGGCCTGCGCGTCCACGCGCGTCCTGTCCAGAGGAAACGCGCCGTACGTCGTGAAGAACCACCTCGCAACCGCGTTGCGAAACAGACCGTCCTTCGCCAGAAACCTAACCCGCCTCGGTAAGCTGGCCCCGATCATCGGCGGATCCATGTTGCTCTGGTGATTCGCCACCACGATCAGAGAACCCATGGACGGGACGTGCTCCGCGCCCTCGACGGCGTAGTCCGCGAACGTCCGCAGCGTAATCCGCTGGAGAAAATTACAGACGTGGTAGAGTGTATCCATCAGGCGCCTTCCATCCGAGACTGACTTGTAGAGCCATCACGGCCAATATCCGTTCGACCACGCCTCCGACGTCCAGGCTGTCGGTGTCCACCCGCGCGGCGCCGGGTGCCGCGCGCAGAGGGGAGTCGGCGCGCCCGCTGTCCATCCCGTCACGCCTCGCCAGGTCGTCGGTCACCTCCGACAGGGGGAGCGGGTCTGCTCCCGACGCAAGCTCGCGGTGCCGCCGCCGCGCCCGCACCTCTATCGATGCGTCCAGATACACCTTCAAGTCGGCGTCGGGCAGCACGACCGTCCCGATGTCGCGCCCGGCCATGACGATGTCCTGATTCGCTGCCAGACGACGCTGACGGCTGACCAGCGCCTCGCGGACCCCGGATATGGCCGAGACCGCGGACACACGGCGCTCGACCTCGGCAGAGCGAAGCCGATCGGTGACGTCCTCCCCGTCCACCGCCAGCCGCTGCCCCTCCGACACCGGCTCCATCCCAATGTCAGCCGCAAGGACTGAGAGGGCGTCCTCCTCCTCCGGCTCCAGCCCCCGCGCGAGGGCGGCGAGCGTCACCGCGCGATACATCAGGCCGGTGTCCAGAAACCGGATGCCCAGCCGACCGGCCAGGACCCCCCCGACGGCCGTCTTGCCGGACCCGACAGGGCCGTCGATGGCTATGGAGATAGGCCCGCCCATCTACCAGACGCTCCAACCGCCGTCCACGACCAAGTTGTGGCCCGTAATCCAGCCCCCGGCCCGTGAGGCCAGCAGCACGGCCGCGCCCTTGACGTCTTCAGGCACACCCGTTCGCCCCAGTGGATTGCTGTCCCTCCACCGCTCGACCAGACCCGCGTCATGAGTCGGGGGCGGTATCTGCCCGGGACTGATGCAGTTGACGGTGATGCCGTACTCGCCCAGCTCGGTCGCCAGTCCCCTCGTCAGATTCACCACCCCGCCCTTCGCTGCCTGATACGGCGGGCCGGAGCGGCCCAAGCCCATATACTGCCGCTTGTCTGCGCCCAAGGACCCGTGAATCGACCCCAGCGTGATTATCCTGCCGCCGCCGCCCCGCGGGATCATGGCGCGCGCCGCGGACTGCGCGCACACGTACGCGCTCCTGAGATTCATCTCCAGAGTCGCCGTGAACTCGCCAATCGACGCATCGGGAATGTACGACCGCGCGGCTGACCCGCCCGCGTTGCACACCATGACGTCCAGACCGCCGCGCTCTTCGACCACACGCTCCACGAGCGCGTCCACCTGGGCCTCGTCCGTCGCGTCGCAGCCCGCCCCGGTGCAGTCGATGCCCTCGCCGCGCATCTCCGACGCCACACGCTCGCACAGCTCCCCGCGTCTGCTAACGATGTAGACCGCCGCGCCAGCCTCCCCAAGGGCCGCCGCGATCGCCCTCCCGATATGGGTGCCGCCGCCCGTCACCACGGCCGCGCTCCCGCTCATGTCGAACAGCTCCTGAACCGTCATGGCCGCCCCTCCGGGTGCAGTCAATCGGCTATTCGGTCGCCGGTGACCCGGTGGTAGGGTATCATGTTACCGGCGGCGCGGGCTTCCGAGACAGGCTCATCCCGCTGGAATGGCGCCGGCGCTGCCCCAAACGGAGGTAGAGAGACGATGCTGATATTCGATGGCGACTGCGCGTTCATGCTGGGCGCGATGGAGCGCGACAGAGACCTGACCCTGCCACTGGACGAGATTCGCAGCGCGCCGCCATCCGGCCGCAGCTGGGTCCCGAACATCCCCGACAGCGAGGCCGTCGTATCCCTCCCGGAGTTCCGACGCGGACGGGTCGCCGTCATCGTCGCCAAACTCTCCGGGCGGATATACCGCCCGGGCAGCCCCCTGTGGGGCTACCGCTCCGGGGACATCGCCTACGCCATGGCACAGGGACAGGCCGCATACTATCGAATACTCGACGCCAGAGGCGAGGCGAGGCTCATCACCGCCGCCGGCCAGCTGCGCGCTCACGTGAAGGAATGGTCGGACGCCGACGACCACTCACGCCTGCCCGTCGGCATGATCATCGGTATAGAAGGCGCCGACCCGGTCCTGTGGCCGAAGCAGATCCACGAATGGTGGAACCTTGGCGTCAGGGTGGTCAGCCTGTCCCACTACGGCGTGAGCTCCTACTCCCACGGCACGGCCACGGGCACCGAAGGAGGGCTGCTCGAACCCGCCCCGGAACTCCTCCGTGAGATGGAGTCGCTCGGCATGATCCTCGACGTCACCCACACCTCGGACGAATCCGTCAGGCAGGCCATGGACATATTCGGGGGCCCGGTCCTCGCCAGCCATCAGAACTGCCGCGCGCTCGTGCCCGGAGAGAGGCAGTTCCCCGACGAGCTGCTGAACAGGGTGATCGACCGCGGCGGCGTCATAGGCACGTCTCTCGACGCCTTCATGCTATACAGACCCGGCATCGACTGGCTCGACATCCCCGACAGGCGCCGGACGTACGCCAGGGAAGAGGTCACCCTGGAGGATGCCGCCGACCATATGGACCACGTGTGCCAGCTCGCCGGCAACTCCCTACACGCCGCCCTGGGCACAGACCTCGGAGGCGGCGTCGGATGGAGCGGCGCGCCCCACGGCGTCGACTCCGCCGCCGACTACCGGAAACTCATCGGAATCCTCGAAAAGCGGGGCCACACCCACGACGACGTCGCCAACATAATGTACCGCAACTGGCAGCGCTTCTACGAAAAGTGGCTCCCAAGCTAAACCCACGGACGCGCTATTGAGGCATCCTGATGCTCACTGAGGTCACAGTCCGCAACTTCAAGCGCTTTGAAAGTGTCGAGGTGGAACTGGGGAACCCAGTCGTATTCATAGGCCCCAACAACTCGGGCAAAACCTCGGCAATGCAGGCATTGGCGCTCTGGGACGTCGGCATCAAGCGTTGGAACGAGAGAAGGTCGGCGGAGCGAGCCGGAGGGAAGCGTCCGGGGGTCACCGTCAATCGCCGAGACCTCGTCTCTATCCCTGTTCCGAGCGCGCGCCTGCTGTGGCACGGCCTCCACGTGCGAAACGTGATACGGAACGAGGGAGGGCAGCGGACGGAAAACATCCGCATCGACGTGATAGTCAAGGGCATCGCCAAAGGGCGGCAGTGGACCTGCGGGTTGGAGTTCGATTATGCGAACCAGGAGTCGTTCTACTGTCGTCCGCTGCGGCTGGACGACGGTAAGACCGGTAAGACGACGGAGCGGATGCCGATTCCGCCGGAGGCCGGGGACGTGCGGATCGCCTTCCTCCCCCCGATGTCCGGCCTGGCAGCCACGGAGACACGCCTCGATCAGGGCGCAGTAAACGTGCGGGTAGGCGAGGGACGCACGGCCGAGGTACTCCGCAACCTCTGCTTCTCCATCGAGCAGGGGCAAGGAAAACAGTGGGAAAGGCTCAAGGCCCTCATACGAAAACTGTTCGGGGCCGATCTCGACCCGCCGCGCTACGTTGCTGAGAGAGGCGAGATCGTGATGGGATACCGTGAACACGGTGTGAATCTCGACATATCGTCCAGCGGTCGAGGGTTGCAGCAAACACTGCTTCTCCTGGCATATATGTACGCCAACCCTGGCGCGGTTCTCCTGCTGGACGAGCCGGACGCCCACTTGGAAATACTTCGCCAGCGTCAGATATATCAGACCCTCTCGGATGCTGCGTTGGAGAGTGGCAGCCAGGTCATTGCGGCGAGCCATTCGGAAGTGCTGCTGAACGAGGCCGCAAAAAAGGACATGGTTATCGCATTCGTCGGGCCGCCGCATCGGATCGACGACAGGGGAAGCCAGGTACTGAAAGCGCTCAGGGAGATCGGCTTCGACCAATACTACCAGGCTGAACAGACAGGCTGGGTGCTATATCTCGAAGGCTCTACCGACCTCGCCATATTGCAGGCGTTCGCCCACCGTCTCGAACACGAAAGGGCAGCGCGCGCCCTTGAAAGGCCCTTCGTTCAGTATGTGGGAAACCAACCGCCAAAGGCTCATGATCACTACCACGCGCTCAGGGAAGCGCTGCCCGACCTGAAGGGCATAGCCCTCTTCGACAAACTCGAACCCAGCGCGCCCGAAAGCCCGCCCCTCGAATCTATGAACTGGGAGCGGCGAGAGATTGAGAACTACCTGTGCTCCAGAGCCACGCTGGAGTCCTATGTCCAGGCAACCGCGGAGGCCGACTGGCCGCAGCCTCAATTCACCTCGCTGAAAGTGAACAGTCGTCTGAGAGCGATGCGCGAGTCCATTGAGAAAGTCGAGGGCGCGATGAAAACCCTGAGCAAAGGCTCTCCCTGGAACACCGATGCCAAGGTCAGCGACGACTTCCTCACCCCATTGTTCCGCGCGTACTTCGACAAGCTCGAACTGCCGAATCTGATGCAGAAGAAGAACTTCCACGAATTGGCGAACCACGTCCCCATAGGGGAGATAGACCCTGAGATCACGGAGAAACTGGACGCCATCGCGCGTGTAGCCGAGAGTGCCGCTCCAAGATGAGCGAGCGCTGAGCCCGCCCTCTCACGCCCCGTCCCCCCCCAGACCACCACCACCACGTCGCCCTATGTGGACATGTGGTGAGTTCCAACTGGTACAGGGCAGTCAAGAGCGAGAGAGGGGGTTCACCAGCGAGAGTAAGGGAGTTATCCCGCGCGCCAGCATCGTGGGGAACAGGCGGGCAGTATTCAGAATCAAGGGTAATCGCTACCGGCTGGTGGTCAGGATCGACTATCAACGAGATATGGTACTTATCCGGTTCATAGGGACTCACCAAGAATACGACCGGATTGACGCCGAGGAGGTGTAGCATGGCAAAGATCAGGGCGGTTCGCACCGAAGCGGACTACGACGCCGCGCTTGCCCGGATCGATGAGCTGTTTCACTCGGAACCCGCCTCTCCCGAGGGAGAGGAGCTCGATGTGCTCATCGATCTCGTCGAGCACTACGAGGACAGACACTACCCGATAGAATACCCCAGCGCTGTCGGCGCCATGGACGGAGGAAGCTCTCATACCGCGGGCGGCCTGGAAAGACAGCGCGGCAATTCAGCTCTGTCTAACCGTGCGGCGGGTTGCAAATCCAGGTACATATGTGTATCTTATATTCACTGAATGGGTGAATTTTGGAAGTTGCCTTCCGCACCGGAAAACTCCAGCGGTGCTATGAGAACCTCAGTGAAGCATCGCGCCAGTGGGGACCGGTGGTCGGCAATCGGTACATACGAAGGATTGAGACTCTGCAAGCCGCAGCCGCATTCGGCGACCTGATGGAAATCAAGTCGCTGCGGCTACACGCGCTGAAAGGTGACCGGGAGGGCGAGTACGCCCTGACCATACATGACAGATGGAGGCTGATCCTTATATCGGACCAGCCTGACAGACTCTTAGTTCAGGAGGTAACCAACCACTATGACCATTAGCCCCAACCGTGCATGGTCGGACCTCCCGGTCTCGCCTGGCAGCGTACTGGAGGAGGAGATCGAGTATCGCGGGATGACTCAGAAGGAGCTCGCCGCCCGCATGGGCCGCCCGACACAGGTCATCAACGAGATCGTCCGCGGCAAGAAGGCCATCACACACGATACGGCGAGCGAGTTGCAGAAGGCCCTTGGGGTATCCGCACAGTTCTGGGTGAATATGGAGACTGCCTACCGCATGACGCTTGCCAGGCAAAAACACCGCGAAGCCCTGGAAGCCGAGACGGACGCGCTGAAAAAGTTCCCGGTAAACCTGATGCAGAAGCGGGGATGGATTCCAGGACACAGCAAGCTGGCCGACAAGGTACTGGCAATTCAGGAATTCTTGGGGATTGCCTCTCTCAACAATGTCGAGCAGACGCTTGCCGCTTCGTTCAGAATCACGGGGGGCGGGAACTACTCTCACGAAGCCCTGGCGGTCTGGCTCAAGCAGGGAGAGGTTCTGGGCGAAAAGATCGAAACAGAGTCCTTCGATCGGACGGTTTTCGAAGGGTCACTCCCTCGGATTCGAGGCATGACCACGATGCCTCAGCAAGAGTTCATGCCAAAACTGACAGAAATCTGCGCATCGGCAGGTGTCGCGTTTGTCGTGGTCGAAGAGCTCCCCAAGAGCGGCGCCAACGGGGTCGCCCGCTGGCTGACTCCCGATAAAGCGCTAATCCAGCTCAGCCTCAGGTGGAGATGGGCAGATATATTCTGGTTCACGTTTTTCCATGAAGCCCGTCATCTGCTTGATAACCGGAGAAGAAGCTACGTTGACGGCCCCGGCGACGCTCCGAACGCGGAGGCCGAGGAGTCCGCGGACCGGTTCGCGGCTGACCTGCTCATCCCACGGCCCCAGTGGGACCAGTTCACGGAGGCGGGATGCTTCTCCGCCCCCGATGTCGAAAGCTTCGCCCGCAGCATCGGCATAGATCCAGGAATCGTCGTGGGGCGCCTTCAGCACCACGACGTGATTCCATACAACAGTCTGCCCAACCTGAAGTCACGGCTCATCTGGGAAGTATCCAACTGATGGGCACCAAGTCCCACGTGGACCAGCGCGACCCGACAGGCACGGCTTCACCCCCGTTCATTGGAAGCCGCGCCAAGTCTCGGAGGTGCGGGACACCACGCGCGTAATCGGCCCCCTCCCCCTAAACCTCCGCCTCCTCATCGACCGGCTCGGCCTCCTCCGCCTCCTCATCGACCGCCTCCGCGTCGGCCTCGATCCGCGGCGCGCTCACGCGCGCCAGGAGCTCGTCAGGGCTCGTCAGCAGGGTAACGCCGCTGCCCACCTTCACGTCGCGCACGTAGACCGCCTTCTCGAAATCGTCCAGCCCGCTCACGTCGATCACGAACGAGCCCGGAACGTCCATAGGCAGGCTCTCCACCAGAACACTCTGGAGGGGCTGCATCACCGTCCCGCCCATATCCACCGCGGCAGGAGCCGCCCCGTCCAGAACCACGGGCACCTCCGACTGGATCGTCTTCGACACGTCCACCCGAAGAAAGTCCACGTGAAGCACCTCCTCCGAAACCGGGTGGCGCTGCACCTCCCGGACGAAGCACACCGCCTCCCCATCCTCCACCTCCACCGTCAGCGGAACGTTCGTACCCACGCGGGGCAGAACCCTACCGAGCTCCTGCGCCCCCACCTGGTGGAACGACGGCTCGCCCCCCCATCCGTAGACGTGGACGGGAACGCAGCCCTGGCGGCGCAGCCGCTTCACCTTCTTGCCTATCACGCTCCTAGTGTCCAGCCTTATCCTGATCTGGTCCATCTGGGTACCCTCGCCTTGCTCAGTGGTTCTACGCCATCCGGCCCCGAGGCTTCGGGGCCGGATGGCCGAATTGTACCACAGGCTAGGCCACCCCGGTTATCCCGTACTGAAGCGCCGTGTGCGTCGCGCTCGACCTCGACCCGCTCCGCTCCGTCAGCGCGTGACGGAAACTCACCGTCACCACCGTCTGGCGCTTCTGCGTGTCCCGGTCCACGTCGATAGTCAGCTCCCGGCGGAACCCCTGCGCCCACTGCGTCCGGTTGAAGATCAGCAGACGGCCCGTATCCGTCCCGTTGCCGGCCGCCGTCACCTTCCCATCCGTATCCGCCAGCCTCATCTGCTCCGACACGATCACCGGAATACCCTCGATCGAACCCAACATGCCCGTGAGCAGCGTCGCGTTGGGCCCCAGCTTATCCATCGTGCGGAACTGGCTGACCGACTGCGCCCGGATGAAGGTGTTCACGTCCATCACCCAGACCAGCTGCGACGGCCTCGCCCCGTACTTCCCCAACTTCGCTCTGATCTCGTTGAACATGTCGTCAGACACCGACGCCCCGTGATTGTTGCGCTGCCCCGTATTGTCCACCAGCGGCAGGTGGATGATCCCGTCATACCCCAACAGCCAGTGCGCCTTCCCGGCCTCCGAGGCCGAGATGACCGCCCCGTCAGCGTTGATGTTGTTGCCCGTCGTCCTGTCCGCGTTCAGAATGATGTCGTCCAGAGCCTCCGCCACGTTCCGAACCAGGCCCGCCCTGATCTCCGGCAGCAGCGCGATCACCGAGTCCTCCTCCAGCGTGAACGAATACGGCGCCTGACCCACCAATTCGTAAGCCGTCAGCGTCGCGCGGCCCGTCGACAGAGCCGTCGGCGACCCGGCCGCGTTCTCAGTCCCCGGATAGAAACTGACGTCTCCCAGCTGGCGCGGAATGTCGAACGGATTCGACGGCATCGGAAAAGTCGGAACCAGCGGCCCCACCATCGTCTGCAAATTCACGTCCATCCACAACTCCCGCGCCTCCAGAGTCGACACCAGCTCGTCCCCGGAACCGGCCGTAGTGCTGTCCATCGCCGCCCTCGTCAGAGTCTGCAGCACCGACCGACCGAACCCCTCGAACTGACCCGTTGGCTTCCGATCCACCGAGTACCACTCCCTCAGCCTCCGAGCCGATTCCTGGTGAGACCCTTGAATCACCGCCGGCGTCAGGCTCGCCGCCAGCGTCTCCTTCGCCCCCTCCGCGCGATCCACCCATCCCGGACCGAACGACTCCCGACGCTGCGAGTGCGCGAACCGACGCAGCAGCGCCAGATCCAGAACATCCATCCCCGCGTAGGGCCCCTCCGGCACCGCCACCGACGCCGGCTCGTCCCCCTGCCTCATCACCGCGTCCCTGCGCAGCGTCCGATCCTGCTCCCGTATCCGAACCACCTCATCCCTCAGACGCTCCGACTCCTCCCTGAGCATGTCGACCTCCTTCGTCACCGGGTCGATCCGCTCCTTCACGAACCCGTTGATGTCGCGCAGCTCCTTCTTGATCGCCTCCATTTCAGCCGTTGGCATAGTCATGCCCTCCTTTAATTTGATTACTTGGTTGATTGAATCCTCTGGGCCGGCCCGGCCGACCCTCACTCCCGCAAGCGCCGGAATCCACGGCGGGACACGTCCGCGTGTGGTGTATGTGCCTCACTCCCGCAAACGCGGGAATCCGCGCCTCATCTCCTGCGCGAAGCCGGAGACCAGAGACAGCGCCTCACGCAAATCCGCCCGCTCACCAGGAGGCGGGGGCGGCTCCGTGACCCCGGAGCGCCCGTCCGACAGGAACGCGTCGATCATGAGCCTGTGGCTCTCCCTCAGCGCCCCGGGATCGGCAGGCACCGGCACGATCGACCACTCCAGAAGCTCGGACCTCACGTCCCGCCGCGACCCGTCGCCCAGCCGCTCGCTCTCCAGAGGCGCCCAGCTTATCGACGCCGCGCGCAGAAAACCCTTGTCCCACGCGTTCCGTACACGCCGCGCGAACGGGTCGCCATCCAGAAACTCGAACCGCGCCGCCAGGCCCCGGCCCGGCCGCCACTCCAGCGACAGCGTCCGACCGATCGGCAGCCCCCCGGAAGGCGAGCGCCCCGTCAGATCGTGCGCCCACATCACCACAGGGTTCCTGAAATAGTTCTCGGTCGACATCCCCGACAGATCCAGATCAGGAGACTGCCGCACCCTGTCGTTCGCCGCAATCGTCACCCGGTACTCACCCTGACCCACCGCCTCGCGCTCCACCAGATCCGCCTGCGTCGTCCGAACCGTCCCCCCAACACCCTCATCCTGCGACGTCCGAACTATCCTCCCAACACCCTCATCCTGCGCCGTCCGAACCGGCCCCCCAACACCCTCGTCCTGCACCGCCCGAACCATCCTCCCAACACCCTCGACTTGCGGCGCCCGAACCGTCCCCCCAACACCCTTGACCTCGGTAGCCCCCACGGACCCCCTGGCTGCGTTAGTAGACAAAGCAAAGCCCCCTTTCGATTTCGGGGGCTTCTTCACCCTCACGGCGGCTCCGTCCCGGAGCGGTGCGTCAAGATCGACAGACACACCCTAGCACAGCGGTTCGGCCCCTGTCAAGGGCTGATCCGCCACTCTCCACTCCCCACTCCCCTCTGACCACTAGCCACTTTCCACTGTTACGCCCTTGACAACGAGAACGCCCGTCCGCACAATGTCTACAGCTGGGAAAGGTGGAATGGTTAGCTTGGCCGTCAAGCAGTATCACGAAATAAGAGACCCCATCCATGACTTCGTCAAGCTGGACAGCGACGAAAGGCGAGTCCTCGACTCTGGCCCGGTCCAGAGACTCAGGCACGTCCACCAGCTGGCAATGTCTTACCTGGTCTACCCCGGAGCGACCCACAGGCGCTTCGAGCACAGCCTGGGCGTGATGGAGTTGGCGGGAAAGCTCTTCGACACCGTTACGGCTGCCGATAACATTCACGACTTGCCCAGCGACATGGTCACCGAGATGCGGAGTGACCGCAGGAGCTACTGGCGCAAGGTGCTGAGAATGGCCGCCCTGTGTCATGACATAGGGCACCTCCCATTCTCTCATGCCGCCGAGAAGGAGCTCCTGTCTGATGATTGGGACCATGAGCGGTTCACAGTCGAATTGATCCAAGGTAACGAGTTAGCCGAGATATGGTCGTCGATGAAACCTCCCCTCGCTCCCGAGGATGTCGCGAAAATCGCCGTGGGTCCTGAGAAGATGAAGAACGTCAGTTTCTCGAACTGGGAAGCCCTGCTGTCGGAGATCATCAGTGGCGATACTTTGGGAGTCGACCGGATGGACTACCTGCTGAGAGACTCTCACCATGCAGGCGTGGCCTATGGCAGGTTTGACCACCACCGCTTGGTCGATACCGTGAGAGTGCTTCCTGTCAGCCAGGAGTCTGACGAGCCGACGCTGGGCCTCGAAAGCGGTGGAATCCATTCCGCCGAAGCCCTGTTGCTCGCCCGCTACTTTATGTTCATGCAGGTCTACTACCACCATGTACGGATGGCCTACGACTTTCATCTGCGTCAGTTCCTGCAAGCCTGGCTGCCGAGCGGCCGGTTTTCGACGGATACCGACCAACATCAGCGTCTCACCGACAACGAGGTTCTATACGAAATATCACAGGCGGCCCAGGACCCTCTGGCTCTTGGGCATGAGGCTGCTGGCAGGATTGTGAACAGGAATCACTTCCGAGCTCTATACACACAGACGCGCCAAGACAAAGCTGTATACGGAGACCCGCTCACTGCCATGTTCAACGCTTGCGTCGGAAAGTACGGTGAGTCCAAGGTTCACAAGAGCGAATATACACAGCAAGCGCCGGCCCCGGAATTCCCTGTTGTGGGTTCAGAAGGTCAGGTGAAATCTTCTCATGCGATTTCAGGTGTACTGCACCAAGTCCCCATAGTGGATGTCGGCGTCCTCCTTGTCGATCCGGAGATTGACAAGGAGGCGTCAAGATGGCTAAACAGTAACAGAGAAACTATCCTGTCCCGAAGTTAAAGGAGGAGAGTGACCATGGAATTGATGCAGGGGGCGGAGCATAGAGCGCTGATATGTAGCCTCGTCAAGGCGATGCGGTCTGAGGACAGCTGGGCCGGCGAGACCCAAATACAGAAGTGCGTCTACTTCCTGCAGAACCTGATGGCAGTGCCGACGGGCTACGAATTCATACTCTACAAGCACGGCCCATACAGCTTCGACCTCCAACGGGAGTTGGCCGTCATGAGGGCTCGCCTCCAGCTGGACATAGAACCGCGCTACAATTATGGCCCCTCGTTTACTCTCGGCCCCCGAGGTGAATTGGACATTGAGCGCGTGGCCAGTCACAACTCTGCCATTGAGTTCGTCGCAAAGAAGCTCTCCACCAAAAACGTGCGTTCCCTGGAACGGCTCTCAACGGTGTTCTTCGTGCAGACCGAGAACTCTGACCTAGACGACAATCAGGTCGCCAGGCGGGTCAACAAGCTCAAGCCTCACATTCCCATTCCGACGGCACTCGAGGCTGTCGAGGAGGTCAACGAGTTGAGAGATATGGCTTCTTAGACCGAACTCAGGCTAGAGATGACGACGTGGCCTCTTTCAAGTCTATCCCCCACACCACCTACCATGACACCCAACACCATCGCCGACCTCCTGCAGGGCAACGCCTTCGACCTCCCACCGCACCCGCCCATGTACCAGGCCGCCCAGCGAGTCGCCCGCCCGAAGGCCGACAGGGTAAAATGGACGAGGCGCCGTGATGAGTGAGCTCGACTACATAACCGTGAAAGGCTTCCGGAGCATCGCGTCTATCGAGAAGCTCGAGTTCGGACCGCTCACCGTGCTCATCGGCCCCAACGGCTCCGGCAAGACCAACTTCATCGGCGTGTTCTCCTTCCTGAACGCCGTCCGAGAAGGCCGCCTGCAGGACTACGTGCTCAGCGCCGGAGGCGCCGACAAGGTTCTGCACTTCGGCTCGCGGGTAACCGGGCGGCTGCACGTCCACGTCTCGTTCCAGGAAGAAAGAAACCAGTACGAGCTCAACCTTGAGCCGACCGACGACGACGAGCTGTTCCCACAGTCTGAAACCGGCTACTTCTGGGATAAATCGAGGGGGCATCCCTCGCCCTACGCTGAGCCGATCGAAAGCGCGGGGCGGGAAGCCGGGATAAGCAAGAAAGACTCGAAGGGCGTCGCGCACTATGTGCGGCGGCATCTCGGTAGCTGGCGTCCCTACCACTTCCACGACACCGGCCCCCACTCGCCCATGAAGAAGACGGCCGACGTGAGCGACAACAGGCATCTCCGTCCCGACGGCTCCAATCTCGCGGCCTTCCTCCACCTCCTCCGTGAGAAGCACGAAGACTCATACGGCGTCATCGTGGGGACGGTTCGGCAGGCCGCCCCGTTCTTCCAGGACTTCGCGCTCGAACCCCAGCTTCTGAACCCCAACAAGATAAAGCTCGAGTGGAGACACGCGGGAACGGACGCCTACTTCGACGCAGCCTCCCTGTCGGATGGAACTCTGCGCTTCATGGCCCTTGCTGCCCTGTTCCTACAGCCGCAGAGGTACAGGCCGTCCGTGATCCTGGTCGACGAGCCCGAGCTGGGGCTGCACCCGTACGCCATTACCCTGCTGGCGTCGCTGATGAAGCAGGCATCGACCAAATCCCAGGTGATCGTCTCCACCCAGTCGTCCCTCTTACTGGACCACTTCGAGCCGGAAGAGGTACTCGTGGCGGAACGTGTCGACCGCGCCACACAATTCACCAGACTCGAATCGTCCAATCTGAAGACATGGCTGGAGGCCTACAGCCTGGGTGAGCTATGGGAGAAGAACGAACTGGGCGGAAGGCCCGTCCGAGAGTAGCCGACGTGTCACGGATACTTGTGCATGTCGAAGGTGAGACAGAGGAAAACTTCGTAAAAACTATCCTGGCCCCGCACCTGTACAAACTTGGATACACCAGCGTCAGCGCCCGACTGCTCGGGAAGGCCCGCCGACGAAACCAGCGCGGCGGCATCCGATCGTGGCCCTCGGTGCGCGCCGACATCCTGAACCACCTCAAAGAAGACAGGGCCGTACTTGCCACCACAATGGTGGACTACTACGCCCTGCCCCCCACGTGGCCGGGACGAAAGCAGGCCGTTCCTCGGAATACACTGAGCGAGCGGGCCGCCTCGGTCGAGCAGGCCATCCTGAAAGACATATCGGCTTCACTCAGCCCCGCTTCCGGTCGCCAACGGTTTGTTCCCTACGTGGTGATGCACGAGTTCGAGGGGCTTCTGTTCAGTGACCCCGACGGGTTCGCCAGAGGCATCGGAAGACCCGACCTGTCGCCCAACCTCCAGGCAATCCGAGATGCGTTCCGCACCCCTGAAGAGATCAACGACTCCCTGAACACCGCCCCCTCCAAACGGATCCGCGACCTCT
The DNA here is from genome assembly GCA_958295685.1 of uncultured Dehalococcoidia bacterium. Lineage (GTDB taxonomy): Bacteria > Chloroflexota > Dehalococcoidia > Lucifugimonadales > CATQGZ01 > CATQGZ01. The sequence goes on from OY282365.1 coordinate 1,295,110, forward strand.
ACCAAGGCTATCGGAAGCCTCTGAGGGGCGTCCGGGCCGCAGAGGAAATCGGCCTCGACTCCATTCGTGGCCAATGCCCGCTCTTCAACCGCTGGATAGAAAAGCTCGAGCAGATGGCCCAGCAGACATAACGCCGGCCCCAGGAAATTCCGGCGTTCCGATTACGGAGACAGCCTCCCATGACACCGAACAGCCCCAGACGGGCGCCCGTGAGCCCCGTCAACACCAAATGGTAAAGCGGCTGCGGCTATGGGCCATGTCCTGCTCACACGTCGGCACCGACCTCGCCCAGGGCCGCGAGAGCCTCGCAGACGCAATCCGCCAGTCCGAGCGCGGAGGCGGCGAGGGCGGCCCCCCATTCGACTGGGACCTCGCCGTGCACCTCGGAGACCACTCAGGGGGCCAGACCTCGCCCACCGACGAGGAGGGCAGGGAGATAGTCCGCCAGTTCGGGGCATCCACCAAACACAGAAGGGAAGACTTCTACACGATCGCGGGCAACCACGACGCCCCCATCGAGCAGGACGCCCCGCTCCAGTGGTGGCTCCGCAAGTGGATCGACCCCGTCGGCGAGAGCACCCGGCACTCAGGAGTAGACCCCCGCATGATGCCCCACGCGGTGGATGGAACCTGGGAGCGCTACACGTTCCAGGTCGGAAACATACGATTCCTGATGATGAGCGACCGCAACGACCTGCCGCGCCCCATCGGGCGGCGCGGCGCCGACAGAGGCGGATACCCCTCCGGCGCCGTCACTCGGGACACGTTCGACTGGTGGAAACGAAACGTCGAGTCGAACCAAGACTCAGTCATAGTATCCGCCCACCACCACATGCTCAAGGAGACCACCGTAGCCTCCGGCCCCTGGGAGGGCTACCTCCCAGACGGCCAGGGCGCCTGGCGCTCCCACTACCACGGCTACTTCCCCGACGGCGCCCCGGAGGGAGCATCCTACCTGTACTTCGTCGGCGGCGAGCCCGACGCCCAGGCGTTCGAGCGCCACGTGCGGAAAAACCCAGGATCCGTGGACCTGTGGCTCGGCGGGCACACCCACGCAAACCCCGACGACCGTAAGGGCGGCCGCTCACACGTCGAGAGAAAGTGGGACTGCAACTTCGTCAACGCCGCCGCCCTCAGCCAATACCACGGCAGGACCAACGTCCCGATGAGCCGCCTCCTCACGTTCGAGGACGGAAGCCCACACGTGAGCGTCCGGTGCTACCTCCACACCTCACAGTACGCCCCGCAGGGCTGGTACAGGCCCGCCGAGCGGACGATCCGGCTCAATCGCCCCGTCAGGCTCTAAAGACCACTAGCACCACACCCCAGACCGCCCCCTCTACGCCGCCGCACTCCCGGCCTCAGACCCCTCCAGAGAATCAAAGTTCATGTGATACAGGTGCGAGTACAGACCGTCCAGCTTCATCAACTGCGCGTGCGTACCCACCTCAGCCACCTCACCCTTGTTCAGAACCACGATCTTGTCCGCCCCACGAATCGTCGACAACCGGTGCGCTATCACGACCGCTGTCCGGCCCCGCAGCAGGCGCCGCAGCGCCCTCTGCACCAGCATCTCGGTATAGCTGTCGATATTCGCCGTCGCCTCGTCCAGTATCAGTATCCGAGGATTCGCCACGATCGCCCTCGCAAAACTGATCAGCTGACGCTGACCAACGCTCAGGTTCCTCCCACGCTCCTCCAGATAAGTGTCGTACCCATCCTCCAGACTCGAAATGAACTCGTGCGCCCCAACCGCCATCGCCGCCTCCGTCATCTGGAGATCCGTCGCCCTCTCCTGGTTGTACTTGATGTTCTCCCGAATCGTCCCCGAAAACAGGAACGGCTCCTGAAGCACCATGCTCATCTGACCCGCCAGAGACCGACGCGTCACGTCCCGAATGTCCCGACCGTCAACCAATATCGAGCCGCGCCCCCTCTTCACGTCGTAGAACCGCGCCAGCAGAGACACCAGAGTGGTCTTCCCCGCCCCCGTAGGCCCCACTATCGCCACCGTCTGACCCGCCTTGATCTTCAGACTCACGTCCCGCGTCACGTCCTCGTACGGCGTGTAACCGAAACTCACGTTCCGAAGCTCGATGTCCCCACGCACCCGCGGCAGCGCCGTCGCATCCGGCGAATCCACCAGGTCCGGCTCCTTGTCCAGCAACTCGAATATCCGAGCCCCCGACGCCATCGACCGCTGAAACTGCGTGTACTGCATCGTCAGGTTCCGTATCGGATCGAAGAACCGCTGTATGTACAGAACGAACGCGATCAGAGCCCCAAGCTCCAGAGTCCCCCAGCCGGTCATCCCGGACCCGAACAGTATCACCAGCCCGATCGACGACGCCATCAGAATGTCCACCACCGGAATCAGACCCGACACCAGACCGGCCGCGTACATGTTCGACCGCTGAACCTCACGAGTCTTCACGTCGAAGCTCTCCAGATTCAGCCGCTGTCGATTCGTACTCTGAACCACACGCACGCCGCTGATGTTCTCGTTCAGCGCCCCGTTCACTATCGAAACCGAATTCCGAACACGGATGAACGCCTTGATAGCGAACGGCTGCCACAACGCCAGAGCCACCGCGAACACCGGCAGCACCGACATCGCGATCAACCCCAGCTTGAAGTCCAGAATCAGCAGCGCCACGACTATCCCGCCCAGGCTCAGAATATCCCCCAGCGTGACGATCACCAGCGACATGAACTCCTGCAGCTGACCCACGTCACCCTGCACGCGCGACATCACCCGCCCCACCTCGGTCTTGTCGTAGAACGAGACCGACTGCCGCTGAAGATGCGCGAACATGTCCCGCCGAAGACCGAACAACACCCCCTGACCCACCTTCGCCATAGCCAACTGCTGAACATAGTTCGCCACCAGGTTGACCACCGCCACACCGATGAATACCCCGAACACCGCGCTCAGACCCGCAAAATCCCCCCCGGTTATGAACCGGTCGATCCCCTCCTTTATCATCCACGGAAACGCCACCAGCGTCGCCGAAAAGACCAGCATCGACAGAAACGCCACTATCGCCAGGTTCCGGTGAACCAGAATATACGGCAGTATCCGGGTCACCACCCGCTTGTCATAGACACTCCCGAACGCCTCCTCGTCACTCGCAGCGCCCCGCCGGGCGCCCGCGAATATCGAACCCATCATCGCAGCGCCTCCCCGGCCAGAGACCCAGAAGCCTCTACCTCCCTCATGATCTCCTCCTGAGGACGCAGCTGAAGCTCGTATATCTCACGGTACGGCCCGCGGCTGCCCAACAACTCCTCGTGCGTCCCACGCTGTACTATCTCCCCGTCCTTCAATACCAATATCGTGTCCGCGCGCCGAATCGTCCCAAGCCTGTGCGCTATGACGAACGTCGTCCGACCCCGCATCACCGACTCCATCGCCCGCCGAATCAGACCCTCCGTACCCGCGTCCACGCTCGAAGTCGAATCGTCCAAAATCAATATCGGCGGGTCCAAAAGCACCGCCCGCGCAATCGCCATCCGCTGCTGCTGACCACCCGACAGCGTCGACCCACGCTCCCCAACCTCCGTGTCATAGCCGTCCGGCAGCGACTCTATAACCTCGTGCATCTGAGCCACCTTCGCAGCCTCCACCACCTCCCGCGTCGACGCCCCAGGACGACCATAGGCTATGTTGTCCCGAATGCTCGCCGTGAACAAGAAGTTGTCCTGCTGCACTATCCCGACGTTCCGACGCAGCGACTCCAGCGTCACGTCCCGAACGTCCACCCCGTCCACGCTCACCCGGCCCGAACCCACGTCGTAAAACCTCGGAATCAGATCCACCACGGTGCTCTTCCCGCTCCCGGGAGCCCCCAGCAGAGCCACCACCTCACCGGGCGACGCCTCGAAGTCGATCCCCTTCAACACCGGATGCCGCTCGTCATACCCGAACCGCACACCCTCGAACCGCACCCGACCCTTCGACCGGCCCACCGACCGCGCCCCGGAACGCTCCCGCACAGGCGACTCGAAGTCCAGTATCTCGAACACCCGCTGACCCGCCGACGCCGCCCGCGCGTACACGTGAACCAGCATCGACGTCATCCGAACGGGCATCGCCAATATCTGCATGAACAATATGAACTGCGTCAACTCCCCAGGCGACATACGCCCGTCTATCACCTCGCGGCCGCCGAGCCACAAAATCAGCCCCAGCGCAGCCACGAACACGAAGTGCGTGAACGACACGTTCATCCCGTGCAGACGCTCAGCCTCCACCGTGTCCTTCACCACGCTCAGATTGTGACGCCTGAACTTCCGCTCCTCGTAATCCTCAGACGCGAACGCCCTCACCACCCGCACCCCAGTCAAATTCTCCTGAAGCGTCGTCCCCATCTCCCCCATCTTCTCGTGCGCCCGAAGCCAAATCCGCCTCATCTTCAGCCTCAGTATCGAAGACTGAATCGCCGCCGGAGGCAGGAAGCTCATGCTGATCAACCCCAGCCGCCAGTCCATCAGCAGCAGCAGCGCCGAAACCCCCACGAACAACCCCACGAAGTACGGAGTCCGCACCATACCCATACTCACGAACATCCGCAGACTCTCCACGTCCGAAATCGCCCGCGACATCAAATTCCCTGTGTGCTGACGATCGTGAAACCCGAAGCTCATGTGCTGCACGTGATCGTAGAACCGGTTCCGCAGACGATACGCCACCCGCTGAGCCAGCGACTCGCTGAAATACGCCTGCCCGAACGACATCACCCCACGCGCCGCGCTCAGACCCACGATCGACCCCGCCGCCGCCAGGATCACACCCCCGGCAACCTCGCCCGTCTGAACCGCCGAGACCACCTCGTCCACCGCGTACCCGATCACCTTCGGCAGAAACAGATACGACACCGCCGCCCCAGCCGTAGCCGCGTACGCCGCCGCCAGCAGCCGCTTGTGGGCAAACGCCATCCCCATTATGCGAATAACTTCTCTCAAAGACCCAAACCCCTACGCTCTACAGACATAACTGTCCGTAGATATAATTCTTGTACTGTGTTTCATGTATTCGGGAGTAAGTATACCGCCCGATCACCAGACGCGCAAGGCACATGATGCACAATTACAGAACAATTATTCATGTACCGATGAGCGAAGAACGGCGAATCACACGGACGTGAAACCGCTGGAAGGCCACCCACTCCCGGGAGCGAAGAACGAGGAAAACACAGAGGAGCAGGCGGCGCGCGCCGCCTGCTCCTCTACACCCTGACCAACCAAACAGAACAGAACGGCCTGAGAAACCGCCCCGCCGACAGGACCCCTACGGCCCCCCGGACGGCACCACCGCCCAGAACGCCCGGCCCGGAGGCATCTCGTCGTCCAGCGCCGTGATGAACAACTGATACCTCAACAGCGTCCGCCGCAGCATCTGCTGCACCATCGGCTTCTGATCCGGCGGCGCCTCCAACCATATCTCCAGCATCTCCACCCGCATCACCGCCCCGTCACGCTCCAGGCTCGCCCTGATCTCCACCCTATACCCCGCACTCTCCGGATACACCACAGGCATCTCCGGCAGCACCGCAGGCAGCATCACCCCAGCCAGCATCGCCGCCTCCTCCAGATGCCGATCCAGACGCTCCACCAGCGCCTCCGCGTCATCCATCCTGCCAACCCTCGTCAGCTTGCGGATCTCCTCCCCACGCTCCCCGGCCAGCCGCGCGTGAGCATGCGCCCGCGCCTCATCCGACCTGTTCACCCTCAACGTGATGGTCTCCCTCGTCGTCTTGACCCAATACAGCGGATCCCCGGGCACCGTGTCCGTCGACGACGCAACCGTGGTCCACCCGGCCGTCACAGCCGTCAGCAGCGCCAGAATCAGGCCCAGAACCGCCGGCCGACCGATCAGCCACGACAACACAGGCCGACGACGCCTCACGCCACGCTCCGCCAGAGCGCGGTTCAGACGCTCCAGACCACGCGCCCGAGCCTCCGGCCTCGCCCCGACCGACGCCGACCGGCACGCCGACGCCGTCCCCAACAGCAGCCCCAACTCCTCCGAATGCTCAGGATAACGACGCAGACACTCCGCCGAACTCTCACCCCGTGCCATCCGATCCAGGCACTCGTTCAGTATGTCGTCGAATCTCCTCAACTCTCCACCCGTCCCAGCAGCCCCTCGCTGCCACGCGCCTTCGCCGGCGAACTCAAAATCCGCCGCAGCTTCTTCAACCCAGCGTGCTGAAGCGCCTTCACCGCATTGTCCCTCTTACCCACCGCACGAGCCGTCTCCGCCACCGACAACCCGGCAGCGAACCGCAGCGAAATCACCTCCCGCTGCAAATCCGTCAACCCGCTCATCGCCGCCTGCACCGGCGCCATACTCATCTCGATGTCCAACTCGTGACCCAGATCCGGAGAGTACGCCGACGCCGAAGCGGGCGCGTCCTCCAGTGGCGACGCCGGCCTCCTCCCGCGCTTCCTGAAATAATCCACCACCAGATTGTGCGCGATCCTGAACAACCACGACGAAAACCGGTGGCCCCTCCACCTGAAAGTGTGAATCGACTCCAGCATCTTCACGAACACCTCCGCCGTAACGTCCTCCGCCTCCAACGCGCTCCCCGTCTTGAACGACACGTACCGATATATCATGTCGTAGTGATGCTCATACAGAATCGCAAACGACCCCGCGTCGCCCTTCTGGGCTCCGGCAACCGCCTCTTCCACAGAAGGCTGAACATCACTTCCGCCCTGCGCCACGGCTGAATTCCTCTCAGGGGAGCTCCAAGAGTACGGACACGTCGCCCGATGTCACCCTGCCACTACTATAACGCCCCACAACCACCCCAGGATAGCAACACCCCACTCCATCGGCCCGCCCAAAAATTACGCAAGACCCCCACACCCACCGCACACACTCCCCCCCAATCCTGACAACCTCCACCCGCCACACACATCCCCTCCCAATCCCAATAATCCTAATCCTGACATCACCCCAGTCCCGCCACACACACTCCCTCCCAATCCTCAAAATCCCCCCATCCCAATAATCCTATCCTGACATCACCCCAGTCCCGCCACACACACTCCCTCCCAATCCTCAAAATCCCCCCATCCCAATAATCCTATCCTGACATCACCCCAGTCCCGCCACACACACTCTCCCTCCCAATCCTCAAAATCCCCCCATCCCAATAATCCTGATTCAGACATTCCCCCCTACCCGCCGACACTCTCCCTCCCAATCCTCAAAATCCCCCCAATCCAGATAATCCTGATTCAGACAATCACCCCTGCCCGCGCCTGAACCGCACGGACCGCGCAAACTCCCGCACCGACTCCCACTCCCCCTCCGTCAGATCGCTCACCTCATTCAGACGAGCCAGACCATCCTCATCCGCCGGACCCTCCAACTCATCCGCAGACACGTACCCCGCCAGCCCCAGCAACTCCCAGTAGGAAACACCCAGCGCCGACGACAGAGCCCGCAGAGTCCCCACCGTCGGACTGAACCGACCCGACTCCAAATGCCCAACGTACCCGTCACTCATCCCCAAACCCCGCGACAACCCACGCTGCGACAGCCCACGCGCCTCTCGCGCCCCGCGCACCGTGTCCGCCAACGCCCCGTATGCACGATCATCAGAACTCATCGCCTTCTCCCTCCATGCCCCCAATTCTACCACCACCACCCACCCCCAGGCGCCCACTGCCCACTCCCCACTCTCCACTCCCCACTCTCCACTCTCCACTGCCCCCTGCCCCCTGCTCCCCGCCCGACCCTTGACACGCTTGTTCGGCGTCTGTATAATCCTATTCGTCCGAGCGGAGACACCACCACACCACAAAGGAGAAAGACCCGATGACCCACGCCTCAACCCCATCAGCCGTGCCGCCTCGTAACCCCGTCCCCCATCGGAATGGGGTGTCGCATAAGTGTCGCAAAGTGTCGCATAAGTGTCGCATGAGTGTCGCATAAGTGTCGCATGAGTGTCGCATAAGTGTCGCATAGTGTCACGTAATTCCGAGCCGTCTGAGACCCGTCCAGCTACGAAAAGGAGCAGAATTTGAGTGCGAATACGACAGGTCCCGCAAAAAATCTCCTCTCCAACAGGCAGCAGGAGGCCCTGCCCCAACTCGCCGCCGCCGACTCCATCGCCGAAGGCGCCAGAAGAGCCCAGGTCAACCGCGCCACCGTCTACAGATGGATGCAAGACGACGCCTTCCGTGCCGAGTTCAAGCGCCTCCGATCCGAAGCCGCCGAACTCGCCGACGCCGAGATTCAGGGAATCATGCTCAAGGCCGTCGCCGCCATCTACGACGCCCTCGACGACAACGCCAGCCCCGAAAAGCTCCGCGCCGCCAAGATCGCCCTCGACGTGGCAATGAAGGTGCGCAACGGCCTCGACCTCGAAAGACGCCTCAACCGACTCGACGACGCCCTCTCAACCTACAAGGAGTCGAAACCATGGTGAAACTCCAACTCCGCTCCCTCGAACGCAGACTCGTCAAAGAGCGCGTCGCCGTTGCCGTCCACGACTTCGTCGAAAACCTCCCACACGAGTGGCACGCACTCGCCGCCGACCAACCGACGGACATCACCCAGCTCCTCGACCTCATCCGCAGACTCTGGGACGCCAACACCGGGCTCCCAACCATGCCCGCCGCCATCAACTACCTCGAATCATGCCTCAGAAAACGAAAGGAACCCGACCCGCGCTCCCTCATCTCCATCATGGCCCCCTGGACAGTCCGCACCCTCAAATAACCGACCACCGACCACCGACCACTGCCCACTGCCCCCCGCCCCTTGACAAACCGCGTACAAAAGTTCTACGATGTCAATGACAGGGGACGGACCCCCAGGGCCGCCCCCGCCGAAAACCGCCGCGCGCGGCCCATAACGAGGATGGGATGAATCACAAAGAATGCCAAACGATAATCGCGTCGCCCTGCGCCAGGCAGGCCCAGTCGAATTCGTCCGCCGCACGCTCGGCGAAAACCCTTACGACAAGCAGGTCGAAATCTTGAACGCCGTCGCCAACTCCAGGCGCGTCTCAGTCGTCGGTTGCAACGCCTCCGGCAAAGACTGGGCCGCCGCGCGAGCCGTCCTCTGGTGGGTCTGCTCCCACTCACCCTCGAAGGCCATCATCACAGGCCCCACCACCCGCCAGGTCGACGACATCCTCTGGCACGAACTCCGAATCGCATACGCCCAGGCCGCCCACGCCCTCGGAGGACGCATGTTCAGAACCTCCAGATACGAAATCGACAACAACAACTTCGCCCTCGGATTCTCCACCAACTCCCCATACAACCTCCAGGGCTTCCACTCCCCAAACCTCCTCGTCGTCGTCACCGAAGCACACGCCGTCCACCAAATGGACATGGACGCCATCAGACGACTCAACCCCGCCCGCCTCCTCATGACCGGCAACGCCCTGACCGCGGCTGGCGCCTTCTACGACTCCCACCACTCCAGACGCCGCCTCTACCACACCATCCACGTCGCCGCCGCCGACACCCCAAACGTCAAACGCGGCTCCATCGTCATCCCAGGCATGATCACCCCCGAAGACGTCGACGACCACAGAGAACAGTGGGGCGAGGAGAGCGCCCAATACGCCGGCGCCGTCCTCGCCAAATTCCCCGAAGACCTCGACGAAATAGCCGTCCCCCTGACCTTCGCCCTCGAAGCCGCCAAGAAACGCCTCCAACCCGCAGGCGAACTCATCATCGCCTGCGACGTCGCAAGATACGGACACGCCATGACCGTCGTGATGAAACGACAGGGCCCCGTCGCCAGAATCGTCTGGAGAGTCCGAGGTCGAGACACCATGAAAACCGCCGACTTCCTACACCGATACTGCCTCGATAACCCCGTAGACGCCATCGTCGTCGACGATACCGGCGTAGGAGGCGGTGTCGTCGACAGACTCAAGGCCCTCAGACCACCACGCGCCAGAATCGTCCCATTCCTCGGCGGCGCCGCAGCCGTCGACAAAGACCACTTCGCCAACCGCGTCTCCGAAGCATGGTACGCCATGAGAACGCGATACCTCCAACACGACCTCGATACCGACGACGACCCAGCCCTCATCGCACAGGTCTCCAGCCGAAAATACGAATACCGCGGCCTCTCACAAATCGCCCTCGAATCCAAGAGGAAGAACCCCGACCGAATGGACGAGGCCGACGCCCTCGCCATGACCTTCGCCGCCTCCAGAGGAGAATTCACCATATGGACCTGAAACGCCTCCTACCCAAACTCAACCCCCTCACACGCGCCAACAGAGTCGCCCCGGCCATAACCGACCCTTGGGAACAGGGCCTCGCCGCCGCATTCAACCCGTCCTGGACGCCTCTCACGTACGCCGAATACTACGCCAGATCCGCACTCGTATACTCCGCCATAAAACTCAGACAGGACGCCATAGCCGCCGTCCCACTCAGAGTCTATGCCCCACACCCACGCCACGACCGCAGCCGCGCCGCGCACCAACCCGTGCCCGACTCCCACCCGGCGCAAAAACTGCTCGACTACCCAAACCCCTTCTGGACACGCGGCGACCTCTGGAGAGCCACCGAAACCTACCTCGGACTCTGGGGCGTCGCATACTGGGGCATCGAACGCGACGACCTGGGCAGGCCAATCGAACTCTGGCCCCTCAGATCGGACCGCGTCCGCGTCGTCCCACACCCCGACCACTACCTCGAAGGCTTCGTCTACGTCGGAAAAGGCAGACAACTCGTCCCTTACGCCCCGGACGACATAGTCTGGATACGATACTTCAACCCCCTCGACGAACACGCCGGCCTCTCTCCCATCGCCCCACTCAGACTCTCCGCCGACATGGGACTCGACGCCCTCAGAGCAGGACGCGCCAGCATCGCCAACGACAGCGCCCCGGCACTCGTCGTCGAAACCGTCGACACCCCAACCGACGAAGAAGTCCGCGAATTCTACAAACGCTGGGAAACCCGCTTCAAAGGCCCCAAAAACGCCCGCCGGCCCGTCCTCCTCGGCGGCGGCATGAAAGCCTCCGGCCTCGGCTTCAGCCCCAAAGACATGGAGTACGTCCAAACCCTCCGATGGAGCCTCGAAGACGTCTCACGCGTCTACGGCATCCCCAAACCCATGCTCGGAGACGTCGAACGCATCACCTACTCCAACTACCGCACCGCAAGAAGAGTCTTCTGGGAAGACACCATCCTCCCTCACCTCGCCTTCTACCAGGAAGCCGTCAACCGAATGCTCCGCTCCAACTTCCCCGCCGACGGACTCTCCGCAAAGTTCGACCTCACAGGCATAACCGCCCTCAGAGACAGCGAAAACGACCGCGCAAAGCGCCGAAAAACCTACGTAGACGCCGGAATCATGACCCCAAACGAAATCCGAGAAGAAATGAACCTGCCACCCATCAACCACCCACCCGGTTCAGTATGAAAGAGTCCCGCTCGGCCACCGTGCGGAGCTGGCGGGCCGCTCCCTGTATTGCCTGTTCTACGAACCCACACGGAAACGGCAGGCGATTCGCGCCGCCGCTGAACCGCATCGCCGCATAAACCACACACACGGAAGAAACGGCAGACAACCGCGGCATCGCCGAACCGCATCGCCGCCACATAAACCACACACACGGAGGAACCCATGACCCACCCCACCCACAACCCAGCCCCCAGCCCGAGCCGCAACCGCACCACCGACCACGGCCCCATCCCGCCGCACGCCCCCAATCAGAGCCGCAACAACCCAGCCCGCGGCCCCATCCCGTCACAAGCCCCCAGTCAGAGCCGCAACAACCCAGCCCGCGGCCCCGTCCCGCCGCACACCCCCAGCCGGAGCCGCAGTGACACTGCCGACCGCCCTCTACCCGTCCGATGCGACCACGACGGCCTCAAAATGGCCGAAATCCTCGGAAACCACCTCGTCCTCCGAGCCAGACACCACGGCGAAACCCACGTCAAAATCATCCCCCTCACCCAACTCCTCACCCACGATGAGAATCCCGGATGTAGTCAGTTCTCGAAGAAGGTGCTATAGTCCCACCCTAATAGGCAGGCAGGTTAGATGGAGTTCAAATTCGGAGAACTGTTCTGCGGCCCAGGCGGTCTGGCACTGGGTGCTGTCCGTGCTTCGGTTGAGAGTAGCGGGCAGTCGTACTCCATCAGCCACACATGGGCGAACGACTTTGACAGTGACTCGTGCGAGACCTACAGACAGAACATCTGCCCACATTCGCCGCGCTCCGTCATATGTCGTGATGTTCGTCAGTTGGATTTATCCAGTCTTGGCCCGATTGATGCGCTCGCTTTCGGATTCCCATGCAACGACTTCAGCGTAGTGGGTGAGAAGAAGGGCATGGACGGTGTGTACGGTCCGCTGTATTCGTACGGTGTCCAAGCATTGAGGCACTTCCGGCCAATGTGGTTTTTCGCGGAGAACGTAGGCGGACTTAGGAGTGCTAACGACGGTCGGGCCTTCCAGACTATTCTTGAGGAGTTAAACCATGCGGGCTATACCATAACTCCTCATCTGTACCGCTTCGAGGAATACAACGTACCCCAAAACAGGCATCGTATCATAATAATTGGGATACGTTCGGACATCGACATACAGTTCAGAGTACCTGCGCCGTCCCTAAGTCCATTTAAGACATGTAGAGAGGCCCTTGAAGAACCGCCCATATCTCCCGACGCATCGAACAATGAAAGGACGAAGCAATCAGCACATGTGATTGAACGTCTGAAATACATCAATCCTGGCGAGAACGTGTTCACGGCTGATGTCCCTCAGCGCCTTAGAATAAATGTCAAGGGAGCAAACATCAGTCAGATATACAAACGCCTCGACCCCAACAAGCCGTCATATACCGTTACAGGGAGCGGCGGCGGCGGTACACACGTTTACCACTGGAATGAAAACAGAGCATTGACGAACCGCGAGAGAGCACGACTTCAGACATTCCCTGACGATTTCATGTTCAGCGGCTCAAAAGAGAGTGTCAGGAAACAGATAGGCATGGCACTTCCGCCGCGTGGAGCGCAAACTATCTTTGAAGCAGTCCTGAGTTGCTTTGCTGGCGTGGAGTATCCCCGAATCGCACCAAACATCTCTTTCAGAGGAGACACCGTTCCAGGTCGATCCAGACAACTCGCAATCTTGGAGAAAGAGCGTGATTACGCAGGGGCTGTTTGAAAAAATCCTCGTCGACCCTGTCGAACAGGGAGCCGATGTTCTCTACATCGTTTCCGGGTATGCAAGTGCGACCATGGCTTACAGACATCTCCAACGGCTCAAGGCATTCAAGACGGATATAAAGATTGAGTTGATCGTCGGCATGGCTGTGCAGGACGGCATATCCGCGAAAGACCACAATGGTTTTCAAGAGCTGGTGTCAGGTCCATACAGAGACCTGTTCACCTGTCGTTACGTAGTCCATAGGCCGCCGGTCCATTCAAAAACCTTCACGTGGTACAGTGACCGTACTCCAAAGATTGCCTTCACTGGCTCAGCTAACTATACACAGATGGCCTTTAGTACTTCTCAAAGAGAGGCTATGGTTGAGCATGACGCAGAGTACTCACGTGACTACTTTGACCTGATCAAGCAGGATACCATCGACTGCTCTGATCTACAGGTGAATACCCCTATCACCATCCACAGCGAGCCTGAGTACTCAATAAAGAGAAATGAAGACAGACAGGAACACAGTGAAACTGGTGATGAGCCTGAATTGACAGAGAACCTGTCGCGGCTCCCTCATGAAAAAGTAAGCCTTCTTGACCGTCGAGGACGGTTGCCGGGGCGATCGGGCCTAAATTGGGGACAGCGTCCCGAGGAAGGACGCGAACCAAACCAAGCCTACATAAGGCTCCCTGTATCACTTGCTGAAACGCAGTTCTTCCCACCTAGAGGTGAGCAGTTCACGATGATCACAGACGATGACAAGGTACTGATCTGTGCCCGGGCACAGGATCAGGCCAAAGCAATACACACTTCTGACAGCAACAGCCGTATGGGTCAGTACTTTAGATACAGGCTCGGACTGCCGGAGGGAAGCCTCGTGACAAAAGAAGATATGGAGCGTTATGGCCGTACAGATGTTGACTTCTATAAGATAGATGAAGAGACATATTATATGGACTTCTCTATCTGATGGATAATCTATCGCCTGAAGACCGCAAGAAGAACATGTCGCGCATCCGCTCCCGCGGTAACCGCTCAACAGAGCGGAGGCTTCGCAGTTCGTTAGTCGGGGCAGGCATAGCAGGTTTCAAGATGCATGTCACGTCGCTCCCCGGCAACCCTGATTTCTCTTTCCCAGATCAAAAAATCGCTGTATTTGTTGATGGATGCTTCTGGCATGGATGCCCGATATGCTATGTCCGCCCGAAATCAAACCGGTCATACTGGGATTCAAAGATTGCACGAAACAAGGTTCGAGATGCTGAATCAGATTCCGAACTTCAAGATATAGGATGGAGACCCATCCGAATATGGGAACATACTATTAAGCATCCACCAGAAGCTCGTAGTATCGTGTCTGAAGCGTTAGGCCAAGAGGTGCTGTGACCGATGACTGAAGAAGTCTTGTTCGCCGACGATCCTAAGAACAGAGACCTGACCATGGTGAAGGTCTGCGATACATGCGGGCGTAAGTATCACCCAAGAAGAAACAGCTATCAACTGACGAGCCGGTACTGTAGCCAGAACTGTGCGCGTGAAGCTCGCAGGGGCCCAGGTAGAGGCTGAAAGGGGTTGGCCTGCCCCCATCGCGCCCCCTAAAGGTCCCTCAGCGGAAAGCGTATCGGAACGCTGCCGGACGCCTGAGACTGAAGCATCCCCAGAATGACCGCCAGCGACTTGCGAGCCTCCCTCGGCGGGGAAGCCGTCCCGCTCCCCGTCTCGATCGCGCGAATCAGATCCGCCACCGCCGCCGGAGTGTCGCTGCGCTCCGTCATCGGCCACGGAAGATTACGCCGAGACATCGTCAACGGGAATATCTCCGTAACCTCCTCCCACACCTCCGCGCTCTGGTTGTTCACACGCAAACGCCCATTCTCCGCGTACACGTCCAACTCGAACTCAGCCGTCGTCCGCTTCGATATGTTGATGAAGATCCGAACCCCGCTGTCCATCTGCGCCAGACCGCTCCCCCCAGGATCCAACCCCGGATCACGACCTCCGTCCCCCGCGTACCGAGGCCCGTAATCCTCGTGCTCCTCGTCCAAAACCCCAATCACCCACTCCGGCTCCCCGCCCGCGTACCACACCGCCGCGTCGATCAGGTGAGACCCGTTCCGGAACAGCATCGACCGAGGCCCACCGTAGCTCGCCACGATCCGACGAGCAGCCCCCAGAGGCCCGTCCCACAACTGCGCCCGCGCGCGGTTCCAGTGAGGACGATACCGCCGAAGATAATCCACGGTCATCGCCACCCCGTGACGCTCGCACACCGCTATCATCCGGTCGGCCTCCGCAAGCGTCGTCGCCATCGGCTTCTCGCACAGAATCCCGCGAACCCCAGCGCCAGCCGCCGACTCCACTATCCCAGCGTGCAGATGATCGGAGGTCGCCACACCCAGCAGATCGATATCCTCCTCCGAAAACATCTCCTCGTAGTCGGAGTACACGCGAACCCCCGGCCACACCGACCCATAATCCGAGAGAAACTGCGCGCAGGCCTCCTCCCTCAGGTCGCACACCGCCGCCACCTCCACGCCGGGCGTCACCGCGAACGCCGACGCGTGAGACACCGACGCCGCCACCACGTCGTGCCCCCACTCTATCCCCATCCCAGTGTGATAAGGCCCAGGCGGAAGCGCCCCGCCGCCCATGCCGCCGAGACCGACTATCGCCGCTCGGTACCTCGTCATGTCACCCCTCCGGATTCCCGCCGAAGCCCCGACTCAGCCTCCGGCGCCCCATTCCGACCTGACCGTGGCGACCCGCCGACCCGTCCGCGAAGACTCCTGCGCCGCCCCGACGATCTCCAGAACCCGCAGCGCGTCCACCGCAGTCACCGCCGATGGCCTGCCCCCACGAAAAGAAGCGATGAAGCGGCGAATCGCCGCCTGGCCGTCCCCGTTCTCATACCCACCCACGTCGTCCGTCTCGAACCTCAAAACCCGCGTCACACCGCCCGCCCAATCGGAACGGACGCTCCGAACCGTCACCTCCCCGCCCATGTAGTCCCACCGCAGCCACCCCTCGTCACCCCGAAGCCCAAAGAAAAGCTGATGCGGCGTCCGGTCCAGCACGTAAGAACAGTGCAAACTGCCGATCATCCCGTTGTCGAACCGCATCGACAACGCCGCCGTGTCCTCCACGTCGATCTCCGCTCCACTCAGCGTCCCCAGAGTCGCCGAAACCTCCACCACCTCCGCAGACGTCGACCAGCGCATGAAGTCCAGCCAGTGGCACCCCAGCCAGTGCAGTATCCCGCCCCCGCTACGCTCCGCGCTGAACATCACGTGGCCAGGCCCCCGAGACCCAACGCTCGTCGTAATCCAACTGGCCTCCACCGACACCAAGCGGCCCAAGACGCCGGCCTCCACCATCTCCCTGATCGCCATCCCGGCAGGCGACACCCGCCGCGTGTAGCCCGTCGCAAACTCCACCCCGCTCCTGCGAATCGCCTCGATCGCAGGCAGAAACTCCTCCGCGCTCCGGGCGCAGGGCTTCTCCGCAAGCACGTGAACCCCAGCCTCAGCGGCCCTCGCAATCAACGACGGCGTCACGTCGTTCGGCTGCGTTATGACCACCGCCTCCGGCCTCTCCTCACGCAGCATCTCGTCGAAATCCCCATACACCCCCACCCCGGCAGCCCCCGCCGCCGCCGCGAGACGACCCGCGGCCTCGGGTTCAGGATCGTAGAGAGCCGACAACTCCACCTCGGGCATCAGAAGAAGACTCTCGATATAGCCGTCCCCGTGCGGGTAGCACACCCCCGCGTGGGCAAATCGTACGCGCTCACCCATATAACCGCCCTCCTCGATTCCATCTCAGGGATCGGGTCGACCATACCCAACACGGCGCTCGGAGCCGAGCCGACCATCAGGACGGTGTTTTCGGTAACTGCCGGCCGACCCCCGTCCCTGCCTCCTCGATTCTGCCGACCGGTCCCCTGTCCCTGCCCCTCCTCGATTCTGCCGACCGACCCTCGCCCCTGCCCCTCCTCGATTCTGCCGACCGACCCTCGCCCCTGCCCCTCCTCGATTCTGCCGACCGACCCGCGTCCCTGCCCGCCCCACGCGACGCAGACAGCTTACCCGGAATCGCCCCGATTGCAAACACACACACACCACTCATCGCTCCCCTCCGGCAGGGGGTCTGGGGGCCACTCTCCACTCTCCACTCTCCACTGCCCACTGCCCACTGTTCTCCCCCTCCGGCAGAGGGTCTGGGGGTCACTCTCCACTCTCCACTCTCCACTCGCCACTCTCCACTCTCCACTCGCCACTCGCCACTCCCTCTGTGATAAAATGCGCTCCCATGGACATCGTGTTCGACAAAGGAAGCAGCGAGTCCCCCCGGGGCCACGCCCTCCTCTTCTTCAGAAGCCCGGACGACCCCGACGAGATATGGGCCAGCTACCTCGTCATGCTGCCCATCAACGTCGACGTCTCCAAATACGTCCCGCCCTTCCTCATGGCTCAGGTCGCCGACCTCAGCCCAAAAGACCTCTCCAACTTCGTCTTCCCGCCGGTGCCCGAAAAAGTCGGCAGGTACGAGAAAATCGAGAAAATCGCCGAAATCCGCGGCGACGACCTCCTGTTCTGCGGAACGGTCGACGTGACAGACGTCGGCGCCGCGATGATGCGCGTGAGCGAGGCCGTACAGTCTTACGCCTCCCTCTACGAAAAAATCGCGCCCTCGGCCGAACAGGAACCCGAATCCCACGAAGACCAGGCGGGCGGCTTCAGCGTCTCCGAGGTCCTGTACGAATTCATGAGCGACGGCGAAAAACTCGGCGAGCTGACCAAGCTGGTCGGAAAACTCCGATACGCCGTAGAGGGCGGAGAGTCAGCCCTCGCCCGAGAGGCCGAGTCCGACATCCAGATGCTCGGCAGGCAACTGTCCGACAACCACCAGATACCCCGCATAGTGGACGCCGCCAAGTCCGGCGGCAACCACGCCGAACGACTGACAGACCTCTTCCTGAAGCGCTCCTTCCACCTCGTCCAAGAAGAATACGTGAAAGTGGGCAAGGTCGAAGCGGAGATCAGAGCCATCGAGGCCGAAGACGCCTCCCCTGCCGAGGGCTAGACCGTCCTGATGTCCAGAACCCCAATCGCGCCTCCCATGCCGAGGGCTAGACCGTCCGATGTCCAGAACCCCAATCGCGCCTCCCATACGAGGGCTAGACCGTCCGATGTCCAGAACCCCAATCGCGCCTCCCATGCCGAGGGCTAGACCGTCCGATGTCCAGAACCCCAATCGCGCCTCCCATGCCGAGGGCTAGACCGTCCGATGTCCAGAACCTGCCATGAGTAACAGCCATTGAACACACCTACGACGTAGCCACTATCGTCGAGAGCATCATGTCCTCCCATGTGGAACAGCCATTGAACACATCTACCGGAGCGGTACTCGCGCTCGCACTGGCCCTCCTGCTCTTGGCGGGCGCCGCCTGTCTGACTACGACGGAAGTCGGCGAGCCGACCGACCCGTCGCCGACCGTCGAGACCCCGACACCCCCGGTAGCCATGGCCGCCGTCACCGGCACCATCACCTACCGAGAGAGGATAGCCCTCTCCCCGGACGCTGTGATCGAGGTTGTCCTTGCAGACGTCTCCTTAGCAGACGCCCCCTCCGTCACCATAGCCCAACAGACCATCACCAACCCCGGACAGGTCCCCGTGCCCTTCAGAATCGAATACGACCCCGCCGTCATCGACGAGCGCAGAACCTACGGACTACTCGTGCGCATCATGGAAGGCAACCGGCTCGCCTTCATCAACGACACCGCCTACGACGTCATCACCGGAGGCAGACCCACCAGCGTGGACATGGTCCTCGTCAAAGTCGAGTAGCCGCCCCCACGAGTGTTCCTGCCCGTGGCCTCGGTCGTGGTAGCTGACCTTCCTCTCGGCCAACCGCACTGTTCAAAATCGAGTAACAGTTCAGACCCTGTGAGGTCCGAAGGGGGAATCCCCCTTGACAACAGCGAACTCCTGTACTACATTGTCCACGTGAAAGTAGCCCACCCAGCAACAGCCCTGAAGACCCGTAACTGTTCAGCGTGAGACCCGAAGGGGAAATCCAGAGGGGTTCTCCCCTCTGGCAGCGAGTCTGGCTACACGCCCGACGTTGACCAATCCTCGACTTCGGTTCTCCCCTCTGGCAGGGGATCCGGGCCCGCCCGTCGGTGGTGGTAGAGACAGGGCCCGGGTTCTCCCCTCTGGCAGGGGGTCTGGGCCCGCCCGTCGGTGGTGGTAGAGACAGGGCCCGGGTTCTCCCCTCTGGCAGGGGGTCTGGGGGCTTTGCCCCCAGTTTCCAAATGGGCGGGCGGGTGGGAAAACCAGCCCGTCCGCTTATCAGGACTACGCTGATCGAAAGGCCTCATCAACTCTGAACAGTTACCCAAGGGGAATCCCCCTTGACAACGACGAACTCCTGTACTATATTATCCACGTGGAAGCAGCCCACCCAGCAACAGCCCTGAAGACCCGTAACTGTTCAGCGTGAGACCCGAAGGGGAAATCCAGAGGGGTTCTCCCCTCTGGCAGCGAGTCTGGCTACACGCCCGACGTTGACCAATCCTCGACTTCGGTTCTCCCCTTCTGGCAGGGGGTCTGGGCCCGCCCGTCGGTGGTGGTAGAGACAGGGACCGGGGTTCTCCCCTCTGGCAGGGGGTCTGGGGGCTTTGCCCCCAGTTTCCAAATGGGCGGGCGGGTGGGGAAACCAGCCGTCCGCTTATCAGGACTACGCTGATCGAAAGACCTCATCAACTCTGAACAGTTACCCAAGGGGAATCCCCCCTTGACAACGGCGAACTCCTGTACTACATTGTCCACGTGAAAGCAGCCCACCCAGCAACAGCCCTGAAGACCCCTGTTCCACAAATCGTCCCGGAACTGCTCCGGTTCCGTTCCCAAATGCCCCAACATTGTCCCACGAATTCGAACCCTCAGCTACGAGATGGAACAAATGGAACAGTTTTCGGCGAGAACCGCAGGCCGCGACCGCCCTGCGCTTGCAGACAGAGAGACCTCATCAACTCTGAACAGCTACCCCCCCACTGCCCACAACGCGCGCAGGGGCCGCGGGGCTACTTCACCATGATGGGGGTCACCCCGGAGGCGGGCCTCGACGGGATGATCGATGCGGGGGCGGAACTCACGAGCGCCGAACGAGCGGCCTACTCCACCTTCTCGGCGAAGTTTATCTTCCACTCCCCCGCGCGCCTCACGAAGCCCATCCTGACCCTGTCGGGTGGCGCAGTCTCCATCAGGGCCGCGGGCTGTATGTCCAGGCCCCTGACGTCGAGCATCATCTCACCCTCGTCTGGCGAGGTCAGCCTGGGAGGGCTCCCCTCCGTCACCTCTACATCCACCACGATGAAGGCGCGCCGTCCGAGGTCTCTCACTATCTTGGACTCCCGCTCCAAGCCGTAGTCGTGCTCCAGGAAGGACAGGACGAGATCCACGTCATTCTCGTTGTAGGCTGTCCAGTAGTCAGCCGACAGCCGGCGCATCGCCTCCGCGTCTTCGGACGAGATCGACGGGGCGGGCATGGGGGTGGGCGTCGCGGGCTCGCCAGACCCACCGCACGAGACGAGTACCAGAGCCGCTCCGACCAAAATCCCCCATCCGATTCGGACAAGCGGCTTGGGAGACTGCTTCCCAGGGCACGAAGGTGCCCCTCGCCGAGGACGGACTCCGGCTCTCGCCAGAACGACGGAGGCGAGGGATTCGGGTCCGATAGTGATGATCGACAAGATGCACACGTCAGACCTGCCAGTCGTTATCTGACAGGTAATATACACCCTGACCGCTGGCTGAGACACCTGTTATCGGCGTGTCTGGAGAAACTTACAGCCCGCGTCTGAGTCTGGGGTCCAGGGCGTCCCTGAGACCGTCTCCCACGAGATTGATTGCCAGCACCGTGAGGAACAGGAACAGGCCCGGGAAGAAACTGACCCATACCGCGGCCTGGAGATACCTCTGACCGCCGGACATGATGTTGCCCCAGGTCGGGGTGTATGGGGCGACGCCGGCCCCCAGATAGCTCAGGGCGGCCTCGGTCATCACGGCCCCCGCGAAGTAGAGCGTCGCCGCCACCATCACCACACCAAAGGTGTTGGGGGCGATGTGTACGAACAGGATCCGCGGGACCGAGGCCCCGACGGCTCTGGCCGCTTCGACAAACTGCTGCTCCCTGAGGCTCAGCACCTGCCCCCTGACGAGCCTGACCATCCTGGGTGTGTCTACGGAGATGATCACGATGATGACGTTCTGCACGCTTCCGCCGAGCACGGCGATCATCGCGAGGGCGAGCATGAGGGTGGGAAACGCCATCATCGCGTCTGCCAGCCGCATCACGAGGTCGTCGAGCCTGCGATAGTACCCGGCCACCAGCCCGATCACCACTCCGATGACCGCAACACTCACGGCTACGGTGATACCGACAAACAGGGAGACTCTCCCGCCGTACAAGGTACGGTCGAACACGTCCATACCCAGGTTGTCCGTCCCGAAGAAGTGCCTGGCCGACGGCGCCTGGAGGCGCTCGAGGGTGTTGGTGCGTGTGGGGTCCGTGCGGGCTATCAACGGGGCAAGAACTGAGGCCGAGCTCACCAGTACCAGGAATATGAGGCCGGAGAGCATATACCGGTTCCTGCTCAGCGGCCGCCACGTCGCGCGCAGCATTCGTGAGGCGCGCGTCACTGAGTCCGGCCGCTCCCGATGCCCTATCGCCGACGCCACTACGGACTCTCCGGTCTCATCAGTATCGTATCCTCGGATCAGCGTAGGCGTACAGGATGTCGGTCAGGAGGTTCACGTAGATGTACACGAGCGCCGTCAGCATCAGAAGGGCATGGACGATCGGATAGTCCCTGTCGACCACCGCCGTCACTAGGAGCCTCCCAAGCCCCGGGATCGTAAAGACTATCTCGATTATCGTCGTTCCTGTGACAAGCCCGACGACCAGGAATCCCAGTGTGGTGATGACGGGTATGGAGGCGTTCTTGAAGGCGTGTCGGAAGTGTACGACGCGCTCGGCCAGACCCTTCGCCCTAGCCGTCCTGATGTAGTCCTGCTGGAGCACCTCGACCATTCCCGTGCGCGTCATCCGCGCAAAGACGGCAGCCGTAGAGACCGAGATGACGATGGCGGGCAGAGTGATGCTCCTCAGCCAAGGGAGCACCCCCTCGGAGATGCTGGTGTACCCCAGGACAGGGAAGATCGGGAGCTTGACTGCGAATGTCCACAGCGCGAGGAATGCGAGCCAGAAGCCGGGTACGGAGAAGCCGATGACGGAGAAGAACAGCACCGCGCGGTCCAGGCCGGAGTTGGGCCTCCACGCGGCCAGGAGGCCCAGCGGTATGCCGAGTAGCACTGAGAGGACAGTTCCGAGGAAGGCGATGCTCAGCGTGGGCTCCAAGCGTGGGGACATCAGGCTCGTAACAGGGTACCGGCTGATGAGAGACGTTCCCAGGTCGCCCCTGAACAGATTACCCATCCATCTCGCGAACTGAACCAGGACGGGGTCGTTCAGTCCGAGGGCGTCCCGGAGGGCTTCCTCCTGTTCGAGGGTGGCCTCTTCGTCGATGATCACCCCGACGGCGTCGCCGGCGGCGATCTGCATCAGGAAGAAGGAGAGGGCCCCTACGAGGAAGACAATGGGCACGGTGGCGAGGAGGCGCCTTAATATGTAGGCTTGCACGCCCCAGCATTCCTCCCTCGGCGCGGCACTTGGTGAGCGGCGGGTCAGGCGGTCAGGTGGAGTGAATCAGCGTGGGGGACGGGGGCACGTCTCCACCCCCCACGCCGGTTCGATCGTGTGCCGCTAGCGTTCGAGCCACACGTTGAAGAAGGGCCGGTTCCAGAGCAGCGGGGCGAACCCCTTCACGTCGGTGCGCGCTGCCGCGAGCTCGAAGTACTCACCTACACTGACGATGGGGACGTCCTCATAGACCGCCTCGGCGATTTCTTCGGCGATCGCTTGGATCTCTTCTATGGTGTAGACGTCGGCGAAGAGCTTGTCCCACAGGGCGGTCAGCTTGCCGGTGTCGTCCTTGTACTTGTGCAGCCACCCCTCCTTCTTGAGGTGGGCGGTTGCCCCGAGGTATGGATGGTAGAAGCCGACGCTTGCGGTGATGAGCGCGTCCCAGTTATCCGAGTCGGCTCGAGTCGCGCGCCAAGTTGCGTTGTCCATGGCCTGATAGTCGACGCGGAGGCCGATGCTCTCCATTATGTCGCGCACCACTTTGCTGGAGCCCGCGAGCACCGGATGGTACTC
This sequence comes from uncultured Dehalococcoidia bacterium, assembly GCA_958295685.1. GTDB lineage: Bacteria > Chloroflexota > Dehalococcoidia > Lucifugimonadales > CATQGZ01 > CATQGZ01. The sequence goes on from OY282365.1 coordinate 1,318,553, forward strand.
CCCGACGATGAACTTCACTTCGTAGCCCTCGTGACCGGCGTCCTTGACGAGCTGCCGGGCCTGCTCCAGGTCCTTGACGTTATAGACCTCTGAGCCAGCGTCGGTTTCCCACGCCGTGCCGCAGGACCATATCGAGGCGCACGTTCTCCAGTACTTGGCCGGGCCAATCGCGCCTCTGAGGATGTCTTCCGAGTCTATGGCGAGTTGCAGAGCCTTCCTCATACGCAGGTCGTCGAAGGGCGGGTGGTCGTGCTGGAGCCAGATGCCGAGCCGCCTGGCCGGCGACTCGAGGTTGATCAGGTTGACGTCCCTGTGCTTTTCGAGGCGCTCGGCAAAGTCGCCGCCGACCGAGAGTAGGACGTCTATCTGGCCGGTCTCTATTGCCGCGATCTGCGCGGCCGTATCGGGGACCTCGATATACTCGATCGTGTCGATCAGCGCAACCTTCTTACCGGTCATGAAGCTGGAGCGCTGCTCGGACGGGATGTAGTCCTCAAAGCGAGATAGCGTGGTCTTGTCCCCCGGCACCCACTCTTCCAGCTTGTAGGGGCCTGCGCCGATCAGCACGGTGGACGCCTGGGTTACCGGCAGCTGCCATATCTCTCTTGGGACGGTCGGAGTCGCGCCGCCGTCGGCGAGGGCGTCCAGGGTGAACGGGGCCTTCTTCTTCAGGGTTATCTGGAAGTTGTTGTCGTCAATCTCCGTCCACTCGTCCATGAAGTCCTGGTAGAACTGGACGTAGAGCCCCGGTTTGTCCTTGGAGCGCTCGGCAGAGCCCCTGACGTCACGCGCGGTGACCGGCTCGCCGTTGTGGAACTTCAGCCCATCTCTGAGATGGAACCGCCAGGTCAGCCCGTCCGAGCTGGCCTGCCAGCTGTCCACCTGCATCCCGGCCGACGTCATGGCGGCGGTGCGTGCGAATATGCCTTCGTGCGTCTGGGTCGCGACCTCTCCGGGCCCGGCCGCCGTCTGGATGTCCAGAGTCTTCATGCCGGGGAAGTTGGATCTCAGCGTTCCTCCGGCTCGGGGGTCCTTGAGGACAATCTTTTCGACCTCCCTGACCACCTCCTGGGTGACCACGACGGGCTTCTCCACCTCGACGGTCCTGACGACCTCTTTCTCCACCACCACCGTCTCGCCGGGCACCTCCACCTCCCTCACCACCTCCTTGATAACCTCGATCGGCTTCTCCACCTCGACGGTCCTGACGACCTCCTTCTCCACCTCCACCACCTTCTCGACAGGCACCTCCCTGACCACCTCCTGGGTGACCACTCTATCGACAGGCACCTCCCTGACCGTCTCCGTGGTGCAGGCCAGAGTAGCAGCGAGCGTCCCCGCAACTATGGCCACAGCCGCCGGCAGTCTCAGTCTCTTTACGATATTCATTCGATACCTCCGTGTTTTCACGTGACCACCGAGACGAACCGGATTCAATGGAATCCGCAATGTATATCACGGGTAGGGCTCTGTCAAACTCGTGAACCCCGTTGTAACTGTTCAGACTTCATGAGGTCTTTTCGATGATCGTAGTCCTGATAAAGCAGACGGCTGGGTCCCCCACCCGCCTGCCCGCCCATTTTGGAAACTGGGGGCAAGCCCCCAGACCCCCTGTCAGAAGGGGAGAACGTGGTCGGTGGTCAGTGGAGAGTGCTCCTCAGACTCCCTGCTAGAGGGGAGAACCCCTCTGGACTCCCCTTTCGGATCTCACAAAGTCTGAACAGTTTCACCCCCAGGGCAATCGCATCTGAAGGGCCTCTGCCTGGGGTTTTGCCGAAAACTGTCCCAAACTGTTCCATTTTGTTCCGTCTCGTAGCTGAGGGTTCGATTTCGTGGAACAATTGTGGGGCACTTGTGGAACAGATGTAGAACAGAACCGGAACAGTTGTGGGACAATTGTGGGACAGGTCTTCAGGGCTGCTATTGGGTTGGCTACTTCCATGTGAATAATGTAGTACAGGAGTTCGCTGTTGTCAAGGGGAGAACCCTTCGGACCTCACGGAGTCTGAACAGCTTCACTCCGTTCCGTACCGCACTCGGTGCATCGTTCAGGGGCATGAACCTCTCGACGGCTGGGCTTGACTCGCTGACAGGCAAGCCGTGTTCACGATGCTTCCGAGGCGGTCGTCTCCTGGGCATCGCCTTGTTACCGGGCATTCCGGTACGGGACACCGCAGGGAGAGTTGACTCCCCAGGTACTCGAAACCCCAGACTCGATTCATCAACTCTGAACTGTTACAGAATCGAGGGTCGCTTGACAACAAGAGTGGCTGTCGTATGATGCCCGCGGTCATGGAAGCCACTCTCAACCCCACTACAGGACCAGTCCGCCGTGCCGACGTGCTGGTCATCGGGGGCGGCGTGCTCGGTGTCTGCGCCGCCTACTTCCTGACCGAGGCGGGCAGGAGTGTGCTGCTCGTCGACAGGGAGGATGTCTGCGCAGGCTCCTCCTACGGCAACGCAGGGTTGATAGTTCCAAGCCACAGCGTGCCGTTCGCACGGCCCGGAGTCGTCTGGCAGGCGTTGCGCTGGATGTTCGACCCTGAGAGCCCCTTCTACATCAGGCTCAGGCCGGAGCCCGCCCTCCTAGACTGGATCTGGCGATTCCGCGGGGCCTCGAACGTCCGCAGCAGGGACAGGACCATGCCGGTGATCCGCGACCTCATCATGAAGAGCCTGGAGCTGTACCGGTCGTTCGAGGCGATGGACGACATGGAGTTCGGGTTCGAGCAGAGAGGAGTGCTTCACCTCTTCAATACCGAGGAGGGCCTCCACGAAGGCCGCCGCGATGCCGACCTGCTCGGTAGCGTCGGAGTCCGCACCGAGGTCCTGAGCAAACGGGAGGTGGACGACCGGCTTGGGGGGCTGGACGCGAAGGTGGTCGGCGGGATCGAGTATCCACAAGACGCCCACCTGACCCCCGCGCGCTTCGTGCGGGCACTGGCGGAGAGATTCCGAGCCATGGGCGGCGAGGTGACCGCCCCCGCCGAGGTGCTGGGATTCGAGACGGAAGGCCGGAAGGTCGTCGGCGTGACCACCTCCGTGGGCAGTCTCGAAGCCGACGAGGTGGTGCTGGCTGCCGGATCGTGGACGCCGCCACTCGTCCGGGGCCTTGGGATCAAGGCCCTGATACAGGCTGCCAAGGGCTACAGCATCACATTTCGAAAGCCTCGGGACGCTCCGGAGACGCCGTTCATCTGCGAGGAGGGGCACGTGGCCGTGACCCCGATGGGAGACACGATCCGGTTCGCCGGGACGCTGGAGATGGCGGGAATCGACCTGTCCATCAACCGCCGGCGCGTCGAGGCCGTCTCACGCGCTCCCGCGGCCTACCTGACCGAACTCGACCCGAGCCGGATGGAGAGGATCGAGGTCTGGGCGGGTCTGCGCCCCGTCACGCCCGACGGCCTGGCGCTCTTGGGCCGCTCCCCGCGCTACGACAATCTCACCCTCGCCGCCGGCCACGCGATGATCGGCATGTCATCAGGACCGGCCAGCGGCCTGCTCGCCGCACAGGTGATCACGGGCGAGGAGCCGTTCATGGACATATCGCCGATGAACCCGGCCCGCTTCGGATAGGCGGCAGCGGCGAACACGCAGCCGTGCGCGCAGGATGGCTCGACGGGAATGGCGCCAACGAAGTGTGAATCTGCGGGCCGTGTTCAGGAACCTCCGGCCCTCTCCTGGAGTTCGTAGAGCTTCGTAATGGCCTCCAGCGGGGTCAGAGACGCAATGTCTAGGGCCAGCAGATCACCGGCAACGTCCGTATCCGGATGCAGCAATGAGAGTTGCTGGGCCGGCGGCCGGCGTGGGCGGCCTGCGGCCGGGTCTCCGGCGGCGCGTGAGGGAGCGGCGCCCTCCAGGTCTCTCAGTATGTCCCAGGCGCGGTTGACCACGCTTCCCGGTAGTCCGGCGATCCGGGCGACGTGGACTCCGTAGCTCTTGTCGGCGCCGCCGGGCGCGATCCGGCGCAGGAAGACGACCTCGCCCCTCTCTTCGGAGACAGCCACGTTGTAGTTCCGTACGCGGGGGAGGTACTCGGCCAGGCCGGTCAGTTCGTGGTAGTGGGTGGCGAACAGGGTCTTGCATCCTAGGCGGGGGTGGTTGTGCAGATATTCGGCGGTGGCCTGAGCTATGGCGAGGCCGTCGTAGGTGCTGGTTCCCCTTCCGATCTCGTCCAAGATGATCAGGGACCGCTCGGTGGCATGATTCAGGATGGACGCGGTCTCGACCATCTCAATCATGAACGTGGACTGCCCCACCGCGAGGTCGTCCTGAAGCCCGATGCGGGTGAAGATGCGGTCGACTGCGCCAATCGTAGCCGACTCCGCCGGGACGAAGCTCCCGACCTGCGCCATGAGGACGATGAGCGCCACCTGTCTGATATACGTAGACTTGCCGGACATGTTCGGCCCCGTCAGGACGACAAGCTGCTCATCGAGGCACGATAGGCGGGTGTCGTTCGGGACGAAGGCGCCCGCCGGCAGCATACGCTCGACCACCGGATGCCTGCCCTTCCTGACGTCGATGGAGTCCTGTTCGTTCAGTTCGGGGCGGACGTAGCCGTATCTGGAGGCGGCCTCTCCCAGGGAGCACAGGGCGTCGGCGCGGGCGACCGCGGCTGCCGTCTGCATTATCTGCGGAGCCGCCTCGCCGATCTGTCCGCATATTCGGTGGAACAGCGACCCCTCCATCTCCTCGATGCGCTCCTGCGCGTTCAGGATCAGCGACTCGTGCTCCTTCATGTCGGGGGTGATGAAGCGCTCCGCCGCCACCAGGGTCTGGCGCCTGACGTAGCGCTGTGGGACGAGGGAGAGGTTCGGCTTAGTGACCTCTATGTAGTATCCGAATACTCTGTTGTATCCGACCTTGAGCGACTTGATACCGGTTAGCTCTCGCTCTGATTGTTCGAGTCCGGCGATGTATTGCTGTGCGTCCAGGGACGCGGACCGGAGCTCGTCGAGCTCCGGTGAGAATCCGGCGCGTATCACCTGGCCCGCCCCTATCGAGACGGGTGGGGCGTCGGCGATGGCCTCCCGGATCAGCTTCACGACATTCTCGTTGTCCGCGATGCTTTGGGCCAGATGCTCGACGCGGCGCGCGTCGTCGTCTTCCTCCAGGATCGCCCTGACCTGAGGCGCGGCGGTGAGGCTCTGTGCCAAGCCGACGAGGTCACGCGGAGTGGCGCTGAAGCCGCGGACGCGGTTCATCAGCCTTTCGACGTCTGAGATTGCATCGAGATGGACGAGCACCCTTTCTCGTCTCAGATCGCTTCTCTTGAACCACTCCACGGCCTCCTGGCGCTCCAGGAGGCCGTGGACCGACAACAGCGGCTGTCCCAGCCACCGGCGCAGCAGCCGCCCGCCCATCGGGGTACGGGTGCGGTCGAGGACGGCCAGGAGCGACCTCCCAGAGTCGGCCCAGCGTCCTCCCTCGAACAGTTCGAGGTTTCGCCGTGTCTGCGGGTCCAGCACCATATAGGACTCGGTCGAGTAGGTCCTCAGGACGGTGATCTGCGCCAGGGCGGTCTTCTGGCTGCGTCCCAGGTAGTCGATAATCGCGCCGGCGCTCCTAGCCGCGAGCGGCAGATGCTCGCAACCGAACGCCTCGAGAGACGCGACCCCGAAGTGGTTCAGGAGGGTCTCTCTGGCCCACTCGGGGTGGAAGGAGTCGAGGGGAAGGCGTGTGACCACCGTTCCATTGGCGGCGGGCAGGTCCTCGTCCGTCTCGGGCGCCAGGAGCTCCGAGGGCGACAGTCTGCTCAGCTCCGTCGGGAGCTGCGAGAGGTCGAACTGGGCGGCCGCGAACTCGCTGGTGGTGATGTCCACGTACGCCAGCCCTGCGCGGCCGCCGTCCACGACCACTGCGGCGAGGTAGTTGTTGACCTTCTGCTCGAGAATCGCGTCTTCGACGACGGTGCCCGGAGTGACTATCCGCACCACCTCCCGGTCGACCAGTCCCCTGGACTCGGCGGGGTCGCTGGTCTGCTCGCAGATGGCGACTCGGTAGCCCTTCTTGACTAGGCGCGCGAGGTAGGAATCGAGGGTATGGTAGGGTATTCCGGCTAGGGGAACGCGCTGTCCGCGTCCCATCTCCCTGGAGGTCAGGGCTATTTCGAGTTCTCTGGCGACGAGCCGCGCGTCGTCGTCAAAGGTTTCGTAGAAGTCGCCCATCCGGAAGAGCAGCACCTCGTCGGGGTGCTCTTTCTTGATGCGCAGGTACTGGCGTCTGGCGGGGGTGGTCATGGCGTCCCGGGAGCCTTGCCGTGCCTATTATAGCGGACGGGAACGCCGGTCAGAGGGTGAGTGGGCGCGCCCTAGCCCTCTTTCCAGAAGCGCTCTTCCTCGACCCTGAAGCCTCTGGGCCGCAGGCGCTCCTTCACGTCCTCGATCATGCCCGGGTGTCCGCAGGCATAGACCAGGGTATCGTCGGGGGTGAGTCCGAACTCCTCGACGTATTTCTCGAGGAGGGCGTTGACCCGGCCGGTCTCGCCCGTCCAGCCCCTGTTTCGGTCTTCGCCCGGCCGGCTGACGGTTGGCACGAAGGTGAGCATGTCGGGGCGCTCTGCCGCGACCTTCTCGAGCTCGCGGTCGTATACCAGCTCATCCTGGTAGCTCGCACCCTCCAGAATGTAGAAGTGGTGCCCCTGGCGCCGGTTGTGGATGTAGTCGCGGACAATGCTGACGTACGGCACGACGCCTGTGACGGTGCCGACGAACAGCTGGTTCGGGAGTAACGGGTCCATGGTAAACAGGCCCTTGGCGCGCGGTCGTATGGAGACCGTGTCGCCGGGATAGGTCTCCCACAGGATTGGGGTGAGCACTCCTTCGGGAGGAGGGACGCGTTCCACAAAGAGCTCGAGGGCGGGCTCGTGTGGGGCGGATGCTATGGAGTAGGCACGCTCGACGCCGTCCACGCCTATGGTGCAGTACTGCCCCGCCTTGAAGGTGAACCCGTCGGGGCGTTCTATCCACAAGAGCAGGAGGTCGTCGGTCAGGTCCTGTCTCCGCAGGATCGGCACCTCGGCCAGCTTCGGCTTGCGTCGCAGCGTGATCAAGCGTCCTCTCCTGCGGTTCCTGCGGTCACGTGTTCGAGCACCTTAGTCACCTTCGCGGGAAGCAGCGGCAGCGTTGGGGTTCTCAGCATCGGGTCGGGCGAGGTGTCGTGCTCCAGCGAGGTGATCATCTCGCCGAACAGGGAGGTCGACGAGACGAGCGACCTCTGCGTTCCGGTCAGGCTGACCATCCCCTGCATCTTCCCTCTTGGGGAAGAGACCTCCACCCTGTCGCCTTGTGTCACCCCTATGCCGGCGGCGTCGTCGGGGTGCATCTCCACTATTTCGCCGCGTCTGATCCTGTTGCGTCCCTTCACGGTCTCTATTTGAAGGTCACCCTCCGTCACGTGCAACACTCTGCCGCGCGCGAGGTGCATCGGGTACTCCCCATTCACCGTTTCCGGAGGGGGCGGCAGGCTCAGGCTGCCGAGCCTGGCCTTTCGGGCCTCGAACCCGGTTTCAAACAGCACCGGCGTATCCACCATGTCGGCGGCGAGACACGGCCACTGAAGGCCGCCCGGGCCGATACGCTCGTAGGTTATGCCTCCGTAGTCGTCGACCAGGTTGTTGATCTCGTCGAATATCTCCTCAGGGGTCTGGCAGGCAAAGCCCTCGGCGCCCATGCGGGCGGCTATCATGCTGACGGTCTGCCAGTCGGGTCTCTGGCCGTCTCTGGGGGACAGCGCGGGTCTGAGGAGTTGGACTCGCCGCTCCAGGTTGGTGTAGGTGCCGACCTTCTCGGCGAAGGCCGCCGACGGCAGGACGACGTCCGCGGCGGCGGTGACTCGGTTGGCGAAGGTGTCCTGCACCACCAGGTATTCGAGCCGTTCCAGCGCCTCAACGAAGCCGTCGAGCTCGCCGTTGGTGAAGTTCGGGCTGTCTCCGATTACGTGAAGGGCCTTGACGTCACCTGCGTTTATGGCCCTGGTGATATGAGTGATGGAGTGGCCTGGGGTGTCAGGGAGGGAGGCGCCCCAAGCCCGCTCCAAGCGCTCGCGGGCGGAGCGGTCGGCGACGGAGGCCTGCCCGGGCAGCAGCGTAGGCGCGCATCCGACGTCCAGCGACCCCTGATCGTTGGCTCCCAGGAAGAGCGGATAGAGACCGGATGACGGCTTGCCGAGGTTGCCGGTGACCAGCACAAGGTTCACGAGAGCCGTCACCAATCCCTCGCGGAGGCCGGCGGCGACGGTCTCCAGTCCGTAGAGGACTGCGGCAGGCTTCATCTCTGCGAAGAGTCTGGCCGCGGCTCTGAGGTCGTCCTGCGGGACTCCGGTCAGCGCTTCGACCTGGATCGGATCGAACTTCCAGAGCGCGTACTTGAGCTCGTCTAGGCCCTCGCAGTTGTCGGCGAGGAAATCGTGGTCGTCCAGAGACTCATCCATGATCGTCCGTATCATCCCGCCGACGAGGACCGACTCGCTTCCCGGTCTGGGCTTGATCCACATGGCCGCGTGGCGCGTCAGCTCGGTCTCGCGCTGGTCAACCACGATGAGGCGCGCCCCCGCGTTCACGGCCTTCTTGATAGGAACCGCGGCGACGTTCTGTTCCTCGGTCATGTTGCTCGACACGACCAAGAAACCCTTCGACCCCTCCAGGTCCCAGAGCGGGTTGGTTCCCGCGCCGTGACCCAAAAGTCTGCGGAGAGGCGACACCAGTTCGGGCCTGAGGTTGGACGACGTGTCGACGCTGTTGGTCATCATGACCGCACGCGCGAACTTCTGAGCCACGTAATTGTCCTCATTGGTGCCCCGTGGAGAGGCGATCAGGGCGAAGCTGCCGTCTCTGTAATCGGCAAAGCGGCTCGATACTTCGTCGAGAGCCTCATCCCAGGACGCGCCCTCCAGTCGTCCGTTTCGCCTTACGAGTGGGCGCGAGAGTCGTTCCTTGCGGTTCACGAAGTCGAGTCCGAACTTGCCCTTGTAGCAGGCCTGACCACGGTTGGCCTGCCCTCCGAGGTCGCCGATTGACCTTATGAGGCGGCCGCGCTTGTCCACTTCCAGCTTCATCCGGCAGCCGACGGGGCAGTGTGGGCAGACGGTGGTCGTCACGCTGACGGCCTTGTCCCACTTGTAGCTCCTCTCCACCAGAGCTCCTGTGGGACACACGTCTATACATGCCCCGCAGAACTCGCAGCCTGACTCCAAGAGCGACGTGCCGTGCGACGTCCCGATTAGGCTTCTGCTGGACCTCTGGTGAAGTGTGAGGGCATAGTCGCCCCGCACTTCATCGCATACCCGCACGCAGCGCGCGCATACGATGCACAGGTTCATGTCCATCTCCCAGAATGGGTCGGACACCGCGAGCGGCAGATGCCGGTTGTTGTAGGTCAGGCTGGTGTCCATATCCATTCCGAGATGTCGGACGGTGTCCTTGAGTTCGCACCTCTCGTTCTTGGGGCAGGTCACGCAGCGGTCGTTGACCGACACGTGTCTGAGGCAGATGTCCGCGGGACCGCAGAGTTCGATCCGATGGCATGTCAAGCACCCATGCGGGTGTTCGGCAAGCAGCAGGTCCATGATGCCGCGCCGCGCCGCGTGGAGCTTCGGCGAGTCGGTGGTCACCACCATCCCGTTCGACACCGGCACCGTACAGGAGGCGGGGGTTCCCGGCGGCCCGCCTTCGATCTCCACGATGCACATGCGGCAGGCGCCGAACGGCTTCATGCCTGGGTAGTAGCAGAGGTATGGGACGTACTTGCCCACGTCGAGGGCGGCCTGGAGGACGTTGGTTCCCGGCGCGGCCGTGATCTGCTTCCCGTCTATGGTCAGGCTGATACGGTCAGACATTGGCCGCTCCGGCGGGCTCCGGCATGGCGGCGGGCGTGAAGTCGACCGCGTATGGTCTGGTGTTCCTGATCTCCAGGGCGGGCCGGAGGCAGCTTCCGGTGGGACACCGTCGTTCGTCTATGTGCATTCTGAAGTCCTCTTCGAAGTGTTGGAATGCCGAGCGGATCGGCCCGAATCCCAGCTGACCGTGACCGCAGAGAGAGGCGCCTTCCATAGTCTCGCCGACGCTGCGCATCAGTTCGGCATCTCCGGGTCTGGATTCGAACCGGGCGATGCGCTCTATGATCTCCAGCAGGTGTTCCATGCCCATCCTGCAGGGGAAGCACTTGCCGCACGACTCGTACTGGCAGAACGCGACGAGCACCCTGGTCATGTCGACCGCGCAGGTGTCCTCGTCGGCCACGATGATGCCGCCGGACCCCAAGATTGCGCCGGCCTGGCGCATCTCGTCGAAGTCCAGCCTGATGTTCAGGCTTTCGGCTCCGAGCAGCCCGCCGAGCGGTCCGCCGGTCTGGAGCATCTTCAGCTTCTTGCCTCCCGGGACTCCTCCGCCAATGTCGTTCACTACCTCACCCAGCGTCATTCCCATCGGCACCTCGTACAGTCCGGGCCGTCGGATGTGCCCGCTGAGGCATATGATCGCGGTCCCCGTGCTCTTGTTCACGCCGATTTCGGAGAAGCTCTCGCTGCCGTCGGCGATGATCGACGGGGCGTATGAGAGGGTCTTTACGTTGTTGATGTTCGTCGGCTTTCCCCATACGCCGACCTGAGCGGGGAACGGTGGTCTGAATCGCGGCATCGCCCGCTTGCCCTCGACGGCGTCCATCAACGCGGTCTCTTCACCGGAGACGTACGACTCGCCGGTCAGCGATACCTCGACGTCGAAGCTCCAGCCGGTGTTCAGGATGTCGTCACCCAGAAGTCCGAGGTCGTATGCCTGCTCTATCGCCTTCTCGGTGCGGTCGATGGGGCCGTCGTGTCCGTGCCTGATGAAGACTATGCCGTTCGTTGCGCCCGTGGCGTAGCCGGCCAGCGACATGCCTTCGAGGAGCATATGGGGGTCGCTCTCGAGTATCCCCTTGTCGTTGAAGGCTCCCGGGTCGCCTTCCTCGCAGTTGCACAGGATGTACTTCGGCGGTCCGGGGGAGCGCACGAGGAAGCTCCACTTGATGCCTGTCGAGAACGCGGCTCCTCCCCGCCCACGCAGGCCGGAGTCGATCACCGCCTGGATAACGTCTGCCGGCTTCATCACCGACAGCGCTCTTCGGAGCGCCGAATATCCGCCGTTGGCCAGGTACTGGTAAGCGTCGCCGGGAGCAACGTGGCCTGCGTTGCGCAGGGCGATTCTCTTCTGTAGGCGCATTCCCGGCAGCGACGTCAGGTCGGGCGCTCCGTCGACAGGGCTGCCGAGGTAACCGAGCACGTTGCCGTCCGGGATGCGTCCCTCGGCAACGTAAGAGTCGATGATGCGCCGGGCGGCGTCGGGGCCTGCGTTTGAGAACAGCAGCCTGGAGCCTCCCGGAAGGAGGATGTCGACGATGGGCTCTGCGAAGCAGAGGCCGAGGCATCCGACCGCGTCCAGGTTGGCGTCTATGCCGCGGGCGGTGAGTCTCGATTTCAGGGCGGCGAGGGTTTCGAGGGCGCCGGCTGCCTGGCCGCACATGGCCGCCCCCACCCTGATCCAGGGCTTTTCGGAGACCAGAGCCATCCATCGGGAGTCGGCTTCGGCCTTGAGTTCCTGATAAGTGGGCATGGTTCCCTACAATCGAGACTCGGCGGCCTTATCAGGCGCCGTCGAGGACTCTCGACACTGCCCGAGCCGCCGAATCGGCGGTCAGACGGCCAACGAGATGGTGGTCGATGCTCAGGACGGGCGGCTGGGCGCATGCCCCCAGGCAGGTGTTGTACTTCAGACTCACCCCTCCGTCTTCGGTATCGCCCTCTCCGGAGAGCCTCAGCATATGCTGGATCGAGTCTATGAGAGCGGGCGCGCCCGCCAGATGACAGGTTGGACCCCAGCAGACCTCGACGACGTGGCGGCCGGGCGGCGTGAATCGGAAGTTGGTGTAGAAGGATGCGACGCCCCAGACCTCATTGATCGTCGTGTCGAAGATGGCCGCAGTCTCCCGGATGGCTTCATCGGGAAGGTACCCGAGTTCGTCGTGAACAGCCAGGAGTGAGGACAGTATCGTTCTCGTGGGGCGCTTGCCGGAGGAGATGGCCTCCCGTACCCGGTCATTGATGCCGCCGGCATCGGAGCTCAACTGGGCAGTCTCCACCATCTGCTAAATCTGTCCCAATAATACACGGGTGGCCGCTTTTTTGAAAGCCTGCCAAGCCTGACGGAACCTGTCCCAGATTAGTAGGCATTTATGAAGAAGGTGTCTCGACTCGGTCACCACCGTCCTGGCACGCGACCTCACCGACCTCAGACTCTTCGGCCTGTCTCGTGTCAGCTTGTCATCCAGAGTCAGCAGACGGCGCTCGGCCAACTCATAGGCGCATCCCTGCCGATAGACCTCCTGGTTGACTGGGGCGACGCGCCGGTCCTTGCGTCCGGGGGCCTCCGGGGCTCGGCGGCGGCGGGAAATTCTTGCGAAAGTGTCGCATTGCGGGTATTTCGCAGCCACTTCGTAGCCGAGAGGGCCGATTTTGGCTGACACTACGCGACACTCATGCGACACCTATGCGACACCTATGCGACACCTATGCGACACCTATGCGACACCTATGCGACACCTATGCGACAGGTCATCCGGGCGCTTGGGGAGTTCTGCGGGCGGTTTTGTGGAGAGAGGCGACTGTGTCATGGGCAAACCGTAGCACAGCGGTTCGTGGTTGTCAAGGGTTGTCTGAATCAGGATTGAAGGCGGAGTCTGAGTAGGAGCCTCCTGGGAACGCGGGGGGATCGCCCGCGCCACCCCTAAGATTCCGGCCTGCGCCAGAGACGGATGGGTGTAGCGCCGTCCTAAATGAAACGACACCGCCTACTAATCTGGGACAGGCTCGCGGTGGGTTTGGGAATTGACCGCTGATTGCGCCGCGCCTATAATCCAGCGGTGGAGAGACATCGGCTCACGGAGAACATGAGGCAGGCCCGTCGGGCCGTGGACACAGCCTCGGACAATCAGGCGTCCGACATAGTCCTCCTTGACATCAGGGAGGCGTCCTCCTTTGCGGACTACTTCGTGATCATGTCGGCCGACTCTACCAGGCAGATCGACACACTGTCCGAGGAGTTGGTTCACGCCCTCGAGAGGTCGGGCGCGCGTCTGCACCACCGTGAAGGCACGCCCGATACGGGGTGGGTGTTGCTCGACTTTAGCGACGTCATCGTCCACCTCTTCGGGCGCGAGGAGCGGAGCTTCTACTCGCTGGAGGACGTGTGGAGCAGCGCGGTGGAGCTGGTCAGGATTCAGTGATCCACCTGTCCACGTCGCGGGTGTAGTCGAGTATCTCTCCGGGTGAGAAGAACAGGTCGATCTCCCTCTCCGCGGACTCCTCGGAGTCTGACCCGTGTATCAGGTTCATGCCGATGGACAGGGCGAGGTCGCCTCTGATCGATCCCGGGGCGGCGTCGAGAGGGTTCGTCGCCCCCATTGCGGCCCTGACCGACGCGACGGCAGCCTCGCCCTCGATTACCATCGCCATCACCGGGGCCGCCGTTATGAATCTCACGAGTCCGTCGAAGAAGGGCTTGCCCACGTGCTCGCCATAGTGACGGTGAGCGAGGTCTTCGTCGACTCTGATGAGCTTTGCTGCGGCTATCCTGAGGCCTCTGTGTTCGAGGCGTCCGATTATCTCGCCGGCCAGCCCACGCTGTATCGAGTCCGGCTTCAGCAGCACCAGGGTCCTCTGGGTCATCGACTGTCCTCCTAATAATGGTTCAGCCAGGCCAGGCGCGTTGGGCCGCCTCGACCTGGGCGCTGCGAAGGTAGATCGGCTGAAGCGAGTCGGCGCTGTCGGTCTCGCCTGCCTGAAGTCGGGCATGAGCGAGGGCGGCCAGCGAGCCGGGGCGCCTGGTCGGCGGGACCGCACGGGTGATCACGGCACGGTCGCCGAGTCGGTCCCGCAGCATGTCCGCGACGTCGGGCAGCCCCTCGCCGCAGAAGATCGTCCTTTCGCGGACATCCGCCGCGGTCTCTTCGTCCTTCACGACGTCATACTCCGGGTCTATCCCGTCCGCGTATCTTCCGAGGTATCTGCGCGTCTTGCCGGCGGTCATCACGGCGCGCACGGGCATGCCCATGCCCCGATAGGGCTCGGCCTCGACGTCCAGAGTCGGGACGGCCACGAGGGGCGTTTCGAGGGCGGCAGAGACCGCCTTCGCGGTGCTCATTCCCACCCGCAGCGCGCTGAAGCCTCCTGGCCCTGCGGCCACGTAGACGGCCGTCAGGTCTTCCATCCCGGCTGCGACCACGTCCATGAGGCGCCGGATCGCGGGAGCCAGCTCGACCGAGTGGTTGCGGTCGGAGCGCCACGTGATCTCTGCGACTATAGCGCCGTCCTCAGCGGCTCCGACCGACGCGTACCGGGTCGAGGTGTCAATCGTCAGCTCCATGCCTCTAGCTGCCGTCCCGCTCGGCCAGCCGCGCGGCTTCTATGGCGCTGGAGTAGCGGACGTCGGTTGTCGAAAGTGTGAGGGAACGTGTGGACTCGGTGACGAGCGCCAGGCGTATTCGGAGGCCCTGTCCTTCGAACATGCCCCCTGCGCGGTCGGCCCACTCAACGACGGTGACTCCATCGCCGGAGACAACCTCGTCGAGTCCGAGCTCGGCCGCTTCGATAGCAGACTCAATTCTGTAAAGGTCGACGTGGTGCAGAGTAAGTCGAGCCGCGTACTGCGCCATGAGCACGAAGGTCGGGCTGCGGGCGTACTCGTTCCCGCCGAGTCCCCAGAGTATCCCCTGAGTAAGGCAGGTCTTGCCGGCGCCCAACTCGCCCTCCAGAAGTATGAGGTCGCCGGCCCGCGCGTTCTCTCCGATGGCTCTGCCGACGACCTGCGTCTTCTCAGGGCTGCGGGTCCGGATCTCTACGAGGGTCAAGGAACTGGAAGGAAGCATCCAGGCCACCAACCCCACCGCTTATGAGTCGCATCGTGAGCCCTGAACGCGCTTAGTTCCCTGGCTGCAACTTCACGGATGTCCCTGATGTCGCCCGGCGGAAGGTTTTGGCCGGGTACGGCAGAGTTGTCGAGGAAATCAATGTACAGCTCCATCAGACTAATGTCCTTCTGCCTGGGTTTTTGTGCACAGGACGCTTCCGCGATAATCTCGTGGGCTTTGACCTCATAAGCCTCATCTACGAGCATGAGATTGGCCGAACCAACCAGCGCGTCTAGCCTTTCGCGGCAGCCCTCCCTAAGTCCGCCCCAGGCTGTGTCATCCATCACTACAGTATTGGACTCCGCCACCGGAACTCCTCCAGCCTCTAGGGAGACGTACCACAGATGCCTCACAGAGAGTCCTTTCCCGGGATCGGGGTCGGCATGGGACGAGAGTTGGTACTCCCCCCACACACTGACAGCCCTGACGAATGTACCGACGAGAAGATCTACATAGCCCGGCCCGGCTCTCCAGGACTCACTGGTAACCGAAAACGCGTCTTCGTCCGCGGATACGACGCGGACCCGGTCAACTTCCGGTCCGAGCGAGGTGGGCCCATAGACCCTGACTGACGCCCAACAGCTTAGACCATCCATGGTATAGCGGAACTCTAGCCGCTCTACCTGCTGCCAGGCACTCTCTGACGGTTCTTGGTCGCTGGCGGGTTCAGCCGATGGCTCTGGCGTAAGGGCCGCAGAAGGCTCTGAGGCCGGCGTCGCCGTCGGCTCAGGCGTCGCCGTTGGCGGCGCGAGCGTCGCTGTCGGGCGGGGCGTTGGGGCCTCCTGTGGAGTCGTGCCCCCACACCCGGCGAACGCCAACGCGATGGTTAGGCCCAGCAGCGTCAGGCCGATTCTGATTCCTCTACTCATTCATCGAGCTCCGGAACCTCGAGGCGCCCGGAGAGGGCAGCCTCCCGCTTCCGCCAAGCGGATCCGCACCTGCTCTCCAAGACCCTGTCCATCCAGTTTAGCTTGCTGTCGATGCGCTCATTGATCGCCCCGCACGTGAGAGGCGCTCCGCGGAAGGTGCATGGCCGGCACTGGGATGACAAGGACTTGGGGAACCTCTGAACGAGTCCATGGATCGTGGCATCGTAACATAGGGAATCCGGCCGGGTCGACTGATTCCACTTTGGAACTCCAGAGCAATCGCACTGGACAAGCCCACC
Source organism: uncultured Dehalococcoidia bacterium (assembly GCA_958295685.1). Lineage (GTDB taxonomy): Bacteria > Chloroflexota > Dehalococcoidia > Lucifugimonadales > CATQGZ01 > CATQGZ01. Next base: position 1,334,666 of record OY282365.1, read on the forward strand.
GCTTTGGCGCTCGCTCGCCAAAATGCGATTGCCTGCACATCCCCTTGACATCAGCGAACCCACGTACTACCATATCCGTATGGGAACACACGTTTGTGGTCGTGCCGAGCCACGTTCACGGAATCATCGTAATCAGCCAACCGCTAAGGGCGCCCACAAGAGTGCGCCCCTGCCCCGGGGACTGTCCCACAATTGTCCCAGAACTGCTCCGGTTCTGTTCCACGTCTGTTCCACAAGTGCCCCACTTTTGTTCCACGAAATCGAACCCTCAGCTACGAGATGGGACAAAATGGAACAGTTTGGGACAGTTTTCGGCAAAAACCGCAGGCCGAGGCCCCTCAGATGCGATTGCCCGGCCCTTGGAACCTTCGGGGGATTTACCCAGCCCCTCTGCCAGAGGGAGAGAACCCCTCTGGACCTGGCGCTTCAGAGGACAAATCCGTGCGACTCGATAAACCACGCGAACTTTCATAATATCTTCAAACATGGCCGGTACAGTGGCATCTCGATCTCGCAGAAGCGGGATGAATACACATCGGAGGTGTCGGAATGAAGAGAGTAGTGGTTGGTTTGCTGGTGGCCGTGGCGGCCGTCGGCGTGATGGTCGGCGCGGCGCTGGCGCAGAGCGCCGACGCGGGCGGAGGCAGGAGCTTCGCGGAGCGGGTGGCGGAGATACTCGGACTCGACAGCGCGACGGTCGAGAACGCCATGAAGCAGGCAAAGTCGGACATGACCGACGAGCGCGTCCAGGCCATGCTCGACAAGATGGTCACGGCGGGCAAGGCAACGCAGGAACAGGCGGACGCATACCTGACGTGGTATCGTGCGCGGCCGGAAGGCGTCGGAGACGGTTTCTCCTTCGACTTCAACCCGACCGCGACCGCGGATATCGAAGCAAAGCTCACGGAGATGGTCGCTGCCGGCGAGCTCACGCAAGCCAAGGCGGACGCATACCTGGCGCGCTATCGATCCGCGTTGGACACGGCGGAGACACGTCTCCAGACCGTGCTCGACAAGACGGTCACGGCGGGCAAGGCAACACAGGAACAGGCGGACGCATACATGGCCTGGTATCGGACGCGGCCAGAGGGCGTCGGGGCTGGCTTCGGTCCCAAGAAGGGCCGAGGCTTCGGCCACGGATGGTTCGGCCACAAGAAAGGCCGAGGAGACCATGACTGGGGCCGGAAAGACTCGGGCAGCCCTGCCTCCTGAAGAAGGCAGGTCGTTGTAAGTACTAGGCTGATAGTGTGAGGGCGGCGGGCGGCGACACCCGCTTGCAGCCTTCACACTGTCACACTGTTAGCTTGTGAGACATCGGGAGGGTTCGTTGGGAAGCAAGGTCCTGCTCATCGAAGACGACCCAGGAGTCGTCGACATTGCACGCACGTACCTGGCCCACGACGGCCACGACGTGCTGATTGCAAACGACGGGATGGAAGGGCTTCGGCTCGCGCGCGAAAGCAACCCGGACCTCCTCGTCCTGGACCTCATGCTTCCAAAGATCGACGGGGTGGAGGTGTGCAGGGTCATTCGAGAGGAGTCGGACGTTCCCATCGTGATGTTGACGGCGCGGTACGGAGAGGAAGACCGGCTGGCGGGGCTGGACCTCGGCGCGGACGACTATATCACCAAGCCGTACAGTCCAAGGGAGCTGTGCGCCAGGGTGCGGGCGGTGCTGCGGCGCGCGGCGAGGCAGAACGGCGGCCGGCATGGGGATGTCATACGGCACGGCATCATCCGCGTCGACCAGGCCCAGCGAACGGCGGCCGTCGGAGGGCGTCAGGTCACTCTCACGCCCACGGAGTTCCGCCTTCTGGTCATGTTCGTCAACGACCCAGGACGGACGTTCACCCGCGATCAGATCATCGACAGGGCGTTCGGCTACGACTTCGACGGATTCGATCGGACCGTGGACGCGCACGTGTCGCATCTCAGGCGCAAGCTCGAGGCAGGCGGAGAACCTCGGTACATTCATACCGTCTATGAAGTGGGGTACAGGTTTGGCGCTGCAAAGACTTGGTAACTGGCTAACGAGTCTGCATTTTCGATTGATCGTGGGGTTCACGCTCGTGCTGGCAGTCTCGCTCATTGGCGTGAGCCTGTACGTCAGGCACTCCACCGCCCGGGAAATCCATCAGTTTCAGGAAGAGTTTGAGCGCGTGAGAGCGCAGCGCATCGAACGAGTCGTGGCGCAGTACTACGACAACAACAAAGACCTGGCAGGAATCGAACCGATGCTCGACCAGGCAAAATGGTTGTACAACTGGACCATTGACGTTACCGACCCGAAGGGCAAGGAGATGTCTCTCGTCAACGCCAAGACGGCGGCCGCGAAGGCGTCGGACAAGCGCGTCGGATGGGAAGCATACAAGAATCTGAACGAACGACCTGAACTTCACCAGCGAGAGAAGCTCTCCAGGTACACCTACAAGATCAAGGACGATGACAAGGAAGTCGCTTCTATCGAGATGGGCCCGGCGGCTCTGCCCGGCAGCATCCAGGAACCTGCGACGTCGCAGCTGTTGGCCAGGATGGACGCCTCGCTGCTGTGGACAGGCATGGCTGCGGGGATACTTGGGATAGCGCTGGTTTCGCTGCTCTCGCGGCGGGCGCTGCTCTCCGTCGGCGTGCTGCGCGCGGCGGCGCGCACGTTTGGCGGCGGCCAGTACTCTCACCGGGTACCGAGGCTGCGTCCGCACGAAATCGGGGAGTTGGGCGAAGCCTTCAACTCCATGGCCGGCGACATCCAACGGGCGGAACGACAACGGCTGAACCTCATGGCGGACGTGGCGCACGAGCTCCAAACGCCGCTTTCTAACATACAGGGCTACGTCGAAGCGATGAAGGACGGCGTCATGAAGCCGAATGACGAGACCCTCGACAGCGTCCATCGACAGGTGCTCCACCTCAACCATCTGGTGGATGACGTGAAGCTGCTATCGCTGATGGATGCCGGCGCCCTGCGGCTGAACTACGAAATGGCGTCCATCGGCGACGTGATCCGGCGGTCCGTGAGCGGCTTCAGGGCGAAGGCTCAGTCGCAGAGAATTACGCTGTGCGCCGATACAGAGCCGGATACTCCCCCCGTTCGCATGGACACCGCGCGCGTCCTGCAGGTCGTGGACAATCTCATCGAGAACGCCATTCGGCACACGCCGCCCGGTGGGAAGGTCACCGCCCGCTCAGAATCGCTCTCCGCGGGCGAGACCACCGTCGCCGTCGTGGATAACGGGGAGGGTATCCCGGAAGAGATGATCGAGACGGTGTTCGACAGGTTCAGGCGCGCAGACCCTTCCCGTGCCCGCGCTACTGGGGGTGCGGGGCTTGGGCTGTCCATCGCCAAGAACCTCGTTGAAGCGCACGGCGGGACGATAAGCGCCGAGAGCCGCCCAGGCATCGAGACGACCTTCACGTTTACCATCCCACGCCAACGCCGCCCCGAGGATATGACGGTAGAGGTTCCCTAGAAATCCTCTTCGTCGTCGTCGTCCTCGTCCTGGGGGAAGGCGGGGGCGGGGCTCATGGGCACGCTGGGCGTCAGATCCCCGCGCCGGCCGGGTCTGTGACGCTTCGGTCTGAGGTTGTGCACCCTGTCGGCAAGCTCGCCGGTTTGCTTCGAGAGGGCATCGACCACAAGGGCAGCCGTACCGGCGTCGCGCACGGCTTCTAAGTCCGGGGGCGTCATGCCGGCCGGCGCGTCCATCAGAAACGGCTTCCCCAACATGCCGCGCACGCCCTCGATGTCTATGAGGTCCTGGACGGAGAGCGGGAGACGTAGACCGGCGGAGGCGAGCAGCGCGCCGTCGATTGGCAGGTCGTGAATCGCGGCGGCGGCGGACTCCGGGAGATCCCTGCCCACTCGCACAATCTTGCCGACGTCGTCCTCGTTCAGCAACGCGGCGGGGGCGCCGGTCGGATCGAAGACTATGAAGTCGCATCCCTGGTCCTTGAGCCTCTCAATGCGCTCCCGGTCGAAGCGTGGGGCGGACGCGCCCCAGATGAGGCCCTCTAGGGAGTCTGCCCTGCCCGCCAGCGCGCTCTCGTCGCCGGAGCCGAGATTCACCAGCACGGCGTCGAGCAACTCCTTCCGCGGCTTCGAAAGCCTGGGGAGTCTGCCGGAGGTCACCACGCCCATCAGCAGGATGCTTTTCGGGGAAGCGCCCTGCTTGGCAGCCGCTCCGAAACCCATCGGGGATGGCACCCTCTGGCCTATCTTCTCCAGCTTCTCGATCAGTTTGCTCAAGCGCCAGCCTTTCGGAGCCTCGGTGCGCAGGATTCTATCCCATGCCGGGTCAACTTGCATCTCCGGCCTTCGGGCAGTAACCTGAGAGCCATGGAGGTCAGGACTCACACTGGCGGCGGTCTCGACTACCTCGTAGTCGAGCCGGACGGGTTTGACGACGGGCGGGAGTACCCGGCCGTCTTCCTGCTTCACGGCTACGGCTCCAACATGCGCGACCTGGCCGGGCTCAGCCCGATCATAAGCAGAGACTCGTACCTGTACGTCTGCCCGAACGCGCCGGTATGGATGGACCGGCCGGGCATGAGGGGGTTCGCGTGGTGGGAGTCGGAGTCTGACGACCACGGGCCCGCGCTCGAGTTTCTGTCGGCGGTGGTGGAGCGGACGCACGAGCAGTACAGGGTGCTTCCGGGGCGGTCCGTGCTCGGCGGGTTCTCCCAAGGGGCGATGCTCACGTATGAGTTTGGTCTGCCGAGGCCCGACATCTTCGCGGGGCTGATTGCTCTGAGCGGCCATATCGTCGACGAGGGCAGGCTGCGCTCGTCGCTGCCGAGAGGGCGTGGGCAGTCCATATTCATCAGTCACGGCACGGAGGACACGATCATACCCGTGGAGCGGGGCCGCGCCTCTCGCGACATCATGCTTGCGGAGGGGTACGCGCCCGACTATCACGAGTATCGGATGGACCACCGGGTCAGTCAGGAGGTCCTCGACGACCTGGTTCCCTGGATAAGACGCGCGACGCTTTCCGGCGCGCGCGAATAGACGCGAATAGACGAGGAGGTCTAGATGTCAGCAGTCAGGAGAGCGGAAGCGACCTGGAGAGGCGATCTGATGAGCGGGAGCGGCGTGGTGAGCGCGGCGAGCAGCGGAGCCTTTACGGATCTCCCCGTCTCGTGGGCGTCGCGGACGGAGAATTCGGACGGGCGCACCAGTCCCGAGGAGCTGGTTGCGGCGGCGCACGCGGCTTGCTTCTGCATGGCGCTGTCGGCCGGTCTTGCCAGGGCGGGAACGCCGCCGGAGAGTCTGGACGTGAGCGCGTCGGTCACGTTCGCGCAGATAGAGGGCGGCTGGAAGGTCGCGTCCAGCGCGCTGACGGTGAAGGGAAGGGTGCCGGGGATCGACGCAGCGGCCTTCCAGGCAGCCGCGGAGGGCGCGAGGGACGGCTGCCCAATATCGGGGGCGCTCAAGGGCAACGTCGAGTTGAGCGTGGAGGCCGTCTTAGCCTGAGCGTACCGGTGGACCACGCGGCGCGCGTGATCGTCAGAGACACAGTCGAAAGGACTATCTGTAGGAGCGGATGATGGACGCAGACATCGACCTGATGGCCCACCTGATGAGGAGGGCCGGATTCGGCGCGACCCGGGACGAGCTCGATGCCCTAGTCGAGAAGGGCTACGAGGCCGCCGTGAACGACCTGTTGGAGCCGGGCCCGGCCCGCGCGATGCCGGACGACATCATTCGCCGGTACCACGTGGACCAGTCCGAGCTGCGCATCCAGGGAGCGGGCGCGGCGAACTGGCTCTACAAGATGGTCTCCACAAGCGCCCCGCTGGAGGAGAAGACAGCCCTCTTCTGGCACAGCCTGTTCGCTGCCGGCGAACGCAAGGTCAACAACTTGAAGACCATGGTGAGTCAGATAGACAGGTTCCGACGGCATGGCCTGGGGAGCTTCCGAACCCTCCTGGTCGAGTTGTCCAAGGACCCGGCGATGCTCTACTGGCTCGACAACAACGAGAACCACAGTACCGCCGTGAACGAGAACTACGGCCGCGAGCTTCTCGAGCTGTTCTCCATGGGGATCGGGAACTACACGGAGCAGGACGTCAAGGAGTGCGCCAGGGCGTTCACGGGCTGGACTGTCGAGGCCGCCGAGTACATGACGCTCAGGAGCACGAAGGCGTCGATCTGGCCGTATGGCCGGGTGTCGTTCCAGTTCGAGTACCGCCCTGACGACCACGACGGGTCGGAGAAGGAGTTCCTGGGCGAGGCTGGCAGGTTCGACGGGGAGGACGTGATCGACATCATAGTGCGGCAGCCGGCCACGGCGAGGTTCGTGGCCAGACGGCTGTTCCTGTTCTTCGCGGCCGACGAGATCGACGAGCAGGGAGAGAGGCTCGTCGAGGATATGGCTGCGACCTACTTCGATTCGGGATGCGAGATCAGGGCGATGCTGCGGACCCTCTTCCTCTCAGAGTACTTCAGGTCGGAGGCCGCCCGGTTCGCGAGAGTGAAGAGCCCGGTGGAACTGGTGGCCGGTATTCTGAGGATAACTCAGGAGTTCCAATGGCCTAGGCGGGAGATATGGGAAGCCGCCCAGGCGATTGAGTACATGGGCCAGGAGCTGCTGAGCCCCCCGTCGGTGGAGGGGTGGCACGAGGGGTCTGAGTGGATAGACAGCGGCTCCATGGTGGAGCGGGTCAACTTCGGGGCCGACCACCTCGGCAACGCGGAGAATCCTGGGGTACGGGCGTGCATTGAGAGGCTGCGGACGCTGAACGGGGAGTCGATGACTCCCACCGAGGCGGTGGATCACTGTCTCGACCTGATCGGCCCGGTCCACGCGTCCGACGACACCCGCGAGGCCCTGGTGTCACACGTGGCCAAGGACGGAGCGGTGGACCTCAGCAACGACTCGGCGCAAGAGCGGGTGGCGGAGGTCTTCAGCCTGATCGCCTCGACGCGGGAGTTCCAGATGGCCTGAGGGGGCTGGCGCCTCTTCGCTGAGCCGGATAATTAGGAGAACCGCCGTGTACCAAACCGGAGATACGATCAAAGAGACCCTCGACACCATTCAGCGCAATGACATTGTGTTGCCCGGTATCCAACGCGGCTTCGTGTGGCGGCCTGTGCAGATTTGCCGGTTGTTCGACAGTCTCATGCAGGGTTACCCTTTTGGAACTTTCCTTTACTGGCGGGTCGCTCCCGATAACAGCGACAAATTCAATTTCTACGATTTCGTACGAGAGTACCATGAGCGGGACAATCCACATTGTCCACGTCTGCCACGGATGCCGGGTCGGCAGTTGACGGCGGTGCTCGACGGACAGCAGCGACTGACCGCGTTGAACATTGGTCTGCGCGGGAGCATGGCTTGGAAGTCACCACGGTTGTGGTGGAACAATCCCGCCGCCTTTCCCGAGCGGCGGCTCTACCTTGATCTGCTTTGGCAACCCGAGGAAGACGAGGAATTAGGATTGAAGTATCGATTCGATTTCCTGACCAGTGAGGAATCGAGCGAAGGCGGCGACGGGAAGTGCTGGTTTCCTGTTGAGAAGGTGCTGTCGATGGATGGGGGCCCCTCTATGGTGCGCTGGCTGCTTGAGAGGCTCCGACAAGAACACGTGGACCAGGCTTACACAACGCTCGATAAACTCCATAGCGTGGTACACAAAGAGAAGTTGGTGGCCTTTTATGAGGAGAAAGGGCAGGAACTGGACAAAGTCCTCCAGATATTCATTCGCATGAATGACGGTGGGACGCCTCTTTCGCATTCCGACCTGTTGCTTTCGACCGCGGTAGCGCAGTGGAGCCAGCACGATGCCAAGGAAGAGATTCAAAAGCTGGTGGATGAAATCAACAAAATCGGCATCGGCTTCACGTTCTCCCAGGACATGCTTCTCAAGGCCGGACTGATGCTGAGCGATATTGGCAGTGTAGGGTTCAAGGTGGAGAACTTCAATCGGGAAAACATGGCCGTCTTCGAATGCAAGTGGGATGACATCAAACGCGCCCTGATACTGACCGTCCAACTGGTTTCCAACTTCGGGTTCAGCGGGCAGAACCTGAGAGCGCACAACGCCATTCTGCCGATTGCGTACTACCTCTATATGAAGAGGCCCGGTGAAGCCTACCTGACGCACAACCAGTTCCAGCAGGACAGACAGACAATTCGTGAGTGGTTAATCCGAAGCCTGTTGAAGTCCGGGGTCTGGGGCAGCGGCCTGGATACACTGCTGACCGCCCTCAGAGGGGTCAGCAAGCAGAACGGCAGCGGCGACTTTCCTGTCGCTCGGATGCGTGAAGAAATGACGCGCCGAGGAAAGTCACTCGCCTTCGAGGATGAGGAGCTGGAGGAACTGGTCGATATGCAGTACGGCAGCCCACTAACGTTTGCCCTGATGTCGTTGATCTTCCCATTCGTCGATCTGCGTCACCAGTTCCACATAGACCACGTCTTTCCCAGGTCAAGGTTCACCGAGCGGCGACTCAGGGATGCAGGTGTTCCGGACGATAAGATAGACGGTTTTAGACAGCGTGTGAATGGGCTTGCCAACCTTCAACTGCTTCAAGGCCCATCGAACATCGAAAAAAGCTCTAAAATGCCGGCGGAATGGCTGGCCGAGGGGTTCCCTGACCTCTCAACGAGGCGGGAATACCAAAAGAACCATCTGTTGGAACCGGTGCCCGAGGCGATAACGGAGTTCGATGCCTTCTACGATGCGAGGCGGGAGCGATTGAAGACAAGCATCGGGCAGTTGCTGGGAAGGTAGCCCTTACCCTCGAGACTGTTGCCCTGACAACGGTGGGATTTCGGACATCGGCCTAAACCCGGACTTGCGCTCCGGCGCGCTCCTCTTGGAGCGTGAGGAAGATCGAGCTGTCCCTGTCGGCCCAGCCGCGTTCCATTGCCTCCGCCATCGCCCGCTGGGTTGCCTCGGTGACAGGCATCGTGACGTCGTGGGTTTCGGCCATCTTGGCGGCGAGGGACATGTCCTTGTATGCGACGCCGAGGGCGAACCTGGGGTCGAAGTCTCCCCTGAAGAGTGTTGCGGGGAGGCGGACGTGCAGTCCCATGTTCCGTCCCAGAGCCGCCTTCTGGAAGACCTCGACCATGACCGCGGGCTCCACGCCCGCCCTGACGCCGAGGGTCAGGCACTCTACCATCGCCTGCTCCAGCGAGAAGATGGCGCAGTTGTGCATGAGCTTGCCTACGCAGCCCGACCCTATGGGGCCGACGTGCATGACCGTCTTCGCCATGGCGTCGAGAACCGGCCTCACCCTTTCGAGCGTCTCCGAGTCGCCGCCGACGAGGACGGTCAGGTCGCGGGTCTGGGCGCCCTCCTTGCCGCCGCTCACCGGCGCGTCCAGCATGGCCGCCCCTCGCTTCACGACCTCGCGGTGCACGCGCTTGACCAACTCGGGCGAGTTGGTCGTGTGGTCGAGGTAGACCGAGCCGGGCTCGAGTCCCTGCACCAGCCCGCCGCTGCCGAGGGCCGCCTGTTCCATCTCGGGCGGCCCCGGCAGGCAGGTGCAGACCACGCCGCACGACTCGGCGACCTCTCTGGCCGAGTCTGCCCACTCCGCGCCGGCGTCTAGGAGCGGCCCAGCAGCCTCCCGGCGGAGGTCGTTCACGACCATCGAGTAGCCTGCGTCCATGATCTGCCGCGCCATCGGAAGACCGATGTTTCCGACCCCGATGAATCCGATCCGCATCTCTCACTCCTACATGGCTGAAGGCAGCGTCACGTCGGTTCGTCCGGCCTATGTGATACTCGCCACTGTCCGAGCGGTCCGGGGCAGCATCAGCGCGTAGACTATGCCGATGGCCGGAATTATGGAGAACATCAACGGGAGCCACCAGTCTCCCCTGATCGTGCCCCCGGCGATCAGCAGCGCAAAGGTCAGGTCGGCGGCGACGTTCACAACCAGTAGCCCGGCAATCGCGATGACCACCGAACTGGCAGGCCGGGGCACTACGACCAGAAGGATCATCCCGACGGCGCTGAGTGGATGGATCAGGACCAACAACAGCCGTGACCAGAGGTCTCCACCGTCCGCGATGAGACCCACCAAGGCCGTGAATCCTGCGATGGCTGCCTGAATTACGGCCAAGGTCAGCATCAAGACCCGAAAAACGGCCATGCTGCATGGTAGACTCCTGCTCCTGCGAACGTCAAGGATGATGGGCCGCCTGTAGCTGTTCAGACTTCATGAGGTCTTTTCGATCACTGTAGTCCTGATAAGCGGACGGCTGGTTTCCCTACCCGCCCACCCATTGGAAACTGGGGGCAAGGCCTCCAGACCCCCTGCCAGAGGGGGAGAACCTCTCTGGACTCCCCTTTCGGACCTCACAGAGTCTGAACAGTTACGGCCGCCTGTCCGCCTGGCATTGCGGCCTCTCGGCCGGGGCAGGGCGGGAGCATCTACCGCGTGCGGATTTGCGGCAGGCCGCTCACTGCGCTATGTTATTGTCACGCTCTCGGAAGGACGGACCGGTGACGACACAGAAGGCATCGAATGGCAGGTTGAGGTACGAGCGGACGGTGGGCATCGTGGCCATGGAGGGCCGGGGGTTCAGCAATCCGGTAGACCTGGCGGTGTCCAGCGATTCGCGCATCTACGTTCTGAGCAGGACGAACAGTCTTCAGACCTTTGGCATTCGTGTGGGGATATGCGATCTGGAGGGCGGCTACTTCGGGGACTTCGGGGAGTTTGGCGACGGGGACGGGGCCTTCGTGTGGCCGACGGCGTTGGCCTTCGACGCCGATGACCGGCTCTACCTGGCGGACGAGTACAATCACCGTATCACCGTCTTCGACAGGGACGGAAGGTTTCTGAGCAAGTGGGGGGTCCGCGGCGGCGGGGACGGGGAGTTGAACGGGCCGGCCGGCCTAGCGATCGGCGCCGACGGGAGCGTGTACGTGAGCGACCACATGAACCATCGGGTGCAGCGCTTCACCTCGGATGGCCGTTTCCTGGGGAAGTGGGGCGGGAGCGGCGCCGGGGAGGGGGAGTTCGACATGCCGTGGGGCCTCACGGCAGCCGGAGGGCACGTCTACGTTGCGGACTGGCGCAACGACCGGATTCAGAAGTTCTCCCCGGAAGGGGACTTTGTGGCGGCGTTCGGGGGGCCCGGGCAGGGCGAGGGGCAGTTTCACCGGCCGTCGAGCGTGGCGGTGGACGGAGAGGGCTACGTGTACGCCGCGGACTGGGGAAACGAGCGGGTGCAGGCGCTCGACCCGGACGGGGGGTTCGTCCAGATGCTTCGCGGTGAGTCGGGCCTGTCGGTGTGGGCGGACGAATTCTACGCGGCGAACGACGACGAGAAGACTCAGCGTGACCGGTTCGATCCGGTTCCCGAGATGACGTCCGAGGTGGAGACTCCGCATGAGGAGTCGGCGCGTACCGAGCCGTACTTCTGGGGGCCGGTATCGGTGAAGCTGGACTCCGAGGAGCGGCTCTACGTGACGGAGAGCAATCGGCACCGGGTGCAGGTGTACGTCCGGGCGTAGCCGGCCTGGTCAGCTGACCCTCGCCGGTGCCCGACTCTCCGTAGGACGCGGCGAACTCGCCCTCCCGCGTGAACATGCTTTCTGGTCTCCTCGACCAGATCGTCACAGGTACTCTATGTTGTCCACGGCGGGCTTGAGGCTGCCCGCTTCCATCCGGTGGATGAGCCGTATCATGGACTGGTTGATGGGCGCGGCCACGCCGACCTCGCGCCCTTTGCGGACGGCGTAGCCGTTGAGGTATTCGACCTCGGTGCGGCGGCCCTTGAGCACGTCCTGGGCCATGGAGGGCCTGCCCTCTCCGAGTTGTGCGGCGCCCTGGGCCAGCCGGGTCTTCGCCTCCTCCATTGCCTCGGCGTTGGCCGCGGCTCTCGGGTACAGGTCGGCCGGGATTGCGTTGATCGGTTCGATGGGCACGCCGAGGGCGTGGCCGACGCGGACCACCTCGGCGCCGATTCTGACGTAGCGGTCCACCACGCCCGGTGTCAGCCTGACGTCGGCGGAGCCGAGGCCGGTGAGAGCGGCGACGGAGTTGGACATGCAGTTGGTGGCCAGCTTGGCCCATCGCTCGCCCCAGAGGTTGGTGGTGACCCTGGCGGGTCCGGCGGCGGTCATCAGGTCGGCGACCGCCTGGGCGCGGCGGGTCTTCATGCCGTTGAGTTCACCGAGGGCGAAGGCGGGCCTGTCGGGCACGCTGGTTTGCTCGACGTGGGCGGGCTCGTAGATGCCTGCGCCGAGGGTCACCACGCAGCCGATCACGGCGGGGTAGCCGACTATCGACGCGATCACGTCGTCGTTAACGCCGTTCTGTGCGGAGACGACGATACCGCCGGGCCTGAGATGAGGCTCGAGCAGGTGCGAGGCCCAGACCGTGTCGTAGGACTTGACGCACAGGAAGATGATGTCGAAGGACTCCGTCATGGATGAGAACCGGCCGAGGTGGACGGCTCTGACGGGGGTGGTGAAGGTTTCGTCGAGGGTGGTGACGCGGAGTCCCTCGTCTCTCATGGCGTCGACGTGCGCCCCCCATGGGTCGACGAGGGTGACGTCCCTGCCCGCTCTCGACAGGCAGCCTCCGATCAGGCTGCCGATGGCTCCCGCACCTATTACTGCTATCTTGTCCAACATGGCGCCACTCTCACCTCAGACTGTCTCCATTCAATGGGGATGATAACCGATTGGGCAGGTACTCGGGGTCGAAATTTTTGCCGAAAGTGTCAGATTTCGGGGCATTCCGTAGCTGGGAGGGCCGATTTTGGCTGACACTATCTGACACTTATCTGACACTTTCTGACAGTCGCTTCAGGAGCTGCGGGCTGGTCTGTGGAGAGAGGCGACTGTGTCATGGGCATACTCTAGCACAGCGGTTCGGTGTCGTCAAGGGTTGTCTGAATCAGCGTAGTCCTGATAAGCAGACGGCTGGTTCCCCACCCGCCCGCCCATTGGAAACTGGGGGCTTTGCCCCCAGACCCCCTGCCAGAGGGGAGAACAGTGGTCGGTGGTCAGCCCAGACCCCCTGCCAGAGGGAGAGAACCTCTCTGGACTCCCCTTCGGATCTCACAGAGTCTGAGCAGTTTCTGGTGGGGGATTGTCTGAATCAGGATTGGAGGATTGGCAGAATGGGGCGGCGTGGGCGATTCGTGGCCGGGCTGTGGGTCTCACTCTTCCACGATCAGGTTGAAGGCAATCGGGCAGACGACTAGGAAGACCGCGTCGAAGGCGGCGAGCAGCGGGATCCAGCGTGAGGTGGCGGAGCCGCTCTCTGCGGTCAGCACGATTCCCGATGCTTCGACGGCGGCCAGGATGACGGGGACGACTACAGGGAAGAAGAGGATCGGCAGCATCACCTCGCGCGACCGGGTGTTGACGGCCATTGCCGCGAATACGGTGCCGACCGAGGCGATTCCGAGGGTAGCTAGGAGCGCCACCGGGATCAGCCCGGCCGCGGCCAGCGGCAGGTTGAAGAGCGCCGCGAATATCGGGAAGACCAGGGCCTCGACGACCAGCATGAAGACCACGTTGCCGATCATCTTGCCGTAGAAGACGGCCTCCCGGCCCACCGGCGCGAGCATGAGGGCTTGGAGGCTGCCGTTGTCCTTCTCCATTGCCATGGAGCGGGTGAGTCCGAGCACTCCGGCGAACGTGACGGCCACCCACAGGACGCCCGGGGCCACGAGGGCGATCAGTCCGGGGGTGGGGTCCAGCGCGAAGTTGAAGACGACGATGACGATCAGGGCGAACAGCAGCGCCGAGACGACTATGTCCCTGGTTCTCAGTTCCAGCATGAGGTCTTTCAGGACGATGAGGGCGGCGGCCCGCCATAGAGTCTTCACGGGGCGGTCTCGGCGTGGGAGCTCCAGGCGCGCCTGAGGTCCGACGCGGATACCGACTCCGCGGGGGCGGAGTATGCGACCCTGCCCCCGGCCAGCACCGCGAGGCGGTCTCCGAGCGCGATTCCGGTCTCCAGGCTGTGAGTGGTCATCAGCACTGCGCGCGAGGGCGTCGATCCGTCGGCGACTATCTGCTGCAGCAGGCTCTGGGCCTCCTGGTCCAGGCCGCTTTCGGGCTCGTCCATGAGTAGGACGAGGGGTTCGTGTAGGAGCGCCCTGGCTATGCCGAGGCGCTTTCGCATTCCGTGAGACAGCGCGCCTGCGCGCCTGTCCAGCCGGCGCGACATCCCCACGCGCCGGGCGGCCGCCTCCGCCCTTTCGCCTGCCTCGTCCAAGCCGAAGAGACGCGCGAACAGCGTGAGGTTCTCCCTGCCCGTGAGCTCGTCATAGAGGAGCGGCTGGTGGGTGACGACGCCGACGTTGCGCCGCACGCTTCTTCCCGACGCGGAGACGTCCATCCCCGCGACGCGCACCGTGCCGCGGTCGGGGCGCGCGAGCGTCGCGAGGACTTTGATGAGGGTGGTCTTGCCCGATCCGTTGGGGCCGAGCACGGTCAGCGTCTCTCCCCAGCGGACGTCCAGGTCGAGGCCGCGGAGGGCATGGACGCGGCCGAAGGACTTGCCGAGTCCCTTGACTTCAATCGCCAACCTGTCTGCGTCTGCGCCGTTCACTCGTCACCCTTTCCGCCGGCTTGCGGGCCACTGTAGTATAAGGGCAGAGGCCGCGCCGCGCCCGATCAACCGAGGTGTCACATGGGTACCGCCCTGCTCCACCCTGCCGAGCGGCGCCGCTGGGGCAGGGCGCGTCTGCTGCGGGCGCTGGCCGACGTCGAGGCATCCGCCGGCCGCAGGGAATCGGCGTACATTCCTCCCGGCATCGCCGAGCCGTCCGGTGTGTCCGACAGCGTCCGGCGGGCGGCCGCGCTCGCCGGAGAGTCTGAGACGGGTCTCGCGGTGTTCGTCGAGGACGACCGCGTGACGGCGGTGGCGCCTCCCTTTCCTCTGTCCTGTGAGACGGGAGACGCGGCGGGCGCGCTCTGCGGGCTGCTGGAGTCGCGGCTGAAGATCGGGGTGGCGCTCATCCGGCTGGGGCGCTACGGGGTGGGCGTCCTGGACGGGGACAGACTGGCAGGATCGAAGACCGGCTCGCGGTACGTGAAGAACCGACACAGGGCGGGCGGTTCCTCTCAGCGGCGGTTCGAGCGGAGTCGAGAGAGGCTCATCCGCGAGTTGTTCGACAAGACTTGCGAGGTTATGCGGGACGTCTTCTCACCGCACGCCGGGAGCTTGGACTACGTTCTGCTGGGCGGCGACAAGGCGGTCTTGCGGCAATTTGCGGCGCGCTGCGGGTATCTGAAGGAGTTCGAGGACAGGACGCTCGGCAGGAGACTGGCGGCGGTGCGTCCCGATCAGCGGACGCTCGATGGCATAGGCTGGGAGGTCTGGGCGAGCCGTGTGTGGCGCTGGGGGCAGGCTGAGGCTGTCCCGGATTGACTGTCTGAATCAGGATTGGGGGGATGCGGGCTCCCGGACGCTTTCGAGCTTGACATCGGCGTTCGGGCGTGCGAGGATCGGCGCCGACGATAAAACTGAATACTGGGTATGGGCGCCTCCTGGAGAGGCTTCAAGAGGAAGTCGGTCAAAGTCCGACGCTGTCCCGCAACGGTAGGCCCTGCATGTTCAGGGCGAGCCCGGTCCACTGTCCTACCCGCTGTTTAAGGCCTTCGAGGAAAGGCACTGGATAAGAGGCTGAATGGCCTCCGCTCACCACCTCGGAGCGGAGGTTTTTTTGTGTCTCGCCGGTGGCCCCGCCTTCCGGGTGGGGCTTTCGCTTGCGGCCGGGGCGGGCATGGGACCGGGTGTACCCCGTACCCGTGAGGAGGTTCGGGTGAACATTCGACGAGGATCGATCATCGGCGCCGCGGGAGTTGTTGCGCTTCTCGCGGCGGCGTGCGGCGGAGGGAGCGGGGTTACGCAGCAGCCGACTCCCGCGATTCCAACGGCGGCCGCCGCGCCCATGCCCACGCCGACGGCAGCGGCCATCCCGACCGCGGCGCCGACGGCGGCGGTTCCGGAGGGCTTCCCGTTCACGGTCGTGGACAGCAACGGCGGCGAGGTGGTCTTCGACGAGCCGCCCGAGCGGATCGCCGCGCTCGACGGGGCCGTGGTCGAGACGCTCTTTGCCATCGGCGAGGGGTGGCGCATAGCGGCGACCCACGCTTTCGTGGACTACCCGCCGGAGGTGGAGAACATCCCAAGGGTGGGAGATGCCTTCAACATCAGCATCGAGCAGGTCACGGCTCTGGATCCCGATCTGGTGGTCATCTTCTTCGACCACTTCAAGGCGGACCTGGAGCGGGCGGGTCTGAAGGTCTTGTATCTCAAGAGTGTCAGCGACGACTTCGAGCAGACTGCCGACAGTATTCGGACGTGGGGCAGGATAACCGGCAACGTCGAGGGGGCTGAGGCCGAGGCGGCGAGATTCGAGGCCGTGGTGGAGGAGACCAGGGAGAAGATGGAGTCGATAACGGACACGACGCGCGTGTTCCAGGACACCGGCGGGTTCTGGACGCCCGGGCCCGACACGCTAATGGGGGAGGTGTTCGAGCTTCTGAATCTGGAGAACATCGCGGGGGACATTTCCGGCTATGCCCAGATCAGCCCGGAGGTGGTGGTCGCGGAGGATCCGGAGGTGGTGATTACGGGAGAGCCCGACGTGTTCATAAGCAACCCGGCGTTTGGGGAGGTTAGCGCGGTGAAGAATGGCCGCGTGTTCTCGCTGCCCGACGACGCGCTCTCCACGGCGGGGCCGCGGTTCGTCGGCGGGATAGTCGACCTGGCGCGGCTGGTGTATCCCGATCTGCCGGAGTAGGGGGTTCGCGGCATGAGACCGGCGCTTTCAGAGGAGTCTCCCACGCGGGCGGTCCGTGTGGGCAGGCGCTCCTACCCATGGGGACGCCTGGCGGCTGCGCTGGCTGCGCTGGCGGCCGCGGCCGTGTTGGCGGCCGGGGTGGGGTCGGTCGCCATACCGCCTCTGGACACGGTCAAGATGCTCGCGGGCAGGCTCCCGTTCATGGACATTTCGCCGAGCTGGGACGCGACGTTCGAGACGATCCTCTGGGAGCTTCGGCTGCCGCGGGTGGCGCTGGCGGGAATCGTCGGGGCCGCGCTCGCCATGTCGGGGGCCACGTATCAGGGCCTGTTCCGCAACCCGCTGGCCGATCCGTACCTGATCGGGGCGGCGTCGGGCGCGGGTCTGGGCGCGGTCATCGTCCTGGCGACGCCGGCGCCGGAGTACGTCTGGGGGGTGAGCATCCTGCCGGCGGCCGCGTTCGCGGGGGCGGTGGGAGCAACGACCGCGGCCTATGCGGTCACGAGGAGTTCGGGCGGTCTGCCGCTCAGCACGCTCATACTTGCCGGCGTGGCGATCGCGTCCCTGACGAGCGCGGTGACGACTCTCATCATGATTCGGAGCGATCCCGACCTGCGGCCCGTGCTGAGCTGGCTCATGGGCGGGTTCGCCTCCGCCGACTGGAACGACAGTGTGATCGTGGGGCTGTACCTTGCGCCGGCCGCGGCGGTGGTCATGGTCTACAGCCGGGTGTTGAACGTCTTGCAGCTCGACGAGGAGCACGCTAGGCAGCTGGGGGTGAACGTGGAGCGCGCGAAGCTGCTGCTCATCGCGGCGGCGTCTCTGGCGACGGCCGCGGCGGTGTCGTTCAGCGGGTTGATCGGGTTCGTGGGTCTGATCGCGCCCCACGCCGCGCGCATGTTGTGGGGCGCGGACTACCGCTCTCTGATCCCTCTGGCCGCCGTCGGGGGCTCGGCGTTTCTCATCCTGGCCGACCTGGCGGCGCGCACCGCGGTCAGCCCGGCCGAGCTTCCGGTGGGGATAGTCACGGCCCTCTGCGGGGCGCCGTTCTTCCTGTATCTTCTGCGCCGACGGCGGAGCGTCGTCTGATGCTCAGAGTGGAGGGGGTGCGCTTTGGCTATCGGGGGCGGGCTGTGCTCGACGGCGTCGACGCGCGGGTGGACGAGGGTGAGGTCGTCGGGCTGGTCGGGCCGAACGGCGCGGGGAAGACGACGCTGTTGAGACTGGTGTCGGGCGTGCTCAGACCGGACGCGGGGCGGGTCTTGCTGGGCGGCAGCGACGTGTCGAGGGTTTCGCCCGGCGACCTTGCCAGGATGGTCGCCGTCGTGCCGCAGGCCCCCCGGCTGCCGCCGGGGTTCAGTGTCCTGGACCTGGCTCTGATGGGCCGCAACGCGCATCTGAAGCTCCTGCGGTGGGAGGGTAGGCGCGACGTCGAGGCGGCTGAGCGGGCGATGAGCCTGACGAACGTCGGGCACCTGTCGGATCGGCCGCTGGAGACCCTGTCGGGCGGGGAGCGGCAGCGGGCGGTGGTGGCCATGGCGCTGGCTCAGGAGGCGCCGCTGCTGCTGCTGGACGAGCCCACGTCCAGTCTGGACCTGTCGCATCAGACGAGGGTTCTGGACATGATCGTCGACGCTCAGGAGAGGCGGGGCGGCGCGGCGCTGGCGGCCATGCACGACCTCACGCTGGCCGCGCAGTACTGCGACCGCATTCTGATGCTGTCCGAGGGCCGGGTCCACGCCGGGGGGACGCCGGAGGAGACGCTCACCGAGGAGAATATCCGAGCCGTCTATGGGGCCAGGGTGCTCGTCGCGGCACACCCCCACGCCGCCGCGCCGGTGGTTCTTCCCGTCTCGGAGAGGCGGCGGGCTGGAGGATACGGGGCAGGCTCGCGGTAAGAGGGTCCGAACGACCAGGCAGGCGGCAGGGGATACGCGGGCCTGCGGCGGCCGCTTTCGGCCGGGGCTTGGGGTATAATGCGCCCAGAGTTTCGGAGGGGGCGTTCGGCCAATGGTGTCCATGCTCGACTCAGCGCCGCTGCTCGTCATCATCTCGATAATCGTCGGCTACATGTTCGGGTCGCTTCCCTTGGCGTACCGGATCAGCCGAAGCCGCGGCGTCGACATCTTCTCCACGGGGACCGGGCTGGCCGGGGCGACGAACGTGAGGCGGACGCTGAACGTATACGTGGCGGCCGTGGTGCTTCTCGGCGACGTGGGGAAGGGGATCATGGCGATCGTGTGCGGGCGGCTGCTGGGGGTGGACGATGCCTGGATCATCCTGACGGCGATGGCGACGGTGGTCGGTCACTGGCACTCGGTGTTCACCGGATTCCGCGGCGGGGACGGGCTGGCGGTGCTGGGGGGGCTGGCGATTGCCCTGTTCTCGGTCTACGGGTTCATTGCGGCGGCGGCGGCGGCGGCGGTCTCGCTTGGCGCTCAGAGGATGCCCATCACGTCGCTCCTGGGCATCGTCTTCGGGTACGCAACGCTCGCGGCCCTGGGCTACAGGTACGATCTGGACCCATTGCTCACGCTCGGCATGGGGGTGGTTTCCGCGATGGTGCTGGCGCGCGCGATCAGGAGCAACGTCGCCGGGAGGCAGCAACAGGAGGCGGAGGAGACGCCCGAATCCGAGTCTCTCCTGGAGGGGTCGTCGGAGGGCGTCACTCGAGGCGAACGCAGGTAGTCGTTCTCATGACGCCCGGCAGGGTGTGAATGCCGGAGGCCACTATCTCGCTGACGGCGTTGAGGTCCTCACCTTCGATCACCGCGATGACGTCGAAGGGGCCTGTGATTCTGTTCACCTCTCTCACTCCGGGTCGGCCTCTAAGTACCCTGGTGAGGTTGGTGGAGTGTCCGGCGACCATCTCGATCAGAACGTAAGCGACTATCATGCCCAGAACTCCCCGGCGGCTAAGTGGACAGGCGGCGGCGCGCCGCGAGTCTTGCGTGACAGGATAGCGGTTCGGGGCGGCCTGCCGCAAGGCTCGGCTGGGCAGGCGGAGAGTCGGGGCACTGGGGATCCGGTTGACTCCCGGATGGGCGCCGTCTCCACAGACTCCCCTACCCGTCCGTCTCGTCCGATTCGGGCGCGAGGCCGAGTCCGAAGGCATCCTGGCGTACCAGAAGCAGCTCGGCGAGTCGGCGGTCGATGATGAACACGGTGGGCTGCGATCCGGACTTGACGTAGTAGGTCTCTTCGTCGCGGGGCAGGAACCTGAGCCGGGTCGGGGGGTTGGCCGCGCCCTCCCTGGTGACGACGCGAATCGACGGCGTGGCGGCGTCGAACGTGAGCTCGTCGGCCTCGTCGTCTTCGGCGAACCCTGCGGCCACGATCACCTCGACGTTTCGGAGCAGGGTCTCGACGACGAATGGGTCGGCGTCCAGTTCCTCCTCAGGGTTGACCGCCTTCCATCCAGCGTCGGTCAGGGACAGCGCGAACTCCTGGTCGGGATACGAGAAGACGAGCGTCTCGATGTCCTGCCTGGGAATGGCGACCACGTACGGGTTGCGCCAGCCGTCGGGATTCGGGTCGAATATGGAGGCGGCCGGGGCCGGGCACTCGATTCCGTAGACGGCGGCCTGGCCCGCCCGACGGACGTAGCAGAGACGGACGTCGGGGTTCCAGGCGCCGATGACGAGCTGCTCCTGGAGGGCGCCGCTCAGGTAGAACTCGACCCTGATGCCCGAGGCGTCGTCGACGCCCATCCTCTCGTGGTTGGCGGTGTTGAGCGCAATCAGTCCGGCCTGGCCGACCCCGTCGACGGCGCCCCAGAACTGGTCTATCTTGGGGACGAAGACGGGGTCCGTGGCGTTCACGAACCAGGACTTCCGGCTGCCGATGAGCCTGCCCTCGACCACGGCTTCGGAGTCGGGCGACTTGATCACGACCCTGTCGATGAACTCCCGCTCCAGGGGCAGCAGTCCCGAGAGGACGATCTCGTCCTCCGACGAGGAGAGGACGCGGAAGACGAGCCCAGCCAGCCCGACCACGACGAGCGCCGCGAGCACCAGCCTGACCTGTCTACCCTTCACGGCCGTAGACCTTCATTCCCTCTCTGCGCCGCCTCAGCGACATGCCGAGGCCGACGAGCACGAATACGATGGGTATTCCGACGATATTGACGTATTGCACCACGTTCTGATGTGTAGGGGAGCTGAACTCCAGCTGCCTGGCCGCGACTATCTTCGAGCGTATGGCGGCGAGGGCGTCTTCCTGTGCGAGCCAGTCGACGAGGTTGAGGCCGAGGGCGAGGTTCTCGCTGTATCTGCCGGCCAATCCGTCTGCGATCCAGTCGGAGTCGGCTGCGACGACGATACGGAACTCCGAGCCGCCGCCGTTGGCGGCCGCGCCGGTCACGGCGACAGCTACGTCGCTCTCGAACTGCTGCTTGTCGGTGAGGTCGAAGCTCTGGGAATCGGGGTCGGGCGAGAGGTCGCCGTAGGCGTAGTCGACAGCGGCCGTTGGCCGGGTTCGGAGCAGGTTGACGACCTCGACCTCGCCCACGTCCGTGTCTGCGTCGGTTATGCCGAGCGAGCTCACCCAGGGCATGACCGCCTGCTGGACCTCGCCGGTCACCTTGCGGTCCACGGTTGGGACGTGCGCCCAGTAGGGGTATGGGAGCAGGACGCTTCCCAGGCCGGTGCTGAAGGTGAGGCTCTGGTTGAACTGGGGGTCGAACACGATGTTGTCTTCCAGCAGGACGCCGAAGGGCTCGACGACCTCGGCGAGGCTGTTGGGGTTGGAGACGGCTACGAGCCGGCTCTGGTCCACCAGCAGAGCGTCCAGCAGGAGCATGGCCTTGCCGCCGCCGGTCAGGTATTCGGTTATGTCGGCGCGCTCGGCGGCGGAGACCTCTTCGGTCGGCCCGGCGACCACGAGGACGTCGACGTCCGACAGGTCGAGCCCGCCATCCTGGCCGGCTTCGATTTCGACGACCTCGTAGGACTGGGCGAGCTGTCCGGCGAAGGCCGAGAGGCCCTGCCTGAGAGACTTCTCCCCGTGGCCGGTCAGGAACCCGATCTTCTTGGGGTCGCGCAGGAGCATCTTGTTGACGATTCCCGCGAGGCCGTACTCGAACCCGTCCACCGTCGGGATGTACTGGATCACCTCTCGGCGGTCGGCGTAGGTGGCGGTCATTCCGAGATAGCCCAGCTTCCTGCTGACTTCGGTCTGTCCGAAGACGTTGAACTGCACCGGCGGCACGCCGGCCAGCCCGGCCTCGGCGGCGACCTCCTCGTTGTCGTCCGGGAACTTGCGGATGAACTTCACGTTGTCGCTGGAGGCTGAGAAGTCTCTCAGGAAGTCGTTGACGTCCCTGGCCACCAGGGCGGTCTGCGGGGGAGGGTCCCTGGACTCGTAGAGCTTGATGGTCAGGACGTCGTCGAGCTGGGAGAGCAGGTTCGAGGTGCCGCCGCTCAGGGTGAATATCCTGTCCTCGGTCAGGTCGAGTCTTCCGCCGATGGAGTTGCCGTACCATCCCACGAGGAGGCTCAGGACGATGAAGGCCGCGACGCCGACCTGCAGGTTTCGGTACTGTGGGGATACGTGGCTGAGGCTCTTGCGCCGAAGCATCAGGTAGGTGGCGCTCAGGAAGGTGGATATGAGGGCGGCGAAGTAGAGGACGTCGCGCAGGTCGATGACGCCTCGGGCTATGGTGGAGAAGTGGGTGACCGGGCTCAGGGTCTGGAGCGCGCCGGCGAGTCCGGCGGGCAGTGTCACGGCGACCTGGTCGAGTCCTGCGGACATCAGTATCAGGATGAAGAAGAAGCCGAGTATGAAGGCGATGATCTGGTTGCGGGAGATGCTGGACGTGAACAGCCCGATGGCGACGAACGAGGCTGCGAGGAAGAGGCTGCCGAGGTACTGGGCGACGACGGCGCCCCGGTCCATGTCCCCGGCGGTCCCGAGCGCGATCGGGATGCCGACCGTGGCCAGGATGGCCACGCCGACGAACAGCAGCCCCGCGAGGAACTTGGCGGCCAGCACCACCCATGTCTTGATGGGCTGGGTGAACAGAGTCTCCAGCGTGCCGTCTCTCTGCTCCTCGGCGAGCAGGCGCATCGTCGCTGCCGGGACGAACAGCGCGAGCAGCCACGGGAGCGAGAGCCGCTCGGGGGTCAGGTCGGTGGTGAAGAGGGGGCGCAGGGACGCCTCGAAGGTGTCGAAGGTGGACCTGAAGAAGCCATACGAGAGCCAGGCGGTGAACAGGACGAGGAGGATGTAGCCTGTGGGCTGGTCGAAGTAGCCCTTCAGGTCCTTCCTTATGAGCGCGAGGATGGGCGATCTCATGTCTGCTCGTCGGGCCCTTCCGACGTCAGGCGGTGGAAGACGTCTTCCAGGTCTACGGCGTCCTCGTGAAGCTCCCAGAGCGTCCAGTTGCGGCTCCTGGCCAGCCTGAAGATATCCGGCCTGGGGTCGGCGTCCTGGCTCACGGACAGGGCGTACCGCTTACGTCCGTCGACGGCGTCCTCTCTCTGGACAGACTCCACGCCGCTCAGCCCGCTCAGTCCGGCCTCCACCCGGTCGCCCTCGACCTCGACGCGCACCGTCTTGACGCCGGACGTGTGCGTGAGGAGGTCGGCGACGAGGCTGTCCGCCACCAGTCGGCCGCGGGCGATCATGAGCACGCGCTCGCAGGAGGCCTCCACCTCCTGCATGACGTGAGTGCTGAGCATGACCGTGCGCTCTCTGCCCAGGGAGCGGATCAGCTCTCGGATGGTGATGCGCTGGTTGGGGTCGAGCCCCTCGGTGGGCTCGTCCATGATCAGGATCGAGGGGCGGTGCAGTATCGCCTGAGCAAGCCCCACTCTCTGCCGGTAGCCCTTGGAGAGCTGGTTGATGGGCCTGTAGAACACCTCCTCGAGGCCGGTCTCCTCGACGGTGCGTTCGGTGTTCCCGCGTCTCTCACTCTGGGGCATCTGCCGGAGGTCGGCGACGAACGAGAGGTACTCCTTCACCAGGAGGTCGCCGTAGAGCGGGTTATTCTCGGGCAGGTATCCGATGCTGCGGCGCGTTTCGACGTCGCTCTCCTGGGTGTCGATGCCATTGACCAGCAGCGTGCCCTCGTCAGGGGTATAGAACGAGGTCAGCATCCGCATCGTGGTGGTCTTGCCGGCGCCGTTGGGGCCGAGGAATCCGACCACCTCGCCACTTCTGACCTCGAACGAGAGGCTGTCGACGGCGGTTAGTGAGCCGAATTTCTTGGTCACCCCGCGTACCTGCAGGGTCAGGCGTCCGTCCGGCGGGGCTTCCGCCTGGGTGGTGTCTTGGGTCATCTTCGGTGGCAAGTCCTCATTTTGTGGCACGCGCATTATAGCAGTCCCGCGGCCGCCACCAAATAGAACGGACACGTGCCGTGTTTGGTTAGCGCGGCGGGGCATCCGCAGCGTGTGCGGGTCGTTAGTATGGCAGTTGGGTATCCGGGTTGTCTTTCAGGTAGTGCCCCTGACGAACGCCGAAGTTCTCCTGAAGCTGGATCGTCAGCCCGCCGTCCACGGCCAGCGGGTGGCCGGTGATGAAGGACGCCTCGTCCGAGCACAGGAAGAGCACGGCGTTGGCGATGTCCTCGGCTCGGCCTACGTCTCTCAGTGGGTACTGGTTCTTGAAGAACTCCAGCCCGGACGGATTGTGCCGCCACATAGTCTCGTGAAGGCGCTCGGTGAGCATGTGCCCCGGGAGCACGGCGTTGACCCGTATGCCGTCGGGTCCGAATTCGGCGGCCATCTGGCGCGTTGCGCCTATGACCGCGTGTTTGGCCGTCTCGTAGACCAGGAAGCCGGGCGCTCCGAGCAGGCCGTGCACCGAGGAGACGTTGACGATGCTGCCGCCGCCCGTCTCCTTCATTCTGGGGACTGCGTGTTTCGCGCCGAGGAATATGGCCTTGACGAGCACGGCCATGTCTCTGTCCCACGACTCTTCCGGGAGTTCCACCGCGCCGCCGCTGCCGGCGGTCAATACGTCGAACGCGTTGTTGAAGAGGATGTCCAGCCGCCCCCACGTGTCCACCGCGGCCTGGACCATCGCCTCGACGTCCGCGTTCCTGCTCACGTCGACCCTGAGCGCCTGGGCCTCGCCGCCGGCGGAGCGTATCCTCTCCGCGTTCTCCTCAGCCGCCGCCTGGTCGACGTCCGCGATAAGCACCCCGGCGCCCTCTTCGGCCAGCCGTCTGGCGGTGGCCCCTCCGATGCCTCGGGCGCCTCCCGTAACTATGGCCGCCTTGCCCGCCAGTCTTGCCATCATGCACCTCTGTACGCGGTTGTCTCGGGAGCCACTGCACTACCGGATCGGGGAGTCCTGCGGTCGGTCTGTCGGTGTCATGGGCATACCGTAGCACAGTGGTTCGGAGTCTGTCAAGGAATCGCGCGGGACAGGCTCCTGTTACTCAAGAGTGTCTTTGCGGCCCCAAATCCCCCGCCTGGTTGACTGGGGCGGCGCGCCGGTCCTTGCGTCCGGGGCCTCCGGGGCTCGGCGGCTGCGGGAAATTTTTTGCGAAAGTGTCGGATTTTCGGGGCATTTCGCGGCCATTTCGTAGCTGGGAGGGCCTCAGACAGCTCGGAATTACGTGACACTATGTGACAGTTATGTGACACTTATCTGACACTTTTGTGACACTTATCTGACACTTTTGTGACAGTTTGTGACACTTTTGTGACAGGTCAACGCAGGCGATGCAGGAGTCCTGCGGGCGGTTTGTGGAGAGAGGCGGCTGTGTCATGGGGATACTCTAGCACAGTGGTTCGGGGCCGTCAAGGGTTGTCTGAATCAGGATTCTCAGGATTGGAGGACTTGCAGGATTGGGGACCAAACCCCTCCGCCTAATTCGGCCGGGCGGTGTGACGGGTTGGCAGGCGGGTTGATTCTCATGCTAGAATGTACGGCAAGGGTTTGGGGATTCGTCTAGTGGTAGGACGACAGACTCTGGATCTGTAAGCCGAGGTTCGAATCCTCGATCCCCAGCCAGCGGTTGGCCGAGTGTGGCGCATTCGTCTAGCGGCCAAGGACACCGCCCTCTCAAGGCGGAGATCACGGGTTCGAATCCCGTATGCGCTACCACCACCACCCCGTACCTGGCCGCCGACGGCGGCTCTGCGCTCTGTCCTCGATAGACAGCCGCGGGAAGCCCGCCTACAATGGGCGGCATCAACTTGATGGGTTCGGCGCCATGACGCTCTTCCTTCGGTTCATCCGACCCCGCTCGCGGCAGGCGCTCTCGGTCTGGGTTCCGCTGATAGCCGTGGGCTTCATCTCATGCGTCGGCCTATCTCTGGCGCTGGGCTTCCGTTCCGGAGCGCTCGCGCAGCACGACACCGCCACGCTGCGCGACGGAGGCAGCGGCTTCGCACCCAGGACCAGGTCGGCCGGAGAGCCGCCCCTGCGGTGGTCCAGGCCGGTAGCCACCGGCTACGGGCCTCTGATCGTCACCGTCTTCTGGGGAGAGGAGGGACAGCGGCTCGGCCTTCCCGGAATCCCCCAGGTCGAGATGAGCGGCGCCGTTCTGGCCTCCCCGGCGGCGCTCTCCCAGCTCGAGGACGACTGGACGGGCGAGTTGGGCGGCTGGCTGGGCGAGGGGCCTGTGCGGGAGCTTCCCAGGGCGGCCCTGGCCCACCCGCGCGAGCTGGTGATCGTGGAGTTCACCGACACGGTTTCGCCGGAGGCTGCGGCCGGCTCTAGCTTCCAACCGATTCAGCAGGCGGACAGGGGCTATGCTCCTCCGACCGGCTTCGTGATCATGGGCCTTCTCATCCTCGTGCTCCCGTCGGTCGCGCTGGCGAGGGCCGGCGCCGCGGTGCATCTGAACACGAGGTCACGGCGGTACGGACTGTTGAGGGTCCTGGGCGCTCCGCCGCGGCAGCTGGCCGCGGTCATCGCGGCCGACATGGCGATTCCCACGCTCGCGGGCGCGCTGGCGGGTTCGGCCGTCTATGCGGCCGCCATGTCGACGTTGGGGTCGTTCACGCTTGCCGGGAGTTCCTACTGGGCGAGCGGCCTGGTCCTTCCCGTCACGCTGTCCCTTGCCCTGCCGCTCGTCGTCGTCCTGGTTGGGCTGGCGAGCGCGGTCCGGATGATCCGCCGCGCCAGCCGCGACCCTGTCGGAATGCTGAGAGGGGAGCGCAGGCGTGTCTCCGTGTTCGCGTACCTGGCGGCTGTCGGCGTCCTGGCCGGCCCGGCCGCCGTGTTCGCGTCCTCCGAAGTGTCGGACTTCGCGCTGTCGGCGTGGCTGATAACCGCCGGGCTGCTCCTGAGCGTCGTGGGACTCGAGGGGCTGTCCCGGATCGCGGTCGCCTTTACGGGCAGAGTACTCGCCAGCCGAACGCGGTTCCAGGTGGCGGGATCGAGGCTGTCGCGGTCGGGAGCCGAAGCCCTGTTGGGCGTGTCCGCCACGTCCGTGGCCGTCCTGCTGATCGTGTTCTACGCCTACTCGAACATTGATAACCGTCCGCCCCCGACCGGGGACTTCGACGTCCTAGCCCGTCTCCCGACCCTCGACTCGTCCGGACCGATCGTCGGCGCGATGTCCGACGTCGATGGAGTCACCCGGGTCGTGGCAATAGGTCGGGCTTCCGTCTACATCGACGAATATGAAGGACGGGTATACACGATGACCTGCGACGACGCGCGCGGCTCGGTAAAGCTCGAGGGGCCATGCGAAGTTGGGAGCGTCTACCCGGTACGCCGCCTCCTGGACGCCGATACCGTGACCGTGACGGCCCAGCGCCCCTTCCCCGGCATGGAGCCTGACACGGACACGTCGATTTACGGGACCCGCCCGGTAGGAGGACGAGTCATCGCGTCATGGCTTCCCGCGACCTCGAATATCCAAGCCGTGCTGATCACGGACGAGAGTCCCGCCCGACATGAGGTCCTTCTCATCACCACCGACGGCGCCCCCGGGTCCCTTCGCCGGGTCATCGAGGGTCTTCGGAGCCGGCCCGAAGAGTTGTATCCGACCACCAGGGCGGCCCTCGAATCAGGGGTCACCGACGACACGCTGGTCGTGCTCCCATACCTGTTCGTGATGACCACCGCGGCCGCCGGGGTCGCGGCGGTCGCGCTGCTCTACGCCGTCATGCTCCTATTCCGCCAGCGCCAGGGGGAATTCAGGATGCTGCGAGCCCAGGGCGCGACCCGGATGCTGCTGTCAGTGGACCTCGCGCTGCTGTTCGCCGTCCCGCTGATACTCGCCTTCGGTCTCGCAGTGGCCTCCGGCGCTGCCCTGGCCGTCTCCTACAACACGGCCTTCGGCGTCCCCGCGCCCCGGATAGACCCGCAGGCAGTATCGATACTGGCCTTCGTGCTGGCGATTGGCATGGCGGCAGCCGTCCTGGTAGCGGTGAGGGCAGCCCGAACACCGCCGCTTGTCACCGACCCCGACGCGGCGGCGGCGTGAACGAAGTGTGGCATCGAGGCAGGGCCGGAGGCCACGAGAGGCCATGAGAGGAAGGAATCCTGAATGACCACCGCAGCGGCAATGGAACCCGTCCTGACGGCGCGGGGACTGAGTCAGAACTTCGGCGAACGGAGCGTCCTGAGCGGGGCCGACCTGGAGCTCCGGCACGGTGAGGCGCTCGCCGTCGTGGGCGTGAGCGGCTCGGGGAAGTCGACGCTGCTCTACGCCCTGGCGGGGCTGCGGCAGCCTGAGGGCGGCACGGTCGCATGGGGCGGCCACGACGACGTATGGAGTCTGCGCGAACCCGAAATCACGCTGGCCCGCAGATCGACCTGCGGGTTCGTCTTCCAGTTCCCCGCGTTCCTGGACGACCTCACGGTCGCGGCGAACGTCGCCGTCCCGCTCGTCGTGTCGGGAACCAGGCCCCGCGGCGCGCGCGGGCGGGCGCGTGAACTGCTCGACCGGTTCGGCCTCGGCCCGCTGGCGGACAACTACCCGGCCACGCTCTCCGGCGGCGAGCTCCAGCGCGCGTCAATAGCCCGGGCCCTGGTGATGGAGCCCGGCATCGTCTTCTGCGACGAGCCTACCGGCGCGCTGGACGAGAAGAACTCCGAGCTGGTGGTCGGCGAGCTGCGGAGAATCGCCGAGGAGTTCGGCGTCGGCGTGCTGATCGTTACACACGACCCCTCGGTGTGGACGGCGTGCGACCGCGTACTCCGGCTCGACGAGGGAAGGCTGGTGGAGGAGGGTTCGGCGCCGTGACGCCCTACTGACCGGAGGCGCTCACGCCCTCTCCAGCCTGGTGACCTCGAACTGCCACCAAGAGCCCGACAGCACACCCGAGGCGCACTCCATGCGGGGCGCGTCCTCGATCCGGGCCACCGTTGCGTCATAGGCGCCCGCCGAGGCCCCCTCGCCGAACTCTATCCTCACAACCGTCCCCTGGGGACCCGATTCCAGGACGGCCCCCGACTTCGGACGGTCTGCCCACTCCCAGCCCTCGCGCATGAGGACGGCCTGCTCGACGTGCTGCTCCTGCGGCGAGTCGAGGCCGACCCATCCACGGTGGAACGGCCGCAGGGCCGAGGGAGGGCGTGTCCGAAACAGGAGGGCGTCCAGATCGTCGACCCCCATGCGTACCCAGTTTCGCCCCTCCGGCATGTCGACCAGGTTGGGCGCGAACCGGTGGCCTCCGAGGTGGCTCACCCGGAAGACGCGGAGGCTGCCGCCCGGCCTGCGCGCGTAGAAGTTGCGGAGCCGGTCGTACACAGGGTATCCCAGGGTGCCGCAGCAGGAGTCGTGGCTGCCGTGCGTGCACACCAGGATGTCCCTGAGATGCGAGGTGCGCTCCCGGAACCGCTCGAACGGCCCCGTGTCGGGGCTGCTCGACACCAGTTCTCCGACCAGGGACGCCGCGCTCTCCGTCGGGACCAGATACTCGGCCTTGTCGAACGCGGAGAATCGGCCGCCGGGCCTGGAGAAGAGGATGACCCGCGTATGGCCTTCCCGCGAGTAGTCGTCGTCCGGGAGAATGCACTGGAGCTTCGCCTCGGTCTCCGTGCCGTCCGCGCCCGTTGCCGCCTCCCAGACCCCGGCGGGAAAGTGCCTGGACCTGAACGCCTGGGCCTCCCAGGGCCCCGGGACCTCGACGAGCAGGCATCGCCGCCAGCTGAACGCCGAGCCGCCGGGGGCCTCCTGGTTGGCTGTGGAGAACTCGGCGCATGGGAGATTATCGGTGGTCAATGGAGAAGGCCTCGCTGTATCGTGTTGGCCGACATGATAGCAGTGAGCGGCGGCTGCATCCAATCGGCCGACCGCGGGCGGTCAGTTCGCGCTCTCCATGACCACCTCGTTCAGATAGGTCCGGATGCCGGCCTGGTATCTGGACATCTCTCCGAAGCGCCGCGTGGCGTCGAACATGACGGCCGTGGTGAGGGCCGCCGCCTTGTTGTGGTGGCGGATCAGGCCCCCGACGTTACCCATGCGGCACCCGCGGCCGCGCAGGTACGACTTCACGATCGCGCTCAACACCCGCAGGGCCAAGCCCGAGGAGGCGTACTCCATGACCTCGATCACTCCGCGCCACTGGGAGGACAGCTGCCTGACGTCGGCGCGCGAGACCTTCAGTCCGTCGAAGTCCAGGTACATGGGCAGGGGCCTCCGAATCCGTAGTGAGACCCTGGAATGATATTCGGAGGACGCGCGGGTTTGAAAGAGGGGTTTGGTTCCGAAATCGGCCTTTTCGGGCCGCGGGTCACTCCCCACCGACCACCGACCACCAGTCGTGGTGGTTGCTTGTCGGAGGGAGCGCGCCTATCATGGTGCGTGAACACGACCTTAAATTGAGGAGACTGCCATGCTGCCCGCCGAATACTCCGTGGAAGACAGGACGGTTATCGTGACGGGTGCCGCGCGAGGCATCGGGAAGGGCATCACGCGGGTGCTCGCCGAGGCCGGCGCCAAGGTGATGGTTACCGCCCTGACCGACCGCTACCTCGGCCCTCTGGCCGAGGAGCTGGCCGCCGCCGGGACGCCCATCGAGACGCTCGCCGCCGACGCCACCAGCGCGGAGGACTGGGAGCGGACTATGGGCCTGGCAATGGAGCGCTGGGGCCGGGTGGACGTGCTCGTCAACAACCTGGGGGACGCGATCTCCAAGCCGCTGATCCCGCTGCCGGGTTCCGGGGGCGGCTCGCCGGTCAGCGACGAGGAGTGGCGGAGCGTGCTGGACGTCAATCTCACACAGGCATTCATGGGATGCCGCGCGGTCGGCCCCCACCTCCTGGAGCGGCGCCGCGGCAGGGTGATCAACGTCAGCGGATTCGCCGCCAGGAAAGGCGCCCCGGGGCTGCTCACCTACTCAGCCGCCAAGGCGGGGCTGGCCAGATTCACCCAGACGCTGTCCCTCGAGTGGGCGCCCTACGGAGTCACCGTCAACTCGATCGCGCCGGGCTTCTTCCCAGACCCCGAGACGGGAGACCCCGACGAGGTGGCCGCGGCGAGGAAGCGCGCCGAAAAGATGGTGCCCCTCGGCCGAGTGGGCGAGCTGCGGGAGGTCGGGCTGCTCGCCCTCTACCTCGCGTCGGACGCCTCACGATACATGACCGGAGAAACCCTCTACCTGGACGGAGGCGTGACCCACGCATGACCCGCTACGTGTTCGTCACGGGCGGCGTCGTCAGCTCGGTGGGTAAGGGCATCAGCGTCGCGTCCATAGGGCGCATCCTCGACAGCAGGAACGTGTCCGTGTCGGTGCTCAAGCTGGACCCGTACCTGAACGTCGACCCCGGCACGATGTCTCCGTACCAGCACGGCGAGGTCTTCGTAACGGCCGACGGGAGCGAGACCGACCTGGACCTCGGCCACTACGAGCGGTTCATAGACAAAGACCTGACGAAGTCGTCCAACGTGACGGCCGGCGAGATTTACAGCGACGTGATCTCCCGGGAGAGGAAGGGCGAGTTCCTCGGCGGAACGATCCAGGCCGTCCCCCACGTGACCGACGCCATCAAGGCCCGAATGAAGTCGCTCGCCGCCGAGAGCGCAGCCGACGTCATCGTGGTCGAGGTGGGCGGCACAGTCGGAGACATCGAGGGCCTCCCGTTTCTCGAAGCCATTCGGCAGATGAGAAACGAGGTCGGCAGAGACAACGTCTTCTACATACACGTCACCTTCCTCCCCTATATCTCGTCCACCGGCGAACTGAAGACCAAGCCCACCCAGCACAGCGTCCGGGAACTCCGCAGCATCGGCATCCAGACCGACGCCATTATCTGCCGCAGCGATCACCAGGTCTCGGAGGAGATAAGGGAAAAGATAACCGTCCACTGCGACGTCCCGCCGAGAGGAGTCTTCACCCTGCCCACGGTCGAGACGGTCTACGAGGTGCCCCTGATCCTGGAGGAGCAGGGCCTCGGCGACCTGATCGTGGAGACCATGGATATCACCGCGGAGCGCGGGGACATGGCCCCCTGGAGACGGACGGTCGAATCCCTCAAGAGGCCCAAGCAGAACCTCCCCATCGCCGTCGTGGGGAAGTACGTCGATCTTCAGGACTCATACATATCGGTGAAGGAGGCCCTGCTCCACGCCGGCCTCCACCACGACCGCGGCGTAGAGGTCATGTGGGTCGATTCCGAGGAGATCGAGGCCGTGGGCCCGGAAAAGATGCTCGCGGCGGCCTCCGGGATCGTCGTGCCCGGAGGATTCGGGCCGCGCGGCGTCGAGGGAATGGTCGAAACCGCCCGGTACGCCAGGGAGAACGGAGTCCCCTACCTGGGACTGTGCCTGGGGATGCAGGTGATGGTCATGGAAACCGCCCGCCACCTCCTCGGCATAGAGACCGCCAACTCCACCGAGTTCGACCCCGATACGCCCGACCCGGTGATCGACCTCATGCCCGACCAGAAATCGGTAACCGATAAGGGCGGCACCATGCGCCTCGGCGTCTATCCGTGCCGCATGGTCGGCGGCACCATAGCGGCAGCAGCCTACGGCCTGGAGAGCGTGGACGAGCGCCACAGGCACCGCTTCGAGTTCAACAACGCATACCGCGAGGCCATGGAGTCGGTGGGCCTCCGAACGGCGGGCCTCTCCCCCGACGCCCGGCTGGTGGAGATCATGGAGATGGACGACCAACCCTTCATGGTGGGCGTCCAGTTTCACCCCGAGTTCCTGTCCCGTCCCAACCGGCCGCACCCCCTCTTCAGGGAGTTCGTCCGCGCCGCGACCCTGCGCGAGGGCGGACAGCACTCGATGCCCCTGGAGGCGTCCCTGCCTGCGTGACCAAGGCAGCGGACCGGCGAAACGTGGGCCCGTCCCCCAAATCCCCGCCAATCAACCCTTGACGACCCCGAACCGCTGTGCTAGAGTATGCCCATGACACAGCCAGCCCCTCTCCACAACCAGCCCGCGGCTCCTGAAGCGACTGTCGGAAAAGTGTCGGAAAGTGTCGTATTAGTGTCGGATAACTGTCGGATTAGTGTCGGAAAAGTGTCGGATAACTGTCGGAAAGTGTCGGGTAAAAAGCAGACCTCTCAGCTACGACTCAGCTACGGAGAAGCCCTGAAAAATCCGACACTTCCGCAAAAAATCCCGCAGCGGTCTGAGCTAACACGGCGCCGAGGCCCAGGATCCAAGAACAGTCGAACAGGCGGGATTTTGGGCCGACCGGCCCTTGACACGGCGAACTTTTGTCCGTATACTCCCCGGCGGCCTTACTTAGCGCAGCGTCCCCGATGGCGCGCCAATTGTGGAAGCGAAAGGCCGCGTGATACGATTACGGCCGGGTTCCCGGCTAACCGAGGTGGTAGAGAAGATGGCAGAAGACAAGGCGAAAGCCCTGGAATTGGCGATAGGACAGATCGACCGGCACTTCGGCCGGGGCGCCGTGATGAGGCTCGGCGAGGCTATTCGGGACACCCGTGTCGAAGCGGTCTCCACAGGCTCCATCTCGCTGGACATCGCCCTCGGCGTCGGAGGGGTTCCCAGAGGAAGGGTCACCGAGATTTTCGGGCCGGAGGCGTCGGCCAAGTCCACACTGGCCTTCCACATCATGGCCTCGAACCAGAAGGCGGGCGGCACCTCCGCATACGTCGACGCGGAGCACGCCTTGGACGCCAACTACGCCGAGAAGTGCGGCGTCGACACCGAGAGCCTGCTGATCTCACAGCCCGACACCGCCGAGCAGGGCCTGGAGATTTGCGAATACCTCGTGCGGAGCGGTGCGGTCGACGTCATCGTGGTCGACAGCGTGGCCGCCCTCGTCCCCAGAGCCGAACTCGAGGGGGACATGGGAGACACACACGTCGGCCTGCAGGCCAGGCTCATGTCCCAGGCCCTCCGAAAGCTCACGGCCGCCATCAGCAGATCGAACGCGGTGGTGATCTTCATCAACCAGATCCGCGAAAAGGTCGGCGTCTTCTTCGGCAACCCCGAGGTCACCCCAGGCGGCCGGGCCCTCAAGTTCTACAGCTCGGTCCGCATCGACCTCCGAAGGCTGGAGTCGCTCAAGCAGAGCGGCGAGATCGTGGGGTCGAGAGTCCGCGCCCGAGTGGTCAAGAACAAGGTCGCCCCGCCATTCCGCGTCGTCGAGTTCGACGTGATGTTCAACCAGGGCATCAGCAGGGAAGGCGACCTCATAGACATGGCCGTCGATAAAGGAGTGGTCAAGAAGAGCGGCGCCTTCTACAGTCTGGGCGAGGAGAGGCTGGGACAGGGACGGGAGAACGCCAAGGCATTCCTCAGGGAGCGCGTCGACGTGGCCGCTCAGATCGAAAGCATGATTCGCGGAGACTCCGAGCCGGAGCCGACTCCGGCCAAAGCGCGCTGAGCCCGTTCGCCAGCCCCGCCCCGCGGCCGCGCAGAATCACGGGCGCCGGGTCTCAGATGACCGAGAGCGAGTTATTCGAACGCGCCAGAAACGCCGCCATCCGCTTCATCTCCTACAGGCCCCGAAGCGAGGCCGAGGTGCGGGAGCGCCTGCGGCGCCGCTTCCCCGCGCCGCTGACGGACGCGGTGGTTGCCGATCTGGTGGACTGTTCCCTGATAGACGACGCCGAGTTCGCGCGGGCGTGGACCGACTCCAGGAGCGCGCTGAACCCCAAAAGCGCCAACGCCGTCAGACGAGAACTCCTGGCGAAGGGAGTATCGAAGGACGTCGCCCAGGACGCGGTCTCCGGCATCGACGACGCCGACGAAGCGCTCCGCGCGGGCCGCAAGTTCGCCCGGCCCCTGCAAGAAGCCGACTACCAGACCTTCCGAAAGAAGCTCTGGGGACGCCTACAGAGACGCGGGTTCGGACAGTCCATCACCAGCCGCGCCATCTCCACGATATGGGAAGAGCTCCGCGGATGCGGCAGCCCCACGGAAGCCGAAGACCGGTAGGAGGAGACTGACATGTTCGAAGGCGCGGCGCTGAATCTGGTCCTCCTCGGAACGCTCCTGCTGCTGTCCGCCTTCTTCTCGAGCGCGGAAGCGGCGTTCCTGTCGCTCGCCCGCTCGCGGGTCGCACACCTGGCGAGCTCGGGATCCGCCGGAGCCGCGCGGGTGGAGAGGATGACGAGCCGACCCGAGAGGCTGCTCTCGACCATCCTGTTCGGGAACAACCTCGTGAACGTCGCCTTCGCCGCGCTGGTCACCCTGACCGTCGTCGCGGCGCTGGGGAAGGACAGAGAGGGCCAGGCTGCCATAATCTCGACCGTGATAGGCACAGTCGTCCTGCTGGTCGCAGGCGAGACGATCCCCAAGTCCATCGCCGTCAGGCGCGCGGAGAAGATGGCCTTCATGTACTCCCTACCGGTGCTGTGGTTCGAGGCGCTCTTCCTGCCGGTCGTCGTGGTGCTCCAGTGGACCGCACGATCCGTCAACGCCTGGTTCGGCGGAGACTCCGCGCGCGTATCGGTCACCGAGGGGGAGATCCGTACCATGATTGACATCGGAGAGGCGCAGGGCGCCGTCGAGTCGACCGAGGCCGAGATGATCGAGAACGTCTTCCGCTTCGGAGACATGAAGGTGCGCGAGGTGATGACGCCCCGGACCGAAATCGTCTCGGTCCGGAGAGGGGCGCGCCTCCGAGAGGTGCTGGACGTCTACGCGGAACACCTGCACACCCGCCTCCCCGTATACAGAGGCAGCGCCGACAACGTCATCGGGATTATCTCGGCCAAGGACGTGCTGAAGGCCATGTCCGCAAAGGGCATGGGCCTCGACGACCCCGCCACCGACGTCATGCGAGACGCCTACTTCGTCCCCGAAACCAAGCGCGCCGCCGAACTGTTCGACGAACTCCGGCGCTCAGGCAACCAGATGGCTATCGTCGTCGACGAGTTCGGCGGCGTCGCCGGTCTCGTGACACTCAAGACGCTCCTCGAAGAGGTGGTCGGCCCGGTCGGCGAGGAGGGCTCCGGGCCCCAGGATGAGTACGAGTCCATCGACAGGAACACGTTCCAGGTGGACGGGGGAATGAGCATCGACGAGGTGAACGAGGAGCTGGGCATCGACCTGCCGGAGGGCGACTTCGAGACCATCGCCGGGTTCGCACTGGCCGCGCTCGGACACATCCCCGTGCAGGGTGAACAGTTCGAGTTCGCCAACCTGAGGCTGGAGATCACCGAGATGAACGGCCTCAAGATCGAGGCGGTCAAGGTGACCAGGCTCCCCGCACCCTGAGGCCTGACGACGATGCGTGTCTCCACGCCGAACAGCCTGGACCGCGCCGTCAGGGAAGCGCTCGACCGCGCCGGGCTGCGAAGCGGCTGCGTCATCGTCGTCGCAGTGTCGGGCGGCCCCGACTCCCTCGCCCTGATCAACTCCATGAACCGGGCCGCGCGGGGCGGTAGGGCCCGGCTGTACGGCGCGCACCTCGACCACCGACTCAGAGGAGAGGCGGCCAGGTCGGACGCGAGGTTCGTCGCAGGGGTGTTCCGCAGCCTCGGCATCGAAGCCACGCTGGACGAAGCGGACGTCCCCGCGTACCGGAAGGAGCGCCGCCTCTCCGTGGAAGACGCCGCCCGGCGCCTCCGCTACGACTTCCTCGGCCGCGTCGCGGCCGAGCGGCAGGCCGACGCGGTCGCGCTCGGACACACGTCCGACGACCAGGCCGAGACCGTCTTGATTCACCTCATACGGGGCAGCGGACTGACGGGCCTCGCAGGAATGCGGGAGGCGGCGGCGCGGCGCCTGGCAGGCCGCAGCCTGCTGCTCCTGAGGCCGCTGCTCACCGTGTCGCGTCAGGAGACCGAGGCGTACTGCCGCGCGCTCGGCCTCGAGCCGCGGCAAGACGAGACCAATCTCCTCACGGACTTCACCCGGAACCGCCTGCGGGCCGACCTGATACCCCTGCTCGAACGCTACAATCCCGCCGTCAAGGATGCGCTGGTCCGCCTCTCACGGTCGGCCGCGCTCGACGCGGACCACCTGGACGAGGAGGTCTCCCGCGTCCTGCCCGACGTCGGACGGATGGACGAGAGCCGCGGCCTGTTCACCATCGACCGCCAGGGGTTCGCCCAACTGCCGCCGCCCCTCCGAAGCCGCCTGCTGCGGAGAGCCTTCCGGGAGGTCAGGGGCAGCCTGGAAAACCTGGGGCAGGCTCACGTGGACGCCATGACGAAGCTGATCGCGGGCCCGGCCGGCAGGTCGCTGGACCTGCCCGCAGGACTCGCCTTCGACGTGGACTACGAGAGCGCCGCAATCGGCCCACGCGGCGCCGACCGGTGCCCGCTCCCTCCCATCGACGGAGAGAAGCGCCTAGCCGTGCCGGGAGAGACCCGCGTGGGTGGATGGACGGTCTCCACGTCGGTCGTGGACAGCCTGGGAGAGTGGGAAGCGCGGACACGGAGAGCGGATCGGGGCGGCGGCGGCCTCGTCCACGAGGCCGCGCTCAGCGCAGCCTCGACCGGCAGGCGGCTGTGCGTAAGGTCCCGGCGGCCGGGAGACCGGTTCCATCCCCTCGGAATGCCCCAGGCCAAGAAGCTCCAGGACTTCATGGTGGACTCCAGGGTGCCGCGCTCGTGGCGCGACAGGGTCCCGCTCGTCGTCGCCCCCGGAGGGATAGCGTGGGTCGTCGGCTGGCGGCCCGCTGAATGGGCCAGAATACGAAACGGCGACGCCCCCGCCCTGCTGATTACCTTCCGCCGCCAGGACCAGATGAGGATACCCCGATCGTGAATGTGATCAGCGAATCGCCCGTGCGGACGGCGGCAGTGGGCCTACGTGGATATCTTGGAGACGGTGTCGCCGACGCGAATCGTCCCCGACTGGACGACCCTTGTGTTGGCGCCGCGGAGCCGCATGTCCATCGCCTCTGGGGTGCTCACGAATCTCAGCGCGTCGTTGCCGAAGCGGGCGGCCAACTTCGCGCAGCCGGTGTGAGGCTTCGCCGTCATCTCCAGCACCGCCGACCCGATGGACAGCCTGGCTCCCGGCGGCAGGTTCTCGACACTCATGTCCAGGTCGATGACGAGCTGGTCGCCTGCCAGCTTCCACCGCTTCTCGGACCGAGCCAGCAGATCCAGGACGCGGGAGTTGATTATCGTGATCTGAGCGTCCGGGTTCGCCCTGCCGTCGGGGGTCTTGGGGCTGCCCCGTGTCTTCCAGTCATCCCCGACCAAGCCGACGTCCACGTCGAGCTCAGCCTCAGAGACCACCTCGCGCAGATCCTCCCCAGGCCGCCGCACGACCATCAAGAGAGAGCCGCCGCTCGCCGGAGACCGGCGAATGTGCTCGAGTCCGGCTTCCAACTGCTCGATCGTCGGGTGACCGACGGAATACGGGGCCTGTTTCCTGGTGGTTGATGTCAAGTTCAGCCTCCGGCTATCCCAAGAAGAAGGTCGCCCGGCCTCCTCCACGACAGGACCTCTGTTGAGGAGACGCGGCGTCCAGCCCCTAGCGGTTCCTCCGGCGTCGGAGCCTTCGGAGGCTCCGCTGCTTGTCCAAACGGGCCTGCTCGCCCTTGGACTTGAAGTAGCGCCGGTTCCTGAGCTCCCTGAGAATCCCCGACCGCTGCATCGAGGTCTGGAAGCGCTTCAGAAGGCTCTCGCCCTCCTCGCCCTCGCGGAGTGTTACAAACGACAACCGGATACCCCCTCGGTGGTCTCTGTCCGGGAGCGCTGCCCCGGGGAGTCGAGTATAGCACAGCCCGCGGCGCCCCTCAACGACGCAGGGAGTGTCTCATTCCGGCGCTGCCACGGCGGCTCCATATTCCAGGGCGGCGTCGTGGAGCCAGAGCGCCAGGTACTCCGCGAAGCTGCGGCGCACGATCAGGTCGAAGGACGGCGCGTCGTCGACGTATCGAATGGCGGCGTTGGCTTTGGCGACGAGGGTTTGAGCGCACCGGCCCGGTCCGAACAGGCTGGGGTGGAGATCGAGTGTGCAGCCCTTCGCCAGCACGTCACGGGCTGCGGCCCCGCTGAGACGTATCACCGTCTGGCCCCCTGTTACGTCTGTCACCGAGGCGAAGACACCGCCGAGGGCCTCCTCCAACGACCTGGCCAGCTCGGCCTGACGGTCGGGCGGCGTGACTATCAGCCACTCGTCGGGCCCGAGCCAGAGCGCGAGCAGGCCGCCCCCGTCCGACACGGTGTTGGGCTCGGTCGGCAGCGCGAATCCCAGAACCCCAGCCGCCGCTCCGGTGAAGGCGGCGTCGTCCGCGCTGCCGCGCAGGTTGACGTGGCCGAGGAACGCATGCTCCGAGATGACGACGCCCGCGCCGCCCGGCGGCTGGCCGGCGGCCGCGTCGTCGAGGAAGCGGCGCAGCGGAGACTCGCGCAGCGGTCGGTCAGCCGACATCTTGCCGCCCTCCTTCGGAATCGTAGAAGACCGGGCTCACCACGCGGGCCGCAATCAGCCGACCGTCCCCCAGGGGCGCGTATACGGTACGGCCTTCGCGCCCCCGGCCGGCCTCGACCACGCCTAGAGCGATGGAGCGCCCCAGACTCGGGCTGTAGTAACTGGACGTGACGTGCCCGATCATCGGCGCCGGCGCGGCAGCCGACGCGGTCTCCACGATCTGGCTGCCCTCCGGCAGCACGTCCTCGCCCCCCTCCGTGAGCAGGCCGACCAGCTGCTTCCTGCCCTCACGTGCAAGATCTTCCAGGGCGAGGGAGCGCCTGCCGAGAAAATCCTTGCGCCTGGAGACCATCCGCCCGGCTCCAACATCGACAGGGGTCTGCGAGCCATCGGTGTCCTGGCCCACGATCACGTACCCCTTCTCCGCCCTCAGCACGTGCATCGCCTCGGTGCCGTACGGAGTGATGCCGAACTCCTCGCCGGCCTCCATCGCCGCCTCCCAGACGCGGCGCCCGTGGTTGGCATCCACGTTCACCTCGAACGACAGCTCGCCGGCGAAGCTGATGCGGAATATACGGGCGGGCAGCCCCACGACGGTTCCGGCGCGGACGGACATGAACGGGAACGCCTCGTTCGACAGGTCCACGTCTCCGCACAGCTTCGCAACGACCCCGCGGGCGCGCGGCCCGTTGATCGACACCGTCGCCCAGTGATCCGTCACCGAGGTCAGATAGACCCGAAGCCCCGGCCACTCGGTCTGAAGCCACCTCTCCAGCCAGGCCATCACGCCGGCCGCGCCGGACGTGGTCGTATGCATCAGGAAGTGCTGCTCCCCGAGCCGGGCCGTGACGCCGTCGTCGAGAACCATGCCCTCCTCGTTGAGCATGAACCCGTACCTGCACCGCCCGACTGCCAGCCGCGACCAGCCGTTGACGTACACCCTGTTCAGGAACCGGGCGGCGTCGGGGCCCCTGACGTCGATCTTGCCCAGGGTCGAGGCGTCGAGCGCTCCGACGCTGTTCCTGACTGCGAGACACTCGCGGCCCACGGCGTCGTGCATCGACTCGCCCGCCCGGGGGTAGTACCAGGGACGCTTCCACTGGCCGACGTTCTCAAACTCCGCGCCTGCCTCGACGTGCCACTCGTGGATCGCCGTCTTACGCACCGGATCGAAGAGCGCCCCAACGTCGCGCCCCGCGATGGCGCCGAAGGTAACCGGCGTATACGGCTGGCGGAAGGTCGTCGTCCCCACCTCCGACAGCGGCTTGCCGAGGACGCCTGCGAGAACGCCGATCCCGTTCACCGCTCCCAGCCTGCCCTGGTCCGTGCCCATCCCCAGCGTGGTATAGCGTTTCACGTGCTCGATGAATTCGTAGCCCTCGCGGGCAGAGACGACCAGGTCGGCCGCCGTGGTGTCCGTCTGGAAGTCGACGAAGCGCTTGCGGTCTCTACCCAACGGCTTCCCGCCAGGCACTATCCAGAAGGGCTTCATCGGAGCCTCCGCGGCCTCCTCGGTGGCCGGTATCGGCGAAGATGGCCTGCCGTCGCCGATTCCGGCCGCGCCCGCCGCCGCGGCGCCGGCGGCCCGGCCCTCCATCAGACAGTCTCGCAGGCCGAACGAGCCGTTGCACGCGCCCGCCGACTGCGCGCCCTGCGCGGACGGCCCCGGCACGAAGCACGCCTTCTCCTCGTCGAACCTCGGCCGGCCGCCGGACTGGGAATAGAGGTTTATCACGGGGTTCCACCCGCCCGACACGGCCACCAGGTCGCAGCCGATTCGCCCGGAGCGGCCGGCGGCTCCGTCGATTCGCGCGACGCCCACGGCCCTGACACCCCTTCCGCCGTGGACGTCGACCGGCGCGCTGCCCCGCATGACCTCGACCCCCCTTTCGGACACACGGCGCGGCAGATCGCCCGGGGCCTCGGAACGGAGGTCGACGACGGCCCGCACCTCGACCCCTGCGTCGGCCAGGTCGAGAGCCGCGCCGTAGGCGCCGTCGTTGTTCGTGACAACGACGGCCCGTCGGCCCGGAGCAACCGCGTAGCGGTTCACGTAGGCAGACACGGCGGACGCCAGCATGACCCCGGGGCGGTCGTTGTTTCGGAAGACGAGCGGCCGCTCGATGGCCCCCGCGGCCAGGACGACCTGCTTCGCCCTGATTCGCCAGACCCGCTGCCGCGGCGCGCTTCCCCGAACCGGGCCCAGGTGGTCGGTCACCCTCTCCAGGGCTCCGAGGAAGTTGTGGTCGTAGTATCCGAACACCGTGCTGCGGGGGAGGAGCCGCACCTCTTCGAGGTCCCTCAACTCCGACAGCGCGGACTCCAGCCACTCCCAGGCCGACGCGCCGTCGATCCGCGCGCGGACGGACAGCAGGCTGCCGCCCAACTCCTGCTGCTCGTCCGCGAGGATGACCCTCGCGCCCGACCTGCCCGCCTCCAGAGCGGCGGCGATCCCGGCCGGCCCGCCTCCGACGATGAGAACGTCGCAGTGGGCATTCATCCTGTCGTACCTGTCCGGGTCGGCTTCCCGTGGAGCGGCTCCGAGTCCCCCGGCCTTCCGCAGCTGACGCTCGTAGAACGGCCACAGCCGCCCGGGCCACATGAACGTCTTGTAGTAGAAGCCGGGCGGCAGCAGCCCGGAGAGCAGCCCGTTCACCGCCCGCAGGTCGAAACCCGCCGACGGCCAGCAGTTGACGCTGGACGCCTCCAAGCCGTCGTACAACTCGACCTGAGTGGCGGCGTAGTTGGGAAGAGTGCGCGCGCCGGACCCGAGTTGCACCAGCGCGTTCGGCTCCTCGACCCCGCTGCCCACGATCCCCCGCGGACGGTGGTACTTGAAGCTGCGGCCCACGACCGACACGCCGTTCGCCAGCAGCGCGGACGCGAGCGTGTCTCCATGAAACCCGGCGTAGCCCCTGCCGTTGAACCTGAAGCGGAGCTCCCTGCCCCGGTCGATACGTCCGCCCGCCGGAAGCCTGTTCCGCTGAGTCAACCCTCGCCTCCAGGCGGCGGGCTGCCCACTTGATACACCCGCTTTATCTCATAGGTAACGGTGTCGCGCTGCGCGTTGAACCAGCGGCGGCAGCCGGACGAGTGGCACCACTGCTCCAGGTGGTCGCCCCGGGGATTCTTGCGGTAGAAGAGATAGTCGGCCCACTCGGAGTCGCTGACCGCCTCCGGGTTCTCGGGAC
Source organism: uncultured Dehalococcoidia bacterium (assembly GCA_958295685.1). GTDB lineage: Bacteria > Chloroflexota > Dehalococcoidia > Lucifugimonadales > CATQGZ01 > CATQGZ01. The sequence continues at coordinate 1,377,268 of OY282365.1, forward strand.
GGACGACGTGCGCCTCGCCGCCGTAGGTGAACTCGGCCTCGTCTCTGGCTCCGCACCAAGGGCACTCGATCAGCAACAATTCAGCAGCCTCTCAGTGAGCCACGCCGGCCGCGCCGTGCTCGTCGATCAGGCGACCGGTGCGGAACCGGTCGAGCGAGAAGGGCGCGTTCAGCCTGTGCGGGCGCCCTGTGGCCAGGGTGTAGGCGAACACCCACCCCGAGCCCGGCGTGGCCTTGTATCCGCCCGTGCCCCAGCCGCAGTTGAAATAGAGACCGTCGACGGGCGTGGCGCCGATGATAGGGCAGGCGTCCGGGCACGTGTCCACGATCCCCGCCCACTGCCGCATCATCCGCAGCCTGCTGAAGATCGGGAACAGCTCGACGAGCGAGGAGATCGCGTGCTCCGGGACCGAGAAGCTGCCGCGCTGGCCGTAGCCGTTGTACGAGTCGATGCCCGCCCCTGCCAGAAGCTCGCCACGGTCGGTCTGGCTCACGTAGGCGTGGACCGCGTTCGACATCACGACCGCGTCCAGCGTCGGCTTGACCGGCTCGCTGACCCACGCCTGGAGCGGGTGGCTCTCGATCGGGAGCCGGAACCCCGCCATGCTCGCCAGGACTCCCGAACTGCCCGCCGTCACCACGCCCACCCTCTTAGCGGCCACGTATCCCTTCGTGGTGTCCACGCCGACGACTCGACCGTTCTCGCGGCGAAAGCCGGTCACCTCGCACTGCTGGACGACGTCCACCCCCAGACCGTCCGCCGCCCGCGCCAAGCCCCACGCGACCGCGTCGTGCCGGGCGGTGCCGCCCCTCCGTTGGAGCGAGGCCCCCAGCACCGGATACCTGGCGCCCGGAGACGTGTTCAGGATGGGAACCATCTCGCGCACCTCCTCCGCGCTCAGAAGCTCGCTGTCGATGCCGTTCAGTCGATTGGCGTTGACACGTCGGGCGATGTCACGCATCTCCTGAAGGCTGTGGCCCAGGCTGAGCAGGCCACGCTTGCTGTACATCAGGTTGAAGTTCAACTCCCTGCTCAGGTCCTGCCAGAGCTTGAGAGAAAACTCATACAGGCGGGCGGCGTCATCCCAAAGATAGTTGGAGCGGACGATCTCAGTGTTGCGCCCCGTGTTGCCGCCGCCCACGTAGCCCTTCTCCAGCACGGCCACGCTCGTGACCGCGTGCTCCTTCGCCAGGTAGTAGGCCGTCGCCAGGCCGTGACCTCCCCCACCCACGATCACGACGTCGTAAGACCCCTTGAGCTCCGGGCTGCGCCAGGCTCTGGGCCACCTCTCGTGGTGGCTCAGGCCGTTCCGTATCAGGCTGAAAAGGGAGTACTTCAAAGAACAGGCTCAAAGCGGCGCCGCGCCTATTCGCCGGCTCCTCTAAACATCGTCGGCATAGGCGCTGTCCCCGATGGGATCGTACTCGATCTCGTCATCGCCGTACTGCTCGATCAGACCGACGGCGAAGGCATCGCGGAACACTTGGCGGCCATCAACGGTCGGCTTGCCCATCGTTTGGTTAATCAGGTCGAGCATCGCTTGGCCACGCTTCACGAAGCAACCGCCGAAAAGGTCCCTCTCAAGTAGGTCTGGGTCTATCCAATGAGCTTCAAGGATGGTGGCCAGCTTCTCCTCGCTGATATCCTTGCGCAAGCGGGGCAAGTAGCGGGACGGGGCCTGACCACCGATCATGCGGTTGGTCGTGGCGTCAATGGGTGTCTTGTTGATTATTGAGTCGTACAGTTCCCTCTTTATTACCGGGTCAGCTATGTTCTTGCACCAGTGCTTCGGGAAGATGTGGTGAATGTCGATGTTCTCACCATCGATGGTGGCGAAGGTCAGGTGTTCAGCGCTGCGCCAATCTGCCGCGCCGCTTTTCAACTGTAGCGCGTACAGACCCTTGTAGGCGGCGCTGCTGCGTGTCCTCAGAGACAACAGCCTCTCAGGATTGAAGATTGTCTGGGCCACCAGATCCGTCTCGGCGCCCCCGCGGATGTGGTTGGAAACCTGTTCTAGGTCACGAGCAAACTGGGTCTCGATAGCGCTGCCATAGGCTTCGCCGAAGATCCCGTTCCAGAACCAGCGATTCAACTTGTCCTTTGCGTTGGCAGTTGCCAGCTCGCTGTCCAACTCCACGTGTAGCGCTGCCAGGGGCACCAACTGGGTGTTGTAGGGTACATCATGTCTGGTGAAGACGAACTGGCCGCGCAGGAATCTCGCGGCGGCCCTAAATCCCGCTTCCACCCTGTCGGCCCACTCCTGATATTCGCTGAGCCTCAAATTAAGGATGCTTGCCCTTCTACAGTCGATGCCGGGAGTCCGGTTTGACAACCCCTCCTCGGAGATAGCCTTCCTGCGCCGCGCCTGGGTTGCCAGTAGTGTCACCGCTTGCAGGAATTGATCACCGCCGACACTCTGAAGCACCCCGAACTCGGAGTGCAGTCGCTCCTTGCGTGCATCCCAGTCGTCCCGCAGCGAGAAATTGTCTGCGGCGAAGGATGCGGTCACCAACTCGAACACAGTCAGAACCACCCCACCCGTGTTGACCTTCTCGAAGACCGTGCACACGGCCTCTTTGGAGGTCCCCTTGCCCAGACTGATCACCGGTAATTGGTATGAGGTGAAATTATTCAGCACGACACTACTGAATTGTTCGAAGAAAGCAAACGGGTCGCCGTGCGGATATCCGTCTCGCTTCTGCCAGTACTGGGCGTACTTGAAGCCCCACCCCATGCCGTTCATGACCTGCTCGGTGGGCATCATGTGATGCTCGAATTCGCTTTCCTGGGAGGATAGGTTCAGAACCTCGTCACGCCCGAAATTCGACCTGACTACCCGGTCTTCAGGAACGCTGATGATCGTGTCATCGCGGTCAACCCACGGGGCCAACGCCTTCTGGATGTCGATGTAGTACCATCTCCTGATGACCTTACTCCCGCCGGGACGCTCACGGGTTTCCACGGGTTTCTCATATGACAGTGCCTGATACAGGGACGTAAGCCGTTGCTGGCCATCCAGCAGGTATTCGATCTCTCGACCGTCGCCATTGGAATCCACGCCCTCGACGAAGCGGCTTCGAAAACGCACGTCTCCGCCTGCGTCGAGTGTCATCACGGCGCCGATGGGAAAGCCGCGCGAGATGCTGACCAGCAGGCCCTTGACTCGGTCGTCGTCCCATACCCAGCCTCGCTGGAAATCCGGGAGTCGGATTTTGCCGGCTTCAACATCATTGAGTAGATTCTTGAGCAAGAGCGCGTTCGCTTTGAATGTCGACATTTCCTCGTTCCTCCGTCGGTGACCTCAGATTCCTGTGATCAGCGGCAATCTTACACGAGCGCCACGAAGGATTATAAAGCACCGTAAACAGACTAGCCACGTTCGAGCGGCCCCGGACCGGCAGGCCGACGGATACCTGCGGCGAACCTGACCGCTGTGGTAACATCCATCCAACAGGGACGCCCTCCCTCACCACTTCAGGAGACCACCAGTGCCGCGCATCGTCAAGGTCAAAGTCGACAACCAAGAGGTCGACGCCATCGAGCAGCAGTTTGAGATTGGGCGGGAGGAATGGAACGAATACAAGTTGCTCGACGGCGGGGTGGTGCGTCTGAAAACCACCGTCCAGCGTATCTACCGGCTCGTCGACTCCGAAGGACGACCCGCGTATGACGAACAGGGAGACCCAAACGTCATAGTCCGCCACAAGTCAGACGTCGTGGCGTCCGACTAGGGCCCGCTAGACCGGCGGCCAGGGAACGTTCCTGTAGGGGTCGAGGCGCGGGAGCGCAGGGTCGGCCAGCATGGCCCTGAGCCTTCCGGCGAGCGCGTCGATCTCATCCTGCGGCAGCGCGGCCGACAGGCTCTCGGCCAGCCCGCCGCCCGCCTCGAGCTCGGGCGCCAGCGCCTCCAGGCCGGGAACCAGCGACTCGGGAAATGGCCGCCCCCACAGATCCAGCATGACCGTCCTGATCTTGGGCTCCCTGTGAAACGTGAGACCGTGGTCGATGCTCCATATCTCCCCGTCCGACCCCAGGAGACAGTGGCCTGCCTTGCGGTCGGCGTTGTTGACCAGCAGGTCGAAGACAGCCAGCTCGAAGAGCTCCTCCACCCGCTCCCCGGCGAGGTCGAAGTAGGTCACGCTCGGATCGCTCTCGACGAACAGCTGCATCGAACCCGGCCCCAGGGGGCCGTCCCTCATCACGGTGACGGGGACTCTGGGCCACCCCATGGCGCGGCTGACCACGAACGCGGCGTACTCCCGCTTATAGAGCGTCCCCCGCGGGAAGTCATACAGAGGCCGCTCTCCGTCCCTGGGCTTGTATACGGCGCGGACGCTGCCGCCCCGGCCATCCTCGATCAGCACCAGGAACGTGTGGTTCGACCCCCACGCCAGCCGCCGGCCCCCGGCTATCTCGCCCATCCGCAGGAGATGCGCCACGTCCTCCACCGCGCCCTGACCGGGAACGCCCGCCTCAGCGCCGGGAGCAGGCCGGTTCCGGGAAGACACCGCAGCGCCCGACTAGACGCCGCCCCCGCCCCCGGAGGCGTGGCCGTTCAACTTCGGGCATACGTGACCGTCAGCATCTATCGGCGCATCGCACAGCGGGCACGTCGGCCTGCCCGAGGCGCACACCCGGAGCCCCTCGTCGGCGAGGTCCGACGCCTGGCCGCGCGTCATCCACAGCCTCAGCGAGGCGGCCTGTTCGTCGTCGTCATCGACGTCGTGAACGTCGATGACGAACAGCTGCCGACTGACGTCGTGGCCGACGGCCAGACGGCCCGCCCTGAGCTCCAGAGGCGTGCGGGCCAGGGCCGCCGTATCCGGAGCAGGCCCCGATGCCTCCCGCTCGGGTATCGTCACCATGAGCTGCCGGAACGCCGTCGAGATATGAAACAACTGCTCCTTCTCGAGCCACACTATGGCCGACCCCGCTTCACTCTCAGCCAGTATCCGAAAGGTGCGCTGACCGGGCTCCCCGATAGCCTCGGGCCTCAGACTCCGCAGTCTCGACATCTCGTTAAGCGGCCGTTCCATGACTCAATCATGGTAGTCTGTAGACCCCAACGCCGCAAGGTCTGACCACAGGAGGGCGCCAGCCGTGACGACCGTCGTGATATGCGTAGACGGCCTCGATCCTGAATACCTCGACGCCTGCGATACGCCCAACCTGGACCACGTCGCCCGACGCGGCTTCTCCACCACGGGCCGCTGCATGATGCCGTCCGTCACGAACGTGAACAACGTGTCCGTAGTCACCGGCCTATATCCCGAATCGCACGGCATCAGCTCCAACTACAGGCTGGTCCGGGAAACGGGCGAGGAGGTCTACGTGGAGTCAGGGGAGTATATCCTCTCGCCGACCCTCTTCCAGAGGGCGGCCGCCGCCGGAAAGAGGTCCGCGCTCGTCACCGCCAAGGATAAGCTGCTGACCCTCCTGGCGGACGGCGCCTCCACAGCCGTCTCCTCGGAGCGGCCCCCGGAGTGGATAGCCGCCGCGGTCGGACCGCCCCCGGAGATATACTCGCTCCAGGTGAACGGATGGGTCATAGACGCAGCCGCACGACTCATGTCGGAGGACGAGAGGCTGGACGTGGTCTACGCGGCGACCACCGACTACGCAATGCACACCTACGCCCCCGACGAGCCGCAGTCACGCCTGCACGTCACGATCCTGGACGACGCGATAGGACGCCTCGCGGAGGCCCACCCCGAAGCCGCCGTGCTCATAACCGCCGACCACGGCATGTCCCGGAAGACCCGGATGATCGACGCCGCAGCGGAGCTTGCCAGATTCCGAATCAGGGCCAGCGCGGTGCCCGTCATCAAGGACAGGTACACAATCCACCACTCGAACCTCGGCGGCTGCATCTTCGTCTACCTCGACCGGCCCGATGACAGGGAAGACGCCGTCGACGCGCTGCGCGGTGTGCGGGGAATCGAGCGGGCCATGACCGGCGAAGAGGCCGCCGCCTCGTACAGGCTCCCCAGCGACAGGATAGGCGACGTCGTGGTGGCCGGCGACCCCGTGACCGTGTTCGGCAACCCGGCCGAGGTCTCGATGCCCGACAGGCTGCGCTCCCACGGCTCCACCCACGAAACCGACGTGCCCATAATCGGCTATAACGGCTGCTTCGACGGCTTCTCCTTCGCAGAGAACAGAGACGTCGGCCGATACGTGCACGAGCGTATCATCGCATAGCCCAGAGAGATTCTCCCCTCTGGCAGTGGGTCTGAGGGGGCACTCCCCACTGTCCACTGTCCACTGTCCACTGTCCACTGATACACTGGGCCCTGCACACGGAAGGCGCGGGAGCCGCGCCCGGCAGGCTCCCATTTTGGGTATACTGGGTTCAGCAATACGTACACGGCGGGGGCCAACGGATGCAGAGCGCAGCGCTCAGGTTCACGCACAGGGTCTATCCTCCCGCTCCCGGAACTGCGGGCCACGCTCGACGACATATTCGCGTCTGACCGATGAAAATGACCACGCTAACCGAGCACGTCGACTCCTCATGGGCAAACGACCCCGCCCATGAGGGCCTCGGCAGCGTCGTCAAGGCCATCGCCGACGGCGCCAGGCAGATACAGGCCAAGCTCCAGGCAGCCGCCATCGCCGACGTCCTCTCAGCCGCCGGCGGCGTCAACGTCCATGGCGAGGCAGTCCAGATACTCGACGAGCAGAGCTCGGACACGTTCATCCGGCTGCTCGGCGAATCCGGCTCAGTCGCGGCCATCGGCTCGGAAGAGGTCGCGGAAGGCGTGCTCGTCGGAGACAGCCCGGACCACCGATGGGTCGTCCTCATGGACCCTCTCGACGGCTCCTCCAACATCGACGTCGCGGTCAGCGTCGGCTCCATATTCGGCGTCTGGAAACGACCGCCCAACGAACCCGTGACTCCCGAAACGATGCTGCGCCCAGGCAGCGAACAGGTAGCAGCCGTCTACACCGTATACGGATCGAGCGCCGTGCTGGTCGCAGCCACTGCGGGCAGCGTGCAGGGATTCACGCTCGACCCCTCCGGCGGCGGCTTCAGGCTCACACACCCAGACATCCGCTTCCCCGAAAAGTGCCAGTACTACAGCGTGCCGGACGGCTACTACAAGAACTGGGACGCCCCCACGCGAGCCGCTGCGGAGATGCTGCGCGACACATACTCCCTGCGATACGTAGGCTCCCTCGTGGCAGACTTCCACCGCAACCTGCTCAAGGGAGGCATCTTCTGGTACCCCGCGGACACCAAGAACCCAGACGGCAAGCTCCGACTCATGTACGAAGCCAACCCGCTGGGCTTCGTGGCAGAGCAGGCCGGCGGAGCCGCCTCGTCGGGCAGCCGACCCATCCTGGACATACGGCCCGAGAAGCTCCACCAGCGAGTTCCCCTGATGCTGGGACCGGCCGGCGCAGTGGAAAGGACGGTTTCCATCCTCAACACCTGACTCCAGGAAAGCCGTGCGTTACGCCGCCCGACCGAGTCAGGTGGAGGGGTTTGGTCCCCAATCCTGACAATCCTGATTCAGACAACCCTTGACGACGCCGAACCGCTGTGCTAGAGTATGCCCATGACACAGACAGCCATCTCCACGACCAGCCCGCAGGACTCCCGAAGCGACTGTCAGATAGTGTCAGATTTGTGTCAGATAACTGTCAGATTTATGTCAGATAACCGTCAGATAGTGTCAGCCAAAATCGGCCCTCTCAGCTACGAAATGCCCGTAAAATCTGACACTTTCGACAAAAAATCTCCCAGACGCCGCTCCGCCGAGGCCGCCGGACACGGAGGCGCCGCTCCATCCGCAATCGATCAGGTGAGGGATTGGGGAGTGCTCCGCCCACTCGAACAACAGATTCCGAGTTATCCCCTCTCACCTCACGGGAAAGGGCCGGAGTGAGGATGGTCGAAATACGAGAGTTCACCGAATGTCAGCGCAGCCCAGCGAGGGAGGGACAAGCATGAGCCTCCGAGACATGATCGACGTGGCATACGACATCGTCGCGCCCGGCAAGGGCATCCTGGCCGCCGACGAGAGCGGCGGCACGATAAAGAAGCGCTTCGACTCGATCGGCGTCGAGTCGACCTTCGAGAACCGCCGCGACTATCGCGAGGGCCTGTTCAGAACACCCGGAGCGTCCGACTTCATCAGCGGAGTCATCCTCTTCGACGAGACCATCCGGCAGACCGGCGCCGACGGCGAACCCCTGGTCCGGATACTCACCGACCAGGGCATCATCCCAGGCGTCAAGGTCGATAAGAGCACCAAGCCCCTGGCCGGCGCCGATGGCGAGCTCGTCACCGAGGGACTGGACGGCCTGCGGGACCGGCTCGCCGAATACGCCGAACTCGGAGCGAAGTTCACCAAGTGGCGGGCCGTCATCACCATAGGACAAGGCATCCCCAGCCGATACTGCATCCGGGCCAACGCCCACGCCCTCGCGCAGTTCGCGGCCCTGAGCCAGGAAGCCGGACTCGTGCCGATCGTCGAGCCCGAGGTCCTGATGGACGGCAGCCACGACATCCACACGTGCAGCGTGGCCACCGAAGAGACGCTGCGCGAGGTCTACTACGAGCTCGGAACTCAGCGCGTCGCCCTCGACAGCACCCTCCTCAAGCCAAACATGGTCCTGTCGGGCAAGCAGGCCGCCAACCGCGCCAGTCCCGAAATGGTGGCCGAGGAGACGGTCGTGTGCCTCATGAACACCGTCCCGGCAGCGGTGCCGGGCATCCTCTTCCTCTCAGGCGGACAGTCGGACGACGAGGCCACCATCAACCTCGACGCCATCAATCGGTTCGCGGCCTCCGCCGGCGCCCCGTGGGAGCTGAGCTTCTCTTACGGCCGCGGCCTGCAGGCCGCGCCGCTCGAGGCGTGGGCGGGCAGGCCAGAGAACATACCGGCGGCACAAGACGCCTACTACCACCGGGCCAGGGTCACCGCCGCCGCGCGGCGGGGCGAGTACACGCCCGACGTGGAATAGCGGGCAGGCGCTCCCGACCGCCGGAACACGATGCTCAAGCTCCTGATCGCCACGCGAAACCCCGGCAAGCTCGCGGAGTTGTGCCGACTCATGGCCGGGGCGCCCCTCGAACTCGTCTCCCTCGCCGACGTCGGCATCGACACAGACGTCGATGAGACAGGCGAATCCTTCGAGGCCAACGCCGCGCTGAAGGCCTCGACCTACGCCCAACTGGCGAACCTGCCGACCCTCGCCGACGACTCAGGGCTGGAGGTCAGGGCGCTCGCGTGGGAGCCCGGCGTCCGCTCCGCGCGGTACGCGGGAGACCATGCGACCGACTCCGACCGCATTGCCTTTTTGCTTCAAAAGCTCCAAAATGTGGGCGCAGGCCCTTGGCCGGCCCGCTTCCGATGCGTGATCGCGGTCGTGTGGAGCCCCGACGACTTGGAGCTTCACGCAGGAACCTGCGAGGGGATGATTATCGACGAGCCGCGCGGCGCGGACGGGTTCGGATACGACCCCGTCTTCTTCATCCCAGAGCTGGGAAGGACCATGGCCGAACTGTCCCCGTCCGAAAAGAATCGCGTCAGTCACAGAGGCAAAGCGGCTCGAATGGCCGTGCGCGCCCTGAAGCTGAGGGCAGGATGACGACGACCCCCCACCGACCCAGAATCACGGACAGGCTCGACCGTCCCTTCAGAGACCTGAGAGTCTCGGTGACGGACCGCTGCAACTTCCGCTGCCCATACTGCATGCCCGCTGAAATATACGGCGACCGATACCAATTCCTGCCCAGAGACGACCTCCTGGCCTTTGAGGAGATAGCTCGCCTGGCCTGCGTCATGGCGAACCTCGGCGCCGCCAAGATACGACTGACGGGCGGCGAGCCGCTGGTCAGAAACGACGTCGAGAAGCTCGTGGCCATGCTGGCCGCGCTGCCGGGAGTCGAAGACCTCGCCATGACCACCAACGGCTACCTGCTGCCGCAGAAGGCAGCCGCCCTGAGAGACGCCGGCCTGGGACGCCTCAGCATCAGCCTCGACTCCCTCGACGACGAGGTGTTCAGGAAGATGAACGGCCGAGGCTTCGACGTCGGCAAGGTGCTCGACGGCATATCGGCCGCCGAGAAGGCCGGCTTCAGCCCGATCAAGATCAACGCAGTCGTCCAGCGGGGCGTCAACGACCACACCATCGTCGAGATGGCGCGCTACTTCAAGGAGCGCGGCCACGTCATGCGCTTCATCGAGTACATGGACGTCGGCACCCGCAACGGCTGGAAACTCGACCACGTCACCCCCGCCGACGAGATCATCGCGCGCATCCACGCCGAGATGCCCCTGGAACCCGCTGAGAGCGGCTACCGCGGCGAGGTGGCCTCGAGATACAGATACCGCGATGGCGGCGGCGAAATCGGCGTAATCGCCTCCGTGACCAGACCGTTCTGCGGAGACTGCACCCGGCTCAGGCTCTCCCCGGAAGGCAGGCTGGTCACCTGCCTGTTCTCCGCCCTGGGCACGGACCTGCGGGGGCCACTCCGCGCGGGCGCGTCCGACGATGCCCTAGAGCGCCTGATCAGGGGCGTCTGGAGCGACCGCGGCGACCGCTACTCGGAAGAGCGAGCCTCCGCCACGGAACGGCGCGAGAAGGTGGAGATGTACCACATCGGCGGCTAGCCACGTCGGCGGCTAAAATGGAAGACGGCGCTAAAGTGCTTCAGATACATACCGACGGCTCCTGCCTGAAAAACCCCGGCCCGGGAGGCTGGGCCGCCATCATCACCGATAACGGCTCCACCCGCGAGCTCAGCGGCGGACACCCACACACCACGAACAACCGCATGGAGATGCTCGCCGTACTCAACGGCCTCAAGGCCCTTCCCCATTCGGTGAACGTCGCTGTCTTCAGCGACAGCGAGTACGTCGTCAACACCATGACGCGGAACTGGAAGCGCAGGAAGAACCTGGACATCTGGGAAGACCTGGACGCCGAGGCCGCCAAACGTAACGTGGATTGGCAGTGGATCCGCGGACACAGCGGACACCCCCTGAACGAACGAGCGGACAGGCTGGCGCAGACGGAGGCCAGGAAGCACGACGGTGCCCCACCCCGGAAGAAACGGCTCACCCACGTCGACGAGTCGGGCGCTGCGAGAATGGTCGACGTGGGCGCCAAGACCGTCACCGAGCGCGTGGCCGTGGCCAGGGGCGCCGTGACCATGAAGCCCGAGACGCTCGCCCTGATTCGCTCGAACGCCCTCGGAAAGGGCGACGCCCTCGCAGTCGCGAGGGTCGCGGGCGTCATGGCCGCCAAGAACACGGCGCAGCTCATACCGCTCTGCCACCCGATACCACTCGACGTGGTCACGGTGGACTTCGAGACGGACGAAGACGCCGGCCGCGTCAACGTCGAGGCCGCCGCGAAGACCTCCGCCAGGACGGGCGTCGAGATGGAGGCGCTGACCGCCGTGAGCGTTGCCGCCCTCACGATCTACGACATGTGCAAGGCCGCCGACCGGTCGATGCGCATAGAGTCCGTCAGACTGGTGAAGAAGACGGGCGGCAGGAGCGGCAGCGTGGCGCTGGAAGAGTAGTGGGCAGGCGCGCGTGGCCTCTGGTCGACGCCCTCCTCGGCCCACTGCGAGGCTGGCCCGATCCGCCGCGCCTCCTGATCCTGGGACTCGGCAACCCCGGCCCCGAATACGCCGACACGCGCCACAACGTCGGGTTCCGATTCGTAGACGCGGTGGCGTCCGAATACGGCATACGCCTGTCACGAAAGCACCGCTCCGCCATCACCGGATCGGGCGAGATCGACGGCCACAAGATTGTGCTCGCCAAGCCCCGAACGTACGTGAACAACAGCGGCGAGGCCGCCGAATACCTCCTCGCGCGCTTCGGAACCACCTCCGACAGGCTCCTGCTCGTCTACGACGACATGGACCTGCCTCCAGGCAGGATCAGGCTCCGGCCCAGAGGAAGCCCCGGCAGCCACAACGGGGTGAGATCGGTCACCGACGCCCTAGACGGCAGAGAGTTCCCCAGACTCCGCATAGGCGTCGGAAGACCGGAGGAGGGACAGGATCAGATCGGCCACGTGCTCGGCAGGCCGGACGAGGCCGACGTGCACAGGCTGAACGCCGCCGCGAGCCGGGCGGCCGAGGCCCTGAGAGTCATCCTCTCCGACGGTGTCACGGAGGCCATGAACCGCTTCAACTGAATCTGGGCCGACGGCGCAGGCGTAACGTCCGCGGCACAGAACCGAAGGAGCAGAAGAGATGCTCGGAGACCTGACAGGGAAGAACGCGCTGGTGACCGGCGCGGGATCAGGCATCGGCGCAGGCATAGCAGCCGTGATGGCGCAGCAGGGCGCCTCGGTCGCCGTGGCCGACCTCCACAAAGGCAGAGCCGACGAAGTCGCGGCCGGCATAGGCCGCTCGGCCATGCCGGTGCGGATGGACGTGACGGACAGCGCCTCGGTCGAAGCAGCGGTGAGGCTCGTCATCTCCGAGTGGGGAAGCCTCGACGTCCTGGTGAACAACGCGGGGGTAGCCAGCGCCCCGGAGCACTCCACCGAAGGCGACCGGGAGGAGGACTGGGACGTCACCTTCTCGATCAACGTCAAGGGAGTCGTCCACTGCTGCGATGCCGTCAAGACCCACATGAAGGAGCGGCGCAGAGGCAAGATCATAAGCATCGCGTCGATGGGAGGCCATGCGCCCAGACTGATGGGCGGCGCATACGCCGCAAGCAAGGCCGCAGTCCTGCGCTACACCAAGGGCCTGGCGCACGAACTCGCCCCCTTCAACGTCAACGTCAACGCAATCTGCCCCGGCGCGGTGTGGACCAGGTTCCAGGAGGGCGGCGCGCGCGCGATGCAGCGGTCCGACCCGTCACTCGCGGGCCGCGCTCCCGAGCAGATATTCCTGGACAGGTACGAGTCCGTGATCCCGCTCGGACGTCCCCAGACCCCCGAAGACATCGGCAAGATGGCGGCCTTCCTCGCCTCCGAGGACGCGCGGAACGTTACGGGCCAGTGCGTCCACGTCGACGGCGGCGCCATTATCAGGGACTGACCAGGCGTGCTGCCGGCAGTGCCGCTGATGATCAGCCTGGGCGTGGCTGTATCGATGCCCGCGGCGCGGCGGAGCCGACGACCGAACGGCCTGTGGATGGCGCTGGCCGCCGGATATCTGGCCCTCTGGGCCGCAACCGCGTGCGGCAGCAGCGGCGGCGGCGTGGACCCAACGGCCTCACCGCCCGCCCCAGCGGGCCCCGTCGACCTGCGGGTCGCGCCGATCTCCACAGACATAGCCGTGGGACGGAACCGAATCGCGTTCGGGCTGATCGACCGCGAGAACGGCGCCGTCCGGGAGGCCGAGGTCAGGGTTTCGACCTTCTTCCTGACCGAAGAGGGACCCGAAGGGCCGTACCAGACCGTCGAGGCGGTGTACAGGAAGTGGCCCGTCGGCCAGGCTGGGATATACACGGTCGAGGTCGGTTTCGACCGACCGGGCCGCTGGGGGCTCGGAGTCGAGGCCGCGGACGCCGGCGGCCGGCCGGGAGCCGGCTCCGTATCGCTGGACGTCAGGGTGACGAGCGCAGCCCCTGCCATAGGGTCGCCCGCCCCGCGCAGCATGAGCAAGACGGCAGCCGACGTCGACGCCCTCGACCGGCTGACCACGGACGCGAACCCCGACCCGGACCTCTACGAGATGAGCATCGCCGAGGCCATAGACTCCGGCAGACCGTCGCTGGTGGTGTTCGCCACCCCGGCCTACTGCACGACCAGCACCTGCGGCCCCCAGCTCAGGATCGTCAAGCGGCTGAAAGAGGCGCACCCGTCGGGGGTGAACTTCATACACGTGGAGGTCTGGGACAACCCGCGCGAGATCGAGGGCGACTTCTCCAGGGGGAGGCTCTCCCCCACGCTTGCCGAGTGGGGACTCGTCACGGAGCCCTGGACCTTCATACTCGACCGCGGCGGGAACGTCCATGCCAGGTTCGAGGGCTTCGTCACCGCCGAGGAGCTGGGCCCGGCGCTGGAATCGGCGCTCCGATAGCCTGAATCCCGGGCCGCTATGGGCCGGCTGTGACGAGATGGGCAGCCTGGCCTGTCAGGCTCGGCGGCTGGCCCGGAGGCGCCGGAGGTGTTAGCCTTGGCCTTGGGCGGCAGCCCACAGGGAGCGAAGGCATGTCGAAGGACGACACGGAGTACAGGACCATCCGCGATCTGCCTCAGGGGATGAGGCCGAGAGAGCGTCTCCGCGAGCTCGGCGCGGCCAGCCTGAGCGACTCCGATCTGATCGCGATACTTCTCAGGACGGGCATGAAGGGGGAGAACGTTCTCAGCCTCTCCAACAGGCTTTACCTCAGCCGGGGCGGGCTCGCCGGGGTGGCCAAGGCCTCGTATGGGGAGCTCTGCGGCGTCAAGGGGATCAGCGAGGCCAAGGCGTGCCAGCTGATGGCGGCGTTCGAGCTCAGCCGCAGGATGGTCTCGCTCCATCCTGAGGTCCGCGCGGTGATCCACACGTCCGATGACGTGTCCAACCTGCTGAAGACCGAGATGGCGCCGCTCGACCAGGAGAGCCTGCGCGTGTTGCTGCTGAACACGAAGAACGAGGTTCTGTCCAAGGTCGAGGTCTACAAGGGCACCGTGAACGCGGCGACGATTCGGGTGGCCGAGCTGCTGAGGCCCGCGATCAGGGAGAACTGCCCCTCCCTGATAATGGTTCACAACCACCCGTCGGGCGATCCGACCCCGAGCCCCGAGGATATCGCGGTCACCCGCCAGGTGCGCACGAGCGCGGAGACGATGGACATAGAGTTGCTGGACCACGTCATCATCGGCGCACAGGGCCACGTCAGCCTGAAGGACAGGAGGCTGGGGTTCACGTAGGCAGCGGCGCAGCCGCGCCGGTGTTGCCCTGCGCGCCCCGCGCGGGCTATCATCTCGCGCGAGAGGGCAGCGCCCCGCAGGGATGGGTTCCCGCCGTACCGCGGCGCGGGGCAGGATGACGGAGACGGGGGACTTGGGGAGGGCGCGGACTAGGCGCGGGGCCTGACCGACGCATTCGCAGACGGAGGCGGGGGACTTGGGGAGGGCGCGGACAGGCACGGGACTGGCCGACGCATTCGCAGAACGGGGACGGAGGCGAGAGTGAAGGTTCTGGTGGTTGGCGCGGGAGGCGTCGGAGGCTACTACGGGGGCGTCCTGGCCAGGAGCGGCGAGGACGTGACCCTGCTGGCGCGCGGGGTGCATCTGGAGGCCATCCGAAGCGGCGGTCTGAGGGTCAGGAGCCAGGCATCCGGCGACTTCTCCGTCCGTCCGCGGGCGACCGACAGGCCGGACGGGTCTTGGAAGGCCGACCTGGCGCTGTTCTGCGTCAAGAGCTACCACAACGAGCAGGCCATCAGGGCTATGGCGCCCGCGGTCGGAGCGGACACCGCGGTTCTCAGTCTCCAGAACGGCATAGGCTCCGGCGGCCAGCTCTCCGCCGCCTTCGGCGGGGAGAGGGTACTGCTGGGGGCCACGTACATCGACGGATGGATCGAGTCTCCCGGCGTCGTGGTCGAGGAAGGGAGCGCGTTCCGGACGGTGTTCGGCGAGGCCGACGGCGAGAAGACGGCCCGCGCCGCGCGCATTCTCGGCGCGTTCACGGCGGCCGGGCTCGACACCAGGCTCACGAGCCGCATCCACGACGCGCTGTGGGCCAAGCTGCTGCTGATCTGCGGACTCAGCGGCATGTCCTGCATCACACAGGGTCCGATAGAGGCCGTGCTGGAGACTCCCGCGGCGCGCGGCCTGATGAGGGGCCTGATGGCGGAGGCCGAGGTCGTGGGGAGGGCTAAAGGCGCCGCGTTCGAGGATGGGGTGGTGGATCGGACGATGGAGCGCCTGTACGAGGAGAGGAAGACGGTCACCTCGTCCATGTACCTGGACATGAGGGCCGGGAAGCCGCTCGAGGTGGGCGTCCTCAACGGGGCCGTCTCGAAGGCCGGCCGGGAGGTGGGGGCGGCCACGCCGATCAACGACTTCGTGACCGTCTGCCTCTCGGTCGTGGACGCCAGGGCCAGGGCGGCGGCAGCCGCAGTCTGAGGAGCGAATCATCACCCCTGCCGGCCCGTCGAGGCGGAGGGGAGCAACGAGGAGGACGACATGTCTGTGTTCATCGACCCCAGCAAGATCGAGAGGCGCGAGCTGGCGCCGGGCATCACTCTGCGGATCATGTGGGGGGAGAAGGTGATGATGAGCATGGTCGAGATCGCGCCCCGCGCCGTGCTGCTCCCGCACACGCACCCTCACGAGCAGGCGGGGCTGGTGCTCGAGGGCAACTTCGAGTTCACCATTGGGGAGGAGATCAGGGATCTCGGCCCCGGCGACGCCTACGTCATTCCTGGCGGCGTGGAGCACAGCCTGGTGGGGTCGGATGGCTGGGCGCTGGCGCTGGACATATTCAGCCCGCCCAGGGAAGAGTACAAGTCCTAGGGGCTGCCAGGGGCCTGGCGGCCCTTGCCTTGCGCCCGCCTGGTTTCTCCGTCCCGGCCCGCATCTGCGCGGGTAACTGTTCTCCGGCCCGCCCGCCCATTTGGTAACTGGGGGCAAAGCCCCCAGACCCCCTGGCAGAGAGGATAACTCCTCTGGACTCCCCCTTCTGACACCTCGCGGCGGAGTCTGAACCGCCGCCCTGCGCGGGACGGGGTTCCCCTGCCTGCGTCTGAGCGGGTCTGTTCCCCACCCGCCCGCCCATTTGGTAACTGGGGGTAAAGCCCCCAGACCCCCTGGCAGAGAGGATAACTCCTCTGGACTGCCCCTTCCGACCTCGCGGCGGAGTCTGAACCGCCGCCGTGCGCGGACGGGGTTCCCTTCCTTGCCTGTGTCTGCGCGGGTCTGTTCCCCACCCGCCCGCCCATTTGGTAACTGGGGGTAAAGCCCCCAGACTCCCTGGCAGAGAGGATAACCCCTCTGGACTCCCATTTCAGACCTCGCGGCGGAGTCTGAACCGCTGCCTCGCGGAGGCAGGGCAGCGGTATTCGAGAGCATCGGCCCGTAACTGTTCAGTTGATGAGGTCTCCTTATCTACAGGCGCAGGGCGCCGCGGCCCGCGGCCTTCGCTGAAAACTGTCCCAAACTGTTCCATTTTGTCCCATCTCGTAGCTGAGGGTTCGATTTCGTGGAACAAATGTGGGGCACTTGTGGAACAGATGTGGAACGGAACCGGAGCAGTTCCGGGGCAATTGTGGGACAGGCTCCGGGGTAGGGGGCGTCCCTGCCGGTTTGGGCTGATCATTATGATTCCGTGAACATGGTTCGGCACGACCAATAGTAGTGACCAGTGGCCAGTCGGCAGTGGGCCAGCCAGACCCTGGCAGAGAGGATAACTCCTCTGGTTCGGCACGACCAATAGTAGTGACCAGTGGCCAGTCGGCAGTGGCCAGCCAGACTCTGCCAGAGGGATAACCCCTCTGGACTCCCCTTTCGAGGACCTCACGGCGGAGTCTGAACCGCTGCCTCGCGGACGCAGGGCGGGTCGCATTCGAGAGCATCGGCCCGCGGCCTTCGTCGAAAACTGTTCCGGCACGACCGGATGTGTTCTTTCCATGTGAATATAGTAGTACGTGGGTTCGCTGTTGTCAAGAGGCGGTGGGCAGTGGGCAGTGGGCAGTGGGCAGTGGGCGGTGGTCAGGGGGCAGTGGTTAGTGGTCAGTGACCCAGACTCTCTGCCAGAGGGGGAGAATCTCTCTGGACTCCTTCGGACCTTCAGCGGGAGGTGGGGGAGGTGGTGGGGGTGGGTGGAAGTGGGAAGGCCCCCCTCCCTGGTTGGGAGGGGGGCCTTCCGTTTTCAGGCTAGTCCGGCGGGTGGTCCCTTACGGAACCAGGTCGCCGGCCTCGGTCAGGAAGACCCAGTAGCCCCTGCCGACCTTCAGCATGCCGTCGTTGGCAGCGTTGGCGCTGTCAAGGACAACTCGCTTCAGCGTGGGCGGGATCGCCTCGTTGTCGTACTCGTAGATTCGGGAGGCCTTCACGCCGGAGAGGTACACGCTGGCGCGCACTTCCGTCGTGCCCGCTGCGACCGCCACGACCGGAACCAGGTTCCAGCCTGCCGCCAGTCTGAAGACCGGGGGCGGGATGGTGCCCGTGTCGTCGCCCGTGCCGGGGATGTCGATCTCCAGCGGGTTGTAGCTCGACGTCCTGACCCAGTACGCCTTGCTGCCATCGATGACGCTCAGCGTCTGGCCACTGCCGAACTCGCCGTCCGGGCCGCGCACTGCCGACTGGAAGCCGGAGGCGCTGCGCGGGTCGTAGGTCGTGACGAAGTCAATGTCCGGGTTGGTAATCACGTCGTCGATCGCCGTGGAGGCTGGCATTCCGGGGAGCGAGATCAGGTTCAGGCCTGGCCTCAGCGCCACCTTCGTCTTCGCCCTGGCGACGATCTTGAACGTGAGCGTTGCCGATGCTTCGTTGTCCGCCGAGTCCTCGCCCTTCACCGTCAGGGTGTAGGAGCCGAGAGCAAGGTCGGAACCTGACCAGAGGTACTCCATGTCGTTGCCGGACTGGAAGCCGGCCAGTATGTTCGTCTCCTCGCCGTCCGGGTCGGTCAGCGTGGCCTCGGTCATCGTCGTGGTCTTGTAGGAGTCGCCTGGGTACTCATTCTCGTCCCAGGTGACCCTGATGTAGGGTGAGGTGTCCTGTATGTCGGTCTTGCCGTCGGGGAGGAACGTGGCCGCCGGGGCGTCCTTGTCCACCTCGAAGGTGTCGTCCTTCACGTAGGAGTAGCTGACCCTTATGGTTGCGCCGTCGTTCGAGGCCGTGGAGGTGCTGGTGATCGTTATGGTGCCCGCGCTGGCGTCGAGGACGCCCGCCGTCACTCCCGCCGGCAGCGTGACGTCGGCCCTGGTCAGGGCGCCATCGAAGTTCCTGTCGCCTATCGGGGTCTTGGAGACGGTGACCATGCCGTTCGTGATGGTCAGTTCCTCGTCCGTGACCTTGGTCAGGTTGTCGGACGAGTTAGTGCCGGTTATGTCGGTGATCTGCATGGAGACACCGTACTTGCCGGTCGCGGTCTGGCCCGTCACCTTCTGGGTGGCGCGGTACTCCAGGGGCCTCGACGAGGCCGGCGTGAGCTCGTCGTTGATGTTCGAGCCGCGCGGCCCGATGAGGACCATCTTGACGCCGTTCGCCGAGAGCCTTTCGTTCGCGGTCAGCGTGGCGGCCACCGTGTCATCCTTGACCGCCAGAGCGGTGTCGACCGCGCTGGCGACGATGATCGGGGCGATGCCGTCTTCGGCTCGGAGCGTGCCGGTGATCAGGGCGTTGCCCGCGCGGTCCTTCACGCCATCGCCGACCAGTTTCAGCTCGGGCGTGTCGTCGGTGCCGAGCGCGGCGACCGTCAGGGTCGCCTGCGCCGCCTCGTTCACGTCATCCGTGCTGGTGTTGTCTTCCACGACGGAGACGGACACGGGGTTGACGCCGTCGACCGTGAAGTCGGCCGCGGTCACGGAGGTCTCGTCCAGCGTCTCGCTGAAGGTGACCTTGATCTCGGTGTTCTTCGTGCCCGTCCTGGCCGAAACCAGCGTGGGCTTGGTCGTATCGATGATCAGGTCATCGCCCTCGTATTTCGCCTCGGCCTTGTTGCCCGCCTCGTCCTCTGCGGTGAAGACCAGAGGGGTCCCAGTGTCTCCGGAGTTGTCGGCTCCGTAAAGGGATGCCCACGAGGCCGTGGCGCCGAACACTGACCTGTAGCCGTTCACCACGGTGAGGAACTGCGGGTTTATACTCGTGTTGCCGTTGATGCTGAGCTTTATGACGTTCCCGGGCGTGGTGGACAGGCCCGACCCGTCGTCGGTCACGGTGAAGCCGATAGACGGCCTGTCGCTGTTGGTGACCGTGCCCTTGGGGGGCGTGATGTCGGAGAAGATGGGCGGCGCCGCGTCCACGGTGACCGTGTCCGTGTCAATGGTCGAACCGGTCGACGACAGGTAGCTGACCGTCAGCGTGCTGCCGTCTTGGACGTAGACCTCTTTGTCGCTCTCCGCGGGGTTGCTGTCACGGCCCCTCATCGAGCCGTCGTTGGTTATGGTGACCTTGCCCGTGAAGATCTGGGTGGTCGGGCCGGTCTCGGTGAGCGTCACGTACTCGCCCTGCGAGTCGACCGTGCTCGACACCAGCGCACGCCGTGTCGGCGTACCGGTTCCCGGCACGTACACGTCCACTCTGTCGTAGTTGAACGTTATCGTGATTTCCTTGGCACTGCCGGAGGTGATGTTTATGGCCACGATGACATCGGCGGGGCCCGATCCCTTGATTCCGAAGTTGCCGGTCGCCGTTATCCCGCCCTTGATCGGCGTCAGCTCCGGGGTGCTGGTGGAGAATTCCCCCTTGCCCGGGTCGCAGACGTTCTCGCCGCACATCACGGACGACGTAGCGGTTAGAGCGGCCGTAGGGTCGGACGCACCGGCCGGTGTGATCGTGCCGTCTGCCACGTTCCAGGTGGCGCCTCCGTCGACACTCTCGGATGTTTCCAACCGGAAGGTCCTGGAAGCGGTCCCGAAGGTCTCCAGGGCAGCGTCCTTGACGAAGAAGTCGACCTCACTGGAGTTGTTGCCGGTCGTGGAGTCGGCGCCCTTGTGAGGGCTGACGTATGCAATCCCCTCGGTGCCGCTGAGCCGCTTGTCGCCGGAATCGTAGGCGACGGCCGCGGTCACGGTGGTGGTGGCGGTTAAACCCCACTTGACCTGGTCTTCATCAATCATCACCCGCGTATCAGACGACTGGGCGAACACGCCCACCAGTCCGAAAGCGGCTGCGAGCAGTCCTACCACGACTGCTATGGACATGACTCTGAATGAGTTCTTCACTATGCCTACCCCCTTGTTGATTCCGATTTGGCTGTCCGAACGTTCACTGTCCATGAATAGACGCTCCCAGGGCCTGTCGGCCTGGGGAGCATCGGTTGCTCTCTTTCGAGTCTCCACGATTTGTACACCACCTTCATATGCTTGTCAAGACGGTATTCGGCGAGTTTTACGCCCAAAGCTCAGGGCCGCCGGTTCAGGGGCGCGTCTCACCGTCTTCCAGTTCACGGGGGGAACTATATCCGAGTGTCGGGGGGTTGTCAATAAGCATGGGTGGGGCAAATTGTCTGAATCAGGATTCACAGGATTGGGGGATTCTCAGGATTGGGGAGGGAGAATGGGGAGGATTGGGGAGGGGGAATTGGGAGGATTGGGAGGATGGGGAGGATGGGGAGGATGGGGAAGGGACGGGGATGGGGAGGAGGGATTGGGGAGAGGGAGGGCGGCGGCGGTTTGTTGGGCGGCGGTGTATGGGTCGAGGTTTCCGCTTGCGACTTTCTGGGCGGCTCGGTGGATGCTGGGGTCTCGGCGCATGTGGTGGTCGAGTCTGGCTCTTGCGGCGGCGGCGGTGAGGGTTTCGAACTCTCGGACGCGGCGTTCGCGGCGGACGGCGGGGAGTCCGGGGGTGTGGGCGAGGGCGGCGAGGTGGTCGGAGAGGGCGCGGCGCAGTTCGTGGACCCCGTCCCCTGTGTCGGCGCGGGTGAGGAGGACGGGTACGTTCCACCCGTGTGCGCCGGGCGCGGGCGGGGCGTGGTCGGCGGGGGCGGCGCCGGGGGCGGGCGGGGCGTGGTCGGCGGGGGCGGCTCCGGGGGCGGGTGGGGCGTGGGTGGCGGGGGCGGCTCCGGGGCGCCGATCGGCTTTGACGACGGGCGGGGCGAGGTCGAGGGCGGCCCTGAGGGTGGCGGCCATTTTTTGGGAGCCGGGTCTGTCGCGTTTGTTCACGACGAAGACGTGGGCGATCTCGATGAGTCCGGCCTTTATGGCCTGGATGGCGTCGCCTGCCTCTGGGACGGTGACGACGGCGACGGTGTCGGCTGCGGCTGCGACGTCCAGTTCGGTCTGTCCGACGCCGACGGTTTCAATGAGGACGTAGTCGAAGCCGAAGGCGTCGAGGAGCATGACGGCTGCGGAGGCGGCTTCGGCGAGGCCGCCGTGTGAGCGTCTGGCGGCCATGCTTCTGATGAAGACGTGGTGGTCGAGGCCGTGTCTCTGCATTCTGACGCGGTCGCCGAGGACTGCGCCGCCCGTGAAGGGGCTGCTGGGGTCGACGGCGAGGACTGCGGCGGATCGGTCTTCGGCGCGGAGGAGTGCGACGAGTGCGTCGACGAGGGAGCTTTTGCCTGCGCCGGGGGGGCCTGTGACGCCGACGACGTGGGCGCGTCCGGCGCGGTGGTGGACGGCGCGGGCGACGGCGGGGGTGTGTCCGCCGCCGCGCTCCACGAGCGTGAGGAGGCGTGCCAGGGCGCGCCTGTCGCCGTCCAGCATGGCCGCGGCGAGGGTGGGTATGTTGTCTGAATCAGGGTTCACGGGATTGGGCCGGGGGATTTTTGTCGAAAGTGTCGCATTTTGGGGGCATTTCGTAGCTGGGAGGGGCGATTTTGGCCGACACTTTGCGACGCTTATGCGACGCTTATGCGACACTTATGCGACACTTATGCGACACTTATGCGACACTTTGCGACAGGCGCTTCAGGAGTCCTGCGGGCTGGTTTGTGGAGATGGGCGGCTGTGTCATGGGGGTACTCTAGCACAGCGGTTCGTGAATGTCAAGGGCAGTTGTCAGTGGGGAGATTGTCTGAATCAGGATTATCAGGATTTGGGGGATTATCAGGATTGGGGAGGGATGGGAGAGGGCTGGGGCAGTTGTCAGTGGCTAGTGGCTAGTGGTCAGTGGGGAGAGGGATGGGAGAGGATTGGGAGGATTTGGGAGATTGGGGATGGGAGAGGGAGGGGGCCGGGGATGGATTAGAATAGAGGTAGGGATATTTAGGAAGGTGAGGTGAGGCAGGGTATGGCTACTACGGCTCAGCATTTGGAGACGAGTGACCGCTTCCTGGAGCAGGCGGAGGAGGAGTTCGAGAGGGGCGATCTGCTGCAGGCGTCGGAGAAGGCGTGGGGAGCGGTGGCGCATTACGTGAAGTCGGTTGCCAAGGCGAGGGGCTGGCGGGACGGCTCTCACAGGGACGTGAATGTGAACGCGGAGAGGCTGATCGTCCGCACGCGGGACCCGGATGGGAACATGCGGAAGTTCAGTCATATAAACAATCTTCACGTCAATTTCTATGAGATCACTCTGTCGGAGCGCAGTGTGAGGATAGGTATCGAGGACGCTCGGGCGCTGGTGGCCGATATGAAGGAGGCGGAGGGAGTTGTCTGAATCAGGATTCTCAGGATTTGGGGATTTGCAGGATTGGGGAGAGGATGGGAGAGGGAGGATGGGGAGGATTTGGGAGATTGGGGATGGGAGAGGGATTGGGGGCCGGGGATGGATGTAGAATAGAGGTAGGGATATTTAGGAAGGTGAGGTGAGGCAGGGTATGGCTACTACGGCGAGTGGCCGCTTCTTGGAGCAGGCGGAGGAGGAGTTCGAGAGGGGCGATCTGCTGCAGGCGTCGGAGAAGGCGTGGGGAGCGGTGGCGCATTACGTGAAGTCGGTTGCCAAGGCGAGGGGCTGGCGGGACGGCTCTCACAGGGACGTGAATGTGAACGCGGAGAGGCTGATCGTCCGCACGCGGGACCCGGATGGGAATATGCGGAAGTTCAGTCATATAAACAATCTTCACGTCAATTTCTATGAGATCACTCTGTCCGAGCGCAGTGTGAGGATAGGTATCGAGGACGCTCGGGCGCTGGTGGCCGAGATGAAGGAGGCGGAGGCCGGTCTGCCGCCGATTGCCTGAATTGGGGGAGTTGTCAGTGGCCTAGGCTTCTGAGGAGGTGGGCGGTCTGGACGGCTGCGGCTGCGGCGTCGCTTCCGGCGTTGCCGTCGTCGCCGCCGGCTCTTTGGAGGGCCTGGTCTACGGTGTCGGTGGTGAGGACGCCGAAGCCCATTGGGACGCCTGTTGCGAGGGCGGCGTCGGCGACGCCCCTAGAGGCCGCGCCTGCGACGTGTTCGTAGTGGTCGGTCTGTCCGCGTATGACTGCGCCGAGGCAGACGACGGCGTCGTTGCTGCGGGCCATCCTGGCGGCGACGACTGGTAATTCAAACGAGCCCGGGACTCTGGCGACGGTGACGTCGGCGCTGCGGACGCCGAGTTCGGCGAGGGTCTCGAGGCAGCCGTGGAGGAGTTTGTCGGTAACGAATCGGTTGAACTGGGCGGCCACCACGGCGACCCTGAGTCCGGCTCCGTCTGGGGTCTGAGTCAACCGCTGTTCCCGACGGCCTCGTCTGGGAGCAGGTGTCCCAGCCTGGAGCGCTTGGTCTCCATGCAGCGCCTGCTCTCGCTGTTGACGGGGGCAATGATGGGCACGACTTCGGCGACCCTGAGTCCCGCTCCGTCGGGGGCGTGAGTCAACCGCTGTTCCCGACGGCCTCGTCTGGGAGCAGGTGTCCCAGCCTGGAGCGCTTGGTCTCCATGCAGCGTCTGCTCTCGCTGTTGACGGGGGCTATGATGGGCACGACCACGGCGACTCTGAGTCCCGCTCCGTCGGGGGCGTGAGTCAACCGCTGTTCCCGACGGCCTCGTCGGGGAGCAGGTGTCCCAGCCTGGAGCGCTTGGTCTCCATGCAGCGCCTGCTCTCGCTGTTGACGGGGGCAATGATGGGCACGACCATGCCGACCCTGAGTCCCGCTCCGTCGGGGGGGTGAGTCAACCGCTGTTCCCGACGGCCTCGTCGGGGAGCAGGTGTCCCAGCCTGGAGCGCTTGGTCTCCATGTAGCGCCTGCTCTCGCTGTTGACGGGGGCAATGATGGGCACGACTTCGGCGACTCTGATGCCGAAGCTTTCGAGTCCGACGATCTTGCGCGGGTCGTTGGTGAGTAGGCGCATGTCCTCGACGCCGAGGTCTCGGAGTATCTGGGCGCCGACTCCGTAGTGTCGGACGTCGGCGGCGAATCCGAGGTGGATGTTGGCGTCGACGGTGTCGAGTCCGCCGTCCTGTAGGGAGTAGGCTTTGAGCTTGTTGTGGATGCCGATTCCCCTGCCCTCCTGCCGCATGTATAGGAAGACGCCGCGGCCCTCGCGGGCTATGGCGCTCATGGCGAGGGCGACTTGGTCGCCGCAGTCGCATCGGAGGCTGCCGAAGACGTCGCTGGTGAGGCATTCGCTGTGGACTCTGACGAGGGTGGGTTCGCCCGGGACGATCTCGCCCATGACGAGGGCGACGTGTTCGTCCTTGTCGACTGCGCTGCTGTATGAGAGGGCGGTGAATTCGCCGTGCCTGGTGGGTATGCGGGCCTCGGCGACTCTGGCGATGAGCTTTTCGTGTGTGCGGCGGTATGCGATGAGGTCGGCGACGGTGACGATCTTCATGCCGTGGGCGGCGGCGAACTTTTCCAGTTCGGGCATCCGGGCCATGGCGCCGTCTGGGGCCATCACCTCGCAGAGGACGCCTGCGGGCTGAAGGCCCGCGAGGGCTGCGAGGTCGACGATGGCCTCTGTCTGGCCGGCTCTGGCGAGTACGCCGCCCTCCTGGTATCGGAGGGGGAAGACGTGTCCGGGCTTGCCGAGGTCGTCGGGGTCGGTGTCCGGGTCGATGAGTGCGCGTATGGTGGCGGCCCTGTCGAAGGCGGACACGCCTGTGGTGGCGCCCTTCAGGACGTCGACGGAGACGGTGAAGGCGGTGCCTAGGCGGGCGGTGTTGTCCTGGACCATCATGGGTATGCCCAGCCGCTTGAGGCGCTCGGCCTTCAGGGGGGCGCAGATGATGCCCCTGCCGTGAGCGGCCATGAAGTTGACGGCTTCGGGGGTAACCTTTTCGGCGGCCATGGCGAGGTCGCCCTCGTTCTCGCGGTCCTCGTCGTCGACGATGATGACCATGCGGCCGGCGCGGATGTCCTCTATTGCGCTCTCGATGGAAGACAGGGGCATGGTCTAGCCTCCCGCGCGCGTCAGCTTCTCGACGTACTTTGCCATGACGTCCACCTCGACGTTGACCCTGTCTCCGGGCTTTCTGTCTCTCATCGCGGTGTTCTCCCGCGTGTGGGGTATGAGGGTCACGCGAAACGATCTCCGGTCACAGTCTACAACCGTGAGGCTCACGCCGTCCACAGCGACGAAGCCCTTCTCGACCATGTAGCGGGTGAGGCCGGGGTCGGCCGCGAATCGGAGCATCAGGGCCTCGCCGTCGGGTTCCATCGAGTCGATCGCGGCGACGCCGTCGACGTGTCCCTGTACGACGTGCCCGCCGAAGCGTCCGTGAGCGGGGAGGGCGCGCTCCAGGTTCACGGGGTCGCCGGGTGTGAGGGAGCCGAGGGCGGAGCGGCGGAGGGTTTCGGGGACGACGTGGACATCGAAGGAGCGGGGGCCGCGGTCGGTCACGGTGAGGCAGACGCCGTTGAGGCAGACGCTGTCGCCGACGGCGAGGCCGTCGAGTGTCAGGGAGGCACGGACGGAGAGCCGTCCGCCGTCGACGGCCTGGACGTGTCCCACCTCCTCGACTATGCCGGTGAACACGCTCTACCGGCTCCGGGGGGCGCAGTATCCGACTATCGAGAGGTCGCGTCCCAGGGGGGTGACGGTGACGCGCTCGAGGCTGAGGGCGTCGGCTATGCGTCCGACGCCGTGTCCTGCGACGGGGGTCGGGGCGTCGCTGCCGCCGACGATGAGCGGGGCGAGGAAGGCGGCGACCCTGTCGACGAGTCCGAGGTCGAAGAGGGAGCCGAGGAGGGCGCCGCCGCCTTCGACGAGGACGGAGGCCGCGCCGCGCGACGCGAGGTGGGAGAGCAGGGCGCGGAGGTCTACGGAGCCGTCGGAGGCGGGCATCCGCACGGTCTCGACGCCGTCCGCGGGGACGCGCGGCGCGGCGCGCCCGGCGGCTATGAGCGTGGGACCGGGCTCGGACAGGAGGCGGGCGTCGGGCGGGGTGCGGCCCTGGCCGTCGACCACCACCCTTAGGGGCTGGCGGTGGAGCGGGGCGCCGCGCTCGTCCCTGGCGGTGAGCCTGGGGTCGTCGGCGAGCACGGTTCCGATGCCGACCATCACGGCGTCGGAGGCGGCGCGGAGTCGGTGGGCGCAGGCGCGCGCCTGCTCGCCGGTGATCCATCTGGACGAGCCGCTCCTGGATGCTATCTTGCCGTCGAGGCTCATGGCGAACTTGGCTGTGACGAAGGGTGTTCCAGTGGTGACGAGCTTGGCGTATGCCTCGATGAGCCTGGCCGCCTCGGGGGCCTTCAGGCCGGTGGAGGTGACGAGGCCGGCCTCGGCGAGCCGTGCGTGGCCGCCGCCCTTGACGCAGGGGTTGGGGTCGAGCGCCGCGGAGTGGACTTCCGCAACGCCGGCCTCGATGATCGCCTCGGAGCACGGCCCGGTCCGGCCGGTGTGGTTGCAGGGCTCGAGGGTGGTGTAGAGGACGGCTCCGCGGGCTCGGCAGCCCGCCCGCCGGAGGGCCATGACCTCGGCGTGGGCCTGTCCGGGGGGCTGCGTCCAGCCCTCGCCGACTACCTGGCCGTCCCTGACGAGTACGGCGCCGACGGGCGGGTTCGGACTCGTCGAGCCGACGGCCCTTTCGGCGAGGGCGAGGGCGAGGGCCATGGGGTCAGGTTTGGGGGTCTTCATCCTCGAACAAATCACTCTGTTCAGAATGGTACTGCGGTAAGCCGGTCACCTTGAACACTTTTGCGGCATTCTTAGGACCGGGCTCGCTCTGACCATAGACCCAGTCCTCGACGGTCTTGACTGGTATCTCCAGAGCCTCGGCGAATTGCCGCACGCTGCCGCGGAACGGACTCTCGTCAAGCCACAGCTTTATCGGGGTTGGACCTGTTCGATGCGGTCGTTTTCTGCCACTCCGCTGGGGCTTCGATGGTTCCGTGAAGTTCCGGTGGTAACGACTGGGAGTCGGTTCATCCTGATCTTGATACTTGCTGTTTCGACTGCGATGACCGTAGGGTCGTTGAGCGGGGGATGTCAGTTCATAGAACGAGACTTGGGCTATAGGCATTCCAGGGTATAGGGTGATCGGCATAGGGGACACGTTGGTGAACTCAAGGACTATTCGCCCCTGGAAACCCGGGTCTATGAACCCTGCCGTGGAGTGTACGAGCAACCCCAAGCGTCCGAGCGAGCTCTTGCCGTCCAATCTCCCCATCAGGTCTGCCGGCAGGCGGAGCCACTCGCGCGTTATGCCCAGAACGAAGTCTCTGGGATGAAGATAGAAGGCCGCGCCCTCTTTAACACAAACCTCATCAGTCAGGCCTTGAAGATCCTGTTTGAGGTCTATGTGTGGAGTAGACGTCCTCTTGAAAATCCTGAACTTGTCTCCCAGCATGAGGTCGACACTCACGGGTTGGATGGCATCCTGCCGAACATCCCTCATCTCCAAGCGACCGGACCTGAGCGCCTTCTTGATGTCTCTGTCACTCAGTATCATCGTCTCCACACCCAGGAGAAGTACAGGAAAGCAATTCTAGCAACCGCTCGAACGGGGCGCAAACGCCGCGGGCGGGCCTGCCGCCGGTCTGTTACGGCTCGCTAGAACTCGTAGGGGCACCAGGGCAGGGGTCGATGGGCGAACATCGCGTCGGCGCGGGCGAGGGCCCGTGGTGCGCGCTCCTCGACGCGTCCGGCGCGGGCCAGTGCGCTGAACGCCTCTGTGCCGAGATATGCCACGGCCAGGTCTGCCGCCGTCAGGACTAGGTCGGGATTCTTGGTCGAGCGGCTGCACCTGGCGCCGGCGCCGGAGGCCTCCAACTCGAACGTGCCCTGGTTCCAGGGGCAGAACGAGTCGACTAGGCCGAGCACGAGAGACTCCTCGCGGGCGTAGCTGCGGCCTGAGAGGGCCTGTGGCGCGTCGACGAGGCGCAGCCACAGGCCCTCGTACACCTCGCGCTTCAGCCGTCTTGGGTCGGCGAGCATCCACGGGAGCGGGTCGTCGACTGCGCGGGTGTGGGCTGTGGTCGTCGTCCGCAGGTCTATGTCGAAGCAGTAGCGCCAGAGGGCGGCGTGGGCGTCGTCCGTGGCGGCCATCAGGAGGTCCACCAACACGGTCTCGTCCTTGAGCCGGTAGGTTGTGAAGCCTTCGGGCCTGCCGTCTCTCTCGTAGAGGACGTGGAAGTATGCGCTGGCTCCGCGGCGCTGAATCTCCGGGTCGGCGAGCAGGACGCTCCAAGAGGTCTCCGGCCGCAGGACGGCGCCCGGACGCCCTGAGATCGCGCGCCGCTCGATCTCAGGGAAGATGTCCTTCGCGCGGTCGGGCGTGACGAAGCTGAGGCGTCCCTCCGCCTCGAATGGCCGGGCGTAGGACGTGTGCTGCCGCTCGATGGTCCACCGCTCGTTGAAGGATGCGATGCCATAGCCGAACCTGCCGTATATTATGCTCTCAGAGGCGGTCAGGCAGGCCAGGGGTATCCCGGCTTCGTGGAACTCCGTCAGCTGACGCTTCATCATTCGCGTGAGCAGCCCCCTGCGGCGATGTGTCGGGTGCACCCCGACGCTTGCGATGCCGGCCGCGTCCATAGTCCCGCCGGGGATGCCGAGGTCGAAGGGCTGCCAGAGGGCCACCCCCACCATCTGGCCGTCGTCGAATGCCGCCAGGCTGCGCTCCGGCTCCACCGTTTGCCTGTACAGGGCGAGCAGCTCCTCCGGCAGCTGCCACCCGAACGCCCGGGAGTCGGAGCGCAGGAACTCGTCGACCTCGTCCTGTCGAATCGCGCGGATTTCCATGACTGTGCCTGTCCTCTCTGACCGGGGCCGCTACTGGTCGATCACCGAGCCGTCGAGGTGGAGCCGGGTCTCCACCTCGCGGGGCGTCGGCGGGTGCTTCTCCTGGGCGTCGGGGGCCAGCGAGACGCCGATTCCCGGCGAGTCGGGGATGATCAGGAAACCGTCCTCCAGCTCGATCCTGCCGGTGACGATTTCGCTCTTGGGAGGCCGGTCCTCGCCCAGCGGGTACTCCTGGATGGCGAAGTTGGGGATGCACGCCGCAAGCTGCAGGCAGGCCGCCGTGCTCACCGGACTCAGCGGATTGTGCGGCACGACCCCCACGTAGTGCGCCTCCGCCAGGGCCGCGATCTTCTTTGAGTGGGTGATCCCGCCCGCCATGCACACGTCGGGCCGGACGTACTGCACCGCGCCCCTGCTGAGGAGCATCTCGAACTCGTGGATCGAGTGGAGCCGCTCGCCCGTGGCGATGGGGATCGACACGTTCCTGGCGACCAGTTCCATGGCGTCGAAGTTCTCGGGCAGCACAGGGTCTTCGTAGAACATCGGGTGGAACTCCTCGATTCCCCTCGCCAGCACGACGGCCTCGGCCGGGGTCAGCTGCCGGTGTATCTCGATGCACAGGTCCACCTCGTCTCCGACCGCCTCCCGATAGGCGGCCACGGTGTCGATGGCGTCCCGCATCCTGTCGGCGTGGGTCTTGAAGTACGGGACGCTCCGGTCCTCATCCAGGAACGGCGTCAGGTGGCCCACCGCCGTGAACCCCCGCGCCTTCGCGTCCTTGACGCCCTCGATCAGCTCCTCTTTGGTCGAGCCGAATACGTGATAGTAGACCCTGGCGCGGTCGCGGGTCTTGCCGCCGAGCAGCTGATAGACCGGCGCGCCGAAGTGCTTCCCGGCGATGTCCCACAGCGCGACGTCGACCGCGCTCAGCGCCCCCATTATCGCCGCCCCGCGGAAGTGGCTGAACCGGTACATGTACTGCCAGTGGTGCTCGATCCGCAGCGGGTCCTTGCCCACGAGGTAGCGCCCGAACTTCTCCACCGCCGCGGCGCTGGCCTCCAGGTATCCCCATGCCCCCGACTCGCCGACCCCGGACAGCCCGGAGTCGGTCGTGACCCTGACGAACAGATACCTGTCGACGAGCAGCGGCTCGACCGATTCCACCCTCATTGGACACCTCCTAGCATCTGAACGACCTCACGGCCCAGCACCACGAGGCTCGTTGCGACGATCACCCCCACGGCCACGCGCCTGAACGTCCTCTCGTCTATCCGTTTCACCAGCAGAGTGGATATCCAGAACCCCACCATGACGCACGGCAGCGACAGGAGCACGACGATGGCGCGCTCCAGCGTGAACAGGCCCGCCACAATGAAGCCGCCGACCCCGGCGGCCTGGATCAGGATGAAGTAGTAGGCCATCGAGGCCCTCATCGCCTGCCTGAGCGTACCCCGCATCAGCAGGAAGACGGCGACCAGAGGGCCGCCGATCCCGAGCGCGACCAGCATCACGCCCACCGAGAATCCGAGGAGCGGCCCCACGAGGGCCGGCTTCGGAATCTCGCGGTGGAAGTTCAGGCCCACCGCCGCGGCGAGGAGCAGAATCGCCACCGTGATGCTGACACGGAGCGCCGACGCGTCGGCTGTGCCCAGGAAGTAGACGCCGAACGGCACTCCGGCCAGGCCCGCCAGGCTGATCGGCGTCATCTCTCGGACCGGCAGGTGTCTCCTGGTCTCGTAGAGCGCAACGCCGTAGGTCAGCAGCGCGACCGCGTTCAGGACCACCACCACCGTGACCGGGTCCATCACTATCAGCATCGGCGGGGCGGCCGTCATGCCGAGCCCGAAGCCCGCCGTGCCGAGGACCACTCCCCCGATCAGCAGGCTCGCGCAGGCGACCCATAGTTGCTCCCAGTCAGGAAAAATCAACCCGCGCAGTATATCATGAGGCTCGCGGCGACCCAGCCGAAAGGAGCGCGGAGATGCCCATAGTGGAGCACGACAGCCTGACCGAGACCCCTTGGAGGCCGAACTACCGGAAGTGGGACGTCACCGCGCCGGGTGACGGAACGACCGCCAGCAACCTGTCTATCGGAGAGGCCGCGCCGGGGGCCGGAGCCCCGGTCCACACTCACCGGACGGACGAGCTGATCGTGCTGCTCGAGGGAGAGCTGGAGGTCACCCTAGACGGCGAGGTCATGACCGTTGGGCCCAACCACACGCTCGTGATTCCGCCCAACGTGCCCCACGGCTTCACCGTGGTCGGCGAGAGCGGCGCCCGGATGCTCACCTTCTTTCCGACCGCCGAGCCGTTCGCCCACACGACCTACCTGGAAGGGGAGCCGCCCGCAGGGGTTTGACGGGCTATCCGTCCAGCCTCTGGCGAATCGCGGCCCTCATCTCCTTGAGCCGCGTCAGAGTCGGGGTATCGTTCCCCTCCTCTTTCTTGTCGAATATCTTGTCGCCGTCGACGACCACCGTCAGAACCCCGTCGTCACCCGGTGTCATGGTGACCGCCACGTCGAAGCCGCCCTCGGCAAAGAACTCAGCGGCCATCCAGACCGCCGTACCGTGGTAGCTTCAGGGGACGCAGTAGGTGATGTCTACGTTGACTTTCGCCTTGTACGCCATCTGTCCACTCCTGACGCTCAGAGCTAGTAGTACCTGAATCCAAGGTAGCACGGGTGCCCCGGTCTGTCAACGCCCGCGGCCGCCCCGTAATTGTTCAGACTTCATGAGGTCTTCCGATCAGCGTAGCCCTGATAAGCAGACGCCGGTTTCCCCACCCACCCGCCCATTGGAAGCTGGGGGCAAGCCCCCAGACCCCCTGCCAGAGGGGAGAACCCCTCTGGACTCCCCCTTCGGGTCTCACAGAGTCTGAACAGTTATACCAAACGTAACTGTCAGTCCTAGTGAGGGGATGCCCTCTCCCCCTCTGGATACCGGCCTGCGCCGGTATGACGGCGGCTGTGCGATAACGAGAGTCCTCATAGACTCTGAACAGCTACCTGCCCGGCGTGTGAGGCCGGATTCGAGCAGAGGGGCAGGGCCGGTTTTGCTGAAAACTGTCCCAAACTGTTCCATTTGTTCCATCTCCGTAGCTAAGGATTCGATTTCGTGGAACAAATGTGGGGCACTTGTGGAACAGATGTGGAACAGAACCGGACAGTTCCGGGACAATTGTGGGACAGGGGTCTTCAGGGCTGTTGCTGGGTTGGCTGCTTCCATATGGATAATATAGTACAGGAGTTCGCTGCCGTCAAGGGAACTCCCCCCTTCGGACCTCACAGAGTCTGAACAGGTTCGGCGCCCCAAATCCCCCATATCCGACCCTAGACGACGCCGAACCGCTGTGCTAGAGTATCCCCATGACACAGCCAGCCCTCTCCGCAAACCTCTCAGAAGCCCGTCCTCTCGGCTGCGAAGGTTACAGACTTACACCTTTCGGCAAGAATCACCCGGAGAGACCCGATGACGGCCCTGATGATGGTAGAATGAGGCCCGTCGTCCAGACTCAGGACACCCCGAAACACCCTGTGGAGCGCCCCCCATGCCGTTAGAGAACATCGTCGTCCGGGGCGCCCGCGAGCACAACCTCAAGAACGTCGACGTCACCGTCCCGCGCAACAAGCTCGTGGTCGTCACCGGCGTCTCAGGCTCCGGCAAGAGTTCCCTCGCCTTCGACACCATCTACGCCGAGGGGCAGCGGCGCTACGTCGAGTCCCTCTCCGCATACGCGCGCCAGTTCCTTGGACGCATGGACAAGCCCGACGTCGACTATATCGAGGGCCTGTCTCCGGCCATCTCCATCGACCAGAAGGGGGTGTCCCACAACCCGCGCTCGACGGTCGGCACCGTCACCGAGATATACGACTACCTCCGCCTGCTCTTCGCCAGGGTGGGACGGCCGCACTGCCACCGATGCGGCAGGCCGGTCGAGCGGCAGACCGTCCAGCAGATAGTCGACGCCGTTCTCGACCTGCCCGGCGGCAGCCGCATACAGATCATGGCTCCCATGGTCAAGCGGCGGAAGGGCGAGCACAAAGAGGTCTTCGAGGAGGCGCGGCGGGCAGGCTTCGTCAGGGTCAGGGTCAACGGCGAGGTCCACGACCTCTCCAGTCCGCCCGACCTGGACAAGAAGAGGTGGCACACCATCGAGATCGTGGTCGACCGCCTGGTGGTCGGCGACAGCGCCGAGTCAGGGCGCGTCTCCGATTCGGTGGAGACCGCCCTGAAGATGGCGGGAGGGGTCGTCCTCGTGTCCGCCGCCGACGGCGAGGAGCTCCTCTTCTCGGAACAGTTCGCCTGCGTGCACTGCAGCGTCAGCCTCGGCGAGCTCGAGCCGCGCACCTTCAGCTTCAACAACCCACACGGCGCCTGCGCCACCTGCACGGGGTTGGGCTACCGGCTGGAGGTGGACCCCGACCTGGTGGTCCCCAACAGGGAACTCAGCATTGCCCAGGGCGCCCTGCAGCCGTGGGCGCGCGCAGGGGCGTTCATGGGCTACCTCGGCAGCATCCTCGAGTCACTCTCGGAGGCATACGGGTTCTCCCTGAACGTCCCTTTCAAAGAGCTCGGCAAAGAGCACGTGGACCTCATCCTGTGGGGCAACGACGGCAGGCCCCTGCGAATGCGGCACCGCACGCGCAAGGGCAAGACGTACCGCTGGAACACCTCTTTCGAGGGAGTGATCGGCAACCTGACCCGCAGGCACAGGGAGACCGAATCCAACCACGCGAGGTCTGAGTACGAGCGGTACATGGCCTCCAGGCCCTGCAAGTCGTGCGGCGGACGGCGGCTCAAGCCCGAGGCGCTGGCCGTGACGGTCGGCGGACTCGACATCATGGCCGTCACCAACAAGTCCATCGCCCTAGCGCTCGACTGGATCGGCGCCATCGGGGGCGGCCCGGACTCCGGCAGGTCCAACGGCTCGGCTCCCGGCGAAGCCCTCACGGAGCGCGACAAGACCATCGCGTCCCAGATCCTCAAGGAGATCGACGCCCGCCTCCGCTTCCTCCTCAACGTCGGGCTGGACTATCTCACCCTGTCCAGGACGGCCTCCACGCTCAGCGGCGGGGAGGCTCAGCGCATCCGCCTTGCGACTCAGATCGGCTCGGGCCTGATGGGCGTCCTCTACGTGTGCGACGAGCCCTCCATCGGCCTCCACCCTGCCGACGACCACCGCCTCATCACCACCCTCCAGCGGCTGAGAGACGTCGGCAACACCGTGCTCATCGTGGAGCACGACGAGGCCATCATGAGGGCCGCCGACTACATCATCGACCTCGGTCCAGGGGCCGGAGAGCACGGCGGCCGCATCGTCGCTGCCGGGCCCGTCGAACACGTCGTCGCCTCCGACGAATCGATCACCGGCCAGTACCTGGGACGCCGGCGCGAAATTCCACTGCCGGAGATCAGGCGCAACGGCGGCAGAGCGAACATCGTCGTCAGGGGAGCGCGCGAGAACAACCTGAAGAACGTGGACGTCAGCATCCCGCTGGGGATACTGGTGTGCGTCACCGGCGTATCGGGATCGGGCAAGAGCACCCTGATATACGAGGTACTCTACAAGTCCCTCGCCCAGCACTTCTACAAGGCCAGGGACCGGCCCGGCAAGGCCGACGCGATTCTCAACCTCGACGAGATCGACAAGGTCGTCAACATCGACCAGTCTCCGATCGGGCGCACTCCGAGGAGCAACCCCGCCACGTATACCGGCGCCTTCACGCCCATACGAGAGCTCTTCACCACCGTGCCGGAGGCCAGAATGCGCGGCTACAAGCCGGGCCGGTTCTCGTTCAACGTCAAGGGCGGCCGATGCGAGGCTTGCAGCGGCGACGGCTACATCAGCATCGAGATGCAGTTCCTCCCCGACGTCACCGTGCCCTGCGAGATATGCGCGGGGCAGCGCTACAACCGCGAAGCGCTCGAGATCGAGTTCAAGGGCAGGAACATCGGCCAGGTGCTGGACATGACGGTCTCGGAGGCCCTCGACTTCTTCAAGAACATCCCCAGGGTCCGCAACAAGCTCCAGACCATGAGCGACGTCGGCCTCGGATACATCCGGCTGGGGCAGCCCGCCACACAGCTCAGCGGCGGAGAGGCCCAGCGCGTCAAGCTCGCCACGGAGCTGTCCAAACGCGCCACGGGGCGCACGATGTACATCCTGGACGAGCCGACCACCGGCCTGTCCTTCGAGGACTGCGCGCACCTGCTCAGGGTGCTCCACCGACTGGTGGACGCCGGCAACTCGGTCGTTCTCATCGAGCACCACCTGGACCTGATCAAGAACGCCGACTGGATAATCGACCTAGGCCCCGGCGCCGGCGACAGCGGCGGCCACGTCATCGCCGAGGGGACACCGGAAGACCTCGCCCGACTCGACGACTCCAGCACCGGCCGCTACCTGCGGACCCACCTCGGCCTCGACACCCGGGTCGAAGCGGCGGCAGGCTGAGACGAAGCGTTGCTCGACCCAGGCTCCAATATCGGCTTCGACCTCGACGACGGCTCCGGGCTCCGGGTCGCCCTGGCGCGGTTCGAGTCGGAGGAGAAGTTCGATTGGCGGATGTTCGACGGGTACGACCGCATCCGCATCCTCACATACTCGGCGGGCGTCGGCGCGATAGTTCGACTGCTTGACAGACACGAATTCAGCGACTTCGAGTGCGTGTTCGGCTGCGAAGGCACCCTGAGCACCCTCAAGGACATCCTGGCGTTTCAGCAGGTCGCCGTAGGAGATGTGCGCGCCGCCATCAAGAACCTGCCCGACCGGCGCCACGCCTTCATCCTCGGTCGGGTCCGAGAGGGGCAGGCTAGATTCCGCGTCCTGCGCGAGCAGATAGCCCACGCCAAGCTGTACCTGCTGGAAAACACCAGGTCCGACAGTACGCGCGTCATCATCGGCTCGGCGAACCTGTCTGAGACCGCCTTCGGCGGCCGACAGTCCGAGACGCTGGTGCGCTTCGACGACGACCCAGCCGCCTGGGACCACTATCTCGGCATGTATCGGACCATCCGCGACCAGGCGTCCGACGAGATACCGCTGCCGCCGGAGCGCATCGTGACGGCCGAGATCAGAGTCCATGAGGCGCCGGTGCTCGACGCCGGCGGCCACTCGACCCTCGTGATCGAACCCGCTGAGCCGGAACAGAGGACGGGTGAGAACGGAGTTGCCCACTTCACCATCCCCACCCAGATAGAGCGGATAGAGCGGATCAAGAGGGCCATCCCCCCGGTAGTGGCGAACCTCATCCCGGCGCCCCGCAGCGGCCGCCAGCAGATAACCCCCCAGATCAGGCGCGAGATCATCCGCGAAAGCAGCCGTATCCGCTCGGTCCACTCAGAAGAGGAGGCCGACCACCGCCAGTTCTCCATCGACAGAGACGCCCGGACGGCAACGCTGTTCGAGCAGCCGTTCTCCCTGGAGTCCGATCCCGCAGCCGCGCGAAGAGACGCCGAGCTGCTCGTCGGATACTTCAACAACTATGAAGGCACGTTCGAGGGAGGGATGGGTGTCGAGAGGCTGCAACGCGACTATTTCACCCTCTGGTCGTGGCTCTACTTCTCGCCGCTCATGTGCGACATGCGGACGCTCGCCGGACACAGCGGAGACATCTTCCGATACCCCTCGTTCGCCATCGTGTACGGCAAACCCTTGTGCGGCAAGTCCAGCCTGATCGAGACCCTGATGACCTCAATGTTCGGCAAACACTACAACATCGACAAGCGAGAGTTCACGAAGAGCACTCTCAGAGACATACAAAAGGCTTACAAGCGGTTCCCCGCCGTGTTCGACGACATCGGCAAGACGGCGATACGCAATCACGGCCAGGACATCATCAAGGACGAGAATCCACCACCGGTCAGCGAACACCCCTGCTTCGTTCTGTCGATGAACCAGGATCTGAACGCCTTCCCCGACGAGGTCGTCAAACGCAGCCTGATGGTCTACACCACCACCGCCCTTCCGTCTTACAAGGAGAGCCTGCGCCACGAGCTTCACCTGAAGATACAGGGCACCCGCCGCGGCCTCTCGACCAATCTCTACCGGGCATACCTCAGCCTGGTCCTCGACCGGCTGCTCGACGACCCTCAGCCCGAAGACTGGCTCGAGTTCTCCTCGACCATCCTGTCCAAGCTGATCGCAGACCGCCTGGACGCCGATCCGCCGGGCTGGTGCGCGCCTCTAAACTGGGACGACTACGCCGCCAAACGGCACGACCGGGTGAAGAGCCAGCTGGAGCACCTGCTGAGGCCGACAACGAGGATGAAGAGAGAAGGCGACAACCCCACCGGGTGGATACTCGAGGGCGACAGGGTTATGGTGATCGAGCAGACCGACGCCTTCGGCCGGCACGAGTTCGACTGGGACAACGTCCCGTCCACCCTGATCGACGACAACCGCAGCGTCGGCGGCCGGACGGTGCTGAACCTCACCGAGCTCGAGGAGTTCCTGGGAGCGAAGCTCGGCGGACGGCGAACCGGCTGGCTGGGCAGGCTCGGTTTCGGAAGGTCATGAATACGGAGGACGGATCATAGACGAGACCCGCCTCCGGGCGCTGCTCGACCGCTTCGAGCGCGGCAGCCTCAGCGCCGACGAGGTCATCGACGAGCTGCGCCGCCTCCCCTTCAGAGACCTCGACTTCGCCAGGGTCGACCACCACCGCGCCGTGCGCACAGGGTTCCCGGAGGTGGTCTTGGCCGAGGGCAAGTCGCCGCAGCAGGTGGCGTCGATCGCCTCGGAGATACTCCAGGGCTCCGACAGGCTGCTCGTCACACGCGCCTCGCCGGAGGCCTTCTCCGCCGTCCGCGAGGTCGTGCCCGACGCCTCGTACCGGGAGACCGCGCGGGCCATCGTCGCCGACCGGCGGGCGAGCCGCCGCGCCATACCGGGGGTCATGGTCGCGTGCGCCGGCACGGCCGACCTGCCGGCTGCGTCCGAGGCCGTGGTGACCGCCGAACTGATGGACTGCGAGGTGGAGCGCGCGTTCGACGTGGGCGTCGCCGGCATCCACAGACTCTTCGACAGTATGCCCGCCATCCGCCGCGCCCGCGTCATAGTCGTCGTGGCCGGCATGGAGGGCGCGCTGCCGTCGGTGGTCGGCGGACTGGTCGACGTGCCGGTGATAGCCGTGCCCACCAGCGTCGGATACGGCGCCGGCTTCCAGGGCCTCGCCGCGCTCCTCGCCATGCTCAACAGCTGCGCGCCGGGCGTCGGCGTGGTCAACATAGACAACGGCTTCGGCGCCGGATACCTGGCCGCCATGATCAACCGGGCCGCTTCCGCGGGAACCGCCCGTCCAGGCCGCGGCCTAGACGCTGAGCCATGAAGAATCTGATTTCGAGCCAATGATGGGATGCGGTGGCTCTGGGCGCCGGCCTCGTTGCAGTCAACCCGTCCTTCAGCTACGGTTCCCGCAATGATCTGGCTTCGCAGGATAATCAGCGTCCCCCTGGGCATTGCGCTACTGATGTCCCTGTTTGCCAGTCTGATGGTGCTGCGGCTGAACGACACCTTCCTGAACCCTGACTTCTACCCCGACCAGCTGAGGAGGGCCGACGTGTACCGGTTCGTCATGGTCGATGTTCTTACGTCGGCCCTCGACGAGGCCCGAGCGCTCGATCCTAAGAAGCTCGGCGCCGGCTTCGACGAGAACCCCGTCGCCGTGTACGGACCGGCCACGCCAAGAATTGTGGGGGCGGTGAATCGCGCCCTCCCTCCCGAAGACCTCGAAGAGCTTGTCGCCCCGGTCGCCCTGCAGATCGGGGAGTACGTCGCGGCGGAGCGAGACGACCTCCAGGCCGGGGAGCACGTCAAGGCGATGGCGAGCGAGCTCAAGGAGCTCATGCGCGGGGCCGGCGCATACGACCTGCTTCTGGACCAGGACGTGGAGACGCGAATCAGGGAAGCGGTGAGTGAGGCGCTGACCGCTGACGAGAACATGTCCCGCCGGATCCGCTACCTGTTCGGATCGCCTGAAGACGCTGCGGACAGGCTGATTCAGGCGGTCAGGCGCATCCTCACCCCCCTGTGGATGCAGGAGCAGGGCGAGTCGGCTCTCGACGAGGTGACGTCCTACCTCGTGGGCGACTCGGACAGCTTCGAGATCAGGGTTCGCCTGACCGATATGCAGGTGGAGGCTGCCGCCGAGGAGATCGGGGCCATCCTGCGGGAGGGCGACGTCTATGAATTCGTGTACACGGAGTTGATTGAGCCCGCGGTGCGGGACAGTCTGGGAAAATCGGTGTACCTGCCCCGTGGCATCGAGATCACGGAGGATGAGTTGGTGGGCGTCCTCCGACAGGCCGCTCCACCCGCGTGGGTCCGGCAGCAGGCCGAGATACTGGCGGACGACGGCGGCGCGTACGTAACCGGCAGGACGGACGGGTTCTCGACGGAGGTCTCCCTGGTCGGCAACAAGGAGGACGGCGAGAGTCTGTTGGAGAATCTGGCCGACGCCAAGCTCACCGAGGCCGTGCTCGGCCTGCCCGCCTGCCGCACGAGGACGGAGGCACTCGCCGCCGCGGACAGCCTGGGACACGGCCTCCCGGCCTGCATTCCTCTGGGGAGCTTGGGAAGCGGCATTATCGAGATGGTCAGATCCGAAGTGACTGGATCGATCCGCACGCT
Organism: uncultured Dehalococcoidia bacterium; assembly: GCA_958295685.1. Lineage (GTDB taxonomy): Bacteria > Chloroflexota > Dehalococcoidia > Lucifugimonadales > CATQGZ01 > CATQGZ01. The sequence goes on from OY282365.1 coordinate 1,417,526, forward strand.
GGCGCTGTCTCTGGTCCCGAACAGAATCAGATTCACGGATTCGGACTTCCGATCAAGCGTAAGGCAGGCCGGGGGGCAGGAGTCGCTGAATCTTCTGGATGACGTCAGGGAGCTATTCCGTGAGGGTTGGACCTACGGCAGCGCCGAGCTTCGCGCCGACCTGGCCGGGCGCGGCGGCGTCGTCGAAGCCCTGGACGAAATTCGCGCGTTCCTCGTGGACGGCCACGTCTATACGCAGGAGTACGGCAGCGGTGACCGGCCCGCAAATCCGGTAGTCAGGGACCTGGACGCGGCGCACAGCCAGGCTATTGCAGTCCGCCGGTACGGATGGATAGCCTACGTTCTGACGCCTGTCTTGCTCATCGGCATCGGGATTCTCGGCGGAAGAAACTGGCCCGCCAGGGTCGCGTGGGCAGCGCCGTTCCTGATTGTCTCGGCAGGAACGGCGTTTGTCGGAGTCGGACCCTTCTACGACGCCTACTTCGCCCCAATGTTTGAACGGGCCCACGCCGACATAACGCCTCAGCCCGGCGCCGACTTCGGGAACACGCTTCAACTGGTCGCCGACAAGGTGCTCGAAGTCTCCGAGACGGTCAGGGGCGAATTCGTAGGAGGCGTCCGACAGGCGAGCCTCGCGTTGGCGCTCACCACGTCCGCCGCCCTCCTCGCGGCCCTGTTCTGGGCCAGGGCCGCGTCCGCCGCTTCACAGAATCCCCGGAGGTGATCAAGACCATGACCGACACCGACACTCTCCCCTGCGGAATCGCCGCTCCCCAGATCTTCCCGGACGGCTGCGTGGACACGGCCCTGATCCGCTCCTACGCGGCCAGGGCCGAGGAGCTCGGCTACCACAGCCTGTGGGTGCAGGAGCAGATAGTCGGCGCCTCCGTCAGCCTGGAACCGGTCGCCCTTCTCTCATACCTCGCCGGCGTCACCGATACCATCGGCCTCGGCGCGGCCGTGCTGATACTGACCACGCGCAACCCGGTCCATCTCGCCAAGCAGGTCGCCAGCCTGGACCGGATGAGCGGAGGGCGGCTGATCCTCGGCGCCGCCCTGGGAGGACAGCCCGGACTCTACGACCTGCTGGACGGGCCGCCCGACCGCCGCGTCCGCCACTTCACGGAGGCCCTGGACGTGATGAGGGCCCTGTGGACCCAGGACAGGGTCGATTTCGAGGGCGGCTTCTGGAAGCTCGAGGGGGCCTCCATGGCGCCCAAGCCCGCGCGGAAGCCGCACCCGCCCATCTGGTTCGGCGGACGACACCCCGACGCCCTGCGCCGCGCCGCGCGGCTCGCGGACGGCTGGATCGGCGCGGGATCGACCACCACCCAGCAGTTCAGGGAGCACGTGGGCATCATCCGCGCGGCCCTGGACGACGAGAACCGCGACCCGGCGGGCTTCCCCATCTCCAAGAGGGTCTACGTCGCCCTGGACGACGACGAGGCCCGCGCCGAGGACCGCCTGACCGAGTGGTTCGGCCACCACTACGGCAGGCCGGCCATGGCCTCGAAGGTCTCGATATGGGGAGGCCTCGACAGGTGCGTCGAGGGACTCGCCGAGGTCGTGAACGCCGGCGCCCAGATGCTCATGCTCAACCCCGTCTTCGACCACCTGGAGCACCTGGAGGCGCTCCGCCAAGACGTGATGCCGCGCCTGCCGGCGCCCTGCCGCGCGGGCCCGTCCTGATGTATAATGCCGCCCGTCACCGGCGCGCTCAGCCACCTCATACCAGCGAGGCGCAGCATGTACCCTATTGACCTCTCCGGCAAGACAGCCGTCGTCTTCGGCATCGCCAATCGGCGCAGCATCGCCGCAGCCATCGCCGCCATGCTGCACAGGGCCGGAGCAAGGCTCGCGGTCGCCTACCAGAACGAACGCCTCCGCGGCAACGTCGCAAAGCTCGTCGAGCCCTGGCCCGACACGCTGATGGTCGAGTGCGACGTCACCTCGGACGACAACGTGGCCGCCGCGTTCGACGCCGTCTCCAAAGACCTCGGCCGGGTGGACGCCATCATCCACAGCATCGCCTTCGCCAACCGCGGCGACCTCGGCGGACGCTTCATAGACACGGGACGCGAGGGCTTCCGAACCGCCCTCGACGTCAGCGCATACTCCCTCATCCCGGTGGCCCGGTTCGGCGCCCCCCTCATGACGGAGGGCGGCAGCATCGTCACCCTCACCTTCCAGGCATCCCAGCGCGTCTTCCCAGGATACAACGTCATGGGAACCGCAAAGGCGGCCCTCGAAAACGAGGTCGCCCAGCTCGCCCACGACCTCGGCCCCGACGCCATACGAGTCAACGCCGTCTCGCCCGGCCCGCTCGACACCGTCTCGTCCAGGGTCATCAGAGGCTACCGCGACATGAAGAGGGCCCACGAGGAGCGCTCGCCCATGAAGCGCAACGTCACCCACGAAGAGGCCGCGGGAGCCGCCCTCTTCCTGTGCAGCGACCTCGCAACCGGCATTACCGGCCAGGTGATTCGCGTCGACACCGGCTACGGCATCATGGGAATCTGAAGCGTCTCTCCCTCACTCGTGGGAGAAGGCCAGGGTCAGGGAGACCGGGAGTTCCTCCCTTGCGGGAGAGGCTAGGATGAAGGAGCCGTAAACATGACCGACACCGACCTCAGCGGCAAGGTGCAGACAGTCCTCGGCGCCGTGGAGCCGGAATCTCTCGGGCCGACCACCACCCACGAGCACCTGCTGATCGACTTCTCGTGCATGTTCCAGGAGCCGGACGAGGCGTCCGAAAAGCACAGGGCCCACCAGCCCGTCACCATGCAGAACCTCGGATGGGTTCGTTACCACTCCTTCGCCAATCTCGACAATCTCCTGCTGATCGACGAGGAGGAGGCAACCGCCGAGGCGATGGCATACATGAAGGCGGGCGGCGGCACGATCGTCGACGCCACCACCATCGGCATAGGCCGAGACCCGCTCGCGCTGGCCCGAATCGCCCGCGCGACCGGACTCAACATCGTCATGGGCGCCGGATACTACGTCCACGCCGTACACCCAGACGGCATGGACGACCTCACCGAGTCCCGGATCGCGCGTCAGATCACAGACGAGATCCGCACGGGCGTCGGCGACACCCGCGTCAGGGCGGGGATCATCGGCGAGATCGGGTGCTCGTGGCCCCTCGCCCCGAACGAGCGAAAGGTGCTCCGCGCAGCCGCAGCCGCACAGCGCGAGACGGGCGCGGCGGTCCTCATACACCCCGGCCGGAGCCCCCACGCCCCGCGCGAGATACTCGACGTCCTTGCCGAGGCCGGCGGCAGCATCGACCGGACCATCATGGGCCACCTCGACCGGACCATCTCCAAGACGGACGACCTGCTCGAACTGGCCAAGAGCGGCTGCTACCTGGAGTACGACCTGTTCGGCTGGGAGGTGTCACACTACCCCCTCGGCAGCCTCGACATGCCCAGCGACGCCCAGCGCCTCGACTTCATACGCCGCCTCCTGGACGAGGGCTGCGGGGACAGGGTGGTCATAGCCCACGACGTGTTCGCAAAGCACCGCACACTCAAATACGGCGGCCACGGCTACGCCCACATACTCGACAACATCGTCCCGCGTATGCGGGCGAGAGGCTTCTCCGCCGACGAGATAGACGCCATCATCGTCGGCAACCCCGCGCGGGCGCTCGCGTTCGCCTGACGCGGCGGATGGGGACGGGCTCCGAGCCTCTACCTCATCGATCGACCCGTTGACGCCAATCGGGAACGGGCGTTACAGGCCCAGGATGTTCTCCAGGCCGACGGTCAGTCCAGGCCCTTTGACCACGTGGCGTATCGCCATGACGACCCCAGGCATGAAACTCTCGCGATTGATCGAGTCGTGCCGGATCGTCAGCGTCTGGCCCAGAGCGCCAAAGACCAGCTCGTGGTGGGCCATTCTGCCGGGCATTCGGGCGCTGTGAACGCTTATGCCCTCGTGTGTCCCGCCGCGCGTGCCTTCCAGCGTCTGCTTCTCCGGGACGTTCGAGACGAACGGCCGGCCGCGCCTGGCGTCCGCTGCGGCCCTGGCTATGGCCAAGGCCGTGCCGGACGGCGCGTCTATCTTCGCCTCGTGGTGCATCTCGGTCAGGTCGGCGTAGTCGAAGAACGGAGCCGCCACCTTGGCAAGGTGGACCATGACCGCCGCGCCCAAGGCGAAGTTGGGCGCTATGAAGACACCGACGCCGTGCCTGTCTGCCAGATCGGCCGCCTCGCCGACGTCACTCTCTCCCAGGCCGGTGGAGCCGACCACCACGGCGGTTCCGAGAGGAGACGCCGTGCGAATGGCCTGCATCGCGCCCTCGGCATTGGTGAAGTCGACCACCACGTCTGCGCTGCCGATCACGTCCTCGAGGGAGCCGGAGACAGGAATCTCACCGGAGCCGTCGGGCAGCGCGACAGCGCCCGCCGCGGCCGACAGGTCCGCCCCTCCGACAGGCGTCAACCCGGCCTCGCGGCATACCGCGCTCAGCGCCTCACGGCCCATCCTGCCGGACACGCCGTTTACGGCAACCCTTATCTGCTTCATCGTCTACCCCCGCCGCGGCTCTATCGGCGAGGCGGCCTGCGGTCGGGAGGCCGAGGGCCGCCCGGCCTCCGGGGGCCGCCTCCTCTGGGCCGATCGGAACGATAGCCCCTGCCGCCCTGATTCCCCTGGCCTGCAGGACGGCGCTCTCCCTGTCCGCCGCCGGGCCCCTCGCGCACAGCCCCTCCGGAGCCGCCGTCTCCCCCGTTATTCGATTCACCCTGCAACAGCATTCGGCGCGACAGGGAGATCTTCCCGGACTGGTCCTTGCCCTTGACCACCACCGTGACCTCCTCCCCCAGCTCCACCACGTCCTCGACGCTGGGGACGTGGTAGTCCGCAAGCTCGCTGATGTGCACCATGCCGTCCCTGCCGGGCAGTATCTCCACGAAGGCCCCGAACGGGGCGATCTTCACGACCTTCCCCGTGAAGATGTCGCCGACCTCCACCTCCCGTGTCAGGTCGCTGATCATCTTCACCGCCCTGTCCGACGCCTCGCCGTCGGTGGAGCCTATGATCACCGTGCCGTCGTCCTGCACGTCCACGGTCGCGCCGGTCTCCTCGGTGATCCCGCGGATCGTCTTGCCGCCCGGCCCGATCACGGCGCCGATCTTGTCCACCGGAACGGTGATGCTGACCAACCTGGGAGCGTATGGGCTCATCTCCGAGCGGGTATCCGGGAGCGCCTCGCGCATCCTGTCCAGCAGGAACACCCGGGCCTCGCGGGCCTGCTCCAGCGTCTCCTTCACCACCTCCTGGCTTATGCTCTTCACCTTGATGTCCAGCTGGATGGCCGTGATGCCCTTATTCGACCCGGCCACCTTGAAGTCCATGTCGCCCACGTGGTCCTCCAGTCCCTGGATGTCCGTGAGCGTGACGTGGCTGCCGTCCTCGCCGGTGATGAGACCGATCGATATCCCCGCCACGGGGGTCTTGATGGGCACCCCGGCGTCCATCAGGGCCAGCGTCCCCGCGCACACGCTGGCCATCGAGGTGCTGCCGTTGGAGCTCAGCGCCTCGCAGACCAGGCGGAGCGTGTACGGGAACTCCTCTTCGCCGGGGAGAACCGCCGCTATCGCCTTCTCTGCCAGCGCTCCGTGTCCGATCTCCCTGCGGCCCGGCGAGCCCACCCGCTTGGCCTCGCCGGTGGAGTACGGAGGGAAGTTGTAGTGCAGCATGAAGCGCTTGGACTCCTCCGGGCTCAGCGTGTCGATCTTCTGGGCGTCGCCCACGGAGCCGAGGGTAGCCACACCGAGGATCTGAGTCTCCCCTCTGGCGAACAGCCCTGTGCCGTGAGTACGGGGAAGCAGGGCCACCTCGGCCGACACGGGCCTGATCTGGGTCCGTGAGCGCCCGTCGGGGCGGGGCCCTCCATTGAGAATGTTGCTGCGGAACTGCTTCTCCAGAAGGGCCTTGACCGCGTCGCGCACCTGTCCGGGCTCGTATTCGGAGCGCACCGACTCCGGGACCTCGTCCGCGAGCGCGTCCACGCCCCCGTCGAAGCCATGCTCCTCCAGCACGCCGACCACGCGATGGCCGACCGCGTCCGCCATGGCCGCGTCCAAGCTCTCCGGGTAGGCATGGGACTCGTATGACGCCTTATCCTTGCCGACCGTGCGGACGACCTCATCCTGCAGCGCTATGACCTGCTGGTTGACCTCCTGAGCCTTCTCGACGGCCTCGAGCATCAGCGACTCCGACACCTCGGAGCCGTCGGCCTCGATCATCACCACCCCTTCGCGCGAGCCGGCGACCAGCAGATCGAGGGTGCTCCTCTCCAACTGCTCGAACGTGGGGTTCACGACGAGACTGCCGTCCACGCAGCCGATGCGCGTACCGCTTATCGGCCCCTCGAACGGAATGTTGGAGATGGACAGCGCGGCCGAGGCTCCGATTATGGCCAGCGGCTCGAAAGGGTTCTCCTGGTCGGACGACAGAGGCGTCAGTATGACCTGAACCTCGTTCCTGAACCCCTTGGGGAAGAGCGGGCGGATGGGGCGGTCGGTCATCCGAGCGGTGAGCGTCGCGTTGGTGCTCGGACGACCCTCGCGCCGGAAGAAGCTGCCGGGGATCTTGCCCCTGGCGTACATCCTCTCCTCGAAATCCACCGTCAGCGGGAAGAAGTCGATCCCCGCCCTAGGCTTGGACATCGTAGCCGTTGCGAGCATCACGTTGTCGCCGTAGCGCAGCACGACCGACCCGCCCGCCTGTTGGGCCAACTTACCCGTCTCGAACGTCAGGGTCTTCGACCCTATTTCAGAAGCAAAATGGGACACTGTCAACTGGAAACCTCCCGAAGGGGGGAAACCCAAAAGAAGAGAAGGGCAACGCTTCCCGGAGGGGCGCTACCTTCTCAGACCAAGCCTGGAAATCAGGGACCTGTAGCCGCTCACGTCCTCGCGGTTGAGGTATCGGAGCAGTCTGCGGCGCCGGCCCACCATCTGGAGCAGGCCCCGGCGAGTGGCCTCGTCGTGCTTGTGCTCTCGAAGGTGCTGCGTCAGACCACTGATGCGTGTCGTGAGCAGAGCGACCTGTATCTGTGTCGAGCCGGTGTCTTTTTCGTGAGTGCGGTACTCGTCAATGACGGCCTGCCTCTCGGCCTTGTCCAATCCCGTCTCCCTAGGTTCCTCTAACCTTCTATCCTAATCTGGACTTTCTTATTTCCCAAATTGTAGCACGGGAACGGGAGATGTGCAATTCTCCCCACGCGCGGCCGCTACAACCGGCTGACGGCGGCGTATATGCCGGCGGCAGCCGCGAACAGGTGGAACACGTCCAGGTAGGAGAGGCCCAGCGAGAGGGTTGTTACGACGATCATCAGGTACGCAAGCGCGACTCCCCCTGCGGCGATGTATCTGAGAACGTTGCCGCGCTTCCGATTCACCGATAGGCTCACGCCCTCGCCGACGGCGAACCCGAGGCCGATGATGGCTATCGTGTCCATGAAGGGCACCCGGTACAGCAGCGGCGGCCCGAGGATGAGGAACAACACGCCGCCGACCGCCCCGGTCACGATGGCGGCCGTCAACGCCCGGGCCAGGTACGGCTTGGACACGTCGAACGTCGGCAGGCGGGTGACGTTCGCGCAATCCGCGCATCTGACGCCCACGGGCGAGTGCACCATGCACTGCGGACACACGAGGGTCTCGCACTTCCCGCAACGCAGTCTGGTCGGAGTGTCGGAGTGCCTGGCGCAGTAGGTCGTGGTCGGGCCCCCCGGCGGGCTGCTCATTCCTGTGCCTCCGGCCGTCTTTCCGTCCACGACTCCCGCCTGGGAACGTCGCGGTCCCACAGTACCCTGAAGGCGAGCACCCGCAGAGTCTGAGAGCCGGCCGGCAGCGGCTCCCAGTTGGCGGTGAGGCGCTTGGCCATGAGCAGAACGGCTATGCCCACGCTGGCCGACAGCAGCTCGACCGGGCGGCCGAAAAGGAGCGCGAGGACGGGCAGAGAGAGCATGGCGGCCAGAACCCACAGCCCTGTGTCGCGCCTCATCAGCCACCCGATGACCGCCATCGTGACCACGATGATCAGGAACTCCTCCCACATCCATAACCCAAGGACCACGCCGATAGCGGTGGCCACTCCCCGGCCGCCGGTGAAGCGGAGGTAGGGAGACCAGTTGTGCCCGGCTATGGCGGCGAGCCCTGTGGCCGCCTGAACCGCGAGGCTGCGGTCCAGAAGACCGGCTAGGGCCACCGGGAGCGCACCCTTGACCGCAAAGTCGAACAGACCCTGAAAGAGGCCCGTCCACTTGCCTATGTGCGCCATCACGTTCGACGCGCCCACGTTCCCAGAGCCGAACTCGCGTATGTCGATCCCCTTGGAGTACCTGCCCACCAGATACGCCGAGGGAATCGCACCCACCAGATAGGCGCCGATCACGAATGCGGCGTCCGTCAGCACGAGAACCTGCGACGGGGACTTCCGGGGCTAAGTATCAACCGCCCGCTCCCTCTTGAGGCGCCTGAGGGACTCGACCGTAGACAGCGGCGGCCCGGCGGCGCCGGGTTCGGGCTCCCCGGGATTCCCCAGCGCATGATAGTCGGTGCCGCCGCAGGGTATCAGATCGAGTCGGTCGGCCAGAGCGGCCAGACGCGCCACCTGATCGCTCGAATAGTCCTTGTAGTGAACCTCCATGCCGACCAGACCGGCCTCCTTGAGCTCCTCCAGCGCATGGCGAAGCCCCCTGTCGTCGCCCTCCTGGGACGCGTCGTCATAGTAGGTCGGATGTGCCATGACGGGCAGCGCGCCGTTGGCGGCCAGTATCCCGACCGCGTCCACCGGCGTTACGTTGGGCCGCTCCACGTAAGCCTCGCCGTTCCTGCCTATGTAGCGGTCGAAGGCGTCCCTGGAATACCTGACGTAGCCCGCCTCGACCAGGGCCTGCGCGATGTGGGGCCGGCCTATCGACGCTTCGCCGGCGATCTCCCGCACCCTGTCCCACGAGATTCTCAGGCCCATTGCGTTGAGACGCTCGACCATGGCGCGCGCCCGATCGACGCGCCCCTCTCTGAAGCCGCGCAGGGTGCGCTGGAACCCGGCGTCCTCTTCGTCGACGAAGTAGCCGAGCAGATGCACCTCGGCGCCCGGAACGTCGGTGCTGAGCTCGACCCCGGGTATGAGCTCGAGCCCCGGGAACTCCCGGGCGGCCTCCCGGGCCTCGCTCAGGCCCTCCGTGGAGTCGTGGTCGGAGACCGAGATCACCCTCAGGCCGTTGGAAGCGCACAGCCTGACCAACTCCGACGGGGTGAGAGTTCCGTCGGAGTTGGTGGTATGCAGATGGAGATCGACTAGGGCCACTATCGGGCGAACTCGACGGAGCGGCTCTCGCGGATCACGGTAACCTTTATCTGGCCGGGATAGACGAGGGTGTCCTCGATCTTCTTGACGATGTCTCTGGCCATCTTGGAGGCGGCAACGTCGTCGATCGATTCGGGCTGCACCATTATCCGTATCTCTCTTCCCGCCTGGATGGCGAAGCACTTCTCGACGCCGTCGAAAGCCCTGCCAACGTCCTCGAGCGCGTCCAGCCGCTTCATGTAGGCCTCGACCGAGTCTCTGCGGGCGCCAGGTCTGGCGGCGCTGATGGCGTCCGAGGCCGCCACGATGAACGACTCCACGGAGCTCATGTCGTCGTCGTGGTGCTCCCTGATGCACGCGCACACAGGGCCTGAAACCTCGTACTTGGCCGCTATCTCCCCGCCTATGTCGGCGTGCGGCCCCTCGACCTCATGCGTGAGAGCCTTCCCCACGTCGTGGAGTAGCCCTCCCGACTTGGCAATGTTCACGTCGGCGCCGACCTCGGCGGCGATCATCCCGGCCAGATGGGAGACCTCGAGGCAGTGCTGAAGAACATTCTCGCCGTAGCTGTAGCGGTATCTCAGCCGGCCGAGGAGCTTGACGATCTCAGGGTGGAGCCCACGCACCCCGGTATCGAAGACCGCCTCCTCTCCGCTCTTCCAGATACTGCCGTTGACCTCTTTCTCCGCTTTGGCAACCATGTCCTCGATCCGCGCCGGGTGGATCCGGCCGTCGGCCATCAGCTTGGTGACGGCAACCCTGGCAACCTCCCTTCGGATCGGATCGAAGCTGGACAGGGTAACCGCCTCCGGCATGTCGTCGATGATCAGATCGACGCCGGTCGCGCCGGAGATCGCCTTTATGTTTCGTCCTTCGCGGCCTATCAGACGACCCTTCATGTCGTCACTGGGCAGGGGCACCGTGGTAACCGTTACCTCGGACACGACGTCGGAGGCGAGCCGGTGGATCGACTGTGACAGTATCCTCCTAGCCTTGCCTTCAGCCTCCTCCCGTGCCCGCTCCTCGGCATCGCGGTATCTCAGGGCAAGCTCGTGCTGGACCTCCTCCTCGGCGCGCCGCATGAGAAGGTCTCTGGCCTCGTTCAGCGACAGCGCGCTGACGGACTCGAGCTCGGCGAGCTGACTCTCCTTGATCTGCTCGACCTCGGCCCTGACGGACTCGAGAGCATCCTCGTTATCGTGCAGCGCCTGCTCCCTGCGATCGAGGTTAGCGGCCCTGCGTTCGGAGTTCTCCTCTCGATTGACCAGCCGCTGCTCAGTCTTCTGCAGATCCGAGCGCCGCTCCCTGATCTCCGTATCCGCGCCTGCCAGCCGCTGCTCCATCTTCCGGAGCTCCGCGCGCCATCCCTTGATCTCGCTCTCCGCGGCTGAACGGGCTTGGAGAGCGCTCTCATTGGCCTCCAGAAGCAGGCCCCTTCTCTCCTCGCGGGCCGACTCCAGCAACGCCTCCGCCTCTGACTTCGCAGCCTCTCTGCGCCTGTCCAGCAACCACACTCTAACGAAGTAGCTCAGTAGCGCCCCCGCTACCAGACCGCCAAGGACGGTGGGTATCAAAACTACAATGAGTTCCACGCTACTCACCCTCCTTAACAATTTTGAAGCTCACGCTTCCACGTGAATGGTAAGTGTGGCAGTATGGAGTGTCAAGACGACCACTCGTCGTCCCAATCCCCCACCCCCGTCATTCCCGCGAAAGGAGACCTGCCAAACACCGGGCCGACCAAGCCTTTCCCCGGCGGGGTACGTCGCCGCGATCCACGAATCCGTTCGTTACACCCGCCCGTGGTGGGCGACACTGACCCACTGAGTCGAAAGACTCCCCCTTGACAAATCGAACTACTGTCCGCATAATGGCCCCAAGACACCTGCCGACGGCCGCCTGCGAAACGGAACGGATGGAACAAAATGGGACAGTTTGGAACAGTTTCTCGAAATTCCGAGGCCGCGCCCCGTATGAACCGGCCCCGAACAGCTACGAATCACCTGTCCCACATCTGTCCCGATTCTGTCCCACATCTGTTCCACTTCTGTTCCATTTGTGTTCCACTTCTGTTCCATTTGTGTTCCACTCCGGAAGGCCGCCGGTGAGCCGCGGCGCCGTGAACCCCGAGCAGCAGGCCGTCGGCGCCGTTATCGTGGCCGCCGGCGAAGGGCGGCGGATGGATGGCGTCGACAAGATTTTCGCGCCGATGATGGGCCGGCCGCTGGTCTCACACTCCGTCGCGGCATTCGACGACTTCCACAGAGTGGGACGGATCGTGCTGGTGCTGGCGCCCAAGAACCTGGACAGGGGCCGGCGACTCGTCGAAGAGAGCGGCTGGAACAAGGTCGCCAACGTGTGCGCGGGGATGGAGAGACGCCAAGACTCGGTGCGCCGCGGCCTCGACAGCCTGCGCGCTGTCGAATGGGTCGTCGTCCACGACGGCGCGCGCCCACTCGTGAGCGCCGACGTCATAGACAGAGGACTCGACGCGGCCAGGGAGACCGGCGCCGCGGCAGCCGCGGTTCCGGTCACGGACACCATCAAGACGGCAGACCCCGCCGGACTGGTCACCCGCACGCTGCCCCGCGACGAACTCTGGGCCACCCAGACCCCTCAGGTCTTCAGGCGGAGACTCCTGTCGGAGGCCCACCACAGGGTCGACCAAGACGTCACGGACGACGCCGCCATGGTCGAGCGGCTGGGAGGCGCCGTGAAGCTGTTCATGGGGTCGTATGATAACCTCAAGGTGACCACGCCCAACGACCTGGCAGTGGCGGAGGCCCTGCTGAGGGCGCGTGGATGATCGTCCGCTCCGGAATCGGGGTCGACGCCCATCCGCTGGTCCCAGGCCGCCCGCTCGTATTGGGCGGCGTCGACGTGGATTTCCAAAAGGGACTCGCCGGCCACAGCGACGGGGACGTCCTGACGCACGCAGTGATCGACGCGCTGCTGGGCGCCGCCGGACTGGGCGACGTCGGCGTCCACTTCCCGTCGACCGATCCGGGCCTGAAGGGGATTGCTGGCGCGACCCTGCTGACCCGGACCGCCGATCTGCTCGACAGGCATAAATGGCGAGTCACGTACGTCGATGCTACAATAATCGCCGAGCGGCCGGCCCTCAGGCCATACCTGGGACGCATGAGGCGTATCCTCGCCGGCCCTCTGGGACTCCGACCGGACGAGGTCAGTATCAAGGCTACGACAACCGACGGCCTGGGGTTTGCAGGCAGAGGCGAGGGCATCTCCGCCCTGGCCGTCGCCACGCTCGAACGGGAAGAATGAAACTCTATAACACACTGTCGAGATCGGCCGAAAGGTTCACCGCCAAAGACGGCGTCGTCAGGATGTACGTCTGCGGCATCACCCCGTACTCCCCGTCGCACCTCGGCCACGCCATGTCGTCGGTGGTGTTCGACACGCTGCGAAGATACCTGGAGTACACCGGCCACGAGGTCAGGCACGTTCAGAACTTCACCGACGTCGACGACAAGATGATCGCGGCAGCGGCCGAGGAGGGAATCCCCACCGCGGCTCTGGCCGAGCGCTACATACGACAGTACTTCCAGGAGGTGGACGCCCTCAACGTCCTGCGCGCCGACGCCTACCCGCGCGCTACCGGAGAGATCCCGAAGATCATCGAGATAATCGAGGCCCTGGTTGCGGGCGGATACGCCTATGCCGTCGAGGGCAGCGTCTACTACAGGGTCAGCAGGTTCGAGAACTACGGCAGGCTGAGCCGCAGAAGCGCCGACAGCATGATGGCCGGGGCCCGCGTGGACGTAGACGAGAAGAAAGAGGACGTCATGGACTTCGCTCTCTGGAAGGCTCGCAAGCCGGGCGAGCCTTCGTGGAAGAGCTCCTGGGGACGCGGAAGGCCGGGGTGGCACATCGAGTGCAGCGCGATGTCCATCGCCCACCTCGGCGGCTCCATCGACATACACGGCGGCGGCCCGGAGCTCATGTTCCCCCATCACGAAAACGAGATCGCCCAGTCCGAACCCTACACCGGCGAGGTGCCGTTCGTCAGGTTCTGGGTTCACAACGGCCTCGTCCAGTTCGGCGAAGACAAGATGAGCAAGTCCCTCGGCAACGTGGTGACCATCGCAGAAGCCCTCGACAGGTTCTCACCCGATGCCCTCAGACTCTTCCTCCTCGGATCCCACTACCGGAGCCCGCTCGTCTACTCCCACCGGAACGTGACCGCGCAGGAGCGGGCCGCAGAGCGTCTCCGTACCGCCGCACACGGCGGCGGCGCGAGCGGCGGCGCCTCTCTCGACCCAGCCCGGCACAGAGACCGCTTCATAGAGGCTATGGACGACGACCTCAACACCCCCAGGGCCCTGGCAGCCCTCTTCGACCTCGCAAGGGACATAAACCGAACCATCGAGGCCGGAGGCCGCGTCTCGGACGCCCAGGCAGCCCTCCGAGACCTGTGTGACGTGCTCGGACTCACCCTCGAAGAGCCGGCAGCCCAGTCCGCGGACGACGCCGCAGGGTTCGCCGACCTCCTGAATGAACTGCGCCCGGACCTCGAAGCGATGCCCGGACCCGGCGAGACGGCCCTGCAAACGCTGACCGCCAGGCTGAACGAGGGGGCGGACGCCGACGAAGTCGTCCGGCTCTGGGTCGGCCTCCGCTCGGAACTGAGGAGCGCGGGGCGCTTCGAGATGGCCGACAGGATCAGGGACGGACTGGCCGCCCTCGGCGTGGTCGTCTCCGACAGGGCCGGCGCCACCGAATGGCGGCGCCCAGGGCGCTAGACGCCGCTAGAAGAACCTGACGCTGATTATCGAGATGCCGATGAACACGACCACCAAGAAGATGGTGAATCGGAAGAGTACCAACTCGATGCCGCGGCGCGTGCGGAACGAGCTCTCCGCCGAGCCGAACAGCCCCGTGCCCTGACCCCGAACCTGCGCCAGAATGGTCACGATGAGCAGCACGGAGATGAATATCTGCAAGTAGTTGAGGAGTGAGCCGCTCATACGTCTACCGGTGGACTCTCATATCGATTCCGCCTCTATCCCCCATTTCTATTCGCTGCCCCGTTGGCCTCTCCATCGTACAACTCTCTGAGCGCGTTTACCAGCATCTGAGAGTCATGCCTCAGCGGATGTCGTGCGTCCGCGAGCGCCGCCCGTTTCAGGACGGCGTGGACCAGCGGGCGGTCGTCGGGTATCACCGGCTCCGAAGAGAACCGGTCGTCTATAGCCGGCGCCGTGTCGTTGACGACTACGTAGTCCACCAGGCCGGGAAACGTGTGCCGCTGAAGGGCTTCCAGGTGGTCGGCCACGCCGTATCCGGCGGTCTCCCCCGATTCGGTGGCTATGTTGCACACGTATACCTTGGTCGCGCCGCTCTCCTTCAGAGACTGCGCGATGCCGCCCACCATGAGGTTCGGAAGGATACTCGTGTACAGGCTGCCGGGGCCGATCACGACCATCTGAGCGTTGCGAATGGCCTCCACCGCGGGCGGGTAGGCCTCGGCGTCCGCAGGCTCGATCGACAGACGCTCGATCCCGCCGCCATGCCGAGGTATGTTCGATTCGCCCTCCACGCTGCTGCCGTCCGTGAGCCGAGCCGTGAGCCTCAGACCCACCGCCGACGCCGGCGCCACCCGCCCATGAACGGCCAGCACCCTGCTCGACTCCGACAGAGCCTCCTCGAAGCTCCCCGTGACGTTCGCCATCGCGGCGATGAACAGGTTGCCGAAGCTGTGACCCCGAAGCCCGTTGCCGCGGGTGAAACGGTACTGGAACAGATCGGTCAGAAGAGGCTCGCTCTCCGACAGCGACACGATGCAGTTCCGGAAGTCCCCGGGCGGGAGAATCCCCAGCTCTCGGCGCAGGCGGCCGGAGCTGCCCCCGTCGTCCGCCACCGTTATGACGGCCGTCAGGTTGTCGGTGTAAGTCTTCAGCCCTCGCAGCAGCACCGACAGCCCGGTCCCGCCGCCGATGGCGACGATACGCGGCCCCCTGCTCCTGGCGCGCCGCGTATAGACCGTGTTGGCAAGGCTCCCTATGCTCCGGTCCGACAGGATCACCGACCCGACCGACCGGTACAGACCGTAGACCGCGAGCCCCACGAAACCCACCGCGACCGCAATCAGAAAGACACCCTCCAGGTTGTAGGGCAGGAAATCGGGGAACGGCCTGGCGAAACTGAACAGCCTCCTGACCAGAAACGCTATCCCGACCGACCAGGCCACCACACCCAGGGCGCCGACCAGCAGCCACCTCTTGACTCCCAGGCCGGGGTAGAGCAGCTTGACGGCGTCCGACCACCCGGAGCCGCCGCGGCCTCCGTTCACGCTGGAAGACCCCCCCTCCGTCTCTCTCTCTCCAGCCTCTCCTCGAGCATCGACGTCACGAGCCGGGGGTTCGCCTTGCCCCTCGTAGCCTTCATCGCCTGTCCTATCAGAAACCGCAGCGCGGTCTCCTTCCCGTTCATATAGTCGGCCACCGGCTGAGGATTGTCGCCTATCACCTCCGATACCACGACGTCCAATGACCCCGCGTCGCTGATCTGCGCCAGCCCTGCCGATTCCGCGATGTCCGCCGGTTGCCGCCCGCTCTCGAACATCTCCTCGAACACCGTCTTGGCCATGTTGGAGTTGAGACGCCCGTCCTCGACCATCCCTATGAGCTCGATCAGATGCTCCGGCCGAATCGGAACCCCCTCCAGCGGCCGGCCCGTGGCATTCAGCAGACGCGCCATCTCGCCGAGCATCCAGTTGCTCGCAGACTTGGCGAGCGCGCCCTCGTCCCCGTCCATCGGCCGCCTCGACGCCACGACCGCCTCGAAGAAGTCGGCCGTGCCGCGCGAAGCCGTCAGCAGCCCCGACTCGTAGTCCGACAGCCCGTACTGCGCGGACAGCCTCCGCCTCCGTGCGCGCGGAAGCTCCGGCAGCGACTCCTCGATCTCCCTGACCCACGCGGGCTCTATCACGATCGGCGGCAGATCGGGCTCCGGGAAGTAGCGGTAGTCGGAGGCGTACTCCTTGCTTCGCTGGGATACGGTGACCCCCTCCGCCTCCACCCAGCCCCGCGTCTCCTGCGCCACCCTCGTCCCATCCCGCGACGCGCGCGTCTGCCGCTCGGCCTCGAACTCGAGCGCCCTGTAGACCGAGCGGAAGCTGTTCATGTTCTTGACCTCGACCTTCGGGCCGAGCCCGCTCGAACCCTTCGGCCGGACGCTTATGTTGGCGTCGCAGCGGAAGCTCCCCTCCTCCATGTTCCCGGTGCTCGCCCCTATGTACTGAAGGATCGAGTGAAGCTCGGTCAGGTAGCCCCGGGCCTCATCCGCGCTGCGCATGTCCGGCTCGCTGACCACCTCCATCAGGGGGACGCCAGCCCTGTTGACGTCCATCAGGCTGTAGCCCTCGCCGTAGTCCTCGGTACGGTGCATCAGCTTGGCGACGTCCTCCTCGAGATGAACGCGGGTCACCCCTATCGTCCTCGCGCAGCCGCCCACGTCTATCTCGATCCGCCCGCCGCTCGCTATCGGACGGTCGTACTGGGATATCTGATAGCCCTTCATCAGGTCGGGGTACGGGTAGTTCTTGCGGTCGAACTTCGTCACGCGCGCAATCGTGCAGCCCACCGCCAAACCGGCGCCGATCACCAGCCTGACGGCCTCTCTGTTTACGACCGGCAGCACCCCCGGCATCCCCATGCACACAGGGCACACCAGAGTATTGGGAGGGGCGTCCTGATAGGATGCGCCGCAGGAGCAAAACATCTTGCTCTCGGTGAGCAGCTGGGAGTGTACCTCCAGCCCTATTACGACCTCGTACTCCACGCGCACAAGTATAGGGCGCAGCCCCGCTTGGGACAAGTCGGCCCACTCGGCGGGGTCTGACAAGCCCCGCTCCCGCGTCACCCGGGCCCGGCCGACTCCCGACGAACCCGCTCCACCCGGATGGCCTCCTCCAGCCCCGGAATCTGAGCCGCGCCCTCATGAGCCTCGATCGATGACCCCTCGAAGTCGCTCCCGATCGGCTCGAAGCGTCCGCCCAGGTGCCCGGCCAGAAACGCCTCCGCCGCCGCCGTGAACGACATGTTGTTCTCCGGCCTGCCGAACCCGTGGCCCTCGTCGGGATAGACAAGATAGGTGACAGGGATCCCCCTCTCCCTCATCGCCTCCACGATCTGGTCCGACTCCGCCCGCTTGACCCGCGGATCGTTGGCGCCGTGACCGATGAGCAGCGGCCTCCTGATCCGCTCCACGTGCGTGAGCGGCGACCGCTCGGCCAGCAGCGCGCGGCCTGCCTCGGTCCGCGAGTCCCCGATCCGCGTCGCCCCCATCTCGATCGCCGGCCTCCAGTAGGGCGGTATCGACTCGACCATCGTGATCAGATTCGACGGCCCCACCAGGTCCACCCCGCACGCAAAGAAGTCGGGCGTCATCGAGAGGCCCGCCAGAACCGCGTACCCGCCGTAGCTCCCACCCATGACGCCCACCCTATCCGGGTCGGCGATCCCCTCGGAGACCGCCCACCCCACCGCGTCGATCAGGTCGTCCTGCATCCTGCCGCCCCACTCCAGATTCGCCGCGTTCATGAAGCCCTTGCCCAGACCGCTGGAACCCCGAAAGTTGACGCTCAGAACCGCGTAGCCCCTGTTCGCAAGAAGCTGGTGGATCGGATCGAACCCCCACTCGTCACGCCCCCACGGACCGCCGTGAACGTTCAGCGCCATCGGCGCCGGCAGAGACTCCTCTCCCGGGGGAAGCGTGTAGTAGCAGACCAGATCGAACCCGTCACGGCTCTTCACCACCGCCGAGCGCATCCGCGCCAGGGGCAGCCCGTCCAGGTCGGAGCGGTCGGCGAACAGAAACTCCGCGCGGCCCGCCCCGCGGTCATACCGGTAGTAGCGCACCGGCCCCGTGTCGACGTGGTAGGCAGCCACCCACACCCCGTCGTCGAGCGTCCTGCTCACCACGTCCACGTCGCCCTCGGCCACCGACCGCAGACGCTCCAGATCCGCCGCGACCCCCTCGTCCAGAGCCTCCCACCGCTCCCTCTCGTAGGTGAACGACACGGCCTGAACCTCGTTATCGGCCGGGTGGAGCATCACGTCGCCGGCGTCCGCCCTAGAGTCCTCCGCCAGAACCGTCTCCACCCCGGTATCCAGGTCGATAGCCGCCATGACCGCCGTATCACGGCCCCGGCTGTCGGTCAGATAGAGCCTGCCCCCGTCCCTGCCGAACGCCACGGGAACCGTGGTGAGAAGATCCTCCATCTCCACCTTCATGAACGGCTCCCACTCACCTCCCTCGGAGAGGGTGAACATCTCGCTGCCGCCGTCGGGCGTGATGCGCATCCCCAGACGCACACGGTAGTCGTCATCGATCATGAGCTCCGCAAAGTCGTCGTTCCTCAGCAGCAGCGTCCTCTCCGCCGTCGAGATGTCCACTCTGTAGAGGTCGTGGTACTCGGGGTCGCGGTCGTTCAGCCCGACGACGACCTCCCACGGCAGCTTGTGGCTCACCCCCTGTATCTGCGCGTGAACCCCGGCCAGCGGCGTCAGGTCAGTGGTCTTCCCGGAGTCCGGATCGACGCAATAGACGTGCCAGTCCTCGTCTCCCGCCCTGTCTTGCACGTACAGAACGTGCCGGGACGTGTACGCCCACAGATAGAAGCGTATCCCCTTCTCGCGGTCGTCGGTGACAGGCCGGGCCGCCGCCAGGTCCTGAGAGGGGCCGACCCAAACGTTCAGCGCCCCGTCCACAGGCGCCAGAAAGGCCAGCCATGCGCCGTCCGGACTGATACGGGGCGACGTCCTGTCCGGGTTCCCGAACAGCGCCCGACGCGGGATCAAGGGTATGCTCTGATTCGTCACGATTGGCCTCCTCCGGCGGGCCGCGCCTCCGGCCCTCCCGACATACGAGCCTCCACCCGCGCCCTCGTCGGGATGGCCGCCGTCCCAACTCCCTCCACGCTGAGACTAGCGGCGCAGGCCGCGAATCGCGCCGACTCCAACGGGTCGGATGTCTCCCCGTATCTTATCAGGTATGCCGCCGAGAAGACGTCGCCCGCGCCCGTCGGATCGACCTCGCGGGCGCGGAACGGCTCGACCCTGTGCCACACTCCCCCGACGTGCGCCCGCGCCCCGGCGGCGCCCTCCGTGACGACGAGCGCCCCTGCCTGCGGCGCCCACCTCTCGACGTCCCCAACGTCGGCCGCGTCTTCCTTTGAGACTATCGCCGCGTCCACGAACGGCAGGACGTCCCCGCCGTCCCACGCCGCCGGACGAACCAGGCCCTCCCCGTCCCTTCGCCTGAGCCACCCCTGAAGACACGCAGCCACCGTGGCCCCAGGGAAAGCGCCGACAAGCCCGCTGCCGACCTCGCCCATCAGCGGGCCCAGCAGGACCAGGGGCGCGGCCCGAAACTCAGCGGGAACGTCCCGGACGGTCAGCGCACCGGCGACCGACCCCACGGTCTGGGTCCTCACTCCGGCTCGGTAGCGGTTGCGAAAGACAGTGCTGCGCGCAGACGGTACGCAATGGACTCGCACGCCGGGCAGGGCGCTCGAAGCATCCAGATCGGGCCCCGTGCTGGTGAGGAGCGCCGGCCTCGATCCCAGCCTGAGAGCCGCGATGGACGCATACGCCGCGGTGCCGCCAAGCGCCGCGCCCCATTCCGTCAGATCCCACGCAAGGTGGCCGACGATGAGAATGTCCGGGATCACGGCCCGGCGCCCGGCGGCTCCTCCTTGAGATACACCACCACCTGGCGGGAGTCGCCGCTGCCCATGCTCTCCGTGACCACCCTGGGATGATCCGCCAGCGCCATATGGACCGCCCGGCGCTCGTCGGCCGGCATCGGCTCCAGCGTGACCGAGCGGCCCGAGTCGACCACCCGCTGAGCGACGCGCTCGGCCATGTTCACGACCGACTTGTACCGCCGGGCCTGGTATCCCTCGACGTCGAGCATCAGGTTGACCCTGGAACCCAGGCGGCGGCTGGCCATGTATCTGACGATGAACTGAAGCGCCTTCAGCGTCTCACCCCGACGCCCGATCAGCAGACCCGCGTCCTCCCCTTCGAGCTCGAACATCGGCCCGTCTACGTCCTCGTTGTGCGCCTGCTTGAGATTGGCCGAGGCCTCGACGTTCATCTTGTAGATCAGGTTGCTCAGCAGGTCGGTGGCCGTGGAGACCAACTCGTTCGGAGCCTCGAGAAGCGTGACGCGGACACGCGCAGGCTCGCCCCCCAGGCCGAACAGCCCCGTCTTCCCTCGACTAATAACGTCGACTTCGACGTCTCCCCTTTCTGCGTCGAGCTCCCTTAGGGCGAGCTCTATCGCCTCCTCCGCTGTCTTGGCCGTCGTCTCGATCTGATTCATCGTCTGTTGCCTCCTCGGCGGCGGCCGCCGCCTGAGACGGAGCCTCGGCAGAATCCTCGGCTGGACGCCTCAGCGGATTCAGGGACGCCAGTGACGCCTGCGACGCCAGTGACGTGAGCGGCGCCCACCCAGTTATAAAGCCCTGCATCACCACACCGACGACGTTGGACACCACCCAGTATATGGCCAGCCCGCTGGGGAACGTCGTCGTGAAGAATCCGAACATCAAGGGCATCATCCACAGCATCATCCGGTTGGTCGACTGCTGCCTGGGATCGACCGCCGGCATCGTGGTCATCTTCTGCATGATGAACATCGATGCGCCCACGGCCACCGGAAGCACTGGCGTCCGGTCGGGCACGGCCAGGTCCAGCCACAGGAAGGAACTCTCCAGAGGCACCACCCCGTGCACCCTCGGAAGCCACGAATACAACCGCTCCGAGAGGCCGACCAGACTCTCGGGAGTGGACGGCAGAGTCTGAAGTATGGCCTGGTAGAGACCAATCCAGATCGGGAACTGTACGAAGAAAGGCCCCAGGCAGCCGATGGGATTGACGCCCGCCTCCTTGTAAACCTTCATGGTCTCGGAGGCCCGTTTCTCCCTGTTGTCCCCGTGCTTGGTCTGGATCTCCTTGAGCCTCGGCTGGAGAACCGTCATGGCCTTGAGTGAGCGGCTCTGCTTGACGGTCAGCGGGAACATGGCCGCGCGGATCAGAATGGTGAAGACCACAACCGTGATCCCGAAGTTCAGGAAGAGGATGCTGTACATCAGGACCAGGCTGTTGATCATCGGCTCGATGATCACGGTGGTCCATATTGAGCTGACGACTTCTAGCACGATTCGCCGCCTCGGGCGTTAGCGTCTCCGGCGTGATATATCCACTCCTCGTCGAGGTCTCCGGAGGCGCGGATGGTCAGGGCGCGTATCGTGTTGCCCCGCGCCCCCAGGTAGACGCTCTCGCCGTCCGTGACCAGAGGGGTCCTGATCCTGCTCTCGATCGTGCAGGCGCCCTCCAGGTCGCCGTCGCCCAGACTCGCGATTCTCACCCGCCCGTCTTCGGACCCAACCACGAGCAGGTCGGACGTGAGCGCCGGGGCGCCCACGATGCGGCCGTCTGTCTGGAGAACCCACTGCAAATTCCCCGTGCCGAGCTCCAGAGCGTAGAGACTGCCGTCCAAAGAGGGCGCGAAGACCATGCCTTGGCCAACGACCGCCGCGCCCCAGTACCAGCCGGAAGCGCCGGTGAAACGCCACTCCTCGACGCCGGTCGCGGCGTTGAGAGCGTAGAACACGGAGTCGAAGGAGCCGACGTAGACGCGGCCCGCGGCCACGACGGGCGCGGCCACCACCGCACCGTCGGTCTCAAACTCCCACAACGCCTCTCCGCTGGCCGCCGAGAGCGCGTAGACCTTGTGATCCAGAGAGCCGAAGTAGGCGACGCCGTCCGACACCGCGGGCGCCGACCACACCTTGCCGCCCGTCTCGAACCTGTGAAGCTGCCGTATCGAAGCGTCTTCCTCACCCTTGAAAGACAACTCGAAAGACACCTCGAACGTGTACACCCCGCCGTCCGACGAACCCACCATGACGATCTGGCAGAGCACCTCCAATTCGGAGGGATCCGAGCAATCCTCGTCGACCACGGCCGGACTGCCCACGATGGGTTCGGGAACCTCCTCCAGAGCGGCCTTCACCTCCTCTCTGCCCGCCAGCGTCGGGTCGAGCCAGTTGCTGGGGTCGCCGCTTCCACCCACGTCGAAGACGTACAGGAAGCCGTCGTATCCGCCCACGTAGAGGGTGTCTCCACCCTGCTCGCTTCCATAAGCAGGGCCCAAGCGGGATAAGTCAGTCTTTGCACTCAGGACCGGCGTGCCGTAGATCGCGCGGCTCCCCTCTTCGCCCAGCAGTTCGAAGCTCCAGAGTCTCTCGCCCGTCCTCCGGTCGAGCGCGACAAGCTCGCCCTCTTCCGTCCCTGTATAGAGCGCGTCTCCGACTATAACGGCCCCGGACCATCCCTCGGGATTATTGATCCTGGCACACCCGGCGAGCGCCAGCAGAATCAGAGGCAGGACGAGCAGTAACCGGACCATGGACGGCATGGCCGTCATCGTCCGGCGCTCACGGGACGGGGTCATATCCACTCGTTCCCATAGGTCGACACCTACATATGCGCTTCAGCGCCAGCCAGCCTCCTCCCATGGACCCATGCCGAGATATGGCCTCGTAGGCATAGCTCGAACACGTAGGCGCGTGACGGCACAGCCCCGGTATGTACGGGGACAGCGCCGCCTGGTATAGACGAATGGCGGCCAGCGCGAGCTTCTGCACGAGGTGTCTCAAGGCATCCTGACGCTCGTAGGCCCCTGTTCCAAGAGTCCGGCCCGCCCGAGCAGACGGACCATCGACCCCATGAGTCTCCGGAAGCTCGCCGACGCCGCGCCCCTACGGGCTACCAGCACCAGATCCCAACCGTGACGCGCTCCGATCTGCCGCGCGGCTTCGCGGAGCCTTCTCTTCACTCTGTTACGGACGACCGCGCCGCCCACAGCCTTGCTCACGGAGAACCCGAAGCGGCTCACACTCAGGCCGTTGGGCCGCGCCCGGAGCACGAGAAGCGCGCCGCTCCAACTCTTCCCCTCTCTCCGTACTGCGGCAAAGTCTGATGATCGAGTGAGACGTTGGCCTCTTGACATAGATAGGCGCGGGTAGCCGCGCGCCGCGAGCGGGCGGCTCAGACCGTCAGCCGCTCCCGTCCCTTGAACATACGACGACGCAGCACGTTCCGGCCGCCCTGTGTGCTCATTCGCGCCCTGAAGCCGTGTACACGGCTCCTGCGCCGCTTGCGGGGCTGATAAGTCCTCTTAGGCATTTGCCGAAAGTATACCCGTGCGCGGGCGCGGGTGTCAATTTAGCGCCGCCCCCCAATCCGCGCTCTGAACGACATGCCCACTCCACTCCCCACTGATCACTGTCCCGCGCCCCCCCGTGACCTCAAAATTAATGGTTACCGAAGGAGACAAGTGACCTCAGAATTACGGTTACCGAAGAAGACACAGGGAGGTAACCGTGAACCGCAAGAGCATTCAAGACTACATAGCGCGTCAGCAGGACAGATACGTCGCGGCCAACCGGAGTGAGAAGGGCAGGATACTGGACGAGGTGGTGATAGTGACGGGCTGCCACAGGAAGTCGGCCGTACGGCTGCTCACAGGCCGCAGCCGACCAACCAGAGGTGGACGGGTGGGCAGGCCTGTGGAATACGACTCGAGGGTGGCAGATGCCGCGCTGGTGGTTCATGAGGCCGCTGGCAGGATAGGGGCCAGACGGCTGCACCCATTCGTGAGTGAACTGACCGCACGACTGGTCGCCCTCGGCGAACTGACCCTGGAGCCCGACACCCAGAGGCTGCTCGTAAGCGCCAGCCCTGCAACCCTGGAGCGTATGCTGGCCGGCGCCCAACTCCCTGTGAGAAGGAAGTCGAGGAGCCTGACCAAGCCCGGAACGATGCTCCGCAACCGCATCCAGGTGCGCACCTTCAGCGACTGGAACGACGCCAGGCCAGGCTTTGTCGAGGTGGACACGGTCGCCCACTGCGGCCCCACCACAAAGGGCTTCCACCTGTGGACCGTGACCGCCGTGGACGTGTCCACGGGATGGATGGAGATGGATGTCGTCTGGGGCAAGACCCAGACCCGGGTCGCAGCCGCCATACGGAGGATGCACAGAAGGCTTCCCGTACCACTCCTTGGCCTCGACACCGACAACGGCTCAGAGTTCATCAACAAGGGCCTGTTGGCATACTGTGAGCACAACGGCATCACCTTCACCAGGAGCAGGCCCTATCGTAAGAACGACAGCGCCCACGTGGAGCAGAAGAACGGAGCCGTCGTTCGCAGGCTCACAGGACACGCCCGATACTCCTCTGCGCGGGCCTTCAGCAAGCTCAAGGAGGTCTACTCCCTGGCCACACTCCACACCAACTTCTTCCAGCCGGTCCGAAAGCTGACAGCGAAGGAACGGCATGGCGCCCGCTTGGTGCGTTACCACGACCATGCCATGACTCCATACCATCGCATGCTCGAGAGCGGGGCCCTGGTGGGGGCGCCCAGAGCCATCCATGAGAAGCTCTACCGCTCGCTCAACCCCCTCTGGCTGAGCCGCCGGATCGATGCCGAAATCGACATGCTGATAGACCTGGCATGGCGCCAGGGTGACCCTCTATCATGGTCACCCTCTCGGTAACCACAATTTTGAGGATCATTCCCTCCTTCGGTAACCATAATTATGATGTCATGCGCCCCCTTGACGACACCGAACCACTGTGCTAGAGTATGCCCATGACACAGCCAGCCCATCTCCCCACAACCAGCCCGCGGCTCCTGAAGTGCCTGTCGCATAAGTGTCGCAAAGTGTCGCATTAGTGTCGTATTAGTGTCGTATAAGTGTCGTATAAGTGCCGCATAGTGTCGCATAAGTGTCGGCCAAAATCGGCCCTCCCAGCTACGAAATGGCTGCGAAATGCCCCTAAAATGTGACACTTCGGCAAAAAAATCTCCCGCAGCGGTCTGAGCTAACACGGCGCCGAGGCCCCGGACGCAA
Organism: uncultured Dehalococcoidia bacterium; assembly: GCA_958295685.1. GTDB lineage: Bacteria > Chloroflexota > Dehalococcoidia > Lucifugimonadales > CATQGZ01 > CATQGZ01. Next base: position 1,442,808 of record OY282365.1, read on the forward strand.
GTACCGCCGCCGCACTCAACCCGATGGGGGGATATGAACTTGGCGCAGCGTGTTGACTGGATGCGGGCGGCTGGTACACTTGCCGCGCCGGTCTGCCGGACGGCGTCCCGCACACTCTGGCGGCCGGGGAGCCGTGGCTCTGAACCGGAAAAGCGCGCCGCGCCCCCGGGCAGGCGATGAGCAGATGAGCGGCATGAATGCCGCAGAGGAGACAGACCCATGACGACCGAGCGCGAGATGATCGAGGAACTCAGAGGCTTCGACACGCCGTCCATAACCAACGTGGTCGCCACCTATCCCGACAACCCCTTGTGCCTGGGCCTCTACAACCCCTGGACGGAAAACTGGTACACCGACCAGTCCATACGCTGCATGTTCCCCGAACTCGGCCCCACGGTGGGCTACGCCGTCACCTGCGTGTTCGGACTCCCCGACCCGGAATACTCGCGGCTCACCTTCATGGACGTCATCGACGCTCTCGATGCCTCGAAGAAGCCGACCGTCCTCGTGTTCCAGCAGAAGTTCCCGGACAAGCTCGCGGGAAAGGTCGGACTGGCGGGCGGCAACATGACAGCCGCCATGCAGGCCGTGGGATGCGTCGGCGCAGTCTCGAACGGCCCCTCGCGCGACGTGGACGAAATACGACCCACCGGCTTCCAATACATGCTGAGCGGAGTCACCGCCGGCCACGGCGGAATGGCCGTCCACGCCGTGAACGTTCCGGTAAGCGTTGCGGCCATGGACGTCTCCCCAGGAGAGATCATCCACATGGACGAGAACGGCGCGTGCAAGTTCCCCGCCGACAGGCTCGAAGCCGTCCTCACGAACGTCAAGGCGCTGCGGAAAGAGGAGGAAGAGCGAATCGGCATACTGCGAAAAGCCGCGTCCGCCGCCGAGGTCCGGGCCGCCTTCGCAGGCCGGTCGTACGCCCGCGAGGAACCCAAGGGCCCCTAGCAGGGCGCCCAGCCCACGGGCATCATGCGCTTCCACGTCCTGACCCTGTTCCCCTCCATGTTCGAGAGCCCGTTCGCAGAGAGCCTCATCGCGCGGGCGCGCAGAAACGGCCTCGTCGAGATACTGACCTACGACGTCCGCGCCCACGCCGAAACACCACGCTCCGTGGACGACTACGCCTTCGGCGGCGGCCCGGGAATGGTCATGAAGCCCGAGCCCGTATTCGAGGCCGTGGAGGCCGCGCGGAAGGCTGGAGCACGCGGCGCTCCCATCGTACTGCTGTCGCCGAGGGGTCGGCGGCTGACACAGACGGTGGTCCAGAACCTGGCCGCCTGCGACAACCTGACGATGATCTGCGGACGGTATGAAGGCGTGGATGAGCGCGTTCGACTCCACCTGGCGACTGACGAGATCAGCATCGGCGACTTCGTGCTCAGCGGAGGCGAGTTGGCGGCCATGGTCCTGATAGACTCGGTCTCGCGGCTGATCCCAGGAGTGGTCGGCTCGACCGAGTCGACACGGAACGACTCGTTCACCACAGGCCTCCTGCAATATCCTCAGTACACCCGCCCGGCCGAGTACCGAGGCTGGCGCGTGCCGGAGGTGCTGCTGTCGGGCAACCATGGCGAGATCGCTCGCTGGAGGCGAGAGGAGTCGCTGCGGATCACCCTCGCAAGCCGACCGGACCTGCTGGAAACCGTGCGCCTGTCCGACGACGACCGAACCATCCTGAAGAAACTCGAGGCCGGCAGCCAGCCCTAGACGCAAGGCCCCGCAGGGAGTAACTGCTCAGACTCCGTGAGACCCGAAGGGGAATCCAGAGGGATTCTCCCCTCTAGCAGGGGGTCTGGGGCCGCGTCGACGCGGGTGCCGCTGCCGGAGCGCGACTCTCCCCTCTAGCAGGGGGTCTGGGAAAGCCTCTGCTCGGCAGGCAGGCGCCGGAGGGGGAGAACCACCTCCGGCAGGGGGTCTGGGGAAGCCTGGTGAAGATCGGCGGAGGGTACCAGGGTTCTCCCCTCTGGAAGGGGATGTCTGGGCAGTGAATCGGCTGAGCGGCAAGAACCGCTTCAGGTTCTCCCCTCTGGCAGGGGGTCTGGGGGCTTTGCCCCCAGTTTACAAATGGGTGGGCGGGTGGGGAAACCGCAGGAGGCCCCACTCCGCCTTGTGGACGAAAATCTGCTATATTTCCCCTCTGGAGGCAATGTGAAACGCAAAGATTTCCTGTCGGTCACCGACCTCGATCCCGATGAGGTTGTGAAGATAGTCCAAGCCGCCCGCAAGATGAAGGACGGCAGCCGACCACGACCGCTTGAAGGCAAGACCCTGGCCCTCCTGTTCGAGAAGCCGTCGCTCAGAACGCGGGTCAGCTTCGAGGTCGGAATCCGTCAACTCGGAGGTGAGTGCATCTACCTGAGCAAAGACGACGTCGGGCTGGGCGTACGCGAGCCGGAGTCGGACGTTGCGGGTGTGCTGGACAGATGGGTGGACGGCATCGTCGCGCGCGTCTTCTCCCACCGGAGCCTTCAGATACTCGCGGAGCGCGCCTCCGTGCCGGTGATCAACGCGCTGTCGGACCTGGAGCACCCCTGCCAGGCGTTGGGCGACCTGCTGACGGTCCAGGAGCGCAAGGGCAGGCTGGATGGGGTGGGAGTAGCGTTCGTCGGCGACGGGAACAACGTCGCGGCCAGCCTCGCCCTCGCCTGCGCGTCCGCGGGAGCGGACTTCACCATAGCGGCGCCCAGGGACTACAGGGTCCCCGACGTGGCATGGGAAAAGGCCCAAAGACTCGCCGCGGCGAAGGAGTCCCGCCTGGAGTGGGTCGAGGACCCCCGACAGGCCGTTCGCCGCGCGGACGTGGTCTACACCGACGTCTGGGTCAGCATGGGCGACGAGGCCGAACGGGAAGAGCGGCTCCGGGCATTCGAGGGATACCGGGTCGACGAAACGCTTTTCGCAGCCGCCGCACCGGACGCCGTATTCATGCACGACATGCCGGCACACCGCGGCGAAGAGATCTCCGACGCCATGATCGAGCACCCGCGCTCCGTCGTCTTCGACCAAGCCGAAAACCGCCTCCACGCACAGAAGGCCATACTCGCAGACCTGTTCGCGGACGGCTGCTGACGCCCACGGGGAGGGCGCAGCCCGACCGCGGGCGCTCCCGTCTGCTCACTCCTGCTCAGTAACGAACATGACCAAGCCGATAGTCGCCATCGTAGGACGGCCCAACGTGGGCAAGTCCACCCTCTTCAACCGCCTCGTCGGGAGACAGTCGGCTATCGTCTCGGACATAGCCGGCACCACTAGGGACAGGGTGACCGCAGAGATCGAGTGGGCAGGGAGAACTTTCGTCCTCGTCGACACGGGCGGCCTCGACCCGTTCCCGAAGACCGACCTGTGGACCCAGGTGAGGGCCCAGATCGACATAGCCATAGCGGACGCCGACCTCATAATCATGCTGGCCGACGCATCCACGGGCGCCGCCCCTGCCGATCACGACGCGGCAGACCTGCTCAGGCGCACTGCCAAGCCCGTAATCCTTGCCGCCAACAAGTGCGACAACACCGAGCGGGCAGCAGCCGCAGTCGAACTCTACGCCATCGGACTCGGAGAGCCGACCCCGATAAGCGCGTATCACAATTCCGGCGTCGACGACCTGATGGCCAGGGTCGCGGAACTCCTCCCATGCCCACAAGAGCTACCGCAGCCGGAGGCCGACGTCAGGATGGCGATCGTGGGCCGTGCCAACGTCGGAAAGTCGGCGCTGCTCAACGCCATCACGGGGAGCGAGCGCGCCATCGTGAGCGACGTGCCCGGCACGACCCGCGACTCTCTCGACACGCTGGTAAGCCGGGGCGGACGGTCCGTGCTCCTGATAGACACCGCCGGGATCCGGCGCAGGGGCAGAATAGCGCCCGGGATCGAGCGCTACAGCGTGCTCCGCTCCGTTCGGGCGATCGACAGGGCGGACGTGGCTGCCGTCGTCACCGACGCGTCAGAGTTGGGTGCAGGCCAAGACGCGCACGTCGCCAGCCACGTGCTGGAAGCGTACAGAGGAGTCGTGATCGTGGTCAACAAGTGGGACCTGGCCCGAGAGGCCGGCCTCACAAGGGAGAGGGCGACGGAGATAGTCAGGGCCCGCTTCGCCTTCGCGCGCTACGCCCCGCTCTGCTTCACGTCCGCTCTGCGGCGGACCGGACTCGACGGACTGCTGGACACCGCGGCCGCGGTGTACGACGAGTGGAACAAGAGCGTCCCCAGGTACAGCCTCAGCAGGACGGTGACGGACGCCGTAGCCGAGCATCCGCCCTCATCCGCCGGCCGACGCTCCCTGAAGATATACGGCGTGGCACAGGACCAGACGAGCCCGCCGACCTTCACCTTCTACGTCAACCACTCAGACATGGTACATTATGCGTACCGAAGATACCTTGAGAATCGTCTTCGGGCCGCCTACGATTTCAGGGGCAGCCCGTTGAGAATGCGCTTCAAAGGCAGGGGCGAAAGCTGATCGACTACATACTGATCCCGATAGGCTATCTGCTCGGTTCCATACCGTTTGGCGTGCTGGTGGGCCGGGCCGTCAAGCGCATAGACATCCGCGAGCACGGCAGCGGCAACGCCGGCATGACCAATGTGATTCGGCTGGTCGGGGTTCCGGCAGGCATCCTCGTGCTGGCCATGGACATGGGCAAGGCCGCGCTGGCCGTGGGACTGGCCCTCAAGTTCAGCTCCTCCGGCGGAGTCGCGGCGGGAGCGGGACTTGCGGCCCTGGCCGGACACATCTGGCCGGTGTTCGTCGGATTTCGGGGCGGACGCGGAACCGCGAGCGGCTGGGCCGCTCTCTTAGTCCTGTCGCCGATAGCGGGCCTCGCCGGAACTATCATAGGCATCCTGCTCGTCGCCCTGACCCGATACGTTTCGCTGGGCTCCATATCCGGCGCGGCAGCCGGGGGGCTCACCCTCGTAGCCCTCTCTCTGATTGGCTGGGAGCATCCTCAGTACATCTGGTTCGGACTCATCGGCACCGTTCTCATACTCCTGCGCCACAAGGAGAACATCCAGCGCCTCATCAGAGGCGAGGAGCACAGGCTGAGCCGCACAGTGGGCACACTCCGCGGCGGCTCTTAGCCGCCCGCAACCTCGAACATGCCGCGGATCGGCGTAGTCGGCACCACGACCTGGGGCACCACTCTCGCCATGCTCCTGGCGCGGCGCGGCAACGACGTGAGCCTGTGGGCGCGAACAAAGGACGAGGCCGACCGGCTCGACGCGGACCGTGAGAACCCCAGACTCCTTCCCAGACACCGCTTCCCCGACGGGTTGAGAGTCACCTCGTCACCCGACCTCGCCTTCGGCGGCTCCGACCTCGTCGTACTGGCCGTGCCCTCACGCTCCCTCAGAGAGAACACACGAGCCATACGTGACTCCCTCGATGAGCCGGCCGCCATCGTCAGCGCCACCAAGGGACTGGAGGCGGGCACGTCCAATCGGATGAGCGAGGTACTGGCGCAGGAGTTACCGCGGCCGCTCCATTCGGTCATCTGCGCCCTGTCCGGACCCAACCTGGCCACCGAGATCATTGAGGGCAAGCCGTCGAGCACCGTGGTGGCATCCGAGAACCCGGAAGCGGCCTCGCACGCGCAGGAAGCGATCACCTCGGCCCTCTTCCGCGTCTACACCAACGACGACATCGTCGGCGTGGAGATGGCGGGCTCCCTCAAGAACATAGTCGCCATCAGCGCGGGAATCTGCGACGGCCTCGCCTACGGCAACAACGCCAAGGCGGCCATCATCACACGGGGACTCGCGGAGATGGCGCGCCTTGGCGCGGCGTGCGGGGCTAGGCGGCAGACGTTTGCCGGCCTGGCCGGGATCGGAGACCTGGTAGCCACCTGCTCCAGCCGCCTGAGCCGAAACCACTACGTTGGCGAGCAGCTGGCCGAAGGCAAGCCGCTCTCGGAGATAAGGAGGTCCATGCACAACGTCGCCGAGGGAGTCGATACCACCGCGCCCGCCCTCGCCCTCGCCCGCGACAAGGGCGTCGAGATGCCCATCACCCAGGCGATGCACAGCGTGCTGTTCGACAGAGTCCCGCTAGACCGGGCGATATCCGACCTCCTCGGCCGCGCGCCAGGAACCGAATGAGCCGCCGGCTCCGAGCGCAGGGCGTCTGACGCCTGCCTGTGGCGCCCGAACCCAGGCGGAGCCGGCGCTCTGTGAACAGCCCATCGCCAGCGCGCCCCACACCCCCGTACAGCTGGCCGACGGCCGACTCCTGCCCGGTACGTCATCCCACGCGCAGCCACAGGCGCGCCCGAACCCAGGCGGAGCCGGTGTGACCAGCTTTTCACCCCGCCGGTGCCTACGCACTGGCGCCCCGAACCCAGGGGGAGCCGGGGCAGTCCGCTAGACCGACGCTGCCAGCATCGTCCAGCCCTCTTCGCTGACCCTGTCCGTGAGCGCCGCGCCTGCGTCCGACAGCGCCTGCCGCACCGAGTCCTCATGCTCGACCAGTATCCCTGAGACTATCAGCCTGCCGCCCGGCCGGACGGCGGCCGTCAGGTTGGGCGCGATTTCGACGATGACCTTCCTGGATATGTTGGCGACGGCCAGGTCGAAGCTGCGCGGCCTCACCTCAGAAGCCTGACCTTCGAACCATGGGAGCCCGACCGAGCTCCGCAGGCTGCCTGTCTCGAATCTCAGCCTGTCCGCGACCCCGTTCCTTTCCCCATTCTCGTGGGCCACTTGGACCGCCTTGGCGTCAAGGTCGAGCCCGACGGCCTCCGAGGCCCCCAAGCGGACAGCAGCGATGGAGAGTATCCCCGATCCGCAGCCGACGTCCAGCACGCGGGCCGCCGGGACGACGTCGCGCTCAATCTGCTCGATACACATTCGGGTGGTCGGGTGGTGACCGGTGCCGAAGGCCATGCCGGAGTCCAGCCATATCGTCGTCTCGCCTTCCTCCGGCTCATCGACGCTCCAGGTCGGCCTGATCACCACGCCGCGGCCTATCCGCAGGGGCTTGAAGTGCCTCTTCCAGGCGTCCCGCCAGCACTCCTCCCGCAGTATCCTCTCGGCGAGCGGGGACACAGGAGCGAGACCCGACACGAGCCGCACCGCCACGTCCACGCGGCTCCGGCGTTCCCCGACGGCAGAGTCCAGAGGCATGTAGGCTCTGATGACGGCCCTTCGCCGTCCGGGCAGCTCCCCCTCGTCAGGGTAGTAGCCGTCGATTTCCTCGACGGCCACGCCGCCGTTGCCGTATTTCAGGAAGACCTGCGCGAGGGGCTCGACGAACTCTGCGGGCGCTTCCACGCTGAGCTCCAGCCAGTCGGTCGGGCCGTAGCTCATCGAGAAGTCACGGCGGGGGCTGCCGCTTAGTCCTCGATGCCGAAGGCGTCTTTGATTTTGCGGCGCCAGTCCTTGCCGCGGCCCTTGCCGACGGAGGCATCGCCGCCGGAGAGGCTCTTGCCGAGCGCCTCGAAGAGCACCCGCTGCTCCTCGTTCAGATTCTGAGGCGTCTCGACTGCCACCGTCACGATCTGGTCGCCCCGGCGGCTTCCTCCCATCGCGACCACTCCCCTGCCCTTGAGTCGGAATGTCTGGCCGCTCTGGGTCCCTGCGGGAACCCTGAGGTTATCGTCTCCCTCCAGCGTCGGCACCGTCACGTCCGCGCCGAGAGCGGCCTGCGCCACGTTTATGGTCGCGCGGCAGAGGAGGTTGTCGTCGTCTCGTTTGAAGACGTGGTGGTCTCTGACCCTGATCGACACGTACAGGTCGCCGGCCCTGCCTCCGTGCGAGCCCGGCTCGCCTTCACCGGTCAGCCTGATGTGGGTTCCCGTCTCGATGCCCGCCGGCACGGAGACCACGAGTTTACGATTCCGCCGTTCCCTCCCGATCCCTGAGCAGGTCCTGCACGGGTCGGTGACCACCCTGCCGTCTCCGTTACATGCGGCACAGTCGGCGACCTGAACGAATTGGCCGAAGATGCCCTGGTGCGAGCGGCGCACCTTGCCGACGCCGCCGCAATCCGCGCACGCGGTGGGCGAGCTGCCCGGAGTGGACCTGGAGCCCCGGCAGCCTTCGCATATCTCGACCCGGTGTATCTCGAACTCCTTGTCCGCGCCGAAGACGGCCTCCTCGAACTCGACCGTCATGGGGTACTGGAGGTCCGAGCCTCTGGCTGGGGCTCTGGCCCGAGTCCTCGCGCCGCCGCCGAAGAAGGCGTCGAATATATCGCCGAAGCCGCCGAAGTTCTCGAAGCCGTCGAAGCCCCTCGCCCCATTGCCATTGACGCCGCTGTGTCCGAACCGGTCATAGTCGCCGCGCTTCTTGGGGTCAGACAGGACCTGGTAGGCCTCGTTGACCTCCTTGAAGCGCTCCTCGGCGCCGACCTTCTTGTTCCGGTCGGGGTGGAACTCGAAGGCCAGCTTGCGGAACGCGCGCCTGATCTCTTCGTCATTGGCGCTTCGGTCGACGCCAATGACCTCGTAGTAGTCTCTCTTGCTCGTGGTCATGGAAGAATTGGGTGGACGCCTGTCAGTCGTCATGATGGGGCGCCGGGCGCGCCCGTGAACAATTATAGGGTCTGGCCGGAGGGCAGTACAAGGCAGACGCGGAGACGTAACCGTGGTCTTTCGATCATTGTAGTCCTGACAAACGGCTGGTCGTCCCCACCCGCCCGCCCATTTGGAAACTGGGGGCAAAGCCCCCAGACCCCCTGCCAGAGGGGAGGGAACAGGCCGACCTGATCGTCAACTCCACCTCGGCGGCCCAGACTTCCTGCCAGAGGGGAGAACCGGCGTGCTCGCAACGACCGACTTGGCTGCCCGGCCAGACTCTCTGCCAGGGTGAGACGACGCAGGGCAATCGCATCTGAGGGCCTCGGCCTGGGGTTTTGCCGAAAACTGTCCCAAACTGTTCCATTTTGTTCCATCTCGTAGCTGAGGGTTCGATTTCGTGGAACAAAAGTGGGGCACTTGTGGAACAGATGTGGAACGGAACCGGAGCAGTTCCGGTACAATTGTGGGACAGTCCCCGGGGCAGGGGCGCCGCCCCTGTGGGCGCCCTTAGCGGTTGGCTGATTACGATGATTCCGTGAACGCGGCTCGGCACCGCAAACGTGTGTTCCCATGCGGATATGGTAGTACGAGAGTTCGGCGTTGTCAAGGGGCTGGGCCGGTGGTCGGTGGTCGGGGATCGGGGGCGAGTGGCCCTCAGACCTCAGGCCAGAGTGGGGAGAACCTCTCCAGACTCCCTTCGGGTCTGACAGGGTCTGAACAGTTTCGTGAACCCAGGTCTCCAACCAGGTCGATGGGCGACGCGCCGGTCCTTGCGTCCGGGGCCTCCGGGGGTCGGCGGCGGCGAAATTTTTGTGAAAGTGTCGCATTGCGGGTATTTCGCAGCCACTTCGTAGCTGAGAGGGCCGATTTTGGCTGACACTACGCGACACTATGCGACACTTATGCGACACCTATGCGACACCTATGCGACACCTATGCGACACCTATGCGACACTTATGCGACACTATGCGACGGGCGCTTCAGGAGCCGCGGGTTGGTTGTAGGAGATGGCTGGTTGTGTCATGGGTAAACTCTAGCACAGCGGTTCGGGGATGTCAAGGGATTGTCTGAATCAGGATCAGGGCCTTTTCATTTTATGGAATAGGTTTTAGACTTTGTGTCAGCGAATGGAGAGGTGATGATTATGGAGTTAAGAGAAGCCTTGGATACGGTGCCCGACCACCGGAACAGTCAGGGCCGGCGTCATCCATTGGGAGCCATTCTGAGTCTGGCTGTCTGTGCCATGCTGTGCGGTGCCCGCAGCCTGTACGCCATAGCCCAATGGGGGCGAGACCACGGGGTCACCACAGGACAACTCCTGGGGTTCAGGGTCTTGAACCTCGGCGTCTGCTCTCCGAGACCGAGACGTTTTGGGGATACGGAAACGGATGGAGTGAAGATCAATGGCTTCTTACTTTGAGTGGAATGAAGTGATTGCGAAATTCTTTTCGGATGGGCTGAATGCCAGCGATCCCTATTACCTTAGCGTGGATGATGAAACCCTGATGGAGATTGGCGCCTTGAGCTTTGACCAAGACGGCTTGCTGGATGCTGTGCAGGACTTTGAGACCGCTATCCGAGGAGAATGCGTTGTCAGCGGGCGAGTTAGGTTGCCGCTGGCAAAGCCGGGACAGGCAGATGGCACGCCGCCATATTTGGCTTTTCTTGGCGCAATGGTGCTGGCCGCGCATCGCATGGCGCCCGAAGATGCCATTGCCGAGATAAACTACTTTACCCGGCTGCGAGAGATTCTTGGCATGACAGGAGAGAAGGGCCGACCTCCCGGGCTAAGTGCTCCCGGCGCTCCTGAAGAGGTCCTTTGGATCGCTCTCAACACCTGGATATTGCATAAAGGATGGCAGCCTTCGGCGGAACGTGGTCCAGACGGCCCCTTGAAGTTCACGAACTACCCCCTATCTCAATCTTTGCTGAGGACAGGAGACAAAGAAAAGCTGGAGAGGGACTTTAGGAACGCTTCGAGCGGTCTGGGCAGAGATTTTGACCGTGAAATGGTCGGCGCTTGGTTCTTCAATCGAGCTACCAGCCTCCCCACACATCACATCAGAAAGCTGGCACAAGAAGCGACGACTGATAGATACGAAGCCATCGTCGACGCTGTGTACAATGTCTATGCCTCCATTGACTGGGATCGATCAATCTCAGATGCTGACAGATCTGCCAGTTGGCGCAATCCGCGCAGATTGATGGCGGGCCTTTACCGCGAGCTTGACCCTCTATACGATACGATCACCTATCACTTGTTCCCTCGCCGCCAACTCGGAGAGACGAGGACGAGCCTGAGCGTTGTACGCAACGGCAAGCCGGAGAAATTGCACCGAGAGCAGGACGGTCAGTTCCGTCCCCTGTGGCCGGTCAACCCCGATGGCGACGAAACTTACCAGATTACCGGAGACCAGCGGACCACGGAATTGTACCTACCCGCACGAAGCTTCTGGGTGCTGACTCGTGACCGGTACGACGATGACTCGGGAACATTCGCTAGCCGCGGTACACCTCGACTTGGGGAGACCTTCCTCCTACTGTGCCGGGTGGAGTGTCAAGAACAGTTGGATATCTTGAAAGACGAAGGACTTCTGAACTGGGACGGGAATCCAGTAGATGCACCTGATTGCAACGATTGGCTCGAATATCGGGAGTGTATGGTGCTGTCCGCTAATTGGGACGGCATAATCCCACAGATGCGCGAGCTATTTGACGAGCTTCGGCCCAGGATCAGGGCATCTATCTCCCTACAGGGCGGGTTGAAGACCGGAAGGCGTGATACTTGGCTTGAAGGGTATCTACCGCATCTTTTTATCACCTCGTTTGACCCCACTTGGCAAATCAGGGTGGAGAACGTTTCGTGCCCAGACGACGAACCCGTGCTGGACGACACCGTGATGGCTAACAGTGTGATTGAACTTCCCGGGTTGGCCGCCGGGGACTATTTGATCGGAGTGGTGAGCGACAGCGGACACCCAACGGACCGTCGGTATATCAGGGTGCTGTCTTGGGACGCGCTGCAACCAACGGAGCCAACGGTGACTTTCGGAACGACCATTGGCGGGTACACCCTGCGCGGCGGATTGCTGGCAGTCAGCCAAGATACTGTCACGGATGAAGGGGTCTGAGCATGGAGAGGAGATACTTCTACGCTCGCACTGTAGGACGCCCTCAGGACATTCTACAACGGATCATCGCAATAGTAGTGAACTCGAACACGGCGTCACAGATACCCTTGGTAAAGCTGGAACGGAAGGCTCAGGGGGAGTTCTATGTGTTCCTGGGAGTAGATAGTGACGAGAGTTCCCGCATCCCTGGAGGACTTGGGCAGACCTTTCGACAAGTTGGCATACACTTCGAAGAAGGCTATGCTCTGCAACCGGCTCAGATAACATCCATGGTGCAGCGCCAGAACATCAAGATACACGGCTTTAATTCGCTGCAATACAGACGCCAGACATATGAAGACCCCGGCGATCCGTTTGATCAGTCCGACATCTGGCAGCCACAAGAGGCCTCGCCCAAAGTGTGCGCCCGTTTCGAGCATCTGCTGCACTGGCTTTCGGCTCGTGGTGAGGGGACATGGGATGCGCTCAAGCAGGCGGGCGAGACCCTTGGTGTATTCAATGACAGGCAAGGAGCCCGCTCGGCGCTCCGGCGGTTGAGCCTCCTTGGTCATATCGACCTCTCCGATGACGGATCCCGGTGGTCGATTTCTCCGGCATCCCTTGTGCGGTTCCCTGATGGTCCGGAGAGCGGCTTTCTTGCTGGGCAGCGCACAGGACCGTTGCTCCGAAACGTGGGCGAGCTATGGCCGGTGAATGAGACGCGCCAGACCCTCTACCCGGGGCCGCCGCGGATAGATTTGGAATCGGTCACTCCCCAAGGCGCTGAGGACGTAGCCACCCTTGGTGTATCCGACGCTGGAGCAACTTCGACGCGGCTGACCCATCTGTTGCCCGACCTTGATGAATGGAAGGACTCGCTCCAGCCTGTACTCAACTTGAGCACAGGGGGCTATGACATTGAGAAGTGGCATGGAGGCGATTTTCAGACTTGCGACACCGTTTACGACCGGGATGGCGTCTATTATGGCGAGCCGGGAATGTACCGGCTGAGCCTGAACGGTAACCGTTCAGGCCGGTCGCTGACTCTGTTCTTCGACAAACAGGCCCAGCGATGGCTGAGGGGCGACTGGTATGGCCTGCGTTTCCTAGCGCTGGAGGCAAGGGGAAACGGTGTCGAGGCTGTCCACGATTCAAGCGCCGGAGAACTCCTCATACCCGCTTCGCAACGCTGGCCGTTGCTATACGAGCGGGCATTGACGTTAGCGTCCGGGCTGCTTCCGGGCCGGGCGACCAACTCTGACTGGCTGAGCTATCCCCGTATACCATTGGACTTGGCTCGGACGCTGTGCGGGAAACTGAACGTCACTCTCCTGGAGGAGTAGGCAATGCATGATCTTGTCGGGGCCTACGAGCGCCTGAACACAGTCTATCGGAAGTACATTGAGAGCGCCTTCCCCCTGCGATACTCCAACATGGCTGAAGAGAGGAGGAAGCTGTATGCGGCGTCGGACACACTGTCACAGCCCCCGCTGTTGGAGCCGACGCCGGTGTACCCGTCCTCGAATCTGACCCTTTCTCAGGTCGCCGCCCAACTCCCTTCAGAGTACCGCGATCTGCCGAGCCTGGCACAGGGCTTGCTGGGAAATCAGGACATTAGGCTGTGGAAGCACCAATGGGACAGTGTCAGAACAACGCTGCTGGACGGGAAGGACCTGGTGGTGACGACCGGCACTGGTTCGGGTAAGACCGAGTGCTTCCTGCTCCCAGTGTTGGCCGAAATAGCAAGGGAGTCCACCGGGTGGCCCGTAAGTCCTCCCCCACCTGCCAGCAGGAAATGGTGGAAGGACGAAGCATCCGAGTGGCAAAGCCAGTGGATCCACACAGAAAGGAACGTGCGAGGACTACACGCGATCCGAGCCATGATACTTTATCCGCTGAACGCCCTTGTCGAAGACCAAATCCGGCGGCTGCGGCAAACGTTGGATTCCGATGACGTCCTTCGGTGGTTTGACGCCGAACGGGGCGGGAATCGGGTTACATTCGGGAGGTACACAGGGGCCACTCCCGTTTCCGGCAGCCCAGGGAACGAGTCTGCCATCCGAAGGCTCAGAGAGCGGTTGCGGACTATGGCCGATGAGAGTGCTGTCGTGAGGGCGGAGGGCGATCTGCCACCGGAGGTGCGCGACTACTTCCCCAATGTCGACGGCGGCGAGATGTGGTCGCGCTGGGATATGCAACAGACCCCGCCCGACATTCTCATTACCAACTACCACATGTTGAACATTATGCTGATGCGGCAGATAGAAGCGGGGATATTCGAAAAGACAAGAGCTTGGCTCGAGTCGAACCAAGCCAACAAGTTTTTCCTGGTCGTAGACGAACTTCATTCCTACCGGGGGACGCCGGGTACCGAGGTCGCCTACATTCTGCGTTTGTTGCTGGACCGCTTGGGACTCTCCGTTGACTCCGACCAATTGGTACTGCTGGCAACATCGGCAAGCATCGACAACACCGATGAGTCCCGGGAGTTCCTGCGCGAGTTCTTCGGAAGAGACAATTTCCAGATCATATCGGAAAGCCAGCAGCCTCCAGAGACGGGTTCCTGCAACTCCATGCGCCGGTTCCAGCCTGCATTCGAGGCGTTTGCCCGGAAAGTCCAGCCCAAAGTGCTCGTCCCTATGGAACCGCCAAATCCAGAATCGGACACCGCCAAGGAGGCGATGGCTGAGCTCGCAGCCGCTCTGGGTGGCGAGGACAAGACCGGAGCTGACTCGACGCATGAACTGGCGGCGACCCTGTTGGAAGTTGGGGCCGACGACGCTATCCGCGACGCCTGCATAGCCGCAAGCGGTGAGATTCAAGCTGCAGACGATGCCGCGGTACATGGGCGCCAGCGCGCCACCAAAGTATCCAACCTGGACCGCGTGCTGTTCGACGGCTCCGGCACTGGCAACACGGCGTCGGACGCTATGCAGGGTCTGCTGCTGGCGCTGGGAATGAGCCGTAAAGAGGCGGATGGCGCTTCACCTCAGCCGGTGAGAGGACACATCTTCTTCCACAACGTGCAGAACATGTGGGTGTGTATCAACCCGGACTGCGATGGGCAGCTGCACCAAGAGTCCTTGAGACCCGGGGATGGCGCCATCGGCCCCGTCGGTGCGCTGCACACCCAGCACCGGATAGTCTGCACGTGCGGCGGCCGGGTGCTGGACTTGCTGGTTTGCGAGGTGTGTGGAGAAATTCTACTTGGAGGCTACCGAGGAAAGGCCAACGTGTCTGGTCAACAGGTTGAGGTTCTTACGGCGGACCTGCCTAACATCGCAGACATGCCCGGCCGGGGAGCGGGCGATCGGAAATACGGAGAATATGCGGTGTTCTGGCCGCTAGGCAAGGACGAACCGAACCGAGAGCCGGAAGACCTGGCGTTCACACACAACAAAATTGGCCGGAGATGGAAGCGGGCCAAGCTGGGTGTCAAATCAGGATTACTCCGCTCCAGCGGAGTTAGCCCCGGCCCTGGCGAAACGAATGGTTGGGTTTACTCGATAGTAGGGCAAAAGGCTGATCAACAAGACGCCCTTCCGCCCAAGTGTCCACGCTGTGACGCCGACTACCGCCGGCGGCAGTACGATACGCCGCTGCGTATGCACCGCACCGGATTCCAGAAGGCGTGCCAGGTCGTGGCAGGCGCCCTGGCACGCGAAATGCCGCTGAAGCTGAAGCAGGGCGACAAGCCCGGCCGCAAGCTGCTCATCTTTACCGACAGTCGGCAGGATGCCGCCAAGCTCGCCTCAGGCATGGAGCAGGACCACTATCGGGACATGGTACGAATACTGCTGCTCAAGGCTCTGGACGAATACTGGGGGGCCCTTGAAGCGGTTTTGAGACAGTTTTCTAGCGCGCTTCCACAGACTGCTGAAAAAGTCTCCGACTTAAATCCCGCGCTGGGCAGGGCCATATCAATTGCACCGAATCCCGACGACCTCGAGTTAGCCTTCCAGTTCCAATCCTCGTCCGGCAGCCTTTATCAGGAACTGTTCAACTGGCTTGCCGGTATTCCAAGCGCCAATCACGAAACGCTTGCGACCGTGAAGGCTATGATCGAAGACTTCCCCGGCCGCGTGCCACTAACCGCCATCAGAGACAAAATGAAGCAGGATTTCCTCGCATTGGGATTCAACCCCGGAGGAAACAGCTACAGGTTGTCTGGATATCTAGCGGACGAGACCTCCTATAGGTGGCAGGAATGCTACAACTGGACGGGGAATATTCCCACAGAAAAGCCGAACCTTCCGCCTCAGGCGTACCGACTCCTGGGGAAAATAGACGAGTCACTGACCAGTGAATTGATGTTCACACTCTTTCAGCACACTACGAGAACACTGGAGGGTCTCGGTGCGGGGTGGGCGACATTCAGGCCCAATGCGCAAGTGGACGAGAGCGTAGTTTACGCCATCGAGTCGATCATCCGCCATTTGGGTGTGCGCAGGCGCTACCCAGGTCAAAGGCACTTCTTCGGCACAGACTCAATTCCACAGGCAGGCATTAAATTACCGAAGAAAATCCGTAACTTCCTGGACTGTGCCGGTGTTTCGGAGGAGCATATCGTAGACACATTGCGAACTTCGGGTATCGGAGTGCTAGACGACAACACACTCGGCATCTTTCCGCAAAATCTCTATATCACAAAGGCGACTACGAGCAATGATCGGGGCCAAGTCGATGGGTGGCGCTGCCCCAAGTGTAGTGCCTTTTATCTGCACCCAACGGGCCGCGTATCTGTTTGCCCCGATTGTGAGGACATCAAGCTTGAGCCGGGCACAACTCGCGAGAGCTTTGACTACTACATCTACCTATCCGAAGAGTCCGGACCTGCGTTCCGGCTACATTGCGAGGAGTTGACCGGACAGACCGATGACGGTGACCGCACCAAGCGTGAGCGCTGGTTTCAAGAAGTGTACATAGGGGAGGAAAAGGAGTCAGAGCGCGTCAATGGAGTGGACCTGCTGAGCGTTACCACCACTATGGAGGCCGGCGTTGACATTGGAGGTCTGGAAGCGGTGATGATGGCCAATATGCCGCCACGCCGCTTCAACTACCAGCAGCGGGTGGGGCGGGCCGGACGGCGCGGCGCAGGCGTTTCTCTGGCGGTGACCTTCTGCCGGGGCCGCAGTCACGACGACTACTATTACCAGCGACCGGAGTCGATCACCGGCGACCCGCCGCCTACCCCCTACGTCGACATGGCCAGCGATACGATCCTCAAGCGCGTCTTCGTGAAGGAACTGCTACGGCTGGCCTTCATCCACCTTGGTGCAGGCGGAGACGATAAGTTCCGTGACAGTGTACACGGGGAGTTCGGTCCGGCGACAGATTGGGCCGGACGAGCCGAAGAGGTGAAAGCCTGGTTAAACTCGGCACGCAATGAAGCTCCCATCCGGCGCATCCTCGACGCGCTGCGTGTGGGTACGAGTTGGACCGGCGCTGATAGCGATGATTTCTGCGTGGATATGCTGGCCTATGCCAGGGGGCCTCTGTTGGATCACATCTCAAAGATAGCAACCGATTCGGGCTATCACCAAGAAGCCCTCAGTGAGCGTTTAGCTCATGCGGGTCTGTTGCCCATGTTCGGGTTCCCTACAGATGCTCGTCTGCTGTTTACTCGCAGTCGATACGCACCAAATCCATGGCCGCCGCAAAGCGGGACTATTGACAGGGGGCTGGACATCGCTATTTCTCAGTTCGCACCCGGCTCCCAAATCGTAAAGGACAAGGCAGTCCATACCGCCTGCGGCGTGGCGACCTTCTATCCCTTTGGCCGGAGCATAAAACTGGACAACGGATTCAACCCTCCTTTGCCCGGTGATAACCCCAGACCATTGGCCCTTTGTGACAGTTGTAGGAGCGTTCAGTATCGGCAGAACATGACCGACGTGCAGCCCTGCAGTGTTTGCGGGACCGGCGGAGCCGCACCCATAGATGCTAGGGAGCCAACCGGGTTCTTCACGAATCTTCAACCGGAGGATTATACCGGCGTCTTCGAATGGACTCCCAGGTCTACTCTGCCTACACTTACCTGGGGAGTTAATGAGGACCCCACGACGTCTGTTGGCAATTGCGATGTCTTGTCCTTCAATGACGACATCCTTTCCATCAACGATAACGATGGCGCGGGCGGATTTGTATTTCGGGCAGCGAAACTTCCTAAGCATCGGGAATCCCGCGGCGCTTATGCAGTCGATCCTGGGCCAGACAGCCCCATATCCGTTTCGGGTGTCAGCCGTCCAATAGCCCTGCTATCCCGCCGGCGCACTGACGTATTGCTGACAGGCATGCAGAACTGGCCTGACGGAGTGTTTGCCGACCCGCAGAGCGCGGTGGGGCGCGCCGCATGGTACTCATTCGCGTTCTTTCTGCGGACTGCGGCAGCGGCGCTGATGGACATAGATACCCTAGAATTCAACGCCGGGTTCCGTCCAAATCGCGAACCGGACGGGCGAGTCGTGGGTCAGGCATTCCTGTCCGACACTCTTCAGAATGGAGCGGGCTACTGCTGGTGGTTGGGACAGTCCGAAAACTTCGAAAGGCTACTGCGAGAAGCGGACGTCGGAAAAACCGGGAGCAACGCGGAACGATGGGCCGACAATCCCCACGGTGAAGAGTGCGACACTTCGTGCAACCGATGCCTGCGCGATTTCTACAACCTGTCCTATCATGGCCTGCTGGACTGGCGTTTGGCCCTCGACATGGCTCGCTTGGCGCTGGACCCAAACACTGTCCTGGACCTCACGTCTCCCTGGCATGGCCAGACAACCCATTGGCAGTCGCTTTGCAGGGGCAGCAATGCACCGATCTCCGTGACGCTGGAGAATCTTGGGTACAGAGAGGATATGGAAATTGGCAGCCTTCAGGCATATTTGCATCAAAAGTACAACCGTGTGAGCATCGTGCGGCATCCTCTCTGGACAGACTGTCATCCCATCTATAGGACAGTCAAGTTGGAAGCGGAACGAATCTTCAAGGGCTACAAGATTGACGCGTTGAATCCGTTCGAAATCATCAGACACCCGGCTGGTGTGCTGTCGTCAAGCGCGTAGTGCATGCCGGAAGTCCTGCCCTGACGAGTGGACCGGTCGGCTGGCACGGTACGTAACATCGCCCTCATCTTCGCACACCGCCAGCCTGAGCCGCAGCACGAAGGTTCGATGATCTCACGATCAGTCAATGCCGTCTTCCAACGATATTCCCATGGAAAACAACTACGGGTGGCTTCGTAGACTAAATGTCACACCTCAACACCCCGAAGTAAGGGCGTCACAGGGGAAGCGCCCGTCCGGCCTCTCGCAGAATCTGGCGTCGTCGTTGCGCATCGGGCATCGCTCTGGACACCAGCCCCCAGAAGTCCGTCGAGTGGTTCGGATGGGTCAGGTGGGCCAGCTCGTGGACGACGACGTACTCGACGAGCGCCGGCTTCAGCATCATGGCGCGCCAGTTGAAGCGCAGCGTGCCATCGGGGGAACAGCTTCCCCAGCGTTGTCGCTGGTCACGGACGAGTATCCGCGACTTCTCTCCGCGACCGAGTCGGGGCCACCAGCGGTCGACGCTGGCGGGCAGGCGCTCGGCGGCACGAGCCCGATACCACTTGACCATAGCACGGCGAATCGACTCGCAGCGTTCACTGGCATTGAGGTTATGCGGCACGGCGACCCTGAAGCGCCAGTGGTCGAAGCGGACCTCCGGCGAGCGCATATCCCCAGACTCGAAGACCATGCGGACGTTGCGGCCCAGATACGGCAGCGTCTCGCCGCTGACGAAGCGCTTCGGCGCGGCTTCCAGAGTCGCCTCCGACGCGTGACTCAGTATCCAGGGCGCACGCTTGCGAACGATGGCCCGCAGCTCGTCGTCCGGAGTTGCCGAGGGCGCGGCAACCTGCACGCCGCCGCCATCCACAGTGATCTGGACGGTTTTCTTGCGCCTTTTGCTGCGGCGCACCTCGTACTCGATGGTCGTGTTCCCGAAGCGGACGCGGCCCCGTTCGGTCACCGCGCGCTCCTCCGGCGGGCCGACTCGACGATACGGCTCGCCAACTCCTCCAACTGCTCTTCCGTGTAGTCGCCTGTGGGCCTGAGCTCCCGTTTGACGTCGCGGCGCATCTCCCGTTGGACCTCCAAGTTGGACTGCCAATCCACGACGGCGCTGTGGTAGTTGACTACGCTCTCCACCTTCCGCGCCACACGCTTCGTCTCCTCGTCGAACTCGGTCCTGTACGGGCTTCGCTCTTCGCGCACGGCCGTAGTGGGGACTGGCTCCTCCGAATGGCCGTCGAGCATCCCGCAGATGGCGAAGGACACCGGCGACAGGCCGTGCGCGGCGGCGATATCGGCCTCGCTCGGGGCCTGGTCCCGCAGAGCCGCCATGCGCCGGCACGCCTCGGCGGTCTCGATGAGCCGGTCGCGCAGGTCTGCGATGATGCGCTCCAGCCGCTGCGACAGCCGTTCGTAGAAGGCCGGGTTCTCGGCCCGCCTCTCGTGAATCTGGGCGCGAATGGCGTGTTCCATAATCGAAGCCCGCGACTCGTCATGGGGCAGCGCGGCGATCTTCTGCTCGAAGTCCTGATCCAGGATGGAGACCGGCTTCATCATCGGCCGCACCTGTGCGCCGATGCGCTCGTCCACCAGCCTCTTCACCTTGGCCCCGATATCCGTCCAGTCCGCGTCGGCGTCCTCGCGCAGGAACTGCGCCCGGACGTAGGCCCGTATCTCCGTGAGCCGGGTCAGACGGTCCGTATAGTCCAGCGCCCGCGGGTCGGGCAGGAAGCGGTCCATGAGCCGTGAGAACTGCCGGTAGTCCACGTTGAACCGCTCGAACAGGTCGGCCTTGAAGCTGCCCTCGGTCTCGGCGTCCGGCGCAAAGACGCTGACACAGGCCCACGTGTCGCCCAGGCCGCGGCCCTTGAAGTGGGACTCCGCATGCACCGCGGCCGCCTCGATGACAGGCGCCGGATCCTCCTCCATCTCACGCATCGTGTCCTGAACGTCCGGCCACTCGAAGGTCGAAAGCGCCTCCTCCAGGTCCCGCGAGACGCCGTGGTAGTCCACCACAAGACCGTGCGTCTTCTCGGTGGCCACCCCACTCCACTCGTGGGAGAAGCGGCGGTTGACGCGGGCGATGGCCTGAAGCAGCCCGTGCTCCCGCAGCGGCCTGTCAAGGTAGAGAACCTGCTCCACCGGGGCGTCGAAGCCGGTCAGCAGCATGTCCACCACGACCAAGACCTCCGGCTCCCCGCCGGGATCGACGAAGGCGTTGACGACCTGCTCTTGGTCGAGCTCGCGGGCAGCCTTGAACTCCGGGCCGTCGTTGGGCGTGGTCGTGATGATGGGATAGGCGCGCAGGCCGAAGCTGTTCAGGCGCTCGGCGTAGCGCAGCGCGGCGGCACGGCTGGGGGCCACCACCTGAGCCTTGAACCCGTTGGGGCGCACCACCGCCTTGAAGTGCTCGGCTACGTCCAGGGCGATCATCTCGATGCGCCGCTCCGCCTCGGCCACCGTCTCCTTGTTGGCATAGCGGCGGCGAATCCGCTCCCGCACACCTTCGGGCTGATCGCCGAACATCGCCTCGAACAGCCTGTCCAGAGTCTCCGGCCCCTCGACGGCCAGCTCGGGCAGCCGCGCCTCGTAGTAGATGGGCGCCGTCGCGCCGTCGGCCACCGACTGCGGAATCGTGTACGAGTCGATGAGAGGGCCGAAGCGCCGCATCGTGCTGTGCCGGAAGTCCTTGTCTATGGGCGTGCCGGTGAAGCCCACGAGAACGGCGTTCGGCAGCGCCCTGGACATGCGCCCGCCGAGAATGCCGTACTGGGTGCGGTGCGCCTCATCCACCATGACGATGACGTTCTCCGAGGCGTCGAGAACGTCCAACTCGCCCCCCGGAACCGTCAGCGCATCCTCGAACTTCTGGATGGTCGTCATCACCGTCCGGCCCGTGCCGGCAGTGAGCAGACGGCGCAGGCCGCGTGTGCTGGACGCCTGCTCCGGCGCCGGGAAGCCGCAGCGCTCGAAGGTGTTGGCTATCTGCCGGTCCAGCTGCCTTCGGTCCGTCACTACGACGATAGTCGCGTTGCCCAGCCGCGGCTCCCGGCGCACCTTCGTCGCCAGCCACAGCATCGTCAACGACTTGCCCGACCCCTGAGTGTGCCAGACCACGCCGCCCCGCTCCTCCGGCCTGCGGCCGCTCAGGATGCGCCCCAGCGCTGCGCCCACCGCCCGGTACTGCTGATAGCGCGGCAGCTTCTTCACCAGACGCCCCCGCTCCGGCTCATAGACCACGTAGTCGCGCAGGACGTCCAGCAGCGTCGCCGGAGACAGCAGACCGACGATGAGCTGCGCCTGCCCCTGGGGTTCGACCCCGAATCGCTGCCGAGCCTCGTCCTCGGAGTAGGGCAGCGTCGACTTCCACTCCACGTAGGCATTCTCCGGCGCGCCCAGCGCGGCGTATACCGCGGCGGCCCCGCAGTGGGCTACGCAAAGCAGGTTGTAGCGGAACAGCTCCGGCGCGCCGGCCCCGTGCCACTCCGGCCCCGCCTCCTGATAGCGCCGCAGCTGACGCACCGCCTGCGACCTCCACACGTCCAGCAGTGACGGCGACTTCGCCTCCATCACCACCAGCGGAACGCCGTTGACGAACAGCGCTAGGTCGGGAATGACCATGCGCGCGTCGTTCTCCGTGCTGCCCCGCTCGTTGCCGCGCCGGACCCGGAACTGCGTCGTTACCACGAACTCGTTCAGGCCGCCCTCAGGGTGGTCGAAATCGAAGAAGCGGACGACGCGCGAGTCCCGGCCCCTTGGCCCGTCCACCGTCAGGGGCATCCCGTAGGTCAGGTACTCGTGGACGGCCTGGTTGCGGGCCATTCCCGTCCCGTCCATATGCTCCAACTCGAAGACGACCCGCTCCGCCTGCTCATCCGTCATCCACTCGTTCAGCCGCAGCAGCGCCCGACGCAGACGCCCCTTCAGCAACGCCTCGCGCTCGTCCCCACGCTCCGCAGCCAGCGCCTCGCGCGGGACGTAGGCCCACCCCAGCCGCTCCAACAGCACACGCGCCGGCTCCTCGGCCTGGTCGTACTCGTTCAGCCTGGCGGGGGTGGTCATGGGCGTTCCTGCTTGGCAGAGTCCAACAGACGCCGCAGTCTGGGCAGTAGTTCGGGAACGTCGGTCTGTATGATGTAGTCACACATCCACGACCTCCCGCTCCACGTAGGGACGGAACTCCGGACGGAGCGCCTTCTCGGTAACAAGGTCTACACGGCGGCCCAGCAGGTCTTCGATGTAGAACTGCACGCCGAAGTACGACTTCGACGTGGCCGGCCCGTCGAACCGGACCAGAATGTCGACGTCGCTCCCATCCGTGCCCTGGTCACGGGCGAATGAGCCGAACAGGGCGAGATAGTTTACGCCGAAGCGTTCCGCAAGCGTCGGCTTGTGCGCTCGGAGCGCATTGAGAACTTCATCTCTGTTCATGGGGATTTCACTCCAACTCTCCAACAGCACACGCGCCGGCTCCTCGGCCTGGTCGTACTCGTTCAGCTTGGCGGGGGTGGTCACTGTCGCGGTGCTCTTATGAGTTGCAGATCAGAAATGTCAACGAAATCGGCATCGTCAGTGGCTAGAGGACACTCCAGCATAATCGCCGTCGCAGCGATCCATGCGTCTGCCGTGCCCAATCTGCGTCCTATCATCTCTCGTGCGCTGCGCAAGCGAGCGCACGTTTCCACCAACTCTTGATCAGGCCAAACGACCTCGTACCCTCCGAGATGGCGTTTGAGTTCGTTTTCACGATGGGCGTTCCAATCACCCTTGAACGCTCCGAACCGAAGTTCCTCCAGCGTCTGGAACGAGATAAAAAGCCGTTTCTTCTCCAGTTGCGCCTCGTAATATAGAGAACGCTCACCTCCCTTGAAGATGAACGATACGACGCTCGTGTCAACCACTACGAAGTCTTGGCTGCCTTCCATCAACCATCTCGGCCTTCACGGATGCCGCGCGTGAATTCGTCAACATCGAAAGGGTCGCTTGCACGTATGACTTCACTACTACGGAAGACCTTTGGATTCGGCTCGTTCAGGAACGACTCCACGTCGAACGGCTCCCGCCAAGAGCGCGTCCCGCTGATTCGCTCCACCTCGACCCTCGTCCAATCGCCGTCCTTGTTGAACCGGCCGCGGCCTCTGATCTCGACGAACTGTGTCGCCAGCCGGCGCATGTCCTCGGAGAGGACGGCGTCGAACCGCAGCGGGACGTAACCGCCGCCGCTCCCGCGCAGTTGCGCCTCACGCCTGTCCCAGTTGACCGCGTTCAGCCAGCCGTGCAACAGGGCTGCTTCAATTCCCGACGCAGGCTTCGCGGCGCGCTCCGCCCGCTTGATCTCGACCCTTCGGGGAGTGCCGACAGCGCCCAGCCAGAGACGCTGGCCCTTGGGGAGCTCGGACGGTATCTCGAACAGCTTATCCGTCACCGCCTTAGGCAGGGTGGATTCCTCACTTCCGTCCCAGTCATGCAGGGCGGCGATGGCTCGTTCCCCATAGCCTTCCTCCGGGCGGGCTCGACCGCCGGGAGGCTGCTCCAAGGCAAGCTCGGCGGCGAAGGAGCCTGAGCGTGTGGTGGTCAGCCGCAGATTGCTCTGCTCGATGACCCACTTGGGCGGCCGCCCCCGTCTCTGTTGGTGGTCTCCCAAGTGTCCGACCATGAGCCGCATGGCATCTTGTATGCCGTTCAGCGCGACGACCAAGGCATCTACTGATACGCCATCGTCGCCGATCTGTGACCCTTCGAGAGTGACAAGTAGCCGATTCGTCACCATGTCCTCCTTCCGGCGCCGGGGCGCCGCATGGTGTCGTCAGGACCGCGCGGCTTGTATCCTCTATGTCGCCGCCCGCCGACGCTTCAGCGATTGTAGCGTATCACGCTCCGTCCTTGCCCGCCTCGTCCACGCCGTCCAGCACGGCGGCGATGGCCCGTTGATCGGGCAGGGGATGGAGTGTATGGAGCTCGGGCGCCTAGTTCAGACCGGGCAGGCGTCTAGCCCCTTCGTAAAGGGGGCGGCGGATTATGACCTCTCCAAATCCATCGAACCGTAAGAGGCCTTGATCCGTCGTTTCGATCACTGGTATGCCCAACTGGATCGCCGTTGCCAGATGCGCCGCGTCAGAAGGCTTTATCTTCGGTTCAGTCCGATGCTCTCTAACCAAGTTCCTGGCCACCGAAGCTACCCGCACGTCAACGGCGACGGGGATTATGTAGCCGCGGCCAAAGAACTCCCGTATCTTCCGTTCGGAGTCCTGATCGTCCATACCCTCCAAGTAGGCAACCTCGATCATGGCCATTGCCGATACGACAATAGAGAGTTCTCCACGTTCGGCCTGCTCTATGATTTGCGAGCACGTCTCGGCCACCTCTGAGCTGCCTGCGAGGTAGCCTATGATGGTGCACGAGTCCCAGAGACGGCGCGGGGTGGGCATAGCTATTCCTAGCTTACCCCTCTGACCGACTTCAGCCATTCCGCCGCGCCCACCTCGATCACTCGCTTATCGGGTATGGAGCCGAATTCTGCGCGCGGCAGACTCGGATCAGGGCTGGTGTCCTCCAGATACGTTACATCGAGAATCGACCGTGGAGCGCCATTGACGAAGTAGTGGACGTCGCCCGCAACTAGGACCCTCTTTCGGAGCAGGCCCTTTGCGCGAGTTATCCATTCCTCGCCTTTCGGAAGGCGGCAGCGGACGGGTGCGCCAGTAACTCTGTCCCAGATCGTGACCGTAGGAGGGCCGTGGAGGTTGATCGCGTCCAGCCTTCCTTCCAGCGAGCCCAGGTTGTGGTAGCCGGCGGTAAGAATTCGGCTCACCTTATCCGAGATGTCCTTTTCAATGGTGGCCCTTCGCTCGCCGTTCGTCAGGACGAAGATAGACTTGGCGCTTGCCTTGCCGCTGAACAGCCGCCTCATCTTCTTGATGTCTTCGAGCGCCTGCTCGGTGAAGTATTGCGGGGGCTCGTCAGTTCCAGCGGTAATAACGCGCATTCCATAGCTCACCACTTCGATAGCCTGTCCGTTGCCGCGCTCGGGTTGAAGGGTTATGGTAGGAGCGCTGGATCTCAACTGGCTCACCATCCACTGGGTCTGAGCGCTGGCTCCATAAATGGCTTCATCCACGTGACGGAGCAGCCGCCTGATATCGCCCAACGATTTTTCCAGCAAGGCGATGGGCGCATACTCAGCCGCCGGGTTGATAACAAACGTAAGTCCATCTGCCATGCGGTGGGCCCCCTAACCGATAGGAACGAATCATACCATCAGGCCCCCTCAATCACCCGTACCCGCCCCGTCAGCAGCGCATCCGACACTGACGCTTTCGACCATTGTAGCGCATCCCGCTCCGCCTGGCTGCTCTCGATAGCCTCGTCCACGCTGTCAAGAGCGTCCAGCAGCAGTCGCGCCGGCTCCCCGGCGTCAGCCTGGCGGGGGTGGTCATGGGCTTGCTGGACTCTTCAAATTAGGACTTCCCTGGCCTCTCCGGGGTTTACTTCATTCACCATCGCCCGAATGTCCTCGATTCGCAACCGGATGCGAGGCCACGAAGTCGAGAGTAGAACCAGGACTGCCAACTGCCTACCGGCAAGGTTCTGCTCGTGCCGAAGGTTCTGGTCTGTGGTGACCAGGAGCCGGTATCCATCCGCTTCCGCTCTGTCGAGCAGCACACTATTGTGCAGGTTGGACCAACCTCGCTCAAAGGCCGTATCGACCGAGTGCCCGGCCAGATGCCTGCGTAGAGGCGCGGGAGTCCCCTGATCGAATAGAATCCTCACGGGCGGACCAAGTCCGCTAACGCCTTTACTTCATGGTCCAGGACAGCCTTCACCTTCCATTCGCCGACGCCAGGGAACCACTCCAGGAATTGCGCCACCGATGCGCCGTCTTTGAGGTTCTCGAAGAGTGCCGATACGGGCACTCGCGTTTCACGAAACACCCAGGCGCCGCTGACCTTGTTCGGGTGGCGCTCGACCGCGTAGCACGTCTCCCAGTTCGCCATGCGCTCACCTTTCCTAGTTTCTATCGATCTTACTTCTCCCAGCGCCCGGTGCAATCCTGACAGGGCATCTGGGAACAGCACACGCGCCGGCTCCTCGGCGTGGTTGTACTTGTTGAGCTTGTCATGCGCGGTTATGAGTGCTCCGGAGTTTGCCGGCTAACCACCTAAATCTTCGATGCCGCTTGAAATTTGCCAAGATTTCTTCTGCCACACCACATTCTCGCAGCAAACAGAGTACAACTAGGAAATACACTGATTCGGACAGCAGATATAAGTCTGGATCTTCGCTTTCGTGTAGGCCGCGATGCACGACATTCTTTACTCTGGTAGCAACTACTTTATTGATCCAGGCGTCAACATCATCCACCAAGGCCATGAATGTGCTGCCCGCTCTATTTGCCAGTGAGTTAAGTGCAACTCGGAAGGGAAAGATTTGCTCTTGGAGTCGTATTCGCTCTAATGTCTCGGCAGCTGTTATGACGTTAAAGAAACGGTTCTCAAGGTAGATTAGCGGCAGGTACCAGCTATTCATGAGTGCGCCAATCACAGGTTGAAACTTAGTTGAAATTTCTAACCACGAATCTACGCCCTTTAGTCCTCCAATATCGTCGAATGTAAACAGCATATTGGGCCCAATGATGATCTTTTGTTTTTTGTGCAAGTAGCTTCCTGGATACTGCGTGTATAAACTGATCGGCTGGCGGAATACTTCACCAGGAACCAACGACCCCTTCATGTTAGAGTGAAAAACAGTCACATCGACAACGGACGTTGGCGAATCAACCCCCATTGTGACGAGGTCCTGGAGCGCGGAGCACACCTGTAGAACTTGCTCAAGAGACTGAGGCCTGTGAAATCCGACCTTTAACTCACGGTGTTCTTCAATAGCGAACTCGAAAGACTGAGTGCGCGCTGTATAGTTAAACAAAAGTTCAAGCTCTCCAAAGTTTGTTTTCATTGCCATACGCTGCGTAGGAGAATGATCAACTCTCAATTGGTAGCTTCCATACTGATTCTTGGGGTATTCAACCTTGACCTTAGAATACCCAACCCAATGTTCCAAGTGTTGTAATCGCAAACGCAATTCATTGAACTCAAGCACTTCTGTTTCATCAAAATGAGCTCCATCAAAAACTACGGGTACATGATATCGCTCCTGGGTTATGCCATAACCTCGAATTGTCTGACCGGTTTGCAAACAATTATCAAGTGTGAGGCTTTTATTTCCAGCGATTCCTTGAATTCGAACCGGTTCCATAGGGCCATTGGCCTCGGCCCCTCTTGGGTCAAAAAAAGACCCGATCAAATCTAGTTCCATCTCGCGCTGTCCATCGACTTTGAGCCGACCAGCTACTTTTTCATCTGGATTGGCGGCCAGCCAAAACACACCTTCGAGATCAATGTTATCCACAGTAAATACTCCTAGCTCTTATGCGCCACCCGAACCCGCCCCGTCAGCAGCGCATCCGACACTGACGCTTTCGACCATTGTAGCGCATCCCGCTCCGCCCGCGCCTGCTCGATAGCCTCGTCCACGCCGTCCAGCACGGCGGCGATGGCCTGCTGCTCCGCGAAGGATGGGAAGGGGATGGAGACGCTAGAGAATGCGCTTTTGTTCAAGATTGGAACTGCCGTTTTAGACGCGATGGTTTGTAAGTAGCTTGACCGAGCGAGGCATACCCAATAGAGAAATGACGGCAAAGTTGCGTCGCTGGGTATCAGAGCGTTAATTTGTTGATTAGAACACAGTGGAAGTTTCGCTATGGCAACTTCACCTATAGTTCCAATACAGGAAACCAACACAGCATTTTGGGGTAGTAGTCTTGAGACCGCTACACCAGGTTCGGATAAGTATTCTTCTGAAGTGGATACAAGACGACTCGCTGCAAGATCCGACGGCTTTACCCATGGAGTCTGTTCGCCGTAATAGTCGCGCACTTCACGCGGAGGGGTGCTTCCAGTCACCACCTCCGCCACATCCCCCAGCCGCGCCACCTCCCAGTCCGCCGGTATCGTCCCCACGCCCGGCGCATCCCGCCACTCCGAGTGCCGGCCGGGGATGCCGCGGGTAAGCAGTTCGTGGAGCAGGGCATCCCGCAGACGCTCGGCGGCGGCGATGACCGCCTCGGTGCCCTCGATGGCCTCGTCAATAGAGTCCAGCACCGCGGCAATGGCCCGCTGCTCGGGGAGAGGCGGGATTGGCCTTTTGAGTGCGTACACATCATCACGATTAAGACCTGGTACACCCGTCGCGCGGTTCAATTTGGATAGATCTTCACAGGCCAGCAAATGATATATCCAGAGTAGGTCTGCCTGTTCATCAATTGGAACAGCGAGGTAGGTTGTGTCTATCGGAACAAAAGCCTCCTCAATCCATGTGACTGAACCGATGCTACCTTTACGCCCAACCACTACCCCAGGACCTTCAACTGCAGGGTGGTCGTGAAAACCCACTGCGCCAGCAGACCCGATTACTGGGATTCGCCCAGGTCGACGCTTAGG
Organism: uncultured Dehalococcoidia bacterium; assembly: GCA_958295685.1. Classification (GTDB taxonomy): domain Bacteria; phylum Chloroflexota; class Dehalococcoidia; order Lucifugimonadales; family CATQGZ01; genus CATQGZ01. The sequence continues at coordinate 1,471,980 of OY282365.1, forward strand.
CTCCGGCAAGGAAACACCATACTCTAGTTTCAAAACATCCCCCAGCCGTGCCATCCGCCAGCCATCGGGCAAATATGGTTTATCTGCCATCAGCCCTCCTGCTGGTCACCAGCCATCGATTGCCGCTCCTGTTCGTAGGCCCGGAGCTCGTACAGCGTCAGGCCGCGCCCCTCCTTTTTCGCCTCCAGCCACTGCTTGAAAGACCGCTGGCTCTCTCCGGACTTTCTGCCCGCCAGCAGACCCTCCACGCTAAGATCCTCGTCCAGGTCGGGCCAGTGGATGTGCCGACCCGCAGCATGTAGCTCCCAGTTGTTGCGCTCCTGTGGCGTAGCATGAACCAGCCTGGGATACCAGACCAGTGGAACAGAGATGGTCCGGCCGTCGGCGAGGTCAACGGTCAGCGTGTCCTCGGTAGCTGTAAGGGTCACAGCCCCCGGCGCTCTATCGGGCATAGCCCAACTCCGCCAGCAGTTCGTCCATCTTCGCCACCGCCTCGTCCCGGCGCCGCTCCGCGTCCCGAAGCTGCGCCAGGGCGTCCTCGACGCTCATCACCTCCACCGGCTCGGTCGTGTCCACGTAGCGGCTGATGTTCAGGTTGAAGTCGTTGGCCCGCATCTCCTCCAGGTCCGCGACGTGGGCGAACCGCTCCACGTCCTCGAAGGCGCGGTACGCCGCGGCGATCCTGTCGATGTGCTCGCGGTCGAGGAAGTTCCGCGCCTTGCCCTGCCGAAAGCAGCCCTCCTGCGCCGCGTCCACGAACAGCGTCCTGCCTCGCCGCTCGGCGGGCTTGGCCCTGTTCAGCACGCAGATCGCCACGGGAATGCTGGCGCCGGAGAACAGGTTGGGCGCCAGCCCTATGACCGCCTCGAACAGGTCGGCCTCCACGATGCCCCGGCGTATCTTCCCCTCGGCGCCGCCCCGAAACAGGACGCCGTGAGGCATCACCACGCCCACCATCCCTTGGGGGTTGGTCACGCCCAGCATGTGCAGCAGAAAGGCCAGGTCGCCCCTGGTCTTGGGCGGGACCGCGCCGTAGCGGTCGAAGCGGTGGTGCGGGTCGTTGGGCGCGAAGTCGTGCCCCCAGTTCTTCAGGCTGAAGGGTGGATTGGCTATCACCCGGTCGTAGGAGAGCAGCCGCCCCGACTCGTCCACCAGGCCCGGCTCGGCGATGACGTCGCCCGCCTCCAGCCGCGCGGCGGACAGGCCGTGCAGCAGCAGGTTGAGCTTGCCCGCGGCCAGCGTCCCCAGGTTGCGCTCCTGTCCGTGCAGCGCCAGATTGCGCCGGTCTCCGCCCTGCTCCCGCACGTACTGCGCGGTGTAGATGAGCATCCCGCCGGAGCCGGCAGTGGGGTCGCAGACGCGCATCCTCTCGCGCGGCTGAAGCAGCTCCACTATGAGGCGCACCACAGGGCGGGGCGTGTAGAACTCGCCGCCCTTCTTGCCCGCGTCGTCTGCGAACCTGTCGATAAGATACTCGTAGGCGTCGCCCAGCACGTTGCCCCCGCCCGCAGCGTCCTCCCGCAGGCTCTCGTCGCGCAGGTCCAGACCACCGAAGTGGTTCAGCAGGCTGCGGATGATGCGCTCACGGTTGGCAGGGCTGCCCAGCTTGGACTCGTCGTTCCAGTTGGTGCCCGCCAGCACCCCGTCCAGCCTGGGAGTGTTGTCCTCCTCGACGGCGTGGCTGGCGCAGTTGAGCGTCTCGCCCAGGTTCATCGAGGCCCCGGCGAGAGCAGGCCAGCGGGCTGAACTCCTGACGAAGAACTCATGCTCGTCGCGGTCGCTGAGCGCCACGCCGCGGGCGACGCCGGACGCCACGGCGTTCTCCACCTCCTCGTCGAAGCGGTCCGAAAGCCGCTTCAGGAAGAGGAGCGAGAAGATGTAGTTCTTGTAGTCGGCGGCGTCGATCTGCCCGCGCAGGATGTCGGCAGCCTGCCACAGCTTCGACTCGAGCTCCTGCCTCGTGAGCGGCATCGGCTCCTTCCTATGTCACACTGGCCCGGCCCTGCGGCCGATGCGGTGGATTATGGAATCTCGGAGCGTCTCGCGGCGCAGCCGGGCAGCCTCCACCGCCGACCCATATGCCGACTCGGAAGCCTCTACCAGCCGGGCCGCCGTGTCGAGCTCGTGAGGGAACGGCACGGGAACCTGAAGCTCGCCCAAATTCCTGGCAGGCAGCGACTTGAGAGTGGCGCTGACCGCTGAGGTCTGCCATCAGTCTCGACCTTCCTGAAGGCTCGTACCCCTTCTGGGGTAAGAAAGACTGATGGCGCCTACTCAGGCTACTTGACTGCCCATCCCTTGACAACGGCGAACTCCTGTACTACGATATCCGCATGGAACCACACGCTTGCGGCCGTGCCGAGCCGCGTTCACGGAATCATCGTAACCAGCCAACCGGCAGGGGCGCCCACAAGGAGTGCGCCCCTACCCAGGGACCTGTCCCACAATTGTCCCAGAACTGCTCCGGTTCTGTTCCAGAACTGTCCCACAAGTGCCCCACATTTGTACCACGAAAATCGAACCCTCAGCTACGAGATGGAACAAAATGGAACAGTTTGGGACAGTTTTCGGCAAAACCGGCCCTCAGATACGAGGCCGTCCTCCCCGCGCGGCTCGTCGACGTCAAACTCGACCGACGCCGGTATCTCGTCGATGCCCAGCATTGCCCCAGCATCGCGTTGTATAGTATGAAAGGCGCAAGACATGAGCATCCCGGAACCTCAACTCAGCAGATGGTCCCACCACGGCGCTCATCCGCGCGGCGGGCATCGGGCGGAGGACTCTGGTGAGGCTGGAGAAGGGAGAGCAGACGCCGAGGTTCAAGACTCTGAACGCAGTTGCCCAAGCCCTGGAGGTACGCGTCCCGGATCTGCTCGTCGAACCGGAGTCCAATAGCCACCGATGCATAGTGGAGGTTGAGCCTGCCAGCGGCTAGCTGAGCATGTCATAAAGATGAGCTGAGTGAGAAAACTTGAGCAGTAATGGCAGCCAAGAACTGATCCGCGAACTGCACAGCCGGTTTCCGATATTCGATCGCGTTGCCGGACGGTTCGGTGAGGGTTCGCCCGAAGAACGCATCCCATGGTTCTTCGCCCTTCTGCTCGCCGCTGCCACTAAGAGTGAACCGGGCGCGTGTTGCTTTGTTCTGGACAAGACACAGGGCACGACCGCGCTTACCGCCGTCCTCCTGGGACTTGCACGACTCCAGGAAGATTTCCCGCGTCTTGCCGAGAGCTATGCCCGCACAGCATTGAGCAGAGGGCAGCATGTCAGGGTGAAGCCCGGCAACTTCGTTTACGAATACGAAGGGGTCTGGGAGGAACACCCCGATTCATTCAGACTGAAGGTGCTGGATAAGCCGGACTGGCGCAGCTTTCGGATCTCCGAAGTGCTGAGACTCGAACCCACAACCCGCAAACGACCGAAAGGAACGCTCACTTCCACACTCGGCGTCTACGATCGTAGCAGCCTTGACGAGTTGCTCGACATCACAACCTATGGGAATGGCAGCATGATTCGGAATGTCGTACTCCTGTACATGGCCCAAGCGCGCTTCGCGGGAATCGCAGCCGCTGTCTCCCTGGCGCCGACTCATTCGAACCGCTTTGACCCACTCTCAGCCTTTCTTCCCTGGGGCACCATTGGGCATGGGGGCGAGATTAAGGCGGGTGACCCCCACCAGGAGATTGGAGAGCCTCTGATAGCTGTCACGAGGGTGCATCAGGATTTGGCAGACGCGGCCAGGTCTGCCCCGGAAGCATCTAAAGTGGTCCTCGTCGATGGCGCACGTGGTATTGCCAGCGACCTCCAGGTGTTCGACGATATTGCGGAGCGTCAGAGGGTCGTGATACTGGCAGCACCTGACGAGGCGGAGGAAATCCGTCTGCTGCGGGACCGGGACTGCCCGGTCTGGTATATGTCACCAGCTGAGGTCATGCTAGGAGAAGATCACGCCGAAGAGCGGTCCCGGGCCAGCCTGGTTGGACGGACGGTTAGAGTGGCTGACATAAGGGAGCGAAGCCAGGTAGTTGCTATTGACTGCAAGAGCGACGATCTCCAGGCAGCAGCAACCGCCCTCGAAGACGTGGCGGCGAAAGTGGATGGTGACAGGTCAGAAGTCGATGATCTCCTGGCTCGGCTGTACGGAATCCTGTTGGATTTTAGCGAGTGTTGCTTCGAGGTCGATGAAGAGACGAAGACCGACCTGCGACGAGCGCAGGAAAACTTGGACCGGAACCGGAGGTGGATGAGTCCAGACATAATCAAGGAGTTTCGATCCGCAATAGACCGTCTGACGAGTATTTCACTCGATGGGTCTGGCCTGGAGGGGAAAGCCGACGCCCTGTTGAGCGCACTTACGTCCGATGGACGGTGGGCGATAGCTACCAAGTCAGCTCGAACCGCCGAGTGTCTTCGTGAGGGACTGAATGGCCTCAGGTCTGACTTGCCAGTCTTGCCAATACGGGCGATCCGACCCGAGGATGAATACGACGGCATCATCGTACCCGCATGGCCAAATAGCCGGTGGTTCACACGACTGAGGAACCTGGCAGCTACGCGGGATATCCGGATTCTGGCCTACCCTTTTGAGCGCAAGTGGCTGTTGGGCCACCAGACCCGAGAACGCGCTCTCGTGCAGTCCAGCCGAATGGAAGACGAAGAACGCGCCAGGCTCCTTGGGGTTAAGTCCGATCTGCCTTCCACGATGAAGCCCTTGGAGCCTGTTCGGCCCGCTGATGACGTATCGCCTGACCTACCCATACTCAATCTCGAACGGAGGCTCTCTCGGCGCCGTTTGCCCCGCCCGTCACCGTCAGTCGATGGTGACGATGTACGGCGCGCGCGGCTGGTTGAATTCTATGGAGAGTGCTACGCCCTTCTCACGGAGTGGTCTCAGCTGAACGTGCTGAACGAGCTCATAGGCAACAGCCTCGGAGACGGCGGTCACCTCCGAACAGTGGCGGCCTCCGTCCTTCAAGCCGATGACCTTGTGCTGTTCAGAGCGGGAGGGGGCAAGGAGTTCATCCGCTTGCTGGCAGAAGACGAGCTTGGCATCGAGGAATACGAAAGAGTGCGGGCGATTGCGGAACTATGGAAGACACCACTTCGTCGTCTTGGCAGCAAGCCTGCTGAGGTGCAAAGACGCTTGGAAAAGTGTGGCCTGCATCGAACGCTTCCAACGATAGCAGGGTGGACGGGGAACCCCGACCTCATAGGTCCCGGTTACGATAGTGATATTGAAGTCATTGCCAGAGCTGCCGACGATGCGGAACTCCTCACAGGATTGGACTCCGTAAAGGAGGCCATCTCCAGGATCCGTGGGGCTCACATAAGGGCAGGGAGACATCTGACTCAACTCATCAAGGATGAGGCCCGTGGCCGCCTGAGTCAGCTGGATGGTGAGCCCGTGCTGCTGGACCTCGGATACGGTAAGGCTTGGGTTGTCCAGGTCGAGTCCGTGGATGAACGGCAACAAGAGTACCCAGCAGACCAGACGAATCGCCTGCTATGGACCGACGACTCCATGTTCTGATGAGTGAGTGACCAGCCATGGCGAAGATGATACCGGCTCAAATCGACGACGCTGTGTTGAGTTCAGCCGAGAGGCGTGTCTTCGACCTCTTGGATACCGACCCTGACACAAGTGAATGGACAGTCCTCCATTCTCTGGGGTTGGCGCGCAGAACGACCGGCCCGTATGGGGAAATAGATTTCGTCGTGATCATTCCCGCCGAAGGCATCGTCTGTCTGGAGATAAAGGGCGGGCGCGTGTCCTGCGAGAACGGGGTCTGGCGGACTATGGATCGACACGGAAACCTTGAGACGCTCAAGAAGAGCCCCTTCATGCAGGCCAGGGAATCTATGTTTGCCTTGCGAGGTTCAATCATCGGCCATTTCGGACAGGCATCCCCGGAGTCGCGGTGCCCCATCGGGTTTGCGGTAGTGTTTCCCGACGTAAGCTGTCCACCTGTGACTCCTGAGTTCGAGCGCTCTGACGTTATCGACTCCGAAGATCTGCGAAGGCCGATATCCGCATCCATCACCAGAGTTGTCCGGAATCGGCTGAGGGATTTCCAACCTCGGAGTGGCGAACGATATCCGACACCATCTCAACTCAGGGCCATCCGGACATACCTGCGACCGAACTTTGACCTGGTGGTGGCAAAATCGGTCTCCCTGGGACGGACTGAAGCAAAGCTGATGAGCTTGACCGAAGAGCAATACGAACGACTCGATGAGCTTGAAGACAATCCGCGCTGCCTGTTCGAGGGCGCCGCCGGTACGGGGAAAACCCTGCTGGCGTTGGAATATGCTCGGCGTGCCAGCAGCGTCGGAGCAAAGGTTCTTTTCGTCTGCTTCAATCGCCTGCTGGGTGACTGGCTTCAGGAGCAGACAGACGGCACAGGAATTACGACCAGCACCTGGCACGAGTGTCTGAAGCAGATCATCGTTGCCAGCGGCGTTGGGGAAGAGTTTCTCGCGGCCGAGCATGAGGCGTTGAATAGCGGCAATCGTGTCACCTTATTTGAGGAGCTATATCCCTTCTATGGGGAGGTTGCCTTGGAAGAGATGGACAACCCTTTCGACGTGCTGGTCATGGATGAAGGACAGGACCTGTTCAAACAGACCACGCTCGACCTGATAAACCGCGTCATACGAGGAGGACTGGCAGGGGGTATATGGGGCATCTTCGGGGACTTCACTCGACAGGCCCTCTACGACAGCAGCGGCTCTTCAGAACTTGTCGCAGGCCTGTCGAGTTACAGCAAGCACTTTGTCAGAGCAAAGTTGACGCTCAACTGTAGAAACACTCGACGAATCGCTGAGGAGACAGCAATCGTCGGGGGATTTGATACGCCGCCGTTCAGGATCGGTCATGAAGCCGGGATGCCTGTGGAGCATCGGTACTGGAGAACGGCGTCCGGCCTGTTGAAGACCCTCACGGAGACCATACACCGTTTGGTGAGCGATGGTGTACCAATGGACGATGTGATGGTTCTCTCCCCCCGTCGTCTTGAGAATTCGGCTTTGGCCGATGTTGGGCAAATTTGTGACATGAAGCTCGTCGACTGCTCACGATCCTTGGACGCAGCCCAGGGATGCATCAGGTTTTCTACGATCCATGCATTCAAGGGTCTCGAAAGTCAGGTGGTAATCATCGTTGACGTTGATGAAGTGGAGGGTGCCAGGTCGCAGTCGCTCCTGTACGTGGGGATGTCCAGGGCGCGCAGTCTCCTGATTCTGATGATCCACGAGCAGGCTCGCAGGTCAATTGACACTCGTATCAGGGCAGCTCTGGGGAGGGAGTTCCAGAATTGAACGAAACTCTTGCAGCGCGCGATTTCATCTTGGACTTCCTGCGCAAGGAACTCGTAGGACCATCGCCTCTTCCTCCGGATGTGCAACCAGACGGAGAGGAGATACTCCGGCCGCAGGACCCTCCCAGGCAGCGGTACGGCGCCGGTGTCCTTTTTCCCTTGAGGTCTCAGGTCCCCAGCCATGACGAGACTGCCGCCGATGAGGAAAGTGACGCGGCGGCCGACTCTCCCGATCCCGCAGAGCTACTGGAAAGCTCGAGTGATGCTGATTCACAGGAGGGTCAGACTGACGGAACACCTGAAACGGATCAGGACGTCAACCTTGCAAACCAGTATCTGCCCAGTGCGATGGGACTCTCTGCGGTGGTGGAGGTCCACGAGAGACTTCGAGTTGAGGTCTCCGCTGCGATATACCGGCAGGATGATACCCGATCCGAAGATACGAGATCAGGCCGCAAGCCCTGGCTTCGACAGCCGGTCAACCGGACTATTGAGTTCCAAGCATCGGAGTTGCTTGGGAATAGGACCACGCCGTTGGAGAAGACCATAGTGGAAGTGGACGGCAGCCCCGCTCTCGTTCTTCATGTAATCAGTCGCCCAACAGGACAGGCGAATAGGGCGAGGCTCATAACATTCACCCTCGTCAACCGTTTGCAGTCTGAGAATCGAGCGCCTCGCAATGCGGACTGCTTCTTCCAGTGTGGATTTGGCGTCTCGGATGCCGACGGACAGAGATGTTTCTCAGCTTATCCAGAGCATCCCCAGTACACGGGCGACGCGGAAGAGCTGTCCCTTCAGCTCCTTCATCTCCACAGACAGACATTTGCAGTTGGGCACGGCTGCGCCGCTGAATGGGACGAGCCAGACAATGGACGTACGACTCGGGTTTGGACCGAAGTGCTCCCAATCTACGAGGTCAAGCCTGTGCTGCCCACCCAAGTGGAGGGACTGGACCTGAGCATGAACGTGCTTGCCCATAGCAGCAGCAAGGATGTGCTGAGCCTGTGCAATAGACTGGCAGATGAATATGAGAAATGGATCGACGAACGGGAGCGCGAGGTTGCGTCCCGGTCAGACTTGACTCCGGAACTGACGGCGACGGCACATCGACACCTGGAAAACTGCCGCGAGTGTCTCAGGAGAATGCGAGAGGGCATTGGACTCCTTGAGGACGACTCTGAAGCGCTCTCGGCCTTCAGATTGATGAACGAAGCCATGCTGATGCAGCAGATTCACTATGAGATTGCATCGCAGCGCCCCAGGCCCTGGGTGAACAGATCGGGGCGGTTGGAACTTGACACCAGCTTTCAGTCACCCTCCTATGATGACCCCAAACGCAGATGGCGTCCCTTCCAACTTGCCTTCATTCTGATGAACCTGAAGGCCCTTATCGATCCCCTCTGTGAAGAACGCGAGATTGTGGACGTGATCTGGTTCCCCACTGGCGGTGGCAAGACTGAAGCGTATCTGGGTCTGTCGGCCTTCACCATGTTCCTCCGACGGCTGCGTAATCCAGATCATGCTGGAACGAGCATTCTCATGCGCTACACGCTCAGATTGCTGACCACGCAACAGTTCCAGCGGGCGGCGTCTCTGATCTGCGCGTGCGAAGTCATCCGTCGTCAAGGGAGTGTCAGCCTGGGTCCGAAGCCATTCTCCATTGGATTGTGGGTAGGTGGCGAGGTCACGCCCAACCGCGAACAGAATGCGGTCGCCGCACTCCGACAACTCCAACGAGATCAGGGAGGCAACAAGTTCATCCTACTCAGCTGCCCATGGTGCGGCGCGGAAATGGGGCCGCAGAAGGAGAAGTGGAGTACGAAAGTTAAGGGATACCGCATCCTGGCCCGTCCCCAAAGAGTCAGGCACATCTGTGAGGATCAAGACTGCGATTTCAGCTCTGGTGATGGGCTGCCGGTGGCTGTCATAGATGATCACATCTACGCATCACCGCCGACGCTCTTGATAGGCACTGTGGACAAGTTCGCCATGCTTGCCTTTAGACCGGAAGCCAGAAGCATCTTTGGGATAGACACACCCCATCCTCCCCCGGAGCTGATTATTCAAGACGAACTGCACCTCATCTCAGGCCCCCTTGGGTCAATGGTGGGGCACTACGAAACCGTGATCGATGCCCTGTGTACGAATGAGCAGGCAGGATCAAGAATTCGCCCAAAGGTAATTGGCTCGACCGCAACCATTTCCAGAGCCGAGAGCCAGGTGAAGGCACTCTATGGCAGGTCTGCTTTCCTGTTTCCACCCCAAGCTCTCCGGGCTGGCGACTCCTTCTTTGCCGAGGAACGCCAAGACGAGGAAGGGCGGCGATACGTTGGCGTGTTCGCAAGCGCCCTGCCTTCGCATGTGACTTCAAAGGTTCGAACCATGGGAACGTTGCTCCAAGCGCCCAAGCTCTTTGGCGCAAGTGATCCCTCTGCGATTGATCCCTATTGGACCATGATGGGTTACTTCAACAGCCTTAGAGAGCTCGGACACGCGGCAACGTTAATACATGTTACGGAGTATCTGAACTCCATGTATGGCCGACTGGGGCTGCGTCTGGAAGCTGCCCGCAAAGCTACTGTCGATCCACGGAGGTTCATCAACAGAGACGTGGAATTGACCAGTCGAGTCCAGAGTAGCGATATCCCGTCCATTCTCCAGCAACTGTTCACTCCGTACGCTGATCCAGTCAAACCTGAAGCGATTGACGTCTGCTTTGCGACCAACATGATTCAGGTCGGCCTCGACATTCCACGGCTTGGTCTTATGACAATCATCGGACAGCCCAAGACAACATCGGAGTATATACAGGCGTCGAGCAGGATTGGCCGCACGGTCGAGGGTCCCGGAATCGTGGTGACCAACTACAACCCGTCTAGGTCCAGGGACCGGTCACACTATGAGCACTTTCGGTCATACCACCAGACCCTGTACCAGCACGTCGAGCCCACCAGCGTGACGCCCTTCGCAGTTCCGGTGCGGGAACGGGCGTTGCACGCGCTCATAGTCATACTCTGTCGCTTCTGGGGCGGTACTAGCCTCCGCGACAGGCCCAATCAACCGCCTAGCGATCAACTCATAGAGCGGATAAAGCTTACACTCAGAGAACGGGTCATGTCAGTCGATCCCGACGAGTGGCCCAAGACGGAGGCCCACATAGACGAGATCATGCGGAAGTGGTCGGATGCGCCGCGATCAAAATACGGTGACTTCAGTCCTCCGACTGAGGAATTGCCTATGATGTACCCAGCCGGTGGACAACACCATCCGCAGTGGCTCGAACGACCATATCCAACGCCGAGTTCGATGCGAAATGTGGATGCAAGCTGTTCGGCACGTCCACTGCCTAGTGGATATGGAAGTAGGGAGGTCAGTTGAACAGCTGTTATCAGGATCAACCATTGGGAGATACACGAATACGATGCCACCCAACAAACCCGTAAAGAGAGGGCAACTGATCAGTCCATTCGGGGTCGGCGCACTCGTCGATTTCCGTGGCGATGAGTCCCTGATGACAGCCGGACTCGATGAGTGGCCGTTTGCCTATGAGGAGTGTCCACAAGATTGGCTCGTGCGGGAGGAACGTCTTCAAGCACGACTGGGCGTGAGCCACTTCAGACTTCCTCCGGACTTCAGGGATCCAGGACGGGGAGTCCAGTACGCGAATCAGCACATCCCATTTGTGAGGTTTCCCAGATGGCACTACTGCCCGAGGAGGGGAATTATGGAGAAATTGCCCATCTTCGGCTCTCGGGTCAAGTGCCCGTGTCGTTTGGACTTGGATTGTCACTCGATGCCTCAGAGTAGGCGTCCGTGGTTGATTCCCAGCCGATTCATTGCCGCCTGTTCGAAAGGACACATCGAAGACTTCCCGTTCATGGAGTGGATTCACAGAGGGTCCGCCTGGGACGATCAACACAGCTTACGCCTATTGCCGGGTCGATCATCTGCGAGCCTATCGGGAATCAGGGTGGATTGTGGCTGCGGTAAATCAGGAACGATGGCAGGCACATTCAACCCTGAAGCTCTCCATGGAATCGGCTATGACTGTTCCGGAAGCATGCCATGGCTTGGAGATGATGGGGACGGGCCGGGACATTGCGGCGAGCACTTGAGGGTTATCCAGCGAGGAGCGTCGAACGTCTACTTTCCTCTATCTACCTTCCCCTATGGGGAGAAGACACAGGACGTACTATCAACAAGATTCTTGACGAACCAAAGTCGCGGGCCATTCTCACAGCAGGATTGGATGATGGAAGGCACATTCAATCGGTGAGGTGTGAGGTACTTGCCGATAGTCGTGGTGTCGATCCTGAAGAGCTACGCCAAGCCGCGCAGAGGAAGCTCGACGGGACCATGGAACTCAGCGACGTACACCATCGTTCTGAGGAGGAGTTTCGTCGGCAGGAGTACGAGGCCCTCAGGAACGGGCGAGGTGGTGAGACCACAGATCTCATGGTGGCTCTCATAGATGCATCCGAGTATGGATCAGAATTGGCGGAAGTCTTGAGAGGCATTGGCTTGGTGAGGAAGCTACGGGAAACGAGGGTCTTGGCTGGATTTTCCAGGGTGCTGCCCCTTGAGGACCCAACCTCGCCGGCCCGGCTGCCCATGCTCCAGGACGCAAGCCTCGATTGGCTTCCAGCAACGGTCGTTTACGGAGAAGGTATCTTCATCGAGTTCAACGAAAGTAACTTAGAACGGTGGGTCAAGAGATCTAGCGTCATTGAGCGAATCTCTTCGCTGAGTAGGCGGTACAACGAGCGCCGGCATGAACGCGGAATGAGAAGCGCTGAAGTTTCTGGAAAGTATGTGTTGCTGCATACCATCGCTCACGTGCTGATCGCCCAACTGAGTTTCGACTGCGGCTACGGCAGCGCAGCATTGAGGGAGTGGATTTACTGCGACCTGGAAAATCCTGGCCGCACGATGCAGGGCGTGCTCATATACACGGCGTCCGGAGATTCTGAGGGAACTCTTGGGGGACTTGTGCGGCAGGGTGAGCCGAACCGACTGAACGCCGTGTTCGAGCGGGCGAAACAGCGGTCACAGTGGTGCTCAAGCGACCCTGTCTGCATTGAGAGTCCTGGGCAGGGTACCGATAACTCCAACCTGGCGGCCTGCCATGGATGTGTCCTGCTGCCTGAGACTTCATGCGAGACTGGAGATCGTCTTCTTGACCGAGGCCTTCTCGTTGGAACACCCGTTATGCCTGAAGTCGGGTTCTTTGCTGACACTTCGGTTGGTGTCAACATAGCTTGAGGATTTATAGACTTTGGACTTCTCAAATAAACAGCTTGGTCATTCCTGAAAGATATGCTCCCTGTGATAGGCTAGGAATTCCCGCTCGGGGGCGAACTTCTCTGGCTGATGAATGAGCTTTCCGTCGTAACATTCAATGGAAGTTGAAAAGAACCTGTCATTCCTCACGGTGTGTTTCCGGGATACCCGGACAGTCATGTCGTCGTTGATGGTGATCAAACCGATGTCGAATGCTTTTTCGTGCAACGCAGACAGCAGCAGACCATTTCTGGGGTTCACTCTGGTTTGTTTGTATTTATGCCACGGCTTGATGTGGCTCGCTACGAGCAACCTGGGTTCCGACAGTCCAGTAATGCAACATCGTTCGTTGTATGCGCTCAAGACTGCCGAGCGAAAGAAGGCCTGGCCGATGCGTACAGTGGTTTCCACGGCGCGGTCTTCGCCGACTCGATCATCTATGTCCCTCAAGCCCTCATCCTGAGTCGCACTATCACTCGGATTTGCGGTCTCTTCGATCTCTTTCATAGCTCGGTTGGACTCGACAGCGAAGCGTTCCCAATCGTTTTGCATTTCGTCCCACATCGCTCGGTCGAGAGCGGACACATTTTTCAGCCCCTTGCGGCCCGTGGCTATGATCCCTGGATCAAGGCTTGCGATGTTGGCAAGCTTCATCGCTAATGCTGATGGTGTCCGACTGATAGCGTCCGCGATCCGAATGATATCAGGGTTCCTATCGTCGTGCAAGCTGCCGAACGACATGCGACAGTACAATGCAAATGCCACCACTAGCTGCTGACGTGTCCAACCTGACCTAACTGGCATATTGAGATTCCTTACGGCATCTCTGAAATCAGAGCGCACATGCCCACTATAGAATAAGCCCGATAAAATTTCAAGTGGCTGTACTCGTTTCAGTACATATAAGACTCGGCGCTTGCCGAGACCCTGAGAAAGGGGTTGCGCGATGAAGAATCTGGGCTGATCCGAGACCACATCACAAGGGTAGTGCGCCCAGACGACGCTGTGATCTACCGTCACATGAAGCCTGGGGATACCTACCTGAACGTGCCGGAACATCTGAGAAGATACCGCTCTGACATCTTCAAGTACGTCCGCCTGTCATTCGAAGATGTTTCGCGGACGATTACGGCTCACATAGCGAAAGACGGATACTGGTACATACATCCACGGGAGGACCGTACCCTGTCGGTCCGTGAAGCGGCTCGACTCCAGACATTTCCAGATAGGTTCCGGTTCGCGGGACACCCGACCAGTAGACTCAGGCAGATTGGCAACGCGGTCCCTCCTCTGCTGGCTTCAGCCATTGCTACAGAGGTCCGCAGGGCGTTGAATGGCTCTTCCACTTCCAGGGGAGTCCGCGAGCGGCACCCCGCTTACGGCTCTTCTTTCCGAAGCGACCTCATTGGATGGTTCCATACTCGTGGACGAAAATTTCCATGGAGGGACACGAACCTGAGCCCCTGGCAATTCCTACTGGTGGAGATGTGCCTCCATAGAACGAAAGCTGATCAGGTGGCACGAGTAATTCGAGAAGTGACGGACATCGGAGGGACACCAGACTCTTTCCTTGCCAATACTGCCACATTGGAGTCATATCTGTCGACGCTCGGACTCGACTGGCGTTTGGCGAATCTGGCATCTGCTGCTGAATACGTCCGAAGCAACTTGAACGGACAGGTCCCGGACAGATGGCCGGAGTTGAAGTCAATCCCAGGCGTAGGTGATTACATTGCCTCAGCGGTGCAGTGTTTCGCCTTCGGTCGTCCCAGTGTGTTGATGGATACCAACACTCGTAGGATTGCTCGCAGAGTATCAGGAGGCGATTCAACCCAGCCGGTGTGGAGCCTCAGGCTCCACTTGCGTGACCTCGCCGGTGAAGAGGGGGCGGATCCACAATGGAATCAGGCGCTCCTCGACCTGGGGGCGCTGGTCTGCAGGGCTCGTTCGCCCTCCTGTGGTGAATGCCCTGTGCGTCCTCACTGTGCAACCGGACGGAGGAACAGTGCGGAGAGTGAGGACGTAACACCGGCACGAGGGGCCGGAGCTACTGTGGCTGTCGGGGGTGGTGAGGGGTAATTGCGCCAGGGGCATTCAAGAACCGAGTGCTGAGGCGTATCAGCTACACCGCCAGCCTGAACCGCAGCACGAAGGTTCTTTGATTTGTATAGCTTGGTGGGCCTAAGTTGACGGTAGGCAGTACCATCTTTGAGTCGTGGCTCGGCGCTCTCTAAGCCATTTGGGACGATACACAGAACTGTTGAGACTCGCCTCGGGCGGTGACAGTACCATCTTCGAGATGTGGGTGAGCCTATTGCCTCGCCGTGTCTGCTACTGCATGACCGTGGCATGGGCACAGGTGGAGGCGACTATTCCCTCCGGCCGTGCTGGCGATCATCTTCCTCAACAGATGCGAGGGAAGTCCTGCGTCACTCCCCGAAGGCGTTAGCCCATGCCGATGGCCTCCATGATTTGATTGGTGGCCGCCGGCAGGTTCCTAGTCACCACTATTTCATCGCAGAGCACGACCCGAGAGGTAGGAGAAGCCTGCTTGATGTTCCTGAGCACCACATCAGCGGGGGTGTCGCGCGTAAGCGGTTCACACAGGCCCACGAATAGGTCAATTCCATCAGCCCGGGTCACGCATATGGGAACAGTCACTGGGCCAAGGCCAGGGAGTGTCGTAGGATGATCCAAAGCTAAGGTTGTATTCGGGACGTCTTGCCTGATGAGGTCCTCGTAGAGCAACGTAGTTGAACCACGTAAACGTTCGACTGCCATGGACGGATAGCTCCCGTCAATCAAATACCTCAACAGACTCGCACCCAGATGACGATCCAACAGGTCATGCTCGAACTTGTTCTTGTAGCTTCTCAAACAACGATAGCATGACCGATCACAGCTCTCTGGGCATCCTCCCAGGATATGCAGGGCTTCCTTGAAGACATCTAGCCCCAGTTCACCGACACGCCGGGCAAAGCCAGCACCACCTGACAGAGTGTCATAGAGGTATATCTCGGCTTCGAGACCCTGGCGCCCATCTTCAGTAAGCGCAGGTCGATACTCAGCCTGCAACTCGTTGGGGTCCAATTCCAAGAGCCTACAAGCTGCTATCGCCAGCGCCTCGCTGATGGTGCGCAGTGCAACGTTTGTTGGAAGCAAGCCAGGGAATAGCGTGAGCGGGGGCCTCACGCCTATCGAAATTAGAAGCACGTCGCTGATGAAGTCCGTTCCCAGTACCAAACCCGTAGTCGTACCCCCACCTGGGCAATTCTGATCCCTGGGGTCGGGGTATGGCTTACGGTGGGCTGCTCCCCCTTCGCCATCCCGCATCGCGGTCGGTTCTATGAGGCCACACTTCGTGCAATACGAGTAACCTTCGTCTCGCGGTCCTCGGTTTGTGACAAGTAGATAGGATCTGGCGTAGTGTTTGCGAATACGCTCATTGAGAATTGTCCACTTCCCCGGATCCGATGGGGTCGGCATCGTCAACTTGGCCCGCGTGGCGTAACTCCGTGCCGGCTGGTCATCTGGTGACGTCCCTTCCTCTCGGCTGACTGGATGTGCAAACCCAGGCGGCCTCAGCCAGCTCTTCGCTGGACCCAAGGTCCCTACGCCACCACACCCTTGGCAATCCCTGGTCTCCCCCCTTTCACCTTCATCCAAGGGGCCGGTGAGGGCGTAATGACAAACGCTGCATTCGTAGTAAAGCCGCCGAATGTTCCAGGCGTCGTATCGATCGTTCGAGAAGGGCGAGTACAGCGCTCCCGAGGTCCAAAGTTTGCCATCAATCCAAACCTCCTTCCCCGGCGCATACTGCGAAAGCGCAGTGGCGAGACCCTGCGAAGGCGTGTACCGAAAGGCCGCGCGGTAGCGGGTTGACCGCTCTTGATCAAAGACATGAAACGCGGCAACGTCTGTAGGAAATGCATAACGCGGAAGCACTGCCTTGTACAGCAGGCGGTCGAGGAGATTCTCGGAAGGGTCTCTCGTGAACCCTTCTTCACCTGGCTCCTCCGGCGCCTCCGAACTGGAAGCGTCACTCTCCTCGCTGGGCACTCCGTCTTCGTCCGAACTCTGGGGGGCGTACTCGATGGCGGAGTCGATGGCATCTAGCGTTTCCTCGACTAGTTGGTCTAGGAGGTCTGTGCGTTCAGTGCCGACAATCTCCAATGGAAGCAATGAGTCGACGTCTCGCTTCAGCTCTTCTTCGTTCGAGCGCAGCCATTGTTCCAGGTCAACGCGGTTTAATGCCTTGCCGGGATTCCTGAAGTCTGCCACCGTCCCAAGCACGGCGAATAGTTGGGGCTGGTCTTCTGGGCTTATCTGAGGTAGCCGTGCTTGATGGTATTGCTGTAGCAGATGTGCCGTTACGTGACGCCGGGCAATCACAGGGTTGTCTAGGGTCAGTGATGGGTCATCGACTGCACCCCGGATCATCTGATCGGGGTGTTCGAAATAGTGCTCATCGTGACTGTCAGCACTGCCGAATGCAGTTACCGTCGCAACCGAGTTCCCCCGACGCCCTGCGCGACCGGCCCGTTGTTGGTAGTTTGCCCTCGCTGGCGGCATGTTTCTGAGAGATACGCCTGAAAGAGCTCCTATGTCGATGCCAACCTCCATTGTGGTTGTGCACGAGAGAACGTCTATCGCCGGCCTCTCTTGCCCCATGTCCCCGGGACCCAAGTCCACGTCCTGGAAGAGAATCTCGTACTCCTCAGCTTTGGAGAATATTTCGTCCGCCTGCGCGGTGTTGACCTGCGCAGTGTGCTCTGCAGCAATGAGAGCCATTGGAGCTATGGGCGGTGAAGCCAAAGCCGCCAATGTGCTGGCCCGGTAGTACCCTTTCCTAGCGGCAAAGACAGGGTCTGTGTCCGGGTCGATGGGCTCAGCAGCCTCACGCCCGCAGTTGACACAGGTGCTTCTTCCTGGAAGGGGTCTCTGGGCTGTACGGCAGGATTGACAGTACGACCAGCCGCCGCCAATTGCTAATGACAACTCTCTCCCGGCCAGTCGGTGCATACCTCCAGATGTCGACTCGGCAAATGTTTCCAGTAATCTCGGAAGCCATTTGCTTTCAAAGAGTCGCCGACCCGATGTGTCGGATAGGAGGCGATTCATGGCCGAGAATCTACCCGAATGTGAGCGAACTATTGTAGACGACCACGCCCCTGGCATCCGGCTCAACCAGACTCCTGACCGCATCCAACAGCGTAGCCACGTGCGGGCGAGCGCGAGCTTTTCGTCATCCGACTCTGCATGCTGGTGAATGTCAGGTAAGGCCGTTATCTTGGGGGTATGAGTTGGGCGCTCCACGAGCGACGCCAATGCGAGCGACTCCAATCCATAGTACCTATCTGTGATCGAAGTCATGATGGAGCGAAGCAGGGATTCAGGTGGCGGCGAATTCTTGATCTCCATGAGAAGTTCCAAGAGTTGATCATCGTCTTCAAGCGCGCCGCTTCTTATTGCCCGGTCAACAGTGTTCTCCCCTTCGAAGGTCTCACCGACTCTCAATCCGGGCCGCAGCCGTACTCCCATCTCCTTTGCTGCGATCAATACCGCGAGGTAAAGGTCCTCTAGGGAAAGGAATCTCGTGATCAATGGGTTTCTATTCAGGCGATCGTATCCAGACACAATCAGAGGACGCAGGGCATCCTGCGTTGAATAGGTCTGGATATTGGGTGCGAGACGGGCGGCCATCTGCCTAGAATCCGAGAAAATGAGGACCTTCCTACCTCGGAGGGGAGCCAGTCTAGTTGCAGGTTTAGGACTAGGGGGCTGAACCTGAATCTGCTTTGAAATGAGTGCTTGAAAGGGTTGGTCACCTTTCGTCTGATGATCCTGAACGGAGGTTCGTCCGAATGCGGCCGTTTGGCCGCATCCTGCGCAGGGTCTGAATTCGCCCAGGGATGGATTTATGGCACTCTCTTCTGTGCTGGGAGCCTCCGCACGGTTGGCCCGCAAGTAGACTCGCCGATTCCGCTCCCCCAGATTGAAGGGGTTCAAACGTCCTGTGATCAGGTCGTAGTCCGCAGCTTCAACACTGTCCGCAAAGACAGGCTCCTCCAAGAGAAGGTCTATGGCCTCCAATTCCTCGTACGACCCTGATAATGTCCTAAGTGCCCCGCCCGGCTCCGACCATAGGAATTCAGGTTCCTCGACGTCGTTTGTATAGGCCCGAGCGTAGGCTGTACCACAATTACGGCATGTATAGAATTCAAGAACCCTAGCGCCGCATTCGCACACAGCCCGGGGCTGGCCGTACAACTTACCTGACGGTCCGCCACGTTGCTCTGGTGGCATCTCCCCGCACTGAGAGTCCATACAAACCCAGAGTCCTGCGAGTCCCCTATAGAGAGAGTGAACCCTGCAAGGCATCAGCCCAGGCTGGTTTGAGTCAGGCTTGGCCATGCTTGCCAAGGCAATCAGGGCTGTAACCGCCCGATCAGCCACATCAGAAGGAGTCTCCTCAAATAACATCTCTCCTAGATCCGTGACCGGCTGAGCCGCCGTCATCGTCGCGTTGATGAGTTCCGACATGGGAGGGAAAGACTCAAGCGCGCTGTGCAGCGCTTGAGTCAACTGGCCTGACGGCTCGACCCCTCGGTAGCTTAGAAACTCCGCGACCTGCGACATACGGTCAGAGTCCGTCTCTGCCCCATAGAAGGCGAAAAGGTCAATCCCCTCTAGGGCAAGGGCATCTTCGGTCGAGCCCTTTGCTGCATTGGGTCGGAAGGAGAGTTCACCTTCCACGGTACTGAAGTCTCCCGAATCCTTGCCGGTGAGTTGGGCTGCGAAATTCTGGGCGTAGTCAGGATACTGCATGCTGGCGCTGGTGCAGATGACCTGTAGCCGATCTGGAGGAATCCCGAGTCGTGAACATAGACGCCGTATGAGAAGCGCCACCTCTGTGCCTGCAGCTCCACGGTAGAGGTGAGCCTCGTCGATGACCAACAGGAACGACTCTTCAGGATTTGCGCGAAGCCAATCGCGCGTATGGTCGAAGATTGGCCTTTCCAGCGGGCGCATCATCATGTATTCCAACATTGAGTAGTTGGTAACCAAGATGTCGGGAGGCGCTGCCTGTACTTCGTGTCTCGTGAACAGCTCAGGATCCTCTGGTAGCGTTACTGCCCTTTCGAATTCCCCGGTCTTTCGATCCTGCCATCGCTGTCCCTTTTGGCCGTACCATCTAGTTAGGTCGGGCTTGGCTGGCCACTTGCCCCGCTCCTGCAGTTCTCGAACCAGAGCCTCCGCTGTAGCCTGTTGAGGAGATGACGGGTCTCGCGCGGTTTCGAGGTTGCTTATGTAGTAGTTCCTTATCGGGGCAAGCTTAGTTTGATCCTTCCTCGAATCACGCACTCCCGGGTACAAGGTTCTGCTTGTGTATCGGGCAAATCGGGCAGGCCTTCCAGACCACGACATGAATTTGTCACTAATGCGTCTATCCGCGAACAGGAGCCTGAGCCGTCCAAGCTGGTCATTGACCAGGGCGTTCATTGGGTACAACACCATCGCCCTTACCGCCGGCGTTTCTCCAAACGACTGCCCTTTCCTTTGGGCTTCCGAAGCCAGCTTGCCTAGGATGGGTAACAGGAAACACTCAGTCTTGCCAGACCCAGTCCCGGTCATGACCACAAGGCTGCGCGCATCAACAAGCGAGAGCTTCGTGGAAACTGCCTGGTGTTCGTATGGTGGATCGTAAATCAGCCGCTGAAGCTCACCGTCGGCCTCAGATACAGAACCGAAGATTTCAAGCGCGGCCAGGTCAAGGCCAAGGTCCTTGAGGGCCGTGCCGGTCTTGTAGCGAGGCGTGCTCTCCAAGTAGGGTTGCTGATGAATTACACCAGGTGTTCTGAGAATCTCCTGACGCTGCTGTACCAGAATTGGATCACTTATGTGGTACGTAGCTTCGATGTAGTCCTGCAGCGCGCTCTGCATCTGCTGGATGGTTTCTATAATAGTCAGTTCCATCTCCCCTCCCTTCTGTCGGTCACCGAGATTCTGGGCTGCCCTTCAGTTCTGCCAGCCACAACTCATCAGTAGCGAAGCGGACTTCCTCGGCTAACTCAGCCTCGGCGAGCCGATAGGCGAAGAGGCATCCTGCGCTCGAGACCGGCTGCCCGACCGAGTCAAGTCTTCGACGAGCCCACATTGGTAATGGAGAGAAAAACTGCATCACATACGAGTCTATCTTGAACAGCTGAGAACTCCCTCGATTTGCGTCGATCGCCATTTGCAAGCGCCATGCCTCGTCACAGCCCCGCCATCGACTATCCGCCAAGGGTAGGTCTAGCAGTCGCTCAGGCCTCCCGTCACTCATCTCGATGTAGCACCACAGATCTCCACCATAGGCTTGGCTTCGACGCGCGACGAACCGTCCAGAGAGCGAGCCCACCGATGTCCATCGACCAGGGTAGTACCGAACTGGCCTATCCGAATCCAGTAGCGATAGGCCAGGCACGTCGCCCGAGGGCCGAGCTCTGTCGAGAAGGCGGTCAAAATGGGCCAAATGCTGGGCGGGGGTTTCTCCTTGAGGTGCTCTCAACCACTGCTGATGGGATAGTTCAGTGAGCCCGAGGTCCCGTAGCTCCGAACTGAGGTCTTCACCAGGACTAGGGTTGAGATGTCGCAGGTGGGCTACGTATTCGATGCGGGCCGCTACACTGTCGAGCGCCGGATTGGACACACCCAAGAGAATCGCAGCACCGCTCTCCCGGGCTACAAAGCTAGGAGGAGCCGCGTACAGGAGTACCGGTGCACCGGGCGCCGGATCTTCAATGTCGCGGTTCTCAATCAGGTCCCCGTGCGCGACCATGGCTTCCAGGGTCTCTCGGACGAATCCCCTTATGTCCTCCGCTTCCTCGACCAGCCCCCGTAGAGGATCGGCAACCGCACGAACAAGCGTAGTCGCCGCGCAGGGGCACAAGAAACTGGCTGACCTCCTCAGGGAGGCGGCGATTGATTTAACCGAGATCAGATCGAATGCGCTCTGATCGAGTCCAAGCTCGGCTACTTTATTGGCGTGGACTTCCGCGGCGGTCAAGCGTCTCATGACCATCTCCAACTGGCGTAAAGGTCGCCGGACTGAACTCCAGAGGAAAAGAAAGGCTGCGTAGCTAGGACCGCAAGCCTAGCGGCTCTGAACAGGGACGGAGACTCCATGAGGCGATTCAGGCCAGAGCGCAGGTCAGAGTCCGCCCAGGCCTCGACGTTGCCCGGATCGCTTCCAAGTCTCAGGGCAAGTTCTGCGAGCCACGTCGGTGTGCCAGGGCCAGTAGGCCCCGATTGGCTGGTCGTCATTTGCTGGATGTTCCGTGGCAATAGGTGGTGCGTGGCCGCCAGAGAGGCAAAGTGTTCGACTCTGCGACTGCAATCACTTTGGGCCATCGCTTCAGCGTCGCGGACTAGAGCAGGCCCAGCGCCAGCTTCTGCAGGGTTTCTGGATATCGCCTGGGATAAGGCTTCCAATGCTCTGGCGTCTCTCACCGCAAGTTCAGCCTCCTCTTCTGCTCTCGCCCAGTTATCTCCACATACAAGGCGGAATAGTTCGGAGGCCAATGCGTTCATCACTTTCTGCCTTCGGAAGACAGCCAGAAGATTGCCTGGCAGCCTTGCCCGGTTCCATAGGCCTGCAATCTCAACCATCCTCATGGCCGAATCAGTAGAACGCACCAAGCGCTCTATCTCTGGAGTAAGTCCTAGCGCAGCGAGTCCGAAACCTTGGGGGAGTACGGGAGGAACAATGATTACTGCAGCATAAGTCCGTGTTCGCGCGACATACAGTCCCCCGTGGTCCGGTACCAGGAATTCTGTGTCGTATGGGACCCTTTCTTCGCTACAAGGCGTCTCGAAAGGGGCACGATTTACTGTGGGGTGCTCTGTGTGGCCGCTGTCGTCATAGAGCCGTGCCATGTAATTGTTGCCTTCCCGTCTCAACGCCCATCGAAGTGGAGTGAAGGGACGCGCGCATCGGAGCGTGAAACGTCCGAGTTCACCAACACCAAACTCCAGCACGCAATTGACTGCCCTATCGTATGCCTCTTGTACTTCTTCTCTATTTCGAAAACGCTTGTCGAAGTGGTCCTTCCAATCCTCGGGAGACACAGGCAATCTGAGCGGTGGCAGGTCCTTCGCAAGAATCGCACCTCCCCCATTGCCTTCAAGTAGCGAGACGCGACAAGCAACCTCTCGTTTCTCAGGCCCCTGCAGCTGGACTTCAACTTCACCATCCCAGAGTTGCTCCATGGTGGGGTGCGGGGGATCGATCTGCACCGACAGCGGGCCCCGATGATCAATCGTTGCAGTCTGTGGTCTGTCCTCAAGAATGCGTATGGTGGCTTCTTGATCGTCTATCGTTTCAGTCTCACCTGCCAAACTGCTACTTGCTGAGAATCTCAGCTTGTGCGTCCCGATAGGAAGCAGAGGGAGTTCAAGAAACAGGGGTTCCCCCGCTTCTAGGGTTGCCAACTCGAACACGTGCAGCGGGCTAGAATCCATAGAGATTCGCAGGGACTCCAGGGGGTGGTCCGCAAGAATGGCAAGGCACGGTCGCTCGGAGGCTAGCCACTCGCCTTGGCCTTCCCCGTCCCATGCCACCGCGGACAAGCCGGCGGGCCAAACCTCGATGCCCCTTGCCTGCCCAAGCCCTAGATTCTGAATCGACTCTTGCCAATCTTCCTTGAGTGACTTAGGCAGATCAAGAATCGCGGCGTTGACTCCCTCGCACTCTACTTCAATTGGAATGACGTGCACGCCTCCGTCAATCGGGCCATCCGTACTGAGGATGACATAGCGCTCACCGGGCCTTACTCTCAAACCCCTGCGCTCATAAGCCAGCCTATCGGAAGCGATCCTTAGGAGCCATGTGGTACCAGGCCGGAGGAGACACTCCGTACGGAGGAGAAAATCGAGCTGCGGGTCCCTTCTCTCGAATTGCAGTAGCACTTCATCGGGTTCCGGCCACCTGACAAGCCTTATGTGCTGGGTGCCATGGACAAGGCGACCGCGTGCCAATGGCCGACCTTGCGACCCTGCAACACGGCAGCGAGAGCCAGTGAGTATCTCCCGGGTCTGAGGGAATCGCAGCAGCAAATGAGACAGGCCCGGGATCTCAAGCAGTATGTCCCACGATTCCCCGGAGGTATCTCGTGGTCGAAGTACGAGACGTGGCTCGATTCCCAATTGAGCGACAGTCGCCCTGGCCTCGTCAAGTTGACCGACGGTCGAGGAAAATGCCCGGCTGCTTGTGGTGCCGAGGCCCCGGATTTGCACCCGTTCGTCTACGGAACGACGTGCTCTCTGAAGCCATTCTCGTGCCTGCCGCTCTCGGTCAAGATCCTCACTGATCCTCTGTAAGGTCGCGGGGTATATGAGCTCATTGGACCCAGCCCGTCCTTGGGTGAGAAGAGCCGCAGCTATCTGGCCTAAGAGGCGCTTGTCTTCCGCAAGGTTCCGGAAGCGGGACGACGCGTTCCAACTCCGTGCGGCGAGGAGGTCACCCAACTGCTCTGGAGAGCCAAGGACATCCTCGGAGAACAGGTACCGGCACTCATAGAGTGTGCGGGCAAGTTGCACCTGCAAGTCCTTTGGAAGGATGGCATGGGTGATGGGCCAACAAATAATGGAGAATTGCTCAGCCCAAGGACCCGAAGGTACCGCGCCGTCGAATTCCCGTACGAACCGCATGTAGAATTCACGTATCCTGTAGCGGTCTCCGTTGATAATCCATCCAGGAGTCTCTTGTTCGAAGGTCTGCCAGTACTCGTCGCCGGCGTACCGATAGCCCAGTTCCGCGGCGTACACGACCCATACCAGCCAATGGTCACGTGATGGCGTGCGGGACGCGATGTGCGTTCGCACCGTCCCTTCAAGAGCTGTTACTTCCGCTTGGGTCAGACCGTGTTCAAGGGCAAAGAGGGATTCTTCGGTTCCCCTCGCACGCCGAACGTCCCTGAGAGCCGCAAAATGCAGCGATAGGCGCGTCTGCCATGCCTCTATCTCAGTGGTCATTACCTCGCTGCCCTGTGCCGCCGTTCAATAGAGTAGATATGATGCTGCCACTGTCAAAACTTCGAAAACTCGCGTCCCGCTCAGATCGAGGCACTAACCAACGATCCAAGCAAAACTGCGATATCTCGGCAGATGGTCTGGTAAGAGACCGGAGTCTTTGGTGCTCTCCCGATAAGACCTTCTTCCAATTCTCCGCAAGAGGTATTGCATACACTTCACGCTCGATGCCGTGCTTCAGAATTGAGTTTCCGTCGATGCCAAGGTCTTCAAGCGCGGCCCTCGCGACGCGCAATTTCCAGTTCGGTCCCATGCCAAACCTGTGGCCTGACGCATAAGGGTGCCCCGCCTCCTCCAGATGAGCCCTTAGCGAATCGAACACCTCGCCATAGAGGTGAAAGTGGCCAAAACCCTTGGTCGTGCCAATCCGGAGGAACCGAGGGCCCTCCGGAATGCTCAGACGGTTGTAGATTGATGAACGACCCAAAGCCGATGTTGTGGTCAACAGCACCAGACGCGCCCGATGTTTCCTTTGGCGGATCACCGATTGCCGCGCCAGATACTTTCGCTCGTAGGCTCGTCTCACTTCCTTGCTACCCATAAGTGCGGCCACGAGTTTGCCGCCAATCAACTGAGAGTAGGGAGGAACGGCGCCAACAACGTAGGCATCCATTACATGAACGAGTCGATCCCGGCGGTCTTCGTGTGTCCACCCAATCCAATTGTCCCGAGCCGAAAGGTTGAAGACAGGGTCTCCCAGAGCGAAGAGGCCAATCAAACAATCGTTTTGCCTGTCCTTGACGAGGAAGCGGAGTCGACGTCCAAAGCCCTGCGACACAGGCACGGACCACAGCAACGAAGCAAATCTGAACAATCGCGACTCAAGTGAGTCTGGAGAAACCTCAACCAACTCCGGATCAATCGACGCGGGATCGATGTGGCTGCCACTCGCAAAATGCTCCACCAGGTCAGAACCATGAGTTTCGATGAAGGGCCTATGCCGCTCCAGGATGTCCAATCGCTGCGCCACGTGAAGATTCCGAATCTTCTGCTTCGTCACTACTCCATCTACAAAATACCCACTACCATTCCTAGAAAAGCCTAGATTCAACAGATGGTTGTGTATTGCACTCTCCAAAGAAGCTCCGTCAGCACTGTCACCAGACGGAGACGAGCTATTGGTTCCCAACGAGAGATGCTCTTTCTGAAATGCGGTCGATTCTGGGTCAATTGAATTAGCTGTCATCAGTGCTTCTGCCTTCACCCTCTGAAGGAACATGATCTTCACTTCCTGACCGCACCCAGTCGTCTACTTCCGACAGCTTGAATCTCAGCAGTCGACCAGCGCTATGAGCTGGGAAACCCTTCGAATCGACCCAGCGGTATATCGAATCCTTCGTAACCTGTAGATGTGCTGCCACCTCCGCAATGTCCACCCAGTTCTCCATGGGACTCATCTCAGTACCACCCTACATACCAATGTCAATGAAAGTCAACAAGAGTATAGAAATCCCCATTCGTGTGGTCAATAGACCTCTGCCGTCGCTGAACTCTCCCAGGTCGAGGCTTGCCCTGTCAGGATCTGGTCTGCGCTTCCGGTTTGATGACCGGCCACGAACTGTTGGCCGGGGTTCCCACAGTCCGTGGGTAGCCAGCTAGGCACCACCCCCTGCGCCTTTCCCCGGTGGGATGCCTGATCAGGGTAACTGGCAATCTCAACTCCCCACGCCCCACAGCCCCTGCAGAGCCTTGACGAACGCCGTCGCCTTTTGCACGGACCAATCTTCTAAACATCTGGCCTAACATGTCAATCGATTGTTTGATACAAGGCAAAGATGGCCATTATGTCGAGAGGGTATGGTGAGCAACGGGGCTCTAGTGGATATTGGTTCATGACGGATTGGTGTTATATCCGAATGGCGGCCCTCTACGCCAGGGTGTCCAGCGATAGGCAGGACGTTGACCTGTCCGTCGCCGCCCAGCTCAGGGCGCTCAGGGACTACGCCGAGAAGAACGGCTACGTGGTCGCCCGCGAGTACGTCGACGAGGCGGAGAGCGGACGCATCGCCGACCGGCCCCAGTTCCGCAGGATGTTGGACGAGGCCAGCAGGCCCAACTCTCCCTTCCACGAGATTCTGGTCTGGAAGTTCTCCCGCTTCACCCGCAAGAGAGAACACGCCGTCGCCTTCAAGTCCATGCTGCGCAAGAAGGGCGTGAGAGTCGTCTCCATCACCGAGCACGCCGACGACTCGCCCACGGGCAAACTCATGGAGGCCATCATCGAGAGCGTGGACGAGTTCTACTCGGAGAATCTGGCCCAAGAGGTCACGCGGGGGATGCGGGAGGCGGCATCCAGGGGCTTCTGGGTCGCCAGCAGGACGCCCTACGGCTATGCCAGGGTCATGGTGCAGGACGGGGCCAAGAAGCGCCCCACCCTGGAACCCGATCCCGCCACCTCCCCCGTGGTCAAGCGCATCTTCGACGTGGCCGAGTCGGGCAAGGGGATTCTGGACATCGCCCGTACCCTCAACGACGAGGGCATTGCCAACCCCACCGGCAGGCTCTGGTCCAAGAACGGCGTCCACATCATCCTCAATAACGAAGCGTACACGGGAACGCTGGTCTGGGGCACGAAGGCAAAGGACAAGGCCGAGCCGGTGCGGGTGGAGAGGGCGTTCCCCGCCATCGTCTCAAAGGCTCAGTTCCGCCGGGTGAACAAGCAGATGCGCTCCCGCGCCCCTAGGAGGATTCACCCCCGCAGGGTCGGAAGCTCCTACCTGCTCAGCGGACTGGTGCAGGACGTGCGACCGGGCGCTCTCAGGCCAGGACTCCAAGAGCGGCCGGTTCTCCTACTACGTCTGCCAGTCGCTGATGAAGCGGGGCAGCGGGGCCTGCGACGCCCCCAGGCTCAACGCCCGGCGGTTCGAGGAGCTGGTCGTCGGCCAGATTCGCTCCAACATCCTGACCGAGGGCAACATCCGCGACTTGGTGCGGCTGGTGGACGAGGAGATGGACGGCGTGGCCCACGAGCAGCGCCAGAGGCTTCAGACCGTCGAGTCGGAGCTTGCGGAGGTGCGGCGCAGGCTGGACAGACTCTACAACCTGGTTGAGACCACCGACCTCGACATGGCCGACGTAACCCCTCGCATCCGTGATCACAGGGAGCGCCGGGAGCGGCTGGAGGCCACAGCCGAGGAGGCGAAGGTCGTCCTCTCGGAGCGCCGGGTGGTCCTGGACGACGTGGAGACCATCACCGCATACGCAGAGGACATGAGCGACTTCCTCAAGACCAGCGAGCTCACCGAATCGCGGGCCTTCATCGAGAGCTTCGTCAAGGAGGTCGTCGTCGGCCCCGGCAACGCCGTCGTCCGCTACTCCATCCCCATACCCGGAAGGGACACCGAGGAGGTCGTTCTACACGGCCCGGTACTGTCTGCGGTCAGGGTTGGTGGGCGATGACGGACTCGAACCGCCGACTTCCTGCGTGTAAAGCAGGCGCTCTAACCATCTGAGCTAATCGCCCGGTACTTTGGCGCGCTTGGCGGGACTCGAACCCACGGCCTCAGCCTCCGCAGGGCTGCGCTCTATCCAACTGAGCTACAAGCGCACACGCCTAGCGCCTCCCGTTCGCTACCGCTTACCCGTTGGAAGGGAGGCTAGTCGATGATAACACATGAGGATGTCGCAGTGACGCACGACTTGCCGATGGAACATGTCCCAGATTAGTAGGCATTATGAAGAAGGTGTCTCAACTCGGTCACCCAAGGCCGGGAGCTGTGTGGCCACTCAACGCGGGTACCGAAGCTGCGGCCCAGTCGCTGACCCGAGCGGCTACCTGGCGGCTAGGTGGTCGAGCAGGGCGAGGCTGGCGGCCACGGACTGGCCCAGCAGGTCTTCGTTGATGAACTCCAGCCTGTCTTCCGGCGTGTGGATGCGCGAGAACTCCCCGTCCATGAAGAAGACTGCTGGGATGCCGGCGTTCAGGAAGGGCGTGTGGTCGCTGCCGAAGTTCTCGGAGGGCGGCTGCTCCCGCACACTTACTCCCGCCTCTTTGGCCGAGTGTATGACGGTGTCCTGCAGGTCCGGGTCTCCAGTCACGTTCAGCGCGCTGCTACCCGCCAGGGCGTCATAGTTCAGCATGGCCGTGATCGACGCTCTGTCCGATTCGCTCAGAGACCCGACGTATCGCTCGCTTCCATGCAGCCCGAGCTCCTCGGCGCCGAACGCGATGATGCGAATGGTGAAGGGGTAGGCGGCGGAGGCGATCTCCTCGGCCGTCGTCACCAGCGACGCGACGCCGGAGCCGTTGTCGTTCGCCCCCGGCACGTTCGGCACGGTGTCGTAGTGGCCTCCCAGCACGACGACCCTGCCGTCCGAGCCGGCCATCTCGGCGATGACGTTCTGAGAGTGTATCCGCTCGGCGAGCACGGACACGACGGCCTGAACGTCGTTCTCCTCGATCAGGCCCAGCATCTCTTGCCCACTTTCCATGGACGCCGACACGACCGGGATGCTGGATTCGGTCACGAGTGTGCCTCCGAACAGCCCCGGCACGTTGTTATACACGATAGCGCCCACCGCGCCCGCTTCCGCAACCCGCCGCACCTTCTCCTCGAAGCTGATGTCTCCCCGCTCGATGAGGGCGATCTTCCCGTCGAGTCCCCCGGCCGGGATGTCTTCCGAGAACGCCCTGCCGACGCGCGTCAGCGGCCCCGCCGCGGCGCCCTCTCCCGAGAGGGCCATCCGGATGGTCATGACCTCGGCTGCCTCGTCTTCCCCAAAGGACAGCGCGGCGGACGTTCCGAGGACGTCGAACGTGAAGTCCTGAAGTCTGACGTCGTATCCCAGCGCCTCGAATCTTCCCGACAGGAACTCGGCCGCGGCCCGCTCCTGCTGCGTGCCGCTGGCGCGGGGGCTGAACTCATTTGTGAAGGCGGTCAGGAAGTCGAGCGCCCTGGCGGACAGACCGTCGACATCGTATGACGCGGTCTCTTTCACAGTCATGGGCGTCGTGACCGGCGCGGGCGACGCGGGTGGGCTCACCTCCGCCATCGGCGCCGGCGTGGGAGTCTCGGCGGCTGGCGCTGCCACGATCGCAGCGGGCGCAGGCGGCCGTACGGGAGGCGGCGAGGAGGTGCCGCACGCAACGGCGCCCGCCGTGAGCATGGCCACGGCGGCGATCAGCATCGGGACTCTGGAGGGTTCAGGAAGCACAACTACACCATGCGGCGAGGCCATTCGGCCACGCCGTTCGACTATGATAACGCACGGAAGGAGGATGGGGTTGGTCTCCGAAGCGGGTGTCCGGCGTTGCCCGGACCCAGCGGGCCTGGCGGCAGCGCCGCGCGGCGAGGCTCTGGGTACGTACCACGCTCAGGCGCAGCGCCTGCCAGCCGCAGCCTGCAATTGCCAACCGTGTGGATTTTGTGACTGTGTTGACCGTATAATCAATGTGGCGCCCTCGTTGCCACGCACGGCATACAGGCAAGCCGCGGGAGGGAGACCGAGGCGCCGCACTCAGGATCGGGATGGCTTTTGGAGACTGACAAGCACGAGGAAATGGTGAGCATACTGAGACGGCTGGGCCTCGGCGCCGCAGCCGACCGGCTCAGCTACTTGCTGCGCGTCGTTGAAGACGAGCCGGATGAGGCGCCCGTTCAGATCGACTCACTGAGGCACTTGGCCTTGTTTCTCATCACCGAACGCCGTTTGAGGCTTCCGCGGATCGGCGTCAGCCCCGACGGTGTCTTGCAGGTGGAATGGCGCGTCGAGGACAGCGGGATTCTTGCCATGTGGTTCCTGGTAGACGGCCGAGTCCAGTTTGCCGCCGCTGTGGGTGAGGGGCGATCGGATGCTGCCGACAAGAGGGTCAGCGGCATTCTCCCGAAGGACGAAGCGATGCAAGCCGTGCGGCCATTCACGTCGGGGCTCGCCTTGGAATGAGGGGCGACCCACTCCCTGAGGAACATCACGTATCTCGGTACTGCTCTCCGGCGAGAGTAGAGGACGGCCTGCCGATGGCAGCCGCCTTCGAGATTAGGGAGAAAGACGAGTTCCTGTCCGTCAACTGGCTGGAGTACTGGAGTTCGTCGGATATGGGCAAGGCGCTTGGCTGCGTTCGTGGAGAGTTATCCCTCAGCCGTAGACCGGGAGGTCGGTTCGCCGTGCTGAGGGTCTCACAGATCAAAGGCGCCATCGACCGCCTGACTCAGCGCAAGTCGGCAGTAACGCATCAGCCGACGCCCGAGATGGAATCACACGCCGGAGTATTCGGCTTCTTCCAGAATGATAGGGAAGTGGCAGCCGAGCTTGCGAGGATCGTGACCACGAGCGCGGTCTTCCCTGCGATTGCTGATCACGGCGGTGACCGTGAGTGACTACAACCGGTAAGGGCCGCGCCTGCTTCAAGTCTCACCTCGCCTGGCGCTGGCTAGGCCAGCATGAGGCGTTCGCCCTTCGGCTCTGGAATCGGGTCGCCGAATTCCCGCGCGGTTTCGAGCCACAGGTCCACGGCCTCGTTGATGTGCTCCAGCGCCGCCTGCTGCGTGTGGCCGTGGGCCGCGCATCCTGGGAGCTCGGGCGCCTCTGCCACAAAGGCGCCGTCCTCGTTGCTCCAATACAGGATGGTCTCATACTTGTGCATCAGTCCCTCCCTTCCAACCGGTGTTACGTATAAGACCCCCCAATAGCAATAAGACCTCTAATAAGACCTAATAAGACCCCTAATAAGACCCCTAATAAGACCACCTGCAAGCTGGGAACTGACTCCAGCCCTGAGTCACAGGAGACGCCATCTTGCCCCTCGCCCATGTCCTGCCGTCAAGACCAGCTCGAGTGCCCTGAGGGCGACAAGGTCTCTGTGCAGCTGTCTCGCGCTGGTCTGCGGACCCAATTCGGAACGAATCTCCCGCAGCGCCATACCTGTGTCAGCCTCGTGCAGGAGGGCAAGGATAGCCTGCTGCCGGGCAGTCAGATCGCGTCCCACCCTCCGGGGCGGCAGGTATCGGCTGAGACGGAAGCGCACCGTCACGCTGCCCGCTTCATCCTCGATCTCCGGTTGGGGCAGGCCGACGGCCTCCGTCAACTCCGCCATCTTGATAGTCCCACGCCCCCACTGCTCAATGATCCCACGCCGGTAGAATACCCCAGCGATCAGTGGATTCCAGGCCAACGACTCATGTGGAGCAAACAGAAGGTCCGGCGTCAGGCCAAAGTGCAACGTGCCGGACGACGTCACTTCCAGCCTGTCGTCATAAATAGCCGCCCCTACCGATCCTCCGCCTATGGAGTAATCCCTATGGCACAATGCGTTAGCCAGCGCCTCTCGCAGCGCTTCGGGAGGATAGAGCGGCTCGTCCACGCGCTCGAAGCGATCCGAGACGATGCGCCCGGCCACCGGAAGATTCTCCACCATGAATCGCTCCGCCATCATGAGCAACACGAAGGCATTTCCGCGAAACTGTCGGTTGTCCAGGAATTCGGTGCGTCCGACCCCGCGAAAACGCGCGACGCGCAGCAGGCACTGCGGCATATCTGCCGCGACACGCTCCGATGCACCGAACAGCACGACCGCCGCTCGCAGCAACTCTCCGTTCTTGATTAGTCCCAGCCCTCGCAGCAGATCCTCCGTCCCGCGGACTCCTGGATCTTCCAGGCGACCCCGGCGAATCGACTCTTCCACGGTGCGCCGTATCTCCGCTTCATCCAAATCGTCGATGGACCAACCGCTCGCGGGCTGATTCTCCCATCGCTGCACGCTATGCATACGCTCGAACAGCATCTGGTTGTACTCGTCCCGTGTCATCGCCCGGTTGGTATTCCCAACTCGTTGGTAGGCAGTTCCCCTATAGCTGTATGGTCTGGTTTGTCCCTGCTGTAGGCTCACCACGATTACTCCCCAACCATCGTCGTTCACAGGAACCCGATCGACGGTTGGGAAGACCGGCGGCTCTATCCTTTGAATCTCGGCGATAACATCCTCGATAGTACCCTCTCCCACCTGCTGGCCCACGACGTTCCCTCCTTGCGTGACTCCGAAGACGACGTGACCACCGCGGTGGTTGAGCATGGCACACGAGCTCATAGCGCCCTCGCGCCTAGAGCCGGTGGTAGCCTTGAACTCCAGCGTCTCGGACTCGCCAGTCAAGGCCAGCCCCTTAATTTCCTCAGGCGTCATGCGCAAACATCCTGTTGCCTTACCTCCCCAGACACCAGCCTCGGCAGCAACGCATCACGCAGGGCGGCGAGAGTGTGGGATTCGCACTCGTTCGACAGTATAGCGTCGTGTAGAGGAGACACTAGCCTATCAAAAGCGAGCACGGCCGAATCTTCAGGTCCAGGGATGGCTAGCTCACTGAAGGCAGATTTGTTCATGTTGCCAAAAACGGAGCCCCCGCTCCCTCCCGTCATGATTTCTGCTGACAAATGCCTGCACGACCAATACAGGTACTTGCTAGCCCAATTCGCACTAGGAATGATGCTGTTTATCTGCTGGTTAGTATGAGTCATTCGATGGTTTAGCACGACTAAACCTGGTGTAGCGATGCAACTGACCGAGACACTTCCTGCTGGTAGGGCTTTCTTAGGTTGCGAGGAAGCTCCTTCGTTCGACAGCATAGTACCGGTCTCCACAACATACACTTTTCCATGCATGTCAGGAATCTTCAAGAATGGAACGTCATCACCATAGTATATCGGATTTCGTGTGCTTGGCGTCTTTCCTGTAATCACATTTCCAAAATCCCCCAGCCGTCGGACCTCCCACCCCTCCGGCACATCCCCGAGTTCGGAGTCTACTAGGCGGTCGGGGAAGAGGGCGGCGAGGTCGGGGGGGAGGCCGGTGTCGCGGCGGGCTATTTTGGCGAGGACGGGGTGGAAGTCCACGAACCAGGACTTGAAGATTGCCCGCGCCATCTCGTCCAGCGTCTGGTTCATGCGCCGGTTGAGCTCGATTTTGTCGTCCAGTGTGCCGAGGACGTGGGCGATGGCGCGCTGCTCGGGGAGGGGTGGGAGGGAGACTTCACGCCTCGCCATGTACTCCCATTTTGCCCTGGGCATCCTTGTGCCTTCTGAACCCTGCGTCGCAGCCTCAACGAAGTCTTGTGACGCCATCACGTAGAATAGATACCCCGCATCGACGCCATCAGTCGGGCGCACGACCCAGATATCCGTGGAGCAGATGCCATCAATGCGGGCGCGGGTTACCTTCCGGAAGTAGGGGCGTAGTTTTCCAAACAGGACGTCACCACACCGGAAGCGCGATTTTGCACTGTTTACGGCACTCGCCACTCCAGTATCAAGGAGGGATAGAGTGCCCACGCCGATGTGCTCGAGACCAACATAGGGCATCTCAGGATGTTCGGCGGGCGAGATGGTGTCCCGCACGAGTACCGCACAATTTCCAAATCTCGTCTGGAGCCACCCGTCCGGTACGCCGGCGGCGGCGTCATTCGCGCTGTTCTGCACAACCACACAGTCCTCGTCAATCACTTTCACGGAAGCTCTGGGATATGGCGTGCCAGTCGAGCGCGTCCACTCTGATGGGCAGGTCCGGTTCCTCGGAGGCTTCCTTCAGGCGCCGAGAGCGCTCAGGTTCAGCGGCCCCTGGCCGACAATTGCCGGGACGACGCCGGGGTAGTCCTTCGCGGTCCAGGCCGCGCGGGAGGGTAAGGCCCGCACCTCGCACTCCGGCGTTCGTCATGTGGTTCAGTTCGAGCGGCATGGCATGTCCGGGCCGTCAGTTGCTCTGCTTGTTCTTGCGCTTGCCGTTTTTGGGGTTTCCGCCGTTCTTGGCGTTCTTGGCGTTCTTGTTCCCGTTCTCGGCGGCTTGGCGCAGGCCACTGACGCAGGCGATCGACGACACTCTGTCGCCCGGGGCGGGCTTGAAGATGGTCACTCCCTGCGTGGCGCGGCCGGTGTTTCTGATTTCCTGGAGGTTGGTTCGGATCACCTGGGCCTGCTGGGAGACGACGTAGACCTCTTTGTCGTCCTCCACCAGTTGGGCGGCGGCGACCGTTCCGGTCTTCTTGGTGATGTTGAACGTCTTGATTCCGATGCCGCCCCTCGTCTGTCGGCGGTACTTGTCGAGGGTCGTCAGTTTTCCGTAGCCGAGCGCGCTGATCACGAGGAGCCGCGTTTCGGGGTGTCCCACGTCCATCGACACCACCCTGTCATCGGGGCGGTCCTCGTGGCCGAGGTCTATCCCCTTCATGCCGCCGGCGGTTCTGGAGTGCGGGGTGATCTGGCTTACGGGGAATCTTATGGACATGCCCTGTTCGGAGACGATTATCACGTCCTCGTCCCCGTTGGCCAGCCGCGCCGCG
The DNA here is from genome assembly GCA_958295685.1 of uncultured Dehalococcoidia bacterium. GTDB lineage: Bacteria > Chloroflexota > Dehalococcoidia > Lucifugimonadales > CATQGZ01 > CATQGZ01. The sequence goes on from OY282365.1 coordinate 1,506,913, forward strand.
ACCAGCTCGTCGCCCCTCTTCAGGCCCATGATGATCAGGCCCGACGGGCGGATGTTGGCGATGTCGTTGAGCGGCACCCTCTTGACGCTGCCTCTGCGGGTTGCCAGGACCAGATAGGCCTGATCGTCGTCGAGTCCCTTCACTCCGATCACGGCCTTGACCGTCTCCCCCGGTCCCATGGGCATCACGTTCTCGACGAGGACGCCCCTGGTGTTGCGCGAGAGGTCGGCCCTGAGGTCGAAGGTCCTTATCTTGATGACTCTGCCCGTGTTGGTGAAGAACAGGAGCGAGTCGTGGGTGTCGACGACGAGTATGTGATCGACGGGGTCGTCGTCCTTGGTGTTCATGCCGGAGACGCCCTTGCCGCCCCTGTGCTGACTGCGGAAGACGCTGGCGGGAACCCTCTTGACGTACCCGCCCTGGCTGAGCGTCACGACCACCTGTTCGTGGGCCTCCAGTTCTTCCCGGGTGAGTTCGTGGGCCTCGGCGGTGACGTCGGTCCTGCGTGGCTGGCGGAGCGACTTCTTGAGTTCCGTCATCTCCTCTTTGATCGCGGCCAGTATCTTGGCCGGGTCGGCCAGGAGGGCCTCCAGTCCTGCGATGGCGTTCTGGACCTCCTGGTATTCCTGCTCGATCCGCTCGCGTTCCAGCGAGGCGATCCGCCGGAGCTGCATGTCCAGGATGGCCTGCGCCTGGATCTCGTCCAGCCAGAACCTCTGCATGAGTCCGAGCCTGGCGCTCTCCACGTTCTCGGATGATCGGATCAGCTCTATCACGTCGTCGAGGTTGACGAGCGCGATGCGGAGTCCGGCGAGAATGTGCGCCCTCTCGCGCGCCTTCTTCAGGCGGTACTCGGAGCGGCGTGTTACGACCTCCCTTCGGAATTCTATGAAGTGCTGGAGCGCCTGCCTCAGGTTCACGACTCTGGGGGCGCCGTCGACGAGGGCGAGCATGTTCACGGAGAACGAGCTCTGCAGGGCGGTGAACTTGTAGAGGTTGTTGAGAACCACCGGCGGCTGAGCGCCGCCCCGCAGCTCGAGGACCACGCGCATCCCCTCTCTGTTCGACTCGTCCCGTATCTCGGTGATGCCCTCGACGCGCTTCGACTTCACCAGGGCGGCGACCTTTTCCACGAGAGTGGCCTTGTTCACCTGGAAGGGCAGTTCGCTGACCACGATCCGCTTCCTGTCGGAGCGTTTGACGTCCTCCACCTCGGCCTTGGCCCGGACAATGATCTGGCCTCTGCCCGTGGAGGCGGCGTTCCTTATGCCCTCGCGTCCCATGATCGTGCCGCCGGTCGGGAAGTCGGGGCCCTTCACGATGCGAAGCAGGCCCTCGACGGTGGAGTCGGGCTCGTCTATGAGTTGGATTACCGCGTTGCATATCTCGGTCGGGTTATGTGGCGGGATGTTGGTGGCCATGCCCACCGCGATGCCCGATGCGCCGTTGACCAGCATGTTCGGGAGTCGCGCGGGCAGGACCACGGGTTCCTTGAGGGTGCCGTCGAAGTTGTCGATGAGATCGACGGTGTCCTCGTCCAGATTGGCGAGCATCTCCTCGGCTATGCGAGCGAGCCTGCACTCGGTGTAGCGCATGGCGGCGGCGGGGTCGTTGTCCACGCTGCCGAAGTTGCCCTGTCCGTCCACGAGAGGCATCCTCATGGAGAAGGGCTGAGCCATGCGGACCATGGCGTCGTAGACGGCGCCGTCGCCGTGTGGGTGGTATTTGCCCAGCACCTCTCCGACGAGCCTGGCGCTCTTCTTGTAGGCGGAGTTGGGCCTCATGCCGAGGTCGTGCATGGCGTAGAGGATGCGCCTCTGCACAGGCTTGAGTCCGTCCCTCACGTCGGGGAGGGCGCGGGCCACGATCACGCTCATCGCGTACTCCATGTACGCGGCGCGCATCTCCTGGTCTATCAGGGTCGGTTTGACAAACCCGTGGTCAGTTTTGTTCACCATGCGAGTCTCCCGTCCGGGGCCTGCCGCCCCCGGATGCGTCCAGATTGAAAAGTTGTTAGTCCTAGTACAAAGTAATTATACACCACCTGAGACCCCTGCCAGAGCAGTGGTCAGTGGTCGGTGGTCAGTGGTCAGTGACCCAAGCCCCTCCCTGCAAGAGGGGGAGAACCCACTCCTGCCCCATCGACTCGTGTCAAGCAGAAAGCCTCTCCCTGCAAGAGGGAGAGAATCCCTCCAAGACTCCCGATTCGGGACCTCTCTACAGCCCATCCGTGGCGTCTCCCGGGGAGAGTCCGACCGAGTCCGGGCGCTCGCGCGCCCGGTCGACCAGCGATTGGAACAGCCTGTCGAAGTGCGGCGGCATCTCCCCCCGGATCTCGGGCTGGAACTGGACGCCTATGACCCAGCGATGCTCGGCGCTCTCCAGGGCCTCGATGACCCCGTCCTGGAGGGAATACGCCGAGGCCAGGAGGAGGGGCGATTTGTGCGCGGGCCTGATCCCGACCCCGTGCCGGCTGTTGACGCGCACGATTCCGCCGGAGCCGACGACGGCGGCCAGCTTGCTGCCCGGAGCGATGAATATCCTGTGGTATGCCGAGCCCGTCTCGCGGTCGTGTCCGACCGGGCCATGCCCATCGACGGGGCCCGGCGGCTGGCCGCCCAGAGCCTCGTTCAGGAGCCACAGGCCGCCCGATATGCAGAGAACCGCCATGCCTGCGTCGATGGACCTCGTCAGGAGGTCTCCGTGGACGGCGCGGTCCTGGTCTCCGGCGAACACCACCGCATCCACGCTTTGGAGACCTTCGCGTGACTCCCGGGCGGTCGCAAGCCGCGCAGCCCTCGCGCCGCTGCGTTCGAGCACGTCCGCGCACGCATCGGCGGAGGCGGAATCGGCCGAAACCACTCCCACGACAGGCCGCCCGGCACGGTCTTCACTCGATCCGGTTTCCACGATCACCCCAGCGCCGAGCGCACCAGGTCGGGATGCCCGCGCAAGAACTCCTGGGCATCGACGAAGCGCCGCCCCTCCAGCTGCAGCCTGCCCACCCAGAGCAGTCCGTCACCCGTGCCGACGCCTATGCCGCCGGACAGTGACACCACTTCGCCAGGCGCTGCGGCCCTCGACGGGGCCGGAAGGGCCTTTGCGTGGGCGATCTTGAGCAGCTTGCCCCGCCAGTAGGTGAACGAGCCGGGCCACGGATCGTGCGCGCGAACCCGTCTGGCGGTCTCGGCCGCCGGCCTGCTCCAGTCTATCAGGCCGTCCTCTCTCGACAGTCTGCGAGTCCGGGTGGCCCGGCGCTCGTCCTGTTCGACGGGGCGGATGCCGCCGCGCCGCCACGAGGGGAGTATCCTGACCAGCAGCCCCGCGCCCATCTCGAAGAGACGGGCCGTAAGGCCCAGGGTCGTCTCCTCCGGCCCGACGGCGGTCTCCTCCTGAGCCACTATCGGGCCGGCGTCCATCCGCTCGGTCACCGCCATCAGCGTTACGCCCGTCACGGTGTCTCCGTTGAGAATGGCCGCGGCGACCGGGGAGGGGCCGCGGTAGAGCGGCAGCAGGGAGGGATGCACGTTTAGACAGCCGAGCCGCGGCGCCGCCAGCACGGAGCCGGGGATGTAGAGGCCGTAGGCCGACACGACCATCAGGTCGGGGTCGAGCGAGGCCAGTTCAGCGCGCGCCCGCGCGTCACGGCGCAGCGATTCCGGCTGGAGCACCTGGAGGCCCCTCTCGACGGCAAACGCCTTCACTCCCGACGGCCCGGCGCGCCTGCCTCGTCCAGAGGGACGATCCGGCTGGGTGCACACGCTCACGACGTCGTGCCCCGCCTCCATCAGCGCCGAGAGCACCGGCACCGAGAAGGCGGGCGTTCCCATGAACACTATCCTGAGAGGAGAGTCAGGCGCGGCTTCCACGTCTGGGGCCTGTCATCAAGAGAATGGTCTGCTCCCGGAGCCCTCGCCCGGTCGACTGGGGGGACGCGGCGTTCCTTGCGTCCGGCGGCCCCGGGGGCATGTCCGCCCAGGCCGCCGCGGATGATTTTTTGTGCAAAGTGTCGCATTTTGGGGGCATTCCGTAGCTGGGGAGGGGCGATTTTGCCTGACACTATCCGACACTTTTCCGACACTAATACGACACTTTTCCGACACTAATACGACACTTTCCGACACTAATACGACACTTTCCGACAGTCGCTTCAGGAGTCCTGCGGGCTGGTTTGTGGGAGAGACGGCCGGCTGTGTCATGGGGATACTCTAGCACAGCGGTTCGGTGTCGTCAAGGGATGTCTGAATCAGGATTCTCAGGATTGGGGAGGATGGGGAGCGGGAAGCGGACGGACGGCCTCAGCAGTTCGCGCCCTGCGCGGATACGCCGGAGAAGCTGACCGGATCGCCCGGCTCTATGCCGTGCTGAGCGACCTCTCCGGCGTTGATCTCGAAGGTGTACGCTGCCGGCGCCGGCGGCTCGTAGCTGAGGAGGCTCGAATCGGGCGCGCCGGGTTCCGGGGGAGGCGCATCCGTCGTGACGCCGGCCACCTCGCAGTGGGCGGATATCCAGACGAAGTCGATGGCGAACCTCATGCCCTTCATCCAGAACGACGATACCGGCCCGCCCTCGAAGACGAACAACATGCCCGTCCCGGGCGCCAGATGGTCTCGGCCCGAGAGGCCCCGAGCCCGCCCGTCCAGCGTGTGGGCCACCTCGGCGGTGAAGGTCACGCCGCCAATCGTGACCATCGGCTCCGTTGGCATCGGCGCGGCGCGGCGCGGAGGCGTGGGAGTCGCCGCGAGCGGCGCGAAGGGCGAGGGCGACGCAGCGGCGACAGGTGACGCGGCACGGCGTGGAGGCGTGGGGGTCGCCGCGAGCGGCGCGAAGGGCGAGGGCGACGCCACGGCGACAGGTGACGCGGCGCGGCGCGGGGGCGTCGGGGTCGCCGCGAGAGGCACGAAGGGCGAGGGCGACGCCACGGCGACAGGTGACGCAGCACGGCGCGGGGGCGTCGGGGTCACCGCGAGAGGCGCGAAGGGCGAGGGCGACGCAGCGGCGACAGGTGACGCGGCGCGGCGCGGGGGCGTGGGGGCCGCCGCGAGAGGCACGAAGGGCGAGGGCGAAGCGGCACGGGTCTGAACGGGAGGTGTCCCACGGTCGACCGGGCGGCTCGTGTCGATTTCACATGCCAGGGAGACCGCCGCAAGTAGGGAGCAGGCGGCGCCGAGAAGCAGGGCGATTCTGGGGTTCACGCGGCTCAGCCCAGGACCACGGCCGTGGCGCCGCTGCCCCCGCGCTCCGGCGCCTCCGTCTCGAATGAGCGGGCCTGGGGATACCGTTCCAGATACTCCCTCACCGCCTCCCTCAGCGCGCCCGTGCCCTTCCCGTGTATCACCCTGACCGAGCCGAGTCCGTCCCTGACGGCGCTGTCCAGAAACCGCTCCAAGGCCGAGAGGGCCTCGTCCGCGCGGAGGCCGCGAATATCCAGTTCCGTAGTCGAGAGGGCCGGCCCGAGGTCGATGCTGACTCTCAGGTTCTCGGCCTGCGCGGGGGCATCATCCACAAGCTCCAGCCTGTCGGGGTCGACGCGCAGCCTCACCTTGCCGACGCCGACCTCCGCCGCCCCGTCCTCCTTCGACACCGACAGCACCTCGCCGAGCAGATCGAGACCCTTCAGGGCCACCCTGTCCCCTTCGGACACCGGCCTATCGCCGGACGGCCTCTGCCGGACGGGCAGCCGCTCGATCTCGTCCTGGATCTGCGCCCTCGCCTCCTCGACCTCCGCCCTGATCTCCTCGATCTCCGTCCTGGCATCCTCGTAACCCTCGGCCGACGGATGCCAGGACATCCTGCCCTCCAGTTCCCGCGCCCTCCTGGAAACCTCCTCATATCTCGCCGTCATGTCCCGGCGCACACCCTCCAGCATCTCGCCTCGGCGCGCGGCGAGATAATCGACCTGCTGCTCCAGCTCAATTCTCAGCGCGTCGGCCCTCGCCCTGGTCCGTTCCGCCTCCTCCGCGCGCCTCCGGAGCGCCAGGCGACCGCGCTGGAGCTCCGCCAGCCAGTCCTCAAAGAGGACGTGCCGAGGCTCCAGCAGCGACTTTGCCAGTTCCATCACCGACTCCGGCAGGCCGAGGCTGGCCGCCACCGACATGGCATAGCTCCGGCCTGGGACTCCCGGCGTAACCTCGTAGGTGGGGCGCAGGGAGTCGGCGTCCATCTGGACGCTGGCGTTGCTCATCCCCGCGTGGCCCTCGGCGTAGGCCGCCACTGTCCTGTGGTGGGTGGTCGCGACGGTGGTCACTCCGCGCTCCGCCAGGCGCGCCAACACAGCGCGGGCCAGCGCCGAGCCCTCCTCGGGGTCCGTGCTGGTCCCGATCTCGTCCAGCAGCGCCAGCGACGCCCCCGTCGCCGCGTCCAGAATGCCGATAACGTTCCGCATGTGCGAGCTGAACGTCGATACCGAACCCTCGATGCTCTGCCGGTCGCCGACGTCTGCGTATATGCCGTCGTATATGGGCAGGGAGCTGCCCGACCCGGCCGGGACCTGCAGCCCTGACTGATGCATCGCCGCCAGCAGCCCGGCCGTCTTCATGGCAACCGTCTTGCCGCCCGTGTTCGGTCCCGTGATTACCAGCACCGACCAGTCCGGCCCGACCGTCAGGTCTATGGGCACCGCGCCCTCTCCCAGCAGCGGATGACGGGCGGAGAGGAGACGCATCCCCCCGCGCCCGGACGGCGCCGGACGCACGCCCGCCACCTTCGCGCCGTACCTTGCGCGCGCCAGGATGAGGTCGAGATCGGCCATGAGGCTCACTCCGCGTTCGATAGCCTCCGCCGACGAGCCCACCAGCGACGAAAGCCTCCTCAGAACCCTGTCGACCTCCCGCTGCTCCTCGAGCGCGAGCTCCCGCCATTCATTGCACAGGCCCACGGTCGCAAACGGCTCGACGTACAGCGTGGCCCCGGTATTGGACGCGTCCAGCACGACCCCTGGGATGCGGCGGCGCATCCCAGCCTTGACCTGCAGGGCCAGCCTCTCACCGCGGACGGAGATCACCCTGTCCTGAAGCGCCCCCTCAGCCTCGACGGATTCGATGACCGCTCTCAGAGACTCCGTGACCCTCCGATAGGCGCCCGTGAGACGCCGCCTGATCGACCCAAGGGCCGGGGACGCCTCGCTGCGCACCTCGCCGCGTTCGTCTATGCTTCGGCGCACCTGCCGCTCGATCTCGTCGAGTTCCGGTATGCCTTCGGCGGCGGCGGCAAGCCGCGGGGCGTGGGCGCGGCTGCGGAGGACGGTGGATCGGCAGCGGCGCTGCAAGTCCAGCAGGTCGGCTGTCTCCAGCAGTTCCTGGCCGGTGAGCGCGCCGCCCAGAGCAGAGCGGGCGACCGCCGCGGACGGATCCACCGACAGGTGGAGGTTCGGATTGGCGGCGTCCAGAAGAGCCCGGCCCTCCGCCGTCTCCAGCTGGAGGACCTCGACCTCTTCCGATTCGTAGGACGGCGTGAGACTCAGCGCAAGCCGCCGGGCCGGCGGGAACGAGGTCAACTCGGCCACCGAACGCCGGACGGCGTGAAAGTCCAGGGCCTCGAGCGCCGCCGCACGCAGACCCTCGACCCCGTGAACCATCCCCGACTGCTCGCCCAGTTCCTCAGCCATCATTACGACGGGCCTCATCCGGTCCGCGGCTCGTCCGTCGATGCGCGTCAAGTCGAAAGGCTCCATGGGCCGGGGCTCCATATCCTGTTTTGGGATATGGGTGAACTCGGAGTATGCTCGTATCTTACCATGATGCCGGCTTCCTCAGCCCCTTACGTGAAGTTGCAGCGACTGCTTGTCGAGACGCGCCGCGCCCGCGGATTGAAACAATCGGATGTTGCCGCCCGCCTTCAAGTGCCTCAGTCTTTTGTATCGAAGTACGAGCGGGGCGAACGACGTTTAGACGTAATAGAGCTGTTGCAGATTTCCCAAATCCTGAATCTTGAGATGAGTGAGGTTCTGAGACGGATTGGTCTTGGCCAAGATTCCAATGAGCCTGCTAACGTTCTTGATCAGTGGGGGCTTACGGCGAATAACTTGACGAAGCTAGTCGATGCAAACCCAAGCCTGCGGGGCATGTTATTGGGCTACGTCGCAGAACAGAAGTTACAAGAATTATGGCTTTCTAGGGATGACATCAACTATCTTGGGAAGTTTGACGACCACGATAGAGCCAACAAAGGGGATCACACTCTCGAGTATCGAGGTCAGCGGTTTGTGATTGAAAGCAAGTCCCTTCAATCACGGATGGTTGAGAAGGACGGGAACACTTGGCGCGGCAGGGCTCAAGTTGACGCCAGCGATCGCCGCTCCATCATCTTGGAGGACGGATCTCGAGTTGAGACGACGCTCCTGATGGTTGGAGAGTTCGATATTCTCGCAGTGAATTGCTTTGCCTTCAAACAAGAATGGGATTTTGTCTTTGCTAAGAATAGTGACTTGCCGCGGAGCTCTTACAGAAACTACCCGCGTGGAGTCCGTGATCAGCTGCTAGCCAGCCTCGTGCACGTCTCATGGCCTCCTGAGCCACCCTTCACAAACAACTTGGTAGAAGTCCTCGACCAGTTGATAGTTGAACGAAGAGCCGAGGGGACGTAGCATACGCTTTCATCACCGCGTCGCTTTAACGAATACCAGGAAGTACGAGTGGTTCTTCCTGGCGTGGACCTGCTTCTTTAGTCTGGTCACCACAGGCTTGTTGGAACGCACTACGACAAACAGGTCCTTCGTGTAGAAGCCCATGGACTCGTAGTCGTTGATGATCTCCACGTGCGTGAGACATTGCTTGTTTGCGCTTACTTCATCCTGACACTTGACTATCAGGACACCGTCGGTTCTGAGAACGCGATACGCCTCGCGTCCCGCTTCGCGATAGAGTTCAGCCACGGCAGCATGCCACTTTGAACGGCCCGGTCGTTCGTCGCCATTCGAGTAGTGTTCTCGAAATGTCGAGTGGCTGCCCCCTCCGGCCTTCTGACCTGGATGATCTCTGTAGAACCCCTCCATGTAGGGCGGATCGAGCACCACACAATCGATTTCGCTGGCAGCGTAAGGCAATTCCCGGCAGTCCACGCCCATGGAAATGTCAGTGGCCCTGACGTCATAGCGGCCTTCAGTCACCTTCTGCCAGAAAACACCCTTCCCCCATGTTACGTCGGCCACAGTTGCACCTTCTGGAACATGAAGACGAAGGATTTTGGCGAACACGTCCGCGTTCCCGCCCACGTGGGCGGACACGATTACGTCGCTCGTGGATACGCCGCCCTGTACTCGCCGGCCGCCTCTGCGTTCCGATGGCAACGCCATCTGAAGTTGGGAAGCCGTCCCAGATAGTTCGTCCGTCATTCCTCTATTCCAATGAAAGGGATTGTCTGATCGACGCTGTGAGTGAATCCTACACTAGAGATGCCGTGCATGGTAGCCAGCCGACCCCTACCGCTCCGTCTCGACTCTGAGGGTTTGGCCGTCGGTGACGACCTCGACCGTGCCGTGCCGGCTCGTGAGGAAGAGCCGCTCGGCGGGAACGTGGGCCGACAGGGCGGCCAGAGCCTCGGGGTGCGGATGGCCGAACCGGTTGCCCTCGCCGACGGAGATGACCGCGGCCGCAGGGCTGACGGCTTCCAGGAACGCCCTCGACGAGGAGGTGCGGCTGCCGTGGTGCGCCACCTTGAGCACGTCGCTGTCCAGGGCCGCCCCTCGGTCGACGAGGACGCCCTCCGCCTCGGAGGACGAGTCTCCCGTCAGCAGGAAGCTGACCTCTCCGTAGACCAGCCTGAGCACGACCGAGGCATCGTTGAGGCCAACCGCTGCCGAGCTCGGCAGATCCTCCGGCGGCCCGAGCACCTCTATGGAGACCCCGCTGTCCAGCCACACCACTGTCCCGGGATAGGCCGGGACGACCTCGGCGTCCTCCAGCCTCACCGCCTCCCGCCAGGCAAGATACGGCGCTCCGTCGTGGTCCACCTCCCTCTCCAGGATCGTCTCCACGTCATACCTCCGAATCACCTCGATCAGGCCGTTGACGTGGTCACTGTGGGCGTGAGTCAGCGCCACCACGTCGACGGTCCGGTCCATGAAGGGCACGCGGCCGCCCAGGAATCGCACCAGGTCCAGAGGCTCAGGCCCGCCGTCGACCACCACCCGGCGGCCTCCGGGGGTCTCTATCAGGACGGCGTCTCCCTGGCCAACGTCTATGAACGACACGTGGAGTCTTCCGTCCGGTCCGGTCGCCGCGGCCAGCCAGACGAGAGAGGCCGCGGCGACCGCCGCAGCGAGGGCCCAGGGCAACGCCGAGGCGCGGCCCCGCAGCGCCCCGACCGCTCCCCGAGGCTCGTCCAGGCCGGCCTCTGGGACAGGTCTGGCCGCCGACCTGATGGCTGCGGCAGCGAGAACGGCGTAGTAGGCCCACACGAGCAGAGGCGCGACCGGGCCGGTGTCGAGCGACGCCCCCGGCAGTCTCGAAACCGCGCCCACCACAGAGATGACGTAGGACAGGGCCAGCCAGGCCAGCCAGCCGAAAGGCTCCGCTACCGCCCCGCCCGCGAGGCCAGCGAGACCTGCCAGAGCGCTGGTGACAAGGGCGATGGGCACCGCGGGCAGCGCTGCCAGGGTGGTGGGCAGGCCGACGAGGGAGACACGCTCGAAGTTGAGCATGATCAGAGGCAGGGTGGCGGCGGTGGCCGCGAGAGTCATGGCTGCCGAATGAGCCGCTCCGTCCAGAAGTGGAGCGGTCCAGGAGCCGCGCCGCGACTGTTCGCCGTAGAGCCGTCGAAGCCTGTCCGCGATCGAATCGGCCATCAGGGCGATCCCCGCCATTGCCGCAAAGCTGAGCTGGAATGAGAGGCTCCAGAGAACGCCGGGAGTGACGGCAGCCATCAGCGCGGCGGCGAACCCCAGCGCAGGCAATACGCTCCGAGGCCGACCGAAGAAGAGCGCGGCCAGGTAGACGCTGCCCATGATGGCGGCCCTGACGACCGATGGCGACATGCCGGAGAGCAGGGCATAGAGCCAGAGCATGAGCAGCGGCAGCGCGAGATAGAGGTGTCGGCGGCGGCCCAGCAGCCAGGCGCTGAGACCAAGGGCCAGGGCGAGCACGACGCTGACGTGAAGCCCTGATATCGCCAGCAGGTGCGCCGTTCCGGTCGCCCTGAAGTCTTCTGCCACCTCCTCGGGGAGGCCGCCGCGGAGGCCGAGCAGCAGGGCTTGTCCGAGCGACGCCTCGGGCTCGGGAACATTCTCGGCCAGAGAGTCCGCCAGATTCAGGCGTATCCTGTGCAGCGTCCGGGTGAACACGTGGCCCCTGTCCTCGCCGAGGAGCGTCACGTCCGGAAACGCCATCATCGAGCCGTCCAGCACGCCCTCCAGTTCCACCAGATCGCCGTATCGGAAGTACGGCCGGTCGCGGGATGCCGCGAGCTCGGGAGACGGGCGAGCTATCACCAGAAGGTCGCCGGATGCCTCCTGCGGCTCGCCGGCGTGCGACAGGCTCTCGACTCGAACAGGGAACCTGAATGCCGTCCCCGCGTGCTCAGAATCGTCAATCACCAGACCCCGCGCCACCACTGCGCCCGCGCCCTGGTAGGAGGCGGGGAGAGGCTCCTCCAATCCCGCGCCTGCGCGAAACATGCCAAGGAACAGCAGCGCCGCAAGCACGGCGGGCATGGCGGAGCGGCGCCCCAGCCTCAGCCATACGGCGAGCAGCAGCGCCGACAGAGCGCACAGCGCTAGGGCCGCGCCGCCAGGGTATGCGTGGGACGCAAGATATATCCCGGCAACCCAGGCGCCGGACATGGCAAGCAGCTTCATGAGACGGCCTCAGCGGACCTCGATCAGGTCCCGGATGGCGTCAAGGGTACGCGGTCCAATGCCGCCAACGTCGAGCAGCTCATCCACCCTCTCGAATGGGCCGTTTGCGTCTCGGTACGCGATGATGTCCCGGGCCCTGACCGCGCCGACCTGCGGGAGCGCCTCGAGCTCATCGGCGGATGCCGCGTTGACGTCGAGCTTCGATCCACCGGCCGCCTCCTGACGGACAGCCGCAGGAGGCACCGCCTCGCCCATACGAGGAACGTGCCGGTGGTCCTCGTCCTCGACGCGCTCCGCGAGGTTCACGGCGGCCAAGTTGGCGTCCGGGGAGGCGCCGCCGGCGGCCTCGACGGCATCGGCCAGCCGCGCGCCTTCAGCGACCTGGTAGACGCCGGGCCGGTTGACCGCGCCTGTTATGTATACCCTGACGTCAGACGGAGGAGTCGCCGTCGGCAGCACGACCTCGACCGCTCCCGGAGAGGGGTCGCGCAGCAACACTACGGCCACCCCAGCGGCTGCGGCCACGACCGCAAGAGCAAGAACCGCCTGGGAGAGGAGACGGAGCGACGGGCGAGGAAGGCCCACAGTGAGACGGAATATAGATTCGCCGAGGGACACTGTCAACCACCCTCGCCCGGCGCGCGGCCTCCCGCGAACAGCCCGCCCCGTACATCGACCAAGTGTCGGACAGCGGCGGCATCCGCACACGACGACGTGAGGGCAGGCAGCAGATTGTCTGAATCAGGATTCTCAGGATTGGAGGATGGCTCAGCTACGGGACGCTGTAAATGTGACACTCTCGGCAGAAACCGTTCAGACTCTGTGAGACCCGAAGGGGTCTTCCCCTTGACAACAGCGAACTCCTGTACTACATTATTCACATGGAATCAGCCCACCCAGCAACAGCCCTGAAGACCTGTCCCACAATTGTCCCAGAACTGCTCCGGTTCTGTTCCACATCTGTTCCACAAGTGCCCCACATTTGTTCCACGAAATCGAACCCTCAGCTACGAGATGGGACAAAATGGGACAGTTTGGGACAGTTTTCAGCAAAACCGCAGGCCGCGACCTCATGAAGTCTGAACAGTTACCCATCCGGCAAGTCGTTGACAAATGAGAACCCTCTGTCCGTATAATCTTGCGTGGAAAGGATGGATGCCATGACAAGACCCGCCGTACCTCCGTCGAGGATGCCCGCGGTGCCCCCTCGCATCCTCTTGGGCCCCGGCCCGAGCGCCGCGCATCCCCGTGTGCTGCAGGCCATGATGTCCCACGTGATCGGCTATCTGGACCCCGACTTCCTGCTGATCATAGACGAGGTCTCCGACCTGCTGAGGCGGGTCTTCCGGACCGACGAGAACCTCACGCTGGCCCTGTCCGGGACCGGCTCCGCAGGAATGGAGGCGGGCCTGTCCAGCCTGCTGGAACCCGGAGACACGGTCGTGATCTGCGCCAGCGGATTCTTCTCCGACCGCATGATCGACATGGCCGAGAGACTGGATGCCGACGTTGTGGCGCTGAGGTCCGAGTGGGGCCGGCCGTTTCCCGCCGAGATGCTAGCGGACGAATTGAAGAGGCGCGAGTCGGTCAAGCTCGTCACCGCCATCCATGCCGAGACGTCCACGGGCATAAGTCAGCCCATGGACGACCTTGCAAGGCTTGCCAGAGAGCACGACGCCCTCTTCATGGTGGACGCGGTCACCTCGCTCGGGGGGAACGAGGTCGCCGTGGACCGCTGGGGCGCGGACTACTGCTACTCCGCCACGCAGAAGTGCCTGGCCTGTCCCCCAGGACTCTCGCCCGTGGCGCTCAGCCCCCGCGCGCACGAGGCGGTCAAGTCGCGCAAGAACAAGCCGTCCTCGTGGTACCTGGACCTCGCGCTGATCGCCAACTACTGGGGTTTCGACCACGTCTACCATCACACCGCGCCCGTCAGCCTGATCCTAGCGCTCAGGGAAGGACTGCGCATCGTATTGGAAGAGGGCTTGGAGCAGAGGTTCGAGCGGCACCGCCGCAACGCGGCGGCGCTGAGGGCGGGCCTCGAGGCGCTCGGCCTCGACCTCGTGTCCCCGGAGGGATACCGGCTCGACCAGATAACCCCCTTCTGGGTCCCCGAAGGCGTGGACGAGGCCGCAGTCAGACAGATCCTCCTGCGAGAGCACGGCATAGAGGTCGGCCGGGGCCTCGGACAATTCGCCGGCAGGGTGATACGCGTCGGCCTGATGGGAGAGTCCAGCAGGCCCGAGTACGTGCTCGCTCTCATGGCCGCCTTGGAGAAGATACTGCCACGCCTCGGATACGAGACCGCGCACGGAGCCGGCGTCAGCGCCGCGAGCGGCGCGCTGTCGGACTCGGCCACCTAGCATCGCCACTCCGAAGCGTTGACATGCCGTTCGGCTGTCCGTAGAATCCGAACAGGCACAGTGACTGGCGACACCCTGTGGAGGTCTGTGGATGTCAACCAAGGCTTACATACTCATAGAGACGGACGTTGGCAAGTCGCGTGACGTGGCCGGGGCGCTCAGGGTCCTCGATGGCGTGGTCACCGTAGACGCCGTCACCGGACCCTACGACATCATCACGGTGATCGAGGCGCCGGACCTCAACTCGGTCGGCGACAAGGTGACCAGCCAGATACACACCATCAACGGCATCGCGCGGACGGTAACCTGCCTGTCGATCGGCGGCCCGTAGCAGACCTGCCGCACAGACCGGCGCGGGCAGCCGTGATGACGGCGTGCCCGCCGAGCATCCCGCGCCCACCCCACCGGCGATTCTAGGAGAGTGCGTTGGACTTCCGATTCAGCGAGGAGGACGAGGCCTTTCGTCGAGAGGTCGTCGACTTCGTCGAAGCGGAACTCCCCTGGGACTGGCGCAACCACGAGGTCGACTCCGAGGAACCCGACGGACTGAAACTGGTTCGAGCGTTCAAGAAGAAGCTGGCCGACAAGGGGTGGCTCACGAGGGCGTGGCCCAGAGAGTACGGAGGCCAGGAGGCCTCCCACATGCAGCAGCTCATCTTCGGGGTGGAGATGTCCTACAGGGGCATCCCCGTCGACGATGGCGGCGTCTCCATGGTCGGGCCCACCATCATGATGAGCGGCACCGAGGCGCAGAAGCGCTTCTTCCTGCCGAAGATCTCGCGCGCCGAGATCGACTGGTGCCAGGGATACTCGGAGCCCGACGCCGGGTCCGACCTGGCATCCGTGCAGACGCGGGCGGTCGAGGACGGCGACGACTTCGTCCTCAACGGCTCCAAGATATGGAACGGCGCCCACTCAGGCGCCGGATGGATGTTCATGCTCGTCCGCACGGACCCCGACGCCCCGAAGCACAGGGGCATCAGCTTCCTCGTCGCCGAGATGAACGTCCCCGGCGTCAAGATCGAGAGAATCCCCTGCATGTGGGGCGCCGACCGCAGCCTCGTCACCTTCGAGGGCGCCCGTGTCCCCAAGAGCGGCCTCATCGGTGAAAAGAACATGGGCTGGTACGTCGGCGCCACGCTGCTCGACCTGGAACGGTCGGGCGCGAACTACTCCGCCCGCGCCCTGAGGCTCCTTGAAGACTTGGTCGACTTCTGCAAGGAGAACGTCAGAGACGGACGACTCCTCTCCGACAACCCCCTAGTGAGGTCGCGGCTCGCCCGCGCAGCCGTCGACATAGAGGCCGCCCGGCTCGTCGCCTACAACGTGGCCTCCATGCAGAGCAAGGGGCAGATACCCAACAAGGAGGCGTCCATATCGAAGCTGGTAGGCTCCGAAACCCTGCTGACGGTCTACGGGCTGGGTATGCAGATCCTCGGCATGTACGGTCAGCTGGACCCGGAGTCCAAGTGGGCCCCACTGCGCGGCAGGTTTGAAAAAGGGTACATGATGGTCGGCGCGAACACCGTCGCCGCCGGCACGTCGGAGATACAGCGCAACATCATAGCAACGCGCGGTCTCGGACTGCCCAGAGGATAGGACTGAAGGTATGGACCTGGGACTGAACGAAGCCCAGCAGATGCTCAAGACCAGCGCGAGGGACTTCCTCGAGGCCGAGTGCCCCGACACCTTCGTGCGCGAAATGGAGGAGGACGAGCGCGGCTTTACGCCCGAGCTCTGGCAGAAGATCGCCGACCAGGGCTGGCTCGGCCTGGTCATCCCGGAGCAGTACGGCGGCGTCGGCCTCTCGTTCTTCGACCTGACCGTCCTCCTGGAGGAGACCGGCGCCGCGATGCTCCCCGGCCCCTTCTTCCCGACCGTCGTCCTGGGAAGCATGTCGATCATGGAGGCGGGCAGCGAGGAGCAGAAGCGGGCTCTCCTTCCCGGCATTGCCGATGGACACTCGATAGTGACGATGGCCCTGCTGGAACCCACCGCAAGCTGGCGGCCCGAGGGCGTGGAGGCCACGGCCGTTCCCGAAGACGGCGGCTATATCCTCAACGGCACCAAGCTCTTCGTGCCCTGCGCCCACGTGTCCGACCGCATCATCGTGGCGGCGCGGACCGGAGACGCCCCGCGCGACGTCACCCTCTTCCTGGCTCCCCGAAACGCGGATGGCATGACTCAGACCCTCCTCAAGACCATCGCCTCGGACCGCCAGTCCGAGCTCGTGCTGACCGACGTCCGCGTCCCCGCGTCCGACGTGCTCGGAGAGGTCGGCAGGGGCTGGGAGACCGTAGAGAAGGTGATCGCCTGGGGCGCGGCGGCCAAGTGCGCCGAGATGGTCGGCGGCGCGCAGAGGGTGCTGGACATGACCGTCGAGTATGCCAAGCAGCGTGTGCAGTTCGGCCGCCCCATCGGCGCCTTCCAGGCCGTCCAGCACCACTGCGCCAACATGGCCAGCGACGTCGAGAGCTGCCGCTACATCGCCGCCCAGGCCGCGTGGAAGCTCTCGGAGGGCGAGGCCGCCCGCCAGGAGGCGGCGATGGCCAAGGCGTGGGTCAGCGACGCCTACCGCAGGGTCTGCGCCACCGGCCACCAGGTACACGGCGCCATCGGCTTCACCAAAGAGCACAACATGCAGCTATACTCCCGCAGGGCGAAGGAGGCCGAGCTCGCCTTCGGCGACGCCGACTTCCACCTCGAGACCGTCTCCCAGGGTATCGAACTCTAGCAGGCCGAGAGTCGAAAGATGGCCGATTCCATAATCACCCCCGAGATGCGCGGCGCCATAGGCGTCGAGTCCGTGCCGGTCACACAGGAGATCGAGAAGGGCGCGATCATCCGGTTCGCGCAGGCCATAGGCGACCCGAACCCGCTCTTTACCGACGAAGCGGCCGCGAGAAGGAGCCGGTACGGGGGAATCATCGCGCCCCCGACCTTCCTGAGATCGATAATCGCGGGGCCGCCGACCGTCGAGTTCGACATCCCCTACTCGGCGAACCTGGACGGGGGGAGCGAGTGGGAATACTTCGAGCCTGTGAGGCCCGGCGACCGCATCACTCACACAGTCCGCATCACGGACGTGTTCGAGCGCCAGGGGCGCCTGGGCAACATGCTCTTCGTCATCCGCGAAGGCCGCTACGTCAACCAGTTCGGTACGCTCGCAGCGCTGGAGCGGAACACCGGTATCAACTACGAGCCACAGGACGCGGGGTAGCAGATGTCAGACCAGATATACTTCGAGGACGTGCGGCCGGGGGCGGAGCTCCCGACGCTGCGAAAGGACCCGACCACGCAGCAGCTCGTCATGTACGCGGGGGCGTCGGGCGACTTCTACCAGATCCACTACGATCAGGGCTTCGCCCAGGCCAACGGCCTGCCTGACGTAATCCTGCACGGCGCGTTGAAGAACGCCTTCTTGGGCCAGCTCGTCACCGACTGGATCGGCGAGATGGGAACCCTCAAGCGGCTGACCGTCCAGTACCGCGGCATGGACGTCCCAGGCGCTCCCGTCTTCTGCAAGGGCATCGTGAAGAAGGCCGCCGTCCAGGACGGCCAGGGCGTCGTCGAGTGCGACGTCTGGCTCGAGAACAGCGAGGGCCGGAAGACCACCCCCGGCAGCGCCGTCGTCTCCCTGCCGCTCCGGTCGAGGTGAGGCGGAGCGTACCGGCTACGCAAGCACGCTCATCCCATAGCGCGCCCCAAGCAGGCCGCCGTCGGCGAACCGTCCCAGACGCAGGGTTGCGGCCAGCTTGTGATCGATGGTGGACGCGCGGCCGTCCAGTATCAGCTCGGCCATAACCGCGCCGACCATCGGCGCCAGCTTGAAGCCGTGGCCGCTGAACCCGACCGCGCAGAACAGCCCATCGACGCCCTCGACCCGATCCAGCACGGGGTGCCAGTCTGGCGTGACCGTGAAGAGACCCGACCACCCGCCCCGAAGACGGGCCTCCGACATGGCGGGCACGCGCTCCACCAGCCCGGCGAAGGCACGCTCAGCCATCGCCGCGTCGATACCCTGGTTGTACTCGTCCGGCCCCACGAACTCGTCCTCGCCGACCCCTATCAGAGTCAGGCCGGCGGCGTCCGGCCGCGCCGACAGGCCGTGAACCACGTCTCCGACGATGGGATGCGCCGGCAGGCCCCTCGGCCTGTGCAGCATGATCACCTGGTGGCGCACGGTCCGCAGCGGAGCGTCGATCCCGATCCCGCGCAGCAGGGGCCCCGCCCAGGGCCCGGCCGCGACGACCGCCGTGCGCGTCTCGGTCCTGCCCTCGGGCATGACCACCGCAGACACACGCCCGCCGGATACCTCTATCCCCGTAACCTCCGCCTCCGTAACCACCCTCGCGCCCATCTCGCGGGCGCGGCTGGCGTATCCCGCAGTGACCGAGTAGGGGTCGGCATAGCCGGACTCGGGCTCGTATGCCACCGCCTCATCGTCGTGGACGGACAGCGCGGGGGCTATGAGCCGCGCCTCACGAGGAGACACCACCTCGGTGGAGATGCCGATGCCCCTCTGCATGGCTGCGTTCGCCTCCAAGGCCTGCCTCTGTTCGTTCGCAGCGATCAGCAGGTAGCCGGTCTTCACGTATCCGGACGGTACGCCGACCGTCTCCTCGAAACTGCGGAACGCCGCGAGGCTCTGCCACGCCATGCGCGCGGTCACCTCGTTGGAGTAGTGAGTCCGCAGAATGGCCTGGGAGCGGCCGGTGGAACCCGACGCGAGCGTGTGCCTCTCGTACAGAACGGCCCCGGCCAGACCACGCAACGCCAGGTTGTACAGGATTGAGCAGCCCATGACGCCGCCGCCGACTATCACCGCGTCGGCGGTCCTCGGATACGGACCCCTCACCGATTCCGACAGGCCGTCCCGCTCCCTCAGACCCGGCTAGGCGCGCGGTTTCCGAACCTCTCGAAGTGAACCATCTCCGCGAGCGGCTTCCGCGGGACGCCCCGGCTCCGGAAGTCGTCGGGCCTGTATCCGAAGGGCAGCACCGTAACCAGGTCCAGGTCGGGCGGGATGTCCAGCAGCTCCTTGATTCGGCTCTCCTGATCGGGCGGCAGCGTCACGAAGCAGGTGCCCATCCCCTCGGACCAGGCCATCAGCTCCATCTGTTGGAGCGCCCTGCCGCCGTCCATACGCGGCTGATCGGCGTGGTCCATCACGAGGGCGACGGCAACGGGGGCATCCGCAATGAAGCCGCCCGTGCGCGCCGTCTCGCCGATGGCCCTCAGCTTCTCGCGGTCCCTGACCACCACCAGGCGCCAGGGTTGCTCGTTTCGGGAACTGGGAGCCCAACGCGCCGCCTGCAAGACCTTGTTCAGAGCCTCGTCGGGGACGGGGTCGGGCTTGAACTGCCGGACAGTTCGGCGGGTTCTAAGAGCCTCGTAGACTTCCATTAGCGCACCTCCGGGCAGCAACCTAGCAGCGGGGGAGACGCCGTGTCAATCAGGCCCATGGCAGAGCTCAGGGCGTAGGTATCCGTCGAGCGTCCGCCTTTGATCCCGTCAGCGCCGATCACACCCTGCGGAAACTGGGATAGACGATCCAGAATATGATCATGGAGACAGCCAGTAGGATGCCGCTGAGCATCAGGGCAAGGGCGGTACTGGTGGCAGCCGCCAGGGCCCCGAAGGGGAGTGCGCCGAGGGGCATCAGCCCCCAGGACATCATGCCTATGCTGACGACCCTTCCACGCATCTCGGCGGTGGAGTGAATCTGCAACAGCGTCATCCTGAGCGACATGAACAGGGCGCTGAACAGGCCGACGATCACCAGAAGCGGGATGGCCTGCGCGAAGCTGTTGGTTCTGGCAAATACGGCCAGCGAGACCCCCCACCCGACACAGACCAGGAGCATTAGGGTGCTGCGCTTGTCGAAGTTTCTCATCGACGCGAGGATGAGGCTGCCGGCCAGGGCGCCCACTCCCATCGCCGAGTTGAGAATGCCCAGGCCGTCGGCTCCAACGTCGAGCGCCTCGCGCCCCCACGCGGCCAGCAGCGGCCAGTAGGCGGAGCCGAATATCACGGCAATGAACACCACGACCATCAGCCCTCGCAGCGTCCGGTCGCCGAGTGCGTAGGCCAGCCCCGCCTTGATGTCGCCAGCTATGCTCTTGCCGGAACTAGCGGCGGGCGTCCGGCCCGCGTTCACCATCGAGATGGACGCGGCTGAGAACGCGTAGATGCCCGCAATCACGAAGAAGGCGCCGTGCGTGTCCACGAACAGGATGAGGAAGCCCGCGGCCGCCGGCCCCACCATGGCGGTGACGTTCATAGCAGCCGTACTCAGCGAGACCGCGTTCATCAGCTTGTGCTGAGGGACGACTTCCGAGATCATGGCCTGCCGGCTTGGCATGTTGAGGGCCATCAGCGAGCCGTTGAACAGGCCAATGACGATGAGGTGCCATAGCGTGACGACCCCTGTCAGGTCGAGCGCTGCCACGAGCAGCGTCATTACTGTGTTGCCGCCCTGAGAGAAGATGACCATGCGCCTCCGGGGTATCCGATCTGCGAGGGCCCCGGCTATCAGGGAGACGATGGTCAGCGGAAGAGCAAAGGACACCATGGTCCAGGTGAGCGCCAGAGGAGAGTCGTCGGTGATCCTCAGGACCAGCCAGGCGCGGGTGGTCATCTGCATGTTCATGGACATGAACGAAGCGACGGCTCCAACCCACATCCACCTGAAGTCACGGAACCCGAACGATTCCAGTATGGGAAGGCGCCGCGCCCAGCCGACGGCATGGGCCGCGGCCGCCGAGGACTTGTCTACAGTGGCCAATCGCTCGTCCAGATGCCAGCCTCGCGCGCCGTTATTGTGGCTTCAGGGTATGCTAGCCTACACCTCTGCCGAATAGACGGCAAGTGTGATTCACGAATTGGACTGCACATTCTGCCATGACGTGCGTTTAGCGAAGCGTAAGCGGACGGCTGGTTTCCCCACCCACCCGCCCATTTGGAAACTGGGGGCAAAGCCCCCAGACCCCCTGCCAGAGGGGAGAACCCCTCTGGACTCCCCCTTTCGGATCTCACAGAGTCTGAACAGTTTCAGCCTGATAGAATTGACAGGCCGACGGCTCCAGACACCGAAAGCCTTTCGACTGTTCAAGCAACCGGCCGCGTATTGACACAGCCATCCACAGAGGCCGCCTCGAACAGGCTGTGGACGTCCGACTATGTGCTCGGGCTTCTGACGGCCCACTTCCTATTCGCCAGCTACACGTCCCTCCTGACGGTGGTGCCTCCCTACGTGCTCCACCGCGGCGGGGAAGAGTGGGAGGTCGGCCTGGTGGTCGGCTCCTTCGGCGCCGTGTCGCTGCTCGTCAGGCCGTTCGCCGGGAAGTGGACGACCCTTCTGGGCTCGAAGTGGGTGGCTATCATCGGGGCTTCTGTCTTTGCCATCGCCGGCGTGCTCTACCTTCCGGCGTCGAGCGTCTGGCTGATAGTTCCGGTGCGGATGCTCCAGGGCGTGGGCATGGCGATGACGCCCGTGGCCACGGTCACGATGGTCGCCAATCTGGCGCCGCTGCGCAGGCGCGCCGAGGGACTGAGCAACCACGGGAACTCGGTCGCGCTCTCCTCTCTGTACTCGCCGCTGGTCGGCTTCTGGCTGATTTCGAACCACGGATTCGAGGCGGGGTTCCTCTACGGCGCCGGCTGCGCCGGGGCGGCCGCGCTTCTCGCGCTCTGGATATCGGCGGCACGGACAAGAATCGACGTGAGCGGAGAGCGGCAGCGCAGGACGCCGCTCGTCGTCCCCGGAGCGCTCTTCCCGACCGCCGTATTCGTAAGCTACACCTTCACGACGGCGCCCGTAAATGCGTTCCTGCCAATCCTCGCGGATGCGCGGGGGTTGGGCAATCCCGGCCTCTTCTTCACGGTGACCTCACTGACCACGATGGCGACCATGCTGATAGCCGGCCGCGCGGCGGACCGTTTCGGCAACCCGGCCATGATAGTTCCCGGGCTGCTGGCCGCGGGTGGGGGGATGCTGCTGCTCATGGGGGCACACAGCCAGGCGGCCTTCTTGGGCGCCGCCGCCCTCGCCGGCGCCGGATTTGGAATGGCCCAGCCCGCCATGCAGTCATTCACGGTGAGCAGGGTTCCGCCTCACCAGAGGGGCTCGGCGCTGGCCACCCTCCAGTCGGGATGGGACATCGGAGGCTACGGCGGCGCGCTGCTGTTGGGGCCTGTGGCGGCAACGCTGAGCGCAGCCTCCACGTTCGGAATCACAGGCGTGGGCGCCCTCATAGGAGCGGCCGGCTTCGTCATCGGCTCCCGTCTCGGGAAACCGCAGGGACGAGCCTGAAGAACGCCGCTCTGCTGCCTTCGTCAACCGGCCCGCTTTCGCCCCGCCCGCGGCTGCCGCCGAATCAGGACTGCTCGGACGCGCTTCCCCTCTTCACGAAGACGACCAGGTAGATCACCTGTGGGATTGCCGCTATCAGCCGGCCGAAAAATGCCATGAAAAATGCCATGTCGGGGGGGTCGAGAATCGGCGCAGCCACGAGATAAGCCCGGACGAACTCAATGTTTAACAACAGCGACACTATCGCCAGGGCCGCCGCCAGCGACTTGAGCCTATCGTTCGCGCTCCTCGCCGCAAACCCAATCAGAAGCAGGCTTGCGGGGGCCATGAGAGAGGCGAATAAAGGCTCGAACACAGGCGGCACAAGCGTTATGATGAAAGAGATGCCCCAGATCACCCACCACGCTATTCGGGCAGGGCTTTTTCCGTTCGCGTCCATTCACCACCTCCACGTGCCAGCTTAAGTCAGACCGGTCAGGTCAGGCTGATTCGGGCCCGCGTGAGAACCTGACAACGCTTCAGATTCTGTGAAGGTCCGAATGGGGAGTCCCCTTGACGGCAGCGAACTCCTGTACTATATTATTCATATGGAAGCAGCCCACCCAGCAACAGCCCTGAAGACCCTGTTCCACAATTGTACCGGAACTGCTCCGGTTCCGGTACACATCCGTTCCACAAGTGCCCCACATTTGTTCCACGAAATCGAACCCTCAGCTACGAAATGGGACAAATGGAACAGTTTGGGACAGTTTTCGGCGAAAACCACAGGCCGCGACCGCCCTGCGCTTGCGGATAGGGAGACCTCATCAACTCTGAACAGTTACAGAACCCGGGGCCTGTCCCAGATTAGTAGGCGGTGTCGTTTCATTAGGACGGCGCTACACCCATCCGTCTCTGGCACAGGCCGGAATCTTAGGGGTGGCGTGGGCGAGCACCCCCTGCGTTCCCAGGAGGCTCCTACTCAGACTCCGCCTTCAATCCTGATTCAGACAACCCTTGACAACCCCGAACCGCTGTGCTACGGTTTACCCATGACACAGCCGCCTCTCTCCACAAACCGCCCGCAGAACTCCCCAGGCGCCCCGGATGACCTGTCGCATAGGTGTCGCATAAGTGTCGCATAGTGTCGCATAAGTGTCGCATGAGTGTCGCATGAGTGTCGCGTAGTGTCGCGTAGTGTCGCGTAGTGTCAGCCAAAATCGGCCCTCTCAGCTACGAAGTGGCTGCGAAATACCCGCAAATGCGACACTTTCGCAAAATTTCCCGCCGCCGCCGACCCCCGGAGGCCCCCGGACGCAAGGACCGGCGCGTCGCCCCAGTCAACCAGGAGGTCTATCGGCAGGGATGCGCCTATGAGTTGGCCGAGCGCCGTCTGCTGACTCTGGATGACAAGCTGACACGAGCCAGGCCGAAGAGTCTGCGGTCGGTGAGGTCGCGTGCCAGGACGGTGGTGACCGAGTCGAGACACCTTCTTCATAAATGCCTACTAATCTGAGACAGGTTCCAGAACCCGCACACGGCTACCCGCGAACTGGCCCGCTGCGGTATGATGATTTCGCCCGATAGGCCGCTATCCAGCAAGTCAGGAGACCTCTCTATTGCGCTTCCAGGTTCCCAAGGGCACGTCTGACATACTGCCGGACGAGCAGCCGTATTGGCGGTTCTTCGAGTCGAGGGCGAGTGAGACAGCCGCCTCGTTCGGCTACGGGAGGATCGATACCCCCATGTTCGAGGATGCCCAACTATTCGTGAGGGGTGTGGGCGAGGTCACGGACATCATTGAGAGTGAGACCTACACCTTCGAGGACAGGGGAGGCGACCTGATTACGCTGCGCCCGGAGGGCACCGCCCCGGTGTGCCGCGCCTATCTGGAGCACGGGATGCACAATCTGCCGCAGCCTGTGCGCCTGTACTACTTCTCCACGAACTTCCGCTACGAGAGGCCCCAGGCAGGCAGGTACCGGCAGCACCACCAGATGGGCATCGAGGTGTTCGGCGACGGCGACGCGTCGATTGACGCCGAGGTGATCGAGGTCGGCTGGCGAGTTCTGGACTCCGTCGGCATCCGCGACAAGATTCTCGGTCTGAACAGCATCGGCGACACGGAGTGCAGGCCGGGCTACGTAGAGGAGCTCCGGTCTTACTACAGGCCGCGAGTGGATGACATATGCCGCGACTGCCGGCGGCGCCTGGACCAGAACCCCCTGCGGCTGTTGGACTGCAAGCAGGCCTCGTGTCAGCCCGTGACGGCCGGGGCGCCGCGCAGCGCTGACTACCTCTGCACCGCCTGCCGGGAGCACTGGGAGGCCCTTCTGGGGTATCTCAGGGACGTCGAGCTCCCCTACCGTATCGATCACAGACTTGTGCGCGGGTTCGACTACTACACACGCACGGTGTTCGAGATAGTCCCGCCGGATGAGGGCAGCCAGAGCACGATGGTGGGCGGCGGCCGTTACGACGGACTGATCGAGGAGCTGGGCGGCGCGCCCACTCCCGGCATCGGGTTCGGAATGGGCGTCGAGAGGGCTATCCTGAACGTCAAGAGACAGGGCGTGCAGCTGCCCACCAACAGTCGGACGAAGGTGGCGCTGGCCCACGTAGGGGAGGCCGCCAGGCTCCGCGCGGCGAGACTCGCCTCATGCCTTCGCATGGCCGGTACGCCGGCCATGCTCGCCCCGCGGCGGAGCTTGCGGAGTCAGATGAGGTACGCCTCGTCGCAGTCGGCCACTCATGCCGTGATCATCGGAGACGAGGAGATGGGACGTGGAGTCGTCGTCCTCAGAGACCTAGACAGAGGCGAGCAGCGCGAGGTCGCCCTCGCCGACCTGGAGACGGTCCTCCGCGGCTCGGAGGCGTAGCAGATGTTCGAC
The DNA here is from genome assembly GCA_958295685.1 of uncultured Dehalococcoidia bacterium. Lineage (GTDB taxonomy): Bacteria > Chloroflexota > Dehalococcoidia > Lucifugimonadales > CATQGZ01 > CATQGZ01. Next base: position 1,532,251 of record OY282365.1, read on the forward strand.
AGGCTCACCGCAATAGAGGAGCGCTACGAAGACCTCGAACGCCTGATGGCCGACCCTGATATCGCGTCGGACCACGTCCGATTTACCGGCATCGCTCAGGAGTACTCGTCGCTGAAGTCTCTGGTCTCGCTGAGCAGAGAGTACCGCGGCGTCGCCGCGGAGATCGAGGTCGTGCGCGGGATGCTGCGCGACGTATCCGAACCGGAGATGGCCTCCCTGGCCAAGGAGGAGCTGCAGACGCTGGAGACGCGCCGCGGCGAACTGCAGGATGAGGTGCGCGCCGCGCTGCTGCCGAGAGACCCCAACGACGACAAGGGTGTGGTCATGGAGGTGCGGGCCGGAACGGGAGGGGACGAGGCGGGGCTCTTTGCGAACGACCTCTTCAGGATGTACTCGCGCTATGCCCAGCGGATGAGTTGGGACGTCGACGTGGTGGACGCGAACCAGACCGGACTGGGAGCCATCAAGGAGGTCGTGTACCAGGTAAGAGGCAAGGGCGCCTACAGCAGGCTGAAGCACGAGAGTGGAGTCCACCGCGTGCAGCGTGTACCGGTCACGGAGTCAAGCGGCCGCATCCACACCTCCGCAGCGACCGTCGCCGTACTCCCGGAGGCCGAGGAGGTGGACGTGGAGATAGACCCGGACGACCTCGACGTGGACGTGTTCCACTCCAGCGGCCACGGCGGCCAAAACGTGCAGAAGGTCGCGACCGCTATCCGCATCACCCACAGACCGACAGGGATAACCGCGGTCTGTCAGGACGAGCGCTCCCAGGCCAAGAACAAGGACAAGGCGATGTCTGTGCTCAGGGCCAGACTGCTGGCGCGGGAGACCGAGAAGCAGCAGGCGGAGGAGAGACGGACGAGGCGGTCGCAGGTCGGCTCCGGCGACCGCTCGGAGCGGGCGCGGACGTACAACTTCCCCCAGAACCGTATCACCGACCACAGGATAGACCTGACCAGCCACGACCTGGAGGCGGTGCTCGATGGCGGGCTGGACGAGCTGATCGACGCGCTGATCGTGAATGAGCAGGCCGAGAGGCTGGCGGAGGTCGGCGCGTGAAGGTGGGGGAGGCCCTCTCCTCGGCACGCGGGAGGCTGGCGGCGTCGGTGACGTCCGACGCTATCGAAGCGGAGGCGCTGGTGCGCCATGCGCTAGGGGTGGACCGTGCCGCGCTCTACACGTCGCTGAATAAGCACGTGGACACGGCCGTGTCGCGGGACGTCGCTTCTCTCGTCGAGAGAAGGCTTAGAGGCGAGCCGCTGGCCTACGTCACCGGCCGTAGGGAGTTCTACAGCTTGGAGATGGGCGTGAATGCCGACGTGCTGGTGCCTCGACAGGAGACCGAGACTCTGGTTGAGAGTGTGATCGAGTTCGTCGAGTCAAGCGGGATTGGCGGCCGGGTCATGATGGCGGACGTGGGGACCGGCAGCGGAGCGATAGCGGTGGCTCTGGCGAACGAGCTTCCGAACGCAACAGTGGTCGGGACAGACCTGAGCCAGGGCGCGCTGAGGGTCGCGGACGCGAACCGTCAGCGGCACGGTGTGTCCGACAGGGTGCATCTGGTGCGGTGCGACCTCCTGGGTGGACTGGGCGGCGCGCTCGACGTGATCGTATCGAACCCGCCGTACATCGCGACTGGGGACATGGCGAGTCTGCCCGCGGACGTGAGACAGGAGCCGGCGCTGGCGCTGGACGGCGGTTCAGACGGGCTGAGAGTTGCGGAGAGGCTGATCCGGCAGGCCGTGGGCCGCCTGGCCCCAAGCGGCGGCCTGTTCGTCGAGATAGCGCCCGAACAGGCCCGGCCGGTCGCCGAGATAGCGCAGCGCCTGATGCCGGGCTGCCGGGTGTCGTTCGCCGACGATCTGTCGAAGACGCCGCGCGTGGCAGTGATCCGGCCCGGCCCGAGGTAGGTCGAAAGGCCGGGGAGACGGCCCGCGCTAGACCAGGCCCATCTGGTAGTGCTTGCCCTCCGTCTTGATCGACGGAGCGGCGACGACCTCGGCCCCGTGCATCTCGGGTATGGTCTGCGCGCCGACCATACCCATGCATACCCTGAGGGCGCCGATCAGGTTCTGGGTGCCGTCTTCCAAGGACGTTGGGCCGAACAGTATCTGCTCCAGGGTGCCGTTGACGCCAACGCTGACTCTGGTGCCTCGCGGCAGGTCCGGGTGCGGGGTGGCCATGCCCCAGTTGAACCCTTTGCCGGGGGCCTCTTCGGCTCTGGCCAGAGGGGTGCCCAGCATCACGGCGTCGGCGCCGCACACAAACGCCTTGCAGAGGTCTCCGCCGGTTCTGATGCCGCCGTCGCTGATGATGGGCACGTACCTGCCGGTCCGTCGGAGGTGCTCGTCCCGAGCCGCCGCGCAGTCAAGTATGGCCGTGACCTGCGGAACGCCGACTCCGGTGACCTCGCGCGTGGTGCAGGCCGCGCCCGGCCCCACTCCAACCAGTACGCCATGCACGCCCGTGTCCATGAGCTCCAGAGCGACGCCGTATGAGACGCAGTTACCCACGATGACCGGAACGTCTATCGTCTCGAGGAGGTCGGAGAACACGAGGCCCCTGACACTCTTGGAGACGTGCCGGGCCGTAGTCACGGTGGACTGGACGACTATTACGTCCGCGCCCGCCTCGGCGGCGATGGGGGCGAGCCGCTTGGTGCTTGCGGGAGTGACCGAGACGGCCGAGCGTGAGCCGTCCTGCTTCATCTCCTCCACGCGTCTTGCGATCAGGTCTTGCCTGATCGGCGCGGCGTAGAGCTTCTGCAACAGGGCGGTGACCTCTTCACCCGGGGACTCTGCGATCTTCTCCAGAACCGAGTCGGGGTCGTCGTAGCGGGTCTGTATCCCCTCCAGATTCATTACTGCAAGGCCGCCGACCCGATGCATCTCGCGGGCGAAGCCGGGTGAGACGATGGCGTCCATCGCGGCGGCCAGTATCGGAGTGGACAGGGTCACACCGTCGACGGAGAAGTCGGTGTTCGTCATCTCCGGGTTCACGGTGACGGCGCCGGGGACTATTGACACCTCGTCAAACCCATAGGCCCGTCTGATTTCCCTGACCTGGGTGACGCTCATTCGATGCCCCCGCGCACGATTTCAGGAGAATATAGCAGACCCTCTGCCGAACATCAACGTCGAGTCCGGCCCGGTAACTGTTCGGACGGCTTTGTCACCCATCCGCCCGCCCATTTGGAAACTGGGGGCAAAGCCCCCAGACCCCTTGCCAGAGGAGAGAACCCTACGGCTTCCTGTGCGACGTGTTCGGCAAGTCCCAGACCCCTGCCAGAGGGGAGAACCGCCCACAATCGCATTGTCTATCTGCCGCTATAACCCAGACCCCTGCCAGAGGGAGAGAACCCCTCTGGCCCCCCCTGGACCTCGCGGAGTCTGAACTGTTACCCGGCCCGCTGCGCCGCCTGTCCCATTTGGGCCGGCGGGTCTAGTGGGCGCCGGGATTCGTGAGGGAAGCGGGGCCAATCCTGACGGGAGTGACGAGCACCGCGCAGGGGGTGGTGGAGACGGGGGAGGGTCGAACTCCCCGTCCAGGAGACGCTCGGCGAGGATATGCTACAGGCTTATCCGGTACTTTGGTTCTCGCTCTCGACGGTCCTGACCGGCGCGGCCCGCCTGGAGCCAGCCGATTGGTCTTAGGCCCGTCCCCATCGGCGTCGGTTCGGGCCCTTCCTCGATTTGCGTCGCCCAGCCGCCCCCTTCGAGGAGAGAGGACGGTGAACGTAGCCGCTTTACGCGGCTAGGGCTAGCTCTCTGTTGCCAGCTACTGTTGTGCCATCTTGTTACGAGGTGTGATGGCGCCTCGGCCTGCAATCCTGCGGAGACATCCCCTGTCGAACCCACGCGTCCCCACGTTCATGGTTGATAATACCACTCTCGCAGAACACGGGCAAGCGCGCCTGGCGCGTGTAGCTGTTCAGAGTTGATGAGGTCTTTCGATCAGCGCAGTCCCGATAACAGACGGCTGAGTTCCCCACCCGCCCACCCATTTGGAAATGGGGGCAAAGCCCCCAGACCCCCTGCCAGCTAGAGGGAAGAACCGCGCCCTGCCCCGCCCAAACGTCGGCCGTCATAGCCAGACCTCCTGCCAAGAGGGAGAAACGGACGGCTGAGTTCCCCACCCGCCCACCCATTTGGAAATGGGGGCAAAGCCCCCAGACCCCCTGCCAGCTAGAGGGAAGAACCGTGCCCTGCCCCGCCCAAACGTCGGCCGTCATAGCCAGACCTCCTGCCAAGAGGGAGAAACGGACGGCTGAGTTCCCCACCCGCCCACCCATTTGGAAATGGGGGCAAAGCCCCCAGACCCCCTGCCAGCTAGAGGGAAGAACCGCGCCCTGCCCCGCCCAAACGTCGGCCGTCATAGCCAGACCTCCTGCCAAGAGGGAGAAACGGACGGCTGAGTTCCCCACCCGCCCACCCATTTGGAAATGGGGGCAAAGCCCCCAGACCCCCTGCCAGCTAGAGGGAAGAACCGCGCCCTGCCCCGCCCAAACGTCGGCCGTCATAGCCAGACCTCCTGCCAAGAGGGAGAAACGGACAGCTGAGTTCCCCACCCGCCCACCCATTTGGAACTGGGGGCAAGCCCCCAGACCCCCTGCCAGCTAGAGGGAAGAACCGCGCCCTGCCCCGCCCAAATGTCGGCCGTCATAGCCAGACTTCCTGCCAAGAGGGACGAGACGTCCTTCCTGGCCTGGAGAGTCGTTCATGGAGACAGCCTCCTCAGGATACCGCTCAGGAACCTGACGCGGCCGGCTCGGAAATCCGAGACCGTCTTCCAGACCCTCCTGCCAAGAGGGGAGACGATGCTTCCATACAGAAGTGGTCTGCTACGCTGCGTCTCCTCCTTTCGCGGAGAATCCCTCTGGACTCCCCCCTTCGGACCTCACCGCGATATGGCCTCGTAGTCACAGCTCGACACGTAGGCACGTGGCGGCACAGCCCCGGCATGTACGGGGACAGAGCCTGAACGGTTGGGGCGCGTTACGGTTGGGGCGCGTTACAGGGTGCGGCCGAGGGCTATCACAACTGCGACCGCTATCGCTATGAGGAGGAGGACGGTCCAGCGGAGCGCGCGGTCCTTGGAGCGCCGCGCCTGACGTTGAGCCTCTCTCCGGCGTCTTCGATTCGAGGTCACGCCCCACCAGGTGACTCAGGAGGAGCTATCGGCCATGCGTCGGCAGCCCGACGGAGACGTACAGCGTGTCGATGCTGACGATCACGTGGCCGCTCACGCCGGATGCGCTCATCGGTCGACGACGAGCCGGTCGAGTTGATCCGTCGTCCCTGTTCGAGTCCGCGGCGCGGGGTATGGGTAGGGGTTGGCGGAGGCTCTATTCCTCTTCGGGAGCAGGCACAACCGGGTTGAGTTCCCACTTCCACTCGAGGTCCTCGTTCCTGGGGGTCTTCAGTACCGCTCCGTTCTTGACGACGAGCAGCGCGAACTCTATCAGGTCTTCGGCGCAGGCCTTGCAGTAGCCGTAGTTCCCAATCAGGCGGTTGTATACCGCGCTCCGCAGCCGACGCCACTCGGCTCGCTGGCGCGCGAATCTTGGGCGGGTGAGAGTCCGTTCGAGTGTCCTGCGGTCCGGGAGCAGTCTGTCCTCTATGGCAGCCTTCAGTCGGCGCTCCGACGTGTAGTCATACTTCACGCCCCGTGACTTCAGGTTGGCGAAGTGCGCGTTTATCTCATGCCGAAAGTCCGATCTGACCCTGTCGGCTACGCCGGCCTGTTTCTCGATGTCCCGCATGTCGCGCTCGACGTAGTCTCGTCCTGCGCAGAAGGCATCCACGTTCGTCAGGTAGTCTTTGAGTAGGTCATTCGCGCTCTCCTCGAAGCCTTCCTTGTATGCGCGCTGAATGTCGCGGACGGCCAGGCCGCCGTACTCCGAGACGGAGTCCCTGACAAAGTCGGCGTACTTCACCTGTTCCTCTGAATCGACGCTTAGATTTTCCTTCAGTCCCTGCCACAGCGCATCGAGCGTTCGGAGCGGGGATAGGCAGGTGATGTCGGGGTCTCCCGATACGGCGCTCAGCCGGTTCATGACGTATCGCGGCGACAGGCCTCTCATGCCCTCGTTGGGATGGCGCCGCTTCATATCGCGCACGTCGTCCGAAGAGAAACGCTGGAACGCCTGCCCGTCGTACATCCGCAGTTTATCGAGCAGCGTCACCCCCTGGCGGTCGGGTGGATCGAGGCGGGTGAGCACGGCGAAGGCGCTCATGGCCGCGAGAGTCAGCGGAGCCACGTGGGCCTTTTGCTGCATGCCGCCGGCCAGCATCTTCTGATATATCCTGATCTCGTCACTCACGCGCAGGTTGTAGGGTATCTGGACAGCGATGATACGGTCTTTGAGCGCTTCCGCGCTCTCGTCCTTCATGAAGGCGTTGAAGTCGCCTTCGTTGGAGTGCGCTATCACGACCTCGTCGACATAGACGGATCCGAAGCGTTCCATCTTTATGGTCTGTTCCTGGGCGAGCCCGAGGAGCGTGGTGAGGAGGTGCCTATCTGCCTTGAATATCTCTCCGAATTCGACGAGGCCCCTGTTTGCCACGTTCAGTTCGCCGTCCATCCTGAACGCCTTGCCCGCAACCTCCCCCCGGTCGCCTCCCAGCTGTGTGGAATCTATGCTTCCCACCAGGAGGGCGTATGGGGAGGCATCGTCGGACGGGTTCGGGTTCGTGGCGATGTAGAACCCGATGCCCACGGCCTCCTGCTCGGAGAAGACCACGCGGGTCACCGGCACGTCGCCGACCCTTCCCTCGTACTCCGATCTAAGAAGGTATCGGCACTTGGGACAGAGGTCGCCTTCGACGTAGATGCCGAACTCGTCCATCAGTCTGGGCCGCACCTCGTGCGGCACGAGGTGCAGGGGGTCTTCCTGCATTGGGCAGCCCTTGATCGCGTAGACGGCGCCGACATCGGAGCGGGTGAACCGTTCCATCGCACCCTTGATCAGGGTCGCGATCGTCGATTTGCCGCCCGCGGGCGGACCGAGCAGCAACAGTATCCGTTTCCGTATCTCCAGTCTGCTGGCAGCCGCAGCGAAGTACTGGACAATCCGTTCGAGCTGGTCCTCGAGGCCGTAGACGTCTCCGGAGAAGAGCCTGTAGATGGGCTCTCCGGTCGGCGACTCCTCACGGCCAGCGTTCATGATCGCGTCGTAGACGAGCCTGTGCGAGAGCCGCGATATTCCCGGGTTGCCGGCTGCGAGCCGCAGGTAGTCGGCGAACGTCCCATCCCACGAGTATCGGGCTACAGCCTGCTCAGAGTCGGCAAGGATGTCCTGTATCGAAGATCTGTTGGGCATTCTCTGCTCTTTGAAGGCCGCTACGCCCGGCTCTCAACGGGCCGGGGCGCAGCGGCAGGATTCAAGATGCGCGCTGAGGGTCTGCTTTCCGGCACGTGGGCTTCAAAGCAGCGACGAGACTACGGCCGTAGACCCTATCGCAACTCCCACGGCCATTACCGCGACGGATCCCACCAGCGTAAACCATCCGGCCACGGGCCGGAGGCCGCTGAATGGCACAGCCAGGTAGAAGAACAGCATCCCTGCCACCACTGTCAGCAGCAAGGAGACCGTCGAGAGGCTGATGACGACGCTGTCGCCGTATGGCCTGCCCAGGTTGCCTGCGAAGAAGAACAGGGCGGTCACGCTGACGATGGCGGCGACGGCGCCGTAGAAGCCTATCGCCCGTTCGTCGTAGTCCCAGATGGCCTGAGTCCCGACGCCTATAGCGTAGACGGCCCAGACTACTATGAGGGACTTCATCATGGTGGTCTCAGCCAGGCCCGACGCCATCGAATAGGCCCTGTGGCTGGCATTTCCGCCGGCGTCCAAGAGCGCTTCGGAGCTTCCACCTATCAGAAGCATCGGGTCCAAGGTAGTCGCGAAGATCAGGGCCGCCAGGCCGAGGGCGCCTATGAAGACTCCCACCGTCCGCCCGTCCGGGTACAGCCCGAGGATGTACCAAGAGTAGCAGAATAGCGCACCCGCTATGAGGATCAGTCCTAGTGCCTCCATCTTTCCTCCTTCTTGCTCGTTATTCCTTGTCGAAAGACCGCGGCGGCCGTCTCGGTTGTCGGCTTTCGGCGCCGCCATCGTTCGCAACAAGTAGAATGTGACACAGTACGGCGAGATTGTCTAGTGGGATTGGCCCATCAATTGCCGCGGATTTACGAACGGGGGCCTCTGGACAACGGCCGGCGCGCACACCGGCCGTCTGCGGGACTCGTCACTCGATTCGGCCCCGGAGGGCTTGGGACGGAGGAAGGAGCCGCGGGCTTTCGGCGGCGCTCCTTAGATCGAGCACTCGCCTTCGCCTCGCTCCAGCTTGTATATGACGGTCTTGTCCCAGTCCATGTACTGCCCTATGGTCTCCCTGTTCAGTTCCGGCACGGACTTGAGCCCGGCGAGGACCGGTTCGAAGACCCCTGGGCCGACTCGCGCGGCGTAGTCCTTGAAAGCCTCGCCATCGTTGCGGTCTTCCTGGTAGTGGGAGATCACGGCGCGCAGGGCTTCGGGGACACGCTTGGCCGGGACCTTGGTCCTCACCCGCAGTCCGAGCCGCGCGTCGCCGTCATCGTAGCTTCCGCCGAGGAAGACCTCGTAGGCCGGCACCTGTCCGCCCGGCGCCTTCGAGGCTGCGCCGTGGAAGCCTATGTCGGCGACGTGGTGCTGTCCGCACCCGTTGGGGCAGCCGCTCATCTTCACGTGCATCTGCCTGACCAGCGGGTCGGAGGTGTCGAGCCTCTCCAGGGTATCCTGCACGGCGCGCCCCAGTCCCATCGACGAGGTGATTCCCAGCTTGCAGCTGTCGGTGCCGGGGCAGGACACGACGTCGGTGAGCTCGTTGGCGCCGGAGTCTGCAAGCTCAATCTCGTTCAGTTCGTCGTAGAGCTCGGAGAGCGCGGCCTCCGGGACCCAGCGGAAGGTCAGGTTCTGCTGATGGGTGATTCTCGCGCGGCCTCCGCCATACCTGCGCGACAGGTCGGCAAGCCGGTAGAACTGGTCGGCCTGTATGTCGCCCAGGGGCAGCTTCACGGTAACCGCCCTGTATCCCTGCTGCTTCTGTGAGCGGACGTTGGTCTCGGTCCACCTGGTGAATTCGCCGCCGCGCCCGTTCATCCGGTAGCCGTCGAGAGGTGGGGCGTCGAGCGACTCGTCCTCGACGAACATGAGAGGCGTCGGGTCGAAAGAGCGCTGCGCCCAATTTTCCTGGAGTTCCTGTTCGACCATCGCGCGGAAGTCGTCTATGCCGATCCGGGCGATCAGGAACTTGATTCTGGCCTTCATCCGGTTCTTCCTGAGTTCGTCGGAGCGGTGGAAGACCCGTATGACCGCCTCGGTTACCTTGAGGTACTCCTCGGCCGGCACGAAATCATAGAGCGTGGGGGCGATCCGGGCCATTATGGAGGTTCCGCCGCCCGTCAGCAGCTGGAACCCGCGCCTGCCGCCGACCACCTTCGGGATGAAGCCCATGTCGTGGATCGCGGTTATGGCGCAGTCGCGGTCGCATCCAGAAAAGGCCGTCTTGAACTTACGGGGCAGGGCCTGGGTGAACGGGTGCCGGACGAAGTAGCGCGAGTAGGCGGCTGCGTACGGGGTGACGTCGAAGGGTTCGTCCGCGCAGACTCCCGCCATGTCGCAGCCGGTCACGTTGCGGACGGTGTTCCCGCAGGCCTCGCGGGTGGACAGGCCGACCCCACCGATGACCCGCATGAATTCGGGAGCGTCCTCCAGCGGGACGTGGTGGAACTGGAAGTTCTCGCGGGTGGTGACGTGTCCCTTGTTCAACGGCGCGAAGCGTGCGGACACCTCTCCGAGCGCGTCGAGCTGGTCGGCCGTGAGTCCTCCGAACGGGACCTTGACCCTCACCATGTGCACGTCGGGCTGACGCTGGCCGTAGATCCCCTGCTTCAGGCGGAATGACTGGAAGGCGATGGGATCGAACTCACCTGCCTGGAACCGGTTCATTTCGGTCTCGAACTCTTCAATCTCGTCGGGCATCACCTCGATAATGCCCTGTGCTCGAGGCTTCCATTCAGTCTGTGCCATGTCGCTCTCCTTGATGGGGCCGCGGAAGGGGGCGCGGGTGGGACACTCGGGGAAATGAAAACGCCCTGCTCGTCTCCTAGCCGTAAGCGGGGCGCGTCAGAGGCGTAGGCCGTGACGCTGCGCTACGGCCCGCTCCTACAGACGCAATCGTGGCTTCGATGTCTCATCACGCCCTAAATGTACCAGCACACCACGGGGGCTGTCAAAACTCGGGACCCGGCGCCGGCAACCTCTGGGGCTTCGGCGGCTCCAGGAATTTTTGCGAAAGTGTCGGATTTGGGGGGCATTTCGCGGGCATTTCGTAGCTGGGAGGGCCTCAAACGGCTCGGAATTACGTGACACTATGTGACAGTTATGTGACACTTATCTGACAGTTATGTGACAGTTATCTGACACTTTTGTGACAGTTTGTGACAGTTTGTGACACTATCTGATAGGTCAACGCAGGCGATGCAGGAGTGCTGCGGGCGGTTTGTGGAGAGAGTCGGCTGTGTCATGGGCATACTCTAGCACAGCGGTTCGTGGTTGTCAAGGGTTGTCTGAATCAGGATTCTCAGGATTGGAGGATTTGCAGGATGGGGGATCCCTGCCTCGTATCGGGGTACTGGGCCGGCCAGGGATGACGGATGCGGGGGATCTGTGTGAACGAGGTCAGGGGCTGCCCGTTGCCGTGTCGATGGATGGGTGCGATTGCCCCTGCCCTGCCCTGAATGCTAGACTGAATCAGACCAAAGCAGGGCGCGGGGTGGGGCTTTGCCCGAGGGTTACGACACGAACTGGGCCGCGGCGCTCATCACCGGAGGGGTGGGGGCGGCCGCAATCTGCGGGGTGTTCCTCATCTCGCGGTTCATGGCCCCTCGCCGAGCGTCGGAGCTCAAGGAGATACCTTATGAGTGCGGCATCATGCCGGCGCCGTACCGCTGGTCGCAGATCCAGATCCGCTACTACGTCTTCGCCATCCTGTTCCTCATATTCGACGTGGAGGCTGTGTTCCTGTTCCCGTGGGCCGTCGTCTTTCTGAAGGCCACCCCTGCGGTTTTCTACGAGATGCTGATATTCATCGCTATCCTGTTCTTCGGCGTGGTGTATAGCTGGAGGAAGGGAGTCCTGCAATGGAGATAGCCAGGGGGGTCATCCCGCTCACCCCGGTCTCCTCACGCTCCTCACGCGAGGGAGGACGTGGAGGTTCCGGCGGCAACACCCCTGCCGACAGCATCTTCGACCAGGTGCTGCCCAACGCAGTCGTGGCCAGGTCGAGCGAGCTGTTCGCGCTGGGCCGCAAGTCTTCGCTGTGGACGCTCTCGTTCGGGCTGGCGTGCTGCGCGATAGAGATGATGAGCACGCACATGTCGCATCACGACCTGGACCGGTTCGGGGTGGTCACGTGGCCTTCGCCGCGGCAGTCGGACGTGATGATCGTGGCTGGGACGGTGGTGAAGAAGATGGCGGAGCCGATCAAGCTGCTCTACGAGCAGATGCCGGATCCGAAGTGGGTGATCGCGATGGGAAGCTGCGCGACCAACGGGGGGCCGTACTACCGGTCATATTCGGTCGTAATGGGTGTCGACCATCTGATACCGGTCGACGTCTACGTGCCGGGCTGTCCGCCCAGACCGGAGGCCCTGATGTACGGGATCATGCAGCTCCAGGAGAAGATTTCGGAAGACGCCAGGGCGCGTGGAGAAGCCTCGAAGGCGTGAGCCTCCGGTCGCGGAGGCCCCTGCGGCGCTGGATGATAAGGGCTTGGCCCTGTCGTCGCTGCTCCCTGAGGTCTATTCGGACCTCGACATCGAGATCGGCGCCGCGCTGGACGAGGTCGTCGTCACCGTCAGGCCGTCCGACGTTTCAGCGGCCTGCCGTATCGCAAAGGACGACCCGAGGCTGGCGTTCGACTACCTGCGGTGCCTCTCGGTCGTGGATTACGTGGACCGGCTGGAGGTGGTCTACCATCTCTTCTCGCTGGGCAGGCTGCACAGGCTGGTGATAAAGGCCGCGGCGCCGCCCGACAGCCCGCGCGTCCCGTCGGTTGTCTCCGTATGGAAGGGGGCGGACTGGTTCGAGAGGGAGGCGCACGATCTGTTCGGGGTGGTGTTCGAGGGGCATCCGAACCCTGCGCCGCTTCTGCTCTACGAGGGTTTCGAGGGTCATCCCGGACTAAAGAGCTTCCCGTTCCACGAGTACGACGAGTGGTAGAATGGGATTTACAAGAAGTCCAGTATTCATTTCCCGACGCGCATCCTGACCAACCAGACCGACTTCATGCAGTTCCAGCAACAGCCTGCCCAGCAAGCCGACTCCCTCGACCTGATGGTCAACATGGGGCCGCAGCATCCCAGCACGCACGGGGTGTTCCGGCTGGTCATATGGATCGACGGGGAGCGGATCGTGAGGGCGGAGCCGCACATCGGATACCTGCACCGCGGCTCCGAGAAGCTGTGCGAGGGAGAGCAGTACGGCCAGATAATCACCCTGTTCGACCGGCTCGACTACGTGTCCAACCTGAACTGCGAGCTCGCGTTCTGCCTGACGGTGGAGAAGCTGATGGGCCTGGAGGTTCCGGACCGGGCGAGTTGCATACGGGTCGTTCTGTGCGAGCTCAACCGGATCGCCAGCCACATGCTCTTCTACGGCGTCTTCGGCCTGGACGCGGGCGCGATGACGCCGATTCTGTACGGGTTCCGCGAGCGTGAGCGTGTGCAGTCGCTCTTTGAGAGGGTGACGGGGGCGCGCATGATGCATAACTACATCCGCGTGGGCGGCGTCAAGGAGGATCTGCCGTCGGACTTCGCCGAGAGGCTGGGCGAGTTGACCGCCCTGCTGCGGGCGGGCATAGACGAGTGTGACGAGCTTTTGACCAACAACGAGCTGTTTCTGTCCCGGACGAAGGGCGTCGGGGCGATCGGAGGCTCGGAAGGGGTGGATTACGGGCTGTCCGGCCCCTCGCTCCGCGCCGCCGGGGTCGCCGAGGACGTAAGGGTCTCCGAGCCGTACTCGATCTACGACCGCTTCGACTACGGCATACCGGTGGGTACGTACGGGGACTGTTTTGACCGGTACTACGTCCGCATGGAGGAGATGCGGCAGTCGCTGCGGATAGTAGACCAGGCCATGGAGCAGATGGAGCCTGGGCCCGTCTCGGCCAAGGTTCGCCGGATCGCAAGGCCGCCGAAGGGGGAGGCGTATCTGCGGACGGAGTCGCCGCGCGGCGACTTCGGGGTGTATCTGGTGAGTGACGGCAGCGACAAGCCCTACCGGGTGAAGGTCAGGGCGCCGTCCTTCGCCAACCTCCAGGCTCTTCAGCGTCTGCTGCGCGGCGCCTACGTGGCCGACGCGGTGGTCATTCTCGGCTCTATCGACATCGTGCTGGGCGAGGTCGATCGTTGAGTCCCGTCGAGGCGCTCTACTACGGGCTGGCCGCTCTGGGGCTCATGGCCTTCCTGTCGGTGATGGTTCTGGCGCTGACCTGGGGGGAGCGGAAGGCGCTGGCGCGGATACAGATGCGGATGGGCCCGATGCGGGTCGGCCTGCACGGGACCCTCCAGCCGGTGGCCGACGTGATGAAGCTGGTCCTGAAGGAGGACATACTGCCTTCCTGGGCGGACCGCCGGATCTACTGGGCCGCGCCGCTCGCCGTCTTCGTGCCCGCGTTCCTCGTCTGGGTGACCATCCCCGTGTCGCGCGACGTGGTGATACGGAACATGGACGTGGGTCTCTTCTACGTCGTGGCGATCACGGCGTTGTCGGTGCTGGGGCTGGTGATGGCCGGCTGGGGCTCGGCCAACAAGTACGCCATCCTCGGCGGCCTCCGTGCTGCGGGCCAGCTGATAAGCTACGAGGTGCCGTTCATCATGGCGGCGCTGGCGGTTGCGATGCTCTCGCAGTCGCTCGACCTGACGGAGATCGTCGACGGCCAGGCCGTGTTCGCCAACGCCCTGGTTCAGCCTCTCGGCCTGTTCCTCTTCTTCACCGCGGGGCTGGCGGAGTTGGGGCGGACGCCGTTCGACATCCATCACGCCGAATCGGAGGTGGTGGGCGGCCCGTTCGTGGAGTACAGCGGGGCTCACTGGGCCGTCTTCTTCCTGGCCGAGTACGTGAACACCTTCACCATAGCCGCGCTCACCGTGCTGCTGTTCTTCGGAGGCTGGCGCTGGCCCGACGTGCCCTTCGATGGGGGCGTTCACACGGCCCTGTCGGTACTCTGGTTCATGGTCAAGACCTATGCCGTGATCCTGGTGATCTTCTGGGTGCGCGGCACGTATCCCAGGCTGCGCATCGACCAGCTGATGGCGTTCGGATGGAAGCTGCTGGTTCCGCTTTCGTTCGCAAACATCGTTCTGACAGGTGTGGTGCTGTTCTACGGCTGGCCTCTTTGGACACTCACGGTTCTCTCTCTGGGGCTGTTGGGCGGCGCGTTCTACCTGATCTCAATCCTGCCAGGCCGCGGGCCGTCGCGGATGACGGTCGCGGTGCGTCCGGCGAGGGATCTGAGGACGCGGGCCGCCGGCTCCTCGGCATCGGGCGTCGACTCCCGATGATCGGATTTCTGGATAGCCTGCTCGTCACGGTCAGGACGGCTCTGCGGCGGCCCGTAACGGCCCAGTACCCCGACCCGTCGAAGCGTCAGCCGGTGGCGGAGGGGTTCATGGGCTTCCCCGCGCTCACCTGGGACGAGGACGTCCGTGAGCCCTACTGCACGGGGTGCATGGTCTGCGTTCGGGACTGTCCGACCCAGTGCATGAGCGCAGTGATGGACGACAATCCGAAGCACGCCGAGGGCGCGAGCAGGAGGCGCAAGATCGTGCGTGAGTTCGAGATAAACCTCGGGCGGTGCATCCTGTGCGGGATCTGCGTGGACGTCTGCAACTTCGACGCTATCGAGATGAGCCACGAGCACGAGTTGAGCAAGTATGAGAGGAACGGCAACCGCGTGGACCTGACGCGGCTGCTGGAGATGGGGCGCGCGTATCAGCGGGAGACGGGGTGGGGGCCGAGCCAGCCGAAGAAGAACAGCGGCGTCCCCGTCGAGAAGCCCGCCGGGGAGCGGGAGAAGTCGGCCGGAGGCGCCGCAGGCCGATGATCACGCCGGCAGTGGTCCTCTTCTACGCGGCAGCGGCGCTGACCATCGGTGGCGGTCTGGTGGTCGTGATGAGCCGCAACATCGTCTACGCGGCGCTGGCGCTGCTCGTTTCGTTGATGGGCGTGGCGGGCGTCTTCCTCCTCGCCTTCGCCGAGTTCCTGGCGCTGGTGCAGGTGCTGATATACAGCGGGGCGGTCGTCATAGTCTTCCTGTTCGCCCTGATGCTCACCCGCATCGAGGACTTCTCGAGGCTGACCGACCACCGGCAGTGGCCCGTCGCGGCCATCATAGCGGTGTCCGTGTTCGCGCTCCTGGCCGCGGCTATTGCACGCACCAGCGTCCGCACGGAGCCGGACAGGCAGAGCGTCGGTCTCTCCGAGTTTGGCGAGACGCTGTTCGCGGAGTGGGCGGTGCCGTTCGAGGTCGCGTCGCTGGTGCTGCTGGTGGCCCTCATCGGGGCCGTCGTGCTGGTGCGGAGAGACGGGGGGCGGGATTGATGGAGCTCGCCCACTTCCAGGTACTCAGCGCGGCGCTCTTCTGCATCGGACTCTACGGGGTGCTGGCCAGGCGCAGCGCGGTGCTCGTGCTGATGTCGATAGAGTTGATGCTGAACGCGGTGAACATCAACCTGGTCGGGTACGCGGCTTTCGTCGAGGCGAGCGAGGCGCACCGCGCGCTCGGACAGGTGCTCGTCGTGTTCGTGATAACGGTAGCCGCGGCAGAGCTGGCTCTGGCGATGGCGATCATCCTGCGGCTGTACCGGAACCGGTCGTCGGTCAACGTGGACGAGATCGACCTGATGAGGTGGTAGGGGTCGACATGATAGGCGCGGAGTGGGCGTGGGCGATACCGGCGCTGAGCGTGGCGGCGTTCTTTCTGATCGTCGTGTTCGGCAGATGGCTGCCCGGGGGAGGGGGCTTCCTGTCCATCGCGGCGATCTTCCTGGGGTTCGCGCTGTTCTGGTTGGTGCTGGCCGACGTGCTGCGGAGCGGAGCGGCCTCGTTCAGCGTCACCTGGCTGGCTGCCGGCGACACGAGGCTGACCTGGGGCGTTACCGTCGACCGCATCTCGACGACGATGCTCGGCCTGGTGACCTTCGTCGCCCTGCTCGTCCAGGTCTATTCGATCGGCTACATGAGGGGCGACCCGAGGCTTGGGTGGTACTTCGCCGTCCACGGCCTCTTCGCGGGCGCGATGCTCGCGCTGGTGCTCGCCGACAACCTGCTGTTCCTGTACGCGGCCTGGGAGCTGGTCGGGCTCGGCTCTTACCTGCTGATCGGCTTCTGGTTCGAGCGGCGCGCCGCGGCAGAGGCGGCGAAGAAGGCGTTCATCACCACCCGCATCGGCGACGTGGGCCTGCTCGCCGGCATCATACTGCTGTTCAGGGAGACGGGCACGTTCGACATCTCGACCATCATCCACGTGGCGCAGCAGGGCGACGTCGGAGGCGGCGTGCTGACCGCGGCGTCGCTCCTGATATTCCTGGGGGCGATGGGAAAGTCGGCGCAGTTCCCGTTCCACGTGTGGCTGCCGGACGCGATGGAGGGGCCGACGCCGGTCAGCGCGCTGATACACGCGGCTACGATGGTCGCCGCAGGCGTCTACCTCGTCGCGCGCATGATGCCGCTGTTCGAGCTGGTCCCCATTGCGCTGCTCGTCGTGGCCGTCGTGGGCCTCGTGAGCTTCACGCTCGCCGGCGGCCTCGCTCTGACCGCGACCGACGTCAAGCGGGCGCTGGCCTACTCCACGGTCAGCCACCTGGGCCTGATGATGCTCTCGCTCGGCTCACTGGGGACGGCCGCCGCCCTCTTCCACCTGGTGGCGCACGGCCTCTCCAAGGCGCTCCTGTTCCTGGGGGCCGGAAGCGTGATGCACGGGACGAACGGGGAGACCGACATCCGCAAGATGGGCGGACTCCGAAAGCGGATGCCGATCACCGCCGCAGCCTTCGTCGTGGGGGCCGCCTCGCTCGCCGGGGTCGCGCCGCTGGCCGGATTTTTCAGCAAGGACGAGGCGCTGCTCGCAGTCCTGGATCACAGAAGCCCCGTGTTCATCGCAATCGCTCTGGCGGGCGTGGCCCTCAGCGCGCTGTACATGGCGAGGGTCACGCTGGTCGTCTTCTTCGGCGGCCTGAAGCCGGAGAACGACCACGCCCACGAGTCGCCGCCCGTCATGACCGTCCCGCTGATCGCGCTCGCCTTCTTCGCGGTCACTCTGGGAGTGATCGCCTTCGGCTGGACGGACTCCTACAGGGGATTCGCCGACTACCTGACCGGCGAGGGGCCGTTCCACGTCGAGCCGTGGCTGACCGCAGTGTCGCTGCTGCTGGCTCTGGGAGGGCTGCTGCTGGGATGGCTCTACTACGGCAGCGGCCGGCTCAGCTCCCGCGCGGCCGCGGAGCGGCTGCCCTGGCTGCACCGGGCGCTCGTGAACGGCCTCTATCTGGACACGGTGTACCAGTGGGTCGTGGACCGCGTCGTGCTGGCCCTCAGCCGCTTCACCGCGCTGTTCGACCGCATCGTCGTGAACGACACGGGAGTCGACGGGCCTGCGGTGACGGTCATGCTCTCGGCCCTTCGAATGAGGTACGTCCAGACCGGCAAGATGTACAACTACGCCGCCGCCATGGCTCTCGGGGTAGCGGGTCTGGCCCTCGTGTGGTGGGTGGTGTCGTGATGGCGCGTCGGAGCGCCTGCGCGGATAGACCACCGCCATAGTTTGCGCCAGGTGACGGATGCAGACCTTCGATAGCTACGTTCTGTTTGCGCTGATAGTCTTGCCTCTGGCCGGGGCGGGCGTGCTCATGGCCATACCTGGGAGCCGACCTGTTCCGGTGAGGTGGACGGCCACGGCGTTCGCGGCCGTGTGCCTGGCGCTGTCCGCCTACGTCTTCCTGTCCTACTACCTCGTCCACCTGGACGATGGCGGGATGCAGCTCACGCGGACGTGGAACTGGCTGAGCCTGCCGGGCGCGGGGCCGCTCGCGGACCAGGGCATCACGCTGGCCCTGGGGGTGGACGGCATCGCGGCGCCGATGGTGCTGCTGACGGGGATAGTCATGTTCTGCGGAGTGCTGATGTCGTGGACGGTGCAGGACCGCGGCAAGGACTTCTTCATCCTCTACTTCCTGCTGCTCTCCGGCGTCTTCGGTGTCTTCGCTTCTCTGGACATGTTCTTCTTCTTCTTCTTCTACGAGTTGGCCGTGCTGCCGATGTACCTGCTGATCGGGGTCTGGGGAAGCAGCAGCACGTTCAGCGCCTTCTCCCGCACCAAGGAGTACGGCGCGATGAAGCTGACGCTCTACCTGGTGGGGGGAAGCGTGCTCGTCTGGATAGCCATACTGGCCATCTTCGTCGAGGGTGGGCTGGGCACGTTCAGCCTGACCGCGCTGGAGCAGGTGGAGTTCTCCCCGACCTTCCAGAGGGTCTTCTTCCCGTTCCTGGCGGTGGGATTCGGGGTGCTCGCAGGGCTGTGGCCGTTCCACACCTGGTCGCCGGACGGCCACGTGGCGGCGCCCACTGCGGTCTCGATGGTGCACGCGGGCGTGCTCATGAAGCTCGGGGCGTTCGGCATACTCAGGATCGGCATGGCCCTGCTGCCCGAGGGCGCGGAGACCTGGATGCCCGTGCTGATCGGCCTCGGGACGGTGAACGTCCTTTACGGCGCGATGTCGGCGATGGGGCAGCGCGACCTGAAGTACGTCATCGGCTACTCCAGCGTAAGCCACATGGGATACGTTCTGATGGGGCTGGCGACGCTGCACTCGCTGGGCGTGACCGGGGCCGTGCTCCAGATGTTCTCGCACGGGGTGATGACGGCGCTGTTCTTCGCGGCGGTCGGCGTGATCTACGACCGCACCCACACCCGCGACATCACCGTTCTCCGTGGACTCGCCGGGCGGATGGGCTTCACCACATCCGTCTTTGCGGTGGCCGGCCTGGCATCGCTCGGCCTGCCGGGGCTGAGCGGCTTCGTCGCCGAGCTGCTGGTGTTCCTCGGCCTGTTCCAGACCTATCCGATACTGGGCGTGCTCGGCATCGTCGGCGCGGCGATAACGGCGGTGTACGTCCTGAGACTGCTGGCCGGGGCCTTCTTCGGCCCATCGGACGAGCGGTGGGCCGGTCTGCGCGGCGCATCGCGTCTCGAAGGACTCTCTATGATGATACTCGTCGGCTTCATCTTCCTGGTCGGGCTGTTCCCGTTCCCGTTCATCAGGGTAATCGACACGGGCACCGCCGAGCTTCTCGCCCGCTTCCTGAGCCTCTCATGAACGACTTTACGCTGCTCCTCCCTGAGTTCATGGTAGCCGGGCTGGCCTTCCTGGTCCTGGCGGCCGACTTCTCCCTTCCAGCGAAGCGGAAGGGCCTGCTGCCGTATCTGGCGGCCGGGGGGCTCGCAGCCATTCTGGCGTTCTCGCTGGTCGACCTTCGCGGCCAGGAGGGAAGCCTCTACGATGGGATGCTGGTGGTCGACGACTACGCCCTGTTCTTCAAGGCGTTCTTCCTGGCGCTGGGCATCGTGGTCGTCCTGTCTTCCGTCGAGTACGTGAAGCGCCACCTCGAATATCCGGGCGAATACTACGGCATCCTCCTGTTCACGGTAGTGGCTGCGATGCTGTTGGCTGCGTCGAGAGAGCTGCTGACGGCGTACATATCGCTGGAGCTGCTCAGCTTCGGGCTGTACGTGCTCGTCGCTTACGACCGGTACAACCCGAAGTCCAACGAGGGCGGCGCCAAGTACATACTGCTGGGCGCCCTCTCGTCCGCGTTCCTGCTGTACGGGATCAGCCAGATATACGGACTCCTGGGCACGACCAGATTCGACGGAATCCATGAGGCTCTGGCCGCAACCCCAGACATGAGCCCCGGCGTGACGGTCGGGCTCGTGATGATCATAGCCGGGCTGGGCTTCAAGGTGGCGGCGGCGCCGTTCCACATGTGGGCCCCGGACGCCTACGAGGGCGCGCCGATTCCCATAACGGCCTACCTGGCCGTCGGCTCCAAGGCAGCCGCCTTCGCGCTCGCGCTGAGGCTCTTCGGCGAGGCGTTCATGCCCGCGGCGGCCGACTGGCAGGTCGTGATCGTGATCATGGCCGCCCTGACGATGGTGATAGGCAATCTGGGGGCCCTGGTGCAGAGGAACATCAAACGTCTGCTTGCGTACTCCAGCGTCGGCCACGTCGGGTACCTGCTGCTGGGCATCGCGGCCCTGGCAGCGGTGGAGTCGGGCGGCGGGGTATCGACGGACTTGTCTCACCTTGCCTCGAACGGGGTGATGCTCCACCTGGTGGCCTACGGCATAACAAACATGGCGGCGTTCCTGGCGGTCGCGGTCATGTACGGCGTGACCGGCAGCGAGGAGATCGGCTCGCTGGCCGGGGCCGGGCGTCGTTCTCCGTTCGTGGGCGTGGTCATGGCGGCCTCGCTCTTCTCGCTGGCCGGTCTGCCCATCTTCGCGGGATTTGCCAGCAAGTTCTACCTGTTCAGCGCGGCGGCGTCTCAGGGTCTCCTGTGGCTGGCGGGCCTGGCGATCTTCACCAGTCTGATCTCGCTATACTATTACCTGATGGTCGTGCGGCAGATGTACATGGAGCCTGCCGCCGACCCGGCCCGGGTGCGCATACCGCGAGTCACCACGGCGGTGCTGGGAGCGCTGTTCGCGGGGATGGTGCTGGCCGGGGTCTATCCTGCGCCCCTGCTGGACGCGATGCAGTCGGCCAGCGAGGCGATCACGTCGTCGAGCGGCGTCCTCACGCTGGCGCAGCGGTGAGAGGCCCAACGAATCTGGGAACCCTCTGAACGACCCCGCCTCTGTCCGCAGGCGTGATGCTTCACGAACGGGGGGCATGGTGTCATGCTACTATCTTAACGATACCCGGCTCGGATGCTGACAGCCGAGCAGGGTAATGGTGACGGGTTGGTCTGCGGGGCGGCAGACGTCGGAACATTCAGAACATGAGGAGGATCGATGAGCCAGGACGACGTGAATGAGTTCAGCCGCGGCATGGTCGTGGTGGCCCACGCCGACGACGCCGAGTATGGGTGCTCGGGCACGGTGGCGAAGCTGTGCGCGGACGGGTGGGAGATGGTGTACGTCATCTGCACGGACGGCAGCAAGGGAAGCGCCGACCGCGAGGTGACTCAGGGGGAGCTATCGGCCATGCGTCGGCAGGAGCAGATCGAGGCCGGCAGGGTTCTCGGTCTCAAGGACGTGGTCTTCCTGGACCACGAGGACAGCGTGCTCCAGCCGACGCTGGAGCTTCGCCGCGACATCGCCGCGGAGATACGCCGTCACCGGCCCGACGTTCTCATAACCACCCATCCGGCCAGGAACCTGGACGGGAGCGGCTGGGGCATCGGTCATCCCGACCACATCGCAGTGGGCGAGGCGGCCCTCGCCGCCGTGTTCCCCACGGCCAGAGACCACATGACCTTCCCGGAGCTCCTGGAGGCCGGTCTGGAGCCGCACAAGGTGGCCGAGGTCTGGATAATGGGACACCCGGAGCCGGACCACTGGGTGGACGTGACGGAGCACATCCGCACGTCGGTCAGGGCGCTCTCGAAGCACACGTCACAGGTGGGCGGCCAGAGCGAGGACGAGCTTCTGGAGATGATGAAGGCATGGAGACGCGAGCGGGCCGTCGGCAAGGGGATGCAGTACGCGGAGTCGTTCCGAAAGTTCTCCATGCGCCGCTGACAGCGGGTCTGGCCGGCCGCCGTATGAGGTTGAGACCGGCCGCAAGACTCACCCCGCGCCGCCGAGGGGTTTCTCCATCCGCCGCACCTCTGACGACCCTGCCGCGAGCCGCACGAAGAAGCCCCGCCAGGTTCGAGTGGTCCTGTAGCCCAGCCGTTCATACAGCCGGATAGCGCCGGCGTTCTCTCCGATAACCCCCAGCGACATCGAGCGTTTGCCCATCGACCTAGCCTGTCTCTCGGCCTTCCGCATCAGGGCAGTCCCGATACCCATGCCCCTGGCCGACCGATCGACGGCCAGGGAATCCACGATGAACTCATCAGGCCCGGCGCCCTCGGCAAGAAGCGCGAGGTTGAACAGCACTCGGCCGGCTCTCAGCGGCGAGAACCTGGTAAAGACCGCCGCCGGGTTCAGGCGGTAGAACTCCTGGCCTGCCGTCTGGAAGGTCAGGATGCCCGATAACCGCCCGTCGACCATCGCCGAGATGCAGCTCGTCGTATCGACCGAGCCTCGAAAGAGACGAACGAGGTCGTCGGCGTTCCTGAAGCCGATGCGGAACTTCTTGGCGAACGCGTCGTACGCCACACGAAGGGCGTCGTCCACGAGCTTCTCATCGATGCCTTCGACGACCGTTAGTCCGCTAATGCCCGGCCCCCGAACCCACGAGGTTACACAGAAGGCAGAGGCGTGCCGTCTCCGAGTTCACGCATCCACAATCCGACTCTGGCAGCCACGTCGCGCACACGGTCGCGCTGGGCCGGTTCGTCGAAGAGATTCCGCATTTCGTGCGGGTCGGAATTGAGATCGTACAGCTCGCTCCGGTCCGCCGCGCTCAGGTTCAGCTTCCACCTGTCCGCGGTGACCACCGAACGCCAGGGCGCGGCAGCCATCCTGTTGATCGCAGGGCTGCCCAGATTCCGGTCGTCGTATCCGTTCCACTGGAGGAACACGTCGTTGTCGTCGAGGCCCTTCTCTCCGGTGAGAACCGGCAGGACGCTGCGTCCTTCGACGTGGCCGGGTATCGAGTCCCCCGCAAGGTCGAGCATCGTGGGCGTGAGGTCGACGAGGCTGACACTGCCCTCGACTCTCCGCCCTTCACTGCGGAGCCAGGGCACGTGGACGAGCAGCGGCACGCGGGTGGCCTCCTCGTACATGGCGCGCTTCTCAAGCATCCCGTGATCGCCCGCCATCTCGCCGTGCTCGCTGGTGAAGATGACGACGGTGTTATCCGCCAGTCCCGACTCTTCGAGAGCGCGCAGTATCTTCCCGACGTTCCTGTCGACCAGCGTCACGTTAGCGAAGTACTGAGCGCGGAGTCTGCGCCAGCCCGCCTCCGTAGTCGTATCGTGGATGTCGCCGCCCTCGACGGCAAGCGGATTCAGGCCGCCCGCCAGATAGTAGTCGGCCCGCAGACGGTTGACGAGCGACCCGGTGACGGGACGCCGGAGGAAGGCGGGGCCGACGGGAAGCGACGCCGGGTCGTAGAGACCGTCGAGCGGCCCGGTGTACGGAGGGTGCGGCTCGAAGAAGGACGTCACGAGCAGGAAGGGGCGTTCACCGCGCGGAGAGCCGCGGCGCTCGCGGATGAACCGCGACGCCTCCTGCCCCAGGTAGCCCGCCTGGGTCAACTCCTCCGGCAGGTTTGCGGATGCAATCCACGACTCATAGGAGCGCCCGCGGGGCGGGTCGATGCCGTTGCTCCTGAGCCAGACGTGGTAATCGGGCTCCTCGGACCGGCGCTCCTTCCGGCCGGCCATTCCTGGTCCGACTCCCCAATCCTCGATGCTGCGCCAGCCCTCGAACCCGTGCTGGGGGACCACGTCGCTCCCAAGGTGCCACTTGCCATAGTAGGCGCACAGGTAGTCGTCAGACACCATCTCCGCGATGGTCTTCGTCTCGCCGCGGATATGGATGCCGTTGCGGGTCAATCCCGTGGTCTGCGGATACAGCCCGGTCAGGATGGAGGCGCGGGACGGCGTGCACACAGGCTGGGTCACGTAAGCGTTGTCGAAGACAAAGCTCCGCTCTGCGAGCGCGTTCAGGTTGGGTGTCTCAATCCAGGGGTTGCCGTAAGCCGCGAGAGAGTCCCGCCGCTGCTGGTCGGTGAGTATGAGGAGGATGTTTGGCCTGGAGGGCATCTCAGCTTCCGGCGCGGCCCGCCATCCTGTCCCGGTCTCTCCCGGTCAGATAGGGGTCCACCCGCTTCACGAACTCGGCCAGGGTGTCCTCCGGCGTAGAGGCGTCTGTATCGAGCGCGATCTTCTGCGGGAAAGCAGAGCGCTCGTAGGCGTCCTCGAACCTCCGGAGCACCATCTCGACGTCCTCGTCCCGGACCGTCTGCCGCGCACGGGGGCTCTCCCTCATCCGCCGCCGGATGACCTCCGGAGACGCCCTGAGCAGCGTCAGCACCGTCTCCGGCGCGAACTCCAGATTACGCTCCTCGATCAGCTGCGAGACCTTGCGCCTGTCGCCCTGTTCGCCTTCTCCTCCGTAGCCGTAGTAGAGGGGGCCGTATATCTCGTCCTCGAAGTAGTAGCCGACCACTATGCCGTCCGTGTCCAGCTTCGCGGGCGTGTGGTAGAACAGGTTATGGCGCTGGGCGGCCTCCTTGATCCGCGGACTCAGGGCCAGGTACTGCTCCTGCTCCTCGTCGGTCAGGTCGGACGGGTGGTCGATCGTGTGAGGTATCTTCCAGTGGTCGTGAACGAGGTCGAACTCGTATCCGCCGATGTTCCGCAGCGCCCACTCGCGGACACCGTACCCCAGGGTCGTCGTGCCCGTGTACTCACAGCCGATGATTATCACTCGCATGGCTGCCTCCCTAATATCTCCGGTCCATCGGGCCGACGGGCACCTCGATGACCGTGACCGTATCATCCGCTATGGCGTCCCGCAGGGCGCGCTCGAGTTCCGCCGCGTCCCTCGCCAGGACGCCGCTGGCGCCGTAGGACTGCGCCAGCATCACGAAATCCGGGTTGTGCAGCCTGGTCCCGACGACGTGACCGCCGAACTCCTCAATCTGTGCCCTGAGCACGTTGCCGTAGGCGTTGTCGTTGAAGACGACGACCACGACGTGGATGCCCTGCTGCACCGCCGTCGCGAGTTCCTGGGAGTTGTACAGGAACCCCCCGTCGCCGGACACCACGACTACCGCCCTGTCCGGCCGGGCGACTCTGGCGCCCAGTCCCACGGGGAGGGCGTGTCCGAGCGTGCCGTGAGCGGCGACCAGATAGGCCCCGTGTCCATAGACCGGGTAGTAGTTGCGGCTGTAGTAGCCGATCTGGTTCATGCCCTGGACGAAGACGCCGTCGTCGGGAATGGCCGCTCTTATCGCCCGCATGAATGACGCCTGGGGCTCGACCTGCTCATCGTCTCCGAACCTGCCCTCCCTGATGGCGTCGATCTCGGCCGTGTCCGGCTTCCGTGCCGGGACCACGTTGTCGATCCGCCTGTACAGCGCGTCGAGAGAGGCCTCCACGTCGCCGACGATCTCGATCGCGTCCGTCCCAGCGCCGGACGGCTCCACGTCGACGGTTACGACCGTGCCCGCCGTGGCCTGAGCCGGGCCGCCGACCGCAAGGATCAGGTCGCGCCCGGCAACCCACGCGCCCAGAGGAGCGTAGCGGGGATTCAGCATCCCCAGCGAGAGCGGGTGCCTGTCCGAGATGGAGCCCTTGGCATCCGCCATCGTCAGCACGGGCGCCTGCACGTGCTCGGCCAGCCTCTCCAGGGCCGCGGCCGCCCCCGTCGTGATGCGGCCGCTCACGAGCGCCGCGGGCCGTTTCGACGAGAGCAGCGCGGCCGCCCCCTCCTCGATGCTGGTCGGGTCGGGGTCGGCGACGCGACGCGGGGCAGGCTCGATCGGCTCCGTGTCCGCCTCGGCCGCAAGCACGGCGTGCGGCACTTGGAGGTAGACCGGACCCGGACGCCCGTTCATCATCTCCCCGAACGCCTGGCGGACGGCCTCCGGGACACGGGCGGCTTCCTCCACCTTTACCGCCCACTTGGTGATTCCCCTGACGAAGGCGAGGTCGTCGTCGACCGCGCGGTCGGCTTGGCCCTCGCCGGAGATCACTATCATCGGAGACGCTTGGGCATACGCCCCGGTGATGCCTGCCATGGCGTTGTACATCCCCGGCCCCGGCACGACCAGCACGGCGGCAGGCTTCCCGCTCAGGCGGGCGTAGCCGTCCGCCATATAGCTCGCCGCCTGCTCGTGGCGGGTCGAGACATACCTGAGCCGCGGCTCCTCGTATATCCCGTCTACAGCCTCGTACTGCCCGGCGCCGGGCACGCCGAACACCACCTCGATACCCTCTCCGGCGAGCGACCTCGCCAGGGCCTGGCCGCCAGTCATCCTCGGCAATGCACGCACCTCCTCAGGCTTTGGGACTCCGGGAAGATTTTCGGAGGCCCGGCGGCAGTGTAGCACGTCAGAGGCTGGTGAACCTGTCCCAGATTAGACTGGGACAGGCTCCTGTTACTCAAGAGTGTCTTTGCGGCCCCAAATCCCCCACCCGGTTGACTGGGGCGGCGCGCCGGTCCTTGCGTCCGGGGCCTCCGGGGCTCGGCGGCTGCGGGAAATTTTTTGCGAAAGTGTCGGATTTTCGGGGCATTTCGCGGCCATTTCGTAGCTGGGAGGGCCTCAGACAGCTCGGAATTACGTGACACTATGTGACAGTTATGTGACACTTATCTGACACTTTTGTGACACTTATCTGACACTTTTGTGACAGTTTGTGACACTTTTGTGACAGGTCAACGCAGGCGATGCAGGAGTCCTGCGGGCGGTTTGTGGAGAGAGGCGGCTGTGTCATGGGGATACTCTAGCACAGTGGTTCGTGGCCGTCAAGGGCTGTCTGAATCGGGATTGGAGGATTGGCGTCGGAGGCTGGTCAAGCCTGTTGCGCCCGCTGCCGCTACACGCGACAATGGCCCGTCAGATCGGAGTCACCCCGTCCATGGCCAGGATCACCGACAAGTACGAACAGTCATCAGACACACCCCTGTTCATCTGCGACTTCTCTCCGCCCCGAGGCGGGGTTCCGAGCCTGCTGGAACCCGCCGCCCGGCTGGACGCCGACTGGCTTTCCGCGGCCTACAATCCGGGCAGGTCGACACGCGCCTCCTCCCCAATCGCGGCCCACTGGATCAAGGAGCGCACGGGCAGAGACGTCCTGTTCACGCTTGCAACGCGCGACATGAACAAGATCGCCGTCCAGAGCCTCCTGCTGGGCGCCCAGTTGCTCGGTCTGGAGAACGTCGTCATCGTTCAGGGTGACCGGCTGACCGAGAGGGATCTCTCACTGGTCGAGGACGTGAGCGACTACCGGCCCACCGAACTCATCCACTCGGTGAGGCGGATGAACGGGGGGACCGACTTCAGGGGCCTGAAGCTGCGGTCGCCGACCGACTTCTGCGTCGGGGCCTCCCTCGACCTCGGACACGGGATCGTGAAGGAGGCCCGCCTCGCCGGGCGTAAGGTGGAGGCAGGCGCGCAGTTCTTCATCTCACAGCCCACCTTCGACCCTGGCGGAGCGGTGGAGTTCCTCGAACGGTACGCGGAGGAGAACGGGGAGCCGCTGGCCGCGCCGGTGTTCTTCGGCATCCAGGTGATGGCGCCCGGCGGCCTCGTCTTCGGCGGCGTCCCCGATTGGGTGACGGACGGGCTCGACGGGGGCCGCGCCGGCGCCGACATAGCCCTGGAGACGCTCAGCCGCTTCATCGAGCGCGGATTCCGCGCCTTTTACCTCGTGCCGCCCATCCTCAAAGGCGGCAGGCGCGACTACGAGGCCGCCCAGGCGGTGCTGGACAGCCGAGGTCGGCTTGGCTGAATCGAAGCCCGCGCCGAGGCTGGACCAACACCCCACGCAGGTCATCGACCGCTCGAAGCCGGTCGAGTTCGCGTTCGACGGCCGGTCGGTGAGCGCGTATGAGGGCGACACCGTCGGGTCGGCGCTGTATGCCTGGGGCATCCGGGTCTTCAGCCGCAGCTTCAAGTACCACCGGCCCAGGGGCCTGCTGTGCGTTGCGGGCCGCTGCCCGAACTGCCTGGTGAACGTGGACGGCGAACCAAACGTCCGCGCCTGCACGGAACCGGTCCGATCCGGAATGCGGGTCACGCACCAGAACGCCTGGCCCTCTCTGGGCGTGGACGTACTCTCGGCGCTGGACAGACTCGACCGCCTGATGCCGGTCGGGTTCTACTACAAGGCGCTCCACCGGCCGAGGGTACTCTGGAATCCGGCGCAGCGGGTCATCAGGAGAGTGGCGGGCCTCGGGCGCATAGACGTAGACGCGCGCCACGCGCCCGACTACGCGCACCGGAACCTTCATACCGACGTGGCCGTCGTCGGCGGGGGCGCGGCCGGGATGTCGGCCGCGCTCGCCGCGGCCGGAAAGGGCGCGCGGGTCACGCTCATCGACGACGCGCCTGCTCTGGGTGGACACCTCCGCATCGACACGTCCATCCACCCGACCGACCAGGCCCCGGGGTACGAGATGGCAGCCGGCCTCGCGCGCCAGGTGTCGTCGTCCGACGGCATCAGCGTTCTCTCGAGGTCGACGGCCTTCGGACTGTACGAGGACAACCTGCTCGGGGTCCTGACGCCGGACAGCCTCGTCAAGCTCCGCGCTCGGCGTGTCGTGATCGCCGCGGGCGCGTTCGAGCTGCCCAGCATATTCGACGGCAGCGACCGTCCGGGCGTCATGCTGACAGACGGCGCGCGTCGGCTGGTTCGTCTCTACGGCGTGAAGCCCGGGGAGAGGGCGGTCGTGTCGGCCGCGGCCCCCGAGGGCTACGCCGCCGCGCTCGAGCTTCACGGGGCGGGCGTGAGAATCGAGGCCCTGGTGGACTCGATGCCCGAGCCTGCGCGAGGCCCCGCGGCCGAGGCCCTGAGGGACGCGGGCGTCCCAATCCTGACGGGATACGCGCTCATACGGGCCGAGGGCGGCCGTCACGTCAGGGCGGCCCTGATCGAGAGGCTGAGCCATGGAGCGCCAACGGGGGAGAGGCAGCGGCTGGCCTGCGACCTCATCTGCACGTCGGGAGTCCCCGAGCCGGCCGACGCGCTGGCGCGGCAGGCCGGGGACGGCTCCGTACCGGACAGCGTCTACGCCGCGGGCGCGGCGGCGGGGACGCTCAGCCCCGCAGAGGCGGCTCGGCAGGGACGCGAGGCGGGGGCCTTCGCCGCGGCGCCTTCCGGTCAGCCGCCGAGGACTGCCGCAGCGCCCTCGATGACCATGGAACCCATCCCGCCGGGCGGCAGGAAGAGGTTCGTATGCCTGTGCGAGGACGTCACCGTAGCCGACGTCGAACAGGCCGTCCGTGAGGGCTTCGACGACATCCAGACGCTGAAGCGCTACAGCACGGCCACGATGGGTCCGTGCCAGGGCAGGATGTGCCACTCGGCGCTGGCGGCGGTCTGCGCGCGGACGACGGGCCGCACGCTCCGCAGCGTGGGCTCCACCACCTCGCGCCCGCCCGTCCAGCCGGTGCCGCTGGCCGCGCTCGCAG
Source organism: uncultured Dehalococcoidia bacterium (assembly GCA_958295685.1). Classification (GTDB taxonomy): domain Bacteria; phylum Chloroflexota; class Dehalococcoidia; order Lucifugimonadales; family CATQGZ01; genus CATQGZ01. The sequence continues at coordinate 1,561,612 of OY282365.1, forward strand.
GAAGGAACCACCAGCCGATCAAGCGGACGCCCATCCACCACAAACACATCGAGCTCGGCGCGCGGATGGTCGATCTCGGCCCATGGAAGAGACCGTACGGCTATGGCCGGCCGCAGGAAGAGTGCCTGGCGGTGAGGCAGCGCGTCGGCATCATTGACGTGAGTACGCTGGGAAAGCTGGACGTTCGCGGGCCGGGCTCGCCGTCCCTGCTGGACAGGGTGTACACCCACGACTTCTCCGGATTGAGACCGGGGCGGATACGCTACGGAGTCCTCTGCTCCGACAACGGTACGATAATGGACGACGGCACCGTCACGAGGCTGGCGGACGACCGATACTTCGTCACCACGACCACCGGCAACGTGGACGTGATCGAGGAGTGGCTCAAGTGGTGGATGGCCGGCACGGACACGGACGCGTGCGTGAGCAACGTGACCTCAGGCTTTGCCGCGGTCAACGTGGCCGGGCCGATGGCCAGGGCGACCCTGTCGAAGCTCACCAACGTCGATCTGGGCGCGGACAGCTTCAGATACATGCGATGCAGGGAGGGAGAGGTCGCCGGGGTGCAGTCGATTCTCCTCAGGATCGGGTTCGTCGGCGAGACGGGCTGGGAGGTCCACTTCCCGTCCGAGTTCGGCGAGCGCGTGTGGGACGCCCTTATGGACGCGGGCCGTGAGTTCGGCATAGCGCCGTTCGGACTGGAGGCCCAGCGCATCCTCAGACTCGAGAAGGGCCACGTGATCGTCGGACAGGACACCGACCTGGTGTCGACTCCCCTGGACAGCGGCATGGAGTGGGTGGTCCGGCTCGATAAGGATGACTTCATAGGCCGCGCCGGGCTGGCGGCGGCGGGAGACAGAGCGCCGGGAGAGGCGCTGGTCGGTTTCACCATGAACGACGACGGCGTGCCCGACGACGGCTCCCCCGTGGTGGAGGACGGCAGGCCGATCGGTAAGGTGACCAGCGCGCGCCTCAGCCCCACCCTGGGCAGAGGATTCGGCCTCGCCCGCGTGCCGTCCGAACTGGCCGACGAGGGGCGGGAGATCCACGTCAGGATGGGCCGCGGGGACGCGGCCGCCTCCGTGACTCTGAGGCCGGTGTACGACCCCGACGGGAAGCGGCTGAGGGGATAGCGTCTTGAAGATGTCCACACCCGTCGGGCTGACGGCGATGCACCACCTCCACCTGGCGCTCGGGGCGGTCATGACCGCCCGGGACGGCTGGCGGCGCCCGGCGGTGTACTCGACCGTCGAGCAGGAGGTCGCGAGCATCCGAGGCGCGGCCGGCCTCTCGGACATCAGCCCCGACGCCAAGGCCGCCCTGCGCGGCAGCGGCGCGGGGGACCTCGTGGACGGCGCCTTCGGCGAGGCTCTCGGCCTCCGGGTCGGCAGGTGTGCGCTCCTGCCGGGCTCCGACAGTCCGAGCCGCGCCCCCGTGCTTCTTGCCCGGCTGACCCGCGATGAGATGATGGGCTTCGCAGAACCCGCCGAGCGCGGCAACGTCCTCGATCTGCTGGCGGGCCGCGCAGGACCGAGGTCACACGCGCTGGACCTGACGTCCGCTCTGGCCGGCGTGGTCGTCACCGGGCCGGCCGCCGCATCGGCGCTGAGCGCGGTATCGGGGCTGGACACCTCGCCGGCCGGACTCCCGAACATGAGCTGCGCGCAGGGCGAGGCCGCCGGAGTCCACGCAATTTTCGTGAGGGCCGACCTGGGAGAGCTCCCGGGCATCCGTCTATACTTCGGTCGGGAGTATGGAGAGCACCTGTGGGAGGCCCTGCTGGACGCCTGCCGGGACCACGGCGCCGCGCCCGTGGGCCTCGAAGCGCTGGCGCGGGTTCGGACGACCGAGCCGATGAGATGACCCAAAACCGTGACGGCATCACGGCGAATCGACGCTATCCTCCGCGCCCGCTGCGGTTGATCTGATGGTTCTACGCCTGTTCAGAAAGGAACGCATGTGGGAGAAGCGGCCGCTGAAGGGCCGCTACGACGTGGTGATCATCGGCGCGGGCGTCCACGGACTGTCGACCGCCTACTACCTGGGCAGGATGGGCGTCGACAGCGTCGCCGTGCTCGACAAGGGTTACGTGGGCGGCGGCGCCAGCGCGCGGACGACGGCCATAATCCGAGCCAACTACCTGACGCCCCAGGGGGTGCCCTTCTTCCGTGAAAGCCTGAAGCTCTACGAGGGCCTCGCGGCTGAGCTGGACTTCAACACGCTGTTCAGTCAGATGGGACGGCTCGACCTGGGACACACCGACTCGTCGATCTACGGCCTGCGGCAGAGGGCGGAGATAAACCGGCTGCTGGGCGTGGACAGCCGGATGGTCGGCCCCAGGGAGATCAGGGAACTCATCCCCTGCATCGACCTGAGGGTGGGGAAGACCCTGCCGATCATCGGGGCGCTCTACCACCCGCCCGGCGGAGTCGTCCGCCATGATGCCGTCGTGTGGGGCTTCGGACGCGCGGCGGCGCGCGGCGGCGCGGAGATTCACCCGTTCACCGAGGTGACCGCGATCACCAGAAGTAACGGCAGGGTGACGGGCGTCGAGACGCCGCGCGGACGGGTGGAGGCAGGCACGGTCGTCAGCGCCACCGCCGGCTGGAGCTCGGTAATCGCGCGCATGATCGACCTCGACCTCCCCATCGTCACACACCCCCTGCAGGCATTCGTGACCGAGCCCCTGAAACCCTTCATGCACGCGACCATCTCATCGGCCGACCTCCACGTCTACGTCTACCAGACCGACAGGGGAGAGGTGGTGATCGGCGGAGGCGTGGACCCCTACCCAACCTACAGCCAGCGCTCGACGCTCCAGACCCTGGAGTCGCTCGCCGCGCACGCCCTGGAGATGTTCCCGTTCCTGGGCCGCGCGAAAGCGCTGCGCCAGTGGGCCGGCCTCTGCGACATGACGCCCGACTATGCCCCCGTGATGGGCAGAGTGGACGGACTGGACGGCTTCGTCCTCACCGCCGGATGGGGCACGTGGGGCTTCAAGGCGGCGCCCGTGGCCGGGCGCAGCATCGCGGAGCTGATCGCAACGGGCAGGACGCCGGAGCTGATCGAGCCGTTCGGCCTCTCGCGCTTCCGGGAGGGCCGGCTGGTCAACGAGCGCGCGGCAGCCCCAGCAGCCGCCATTCACTAGCTACTCGCATCATGAGGCCCTCCACCGGCACGAGCCTCTGCGCGACGGGGTCGACGCCCATGAACACGCCCTCGAGGGCCAGCGCCCCGAGCAGAGGCTGCGTGCCCTCGTGCCGTCCCGGCTTGACAGACACGACATGTTAAATCGTGGTGATTAATGTATCTAGGCCTTACCTAAAGGTAGGGCCTTTTTTGGTAGAATGGCTGGGGGCTTGGATGGGCGCTATACAGGACTACGAGCCGTTTATAGGCGAGCACTGCGAAACCAACGCGACGGGAAACCTGTTGAAGCACGCAGGCTTGGAACTCAGCGAGCCGATGCTCTACGGCTTAGGTGAAGGCTTGGCGTTCGGCGTGCTCGTGTTCAAGAACATGCCCGCGCCGTTCATCGGCGGCCGTCCGCGTCTGGAAGAGATTACGCAGACACTCGGCAGTAACCTCGGATTCGACATCCATTATCGGCAGACTCGCTCAAAGGCAAGGGCATGGGAGAACATCGCCTGTTTCGTTGACGCCGGGCAACCCGTGAGTGTAAAGCTGAACATGCGCTATCTCGACTATTTCACGTCGGGAATAGACTTCGCCGGGCACTATGTCGCCGTCTACGGCTACGATCACGAGAGCGTCTATGTCGTAGACACTGCTCAGCAGGGCGGCGCGATGCGCACTTCCCGCGCGACCTTTGAGGAAGGCCGCTTCTGGAAAGGGCCGATGGCGTCCAATGCGATGACGTGGACGGTCGAGGTCTCCGACACGAAGATAGACTGGCCTACGGCGCTGACCGGCGCCATCACTGCCAATGCACGGGCCTATTTGAACCCGCCGATCAGCAACTTTGGGGCACGAGGAATCCGAAGGGCGGCGCAGATGGTTCCCACTTGGCTCGCCACCGTCGAGAACGCCCCGGAAGCGCTGGCCACGATCGGGACTCTGATGGAGCGCGGCGGCACCGGCGGCGGACTGTTCAGAGCGATGTACAGAGACTTCCTCGACGAAGCCAACCTGCACTTGAACAATCCCGCTCTCACCGCCGCCCGCAACCGGTTCTATGAGGCTGCGGCGCTGTGGACCGCAGTGTCGGACAAGGTCATCGCCGCCGGAGAGGAGGGGGTTGACGCGCTCCATGAGGCGGCGGGGCTGTTGCTGCGTCTGGCCGACATCGAAGAGCAGGCGATGACCGGCCTCGCGGCGCTGCCCGGCGGAGGACGCTGAGATGACAGGCATCACAATCCTGGAAGGCCGATCATGAACACCACGACGACTTCCCCAAAGAAGGTCTGCATTCTCGGGGCGACCGGCAGTATCGGCTTCGAGGTGACCGTCCACATGTTACAAGCCGGTTTCGGGGCGCTCGCCGTGGTGCGCGACACCGACAAGTTCCGACGAATGCTCAGCGCGCAGGGAATAGACGATCTTGAGGGATTGTCCGTTGTCAAACTGGAACTGTTTGCTGAAAAGGCCGTCGCCGACCCATCTGTGGCGCAAGAGATGATGGCTTGCGACTACATCTTCAACGCCGCCTCCAAGCCTGTCTCCTTGGTGCCTTGGTCCCGGGCCAATCGCGAATGGGGCGGTGTCGTTTCATCGTTGACGAGAGATATTGTGGAGATTGCTTCCCAGAACGGAAGGAAGCCACACATTGTTGCCTTTTGCGGGACAGAGTATTTTGCCGGGTATGACGGCAAGATCAGCTTTGTCCGGAAGGCAATGTCGAAGCTGATCAACAAGATGAGCGCGGCGCTGCGCGACAATCGCGACGAGGCGATACTTCTTCTGACCTCGGGGTACGGACGGTGGAGCGTGTTCCGCTGTGGCAGCATCCAGCCGAGTTCTGGACAATCGGGCGACGCCAGCCGGATCGGGATGGATTTGCACAAAGACGGCAGTGACTATCGCCTCGGCAAAGGGAAATCGTTGGTTGTCGAGGACCTTGCTGCGTATCTCGCCAACGCAATCCAGAGTGGAGCATTCTCAGGATTTGAGGGGGAGATGCCATTTCTGTTCAATACGCGCTTCTAAGGGGAAGCGGGACGGAGGATGCGGACATAGTAGTCACCCCGGAGCGGTGGTTGTCTTGGTCAGAAGATGCCGTAATGCCTTGGATCATCGAGCATGGCGTCAACTTAGCCGAACACGGCGGCCTCTGGTTCAAAGACCTCAGGTGACACGGTGCTTAAGAGCGGCAGGTCAACGCGGGAGCGTCTCACCTTGGCTGCTGACCGAGCGGCGGGGCTCTGTTGTCACGTGTCACGCTGCGGCGCTGTTAGACTGATGCGGCATGGAGTGGGTGGTCCGGCTCGATAAGGACGACTTCATAGGCCGCGCCGGGCTGGCGGCGGCGGGAGACAGAGCGCCGGGAGAGGCGCTGGTCGGTTTCACCATGAACGACGACGACGTGCCCGACGACGGCTCCGCGGAGCTGATCGCAACGGGCAGGACGCCGGAGCTGATCGAGCCGTTCGGCCTCTCGCGCTTCCGGGAGGGCCGGCTGGTCAACGAGCGCGCGGCAGCCCCAGCCGCCGCCATCCACTAGCCGCTCGCATCATGAGGCCCTCCACCGGCACGAGCCTCTGCGCGACGGGGTCGACGCCCATGAACACGCCCTCGAGGGCCAGCGCCCCGAGCAGAGGCTGCGTGCCCTCGTCGTTGAACAGAACTAGGGTGACCACCTCCCGCCCCTCGACCCGCACCCACGCCTGGCCTACGTCCATCAGCCTCGTCTCGCCCTGCCCGAACCGGAAGGTCTGCTTCATCAGAGGCTCCACGCCCAGACCGCGCAGAACGGACGCGGGAACCGCCGTTATGGACGCCCCCGTGTCCACGAGCGCGTCCAAGGCCTCCCAGCGCTCGCGCTGCCCGCCGCCGACGTCGATGCGTACGCCAAAAGTTCCCATTGGCCTATACTTTCCCCCTCTGGCAGGCGGTCTGGGAGCCACTCTCCACTGCCTCTTGACATCCGCGAACCCATGTACTACGATACTCGCATGGAAGGAACGCAGCCATGATCATGCCGAACCACGTTCACGGAACCAACCGGCCCGTAAGGGCACACGAGGGGCGCCCTCACTCCCGGGACCTGTCCCACAATTGTCCCAGAACTGTCCCACATCTGTACCACAAGTGTCCCACATCTGCACCACATTTGTACCACGAAATCGAACCCTCAGCTACGAGATGGGACAAAATGGAACAGTTTGGGACAGTTTTCAGCAAAAACCGGCCCTGCCCCCCTGCTCGAACCCGCCTCCCACGCCGGGCAGGTAGCTCTCCACAAACCGCCCGCAGGACTCCCCAAGCACCCGGATGGACCTGTCGGATAGTGTCGGATAAGTGTCGGATAGTGTCGGATAAGTGTCGGATAGTGTCGGGTAATTCCGAGCCGTTTGAGCCCCTCCCAGCTACGAAATGCCCGCAATCCGACACTTTCGCAAAAATTTCCCGGAGCCCCCGATCCCCATGAGGCTGCCGGCGATGGGGACCGGCGCGTCACCCCAGTCAACCAGGTGGGGGCTATATGCCGTCCCCTCTGTACGACGTCGCAGGGTTAGCCAATGAGAGTGGCCATATCCGTCTGGGGACTGGCAGCGCTGGCGGCGCTGGCCTCGGCGTGCGGCTCCGAGCCACCCGCCGCCACTCCGACCGCGGCCCCGACGGAGACCCCGCGGCCCACCCCGACGCGGGTGCTGGCGCCGACCGCCACCGCGCTCCCACGGCCCACTCCGATGACGATACGAACCGTCACACAGCCGGAACCCGCCGCAGACTTCGAGATCGGCCTCCTCTCCGGCGGAAGGCTGAGCCTGTCCGAACTCCGGGGCAGCGTGGTCGTCCTCAACTTCTGGGCCTCCTGGTGCCCTCCGTGCAGGGACGAGATGCCCTTCTTCGAGAACGTCTACCGGGAGTACCGCGACAGGGGCGTCGTGTTCGTCGGAGTCGCGGTCTCGGACGTCGAGGAGAGGGCGCGTGACTTTGCCGAGAGGATTGGTGTATCCTACCCGATAGGACTCGACCCCGGCCATATCGCCGAGACCTACCGAATAACCGCGATGCCGACGACCTACTTCATCGACGAGGAGGGCGTCATATCGAAGAAGTTGCAGGGCCCCGCCAACGAGGGCGCGCTGCGCTTCTTCATCGACAGCCGGGTCAAGTAGGAGGCAGCCATGCTCTGTTCCCGATGCGGCCATGAGAACCCGGACGACGCCCGATTCTGCGGCGAGTGCGGCGAACCCCAGCAGGTAGAGGAGAGGCGCGAGCCGGGCCTCTACCGTCCTCTGGACAGCGCTCCACCGGGAGGGGCCGTCCCGGCCGCATCCCCAACAGAGCCGACGGACATCCCTCCGCGCGACCTCGGCCAGCTGATCGGCGAGACCTTCAGAATCTACGGGAAGGCGATCCTCCCGCTCTTCGTCATCGCGCTCGTCTCCCAGATCCCAAACATGCTTGGCATCGCGCTCAGCCCGGGCGGAGAGCCGATCAGTGCGGACCGGGAGTTCGACTACACGACAGGCCTCATTCTGCCACTGCTGGGCTTCCTGATCTCCATCCCATCCACGGCCGCGGCCGTCTTCTGCGTCGGGCAGGCGCTGACGGGGCGGAACGTGGACGTGATTACCTGCTACTCTCGAGCCCTGAGCGTCCTGGTCCCCTCGGCGGTCGTCATCATAATCGTAACCCTGGCGCTCATCGGCTCGGGCGTCCTGATGCTCATTGTCATAGGCATCCCACTCTTCTTCTACCTGCTGGTCGTCTGGTTCTTCGCCGTGCAGGCCGTCGTCATCGAGGGCAGGGACGGGATATCCGCCCTCGGTCGAAGTCGGGAGTTGACCCGCGGAAGCTGGTGGCGTCTGTTTGGGATAGGCGTCGTATTCACACTGATCTTCTTTGCTGTCCTGTTCCCCGGCGTAATTGTTTCAGGCATCATCAGCGTGATCAGAATAGAGTTGCTTGCGATTGGAATAGGAGCGGCCACCGCCGTTGCGATTCCCCTCCTCTACATCGGCAGCGTGTTGGTCTACGTCGACCTGCGGGTGCGAAAAGAGGGCTACAGCCTGCAGGCGCTCGCGGACGACCTCCGCCGCCGCCCGGAGCAGGCGCGGTAGTGAAGACCGCGACGTGGGTGGCCGGCAGCGCGATTGCCTTCGGGCTGGCGGTGCTTGCCGGCTACTGGGTCGTGTCCGTGCTCGCCCTCTTCGGCGCCGCCGACATTCCGCTCCCCATCAAGATAGCGGTGGCCGCCGTCCTGGCGGGCGCGGCATTGCTTCTGATAGTCGTGGTGGTCCAACGGCTCCGTGACCGGAAGGAAGAGAACCTCGAGGAGGTAGAGTATTGATCATAGTGACCACCGACGAGATACCTGGCCAGCAGGTCGAAGAGGTGATGGGCATGGTGATGGCCAACTCGGTGCGCGCCAAGCACCTGGGACGGGACATCATGGCGGGCTTCCGAAACATAGCCGGCGGAGAGATCACGGAGTACACGAAGCTGCTCGCCGAATCGCGCGAGCTCTCGATGCAGCGCATGTCCGAGAGGGCGCATGCGATGGGCGCCAACGCCATCGTGGGCGTTCGGTTCATCACCGCGGGCATCGCCCAGGGCGCGTCCGAGATACTCGCCTACGGCACAGCCGTCAAAGTAATCCGGCAGCCCTGACCCCTCACCTGCGCCGGATCGCCCGCCCCGTGGCTGCCTTCCTTGCGGCACTCAAAATCGCCCTGATATAGTCTACGACACGGGTCAGTACCAGGCTGTCCACGACCGACGTGGCGACCACCCGCGCAACAAGTGGGGCTGTAGCTCATCTGGGAGAGCGCTTCAATGGCATTGAAGAGGTAGGGGGTTCGAGTCCCCCCAGCTCCACCAAGACTCGTCGGTATGACATCACCTACTGCCAACCAGACATACGCGCGCCTCGAGGCCGCCTTTGGCGAGGGGCGAAGGTGGACTTCGCAGGCCCGCTCCTCTGCGACGGTCTGGGAGACGCCGGTCTATCACCTCATGTGGTCGGACGGCGCTTCGAGTGAAACCGAGTTGCGCCGGTTGTGGGAGACGCGAAAGGGCCGCCAGGCCTATCCGGTCGTTCTGCTGGCTCCATCGGACGATGAATCCAAAGTTCGGGTCGCCGGTCCGCAGGACGCCCGGCCCATTCGGGAGTTACCCGCCGGGCGGGTCCTCGATCTGTTGGAGATGAGCCGGGGTCTGGCGGCCCGTGAAGCTGCCGCCTTCCTCGCCCGGGAGTTCAGCCGTCTCGAGGAGGCGGTGGTTCCCGGTCTGCGAGTCAAGGACCTGCTCACGCCCCACTTCGTGCGCGAGCGGCTGCGCCGGTCTATCAACGAACAACTATTGGCTCGCGCCGTCGAAGGGATGGCCCCCACCGGCAGCGTGGCATGGCGCCCCCTGTTCCAGGGCATGGGCTACCAGGTCGAGCATCTTCCCCGGCGCGGTTACCTGCTGCGCCACGACAACGCGCCGGTTGCCGTCGTGCATCCACTCCGCGACCCATCCCAGTTCAGCCGCCTCACCGACAACGGAGAACTGCCCGAAGGGATGCTCCTGGCCGACTGTGGGCAGCACGGGGCGCAATGGGGCATCCTGGCCGCTGCTGGCCGCTACCGGCTGTTTCAGCGGCGGCCTCCGGTGGGACCGGCGACGGGGCAGCACGTGGAGATAGACACCGACGAGTTGGAGCGCAAGGACCGCCTCTATCTCGGCCTTCTCGCCCCAGGGTCGCTGAAGGAAAACGGCTGGCTCAGCGAGTGGGTCACGGACGCGAAGAACTTCGGCGAGGAGCTGCGCAAGGACCTGGAGGAGCGCCTCAAGGACGCGCTGCCCAAAATCGCGCGGGGACTTGGCGAGTATCTCGAATCGCAGGGCGCTGACCTGAGCGACCGGGATCAACTCCGCCAGATCGAGGAAGCCGCGCTGACCCTGGTGTTCCGGTTCATGTTCCTGCTGCACACCGAGGCCCGCGGCTACCTGCCCATCGGCTCGGCCGCCTACCGCCCGCACAGCGCGCGCCAGCTTGCCGAAGACTCCCGGATGGCACAGTCCTTGTTCAGCCGGAGAGCCACCCAGCGATGGGACCGGCTGAGAACGCTGGTGCGGATGGTGCGGACAGGAGACCGCTCCGCCGGAGTGCCGGCCTACAACGGCAGCCTCTTCGCCGCCTCCGGCTTCCCCGGCAGCGCATTGCTGGAACGGGCCGAGGTCGCCGACGTTCACCTCGCTCCCGCGCTCGCGGCCATCGCCTACGACACTGACAAGCCGGACGCCCCCGGGCTGGACTACGCCGGCCTGCAGATCGGCCACCTGGGAGCCATCTACGAAGCCCTCCTCACCCTGCGGCTGACCCGCGCCCCGGAAGACCTGGCCTACGACTCCAGGCAGGAGGTGTTCCGCCCCGTCCGCGCTGGCGAGCAGCCGGAGGTGACCAGGGCGCAACTCTACTACCAGGCCGAGACCGGCGGACGCAAGGCCGGAGGCGTGTTCTACACGCGGCACGAGTTCGTGGACCACCTGCTCGAACATTCGCTGCTGCCGGCCCTCGAAGAGCACCTCGAAGGGATCAAAAAGCTGGCCGATAGGGACTCCGACGAAGCGGCGCGCCGGCTGTTCGACTTCTCGGTGGTGGACCCGGCCATGGGCAGCGCCCACTTCCTCACCGCCGCCCTGTCCAAGATGGCCGACCGCATCGATCTGTTCCTAGCCGAGGTGGGCGGCCTGCCTGTCGCCCGACAGTTCAAAGAACTGGCGCAGGAGGGAGACTCGACAAGCCGCCCGCCCGAGGACGTAGACAAGCTCCACAGGCTCATACTCAAACGCTGCATCTACGGCGTCGACCTCTCACCAATGGCCGTGGAGGTCGCCAACGTCACGCTGTGGCTCGCGTCCTTCGTCCCAGGCCTGGCCCTCTCCTACCTGGGCAGCAACCTCAAGTGCGGTGACGCCCTCATCGGCGTGGCCGACCCGTACGTCGTCGGCGCAGCGGACAGCCCACTGTTCACGGGCCAAGCAGTGGGCGACGCCATGAAGCGCGCCGCCGCGTTGCAACGTAAGTTGGCCGAAAACCCGGACCGAACCCCTGACGAGGTGAAACGCTCGGAGGAGTTGGCAGCTGACCTTCGCGAGGCCACCGCCGGACTGAGAACCGCCTTCGACCTGTGGGCCGCGGAGCCCCTTGGACTGGACGGCGCCAGGCATGACCTGGAGATCAACGCGGAGGCCATCATAGCAGGCGACGAAGCCAAGACCGCCAAGATAGCCGGCGCTATCGGCAAGGCCGAGGACATGGCTTCGCGCTACCGCTTCTTCCACTGGCCGCTGGAGTTCCCCAACGTCTTCCACCGCGACCGCCCAGGCTTCGACGTCGTGGTCGGCAACCCGCCGTGGGACGAGATAACCGTCGAGGAACTCGCCTTCTACGCGCTGCGGGAGCCAGGGCTGCGGGGACTGCCGAACTTGGCCGATAGGAGAAAGCGCATTGCCCAGCTTGACCTACAGAATCTGGCCTGGCGGGGAGAGTTCGAGGCAGAGCAGGCAAAGCTGGCGACCGTCCGAGGCTTCTTCTCAGAAAGCGGAGGCTATCAGCTTCAGGGAGTTGGCGACAAAGACCTGTACCAGCTCTTCTGCGAGCGGTACAGCCATTTGGTCCGCCAGAACGGGCGGCTGGGCGTGGTGCTCCCCAGGACGGCGTTCCTCGCAAAAGGAGCCAGGAGGTTTAGAGAATGGTTGTTTACTAATAACAGTTTGAGACGCCTTGATCTCCTTCTCAACAACAGGGGTTGGGCTTTCACTATTGTTCATCCGCAATACACGATTGCTTTATTGACTGGTCAGCGCAGAATGCCAACCGAGCAAGCCACCCTCCAAGTAACCGGGCCTTCCGCAAGCCTCAAAGAGTTCCAGGATGTAGCACGCGGTCAGGGCGTCAGCATCCCGGTGTCCTCCCTGGGGAGTGCCCGCGTTGTGCCGCTGCTGCCAAGTCAACTGCACGCCGACGTGCTTGCCAAGTTGCGGCGCGGCGTCCAGTTCGACGCCCTGCAAAACCCAAAAGACCAAAGAACAAGAGGGCGCGCTGCTGCGTCTCGTCTAGTTCCCTATACGGAGTTGCACGAGACGCAGCAGCGCGCCCTCTTCTCTCACGCTCGAGGCACTCCTGTATGGAAGGGCCGTTCCTTCAATCAGTACGAGCCTCATGGCAATGAACCAGCTGGATACTCTGTTTGGAATGAGGTTCTTTCATTCGCGCAACAGAAGCGGATGCGCTCCCCGATCTTCAAGCGAATGTTTCCTAGCGAAGTCCTCGAGGACCCAAGCACGCACCCGATGCAATACTCCCGTGTCGCATTTCGTAACATAGGACGGGCCACCGACTCCCGCACATCAATAGCCTGTCTCATACCACCACGGACCCCACTTACGAATGCCGCACCATATTTGGTTTTCGGTAACTGGCCGCTAACAGAACAGGCGTTCGTTCTTGGCGTGTTGAACAGCATCCCCTTCGACTGGTCTGTGAGAAGGTGTATCGAAACCACTTTCAATTTCTACATACTCAACATGCTCTGCTTTCCAAATTGGGAGGATGCTGACTGGCAGCGCGTCGGCAGTCTGGCCGCCCGCCTGTCCTGCGTGGACGAGAGATTCGCCGAGTTCGCCGCGGAGGCTGGAGTGGAGTGCGGGCCGTTGACCGACGCCCAGCGCAGCAACAAGCGGGCGGAGATCGACGCGCTGGTCGCCCACGCCTACGGTCTGACCGAGGACGAACTGTGCTTCATCTTCACCGACTTCACCGAGAACGCCGTCAGCCCCGCCTACCGGCGGCTGGTGATGCAGAAGTTCGAGGGCCTGTAGGGAATCCAAGCCGCCAAATCCTGAGAATCCTGATTGGTGATAGGGTCCTCCCCTCTGGCAGCGGGTCTGAGGGTCACTCGCCACTCGCCACTCGCCACTGACCCCGGCCACCGGCCCTTGACAACCACGAACCGCTGTGCTACGGTTTGCCCATGACACAGCCGACTCTCTCCACAAACCGCCCGCAGGACTCCTGCATCGCCTGCGTTGACCTGTCGCATAGGTGTCGCATAGGTGTCGCATAGGTGTCGCATAGGTGTCGCATAAGTGTCGCATAGTGTCGCATAGTGTCGCATAGTGTCAGCCAAAATCAGCCCTCCCAGCTACGAAATGGCCGTGAAATACCCGCAATGCGACACTTTCGCAAAAAAGTTCCAGAGCCGGAAGGGGCATTGTCGCCATGCCATCGACGATTGAATGGACGGATGAGACGTGGAACCCGGTCACGGGCTGCACGCGCGTGTCCCCCGGCTGCGACCACTGCTACATGTTCGCTCTGTACCCCAGGCTGAGAGCTATGGCAGTCCCTGGATACACGGGAGGCCCCGAGGAGATCCGACTGCTGCCTGAGCGGCTGGATGCCCCATTGCGCTGGAGAACGCCCCGTCGCGTCTTCGTCAACAGCATGTCGGACGTCTTTCACCCTCGCGTGCCCTACGATTTCGTCACGAAGGTGTTTGACGCCATGCGCGCGTCAGCAGCGCAGCGTGGACACATATTCCAGGTCCTGACAAAGCGGCCGGGGCGGGCCGTTGGATGGTGGAATCGCAACCAGTACCGTTACGGGAGGGTGTGGCCGGCCGGAGTATGGATAGGCACGTCGGTGGAGAGCCAGAAATACGCGCCGCGTATTTCCGTGCTGTCTCGGCTGCCGGCGGCGGTGCGCTTTGTGTCCGCGGAACCACTGCTCGAGGCGGTCGATCTGAGCGGATGGCTCCGCCGAGGAGACGTCCAGTGGGTCATCGCCGGAGGTGAAAGCGGCCCGGCCGCCAGGCCGATGGACCTCGACTGGGCGCGGGACCTGCGGGACCAGTCACGCCAGGCGGGCGTAGCGTTCTTCCTCAAGCAGCTTGGGGGAAAGCGCGGCAAGCGGTCGGGAGATGAAGCTGTCATGGACGGGGAAACGTGGAGACAAATGCCCTATCTTCGCCGCAAGCAACCCAAGAGGCATACCCATTGCAGACCACATATTGAAAAAGTGGTGACATGACGACCAACCTCCACGGCCCCTACGAACTGATCGACAACGTTGCCTACGGCAACCACCAGCAGGCGCTGGAATGGCTGGCCCAGCACTACCTGGGGCCGCTGAGCGTCGCCACGGGCTACGTCGGGCTGGAGGGGCTGGACGCTCTGGCGCGGATAGCCACAGACCGGAGCGAGAACGGGCGGCTGCTCATCGGCGCCGCGCCGGCGTCCGAGGATTTGACGGGTCCCGTGAGCGAAACCGTCTCCAACCGTTTCGAGCAGTCGGTGTCGGCGCTGCGCCGCCAGAGGGACTTCTCAGCCTTCCCAGCCGCCCGCAGAGCCGTCCTCGAGCGAGTGACCCGCTTCCTGGAATCTGACGGCGTTGCAGTGCGGCGCTACGCCAGACGCTTCCTCCACGGCAAAGCCTACGTCATAGGCGAACTGAACGACGCCGGGTCTCCGATAGGGCCGGGCGCGGCCCTGGTGTCCTCGGCCAACCTTACTCAGGGCGGCCTCGTCGCCAATCTCGAGCTGGGCATGGTGCACTATCAGCCCAACGTCGTTGCAATGGCGTTGGACTGGTACAAGCGTTTGTGGGATGAGGCCCAGGACTTCCGTGAAGAGTTGCTCGACCTGCTCCGGCCCCCGTCGCTCGAAAGCGACCCACAGACCGTCTTCCTGCGTGCCTTGCTGGAACTCTACGGGGGCGACCTCGACGATGACCCCGCTCTGCCCGAACTGCACACACTCACCGCCTTCCAGCGGGACGGGTTGGCGCGGGCCAAGCGGATTCTCGACCGCTACGGCGGAGTGCTCTACGCCGACGGCGTGGGCATGGGCAAGACCGAGATCGGCGTACAGTTCATCAAGGAGCACACTCGGGACCTCGGGCAGCACGTGCTGGTCATCTCCCCGGCCCAGCTCCGGGACCGCCTGTGGGAGCAGCGGCTGGCCGAGGAGAACCTGCCGGGAACCGTCGTCTCCTACCAGCAGCTGGCCCAGGATAAGCAGCTTTCCCGCAGCGGAGGACGGCGCGTCCTGCCGGTGAACAAGGACGTGTACCGCTTCATCATCATCGACGAGGCACACGCATACCGAAACGTGGACAACACCTGGTACGCGGCGCTCGACCGCCTCATGGGGGGGACGCCCAAGAAGCTGCTGCTTCTGACCGCCACCCCGGTCAACAACTCCCTGTGGGACCTGCACAGCCTCTTTCTGCTGTTCGGTCGCCACGACGGCGCCTTCACCGGGGAGCCCCTGAGGGTTCCCAGCCTGCGAAAGTTCTTCGCGGAGGCCGGAGCCTCCAAGTCCGAGAACCTGTCCGAGGCAAAGCTCTTCCCGTTGATCGACGCCCTGACGGTGCGGCGGGACCGGGCCTTCATAGAGGAGCGGTATCGGAACGAGCGGTTCGCCGATGGGACGCCGGTGAAGTTCCCGGAGCCGGAGCTGCACGAGCGCCGCTACGACCTGGACAGCGCGCACCCCGGCATCGTGCAGTCCATCTACGACGGGATCAACGGCCTTACGATGGCGCGGTACCGCCCCTCAGCCTATAGGACAGACAAACGGGAAGAGTCGGCATCGGAGAAAGCGCTGGCCGGACTGATGCAGTCGCAGCTACTGAAACGCTTCGAGTCGTCATGGTACGCGGCCCTGCAAACCGCGAACAGGATGAGGGATGGCAACGAAGTGATGCTCCGAGTCATCGCAGAGAGGGGAGCGGTTCCCCCACCGGAAGCCATTAGGGACCTGGTTGGCGATTCAGGAGAGGACGACACGTTCCTCAGCGCCGACCTGATCGACGAGGCGTTGTCTGGGTCGGAGGGCGGACTCCCCTCCGACAAGTTCAACGACCAGTTCTTGGCCGACTTGCGGAAAGACCGGGATACCCTGGCAGCCATGTCTGCGCGCTTGGAGAGCCTGAAGGACAGTCCAGATCCAAAGCTGGATGCCCTCCAGGGGGTGATGGCCTCGACGCCGGCGCAAAAAGTCGCCGTCTTTACGGCTTTCCAAGACACGGCGGCCTATCTGAAGGAGCGTATCGAGAGACGAGCGGATGTGCTGGGAGACCGCAAATGGACCGTGGTCATCGGCTCGGAGACCAGCGCCGAGGCCCGCGCCAGGGAGATTGAGCGTTTCTGCCCGGAGTCGGTGAGGGACGAGCCGGGATTTCGACCGGAGGGCGGCGAGGTGGACGTGCTGCTGAGCACCGACGTCCTCTCGGAGGGCCAGAACCTGCAACAAGCCCAGGCGGCGCTCTCGTTCGACATGCCCTGGAACCCGCAGCGCGTGGTGCAGCGCAACGGGCGCATCATCCGGCTCCGCAGCCCCCACGACACGGCGTACCTCTACACCCTGCTCCCCAAGCAGGGAGACCTGGATAGGCTGCTTAAGCTGGAGGCCAAGCTCCAGTCAAAGATCATGGCGGCGAACGCCTCAGTGGGCATGGAAACCCCCGTATTGGCCGACGTAGAGACGGAGTCCCAGGTGTACGCAGACCTGAACACGTTCGTGGAACGCCTCTCCGGCGGAGACCCAGCCCTGCTCGATGAGCAAGGAGAGAGCGGCTCGGCATTCGCGGGGGAACTCTTCCGCTCCCACCTCCGACGTGCCGCCGAAGAAGGTGAAGTGAGCCGTCTCCAGAGCCTGCCCTGGGGAATCGGCGCCGCCTTCGTACAACAGTCGCCGACGCTGAGCGAGCCGGCGGTGTTCTTCGCCTGCCGAACTCGCAGGGATGAGCGATACTGGCGCATGGTGTCCCGATCCGGAGAAATCCTGTACAGGGAAGACCTGCCGATGCTCCGGCTGATAGACCCTCAGGGGCAGACCGGGTGTCCCATTCCAGATGAGCTTGACCTGGAGCGCCTGTTCACGGCGGCGGCGGCGGACATCTGCACGGCGCATAACGCGCTGCTCGACCCTGAAACCCGGTTTGCCGCGCTGCCCGTCAGTCAGCGTTGGGCATTGGACGTGCTGCGCTCGCCGGATGCTCCCGCCGGGGATGAATACGACGAGGGAGACCAAGCGCTTTCGGTCGGTAGGAACAACCTCGTGCGTCGTGAGTTGTCCTCACTGCGCCGGGAGTACGAGGGCGGCGGGATGAGCGTGGCAGACTGCGCCCGCCGAATCATCGAAGTCGTTGCGGAATTCGGCCTGCGGCCAGTCCCGCCCGCACAAGTGCCGCAGGCCATCACTGAAAACGACCTCGGCGTAGTCTGCTACCAAGTGGTGCTCCCCAGATGACCACTCACCAAACTGACAGCCCCAACAACAGAACCGCCACCCTCCAGGGGCCTCGCCGCCGCCTGCTCCCGTTCGCCGTTCCACCAATTGAGATGACGAACAGAATGACAGACATGGCAACGACCGTCGGT
The DNA here is from genome assembly GCA_958295685.1 of uncultured Dehalococcoidia bacterium. Taxonomy (GTDB): domain Bacteria; phylum Chloroflexota; class Dehalococcoidia; order Lucifugimonadales; family CATQGZ01; genus CATQGZ01. Next base: position 1,579,176 of record OY282365.1, read on the forward strand.
CGAGTACCACACCGCAGTCGGGGAGTGGCAAGGTTCACTGGTTGCTCCGCTTCGTTGCCGGAACAACCCGCAACGCGGTAGAGTGTCAGTTGTACGAGTTACGCTCTCGAGAGGAGTATGCATGACCCACGCTAAGACACCGGCGCTCCCGCGCAGGCCCCGCGAGGAAGCCGTCCGGCTCGGTAAGGAGATATACGAGCGAGACATTCTGCCCCAAGTCGGATTGGACCATTTTGGAGAGTATGTCGCCATTGACGTTGAGACTGGGGACTGGGCCATTGCTGACACCACCCGTGTCGCGGTGGACCGTCTGCGGGTGCAGCGTCCCGACGCCGTAGACATCTTGTGTGAGCGCGTAGGGTACCGGGCGCTACGCAGCTTCGGGGCCGGGTCTCTGCGGAGGACCGAGTGATCGAAGGGGTGGTGAATGCCGCCTATGAAGCAGTGGTCACCATTCGCCTACAGGGTCGGGAGGGGCAGGTCCGGGACATTGAGGCCGTGGTAGACACAGGCTACAGCGGCTTCTTGACCTTGCCGACAGTTTTGGTGGCGGAATTAGGATTGCCCTTCGCTTACATGGGCCAAGCGTTTCTGGCCAACGACACTGAGGTGGATTTCGACGTTCACTACGTCACGGTGCTTTGGGACGGCCAACCGAGGGACATCGAGGCTGACGCAACTGGCAGCACCCCCCTCGTCGGGATTCGCTCGCTGGTACCGTCCAGAGACTTGAGGAAGCCAGCGAACATGTTTGACTTGTGCTCACGGCACGGGAAGCAAGTCGGCCTTGCGCTTCGGCGTATGCGGGGTCTCCACGAAGGAGTCTTTAGTCCACTAGCACCGGACTCCTTGCTAAAGGTGATTTCGGACAGGGTTTTCCTGAGAGGCACCTATCGAACGCTTGGCCACATCAATTGAGAATCGCCTGAAGTCTGCCCTCCCCAAGTCATTTCAGAGTGTACGACCGGCTAACGAGGCCGACCTGAACGACAAGATTGAGGGGCTCCTCGACACCTGGCGCGACGATTTGCAGAGGGAACACCCTTCTGTACCGTTTGCTAGAGCTGGTGTGGTCCCAGACTTTTCCCTTGACCGTGGGCATTTGCTTATTGAAGGGAAGTACATACGGGGCGCTACGACTCCAAGCAGGATTTCGGAGGGAATGGCCGCCGACCTGACGAAGTACCCACTTGAAGCGCACATTCTGTTCGTCGTCTATGACCCTGACGCCGCTATCGTAGACCGTGCCAAACTAAAGCGGGACTTTGAGGACAGAGGGCGTTGCACTGTACGTATCCTGCCCTGAGGAGTCTCGCTTCTGAGAGCAGACTGCATCTGGAGTGACTGGCATCGTCGCTACCCACCCGGCTATGATCAGCTAGGGCAGCGGACTCACAGGACCAGCCACGACTCAAAGATGGTACTGCCTACCGTCAACTTAGGCCCACCATTTTTGACCGCGGGACCAATGGGGCCGTGACTTTGCGGTCACGGATAGGCATGGGCCGTTCCTCATAGAATCTCGGAACATCCATACTTCAATTGGGCCGAAGCGGGGTTGACTCTCCGGAATCGCCGGTCTATACTTATTGAAGTTCCAAGATTAACCCATGGTACTATCAGGAGGCCACCAATGACAAGAACCCGATACCCTGAGCGCAGGGCCTCGCTTGAAGCCGAGGAGGTATAGAGATGCCAGTTCTCACTTTCAAACGGCTCCACGATGCCGTCGCAGGTGATGCGGTAGCCCTGCGGTCCCGAATGACGCTGCAGCCCGCTGGCGGCGAGGGGGACAAGGTCTTCCCGCCGTCCTACTACGTACAAAATGCCGAGCACAAGTACGCCGTGGAAGAGCGCCAGGTCGGCGACAACGCCAACCCATCCGTCACCGTCCTGCTCGACTCCGTGGCGTCGCAGGCGAACCGTGCAGAAGAAGCCCTGCTCGAAGGCTGGGAGCGGGGCGATCTGGCCTTTCCTGTTCCTTACGTGGACTTCTCCGATGACGGCGGCGTAACTGACTACGAGAAGTTGACAGTACTCGAAGCGCCGCACCGCTTGGCGGACGCGATCTTCAGGGACAGCCTGATGGACGGGACACTGTTCCGTCTATCAGGCATCGGGCAAGCCATCACCGATGCCACCCCTCGCAATGCAACCGCCCTGTTCCAATACTCCCCCACCTCGCTCTTGTTCGGCATGTGGGACTCCACAGGCCCAAAGGGCGGGTTGGGATCGAAGTTCCAGCGGGCTTACGTCTCCGAGATAGTTGGCTTCAACGCCGAGTTCGGCAAGAAGGTCGGCAGCCGCATCGACCCTCTCCAGATCGAGAAGGTCAGCACAGAGGACAAAGTGTTCAACAGTGCAGACCCCGCTGAGGTATGGACACACGACCAAGACGCAGCCGAGAAGGACAAGAAGGGCAACCCTGTTCCTGCCACGCGGAAAGGCGAGAGTGGTGAGGCCGGGCAGCCGTCTAAGATCAACCACGGCAACATAGTCCCCTCAATAGACGCCCAAGCAGGCGGCGTCACCATCTCGAAAGCCCAGCAGACCACGGTGATCTCGTTTGCAGCCCTGCGCAAGCTGCGCTTCAAGGGTTACGACCGCAACGCCGAGACAGCCTCGCGTACCGCTATAGCAGCCCTGGGAGTCGCGGCCATCGCGTACCAGCAAGAGGCCGACTTCGACCTCAGGTCCCGCTGCCTACTGCTGCCAACGCACTCGCCGCGCCTAGAGTTGCTCGGCAGGGACGGCTCGGCAGCCGAGGTCGTGGACTTGGACAGAGCCGCAGCAGCCGAGATTCTGACGGCTGCTGCGGCTCACGCTAAGGATGCTGGAATCGGCTGGACGACAGGCGACGTTCGCCTCACGCCCGCGCCGAAGTTGCTCGAGTTGATTCGCCGCAGCCGCAAGCAGGCAGCCACCGAACAGCCCGCAGAGTGAGACCATGTCCAGCAACGATAAGTTTGGCATCGAGGTGAACTTCCTGACGGGCCGATACGTGGCTACGTTCCACAACGACCGTCAGAGGGGAGAGTGGCCGCCGCACCCGGCGCGTCTCTTCTACGCCTTGGTCGCAACATTGGCTGACGCCGACGAACCCGACCAAGCGGAACGGGAAGCCCTCGAATGGCTTGAAGCCCAGAGCCCGCCCGCCATAGCCGCGTCCGACGCCGCACCCCGAACCGTGGCCTCCCACTTCGTGCCGGTGAATGATGCAGCGATCGTCAGCGGTACGTGGCAAAACAGAAAGGCCAAGAACGTATGTGACCTGCTGAACCAGTTGGAGGAAGAGCTTGTCTCTTCAGAAGGCGAGATCACGAAGAAGGCGTCTCGAATACAGCAGCGCCTTTACAAGGAACGAGATGTCAAGAGGCAAGTCAATATCGTAGGCAACACCAACCCAGCTTCGGCGGGAGCGATGCTGCCCGACCAGCGGGGCAAGCAAGAGCGACACTTCCCATCCGTCACGCCCAACGACGCCCAGGTAACCTACCTCTGGGACAACGCCGCTCCTGATAGAGTCCGCGAAACGCTCGACCAACTGCTCCAGCGAGTCACCCGATTGGGTCACTCCTCGTCCCTGGTATCGTGCCGGGTGACGTCGGGCCAGCCTAGTGTTAGCCACGCGCCGGGCAGCACCGGGGATAGCATCCGCGCCGTACGGCGCGGCCAGCTTGCCGAGCTCGAGCGGCGGTACGGCAACCACCAAGCCACCAAGCCCCGTTCCTTGCCCTACACCGATGTCCCATACAGAGCCGTTGGCGATTCCAAGCCAGAGGAACCGACCATGGAACCAAACACGGCCGGCGAGTGGATAGTCTTCGAGTTCGCGCACGACTCGCGCGCATTCCCATCCACGCGAGTCGTGGAATTGGCAACGGCAATGCGCGGGGCCGTCTTTCACCACGCCAAAGACCCTATCCCTGCAGAGCTCAGCGGACACATACCACAGGGGAAACCCATGGATCGTCCCCACGTAGCGTTCCTGCCTCTCCCATATGTTGGCTCCGAGTACGCCGATGGGCGGCTGCTCGGACTTGCGCTGTCCGTACCGAAGTCGCTCAGTGAACCTGCGCGCCAGGCGTTGTTTCAAGCAATCGGGACATGGGAGAAAGCAGCGTCGCGGGATGATTCCTACCGATTGAGGCTCACTTTCGGATCTCAGGGCGTTGTCAAGATGGCTAGGTTGCGCAGCGATGCCGTCAGTATTTCGTTGCGTCCTCGCGTTTGGAATCGCCCTGCGCTCCGATGGGTTTCGGCCACGCCCATTGCGCTACCGAAGCACCCCGGCCGCCTGACCGGAGGCAGCGCGGCTGCACGCGCGAAGGCTTGGGCAGAGACCGAGGATACGGTAGCCGCAGCCTGCGAGCACGTCGGGCTGCCCAAGCCTTCGAGTGTGCAGGTATCGCTGAATCCGTTCATCACCGGCGCGCGGCCTACTTACCACTTCCCTCCCTTCACCCAGAACGGGCGCGACGACGGCAAGCCATTCAGGCGCCAGCTCGTTCATGCGTCGCTGACGTTCGAGCACCCCGTAAAGGGGCCTCTGATGCTCGGAGCGGGACGATTCTTCGGGCTTGGGTTGATGCGCCCAATGCGAAAATCAGTCGAATCCGATGGTGACTCCGATGAGTAACCTGGCGCACACCGACTTCCCGGCCTTCTTCAGGGACATCCACGACCACGACCCGTTCCCCTGGCAGCAGCGCCTGACGGCGCAGGTGCTTGACAGTGGCGAATGGCCGAAGGTCATCGACCTGCCGACGGGGGCGGGCAAGACCGCAGCGCTCGATACGGCGGTGTTCGCCATGGCCGCCCGGCCCGGAGTTTCGCCGCGCCGGATCGTGTTCGTGATAGATCGCCGCATCGTGGTGGACCAGGTCTATGAGCGGGCGCAGCGAATCCGGGAGCGCATTGAGGACGGCAGGACTGAGATACTGCTGCAGGCGCGAGAACACCTGCGAGCAATCAGTGGCGGAGAACTGTTGGGTGTCGCCGCGCTGCGTGGCGGCATTCCCGTTGACGACAAGTGGGCCAAGTGCCCAGACCAGCCCTGGGTCATGGTGTCCACCGTGGACCAATTCGGCTCTCGGTTGCTGTTCCGCGGCTACGGCGTAACCCCCAGAATGCGCCCGGTCCATGCTGGACTCGCCGGCAACGATTGCCTCGTAATACTTGACGAGGTTCACCTCAGCATCCCCTTCGCAGAGACCCTGACGCAGGTAACCGCGAGGAAGTCCCGCGGGCTGCCACGCCGATTCTCTGTAGTCGAGATGTCCGCCACGCCCAGCAACGAGGAATCCGAGCGGTTCGGGTTGGACTCCGTAGATTTGGAAAACCCAGAGCTGCGCCGCCGCGTAGAAGCCGCGAAGGAAGCGGAGTTGGTTACGGTATCCAAGCCCGATGCCATCCCCGCTGCCGTGTTGAAGATAGTCAAGTCAATCGCCAAGTCGAAGCCCAATAACACCGCCCGCAAGGATGACACCACACTGTTTGACACAGCCCCCGAACGCGATAGCAAGAGCATTGGCGTCGTGGTGAACCGCGTGCGTACCGCCCGTGAAACACATCGTGCGCTGGAAGAGGCCGGTTTCACGGCGCACCTGATAACAGGACGCATGAGGCCGCTGGATAGAATCGAGGCGTTGCACAAGATCGGCCCAGTCGTTGACCCCGAAGGCAAACAACGCCCCGCCGGTCTCACTGCCGTAGTCGCCACCCAGGCCATAGAAGTTGGCGCGGACTTCAGTTTCGACGCCCTCATCACCGAGTGCGCCGCAGTCGACAGTCTCCGCCAGCGGTTTGGCCGCCTCGACCGACGCGGCACATACTCCGAGCGAACCGGACAACCCGCCCAAGCCTGGATAATAGGCCCGAAGTCGGTTGTCGCCGCCAAGAAGCCCGACCCAATCTACGGCGAGGCGGTCAAGGCAACCTGGGAGGAGCTGATACGCCGCGACAAGGATGGCCCTATCGCAGTCGGCCCGCGTTCTTTGCAGAAATTCCCAGATGAAGCAGCCGCGCCCAGGCTCCATGCCCCGTTGCTGCTCAAGACTCACATGGATGCCTGGGCTCAGACCAACCCGGAGCCGATAGTGCAGCCCTCCATCGAGTGGTTCCTGCACGGCATAGAGCAAGGCCGCGCTCCAGATGTCTCCATTGTTTGGCGGAAGGACAGAACCGCCGAAACCCTTCGGCTTGTCCCTCCACGCCAGGCCGAGTTCCTGCCCATCCCCATAGATGCCGCCAAGTCGTGGCTTTCCGGTGGCGGCGAGATTGAGGTTGCCGACATCGACCGAGAACCCGATGACGACAACGATAACCCTGCGTCTCAAAGCGAAGGCAAGGATTGGGTACGCTGGGAAGGGTTCGGTAGAGACGCCGAGCCCAAGCATATTGGGACCAGCGAAATCCGTCCCGGCGATGTTCTCATAGTGGATCCGAAGCGAGGCGGCTTGAGGTCAGGAACATGGGACCCCTCTCTGACCGATCCTGTCTCCGACTTTGGAGACGCAGCGCAACTCAAATATGGAAGGGCTACGCTGCGCCTCGATCCGGGCTTGCCCTACGTGAAGTCTCCACCACTGCCGGCCGACGAGGCCGAAGCCGACACATCTCGAAGAGACCGTGTCGAGGAGTGGCTGGAAGGGCGGTTGGAAGATTCAGGTGAACTCCCCGATTGGTTCGTGGGGGCAGCCAAGAAGATGAAAACCAATTCCGTGATCGACGTGGATCCGGGCAATAATTATTACATCTTGACCGAGCGTAACTCCCAAACGAACAGGCCCATCGTGGACGCCGCAACCATGGACGGCTCGGACGAAGCCGGCTCCATGATTGGAACGGGCATAAGGCTGAGTAGCCACATGGACGGCGTAGGCGACCGCGCCGGCCACATCGCCGAGCGTCTTGGCATGACCGCTGAGTTGACAGACGACTTGCGCTTGGCAGGACAGCTCCACGACCTCGGCAAGGTGGACACGCGCTTCCAAGCCCAACTGGTGGGCGGCGACCCGGTGGAAATGGCAATGCTGGAAGAGCCGCTGGCGAAATCGTTGCCGGGCGTTGGCCGAAGTAGAAGAGGATACCCCACAGGGATGCGCCACGAACTAGCGAGCGTCGCCTTGATCGAATCGAACCCCGATGTCCTCGGCATGGCGCACGACAAGGACCTCGTGCTCCATCTGGTCGGAACACACCACGGCTGGGGGCGTCCGCTGCCGCCGATAATCGAGGATGGCGAACCTCAGACTCTCTCGTACACGTTCGACGGACACCCCATGCAGGCGAACTCAGACCTTGTGGAAAGCCCGCTTGCCCTTGACATGGCAGACCGATTCTGGCGCTTGACCGAGCAGTACGGACACCACGGACTGGCATGGCTGGAGGCGATTCTCCGGCTGGCCGACCATCAGAAGAGCGCCGAGGAGTCTGGATAATGGACGCAACCCATCTCACCGGCCTCGAAGGAACGAACCCTCTGGGATTTCTCGCCGCCCTTGGCGTGCAGGTGGCCTTCGCCTCGGAGTCCGAACAGCCGCTCCTGTGGTGGAGTGGCGACATCACCCCTCACGCAGTCGTGGACAAGACATTCAGCCATCAGCAGATAGCCGATCAGTCCATGGTGATATTCGACTATTGGAAGAACAGCCCCGCCATGAATCCACGTCGGCCCGATGAGTCGGTCATGCCGAAGGGCGACGAGCTCAAACTTGATCCTGATGACATCCGGGCATATCTCTATCAGTCTCGCCAGCGCGATTCGGCCGGAGACCTGATTACCGCGCTCGTGGCCGAGGAAAGCCTGGACAATAACAAGAAGGCCAAGCCAACCGACCTGTACTTTACGGCAGGTCAGCAGAAATTCTTGGACACGGCCCGCAAGGTCTTGGACAAAGTCTCACGATTGGACAAAGTCTCACGAGATGAAATGCTCGCAGGGATTGAAGGCCCTTGGGCTTACGAAAGCGACCTCCCCTCCCTCGGCTGGGACGTCAGTGACGACCGCGTGTATGCGCTGCGTGCCAACAACCCAAGCCCTGAGAAGAAGCTCACGAACCCAGGACCCGAAGCCTTGGCAGTATTGGGATTGAGCCTTCATCCCGTGTTCTCAGGCCAAGGCCGCACCCTGACGCAAGGATGCTCCGGTGTGTGGACGAAGGCCCATTACTCCTGGCCGCTCTGGCACAAACCGGCCTCGATTCGCGCCGTCAAGTCTATTTTGGCGCACGCCTATGACCACCCAACGGCCACGGACCGTCACCGTTGGCTGCGTTCATGGGGCGTCTTCAGAGTTCTCCGGTCACCGATCCGCCGGTCAGGACAAGGCGGCTACGGCACGTTCGGCCCGCCGGAGGTGGCGTGGCAGGCCTAATGACGACAAGCGCGAAGTCGACGCTCCGCGGGAGCGATCGAACGTGAGGTTTCCCAGCGTCCTAACCTTGCCCGGCTGACGGAGGTGAAGACCAAAGACAGGCTCAAGCCCATGGCCACCATGCGGCAGGAAAGGCGCTCCAGAGGCTTCCGACCCTTCGAGTTCTACAGGTTCAGGAGGCACGGCTCAACGGGAGGCGGCGCGTTCAACTTCGAGATCGAGTTCGACGAGCCTGTCTTCGGCCCAATCGCCCTCGGCTTCGCCTGCCACTACGGACTCGGCCTGTTCGTCCCCGCGGAGTAACCTAACTGTCCGGCCGGTTTGGCTCACGAATTCCGCGAAAACGTGCCCTCGCGCGGCTTGATAGACCCGCAGCCCGCTTCCATACTTACATCCCAGATTGAGGAGGTTGTGACACACTAGCGAGAGCGGATTCCATTGCGGAAGTCCTACATCGTCAGCTACGACATCGCCGATCCCAAGCGCCTGAGGAACGTCTTCAAGACCATGAGGGCGTGGGGCGACCACCTACAGTTCTCAGTCTTCGAGTGCCAGCTCAGGCCCGTGGATTTGGTGCGCCTGCGGGCTGAGCTGGCTGAGATCATTCACCACGATCAGGACCAAGTGCTGTTCGTCGATCTCGGGCCGACGGAAGGTCGCGGCGACCGGGTGATCACCGCACTTGGCAAACCCTACGTACACCTCGACGCGCCCTTGATCGTCGTCTAGCAAAGGAATAGGATGATGGTCCCTCAGGCGCGCATCCCTCGTACCTTAACAACTGAATAGTGAAGGTGGCAGGGGAACTGTGACCGCTCAACCGGCTCTTGACAATGCGCCTTCCCGCCGTGCGCTGCCCGACTACTTGCCGGCGCGCATGATCAACGAACACGTCTACTGCCCTCGCCTGTTCTATTTCGAGCAGGTGGAGGGCGTGTTCGTTGAAAACGAGCATACCGTTGAGGGGTCCATTCAGCACAAGCGGGTCGACAAGGAGGGGCAATCCGCTCCTGCCCCGGATGAAGAACAAGAAGAACCCGTAGTGGTCCGTTCGATCCAACTGTCGTCGGAGGAGCATCGGGTCATCGCCAAGCTCGATCTAGCGGAGTTCGACGGAGGTTGCGCCACACCGGTCGATTACAAGCACGGCCGCCCGATGAAGAGGGACGACGGGGTGGATGTCTGGCCCAGCGACCGCGTCCAAATGGCGGTCCAAGGGCTGGTGTTGCGCGCCAACGGTTATCGCTGCGAAGAGGGCGTCGTCTTCTACCAGAAGACGCGGCAGAGGGTGCGTGTCCCGTTCGACGATGTGACGATTGCTTGGGCTGAGAAGGCAATCGCGGACGCATGGGAGACGGCGGGGGCTGTCGAGATGCCGCCGCCGCTCGTCGACTCTCCCAAGTGCCCCGGTTGCTCTCTGGTCGGGATATGTATGCCAGACGAGACCTGGCAACTACGATCGCACACCCACAACGGAGAGACGGGGCAACTCAGACTGTTCGAGGCTAGGCCGAGGGTGCCTGATTCACTCGGAGCTAAGACGGCGAGATTGCTCGTGACGCCACGGTCGGAGTTGCGGCCTCTCTACGTGAATTCCCCAAAGCTGCGTGTTGGCAAGTCCGGCGGCGTTCTGAGTATCAAGGAGAAAGACAAGGTCGTCCAGGAGGCGCGCATCAACGAGATATGCCAGGTCAACCTGATGGGCGCCGTCCAGATCAGCACCCAGGCCGTTCAGGAACTGTGCAATGCAGAGAAGCCCATCTGCTACTTCTCTCAAGGTGGATGGTTCTATGGAGTAACATCCGGGCTCGGTACGAAGAACGTCTTCCTGCGGAGGGCGCAGTTCCGCCTAGCGGAGGAAAACTGGTTCTGTCTGCGGCTGGCCAGGAAGTTGGTGGCAGGCAAGATTCGCAACCAGCGGACGATGGTGCTGCGCAATCACGTCGAGCCGCCGAAGGCAGAGTTGCGGGAGTTGAAACAGCTGGTCGAGGATGTGGAGACGGCGGATTCACTCGGCGAGCTGCTGGGACTTGAAGGCTGGGCGGCGCGGATATATTTCGGGTTGTTCGGGGGCATGATCAAGCGTGAGAGTGAACATGACCTGGATGTCGGGCCGGGGTTGGCCTTCGACTTCGGGTCCCGGAATCGGAGACCGCCGCGCGACCCCGTGAATGCATTGCTGTCGCTTGGCTATAGCCTACTGGCCAAGGACCTAACGGTCGCCTGCCACGCCGTGGGGTTTGATCCGATGATTGGGTTCTACCATCAGCCGCGTCACGGGCGGCCTGCTCTGGCGCTGGACCTGATGGAACCGCTGAGGGCACTGATCGCCGACTCGGCTGTGCTGAGTGCCGTGAACACGAGGATGGTCTCGGAGCGGGATTTCGTGACAGCTGGACAAGCAGTTTCGCTCACACCCAGAGGGCGAAAAGGTTTCTTCCGGGCTTACGAGTCTCGAATGAAAACGCTTGTAACGCATCCGCTCTTCGGCTATCGCGTCAGCTACCGTCGGTTGCTGGAAATTCAGGCGCGCCTGCTGGCCCGAACTCTGGAGGGTGAGTTAAGCGAATACCCGGTTTTCGTGACGCGATGAGGCCGCGAGCAGCGGGGCGGTGCGAAGAACCGGATGGGCCCTCGCGGCCGCGAGGGCAAGGCCTTGGCGGCAATGGAGACCACATATGATAGACTTGATCACGCGCTCAGGACGCCCGTCCCTCGCATCCGCCCCCCGGAACGTGGATGACAAGGCGGCGAGAACTCAGGCCCTATCCGCGACCTAGCGGTCGCGGCCCCATTGAAGCATTGCCAGAATCAATCTCGTCGGCGAAGTTCCCATCTATCCGCGACCTAGCGGTCGCGGCCCCATTGAAGCGGCGGCTACGTCCCGCAGTATCCGATCGAGATCCCGCTATCCGCGACCTAGCGGTCGCGGCCCCATTGAAGCGTGTCTTTCAGTATCCGCCCCCGCCGGTCTGTGACGCTCTATCCGCGACCTAGCGGTCGCGGCCCCATTGAAGCGCCCCATCCGGCGGCGCATGGAGGCCGCCGGTCATCTATCCGCGACCTAGCGGTCGCGGCCCCATTGAAGCAATGCCAGTGACCCCATCGTCATCACTGGCGGCTCTCTATCCGCGACCTAGCGGTCGCGGCCCCATTGAAGCGGGATTAGGGATGCCCACTATCACAGTGTCCAACCGGCTATCCGCGACCTAGCGGTCGCGGCCCCATTGAAGCGAGAGGACATCCGTCGGTCTCAGGAGTCCATAAATCGATCTATCCGCGACCTAGCGGTCGCGGCCCCATTGAAGCAACCTCGGGATCCGGGATTCCAACTACCACAGCGTACCTATCCGCGACCTAGCGGTCGCGGCCCCATTGAAGCTTCAGAACACGTGTTCTCACCGAGGGCAAACTCCAGCTATCCGCGACCTAGCGGTCGCGGCCCCATTGAAGCAGCAAGTTGTCGAGGTCGGGGCGGCTAGTGTGCGCGCCTATCCGCGACCTAGCGGTCGCGGCCCCATTGAAGCCGCGGTTCCCGTATGGTGACCACCGGCGGACACCCCCTATCCGCGACCTAGCGGTCGCGGCCCCATTGAAGCGGCGCGACATTTAGCGCGTGAACGGGCAATCAAGGCGCTATCCGCGACCTAGCGGTCGCGGCCCCATTGAAGCCCGTCGCCGTGACGAGCCTGGCCGAGGCCGCTACCGTCTATCCGCGACCTAGCGGTCGCGGCCCCATTGAAGCGGCCTGCTCGCGTGTCAAGCCCTGCGGGGGCCGGCGCCTATCCGCGACCTAGCGGTCGCGGCCCCATTGAAGCGATTCATCAGCCATTTAACAACCTCCTCTGACATCTCCGGCTATCCGCGACCTAGCGGTCGCGGCCCCATTGAAGCTCTAGGCGCCTACTTGCGACTCAGGGCAGCAACCACCTATCCGCGACCTAGCGGTCGCGGCCCCATTGAAGCACAAGTCACGCCTTTAGCCTCGTCTTCCGCCCCGCAGCTATCCGCGACCTAGCGGTCGCGGCCCCATTGAAGCACGCGGAACCGGACGGGCCGGACGTATGGGCAACGGCCTATCCGCGACCTAGCGGTCGCGGCCCCATTGAAGCATTCTATCGAGCCTGAGTTTCAATGCCCTATTCTCACCTATCCGCGACCTAGCGGTCGCGGCCCCATTGAAGCCAGATCACCGATGATCTGTTCTCGAGACTACGACAGCTATCCGCGACCTAGCGGTCGCGGCCCCATTGAAGCCCAGCCTTGCCCCTGAGTGAATGCGGAACGAAGAGTAACTATCCGCGACCTAGCGGTCGCGGCCCCATTGAAGCAATGCCGACTCCCTCCGCTCCAGTTGAGGGTTCTCCTATCCGCGACCTAGCGGTCGCGGCCCCATTGAAGCGGGTGGGTTTGTGTCCGGTCTCGTTCTGCGCTTCCACTATCCGCGACCTAGCGGTCGCGGCCCCATTGAAGCTCCATCTCTCCTCCTGTGTGAGTGACCCGGCTTGGGCTATCCGCGACCTAGCGGTCGCGGCCCCATTGAAGCTCGCCAAGCGGATTCGGGTCAGGCTCTACACGTGTCAGCTATCCGCGACCTAGCGGTCGCGGCCCCATTGAAGCCGTCAGGCTGACGCCCTCCACGCCCGCGACTACCCGCCTATCCGCGACCTAGCGGTCGCGGCCCCATTGAAGCCTGGTCAAGGATACCAGCGATTCCGCCAATCCGGTCTATCCGCGACCTAGCGGTCGCGGCCCCATTGAAGCTCGAATCGGTCGTACACTAGCTGGTGCCTGCATCGCGGGCTATCCGCGACCTAGCGGTCGCGGCCCCATTGAAGCTCCATCTCTCCTCCTGTGTGAGTGACCCGGCTTGGGACCTATCCGCGACCTAGCGGTCGCGGCCCCATTGAAGCTATCTGCAGATGCTGGGCTTTAGTAGAAAGGAAATCCAACTATCCGCGACCTAGCGGTCGCGGCCCCATTGAAGCATCAGGGGCGTCGATTCAGTTGGGCGCAGCCTCCGGCGCTATCCGCGACCTAGCGGTCGCGGCCCCATTGAAGCCAGTCAGGAATGCGATGAATGCGAACCCACGGGCCGACTATCCGCGACCTAGCGGTCGCGGCCCCATTGAAGCGCCGAACAACCGTGCATCGCGCGCCGCGCGTGACGCCTATCCGCGACCTAGCGGTCGCGGCCCCATTGAAGCAACTGCAGAAAGCACGCAACCCAAGGAACTCTCACCTATCCGCGACCTAGCGGTCGCGGCCCCATTGAAGCGAGCTTCGTAAGGCGGCGCACGGTCTTCCGTGATACCTATCCGCGACCTAGCGGTCGCGGCCCCATTGAAGCCTGGTAGGCGCGTGCGTACAGCGTGACGCCCAGGTACCTATCCGCGACCTAGCGGTCGCGGCCCCATTGAAGCGGGGAGATCGCTGACGGGCTGGCGCGGGCATTGATGCCTATCCGCGACCTAGCGGTCGCGGCCCCATTGAAGCCCGGAGTAGATGAGATGTCGATGGCGGGTATTGTATCTATCCGCGACCTAGCGGTCGCGGCCCCATTGAAGCTGGGCCTCCGCGGTGCGCTCGGACAGCCACTCGGCCTATCCGCGACCTAGCGGTCGCGGCCCCATTGAAGCCGTTCTGGGCCGTCCCGAACGGGTAGTTCTCGCCCAACTATCCGCGACCTAGCGGTCGCGGCCCCATTGAAGCACGCATGAAGGACGCGCGGGCACGCTGGCTGACCAACTATCCGCGACCTAGCGGTCGCGGCCCCATTGAAGCGACAGGAAGTAGGGCGGGTCTGTCCATACGCAGTCAACTATCCGCGACCTAGCGGTCGCGGCCCCATTGAAGCTAGTTCAGCAGCGAGCGGCCGCCGCGGCCGCGCCCGTCTATCCGCGACCTAGCGGTCGCGGCCCCATTGAAGCGACGCCGATAAATCGGCTAATCTGTGGATACCGGGCCTATCCGCGACCTAGCGGTCGCGGCCCCATTGAAGCTCGACACGCTCCGAGAACTCCGCGACGAAGTGATGCTCTATCCGCGACCTAGCGGTCGCGGCCCCATTGAAGCTCCTCATCGCCGGTCACCCGTAAGACCTCGGCGGCCTATCCGCGACCTAGCGGTCGCGGCCCCATTGAAGCCGGACAGCCGCCAGGCGCTCGGAGATTGACGAGTCCCAGCTATCCGCGACCTAGCGGTCGCGGCCCCATTGAAGCAAGGCGGTTCGCCAAGGTCTCATGTGGCTGAAGATTCTATCCGCGACCTAGCGGTCGCGGCCCCATTGAAGCGGGGGGGGGGGTGACAAATGAGTGAGAGGGCCGACTATCCGCGACCTAGCGGTCGCGGCCCCATTGAAGCACGGGCTCCGGCGGTGACGTTACCCTGACCGTCCGGCTATCCGCGACCTAGCGGTCGCGGCCCCATTGAAGCGTTGCCGGGGGCGACGATAGGGAGCGGCTCAGGGAGCTATCCGCGACCTAGCGGTCGCGGCCCCATTGAAGCTTCGGGGGGGGGGGGTATCTAGGTACCCCCCCGACCTATCCGCGACCTAGCGGTCGCGGCCCCATTGAAGCTTCCCCCGCTTTACCTTGTAGGGAGAGAACTAACTATCTATCCGCGACCTAGCGGTCGCGGCCCCATTGAAGCGCGGAATCTGTAACCCCTTCTAGCTTCAATTGACCGATCTATCCGCGACCTAGCGGTCGCGGCCCCATTGAAGCGCGCGCCTCGTCCGCACGGCAAAGTTCCCTCGAAACCATCTATCCGCGACCTAGCGGTCGCGGCCCCATTGAAGCTGCGCGTTGTCGTGTAAGCGGTCAAGCATCTGGCTGACTATCCGCGACCTAGCGGTCGCGGCCCCATTGAAGCGCCGGGTGTGCCACGACCTGCGTGGCTGCTGAACGCCTATCCGCGACCTAGCGGTCGCGGCCCCATTGAAGCTTCCATCTTTGCCCCCTTGTCTGTTCACCAATTCGCCTATCCGCGACCTAGCGGTCGCGGCCCCATTGAAGCATAATCGACCGTGAACCGGAGGCGCGACGAGTTCACCTATCCGCGACCTAGCGGTCGCGGCCCCATTGAAGCGAAGCAGAAACCTGGACGGTGTCGTCGATCTGGCGTCTATCCGCGACCTAGCGGTCGCGGCCCCATTGAAGCTCCCCCTTAGGTGCGCCGCCTGTCCAGGCGGCGCACACCTATCCGCGACCTAGCGGTCGCGGCCCCATTGAAGCGGACGACGTCCAGATTAGATCGATGATCGCAAGCGTCTATCCGCGACCTAGCGGTCGCGGCCCCATTGAAGCGAAAAGATAGTTCGGGAGATAGACCTAGAACAGCAGCTATCCGCGACCTAGCGGTCGCGGCCCCATTGAAGCTACGGCAGGCAGCCGCAGACGCTAGTGGCTGTCACCTCTATCCGCGACCTAGCGGTCGCGGCCCCATTGAAGCATCGTCGTGCTCATGTCTGAGCCTCCTTACTTGTATCTATCCGCGACCTAGCGGTCGCGGCCCCATTGAAGCGCGTCTACCGTGACCGATACCCCGCCCGGTATCCACTATCCGCGACCTAGCGGTCGCGGCCCCATTGAAGCCCAGGTCATGTTCTTGCCGCGCTCGCTCTTGTACGACTTCTATCCGCGACCTAGCGGTCGCGGCCCCATTGAAGCTGCTCGTCGATGTCGCTGTAGAACATGTACTCGACGCCTATCCGCGACCTAGCGGTCGCGGCCCCATTGAAGCTCACTCTCTGGCATCCGCTATCTCCTCCAGTTTCTTCTATCCGCGACCTAGCGGTCGCGGCCCCATTGAAGCAATAGGTCTTTCAGTCCCATCTTCCCCCACTTTCGTCTATCCGCGACCTAGCGGTCGCGGCCCCATTGAAGCCTCGGCTCCATGGTTACCTCCCCATCATGGACGGCTCTATCCGCGACCTAGCGGTCGCGGCCCCATTGAAGCTGCGCGTTGTCGTGTAAGCGGTCAAGCATCTGGCTGACTATCCGCGACCTAGCGGTCGCGGCCCCATTGAAGCGCCGGGTGTGCCACGACCTGCGTGGCTGCTGAACGCCTATCCGCGACCTAGCGGTCGCGGCCCCATTGAAGCTTCCATCTTTGCCCCCTTGTCTGTTCACCAATTCGCCTATCCGCGACCTAGCGGTCGCGGCCCCATTGAAGCATAATCGACCGTGAACCGGAGGCGCGACGAGTTCACCTATCCGCGACCTAGCGGTCGCGGCCCCATTGAAGCGAAGCAGAAACCTGGACGGTGTCGTCGATCTGGCGTCTATCCGCGACCTAGCGGTCGCGGCCCCATTGAAGCTCCCCCTTAGGTGCGCCGCCTGTCCAGGCGGCGCACACCTATCCGCGACCTAGCGGTCGCGGCCCCATTGAAGCGGACGACGTCCAGATTAGATCGATGATCGCAAGCGTCTATCCGCGACCTAGCGGTCGCGGCCCCATTGAAGCGAAAAGATAGTTCGGGAGATAGACCTAGAACAGCAGCTATCCGCGACCTAGCGGTCGCGGCCCCATTGAAGCTACGGCAGGCAGCCGCAGACGCTAGTGGCTGTCACCTCTATCCGCGACCTAGCGGTCGCGGCCCCATTGAAGCATCGTCGTGCTCATGTCTGAGCCTCCTTACTTGTATCTATCCGCGACCTAGCGGTCGCGGCCCCATTGAAGCCCAGGTCATGTTCTTGCCGCGCTCGCTCTTGTACGACTTCTATCCGCGACCTAGCGGTCGCGGCCCCATTGAAGCTGCTCGTCGATGTCGCTGTAGAACATGTACTCGACGCCTATCCGCGACCTAGCGGTCGCGGCCCCATTGAAGCTCACTCTCTGGCATCCGCTATCTCCTCCAGTTTCTTCTATCCGCGACCTAGCGGTCGCGGCCCCATTGAAGCAATAGGTCTTTCAGTCCCATCTTCCCCCACTTTCGTCTATCCGCGACCTAGCGGTCGCGGCCCCATTGAAGCCTCGGCTCCATGGTTACCTCCCCATCATGGACGGCTCTATCCGCGACCTAGAGGTCGCGGCCCCATTGAAGCCTTGAACCCCTGGAGGGCAAGCCAAGCCATACCCTCTATCCGCGACCTAGAGGTCGCGGCCCCATTGAAGCGGTCGGATCGGCATGGTCTACCCCGCGCCGGCCCTAAACTATCCGCACATCCTGAAGGCTCGCACTCCTTCTGCCATAATACAAGACTGGTGGCACCCTATTGATCTGGGACCTTGTTCAACGACCGGCTGTCGTCGTTGAACAGGTGTCGCTGGTCATGTAGCATCAAGGGTAACCCTTATGACTTGGAGACCCCATGAAGACATACAATTTATTCATCAGCCATTCGTGGAACTATGCTGACCAATACGACCGACTCGTCGAGCTGTTGAGAGAAAGGAGGTACTTCGCATTCAGGGACTACTCAGTTCCTATGGATGACCCAATTCACGATGCGGGCACCGATGATCAGCTACGCCAAGCCATCCGCGATCAGATGACGCCGTGCCACGTTGTTCTCATTCTGTCCGGAATCTATGCCACCTACAGCAAGTGGATAAACATAGAGATCGACTTGGCAGAAAGCGGCTTCTCTCAAGCGAAGCCCATCATTGCGATAAGGCCTTGGGGAAGCGAACGAATCTCTGCACCAGTGAGGCAGGCTGCCGATAGAATTGTTAGGTGGAACACCGAGAGTGTCGTAGGAGCAATCCGAGATCTTGGATGATGGTTGATTCAGAACGGGATCAACTCCTGGAGATTTACAAGCTCCACGCTGAGCTGGCTGACCGTGTGAGCCAGAGACGGGAAGGGGCGAACCGCCTATATGTCAGTTTGAATGTCGGGTTGGTGGTGTTCCTCGCTGCCCTTCTCAGATTTGGGTTTGGAGATGCCCCCGAACGCTTGGTGCTCGGTACAATCGGCGGTTTCGGAGCATTGTTATCGGTTTCATGGTTCATCGTCATCCACTCATACCGGCAGCTCAATAAAGAGAAGTTTCGCGTGTTACACAAATTGGAAAAGCAGTTGCCCTATCAGTTTTTCACGTTGGAGTGGGACCCACAATCAGAGGGTAAGAAAAGCAACCGCTACTGGAAGCTGACACACGTTGAAGTGACCTTGCCAACCATCTTTTGCGGAATGTTCTTGCTATTCATTGCCTATTCAACTCTCAAATAAGTCCCCTGAGGGCAATTGATCCCGCCCGATATACGAGTCCATAGCTCATCAATCTTCTTGTTGATGGTCTTCCATACGGGGCTGGCCACCACAGCGTCGGTGGCGCGAATGTGCTCGCCACCATCGTCGGGGATGTCAGGCTAGGTGTCGCTGGAGTCGCTCCTCAGCACGATGTCGAAGGTCTCGGCGGTCTGGAGAAACGGCCATCATACTCGACTACGGGAGAGCCCAGGACTGCGCTGGACGCAGGTGGAACTGGTATCGCTTCACACGGGACACCCGCGCCGCTTCCAGTGTGTGGCTGGTGATGAGGGTGTTGTTGCGAGTCAAGAGGGTGTGGTTGGCGGTGTTGTATCCGAAGGGCGGCCTAGCTGGAATACCTTCCTGGCGGGCTTTAGCACGGGGAACAGCAACAGCCCCAGCAGGCCATTATTCCAGCAGATACGGGCCACTTCCAGGTTGGCCTTGAGAATTCTCACGATGTTCTTGTTGGAATTGCCGCCCGGCGCCATATTCACCAGTACTCGTCTCAAATACTTCACCTTGATTCGGTGCTTGTATAGCAGCCGCAGCATGAAATCCTGGTCCGCTGCGACAGGATACCGCAAGTCGAACATGCCATGATGTTCATAGACGCGCTTCCGCACGAAGAACGTCATGTGTGGAGGCAACCAACCAAAGCGCACCTTTGCTCTACGGTAGTCGCCAGCCTTCCAATATCGAACTGTCTTGCCGGCTTCGTTCATGTAAATTTGATCGCCGTAACAAGCATCAACGTCTTCATCCGACTGGAAGACATCCATAACGGCACGAATGACAGACTGATCTCCGTATTGGTCATCGGCGCTTATAAAATGCACCACGTCGCGGGAGGACCCGGTAGTCCTGTCAATGCCCTTGTTTATCCCGTGGAAGATACCTTCGTCCGGCTCACT
Source organism: uncultured Dehalococcoidia bacterium (assembly GCA_958295685.1). GTDB lineage: Bacteria > Chloroflexota > Dehalococcoidia > Lucifugimonadales > CATQGZ01 > CATQGZ01. The sequence continues at coordinate 1,598,665 of OY282365.1, forward strand.
GATAAGGACTGTGATTCTATCCTGATACGCTTCAAGGACGGCCAACGTCCCGTCCGTGGAGCCGGCGTCTACGACGATAATTTCGAGCTCGTGCTCGTGTTGCTGGGACAGTATGGATTCCAGCACACGACCAATCCGCACGTCGTTGAACACAGGGATTACGACAGAGATCTTCATGGAATCCCGCTAGCCATCGAATGACCCGATGGTCTGAACGACCCTGTCCAGCTGCGCCTCGCTGACTTCCGGATACATCGGAATCGACAGGACGGAACCAGCAAGCCGTTCGGAGACCGGGAAATCGCCCATGCCGTACCCGAGCGACCGGAACGCCGGCTGGAGGTGCAATGGGACCGGGTAATGTATCCCGACGCCGATCCCGCTATCGGAAAGGTGCTGCCTCAGCTCTTCCCTCCGGCCGCTTCGGACGACATAGAGATGATAGACGTGTCTGCCACCGGGCATATGGGCGGGCAGAGTCAACCACGGAAACCCGCCCAGGGCCGCGTCATACTTCGCGGCGACCGCCCTGCGCGCCTCGTTCCACTCCTCTATGTGGCCCAGCTTTACCCCCAGGACGGCAGCCTGGAGCGTGTCAAGACGACTGTTGACTCCAACGTATTCGTGCAGGTACTTGTCGGTCCGTCCGTGATCCCGCAGCATTCGCACGGTGGCGGCCAGCTCCTCGTCGTTCGTAACCACCGCCCCGGCGTCGCCATAGGCCCCCAGGTTCTTGGCCGGATAGAAGCTGAAGGCCGCCACGTCGCCCCAGCCTCCCACTCGTTTGCCATTGTACTCGGCCCCATGCGCTTGCGCTGCGTCCTCGATGACCTTGATGGAGCGCCGCCTGGCAACCTCCATTATCTCCGCCATAGGCGCCGGCTGTCCGTATAGATGGACGGGAATGGCCGCCCTGGTCTTGGGGGTGATAGCTGCGCTGAGGCCCTCGGCAGTCATGTTGAAGTGGGACGGGTCCACGTCAACGAAGACTGGCGTTGCCCCGACTGCAGCGATGGCCTCGGCGGTGGCAATGAAGGTGTTGGCGGTGGTAACCACCTCATCGCCAGGGCCGACCTCAAGGGCTTTGAGCGCCAGGGTCAGGGCATCGGTCCCGTTGCCGACGCCCACCGCGAACCCCGCATCGCAGAAGGCGGCGAACTTCCGCTCGAAGTCGGACACCTCAGGGCCATTGATGAATTGGGCGCTATCCAGCACCCCATCAATGGCGGACCGGACCTCCTGTTTGATGGCGGCATACTGCGCTTTCAGGTCGACCAGGGGGATGGGATGGATGACAGGAATCCTCGCTTCTCCTAACTTCCAGCGGCGCCGTCCTTCGGCGCCAATACTATCAGGCTGGAATAGACACGGACGCCACGGACCCGCTTGTAACAGTACCGGAGCGCTCTCAGGGCGAAGGGAACCCGTACCAACACCTTCTTAAAGAGATTCCGTAGTCGGCTTCTTCCCGGCGCCTCCCACAACTCTTTGGAAAACATATCCCCAGAGTGAGGTCTCCGGTGATGACGAACGACGTCGAATCCGTATTTGTCCGCCAGATAGGTCATGGTATTCAGACCAAAGAAGTGAACGTGGTCCGGTATCTCCCAATCGAAGACATCCCACCTTCCTACCTGATGACTGCTCTCGCCGGTCTTCAAGATCACTCTGCCCCCGTTTTTTAGTAGGTCTTGTAAACGACCAAAGAGCCAAGGAAAGCTGTTGATGGGAATGTGAGAAACCACATTTATGAAGATGATTCTATCGAATGAGCCAAAGCTCCAGTTCTGTCGCAGCTTCGAAGGTTGACTCGATAATGGCAGCGCCGGAGACTTGGCGGGCTTTTGCGGCCCTGGCCGGGTTGGGTTCGATACCCACGCCCACAAACTCGGGGCTCAGCAGCTCCAGCAGGCGGCCCGTTCCACATCCCACGTCGAGCACCGTTCCTGCATCTCCAGCCTCGGGGGCAATTAGTGGAAACCACAGGTTGTAGTACTCCACAGAAGCCCGATAGTAGGTTTCAGGGTCGGAGACTTCCATGTCTTCATGGCCGTGCGCGGCTTCATGATGTACTCTCTCTTCCCCAGGAGAGGGATGCACAAAGAGCAACCCGCAGTCGCCCCGACAGGCAAAGACTGTGTATCCACGCGTGGAGAACTGAAGAGCGCTGGAATGCCCGCAGAGGGGACATGAGGGCTTCAGGCCGCTAATTATGGGTCTATTCCCTTCCTGGGGATACCTGGGGGTTCACGCCCTTGCGGCGACAGACTAGGAGCAGATTCCCGCGGGTAGCCTTGGCGTGGATTTCCCCCGTGTTATAGCCGATGACGTACTCCCGCTCGATGATCAGTCCCACCTCCGTGAACAAGCGTCTGAAGGAGCTCCTCGAGTACCCGTGCATGAACCCTTCCAGGGGGCTGCCGTCCAATTGAGTGGAGTACACTTTGTCGCCGGCGTCGAGGTTGGGGTCGACAACCGACCGGAGATACTCCCAGACCGCGGTCGGCCAGCTCCGGTGGAACCCTTGCCCTTCGCCCAGGTGCCAGCGATTTATCGCATCCACGAACAACAGCCCATTCGGCCGCAGCACCCGGCCCAGCTCCTGTGCGGCTTTCCGTCTATCGACGGCAGAGGTCAGACAGGAGAACGGGAAGAAGAGGCAGGTGACCAGGTCGAAGGACTCGTCGGGATATGAAATGCCGATCAGGTCGCAGACCTCGACCGCGCTGAATCCGCTCCCCTCTCGGGACTCGGCGATTGCGACCATTCGAGGACTGGCGTCGAACCCATAGAGTTGAATATCGGGCAATGCCTCCTTCATCCGGGTCCAACGCGAGCCGGTCCCGCAGGCCGCATCCAACACCGACAGCGGGCGCGCCTCGGCCTGGGCGTACTTCAACACGATCCGGTCGACGGAGTCGTTGAAAGCCTGCCGCCGCGCTCCGACAGTGTCCTCGTAGGTGGCTGCTATCTTATCGAATCGAGTCTGAACCGTAAGTCTGTGTTTCGAGGAACGGGCTGCGCTCATGCGTGATCCTTGACTGGGGCTGCGGCCTCAGACCCTTGCCCTTGAATCGCAGGCCCCGGAATTGCCGTGGCCGCATTCGTACCTGTAAAACGTCATTCTGAATCCACAGCGTAACTGTTCAGTCCTAGTGAGGGAATGCCCCCTCCCTCTCCGGATACCGGCCTGCGCCGGTATGACGGCGGCTGTGCGATAACGAGAGTCCTCATGGACTCATAACAGCTACGAACAGGGGTGCGGGGGGGGGGGGCAGAGCCGGTTTTGCCGAAAACTGTCCCAAACTGTTCCATTTTGTCCCATATCGTAGCTGAGGGGTTCGATTTCGTGGAACAAATGTGGGGCACTTGTGGAACAGGTCTGGAACGGGACCGGTACAGTTCCGGGACAATTGTGGGACAGGTCCCGGGGGTGAGGGCGCCCCTTGTGTGCCCTTACGGGCCGGTTGGTTCCGTGCACGTGGTTCGGCATGATCATGGCTGCGTTCCTTCCACGTAGATATCGTAGTACAGGAGTTCGCGGCTGTCAAGGGGCGGGGAGCGGTCGGTAAGCCGCTCGTCCGAATTTAGGTGGGGCGACGCGCCGGCCCCAGCGCCGGCAGTCTCTGGGGAGCGGCGGATCCGGGAATTTTCGCGGAAAGTGTCAGATTTCGGGTCATTTCGTAGCTGAGAGGGCCGATTTTGCCTGACACTATCCGACACTTATCCGACACTATCTGACACTTATCCGACACTTATCCGACAGTCGCTTCAGGAGTCCTGCGGGCTGGTTTGTGAGATGGACGACTGTCATGGGGACACTCTAGCACGGCGGTTCGGGCGTGTCAATGTCTGAATCAGGATTCCCAGGATTGGGAGGCGCGGGAAGTGGAGAGTGGCGAGTGGAGAGTGGGGAGTGGAGAGTGGGGAGTGGAGAGTGGAGAGTGGAGAGTGACCCCCATCCTCGAAAGTTCGAGTCGCTGGCGACCGACGCTGGTGGACACATCGAGGCGTTGCCCACCCGCCCGCCAGGTAGTAGCATGGTGGTCACGACGCTTCACGACATGACTACAATGAGGGTGCGCGGCATGACTACCTACGGCATAAGAGAGTTCAAGGCCAGGGTCAGCGAGATACTCCGAAGCCTCGATGACGGCGAAGACGTGATCATCACCCGCCGGGGGAAGCCGTGCGGCAGGCTCACGCCCGTGCAGCGCCCCACTGTGGGGAAACCGTCTCTCGGTACGCTGAGGGGTAGACTGACCGAACTGCCCGACGCGAGCTACGAGGACTTCTTGGACATCAAGGCGCTATGGGAGCCGGGGCTTCCGGCGTCTGTTTCGGGAATGGGCTGCGCTCATGCTGCGGCCTCAGACCCTTGCCCTTGAATCGCAGGTCCCCAAATTGCCGTGGCCGTATTCGTACCCTGTAGAACGTCGTTGTAGATTCCCAGCGTCCTAGCGGCAACGACTCTCCAGTCGAAAACCTCTTCCGCCAGGCGGCGGGAGCGCAGTCTCATATCAGCCAGCCGGGACGGGTCGGCGAGAATCGAGTCAAGCACTCTTGCCAGGGAGCGGGCGTTGCCCCTCTCGAACGCCGCGCCGTTCCCGTACAGCGTAAGATGCCTTCCCGCAGCCTCATCCGAGTGTACGAGAACATTGTGGCAGGCCATCGCCTCGTTCATGGTTATGCCCGGGTTCCCAGGCCATACCGCTATGTCGGCCGCCGACATATAGTTGGGCAGCTCGGTGTTGGGAACAAGTCCGGTCAAAATGAGCCTGCTCCTTGCGTTGGGATGCGCCGCCTGGATTAGCTCTTCGGCCATGCCGGGCACGGCCGGACCCACCAGCAGGAGGTACAGGCCGTACTTGCCGGCAAGCGAATTCCAGGCCTCCACCAGCGCCTCCACCTCTTTCCCGGGGTCAATCCGTCCGCCAAACAGTATCACCCTGGCGTCGTCGGGGATTCCCAGCGACCGCCGAGTCTCCAGCCTGGCGGACTCGTCGTACCTGAATGAGCGGGTATCGGCCCCCAGGGTGGAGTGTGTCATACGGGAGTGGGGGATTCCGAACAGGTCGTGCAGGATGTCCTCGGGCTCGGGACCCAAGGGGATGTATCGCTTGATGACGGAGCCGTAGTGGGGGAGAACCAGGCGCCGGAACAGCTGGTAGTAGGCCCGTCTCACCGGCCCGCGGGGATAGGTGAGGAAGCGCCAGAGGTGGCAGTCTATGACAGCCGGCAGGCCCAGGGCCTTGGCCGCCGACAGGGCCTGAACGGTCAGGTATCCGATGGGGTTGTGTATGTGCAGAATGTCCGGCTTGGTCTCTCTCAGGGCGCTCTTGAGGCCCTCCAGCAAGAACTGGGTCCCCTTTCTGGAGCGGAATCTGGCCTTCAACCGATGTATCCTGATGCCCCGCTCCTCGTAAACGCCGGGGGCGGTCCCGGTCTGGAGGTGCTCCAGCCCCTGCCACCAGGCCAAGGGCAGGGGGGAGGTTATGACGGAAACGTCGGCGCCCATCCCTGCCTGAAAGAATGGAAGATGGTTCTCCTCGTACCCCAGGCCCTCCTGGTAGCTGACCGTAACGTGCGCAACCCGCATACGGCTACTCTACTCTGCGATGCTCCGGGCCGCGTGCGCCGGGCGCTGATGACGGCCGGCCCTTGTGGAGTTCCGCCTGTATCCGCTCGATGGTCCTGACCACCGAGACCGCGTGTCGACCGCCGCTGATTGGCTCCGCGCCGCGCCGTATGCAGTCCAGGAAATGGGCCATTTCCTGAGCCAGCGGCTCCGGGTAAGGAATCTTTGGAATAATGGTGTCGCCGTACCGGTGCGATACCAGGAACCCGCCTGGGCTGTCGGTGTCTTTCGTGCCGCCGGAGATGTCCACCCCCATGTCGTAAATCACTACCCTGGCATCGGTGGAGGCGTCGTCCAGGACCACCATCTTCCGGCTGCCCACGACGGTCACCGTCCTCACCATGTTCGGGTCCAGCCAACTCAGATGGATGTTGGCGAGCTGCCCTTCGCGGAAGCGCAGCGTCGAGAACACGACGTCCTCGAGGGAGGGCTGAAGGTAGATTCCGCCCACTGCGCTCACGGTCTCAGGTTCGGACTCGAGCCAGTACTGGATGATCGATACGTCGTGGGGCGCCAGGTTCCACAGCACGTTCACGTCGGACCGCACTATCCCCAGGTTGAGCCGGCGGCTGTAGATGTAGTGGACGTCGCCAAGACTGCCGGAGTCCATCATGTCCTTCAGGTAGTTGACGGCCGAGTTGAACAGGAACGTGTGTCCGGCCATCAATACCAGGCCCTTTTCGCTGGCGTAATCGACCAGCTCCTGGGCTTCGTCCGCCCTGGTAGCCAGCGGCTTCTCGACGAAAGCGTGTTTTCCGGCGCGCAAGGCCAGCCGGGCGGCGCGGTAGTGGTCGTTCGCCGGAGTGGCGATCACCACCGCATCGGTCGAATCGGAATCGAAGATGTCCGACTCATTGCCGGAGACGCGCAGCCCCGGGTGACGGGAGCTTACGTATTCCTGGGCGGCGGGCGACGAGTCGACCACCCGCTGCACCTGAGAGCCGCGGGATTCCATGAGCACGCGCAGCAGGTTCTTTCCCCAATACCCACATCCCAATAACGCCGTTCTCACCTGGCGATTGTGTGAGGTCATATAGCCCATCTCATAGTCGTATCTTGGCGCCGCCCACCGGCACGCTGTCCTTGGCCGGAGCGAGGAACCGCAGCCTGGGCGGGAGCTTCTCGCGGAGGCCTCCGCTGACCTCCCGGCTTGACATACCCAGAAGAAGCGGCAGGTTGAGTATTATGGCGACGAAGATAATCAGGTCCTTATGGTGGGGCAGACTGGTGGAGAACTGCTTTTGGATGAAAAGCGCGCTCGCTACCAGGAACACCGCCGTGATAATGTGGAAGTGAGGATTTTGCTCGTCGAGCTTGACGAAAAACTTCCAGAGGCTCCTTAGCGCAAAGGCAAAGACTGCCAACAGGAGAGCAAGCCCTGTCAGACCCAGCTCGGCCGCCGTCTCCGCAAAAATGTTGTGGGCGTAATTGTCCATCCCCGCGGCGCCTGCGCCAAAGAGGGGATTGGCCCTGAATTTGGTCAGGGCTTCTTCAAGCAGATCAATCCTATTATCTATTGTCTGCTCGCGAAGCTTCGCTACCTCTTCCGGCTCGTTATCTGAAGATTTAACCACCAGGGACAGGGTCTCGAAGCGCTCTTGGTTGGGCAGCGTTATCCCTATCTGCGGGAGTCTAAGCCCGGGGGTTGTATCTTCCTGGACGCCTTTGCTTACGTCGGCAGGCGCGGGGGTGGCCTGCCGCGCTGCTGCGGAAGTCGTCAGCGGCCCAGACACTGGGGCTATCGGGCCTATGGCCATCGTCTCTGCCCGGTAAGTCAGGCCCTCCTTTTCGTAGTCCACGTAGCTGCGCAAGAACTTGCCGACGTCATCGTCGGTCGGGGTGTACTCGTATGTCGGGCTAGTTCTTCCGATGTTGGACCAGGTGGCGTCGTCGGGCGTATCGGCGACGCCGGTCAGGGCGTCGGCCCGCTGCCACTGCCAAGCGGTCACGGGGGTGTCGTCGATCCTGTGGGGCTGATCATTTAGCAGGTAGGCGGAGAGGAGTTCCCCCACCCGACTCTGTTCGTCTTGGCGCTCGACGTCGAAAAAGCGGAGTCGGGCGTCGCCGGATTGTAGTACCGCGGGTTGTATCGCTGTCGGCGCCAAACCGGCGGCAAAAACCGTGTAGAACAGGAAACCCACTGTGCCGAGAACAACCAACAGAACAGGTAAGTTGCTGAATCTGCGCGTAATGAGGGCAATCGAGAGGGCGGCCGACACCGTTCCAAGTATGGCAACCAACGAAGAGCGAGTGCCGACGATCATCATGTCGTAAATCAGCGCCCCTATGATGGCCAGGCTCAGAACCATCCAGATGCGACGCCAAGAGGACGCCAGACCAGTGTACAACACCGCCCCGACCATCAAGAATATCCCGAATTGAACGGGGTTAGCCTCCAGGAAAACCAGGCGCTGATTCCATTCCGTTACCTCATACGGCAACAGGTTGGCGGCCGCATCGGGCAGGACTGAGAAGGCTATGACGCCAAGGCCCAAAACCGTTGCCGCCGCCAACACCGTAGCTAGGAAGAGCCTCACCCGAACGAAATCGACCAGGATGACACGAGCCAGGAAGTAGGGCGCCAGCACCAGTCCCACGAACCGCAGACCCTTCTCCATACCGTCAGCCGAGCTGCTATTTGCCAGCATCACTAGGGCAAGGCCAATCAGGGCCACGTCCGCCCAAATAAGCTGGAACCTGATCTCCCTGGCGGCCCAGAGGTGGACGCCGACGCAGAGGACGGCAGCCATCAGGAAAACCAGTGTCAGGTTTATGGGTCCGAATAGCTGCGTTCCGCCGCGAATCACGAAGGCGAAGGCGAACAGGGCGAGCGCAATGGAGGCGCAGTACATCGACAGAACGCCCACGCCGGCGTCGGAAGCCCTGGAGGGCAGCGACGCCCAGGTCGAGTAGACCGAGCCGACCCAAGTCGCTTCTCTGGTCACGGCGGCGCCCTTTTCAACCGCCATGAACCCTCCCGATTTGCAACATGCTTGACTCCCGCTCCTCCGGCCTTATGCCTCTACCCGACCGGCTCCGTGACCCCGGCGCAGCGTCGCGGCTATGAACGGGACGAAGGCCGCCGCGAAAGCAATCCAGCCAATGGAGTTGGCCCACGCCGCCCCCTCCGCTCCGTACTTGGGGGCCAGGATCAACATCGCCGTAACCATAGCCGCCAGCATCACCGCCGATGACACCAGATGGGGAATGGCTCTCCCCGTCGCGGCCGGCAGGACGTAGAGGGACGCAATGACCGCGAAGGCCAAGGCCCCCGGAAGCAGGAACAGCAACGGGAAGGCGGCTTCTTCGAAACCGGGACCCAGCATAATCCGGATAATCGGTCCGTGAATTATAGCAAGCAGTCCGTATCCGGCAACAGCGATACCGAGCGACAATAGCGCAAAATGGCGGGAGATTCGGCGAACAGCGGCCATGTCTCCGCCGTACCACTGTCGGCTGTATTCGGCCTGTACTCCGGTGGAGATGGAGCGGAAGGGATGTTTGGTGGCGTCGACAATCTGGTGCGCCGCTCGGTACAGCCCAACCTGGCTCAAGCTGACGATGTTGGCTATCAGGATTACGTCGATATGCAGGATGACGGCTTCAATCGACGCTCGCCAGAACGACCCGACCTGGAACGCGATGACATCTCGGCCCGGTACCTTAGCAGACAACGAGCGCAGAAACCCCGGCAGACCCGCTTTCCTCTCCGAGGACGCGGCGGCAATGAACATTCCGATCCCGGTTATCACGTCTCCTGCGACATAGGCCAATACTACGATGATTAGCCCACCCTCAGTCAACCATGCCGCCAGAAGAAAGGCGGTCCTCGCCGCCGCGCTGACCACCGCAACGGCAAAGCCCAACCGCAGCTGGTCGGCCAGTCTCAGCAGCGCCATGCTTTCCCTGACCGTGGCCGCTGCGACGCCCCCGACTCCGTACACAAGCAGCGCCGACTTGTAGTCCTCCAGGCCTCCAATCAGGCCGCTCACGGCGAGGGCCCCAACCGCCAGCAGGGTGTAGGAGACCAGGGAAAGCGCCTGGGATACCACAAAGGTGAACCGCAGCGTACCCGCCGCCTCTTCCATGCGGCCTGAAGCCACACTGCGAGTCACGAACGTTGTAATGACTTCGTTGCCCGGCAGGGACACGATCCGATAGAGAAGCGAAGTTAACGCTATGATGACAGCCAGAACCCCCAGGCCTTCGGGCCCCAGGATCCGGGCCGAAAGCGCCACCTGAACTATGCTGGCCAGGAGCTGGGCAGTCGTTATCGCGCCTATCCACGACGTCTGCCGCGCCGCGCGTTGGTCGGAGGCCGGGAGCAGCCTGGCAATGAACTGATTCACTCCCTTCGCACCGCCCGCCCAGGCACGGTACGCCACGCCGACGGCAGAATATCGCCGCAACAGCACGTCGGCCAATGCCAGCCCTACCACTCCGCCCACGGTGTCGAGGGCCAGGTCGACGCCGCTGGGCCAACGCCCCGGACGGAACGATTGGTGCACCTCGTCGGAAATGCCGTACAGCACGGTGAACGCCGCGACGGCGCCCCACAGCGCCGGGAGCGAAGTGATGCCTTCCCAAGTACGAAACGCCCGATAGGCCAGGGCCGCCAGAATGGCGAACTCGGCAAAATGGACTACGTCGAACGGTACACGAAAGACCGCGCCGAGTTGTCCTGCAGAGTCGGCGCTGAGACTCGTCCCCCAAAAGATGACGCCCATCCAGACGAGCAGCGGCGCCCAATAGACGAAGAACTGCCGGATGAACCGATTCAATCTTCTCCCTTGCACTGCTCTACGGTCAGGCTGGCTCCACGTGGTCCATTCGGGAAGTGAACCCCTTGCAGGAAGGCAGGAAGGTCGTTCAGGGCAACCACGTCGAAGAGCCGCTTCTCAAATTGGCCGGCGAAGCACAATCCGCAGCCCCGCATCCTCCCGGCCGCGCTACCGGACCTCCGCGCAGCCTCCTCGCCCCCTGGGGTCGGCGGCCCCTGTGACGCGGCCGGAGACGGGGTCCCTCTGAACCGCGTGTACGAGCGCGAAGAACGGATCGTAGCTCAGGCGGCTCTTGACCGGCGTGTGGCCGCGCGACTCCAGATCGTCTCTGACGGCATGGTATAGCCGGGCCTCGACGTCGACCCACGATCCCTCCGAGTGAATCCGAGGAGCCGACACAGCCTCCACGATCGACATCCCGTGATCGATGACGTTCACCATGGTCTGCAGGTTCGCGGTCGGTATCCTGACGGCTCCGGGCGCTCCCAGCACGATGAAGGGCTGTGCGCGGTCGGCTAGGACTATCGTGGGCGACATGCCGGTGGTGCGAGCCTTCCCGGGGGCAATGGAGTTCGGGTGTCCCGGGTATGGGTGGAAGGCCTGCATCGAGTTGTTGAACAGGAAGCCGAGACCGTCTACGACCACGCCGGAGCACGGGCTCCCCAGCGTGTGGGTGATGGCGATAGCGTTGCCCTGCTCGTCCATAGCGGAGACGTGAGTCGTGTCACGCCCCTCGGCCAGGTCCAGGCCCGACACCTCGATCTGCCCGCCCTGGTCGACCACGTCCCGCCACTCGCGGGCGTGCTCCTTCGATACGAGGGTCTCGACCGGCACGTCGACGTAGTCGGGGTCGGCGAGGTACGCCGCCCGGTCTGAGAAGCCGGCCCTCTGGGCCTGTGCCATGAGGTGCCAGTACTCGGGAGTGCCGAAGCCCATGCCTCTCAGGTCATAGCCTTCGAGGATGTTGAGGGTTTCGCTTATCTGTGCGCCGCTGCCAGGGGGCGGGTTGCCGCATATGGTATAGCCCCTGTAGCTGGTCTTCACCGGCGGGCCGATGCGCAGGCGGTAGCGGCGGAAATCCTCTTCGGTGACCAGGCCGCCGTTGCGGGCGAAGTCCTCGGCAATAAGGCGCCCCAACTCGCCGACGTAGAGCGCGTCCGGGCCCTCCCTGGCTACCACGCGGAGGGTCTGGGCGTAGTCCTTCATAGTGAAGAGCTCGCCTGCGAGAATCGGCGCGCCGCCGCGGGTGAATATCTTCGCCGACGCAGGGGTCGCCTTCAGCACGTCCTGTGTGGACGGGCTTCCAGGCGTGCCGCCCCTGAGCCACTGCTCCTCCTGCTCGCCCGGGACGGGGAACCCCCTCTCCGCAAGCTCGACGGCAGGCGCTGCGAGCTCGGCCCACGGAAGGCTGCCGAACCTCGACGCCACCTCGTGCAGCGCCATGAGTGTGCCGGGGACGGTGACCGAGAGGTAGCCCATGTGGTTGACGAAGCCCTCGAGCTGCCACTGGTCGGCAGGGAGGCGGCGCACGACCTTGGCGGCCCACATCTCCGGAGTCGCCGCCAGCGGAGCGCGTCCGTAGAAGTCGATGACGAGGTGCTGGCCGGAGGCGGCGTGGATGACCTGGAGGCTCCCGTTGCCGCCGATACTGGAGACCAAGGGCTCGGCCACGCCCTGAGCCATCGCGGTCGCCACAGCCGCGTCTATGGCGTTGCCGCCGTCTTCGAGTATCCGGCGGCCCACCTCGACCGCCTCGACCGCCGGGCAAACCACCACGCCTTTGGTTGACATCGTTACGCCTCCACTCTCAATATCAGGCTACCGGCTCTGTCCGGTCAGCAGGCTTGCAAATGCGACGCGGTCGGAGGGTTGCGTACTGCGAGCATCCAACTCGTCACAGATTTCCTGAAGTAACCTCACGCGCCAGTCTTCACTCAGAAGCATGAACGAACTACGAGCCAGCGACTGGATAGAGGTCTGGTAGATGTTGCTTCCCTGGGCAAATTCCTCCGTGACTCTGGCCTCGATAGCTTCCCGATCAACGGCGGCGAATCCAGGCGTCGCAAAGAGGATATTTTCAACACGCCCAGTGCGCGCCTTTGCCATTGTGGCCTCTAACTCAACCAGCGTCAGCCTGTTCCCTTTCACTTCAACCGCCAAAGCCAGAAGACCATCCTGTCCGTAGCACATTATATCTCCGGGCATACCGGTCGCTGCATCCGACTCATTCACACCCTGGCTTTCGACTCTGGGGAATAAAGAGAAGGCTTGTCCTATGATTCTCATCAGCGCCGTTGTCACGACCAACGGTCTCAGTCCACCACTGGAGACTTCCAAATAGCGGTTGAGCATGTCGCAGAGATGGTCCAGGCCGATTCGCATTGGCACTGGATACACGATGTGTTGACTCCTGAGCCGACGCACAATGCTCCTGAGACATCTGAGGACTGCATCCTCAACTACTGCCTCATCGGACTTACTCTGCAATGCGCTTAGGAAATCGACGAGAGCCTCCCACTCCCTCCTATTTTTCAGAGATCCTATCCCGCCATCAAGTCGTGGCCGTCGGAGTGGTTTACTTACATATGGGTCGGCGCTGGTCCCCAGAACACCCTGGTGTCTCTGAACCCAGGGCACTACGACTCGGGTACAGAACCCCCTCGGGTCCCAACGCCCTGACAACTCCACTTGCGAACCGCGCTCTCCTCTTTGAAGGCAAAGCAAGTCACGAGCGGAGTCGGCATGTTTCCCCAGTAACTGAGTTAGGAACGCATACCGGATACTGACGACTTGGGAGTCTACGAACCGATCGATTTCACAGTCCGGCTCACTCGTGTACTGAGCCAAAGCCTGTTCCCACTGGCTGTCCAGCCAGTGGATCAGGGCATCTTCATTCATGGCTCGAAATTAATCCATAGAGACTCTTGTCGAGGCTGGCGGACGGAGTTGGCAGTACGTACAGGCGCATCTATGCGGTGCCAGTCTTTGAAGAGCCGGTCGTAAAGCGGCGTTCGGTAGCCGGATAGAACCGCACGACCCTGGATGTACGACAGCGTGTCCGCGAGCTCGACGTGCTCGTCATCGCTCATCTCGTGTTCATACGCCGCCGCGTCGCCTCGCGATGAATGGACGTATGGGGGGTCAAGATAGAAGACCGTGTCTGGTGTGTCGTAGCGTTGGATCACGTCCAGTGCGGGGGCATTTTCGATCTGGACTCGTTGCAGCCGCGACGTGATTTCGGCCAGTCCATCCACAGAACCCAGCCATCTGGACACCGCTCCCGCCATACCGGCCCTGGATGTGAGAACACAGTGGGCCCAGCGCCCCTCACTGCTGCTCTGAGCGAGGCCGGTCCGCGTCTGGCGCGCCCTTACGAAGAAACGCCTCGCGCGTTCCCGTTTGGAGAGTCCCTGCTCGTACTCACACGCACGCGCGAGTTCCTCCCTGGAAAACGGAGTCAGACTGATTACGCGAATCAATTCCGACCCGTCGTCCCTCAGCGTCTCGAAGAAATTGACCAGCTCCGTGTCTATGTCGTTGTATGTCTCGACAGGAGCGGGAGGACGGTTGATGAGCACGGCCGCCGACCCCCCGAACACGTCACAGAAGTGCCTCGCGTCCAAAGGTATATTGGGCAGGATGAAGTCCAGATGGCTGAACTTGCCGCCGTACCAACCGAAAGCGATCTTTCGACGTTGGCCGTTGCTTCGCCGTCCGGCGATCCTGCGGCCTGTGCCCGTAGAGTTAACCTGCGGAGCGGGCCGATTCACTGTTCTGAGCCTCTCTGGGTGTCAAGATCTCGACCCGCACAGATATTCTGTGATTGCCTGCCTAATGTCAAGTCCTCCAAGGGCTTCGTGTCAGGCTTGGTCCCGAACACACATGGCTGACTCCCGTTCATCAACTCGCGCAGCCGGGAGTATATCGCGCGGCGCGCTCGGTTTGCCAGTGGCCGGATTCTTCCGATAGCATGGCCCCAGGACACCCGTATGTGAGGAGCGTGAACATGCTATTCGAGCTCAGGCAGTACAGGACGCGGCCCGGCAAGCGGGAGGTGTGGGTCAGGATGATGGAGGAGGAGATAATCCCGTTTCAGACCTCGAAGGGGATAGTCATCGTCGGGAGCTTCGTCGGCGAGGAGGAAGACGACCTGTACGTGTGGATACGGCGCTTCGACAACGAGGCGGAGCGTGAGCGGCTGTACGAAGCGGTCTACGAGAGCGACTACTGGAAGACGGAGATGGCGCCCCGCATCGGGGAGCTCATCGACAGGGAGCGCACGGTGGTCACGCGGCTGGAGCCGACCGGCCGGTCGGTGCTCCGCTGAGGGCGGCGTGGGCGGCTTCGGCGGCGGGTTGTCGCTGAACGACGAGACGGACTACGGACTGTGCTTCGCCTGCGGACCTAGGAACGAGTGCGGACTGCGTCTCCGCTTCGAGCGCAACGGGGACACCGTGACGACGTCCTGCACGACCTCCGACCGCCACCAGGGATTCCCCGGCGTGCTGCACGGGGGAGTGGTCTCGGCGCTGCTGGACGAGGTGATGAGCAGGGTCTCGGTAGTCGAGGGCAGATGGAGCAGCACGGCCCGCATCGAGGTGAGGTTCAGACGCCCGATTCCGATAGGCGCTGCCGTGAAGGCGGTAGCCAGGAAGACCGGAGAGCGGCGCGGGTTCGTGGAGGTGGAGGCCAGGATACTACTGCCCGACGGCTCGGTGGCGGCCGAGGCGGCCGGCACTTTCGCCCCCGTACCGGACGATAGGCTGGCCCAGATGTCCGCAGGGTATCCGCGCCTCAGCAGGGAGTGGATGGTCAACAGAGGATGAAGCGCAGTGCATCGCTTCCAGGAGGTAACCACGAATGAAGATCGTCGACGTACGATCCGTGAAGCTGGAAGGAAGTCTGGAGCGCAGCGAGCCCATCTGGGAGGAGCGGATCTCGATGCCGTTGGACGCCTACGCAGACTTCCGCGCCCGTGGCGCCCAGGAGGTGATGCCGACCTGGATGGGGCTGGAGCCGGAGGATGGGCGCATCCCTGTCTCCTGCATCTTCGCAGAAGTGGAGTCAGACGATGGGACGGTGGGCTTCGCCGGGCCGATCGACGAGATACAGGCGTTCCTGATCGACCGGCTGGTGCGGCCCTGTGTGCTGGGAGAGGACCCACGGGCCCACGAGCGCATATGGGACAGGATGTACAGAGGCGTGGAGGCTCACGGGCGCAAAGGGGCCCCGATGCAGGCGCTGAGCGCGGTCGACTGCGCGGTCTGGGACCTCCACGGCAAGCTGTCGGGGGAGCCTATCTACCGTCTCCTCGGCGGCCCGCTCAGAGACGAGGTGCCTGCGTACGCCAGCGCGCTCGGCTTCTCCCTCGACGAGGAGTCGGTGGCGCGGCGCTCCCGGGATATAGTCGAGCAGGGGTACCGGGCCACCAAGTGGTTCTTCCGCCACGGTCCTGGGTCGGGTCCGGAGGGCATGGAGAAGAATGTCGATCTGGTACGGATGGTCCGCGAGGGGGTCGGCGGCGGCGTGGACATAATGTTCGACTGCTGGCGGTCGTGGGACGTGCGTTACGCGATCGAGATGGGGGAACGGATCGCGCAGTACGGGCTGCGTTGGCTGGAGGAGCCGGTCTTCGCCGACAGGGTGGACGCGCACGCGGCCCTGAGGCGCGCACTGCCCTTCCCCGTGTCGACGGGCGAGCATGAGTACACGCGATGGGGCTTCAAGGCGCTCATGGACGCGGGCGCCGCGGACGTGCTGCAGCCCGACGTGCTGTGGGCAGGAGGGATCACCGAGCTGATGAAGATATGCGCGCTGGCATCGACCTACGACGTCGAGGTGGTGCCGCACGCCCACGCAGTCGCCACGATCCACGTGCTGGCGTCTCAGCCCGCGACCCTCTGCCCCATGTTGGAGTTCCTCATGAACCACAGCATGGTCCACCAGTTCTTCTTCAGAGAGCCGATCGAGCCTCGCAACGGGGTCGTGGCGCTGCCGGAGGGGCCAGGCATGGGAGTCGAGATCGACGACGACAAGGTGCTGCGCCGCCGGATATTGCGCTGGGAGCCTTACTAGCCTCGGGCGGACGCGTCTTCGGGCCAGGCGTCTGCGCCGACCAGGGGCACGAAGCGGCAGCTTCCCATCGTGCTTACGGAGAAGCCCTCCTGGGTTCGCACCAGCTTCATCAGCTCCTGCTTCTCACGTGATCCGACAGGCACGACCATCCTGCCTCGAACGACGAGCTGACTCACCAGCCGTCGGGGCAGCCTGGGAGCGCCGGCCGAGACGATTATCGCGTCGTAGGGGCTCCTGGGAAGCCAGCCCAGACAGGGGCCGGCGGTGTGCACCTCGACGTTGCCCACGTCCATGGCCTCGAGGCGTGTTCGGGCAGAGTCGGCGAGCGACGGAAGCCGCTCGACGGTCACGACCTCCCCGGCCATCCTGGCAAGCACCGCAGTCTGGTACCCGCTCCCGGTGCCGATCTCGAGGACCCTGTCCGTCGGCCTCAGTTCCAGAGCATCGACCATCAGGGCCACAATGAAAGGCTGGGAGATTGTCTGGCCCTCGCCGATGGGGAGAGGAGTATCCTCGTAGGCCATGCCCACGCTGGACGCTGGCACGAAGCCGCTTCTCTCGACCTGCTCCATTGCGCGGAGGGCCTTGACGTCGCCCAGCTCCGCACGGATGCTGTCCATCAGACGCCGCTTCTTCTCGTTCAGCCCGCCGCCTCCCTTCTTAGCCGATGGGCGCCTCCTCCATAGCTGACTCGAACGGGTCGTCGAAGGGTGTCCTGCCGTCGGCCGCCTCGATGAGAGCGATCGGCTCTGGCAGGAGTTCGTTGAGGCCGAGCCGCTCCCGGCCCTCTTCGGTGATGTCGAGGCGCGCCGGGATGAGCCTGCCGATGATGACGTTCTCCTTGAGCCCCTGAAGCGTATCGACCTCACCGCTTATCGAGGACTCTATGAGCACGCGCGTCGTCTCCTGGAAGGAAGCGGCCGCGAGGAAACTGTCCATGTTGAGCGCCGCCTTCGTTATGCCGAGCAACACCGGGCTCGCGGTGGCGGGCTCCCCGCCTTCCGCGAGAATCCCCGCGTTGGTCTCCTCGTACTGCTGCCTGTTGGAGAGCTCGCCAGGCAGGAAGTCGGTGTCTCCAGGGTCGTCGATCTGCACCTTCTTGAGCATCTGCGCCACTATTATCTCGATGTGCTTGTCGTGGATGCTCACGCCCTGCGACCTGTACACCCTCTGGACCTCGTCGATGAGGTACCTCTGAACCGCCTCACGGCCCTGAATGCGCAGTATCTGCTGGGGACTCTTCGGTCCGCCGGTCAGCCTCTGACCGGCAGTGACCGAGTCACCGGACCTGACGAGTATGTGGTGTGCGGCAGGAATCACGTACTCCCGCTCCTCGTCGTCTTCCCAGGTGATGGTGACGGACGACCGCGTGACCCGGGCCTTGCCGCTCACTCGCGCGAAGGTCTGGAGGCTCTGCTGGGCTTCCTCGTCGGCACTCTTCGCCGCCTTCGTCGCTTCGGTCAACTTGGCGTCGCTGACAACCAGGTCGCCGTCCTTCACCAGAACCTTCATGCCCTTCTCAAGGGGATACTCGTCGCTGAACTCATCCTTGCTCTTCACCGAGATGCTTCTGCCTTCAGGCGTTTCCGAGACGTCAACCACGCCGTCAATCTCAGAGAGCACAGCCTCGCCCTTGGGAACCCTGGCCTCGAACAACTCTTCGACCCTGGGGAGGCCGCTCGTGATGTCCAGCTCGGCGATACCTCCGGTGTGGAAAGTCCTCATGGTCAGCTGGGTCCCCGGCTCTCCGATGCTCTGGGCGGCGATGATTCCGACCGCCTCGCCGAGCATTGCGGGCTCCATCGTGGCAAGCGACATGCCGTAGCACATTCGGCACAGGCCCTTTTCAGCCTCGCAGGTGAGGGGGGTGCGCACCAGGATACGCGTGGCCTCGGCGGCTTCGAGCAGCTCCAGGGCGTCGTCGTCCAGCGCCTGGTTGCGGTCGACGACCACCTCGCCTGTCTGCGGGTCAGCGGCCGGGGCGGCCGCCACCCTGGACCTGATCCGCTCCGAGAAGGTTCCGACCATCGAGTTGTCGGGCTCGTCCTCGATCCAGACTCCGGCCGTTGTGCCGCAGTCGTCGATGAGCACGACGGTCTCCTGTGCGACGTCGATCAGCCTCCTGGTCAGATAGCCGCTGTCGGCCGTTCTGAGCGCCGTGTCGGCCAGACCCTTGCGTGAGCCGTGAGTCGAGATGAAGTACTCGAGCACGCTCAGACCCTCGCGGAAGCTCGACTTGATCGGACGGTCGATGATCCGGCCCTTCGGATTCGACATCAGGCCGCGCATTCCCGCCATCTGCTTTATCTGGGCGATGTTTCCCTTCGCGCCTGAGGTGGCCATCAGGTACATCCCGCCATAGTTGCGCAGCGTACTCTCGATGACTCGCGTGAGGCCGTCGCTGGCCTCTGTCCAGATCTGGACGGCGTTGGTATACCGCTCTTCCTCCGTGATGAGGCCATCCATGTACTGGTCTTCCAGTTGCCGGATCTTGTCCTCGGCGCCGCCGACAATCGACGCCTTCTCAGCCGAGACCTCGATGTCGTTTATGGCTATGGTGATCCCGGCCTTGGAAGCGTAGTGGAAGCCCAGATCCTTGATGGAGTCCAGCATCTCGGTGGTCCGGGAGTTACCCAGAGCGCGATGGCACTGAGACGTCAGATCCTTGAGAGCCGCCTTGTCCATCTCCACGTTGCGGAACCCCATCTCACCTGGAACTACCTCGTTGAAGATTACCCTGCCCACGCTGGTCTCGACCCAGCCGCCGGCCCCGTTGCCATCCGACCGCATCCTCACTTTGATCGGAGAGCGCAGGCCCACGGTCCCGAGGTCGTAGGCGAGCCGAGCATCCTCGAAGCTGGCGAACTTCTGACAGTCTCCCTTGTCGGACTCCTCGATCATCGTGAGGTAGAAGCACCCCAGCACCATGTCGAGGGTGGGCGCGACTACCGGTTCCCCTGAACTCGGAGACAGCAGGTTGAGGCTGCTCAACATGAGCCGTCTGGCTTCGAGCACCGCCTCCCGCGACAGGGGAACGTGGACCGCCATCTGATCGCCGTCGAAGTCGGCGTTGAACGCCGTGCACACCAACGGGTGGACCTGAATCGCGCTGCCTTCTATCAGAACAGGCTGGAACGCCTGTATACCGAGCCTGTGCAGAGTCGGAGCGCGGTTGAGGAGGACCGGACGGTCGGCCACCACCTCTTCCAGTATGTCCCACACCTCCGGACGCACCCGCTCGGCCATGCGCTTGGCGCTCTTTATGTTGTGGGCGAAGCCTTTCATCACCAGCCGGTTCATCACGAACGGCTTGAAGAGCTCGAGAGCCATTCTCCTCGGCAGGCCGCACTCGTGAAGCTTGAGTTCAGGCCCGGCTATTATCACCGACCGACCGCTATAGTCCACACGCTTGCCCAGGAGGTTCTGGCGGAACCTGCCCTGCTTCCCTCTGAGCAGGTCGGAAAGCGACTTCAGCCTGTGGTTATGACTGCCGGAGACGGCGCGACCGCGGCGGCCGTTGTCCACCAACGCATCGACCGATTCCTGGAGCATCCGCTTCTCGTTGCGAACTATGATCTCCGGCGCCTGAAGCTCCATAAGCCTCTTGAGGCGATTGTTACGGTTGATCACACGGCGGTAGAGGTCGTTCAGATCGCTGGTGGCGAACCGGCCGCCGTCCAGCTGGACCATGGGCCGGAGCTCGGGAGGGAGTACGGGGAGGGTGGTGAAGACCATCCACTCGGGCCTGTTTCCGCTCTTGCGGAATGCCTCCACGACGCGCATCCGCTTCACAGCCTTCTTACGGCGCTGGCCCGACGTCGACCGCATCTCCTGCTGGAGGACGTCTCTTTCCGCCTCGAGATCGAGGGCCTGCAGACGCTCCAGCACAGCCTCGGCGCCCATGTTGGCCTTGAACACCGCCTCGAAATTATCCTTGAGGTCTCTGTAGCGGCTCTCAGGAAGAAGCTGGCCTACTCGGAGATACTCCAGCTCGTCGATGAGATCCTCAATCTGTGTCTGCTCCTCGCCCTTCTGCTTGTCGGTCTCGGCCCTGATCTGTCCGATCCGCTCCTCGAGACCATTGGGGGCCTTCTCAGTGGCATCCCCGACTGCCTCCTCACTCTCGACGTCGGACGCCGCGGCCTGAAGCTCGGCAATCCTCTCGTCGGCCTTTGCGTCGTGACGCTCCGCCACCCCGTCCTGCATATCCTTCAACTGCTCCATGTGGTGGGCGCGGGACTGCTCGTCGATGCTGGTTATCATGTACTGGGCGAAATAGAGCACGCGATCCAGATTCCTGGGCGACAGGTCGAGCAGAAGGCCCAGACGGCTGGGGATGCCCTTGGAGAACCAGATGTGCGCAACGGGCGCTGCCAGATTGATGTGGCCCATGCGCTCGCGGCGAACCTTGGAGCGCGCCACCTCGACGCCGCACCGGTCGCAGATCACCCCTTTGTACCGGATCTTCTTGTACTTGCCGCAGTAGCATTCCCAGTCCTTGGTGGGACCGAAGATGCGCTCGCAGAACAGGCCGTCTTTCTCGGGTCTGAGAGTCCGATAGTTGATGGTCTCCGGTTTCAGCACCTCTCCATAAGACCACATCCTGATCTGTTCCGGTGAGGCCAGCGATATACGAATAGAGTTGAAATCGTTACCGCTCTGAGACATGCGTCACACTCCTTGCGTGGAACCTCTGTGCCTGTTCCATTGCCGGATGATCAGTCCCGTTTCGCATCGAGGCTGAGCTAACCCGCGTCCACGGCATCCGCCGCCTCGTCTTCCTCAGCCTGCGTCTGCGCGTCGTCTTCGATGCCCGCGCCATCCTGACCGTCGATGGGTCTCGACAGGATGTCGTCGACCATCTCCAGCGTCTGGGAAGACTCCGACGAACCCTCACCGTCGGTCAGGGCGAGGTGTTCGGACTCCTCGTGAAGCAGCTCGATCGAAAGGCCCAGGCTCTGAAGCTCCTTCAGAAGTACGTGGAACGATTCAGGTATGCCCGGCTGGATGACGTTATCACCCTTCACTATCGCTTCGTAAGTCTTCACCCTTCCCACGACGTCATCCGACTTGACAGTCAGCATTTCCTGGAGATTGTGGGCGGCGCTGTAGGCCTCCAGAGCCCACACCTCCATCTCTCCGAAGCGCTGGCCGCCGAACTGCGCCTTGCCTCCCAGAGGCTGCTGGGTTATCAGCGAATAGGGACCGGTCGATCTGGCGTGGACCTTGTCCTCCACTAAGTGAGTCAGCTTCATCATGTAGATGTGTCCGACCGTTATCGGCTGGTCGAACGGCTCGCCGCTCCGACCGTCGTAGAGCACACTCTTGCCGAGAATAGGCGCGGCGACGTGTCGGTCCCGGTCGATTCGCAGAGCCTCGGACTTCATCTCCTCATACGACATTCCCGATACGTCCTGCCCTATCTCATCCCTCAGCCAGACCTCGAGACAGACCCTGCTGGGCTCCCCCAGAGAAACGTTCGTGAAGACGCTATCGAAGTCGTAACCACGCTCTTCCAGCCATGAACGGCAGGCGTCCAGATCGATCTTCCTGACCCCATCGTCGAGAACCCTGGGATCAACCGCGCCGGACTGTTCGATGATCCACGTCTGGGCGAGGGCGTCCTCAATGGCGGTATCAGGCGCCCCATCGAATGGAGGAGTGTCCGCCTTGAAGCCAAGATTGTGCGCCGCCCACCCCAGGTGAGTCTCCAGCACCTGCCCGAGGTTCATGCGGGCCGGGACGCCGATCGGGTTCAGAATCAGATCCATGGGAGTGCCGTCCGGCAGGAACGGCATGTCCTCTTCAGGGAGGACGCGCGCTATCACGCCCTTGTTCCCGTGCCTGCCCGCCATCTTATCGCCAGCGGCGATCTTTCGGGTCTGTGCGAGCCAGAGCCTCACCATCTTGGTGACACCCGGGGGAAGCGCGTCGTCATTGTCCCGGCTCAACACCTTCACACCGATCACCTTGCCGCGCTGACCGTGTGGGACTCGAAGAGAGGTGTCCTTCACGTCGCGGGCCTTCTCCCCGAAGATGGCCCTCAGGAGCTTCTCCTCGGCGCTGAGTTCGGTCTCTCCCTTGGGGGTAATCTTCCCGACCAGGATGTCCCCGGGCCCGACCTCCGCCCCGATACGGATGATGCCCTCCTCGTCCAGGTCGGTCAGGCTGTCGTCGCCCACATTCGGGATGTCCCTGGTGATCTCCTCCGGACCCAGCTTGGTGTCCCGCGCCTCCACCTCATGCTTCTCGATGTGGATAGAGGTGAAGCGGTCCTCCGTGACCATCTTCTCAGACACGATGATCGCGTCCTCGAAGTTGTATCCCTCCCAGCTCATGAACGCCACGAGAACGTTCTGCCCCAGCGCCAAGTCACCCCGTCCGCTGGACAGACTGTCCGCCAGAACCTGGCCCTCCTCCACAATCTCCCCGGCCGAAACTATCGGGCGCTGGTTGATGCAAGTGCCCTGATTGCTTCTGAGAAACTTCAGCAGAGGATACGTGTCATCCTCGCCCTCCGGATCCCTGATGACGATCCGATCCCCGGAAGACTCCGTGACCACTCCGGCCGTTCGGGCCAGCACCACCTGCCCACTGTCTCTCGCGACCCTTCCCTCCATGCCCGTTCCCACCAGCGGCGCCTCCGGACGCAGCAGCGGGACGGCCTG
Source organism: uncultured Dehalococcoidia bacterium (assembly GCA_958295685.1). Taxonomy (GTDB): domain Bacteria; phylum Chloroflexota; class Dehalococcoidia; order Lucifugimonadales; family CATQGZ01; genus CATQGZ01. The sequence goes on from OY282365.1 coordinate 1,621,827, forward strand.
CCGCTGCATGTTCGATCCCATCAGGGCGCGGTTCGCGTCGTCGTGCTCGAGGAACGGGATCAACGCCGTCGACACGCTCACCAGCTGCATCGGGGAGATGTCCATGTACCTTATGCGAGAGGGCGGCTCCATCGAGACACCGTCCCCGATGCGAGTCTCGACGCGGGTCTCGACAAACTGCCCACGCTTGTCGATAGGAGACTTCGCCTGTGCGATGTGGGACTCCTCCTCATCGTCGGCGGACAGGTAGACGATGTCCTCGGGCGCGTCGGTCACGTATGGCATGACGGGGACCATCTGCTTCGGCAGCGCCTTCACCACAGGCAAGAGCTTCCTCGTGACGGTCTTGTTCGACTTGACGATCACGCTGCCGTCCTCGTCCACCACGTCCCTGGTAACGCTCCTGTGAACAATCCTCGGATCGTCGTTAGCCATCTCATGCATCACCCTTCGATAGGGCGTCTCGATGAAACCGTACTCGTTGGCGCGCGCGTACGTGGCGAGTGACCCCAGTAGGCCGATGTTCGGGCCCTCGGGAGTCTCGATTGGGCATATGCGGCCGTAGTGAGAATGGTGAACGTCGCGCACGTCGAAGCCCGCCCTGTCCCTCGACAGCCCGCCGGGGCCCAACGCCGAAAGCCTCCTCTTGTGGGTGAGCTCGGCCAGAGGGTTCGTCTGATCCATGAACTGAGACAACTGCGAGCCCCCGAAGAACTCCCTGATCGCCGCAACGGCCGGCCTGATATTGATCAGGGCGGCAGGAGTGGCGGCCGCAGGGTCGGGCTGAGTGGTCATCCGCTCCCTGATCACCCGCTCCATTCGAAGCAGGCCAACCCGCATCTGGTTCTGTATCAACTCGCCGACTGCGCGCACGCGCCTGTTCCCAAGATGATCGATGTCGTCGGGCTCGATCTCCCTGTTGTTGATCCGGATCATCACCTTGAGAAGCTCGGTTATGTCCTCAGGCTCCAGCGTTCTCTTGTCCGCCGGCGTGTCGAGCTTGAGGCTCCGGTTGAGCTTGTAGCGGCCGACCCTCCCAAGGTCGTAGCGCCTGTCGTTGAAGAACAGGTTGTCCAGCAGGGCCTTGGCATTCTCCTGGTTCGCCGGTTCACCCGGACGCAGGCGCCGATAGAACTCCAGAAGTGCCTCATCCTGGTTGCTGACGGCGGCATCCTTCTCGATCGTGGTCTTCATGAAGGGATGGTCGGAATCCGTATCCACCTCCTCGAACAGATCAAGCAACTCCTCGTCGGTGGCGAAACCCATCGCCCTGAGAAGCGTGCTCACCGGCGTCTTGCGCTTCCGGTCGACCTTGACCGAGATGACGTCCCTGTTGCTGGTCTCGAACTCCATCCAGGTGCCGTGGTAGGGAATGAGCTTCGCAAAGGCGAGCGGGCGGCCCGTGTTCGGGTCCTGATTGGCCGTGAAATAGACGCCCGGCGACCTGACCAGCTGACTGACCACCACACGCTCGGCCCCGTTGATCACGAAGGTGCCCGTGCTGGTCATCATCGGGATGTCGCCCATGAACAGCACCTGCTCCTTGACCTCGCCCTGACCCGGTCCCTTCGCCTTGATCTTCAGCTTGACCGTCGCATAGAGCGGCGCCGAGTACGTGGCCTCCTTGTCCCGACACTCCTGCTCGGTCTGCTTCGGGTCTTCGAAGTAGTGATCCTCGAAACTGAGCTCGAACCGGTTGCCCGGGAAATCCTCTATCGGAGAGATCTCATCGAAGACCTCCCGCAGACCGTCCGTCTTGAACCGGTTGAAGGAGTCTATCTGCACCTGTATCAGGTTCGGGATCGTAAGGACGGAAGGGGTTCTTGCGTAGGACTTGGTATTCAACGTCGGACTATTGGGCACCTGCAGGGCAGATGAGGTCATGCGGCAAACACTCCTAGGCTGGCTGAGGACGGTTTCGGGCTACCTGTGGAGGACGTTCTGGCAGAAAGCAAAGCGGGACTGACCGGCACAGTCTATCCGCGGGGAAGGCGCACAAATAGTTGGGGCATCGAGCAAGCAATGCAGTACCCTATCACGCCGACATCCTGATGTCAACTGCCTTGACACGAAGACCGCCCCTTTCATACAATCTAGTCGCTGTCGCCGTGCTCAGGGCGGCCCGGAGGAACTTGAGATGTACCTCAACGTCTCTCAGCTTCTGAAGGAGTCCCCAGGGGCCGGACGCAGCTTTGAAATAGACGATCGGTTGACGCTCGCCGATCAAGAACGCGAAAGCCGCGTGAAGGGCGTCGCCGGGTTGCTCCGGTCGCCGGATGGCATCTGGGTAAGCGCCATCCTTCAGACCACAGTGGTGTGTGAATGCAGCCGTTGCCTGAGACGGACGGAACAGCCGATCAGGCTCGATATAGAGGAAGAGTTCCTTCCGATCGTGGACGTCTCGACCGGCGCGCCCGTTCGGTACGGGGAGGAGGAAGCCGAGAGCTTCTACGTAGACAGTAATCACGTCCTCGACCTGCGCGAGGCTGTCAGGCAGTACGCCGCGATGAGCCTTCCGATGAAGCCTGTGTGCGGGGAGAGATGCGCGGGGCTCTGCCCCTCGTGCGGCGTCAACCGAAACGAGACGGCGTGCGCGTGCGGCAGGGAAACAGGCGGCGGCAGATGGAGCCCCCTGCTCGGCCTGACCGCATCCGCTCGAAAGACCCCTGTCCAAAGCCCAAAGACCTGACACAGCCAACCATCACCCCTGAGGAAAACCCATGCCGGGCGTAATGCCGAAGAAGAAGCACTCTCGAAGGAGGGCCAAGGGCCGCTGGGCGCATAGGTCGCTCAGCCCCGTGGGCGTCTCCGACTGTCCCCAATGCCGCAGCGTCAAGCTGCCCCACCGTGTCTGCCCCACCTGCGGATTCTACAACGGCAGAGAGGTCATCCCTGCCGAAGACGTCGACGAGTAACCCATGACGTTGATGGTCAAGTCCAGATCCCGAGGCCCCCAGGTCGCATACCTCTTCCCAGGCCAGGGCACCCAGACGGTAGGCATGGGTCGAGGCCTGTACGATCAGTCACCGGCCGCCCGGTCCGTGTTCCACACCGTCGACTCCGCCCTCGGCAGACCGCTCACCGGCATACTCTTCGACGGCCCCGAAGAGACCCTGAAGCAGACCGTGAACGCCCAGCCGGCCATCATGGCCGTCAGCCTCGCCTGCCTCAAGGCAATGGAGGAGCGCCTGGACAGAGACGACATACCCAGACCCGCCGTCGCCGCAGGCCACAGCCTCGGCGAATACACCGCCCTCGCCTTCGCCGGCGTCCTCGACGTAGCCGATACCGCGTGGCTCGTGAACATGCGCGGCGAACTGATGCAGGAAGCATGCGACCGGAACCCGGGCACCATGGCCGCTGTTCTGGGACTGGACGAGATGACCATCTCGGAAATCTCCCGCGAGACCGGCACCTACGTATCCAACGTGAACACCACCGAACAGATCGTAATCAGCGGTGAGCGCATCCCCGTGGCCCACGCCCTGGACCTCGCCCTCGCGCGCGGCGCCAAGAAGGTAATCCCCCTCCAGGTCGCAGGCGCCTTCCACTCAGGCCTCATGGAATCCGCAAAGGCAGGCCTCGTCGACGCCGTAAACCGACTGACCTTCAGAGACCCGCGAATCCCCATCATCGCCAACTGCACGGGGGAACCCCTCACCACCGCGCAGAGCGTCAAGCAGGAACTCGTCGCGCAAATATCGTCCTGCGTCCAGTGGAAGAGGTCGATCGACTACATCGTCGGCTCCGGCGTCTCCAGCTTCATCGAGGTCGGCCCAGGCAGGGCGCTCGGCGGTATGGTGAAGCGCATCGAGCGCGGCGCGCGGGTGACCAGCGTCAACGACTTCGACTCGATCATCCGCCTGCACCGGAACTGACCCGGGCTCCAAGACCCATGCCCAGGACAACGGCGGCCCCCTCGGACCGAAGACGCACCCGGGCGGCGGCCCTCCAGACCCTCTACGAAGCGGACACGACCCGCCACGACACCGACTCCGTCCTCGAAGAACAGCTGAACTCCCTCGACCTCGTGCAGGCCGAGCGCGTATTCGCCCGACGACTGGTCGGCGGCGTACTTGCAAATCAGGCGGAAATCGATAAGATGATTGAAACGTTCGCGCCCATGTGGCCCGTCAGTCAGATGGCCGTCGTCGACCGAAACATACTCAGAATCGCAGTCTACGAGATCGTGAAAAGTGAAACCGTCCCGTCCAGAGTAGCCGTCAACGAAGCGGTCGAGCTCGCCAAACGCTTCGGCTCCGACTCCGCCCCCAGGTTCGTCAACGGTGTGCTGGGCTCAGTCATGGCGGCGCGGGACTAGCGCCCCAAACAAGAAATCAGAACGCGGAGGTGCGTTGCAAATGCCGATTCTCGACCGAGTGCAAGCCGTCGTCGCCGACAAGCTGGATGTCGATCCGTCAGAGGTCGTGCCCGAAGCCTCCTTCACCGAGGACCTGAACGCCGACTCCCTCGACCTCGTCGATCTCATCATGGCATTCGAGGAAGAGTTCGGCACCGAAATCTCGGACCAAGACGCCGAGGGCATCACCACGGTACAGCTCGCCATAGACTACCTGACCGAACAGGGCGTCGGCGACGACTGACGCCCTGACACGCCCCCCGAGCCGGACCTCGCCCGGCCCACCGTTCGACGCCCCGGCCGGGACACAAGGAGGTGCGCAGTGAGGGCCGCCGTTTACAAAGGCAAGCAGAGCTTCGCCGTCGAAGACCTGCCTCGCCCGGTCCCAGGACCCGGCGAGGTGCTCATAAGGGTCAAATACTCCGCAGTCTGCGGAACCGACGTCCACGCTTTCCTCTACGACGCCCCCCCGCCGGGCGCCGTCCTCGGACATGAATACTCGGGCAGGATTGCCGAGACCGGACCGGGCGTGACGCGCTGGAAGAAGGACGACCGAGTCATGGGCGGCGGTGGCGAACCGCCCCCAGGCACGCAGGTGCCGCTCCGAGACCACCCCAGATTCGACTACCGCAGCATGGGCCCGTCCATCAACTCCGTCCGGTCCTACGCCGAGTACGTCATCAACAAGGACTGGGAGGTCATCGCCATCCCCGAAGAAGTCTCGGACATGGAAGCCGCCCTGTGCGAACCCGCAGCCGTGGCCGTCCGCGCCGTCCGCAAGTCGGCGGCCAGGATCGGAGACTCGGTCGCGGTACTCGGAGCCGGTCCCATCGGCCTCTTCGTCATACAGGCCGCCAGGGCCGCCGGCGCGGCCGGAGTCTACGTGTCGGAGCCGTCGGCGGCCCGGAGACGGGCCGCCCTCGAGGTCGGCGCGGACGCCGTAATAGACCCGACCGCCAACGACCCGGTGGAGAGCGTCGTAGAGCTGACCGGCGGACTCGGCCCCGAAGTCGTCTACGAGTGCGCCTCGGCAAGGCCGACGCTGAGCCAGGCCTTCAACATGGCCCGACGCGGCGGGCAGGTGATGCTCGTCGCCATAGCATGGGAACCCACCGCAGTCGTCCCCGTCGAGTGGATGGCAAGGGAGATCTCGCTCGCCGCCAGCTTCGGAACCGACCCCAGAGACTGGGCCACCGTCCTGAGCCTCATCCGAGACCGCAAAATCGACGTGAGCGTAATGGCCACCGACGCCGGGACCATCGGACTGGAAGGCATTCAGGAAACCTTCGAGGCGCTGATCAAGCCGACCACCCAGATTCAGATGGTCGTCGACCCCTGGGCCCCGCCGCCGGAACGCTCGGCATCGAATACGTGACCCACTCGGCTAGGCCAAGAGGGAACACCCCTCCGCGCCGGAACCTGAATTAGGTGGAGGGGGGGTTTGGTCCCCAATCCTCCCGTCCTGAGAATCCTGATTCAGACAATGGCTCTTGATTACGCCGAACCGCTGTGCTAGAGTATCCCCATGACACAGTCGCATCTCTCCACTAACCGCCCGCAAGACTTCTGCATCGCCTGGATTGACTGTCAGAAAGTGTCACATTAGTGTCAGATAAGTGTCACGAAAGTGTCAGATAGTGTCACATAACTGTCACATTAGTGTCACGAAAGTGTCAGATAGTGTCAGGTAAATCCGAGCCGTCTGAGGCCCTCCCAGCTACGAAATGGCCGCGAAATGCCCCCAGATCCCCCCGCGCGCGTTACACAAAATTTTTCCTGGAGCCTCTGCTGACTCTGGACGACAGGCTGACACGAGCCAGGCCGAGGAGTCTGCGGTCGGTGGGGTCGCGTGCCAGGACGGTGATGACCGAGTCGGGACAGGTTCTTCAGACAACCCACCCCTTGACGACGCCGAACTGCCGTGCTACGCTATCCCCATGACACCGACACTTTCCACGAACCGCAGGCAGCCCCACCCGGAGACCTGTCCCACAATTGCCCCAGAACTGCTCCGGTTCCGTTCCACGTCTGTTCCACAAATGCCCCACGTCTGTTCCACAAATTCGAACCCTCAGCTACGAAAATGGAACAAATGGAACAGTTTGGGACAGTTTTCGCCGAAAACCCCAGACCCGCGCCCCCACTCATCCGCGTTTGCAGCCCAACGCCGCCGCGCTCAAGATGAGTGAATGAGCATAATCTGGCGCGTATCCAAGTACGGATTCCGCTACCCGTGGCTCTTCGGCGGAGCCTACGCCATGAACATCGCCACTACCCTCTCCGCCCTGGCGATCCCTCCGCTGATAGGCAACGCGATAGACCGAGCCCTCGGCAACGGCCTCCGAACGGAAGTCCTGCTCGTCGGGCTGGCCATCCTCGGCGCCGGACTGCTCCGCGGGATATTCGGATATCTGCAGATATATCTGACCTACTCCATGTCCGGCGTGGTGGGGAGAGACCTCAGAGTCCAGCTGCTCGACAAGCTCCAGCAACTCAGCTTCGGCTTCCACGACCGCCGCCGTACCGGAGACCTGATGTCCAGGACCGTGGCCGACGTGGACGAGGTGAGCGGGTTCATGCAGACCGGCCTCATCCAGACCACTCGAACGGCCATATGGTTCGGGGTGGTCCCGGCCATCATGCTGGCGACGAACTGGCAGCTGGCCCTGATAGCCATGGCGTTCATGCCGCTGGCGACCTGGGTGCTGGCGTCGCTTGCGATCAAAGCCGACAGGAGATACGCCATCGCCCAGGCCGAGACTGGAAAGATGACGGCCGTTCTCCAGCAGAGCATCGTCGGTATGCGGCTGGCAAAGGCGTTTGGCGCACGCCAACACGAAGAATCTCGCTTCCGCTCGGCCTCCGCCGACGTCGCGCGAGCCAACTACCGCGCCGAGCAGGTGGGGGCGTCGCACGAAACGATGGTGGTCTATCTGTTCGTCGCGGCCATGGGAGCCCTGCTCTGGTTCGGAGCGCGGGAAGTGGTCTCCGGTCAGCTCACCGAAGGCGAGCTGGCGATGTTCCTGCTCTACATGGCCCTGCTCCGCCAGCCGGTTCGGACATCCGGCTGGATCGTCGCCGACTTCGCCCTCACCAACGCCGCAGGCCGCCGAATATTCGAAATACTGGACGCCGAATCACCGGTCATGGACCGCCCCGACGCCCGCCCTGCAGCCAACGTCCAAGGCCGAGTCAAGTTCGAGAACGTCTCGTTCGGCTACGACTCCCACTCGGAGGCCCTGCACGACGTCAACCTCGACGTCCAGGCTGGGCAGACCGTGGCCCTGCTCGGCGCCCCAGGCTCCGGCAAGACCAGCATCGTCCATCTGGTGCCCAGATTCTACGACGTGACCGCCGGCAGGGTGACCGTCGACAGCGTGGACGTCAGAGACCTCGGATTGAGCAGCCTCCGACACAGCATCGGCATCGTCCTGCAGGACGTCTTCATCTTTGGGGCATCCTTCAAAGACAACATATCCTACGGAACCGAGAATGTGACCCAGAACGAAATCGAAGAGGCGGCCAGAGTCGCGCAGCTGGACGACTTCATCAGCGGACTCCCCGAAAAGTACGAGACGCTGGTCGGGGAGCGTGGCGTGAAACTGTCCGGGGGCCAGAGACAGCGGCTCGCGATAGCGCGCACGATCCTCCTGGACCCCGCCATCCTGATACTCGACGACTCCACATCGAGCGTCGACGTCGAGACGGAACGCCATATCCAACAGGCCCTCGCAGAGGTGGCCAGAGGACGCACGACGTTCGTGATCGCCCACCGACTGTCCACGGTCCGAAACGCCGACCTCATTCTCGTGATGGACGGCGGCCGGGTCGCGGAGCGCGGCACGCACGAAGAACTGCTGAGCGCGGGAGGACTCTACCGGCGAATCCACGACCTCCAGCTGATGCCCCGGGAGGAGGACGTTCCGCTGGTGGACTCGCCGTCCCTGGAAGCAGGCGCGAAGTGAGCGCTCAACCGATCGCGCTGGACGACCGCCGGGAACGGAGGCTCTACGACCACCGAGTAGTCCTCAGACTGGCGCACTACCTGCGGGGACAGGAACGACTCGTCGCCCTCGCCCTGGCCTCGATTCTCGTCTACTCGGGAACCGTCGTCGCGCTGCCCTGGATGGTCAAGCTGGTGGTCGATTCCTACGTCAGGGAGCGGGACCTGGCCGCCATAGACATGGTCGGCGCGGCATATCTCCTCGTGGCTACCCTGCAGTTCGCCATGGGCTATCTCCACCGCAGGCTCAACGTACTGGTCGGCCAGCGAGTCCTGGAGAACCTCAGAAACGACGCCTTCGCCCACCTCCAGCATCTCTCGATGTCCTTCTTCGACGCCAACGAGGCGGGCCGCGTGATGTCGCGGGTCCAGAACGACTCCAAAGAGGTCGAAGGCTTCGTCTCGATCGTCTTCAGTACCCTGGCCGACCTGCTCAGCATCATCGGCATCGTCGCGGCGATGTTCGTGATGAGTCCCACACTGACGCCCGTCGCTCTGATCGTCGTGCCCATCCTCCTGGGCATGATGACGATCTGGCAGCGCCTGTTCCGAGAACCGGTGACGGAGACAAGACGCGCGCTCGCCGACGTCAACGCCCATCTCCAGGAAACCATATCCGGGATCAGAGTGGTTCAGAGCCTCAACAGAGAGCGCGAGAACTCGCGCAAGTTTGCCGGAATAGCGAACGCCCACGTCGCCGCATGGCTCCGTATGATCCGCTATCGAAGCATCCTCCCACCGTCGTTGACAATCGTGCAGGCCCTGGGAATCGCCCTCGTCGTGGCATTCGGGAGCGTCCTCGTGATCGGCGGCTCGATAGGAGCAGGCGTCGTGATCGCGTTCGCAATCTACGTCGAGCGCTTCTTCGAACCGCTCGGCAGCCTCCAGAGACGGTACGGCGGACTTCACGAATCCATGGCCGCGGGCTCCCGCGTATTCGAACTCATGGACATCGAGCCCGACGTTGCCGAGAGGCCGGGGGCAGCAGATATGCCGACGCTCCGGGGAGAGACGCGGTTCGAGAGCGTGAGCTTCGAATACCGGCCCGGCCTACCCATCCTTCGGGACGTCGACCTGTCGATCCGGGCCGGCAGCGCCGTGGCCATAGTCGGGCCGACCGGCGCAGGCAAGACCACGCTGGTATCCCTCCTCCTGCGCCTCTACGACCCGACACGCGGACGCATACTGGTGGACGGCCAGGATATCCGCGGCGTCAGGAGAGAATCGCTTGTGCGTCAGATGAGCATCGTCATGCAGGAACCCGTGCTCTTCACCGGCTCCATCAGAGAGAATATCCGCTACTGCCACGAAAAGGTGACCGACGAGGACGCCGAGCGGGCCGCCAGGGTCGTCGGCGCGCACGAGTTCATCGCCGCGCTGCCGGAAGGCTACGACACCCAGCTTCAGGAGCGCGGCGGCAACCTGAGCCCAGGACAGCGTCAGCTGGTCAGCTTCGCGCGGGCACTCGCCGCGGACCCCAGGATACTCGTGCTCGACGAGGCGACCGCCTACGTCGACACCTACACCGAGATGCTGATACAGAGGGGCCTCCGAGAACTGCTCAGGGGCCGCACCTCTCTGGTCATCGCTCACCGACTCTCGACCGTCAGGAACGCCGACAGCATCGTCGTAATGGACGAAGGACGAATAGTCGAGCAGGGAACGCACGACGAACTCGTCTCCGCCCAGGGACTCTACGCAAGGCTTCAGTCCTACGGCGCCCAGCGGGCCGTAGAAGGCCGTCAGGGTCAGCCATGACGCCGCGGCTCCGAAGCTCCTTGCCCGCGCTGAGCGGGAAACTGCTCAGACTCTCTGAGACCCAAAAGAGAGAATCCCTCTGGATTCTCCCCTCTGGCAGGGGATCAGGCAAGTACTGGTAGATGTACGGATGGACAGTCCAGGATTCTCCCCTCTGGCAGGGGATCAGGGCTTGTGACCACCACACGACGGCACGGCGCGGCCTGGGTTCTCCCCTCTGGCAAGGGATCTGGCCCACAGCGACGGCGAGACCGGCAAGGCATTCGGGTTCTCCCTTCTGGCAGGGGGTCCGGCACGCCGTCTCTCTCCTACTCCGCGGCGTGGGCGGTTCTCCTCTCTGGCAAGGCATCTGGCCCACAGCGACGGCGAGACCGGCAAGGCATTCGGGTTCTCCCTTCTGGCAGGGGGTCCGGCACGCCGTCTCTCTCCTACTCAACGACGAATTAGGGCAAATCTCGGCTATGAGGCGGTTTCGCGAAGCCTATATCGGAGCCATCTTTTCTCCGCGGCGTGGGCGGTTCTCCCTTCTGGCAGGGGGTCTGGCACGCCGTCTCTCTCCTACTCCGCGGCGTGGGCGGTTCTCCTCTCTGGCAAGGCATCTGGCCCACAGCGACGGCGAGACCGGCAAGGCATTCGGGTTCTCCCTTCTGGCAGGGGGTCCGGCACGCCGTCTCTCTCCTACTCAACGACGAATTAGGGCAAATCTCGGCTATGAGGCGGTTTCGCGAAGCCTATATCGGAGCCATCTTTCTCCGCGGCGTGGGCGGTTCTCCTCTCTGGCAGGGGGTCTGGCACGCCGTCTCTCCCCTACTCAACGACGAATTAGGGCAAATCTCGGCTATGAGGCGGTTTCGCGAAGCCTATATCGGAGCCATCTTTTCTCCGCGGCGTGGGCGGTTCTCCCTTCTGGCAGGGGGTCTGGCACGCCGTCTCTCCTACTCCGCGGCGTGGGCGGTTCTCCTCTCTGGCAAGGGGGTCTGGGGGCTTTGCCCCCAGTTTCCAATGGGCGGGTGGGTGGGAAAACCAGCCGTCTGCTTATCAGGACTACCGGAAGACCTCATGAAGTCTGAACAGTTACCTGAGCGGTCATCGCCTCTTGGGGTAGACTCCATGAAACGCCACCACCCGGAGAGGACTGGATAATCATGGCCGGATCGGGCGTCTCATCGGTACGCATACGGCGGAAGCACGTGCCCCCGTCCAGGATCATGGAATCCCTGGGGGCGGAGTACGGCCCAGTGCGGTGGGCCCCGCGCTACGACCCCGCCTCCGAACTGGTCTACACCATCCTGTCCCAGCACACGTCCGACGTCAACTCCCACAGAGCGTTCGGCAGCCTGATGAACCACTTCGGCTCAATCGAGGCCGTCGCGGACGCGCCAGTGGAAGAGATCGAAGAATCCATCCGCATGGGCGGACTTGCGAAGGTGAAGGCGCCGCGGATCAAGGAGACGCTGCGGATAGTCCGCGAGAGGGTGGGATCATACGACCTCTCCTTCCTCGCCGAGATGCCCATGCCGGAGGCCAAGGCCTGGCTGAAGGACCTGCCGGGGATCGGCCCCAAGACGGCCGCTATCATCCTCTGCTTCTCACTCGGAATGCCCGCCATGCCCGTGGACACGCACATCTACCGCGTCTCCAAAAGGCTGGGCCTGATCGGACGGAAAGTCAGCGCCGACGCTGCCCACGACATCCTGGAACCCATGGTCGAACCCGAAAGCGTCTTCGCCTTCCACGTGTATCTCATCCGTCACGGCCGGGCCGTCTGCAAAGCCCGGCGCCCCCTGTGCAATCGGTGCGTCCTCGCATCCGGCTGCCCCTCTCGACCTCTCTTCGAGTAGCCGCCCACGCACTCATGTTTTGAACACAACCCATCCATTTGCTCAGAAAACGTGCCCGATTCCGCTTTGAGCGCTGAAAAACGCCCTGCTAACATCGCACCTGCATGGCTCAGAGCCGCTGGGAGCATCCGGAGGTACTGCGCTGATGACCGTGCGAATCGTCAGTGGAAGGCTCCGGGGCAGGCGGCTCAATATCAACGAGGGAAAGGGCCTGAGGCCGACGACCGAGCGGGTCAGGGCGGCCATATTCTCTGTGCTGGGAGAGTCGGTGACAGGTGTGCGGGCGCTGGACCTGTTCGCGGGAACGGGGGCTCTGGGAATAGAAGCCCTCAGTCGAGGCGCGGACTCGGCCGACTTCGTGGAGTCCAACCGCCGCAGGGCGCGGCAGATCGGCCGTAGCCTGGACGAGCTGGGACTTGGAGAGAACGGCAAAGTCTACCAGGGCCGGGTGGAAGACACACTCCGAAGGCTGCACGGCAGATACGGACTGGTGCTGATCGGAGCCCCGTACGACCTGAAGACCTGGGACATGCTGCTGGGAGAGATCGGCGGCGGGCTGGTGGACGCGGGCGGCGCGCTGGTAGCCGAGTACAGGCACGGAACGCCGCTGAAAGAACGCTACGGAGCGCTGGTGAGAAACGTGAGCAAGCGGTACGGCGATACGGGCGTCTCCGTTTATCGAGAGGACGGATCAGGTGGTTAAGGCCATATACGCCGGGGCGTTCGACCCCGTACACAACGGACACGTCGACATCGCGCGCCGCGCCTCGAGGCTGTTCGACTCCCTCGTCATAGGCGTGTACGACGCCCCGCCCAAGACGCTCATGTTCAGCGCCGCCGAGCGCGCCGACCTCTTCGAACGCTCCGTCCAAAATCTCCCGAACGTGGATGTCAGGCCATTCACCGGCCTGGCCACCGATTTCGCCCGCAGCGTCGGCGCAGCCTTCATCGTCAGGGGCCTCAGAGCAGGGGTCGACTTCGAGTCCGAATTCGAGATGGCCCTCATGTGGCGGCACCTGGCCCCGGACATCGACGTCGTCTCCATGATGAGCTCGCTCGACTACCAATTCGTCTACTCGAGCCGGATAAAAGAGGTGGTCATGCTGGGCGGCAGCGTAGACGCCCTGGTCCCCGCGCACGTCCGGGCGAAGCTCGACGAGAAGCAGCCGTAGCAGGGTGGAGAACGGTTCACCGACAGGTCTAAGACAACTGGGAGGAAACAGCATGGACGTCGAATCTATCGTTGAAGAGATAGGGAACATAGTCGATGAGAGCACGCGGGTGCCGGGATTCCGGAACAAGCTGATGGTCGAATCGGACCGGCTCATGGCCCTGGAGGCGATGATCGGGAAATCGATGCCGGCCAGCATCCAGGAGGCCACGGCCGTCATCGCTCAGAAGGACAGCATCATCAACCAGGCATACCTGGAGGCCCAGCGGATGAAGAAGGCGGCCGAACAGGAAGCCATGGGCATCTCCACGGCTGCCAAAGAGGAGCACGAGGCCAAGGTGGACGAGTCGGAGATCGTCGCCTCGTCCCAGACTAAGGCCGGGCAGATCCAGGACGGCGCCATGTCCGAGGCTCAGCAGATCGTCCAGGAGGCCCAGCGCAAGGCATACAGGATCATCAGCGAGGCCGAGGCGGTGGCCGAGTCCCGGATCGAGGGCGCCGACCAGTACGCCCGAGAGGTACTCTTCGGCCTCGAGGAGAAGGTCTCGGAGACGCTGGCTCAGATACGCAGAGGGATCGACTCGCTGAAGACCCGGGAGATCACCCGCAACGGCAGCAAGAGCGGCATCGCAGGCATCCGCGCCTAGGAGCCGATGATGGAACGGTAGACCTCCCTGCCCTGCCGGAAGAGGTCTACCACCTCCCTACGCTGAGCGTCGGTGTAGAACCGCCCCTTGGTCCTCACCCAATCGAGCGACCGGTCTATCTCCGCGGCCAGCCACTCGGCCGCCGCCTTCCTGTCGGCGCAGTCCACGCCGGCCGTCACGTAGACCGGGCTCGTGTGCGCGAAGATCGGCTGCGCGAAGCTGTCCCGCCTGTCGCTTGACGCCCTCGCCGCCAGCCACCCGTCGCACGTCACCGGAACGTCGGCCTCCATCCGGCCTGCTGTCGATCCCTCCTCGAAGCTCTCGGCAGCCACGACCGCCCCGCTTCGCATCAGCTCCACCCGCTTCACCGGATAGTGGGACTCCCACTCCACCGAGACCCCGACCGACCGGCCCGGCGCGGCCGAAACCTCGCCTCCCGGTCCCTCTCCGTCGACAGTCAGACGAAGGGCAGGCCCGTTGGTGATGAAGGTCTTCCCTTCGCGCACCGCCTCGACCCATGCCTCGTAATCGAACGGCCCCCCGGTCTGCGCGTACACCCTATTCGCAGAGCAGACGAACCAGTCGGAACCCGTCGACGCGGGAAGCCTGATCCCGGCGTTGAGCATCCGGTAGTAGATGTCATACTCCTCGTCATCCCAGAAGGGGTCGAACAGGTTGAAGGCGTCCAGCTTCCCGAGCGCGGCGGCGACCGGCGCCTCCATGCCCCGCCCGTTGTGGCACCAGATCACCAGACCTCCCTGACGCCGCGCGTCGTCGCAGGCATAGCTCAGGGGCGGGTAGTCGGGATCGAAGGCGTCGACGAGCACGCCCCGGCTGACCGGCTCCACCACGTTGCGGACGTTGAGGAGCATGACGTGGCCGTACCCAACCTCCCACGGCGCGGAGTTGTGCCGATTCTCCTGCCCGCACTGGACGTAGTAATGCGTCGAGGACAGCTCGGTGAGCATCCCGGGCGGGTACCTATTCGTCGCGTAGGCCAGATCCCCGCGTCTCAGCACGCTCACGGCGGTCATCCTCAGGTCCTCGACTCTCGGATCGAGCCGTAGGCGGTCGTCAGGACGCTCCTCCTTCTCGTCATAATGGATGTGCGTGTTGCCGGGGTGCCATCCCTCCCCCGGCAAGCTCGACCACCGCTTCAGCGCCACGTCGACGGCCGCCGAGCCGCGAGACGGCGCGTCCACAGTGACCTGGGCGGGCGTGTACTCCGTGCCCCGCTCGACGACAACGCGGGTCTTGCCCCTCGGAACGTCCACGCTGAACGCGCCGTCCGAATAGAAGAACGGGGCCCCCGTGCCAACCTTCAGGATGGCATCCGCCGGGTGAGCGAACCGCCCCTTGGAATCGACCACCTGAACCCGCGCCTCGATCCTATCGCCCGTATCCGCATCGACTATCGAGCCCGCCAGCACAGCCACGCTTCACCTCCCCTGATCGGCTGCCAGTCCCCGGTCGGCCAGGAGCGCGTGCAAGCGGCGCAGCGCCCGACCGCACTCATCCAGGTCCATCGTATCCACCCCATAGCGGCTCTCTCCGAGCACGCCGTCCACCGCCCCTGCGTCCACCGCACGGCGTATCCACTCCCGCTCGGCCTCCACGCTCGGAAGCAGGTTGCGGCCCGTCCTCAGCGACAGCGCCGCGGCCAATCCGTACCCTCCCCAATTCGACACGCTGCTCAAAATCAACTCCGTCGTGCGGGTCATGGCCGGCTCCGAGACCAGAGACCCGACCGTCGGGATGACCGACGCCAGCGCGCCCATGCCGATCTCGTTCCCCCCGTCCCCGATTCCCACGCTGGCAGGGTGGCCATAGAACAGGTAGTCCGTCCGGGCCGTGTACGGCGTAATGTCTCGCCCGCGCATGTTCCTGTAGAGACCGTCCCAGGACAGCCCGCACCGCTCTATCGAGATGAGCGCCGAGGGTCGCAGCTCCTCCACCAGACGCTCCGCGAAGGCCCTGCTCTCCCCGTCTCCGGTGATCGGAAACTCCACCAGGTCGTCTGCGGGTACGCCGACAGCCCTCAATATCGGGGCTCCGTGGACATCCGTAACGTAGCGAACGTCATAGCCGAGCCGCTCCAGCGCCCCCCCGATGGCCAGCGCCCCGGGCGGGCCGTCAGTCTCCGGCGCGCCAGGGGCGAGGATGTAGAAGCCGGTCACGATGAGCGCAGCGCCAGGGTTTCGTAAAATCAGCGCGGCGGCCCTGTCGCACGAGTCGGCGGGAACATGCGGGCGGAGCGCCGAGACCCCCCTTCGGTCATTCTCCAGAACGATGTCGTCTATCGCGCCCAAAAACGGCCTCCTCGTCCTGCGGGTGTTGGGCTAAGGGAAGGACGCGCCATCGACGTCACCCGCGGCCGCCGTCGGCGCGTAAGCGCCGGCATCCAGGGCGATGGCCGCTTGGTGAGAAGGATTCTGCAGGACATCAAGGTGTTTTCGGATGCTGGAGACGGGAGCGCTGATAACGATAACTCCGGGTGGTAGATCGTCTCCCAGCGGCAGATAGTCTTGTTGGGATATAGCGACAAGGAACATGACAAGAGCGCCCTTGTCATTTGAGGCATGGTGGAGTTTGTGTGCGGCCTCAACTATCGTTTCCCCTTCTCTCTGAACCCGAATGGGGATTGGTGTCCCTCGCAAGTCCTCCTTTAGTATCGCGTCAATGCCGCCATTGCGATGAACAGGAGAGTAGTCAAGTCCTCGCAGAAGAGAGAGTGCGTCTTCGTCCGCGTTTCGGTAGGAGCCTCTTCCTTGGTTCAGGAGCTTGGATCCACTCTTCACTGGTATCTGAAGCCTGTGCCTGGTGATTTCGACGGCATCTGCCGATATGTCTATTCCGATTGCATTTCGCCCTAGTAGTTTTGACGCTACCAGAGCCGTGCCGCTGCCACAGAAGGGATCAAGCAC
This sequence comes from uncultured Dehalococcoidia bacterium, assembly GCA_958295685.1. Taxonomy (GTDB): domain Bacteria; phylum Chloroflexota; class Dehalococcoidia; order Lucifugimonadales; family CATQGZ01; genus CATQGZ01. The sequence continues at coordinate 1,638,531 of OY282365.1, forward strand.
CCAATCCCCTTCATTCGTGGTCAATCGGATGACACGCTCCAGTAAGAGCAACGGCTTCTGGGTTGGATATCCGGTGCGCTCCCTAGCCTTGGGATTCAGATAGGGTATGTCCCAGACGTCCCCGAGTCGTACACCCTTCTTCCCCCCGTTCGGTACGGTGTTGCCATCTTCGTCTCGTTGATATACGACCTTGTTGTAGCCGTCTCTGGCTCGCCTTTGGAGTATCTGGTCCACGTTTGTCGAGGGTGAGTAGTCCTCCCAGATAGTGTTGAAAGTGTACTCGCTGTCAGATTTAGTGTAGTAGTAGATGGTCTGGTGGGCAGGGACAAGACCTCTTCTTGAATTCGACCATCGGCGATAGTACCAGATGATCTCCGACCTGAACGACTGAGGGCCAAGTATTTCATCGAGGAGGACACGAGCTATGTGAGTAGCGTTGTGGTCGCAGTGCAGAAAGATCGAACCCGTTCTGGAAAGAACTCGATAGACCTGCCGCAAGCGGTGATACAGGAATTCGGCGTAATCATTGCGGGACGTCCACAGGTCGTTGAACGAGAATTCACGAGTCCTATCACGTGTGTAGAGTCGGTGAACCTTCTGCGTGAGAAAAGGAGGATCAATATATGCGAGGTCAATACTCCCAGGGACGACTGATTCTAAAACGGAGAGACAATCTCCCTGATGAAGGTCAACCATAACCTCAGGACGCATTTTCTTCCGCAAGATCCTTCAATATGGACAGGAGGTCTATGTCCGTGTAGTCGTAGAGGCACGACCATGCTGTATCGCCATAGTAATACCGGCCGCGTACACCTCTATACAGGGTCTCCACGGTCTGCTGGACCCTGATTGCCTGAGTGCGGTTTGGATAGAAGAACATCAGTCTGATGGGCGTGAAACCAGCATTTGAGACCACGCGAATCCTCGTGTGTTCTTTCGTGACGTGGTCGCCATCAGTTGTGGCGTCGCGCCACTTGATCTCAATGGCGTCGGAGCCAACGAGGCAATCTATCTCGAAGGTCTTGGGACGCTGACCTTCAGTATTAGGAATTCTTACCGGGCCGGCATCTGGGAATTTGTTCCTGAAGCACAGCTTGGCTGCGTATTCCAGAAATGAGCCAGCCGCTCTGTACAAGAGTCTTCCCTTATTCTGGTAGGCGTCTATGAGGTACCCTTCTCGGTCACTTATCCCGAGGACTCGATAGATCAGAAAGTGTGACGTGTCGTCATTTTTCATTTCCTCAGTTCGTTCAGCGACCCTCCGGTCGAGCCTCCGGGCATAGTCGGCAGCCAAGTCTCTGATTTTCTTATCTAAGCTCATCTTAACGGGTCCTTAGTATCCCGGCAGCGCACTGACGCGGCGCCCTTCTTCAGAACACCGCGAGGTCTTCGTCACGCAGGTCGGTGATGAACATGTGCCCCGGCGAGTGGGTGATCATCAGGGGCGGCTTGGACCTCATGGCAACCGCCTGGGGCGTGACCCCGCAGGCCCAGAACACAGGGACCTCGCCGTCCCTGATCTCCACCGGGTCGCCCAGGTCGGGAGCGCCAACGTCGCGGATCCCGATCGCGGCGGGGTCGCCGACGTGGACCGGCGCGCCGTGGACACCCGGAAACCTGGACGTGACCTGGACCGTGCGCACCACCTGATCCCGAGGAATCGGCCTCATGGAGACGACCATGGGGCCGGAGAAGGCCCCTGCGGGCGCGGTCTCTATATCGGTGACGAACATCGATACGTTGGTACCCGCTTCGATATGACGCAGCGGGACCCCAGCGCGCTCCATCGCCGACTCGAACGAGAAGCTGCACCCGAGCAGGAAGGAGACCAGGTCGTCGCGCCAGTACTCGGACACGTCCGCGGTCTCCTCCGTCATCTCGCCGTGTCTGTAGACCCGGTACTTGGGAGTATCCGACCGCAGGTCGGCCCCGGGCGCGGTCTCGCGCGGCTCGGTCTGACCGGCCTCCACCACCTCGATCAGCGGGCACGGCTTCGGATTCCGCTGGCAGAACAACAGAAAGTCGAAGGCCAGGTCGCGCGGCAGAATCGCAAGGTTGGCCTGCACGTGCCCCGGGGCCATGCCCGCGGTGTTCCGGGCGATGGCCCCGCCTCTGATCAGCTCCCTGATCTCTCTCGGCGTGGCTGGAAGTGAGGAAACGTCCATCACAGCGTACTCCTGAGTCCACCGCAGAGGGCGCGGACAGCGCAGAGACCGTTTGTTTCGAGCATCGTCTGCGTTCGCGCGGGCCTCAGCCGTCGTGGGGTTTGCGCGCCCCACATTATACAGGGATTCACGGAGCGATTCCCTGTATAATGTGGGCACACGCTGGTGTGTAGAATTGAGTCGATTCTAAGTACGGCGTACAGGAGCAAGCGATGACGTCCAAGAAGGTCGCAAAGCCGACCCTCCTTGCAGGCGGCAATCCTCAGATCGCGAAGGCCGATGGCGACGCCCCCGTGCAGGCTTACGTCGCGGCCATGCCAGGCTGGAAAAGCGACGCCGGCCGACGCATCGACAACCTCATCACGAGCGCCGTGCCCAACGTGCGCAAGGCCGTGAGGTGGAACTCCCCCTTCTATGGCATCGAGGGCCAAGGCTGGTTCGTGAGTTACCACGTCTTTACCCGTTACATAAAGGTGACCTTCCTAAACGGCAGGTCGCTGTGTCCAGTCCCACCAGGCTCAGGCAAGGACAAGGACGCGCGCTGGGTCGATGTCTACGAGGGCGAACTCGATGAGAAGCAGATGGTGAGGTGGATCCGCCAGGCGGCCGCCCTGCCCGGCTGGCGCGGGTTCTGACGACTCGTGAGCTGAGAACAGACCCCTCCCCCCCTTGACGACACCGAACCGCTGTGCTAGAGTATCCCCATGACACAGCCAGACCATCCACAGACCAGCCCGCGCGGCTCCCTGAAGCGCCTGTCGCAAAGTGTCGCATTACTGTCGCAAAGTGTCGCATAAGTGTCGCATAAGTGTCGGATTACTGTCGCATTGGTGTCGCAAAGTGTCGGATAAAAAAGCAGCCATCTCAGCTACGACTCAGCTACGGAGAAGCCTGAAAAATGCGACACTTTCAGCAAAAAATCACCCCGGCGCCGCCGGACGACCCACCATTGAGGCGAGGATGACCGCGGCCCTCGTCAAGCCGCTAACGCGGCCGCGCATCCCGGCGTTGTATATGTGAGGACGATCGACCCTCCGCCATTCTCGACAGAGAACGCCCAGTCCCGAATTGCGGTGCGGAACCCAAGTGAATGTAGACACAGCCTGATCTGGCGCAGAGATAGGGAGTAGATACGTTGCTACAGGCAATACGCGGCATCAGGCCCTGGCAGATCGCAGTGCTCGCAGTGGCCCTCGTCGTGGGGATCGGAGGCTCCTACGCCGCCTACCGGCTCTCCACTCAAACGGACGACGCCGTAATCAGCGAAGAGGAACAGCTATACACCATCAGCGCCGGTGACCTGATCGAACAGGTGAAGGTCAGCGGCTCCCTCTCCTTTCCGGACCGCGACAAGCTGAGCTTCGGAGCGGATGGAACGATCAGCCAGGTACTGGTCGAAGAGGGCGATATGGTCGCCAAGGGACAGAAGCTCGCCATCCTCGATGAGGAGACGGTAGCCACCCTGGAGAAGGCGGTCGCCGAGGCTGAAGTCAACCTCCGCGACGCCCGGGAAGCTCTGGACGAAGCGCTCAACCCCCATACGGCCCTCCAACTGGCACAGGCAGAGGCCGACGTGGCACAGGCCCAGGTCGACTTGGAGTCCGCCGAGAATGAGCTGGCCACGCTGATGAAGGACCCCGCCCACGACCTCGCAGAGGCGGCGGCGGACGTAGCAGCCGCCAGACTCGCCGTGGCATCGGCCGCGGATGCCCTCGAAACCGCCCAGGCGCCGCCCTCTGCACACGACCTCACGCTCGCTGAGTCCAAGATCACCGACGCCAGAGTCGAGGTCGACCAGGCTTCCAGAACCCTGAATGACCTCCTGGACGGCCCTGAGCAGGACGAACTGGAGAACGCGCGCTCCACGCTCGACTCCGCGCGGAACCTGCTGACGGCCGCCAGGCTGAACCTTGCTCTCACGGAAGACGACTGGAAGGAAAGGCTCGACAAAGCCGCCGACACCCTGAAAGACGCCCAGGACGACTATGCGGACGTCTTCCTCTGGTGGACCGGCATAGAACTCACCGAGACGGAGCGGAGCGCCGACGTGGACGCTCTCCTCGACTCCTGGAACGTCCACCTCACAGCGCTGTTCACCCGAAGCCCTGATCCCGATCCCGAAGACCTGCAGGTCCCAACCGATAACCCGGCCACCCGCTGGCATGAGCCGACAGTCTATCTCTGGGCCAACTTCTTCCCGGGAAGCGTACTCGTCACGTGCGCCGGCGACGGCGGCAAGGCCGTCCTCACCCTGGGTGAAAGGTGCATGAGAAAGGAGATGGACGACGCCTGGAATGCGATCGATACCGCCCTGGAAGGCATGAAGACCACGGAATCACAGAAGGACGAGGCCGTATTGACCGCCAGATCGACCCTGATCGGCGCCGGCGATGACCTCGCCGACGCCGAAAAAGCCCTCGCCGACCTGATGAAGGACCCCGACACCCTCGACGTAGAGGCGAAGCGGATGGCCCTGAAGGTGGCAACGTCCGCACTGCGAGAGGCCGAAAAAGCCCTCGCCGACCTGATGAAAGACCCCGACCCGCTGGAACTGGAGGACAAGGAAAAGAAGCTCGCGCTCGCCCAGGCGAACCTCGATAAGGCCGAAGACGACCTCGCCGACCTGATGAAGGACCCCGACCCGCTGGAACTGGCCGCCGCGCGCAAGAACGCCGATCTTGCCGCAGCCAAGCTCGCATCCGCCCGTCAGGACCTCGCCGATATGCGCGCGGGCGCCGACCGAATCACCGTCTCGCTCAAAGAGGCCGACGTGGCAGCGCTGGAGGCGGCCCTCGCGTCGGCCCGGAACAAGCTGGACAAGGCCGAACTCACCGCTCCCTGGGACGGCGTCATATCGTCTGCATATGTGGAGGAGGGACAGCACGTGGGCCCCGACACCGACGCTTTCGAGATCGTCGACCAGACGGTCGTAGAGGTGGACGGCCAGGTGGACGAGATAGACGTGCTCTTCGTCCGCGAGGGGTCGAGCGCGTCCGTCACGATGGACGCCCTGCCGGAGCAGACCCTCAGCGGAGTCGTGTCCGAGATAGCCTCCGACACCGGCAGCCAGGACGGCGGCGTCAACACCCGCGTCGTCAGATACGCAATCAGCATACGCGTGGAGCCGCCGCCCGGAATGTCACTCCCCGAAGGACTCAGCGCGCTCGCGTCGGTCACCATAAGCGAAGACCGCAATGTGCTGCTCGTACCGCTCGACGCCGTCTACGGCAGCTTCAATAACCCCACGCTGCGAGTCATGAAGGACGGCGTGATTGAAGAACGGTCCGTCTCACTCGGCAACAGCGACGACTTCTGGGTCGTGGTCGAGGACGGAATCTCCGAAGGCGACGTGGTGGTGATGCAGTACCGGGAGCAGGACGACCCCTTCGGCGGCTTCGGCGGCTTCGGCGGGATCGTGATGAGATAACCCCTTGACTACGCACGGCGCAGCCCCGCCATCCGGACCTCCCCATGTGATGAGACCCGTTCCCTATCATCTCGAGAGCCTCTGAAGTGAAGGGCCCAGGGTGAGGGTGGAAGCGCCGCCGCCTTTCTCAGCCGCTTCCCCGTACCGCGAGCCTGTGAAGACGCGCCGGAGGACAGGACAGATCGGATGATCAAGCTGGAAGACGTAGTGAAGACCTACCACATGGGGCAGTTCGAGGTCCGAGCGCTCGACGGAGTGTCCCTGTCGATCCGGACCGGAGAGATGGTAGCCGTCATGGGGCCGTCCGGATCGGGCAAGTCCACCCTCATGAACCTGATCGGCTGCCTGGACGTCCCCACCTCCGGCAGGTACTTCCTGGACGACGATGAGATCGAGACGCTGGGAGGAAACGGCCTGGCCGAGATACGCCACCGCAAGGTCGGCTTCGTGTTCCAGACACACAACCTGCTCCCTCGCCTCACCGCCCAGGACAACGTGGAACTGCCCCTGCTCTACGGCGGCGGCAGGCGCCGGAAAGCGCGCGCGAGAGAAGCCCTGGAACGCGTCGGGCTGGGCGACCGGACCACACACCGGCCCACCGAGCTCTCAGGCGGACAGCAGCAGAGAGTCGGCATAGCCAGGGCCCTGGTCAAGAACCCGTCACTCCTCTTGGCCGACGAACCCACCGGCAACCTGGACAGCCGCTCCAGCGAGGACATCATATCCATACTCGCAGACCTCAACGCGAACGAAGGCATGACCGTCATCATAGTCACCCACGAGAGAGCCGTGGCCGCCCGCGCAGGTCGAATCGTATCCATGATCGACGGCGCGGTCGTATCCGACGAAGACGCCGACGAGTGGGAGAACACCCCGTGAGCTTCCCATCCATCCTCATGACCGCGCTGTCCTCGCTCGGTGCGAACAAGCTCCGCACCGGACTGGCGTTGCTCGGCATAGTCATCGGCGTGGCTGCCGTAATATCAACCATGTCGGTGGGGCGCGGCGCCCAGCAACAGATAGTCGAAGACATCGAGTCCCTGGGCGCCAACCTGATCTTCGTCTACCCCTCCCAGACACCGAGCGGCGTCGTGGGGACCATCACCCTCCAGGACGCCTACGCCCTGATCGACCCGGGCAACGCGCCCGCAGTGGCCCAGGTCGCGCCGGAAATAACCGCCTTCGCGCAGATAGTCGCCGGAAGAGAGGGCACGTCCAACCAGGTACGAGGTGTCACCCCGGAGTACGCGTCGGTAAGAAACTACGAGGTCACCTCCGGCAGCTTCATATCCGCTCGCCACGTACGGAACAGGTCGGACGTCGCCGTGCTCGGAGCGCAGATAGCCAGGGACCTGTACGGCCACCGCGACCCCGTGGGACAGCCGGTGCGTATTGACGGACGCCAGTTCACCGTCATCGGGATAATGAAGAGCCGCGGTGGAGACAACCCATTCGGCGACTACGAGGTCATGGCCCCCATAACGACCGTATACTTCAGGATCGAGTCGCAGCGCACCGTGCAGGGCGAGATATCCGTGCAGTCCGTAAGCGTACAGACCAAGGAGGGCGCGCCGCCTGACGACGCCATCCGGCAGGTTACATCCGTTCTGAGACTCCGGCACCGGATCGCCGAAGGCGACAGCGACGACTTCATCGTCAACAGCCTGGAGGAGACGATCCAGACGGTTCAGGACGCCCAGAATACCTTCGTGATCTTCCTCGGCACGATCGCCGGCATCTCCCTGCTCGTCGGAGGGATCGGCATCATGAACATCATGATGGTCTCGGTGACTGAGCGTACCCGAGAAATAGGCATCCGCAAGGCGATGGGCGCCAAGTGGCGCGACATCCTCTACCAGTTCGTGTCCGAAGCGACACTGCTGAGCCTTGGCGGAGGCCTCGTGGGCGCCATGGCGGGCGTCGGCCTGTCCACCGTCCTGGATGGATGGAACCTCGGCGACCAGCCCCTTCGGACTGTCGTAACCCTGGATATCACAGCCATAGCCGTGACCGTGGCGGCTGCAATCGGTCTATTCTTCGGAATATACCCCGCCGCCAGAGCGGCCAATCTGCATCCCATCGAGGCCCTGCGCTACGAATAGGAAGGAGGCGGACATTGAGCAGCAAGAACTTCATAGTCGCCGTGGTGAGCATCCTGGTGCTGGGAGGCGTGATCGGGGGCGCATTCGTCGCCGGCATGACCCTGGGCGGCCGCTCGGATGACGAACAGCCCGCCGGAAAGACCCTCACGCTCCCCCCGCCCGGAGGCTCTGCCGAAGCCGAGGACCCAGCCTCAGGCGCCGCGCCGGGAGACTTCCAGAACCTGGGCCAGATCATCACGCAGATCGAATCCGGCGAAATGACCGAGGAGCAGGCCGCGCAGATGCTCCAGCAGGCCCAGATCCAGGCCCCCGGCGGAATGGCGCCCGGAGGGTCCGCAGCAGACGTCATTATGGGCGGCATGATGGGCGGCGGACTCTTCGGCACGGTGGATTCCATCGAGGACGGCAGGATGACCATCGGCACGCCCCAGGGTCCCCTGGGGGTGACGTTCGGTCAGGAGACCGAAATAACACGCACCGAGACAGTGACCCTCGACCCTGAAGACCTAACCGAGGGCCTTCAGGTGCAGATCATAGGTGAGCCCAATCGCAAGGATGGCGGGATGGACGCTTCGGCGATCCTCGTAATCCCTGAATGGGCCGGCCCGCCCGGAGGCTTCGGACAGTAAGCGGCCAGCGCTCCCGTCACGGACTCTACCGTCGAGACGACCTGTGTGCTATCGGGTGTACGCTATCGGAAGCTGCGATATGTCGGTGACGGTGGAGTCGGTGTGGTGAACGATGGTGACGTTGCCCGTCCCGCAGTCGCCGAACCGGTCGCAGGAAATGGTGCCCGTGATGCCATGAAACTCGACGTTGCCGAGCATCTCATCGCGAAGCCGCGCACGGTCGATGTGCAGCCTCCCGCTATTGCGGTAGAGCGCAGACACGAGAGCATCCTCCCCCTGCTCGACTACCACCTGTCTGATGGCGACAAGCAACAGGGTCGTGGCGTCGTAGGCGGTAGCCCAATAGGGCGACTCAGGCGGTCCCCCATACTCCGCTATGTAGGCCGCCAACACGTCGTCCCCCGTCTTGCCCGTCACCTCGCTGAAGTTGGCGCCTATCTCGAGGTCAGGGCCCGAGAAGTACATCCCCTCCGACTCGGGAACCCTCAGGAATTCCGAGACCAGAAGGGCGCCCCCGCCGATCATCGTAACCCCGTCGAGACCCTCGAACTGGCCGGCCTGCTGAATGATGGCCGTCCCCTCCGGACGGAAGATGGGCAGGAATATGCCGTCAGGCTCGCCCGCCGACAGCTCGCCGAGCACGGAACCCATGTCGGTATCTCCCTTGCTGACGACCGCGGTGACCGCCATCTCCCCTCCAAGGTCGCGGAAGGCGCTCGAAAAGGCCGTGGCCATGCCGCTGGTGTACGGATCGCCGTCGTGGACCACAGCCATCCTTCGCAGATCCAGGTGGTCGTAGACGAAGTGAGCGACAGTGCGGGCCTGGATCAGGTCGTTGTTGGAGGTGCGATAGTAGCCCTCGTGGTGATCCGGGGCAACGTTCCCTGCCAGATCGGACGTGAGAGAGGGCGATGTGTTCGAGGGCGCGATCATCACCAGCCCCGCCTCGCTGATGATCGGAGCCGCCGCCACCGCCGCGACGGAGCAGGACGTCCCAATCACACCCACCAAACGCTCATCGGCGGCGGCAACCCTGGCCGCCGCCCGTCCGCCATCCTCCGAGCACATGCTGTCGATGGGGTCGCCGAGCACCACGGGACGGCCCTTGATCGGACTGATCGAACTGAAGTCCCTGACGGCCAGCTCCACGCCGCCGTGAAGCGACGCGCCGAGAGACGAAGCGCCCGTGAAGGAGAGCATCGTACGTATGTAGATCGGCTGGTCGGGATCGACCGTGACCTCGCCGAGCGGCCCGGGTTCGGGTCCCCCGCAGGACACGGCGGCCAGCAGAGACACCGCAGCCAGCGCCGGCAGCGCCAGCCGTCTCAGAACCGCGCCCATCCGGACACCACACCCGCGCCTACCTGCCATGTCACACCTCCTCAGACAAGACCATGTGAACCAAGCTGGACTTGCCGAGACCAGCTGGATTTTGCCGTAGCCTATCACCACCGTTCCTTACTGAACAAGATCAGCAGGCCCCGACATCGTAACTGTTCAGACTCTGTGAGGTCCGAAGGGGGAAACCTGTCCCAGATTAGTAGGCGGTGTAGGCGCCTCCCAATCCTGGAAATCCTGATTCAGACATTGACATGCACGAACCGCTGTGCTAGAGTGTCCCCATGACAGTCGCCCATCTCACAAAACCAGCCCGCAGGACTCCTGACACCCCTGTCAGAAAGTGTCAGATAGTGTCAGATGAGTGTCAGATGAGTGTCAGATGAGTGTCAGATGAGTGTCGGATAGTGTCAGGCAAAATCGGCCCTCTCAGCTACGAAATGACCCGAAATCTGACACTTTCCGCGAAAATTCCCTGAGCCGCCGCTCCCCAGAGGCTGCCGGCGCTGGGGGCGGCGCCCATCTAAATTCGGACGAGCGGCTTACCGAGGGTCTGGGGGCTTTGCCCCCAGTTTCCAATGGATGGGCGGGTAGGGGCCCCAGCCGTCTGCTTATCAGGACTACGCTGATCGAAAGACCTCATGAAGTCTGAACAGCTACCGTCAGGAACCTGGACGGTTAGGCCCATGGAAAGGCGCAGGTGGGCTGGTTGGCATAGCGGTTGGTCTTGACGACCAGCCTCGCGCCGCAGCCAGGGGCGAGGCGAACGGAGAAGGAGGAGCGGCCAATGAGAGTAGTCCCACCGTCCACGGTTACGCTGGTCACCTGGTGCTCTCCGTAAGCGCCTCCCTGTACGGTGACCGTGCGCCCGCGCGTCTGGTTCAGGTTCACGAGCGATACGGTCACCTCGTCCGCCGTGAAGGTCTCGACAAGCGCGGCCACGTCTTCGGGCAGGCCCGGACGGCGGCCCTCCGGGTCGAAGTAGCGCGCCCTGGCGTGAAGCGGGTACCCGTCATGGCGGGTCGGGAGGCCGCCCAGCATCAGCTGGGTGAGCACGTCGGTCTGCGCCGGGTTCAGGCCGTTCATGTCGTCGCACATGCGGGTGTCTGGGGTGGACGTGTCGGCGCGCAGCCTCTCCACTCTGTCGCGCACGACTTCGAGGCCGTCCTCGAGTGCCCTGACGGGCCAGCCCGGGTTCCTGCCCTCGATGAAGTCGAGCCACGGGTCGCCCTGGACACGCGGCCTGTCGGTGGAGTCCATGGACCAGTAATAGACGTGGAGCGCGCCAGTGTCGAACGGCTCGGTGTGGAAGTCGTACCAGCCATCGTCGCCGTGCATCCTGGGATAGAGGGTCTGGCCGTCCACAACCTTCGAGCCGGAGTTGACGCCGTCGAGTGTGCCGCGCCAGGCGTCCAGGTAGCCCATGTCGCCCGTGAGCATCAGGGCGTTAGCGAACCCCCAGTAGGCGCGGTTGTGAAAGAAGGGCCGGTGCCTGATCTGCCCACTGGCCGGATCGAAGGTGGAGTGGCCCCAGCCGTAGACGCCGCCGTACCACCTGCCGCCGCACTCGCCCCCGATGGTTCCGTCGAGGCCGACGTTGGAAGGAATGATGCCGCCGTTGGCCTTCGTGCGCTCCATCCAGGCGTCGATGTACCCGATGAGCCAGTCACGGTATCTCGGCTCTCCGGCGAGCATGTATGCGTTCAGAGCCAGTGTGGTCGTGTTCAGGTTGAGCGGGTGGTCGCCTGCGACGTCGTTGTAGTCCTTGAAGTGGTCGAGCATCTCCTGGTAGTTGCGCTCGCCGTGGCCGGGCGTGAAGCGGCCCTCGACGTCCACGGGGTCGCCCGCCCAGTCCAGCGCGGTGGTCTTTCGCAGCATGGGGCCTCTGCTGCCGTTGAACATGCTGCGGATGAGCCTGCGGTCGGCGTCGTAGTTCCTGGCGATCGGGTCCTCGTTCATATACATGCCCGCGTAGCGGCGCGTGCGCCGCTGGAACTCGTCCTGATACGGGTCGGCGAGGCCCTCCTGCCAGAAGGCGGCGAAGCCCTCCCCATTGTGCATCCAGTCGAACATGACGGGGAACTCGCGGTAGTACATCCCATCGCGGGCGAAGGGGACGTGCGTGGTCTTCGCCTCGGTGTACTGGCGCAGGTGTCCCTCCCAGGCCGTGCGGTAGAGCTCGAGGATGACCCTCGGCGCGCCGAGCGCGTAGAGCTCGGTCCAGTGAGCGAAGTTCTCGGCGGCGTCGTCGGCGCCGTCGTCGCCGCCCCAGCGCGGATAGCATTCGAGGTAGCCGCGCTCGTCGAAGTAACGGTCGTAGAACTCCTGGGTGGCCTCGGTCTCTGCCTCCATGAGCAGGCGCTCCAGAAGCGCCCACCTCGGCGGCGGCATAGGTGTGTCTATCACTACGTCGGCATTGCGGGCGTGCAAGTTCAACTACTCAGCCTCCTGGGAAAGTGTCGATAATGGCGCTACGTCACCTTGATCAGCTTCTGAAGAGAGCGGAGCTCGCGCGGAGGGTCCATACTGCTGCCGTAGTCCGACCAGGATACCTCGGCCACGTAGATGTCGCCCCTGGAGTCAACGCAGATCCCGTGAGGCGAGTAGAACCTTCCCGGCTCGTCCCCGTAGCTGCTGCGGCCCAGCTGGGCCCTCACGATTCCCTGCCGGTTGAAGATGGTGACCCTGGGGCCGAGATCGGTTCCCAGGGCGTTGGTCTGGATACCGCCGTAGTACTCGCCAACGTAGACCAGGCCGCTGCCCCTGTGGTCTACGTAGACCGCGGCTGCCCTGGACAGGTTGACCCACTGCGTCTCGAATCTGCCGGCGGCGTCGAACACCTGCACCCTGTGGTTCTCCCGGTCGGCGACGTAGACCCATCCGTCGTTGTCGACGGCGATGTTGTGGACGATGTTGAACTGGCCCGGACCGGTACCCGACTCGCCCCACGACTCGATCAGCCTTCCGTCGGGGGTGAACCTGTGGACGCGGGCGTTGCCGTAGCCGTCGGCGACGAAGAGGTCTCCGTTTCGCGGGTCGACGGCCAGATGCGCGGGTACCGAGAACGGCTCGCCGCTCATCCTGGCCGACGGCTTTCCACTGACGCCCAGCGTCATCAGGAGCTTGCCTTCAGGAGTCAGCTTCCGGACCGTGTGGTCGCCGTTGTCTGTGCAGTAGACGGCGTCGTCGGGGCCGATCGTCACGCCGTGCGGCGTGGTGAAGACGCCGTCGCCCCAAGCCCGCAGAAAGCGCCCATCACGGTCGAAGACGACCATGGGGCGCGTCCCCCGATTGAAGACGTAGACGTTGTCCCTGGAATCCACGCCGACGGAAGTGGCCTCCTTGTAGGTCCAGCCATCCGGCAGCTCCCCCCAGTCTTCGCCGGATACCTCGTACGTCAGGTCTCCGGTCCCCAGACGCACCATGATGCACCTCCCTCGTCTCGCATAGCCAACGCGTCATCCCAGCGTGTGCCAGCGGATTATAGATGATATGCGCCCCTTCTGTCTCCGTGCTTGCCATGCCCGCCCTCGGGTTGTTCGATATACCAGATGATTGCGAAGGGCCGGCTCACGCTTGCCATGCCCGTCCGCGGGCTGCTCCCTCACCGGAACGGGATGTTTGTTGATGATCGGGTACCGAGTCTCCTGCGTCCGCGCACCGGGCTGCATCCCTAGCCTGTGCGTAACTACTCAGAGTTGATGAGGTCCGTAGGGGGGAATCCAGAGGGGTTCTCCCCTCTGGCAGGGGGTCTGGGGTTCGGCACCAGCGGTCACCGGCAGGCGTGACGGGTTCTCCCCTCTGGCAGGGGGTCTGGGAGGTCGGTGTAGTAGATCAGGCAGGCTGGCGGCGTTCTCCCCTCTGGCAGGGGTCTGGGGAGGTCGGTGTAGTAGATCAGGCTGGCTGGCGGCGTTCTCCCCTCTGGCAGGGGTCTGGGGAGGTCGGTGTAGTAGATCAGGCAGGCTGGCGGCGTTCTCCCTTCTGGCAGGGGGTCTGGGGGCTTCGCCCCCAGTTTCCAAATGGGTGGGCGGGTGGGGAATCCCAGTCGTCTGATTTAGCAGGACTACAATGATCAAAGAGACCTCATGAAGTCTGAACAGTTACACCTGTGCGGCTCGATTGACGCCAGTCAGGGCTGCGGGTATCGTGGAACCTCCGAGACACTTGCGGAGGAGAAGGCTTCATGCGTATCGGCACAGGAGAACACGTCTACGATTGGAACGACAGTTGGGCCGCGCTGCCCAACCCGGAGAGCGCCAGGGCCGGGTGGTCTCACCACGGAATCGTGGTGACCGAGTCGGGCAGGCTCATCACCCTGCACCAGGGAGACCTGACGATGCTGGAGATAGCCCCGGACGGCACGGTGGAGCGTTCATGGGGCCTGGGCCTAGGACTGAGCGAGGCGCACGGGATCACGCTCGTCAAGGAGGGCGCCGCCGAGTATCTGTGGATCGCCGACAACGGGCGCAAGCGGACGCCTGAGACCGGATACGAATACCCGGACTCTGACTCGAAGGTAACCGGACAGGTGGTCAAGACCACGCTCGACGGCGAGGTGGCCATGCGGCTGGACACGCCGCCACTCTCCGTCTACCGGGACGGCGACTACATGCCGACGTGGGTTGCAGTGAACGAGGAGCGCAACGGCGGCAACGGGGACGTCTGGGTCGCCGACGGGTACGGACAGAATCTCGTCCACCGGTATGACGCAGGTGGCGGGTACGTGTCGAGCATTAGCGGCGAGGAGGGAACCGTCGGGGCGTTCGACTGCCCGCACGCCATCTTCATAGATACGCGCAGGGACGACCATGAACTGTACGTCGCTGACCGGGCGAATGGCCGGGTACAGGTATACGACCTGGACGGGAAGTTCGAGCGGGGCTTCGGCTCGGACTTCCTGACGAGTCCGAGCGGCTTCGCAACCGACGGAGACCTGATGATAGTCGCCGAGCTTCGCGCCCGACTGACCATCCTAGACCTCGACGACAGGCCGGTGGCCTACCTGGGCGACAACGAGCAGGTCTGCGGCGTGCCCGGCTGGCCGAACAACCTGGACGAGAACGGCATGACCGTGGCAACGAGCCTTCTGGAACCGGGGAAGTTCAACAGCCCCCACGGCATGACGGTGGACGCGGCAGGGAACATCTACGTCGCCGAGTGGCTCATCGGAGGCCGCCTCGTGAGGCTCACGAAGGCATAGCCGAGGACTAACCGCAGAGAGCGCAGAGGCAGAGGAATCAGGAGGTCCCAACCTGGGAGCCGCTGAGCTATTCGAGAACACGTTGGAATGGCTGCGACGTAACTACACAGGTTACCGGTTCTTTACGGAGCGCGACATAGTTTGGACTGTGCAGTTGCGACTCTTACGGCAAATCGAAGAAATAGGTCTGCCATATCGTGTAGTCCATGGCCACAGGATCGGAAGGGTGCTTACTGATCTGGCAATCCTCGACGGCTTCTCCGTTGAGGTGGCCATCGAGTTCAAGTACGAGCCATCTCATGACCGCAGCACCAACCGCGGTGGAGACATTTGGTCAACTAAATTTCCTGTTGCCTTTTGGACCGGAGACGGAAGCGTAGAGAAAGACGTTCAACGTGTCCGTGACTACGTTGAACAGGGGCACGCGAAGACAGCCTATTCAGTATTCATAGACGAGGGAGGGGACTTCCGCTGGCGCGACCCTCCTTCAGGGAGCGAGTGGAGAGATTGGGACGGAGGAGTGTGGGTGCTTTGGTCGCGGAGACAGGCTGATGCGAGAGGGTGATTAGAGCATACCCTTCGGGCGGGATCAGCACGGATTCCTGGGCAGGCCCAGGTCGATGTTTCCGGTGGCTACCCTTTGCAGAGTCTCCACGAGGAGCTGGTGCTCGCGCTCGAGGACGCGGGCGCCCAGCGACTCCGCGGTGTCGTTGGCTAGCACCGGCGCCTCGGCCTGAACAACGACCGGCCCGTGGTCATACTCGGCGTCGACGACGTGGACGGTGACGCCGGTGACCGTCTCTCCGGCGGCCAGCACGGCCTCGTGTACGCGCAGGCCGTACATGCCCCTCCCGCCGAACTTCGGCAGCAGCGCGGGGTGTACGTTCAGCACCCGGCCCTCGTACCGCGACAGAACGGCCGGGCCCAGCATCTTCATGTAGCCCGCCAGAACGACCACCTCGACGCCGTGCTCCCGGAGGGTGTGAAGAATCGCCCGGTCCAGCGAACCGGCATCCGGGTGGGTGACGCCGCTCAGATGGAAACTGGGTATGCCCGCGTTCCGGGCACGCCGGAGGGCAGGGGCGGTCGAGTTGTTGCTGATGACGACGGCCACTTCTGCATGAAGCCGGCCGCTATTGGAAGCGTCTATGACCGCCTGTAGGTTGGTGCCCCCGTGTGAGGCGAGGCATCCGAGACGCAACGGTTTCATGAGCCGCTCCCGCGTTCGTGGCAATGCCGGATGGGGGAGAGGTCGGGTCGCTGCTCAGGCGGACTTTCGTTCGGCTCTGGGCATGGAAATGGATTCGCCGCTGCTCATGACGAGGGACACGCTGGCCCTGCCTTTGATGGCGTCGGCGTCGACGACGCAACCGGCTACGCCGGTCATGCTGGGGAGCTCGTACATAACCTCCAGGAGGGTTTCTTCCAGGACCGCCCTGAGCCCGCGCGCTCCCGTCTTGCGTTTCAGGGCCTGATCGGCCGCGGCTTCGAGGGCGTCCTGAGTGAAGGTGAGCTCCACGTCGTCCATCTCGAAGAGTGACTTGTACTGCCTGACGAAGGCGTTTCTGGGCTCCTTCAGAACTCGCACGAGATCAGATTTGTCGAGTCCCTTGAGTCCTGATATGACGGGGAGGCGTCCGACGAACTCAACTATGAAGCCGTAGTCGAGCAGGTCGTCGTCGGTGACGTGCTGCAGGATGGTGTCCTCATGTTCCTGGGACCTTGCGATGTCCGTCCTGCTGAATCCGATGCTCTGTTTGTTCTTGAAGACGCGCCGGTCGATGATCTCGCCCATGCCTTCAAAGGCGCCGCCACAGATGAAGAGGATGTTCTCCGTGTTGATCTGAAGGAACTCCTGGTGCGGATGCTTCCGCCCTCCCTGCGGGGGAACGTTGGCGAGGCAGCCCTCGATTATCTTCGAGAGGGCCTGCTGCACGCCCTCGCCGGAGACGTCCCTCGTGATGGATGGGTTCAGGCTGCTCTTTCGGGCGATCTTGTCGATTTCGTCTATGTATATGATCCCCTGCTCGGCTCGGGCCACGTCGAAGTTGGCTGCCTGGATAAGATTAAGGAGGATGTTCTCCACATCCTCACCCACGTATCCGGCCTCGGTCAGCGACGTGGCGTCGGCTATGGCGAACGGCACTTCCAGAATCTTTGCCAGGGTCTGGGCGATGTGGGTCTTGCCGCATCCTGATGGGCCCAACAGGAGTATGTTGGCCTTCTGGATCTCGACGTCCTCGTGCTTGCGGTTAGACCAGACACGCTTGTAGTGGTTGTAGACGGCTACGCTGACGACCTTCTTGGCCTGCTCCTGCCCGATTACGTATTCATCGAGTCGCCGGCATATCCACTTTGGGTTGAGGCCTCTGGCCATGAGGCCGGAGGAATCGCGGGGATGAGCGGGGTTCTGTTCGGTGATTATCTGGTCACAGCGGCCGACGCATTCGTCGCAGATGAAGACCCGGTCGGGTCCGGCGATGAGGCGTCGAACCTGGGCCTGGAGCTTGCCACAGAAGGAGCACTGGTAGTCAGGGCGTCCTGTCATGTCATACCGGTCTAGGCGGGTTCGGCGCCGTTGTCGGATGGCTGGGTGTATACGTCGTCGATAAGTCCGTAGGTCTTGGCCTGCTCCGCAGTCATGTAGTAGTCGCGGTCGCTGTCTCTGGCCACTCTTTCGTATGACTGTCCCGTGTTTTCGGCGATGATCTGGTAGAGCTTGTCCTGAAGCCTGAGCAGCTCGCGGGCCTGTATCTCGATGTCGGCGGCCTGTCCCTGAGCTCCTCCCATCGGCTGGTGCATGTGAATGGTGGAGTTGGGTGTGGCGAAGCGTTTGCCCTTCGCGCCGGAGCAGAGGAGCACCGTGCCGAAGCTGGCGGCGCCACCCACGCAGATCGTGGAGATGGCAGGCCGTATCAGCTGCATCGAGTCGTAGATCGCCAGCCCTGCAGTGATGATGCCTCCGGGCGAGTTTATGTATATGTATATGTCGCGCTCCGGATCCTCTCGGTCAAGGAACAGGAGTTGGGCAATTATATTGTTGGCGACCTGATCGACTATTGGGGTTCCCAGGAAAATGATGCGTTCCTTGAGAAGCAGTGAATAGATGTCGTACGCTCTCTCCCCACGCGCACCGGACTCTACCACCATCGGGATCAGGTTTTCAGGCCTCTGCATCATCGGGGTGTCTCCTTGATTCATCGTCGGTCGTTGCCGGACCGTCCGGCGCCTCGCCTCTGGCAATCTCCACCAGCCTGTCCACGGTCTTCTCGGCGAGCAGGGCCTCTCGAACCGCGTCTGCCGGGATGTCTCCGGAGCCCTGTTGGGACTTAAGGGCGTCGACTCGCGCGTCGACGTCGTCGTCGGAGACCTGTATGCCCTCGAGTTCCGCGACTTTCGATAGGGCAAAGCGACGGCGGAGGCTCCGTACCACGTCGTTCTCAATCTCGCTTCGCGCCTCTTCCGCGGTCTTTTCGACGGACTGCAGGTAGTCGTCCACGCGGATGTCGAATCTCTGCAAGAAAGCGGCGCGCTCGACCTCCTGATGCTCGATGCCACGCTCGACCATGACGGCAGGCATCTTGACGCTCAATCCGTCGACGAGCGCGGTCACGACCTTCTCTCTGTGCTCACGGAGGCTCAGCTCCTTGCCTCTCTCTTTCAATTGCTCCAGCACTGAATTACGCAACGCCGCCAGGTTATCGTAGCCGTCTCCGACTCCCTTGGCGAACTCGTCGTCCAGTTCCGGGAGATTGAATTCCTTGATCTCCTTCACG
This sequence comes from uncultured Dehalococcoidia bacterium, assembly GCA_958295685.1. GTDB lineage: Bacteria > Chloroflexota > Dehalococcoidia > Lucifugimonadales > CATQGZ01 > CATQGZ01. Next base: position 1,657,168 of record OY282365.1, read on the forward strand.
GCGACCGTGAGGTGGATGTCCTTGTCTGCAATCGTCGTGTCGTCATAGTCGGACGGAAGGCTAAGAACAAACTCGGCAGGAGTGTCGACGACGGCGCCGACGAGATTCTCAGCCAAGCCTGGCAGAGCATCGGTCTTACTGTCGAGGGTATAGACCACGTCCTTGTTATCGATGACTGTCTTCCCCTCCAGCTTGCCATCTGCGTCCATTGTAACCCTGTCTCCCATGGCGACGGGTCGGTCGACGGGGTCCCACGTACCTTCGCTATGGCGCATCCTGCCGATTTGGGCGTCCACGTCCTCTTCGGTAACCTCGACGGGCGGGAGCTCGACTCTGATGTCTCTATAAAATGAGAGGTCGGCTTCCGGGGTGAGAGGGACCGTGGCTTTCAGGGTAAACGGGTCCATGTCCAGAAGCTCGAGTCGAGGGGGTCCCATGGTGTCCAAGTTCTGTTCGTCGATAGCCCGTTTCGCAACCTCTGCCGCCATTGAGTCGAGCACTTCGTTGATCAGGCTTTCACGTCCCACGAAGTTTTCGACGACCCTTCTGGGCGCCTTCCCTTTGCGGAATCCGGGAATAACGACACGTGTAGAGAGCTGACGATAGCCCTGGTCGAGATAGGGACCGAGGTCAGAGTCCCCCAGTTCAATCTGAAGGACGGTCTGATGGTCTATGACCTCTCCTTGGGTAATCTTCACCGACGTCTCCGCACAGGCCTCACCTTGTGGATTATATCACACCTGCTCCATCCGCCACCCGAAGACGCGGCCGAGGTGTCGTGTCAGTACAGGAGCCACCTCGGACACGGTGACGGCGGCTGACAGTCGGGAGGCCATGGTGGTCACCTCAGCGCCGGGCATCCCGCACGGCACGACGTGGTCGAAGTACGAGACGTCCGTGTTGACGTTCAGGGCCAGCCCGTGCATCGTGACTCCCCTGCTGACCCTGACCCCGATGGCCGCGATCTTTCGTCCACCCACCCACACCCCCGTGGGACGGCCTGCGCTCTCGGCCTCGATGCGGAAATCGGCCAGGGTCGAGATCACTGCTTCTTCAAGCTTGCGGACATACTTGAGCGGTCCCCCGCCCAATCTCCGCAAGTCGGCTATGAGGTAGGCGACCAGTTGCCCCGGCCCGTGGTACGTGGCCTGGCCGCCGCGGTCTACGTGATGGACTTCGGCGCCGAGCTTCTCAAGCTCGGCGCCGGACGCGAGGACGTCCGCATCCGACCCCCGGCGCCCGAGTGTGTAGACGTGCGGATGCTCCAAGAGAATGAGGTGATGGGGCAGCGGCCCGTCGGCAACACGGCCGTGCAGCGCCTTCTGCATTTCCCACGCATCGAGGAACCCGACGCGGCCCGCAGAGATGCAGACGCACCTATCCATACCGGTCTGCTGACGTCCGGCTGCGGTGTCGGGCATACCCGCAGGGCGCTCATCGTGATTCACGCGGCGTCTGCTTCACTACCTCGACAACATCAGGCTTTGCCAATCGTCCACAGTAGTCTCATACCTGCGTGTCGAGGCCTATTCCCTCCAGAAGCCTCTTGACCGACGCCGTGAAGGCGCCTGCCTCGGCTCCGTCCACTATACGGTGGTCAAAGGTGAGGCCGACGTTCATGATCGACCGGATCGCGATCGCGTCATCGATCACTACTGGACGCTTGATTATGGCCTCGGTCGTCAGTATGGCGGCCTGGGGTGGGTTCACGAGTGCGCGAGAGGTCACGGAGCCCAGCACGCCGGTGTTGTTGACAGTGAAGGTGCCATGCTGGACGTCTTCCAGGGCGAGCTTCCCAGCCCGCGCGCGCTCTGACAGCGAGTCTACGGCGACGGCCAGCTCGGCAATCGTGAGTCTGTCGGCGTCGCGAATCACCGGCACGACCAGCCCGCTGGGAGCGGCCACGGCTATCCCGACGTTGATTCTGCGCTTCATGATGATTGCGTCCGTGCCCCATGAGGAGTTGAGCAGCGGGTTCTCTCTGAGCGTGGCGGCTACCGCGTGCAACACGAAGGCCAGGTAGGTGAGATTCACGCCCTCGCGGTCGCGGAAGTCGTCCTTGATTGACTTTCTGAGCCTGACCAGGTGTGTCACGTCAACCTCGACGGAGCTCCATGCCTGGGGTATCTCGGTGGAGCTCCTGACCATGTTCAGGGCTATCGCTCGGCGGACCGGGGTCAGGGGCACGCGCTCTTCATCCGGTTCAGCGGACGCGGCGGTCCGTGATTCGGCGTTGACGCGGGCCTGGACGTCCGCTCGCGTCACCCGTCCGTCGATTCCGGTGCCCGAGATCAGGGTAAGGTCGATTCCGTGCCGCTCGGCGAGTCGGCGGACGGCCGGGGAGTACCGGCGCCGGCGGTTGGGGGTATCGCCGTCGATCGGGGCAATCACGCCGCCCGAGCCGGTGGGGCCCACGGGCGCGATGTCTTTGGACAGCAGGCCAATCCTGTCGATGTCCGGAGCGTCGGCCACACCAGGGGCGGGGCTTTCCTCTGCCTCCGCGTCCGGCTCTTCACCCTCAACCTCCATCTCGGCGATTACGGCGCCCATTAGAACGGTCTCGCCCTCCTCGACGAGTATGTTCGACATCGTTCCCGACGCCGGAGAGGGCACCTCCATGTTCACCTTGTCGGTAATGACCTCGACCAGCGGGTCGTACTTCTCGACCCTGTCACCCGGCGACACGAGCCAGCGGCTAATGGTTCCCTCGGTGACCGACTCGCCTACGTGCGGCAGTTCTATGTTCATCAGTAGCTCGCCAGACGCCGGATGGCCGCGGATATCTTTTCCGTGTTCAGCATGAATTCGGCTTCGAGGGGCGGACTGAACGGCATGGCCGGGACGTCGGGCCCCGCGAGCCTGACGACGGGGCCGTCCAGGTGGTCGAACGCCTCCTCGGCGATCACGGCGGCCACCTCACCACCCAGGCCGCCGGTCCTGGTGTCCTCATGCACGACCAGCGCCTTTCCGGTCTTCTTCACCGAGTCTATGACGGTCGCCCTGTCCATCGGAGCCAGGGTTCTCAGGTCAACCAGTTCGACGCTGATGTCGTCTTGGGCGAGATTCCTCGCAGCCTCGGCGCAGTGATGGACCATGAGGCCATAGGTGATCACGCTCACGTGGCTGCCTTCAATCTTGACCTCCGCCTCGCCGATGGGAACGGTGTACTCCTCATCGGGCACCTGGCCGCGCACCAGTCGGTAAGTGCGTTTGTGTTCGAGGAAGACTACGGGGTCGTCGTCTCGCACCGCGCTCTTGAGCAGTCCCTTGGCGTCGTATGGGGTCGCAGGCGCGACCACCTTGAGGCCCGGGCTGTGAGCGAAGAACGCCTCGACGTTCTGCGAGTGGTACAGCCCCCCGCGGACCCCTCCTCCGTACGGAGTCCTGGCGACCAGAGGCGCGCTGACCTTGCCATTCGACCCGTATCGGGCCTTTGCGGCCTCTCCCAGCAGCTGGTTGAAAGTGGGCCAGATGAAGTCGGCGAACTGTATTTCGGCGATTGGCCGCATCCCGTTCAGGGCGGCGCCCAGGGCGATTCCGGCTATGGAGGCCTCGGCGAGGGGCGTATCGATGATCCGGTTTTCGCCGAACTCCTCGATGAAGCCGTCGGTTGCAAGGAAGACACCGCCGCGGCGCCCGACGTCCTCGCCGAGCACAAAGACGCGCTCGTCTCTGGCGAGCTCCTCTCGGATCGCGTCCCTGACCGCCTCGATCACCGTCTTTACGGCGATGGCGCACCTCCGGTCTGATCGGCGTAGACGTGGTCGTAGAAGCCGTCGAGGCCGGGGTAGCTTGCGGATTCGGCAAGCTCGGTAGCCTCGTCGACCACTCGCCGGGCCTCGGCGTACAGCGTCTCGTCCGCGTCTTCCGAGAGGACTCCCGTTCCGAGGAGCCTCTCTCTCAGAATTCTGAGAGGGTCTCGCTTTCGCGCCGCCTCGATCTCGCCGGCGTTCCTATATCGCCTGTCATCGTCGTCGCTGGTGTGGGGCAGGTACCGCTCGACCATGGCTTCGATCAGGGTCGGGCCGCGGCCTGAGCGGGCCCGGCTCGCGGCCTCGGAAGTCGCCTCGTATACGGCGGCTGCATCGCAGCCGTCGACTACGACGCCTGGCATTCCGTAGCCCTCGGCGCGTGCCGCCACGTGTTCCACAGCCATCTGAAGATGCCTGGGGACTGAGATGGCATATCCGTTGTTTTCACAGAAGAAGATGACCGGGAGCCGGTGAACGCCCGCGAAGTTCATGGCCTCGTGGCACTCGCCGACGCTGGACGCGCCATCGCCGAAGTAGACGATCACGACGGTATCCTCGCCGCGCATTCTGGAGGCCAGGGCGGCGCCGACGGCCTGGGGGAGCTGTGTGCCGACGACGTTGGACAGGTTGACGACGCCGAGTTTCGGGTAAGCGCCGTGTAGTGGGAACTGACGCGCTCCGCTCATCTGCTCGCCCTCTCTGGCGAGGAAGCCGAGCATCACCTCTCCGGGGGTCATGCCCAGGGACAGCAGCACGGCCAAGTCGCGGTAGTTCGTGTAGAAGAGGTCGCTGCCGGGGCGCAGGGCGTGCACGCTGCCGATCTGGCACGCCTCGTGGCCCTGGGCGGAGGCGACGATGGCGGCCTTTCCCTGGCGGTTGAGCATCCAGACGCGCTCGTCGAGCGTGCGGCAGAGCACCATCTGCCGATACATTTCCAGAAGCTGCTCGCCGCTCGGACCGGTCTGGCCGTGATCCACGCGCCACTCGGAATACGGGCCTCCCGCTGGAGGGACGCCCAGGATGCCCAGATTATAGTGAGATTCACCGTGAGAGGTCAAAGACGGCGCGTGCGGAGCCTCTCCCTGTATTACACGCGCTGCGCTCGTGGGGTAGGATGGCCCATCATGACAATGCGCCAGGAGACATCCTTCCCGGACTCTCGCTCCAACGGGTGTACGAACGATCACGCGGCCATTCTGCCTCGCGCCATCCGTGAGGGCAGCGCTCTATACCGGACCAGCCTGGGCATTGGACACGGACGCCTGTGCATCTGCAGGCCTAACCACCTGAACTGTCTGTCCGCCAAGGAGTGGCTGAAGGGTCAGCTGGGTGTGTGGCAGTTCAACTATGAAGGCAGGGATATTCGTGACAAGAAGGTCCACCCTGCTACCTTCCCGATTTCGCTGGCTACGAGAGTAATCGAGCTCTTCACCCATGAAGGAGAGTTGGTCCTGGACCCGTTCGTCGGGAGTGGCACGACGCTGGTCGCCGCCCAGGATACCGAGAGGAATGCGGTGGGCTTCGACCTTCAACAGAGATACGTAGACGTCTCAGAGAGTCGGCTTCTCCAGAAGGACCTGTTCGCAGGCACGAGCCAGCTGGCCGTATACGATGACGCCTCGAACGTCGCCGAGTACCTCGAACCCGGCAGCGTGTCGCTGATCTTCACCTCGCCTCCCTATGCCAACTTGTTGAACAGGCAGAGGCGCAACAAGTCCCGGCGCGACCGCAAGAACGACCAACTGGGGGTCGTGGAGCAGTACTCCCAGGACCCGCGCGACCTGGGCACCATGCCTCTGGAGAGTTACTCATCCGCTATCGGCGGCATGTTCGCTCGAATGCGCGGGCTGCTGAGGCCGGGTGCGCACTGTGTCGTGAACGTCCCCGACATGTGGTGGGAGAACCAGCGCGTCACCATTCATATCTCCGTCGTGGAGGCTCTGAGGGAGGCCGGCTACGAGCTTCGCAACACGATAATCTGGGACCGCACCAACATCGTCAACCGGGTGGGCATCTTCGGGTGGCCGAGCAACTACATAACCATGGGAACCACGTTCGAATACCTGCTGGACTTCTGGAACCCTCCCGACAATGGCTGACCGGCGCGAACGGATGCGGCGGCTGATGAAGCGTGTCCGCCAGGAGGGCCAGTTGCCACCCTCAGCCGCAATCGTCCGTCCAAGAGACGTTCGAGCGGCTGGGCTACGTGAGTGAGTCCCTCGAGTCTGCACAAGTAATTGCGCGCTTCAACGGAATGCTCCGCTAGAAGACGCTGTAGCCGCCGTCGACGGGGATGGAGGAGCCGGTTACGTAGTCTGAGGCTGGCGAGGCGAGGAAGACGGCCGTCCCGGCGAGTTCGTCGGGCTCCGCCCAGCGGCCCTGAGGGATGCGGGACGTTATGAATCGGTAGCGGTCCGGGTTTCCGGTACTGATGGCGGCCGTGAGGTCTGTGTGTACCCAGCCGGGCAGGATTGCGTTGACCTGGATGTTGTCGGCAGCCCAGGCGACCGCCAGGCTCTTCGTCATCTGCACGACACCGCCCTTGCTGGCGGAGTATGGGGCGACCCAGTCGCTGCCGAATATGGAGGTCATCGACCCTATGTTGATGATCTTCCCACCGCCCGCAGCGGCCATGACGGGATAGACTTCTCTTGCACAGAGGTAGCTGCCGGTCAGGTTGACGTCCACGACCAGCTTCCACTCGTCGAGGGTGTAGTCCTGAGGGGCCTTTCGGACGGTGGTTCCTGCGTTGTTGACCAGCACGTCGACGCGGCCGAGGTCGTCCAGGGCGGCGCGGACCATCCGGGCGACGGAGGCAGCGTCCGAGACGTCGACTTCGACCCCCAGCGCACTGGCGCCCATGCTCTGGAGTTCCGAAACGGCGCGGCGCGTCTTCCGGCCGTCGCGGGCCGCTACCACGATAGAGGCGCCCGATGCCGCGAGGCCCTTGGCAATTCCGAGCCCGATCCCACCGTTGCCGCCGGTCACCAGCGCAACCTTCCCGCTCAGGCTGAACAGGCCGGTCACGGCGAGGCCGCCTGTCGGACAAGAAGGGTTTCCCGTGGGTCTGCCTCATACCGTATCATTATCATTGTGGCAGTCCTGCAACTGGAGTATGCGCCTCGTCGGCGATGGGTTTGCAATGGACATGATAGCCCGCTTCGCGTAGGGTTCCAAGAGGTCTTTCTTGAAGGCATCTTTGCAAGCCGGGTGAGGTCTTTCCGATAAGCGTAGTCCTGATAAGCAGACGGGCTGGTTTCCCCACCCACCCGCCCATTGGAAACTGGGGGCAAAGCCCCCAGACCCCTGCCAGAGGGGGAGAACAGTGGCCAGTGGTCAGTTGACCAGACCCCCGCCAGAGGGGAGAAGGGAGAATGCCGGGCAGCGGATGAGGGGAAGGACTGGCAGACCCCAGACCCTGCCAGAGGGGAGAAGGGAGAATGCCGGGCAGCGGATGAGGGGAAGGACTGGCAGACCCCAGACCCTGCCAGAGGGGAGAAGGGAGAATGCCGGGCATCGGACGGGGGATGGACTGGCAGACCCCAGACCCCTGCCAGAGGGGAGAACCCCTCTGGACTCCCCTTCCGGGTCTCACAGGGTCTGAACAGTTACGTGCGTCAGATGATAGTCTGACTGCATCCAGGCTCCGAACTTTCGGCGGAGTGGGGACACCGGCTCTAGCAGTCGAGGCTGATCTGGAGGCGACATAGGCATGGACAGGACGCGGATGATCGGAATAGCCAGGGTTGCCATCCCTGCGCTGGTCGTGCTTCTTGCCGTCGTATACGCCGGCGTGTCTTATTTCGTCGCCGCCGGCGTCACCAGCGCCGAGCGTGAGGCACAGGAGGACCACCCGTCCGACTACGGCCTCGATTACGAGGACGTGCAGTTCCCGTCGCGCAAGGGCGACCTCACCCTGGAGGGTTGGTATCTGCCCTCTCAAGGTCGTGGACCGAGCGTGATCCTGGTGCATGGCCTCAGTTCCACCCGCTCCGGCCGCCAGGCGACGCAGCTGGCGGGCCGCCTCGTGGACGAGGGGTTCAACGCTCTGCTCTTCGACCTGCGGGGGCACGGCAACTCGGAAGGCGAGATGATAACGGGCGGCATCGATGAGGCGCAGGACGTTCTGGGCGCGTATGACTACCTGCTGGCGCGCGGCTTGCCGGACAAGATCGGCGTGCTGGGCAGGTCGATGGGAGCGGTGGCGTCGGTGCTGGCCGCGGCGGAGGAGCCGGGTATCAGGGGCCTCGTTCTCGATAGCCCGTACGCCAGGGCGTCGGAGGTGGTGGCCTTCGAGATCGGGCGGAAGACCTCTGTTCCCCAGTGGCTCGCTCCCGTCTTCGTGCCCGGAGCGACTCTTTTGGCCAACGCTCTGTTCGGGATAGACCTGAACAGGCTGGTTCCCGAGCGGGTGATCGAGGAGATAGACTATCCGATTCTGGTGATTCATGGCGATGCCGACACGCGCATCCCCGTCGACCACGGGGTGCGTGTTTACGAGGCGGCTCATCCGGGCAGCGAGATATGGCTGGCGCCGGGCGTCGATCACGTCGACTCCTTCAACAGTTTTCCCGACGCTTACCTGGGCCGCGTCGTGCCTTACTTCCAGGGACGCCTAACGGAGTAGCTCCCTGACACGAGCCGCGGCCGAGTCCAGGGGAACCATCTCGGTCTCGGAGTCGATCCGTCGCCTGACTTCTACGGCATTCCTCTTGAGGTTGCGAGGGCTCACGACCAGGCGAAGTGGGAGTCCCAGCAGGTCGGCGTCGTTGAACTTCACACCGGCCGACTCGTCCCTGTCGTCGTACAGCACCTCCACGCCGTGGTCGGCCAGTTCGCTATAGAGCTTCTCCGCCGCTTCCGACACGTCCCGCCGCTCGACGTTCACGCATATCAGGGAGACGTGGTACGGGGCGATTGGCGCGGCGAGGATCATCCCCGCCTCGTCGTGGCTGTGCTCGACGGCGGCGGCCATGAGGCGGCCCACGCCGATGCCGTAGCAGCCCATGATGACGTGTCTCTGGCGGCCGTCGGCGTCTGGGAAGCGGGCCCCGAGGGCCTCGCTGTAGCGCGTGCCCAGCTTGAAGACGTGGCCGACCTCGATACCGCGCCGGGTCTCCAGCGGGGAGCCGCACTTCGCGCAGTCATGGCCTTCCTTCGCCATAGCTATGTCGTCGATCAGGTCGGGGCGGAAGTCACGATGGGGGTTCACGTTGCGCAGGTGGTGGTCTTCCCTGTTCGCCCCTGCGACGAAGTTCGATCCCAGGTCGATCGAGTCGTCCGCCACCGTCCGGGTACCCTGGATCCCCACGGGTGAAGCCGAGCCTGCCACGAACCCCGCCTGGCGGACCTCTTCAGGAGCAGCCAGCCGCAGCTCATCGGCGCCGAGAGCGTTGACGAGCTTGATCTCGTTCACGTCGAGGTCGCCGCGTATGACCACTGAGACGACCTCGCCATTCGCGGCGTAGAAGACGGCTTTGAGGGTTCTCGACGCAGGGACGTCGAGGAATGCGGTGAGGTCGTCGATGGTCTTGACGCCGGGCGTATGGACCTCTTCGATCTGGGCGGGTTCCTCGATTTCTGCGGGGGGCTTTCGGAAGACGGCCTTCTCGGCATTCGCGGCATAGCCGCAGGAGGGGCAGAGCACTATGGTGTCCTCGCCGGAATCGGCCAGCAGGATGAACTCCTGGGAGTCTTTGCCGCCGATCGCGCCGCTGTCGGCGTCGACCATAATGGCCGGCAGGCCGCAGCGCTCGTATATTCTCTTATACGCCCCGACCATTGCCTGATAGCTGCGGTCGAGGCCCTCCTCGTCCGCGTCGAAGCTGTAGGCGTCCTTCATGTCGAACTCGCGGACTCTGAGCAGCCCGCCGCGGGGTCTGGGCTCGTCCCGGAACTTGGTCTGTATCTGATATACGATCAGGGGCAGGTCGCGGTAGCTGTTGACGTTGGCGCTCACGATGGTCGTGAGCAGTTCCTCGTGCGTCGGGGCCATGACGAGGGAGCGGTCGCGGCGGTCCTGGAGTCGGAACATGGCGGGGCCGTATTCTTCGTAGCGGCCCGACTGCTCCCACAGCTCGCGGGGCTGGAGGACGGACAGTCGGACCTCCTGGCCGCCCGCGGCGTCGATCTCTTCCCGTATGATCTGTTCGATCTTTCTGAGGGACCGCCACGCAAGGGGGAGGTAGCTATAGATGCCCGCGGCCGCCTGGTAGATGAGGCCGGCTCTGAGCATCAGCCGGTGGCTTTCGAGTTCCGCCTCTCCGGGGTCGAAGCGGAGTGTTTTACCGAATAGCTTGGATACGCGCACGCGGCCTCTCTTTAGGGGGTCTGGTATCAGGCGATTGTCATTTCGGACTCGACCTTGCGGACCTCGTCCATGAGGGCGTCCAGCATGTCGGCCTCTTCGACGATGCGGGACTTGCGTCCCTTTCGGAAGATGATGGCGCGGCCGGCGCCGGCTGCGATGCCCACGTCGGCGTCCTTGGCCTCTCCCGGGCCGTTGACTTCGCAGCCCATTACGGCGACCTTGATGGGGGACTTCACCTTCTCGAGCATGGCGTCGACGGTGTTGGCGAGGGTCACGACGTCGATGTCGGCGCGGCCGCAGCTTGGACAGGCGACGAGGACGGTTCCTTCCTTGCGGAGTTCGAGGGACTTGAGGATCTCGAATCCTGCGTAGACCTCTTCGCGCGGGTCGTCGCTGAGGGAGACGCGTATCGTGTCTCCGACGCCTTCGTAGAGCAGCATACCCAGGCCGACGGCGCTGCGGATGCTGCCCGATCTGGCGGTTCCGGCCTCGGTAATGCCCAGGTGGAACGGGTATGGGACGAGGGAGGCCATCCGTCGGTATGCCTCGACCGTGGTGTCGACATCGAACGCCTTGAGGGAAATCTTGATCAGGTCGAAGTCTAGGTCTTCCAGGATGCCGATTTCCCACAGGCCGGTCTGGACCATGTGGTCGACGACCGAGTAGTCCCCTTCCTCCGCCTCGCGGCCCTTCAGGAGCGTGTTGACGCCGTCCCGATGCCGTGACAGGCCGCGCGTGACGCCGATGCCGCCGACGGGGGGCAGGCTTCCGAAGTTGACGCCTATGCGTATCGGTACGCCGCGGGCCTTCGCCTCCGTGACGATCGTTTCGACCTTCTCACGGTCGCGGATGTTGCCGGGGTTGAGTCTCAGGCAGTCGACGCCGCTTTCGAGCGCCTGGAGCGCGAGCCGGTAGTGGAAGTGGATGTCGGCTATCAGGGGTATGCTTATCTGCCGCCTGATCCTGGCGAGCGCCTCGGCGGCCTCCATGTCCGGCACGGCCGCTCGGACGATTTCGCATCCGGCGTCCTCGAGTTGCTTGATCTGGGTTACGGTGGCGGCGACGTCCCTCGTGTCGGTCTTGGTCATCGACTGAACGCTGACCGGGGCGTCGCCGCCGACCATGACTCCGCCCACGTCGAGCGCTTTGGTGATTCTTCGTCTTCTCATCAATCGGTCTCTATGAGTTTGCCGGTTATCCGGGGTGCTACTGTACCACACCGTGTGTCAAGGATTGTCTGAATCAGGATTCTCAGGATTGGGAGGCGCGGAGCGGCGTCTGGGAGATTTTTCGCCGAAAGTGTCGGATTTCGGGGCATTTTGTAGCTGAGAGGGCCGATTTTACCCGACACTATCCGACATTTACCCGACACTTTTCCGACAGTTATCCGACACTAATACGACACTTTCCGACACTTTTCCGACAGGTCCATCCAGGCGCTTGGGGAGTGGTTGTGGAGAGGGCCAGCCGGCTGTGTCATGGGGATACTCTAGCACAGCGGTTCGGTGTGGTCAAGGGTTGATAAGCAAACAGCTCCCCACCCGCCCACCCCTTTTAGAATCTGGGGGCAAGCCCCCAGACCCCCTGCCAGAGGGGGAGGGGGAACCCCTCTGGACTCCCCCTTCGGGTCTCACGGAGTCTGAACAGTTACGGAGGATTGGCGGGATTGGGAGGCGCGGGCGATTCAACGAGTCTCCCCACACGTTGGGGCGGCCGTCGATGCTGGGACTCGCCGCGTCCGGCGGCCTCGGCGGGGCGGCGTCTGGGAGATTTTTCGGCGAAAGTGTCGCATTTGCGGGCATTTCGTAGCTGAGAGGGCCGATTTTGGGTGACACTATATGACACTTACGTGACGCTTATGTGACACTTTTGTGACACTCACGTGACACTTATGTGACACTTTGTGACACTTATGTGACAGGCGCTTCAGGAGTCGCGCGGGCAGGTTGTGGAGAGGGGCGGCCGGCTGTGTCATGGGAATACTCTAGCACAGCGGTTCGGTGTCGTCAAGGGTTGATAAGCAAACAGCTCCCCACCCGCCCACCCCTTTTAGAATCTGGGGGCAAGCCCCCAGACCCCCTGCCGGGGGGCAGTGGTCAGTGGTCAGTGGCGAGTAGTCAGTGGGGAATGGCTAGAAGCCTCCTCCGCTCAGGATTCGACCGATGTCTCGGTAGCTGACGAACAGGAGGAAGGTGAGCAGGAGGGCGAAGCCCACGGCGATGGCGACACCCTGGCGCCGTGGGGATATTCGGCGGCCGCGCCTGGCCCACTCGATTGCGACGAAGGCGAGCCTGCCGCCGTCGAGCGGAGGTATGGGGAGGAGATTGGTGATTCCCAGGAAGATGCTTATGGCAGCCATCCACTGGAACACGGGTGAGGCTCCTGCCTTGGCAACCTCGCCGGTGGCGTGCGCTATTCCGACCGGACCGAGTCCTGGGGCCTCACCGGCGCCGGCGGTCCAGTCGGCGAGGCCGTCCCGTGTCATAGACAGGAGGCCGCCGTACCAGCCTATGGCGCTGGGCACGGCTTCCCAGATCGGCTCCGTTGCGCTAACGACTCTGGGATTCGCCAGGGCGATCATCACGCCGAGCGCTCCCTGGGTCATGGTGTCGCCGACCCGGAGCCTGGCGTCGTATCTCCGCGCTTCTCTGAGCGATACCTCGCTGCCGGGGTCTCTCACTTCGTCCACGACTTTGAGTCTGGGCGGGGAGGGTCTGGGGATTAGGGTAACGGTCTCTACGACTGCGTATTCAGGCGATTGGGAGAGGCCGCTTACGACAGCGCCCCGGCGCACACTGAGTTCCACCGGCTTTCCGGCCCTGTCCCTCACCCGTTCGATCATCTCACCCACTGAGTCGGGGCGTTCGGAGTCGACGCTCAGGATGACGTCTCCCGGTCTGAGTCCGGCCCCTTCGGCGGGGGAGCCGGGAGCCACGCCTGTGATGGCGATGGAGCCTCCCTCCAGCGTGTCGTGGGGCAGCATGAATAGGGCGGTGATGATGACGAGCGGAAGCGCGAGGTTCACGGCCGAGCCGGACGCGAGCACGACGGCGCGCTTGTAGATGGGCAGGGCCGCGAGGCTTCGCGGGTCGGACGGGTCTTCCTCTCCCACGATCTTGACGAATCCGCCGACAGGGATCAGGTTGAGGGAGTAGACCGTCTCGCCGAACCGGATTCCGAGCAGTCTTGGCGGGAAGCCTATACCGAACTCCGTTACCCGCGCGCCGAACCACTTGGCGGTGAAGAAGTGAGCCGCCTCGTGGACGAGGATGAGGAGTCCCAGTATCGGGAAGACCAGCAGCCACGCGGGCAGGTCGAACATTCGGCTATGCCTCCGCCGCCTGTTCAGCCCTGCGCTTCGCCCATCCCGCGGCGGCCATTATCCGGTCGATGGAGGGGTCCGGCACGTTCCGGTGGTCCTCGAGCACAGTCTCGATCACCCTGCCTATGTCAAGGAATCCGATCCGTCCGGCAAGGAACATCTCCACCGCCTTATCGTCCGCTCCGCAGAGCGCGGCGGGCCAGGTGCCTCCGCGCCTGCCCACGTCGAGCGCCATTCCGAACAGGGGGTATCGGTCGGGCTCCCATGGTTCGAAGGTCAGGCTTCCTGCGGCCACGGGGTCGAATCTGGCGATGTTCTCATTATAGACTCTGTGCGGATAGAGGAGGGCGTACTGGATCGGGAGGGTCATGTCGGGCGGGCTGATCTGAGCCTTCACCGAGCCGTCCTGAAACTCGACCATCGAGTGGATGATGCTCTGGGGATGGATGACGACCTCTATCTTGTCCCATGGGACACCGAACAGGTGGTGAGCCTCGATCACCTCGAACGCTTTGTTCATCAGCGTGGCGGAGTCGACGGTTATCTTCGGCCCCATGCTCCAGGTGGGGTGGGACAGCGCCTGCTCCGGCGTGACTCTGGCGAGGTCGGAGAGTTTGGTGTGCCGGAAGGCTCCGCCGGAGGCGGTGATGATCAGTCGGGCGGCTTCGCCGTCTTCGCCTTCGAGGCACTGCCATATGGCGCTCGGCTCGCTGTCGATCGGGAGCACCGACACGCCCTTCTGCCGCGCTCGGCGCATGACCTGCCTGCCTGCCATCACGATGGTTTCCTTGTTGGCGAGGGCGATGTCTTTTCCTGCATCGATAGCGGTGAGGGTCGGGGCGAGCGCGGCGTCTCCGGCGGTGGCGGTCACGACCACGTCCACGTCCGGGTCGGCCGCCATCTCATCCAGGCCGCACTCGATTGAGCCTGCGGAGAGGATGGGTGTCTTCTCTTCGGCGGTTCCCCCGCACGAGAACAGCCTGGGCCTGAACTCTTCGACCTGCGCGCGGAGACTGGACAGGCTGGTTCTGGCCGCCAGGGCGACCACCCTGAAGCGGTCTGGGAAGGTTCGAACGACCTGGAGGGTCTGGACGCCAACGGATCCCGTGGAGCCCAGGATGGCCAGTCCTCTGGGCCTGCTGCTCATAGGGCGAAATAGTACACGACGAACAGATTCGGGACAATCGAGTCCAGTCTGTCGAGTATGCCTCCGTGTCCCGGGATGATCCATCCGGAGTCGTCGACTCCTCCCAGGCGCTTCAGGCGTGACATCAGGAGGTCGCCGGCCTGCCCCGTGACTCCGAGCACGGCTCCCAGCGCGTACGGCTCCCAGGGGGCGCGGGGTATGTCCAGGAGGTAAAACGCGGCGACGGCGGCGGCCATGGCCCCGGCTACGCCTGCGGCTGCGCCTTCCCAGGTCTTGTTCGGGCTGATCCTGGGGGCCAGCGGACGGGAGCCTATGATTTTCCCGCCCAGCAGGGCCGCGGTATCGGCTGCGAACGTCGCGGCGACCAGCAGGAGCATCCACTCGCGGCCGTGGTCGAGTTCCCGGAGCCGGAGCGTGACGTAGAGCAGCGCGCCCAGGATCAGCGCGGCGCCGGCCGGCGTCACGGTCCAGACGACGTACCGCCGCGAGTCGGAGCGGGCGCTCCAGGCTCGGCCGATGTTGTAGAGTTCGACCGCGGCCGCGGCTGCCGCAAGGCCCACCAAGGCCTTCAGGAACCAGCCTCCCAGCCACACCGCAAGGACGAGGATCGGTATCCCGACGGCGGCGGTCGCAACCCTGGCTCTCATCATCCTCACCCCGGTCTTCTTCCGTGAATCGAGGGGATGGGTCGTCAGCCGGATGCTACCGTTCCGAAGCGCCTCCGCCGCCGTCCGAACGCCTCGATGGCCTTGACGACCTCGGCCTCGTCGAAGTCGGGCCAGAAGACCGACGTGGCGTAGTATTCGGCGTATGCGGATTGCCAGAGCAGGAAGTTGCTGAGCCGCATTTCGCCGGCGGTTCTGATCACCAGGTCGGGGTCGGGGATGTCTGCGGCGTAGAGGTAGCGCCGGAACAGGTCTTCCGTCAGCCTGTCGGGCGTCACGCCGTCGGCGAGCAGCGCTCGGACGGCGTCGAGTATCTCCGCTCTTCCGCCGTAGTCGAACGCGCCGCTGAGCGTTATGCCGGCGTTGTCTTGGGTGAGGGTGACCGCGTCCCGAATGGCGTTCCGAAGTTCCGGGGTCAGTCGGTCGAGGCGCCCGATGTGCCGGATGCGGACGCCTTCTTCGTGGAGACTCCGCGCCTCGCGGAGAATCACTTCGCGGAGGACTTCGAGCAGGAAGTGCACCTCGTCGTCGGGCCTGACCCAGTTTTCGGTGGAGAAGGCGTAGAGTGTGAGGTACTCGACGCCCGAGTCGGCGAATGCTCTGATGATACGCCGCAGGTTTTCGGCGCCCGCGCGGTGCCCCTCCGAGCGTGACCTTCCCCGGCTCTGCGCCCAGCGGCCGTTGCCGTCCATGATGACCGCGACGTGCCGGGGCGGCTCCGGGGGGCTGATCGTGACGGCCGGGGGCGTGTCGGCGTCGTCCGGCCGGCGGCTCAAACCTCCATCACCTCGACCTGCTTTTCGCTGCGCATTGCCTCCATCTGCTCGACGTGGGAGTCGGTCAGCTTCTGGATTTCGGCCTGGGCGCGGCGGCTGTCGTCACGGGACAGGTCTCCGGCCTTTTCCATCTGCCTGAGCCGCTCCACTCCGTCGCGACGGATGTTGCGGACTGCGACGTGGCCGTCCTCGACCGTCCTGCCTACGAGCCGGACGATCTCCTTACGACGCTCCTCGGTCAGCGCCGGGATGCCGATGCGTATGACATTCCCGTCGTCTTGGGGCACGAGGCCGAGGTTGGACTTGAGGACGCTCTTCCCGATCTCCTTGAGGGCCTGCTTGTCCCAGGGCTGTATCATCAGCAGTCTCGCCTCGGGAACGGAGATGGAGGCCATCTGATTCAGCGGCGTGGGGACGCCGTAGTAGTCGATCATCAGGTTCTCGACCAGGGCGGGACTGGCGCGGCCGGTGCGAATGGAGGCGAGGTCGCCCTGGAGGGCCTCCACGGACTTGGTCATCCTGGCGTCGATCTGGGATAGTATCTGGCGTTCAGTGGTCATTGCCGTACTCCGCTCGATTCTGCGGGCCCGGCGGCTACCAGCGAGCCGAGCCGCTCTCCTCTGATAATGCGCTTGATGTTCCCTGAGTCGAACATGTCGAACACGACTATGGGCAGGTTGTTCTCCATGCACAGGGACAGGGCGGTGGAGTCCATGACCTTCAGCCTCTTCTCCAGCGCTTCGAGATACGTCAGGGAGTCGAGTTTCGCCGCGTCCGGGTGCACGTTGGGGTCGGAGGCGTATATCCCGTCGACTCCGTGTTTGGCCATCAGGAGCACGCCCGCGCCGATCTCGACGGCTCTGAGGGCTGCGGCCGTGTCGGTGGTCATGAAGGGGTTGCCCGTGCCTGAGGCAAACAGCACCACGCGCTCCTTCTCCAGGTGGCGTATGGCCCGCCTCCTGATGTATGGTTCCGCGACCTCCGAGACGTTGATCGCGCTCTGTGTGCGGGTCTGAACGCCGTGGATTCGTTCGAGGGCGTCCTGGAGCGCCATGGCGTTCAGTATGGTTGCGAGCATTCCGGCATAATCGGCGGTTGCCCTGTCCATGCCGGCGGCCTCGGCCTCCCTGCCGCGCCAGATGTTGCCGCCGCCGACGACGACGCCCAGCTGGACTCCGAGGTTTCGGGCCTCGACTATCTGCGAGGCCATGTAGGCCACGGCGGATGGGTCTATGCCGTGCCCGCGGTCGCCCTTGAAGGACTCCCCGCTCAGCTTGAGGAGGACTCGGCTGTACTGGACGCGGGTCACCGCCGCTACTCCCCCAGGGAGAACCTGACGAACCTGCCTACGCGGATGTTCTCTCCGAGTTTTCCCACGGCCTGGTCGACGAGCTCCCGGACGCTCAGGGTCGGGTCTTTGATGAAGGGCTGCTGCATCAGGCAGGTCTCCTGCGGGTTGCCGTCTTCGTCCTCGGGCACGTCCGATTTGTCGACGTGCACGGGGGCCATGGCGGCGACCTGCATGGCTACGTCGTGGGCGAGCCGCTTGAAGTCGTCGGTTCTGGCGACGAAGTCCGTCTCGCAGTTGAGTTCGACCAGGGCGGCGATGCGTCCGCCGCTGTGGACGTAGGACTCGATCAGGCCCTCGTTGGTCGCTCGGGACGCCTTCTTGGCCGCGCTTGCGATGCCCTTGGCTGCAAGGGCGCGCTGGGCGGCCTCCATGTCGCCGTCGGTCTCCTGCAGAGCCCTCTTGCAGTCCATGATCCCGGCGCTCGTCAGTTCACGGAGCGCCTTTATGGCCTGTACGCTGACTTCAGAAGCCACGCCTCAGGCCTTATCCGTCACTGCTGACGCGAGCTCGGGCCCTTCCCCTTCCGAGGGGGCGCGGTCGGTGATGCCGTCGTCCGATGCCTGTTCGGGCTGCTGGAGGGATGCCTCCGTCGCCTCGGCTTCGTCAGCCTCGTCGGCCTCCAGCGACATCCGCCGGTTGGCGCCGTCGATGACCGCGTCTGCGATCCGGCCGGTCATCAGGCGTATGGACCTGATCGCGTCGTCGTTGCCCGGGATCGGGTAGTCGATCAGGTCCGGGTCGCAGTCGGAGTCGACCAGGGCCACGATGGGCACGCCGACCCGTCTGGCCTCGGCTACGGCGATCGACTCCTTGCCGACGTCGATCACGAAGACCGCGCCCGGCATCTCCGTCATCTCCTTGATGCCGCTGAGGTAGCGGTTCAGTCGAGAGATGGTGTATTCGAGTTTGAGGGCCTCTCTCTTGGTGAGGGCCTCGAACTCGCCCTTCTCCCTGCGGGTTTCGAGTTGGACGAGGTAGTCGATTCTCGACTGGATGGTCTTGAAGTTCGTGAGCGTGCCGCCCAGCCATCGCGTGGCGATGTAGAAGGCGTCGCAGCGCTCGGCCTCGGCGAGGATCGTGTCGACCGCCTGCTTCTTGGTGCCGACCATCAGGATTTTCTTGCCCGAGGCTGCCACGCCGCTGATGAATTCGGAGGCCTCGTCCAGCTTTCGGAGGGTCTTCTGAAGGTCGATTATATGGATGCCGTTGCGCTGCGCGAAGATGTACCGGCGCATCCTGGGGTTCCAGTTCCGCTTGCGGTGGCCGAAGTGCACGCCTGCCTCGAGCAGGGACTTCATGGTCACCGTGCTGGGCTGCGCGCCGTTCTCCTTCGAAGTTGCTGTTTCCTGCATTCTCTCCCCAAGGGTTAGCGTTCGGCGCAGTATACCATAGGGGGGGATGCTCAGCAAATCCGGCGCTCGCGCCGCGCAACGGTTCAAGAGCCGAGTACACGAGTTTGACAGAGCTATATCTGTCATATACATTGCGGATTCCCTAGAACCGATTGGCTTTCGGGCCATGTGAACACGGAGGTGTCGAATGAATATCGCAAGGAGACTCGGCCTGCCTGCGGCCATAGTCGCAGTGACGCTCACGGCTGCCCTGGCCTGTACCACGGAGACGGTCAGAGAGGTGCCTGTCGAGAGGGTGGTCACTCAGGAGGTGGTCAAGGAGGTGCCTGTCGAGAAGGTGGTGGAGGTGGAAAAGACCGTCATAGAGACCGTGGAGGTCGAGAGGCCGGTCGAGGTCATCAGAGAGGTGGTGAGGGAAGTAGAGGTGCCCGGCGACACGGTGGTGGTGGAGAAGGAGGTCGTCAGGACCGTGGAGGTCGAGAAGCCGGTCGAGGTTATCAAGGAGGTTGTGAGGGAAGTAGCGGTGGAGGTGACCCGGGAGCGGCAGCCGCAGGGTACGCTCGTAGTGGCGGAGGTGCTCATCCCGCCGCTGACCCAGTTGCAGTCGAAAGACGCCGTTGGAAGCGTTGGCGGGGCCGGAGTCGACTGGCAGATACACGAGGGCATCATCAAGCCCCAGCTGACTACCCCCGGAATCTACCCGTCCCAGAATCTCTACGAGCCTGAGTTGGCGCGCTCCTGGGCCGTCGCATACGACCTCAGCAAGATCACCTTCGCGCTCCAAGAGGGCGTCCAGTGGCACAACGGCTGGGGAGAGTTCACGGCCGATGACGTGGTCTGGACCTACAACAACTCCTTCGAAGAGGGGTCCGTAGGCAACGCCGGCGACCAGATCAGCGCGGGCCACAAGGTCGGCTGGGAAGCCTTCGGCAAGTACACGGCCATAATGAACGTGGCGGCCGATGGATTCGACACGACGTGGGGCGTCTACCACGGCAGCTTCGGGTGGGACAACACCTACGGGATGACGTGCAAGCACTGCTTCGACGAGCTCGGCGAGGACAGGTTCATGACCACCCCAATCGGCACCGGACCGTTCAAGGCCGAGAAGTGGGTCGCCAACGACGAGGCCGTGATGGAGTGGGTGGGCAGCCACTGGAGGTACCTCCCATACGTCGACACCCTGCGAGTCGTCGAGATACCCGAGGAGCTGACCAGAGAAGCAGCCCTGCGCACAGGCGAGGTCGACATGTCCCCCGTCGGACTTGCCAACCTCAGCGACGTCGTAGCGGCAACCGGAGGCACGGGCATACCGATGGGCAACGCCTGGCCGCAGACCATAAACATGTCCGGGAACTATTGGGCCGACTGGTGCCCCGCCTGTCCGGAGGGCGAGCAGGACTGGGCGGCCACCCCACCCCCGGGCTACACCCCGGACAGCGATCACCCCTGGATAGGCAGATACGGCGACGACGAGAGCATGGAGAACGCCCGCTTGGTCCGCTGGGCCATGGCCATGGCAATCGACCGTGACCTGATCGTCGAGACGGTGATGCGGGGCTTCAGCGAGCCTGTCTACATCGCCTTCCACACACAGTTCAACCAGAACACCCCGTACTTCAAGGACGAGTGGATAATCCCGTTCGATCCCGATAAGGCCAGGGCCAACCTCGCCGAAGCGGGATACCCCGACGGGTTCGAGGTGGAGATCTGGTCGACCGATTCGCTCCCAACCCTCTGGAACCCCGAGGTGATGGACGCCGTCGCCCAGATGTGGCGCCAGCACCTGAACCTCGACGTCACCATCGACAGGACTCCGTACACGACCCGGCGGCCGGAGACCGTAACCCACGAGATCAACGTCCCCTGGCACCACGGATGGGGACGCCCCGCGGGCGGCTCCATGGCGCTCTTCTACTGCGCCGGCCCAGGGCACATAATGGGGGTCGCTCTGCCCAAGGAGATATGCGACGTCGGCTTCCAGAACGACACCGAACCCGACCTGGACAAGCGGATCCAGAACAACATCGTCATGCAGGACTTCATGCAGACCTGGATGACTCAGATCGGAGTGGTCAACCAGGTGCCCCACTGGGTCTACCTGCCGACCGTCACGCAGTGGCGGCCCTACTTCAGCCGCACGTTCAACCACCCGGCCAGCGTGATCATCGACAAATAGGCCGGCGCCCGACACGCCGGACAGGAGCGGGCATCCCCGCGCGAGGCACAGCGAGCCGGCGCGGGGATGCCGCGTGAGATTGACGCATGAGACGACTGATCGTCCGCAGATTGGCCGCCTCGGCCCTCGTGCTGCTGGGCCTCACTACGACCGTGTTCGCCCTGTCGCACGCGACGGGAGACCCGCGCTACCTCTACATCAGCCCCTACAAGAAGTACACCCCCGGGGAGTGGGAGGCCCAGGGGAAGGAGCTGGGGCTGGACAAGCCCCTAGTGGTCCAGTACGGGCTGTGGCTGGCTAACGCGCTGAGGGGCGACTTCGGCGACTCCGTAAAGACCAAGCAGAACTCCCTCGACGCGATCCGCGAGAAGCTGCCCGCCACTCTCCAACTCTCAGGAATCGCCATCGCGTTCTCGATCATAGTGGGCGTGCCGCTCGGCGTCCTCTCCGCAGTGAACAGAGGCACGGTCTGGGACTACCTGGGACGGAGCTTCGCCCTGCTGGGGCAGTCCGTCCCCACCTTCTGGATAGCCCTGGTGCTGATATGGGTCTTCAGCGTGGAGCTCGGCCTGCTGCCAACCTCCCGAAAGGGCGACTGGCAGCACTTCGTGCTGCCGGTGGCGGTCCTCGGATGGTTCCCCGCCGCCGGCCTGCTCCGACTCACCCGCTCGTCCATGCTCGAGGTCCTGGACAGCGAGTACATGAAGCTGGCAAAGGCCAAGGGCGTCAGTTCATGGTCGGTAATCTGGAGGCACGGCTTCAGGAACGCCATAATCGCCCCCCTGACGTACGCGATCGTAATGCTGGCGAGCTTCCTGACCGGCACCGTGGTGGTCGAGACGGTCTTCGCGTGGCCCGGCATCGGCAGGCTTGCGGTGACCGCGGCCCTCGACACGGACTTCCCTCTCATCACGGGGCTGGCTCTGGTCTTCGGGGCCATCTTCCTGCTGTGCAGCTTCGCAGCGGATGTCCTGTACGGTATCCTGGACCCGCGAATACGATATGGCTAACGCCGGTTCAGGCGCACTCGCCGCCGCCTACGGCGCGTTCCGGCGCTGGCCCGTCCTCCCCGTCTCCGTAATCCTCATACTCCTGCTGGCCGCCGTCTTCGCCCCACTGGTGGCCCCACATCACCCCCTGGACGGCGACCTTACCGCCAGAACCACCCCACCTGTCTGGGCTTCGGAAGGCACGTGGAAATACCCCCTGGGCACCGACCACGTCGGCAGAGACATCCTCAGCCGCACCATCTACGGCGCGCGCGTCTCATTCCAGGTCGCGGCCGCCGTGCTGCTGGCAGGCGTGGGCATAGGCACCGCCGTCGGGCTCGCCGCGGGATACCTGGGCGGCGTGGTCGACGAGATACTCATGCGCCTGGTGGACTTCATATTCGCCATGCCGTTCATCGTGATCGCCCTGGTCGCGGCCGTCATCTGGGGGCCGAGCCTGTGGCTGGTCATCATCCTGCTGGTGCTCTTTACCTGGGCGCCGTTTGCCCGACAGATACGCGCAGAGGCCATCCAGATCAAGTCCGCGGACTACGTCGCCCTCGCGAGGGTCGCCGGCGCCTCGGGCGTTCGGATAGCCTTCAGGCACATCCTGCCCGGCGTGGTCCCGACCATCCTGGTGCTGGCGTCCCTGCAGGTTGGCTTCCTCATCATCACCGAGTCGGTGCTGAGCTTCCTGGGCGTCGGTATCCCGCCCCCTCAGCCGTCATGGGGCAACATCGTGGCGGACGGGCGTAACTACATTGCCACCGCCTGGTGGATCACCTTCTTCCCCGGAATCGCGATCTCCCTCGTCGTCTTCTCGATGAACTTCTTTGGGGATTGGCTGAGGGACAAGCTCGACCCCCGGCTGAGGCAGATATAGGCAGACCGGCGGCTGCGCCGGCGTGAAACTGTTCGGACTCGCGGAGTCCAGAGGAGTTCTCCCACTCTTGGCGGGGTCTGGGGGCCATTCTCCACTCTCCACTCTCCACTCTCCACTCTCCACTGACCCCGGCCCTTGACATCCGCGAACCCATGTACTAGGATATTCGCGTGGAAGGAACGCAGCCATGATCATGCCGAACCATATTCACGGAACCAACCGACCCGTAAGGGCGCACGAGGGGCGCCCTCACCCCCGGGACCTGTCCCACAATTGCCCCACAATTGCCCCAGTTCCGTTCCAGACCTGTTCCACAATTGCCCCACATTTGTTCCACGAAATCGAACCCTCAGCTACGAGATGGGACAAAATGGAACAGTTTGGGACAGTTTCGGCAAAACCGGCCCTGACCCCCCTGCTCGAACCCGCCTCCCACGCCGGTATCCAGAGGGGTTCTCCCCTCTGGCAAGGGGCCTGGCATACCTGCCCGCGCCCATGACACGGCCCCAGAGGGGGGTTCTCCCCTCTGGCAGGGGGCCTGGGACACTGACCACTGGCCACTGCTCTCCGTCGTGTTGAGTCCTCAGTCGACTGTTGGTAGACTTGGGGTCTGCGGCCGTCCGATTATCAATCCCTGCCCGCAAGGCGTCTATTGACAACTCTCGCAGCCATCGACGTCGGCTCCAACGCGATGCGCCTGGCCATCGGCAAAGCAGAGAAAGACGGCAGGCTGGAAATAGTCAAGACGGTCCGCGCCCCCGTCCGTCTCGGGTGGGACGTGTTCGCACACGGCCGCCTCTCCAATCGGATCATCGACAGGGCGGTGGATGCGTTCCGGGAGTTCTCCGATCTGATACGGCGCAGCGAGGCCAGTCAGACGGCGGCTATCGCGACCAGCGCGGTGAGGGAGGCCGGGAACGGCAGGCTGTTCACTGAGAAGATACGGAGAGAGACGGGGATAGGCGTGAGGGTCATAAGCGGACTCGAAGAGGCCCGTCTGATGCACCTGGCCGTATCGTGGAAGCTGGACATAGGGACCGGCGACGCCATGCTCGTAGACATAGGAGGGGGCAGCGTGGAGCTTGCGCTGACCTCCAACGGGCGCCTCATGGACAGCAGGAGCTGCGGACTGGGCACGGTCCGCATGCTCCACGTCCTGTCCGACCGGCGCCTGGGACGTGACCGCTTCGACGAACTGGTGAAGGACGTGGCAGACGACGCGAGCGCATGGGTGCGCGAAGTCCTAGGGCGCGCGGCGCTCGACGTCTTCATCGGGACAGGGGGGAACGTGGAGGCGATAGGCGACCTGAGCGGAAGGCGCGTCGGCAAGAGAGCAACCTCTTACGCCCACGTTAGCGACATAGATCGAACCCTTTCGGCGCTCGAAGCTCTTGGC
This sequence comes from uncultured Dehalococcoidia bacterium, assembly GCA_958295685.1. GTDB lineage: Bacteria > Chloroflexota > Dehalococcoidia > Lucifugimonadales > CATQGZ01 > CATQGZ01. The sequence continues at coordinate 1,681,290 of OY282365.1, forward strand.
CTGGATGGCCGGCGCCGTGAGTTGAGACTCAAGGACGACCGGGCCGACGTCATCTATCCCGCCGCGGTCGTCCTGCAGGCGCTCATGAACGCCGTCCGGGCGGCGTCCCTGACCATCCCGCGGGTCGGGCTGAGAGAGGGCCTGCTGATCGACACGGCGGCGCGGCGGACGCAGACGCCTCCGCCTGCGGACAGACCCCGACAGAAGCAGCCGATTCCTGTGTGAGGTGACGAGACATGGACCTGTACGTCCTCAGACACGGCCTGGCGGGTACCCGGGGCAGCCCGGAGTACCCCAACGACGACGAGCGCCCCCTCACCTCCAGGGGCGTCCGAAGGATGATCCGTCAGACGCGGGGGTTGAGGTCTATCGGACTCTCCGTAGACGTGATCATCACGAGCCCCCTGACACGAGCGGCGCAGACGGCGGAGATCGTCCACCAGGGTCTGGACGAATCGATCCGGCTGACGGTTTCCGAGGCCCTGGCCCCCACCGGTGATCCGGCTGCGTTGATGGCGCAGCTCGCGATGGATCGCCCGTCCGTGGACAGGGTGATGATTGTGGGTCACGAGCCATACCTGAGCGGCCTCATCTCAGTCCTCGCCACCGGAGGCACGGAGCCCGTCATTCGGCTCAAGAAGGGCGCTCTGTGCAAGCTGCGTGTGCCCATTCCGAAGCATGGACGCTGCGGATGGATCGAATGGTTCCTGACTCCGAAGCAGATGATCCGACTGGGGTAACCGAGGCCGCGGGGTGAATTGGTCTGCGGGCCGCTTCCCCAACCCAGGCTGACAGTCCTGATACCATAACGCACATGACGCTCATCCCTCCCGGCGCTCCCCTCCTCGACGAGGAATGGGTCGCTCTCGATCTGGAGACCACGGGCCTTTCGAGCGACGACGACCAGGTGATCGAAGTTGGCGCGGTCAGGTTCCGCGGGACCGAGCCCATGGACACGTTCCAGTCCCTCGTGAACCCGGGACGCCGGCTCGACCCGTTCATCACGCGGCTGACGGGCATCACCGACGCCGACCTCAGAGACGCGCCGGCCTTCTCCTCCGTCGCCGCCGCGCTTGCCGACTTCGTGGGCAGGGCGCCGCTGGTCGGTCACAACATCCCCTTCGACCTGAGGTTCCTCGAGAGTCAGGGCCTCAGTGTGTCGAACCCGACGTGCGACACCTGGGAGTTGGCGTACTTCCTGCTCCCTAGACAGCCAAGCTATGCCCTCGAGAGCCTTGCCGGTCCGGCCGGCAGGGACGGCTCCCGCTACCACCGCGCCGTCGACGACGCGCGAGCCGCCGGGCGGCTGTTCGTCAGGCTGCTGGAAGACCTGGCCGCCCTGGAGCCGTACGCGCTGGCCGAGATTCGGCGCTTGGCGCAGCGGTCGCCCTGGACGGTATCGGATGTTCTCAGGCTCCGCCGCGCCGCGTCTCACGGGGCCGCGCCGCCCGATTCGGAAACGGAACCATCGGGCATCGACGTGAGCGCGCTGAGCAGCCGGCTGAGGCATGGGAGACCTCTCCGAGCCAACGAGCGGCGGCAGACCATGGACCCCGACTTCATAGCCTCGCTTCTCCGCTCCGGCAGCCCTCTCGCCGATGCCGTAGAGGGCTTCGAGGAGCGCGGCGAGCAGGCCGCCATGGCCAAAGCCGTGGCAAGGGCCCTCAACGGGGGGCAGCGGCTGATAGTCGAGGCGGGCACCGGCGTCGGGAAGTCCCTCGCCTACCTCCTGCCCGCGGCCGTCTACGCGCTGGAAAACAACAAGCGCGTGGTCATATCCACCAACACGATCAACCTTCAGGAACAGCTTCTCACGAAGGACGTCCCCGTGCTCCTCCGCGCCCTGTCCGAGATGGAGGAACTCGGGACGGAAGGCCTCGAGTTCGCTCAGCTCAAGGGCAGGGCGAACTATCTATGCTTCAGGCGGTGGAACCACCTCCGCTCCGGCGATACCCTCACGGCCGAAGAGGCGCGGATGGCGGCGAAGACGCTGGTGTGGCTGAGAGACACCGCGACCGGAGACCGCAGCGAGCTGAACCTCGGCAATCGGGAGGCGGCGGCCCCGTGGGACAGGATATCGGCCCAGGGGGCGCTGAAGTGTCCCAGAGGAGGGACGCCCTGCTTCCTGCGCGCCGCGCGGGAGAAGGCGGCCGCGTCTCACCTGATCATAGTCAACCACGCGCTCCTGCTGTCCGACCTCACGGCCGGGGGCTCCCTGATCCCGGAACACGACGTCCTGATTATCGACGAAGCCCACCATCTCGAACGCGAAGCCACCAGACACCTGGGCTTCGAGATGAGCTATTCCCGATTCGGCGACCACGTCGAATCGCTGGCCGGCGACGGAGGGCTGTTCGCGCTGGCCGTGAACGCCTTCCGCGGAACGTTCGTGGCCGCCACGAGGCGGGAGACCGTGGAGCAGGCGGTACAGCGCTCCCTGCCTCTGCTGCCCAGGCTCAGGGACGCGGCCGCGCGAACGTTCGCCGCGCTCGGCGCGGTGGTCGCGGAGCAGGCCGGAGAGCGCGGCGATTTCTCGCTGGAGTTTCGCGTCAGGGACTCCCTCAGAGCGAAGCCCGAATGGTCGGAACTGAAGGCCCACTGGGAGAACGCCGACCTCATCCTGATGGACTTGGACGCCAGGCTGGGCGATCTGAGCGTCGCGCTCGAAGGGCTGGAGGACGCGGACCTGATCAACTACGACGGCCTGACGCTCGAACTGCTCAACGCTCGTCAGGCGAACTCCGACATCCGGCAGATGCTCAGAGAGTTCGTCTCGGAACCCGCGGACGACGGCATCTACTGGGTCACTCGCAGCCGCCAGTCGGCAGACCTGGTCCTGCGCTCCGCGCCGCTCCACGTGGGCCCCATTCTGGACGAGACGCTCTTCTCCAGGAAGGAGTCCGTGATCATGACCAGCGCCACGCTGAGCACGGCCGGCTCTTTCGACCACGTGATCGAACGCACCGGCTTTGCCGAGTCGGAACAACTCCTGCTCGGCTCTCCGTTCGACTACCCCAGAGCCGCGCTCCTGTGCGTGCCGAGCGACATGCCCGAGCCCAACTCCTGGGCCTACCAGTCGGCGGTCGAGCAGGCGGTGATCGACTCGGCGCTGGCAGCCGGCGGAAGGACCATGGCGCTGTTCACGTCGCACGCCGCCCTGCGGTCCGCCGCGTCCGAGATACGCGGCGGACTCGAAGCTCAGGGGATCGACGTGCTCGCTCAGGGTGTGGACGGCACCCCGGCGCAGCTTCTCAGGCGCTTCCGTGGCAACCCCCAATCGCTCCTGATGGGCACGGCCAGCTTCTGGGAGGGCGTCGACCTTCCAGGTGACTCGCTGCAGATGGTGCTGGTCGCGCGGCTGCCGTTCAACGTGCCGACGGAGCCCGTATTCGAAGCTCGTTCGGAGATGTACGAAGACCCATTCAACCGGTACGCGCTGCCCGAGGCCGCGCTGCGGCTGCGGCAGGGCTTCGGGCGTCTCATCAGAACCAAGACCGACAGAGGCGTAGTGGCGATACTGGACCGGCGCATCACCTCCAGGAGGTACGGGCAGGTCTTCATCGACTCCCTGCCGGACGTGACCCTGAGAAAGGTCAGCATCATCGACCTGGACAGGCACGTCAGGGGATGGCTCGAGGTGTAGCGGATGCTCATACCATTCACGCGGCCCCTCGACCTCGAGAATACGCTGGAGGTCGGGCAGGCTTTCCGATGGCGTCGGGAACCCTCGGAGCCGACGGAACACCCCTGGTTCTGGGGCGTCGCCTTCGACAACCTGGTCAAGCTGCGCAGGACGGAGGAGGGAGTCGAGTTCTTCTGCGCCCCCGATAGCGAGGCCGCGCTGTCTCCACTCCTCCAGGACTACCTCCGACTCGGGGACGACCTCTCCGCTATCTACGAATCGATTCGTGGAGACGAGCGGGTGAGCGCGTGCATCGACCGATACCCCGGTCTGAGGCTCCTGAGACAGGACCCCTGGGAGTGCCTCGTATCCTTCATCTGCTCGGCCAACAACAACATCCGGAGAATCGGCGGCAACGTGGAGGACATGTCCAGGAGTTTCGGGCGGCCGGTCGGCATCGAGGACAGGCATCGGCACACGTTCCCGACGCCGGAGGAACTCGCGGACGCGGGCGAGCATCGTCTGCGAGAACTGGGGCTGGGATTCCGGGCCAAGTACGTCGCAGCCGCCGCCAGGAGGGTCGCCGGAGGGGAGGTCGACCTGTACTCGCTGCGGGAGGCCCCATACGAGGAAGCGCTGAACGCCCTAGTCTCCCTGGAGGGTGTCGCGGACAAGGTGGCAAACTGCGTCCTGCTGTTCTCACTCGACAAGCTGGAGGCGTTCCCCGTGGACGTATGGATAGACCGGGCATTGCGCGATTGGTATCCACAGGTAACCGAGAAGAGGCTGCCCAGGAAGGCATTGCGCCCCTGGGCCCAGGAGCGCTTCGGCCCCTACGCCGGTTACGCCAACCAGTACCTCTTTCACCAGAGACGGTCGGATCAAAGAGGAAAGCGGGCCGCAGGCCGCTGAGCGGCCGCCCCAACTTGACCCTGCTCCCGCCTTACTCAATAATTGAGGCTGGAGCGCCGCCTGCGGCGGCTGACTATCGAACCGAAGGAGAGATCATGTCTTCTAAAGCAATTGGGTTCGTCGGACTCGGGATCATGGGCAAGCCGATGGCCCGCAACCTGATGAAGGCGGGCTATTCGCTGACCGTGTACGACGTCGTGGCCTCGTCGGTCGAGGAGATCGCGACCGACGGCGCCGTCCCGGCCTCCTCGTCCGCAGAGGCGGCCGAGAAAGCCCCCGTGGTGATCACCATGCTGCCCGACTCCGCCGACTCCGAGGCCGCCATACTGGGACCGGGCGGCGTGCTGGAGGGGGCATCCGAGGGGTCCGTCGTGATAGACATGAGCTCGATCGCGCCCGGCTCTTCCCAGAAGATAGCCGCCGCCTGCGAGACGGCCGGGGTCGACTTTCTCGACGCGCCCGTAAGCGGAGGCGAGCCAAAGGCGGTCGACGGGACCCTGGCCATAATGGTCGGCGGCAGGAAAGAGGTCTTCGACCGCCACGCGGACATCCTCGATAAGATGGGGAGCAGCGTGGTTCTCTGCGGCGGCTACGGCGCCGGGAACACCACCAAGCTCGCCAACCAGATCATCGTCGCCGCGAACATCGAGGCCGTGGCGGAGGCCCTCGTCCTCGCCACGAAGGCCGGCCTCGACCCCAACGTCGTCTACGAAGCGATCAGAGGCGGCCTCGCAGGAAGCACCGTCCTGGACGCCAAGGCGCCAATGATGATAGCCGGCAACTTCAAACCCGGCTTCAGGGTCAGGCTGCATCAGAAGGACCTTCACAACGCGCTGCTGACCGGAAAGGAACTGGGCGTGCCCCTGCCGGTAACCAGCATGGTCCAGCAGATGCTGGGCGCCCTGATGAACAGCGGGAAGGCCGACTCCGACCACTCGGCCATAGCCAACTTCATCGAAGGCATGGCGGGCGCCGCCATCAGCCGGGATTAGGGGCCGCTCGAACGCTCTCCGACACCCTCCGAACCCGTCACGACGTCCGGCCCGGGCCGGTCCCCGACGCACACCGTACCGTGAGCCGCGGGTACGCCGCGCGATGGCGCGTCTGGCGCGGCCCTGAACGGGAGAACCCGGCCAACCTCCCTTGCGGCGGCGCCCCCTCGCTCACGGCCCTACATGGCGGGGTCGATGATCACGTCGAGCAGCGCGGGCTTGCCCATGTCCACCGCTTCCCTGAGCGCCGGCGCCAGTTCCTCGGGGTCTTCGATCCGCCTGCCGTGGACCCCGAAGGCGTTCGCCATTCCTGCCATGTCGAACGGGATCGAGAAGTCCATCCCGATGAACCGGCTGGGCGGGGACTCGCCCTTCAGGATCAGCTCCTTGTAGGCGTTCATGTTGACCTTCAGCACCTTGTAGATGCCGTTGTTGCAGATCACGTAGACGACTGGGATATTCTCCGCGGCCGCCGTCCAGAGGCCCTGGGCGGTCATCATGGCGCTCCCGTCGCCCAGCACTCCGACGACCGGCCTGTCCGGGTTCGCCAGCTTCAGCCCCAGTGTTCCGCCCATGCCCCAGCCCAGGGCCCCGCCGCGTCCGCCGTAGAAGCTCCCGGGCTCGTCGAACTCCATCGAGTGGTTCAGGGCCGGAGCGCTGGTCACCGCGTCGTTCGCGATGATGGCGTCGTCCGGCAGTCCCTTTGCGAGCTCGGCCATCATCCGCTCCGGGCTCATCGGCGAGCCGTCCCAGCGCGACTTCAGCCTCGTCTCGGCCCTGTCCTGCGCCGCCCGCTTTTCCGAGGCCGCCTCCGCCGCCCGTGCCCGCGCCGCCGCCCGCGCCGAGCCGCTCATCGCCGCGTCGAGCGCGTCGGCGATCTCGCCGAGAGAACTCCTGGGGTCGGCGGCTATTCCCACGTCGGTCGGCTCGGTCTGCCCGACGTTCGAGGCGTCCCAGTGCACGTGCACCAGCCGCGTGCCCTCGCTCAGATAGCGCATCGGCGGATCGGAGAACATGTAGTAATTGCTTGCGATCTTCCCGGCCGCCAGCACCGCGTCGGTCGTGGACAGCGTATCGCGGGTTCCACGGAAACCCAGGCGAATGGGGCCGAGGTACTGCGGGTGGCTCGTCGGGAAGTTCACCAGAGAGTACATGGTCGAGTAGACCCGGCACCCGAGTATCTCGGCGACCCGGACCGCCTCGTCCACGGCGCCGGACTCGCCGACGCTGTCTCCGATCAGCATGACGGGATTCGACGCGCCCGCCAGTATCTCGACCGCCCTTTCGATGGCCTCGGCGTCGGGGCGGACCCGGCTGAAGGTGCGCGACGAGGGTATGATATCGACGCTGCCCTCGTCGTCCAGCGAGTTGGCCGTGAACGATATGAAGGTCGGCCCCGTCGGAGGCGTCTTGGCCTCGTGGAAGGCTCTCCGCATGGCAACGGGAATAGCGTCCGGATGGCTGACCTCCACGCTCCACTTGGTGAACTGGCGTGCCATCTCCCGGAGGTCGGTGCGTCCGTGCGCAAGCTCTCGCACGTCCTTGTTGCACGCCGTCAGCACGATTGGCGAGCCTCCCTCGTGCGCGTTGTGGAGAAGGCTGAGGCCGTTGGCCAGCCCGGTCTCTATGTGCAGGTTCACGAACGAGGGGCTCCCCGACGCCCGGCCGTAGGCGTCGGCCATCCCCATCGCCACCCCCTCCTGCACCGCAAGCACGTACTCGATGTCCGGGTAAGATTCGAGGGCGTCCATGAGCGGCGTCTCGGTGGTCCCAGGATTGCCGAATACGTACCTGACGCCTTCGGCCCTGAGCATCTCCATCACGGCGTGCTTGCCCGTCATCCTGATCACGTTTCCGGCCTCCTAGTGGTTATACGGTGGTTATGCGCGAATGGCGCGCGGCTGTCACCCTGCGCATCATACAGCAACTCAGCCTCCCGGAGTACGAGCCGCATACCCAGGTCGCGGCGCCTCCGCCGCAGGGCGTCCCCGTGTTCCGCAGACATTTCAAACAATGCGCTCAGAGGACTTGACATTCCCAGTTGCGGTCAATATGATGATGCCGCCTGAGACTTGCCGGTGCGTCCGGCAGATTACTTTGTTGCTATAATTGACATCGCCCCGCTAAGATGGGGCCGTTGAACACAAGCCACGAGGAATAAATAACGAGGGGGTCTCAATTGAGCAAGCTTGTTCGCAGTAGGGGCATGATCATAGCCCTGCTCTTCTCGGTTTCGATACTTGCGCTAGTGGCGTGCACGGGGCCGCAGGGTGAGGCCGGCGAGCCGGGCAACCCAGGCAACCCGGGCAACCCTGGCCCACAGGGGCCTCCTGGGCCGAAGGGCGATCCGGGTGACCCCGGACTCCCCGGCAACCCCGGCAACCCCGGCAACCCCGGCCCACAGGGGCCTCCTGGTGAGGCTGGCGCCCCAGGCAAGGATGCCGTGTCGCCTCAGGCCAGGCTGGCAGTCAGCAAGGGTGTGCTCACGTCCGACGATGACTTCTCGGTGTGGGGCTCAGGCTTCCAGGCAAACGAGGCCGTTCTGTTGATCGTCATGTCCGGCTCGTCCGAGAGGATAATAGGCGGCGGAGCAGGCGCTCAGGGACAGGCCAACGCGGCAGGCGCGTTTGCCATCGACTTCGACTCGATGGGCGCCAGCGTGAACCCGGGAATCACGACCATCATGGCGAGAGGCGGGGCTGGGTCAACGGCGAGCGCTCCTGTAATGGTCAGCGCCGGGCCGATTGCGTCCACCTCGCCATCCTCGAGCCTGGCCATTCAGCCGGCCGCGCCCGGTGAGAACTCGACCGTCTGGGGCGCGGGCTTTGCCCCGGGTGAGTTCGTGAGCGTCTCGATCCAAGGCGACGGGGCCACCATGATCATCGCGGGTGGCGCAGCCAACAGTTCAGGCGCGTTCTCCTTTGCCGCGAGAGTCCCGGTCGATAGCGACGGCGCGGCTGTCCTTGGCGTTGGCGTCTACACCGTCAAAGCCACAGGCGACTCGGGGTCGGAAGCGACCGCGCCCTTCATGATCGCGGACAAATAAGCCACACCGGAACCCGGAACCTCTAAAGAAGAAGGCCCTGCCGTCCAACGGGTCGGCAGGGCCTCTTTCTACGTCCGTCTCCTCCAACCCCACAGACACAGGGGATTTTGTCGTCTCTGTGCACCGGCCCACCCATACCCCCGTGGGGTTCCATTAGGGCGGGCCTCCGGTGCGAGAGTTCTAACCGACTCTACCCGACCACAGGCCAACTTGGGCGGTTGAGAGAAGCTCCCTCAATCCAGGATCAGGCAGTGCGGGCGACCAGCTACTCGGTAGACCACGTCAAGCTCCCCTCCACCTCCCCGGATAAGGCGGCGCGGCGCTGTTCCTAGTTCTGAGGAGCGCGTCTCGTGACGTGCAGGTTCTTGAGCCGTCGGCCCGCGGTCGAAATCACCTCGATCCGAAGACCGTCGTACTCGACGACGTCTCCCTGGCTCGGGATCTTGCCCAGGCGCTGATAGACCAAGCCTCCGAGCGTGTCGAACCCCTCGCCCCTGACGGGTACGCTGAACAGATCGTCCAGGTGGTCGACGTTCACGCGCGCATCCATCACGAACTCATCATTGCCGATGCGCTGTACGCCGTGCTCGCCGGTGTCAAACTCATCCTCTATCTCGCCGACGATCTCTTCCAGCAGGTCTTCGATCGTTACCAGGCCGGAGACCCCGCCGTACTCATCGACCACGACGGCCATCTGGACTCGCCTGACCTTGAATTCGCTCAGCAACTCCTCCAGTGTCTTGTACTCAGGAATGAACATGGGCGGACGGATCACGCTCTCGACCGGCGGGGGAGGTCCGTCCCGCTCGGACACGAGATGGCGCAGCAGATCTCTGGAGTAGGCGATGCCGATAACGTGGTCCAGGTCATCCCTGTACACCGGTATACGGCTGTGACCGCCGTCCATCATCAGGGCTGCCAGGTCCAGCGCCGACGTGCCCAGCTCTGCCGCGACGATGTCCACTCGTGGAACCATTATCTCGCGCGCCACGGTCTTGTCCTGGCGCACCACGCCTCTTATCATCCGCGCTTCGCGCTCGTCAATCGGGTCGGCGATCTGTTCGTCGTCCGCCTCGTCCTCATGGAGCGCGGCAGGAACGGACTCGGAGTGACTGCCGTTGGCCGCCGCGCGGTTTAGACTCGCCGTGACCGACGTGATCGGACTCAGCGCCCACGTCAGCCACCCGACCGGACGGGCGAACCTCAGCGCGATGCGCTCGCGGCGGAATCGCGGAATCGCGGACGCGCCCAGGTGGACCACGCTCAGAAGAATGAGGATGCCGACCGAGGTGAGCGACACGGCGAGCCACCGGCCGCCGGACGCGGAAAGCGCCAATACCGTCCCGGATACAAGCGCGGAGGACAACGCGAGTATCTTCAGCATGAGAAGCGCTTCAGACGGGCCGACCGGCCCGATGTGCAGCCGCTCCAGGTCCGACGCGCCCCTGACCCCCTCGGAGACCAGACGCTGGATCTGTTCCCGTCTGACCGACCCGAAGCTGGCCTCGCCTATAGCCGCAATCGCGTAGGCGAGCACCGAAGCCGTCAGTGCCAGGGCCGATAATGCCCCGTCGCTGTCCATTGTCTTGTTATGTCCTCCGCCGAGGAGACTCCGGCGTCGGCGCGTTACTCCTCTTTCCTTCCCTTCCTCGGGATCAGTCTGGCTGGAACGCCAACCGCCCGCGAGTCCGGAGGAATGTCATCTCTCACCACCGCGCCCGCGCCCGTGTCGGAGCGCTCTCCGACCGTTACGGGCGCAATGAGCATCGTGTCGCATCCGATGAATGCCCCGTCGCCCACCGTGGTGCGGTACTTGTCTCTTCCATCGTAGTTGACCGTTACGGTCCCCGCGCCAATGTTGACGTCCGAGCCGATGTCGGCGTCTCCGATGAAGCTGAAGTGCACCGACTTCGTGCCGCCACCCAGCCTGCTATTCTTCACCTCGGCGAAGTTGCCGATGCTGACGCCCCTCCCCAGCCTGCTGCCCGGACGTATGTGGCTGAAGGGCCCTACGCGCCCGCCCTCGTCCATCGTCGACCCCTCGACCACCGACGCAACCACCTCACACCGATCCCCGATCTCGGAATCCGACACGATCGAGTTGGGCCCTATCCGGCAGCCGCTCCCAATTCTGGACATGCCGCTGACGTGAGTGTTGGGAAGCACGACAGTGTCCTCCCCGAGCTCCACGTCGGCGTCGAGATACACTGAGGACGGATCGGGCATGGAGACTCCGGCAAGCATCCAGCGGACCCGCAGACGTCTTCGCATGACGCTGTCCGCCTCTGCCAGGTCGACCCGGCTGTTGACACCTATAGCCTCGTCGGCGTCCCGCGCCTGCAGTGTCTCTACGCGCTCGCCCTGTTGGGAGGCCATGGCTATGAGGTCGGTCGCATACACTTCGCCCGATGGCGACGCGGGAACACTCGGGAGCGTATCCCACAACCACCCAGCCCGGAAGCAGTAGATGCCTGTGTTCAACTCGCTGATCTCTCTCTCGTCCCCGTCCGCGTCCGCATCCTCCACCACGGCCGCCGCGCGGCCGTCGGAAGACCTGACGATTCGTCCGAAGCCCTTCGCCTCGGCTCTGACCACCGTCAGGATCGTGGCGCACGCCCCAAGCCGGCCGTGGAGGCTCTCCATCTCTCCGAGCGTCTCCGCGCGGACGAGCGGCATGTCTCCCATCAGCACGAAGACGTTCTCGACGTCCTCGAGGGCGCGGCGAGCCTGAAGAAGAGCGTGGCCGGTGCCCAGAGGCTCAGCCTGTTCAGCGTATCCGACCTCGCCGCCGAGCGCGTCCTCAATCGCCCCGGAGCCGGGCGGGACGACCACGACCGTCGGGCTCAGGCCGGCCGACCTCGCGGCATCGACCACCAAGCTCACCATCGCACGGCCACAGACGCGGTGAAGCGCCTTGGGCAGGCGGGACTTCATGCGGGTGCCCTTCCCGGCGGCAAGCACCACGGCTCCGTATTTCGACATGGGGGCTAGACGCGAAGAACGCCCATCCGAAAGATGGGCTGCAGAACGAGGTGTCTATGCGAGGGATCGTCCACTTTCCCGGATGCTACCAGAGCGAAACACGAGGTGTCAAGGCGTTCCTGTCAGCCCAATCCACCACCTCCGCCCTCGACACAAGGAGAAGACCCGATGACCCTCCCTCCAGGCCATCGGGCGGGAATGGGATTCCAGGGAGTGTTAGAGTGGATGGGAGGAGGTGACGGTGGCCGTATACGTGCTGCTGAGGGCGGCTCAATCGGTGGTAACGCTGATCGGGCTATCGGCCGCGGTGTTCTTCCTCGCGTGGGCGGTGGGGGAGCCGATGGACTACCTCTCGCCGGGTGAGAGACAGAGGCTTCGAGAGGAAGCGCCCGACGGCAGGCATGGGCTGGACAGGCCGCTGATCGTCCAGTACGGCGAATACCTGAGCCGTCTGGCAAGGGCAGACCTGGGCCCGTCCCCAAGCTACGGGAGGCGCCCGGTGACAGAGATAATCGGCCGAACGCTCGGCCCCACGCTGCACCTCGGGGGGATGGCGCTCGGGTTCGTTCTCCTGGTCGGCTTGACGCTGGGCGTGACGGCTGCATACTCGCGTGGAACCCTCGCCGACACCCTCGCCCGGTTGATAGCGCTGGCCGGCTACTCGATACCGCAGTTCTGGCTGGCGCTGATGCTGATACTGGTCTTCGGCGTCCACCTCCAGTGGCTCCCGATAGCCGGGAGAGAGGGCGGCTGGCAGCACTGGGTGATGCCGACGCTCGCCGCCGGATGGCTCTCCGCGGCGATCCTGACGAGGGTGACCAGATCGGCCGTGCTGGAAGCGATGACGTCGGACTACGTACGCACCGCACGGGCCAAGGGGCTGCCCGAGCGCGCCGTGCTCCTCAGGCACGCCCTGCGCAGCTCACTCATCACGGTGATCACGGCGACAGCCCTCGTAAGCGCCGACCTGCTGGCCGGAGTCGTGATGGTGGAGACCGTGTTCGGATGGCCAGGCATGGGCAGACTGGCGGTGCGGGCCATGGTGATCAGGGACCTGTTCCTGCTTCAGGGAGTTATCCTGATCGTGGGATCCGTGCTCCTGACCGCCAACTTCGCAGCCGACGTCGGCTACCGCCTGCTGGACCCAAGGCTCAGATCGAGGTATAGCGGCTAGTTGCTGGCAATGATGAGACTGGTCAGAATCGGGATAGACAATTGTGGACTCGCTTGGGTATGCTTCGGCCTGCGAGAGGCCTTGCCCAGGTCGGGCAATCATCGCTACTAGTCGCACGGTATCGGCCCCGCTTGGGAGTTACGCAGACCTCTCCATGATGAGGAGGTTGTCATGAAGGCCGACGACATCTCCCGGATCGGTGTCATCGGCGCCGGTCTCATGGGACACGGGATCGCGCTGAACTTTGCGCTGGGAGGCTTTGAGGTCTATCTGAACGATACGACCGAAGAGGGCTTGGAGAAGGCCCTGGAGAACGTGCGGACCAGCCTGGACACGATGATAGACGTCGGGCTGGCCGACGAGTCGGCCGCGGCCGCGGTCCCGTCGAGGATCCACACGAGCGCTTCCCTTGCCGACAGCGTGGCCGACGTGGACTTCGTGGTGGAGGCGGTGTTCGAAGACCTGGAGCTTAAACGCGAGGTCTTCGCCTTGCTCGACGAGTCCTCCCCCGAACGGACCATCCTGTCGAGCAACACGTCGTCGTTCATGTCCAGCCAGCTAGCGCCGGCGACGAAGCGGCCCGACAAGGTCGTGGTGGCCAACTGGTGGAACCCGCCCTACCTGATGCCCCTGATCGAAGTGGTGCGGGGCCCGGAGACCTCGGACGCGACGATAGAGGCCACGGCCGGCGTGTTCAGGAGACTGGGGAAGCGCCCTGTGGTCCTTCAGAAGGAGTCGCTGGGGTTCATCGGGAACCGGATGCAGTTCGCGCTGCTGCGAGAGGCGATATCCGTGGTCGAGCAGGGCATCGCAACACCGCAGGACGTCGACGAGGTGGTCAAGAGCAGTTTCGGCCGCCGGCTGGCTGTCGCCGGGCCGTTCGAAGTGTTCGATCTGGCTGGATGGGACACGATTTCGCACATAATCGACCTGCTCTTCCCAGCGATCGAGTCGTCGCCCGACTCGCCGGCGCTGATTGCAGGCAAGGTAGAGCGTGGAGAACTCGGCGTGAAGTCGGGACGCGGCTTCTATCCGTGGACCGACGAGGACGTGGACGCCTTCAGGGCGCGGATCGGGCGTGCCCTGGCCGAGATCGACCGGCTGTCGCGAGAGGACCAGGAGGGACGATGATCAAGCACGTGCACCATACCGGATTCGTGGTACGCGACCTGGAAAAGGCCGTAGAGTTCTACCGTGACGTCATCGGGCTGGAGGTCAGGAGCAGATACGAGCGGATCGGCCCAGGGGTGGATCAGGTGGTCGGCTACGAGGGCGCCCACCTGCGGATCGCCCTCATGGGCGCGGACGCCGTCCACGCCCTGGAACTGATCCAGTACCTGAACCCGCCTCCGGCCCAGCGTCCGACCGACGAGCGCAGCGTGCTGGGCGGGTCCCACCTCGCCTTCCAGGTGGACGACGTCCGCGCTCTCTACCAGGCGGCCCTGGACAATGGCGCGGCAAGCCTGAACCCTCCGACGGAGGTCTCCCCGGGCAGGACGGCCTGCTACATGCAGGACCCCGACGGGAACTGGATCGAGTTGATAGAGATCGCGGAGTAGCGTCTGATGCCAGCCTCTCCGGGAACGGCCGAGATCGGGAACACCGGTCTCCACGTCACCAGGCTGGGCCTCGGCGGCGCGCCTCTCAGCGCCTTCAGGTTCGACGTGCAGGAGAGCGAGGCGGTCGCCGCGATCTCCCGAGCATTCGAGCTTGGAATCCGCTACTTCGACACCGCCCCGTACTACGGCTTCGGAAGGGGCGAGCGCCGATACGGCCGGGCCCTGGCAGAGGCTCGGAGGGACGACTTCGTCATATCGACCAAGGTCGGGCGCGCGCTGAAGCCCGCGGACCCGAACGCGCCCGACGATGGGTTCGTTCCACACGACCTGGACACCGTCTTCGACTTCAGCCGCGGCGCCGTGCTGAGGACGCTGGAAGGGAGCCTGAAGCGGCTTCGCCTGGACCGTGTGGACGTCGCCCTCATCCACGACCCGGACGACCCCGCCTGCTGGGACCAGGCCCTGAACGAAGCGTATCCGACGCTCGCCGACCTCCGATCGCAGGGAGTGGTCAAGGCTATCGGCGTGGGCATGAACAACTCGCAGATACTGTCCCGGTTCGTGCGCGAGTGCGACCTGGACTGCGTGCTGATGGCGGGCCGGTACACGCTCATCGACCACGCGGCCCTGCCCGTCCTGCTGCCACTCTGCGAACAGAGGGGCGTCAGCGTGATCCTGGGAGGCCCCTACAATCTGGGCGTGCTCGCCTCCGACCTGTCCCGTGAGTCCTATACCTACACGCCGCCGGAGAACGGGACCGCCCAGCTCCCCCGCGAGATGCTCGAACTCGCCCGCCGCATCAGGGACGTATGCGTCAGACACTCTGTCCCGCTCAAGGCCGCCGCGCTCCAGTTCGGGTTGGGCCATCCCGCGGTAGCGGCGACCATCCCAGGCTCGGTGACGCCCGCAGAGGTCGAAGAGAACGTCGCTATGGCCGCCTTCCCCATACCCGCCGACCTCTGGGCCGAACTGAAGAAGGAGAGGCTGATCTCGGAGGACGCGCCCGTGGGGTAGGCCCTTGCTCTTCTGCGACACGGAGATGGTGGGCATCTTCCCAGACAACATGTACTGGCTCTCGTTCTATTCGAGCATGACGGAGCGCGGCGGCAGTCGGACACTGTGGTACACGGACCGGAAGCTCTTCTTCCTGGGCCGCGACGTCACCGACGAGATGCTCGCCGGCCTCACCGTTCCGGAGTAGGGGGCGCCCGGCTTTCGTTGCCTACCAGTCCATGTCGTATGGGTGCGTAAGCCGAGTCCGCAGCTCGACGACCGCGGGCCGGTCGGCCGCGAACGCCCTCCTGAGTGCCCCACCCACCTGGCGCACCTCGCTGACCGCGATGCCGAGAGCCCCGAAGGACTCGGCCATCCCGGCAAAGTCCGGGTTGTGCAAATCGATCATCGCCGTGCGCCGGAACCGTGCCATCTGCTGAGGCTCCAGAATACCGAACTTGCCGTCGTTGACCACCAGGGCGACCACGTTGACGCCGGACTGGACGGCCGCGGCCAGCTCGGCCGCCGTAAAGAGGAACCCCCCGTCGCCGCAGATTGCGAGCGCCCTGCGGTCGGGACGCGCCACCGCCGCCCCGATGGCCATGGGCAGGCCCGCCCCGAGCGTGGCCAGCCCCCAGGGATACAGGAACGTCCTGGGGCCGCTCACCTCCAGCATCATGTAGGCCCACGCCGACAGGGTCGTGACGTCCCCCACGACGATGGAGTCGTCTGGAAGACCGTCGCGCAGTTCGTCGACCAGCGCAGCCGCATCGGGCGAGCGCGCCTCCATCCTCGCGCGAAACCCGCGCCTCAACTCGGCCACCTCGTCCGCCCGGCTCGCCCGCTCCCCACGGACAGGCCTCGCCGCGTCGACCAGGCTGCGGAGCGCCGGCCCGGCGTCACCGACGACGCCCACGTCGACCGGATAGTTCCGGCCTATCTCGGCCGGATCCACGTCGATCTGCACGATGGTACCCGGCATGGTCAGCGACCACTCGTTGGTGTCCAGCTGGCTGAGGTGCGACCCGACGACCAGCATGACGTCGCAGTCGGCCAGATAGCTCCGCAGGGGAGCGTAGTGGGCCGGGGGCGCCATGATGCTCAGAGGATGCCGCTCCGACACCGCCCCCTTGCCCGTAACGGTGGTGATGACAGGGGCCTGCAGAGAATCGGCAAGCTCGGTCAGCGCAGCCGAGGCTGTGACCGCCCCGCCTCCGGCCCATATGATCGGCCTCCGCGCGTCGAGCACGGCCCGCGCGGCCGCCTCTATCTGCGCGGCGTCGGGAACCATGGGCCTGCGAGACGCGGCCGGCGGCAGCTCAACGAACGCCTCCGCGTCGAGCACGTCCTTGGGCGCCTCGACCGCCGTCGGCCGGGGCCGACCGTTCCGCATACTCTCCATGGCCCGGTGAATGAGACCCGGAATCTCCCCGGGAGCCTCCGCGCGCCCCCTCCACCCCGTGACCTCCTCGAACATCCCCAGCTGGTCTCCCACGTCGTGGAAGTAGCCCTTGTTCCGCTGTATGCCGGCGCTGGGTATCTGGCTGGAAACGTTGAGCACGGGGGAAGAGTCCGCGTAGGCGGTGGCCATGCCCGCGAGGCTGTTGAGCGCTCCGGGTCCGGTGGAAGTGAAGCAGACGCCGACGTCGCCGCTCGCCCGCGCATACCCGTCGGCCATGTATGCCGCCCCCTGCTCGTGCCGGGCCGTTACGCGGCGTATTGAGGGCGCGTCCCACAGCGCGTCGAACATGGCGAGGGCGTGAGTCCCAGGCAGACCGAAGACGGCCCGAACACCCTCGGATACGAGAGTCTGGACGACGGCCTCGCCGCCGGTCATGCGCGTCACTGCCGCTCCCTCACGACCGTATGGTGAAGTGGACCTCGCAGCGCGAGTCGGAAGTCCCCCGAGACATGCACACGGGCATCGTACCCTCGAAGTCCGGGCTGGCTTCCGCGTAGCCAACGAACATGCCGTCGCAGGCGGGCGCGCAATAGCTGTCCATACCCTCGGGCCTCCCGTCGTGGAACAGACACGCCCGCCGGTTCAGAACGAGGTCGTCTTCGCCGCTGTAGTCAATGTAGGAGGGCGCGTGCAGCGGCCCGGAGATGATGTGGCGGTAGTCCTGGAACTTGGCCCACTCCTCAGGCGTCAGGCTGGTGAGCCCACGCGACTTCATCCAGCCCTCCAGATTCGCGCGGGCGCGCCTGCGTCCCCAATCGATGGCCGTCTGCCGCGCCGCCTCCTTGCCCCACCTCTCCTCCACGATCTCCAGCAACGAATACATCGTGCCGGTGACCATCCGCCCGAGCTTGTAGACTATGTCCTCGGGGCTTAGCTCATCCGGATCCAACTCGTCGGCGTCGAGCCGGCGCTTGCGCTCCTCGCTCAGGTGAATGCCCGGATACAGGCGCAGGTCGTCGTAGGGCTTGTACCTGGTGTCGCTCATTGGTTGGCCTCCTGAATACGTATTTCTGCTTGTGGCCCTGGCTATTCTACCCTGCCCGCGGTGGATGTGGGCGCGGCCGATTGAGGCTGTTCTGCTGCCCAGTCAAACTCACTCCCGTCCTCCCGCGTCATCCTGAAGGGCTGGCCCCACTGGTTCCCGATGGTCGCCCCCCCGTCCACCACGAGGGTGTGGCCGGTGATGAAGCCCGCGTCGCCATCGGACGCGAGGAAGAGGACGGCCTTGGCAACGTCATCAGGGGTGCCCCACCGGCGCATCGGCGTGAGCGCGCGCGCAGCGTGGTCGGTGACGCGGCCCAGACGCTTCTCGCGGGGACGTGTCATCCCAGTGTCGACGATGCCCGGCGCGACTGCGTTGACCCGCACGTTCCTCTCCGCCAAGTCGAGCGCCAATGCCATGGTCAGACCCCTGACGCCGCCCTTGCTCGCCATGTAGGGCGCTCTATAGTAGGAAGTGACGATCGACCCAGCCGAGGATACGTTGACGATCGACCCGCCTCCACGCTCCACCAGGTGAGGCCCCAGATAACGGCAGTAGTTCCACGTTCCCGTAAGATCGACCCCGACGACCCGCTCCCAGTCCTCGTCGGAGTAGTCGAAGGGGTCCATGTAGATGTTGATGCCCGCGCAGTTCACGAGTACGTCCACTCGTCCAAACCTCTCGACCGTCCGATCGATGGCCCGCCTGACCTCCGCGGCCCTGGAGACGTCCACCAAACGGACCTCCCCGCTCCGCCCATGCCCTCTGATCCCCGCCAGGGTCTCGGCAGCTCCGCCCTGATTCAGGTCGTGGATCGACACGTCGGCCCCCTCCTCCGCGAATCCCAAAGCGATCTGCCTGCCAATGCCGGACCCAGCGCCGGTCACGAGGGCAACCCTGTCTTTGAATCTCATCTACCTCTCCTGGTAACTGTTCAGACTCCGTGAGATCCGAAGGGGGAGTCCAGAGGGGTTCTCCCCTCTGGCAGGGGGTCTGGGGGCTTTGCCCCCAGTTTCCAAGGGGCGGGTGGGTGGGTTTGAAACCCACCCGCCTGCTTATCAGGACTACGCTGATCGAAAGACCTCATCGACTCTGAACTGTTACCTCTCCTGGAGAGAACGTCCGGGCCGGAACCTAACCATGGGCGCTACCGGAACAGCGAGCGTATCCTGGCCGCGAGCCTGTCCACCATGGCCCTGATCGACCCCCCACTCCGTGAGGCCAATCGCTTCTTCGTACAACTCACGCAGGTACAGTAGGGCGGGTGCTCCGCGCGCTGCCATTCGTCCGCTCGTCTGGGCAAGTCCCGGCCCTCCGTAATCGCGCGCCGCCGACCGGCGCGTCGATCCAATGCCCCAATACTAGAATGACCGTGCCGAATCGTCCAGTGACCGCCGTCCCACGGGCGCGCTGCCGAACACGGCATGACCGATCGGGGCGCAGTTTCCCACTCTCCACTCTCCACTTTCCACTTTCCACTCTCCACTTTCCACTCTCCACTCTCCACTCTCCACTCTCCACTGCTCCCCCCTCCGGCTTGCGCGCGCAGACCAGTTGCTGTATCTTCCTACTACCCCATCAGGAGGAGACCCGCCCTATGAACCTGCTGAAGTCCCTTCGCCTGCGGCCCCGGATCCGCGAGGCCTCGGCCCACTGCGACATCCCGTGCGGAATATATGACCCCGTAACGGCCAAGATAGCCGCCCAGACCGTTCAAAAGATGGTGATGAGAATACAGGCCCTCGGCGGCAACGGCGCCGAACGCGCCAACAGCGAGTCGCGCTACATCGCCGTCAAGGAAGAGCACGCCGAGTTGACCAAGCGCGAGATCGACATCCTCTGGCACGACTACTTCAAGCCGGAGCACCTCGAGAAGCACCCCGACCTCCACACCAAAGTATGGGACGCCACGAAGCTCGCGTCCAAGAACAAGCAGTCCGTCGACCTCGACGCTGCCAGGCAGCTGGTCGCCGCCGTGGACGAGATAGCCGAAATCTTCTGGTCCACTAAGGGCGTCGACTACAGCGACCCCGTGGCAGACGTGAGATTCGGAACATAGCCGTCCGTGCTGAGCGCCCCCGCCACCCGGCGGCAGACCGCATGACTCATAGCGCAGAGCGGCCATCCGGCGCTCCCTGAAGGGCCGGGACCATGCCCTCGGTCGTCGAGAGAAGAACGGCCGCTCCCCACTCCCAGGTTCGGCGCGAACTGGTGAGAGGACTTGTCCCCCTCACTAGCGGCTAATTGACGCCAGCTTCGTGAGCCAAGCCCTTCAGCAATCTGGAGGTGGTCTACCCATGGCCGCCCTCCCACCGCCGTGATCCGAACCTGTCCCAGATTAGTAGGCGGTGTAGGCGCCTCCCAATCCTGAAAATCCTGATTCAGACAACCCTTGACGACGCCGAACCGCTGTGCTAGAGTATCCCCATGACACAGCCGCCTCTCTCCACACACCAGCCCGCACGACTCCTGAAGCCCTGTCGGAAAGTGTCGCATAAGTGTCGCATAGTGTCGCATGAGTGTCGCATAGGTGTCGCATAGGTGTCGCATAGGTGTCGCATAGTGTCGGCCAAAATCGCACCTCCCAGCTACGAAATGCCCCAAAATGCGACACTTTCGGCAAAAATTCCCGGAGCCGCCGCTCCCCAGAGGCTGCCGGCTCACCGTCATCGGTCGGTCTTGTCATGCGTGTGGGGGCCGTAGTAGGATAAGCCTCAGAGAGAGCATGGGAATCGTCGTTCGAGATAGGGGAAGCGGGCGCGTGCCCTAGCCTGTAGGAGGGAGAAATGGGAAGCCGCAGACAGGAGCCGTCGCTGGTAGTAATCCAGCTCAGCGGAGGGAACGACTACCTGAACACCATCGTACCGTACAACGACGGGGAGTACTACGACTACCGTCCTACGGTGAACATAGAGAGCGAGCGAGTGCTTCCGATAGACGACGAGTACGGCTTCAACCCAAACATGCGGGCCATCAAAGAGCTGTACGACGATGGGAAGGTGGCGGTGATCAACGGGATAGGCTACCCGGAGCCCAACCGCTCCCACTTCCGGTCGATGGACATATGGCACACGGCCCTGCCGGAGGACATAGGAGTCGAGGGCTGGCTGGGTCGAGCGACGCGGGAGCTGGACCCAGGCGGTGAGAACGTCCTTACGGCGGTGAACTTCGGGCGCGGACTTCCGAGAGCGCTGGGAGTTCGCGGCGTTCCCGTGGCCTCGGTGGGGAACCTGGAGAGCTACGGACTGTTCCCTGACCTTCAGGACGAGAAGCTGCGGAGGTACGCTCTGGAGGCGTTCGCGAAGATGTACGGGGGCGAGCGCGGCAGGGACGCGGTCATGGACTTTCTGGGTCAGACCGGTACGGACGCCCTGAAGGGAGCGGACCTTCTTCGGACGGCCGTCGACAAGTACGAGTCCGGCGTGGAGTACGCGGCCTCTCCGATAGGCCAGAGCCTGCGGGACGCGGCGAAGGTGATGTTCGCGGACCTCGGCACGCGGATCTTCTACACTCAGCAGGGGAGCTACGACACCCACTCTGGCGAGTTGGCCACCCACGGCAGCCTGATAGGAGAGATGTCGGCTGGCGTGTCGGACTTCTACGCCGACCTGAAGGAGCACGGCAGGGAAGACGACACGGCGCTGCTGATATTCTCCGAGTTCGGCCGGCGCATCAAGGACAACGGCTCGGGAACCGATCACGGGTCTGGCGGCGTGGCGTTCGTGATCGGGGGGTCTGTGCGTGGAGGGATGTACGGGGAGTACCCGTCGCTGAAGGAGGAGCGCCAGTTGGAGGGAGACCTCCACTACAACAACGACTTCAGGTCGACCTACTCGACCATCCTGGAGAGGTGGCTCCACGTGGAGGCGTCGCCGATAGTGAACGGCCACTTCGAGCAGTTCGACTTCATATCCAACGGTAGCGGCAACGGGAGCGGCAACGGGAGCGGCGCGGCGAACTGAGTCACAGCCACAGCCCACCCCAGAACAGAAAGGCCCAAAATGAGCAAGTCAAACGTAGAATTGATGGCACACCTGATGCGTCGCGCGGGCTTCGGCGCGACAAGGACGGAACTCGACCAATTGGCCGACCGCAACTACGAAGAGGTGGTCGAAGACCTGCTCCACCCCGGAGAAGCCGACAGCCTTCCCGACGACCTGATACGCCGGTACCACGTGGACCAGCACGAACTGCGGCAGGCCGACTCCGCAGCCGCCTACTGGGTCTACAGAATGGCGACGACCGCGTGCCCCCTCGAAGAGAAGCTGGCCCTGTTCTGGCACGGCCTCTTCGCCACGGGCTACACGAAGCTGAACCAGGCCCGCACTCTCCTGAACCAGATAGACATGTTCAGACACCGCGGCCTCGGCAGCTTCCGGGAGCTTCTGATCGAACTCTCCAAAGACCCTGCGATGATCGTCTGGCTCGACAACGAGAACAATCACAAGACCGCGATCAACGAAAACTACGGGAGAGAGCTGCTGGAACTCTTCTCGATGGGGATAGGCAGCTACACCGAAGACGACGTCAAGGAATGCGCGCGCGCGTTCACGGGATGGACCCTGAAGAACGCCGAGTACATGTCTCAGCGGGCGATGAAGGACTCGATCTGGCCGTACGGCCGCATATCCTGGCACTTCGAGTACCGCGGCCACGACCACGACGACGGAGAAAAGACCTTCCTCGGTGAGACAGGCAGGTTCGACGGCGAGGACGTGATCGCCATCATAGTGCGGCACGAGTCGACGGCCCGCTTCGTGTGCACGCGCCTCTTCCAATACTTCGCCGCCGACGAGGTGGACTCCGACGCCGAACCCGTGATACGCGAGATGATGGACTCGTACATGGAGTCGGACTACGAGATCAGATCGGTGCTCCGCACCCTGTTCAACTCCGACTACTTCAGGTCGGACGCGGTGCGGCTCGCCCGCGTTAAGGGCCCGGTCGAACTGGTCATCGGAGCGCTGAGACAGGCGGGAATGTGCAGCGAACCCGTGCTGGACATCAACGACATAGCCAACCAGGCCTCCTACATGGGCCAGGGGCTTCTCAACCCTCCGACCGTCGAGGGCTGGCACGAGGGGATCGAGTGGATCAACAGCGGAGCGCTCGTGGACAGGGTGAACTTCGTGGCAGCGTGGCTCGGCGACACGGCGAACCCCGGCGTCCGCGCGATGATCGACAGAATGGCGGAGATGGACGGAGGGGTGCTGTCGCCCGAGGAACTCGTGGACGGGTGTCTGGATACCCTGGGGCCGCTGCGCGTTTCCGATGAAACCCGCGCCTCCCTGGTGGAAGTGGCCTCCAGAGAGGGCGAGGTGAAACTCCGCGGCAACGACGGCGCCGACGATGAGCGTGTGGCGGAGATTCTGAGGCTGGCGGCCTCCACACCCGCCTACCAACTGGCCTAGCGCCGACCGGAGAACCCGCCCCTGTACCGGAACCGAAACAGAGCCTGAACCCCTGAGTCCCTCTGGAGGATGCCATAGTGGTAGTCGCGTCCGCCCCCGTCGAGTATCTGAAGACCATCGGGATCGTCAACAACGGCTTCAACGGCAGAGGCTTCGCCAATCCGTACGACACCGCTCACGACCGGGCCGGCCGTATCTACGTCCTGAACCGCTGCGACGTCGCACGCCGTACCGCCATCCGAGTGGGCATCTGCAACCTCGACGAAGACTACCTCGGCGAGTTCGGTTACGGAGCCGGCGGCGGCGACGGGCAGATGGTCCTGCCGGTCGCAATGGCCTTCGACAGCCGTGACCGCCTGTACGTGACCGACGAGTACAACCACCGCGTGAGCGTGTTCGACTCGGACGGGAAATTCCTGGAGAAGTGGGGAGTCAGAGGCAGCGGCCCCGACCGTATCAACGGACCCGCGGGCATCGCTATCGACGACGCCGACAACGTCTACGTCGCCGACCAGCACAACCACCGCATACAGAAGTTCACCGCCGACGGGGAATGGATAGGCGGATGGGGCGCGCCAGGGTCGGGAGAGGGCGAATTCAACATGCCCTGGGGCGTTGCGATGGATGGCGCAGGCAGCATCTACGTCGCCGACTGGCGCAACGACCGCGTCCAGAAGTTCTCGCCCGACGGCTCCTTCCTGGCCTCCTTCGGGAGCGGCGGCGGACCGGAAGGCCTCATCCGCCCATCCTCGGTGGCCGTCGACGACCGGGGCAGCGTCTACGTCGCCGACTGGGGAAACGAGCGCGTCCAGATTTTCACGCCCGACGGCTCCTTCTCCAAGACCCTCAGAGGACAGGCCACGCTGTCCAAATGGGCCAAGGACTTCTTAGCCGCCAACCCCGACGAGCAGGCCACGCGAGACATATCAGACCTGCGCCCCAAACTCCCACCTCACCTCAATACCCCCGACCACCTGTCATCCCAGATCGAACCCTACTTCTGGGGCCCCGTCTCCGTCAGGTTCGACCACTCCCAGCGCCTCTTCGTCACCGAAACCAACCGCCACCGCCTGCAAATCTACTCGACCACCTAAGACCGTGACTCCCCGAACGCTCGCAGACTCTCCCCTGCCCTGGGGCATGGCAGGCTTCCTCATCGGAGCCGCGCTCGGCGTCACCACGCTATCCGTCTCGCTGGTGGCGGTCGGCCTCGTCGGCTTCGTCGTCTACGTGTGGCGCCACGGCCCCGTGGACGACTCGACCGAGGGCCGCCTCTTCGCCGCGGGCCCCGTCTTCATAATGAGCTGGCTGGCCGGATTCGTCATACGCGGAGTCGTATCGTAATCTCCCCGGAGTGACCCGCATCCCGGACGTCGCCGCAGCACGATGGGCAGGGGGTCTTGCACCTCCGCCCCCAGAGTGACCCGCATCCGCCGCAGCAGCAGCCTAGCGCCCCACCTTGAGCACCCCCAGAAACGCCTCCTGCGGTATCTCCACGCTGCCGACCCGCTTCATCCTCTTCTTCCCCTCGGCCTGCTTCTCCAACAGCTTGCGCTTGCGAGTAACGTCGCCGCCGTAGCACTTCGCCAGCACGTTCTTGCGGAGTGCCCGAATGGTCTCCCTGGCCACGATCCGCCGCCCGATGGCCGCCTGAAGAGGCACCTCGAACATCTGCCTCGGTATCAGATCCCTCAGCTTCTCCACCAACTCCCTCCCACGACTCACCGCCCTATCCCTGTGAAGAATCGCCGACAGGGCGTCGACCGGCTGACCATTGACCAGTATGTCCAGGCGGACCAGATCCCCCGCGCGAGGCGCGGCCATCGTGTAGTCCATCGACGCGTATCCCTGAGTCCTGGCCTTGAGCTGGTCGTAGAAACCCACCAGAACCTCAGACAGCGGAACCGCATACTCTAGCAGCACCCGCCCAGACCCGGACGCCGCCCCCACGCCGCCCGCGTCCTGCTGCTGAATGTACTCCATCCTCCCATACTCTCCCCGACGCTCGCTGAGCAGGTCGATCACCACCCCCACGTGCGACGATGGCGTGACTACCCGCAGGTCGAGCCACGGCTCCATAACCTCCGCCACCCGCTGCGGCTCGGGCAGCTTCGCCGGGCTGTCAACCCCCTGGACCGAGCCGTCGGTCAGCACGACCTCGTACGCGACGCTGGGCGAGGTCGCCAGCAGATTCAAGTCATACTCGCGCTCGAGCCGCTCCTGGATCACCTCCATGTGCAGCAGACCCAGAAATCCGCAGCGGAACCCCGATCCCAGAGCCAGCGACGTCTCCGGCTGAAAGCTGAGTGCCGCGTCGTTGAGCCTGAGTTTCTCCAGCGCCTCACGCAGCTCCACGTATCCCTCTCCGTCTGCGGGATACAGGCCCGCGAACACCATCGGCTTGAGTTCCTGATAGCCCGTGAGAGCAACTGGCGCCGGTCTGGAGCTCAGCGTGATGGTATCTCCCACAGGAGCATCCCCAACGCTCTTGAGCCCGGTCGCCACGTAGCCGACCTCGCCCGTACGGAGCGTATCGACCTTGGCCGGCGCCGGGCGGAAGACACCCACCTCCAACACCTCGCTCTGAGACCCCGCCGACATCAGCCTCACCCGGTCAGACGACGAGACACTCCCCTCGAAGACACGGACATAGGCGATCACACCCTTGTACGGGTCATACTTAGAGTCGAACACCAAGGCTCTCAGATGCTCCGACCCTCCGGCGGCAGGCGGCGGAACCCGGCTCACCACCGCCTCGAGCAAGCCCCTCACCCCAGTCCCGTCCTTCGCGGAGACGGTCAGCACCTCGTCCGCGCGGAACCCGAAGGCGCTCTGGAGACCCGCAGCCGCGCGTTCGGGTTCCGCCGCGTCCAGGTCTATCTTGTTCACCACCGGGACGATCTCCAGGTCGTGCTCCAGCGCCAGGTAGAGGTTGGCCACCGTCTGCGCCTGTATCCCCTGGGTCGCGTCGACCAGCAGCAACGCCCCTTCGCAGGCCGCCAGGCTCCGCGAGACCTCGTAAGTGAAGTCGACGTGTCCAGGCGTGTCGATCAGGTTGAACTGGTACAGGGAACCCGATAGGGCCCTGTACGCCATACGGACGGCCTGCGCCTTGATCGTGATCCCCCGCTCCCGCTCCAGATCCATCGTGTCCAGGTGCTGATCTATCATCTCCCGCGGGGCGACCGTGCCCGTGATCTGGAGCAGACGGTCAGCCAGGGTCGACTTGCCGTGATCGATGTGAGCGATTATGCAGAAGTTGCGGATGAACGCGGGGTCCATGAGGCAATGTTAGCACGGAGCGCACGGCCATGCTCGGTATCCGCCGGCGGCTCGCCTGCGCTATCCCGCCCGCCGGTAACTGTTCAGACTCTGTGAGACCCGAAGGGAGAGTCCAGATGGGCTCTCCTCTAGCAGGGAGTCTGAGGAGCACTCGCCACTGACCACTGTTCCCCCATCCGGCAGCCGGCAGGGGGTCTGGGGGCTTTGCCCCCAGTTTCCAAATGGGCGGGCGGGTGGGGAAAATCATCAACTCTGAACAGTTACGCCCGCCTGCGCGCACTTGTGACCCCGTAGGGACCCCTGCTATAATTCCTGGCAGAACATCACTCGGCCGCGGGGAGAATTCATACGGTAATGGAGAACCTGACAGAGTACGAACTCGTGGTCGTCCTGACCCCGGAGGCCAGCGAAGATGATGCCGTAGCCGCGGTGGACCGCGTGGAAGGCTTCATAGCAGACCACGGCGGGGCGGTGTCGGTGCGCGAAAATTGGGGGGTCAAGCAGCTGGCTTACCCGATCCAGAACTTCCAGGAGGGCAACTACTTCCTCGTGAGGTTCGAGCTCCACTCCAAAGACACTCGGGAGCTGAACGGTGCCCTGCATGGAGCCCAAGACGTTCTGCGTCACCTGGTGACGATTGCGGACGGGCCGCGGCCTGCTGCCGCCGAGGAGAAGGCCGAGAAACCCCAAGAAGCGGCCGTAGAATCGACAGCGGCCGACCAGCCGGCCGCCGCAGAGAAGGCCGAGAAACCTCAGGAAGCGGCCGTAGAATCGACAGCGGCCGACCAGCCGGCCGCCGCAGAGAAGGCCGAGGCGCCCCAATCATCGGAAGCCGAGGCCAGGCCGAGCGGTGAAGCAGAGGGAGCGGCGCTTGAGCCTCAATAAGATACTCGTCATAGGCAACGTCGGGACCGACCCCGACATGCGGTACACCCCTTCCGGCAACCCAGTCACGTCCTTTCGTCTTGCCACGAACCGAAGATACACCACGTCTGCAGGGGAACAGCGCGAGGAGACGGAGTGGTTTACGATCACGGCGTGGAACCAGCTGGCGGAACGCTGCAACCAGTACGTGACGAAGGGAATGCGAATATATGCTGAAGGCAGGCTCAAGAGCGACTCCTGGACCGGCAACGACGGACAGACCCGATTCCGCAACGAGATAACGGCGAATCATGTCCTGTTCCTAGGCGGCAGAGCGCAGGAAGCCGAAGGAGGAGCCGGATACGGCCCACCCGCCGGAGGCGGCGGAGCGCCGGACCCCGGGCCTGACGTGGACGCCGAGGACCTGCCCTGGTAGTAGGCTAGGCCAAGAAAGGATTACCGCAGACACTATGACCACAACGCCAGCGCCCCAATCGACCGCCTCGCCCGGTGCCTCGACTTTCGCGCGCCGACCCTCGATGGGTCAGGGCGGAGGCCCGCGAGGCCGACCGCAGAGACGCGGACGCCCGCGATACTACACCCGGCGCAAGCTATGCTCATACTGTGTGGACCACATAGCCTACGTCGACTATAAGGACGTTGCCAGACTGCGCAGATTCCTGTCCGACCGCTTCAAGATAGAGGCTCGCCGCAAGTCGGGCGCCTGCGCCAAGCACCAGCGGGCGCTCTCGACAGCCATCAAGCGGGCCAGACACCTGGCAATGCTCCCGTTCTCGCCGGACCATCGCACCGGCAGACCCGGCCTGGCAAGATAGCCGCTCCCTTTCAGTCCCTCATTGGTGCTGGAACCCGGTCGGCCCACTGACGCAAATATCGGTCGGCGGCTCGGCCGTCCGATCCGTCTCTGGGCTGCTCAGGAAACATAGTGGTGGATAAAGTGGCATATCAGTCAGGACAGGCCCAGGTTCGGAAGACTAGGACCGACCGCCGGCGCGCGATCGCCGAGCAGCGAAAGAATCCCCAGAGGCGGCGGGCCGCCATGCTGGCCATCGGCGTCGCTCTCCTCGTCGTAGCCGGCGTCGTGGTCGGCGCGTTCGTCATGAGGTTCGTGCTCCCGTCCACACATCTCATCGTAGCCGTGGACGGGGTCGAATTCAGCCGGGCGGACATCATCAGAGAGCTGCGTATCAAGCAGCAGAGCGCCAACCTCACCGGGAGAACCTTCCCCATCAGTGAGGAGATATTCAAGACCTTCAACGAACTCGTGGAGAACCAGGTGATACGGCTTGCGGCCCCGAACATGGGCATAATCGTGACGGACGAAGAGATCGACGATGAGATAGACCGACTGCTCGGCCCCAGCGGCCGATATGCGCCCGCAGACGAGAGACCGCAGGTTGAGAGAGAGTTCAGAGAGCGCTACAAGGGGTTCCTAAACCTGCTGCAGATAAACGAATCGGACCACCGTGAGTTCGTGCGGACGTATATGCTGAGAGAGAAGGTGAGACAGTTCGTCGGAGATGCGGTGCCGACCGTTGCCGAACAGATACGCCTCTACCGCCTCTCGGTCGTCCCGGAAGACGAACTGGAGATACTGAAGCTGAAATACGAGGAGGCCGTGACCACGGGCGGCACGAACCCGGAGGCTCTACACGAAGCCTTCAAGGCGCTCGCCCGAGAGTTCGGACGAGACGATCCGGAGACCCTCCGGAGAGGGGGCGACCTGGGATGGGTGCCCGAGGGCGTGCATAAGGAATACGACCACGTCGTCTTCGACCTGGATATAGGTGAGCTCAGCGACCCCATCCCGAGCTTCGACGACCCCACCGCACTCCACTTCTTCATGGTGTCCGACCGTGATGAGGCGCGCGAGATCGACCAGGTGAGCAGGGAGAGCCTCAAGTCTAACGCCCTCCAGGACTGGGTCAACGAGCGAAAGACCCAGCACGAGATATTCGCCGACCTGAACTCCGACATTCACGCGTGGATAGTAGAAGAGCTCCGCACCACCTCGACAGTCACACCGACTCCCCGCCCGGGCATCTTCGGATTCTGAAACGGGGCTGCCCACCGCTGCGGCTCGGCAGCCATAACTACGATGTCATCAGCGCGTCCCAGATCGAACAGCCGCCCCAACCACTCGCGTATCGCCCGCACATCCCCATCCTGCCAATCCTGATTCAGACAATCAATCCGGCACAGCCTGACGTCCATCACGCCGCCCGCCCGAATAGGTGGAATGCTACCACGCGAGCCGATCCTATCCTCACGGGGGTCTGGTCCCCAATCGTGTTCTTCTGGACTCCGCCGCACTTCTGGGCCTCCAATCCTGAGAATCCTGATTCAATAACTGTTCAGACTCTGTGAGACCCGAAGGGGGAGTCCAGAGGGGTTCTCCCCTCTGGAAGGGGGGTCTGGTTGGCCAGTCTACCTACTCTCGGCGTGGCGTGAGGAGAACCTCTGGCAGGAGGTCTGGTTGGCCAGTCTACCTACTCTCGGCGTGTCATGAGGAGAACCCCCTCTGGCAGGGGGTCTGGGTAGGCGTCAGCGGAGCCGCACAGTGGCCCCACAGTTCTCCCCCTCTGGCAGGGGGTCTGGGTAGGCGTCAGCGAGCCGCACAGTGGCCCCACGGTTCTCCCCCCTCTGGCAGGGGGTCTGGGTAGGCGTCAGCGAGCCACACAGTGGCCCCACGGTTCTTCCCTCTGGCAGGGGGCCTGGGTAGGCGTCAGCGAGCCACACAGTGGCCCCACGGTTCTCCCTCTAGCAGGGGGCCTGGGTAGGCGTCAGCGAGCCGCACAGTGGCCCCCTCTGGCAGGGGGTCTGGGTAGGCGTCAGCGAGCCGCACAGTGGCCCCACGGTTCTCCCCCTCTGGCAGGCGTCTGGGTAGGCGTCAGCGAGCCACACAGTGGCCCCACGGTTCTTCCCTCTGGCAGGGGGCCTGGGTAGGCGTCAGCGAGCCACACCGTGGCCCCACGGTTCTCCCCCTCTAGCAGGGGGCCTGGGTAGGCGTCAGCGAGCCGCACAGTGGCCCCCTCTGGCAGGGGGTCTGGGTAGGCGTCAGCGAGCCGCACAGTGGCCCCACGATTCTCCCCCTCTGGCAGGGGGTCTGGGGGCTTTGCCCCCAGTTTCAAAATGGGCGGGCGGGTGGGGAGAACCCAGTTACCTGATTCAGACAACCCTTGACGACACCGAACCGCTGTGCTAGAGTATTCCCATGACACAGCCGCCTCTCTCCACAAACCGCCCGCAGAACTCCTGCATCGCTTGGATTGACTGTCAGATAGTGTCAGATAAGTGTCAGATAGTGTCAGATAAGTGTCAGGTAAGTGTCAGGTAAGTGTCAGATAGTGTCAGGCAAAATCAGCCCTCTCAGCTACGAAATGCCTGCAAATCTGACACTTTCGACAAAAAATCTCCCAGACGCCGCTCCGCCGAGACTGCCGGCGATGGGGACCGGCGCCTCGCCCCAGTCGGACCAGGTGGAGAGCAACTGTTCAGACTTTGTGAGATCCGAAAGAGGCGTCCAGAGGAGTTCTCACCTCTGGCAAGGAGTCTGGGTCACTGACCACTGTCCTTCTCGTATGATCGCCGCCTTCCTGCTATAATCCGCCGGTGAGATGGGCCCTCTTTGAGCCGTCCGCGCCCGGAGCAGCAGTCCGCCCGGTGAAGACACCCACAATGGAGATGCCGTCACACCGATTACAGGAGTGGTTCGATGGTTAAACCGAGGCAGCTTGGACACGTGGTGCTGCGGGTGCGTGATGTCGAGCGTTCCAAATCCTTCTACACCGACGTCCTCGGCCTCGACGTGACCTTCGAGTCGCCAGGCGCGATGGTCTTCATGTCGGCCGGCGAGGCATCCCACGAGCTCGCAGTGATGCGCCTGGGGCCGGACGCGCCCGGACCGGACAGCGGCCGCGTGGGCCTGTACCACTTCGCCTGGGAGATGGAGTCCTTCGAAGACCTCAAGCGGCTGAAGCGTGAGCTTGACGAAAAGAGCGTCCCTGTAGTCGGCATAGGCGACCATGGCATTGGGATGGGCGTGTACTTCCTCGACCCGGACGGCAACGAGATAGAGGCGTTCTATGAGTTGCCAAAGGATCAGTGGCCCTCGGACGTGGATATCTTCGGCGGCTCCTCGTTCCCACTGGGCAGCATCGAAGACGAACCCGCCGCGGTGGAGTCCACGTGACGACGGCGCTCTTTTACACCTGGAAGCGCTGAAGCTCCTGCCGCAAAGTGAGAGCGTCGCTCTTACAGGATGGAGTGGAACTGAAGGAGAGAGAC
Organism: uncultured Dehalococcoidia bacterium; assembly: GCA_958295685.1. Taxonomy (GTDB): domain Bacteria; phylum Chloroflexota; class Dehalococcoidia; order Lucifugimonadales; family CATQGZ01; genus CATQGZ01. The sequence goes on from OY282365.1 coordinate 1,712,879, forward strand.
TTCTTCGCCGATCCGTTCACGGAAGCCGAGTTGCGCGAACTGATCGGAGAGCGCGGCCCGGCAGACTTCTTCTCTTGGAACAGCCCATCGTTCAGAAAGACAGGACTCGCGCGAGCGGACATGACCGATGAGCGAATGATCGAGATGATCCTGGAGGAACCGCGGCTCCTGAGGAGGCCCCTCCTGAAACTCTCCGGCAGTCATCTGGTCGTCGGGACGGACAGGGAGGCCGTGGCACGGGTCCTCGGCGGGAAGAAGCCATGATCGCGGACCTGTCAGGCAAGACGGCGCTGGTAACCGGCGCCGCGGGCGGCATTGGCAGAGGCATCAGCCTCACGCTCGCTGCACAGGGTGCCGACGTCGCCATCGCCGACCTGCGCCGCGGCGATGCCGAGACCGTCGCGGCAGAGGTGGAGGCGCTCGGCAGGCAGGCTATCGCCATTGAAGTGGACGTCACCGATGAAGAGTCCATCGAGCGCATGACCCGGCGGGCCGCCGACAGTCTGGGAGACCTGGACATCCTGGTTAACGACGCGGGCGTCGTCGGCCTCCCCCGCTGGTTCGACCGGGACACGCCTAGCGGCGGAGACTGGGACACCGTCATGGCGGTCAACCTCCGGGGCGTCGTCATGGTCTCCGAGGCGGTATCCCCAGGTATGAAGGAGCGGCGCTACGGGAAAATCATCAACATCGCCTCCATGGTCTCCCGATACGGCTCCGACGACCTGCCCCACTACGCGGCGTCCAAGGCCGCGGTCGTAAGCTGGACAAGATCAAACGCCGTGCAGCTGGCGCCCTACAACATCAACGTCAACGCCATCTGTCCAGGCATGATCTGGACGCCCATGTGGCAGCAGATTGCAGTACTGAGATCCCGGCTGGACGATGACCCGGAGCTCAGAAAACTGAGCGGCAGGGAGTACTTCGACAAGAAAGTCGAGGCGCTGATACCTCTGAAACGGGAGCAGACCCCCGAAGATATGGGCGCGATGGCGGCATTCCTGGCCTCTGATGCCGCCAGAAACATAACCGGTCAGGCCATCCAGGTCGACGGTGGACGAGTCATGGTCTGAGCGTCCGCTTGCGGAAACCGGGCATGTCTGGCACGATACCATTATGAGAATAGGCGCCTTTGAAGTAGTCGAGCCGGTCCCTGAGTTGGCCGATGCCTGCGCTATAGCAATGCTCAAACCCTGGGTGGATGTGGGGAGAGTGGGAACCCTCGTCCTGGCCAGGATTGAGCAGCATGTCGATGCCAAAGGCCTCGCCACCCTCGACCGGCCGGGCACCTTCTTCGACTTCACCAGATACAGGCCGCAGATGAGTATCGCCGGCGGGAAGCGCCGCTTCAGCACCCCTAACAGCGAGGCACGGTTCGGACACGACGACGACGGCGACAGGGACTACCTCTTCCTGCATCTGCGCGAGCCCCACGCCATGGCCGAGGAGTACGTCGAGTCCGTCGTTGAGTTGGCGCTGCGCTTTGGCGTCGTGGAGTACTACCGAGTCGGCGGGATGTACGACACCGTCCCACACTCGAGGCCGCTGCTGGTAACAGGCAATCTGCCGGACGACAAAGCTGACGCGGCCAAGGGCTTGATGTCGACGTGGGGACGCCCATATCAGGGCCCTACGAGTATCGTGAACCTCGTTGGGGAGGCATTGGAAGAGGCCGGCGTACAGACCTCCAGCCTGATGGCGCACCTCCCCCAGTACGTTCAGCTGGACGAGGACCACATGGGCGCGGCGCGGCTGCTGGACGTGCTGTGCGCGGTCTGCGGCTTGCCCAGATCACTCGCCGACGCGACCCGGGGCAGCCAGCAGTACATGGAGATCAACAGGGCGGTTGCGCAGAACAAGGACCTGCCTAAGCTCATTGCGCAACTCGAGACCTACTACGACAGGATGACTGCTGGCCCCGAAGAACGCAGGGAGGATCCATCGTTCTCGCCCGAGGTGGAGGAGTTCCTGAAGTACGTGGGCGAGCGTCTCGACGGCGGCAAAGAGAGCGCGCCCCAGGACTAGCATCCCCCGTCCGCGGGGTCTCCGTCCCGGATGCCTCGACAAAATGATACGGATTATCAGTAAAATCCCGTTGACGACGTCTTCAACAACATGATAGAGTCTTGGCCAATCTCAGTAAGTGATACCCGATACCAATAATGTGTAACAGTTCCGAAGGGGAGTCCAGAGGGGTTCTCCCCTCTGGCAGGGGGTCTGGGTCACTGACCACTGTTCTCCCCTTTGGCAGGGGTCTGGAGACTTCGCCCCCAGTTTCCAAATGGGTGGGTGGGGAAACCAGCCGTCTGCTTATCAAGACCACGCTGATCGGAAAGACCTCATGAAGTCTGAACAGTTACCATAATGACGACCGCTAAGACCAGACCGGACCCTATGGCTATCCTCGAGGACCACGGATACCGCTCCACGGCCCCGAGGCGCGCGGTGGTCGATATACTCCGGCGCAAGGAGGACGGGTTCACCGCCGAAGAGATAATAGATGACCTTCCCGGCATTGGGCGGGCAACCGTATACCGAACGATCAGACTCCTGCTCGAGGCAGGCGTGCTGTGCAAGCTCGCGCTGCCGGACGGTGCGCCCAAGTACACCCTGTCGACCGTCGAGCACCACCATCACACCATATGCGTCCGCTGCGGAACGGTCGACACGTTCCGCGACACCACCATGGAACGGCTCATGCGGGCCATAGGCGACGACGTTTCCGGCGACATCGTCGGCCACCGGATCGAGGTCTACGTGACCTGCGGCCGCTGCCTGACACAGGTCAGAAGCTAATCACGGATTCTCATACGTCAGAGCAAGGTTCGATCTGGCCTGCAATGATACTGAGTATCACTACAAGGAGGATGAATTGATGCAAGCTCCCCCAAAAGCCCGCCGCATCGGAGCGGTTATCGCTCCAATCTTGGCGGCGGCGTGGATGATGATGGCGTGCTCGGATACGGACGAGGCAACGCCCGTTCCTATGGAGGAGGCCCCGGCTACCGCCTCCTCGCCGGTTCCTATGGAGGAGGCCCTGACCACCGCCTCCTCGCCGGTTCGGGTCGTTTCCACGACGAACTTCGTGGCCGATTGGATCAGTGTGATAGGAGGCAGCCGCGTAGACGTGTCCAGCCTGCTGTCGTTGGGAAACGACCCCCATACCTACCAGCCAAGACCCCGCGACGTTACCAGCATCGCGGAGGCGGACCTAGTACTGAGCGTCGGGCTGGGCCTGGAAGGGTCATGGCTGGAAGACCTCATCGAGAATGCTGCGCGAGACCCCTCGACGGTCGCGGTACTGGGAGACGTCATAGACGCCATCGAGTTCGTGGAGATGGGTGAGCACGACGACGAGGGCGAGCACGACGAAGAAGGCGAACACGACGAAGAAGGCGAACACGACGAAGAAGGCGAACACGACGAAGAGGGCGAACACGACGAAGAAGGCGAACACGACGAAGAAGGCGAACACGACGAAGAAGGCGAACACGACGAAGAAGGCGAACACGACGAAGAAGGCGAACACGACGAAGAGGGCGAACACGGGCACGGCCCGACCGACCCCCACTTCTGGTTCGATCCACTTCGGGTGAAACAGGCCATCGACGACATTACGGCGCGCCTGGCTGACCGTGACCCTGCCGGAGGCGACATGTACCGTGCCAACGCGGCAGCATACAAAGGTGAGCTCGACAGGCTGCACGCCTGGATAGAGGAGCAGATCAGCACGGTCCCGAAAGAGCGCAGGGTGCTGGTCACCTCGCACGACAGCTTCCAGTACTTCGCGAATCGCTATGGCTTCGAGATCGTCGGAACGGTCATACCGTCTGTCTCCGCCCACGTCGAGCCCTCGGCGGCGCATCTGACCGACCTGACCGAAGCGGTTCGAGAACACGGCGTCCCGACCGTCTTCGGCGAGACCACGGTGAGCGAACGACTGGCCCAGGCCGTGGCGAGGGAGACGGGAATAAGGCTCGTCAGGCTCTACTCCGGGTCGCTCGGCGCCGAGGGCAGTGGCGCCGATACCTACGTCGGGATGATGCGTACCAACGTCCAGCGAATCGTGGAGGCGCTCAGGTGACGGTGACCGAAAAGCCTGCCCTGACGGTCGATGGAGTGGTCGTCAAGTACGGCAGAGTCACCGTGCTCGACGACGTCACGTTCCAAGCCGGGCGCGGGGTTCTCATGGGCGTCGTAGGCCCCAACGGCGCTGGCAAGAGCACTCTGTTCGACGTGATCGCCGGCCTGCTGCCGGTGAGCAGCGGCCGGATCGAGGCGCTGGGGATGTCCAATGACGGTCCGGCTTCCATCGCCTACGTCCCTCAGAGAGAGAAGGTGAACTGGCGCTTCCCAGTCACCGTCTTGGACGTCGTGACGCTCGGTCGCGCCGGGCGCCCACGGTGGATCGGGAGGTCCGGAAGCGGTGACCGCGAGCTCGCAAGGCTGTGCCTGGAGCGCGTCGACATGTGGAGGCACCGCTCCGACCTCCTGACCGAGCTTTCGGGAGGCCAGCGGCAGCGTGTCTTCGTCGCGCGGGCGCTGGCGCAGGAGGCCGACCTTCTCCTGCTGGACGAGGCGTTCAGCGGGGTCGACGTAGGCGCGCAGGAGGGGCTCGTCGGCGTACTGCGTACCCTGCGGGACGAAGGCAGAACAGTCCTCATGGCTACGCACGACCTGACGAACCTCGCCGAGCGCTTCGACCAAGTTCTCTGCATCAACTCCCACGTCTGCGCCTGCGGCCCTCCGACGGTGGCCTTCACTCCGGAGGTGCTGGAGGAGCTCTACGGCGCTCATGGCGTCGACTTCACGGGTGACGGGGTCGGACATCGTGGACACCCTGACTAGCCTGCTGCTGGACCCCTTCCAGTACAGCTTCATGGTGCGCGCGCTCGTCGTCTCGATCCTGGTGGGCCTCACGTGCCCCGTTATTGGGAGCTTCATAGTCACCAGAGGACTGGCGTTCATGGGTGACGCACTGGCTCACGCGGTGATGCCTGGCCTGGTCGTCGGGTTTCTACTGGGCTTCAGCCCTCTTCTCGGCGCAGCGCCGGCCGGGATAGCCGTCGCGCTGCTCATCGGCCTGATCAGCCGCCGCACGGGTATCGGCGAGGACACGTCGATAGGCATTCTCTTTGCGGGGATGTTCGCGTTCGGTCTGTTGCTGCTGGCGAAGGCCGGCGGCCTCACGATCGACGTGGAGGACGTGCTGCTCGGCCAGGTGCTCGGCGTCACACAGACCGACGTGCTGGTCACCGCCGGCCTCGCCGCGCTGGTTATCGCCTGCCTGTACGTCTTCCACCGTCCGCTGGTCTTCACCAGCTTCGACCCCGTCGGCGCCAGAGTCGTTGGGATCCCGACCGGGCTGATGGACTACGTCCTCCTGGCCCTCATCGCCCTGGTCATCGTGCTGAGCGTTCAGGCGGTGGGCGTAGTTCTGGTGATGGCGATGCTGGTAACTCCGGCGGCGACTGCGTACCTGCTCGTGCGGCGGTTCGTGGCGATGATGTGGGTCGGGGCCGCTCTGGGCATGTCGGCGGCGGTGGTGGGTCTCTATCTGTCGTACCATCTGGACCTGCCTTCGGGGCCTGCCATGGCGCTGGTGGCGACTGCGTTCTTCGCGCTGGCGGCGCTGGCGAAGCAGCGGAGGCCCGCGTGACCAGGCAGGGGGCTGTCAGGCTCTCACGATAGCCGGGCGGCGCAGGACGCGGCGGCGGGCAAGCATCTCCGTCCAGCCCCGCCCGAGCTCGACTCCGACGGACATGGCTCCAGGCGAGGATCCTCCAGGACCCGTTCTCGGCGCTCACTCCCGGAGGTGCTGGAGGAGCTCTACGGCGCCCATGGCGTCGACTTCACGGGTGACGGGGTCGGACATCGTGGACACCCTGACTAGCCTGCTGCTGGACCCCTTCCAGTACAGCTTCATGGTGCGCGCGCTCGTCGTCTCGATCCTGGTGGGCCTCACGTGCCCCGTTATTGGGAGCTTCATAGTCACCAGAGGACTGGCGTTCATGGGTGACGCACTGGCTCACGCGGTGATGCCTGGCCTGGTCGTCGGGTTTCTACTGGGCTTCAGCCCTCTTCTCGGCGCAGCGCCGGCCGGGATAGCCGTCGCGCTGCTCATCGGCCTGATCAGCCGCCGCACGGGTATCGGCGAGGACACGTCGATAGGCATTCTCTTTGCGGGGATGTTCGCGTTCGGTCTGTTGCTGCTGGCGAAGGCCGGCGGCCTCACGATCGACGTGGAGGACGTGCTGCTCGGCCAGGTGCTCGGCGTCACACAGACCGACGTGCTGGTCACCGCCGGCCTCGCCGCGCTGGTTATCGCCTGCCTGTACGTCTTCCACCGTCCGCTGGTCTTCACCAGCTTCGACCCCGTCGGCGCCAGAGTCGTCGGGATCCCGACCGGGCTGATGGACTACGTCCTCCTGGCCCTCATCGCCCTGGTCATCGTGCTGAGCGTTCAGGCGGTGGGCGTAGTTCTGGTGATGGCGATGCTGGTAACTCCGGCGGCTACGGCGTACCTGCTCGTGCGGCGGTTCGTGGCGATGATGTGGGTCGGGGCCGCTCTGGGCATGTCGGCGGCGGTGGTGGGTCTCTATCTGTCGTACCATCTGGACCTGCCTTCGGGGCCTGCCATGGCGCTGGTGGCGACTGCGTTCTTCGCGCTGGCGGCGTTGGCGAAGCAACGGAGGCCCGCGTGACCAGGCAGGGGGCTGTCAGGCTCTCACGATAGCCGCGGCGGCGCAGGACGCGGCGGCGGGCAAGCATCTCCGTCCAGCCCCGCCCGAGCTCGACTCCGACGGACATGGCTCCAAGCGTTGATCTTCCAGGACCCGTTCTCGTCGCTCAACTCCCGCAGGTGGTCGGGCGTTCCTCTTCCTCGAGCTCCAGCGGCCTACTCGTACCGGAGGGCTTCGGCGGGGTATATCCTGGATGCCTGGCGCGCCGGGATGAAGGTGGTCAGGAGTGAGAAGGCGTAGGTGATCGCCAGGATGACACCGATCTGGAGCCAGGGGATGGTGAAGACGATCCCGACTCCCCCTTCGGAGCGTATGTCGTTCACCACGTTGTATGAGAGGAGGAGTCCGAGGGCCAGCCCGATGATAGATCCGAGCAGCGATATGAAGGACGACTCCAGCAGGAAGCTGAGGGCGATCATACTCCGCTTGTAACCTATGGCCCGCAGCACGCCGATCTGCTGGCGCCGCTCGACCACCGCCCGTGTGCTGATCACGCCGAGCGCGGCCACTCCCACCAAGAGTCCGAGGGCCATGAAGCCGGTGAACAGTCTGAAGAAAGCCTGGCCGGCGGCGTTCTGTTCTTCAGTCGTCTCCTGGAACGACTCGGCCTGCATCCCGTTTTCCAGGAACGCGACCTCAATCGCGTTCGCGGCCTCCCTGTCGTCCACGCCGTCGGCCAGCCGGAAGCGGTACGTCGTCAGTGGTATGGGGAAGGGGGCTGCATCGTCGACGAGTTTCTTGGAGGCGAATATCCTGAGCGCTTCGAAGTTGGAGTGGACGCGGTCGACGATGCCAATGACGGTCACCGCCGTTTCGATTCCGGTCTGCGGCTCCCTGACTTCGAGGGATACGGGGTCCATGCTGGGCGACTCGTAGCTCAGGTTCCCGAACAATCGGGGCTGATCGCCGGCCTGCGCAAGCTCGGCGTCGGTGGGCAGCATGAGACCGCCGACGACCGCCAGGGTGGGGTCTGCCTTCATCGCATCCAGGACGTCCCTGGTCGTGGGGCCGTATCCGTCGGCGACGAGCTTCATGTCCAGGTCGGCGGCGGACAGGAAGGCGTCGTCGAGCAGCATCCCCGTCCGGCGGAACCAGCGGCCCTTCTCGCCTTCTTGCTGTCTCAGCTCCACCGGCACGACCGTCATGCCTCCGACGGCCTCGAAATCAGAGGCCGCCAGGTCCGGGTTGGCGTCAATGTCGGTGTCAATGTCGGCGATTGGGGAGTTGAGGTTGACGGTTCCGCCGACGTCGAAGCCCATGTACACCTTGCGCGGCTCTTCGAACTGGGTCGTGAAGGTGCCCGTCAGGACCGACATGACCATGAGGGTGAAGATTACGAGCGCGAACATGGCGAGGGTCAGGCCGGTTCTGAACCTGGAGCTCATGGGGTACGCGACGGCCGTGACCAGAACGGGCCGCAGGCGTCCGATTCTGGAGGTGAGCACCGGCAGTATGCGGGTGAGCAGGTCGGCGTTGTGCATCACGGTCCAGACCGCCGCCCCGACCATCGCGGTGCCTGAGACGAACATGATGTCGAAGTTGCCCTCGAGCTCCCCGACTATGGGTTCGAAGGTGGAGAGCGGGAGTGCCCAGAAGGCCAGCATCAGGCCTCCCGTGAGCGTGGAGGCGAGCCTGTCGGCGGACTTGTCTTGCATGGCCGTCCGTCTGAGCATCCACCGCAGCATGAGTCCGATCCCCACGATGATGAGAGACATGCCCGCGCCGAACCAGGACGCCCTGTCCCATCGGACGATCGAGACGTAGGTGAGGGCGACACCTCCGATTAGAACCAGCCATCCGCGCATGAGATATGGCTGGATGAATCTGATGGCGGCGATCGATACGGGGATGATCCAGACGGGGATCACCACGACGGAGAGGACGAGGTTCTTCGCAAACTGTCCGGGACGGCCGTGTAGAAGCGAGCGGAAGGCGACAACCAGATAGTAGGCGGGCAGCACGAGAGCCTTGAGCAGGGCCATGAGTCTATCGACAAACGGGGGCTCGATCTTTGGGATGATGGTCTCGGGCAGGTCTCGGATGGCAACCACGATATTTAGCTGGCTGACCCTGTAGGCCGAGACTGCGACGGTGGCGAAGGTGATCACCATACCCAGGCAGTAGGCCACGACAATGCTTCGCGGCTCGAATTGGGTGGTGAAGACGAAGTCATCGGCGACGCCGGCAAAGATCCGGTTGAGGAGCGTCACCATGAGCGTACTCACGCCGAGTCCCAGCGCCACCCCGACGGCGGCGGAGATGATCGCGTAGGCCGTGCCCTCGAAGGCGAACATCATCATCAGGTGGTGGCGCTTGGCGCCGACCGCGCGCGCCATGCCCATCTCGGACTTCCTGGCGGCGGCGAGCATCACGAAGATCAGGAAGATGAGCAGTACCCCCACCGCAATGGAGAACGTACCGAACAGTAGGAAGAATGACGTTGCCTGGCTGCCGGACTGGTTTGCGCTGTCAAGGATGTTACGTTTGGCCTCGATCACCCGGAGGTCGGACAGGGACCTGGAGAGCGTGAATGCGTCCTCCAGCCCCTCGATCCCCTCTTTTTCGATCTGTTCGAGGACCACCTGCCTGACTTCCTCGTCTGCCAGAAGGCTGTTGAGCTCGTCGGTCAACTCCGGCTGCCGCAGTTCGGTGACGAACGTGTCCAGCCTGTCTTTCAGATCGACGTCGAGGTTCTGTTCGGCGGCCTTCTTCTCAATGGCCGCGATCACCGGTTCCTGGTCGAACAGGGCCTTGAGGTCGGCAGCGGTCTCGCGGTCGTTGAGGAATATCCTGAGGTCTTTGGTAACGTCCTTGCTGAGGTCGACGCCTGAGTTTGCGTCTCCCCTGTTGGAGATCGAGACCGAGTTGACCGGTCCGGGCGGTTCGAGGAGCGTCTGAGCCCTTTCGAGCGTCATGACTATCGTGGGCTGGCTGCCCGCGAAGCCGCCGCTTTTCAGCACGTCCTTGATTCTGAAGGTCTCGGTTCTGTCCTGGAGGAAGACGTCGATTTCGTCTCCGACGCGGGCATCGAGCTCTTCCATGCCGTTTTCCGAGACGTAGACATCTTCGGGGGCGAGGTCGTCGAGGAGGGTCTCTCCTTCTCCGACGAGCGCGAGGCCGCCGAACCCGTCCATCATGGCCGGGTCGAGGGCGACGATGTTCATCTGGCCTTCGCTGAGTTTGGTTCTCTTGTTCTGTACGGGCGCGGTCTCGGCGATCGACGGCATGACGCCGTCGACGCTGTCATGGGGCGCGAGATAGTCGAGCAGTTGGTCGAGCCGCTCCTGCGGTATGTAGACGGTTCCGAAGCTGCCGCCCTCTCCGATCCTGGTGGGGACGACAATCTCGTCTATCTGCTGGAGTCCGTTGATCGCCTGGTTGCGAATCGAGAAGGTGAGGGTGTCGCCGGTGCCGAAGGCGGCGGCCATGATCACGGTGCTCAGCATGACGCCCACTATGATGAGCACGGTCTGGCCCGGCCTGCGCGGGATGGGGCGCAGGCCCATCTTCAGCATGACTCTGTTCCGCGCGGCGAGCACGCCCAAGACGGCCATAGACGCCAGCACGATCCCGAGCAGGACATACATCAGTGTCGTCATGGAGATGCCGAATATCTGGTCCATTACTCGGCGTCCTCCTGGTCCGCGGTTTCCGGGGCTGGGGTGAGGCCGTCGTCCTCGATGAGGCCGTCACGCATCTTGACGATGCGTCGTCCGATCCGTCCGACCTCGATGGAGTGGGTGACGATCACGAACGTCTGGCGGTTGGCGCGGTTCAGTTCGAGGACGAGTTGGACGATCTCGTCGGCGGTCTCGCTGTCTAGGTCGCCGGTGGGCTCATCCGCCCAGACGATGGCGGGCGAGTTCACCAGGGCCCGCGCAATGGTGACCCTCTGGCGCTGGCCTCCCGACAGTTCGCCCGGGGTGTGTCGGGCCCAGTCGGCCAAGCCCACCACGTCCAGCATCTCGGAGGCTCGCCTGCGAGCTTCCGATGAGCCGATGCCCGAAACGAGGAGGGGCATCTCGATATTCTCGACGGCCGTCAGCACGGGGAGCAGGTTGTACAGCTGGAAGACGAACCCCATCCGGCGCGCGCGGTACTCGCTCCTTTCGTTGTCCGGCAGGTCGTGGAGCGCCTGTCCATCGATCAGCACGCGCCCGGCGTCTATCTCGTCCAGACCGGACAGGCAGTTGAGCATCGTGGTCTTGCCACAGCCGCTCGGCCCCATGATCGTGACGATTTCGCCGCGCTCCACGTCCAGATCGATTCCTCTGAGCGCGTTGACTCTCACGGCGCCGGTGTCGTAGGTCTTCTCGATACCCTGAGCGGATATGATCGGGTCGTTCATGGATTTCCTTTCATGACGGCCCGTCCGTCGGCAGGCGCCGGCGGTTCAGGGCCGCGTGATGCTTTGGGTTTCGGTCCCGTCATGGGGGAACGGGCGGGCACGAAGCCCACCCTGTCATTGTAACGGTCTCAGGGTTCGTTTAGATAGGGCCGCCGGGTCGGTGGTCGGTGGTCGGTGGGGAGTGGGTTTTCCGAAAACTGTCCCAAACTGTTCCATTTTGTTCCATCTCCTAGCTGAGGGGTTCGATTTCGTGGGACAAATGTGGGGCAGTTGTGGAACAGACGTGGGGCAGTTCCGGGACAATTGTGGGGCAGTTGTGGGACAGGCCCCGGGGCGCCCCTGCCGGTTGGCTGGTTACGATGATTCCGTGAACGTGGGTCGGCACGAGCACAAACTTGTGTTCCATACGGATATGGTAGTACAGCAGTTCGCGGCTGTCAAGAGGACGGGGATGTCTGAATCAGGATTCTCAGGATTGGGAGGATTTTCAGGATGGGAGGCGCAGGCTGCGGGATTCACGGGATGGCAGGATTGGGACTGGTCGGGGAGACTGGATTCGAACCAGCGACCCCCTGCACCCCATGCAGGTGCGCTACCAAGCTGCGCTACTCCCCGACCGTGCCCCGGTAGGATAGCACGAGGGGCGACGCTGTTCAACGTGGGCAGGGGGCAGGGGGCAGTGGAGAGTGGAGAGTGGAGAGTGGAGAGTGGAGAGTGGAGAGTGGGGAGTGGGGAGTGGGGGCAGTGGAGAGTGTCGTCAAGGATTGTCTGAATCAGGATTCTCAGGATTGGAGGATTGGCAGGATTGGGGACCAAATCCCCCCACGACACCGCCTACTAATCTGGGACAGGTTCCATGACCTCGAGCGGTTCAGTCCTGCGGTTTGCGGTAGAGCCTGAGGTAGAGTACCGCGCCGGCGGCTGCGACGGGGATGGCTACGACCTCAAGCCTGTCCCGGGTTGGCAGGCGGGGTAAGGCCCTGCGGTTTGCGGTAGAGCCTGAAGTAGAAGAACGCGCCGGCGGCTGCGATGGCGACGGCTACGAGCAGGCCGCCGAGGATGAGCCACAGGGCGCCGCCGCCGCCTCTGTCCTCGCCGTCTTCCGTCTGAGCCGTTGGCGCCGCTGTCGGCGCGGGTGTGGGCGTCGCCAACGCAGCAGCAACCGGCGCGGGTGTCGCTGTCGGCGCGGGTGTGGGTGTCGCTGTCGCCGCGGGAGCAGGCGTGGGCGTCCTCACGGGCGCGGGCGTGGCAGTTCTCACGGGCGCGGGCGTGGCGGTCCTCACGGGCGCGGGCGTCGCGGTCGTCACGGGCCTGGGCGTCGCGGTCGTCACGGGCCTGGGCGTCGCGGTCGCCGCGGGCGCGGGCGTCGCGGTCGTCACGGGCCTGGGCGTCGCGGTCGCCGCGGGCCTGGGCGTCGCGGTCGCCGCGGGCGCGGGTGTGGGGGTCGTCACAGGCGCGGGCGTGGGGGTCACCGCGGGCGCGGGCGTCGCGGTCGCCGCGGGCCTAGGCGTTGGGGTCGTCGCGGGCACGGCGGGCGTACCGCCTATCGTCAGCACGTACCGGCTGAAGTTCGTGAGCGCGGCGACGGCCCACACGCGGCCCGAATCGTCCGTCTCGCAGCGGTGCGTGAGAAGCGTCCATCTGCCTCCGTCCGACACGCGGTACACCTGCGCGCGGCCGTCTCCGCACGCCGCGCCGTCGTCTTCAGGGAGACGGAGGCGCAGGGTCACGGCGGACGAGTACTCCGTGGGCTTCAGTACGCCGGTGTTCGCGTCGAACGTGTCCAGTTCCACGGCCAGCGCGACGCGGCCGATCTCGGCGGGCTTCCCGGACAGCGTCGAGACGTCCAGCCTCGTCAGCCTGATCTCGACCGCTGCGGACGCGGCGTCCGCGGACACCGCCAACTCCGCGGAGCCGTCCGGCGTTTCTATCCGCGCGCTCCGGCCGGGGCCCGCAACGCCCCAGTCCGCTTCGGCGCCGATCACGGTCAGCCTTACCGTCACCGTCTGAGGCGAGTTCTCGGCGGTGCCCGACACTATCTGCAGCAGACCCGTGTGCGTGCCCACACTCAGGCCGGCCACGTTCGCGGACACGGACACCTGGGCAGGGTCTCCGGGGCCGTTCGACCTGTCCTCCGAGAGCGTCGAGGTGAGCCAGCGCACGTTCTCGGACACTTTGAAGACCATGCCTCTGAACTTGGTGTTCCACACGGCAAACGTCTTGGCCGAAGGGTTGCCGCCGCCCTGACGGACGGTGAACGACAGCGCGGCCGGATCGAGGGCGATCACGTTCGTCGTGGGAGCGGCGGGAGGGGGAGCAGGGCCGGTAGGGGGGAGGAAGAAGGCGCCACCGCCGCCGCCTCCTCCGCCGCCGCCCTGCGTCGTTGCGCTCGCCTCGTTCGACCACTCGCCGGGGCCTTCGGAGTTCTCGGCGCGGATGCGGTACGTGTAGGCAGTGCCGGCCGTGAGGCCCGTGTCGGAGTAGCTGGTATCACCCACAGAGGGCGCGGGTGAAACGTTCGCGTAGTTCCCGGAACCGCTCTTGCGCTGGAGCGTGTAGCTCGTTATCGGCTGCCCGCTGTCGTCGGGCGCGGTCCACGTAAGGTCGACCTCCGTCGAGCCATTGGTTGCGTCCGGGGTTGCGGACAGGTTCGTTACGGCGTCGGGCGGCGCGGGGTCCCGCGCTATTACGTTGGACTCGTTCGACCACTCGGCGGCGCCGACGGAGTTCGCGGCCCGCAGGCGGTACGTGTACGTCGTGCCGGGCGTCAGGCCCGTGTCCAGCCAGGACGTTGCGGTCACCGCGATGGTCGTCGTGGTCGCAAGGGCAAAGCTCCCGGGGCCGGCCTTGCGCTCCAGCCGGTAGCTGCTGATGGCGGCGCCGTGGGCGGCGGGCGTGGTCCACGTAAGGCGGATCGCGGTCGAGCTTGCGACGGATGCGGACAGGTCTGTTATGCGCGCGGGCGCGGCGTTCTCCGTCGTTGCGTCGTCTTCGTTGGACCAGTCTGCGCTGCCTTCGGAGTTGGCGGCGCGGATGCGGTACGTGTACGTCGTTCCGGGCGTGCGGCCGGTGTCGGAGTAGCTGGCTGCGCCGGCCGAGATGGACGCCGACACCAGCGTGTAGGGGCCGGAGCCTTCCTTGCGCTCCAGCCGGTAGCCGCTGATGGCGGCGCCGTGGGCGGCGGGCGGGGTCCAAGACAGGTCGATCTCCGTCGAGCCGTTGGTTGCGTCCGGGGTTGCGTCCAGGTCCGTTATAGCCGCGGGCGCGGCGGCGTCCGTCGTTGCGGAGGAGCCGGTCGACCACGCGCCGTCGCCTGCGGAGTTGGTGGCGTGGATGCGGTACGTGTATGCAGTGCCGGGCGTGAGGCCGGTGTCCGTGTAGCTGGTTGCGGCTGCATCGATGGTCGAAGACGCAACGACGTAGCTCCCGGGGCCGGCCTTGCGCTCCAGTCGGTAGCCGCTGATGGCGGCGCCGTTGTCGGCGGGCGCGGACCAGGTGAGGTCGATCTCCGTCGAGCCGTTGGTCGCGTCCTTGGCTGCCACGAGGTCCGACACGGGTTCCGGAGCCCCGGGTGCGGGCGTCGTTTCGGGCGCTTCGTTGGACCACTCGGCGTCGCCTATGGAGTTCGCGGCCCGCAGGCGGTACGTGTATGTAGCGCTGGGCGTGAGGCCGGTGTCCAGCCAAGACGTTGCATTCAGCGCGATGGTCGTCGTGGTCGCAAGGGCAAAGTTCCCGGAGCCAGCCTTGCGCTCCAGCCGGTAGCTGGTGATGGAGGCGCCGTGGGCGGCGGGCGCGCTCCACGTCAGGCGGATGGCGACCGAGCTTGCGGCGGTTGCGTCCAGGTCCGTTATGGCCGCGGGCGCGGCGGCGTCCGTCGTCGCGTCGTCTTCGTTGGACCAGTCCGCGTTGCCCACGGAGTTGGCGGCGCGGATGCGGTACGTGTATGCAGTGCCGGGCGTGAGGCCGGTGTCCGTGTAGCTGGTTGCGCTGACCGCGATGGTCGTAGTCGCGATGACCTCGTAGCTCAGGGAGCCACTCTTGCGCTGGAGCGTGTAGCCGCTGATGGCGGCTCCGTTGGCGGCGGGCGCGGTCCAGGACAGGTCGATCTCCCTCGCGCCGTTGGTTGCGTCCTTGGTTGCCGAGAGGTCCGTTATGCGCGCGGGCGCGGTGGCGTCCGTCGTTGCGTCTGCCTCGTTGGACCACGCGCCTGCGCCTTGGGTGTTCCAAGCCCGCAGGCGGTAGGTGTACGTGGTTCCGGGCGTGAGGCCGGTGTCCCTGTAGCTGGTTGCGGCTGGGCCAGGGCTGCCTGACAATTGAGTAAAGCTCCCAGGCCCTGCCTTGCGCTCAATCGTGTAGCTGCTGATGGCGGCGCCGTTGGCGGCTGGCGTGGTCCAGGACAGGTCGATCTCCGTCGAGCCGTTGGTTGCGTCCTTCGTTGCCGCCAGGTCCGTTATGGCGTCGGGCGGGGCGGCGTCCGTCGTTGCGTCTGCCTCGTTCGACCAGTCCGCGTTGCCCACGGAGTTCACGGCCCGAATCTGGTACGTGTACGTCGTTGCGGGGGTGAGGCCGGTGTCGGAGTAGCTGGTATCACCGGCTGCGATGGTCGAAGTGGCGATGTCCGCGTAGTCCCCTGAGCCGGTCTTGCGCCGGAGGGTGTAGCTGCTGATGGCTTCTCCGTTGGCGGCGGGCGCGGTCCACGACAGGTTGATCTGCGTCGAGCCGTTGGTCGCGTCCTTCGTTGCCGAAAGGCCCGTTATGCGCGCGGGCGCGGTGGCGTCCGTGGTTGCGGACGGCTCGTTGGACCACTCCGCGCTGCCGATGGAGTTGGCGGCGCGGATGCGGTACGTGTATTGCGTTCCGGGCGTGAGGCCGGTGTCCGTGTACCTGATTGCGCTGGCCTGTCTCGTCGCTACGTGGGCGTAGTTCCCGGAACCGGCCTTGCGCTCGATGGCGTAGTTGATGATGGGGGCTCCGTTGGTGTTGGGCGCGCTCCACGACAGGCTGATCCGCGTCGAGTCGAGCTTGGTTGCCGAAAGGTTCGACACGGCGGCGGGCGCGGCGGCGTCCGTCGTTGCGTCGTCTTCGTTGGACCAGTCCGCGTTGCCCACGGAGTTCACGGCGCGGATGCGGTACGTGTACGTCGTTGCGGGGGTGAGGCCCGTGTCCGAGTAGGTGGTTGAGGTTGCCGATATGGCCGTCGATACGTCCGTGTAGATCCCGGAGCCGGTCTTGCGCTGGAGCGTGTAGCGCTGTATCGGCTGCCCGTGGGCGGCGGGAGCGGTCCACGACAGGTCGATCTCCCTCGCGCCGTCTTTGGTTGCACGCAGGTTCGTTATGGCCGCGGGCGCGGCGTTGTCCGTCGTTGCGGTTGGTTCGTTGGACCACCCCGCGTCGCCTATGGAGTTCACGGCGCGGATGCGGTAGGTGTACGTCGTTCCGGGCGTGAGGCCGGTGTCGGAGTAGCTGGTTGAGGTTGCCGAGATGGCCATCGATACGTCGGCGTAGACCCCTCCGGAGCCTTCCTTGCGCTGGAGCGTGTAGCCGGTGATGGCGTCTCCGTTGTCGGAGGGCGCGGTCCACGTGAGGTCGATCTCCGTCGAGCCGTTGGTTCCGTCCTTGGTTGCGGAGAGGTTCGACACTGCTGCGGGCGCGGCGGTGCCTGTCATTGCGGAGGATTCGTTGGACCACGCCGCGTTGCCCACGGAGTTTCTGGCGCGGATGCGGTACGTGTATTGCGTTGCGGGCGTGAGGCCGGTGTCGGTGTAGGTGGTTGAGGTTGCCGATATGGTCGACGACACCAGCCCGTAGTTCCCTGTGCCGGCCTTGCGCTCCAGGCGGTAGCCGGTGATGGCGGATCCGTTGTTATTGGGCGCGGTCCAGGACAGGTCGATATCCGTCCCGCCGTTGGTTGCGTCCCAGGTTGCGGAGAGGTCCGACACGGGTTCCGGAGCCCCGGGTGCGGGCGTCGTTTCGGGCGCTTCGTTGGACCACGCGGCGTCGCCTATGGAGTTCGCGGCCCGCAGGCGGTACGTGTACGTCGTTTCGGGCGTGAGGCCGGTGTCGGAGTAGGTGGTTGCGCTGGCCGCTATGGTCGACGACACCAGCCCGTAGTTCCCTGTGCCGGCCTTGCGCTCCAGGCGGTAGCCGGTGATGGCTTCTCCGTGGGCGGCGGGCGCGGTCCACGACAGGTTGACGGCGACCGAGCTTGCGGCGGTTGCGGACAGGTCCGTTATGGCCGCGGGGGCGGCGTTGTCCGTCGTTGCGCTGTCTTCGTTGGACCACGCGGCGTCGCCTTCGGAGTTGGTGGCGCGGATGCGGTAGGTGTATTCCGTTGCGGGCGTGAGGCCCGTGTCCGAGTAGCTGGTTGCGCTGGCCGCTATGGTCGTGGTCGCTATGTCCTTGTAGTTCCCGGAGCCGCTCTTGCGCTGGAGGGTGTAGCCGGTGATGGCTTCTCCGTGGGCGGCGGGCGCGGTCCAGGACAGGACGATCTCGGTCGAGCTTGTGGCGGTCGCGGAGAGGTCCGTTACGGCGGCGGGCGGGGCGCTGTCCGTCGTCGCCAGAGCGAAGTTGGACCACTCCGCGTCGCCTACGGAGTTCGTGGCGCGGATATTGTACGAGTGTTCATTTCCGGGCGTGAGGCCGGTGTCCAAGTAGCTGGTTGAGGTTCCCGATATGGGCGGAAGCTCCGTCCACGTCGGTCGATCATCGCTTATGCGCTGGATGGTGTAGCTCGTGATGTCGGCTCCGTTGTTATTGGGCGCGGTCCAGGTAAGGCGGATCTGCGTCGTGGGGTTGGTTGCGTCCTTGGCTGCCGAGAGGTCCTCCACGGCGTCGGGCACGGCGTTGTCCGTCTTTGCGGACGGTTCGTTCGACCAATCCGCGTCGCCTACGGAGTTCGCGGCGCGGATGCGGTAGGTGTACGTCGTTGCGGGGGTGAGGCCGGTGTCGGTGTAGGTGGTCGCGCCGGCCGCTATGGTCGTCGATACGTTTGCGAAGCTCCCGGAGCCGCTCTTGCGCTGGAGTGTGTAGCCGGAGATGGCGGCTCCGTGGGCGGCGGGCGCGGTCCAGGACAGGTCGATCACGGTCGAGGTTGCGGCGGCTGCGGACAGGTCCGTTATGGCGGCGGGCGCGGCGTTGTCCGTCGCTGCGCTGGGCTCGTTCGACCAGTCGCCGTTGCCGACGCTGTTCACGGCGCGGATGCGGTACGTGTACTGCGTCCCGGGCGTTAGGTCGGTGTCCGAGTATGTGGTTGCGCCTGCCGCTATGGCCGTCGATACGTCCTCGTAGTTCCCTGTGCCGATCTTGCGCTGGAGGGTGTATCCGGTGATGGCGGCTCCGTGGGCGGCGGGCGCGGTCCAGGCCAAGTTGATCGTGGACGTGGGGTTGGTTGCGTCCTTGGCTGCCCTGAGGTCCGTTATGGCGGCGGGCGCGGCGTTGGCCGTCGTTGCGGAGGGTTCGTTGGACCAGGCTCCGTTGCCTTCAGAGTTGGCGGCGCGGATGCGGTAGGTGTACGTGGTTGCGGGGGTGAGGCCGGTGTCGGTGTAGGTGGTCGCGCCGCCCGCTATGGACGACGACACCAGCGCGAAGGAGTCGGAGCCGGCCTTGCGCTCCAGCCGGTAGCCGCTGATGGCTTCTCCGTGGGCGTTGGGCGCGGTCCACGACAGGCTGATAGCGGTCGAGCTTGCGGTGGCTGCCGAAAGGTCCGCTACGGCGGCGGGCGCGGCGCTGTTCGTCGTTGCGGACGGTTCGTTCGACGACCACGCTCCGGCGCCTTCGGAGTTCCTGGCGCTGATCTGGTACGTGTACGTCGTGCCGGGCGTGAGGCCGGTGTCCAGGTAGCTAGTTGCGGTTGCCGAGATGGTCGTCGATACGTTCGTGTAGCTCCCTGAGCCGCTCTTGCGCTGGAGCGTGTATCCGGTGATGGGGGATCCGCCGTCGGAGGGCGCGGTCCAGGTAAGGCGGATCTGGGTCGAGCTTGCGGCGGTTGCGGCCAGGTTCGCCACGGCCGACGGGGCCTGGGCCGAGGGCGTCGTTGCGGTCGCCTCGTTCGACCAATCGCTTCCGCCCTCGACGTTAAACGCGGTCATGCGGTACGTGTACGTCGTCGAGGGGGTGAGGCCGTAGTCCGTGAAGCTGTTTGCGGCTGCGCCAGGTCCGGTTCCTAATGCAACAAAGCTCCCAGATCCGGCCTTGCGCTCGATCGTGTAGCTGTTGATGGCGGCGCCGTTGGCGGCGGGCGGGGTCCACGTAAGGCGGATCTGGGTCGAGCTTGCGGCGGTTGCCGTCAGGTCCGTTATGGCGTCGGGCGGTGCGGCGGGCGTCGTTGCGGAGGGTTCGTTCGACCACGCGCCGTCGCCTACGGAGTTCCTGGCGCGGATGCGGTAGGTGTATGAAGCGCCGGGCGTTAGGCCGGTGTCGGTGTAGGCGGTCGCGCCGGCTGCGATGGTCGAAGTCGCGATGTCCGCGTAGTTCCCGGAGCCGCTCTTGCGCTGGATCGTGTAGCTGCTGATGGCTTCTCCGTTGGCGTCGGGTGTGCTCCACGACAGGTCGATCCCCCGCGCGCTTGTGGTGGTTGCCGCCAGGTCCGTAACGGCGTCGGGCGCGGCGGTGGCCACCGTCGTTACGCTCGCCACGTTGGACCACAGGGCGGAGCCGACGGCGTTGACGGCGCGGACGCGGTACATATATGTAGTGCCGGGCGTGAGTCCGGTGTCTGGCAGCAACGCCACCGTCGTGTAGTTCCCGGAACCCGTCTTGCGCTGTACCAGGTAGCTCGTTATCGGCTCCCCGTTGGCGGCGGGCGGGGTCCATGACAGGCTCACGGAGCGGTACCGATCAGCAGCCGAGACGGACGCGGAGAGGTCCGTTATGCGCGCGGGCGGGGCGTCGGGCGTCGTTGCGGAGGGTTGGTTGGACCACCCAGTGTTGCCGACGGCGTTGAAAGCGGTCATGCGGTAGGTGTACATGGTTGCGGGCGTGAGGCCGGTGTCCGTGTAGCCGGTTGCGCTGCCCGCTATCGCCATCGATACGTCCGTGTAGTTCCCTGTGCCGCTCTTGCGCTGGAGTGTGTAGCTGGTGATGGCGGCTCCGTTGTCGTCGGGCGCGGTCCAGGACAGGACGATCGCGGTCGAGCTTGTGGCGGTTGCGGCCAGGTCGGTTATGACGTCGGGCACGTCGTCCGTCATTGCGCCGGACTCGTTGGACCAAGCCGCGTCGCCCAAGGAGTTAGTGGCGCGGATGCGGTAGGTGTACGTTGTTCCGGGGGTGAGGTCGGTGTCGGAGTAGCTGGTTGCGCTGACCGCGATGGGCGTCGAGGTCGCGATGACCTCGTAGCTCCCGGAGCCGACCTTGCGCTCCAGCCGGTAACTGCTGATGGCGGCTCCGTTGGCTGCGGGCGCGCTCCAGGCGAGGTCGATCTCAGTGGATCTGTCGGTTGCGTCCTTGGCTGCGGACAGGTTGGTTATGCGCCCGGGCTGGGAGGTGGCGGGCGTCGTTGCTAACGCCCTGCTCGACCACCCGCCGGTCCCGTGAGCGTTCACGGCGCGGATAAGGTAGTAGTACGTCTGCCCAGGCGAGAGTCCGGTGTCCTCGTAGCCGGTTTCGCCCGCTGCCGTCCGCGAGACTTCCGCGTAGAGCCCTGAGCCGTCCGCGCGCTCGATGCTGTATGACGAGACGGCGGCCCCTCCGTCGTCGGCGGGCGCGGTCCACTCGAGTTTTATGCTGGACGCCGTGGAGGCGGTCGCGCTCAGGCCGGTGGGAGCGCCGGGCCGCCCAGGGCCGAGCGTCACGGACTGCTGCGGCGTCGGGTCTCCAACCCCGGCCGTGTTCACCGCGCGCAGGCGGTACACGTAGGTGGTATTGCCCACCGCCGTGACGTCCGTCCAGACGGAGGAGCTGGCTCCCAGGGTTCCGACCACTTCCCACGGCCCGGTGTTGCCTATCCTCCGCTCCACTCGGACCGCGGTGATGGCTCTGCCGAAGACTCTGGTTGGCGGCGTACCCAGTGTCAGAGCCACCGACGCGCCGGTGGTGGTGGCGCTGAACCCGGAATAGGCGGCCGGAGCGCCCGGGGTGACGTCGATGGTGTCCCACGGCCCTGCGCCGCCTCCGTTCACTCCGCGCACGCGGTACCAGTACGTCGAGCCGGTGGTGAGATGGGTGGAGCCGAGTCCATGCTCCTTGCTGCCTGCGCCGTGACCGGCTGGGGGGATGGGCTGCCAGGTGGTCCCGCCGTCCGTGGAGAACTGGAAGTGGTACGACGTTGCGCCGGGGGCGTCGCCCCATTTCACCAGGCTCCCGGTGGGTGGAAGGGTGGCGCTCCCGCCGTTCTGTTCGCCGCGCAGGTCGAACGGGCCGTCGCTCGGCGGCGGGCCGCCGCCGGCGTCCGTCGTTGCGGAGGATGTGCTCGACCACGCCGGGCTGCCTACGGAGTTCACGGCGCGGATGCGGTACGTGTACGTCGTCGAGGTCGCGAGCGCAGCGTCCAAGTAGTCGGTGTCGCCCGGGACAGGTCCGGGTGACACGTCCGCGTAGTTCCCGGAGCCGGCCTTGCGCTGGAGCGTGTAGCTCGTTATCGGCCGCCCGTTGGCGGCGGGCGCGGTCCAGGAGAGGTCTATCTCCGTCGCGCCGTTGATTGCACCCTTGGCCGCGGTCAGGTCAGTTATGGCGTCCGGCACGTCGGGGTCCGTCGTTGCGGACGGCTCGTTCGACCACGCCGCGCTGCCTATGGCGTTGACGCCGCGTATGCGGTAGGTGTACGTGGTGCCGGGCGTGAGGCCGGTGTCATCGTAGATGGTTGCGCCGGCCCCCGGGGACGCCGCCAGCGTGTAGTCCCCGGAGCCGGCCTTGCGCTCCAGCCGGTAGCCGCTGAAGTTGCGGCCGTAGTTGACGGGCGCGTCCCACGCGAGTCGGATCGACCTCGCGCCCTGCTTGGTTGCTCTCAGGTACGTTGAGGCGGGCGGGGCTTGGTCCGTCGTCGCGCTGGGTTGGTTGGACCACGCTCCGTGGCCGACGGAGTTCACGGCGCGGATCTGGTAGGTGTACCTCTCCCAGGGCGTGAGGCCGGTGTCCTTGTAGCTGGTTGAGGTTGCCGATATGGTCGTCGATACGTTCGCGTAGCTCCCTAAGCCGCTCTTGCGCTGGAGGGTGTATCCGGTGATGGGCGCTCCGTTGTCGTCGGGCGCGGTCCACGTCAGGTCGATCGCGGTCGAGCCGTCCTTGGCTGCGGACAGGTCCGGTAGGGCCGACGGAACCTGGGCGGCGTTCGTCGTTACGAACAGTTCGTTCGACCACGCGCCATCGCCTACGGAGTTCGCGGCGCGGAGGCGGTACGTGTATGCCGTGCTGTGCGTGAGGCCGGTGTCGGTGTAGCCGGCTGTGGTTTCTAAACTGTTTGTCTCGATGGTCGAGGTCGCTATGTCCTCGTAGTTCCCTGAGCCGGCCTTGCGCTGAAGGGTGTAGCTCGTTATGAGGGCGCCGTTGTCGGCGGGCACGGTCCAGGACAGTACCGCGGAGCGGTACGGGTCAGCGGAAGGGAGCGTTGCGGACAGGTCCGTTATGCGCGCGGGCGCGGCGGCGTCCGTCGTTGCGCTCGCCACGTTGGACCACTCCGCGCCGCCTACGGAGTTCGCCGCGCGCAGGCGGTACACGTACGTAACGCCGGGCGCGAGGCCGGTGTCGGAGTAGCTAGTATCGCCTGCCGCGATGGTCGTAGTGGCGACGTCCTCGTAGTTCCCGAAGCCGCTGCTACGCTGGAGCGTGTAGCCCGTTATCGGCCGCCCGTTGGCGGCGGGCGTGGTCCACGTCAGGTCGATCCCGGTCGAGCTCGTGGAGGTTGCGTACAGGTCCGTTATGCGCGCGGGCGGGGCGTCGTCCGTCGTCGCCAGAGCGTCGAAGGGGGACCAATCCGAGTCGCCTACGGAGTTCGTGGCCCGGATATGGTACGCGTGTCTATTTCCGGGCGTGAGGCCGGTGTCCAAGTAGCTGGTTGAGGTTCCCGATATGGGCGGAAGCTCCATCCACGTCGGTCGATCATCGCTTATGCGATGGATGGTGTAGCTCGTGATGGCGGCTCCGTTGTTATTGGGCGCGGTCCAGGTAAGGCGGATCTGCGTCGCGCCGTTGGTTGCGTCCTTGACCGCCGACAGGTCCGTTACGGCGTCCGGTACGGCGGCGGGCGTCGTTTCGGACGGCTCGTTCGACCACTCCGCGCTACCTCTGGAGTTCACGGCGCGGATTCGGTAGGTGTACGTCGCCGCGGGCGTGAGGCCGGTGTCCGAGTAGGCGGTCGCGCTGGCCGCGATGGTCGTGGTCGCGATGTCCTCGTAGCTCCCGGAGCCTGCCTTGCGCTGGAGCGTGTAGCCGCTGATGGGCTCTCCGTTGGCGTCGGGTGTGCTCCACGACAGGTCGATCCTCCTCGCGCTTGTGGAGGTTGAGGACAGGTCCGTTATGGCGTCGGGCGCGGCGGTGGCCTCCGTCGTTACGCTCGCCACGTTGGACCCAGCGCTGTTGCCGACGGAGTTGCGAACAAAGATGTCGAACCTGTATCCGGTGCCGGGCTCGATGGTGCCGGTCATGGTGATGGTGGTCTTGCTCCCGTCTACCACCGCAGTCCACGCATTTACCAGATTCCACACCTCCGGTAGCTCTGAGTTTTGCGGGCGCCGCCGAACCGAGTACCGGTCTATGGCGGCTCCATTGTCTGCGGGCGTGGTGAACACAAGGTCCACGGAGCGGTGCGGGTCAGAGGCCGTGGGGGCTGCCGTGAGGTCCGTTATGGCGTCGGGCGCGAGGGTGTCCGTCGTCGCGCTCGGCTCGTTCGACCAATCCGCGTTGCCTACGGAGTTCGTAGCCCGCAGACGGTACGTGTACATACCGCCGGGCGTAACGGTGTCCGAGTAGCTGGTCGAGGTTGCCGCGATGGTCGTAGTCGCAATGTCCGCGAAGCTCCCGGAGCCCGCCTTGCGCTGCAGCGTGTATGCGCTGATGGCGGCGCCGTTGGCGGCGGGCGCGCTCCACGTCAGGTCCACCCTCCTCCCGCCGTCCTTGGTCGCCGTGAGGTCCGTTATGGCGTCCGGCGCGAGGGTGTCCGTCGTTTCGGACGCTTCGTTCGACCACGCCGCGTCGCCTTCGGAGTTCTTGGCGCGGATGCGGTACGTGTACGTGCCGCCGGGCGTAACGTCGGTGTCCGTGTAGCTGTCCGCGCCTACCGCGATGGTCGAAGTCGCTAGGTCCGCGTAGTTCCCGGAGCCGCTCTTGCGCTGGAGGGTGTAGCCGCTGATGGCGGCGCCGTTGGGGAAGGGCTTGGTCCAGGACAGGTCTATCTCCCTCCCGCCGTTGGTTGCGTCCTTGATTGCCGAGAGGTCCGACACGGTGGCCGGCGGGGCGTTGTTCGTAGTCGCCGAAACATAGATGGTCCACGCCCCGTTGCCCACGGAGTTGGCGGCGCGGATGCGGAACGAGTGCAGCGTTGCGGGCCTGAGGCCCGTGTACGAGGTGCTGGTTGCGCTTGCCGCTACGGACTCGAACCTCCACACCGGTCGATCAGTGCTTATGCTCTGAACGGTGTATCCGGTGATGTCGGCGCCGTTGGCGGCTGGCGCGCTCCACGTAAGGTCGATCGCGGTCGAGCTTACGGCGGTTGCGGCCAGGTCCGACACCGTGTCCGGCACGGCGGCGGCCGTCGTCGCGCTCGGTGTGTTCGACCACTCCGCGTCGCCGACGGAGTTGGCAGCGCGGATGCGGTACGTGTAGGCCGTCGCGGGGGTGAGGCCGGTGTCGGAGTATGTGGTCGCGCCCGCCGCTATGGACGTGGTCGTGGTCGCGTAGCTCCCGGAGCCGCTCTTGCGCTGCAGCGTGTAGCCGGTGATGGCTTCTCCGTGGGCTGCCGGCGCGGTCCACGACAGGTTGACCCCCCTCGCGCCGTTCCTGGTTGCGGTCAGGTTCGTTACGGCGGCGGGCGCGGCGGTGTCCGTCGATTTGAGGGGTATGTTGGACCAGTCGCCGTTGCCGACGGAGTTCTTGGCCCGAATCCGGTAGGAGTACGAGCTTGCGGGTATGAGGCCCGTGTGCGAGTAGCTGGTTGAGGTTGCCGATGGCGCCGGCAGCGGCCCCCAAGTCAGGAACCGTGGATCAGTGCTTATGACCTGAAGGTCGTATCCGGTGATGGCGGCGCCGTTGGCGGCGGGCGCGGTCCAGGACAGGTTGATCTGCGTCCCGCCGTTGGTTCCGTCCACGGCCGCCGACAGGTCCCCTATTCTGTCTGGCGCGGCTTTGTCCGTCGTTGCGGACGGCTGGTTGGACCACTCCGCGTCGCCTGCGGAGTTCGCGGCCCGGATTTGGTAGGTGTACTTCGTGCCGGGCGTGAGGCCCGTGTCCGAGTAGCTTGTCGCGCTTGCCCCTATGGCAGTGGATACGTCCTCGTAGTTCCCGGAGCCGGCCTTGCGCTGGAGGGTGTAGCCGGTGATGGCGGCTCCATTGTTTGCCGGCGCGGTCCACGTCAGGTCTATCTCTCTCGCGCCGTTGGTCGCGTCCTTCGTTGCCGAAAGGTCCGTTATGGCGTCCGGCGCGAGGGCGTCCGTCGTTTCGGACGGCTCGTTGGACCACGCGCCGTCGCCCACGGAGTTCGCGGCGCGAATCTGGTACGTGTACGTCGTTCCGGGCGTGAGGCCCGTGTCCGAGTAGCTGGTTGAGGTTGCCGATATGGCGGTCGATAAGTCCGCGTAGTTCCCGGAGCCGGCCTTGCGCCGGATGGTGTAGCCGCTGATGGCTTCTCCGTTGGCTGCGGGCGCGGTCCAGGACAGGTCGATCTCCGTCGAGCCGTTGGTTGCGTCCTTGGTCGCGGAGAGGTCCGCCACGGCGTCCGGCGGGGCGGTGTCCGTCGTTGCGCTCGGCTCGTTCGACCACGCCGCGTCGCCCACGGAGTTCACGGCCCGAATCCGGTACGTGTACATGGTTGCGGGCGTGAGGCCGGTGTCCGAGTAGCTGGTATCGCCGGCCCCTATGGCAGTCGATACGTCCTCGTAGTTCCCGGAGCCTGCCTTGCGCCGGAGGGTGTAGCTGCTGATGGCTTCTCCGTTGGCGGCGGGCGGGCTCCACGTCAGGTCTATCTCTCTCGCGCCGTTGGTCGCGTCCTTCGTTGCGGTCAGGTTCGTTATGGCGTCCGGCACGGCGGTGTCCGTCGTTTCGGACGGTGTGTTCGACCAATCCGCGTCGCCTATGGAGTTCACAGCCCGCAGGCGGTAGGTGTACGTGGTGCCGGGGGTGAGGCCGGTGTCGGTGTAGCTGGTCGAGCTGGACGTCGAGGTCGCGACGTGCTCGTAGCCCCCGGAGCCGGCCTTGCGCTGGAGGGTGTAGCCGCTGATGGCCCGCCCGTTGGCTGCGGGCGCGGTCCAGGCGAGGTCGATCTCGGTCGCGCCGTTGGTTGCGTCCTTCATTGCCGAGAGGTCCGCCACGGCGTCGGGCACGTCGGGGTCCGTCGTTGCGCTCGGTGTGTTCGACCAAGTCGCGTCGCCCACGGAGTTCGTGGCCCGAATCCGGTACGTGTACGTGGTTGCGGGCGTGAGGCCGGTGTCGGAGTAGGTGGTTGCGCTGTTTGCGACGTTAGCCGATACGCTCGAGTAGTCCCCGGAGCCTTCCTTGCGCTGGAGGGTGTAGCTGCGGATGGGGGCCCCTCCGTTGCGGGGCCTGGACCAGGCCAGGTCTATCTCCCTTGCGCCGTTGGTTCCGTCCTTGGCTGCGGAGAGGTTTCTTATGTCGTCGGGTGCATAACAACCGGCCCCAAATGGGTTGCATTGTGGAAGGGCCAGCGGGTCCGTCGTTGCGGAAGCCTCGTTGGACCAGCCCCCGCTGCCCACGGAGTTGGCGGCGCGGACGTGGTAGGTGTACGTCGTTATGGGTGTGAGGCCGGTGTCCGAGTAACCGGTTGAGGCTGACGCCATGGCGGTCGATACGTCCTCGTAGTCCCCGGAGCCGGCCTTGCGCTGGATGGTGTAGCCGGTGATGGCGTCTCCGCCATCGGCGGGCGCGCTCCACGTCAGGTCGATCGCGGTCGAGCTTGTGGCGGTTGCGGACAGGTCGGTTATGGCCGACGGAACCATGGCTGTGAGCGTCGTTGCGGATGCGTCGTTGGACCACGCCGCGCTGCCTTCGGAGTTCCTGGCCTGAATCCGGTAGGTATACGCAGTGCCGCGAGTGAGGCCGGTGTCCGAGTAGCTGGTTGCGCTGGCCGATATGGACGTCGATATGTTCGCGTAGTCCCCGGAGCCGGCCTTGCGCTGGATGGTGTAGCCGGTGATGGCGTCTCCGCCGTCGGCGGGCGCGCTCCACGTCAGGTCGATCGCGGTCGAGCTTGTGGCGGTTGCGGACAGGTCGGTTATGGCCGACGGAACCATGGCTGTGAGCGTCGTTGCGGAGGCGTCGTTGGACCACGCCGCGTTGCCGTCGGAGTTGGCGGCGCGGATTTGGTAGGTGTAGGTAGTGCCGGGCGTGAGGCCGGTGTCCGAGTAGCTGGTTGCGCTGCCCGCGATGGACGTCGATACGTTGGCGTAGCTCCCGGAGCCGGCCTTGCGCTGGAGGGTGTAGCCGCGGATGGCGGTTCCGTTGGCGGCGGGCGCGGTCCAGGCGAGGTCGATCTCGGTCGCGCCGTTGGTTGCGTCTACGGTTGCGGAAAGGTCCGATACGGCGTCGGGCACGTCAGAGGACGTCGTATCGGAGGCGTCGAGCGACCAGGGCCCGTTGCCTCCGGCGTTGACGGCGCGGATGACGTAGGTGTATTGAGTGTTGGGCGTGAGGCCGGTGTCCGTGTAGCTGGTAGCGGTGGCCGCTATGGTGGACGTCACCCGTACGTATCTGGTTGCCTGGGTCTTGCGCTCCAGATGGTAGGCGGTTATGGGGCTTCCGTTGTCGTTGGGCGCGGTCCACGACAGGTTGATCTTTCTCGCTGAGCTCTTTTCTGCGAACAGGTCGGCTATCTGGTCCGGCTCAGCGGCCGCCTGGACGCGGGCGCCGTCCGCGGACACGAACGCCAAGACAGCCGCAAGCAGGCCCGCGACGGCCGTCTTCCAAGTAAGGCGCATGGCGCCTCCTATGTCTCAGAGCATCCCAATTAGGTGCGCGTGCATGATGCCATCCGAGACTTCATTCGTCAAGCGAAAGGTGGGCGGTGGAGATGGGGAGATTGTCTGAATCAGGATTCTCAGGATTGGAGGATTAGCAGGATGGGATTCCCACTGACCACCGACCACTGCTCACTGCCCACTGCCCCCGTGTATAATCGCGTCGTTCGGAGGTAGGGCAATGACGGAACGACCGGAGGCGCGGATCGAGGCCGTATGGCTGGGCGGGATGAGGTTCAGCGCGAGCGACCCCTACGGCCACACTATTACGGTCGATGCCCCGGCGGACGAGGGGGAGCAGTTCGAGGGGATGATGCCGGGGCATCTGCTGCTGACGAGTCTCGCGACGTGCAGCGGAATCGACGTCGTGAACATCCTGCGGCGCGGGAGGCAGCGCGTGACGGGGCTGTCGGTCAAGGTCGAGGGCGCTCAGCTGCCGGACCCGCCCTGGACGTGGGTGGACATCCGTCTGACCTACGAGGTCCGCGGCAGGGGTCTGAAGCCCTCGGCGGTGGAGCGGGCGGTCCGCCTTTCCGAGACGAAGTACTGCTCCATCGGCGCGACGCTCGCGGGCCGGGCCGCCATCACCAGCGTCTTCCGCATAGTCGAAGAGACCGACGGCGCGGCCGATGGGTAGTCTCGACGGGGTCAGGGAGCGTCTGGAGGAGCGGGAGGAGTCGCTCTCGCCCTACGCGGCAAGGTCGGCTCGTGGCCGGGGCCGGGAGGAGCCGGAGGAGCCTTCGCCACTGAGGACCGAGTATCAGAGGGACCGTGATCGGATCATACACTCGAAGGCGTTCCGGCGCCTGAAGCACAAGACGCAGGTGTTCATCGCCCCGATGGGCGATCACTACTTCACACGCCTCACGCACACCCTGGAGGTGGCTCAGATAGCCCGCACCATTTCCAGGGCGCTGAACCTGAATGAGGACCTGGCCGAGGCGGTGGCGCTCGGCCACGACCTGGGGCACACGCCGTTCGGCCACGTCGGCGAGGAGGCGCTGGACAGCCTCGACCCTCGCGGATTCCGACACGCCCGTCAGAGCCTCCGGACGGTGGACCGCCTGGAGAAAGGGGGGCGCGGCCTCAACCTCACCTGGGAGGTGAGGCAGGGGATCGTCTTGCACTCGAAGCCGAGAGGGGACTTCCTGGAGAACGGCTCCGCGGACGGCCTCAGCCTGGAGGGGCAGATCGTCAGGGTTTCGGACGCCGTGGCCTACCTCAACCACGACATCGCCGACGCCCTGAGGGCCGGTGTGCTGTCCGTAGACGAGCTGCCGGGTGTGGTGGGGACGACGCTCGGCGACCGCCACTCGAAGCGGATCGACACCATGGTCAGGGACATCGTGGAGAGTTCGTGGGCGTCCGCGTCGATCACGATGAGCCGCCCCGTCAGGGATGCGGTGTACACCCTGCGGGAGTTCATGTTCGAGAACGTGTACGAACCCGAAAGGGATAACGGCGAAGAGGCGGCGGCGCGGCGCGTCGTCGCGCTCCTGTACGACCACTACGGCAGCCACGCGGAGGAGATTCCGGCCGAGTACCGGCTGGACGACGAGGAGCCCGGCAGGGCGGTCTCGGATTACGTTGCCGGGATGACCGACCATTTCGCCATCCGAGCGGCGGAGAGGATAGAGCCGGGGGCGGGCCGGGCCTTCGTGTCGAGGCTGCTGTGACGCCGCCGCCGAGCCCAGCCGACCGGATGAGCGCGCGAATCGTGGACAACCGGCTCCGCCTCGTCAGGGAGCACCTGGAGGCGATGCAGAGGGACGTGCACGGGCTGGAGTATGACCCCTGGAAGAGTGAGGTGGACCACCTCTGGAAGAAGGTCTTCGAGCAGATCAGCCTGATGTCCGAGGAGCCTCAGCGGGCCGCGCTGGAGACTGTGCGGGAGACCTGGACGTCGTACATCGCTCACTACGGCATTCGGGGCGGGGAGTGACGCCGTGTTCACTTCCGGCCGTGTGTGAGCGGAGTCGGAGGGGCGAGGCGTACGGGGCGCCCCGCCGCCCGTGAGGGGGAGATTCAGAGGGATGAGGATAGCTTTGGGAGCCGATCACGCGGGGTACGCGCTCAAGGGGGCGCTTGCCGATCTGCTGAGGTCTCTGGGGCACGAGGTGTTGGACGTCGGGCCTCATGCTCTCGACCCGAGCGACGACTACCCCGACTTCGCCAGGCCCGTGGCGGAGGCGGTGGCGTCGGGGAGCGCGGAGCGCGGGGTCATGGTGTGCGGCAGCGGCGTCGGGGCGTCGGTGGCGGCCAACAAGGTCCGCGGCGTCAGGGCCGCGGTGTGCCACGACACCTACTCAGCCCGTCAGGGGGTGGAGCACGACGACATGAACGTGCTGTGCCTGGGGGCGCGGGTCGTCGGAGAGGAGCTTGCCGGGGAAGTGGCGCGGGCGTTCAGCGCGGCCGCCTTCAGCGGCGAGGAGCGCCACCGTCGGCGGCTGGAGAAGCTGCTGGCGATGGAGGCGGAGGGCATCGGAGCCCGGCGGCCCGGAGAATGCTAACCCGGCATCCACTCGGCGCCGAAGAGACAGACCACGGGCCTCCGGCTGCTTTCGGCGCGCTCGAAGCAGAGCGATATTCTGTCGACGTCTTGGTCGGACTCCACGAGGTAGTATTCGAGTCCCCAGGCGTGGAGGATGGGTTCGGTGAAGCGCGCCGCGGAATCGCGGGTCACGCCGTGTCTGGTCCAGCCTCTGTAGCCGATCATGATCACGATGGGAAGCTGGGAGTCTATCGCCAGAGACCGCACCGAGTCGCCCGACTCGAACAGCCCGGTGTTCTGAATGAGCACGACGGGCTTCTTGCCCCCGACCCACAGGCCGAGAGCCACGCCTATGCTCTCGCCCTCGCGGGCCACCTGCACCAGCTCGAGTTCGGAGTCGGCGGACATCTCATCGTACAGGAAGCTGGTCTCGCTGTCCGGGAGCCAGACGACATGGGTGACTCCGTTCGCGTGGAGCTGTTCCAGGATTGCTCGCGGGGCGATCTCTAGCTCAGGCATGGCGGCCCTCCGTCCGGCTGGGCGGGGGCATTATACGCGCGGCCCGAGCCAGCGGTCAACGAGACCGCGCCGCCCGCGCTGCTTGACAGAGCCGCGGGGACACGTGTAAGAACGACCCGTTACGGAGAAGGCTGACAGGGGGTCTCGAATGACACGGCGTCGTGGATGGCTTGGGGCGGTCTTCTTCTTCGCGCTGGCGGCGGCGCTGGCAGGATGCCAGTCGGGGCCTGGGTCCGATACTGCCGGGACGGACTCGACGGACGTCAGCAGCCGGTTGGAGACTGTGCGCGGGCGTGGGCTGGTGATATGCGCCAGCAACAACGCCATACCCGGCTTCGGATTCCTGGACGAGTCGGGCAGCAACGCCGGTTTCGACATAGACCTGTGCCGCGCGGTGGCCGCGGCGGTGTTCGGGGACCCCGCGGCGATCGAGATTCGCCCGATCTCGGCCACCGAGATGGGCGCCACCCTCCAGTCGGGCGAGATCGACATGCTCGTCCGCACCGTCACGGTCACCAGCACCCGCGAAGCCAAGTGGGGGAACTTCACCTTCCCGATGTACTACGACGGGCAGGGCCTGCTGGTTCGGAAGGACCTGGGCGTGACCAGCGTGATGGAGATGAAGGGCGCCACGGTCTGCGTAACCCAGGGCACCACGACGGAGCTGAATCTCCAGGACTTCTCCAACCTGAACGACCTGAACATCGAGGCGCTGACGTTCGAGAAGACCGACGTGGCGGTGCAGTCCTACCAGCAGGGCCAGTGCGACGCGTTTACGACCGATCATTCCGGGCTGTTCGCATACCGCAGCCAGTTCGAGGACAAGGAGGATCACGTCGTACTCCCCGAGACCTTCTCGGAGGAGCCGCTGGCTCCGGGGGTTCCCCACGGGGACGAGCAGTGGTACGACCTGGTAAAGGCGGTGATGTCCATCCTGATCTATGCGGAGGCCTACGGGATAAGCTCGGAGAACGTGCCCACGTCCCTCACGGGGAACAGCAAGGTCGATCGGCTGTTTGGTCTGGAGGGGTCTTACGGTCAGGAGAGCCTGGGCCTGAGCCGAACGGCGGCTCAGGACGTGATTCGCGGGGTTGGGAACTACGGGGAGGTCTTCGAGCGCAGCCTGGGCGCGGGGGGCGTCGGCCTGCCGCGGGAGGGCAGCCGCAACGCCCTGTGGGTCACCGCGCCGTGCGGCGACTGCCCCAAGGGTGGTCAGATATACACCCCGCCGCTGCGCTGACGCGGAGCGCGGCGCGGTCAGCCGGCGAGGGTGTTCACGAGCAGCTGTCGGATCAGCACCATCAGCAGCAGTGCAACCATTGGCGAGAGGTCGAAGAATCCGAAGCTGGGCAGAATGGCTCTGATCGGAGCCAGGATCGGCTCGGTGATCTCGTTGACGAAGTTCACGACCACATAGAACGGGCTGGACGGGTCGACCGGGATCCACGAGAGGATCACCCGCGCCAGGATGGCCGCCCAAAGGGCGAGCGTCAGGTAGTTGACGAACTGGATCAGGAATTCGCTCACTTCTGCTCACCGAGCGCCCTGGACTTCTCGTAGGCCGAGATCACGGCCTCGATCACGGCGGCCCTGACCCCGCCCCGTTCCAAGGCCAGCACGCCCTCGATGGTCGCCCCCGCGGGTGACGTCACGAGGTCCTTCAACTCGGCGGGATGGCGTCCCGACTCGGCCAGCAGTCGAGCGCTCCCGAGGACGGTCTGGAGGGCGAGCTTCCTCGACATGTCTCGGCTCATTCCGACGTAGACTCCCGCGTCGATCAGCGCCTCGACGAACAGGAACACGTAGGCGGGGCCGCAGCCACTGAGGGCCGTTGCCATGTCGATCAGCTTCTCGTCGGAGACGTACATCTCTTCGCCCAGCGACCGCAGGATGGCGCGCGCGGAGTTCCTGGCGTCCTCGGAGACGGCGGCGGTCCAGACGCTCATGCCAGCCCCTATCTGGGCAGGCGTGTTCGGCATGACCCTTATCACGGCTCTGTGGTCAAGGCCGGCGGCGAGGCTGTCCAGTCGGAGACCGTTGACGATGGACAGAACGGCTGCGCGCGGGTCCACCCGGCCGTGGAGTTCGGTGAGGACGGCGGTGGCCTGCTGCGGCTTGACGGCCAGGACGATCAGGTCGGCGCCGGAGGCTGCGTCGAGGTTGGATTCGGTGTGCTCGACCGAATAGGCGCTCCGCAGATAATCGCGGCGCGCCTGAACGGGCTCGCCCACTCTGATACTGCCTGCGTCCGTCACGCCGGACTCGATGACTCCGGCGATCATGGCCTCGGCCATGGCGCCGCCGCCTATGAACGATAAGCGCATGTCCTGTCTCCCCCCTGCACCGTGCTTTCGATTATAGCCCAAAGCGGGCGGTCTCTGCGGGGGAGTCGGAGACCCTGCGCTGGGCCTGTATTCGTGGCTATGCGGATCGGGCCGCCGCCGCTTCGCGGAGGAGCCGCAGAGCGGTCGAGACCAGCAGGAGAGGCAGCGTGGCGTCGATCAGCATCCATACGAGCCACTCGGCGTTGCCAGGGTCGACCACCGTCACTCCCAGCCAGTTCCAGAGGAACACGATGAAGAGGGCCGCCGAGTAGTAGAGGGTGACGTTCGTCTCGATATACTCACGGCTGACCGACGGGTCGGAGCCTGCGTCCAGGCGGCGCTTCCTGGCGAAGGCCACGATCAGTATCATAACCATGCCGGCAGCCTCGAACGGGTCGATGATGTTCCACACGACGAGCGACGCGCCCTCCAGCCTCGGGTCGTAGAACTGGTTGACCAGGAAGTGCACGGCCACCGTTGCCGCCAGTAAGAGCATGTAGACCGCTGCCAGACGTTTCAGGATAGTCACTGCGCTGGACCTGTATTCGCGGCTATGCGGATCGGGCCGCCGCCGCTTCGCGCAGGAGCCGCAGAGCGGTCGAGACCAGCAGCAGAGGCAGCGTGGCGTCGAACAGCATCCATACGAGCCACTCGGCGTTGCCAGGGTCGACCACCGTCACTCCCAGCCAGTTCCAGAGGAACGCGATGAAGAGGGCCGCCGAGTAGTAGAGGGTGACGTTCGTCTCGATATACTCACGGCTGACCGACAGGTCGGCGCCTGCGTCCAAGCGGCGCTTCCTGGCGAAGGCCACGATCAGTATCATAACCATGCCGGCAGCCGAGAACGGGTTGATGATGTCCCACACGACGAGCGACGCGCCCTCCAGCTTTGGGTCATAGAACTGGTTGACCAGGAAGTGCACGGCCACCGTTGCCGCCAGTAAGAACATGTAGACCGCTG
Source organism: uncultured Dehalococcoidia bacterium (assembly GCA_958295685.1). Lineage (GTDB taxonomy): Bacteria > Chloroflexota > Dehalococcoidia > Lucifugimonadales > CATQGZ01 > CATQGZ01. The sequence goes on from OY282365.1 coordinate 1,747,379, forward strand.
CCAGACGCTTCAGGATAGTCACTGCTCACCTCCCGAATGAGAGCGTTCGATACCGCAATCCGGTTCCTTGACGTATATCACCCGGTCGCAGCGCTGGTCAAGCAAGGAGGGAACCCCAAACCCCTCACCTGGCCGCCTGGGGCGACGCGACGTTCCTTGCGTCCGGCGGCCCCTGGGGCATGTCTGCCCAGGCCGCCGCGGATGATTTTTTGCCGAAAGTGTCGTATTTCGGGGCATTCCGTAGCTGAGAGGGCCGATTTTGGCCGACACTATCCGACAGTTATCCGACACTTTTCCGACAGTTATCCGACACTAATACGACACTTTCCGACACTAATACGACACTTTCCGACAGGTCCATCCGGGCGCTTGGGGAGTCCTGCGGGCTGGTTTGTGGGAGAGACGGCCGGCTGTGTCATGGGGATACCCTAGCACAGCGGTTCGGCGTCGTCAAGGGTTGTCTGAATCAGGATTCTCAGGATTTGAGGATTGGCGGGGATGGAATCTCCCACCAGGGGGCGGTTCGAGCCGTTACGGAGCCGCCGTTCGCGCGGTTGAAAGCCCTCTCTCTCACCGAATACAATGGGGGTGTGTCAGGGGCGCCGCGCCCACGCTCGGTCCCGAGAGAGCGAAGAAAGCGGCAAATCTCCCTAAGAGGCGTTCCTGTGGAACTGAGGGCCTTCTACAAGGACATCGAGCCCGACGACGAGACGGATCGCTACGTTCGCCGGAAGATGGACAGGCTGGCCCGCCATCTGAAGCCGCTCTCGGAGGCCAGGGTCGAGGTCTCACGGAACTCCACCCGGTCCAAGGAGGAGCGCATAGCTGTGCAGGTCACCCTCACCGCAGGGGGCAGGACGCTCAGAGCGCGGGAGACGGGGCCCGACGTCCGCGCGGCCATCGATGCGGTGGTCGACATCATGGACCGTCAGATAGACCGTTACAAGGGGAGGTTCTATCGGACATTCCGGGGCAGGAGGTCGGCCAGGGCCTCGGCCCGCGAGGCAAGCAACGCCTTTGAGGAGGTCGAGGATCAGGATGCCGACCCCGCGGGAGCCGACCGGTGAGCGCGCTGTCGCGGAGCGATCCCGAGGTCGCCGGGGCCATCGCACGGGAGACGGGGCGCCAGCGGCGGACCATCAATCTCATTGCCTCGGAGAACTACGCCAGCAAGGCCGTGCTGGAGGCGCAGGGGTCGGTGCTCACCAACAAGTACGCCGAGGGCTACCCCGGCCGGAGATACTACGGCGGCTGCGAGTTCGTCGACGACATCGAGAGCCTGGCTATCGCCAGGGCGAAGGCGATCTTCGGCGCCGAACACGCCAACGTGCAGCCCCACAGCGGGGCACAGGCAAACATGGCCGCCTACTTCGCCCTCCTGGATCCGGGCGACACGGTGATGGGTCTGAGCCTGGACCACGGCGGACACCTCACGCACGGAAGCCGTGTCAACTTCTCTTCAAAGCTGTACAGGTTCGTCCCGTATGGCGTGGACCGCGAGCTGGAGTTGATCGACTACGACGGTCTCGAAGAGCTGGCCGAAAGCTGCCGCCCGAAGCTGATAGTGGCCGGGGCGACCGCCTATCCGCGCATCTTCGATTTCGAGCGGCTTCGAGGGATCGCGGACTCGGTAGACGCAAAGCTCATGGCGGACATCGCTCACATCTCAGGGCTGGTGGCCGCGGGCGAGCATCCCTCCCCTGTCCCGCACGCGCAGGTCATCACCTCGACCACCCACAAGACGCTCCGCGGGCCTCGTGGAGGCATGATTCTGTCCGACGGCGGCCTCGCCAAGGCCATCGACCGGGCCGTGTTCCCGAATGCCCAGGGGGGGCCGCTGCAGCACGTGGTTGCGGCCAAGGCCGTCGCCTTCGGAGAGGCGATGAAGCCCGAGTTCGTCCTGTATCAGAAGGCCATCAGGTCAAACGCCGCCGCGCTGGCCGGCGGGCTGGCCGGCGGAGGTCTCAGGCTGGTGTCCGGCGGGACGGACAACCACCTGGCGCTGGCCGACGTGTCGCCCCTGGGCCTCACCGGCAAAGAGGCCGAGGAGGCGCTGGCGCGCTGCGACATCGTGGTGAACAGGAACACCATACCCTACGACCCCAGGCCCCCGAGGGTGGCCAGCGGGATACGGGTGGGCGTCCCGGCCGTCACGTCCCGCGGCATGGGAGCCGCCGAGTTGACCAGGATCGCCGAGTTGATCGTCAGGGCGCTGGGCAACCGGGGCGACTTGGCCGTGGAGCGTGAGACGCGGGACGAGGTTCTGGCGATAGCCGAGCGCTTCCCCGCCCCTGGCATAGACTGCTAGCGGAGGCCGCCCGGCACGCGCCGGTCCTACGAAGGGGCGGCCCTTGGACTGCGTGCTACGGCTGAGCAGGGACGGGGGTTCCGCCGGCCCCGCCGAGAGCCTCCAGGGCCTGCCGCGCGGCCTCCTGCTCCGCCTCGGACTTTCGGCGGCCTGAGCCGCGGCCGGCGGGCTTCCCCGACACCGTCACCTCGACCTTGAAGATGCGGGCGTGGTCCTCTCCGCTCTCGCTGACCAGACTGTAGACTGGCAGGGAGCCGTCCAGTCTCTGAGCGAGCTCCTGAAGGAGCGACTTCGGGTTCGCCTCGAACCCGGCGGTGAGCGCCAGGTCTATCTCATCTGCCAGCGCATCGAGGGCGAAGTCTCGCGCCGCAGCGTACCCGCAGTCGTGGAAGACTGCCCCTGCCACCGCTTCGAGGGCGTCTGCCAGGTTCGACTCTCGTTCCCTGCCGCCGTTCTCCGCCTCGCCCCTGCCCATGAGGAGCCGTTCACCGAGGCCGAGAGCCCGCGCGGCCCGCGCGAGGGTGGCCCTTTTGACGAGCCCTGCCCTCAGTTCCGTGAGTTCACCTTCCGCCCCCCGTGGGCGGCGCCGGAAGAGTTCCTCAGCGGCCGCCAAGCCGATGACCGCGTCTCCCAGGAACTCGAGCCGCTCGTTCGACTCCTCGAACTCCCCCGGGTTCTCGTTCAGGTAGGAGCTGTGTACCAGGGCCAGCCGCAGCAGGCCCTGGCCTTCGGTCTCGCCGCCGGGCGACTCGCTCGACGCGCGGTCAAGCCATTTGCTCAATCTCGTTCCGGGCATCTTTCCATGCTCCACGAGGGACTATTCTAAGGTGGGCTATGTCCATGGTCAAAAGCAGTGGTCGGTGGTCAGTGGTCGGTGGTCAGGGGGGAGAAGCCTTCTGGACTCCCCCTTTAGGAATCTCACTAGGACTGAACGGTTACCTGCAGGCACTCGCTCGGCTTTGAGACGGAACGACGGGGAACAGCTAGGAGAGCGGCGGTCTGAGGTGGGCCCAGGGTCGAGCCTTCTCGAAAGCGGCCGAGGCGGCGAGCACGGTCTCCTCGTCTCCCCACCGTCCGACTACGTGGAGGCCGATGGGCATCCCGTCGGATGAGAAGCCCGCGGGGATGCTGGCGGCTGGGTGGCCGATCATGTTTATCGGGAAGGTGAACGGCAGGAATCCCCAGAACGGGTCTACCTCGCGGCCTGCGATCCGGGCGGGCCGGGCGTCGATGGGGAAGGCGGGGACGGCCGTCGCCGGTGACAGCAGCAGGTCGTATTCGTCGAACAGGTCGGCGAACCGCTGCGCGAGCCGGTGCACGTATCCGAGCGCGGCTGCGTATTCCGCGCCGGTGACGGAGGCTCCTCTCTCGATGCATTTGAGGCCGTACTCGCTGAGCGCGTCGGCCTGTTCGAGGAGGCGTCCGAATCGGGCGTACCCGACGGCGCTGAAGATGGTCCAGAAGGCATCGAACGGGTCGTCGAGGCTGACGTCCGATACCTCTACGGCGCATCCCATCTGCTCGAAGGCTCCCGCGGCTCGGCGCGCGGCCTCGACGACCTCGGGGTCGACTGCGGCGTATCCGTAGTCCGGGCTCCAGGCGATTCGGGTGTCTTTCAGGTCCACGTCGAGCGCGGCTAGGAAGTCGGGCGGGGCCTGCCGAATGGAACCTGGGTCCCTGGCGTCGTATCCGGCCAGCACCTGAAGGAGCATGGCCGCGTCTCGAACCGTCCGGGTCATTGGTCCGGCCTGGCTGAAGTGGTTGGGAACAGTCGGGGGGCCTGCGCCGGCGTACTGCGGCACGCGCCCCAGGGTGGGCTTTATGCCGTAAACGCCGCAGAAGCTGGAGGGTATGCGTATGGAGCCTCCCCCGTCGCTGCCCTGGGCGAGGGCGCAGAGTCCGCTCACGGCGGCGGCTCCCGCGCCGCCGCTGGATCCGCCGGTGGTGCGGCTGGTGTCCCAGGGGTTGCGGCATGGCCCGCCGAGGCGGTTCTCGGTGGTGCCGGAGTATCCGAACTCGGGGGTGTTGGTCTTGCCGAGGATCACTGCGCCCGCTCGGCGGACGCGCTCGACCACCACGGAGTCTTCGGCGGGGATCCTGTCTTCGAATATCAGCGACCCGGCGGTCGTCCTGAGTCCTTCGGTCATTTCGAGGTCTTTTATCGAGACGGGCAGGCCGTGCAGCGGGCCGAGTTCGCCGCCGCGCGAGAGCGTCTCCTCCGCCGACCTGGCGGCGGACATGGCCTCATCGTGGGCCACGGTCAGGTATGCGTTGAAGCTCGTGTCGAGGCGGTCGATGCGCCGTAGGTAGGTCTCCGTCAGTTCGACGGGCGACACCTGCTTATCGGCGATGAGCCGTTTGAGCTCGAATGCCGGCGCGAACGCCAGGTTCTCGTCCACGTCACCCCCTGAAGGCATCGTTCAGCCTGACGGGAGAGTCGGCCCGCTCTATCCGTCGTCGCCGAACCGTCTCAGTTCGTCCTGCACCTCTTTGGGAAGGTCGGCCGGCTGGAGGCCGGCCCTCACCTTGGCGCTCTGGACCTGGAGCCGCACCTCCTCGACGATTTCGGGATTGGCGAGCGTCGTGGTGTCTCCGACGTCGATGAAGTTGGAGACGGCTGCGATGACGCGGCGCATGATCTTGCCCGAGCGTGTCTTCGGGAGGTCTCCCGTGACCCAGACGTGCGCGGGCCGGGCGATGGGGCCGATTATCTGTGAGACCGCTTTCTTCACCTGGGTCTCCACGTCCTCGTCGGCTGCGTGTCCGGGCTTCAGGGAGACGTATAGCTCGGGGACCCTGCCCTTGAGTTCGTCGTATGCGGGCACGGCGGCGGCCTCGCTGACGGCCTCGACGGTCAGGGCGGCGGACTCCAGTTCCTTGGTGCCGAGCCTGTGTCCCGCGACGTTGATCACGTCGTCGATGCGCCCGACGATCCGGAAGTAGCCGTCGGCGGCCTGCGTCGCGCCGTCGCCGGTCATGTAAGGCCAGTCGCGCCAGTCGGCGCTGTCGGGGTCTCTGTTGTACTTGGCGAAGTATGTGGAGACGAAGCGGTCGGGGTCGCCGAATACGGTCTGCATGAAGCCGGGCCAGGGGTTGCCGATGCAGATGTTGCCTGCCTTGCCGCTTCCCGGCTCGATCTCGTTGCCGTCCTCGTCGAGGATGATCGGGTAGATGCCGAGCGCGCCCGGTCCGCAGCTGCCCGGCTTCATGGGCTGCAGTCCGGGTAGTGTGGTGCCTATGAAGCCGCCTGTCTCCGTCTGCCACCAGGTGTCGACGACGACTGCCTCCTTCTTGCCGACCACTTCGTAGTACCAGCGCCAGACCTCCGGCTCGATGGGCTCTCCCACGGTGGTCATGTGCTTGAAGTGGTAGTCGTACTTCTGCGGCTCGTCGGGGCCGGCCTTTCTGAGCATCCGAATCGTGGTCGGCGCGGTGTGGAATATGTTCACGCCGAGCCTCTCGGCGATCCTCCAGGGCCTGCCCGGGTCCGGGTAGGTCGGGACGCCCTCGTACAGGACGCTCGTCGCCTGCACCGCGAGGGGGCCGTAGACGATATAGGAGTGGCCTGTGATCCAGCCTATGTCTGCGAAGCACCAGTAGACGTCCTCCGGGTGGATGTCCTGGTAAAACTTGGACGTGCCCGCGACATAGGACAGGTATCCGCCGGTGCTGTGCTGGCAGCCCTTGGGCTTGGCGGTGGTGCCGCTGGTGTACATCAGGAAGAGCGGGGCCTCGGCCGGCATGGAGACCGGCTCGATCCTCCTTCCGCGGTAGTTCGGGAGCAGGTCTTCGACGGAGTAGTCGCGTCCGTCCACCATCGGGGTCGGGGACGAGTACCTGCCGGGGAACCGATTCCAGACCAGCACCTTGTCCACCTTCACGCCGCCCTTCTCGGCCTGCGCGACGGCCTCGTCGGCCTTGGCCTTGTGATCGAGCAGGGCGCCGTTCCTGTAGTAGGAATCCATCGTCACGAGCACGCGGCTCCCGGAGTCCACGATGCGGTCGCCGCAGGCGCTGCCGCTGAATCCGCCGAAGACCTGTGAGTGGACCACTCCGAGCCGCGCGCAGGCGAGCATGGCCACCGGCAGTTCGGGGAGCATGGGCATGTGGAAGGTGACTCTGTCGCCGGCCTCGAGGCCGCAGAAGTCGCGGAGAAGGGCCGCGAACTCGTTGACCCTGACGTAGAGTTCCTGGTAGGTGATCACGCGGTCGGCTTCGTCTTCGGGCTCGGCGACCCATATGAAGGCGGCCTTGTTCCGCGCTTCGGCCAGGTGCCTGTCCACGCAGTTGTAGGAGGCGTTGAGCCTGCCACCGACAAACCAATTCCAGAAGGGAGGGTTGGAGGTGTCCAGCGTGGTGTGCCAGTAGCTGTCCCACGAGAGCAGGTCCGCGTACTCGCGGAAGTACTCCGGGAACCTGTCGATGGCGAAGCGGTTCAGCACGTCGGGGTCGGCCATGTTCGCCTGGGAGATGAAGCCCGGCTTGGGCTGTATGGCCTCCTCCTCCCGCCAGTGGGAGGCGATCTGCGCCTCGCTGACCTCCCTGGGTTCGTCGGCAGTCGTCATGGCTGGTCCCTCCGTTGTTTGGTGAGAAGCGCGGCGGCTTGCCTGCGCCCGTCTGCCCGCAGTGTCACAGGAAAGAATACCAGCGCGATATTGCGGATTCAACTCGCTGGCGGAATCCGAGCAGGTGTCCCGACTCGGTCACCACCGTCCTGGCACGCGACCCCACCGACCGCAGACTCCTCGGCCTGGCCCGCGTCAGCCTGTCGTCCAGAGTCAGCAGAGGCTCCAGGAAAAATTTTGTGTAACGCGCGCGGGGGGATCTGGGGGCATTTCGCGGCCATTTCGTAGCTGGGAGGGCCTCAGACGGCTCGGATTTACCTGACACTATCTGACACTTTCGTGACACTAATGTGACAGTTATGTGACACTATCTGACACTTTCGTGACACTTATCTGACACTAATGTGACACTTTCTGACAGTCAATCCAGGCGATGCAGAAGTCTTGCGGGCGGTTAGTGGAGAGAGGCGGCTGTGTCATGGGCATACTCTAGCACAGCGGTTCGGCGTCGTCAAGGGTTGTCTGAATCAGGAGCCTGTCCCCGCCTCCGTCATTCGCGATTGGTTCACCGAGGCTCCCGTTTGTGGTAGTGTAGCGGCCGCCCCGGCCCGGCGCGGTCGTCAGGAGTCGGGGCGCGGGGGCGTTGCTTGAAGATTACGGACGTGAGATCGATCCTGTCCAACCCTGGGAGTGGGAAGAACTTCTGCTTCGTCAGGATCGACACGGACGAGGGCATACACGGCTGGGGGGAGTGCTATACGCAGGAGGACAGAGACAGGCAGATAACGACTCACGTCGACCACCTTGCCCGGTACCTCGTCGGTAGAGACCCGAGGGACATCAAGCGCTTCATGCAGATGGCCTACGACGACTTCGCCGGGAGGCGCGGCGCGATGGATCTGTACAGCGCGCTCAGCGGAATCGAGATGGCGCTGTGGGACATCCTGGGCAAGAGCCTCGGCGCTCCGGTCTACGCGCTGCTGGGCGGGCGTTGCCGCGACAGGATAAGGGTGTACGCCAACGGCTGGTCGGGCGTAGTGACCGACCCGGACGCACTGGTGGAAAGGGCGGTCGAGGTCGTCGAGATGGGTTACACGGCGCTGAAGTTCGACCCGGTCCCGGGGCTCTGGCGCACCTACGTCGGCAGAGAAGTCGAGGACGCCGCGGTGGAGAACGTGAGGGCCGTCCGTTCCGCCGTGGGGCCGGACGTGGATATCCTGCTGGACATGCACCGACGGCTGGCCCCGATGCACGCCGTGAGGATCGCCCGCGAGATCGAGCGGTACAGGCCGTTCTGGTACGAGGAGCCTGTGCTCGCGGAGAACCTGGACGCGCTCGCCGCCGCGAAACGGCGGATCGACATCCCGGTCGTCACAGGTGAGGAGCTGTACACCAAGTTCGAGTTCCGCGAGGTGTTCGAGAAGCAGGCCGCCGACATCGTGAACCCCGACGTGTGCAGCGTGGGGGGCATCCTGGAGCTGAGAGAGATCGCCTCGATGGCCGAGGCGTACTTCGTTGCCGTCTCTCCCCACAACTCCAACAGCACGACGGTGGCCCTCGCGGCCACGCTGCATCTGTCCGCGGCCATTCCGAACTTCCTCATAGCGGAGTGCTTCATCAATCTCGAGGAGTTCGGGAGGGAGATAGCGGTCACCCCGTTCGAGGTGTCGGACGGCTACGTGGAGGCGCCGGAAGCGCCCGGGCTGGGGATCGACCTGGACGAGGACGCGCTGGCGCGGCGCCCGTATCTGGAGGCTGCTCCCCGTCCGCTCTTCCAAGCCTACGATCAGTGGCCCTAGGGTCAAGAGGAGGGAGGCGTGGCAGACAGAACATCGCCGGGGCAAAAGCTGCGTGACCTGATCGCAACCGGCGAGACCATCCTGATGCCGGGAGCCCACGATCCTCTGACGGGCCGCATCGTGCAGCGGCTGGGCTTCAAGGCGTGCATATGCGCGGGCTGGATGACCGGGGCTCACCTGGCCACGCCCGAGCCGGTGATGACGATGACCGAGCAGGTGGATGCCGCGGGACGGGTCGCCAGGGCGGTGGACATCCCCGTGAAATCGGACGCCGGAGCGGGCTACGGAGACCCCATCCACGTGATCCGCTCGGTGCAGGCGTTCGAGGCTGCGGGTATCGCAGCCATCCAGTTCGAGGATCAGGTGTTCCCCAAGCGGGCGTCCTATCACAGGGGGCTGGAACACGTCACGGGGCTGGACGAGTTCCTGCGTAAGATCGAGTTTGCCATGAAGGCTCGTGAGGATGCCCTGATAGTGGCCCGTACCGATGCGGGGAACGCGGTCGGGGGTTCCTGGAAGGAGGCTGCCCGCCGCGTCAGGGCGCTCAAGGAGCTTGGGGTGGACGCCGTGCTGCCGATGTGCCGCACGAAGGACTCCATGGAGAAGTTCCGGCAGGAGTACCCGGACGACGACGTAGTGATGGAGGGGCCCGCGTACTTCAACGGGATGCCGCCCGACGAGATGCGGAGGTACGGCTTCCAGCTGATCTCCTTCCCGCTCGCCACCATCGTGTCGGGCACCGCCAGGGTCATCGAGATGCTGAAGGGTATCCTGGAAACGGGAGTCGCGGAGTACGATCCCGAGGAGGCCAGAGCAGTGCGTGAGGAGGTGGAGAACGCCATCGGCCTGCCGGAGTTCTGGGAGATCGAGAAGGAGACGGTGGAGGCGGCCAACAGGGACTGGGGAGGCCGCCACATAGCGGGGCACGAGGGATACGACCAGAAGCGGTAGACGGAGGAGCCGAGGGAATCATGGAGTCCAGGCAGGTCGGAACTACGCGGGTCCGCGTCACGACGGCGGGGCTCGGATGCGCGCCCGTCGGCAAGGCGTATGCGGACGGCGAGGACGACGCGGCTGCGGCGGTCGTCCGGCGCGCCTACGAGATGGGCATCCGGTATTTCGACACGGCCCCGATCTATGGTCTGGGCAGAAGCGAGGCGCGCGTGGGGCGCGCTCTGGCCGGAGTCCCCAGGGATGAAGTCGTCGTGTCCACCAAGGTCGGCAGGCTGCTCGTCGAGGACGAGTCGGGCTCCGGGCTTCGAGAGGAGTTCGACTTCAGCCGGGATGGTGTGCTGAGGTCGATCGAGGAGAGCATCGAGCGTCTGGGCCTGGACCGCGTGGACATAGCCCTGCTTCACGGCCCCAAGGAGCACCACTACGAACAGGCGATAGGCGAGGCCTATCCCGCGCTGGCCGATCTCCGCTCGCAGGGCGTGGTCCAGGCCATAGGGGCGGGTATGACCCAGTGGGAGATGCCCGCCCGGTTCGCGGCTGAGGGCGACTTCGACTGCTTCCTCGTGGCGGGCCGCTACACGCTGCTGGATCAGTCAGCGCTTGCGGAGCTGCTGCCCCTATGCGTCGAGGGGCGCGTCAGCGTCGTCCTGGCAGGTCCGTACAACAGCGGCATCCTCGCATCCGACCTCTCGCCTGGGGCGAGCTACCATTACGAGGCGGCCCCTCCTGAAATACTGGACCGCGCACGACGGCTCAGGGCCGTGTGCGACGGGCACGGCGTCCCTCTCAAGGCTGCCGCGATTCAGTTCGGCCTGGCCCACCCGGCCGCGGTCTCGGCGCTCCCCGGACCGCACACGCCCGCGGAGGTCGAGGAGAACGTCCTGATGGCGTCGTATCCGATACCCGGGGCGCTGTGGAACGACCTGAAGGACCGGGGGATGCTCCCCGAAAGCGCGCCGACTCCCGCCGGAGCATAGCGGCATCGCCGCCGGTCATGAACCGGGGGCGAACTTCAGGCACACCGGACGGGGCACTTGGGCGGCCTCGCCTGTCGGCGTCAGCCTTCCGGCGCTCTGATCGATTCGGAAGGACACCACCAAGTCGGAGTCCTGGTTGGCGGCGAGAAGAAAGGCGCCCGTGGGGTCTATGACGAAGTTCCGCGGCTTCCGTCCGCCCGAGGGCTCGTGTACGACTCGGCGCAGCGCTCCCGTCCCACTGTCGATCTCGAAGATGGCGATGCTGTCGTGGTGCCTGATCGAGCCGTACAGGAACCGGCCGGACGGGGCCGCGTGGATGTCCGCGCCGCTGCTCCTGCCGTCGTAGCCGTCGGGGACGGCCGAGACGGTGCCGACTTCGCTCAGGGCGCCGCTCGATGCGTCGTGGGCGAAGGCTGTGATCGTCGAGTCCAGCTCGTTGATCACGTATGCGTGCCGGCCGTCGGGCGAGAATGTCACGTGGCGAGGCCCCGACCCGGCCCTGAGCCGGGCGCGGGGAAACTCCGCCGGCGCGAGCTTGCCGCGCCCTGAGTCGAGCCGGTAGACCATCACGCTGTCCGTTCCAAGGTCCGGGGCGAAGAACCGCCTGCCATCGGGGTCGGGAACTATCGAGTGCGCGTGCGGCCCACGCTGCCGCTTCTCGTTGGGGCCGGAGCCCTCGTGCCGCACCACGCAGGTCGCCTCCTCCAGGCTGCCGTCGGAGCGTATCGGGAGGACGGCTAGGCTGCCCGACAGATAGTTGGCCGCTAGGACGAACCTGCCCTCGGCATCCACGCTCAGGTGGCAGGGCCCCGCCCCGTGAGTGGAGCGCCGGTCGATGCGCGTGAGCCGGCCGCTGTCGTCGTCGATGGAGAAGGCGCTCACCGAGCCCACGGGTCCAAAAGAGCTTTCGTTGTCCTCGTTGACGGCGTAGAGGAACGGCCTCCGTGGGTGGATGGCGAGGAAGGACGGATTCGACACGCCGGGCGTCATGGAGACGAACCGCAGCGCGCCTGAGCGGCCGTCCAGGCGAAAGACATGGATACCGTCATCTCGGCTCGTGGTGTACGTGCCTACGAAGAGGAGGGGGTCGCCGCAGCCGGGTGTCATGGGACGGATGGCTGTCTACGGAGCCCCTGTGACGGCCTCCCGCGCTATCTGCGGGCTCGACCTGCTCATGGCGCGCCGTTTCGACCAGTCCGGGAACAGCGGCGACGACTTCGCCACGATCATCACGGGGCCGTCTTCCTGGAGTATGTCCCCGATGCGGACTGTCCACTCCTCGAGGTCGTCGAACTCATACGCCTTCGGGTAGCCGGCGGCCTCGGCCAGCTTCTTGAAGGAGAACCCGCCCGCGTTGGGCACCGGCTGTCCGCCAGTGGTCGCGTACATGCCGTTGTCCAGCACGACGTGGTAGAGGTTCCTGGGAGCTTGGCCTGCGATGGTCACGAGAGTGCCGAGGTTCATGAGGAGCCCGCCATCGCCGTCCCAGACGATCACGCGCCTGTCCGGGCAGGCGAGGGCAAGCCCCAACCCGATCGACGAGCCTTTGCTCATCGCGCTGGTCGGCAGGTCCAGGGAGGGGTTGTCGGTAACCTCGGCCCATGCGCCGACGGCCATTTCGGTCGGAACCACCAGGTCGCCGTTCCGGTGCCGCAGCACCGCTCTCATGGCCTCGTGGACGTCTATCATTGGCAACTCCTCGATGGGCAGGGGAACGGTTGGGCCGTATCTTAGCACATGGCAGAGCCGCCGGCCTGTTGACCGTCGGATTCCGTTCTCACTAGAATCGTGCAGGCATCGGCTGTTTTCGTGGAGGCGTAGACCGAGATGTACGGGTCTGTCCGGCAGATGGCGACCGCGCTCTCCAGGCTGGGGAGCGGCGCGCTGGATCTGTTGTTCCCTGTCGGCTGCGCCGTGTGCGGGAAGGAGGGGCGGCATCTCTGCGCGGAGTGTGAGCCGAGTCTGCCCAGGCTCGAACCGCCCTACTGTCTCCGATGCGCCGACGTCGGGAAGGAGCCGCTCTGCGACTGGTGCGCCGACGCCCCGCCCGCGTTCGACGGCATCCGCGCTCCATACCTCCACGAAGGGGCCGTCCGCGAGATGGTCCATGCCCTCAAGTACCGAAACGTGAGGAGCCTGGCGCCGGAGCTTGCGGGACTGCTGGCTGCCCACGTGAGGAAGGGTCTCCTGCCCTCCGGCGTGCTCACGCCGGTCCCGCTTCACGGACGCGCCGAGCGTCAGCGGGGCTACAACCAGTCCGCGCTGCTGTGCGGGGAGTTGGCGAAGCTGGTCAACGCTCCCGCGCGCGCCGGGATGCTGAGACGGACGCGCAATACGCCCCCGCAGGTGTCGAGGAATCACGACGAGCGGCGGACGAACATGGTCGGCGCATTCGAGTGCGTGGTGGACGCGGAGGGGCTGGACGTCATCCTGATCGACGACGTCGTCACCACAGGCAGCACGATAGCGGCGTGCGCGGACGCGCTGAGGGCCGCCGGGGCCGCGTCGGTCTGGGGACTGGCATTGGCCCGCCAGTCAGGAGACTCTCACCCTGTCGTCTGACTCGGCTGCGTCTTACGGCACCCGACGCGGACGTATGGAACGAGCGCGGGTATGAGAGGCCCCTCCCGGTCATCCGCCGGCGGCGTGCAGAGATTCGGCACGTTCCACGCCTTCCGAAATCCGAGCTTCCGCCTGCTCTGGCCGGCCAACTTCGCCTCCTACACGTCGCGGTGGATGCAGATGACCCTGCTGGCGTGGCTGGTGCTCGACCTGACCGACTCCCCCTGGAGGGTCTCCCTGGTCGGCTTCTTCAGCATGGCTCCGCTGCTCGCGCTGGGGTTGGTGGGAGGGATTCTGGCGGACAGGATCGACCGTCGGAGGATGCTCCTGGCCACGCAGACTGCGAATCTGGCGGCTGCGCTTGGGATGGCCGCGCTGCTCCTGGCCGGCCGGGAGGCATACTGGCACGCCTACGTCGTCATGTCCGTCATCGGGATGGGCTGGGCGCTCGACAATCCGGCGCGGCGGTCGCTCATCCTCGACCTGGTCGGCAGGTCGGCCGTCACCAACGCCGTCGCCCTCGACTCCACCGGGATGCACTCCAGCCGTCTGGTCGGCCCGCTCGCGGCGGGGGTGCTCATAGCCACGGTGGAGGTCAGGGGCGCATACGTAATCGTCACCCTGCTCTCGGTGGTCTCGCTCGTGCTCCTGCGGCTGCTTGGCTCGACCGGGCGGGCCCGGAGCGTGGCCCGCTCCCGGCGGAGACGGCTTCAGGCCTCGGATCAGACGTCCGGCTTGGCCGGGATGACCGGGAACCTGCTGGCCGGGTTCAGGTACGTGCGGACCAGCAGAGTCGCTCTGGGGGTCATACTCATCACGGTGCTCATGAACCTGCTGCTGTTCCCGTACATGAACATGGTGCCCGTGGTGGCGCGCGACGAGCTCGGGGTGGGGCCGGAGCTGATGGGCGTGCTGATGGCGTCGGACGGGCTGGGCGCGCTGATGGGCGGCGTGATGGTCGCCTCGTTCCGGCGACTCACGCGCCATGGGATCGTCTTCATGGGAGGGGCCCTGCTGGCGATGACCGCGCTGCTCGGGTTCTCGTTCTCACAGTCGTACGGCCTGTCGCTCCCCGTGCTGCTGGTGCTGGGGGTCGGAATCGCGGGCTTCTCCACCATGCAGTCGACCATCGTGATGCTGACGGCGCCGGAGGAGATGCGCGGCAGGGCCCTGGGCGTGGTCACGCTGGCCATCGGCGCGGGGCCGATAGGCTCGCTGATAGTGGGCGGGGTGGCGTCGGCTCGCGGCGCCCCGTTCGCGCTGGGGATTCACGCGGTCATCGGGCTGATCAGCGTCGGGCTGGTCAGCCTGATGATGCCGGCCCTGCGCCGGCGGATACTGCCGGCCCCCAGGGCCGCGGCGGCTCCGAGAGGCGCGCCGATGGAGAGCGCCGAGCCTAGTGATCGCGGGCCTGGTGATGATAGCGGCCGACGACGTCCCCGTCGGAGTCCACGACCAGCGCGTAAGGGAACTTGACCGTGGTGGTGCAGGCATGGCCGGGCGCGACCAGCGCTAGGCCGCCCACCTTCAGCCTCTCGCCGTTGAGGGCCACGACCCCGTGCTCCTCGCTCTGAGCCGTGAGCGCCGCGTTCGGATGTCCGACGATCTTGAAGCGGTGTTCCGTCGGCTGGTCCGGAGAGACCGACTTGGAGCCCGCATCCAGCGTGACGGTGCCCCTCTCCGGGTCGGCGTCGATCACCTGGCTCAGAACTACGGCGGCGACCCTGAAGTTCAGCTCCGACATCGTGGCGTTGCGGGAGTCCCAGTAGACCCAGGTGCCCGGAGAGACGCGCAGCCGCTCCTCCTTGAGATAGAGGTGGAACGACCACGAGCCGCCCGCAATGTTGTCGGACACCTCGATGCCGCGCCTGTCGGCGCGGTCCCAGAGGTCGTGGACGTGCTCGATGCTCCTGTCGACTAGCGCGGCCCGCTCCTCCACGTTCGGCTTGTAGAGCGTGTGGCCGTCGAACACGTGGACGCCCAGAGCTTTCAGGCCGCTCGCCTCCGCGACATCCGCGTAGAAGCCGCCCGCCTCCGCGCCGGGCTGCACGCCTGTCCTGTGCATCCCGGTGTCCAGGTCCACGTAGACTCCGATCTCGACCCCGGCGTCAGCGGCCACGGAGGAGAGCGCGGCTAGGTGCTCGCGCGCGCTGGCGATGGCCCTGAACTCGGTCTCCGGGTAGAGCTTCAGCAGGCTGCTCAGCCTCCTCAGCTTGGCCGGATGGAGCATCGGATAGGCGATGACGACCTCCGCGGCGCCGTGCTCGGCGAGCAGCTCGGCCTCCCTGAGCGTGGCGCACTTGAACGAGGTCATCCCCGCTCCCATCTGCATCGCCAGAACCTCGGCCGACTTGTGGGTCTTGACGTGCGTGACGATCCGCTCGGCCGACCCGCATACGCGCAAGACTTCGCGTATGTTGTGCCGCACCAGGTCCTCGTACACCAGGAGCGCGGGGGTGTCGATCTCCTCGGGTCTGTTCAGGCGGTATCCGGCTATCTCCATAGCGCCCTCCTCATCATCAGCAATAGTATCACCTTGCCGTGGTGAGGCGGCCTCTTTCCATGTGTTCGTAACTGTTCAGAGTCGATGAGGTCTCCCTGTCTACAAGCGCAGGGCGGTCGCGGCCTGTGGTTTTCGCCGAAAACTGTCCCAAACTGTTCCATTTTGTTCCATCTCGTAGCTGAGGGGTTCGATTTCGTGGGACAAATGTGGGGCAGTTGTGGGGCAGTTGTGGAACAGATGTGGGGCAGGTCTGGGACAATTGTGGGACAGGTCTTCAGGGCTGTTGCTGGGTGGGCTGCTTCCATATGAACAATATAGTACAGGGGTTCGCTGTTGTCAAGGGGAGAACCCGCAGTGGGCTGACGCAAGCGCGCCTGCGCCCCCTCCGGCAGGCCGACGGCTCCAGCCTGCGCCGCTGCCGTAGTTCAAGCGGCGAGCTTGCTTCGAGCGCCAAAGTACACCGCGGCAAGCCCGTTCACAAGGCCGAGTATTACGGCAAGGGGAGCTAGAGCCCAGCCGGACGCTATCCCGTAACCGCCAGACTCACCTTGGGTGTGCTTCAGGAACTCGATCGGTCCGAGTCCGACGGTGAACGAATTCCATTCGCCAATCGCCGCGACCAAACCGATCGAAAGCACTATCGCAAAGCCCATCAGGAGCAGTGAAACCGTCCCTTTTGCCCATGCGATCACAAACCTCTTTATCATTTCAGTCTCCTTTCATTAGTGGGGACCCACTGAAGCGGTTGAACGCGAACCCAACGATTCTATTGTTACGCTTAGAGCGCCTGCCACCACCAGCAACAGGAGCCCACTTGTTACCACGGCCATGCCGTCCGATCCTAGGGTAGTCCCCAGCTGTGCAACGGACTGAACAACATAGTAAGCAACCGACGCTCCTGCGATTAGAGCAACGGTTGCGACGAGCTGTCTGAAGGGTGACTGGCGGCTCCATGGGAGAAGTAGACCAACAATGGTCGTGGAGGACGCATAGGCAATTAGCAAGAGCGCCGACGCAATATATCCACCACCTTCTGAAAACCCTACTATGGACGGACCCACTGCCAGGCTTCCTATTGCCGCCGTCAACACGGAAACGGTTATCCACCATGCCAATCCAATAAGCGTTCCGGAGGTCGGAACTGTCTTTATCAGCCAGGAGCCGGCGAAGCGGTCCTCCGAGAAGGTAAGGACTACCACTGCCGTCAGAAGCAGGGTCAAGGTCGACGTGAGCAGTACCAACACGGGGACTGTGCCGCTATGGGGCCAACGAGACAGCAGCGCCGTCGCCCCTATGCCGGTCAGAAACGTAAGCGCCAACAGACCCCGGGATTCGCCCTGTCTCAGTATTGTGAGCATAGCCCATGCCGGGAACGCAGTGAGTGGGCCCGTGCCTATGGGAACGCTGAATGCGACTCTTCTTCGGCGCATGGGAGGGTCTGGCCGGAGGCTGTATGCCGTCCATGCGGTGACTGACAGAGCCGCTGATACGGCTGCGGCGGCAGCCGCGACGTAGACGACAGGTCGAATCGCTATTGCGAATCCGTCGGAATCAATCGAAGCCGCCGGGAGATACGTAGCGAGCCAATACCATGGATCCTCTACGCGGGACGAGGCAAGGAAGCTCATGGCAAGTGTGCCCGCCAGAGCCGACGATGCTATGGCAAACAGCCTCCATGAACGGCAGCCTCTCAGAACTTCGGAGACCGCGGCGCCCTGCAACGCCGCCGTAAGGTAGAGGAGAGCGAAGACGCCGGCCCAGACGCCAGGTGCCGGAACGGTCACGAGCGCATACACGCGCCACATCATGGCCACGAACGGAACTGCCGTGACACCAACGACCAACAGCAAGGGAAGGCCCCTCAGTCCAGCTAACATTTCGATTGGACGTACCGTGGTCAGTCGGAACTGCTCATCGAAATACTTTTCTTTCGGGAGGGTGAGCGAAAAAGTATAGCCGGTCACTGATCCGACAAGCAGAAGAAGGATGCTGAAGCCAGAGAGGCCGCCCGGCACAATCGACAGAAGCGCGAAGAAGTCCGCCGACCGGACAGCGAGGGCCACAAAGCCCGCAGCTACGGCGACGATAGCGACCAGGATAATTGGGTTGGTTCGCGCCAGGTCGAGTACCGCCCTCTTCACCCGGCGATATTCACTCTGAAGAAGAACCGCCCAAAGCATCACTTATCTCCTCCGGCGTTGCGGCGAACCCGACCTTTGCGAACACTCCGATCAGGTCCGGCGCCTCATACTCCGATCTGAGTTGGGACGGGGAACCTTCGGCGAACACTTTTCCATCGACGATAAGGTAGACCACGTCGCAGAGTCTCTCGGCAAAATCGACGTTCTGGGTTGCTATCAAGAAGCTGCGTCCCCTACCTTGGATCTCGTGGACCATCGCCTCCAGAGAGAGGACGGTCTCGGGGTCCAGACCGTTGATCGCCTCGTCGATGAAGGTAACCGGTCGCAGCAGAGCCGCCGCCGTGATGATAGCAACCTTCCGTCGGTTGCCATGGTTCAACTCCCCGAGATACCTGTTTCGGAACCCGTCAAGTCTCCACAGAGAGGCGATGCGCTCCGTTCTCGCAACGTAGTCGGAGCCTGCTCCCTGTAACGCGGCGTAGAATCTGACGTACTCTGCCACTGTGAGGTGATCGAACCCGGTGGGCACGTCCGGAGCGAATGCCAGCTTCGACTTGGTGCGGACGCTCAATTCGTTGGGGTCACAGCCGTCAAAGGTGGCTTGACCTGTGTCCGGCTTGAGCAGTCCCGCGGCCAGCCTCAGCGTCGTCGACTTTCCCGAACCGTTTGGTCCGATCAAACCGACTACGCGCCCATAGGGTACTCTCAAGGAGAGGCTGCGTACGGCATGGATCGATCCGTACGAAAACGTTACTTCCTCCAACGTTAGGACGTCGTTCACCGTTGTCACCGTATCCCCTCCTCGTACCCTGGAACACAGAATGGCTAATTGGCGTCCCTTCGCAGCGGGCTGAACCTTGACGTGAAGTAGAGTACGCCAAGCCCATTCAGCAGGCCACCCAGAATTGAGAGGATTACGAGACCGGGTCCGGTCTCGAACGAGAAGCCTGATTCATAGGACTTGTGATCCATTAGTTGAACCGGTCCGAATCCAATGGAAAAGGACTCCCATTCGCCGACTGCAGCGACTATGCCTATCAACAGCGCTACGCTGAGGAGGATCGCCAATGTGGAAACTGCTCCGATCATTGAGCCGATAAGAAACTTCCTAAGCATCACGCTTCCCTTTCTCTTGTTGGAACCAAGCCGTCTACCAAAGCGTGGCGCACTTGAACGAGGTCATCCCCGCTCCGATCTACATCGCCAGAACCTCGGCCGACTTGTGGGTCTGTGCCGCACCAGGTCCTCCATAGCGCCCTCTTTCCATCAGTAGACAACCGCCTCACCTGGCTTGGTGAGGCGGCCTCCGTCTATGTGTCCTTTCGCGCCGCCGCAAGCGCGCCTGCGCCCACTGCGGCAGGCCGACGCTCCAGCCTGCGCCGCTACCGTAGTTCAAGAGTCATTGGCATTGCGAAGGGCCTGCTGGTCCTGCGGCGGGATGTACCTGTCTTCAAGACCAAGATCGAAGATGCAATCGAGCTCTGCGCGGTCCACTTCGGGCGGAAAATTCGGCACTGGCCCAGGGGTCGGCGTCAAGATGTGCGGCCCATAATCGGAAGCGTCCGACATCTCGGGGAATTCATCGAACCCCGTTCTGGCGGTGATGCACTCACGCACCCGAAGCGTCTGTTCGCGTGTGGGGAAGTTCTCTATAATGTACTTCAGGCTCGCCTCTTCTTTGGCCTTATACTGGGCCTCGAGGGCGGCGTCAGGCTCGGGTGTGGGATACGTTTGCGTAGAGCAACCTGCCAGGATGGACAGGCACACTACGGCGGCGAAAAGTATGGTTCTTGTTCCTTTCATGATGACATCCTTTCAAACTCTGCCTACTGGTGTGGCACCCGACGAGACGCCGGATGCCACACCAGGGGGTCGCTCGCTTGCCCCTGCGCGGCGGGATGGGGAGCGGTCCCAGGCATCTACCCCATCCTCAGCCCGCAGGGGCCTCGACAGATGCACCGCATTGCGCGGCGCCCCTGGAAATAGATCAGCAGTCTAACCATCTGGCGCCTCCCGTGACTTGTGTTACTGTCCATCATAGACGAGTCATGTGAAATGGCCGTGAAAAGCACCCCCTTTTCCGTGAAAGAACCTGTGAAAGATCTTCAATGACGGGGCCGTGATACAATGCCCGGCATTCGCGTCCCATCGCTTGTGCGGCCTCGGGAATGCACAGCATGGTACGGGGCGGAGCATTGAAGAACGACGATTCGCTGAAACGAGAGAATGAGGCGCTGCGCGCTCGCATTGCCAGGCTGAGCGAGGTCAGCCTCCGCGTCACCGAGAGCCTCGACCTCGACATCGTTCTGCAAGAGGTCGTGGACGGCGCCCGCTCGCTGACCGACGCCAGGTATGGCGCAGTCGGGATGTTCGACGACTCGAGGCGCATACGGGACTTCATCACCACCTCCGGCATCACTCCTGAAGAGTGCCAACTGCTGGGGGACCTGCCCAAGGGGTTGGGAATCCTCGGATATCTGAACGAGCTTCGAGAGCCGCTGCGACTCGCGGACCTCACTCAGCACCCCAAGTCGGCTGGCTTCCCTGAGCGCGACCCGCCCATGAAGACCTTCCTCGGCGCGCCGATCCGTCATCTCGGCGAGTCGCTGGGCAACATCTACCTGACCGAGAAGGAGGGCGGACGGGAGTTCACGCTCGAGGACGAGGAGACCTTGGTCATGTTCGCGTCTCAGGCGGCGACGGCCATCGGCAACGCCCTCAAGCATAGAGATGAGCAGAACGCAAGGGGTCAGACGGAGATCGAAAGGCAACGCTTGGACGTCCTCGTCGATACGTCGCCCGTAGGCGTCCTGGTGGTCGACGCCAGGACAAGTACCATCGAGTTCGTCAATCAGGAGGCTGAACGCGTCATCGGCATCCCGGCTGTGCCCGGCAGCAAGATGGAGGAGTTCCAGAGGGTGGCGATCTACCGGCGGACGGACGGGCGCGAGTACGCTATCGAGGAGCGGCCGCTGACCCGTGCCCTGGTTCATGGCGAGGTGGTGAGGGCCGAAGAGGTGCTGCTCGACCGCCCGGGCGGAGGAACGACCATGGTCCTCGTCAACGCCACGCCGATCTACTCGGAGGATGGCGAGATCACGTCCGCCGTCGCCGTTATCCAGGATATGACGCCCCTGGAGGAGGCCGAACGGCTGCGAAACGAGTTTCTCGCCATGGTGAGCCACGAGCTGCGAACGCCGCTGACCACGATCAAGGGCTGCGCGTCCATCGTGTTGAGCGGCAGCTCCCGTCCCTCCAGCATCTCTGCGCTCCTTCAGTACTTTCGGATGATAGACGAGCAGGCCGATAACCTGAATGATCTCGTCAACAACCTCCTCGACATGACACAGATAGAGGCTGGGGCGTTGTCGGTAACTCCCAAACCCACGGACGTGACGACCCTGATTGACGAAGCGAAGAGCGCGTTCGTTCGCCGCGGGGGACGGAATCCCATCGAGGTGGACCTCCCGCCGGACCTGCCCCTGGTCGCAGCGGATGGGCAGCGCATAGCTCAAGTGCTGAACAATCTGCTGTCCAATGCATCCAAGTACTCAGCGGAGACCGCGGCGATCAGTGTGACCGCGTCACCGGACGAATTCTTCGTAGCCTTCTCCGTAGCAGACGAGGGCAGAGGAGTACCCGTCGATCAGTTGACCGTCCTGTTCAATAAGTTCACTCGGATAGATGAGGGCGGCGGTGAGCGGAAGGTCGCAGGCGAGGGTCTGGGGCTTGCGATCTGCAAGGGAATAGTCGAGGCGCATGGGGGCCGCATCTCGGCCGAGAGTGACGGCGAGGGACGAGGCACGCGGATCACCTTTACGATTCCTGAAGCCGTTGCCGTTCAGGAGGCCGGCGGCGATGCTCAGGCCGCTGGGTCGGGTGATGGAAGGCGGATTCTCGCAGTGGACGACGAACCTCAGATATTGCGGCTCCTCCGAAACATACTCTCGGGCCACGGATACAGGCCGTTTGGGACAGGCAATCCGGATGAGATGATGCACCTGTTGCAGATGGAGAAGCCTCACCTTGTCCTGTTGGATCTGATGATGCCCGGGACCAGCGGCTTCGAGTTGATGAGCCGCATCCGCAAGGTGTCCACAGTCCCGATCATCTTCCTGTCCGCGAACGATCAGGAGGAGAACATAGCAAAGGCTCTCGACATGGGAGCCGACGACTACATAATCAAGCCCTTCTCTGCGACTGAATTGTTGGCGAGGGTCGCGGCATCCCTGCGAAAGCAAGGATTGGCTGGTACGGCTACTCCGCGTGAGCCCTACCGCCTGGGAGACCTGACTATCGATTATGCAGACCGCAGTGTGACCGTATCCGGCCGTCCGGTGCCGTTGTCCTCAATTGAGTATAAGCTGCTCTTGGCGCTTTCCATCAGCGCCGGACGTGTATTGACCCGAGACCAGTTGTTGCAGCGGGTCTGGGGGTCGGGGTACTCCAGTGAGAGTGGATTGCTTCGTGCTACCGTAAAGAACCTGCGCCGCAAGCTGGGAGACGACGCCAGAGACCCAGGGTACATCTTTACCGAGCCCCGCGTCGGCTACTCTATGGGCAAGCCTTAGCTCACCTGGCCGTGGTGAGGCGGTCTCCGTCATCGCGCAGGCCGCCGGCCTCGATCAGCTGCTCGATAACCGGGTCTATCACGTCTATGACGCTGTCGGACACTCGCTTGAATCCCAGGAGTCTTCCGGTCTGTGTGGCCGCGTCCGCACGGTCGATCCCGTAGGAGCGCTCCACGACCATCTTGACCGCCTCGGCGACCTCCTCCGGCGCGACCATCTCGATATTCTTCCCTGGAAGATCTGTTCTGTCGCGTACAGAGGGCACGCTCACGTCGGTACTCCACAGGAAGCCGCCCTTCACGACCACCGTTCCCTGACGTTCGGCGTAGAGGATGGCATGGTCGAGATTCTCCTCGATCCTCCGGCCGATTTTCGTCACGCCCACGGCGTCCGCGATTCGGCGCCGCGCCTCGCTGACGTGAACAGGCCCTTCTACACGGACGATCTCGTCGATCGAGGGCCTCAAGAGATACCACGGCACCTCGTGAAGCTCGAACTGCCGGATGTCTACGCTGGGCCGCGCCACCTCATATGGCTGGACGGCCGGCTCGCTTGGCCGGTCACCCTCGACCCGCTCGATCTCGGGCTTGGCCCTGCTCTCGACAGGGGCGGCAGGCGGGGCGGCCTTTGCCTGTTCGATGGCCTCGGCTGCGCGTTTCAACTCGCGGTCGGGATGCTTGAACCAGTCCGTGCTCCATATGCGGTGCAGCCTCCAGCCCAGGTCTTTCAGGTGCTGCTCCCTGAGCCTGTCCCGGTCTCTGGCCGACCTGGAGCTGTGATAGCTGGCGCCGTCGCACTCTATCCCCAGAATGTATCTGCCGCGACGCTCAGGATCGACGACGGCGAGGTCTATGAACTTTCCGCCCGATGCCACCTCCTCACGGACGTCGTGTCCCAGGGACCGGAGCCTGTCCGCGACTGCCTTCTGGAAGGGTGAGTCCACCTCGCGGCCCGACTCCACCGCGGGCTCCTCCAGGGCTCCGGTATCGGCGTATGCGAGGAACGCCTTGAATGCGCGCAAGCCGCGTGAGCCGGTGCGGTTCAGGTCGATGTCGTCGGCGCGCAGATTCGTAAAGACGTGGCAGCGCATCTTCGCCCTGGTGATGAGCACGTTCAGGCGCCTCTCGCCTCCAGCCGTGTTCAGCGGCCCGAAGTTCATGGAGACCTGCCCGGAGGCGTCCCGGCCGTATCCGACGCTTATGAAGATCACGTCCCGCTCGTCTCCCTGGACGTTCTCCAGGTTCTTCACGAAGAACGGCTCATCGGGATGGTCATTGATGAAGAACCCCTCCCAGGAGGTATCTCGCCGCCTGAGCCTCTCCAACTCGTCCTGGACGGCCTCCCGCTGGGCGGAGCTGAACGCGGCCACGCCAAGGGTCAGATTCGGGGTCTCCCTGGCGTGTCTCATGACAGCCTTTGCCACTTCCGCGGCCTCTTTCCGGTTCGTCCTGCTCACCGCGCGGTCGTATACCGCGTCCGGGAGGTGGTGATACCTGAGTCCGAGCTCCTCCCTGCCGGGATCCGGGCTTGGGAAGACGACCAGCCGGTTTTCGTAGAACTCCTTGTTCGATACGGCTATAAGGGACTCGTGGCGGCTGCGGTAGTGCCACCGCAGCATCCTGTCGGGCGCTCCCTGGGAGCGGAACAGGCCCAGGATGCTCTCCACGTCCGCGGTCATGCTCTCCTCCTCCTCGTCGTCGGACTGGGTGACGGCGTCGAAGAAGCTCGTGGGCGGCAGCTGCCGACTGTCGCCCACGACCACCGCCTGGTCGGCGCGCATCAGCGCCCCGACCGCGTCCACCGGCCTCACCTGGCTGGCCTCGTCGAACACCACCAGGTCGAACCTCACGCTGCCGGGGCTGAGATAGCTTGCTATGGACAACGGACTCATCATGAACACGGGCTTGATGGCCTGGATGGCGTTTCCGGCTTGAGCCATCAACCGCCGGATGGGAAGGTGCCTCCTCTTCTTCTCGAACTCCCGTCTCAGGACACCCAACTCCCCGATTGCTCCATGCCTGGGAGGGGTCTGGGACGAGTGCGAACGGGCGACTCTGTAGCGGTTGTGGTCCAGCGCGAGTTCATCCATCGAGCGGAACCGCTCTATCAACCCCTCGTGAACCTCACGGTCGAAGCTGCTGAGGGCGGGCCGCTCCTTCATGGCGCGGGATAGGACGCCCTCGTACCGCGCTCGTTCCAGGACGGTCTTCAGGTGATCGGCCGCTCCCGGCCACTCATGGGCAAGCTCCACCATTGCGCCGAGACCCTCCTTCTCGGCATTGTGAGCGGCGGCATTGAATCCGACGAGGTCCTGCGCCTCGTCTTCCCGGTCGGCCCAGGTGGTGAGTGTGCGCCGCTGCTCCGTGAACGGAAGCGCCAATATCCTCTCGTTGTCGATCTGCAGGAGGTCCTGAAGCGCCTTGGCGCGCTTCGCGTGAGAGTCCGAGGCTGCCCTGGCCCGGGTCAGCAGACCGTCCACCTGCGCCGCGTCAATGTCGTCACGCAGAGACCTGACGACGTCAGGTGCGATCTCTCCGTTGGCTACGTCACCGAGCAGGTTCGCCGTCCACTCTACGATTCGTCTGAGGGCATCCCAGTCTGATTCCGTGCCCTGCCACTTCGCGCCCAGCGCAGCGCCGGCAGCCGGAGACAGCTGCTCGAATGTCCGGCGGTAATCCTGCTCTTCCAGAATCGCCTCGGCGGTCTCTATCTGGCTC
Organism: uncultured Dehalococcoidia bacterium; assembly: GCA_958295685.1. Lineage (GTDB taxonomy): Bacteria > Chloroflexota > Dehalococcoidia > Lucifugimonadales > CATQGZ01 > CATQGZ01. Next base: position 1,772,476 of record OY282365.1, read on the forward strand.
TCGATACTGTCGGGCAGGTCAGCGCGGCACAGACTGGAGAGATGCGCGTTGGCTCGCCGGATCTCGTTATTTTCCCTGGACCATGCCGCGAGGATGTCTCCTTGCTCGGCATAACGTAGGCGAGTCCCGACGATATCCACGTCGAGGGCAGAGTGAAGCTCTTCGACGCGCCCGTTATGAGAATCCGAGGCTGCCATGGCTTTGTCGAACAGATCACGCACGTGCGCCGCGTCAATGTCGTCACGTATGTATCTGACGACATTCGGCGCAATACCGCCGCTGTCGACGTCGTCGAGCAGGTTCGCCGTCCATCCTACGATCCTGCTGAGGGCATCCCAGTCTGATTCCGTGCCCCGCCACTTCGCGCCCAGCGCAGCGCGGGCAGCCGAAGACAGCCGCTCAAATGTCCGGCGATGCTCCTGCTCTTCGAGGACCGCCTCGGCGGTCTCTATCTGTGTCCCTATGTCAAAGGGCGGATAGGCGCGATACAGACTCGCGATATGCTCCTTGGCCCGGCGGTAACTAGGGGACAGAAACTTCCAGAACTTCCGCCCAACCGAGGCGAGAATGTCACGTGTCGCCCGCACGTCGACACCCCAGGCGTCCGGCTTCAGAATGGCGTCGTACTCGGAGCGGAGCCTGGCCCATGAGACGCCCGCGTCCGCCAGGCGTTTCATCTCGTCGCGTTGGGAGCGCGGCTCGAACACGGTCAGATCGACCCCCTCGATGCTGGGAGCCTTTGCCGCGTGTTCGGCCACCCGCATGAGGGCTCCGGTCTGTGCCATGTCTTCCGGCGAGCCCAGCCCGATGGCGTCGCTGAGGTCGTGAACTGCCTTCGTAAGCATGTTCAGCGACTCTATCGCCGCGTCTATTAGTTCCTGGGATATACCTGGGTTATTCGATGCAAGATGGAACTGGGGACGCGCCAACTTCCAAAACTTTCGACCGACCGAGGCGAGAATGTCACGTGTCGCCCGCACGTCGACACCCCAGGCGTCCGGCTTCAGAATGGCGTCGTACTCGGAGCGGAGCCTGGCCCATGAGACGCCCGCGTCCGCCAGGCGTTTCATCTCGTCGCGTTGGGAGCGCGGCTCGAACACGGTCAGATCGACCCCCTCGATGCTGGGAGCCTTTGCCGCGTGTTCGGCCACCCGCTGGACAGCTAGGGTTCGCGCCGCGTCTCCCGGCGGGCTCAGTCCCAGAGCGGAGCTGAGGCTGCGGGCCGCCTCATCGAGCGCGTTCAGAGAACTTATCGCAGAGCCGATGCTCTCCCCTAGGGATGCCTGCTCGTCCGGCAGGAGCAGGCGCAGCCGCGAGCCCCAGAAGACGTGCTCGCTGGGCACGCCGACGCGTTCGAGCCGGGTCTGGAGCTCGGAGACGATCTGCAACTTCGAAGCGAAGTCCGCGGCTGACCAGGAGGCCGCGTCCGCAATCTGAACGCGCGGCAGCTGGACCCCGCCCTTCTCCAGGTCACGAATCCGAACGAGCTTGCCGTAGGCCTTGTACGGGGTCGTTCCGGTGCCGCCGACAGGTGAGTTCACCGCCTCGGCGTATTCGTTCAGCCTGCTCCGAGTATCTTTGAGCCTTGTGAAGTCGTCTTCCATGCCCTCGGTACTCGGCTCCCCCAACTCCCACGTCTTCCTCAATTCGTCTAGGACGGCCCGCTTGGTGGTCTTGTGGCTGTGCATCTCGAGGCAGGCGGCGCCCAGGCCGATGGCGTCCAGCCTGCGCTTCACCACCTCCAGGGCGGCCATCTTCTCGGAGACGAACAGTACCTTCCTGCCCTCAGCGAGGGCCTCCGCTATGACGTTCGTAATGGTCTGTGACTTGCCCGTTCCCGGCGGGCCCTCTATTACCAGGTTTCGACTCTGGTTGACGTCGAGTATCGCCAGCGCCTGGGATGAGTCGGCGTCCATGACGTGGTGGACGTCCTCGGGGGCTAGGTGGTCGTCCAGGTGGTCCGACTCCCCGATCCTAGGGTCGGGCTCCGAGAACCCCTCCCCGAACAGGGCGCGTATGATGGGGCTGTTCCGTGGGCCATACCCGCCGGGCCAGCCATCGCTGGAGGGGTCGAGGTCTCTGTACATCAGGAACTTGTTGAACGAGAAGAGGCCGAGCACGATGCTGCTGCGGTCGACGGTCCAGCGCTTCTTGTCCTCGATGCTGCGCGAGACTTTCGAGAAGTACTCGTCGACGTCGAGGTCTTCGTCTTCTGGCAGGCCGGGTATCTCTATACCGAAGTCGTTCCGCGCCTTTTCGATGAAGGAGAGATTGGCGCCCAGCTCCTCCTCTGTGTAGCTGACGTAGAACCTGTCCCGGGCGCCGGCGCGGTCGAGCTTGACCGGTATCAGTACGAGAGGCGCCCTGCGCGAGATGTCGCTGGCGTCGGATTCGTACCACTCGACCATGCCAAGGGCGGCGAACAGTGTGTTGACGCCCTGCTCCTGGATCACGGTGTTGGCGGCATAGTAGGTCTTGAGAAGGCGGGACTGCAGCCGGTCGGACGGCTCGTTGGTCTGCAGGCGGTTGTCCGTGTGCCGTCGAGCGGGCGTGTCCGGGTCGTCGTCGAAATCGGGCTGACCCATCTCGTAGTCCTCATCGTCGTCCGGGCGTGGCAGGAACGACATTGACCGCCCCTTGCGCGACAGGATGTCGAAGACGGCTGACGGGAGCTCGTCGACGACCTCCACCCCTCTGGACTTGAGCAGGCGGTAGTTCAGCAGGGGGTTGCGCAGGCCGAGGTCGAGAAGCTCACTTCTCGATTTGTCGATCTCGGTGATGATCGATTCGAGGGTCATGAGGCGGCCTGGCGTCCCTTCAGGAAGTCGAGTATCTCGGCGGCGGTCTCCTGCGGGGCCTCCTCCGGGAGGAAGTGTCCGCAGTCGATGGCCCTGCCGCGCACGTCGTGGGCGCGCTCGCGCCACACCGTCAGCATGTCCAGCCTGTCGCCGGTCTGCCAGCCCGGCCGCTTCGCCATGCTGCCCGCCCACAGCGCGAGCACCGGTACGTCCAGCTTCCGGCCCCTGTCCGCGTCGTCGTGGATCAGGTCGAGTTCGATCGCGCGGTAGTCCATGCAGGTCGCGCGGATCGTCTCCGGGTCGCTGAAGCAGCGCAGGTACTCGGCGTATGCCTCATCGGTGATCGCGCCTTCGACGGCGGTCCACCGCTCCAGCAGGAAGTCGAGGTAGAGCTTGGCGCTGTTGGCGATCAGCGTCTCGGGGAACGGAGAGGGCTGGCGCATCAGGTGCCAGTGGAACCAGGCGAAGGCCAGGCTGGCGTCCATGTTCTCGAAGGCGGCCTGTGACGGGACGACGTCGAGCGAGGTGAGCGTGCGGACGCGCTCCGGGTGGTCGAGGGCCATCCTGTGGCCGACCCTGACTCCCCTGTCGTGGCCTACGACGTGGAACGACTCGAAGCCGAGGGCGGCCATCACCTCGACCTGGTCGTTGGCCGTCGTGCGCTTGCAGTACGCGGCGAGGCCGTCGGACGGGGGCTTGCCGCTGTCTCCGTAGCCGCGCAGGTCGGGCGCGACCACCGTGTAGCTCTCGGCGAAGATCGGGGCGACCCTGTGCCATTCCACGTGGGTCTGAGGGTAGCCGTGCAGGAGCAGCAGGGGCGGCCCATGCCCGCCGCGCGCCAAGTTTATGGTCGTGCCGGATGTCTGTATCAGTTCCCGAACGAATCCCTCGAACACGCCTCTCCCCCTTTCAGAGTACGGGTGACAGCGAGACAGTAGTTGCCTCGCGCTGGCGTGTCAAACCGGGCCGGCGGGGACAGGGCGGCGGCATCCGGGGGCTGGGCCTCGATTCGAGCCGAAATCTGTTCCAAATTCCCTAGACCCCTTGATTGGGCCGAACCACTGTGCTAGAGTATGCCCATGACACAGCCGACCATCTCCACAAACCAGCCCGCAGGACTCCTGAAGCGCCTGTCACAAAAGTGTCGCAAAGTGTCGCATAAGTGTCGCATGAGTGTCGCATGAGTGTCGCATGAGTGTCGCATGAGTGTCGCATGAGTGTCGCGTAGTGTCAGCCAAAATCGACCCTCTCAGCTACGAAATGCCCCTAAAATGTGACACTTTCGCCGAAAAATCTCCCTGACGCCGCCCCGCCGAGGCCGCCGGACACAGAGTCGCCGCGTCATCCGCAGTCGATCAGGCGCGGGATTTGGCATGACGTGTGGGCCGGGGAGGGCCGGCTCCGCTTTGTAGGCCCGCGAGGGATGAGAATTGGCTCGCCTCTCCTGGCTGGATCAGAGCGTCTGACCTGGGGAAGTCCCTCCTAGGTCTCACGAAGACCGGACAGCTACGGCCGGCCGGGCGACTGTCGTAACCGTTCAACCTCTGTGGGTCCGAACGGGGAGTCCAGAGGGGTTCTCCCCTCTGGCAGGAGGGTCTGGCTACCCTGACGCCGCACGTCACCGTCGGGGCAAAGTTCTCCCCCTCTGGCAGGGTGTCTGGCTGGAGCCGCCCTACAGAGCCTGGTGCGGTAGCGGTTCCCCTCTCAGGCAGGGGGTCTGGGGCCACGTAGTCTATCGCGGGAATCAGTGCGGTGGGTTCTCCCCTCAGACAGGGGGTCTGGGGGCTTTGCCCCCAGATTCCAAAATGGGTGGGCGGGTGGGGGAAGACCACCGTTTCCGATTGCCGTCGTGGGGCGGCGCGGCTAGAATTGGGCGTACCGATACGGCCTAGGAGAGAATATGGAAAAGAGAACCCTCGGCAGGACAGGGATCGAGGTGACCCGCCTGGGTCTGGGGCTGGCGGAGATCTCGCGCTATGAGCAGCGCGGAGAGGCGGGAGCGGACGCGGCGCGGGTGCTCAACCTGGCGCTGGACGTCGGGATCAATTTCCTGGACACGGCCGCGTGCTATGCCTCGACGGAAGCGCTGACAGGCTCCGCCGTGTCTCACCGCAGAGACGAGTTTTTCTTGGCGTCGAAGTGCGGCCACGCCGTAGAGACGGACGCGGAGCCGTGGACGGCCGAGGTGATAGCCGAGAGCGTGGATCGCAGCCTGAGACGTCTCAGGACCGATCACCTGGACGTCCTCCAGCTGCACTCATGCGAATTGGACGTCCTGGAGCGGGGCGAGGTCATCGAGGCGGTGCTCAGGGCGCGCGAACAGGGGAAGACGCGCTTTATCGGGTACAGCGGCGACAACGAGGCGGCTCTGTGGGCCGTCGGGAGCGGCGTGTTCGACACGCTCCAGACGAGTTTCAACCTGGTGGACCAGAGCTCGCGCGGGGAGCTGCTGGGGGCCGCCCGCGCCGCGGGGATGGGGATAATCGTCAAGCGTCCGGTGGGCAACGGCGCGTGGGGCCGCGCCAGCAGCCCCTACTCGTATGCGGACGAGTATTTCCGACGCGCACAGATCATGAGGGACGTGGGGCCTGTCCCAGGCGCGCCCGAGGAGCCGATCCTGCTGGCGCTGGGCTTCCTGTTCGCCCACGACGAGGTGGACACGGCCATCGTGGGCACCCACAACCCGGCTCACCTCCAGGCCAACGTCAGGATGGTCGAGGACGATCTGCCGATCCCGGCCGAGGCCGTCGAAGACCTCCGCCGCCGCTTCGACGCCGTAGGCTCAGCCTGGCCCGGCATGGGCTAGCCAGCACGGCACGGGAAGGCCTCCCCAAATCAACCGCCTCCGGCATGGGTTAGCGGCCTGCGCAGGAAGGGCTGGAGGTGCAAGAAGCCTGCCCTAATCAACCGTCTCCGGCATGAAGAACGACAGCCAATTCAGGACAGTCTCCATATCTCGCCGAGCCTCCGTGGTCCCAATGCCGTAAGCATCGGCCAACGATTGGGCGGCGGTGGGCGGTTCGGTGTCATGCACACGCATCACGGCGCCCGTGAAGGGCGCGGCAAGAAGGCAGGCCGATGCCCAGTCTCGAATCTCACAGGCTGCTAGACCTGGCGGGAACTGCAATGCCTGGATGTCACGCTGGGCCGCGCGCTGTTCGTCGAACGAGGCTATCTCGCCGGTGTTTCCCTGATATGCAGTAATGAGGTGCCTGGGGTCACGAGTCGCCGGACGCCAAGCGCCGACTCTGGGAGGATCGACGCCCGTCACGGCCCCTCTCCTGATTTCTATCCTCTCCACGGCTTGCCAGCGCTCGAACTCCGCATCGCTGACCTCTCTTGAGTCTGCCAAAAGGTCTTGTTGAAATGCGCACGCGTCAAAGTCGGGGCCTGCACGGCAAAGAATCTCCAAGTTGGGCTGCTCTGACCAACCCAACGCGGATGATGTGAGATTGGCGGAGCCAATCAGAACTACATCATCGATACGGTAGAACTTAGCGTGTAGCGACGAGTGCAATCTGAACGAACCGCCAGAATCAATGACAAGGCTGCGGCATTCCACGTCGGAAGCGCCGACGGTAATGTCGTGTGGATCCCATCTCGTGACACAGATGAGAGACGCCTCAGCATTAACGACGGCCAGAACCTTGGACAGTGCATCAGCCTTGATGTATGGGGCTACGATAAGAAGCTGATCGGCTCCATCGCACAATTGAATGAGTACGTCCCCAGGCCGACCCGACACCTAATCTTCTCTATCACGGAGTTGAGATATTACCTTGTCCACCTGACGGCCCCAATTTCTGGCGATCTCCTGAATACGCGCTCTCTCGTCCCTAGATTCGGTCTGATCTTCCATGCGCGCCCACGAAGAGAGCAGTAACCTGAGCGCGACAACGGCCTGGAATTCAGGCGCGTTCTCGTCGATGTTCTCGTCGAGGCGACCCTCGACTTGCCTGAGCAGATCGTAGATTCGGTGGTCGGTGTTCAGATTAATGTGCAGAATCCCGTGGTTCGAGCGCACGCTGAACATCTGAAACCCGTCAAGCAGAGTCGGATTGAACTGGTATGACAGGTTGTCTCGCACCAACATCCTTGCGAGATCGCGTGCCTCATCTTCCGGCTGGCCGGATGCTATGAACTGTTCGGCAAGTCCGACCATCCTTTCCTCGTTTGCAATCTCCTCTCGGTCAGTGTCGGTACGAGTCTTCTTCTCAGCACCCGATTCAATGGCATCTCTATCAGCGTCAGTCTGGGTCTTGATCGCCTTTCCCTCTGGAGTCTTCTTTCCACCGCCGGTTCCGACAGATTTCCGCTTCTGGGCGAACATCTGCCTGATCGTGGCCATCATGGCCCCTGCCTGATCACGGATGTCCCCTACGATCGTGTAGATCGTATCGTCGTCGACGCCCATCTCGTCCAAGACGACTTGCCTAGGGCGGTCATCGCGGGCAAGAGCCTTAGCAGCTTGTGTAAAATTCGCAACCATTTGTTTATTGTGGTCCACGCCAAACAACTCGTCACAGCTGCGACCAAAACTCACTTCACAGCCCCACCAGCGGTTCTGTGGGTTCTCGGCGCTACCTCCCTCTCTGAGGAATGCGTCCTCGAGGACTATTTCTCTACCCTCTCGAACAACTGACACCCCAATGTTGTGTCTGGCGTGCCGACCTCTAGGTGTCCCACCTGGGTTCTGTGTAACCAAGTCTGTTCTGAGCGCGTCGGGCTTCACGATGGAATACTTGACGCCGATCGTCTCTTCCCGGCCGCTCACGATACCCTGATAGTACTTGATGTCACCCCATTGCTCGAACATGGGTGTATCGTTCCATGGCTCTTCGGGAACAGAGGTTGGGCTCATGAGGTAGAGAGGATCGTTCGCAACTACAGCAGCGTCATATTCGGGTTCGCTCGGTCGATTCGCTAAGAAGGATGCAGTCCGTATTCTGGTAATGCCGGCGGCAATGAAATGGCGGTGAATGCGTCCAACTTCCCGCGATGTATTGTCGATAATCGCACGTCCGGTCTTCCATTGAACTTTGTCCAGATCGCTCCACACTACAAGAGTGCCTGAGCAGTGTTGATAGATAGTGCCGCAGCCGGCTGCCTTCCATCTGTCTGGTATCGGTGTACCTCGGTCAGGAATAGGAACATTGTGATGGCCGCTCTCGATTGCCTCGGCATCAAGGCTGGAATGCCAAACCGAATCTAGGCCGTCTTGCCAGGTCCACACGTCCACTTTCTTGCACTGGGACATCGAGGACGTAGGCAGGCCCATGCCATATTTGCCGATTCCCCTCGTGGAGTCATGCTTGGTGCCTCCTCCAAACTTAAGAGCATCTAGGAGCGTCCTCGCATCCATGCCTGCGCCGTTGTCCAAGACAGCTATCTCAGAGACTCTCCGACGGGTACGGGGCTGAACAAGTTCCGCTTGCTCTATGCAAAGCAACTCAACACGCTCGGCACCAGCCTGTATCGAGTTGTCGATGAGTTCCGCTATGGCATAAGCGGTGTTGTGATAGCGACTGTCCCTAATGGCGCGGATGGTGAAGCTGCCGGGAAACAGGCTGCGGTCGGCATCTCTTAGCTCGTCGAATTGTTCGACCATAGGTCCTCCCAGTTTGTGAAGGCATCAGTCACTGACCCGAAGCCCGGAAGGTTCGTATCAGCAACTGTCATGATCTCCGCGGTTCGGTTTCCACCTGCCCTAGGACCGCGCATAGCTCGGCCCGCCATCTGCGAGTAAAGGACTAGCGACATGGTTGGGCGGGCGATGATGACACAACGGGTGCGGGGGGCATCAAAGCCAGCAGTTAGCACGCCATAGTTGAATATCACCATGTGCTCTCTGCTGTCGTCCTTGAAGGCATCTATTATTGCTCGACGCTCTTCACTAGGCGTACTTGCAGTAACCACTTGGCTCAGGTTTCCTTCGCGTTGAACGAGTCGATTGCATTCAATGGCGCTCTCGACCGAAGGACAGAAGACGATGGTTCGAGGGTGATGCGCCACCGCGTGCTTGGCGAGTTCGACGATCTTGTATGTACGCTCATCGTTGCGCCCCAAGCTATCGAGATCGTCCCTGGTATAGTCCATGCCTGGTTCAGGCTCTGGAACCGCAATGCCTGAGTCAAAGCTGATAGGCACAAAACGTGGATCTGCCAGATACTGGTTCTGAATCAAGTATGTGACGGGGCTATCGTGCCCCATGGGGTCTATCGAAACTTTGGTCTGGTTGAATATGCGGGCAAGTTGGTAGTCGGCGTCAGTCAACTTGGCCGTTCGCCCCGGCGTGGCCGTGAGGCCGAGTAGTGGAGGACGAGTGCTGCATAGTTGCTCGGTTATGAACGAATAGGTCTTGGCGACCGCCTGATGGGCTTCGTCAAAGATAACAGCCGACGCGCGGTCAGCAAGGTGTGCAAGCAGGGTGTGGTCCGAGTCCGAAGCGGAGCGCAGCTTGGCTAGACCAGTCACCAGGAAACCGGACGCAAGCTTGCGCAAGTTGAGCGAGCGATTTCCCCAGTATCGATGGACATGGACTTCTCGCAAGCCAAGGTGCACCCAAGCTCCGGAAATCTCATCCGCGGCCTGTTCACAGAGTTCTTCCGTGGAGACTAGCCATACGATAAGGGCGCCGTCGGTGTCCGTCTCGTTCAGCAGACGGCAGGCTGCATGCGACGCGATCCTGGTCTTGCCAGCGCCAGTAGGAAGATGAACGACGACTCGACGCTCGGGAGATGACACTGCACGGAGGATGTCGCGTAGGACCTGACGCTGATACGGGTACAGCGAGTACCCGGGACTGACCTTCTTGGCATGCGTCTCAGACGCCACACAGCCCCTCACATTCTTCGTTGAAGGGATTGTCTCCGTTCTGAGGGCTTGCCTCTCGTTCCGCGACGACGCTGGCGAGGGGTCTGCGTGCGGCGTGAAGGTAAGGGCGACCATTCAGCAATTTGCGTACCGGCGTCTTGGTACTGCTACGGAGCCAGCGGTCGGCGTGCACGGCTTCTTCGTAGCTGTCTGGCTCAGACCGCTTCAATTCCAGCCAATGTTCATCGGAACGATAGGGGCATATGACGCAAGCCGAACGGGGCAGGTAGCGGCCAGGGTACTGGGAGGCGAACCATTCGGCGCAGTCGCGTCGTGTCATTCCGACGTCTACCAGCGGCCATCGGTGTCTAACCCACGGCTCTCGGCTGGGTTTCATGCGGGCCACCTCGTCATTTGAGATTCCGAGCCACATCTCGACATGGTGTTCCTTTGGAAATGGCCGACCACGCCGTCCACCAGCAAGCTCCCTGATCCGTCGGTGAATGGGCCTGATCTTGTAGTGGTTGGTGCATTGCCGGCGCAACATCCCGTTCTTCCCGTTCTCATTGACCGTGAACAGGGGAACGTCGACGAAGTGGTGACCCGACACCGTGAGGCCCCTTTTAAAATTAGCCTTCAGATTACCTTCAGACACACGAATCAGTGGATACTGGAGTTGCTCCTCGAGCCAGTCCAGGTGACGATACACATAGTCCGGCTCCCATCCGGTGTCAGCGAAGATGGCAACGTCGGGTTTGGGATAGCCTGACTTGACCAAACGCGGGTCGGAACGGGACAGCAGGAGCGCCAAGACCGAACTCTGCACGCCGGCTCCCAGGCTGAGCGCTCGGTAGACGACTCGGCTAGTGTCTGTGGACACTCTATCTCCGTTCAAGGCGGCCGGAAGCGTCCCCTGGGGCGGGCGCTAGTCGACCAGGGTGATTTCGATGTTGGCTGTTGGGAAGACTGCCATGAGGCTGGCCTGCTTGCCGGACCGGTTGACGAATCCGTGCCTGACGCCGGCGGGCGCGAGTACGGTCTGCCCGGCCTTCACGGTCGTAACCTCGTTGCCTAGCACGGCGTCGAGCTCGCCTTCGACTAGCAGCATGGCCTCTTCGGTCGGGTGGGTGTGATTCGGGACCGCGGACTCCGGCTCAAAGGTGAGGTGTCCGAGGCTCAGGGCTTCGGCCCCCTTGCCGCCGTCGACTACCTGCCAGCGCTTCACGCCGGGGAAGCGTTCTTCGACGTCGGATTCGTTCTTGTCCAGGATAGGCATGGTTCCTCCTCGGTAGCAGCGGATGCGTGACCTAATCTGCCGGCGACGGGCGCTCGCCGACGGAGTCGAGGCGCCTCTTGGCCTCTTCGTAGACGGAGACGGGGAGCGGCCTCTTCGTTACGGCGGCCAGGTTCTCGCGCAGGTGTTCCTGTCTAGTGGTGCCCACGATGATGGTGTGGGCCTCCGGGTGGGTCAGCGTGAAGCGGAGTACGAAGGCCGAGGGGCTTTCGCCTTCGTCGAGGAGTTCGTGCAGGCGGGCGTCCTCAAAGAGCCGCCAGCGCTCCTGGCTGCCGCGCCCCACGCCTGCCGCGCCCTGGGCGACTCCTCCGCGGATGATGATTCCCACGCCCTGCGCGGCGGCACGCGTGATCCAGTCTTCGTGTTCCCGTTCGAGGGCTGAGTATGGTATCTGCATCACGTCGAACACGCCCCAATCGAGGAAGCGCGGCAGGTGGGGCAGGGTGGTGGAGACTCCGATCCAGTCGACCAGCCCCTGCGCCTTCATGTCGGACATGGCCTCGGCCAGCTTGCCGGACTCGCACTCATCCACCGTCGGGTTGTGGAGCTGGAGGATGTCCACGCTGTCTCTGCCGAGCCGGCGCAGGCTGACTTCCAGTCCTCTGAACAGGTTGTCGCGGGTCCACTCGTGGTCGGAGCTGTTCAGTTCCGGCCTGGAGTCGGTGCATCCGCCCTTGGTGGCCAGGTGGAACTCGCCGTATCTGTGGCCCAGGATGCCGCCGATCCACTCCTCGGCGAAGACGTAGTCGTAGGCGGTGTCGATGAAGTTAATGCCCGAGTCGAGTACCGCGTTGTAGAGTCCGACGGCACGTTGGCGAGTCCATTGGGGCTTGTCGACGCGGTAGAGCGCGCTGCCGAAGCCCAGGCGCGTGACCTGGAGCCCCGTCCGTCCGAGGGTTGCGGTTGGGAGTCGGTGCATTCGGGCCTCCACGCCGGGAGTCGTGTCTATGGGGCCGAGCGCAGGAACTGGACTAGGGCCCAGCGGTCGTTTTCGGGGAGCAGTTTTCCGAACTCGGGCATGGGAGAGGCGGATGGGCGGCCGCGCAGGATGGTGGAGAGTCCCTGTCTGCCGCCGCCGGTGATGAAGCCGAAGAGTTCGCCGTCGGAGGAGCTCTGGGTGAGGTCGAGTGTGAGGTCTGCCGGGAAGGGGCCTCTGGTCATGAATGGGAGGATGGGCCCGTCTCCCCGAAGGCCGGGGCCGTGGCAGACCTGGCAGTTGGTCTCGTACAGCTTGCGCGTGGCCTCGTGGTCGTAGTTCTCTTTCGCGGCCTGCGGGACGGACAGATCGGCGTACTCTTCCAGGCTGGTGTACCTGATCTCGCGGCCCGTGACGGGCACGGAGTCTTCAGGCGGCAGGATGCGCGGGCCTTCCTGGATGCGGTAGGAGGGCTGGTAGTGCATTTCGGTGAAGACCTGTACGGTGTTGTCGCCGGTCTCAGGGAACGCGGGGAGCTTGAAGTTGACTCCTGGTCCGACCTCGGTGCGTCCGGAGTTGTTGTCATAGCAGCCCACGGCGGTGACGGCCACCGCGGCGGCGAGCGCAAGCCAGGCTATCCGCTCTTTGAGAAGCATCACCGCGCCTTCAGTCCTCTTCCGTGGAGAGCCGACGAGGGTGGGGGCAGCGTTTCTCGTGGGACACCGTTTACTCCCAGCCTCGTTTGATTTCCTCGACGCCCGCAGTGTTCAGCACCTCTTCGGCCTTGCCGATGCGCTCCGGGCTGGTGGTCACCGTGACGCCTATGTGGCCTTCGGTAATTCGGGTGTCGTAGGCGCCCATGAATATTCTGGGCAGTCTGGACTCGAAGATGATCCCGATGACGGTGAATATGATGGCGCCGAGCATGGTGCCTTCGTACATGATGATCGCCATCGGTGGGATGCCCAGGATGGGCTTGCCGCCGGTTACGAGGGGATAGGCGAGCTGGGTTCCGGCCGTGAGCACCAAGCCGACGATGAAGCCGCAGGCGGCTCCCATTAGGGGCCATCTGTACAGTTTGTGCTCGGGTTCGTGTTCGCCGAAGGCGCCTTCCGGATAAGGGGTGCCGGTCAGCACCTCGTACTCGTTGGTGTCGTACCCGGCCGAGTTGAGCGCGTCCAGGGCGTTGGCCGCGGCGTTCTCGTCGGTGTAGAGGCCGATTATGCTTCTCTTGTTCAGCATGGCAACAACCTTACTCTCTGACTGTGGCCGGGACGGTGGCCCGGCCTATCTTGACCTCGTCTCTGACGACCATCCCCTCCTTTATGTCGAAGAGGGGTACGAGCGGGAATACGCGTGAGAAGAGCAGCATTCCGAGGGCCACCCAAGCGAACGTCCCCGCGACCATTAGTATCTCTATCAGGCTGGGATGGTAGGTTCCCCAATCGAACGTGAAGGGGGTCTTTCGGGCGAGGCCGGGTATGATGATCAGGAACCTTTCGAGCCACATGCCCACGTTGACGAGAACGGTGGTCCAGAACATCACCCAGACCTTCCGCCGGGCGTTCTTGAACAGCCATACGGGGACGGGGATGAAGTATGCGGTGAGCAGGAAGATGAGGAAGAGCCAGACGTATGGGTGCTGGAATACCTGGAGTTCTCGGAGGGCGATCTCGGGGGCCTCGAGGGTGTAGAGGGCGAATACCCATTCCAGGAAGAAGAAGAAGAACCAGGTGGTCGCGACGATGATGAGGAGCCGTCCGATGGCGTCGAAGTGGTCTGGTCGGATGTATTTGTCGAGCTTCCACAGCCATACCATGAGGGCCATGATCATAGCGACGGCGGAGACGCCGGAGTGGATGGCGCCGATGATGAAGTAGGGGGCGAATATGGTAGAGTGCCAGCCCTCAACGCCTATGTTGACGGCGAAGTCCCACGACACGATGCTGTGGACGGACACGAAGACGGGCAGCACTAGGGCGGAGAGCAGGATGCCCGCGATGGCCTGGAGCTTCCACTGCCTCGGTGTTCCCCGCCATCCGAGGCAGAGGAGTCCGTATACCTTCTGGGCGATGCCCGTGCTGCGGTCGCGTATGACTGCCAGGTCTGGGAGTAGCGCGACGAAGACGAACAGGGAGCTGGCGGTGAGGTAGGTCATGACGGCGCTGGGGTCCCATATGAACGGCGATCGGATGTTGGGCCACACGCCTCTGGCGAAGTCGTAGGGGAACACCCACAGGGCGGCGCGCCAGGGTCGTCCTACGTGGACCAGCGGAGCGGCCATCAGCGCGGCCGTCAGGGAGAATACGGTGAGCACCTCTGCCGCACGGGTTATGGGGCGCCTCCACTCGGCCTGGGTGAGCCGCAGGATCGCCGATATCATGATCCCGGCGTGGCTTATTCCTATCCAGAAGACGAAGTTGGTCATGAAGAAGCCCCACATCACGGGCCTGTTCAGACCTGTCACTCCCACGCCCTTGTTGAGCATGTATCCGAACGCGCCTGCCCCGGCCAGGAAGACGACGAGCAGGAAGATGGTGAGTCCCGGCCACCACCTGATGGTGTTGGTCACCCCGTACAGGAGGTCCCTGTTTACCTCTTTTTGAGTGAACTGGACGTGTTCTTGCATCTGTGTTGCCGCTTCTCTCCGTCCGGGCCCAACCCGGCCATGAGCGTCGTTGGCCGGCTAGTCCTTCTTGCCCAGTACCAACACTTCGGTCTTGTGGAACGGTTTATGTACCTTATACAGCAGCAGTTCGCGCTGCTCCCAGATGTTCACGAGGGGGATGATCCTGGAGGCGATGAGATACGCGAGGATCACCGCCGAGATTCCCCCGACGATTATGAACACGTCGGGCAGGCCCGGGAGCACGGCGTTCATCTTCTCCACGGCCTCCAGCTCCAGCTCGTGCTTGTCAATCAGGGGCTCGCCTATTCCGGGCACGGAGTAGGCGGCGACGTACAGCCTTATGCGGTCGAAGAAGGTGCCTATGAGCACGGAGGCCGCGATGATGGTCGGACCCCAGATGCTCTTCCTCAGTGGGTTCCAGATCATGGTGAACAGGGGCACGACGAAGACCGTGATGAAGGTGACGAAGAAGATCGGCAGGTATGGGCCGACCATCAGGAGTTCCAGGGCGGCTTGTTCGTTGGGTCTCTTGCCGTACCATAGGACGATGAAGCTGGAGAACCAGAACCAGAACCAGAGCAGCGAGAGGGCGAACATCAGCTTGCCGAGTCCCCAGAATTGGTCGAGCCCGATGTAGTCTTTGTACCCGCCGAACTGTCGCAGGAAGAACATGGTCAACAGCATCGTCGCGGCGGCGGCCTGGAGCGCGTTGGCCGCGTGGGTCGCGGGGTAGAGGGCGTCTATCCATCCGGGGACCAGCGCCATCAGGAAGTCGACGCTGATGAGGAAGTGGACGAAGACGAGCATCATGAAGTAGAGGGCTCCCAGGATGCCGAGCCTGTGGTAGAGCATGTTCCATTGGCCGGAGGTGCCGCGCCATCCGAGGGCCAGGCGCGACGCCCAGCGCTGGCGCCAACCGGTGAGGTTGTCTCTCATCGCGGCGAAGTCAGGGAGGGACGAGACCCATAGGAGGGCTATCCCGAGAGCAACGAGGCCCAGTATGGCGGCGGTCGCCCAGAGGTGCGGCGAACTGACGGGGACGCCGGCGAAGTCTGGGTCTGTCGGGTCGAAGAACCACAGCGTGCGCCGCCCGTCCTCCAGTGACGGCAGTATCCACAGCATCGGGATGAAGATCAGCAGGCCAACGATCCCAGTGATCGACCACATCTCGGCGGCCCTGGATATGGGTCTGCGCCAGTGGGCTTTGGCGAGGCGGGGCGCGATGGCTACCATGGGAGCAGCCTGCGCGGTGGTCAGGATGAACGCGAAGGTGGCCGCATAGTATCCCCAGAGGCTCCTGTCGTCGACGCCATCCAAGACGCGCATGACGAAGCCAACGATACCCAGCACGGTGAGCAGCCCGAAGGCGGCTACCGCACGCCAGTACAGTCCGGTGGTCCGGTCGTGGCGTTCGAGCAGGTCGCGGACCACGCCCCTGGGCGTGTCCTGAATCCCGCTGCCGACGTGCCCGACTGCGTGACTATCCATGTGATGCCGACTTGGCTCCTTCTTCGACCTTCTTGAGGTAGACGACGCTCGGTTCGGTACCGTAGTTCTCGAGGAGGCGGTACGCGCGTCCGTCCTCCTTTTCTTCCTGTTCCTTCAGCCTGGAGACCTTGCTTTCGGGGTCGGCGAAGTCGCCGAACACGAGAGCGCTGGTCGGACAAGCGTTGACGCAGGCCGGGCTGAGCGCGCGGTCGCCGTCATCGAGGTCCACTCCATCCCGCTCAGACTCGCGCTCAGTGCGCCGTATCCGCTGCACGCAGAAGGTGCACTTCTCCATTATGCCCCTGCTGCGGACGGTAACGTCGGGGTTGAGCTGGTTCGTGAGGGTCTCCGGCCACTCCGGTTCCCAGAAGTTGAAGAACCTGACGTGGTACGGGCAGTTGTTGGCGCAGAAGCGTGTGCCGACGCAACGGTTGTAGACCTGGACGTTGAGGCCCTGGTCGTTGTGGTAGGTGGCGAACACGGGGCAGACGGGCTCGCACGGGGCTTCGCCGCAGTGCTGGCACAGGATGGGGATGAAGCGCGCCTTGACGTCGGGGAATTCTCCTTCCCAGTAGCGCTCGACCCTGATCCACTCTATCGCCCGCCGCTGGTTGAAGTGCTCCTCCTCGTTGATGGGGATGTTGTTTTCGGACTGGCAGGCGACCACACATGCCTGACATCCGGTGCACTTGTCCACGTCTATTACCATTCCCCAGCTTTTTTCGCCCATGCCGCTCTACCCTCGACTCTCTCTTTGCTCGGATCCGATTGCGTTGCGCCTTAGTGGACGCCGCCCGAGTCAACGGGCGTTATCTTTATGATCTCGTGGTGTTCGTCCCGGGGCTCCTCCGACACTGCGTTTTCGAATTTTGGCAGCCGCATCCAATCGCCGGTCTTTTCGATTTTGACCCTGGTGGCAGCCCAAGCCAGGGCGCCGGTCTCGCTGTCCGAGCCAGGGCCTAGAATAGACAGCACGTTGGAGCCTCTGTTTCTGGCATACCTGCCACCAGCGCGGTGGCCCTGTCCGACGGGCACTGCCACGACCTTGAACGGGGTGGCCGGGTTTGGGAAGGCGAGCGCTTCCATGGAGCCGTGGGCTGACGTGATTCTTACGACGTCACCCTCGCGTATGCCCATGTCGTCGGCGACGGACGCGTTGATTTCAACCCACGTGCGCCACGTGGCGGTCGAGGTGGGGTCGGGAGTGGCCTGGAGCCAGGGAAGGGCCGCGCCGCGGCCATCCGTAAGCGAGGCGGACGCGAACGGTATCAGATGCATTGGGTGGCTGTCAGGGTCGCCGTCGAAGACGGGGTCTGTGGGAGTCGGCAGCGAGGGCGCTCTCGACGGAACGCTGTCGGTGGAAACGGCGCCGACATCCCACCAGCCTCCCCTCTGGAGCACTCCGTTCCAGAATGACCGGAAGTCAGGAGCGCTGACCGACCCGCGCCTCAGGTTGAACAGCCTTCTTGCGCCGTCCTGCAACACTTCCCTGAACGTCTCTCCGGGGAGGCCGAGGTCCACGTTCAGGTCCTGGGCAATCGTCATGAGCACGTCGCCGAATCCTCTGGCGCCGAGGTGCCGGCCGCGCTCCTCGAAGAAGGGCCGCACCACGGGCTGCTGGAAGCTGACCATCTGGTAACCGGGGCCGGGGTCGGGAATGTCAGTGTCCCAAGTCTCGAGAGGGTCAAGCTCAGGCAATACAAGGTCGGACATGGCCGTGGTGTCGTCCATCGTTCCCGAGAAGCTGAATATGTAGGGAACTTTGAAGCTGGCCGCTCTAAAGCCGGCGCTGTCGGGCAGTCCGTAGAACGGATCGGCGCCGCGCACCATCATGACCTTGACGCGCTCCCGGTTCATTTCGGAGATCAGGCTCTGCCACGTGGAGAACGGGGTTGTCGTCTGGGAGGCGGGCACGTCTTGGAGCGGAGGCCTCGGGTTGAATACTATGCCGCCGGGCCTGTCTACGCTGTCCACAAGGTAGTTCAGCGAGTATATGGCGGCCATGTTGAACAGGCCGTTCGTGTGCGCGGCGGCGGAGCCGCCTCCGAAGGCGAGAGATGGCCTGTGTTCTGCGAAGCCGCGGGCGACCTGCCTGATGTCATCGGCCATTCGGTCAGAGGGGACCGCGGTCGATATCTTCGACGCGACCCTCTCCGGCGCGAAGGCGTCCAGGTCGATATATCCGCCGTCGGTGAGCTCGTCTGCAGCCGCGCTGTTTCCGAGGCCCTCCGAGACGATCACCTGCGCGATGCTCAGAGCCAGGACACCTTCCGAGCCTGGCTCGACGTGGAGCCACCTGTCGGCGTTGGCCGCGGTCATCGAGAATCTCGAGTCTGCGTGGACGAAGGTTCCCCTCTTGCGGTCGCCTTGGCGGAACTCGCCGTAGCCGCGTGAGTACCTCACGGGCGAGATCCAGGTGTTCAGCCAGTCGGCTCCGAAGGATAGTACGTAGGCCGCTCTCTCGACGTCGAGGTCGGGCATCACGTCCTGGTCAAAGACTCGCTTGACCACGCTGCGAAGGACGGTTCGTTCGAGAGGCTCGTACGAGACGCGGCGTCCGCCGTAACGGGCCAGGAACCGCTCGGCCACCATCCCTGTGTGCCCAGCCAGCGGTTCCGTGACCATAGCGAGGGCGGATTGATCGCCCGAGTCGCTGAGCCGGCGAAGCTGGAGGGTGAGCCTACCGATCGCGTCGGTCCAGCTTATCTCCTCGAAGCGGCCTGACCCGCGCTCTCCGGAACGAACGAGCGGTCCTCTGATCCTGTCCGGGTGGTAGAGGGCCTGGAGGCCGGCCTCGCATCGCGCGCTGTGAGTGCCGCGGTTGATGGGGTGGTCAACGTTGCCCTCGACCTTCTTGGCGCGGCCCTCCATGACCTTGACGACGATGCCCTCACCGGTGGGGCACCATCTGCAGGTGGTGGCATACCAGTTCTGTAGGCCCGTGACTATGTCTTCGGGCATACCGATCGGAGCCTGTACCTTCAGCTCGTCTTCGGGCACGCCGCAGGCCTGGAATATGACGGCGGCGGCAGCGGAGCCGCCGGTCAGAGTCAGGAATTGTCGTCTGGTTAGAGGCATCTTGTCTCGTCTAGTAGTGGCACGTGGTGCAGTCGGTGGGCGCGCCGTTGTCTCGGTGACAGTCCACGCAGTCGCTCATCTTCAGAGACCTGTCTTGCCGTACCGTGGTCATGGCGGCGACCTCGCCGTGACAGGTGGAGCAGACCTGAGAGGCCGGGACGCCGTCCCTCTCAGTGAAGAAGCGTATGTGGGCTTCGTGGACGAAGTGGACGTGGTCGGGGACCCGATGCACGCGGGTCCAGTCGATGGGGGTCCCTGTGTCTGCGGCCTGGCGCAGCTTCTCGATCTCGTCATTGCCGTCGCCGACAGTCACGTGGCACGACATGCAGAGCCCGACCGAAGGGATGGTCGCGGCGGCCTCGGTGGCAGCCATGCGGTGGCAGAAGGTGCAGTCGAGTCCCAATCCGCTCATCACGTTCACCCGCTGCGGTTGGCCCTCTTCGTCGAGCCTGGGCGAGCCGTCTGCGTTCAGGAGCGGGCCTACGCCGGCGTGTACCGTGTGAGGGAAGGCGATGGGCTGAGCGGGGCCGTCGTCGTAGCCGAAGACGATGGGCCGCCCGAACCACGCCGAGATGACGAAGGTCACCACCAAGACCGTCCCCGCAAGAACTGCGACCCCAACGAGGCTGATGAGCCCGGCCAACACCAACCTTCTTTTGTCTGGGCGTCTTCTAAGCTGGAAGTCTCCTGGTATCAATTCCGGCGAGTCCTAGTGGGGCTCGGAACGTCCGTGTTCGGTGTCATCAGTGGCTATATCCAGTAGTCTTCCCAGATTCTCCGCAGCACGGCGGCCTCGCTGATGACTGCCGTGAGTAAGACCATGGCGACGATAAAGCATACCACGGCGATGAGGTAGAAGGCGGGGCGAATCCTGTTCAAGACGACAGGGATGTCTTTGGACGCGACCAGCGATGGGATCACGTTGTGGCCCAGTATCATGTTCGCGGAGAACAGGACGATGAACAGTACCACCAGCCAGAGGTTGGTAAGAAGGCTGCCCACGTCCCTCCATTCTTGTAAGCCTACGGCCGTAGGGTCCACTGGTCAGCCAACCTCATGGGCTCCGATGGGAGCGGTCTCCGCGCCCGCCGCGGTAGCGTGAAAACTATCACGTAGTCAGAAATGGTGTCAAGGGTTGCGGCGGTGAGATGGGGCAGGGCCTTACGCTGCCGGTGGGAGAGAATTTTCGCGGGATCTGTAACGTTTGAACTCATTCTGGGGGTCATTTCGTAGCTGTGGAGGGCGGATTGGGGCCACAGTCCGGGGATGGGGTTCGAGCGGGCTGCTGGAGCAGTTGAAGGATGTTGCCGTCGGGGTCGGAGAAGGTGGCGACCCAGCCTCCCCAGTGCTCCCGCTCCGGGGCTCTGATGAAGGTCACTCCCTGGGCTGCGAGGGCTTCGTGGACGCGGTGGATGTCTGTGACGCCGAGGTTGACCATCACGCGGTAGGGGTCCCGGGTCCGGCCCTCCACACGGGAGTGCAGGCCGACGTTGAGCCGGACCGAGCCGAGGTCAAAGGCCACGAAGTTTGGGCGTGTCGAGTGTGTGGGCAGCTTGAGGACGCCGTGATAGAAGTCGCGCAGGCGATCGACGCTGTCTGTCCAGATCGTGACGCCTGCGACGCTCTGAATCACCGGGGGGCCTCCGCACGGTCTGTGTGAGGCGATGTTATGGGCGAGGGCCGCGGCGGTCAAGTCTGCCTGAGTTGCGCGGGCTGGGCCGGGAACATGTTACAATGGGGGCCGGAGACGTGGGAGGCGGCTGATGAAAGGCTCTGGAGGGTCTCTGGAAAGGAGGCTGCCCGTTGGACAGTAGTAGGAGGCGGGCCAGGTAGGTGTTCTCTGGAACGCCTCTAGGTAAAGGGCTCCACGGCTTGGCCGTGGAGCCCTTTTTGTTGCGCCTGCCCGGTGGTGGCTCCCGGTGACAAGATTGTCTCCATCCGCCCGCGCGGACAGTGTGGCAGAGCAGACGCAGAGTCAGCCGTTCAGCCCATCGAGCAGGGCCTGTCGGAGCAGCTCGACGGCGTTGAAGCTCATCCTGGCACGGTCGGGCCGGCCGCGGCCGCCGAAGCGGTAGCTGCGTTCCCGGAATCCGGCTCCGTCGGTAACCGCGGCGTAGGTGCGGCCCTTGCCGAGGTTCTGGGCCTGCTCGTCGGGGTCGAGCACGGCGTGCAGCGCGACGCCGAGGTCGGAGCCTCCCCTGGATCGGACGGCCACGGCGAGTCTGCGGGTGAGCTCTTCGGGGGTTGCCGGCGGGTCGGGGGAGCACCCCGACTCTAGGAGCAGTCCGTCGATGCCTGTCTTGCCGCTGCCGATCACGCCCAGGCCGAAGTGTTCGGGGGCGGCCTGCTGCATGCGGCCGGCGAGCAGTCCAGCGGTTGCGTCTTCAAAGACAGAGACCGTCTTGCCGCGCTCTCTCAGCATCGTCCCGACGGTCTGCTCGAGCGTTTCGTCGTCCGAGGCGAAGACGTGGACTCCGAGCAGTCTCCGAACCTCCTCTTCGACCGGGGCGATCAGTTTCATGGCTTCGTCGGTGTTCGAGGCCTTGGCCGCGATCCGCACGTCGACCTGGCCGGGGCGCGCCAGGACGCCGACGGTGGGGTTGGAGGACTGGGCGATCAGATGGCCGATGCGATGGTCCACGCTGCTTTCGCCGATTTCGGCGACCTTGATCACCCTGTAGACGATGGTGCCGGTCAGTCCGAAGCGCCGGCGCAGATACGGCGCGACCTCGTTGTCGAAGAGCCACTTCAGTTCGAATGGGACTCCTGGGAGGGCGAACACGACGCCGCGTGGGTCTTCGACCACGAATGACGGCGCTGTTCCGTTGGGGTTGTGAACCGGCTCCGCGCCTCTTGGGATTCGGGCCTGGCGCTCGTTGTTGGGGGTCATTATCAGGCCGCGGCTGCGGAATCTGCTATGGATCTGTTCCAGCAGGCCGGGATCGACGACCAGAGGACGCCCTGTGACTTCGGCTATGGCCTCTCGCGTGAGGTCGTCCTGGGTGGGGCCCAGGCCGCCGCCTGTGATTACGACGTCCGACCTTTCGAGAGCGCGGGTGAGCACCTCCTTCATGCGGCCGGGGTTGTCGCCCACGACGGTCTTGTAGAAGAGGTTCACACCGATGTCCGTGAGGCGTTGGGCCAGCCAGGCCGCGTTGGTGTCAACGATCTGCCCCAGCAGCAACTCGGAGCCTATGGATACAATCTCGGCGTTAGGCATGTCGCATCATTCAACCACACTTTCGCGCAGCAGGTCTCTGATTGTCACGAGCTTCTCTCCGTAGGCGTTGAGTTGTCTGCGCGCTATTCAACCACACTTTCGCGTGGCGGGTTAGCCCCCAGACCTACGACCCACCTAGTACACGGCTTGAATCCCCGGAGGTGCCTCCGGTAGAATGGCCGGAGCAATCGCATATATGAACGGGAC
Source organism: uncultured Dehalococcoidia bacterium (assembly GCA_958295685.1). GTDB lineage: Bacteria > Chloroflexota > Dehalococcoidia > Lucifugimonadales > CATQGZ01 > CATQGZ01. The sequence goes on from OY282365.1 coordinate 1,794,919, forward strand.
GCCCTTTAACTCAGCCCCGTGAGGCTGGCAAGGGATTCGCCGAGGCTCCGCTGTCGATCCGACGCGCGTGACTTGAGGCTCCTTGCCAGCGGGCAAGGGGCCTTTCTGCGTCTACAGGGATGGTGATGTCGGCGCCTCAGAGACCAACTAGAGTGCTGGACCGGGACGAGATGAGGCGGGCACTGACTCGCATCGCTCACGAGGTGCTGGAGCGCAACGGCGGCTCAGAGGGCGTCGTGCTCGTGGGGCTGCAGACGAGAGGAGTCCCGCTGGCCGCTCGTATCGCGGCGCTGATCGGTCAGTTCGAGGCGCGGGCGGTCCCTGTAGGGGCGCTGGACGCCACGCTCTACCGCGACGACGGCTTCCGCGCCGCCGCGAGTCCCATGAGACCGACTGAGATGCCGTTCGACATCGGCGGTCAGCGCGTCGTGCTGGTTGACGACGTGCTCTTCACAGGGCGCACTATACGGGCAGCCATGGACGCTCTCAACGATTTCGGCCGGCCCAGTCACATCCAGCTGGCCGTCCTCGTCGATAGGGGCCATCGAGAGTTGCCGATAAGGCCCGACTTCGTGGGCAAGAACGTGCCCACCTCACCGGACGAAGAGGTCGACGTCCGCGTTGCCGAGATCGACGGCTCGGACCAGGTGCTGCTCGTGGCTCGGAAGGGGGGATGAGCGTGGAGACGGGTGGAGGGCCGGCGGACGGAGTCGTTTCGGAGGGCAGCGCGGGTGTACGGGCCGCAGGCAGACGACGGCACGTGCTGGACCTTGACGACTTCACGCGGGACGAGATAGCCGCGGTGATCGACAAGACGCGGGCGATGAAAGAGGTGCTTCACCGGGACATAAAGAAGGCGCCCGCCCTGAGAGGGAAGACCATCGTCACGATGTTCTATGAGCCGTCCACCAGGACGCGCGTGTCGTTCGAACAGGCGGGGAAGGTTCTGAGCGCGGACGTGATAAACGTTACGGGCGGCGGCAGCAGCGTGGAGAAGGGGGAGTCGCTGTACAACACCGCTCTCACCATCCAGGCTATGAGCGCGGACGTGATAGTGATCCGGCATCCTCATTCAGGGGCGCCTCACTTCCTGGCCAGCAGGCTGGGGAGCTCGATCATCAACGCAGGCGACGGTTCCCACGCCCACCCCACTCAGGCGCTGTTGGACCTGTTCACGATCCATTCCCATACCGGCTCGATCGAGGGTCTCAGGGTGGTAATCGTGGGCGACCTGCTTCACAGCCGCGTTGCCCGCTCCAACATGTGGGGCCTCGTCAGGATGGGGGCGCGGGTGGCGCTCTGCGCCCCTCCGACGCTGATCCCGTCCGACTTTCGAGACGGCAGTCTGCGCCGACCCTGCCATCCCTTCGCAGGGGTGGAGGTGGAGACCAGCATAGAGCGCGCCCTGGAGGGAGCCGACGTGGTCATGGCTCTCAGGCTTCAACTGGAGCGCCAGAGAGCAGGCCACATCCCCAGCCTGCGCGAATACTCCCGAACGTACGGGATCAGCGGCAGCAGGCTGAAGCTTGCCAGGCCCGGCGCGCTGGTCATGCACCCTGGGCCCATGAACGAGGGCGTCGAGATCGAGCCGGACGTGGCCCACGGCGCGAGGTCGGTCATCGAGGAGCAGGTTACGAACGGGGTGGCGCTGCGTATGGCGCTTCTGCACAGCCTTGCGGCACAGGACCGGTTCGAGGCGTAGGAGCCGCCGATGAGAAAGCTGCTGATAAAGGGTGGACGAGTCATCGATCCCGGCCGGGGCGTGGACCGGGTGGCCGACGTACTGGTGACAGACGGGGTGGTGAGGGGGCTTGGCTCGGGGATCGACCCGCCTGAGGGGTCGGCGGTCATCGACGCCGCAGGGATGGTCGTCTGCCCCGGCTTCATAGATCTGCACTGCCACCTGCGCGAGCCCGGCTTCGAGTACAAGGAGACGATCTCCACGGGCACTCTCGCGGCGGCCCGGGGGGGCTTCACGACCGTGTGCGCCATGCCCAACACCAGCCCAGCGATGGACACGCGGGCGACCGTCGATTTCGTGACGCGCACCGCCAAGGAGCAGGGGTCGGTTCGCGTGCTCTCCATCGGATGCGTCACGAGGGGGAGCATGGGCAAGGAGCTTGCAGAGATGGGCGAGCTGGCCGAGGCGGGGGTGATTGGTTTCAGCGACGACGGGCTGCCCGTGTCCGACTCGAATCTGATGCGGCAGGCCCTCACCTACGCCTCGGCGCACGGTCTCCCGATAATAGACCACTGCGAGGCGACGGGTCTGTCCCGCGACGGGGTCGTTAGCGAGGGGTGGGTGGCGAATCACACCGGACTCAGGAGCGTGCCGCGCTCCGCCGAGGACGTGATGGCGGCGAGGGACATCTCGTTGGCGGAGCTTACGGGCGGCAGGCTGCACATTGCGCACGTCAGCACGGCTGGGGCTGTGCGGGCGGTGCGCGACGCCAAGGCTCGCGGGCTGAACGTGACCTGCGAGGCGACGCCGCACCATCTTACCCTGACCGACAGGGCCGTGCTGGGTAGGCACGGCGGGGCGGCGCCGGGTGAGTTCGACCCGCTGACCCCTGCGGCCTATGACACCAACTCCAAGGTGAATCCCCCGCTGCGGGGCGCTGAGGACGTGGACGAGCTCGTCCGCGCCCTCGCGGAGGGGGTGGTGGACGTGATAGCGACGGATCACGCGCCGCACGGCGCCGTGGACAAGCTCTGCACCTTCGACGAGGCCGCCTTCGGCATCAGCGGGCTGGAGACGGCTCTGGGGTCAGTGACGTCGCTGGTGCACGCGGGGAAGATCGGTCTGTCTTCTCTGATCGAGAGGCTGACCGTCGGGCCTGCGAGGTTCCTGATCGATTCTTCGGCCGCGGTCGACCACCGTATCGGCACTCTACAGGATGGCGCGCCCGCCGACGTTACCGTCTTCGACCCCGGCGCCGAGTGGGTGGTCGATCCGTCGGAGTTCGCGTCCAAGGGCAAGAACACTCCACTGGACGGGGCCACGCTCAGGGGCAGGGTGACGGCGACGGTGGTGGGCGGCGAGGTGCGGTATGCGCTCTGAGGGTTCTCCTGGGTTTCCCCACCCACCCGCCCATTGGAAACTGGGGGCAAAGCCCCCAGACCCCCTGCCAGAGGGGGGAACCGGCCACGCCGGTAGAGATCTGGAGCTTCGTCCACCCAGACCCCCTGTCAGAGGGGGGAACCATCCCGAGCCCTGCTCGCCGGGCTCGGGCGGCGCCAGACCCCCTGTCAGAGGGGGGAACCTCGAGCTCGCGGAGCGACTGGAGGTAATAGTTGCACCGAAACATTACCGTTTCAGAGGGGGGAACCTCGAGCTCGCGGAGCGACTGGAGGGCTGTGTGCCCCAGACCCACTGCCAGAGGAGGGAACCACTGGCGGCCAAGACCTGGAATTCGCGGGCGGGCCCCAGACCCCCTGCCAGAGGGGGGAACCACTGGCGGCCAAGACCTGGAATTCGCGGGCGGGCCCAGACCCCCTGCCAGAGGGGGGGAACCACTGGCGGCCGAGACCTGGAATTCGCGGGCGGGCCCAGACCCCTTGCCAGAGGGGGAACCTCGAGCTCGCGGAGCGACTGGAGGGCTGTGTGCCCCAGACCCCCTGCCAGAGGGGGAACCTCTCTGGACTCCCCGTTCATTGGTGGGGGGCGCGGTCAGGCTCCGGGTACGGATGAGACGACGGAACGAGCCCAGCAAGAGCATGGAGGGAGATGAATGATGCCGGAACGGCTTGACAGGGAGGTGGTGGCGATGAGGGTGGCGCGTGAGCTCATGGACGGTGACGTGGTGAATCTCGGGCTGGGGATCCCCACCCTCTGCTCGCAGTTCGTGCCGGAGGGCAGGAGCATCGTCTACCACAGCGAGAACGGGGTTCTCAACTATGGGCCGATGGCCGAGGAGGGCGAGGAGGACATCGATCTCACCAACGCGGGAGGTGAGTTTCTGGCCTGGGTTCCTGGCATGGCCTTCTTCAATTCGGCGGAGTCCTTCGCCATGATCCGCGGGGGTCACGTCGACGTCACCGTTCTCGGAGCATTGCAGGTCTCCGAGAGGGGCGATCTGGCGAACTGGATGCTGCCGAGCCGGGGTATAGGCAACGTGGGCGGCGCGATGGATTTGGCGGTCGGGGCGAGGCGCACCATCGTGGCGATGGAGCACGTCGACAGGCGGGGGGAGCCGAAGATCGTGCGGGAGTGCAGCTTCCCTCTGACGGGGCGCGGGTGCGTGAGTCTGATAGTGACCGACGCGGCGGTGATCGAGGTTGCTCCCGGCGGGCTGTCGCTGAAGGAGACCGCGCCCGGCTGGACGCCCGAACAGATTCAGGCGATTACCGAGCCGACGCTGTGTCCGGCCGACGACCTCCGGGAGATGACGCTCTGGTGACAGGGGCCTCCTCATCGGGCTAGGCCGGGGAGTCCGATGAGGTGTAGTGGCGGCGTATCTCCGAGGCGTACCGCCTGCCGAGGGTTTCCGCGTTCTCCTGGAGCCAGTCCGACAGCCTCGTCTGTCCCGTGGTCGGTCCATCGGAGACCAGCAGGCCGTTCATCAGTCCCTCGATTTCTTCGCGGGTAAGCACCTCGTCCCTGACGAGCTGTCCCACGATCCTGGAGAGGAATAGAGCGGCGGCGGGCCTGAAGCGGAGTGTCTTCGTACGGGCGCCGACCCGTTCGGCGACGAGTTGGACGAGCTTCTCGAAGGTGAACGTCTCCGGTCCGACGGCGTCCACCAGGAGGTTGTCCGAGCGGCTACCGGCGTCGACGGCTATGGCGGCGACGTCGCCTACGAACACCGGGCGCACTCCGTAGAGGCCGGATCCGGGGATTGGGAAGAACGGGAAGCGTCTGGCCGCCCAGGCGATGTTGTTGAGCAGGACGTCGCCTTCGCCGAACACCAGGGTGGGCCTGACGATGGCCCACTCGATGCCCGATCCCGTGACGGCGTCCTCGACCATTGCCTTGCCTCGAAAGTATGGAAGGGGGCTGCGGGTGGAGGCGTTGGTGATGCTCACGTGTACGATGCGGCGCACGCCCGCTCTCCCGGCGGCGTCTATGAGCGTCCTGGAGTTGGCGACGGCCGAGTCGAAGGTGGTGCTTCCGAGGGGGAAGCGTACCCAGTAGGTGTTGTAGAGCGTCTCGGCTCCCTCCAGGCTACGGGCCAGCGCGTCGGGGTCGTCGAAGGCCAGGGGTTCGACTTCGACTCTGTCTCCGAACGGACTTTCGCTCGCGGAGCGCGACGTCAGGGTCTTTACCCGCTCGCCCATAGAGAGGAGCCGCCTAGCAACGTGTCTGCCCGTGTACCCGAAGGCGCCGGTGACTACGTTGAGGCGGCGGCTCACGGGGCTTGCGTTCATCAGACCACGGCGAAGGAGGAGCCCATCTCGGTCTTGGTCACTTCGATACGGACCGGGAACGCCTCTTTGATCTGCTCTACGTGGGTGATGACGATGATCTTTTGGAAGTCGTTCTGGATCGACCTGATAGCCTCTATCAGGCGCTCCTGTCCGGCGCTGTCCTGTGAGCCGAAGCCTTCGTCTATGAACAGGATCGGGAGCGGCGCGCCGGCCCTTCTGGCGAGGAGCTTCGACAGGGCGATTCGCAGGGCGAAGTTGATTCGGAAGGCCTCGCCGCCGCTGAAGGTCTCGTAGCTGCGTGTGCCGACCTCGTCGGCTATCCTGACGTCCAGTTCTTCAGAGGGCTGGCCCCTGTGCATTCTGCCTCTTTGCAGCTGGAGCTTCAGGGTCATCCTGTTCTCCGTCAGCCGCTTGAGAATCTCGTTGGAGTCGGTCTCGAGTTGAGGGATAGCCGTCTCGATGATCATGGCCTGGACGCCGTTCTTTCCGAAGGCCCTTGCGAGTTCATCATAGATGGATTTCTCGCGTTCGAGTCTTCGCCGCTCGCGTTCGTATGCCTTCAATTCCCGCTCCAACTCCACGGCCCGGCTGATCTGCTGCTCGAGGACGGCCTGGTTTTTCAGGGCGCTGCTTCTGTCGGCGTCCAGTTCGGCCGCCTGGGCTTCAGCGTCATCGAGTCCGGCCTCGCGCGCCGGGAGGTCGGCCAGTTCCTGCTGGAGGGCCTCTCCGCTGCGCTCGGCATCGGCGATTTCCTGATTCAGCCGCCGGAGCATTTCCTGTGTCGAGGCGAGGGCCTCGCGCTCTTCGGGGAGTCGGCTGAGCGCCTCCAGCATCTTTCGGCGCAGTTCGTCGTATGGTTCAAGAGCGCGGGCGCTTTCGCGCACCCTCGTGTGGCGTTCGGGGTCGTACCCCAATGCGGAGAGGTCGGCGTTGATAGTTTCGAGCAGCTTCCGTTCCTCGTGGGCAAAGTCTCCTGCGGCGATGGCACGCTCTCTTCGTTCGAGCTCTTCGGTCGTGCGGTCGATCTCGGCACTCGCCTTCAGGGCGGCTGCGCGGTCGTTTTCCAGGGCAGCCTTCCCGCGCTGGATGCGCCGGTCGGTCTCAACGAGTTCGGCCTCACCTCTCTTCAGCGTCGACTCCAGGTTCTGGTGTCTATGCCGGAGGGCTCTGTCTTCGTTCCGGTTCTCGTCGTAGCGGGTCCTGCCTTCCCGTCCCAGGGCCTCGTACTCCTTTCTGAGGTGTTCCTTGCCATCGGGGCCGAGGGTCTGGCTACACAGCGGGCAGAGTGAGTCGCCGCGTTCGAGCATGTCGAACTTCCTGCGGGTGTCCTCCATTTGGGAGCGTATTCTGTCTTTCTCGGCGTCGAGGTCTCTCATGCGGTCCGCGGTCATCCGGCTTTCCCCGCGGCAGCGTTCGAGGGCCTCCCTGCGCTCCGCGGCGGCCGCTTCGTCGAGGGCCAGCCGCGCGGTCCGCGAGTCTATTTCTCCGAGGCTGTCGGCCCTGGGCCGCAGTTCCTTTTCGACGAGCGTTCTCAGCTGCGCGGCCTCGCTGGAGAGGCGCTCGCGCCTCACGGCGATTTCCTTCTCGATTCTGAACCTCTCCGCGTCGAGTTCCGTCCTGCGGTGGAGGGCCTTATCGAGGAGGTCCCTGTCGTCCCGGAGGCGCTGCAGTTCGGCGAAGTTCCGGCGGATATCGGTCTCCCTGGCTGCCGTCGATTCGTAGTCACCGATCCGCGAGGCGAACCCCTGAAGCTGAGCCTGGAGCCGTCCGACATCGCTGCGTTTCGATGAGAGGGCCGAGTGTACGTCGGCCAGTTCGCTTCGCCGCCGGTGGAGGAACTGGACGGAGGAGCGCAGCCGGTCGACCTCTTTCCGCTGGGCGGCGGCCTCGCGGGTGACGCGCTCCAGGGCGGCGTTAGTGGCCGCGAGGTTTTTTTCGTGCTCACGTCTGCCCTCTGTCTCCCGCTTTCGCCAGGCGGTTTCCCTGTCGACGCCTGCGGCCTCGATCTCGGCGGCTCGGCTGTGTTCCCTCGCCCTGGTCTCCAGCTTCTCGTATCGAGAGAGGTCCAGTACCTCTGCGAGTGTTTCTTTGCGTTTGGACGGCGTGCTGGTGGTGAAGCGGTCGGCGTCGCCCTGTTTCAGGAAGGCCGTGTTGATGAAGGTTTCGTAATCCATGTGGATGAGGTCGTTGACGTGGGCCTGGGTTTCCCGTGTCACGCCGCCGGTCAGGGGTGTGGCTCGGTTATCGGTGAGGAGCTGGAGTTCCAGCAGGGCGGCACCCTGACGGACACGCCCCGAGCGGGAGTGCCGCCGAATGACCCTGTAGCGCTGGCCGCGGCTCAGGAAGTCCAGTTCCACGTACACATCGGTAAGGCCTTGGTGGATGATTTCTTCCTGGGTGCGCGCCCTCGCCTTGCCCCAGAGGGCCCAGGCGATCGCGTCGAGCAGCGCCGTCTTGCCGTGGCCGTTGTCTCCGCACAGGCAGGCGACGTGGATGCTTTCGAGGTCGAGCGTGGGGGCGTCGTCTCGGTAGCACATGAAGTTCTTGAGGGTGAGACGGAGGGGTATCATGGGTGATTTTTTGCCGAAAGTGCCAGATTTGTGGGCATTTCGTAGCTGAGAGGGCCGATTTTGCCTGACACTATCCGACAGTAATCTGACACTTATCCGACACTATCTGACACTTTCCGACAGGCCCATCCGGGCGCTTGGGGAGTTCTGCGGGCTGGTTGTGGAGAGAGGCCGGCTGTGTCATGGATAGACCGTAGCACAGCGGTTCGGTGTCGTCAAGGGCGGGATTGTCTGAATCAGGAACCCGTCCCAGATTGGTAGGCAATTTATGAAGAAGGTGCCTCGACTCGGTCACCACCGTCCTGGCACGCGACCTCACCGACCGCAGACTCTTCGGCCTGGCTCGTGTCAGCTTGTCATCCAGAGTCAGCAGACGGCGCTCGGCCAACTCATAGGCGCATCCCTGCCGATAGACCTCCTGGTTGACTGGGGCGACGCGCCGGTCCTTGCGTCCGGGGGCCTCCGGGGGTCGGCGGCGGCGGGAAATTTTCGCGAAAGTGTCGCATTGCGGGTATTTCGCAGCCACTTCGTAGCTGAGAGGGCCGATTTTGGCTGACACTACGCGACACTCATGCGACACTATGCGACACTTTCGCGACACCTGTGCGACACTTATGCGACACTTGTGCGACACTATGAGACAGGTCGTCCGGGCGCTTGGGGAGTTCTGCGGGCGGTTTGTGGAGAGAGTCGGCTGTGTCATGGGGATACTCTAGCACAGCGGTTCGGGGTTGTCAATGTCTGAATCAGGGGTAACTCTTCAGAGTTGATGAGGTCTTCGGCCAGCGCAGTCCTGATAAGCGGACGGCTGGTTTCCCCACCCACCCGCCCATTTGAAACTGGGGGCAAAGCCCCCAGACCCCCTGCCTGAGGGGGGAACAGTGGGGAGGGGATAGAGGCTTCACGTGGTCGTGGGTGGGGAACACGTGGGGGTGTCGGGCGTCCGGTCGAAGAATGGGATGGGGAGTTCTCCGCGGATCAGTCTGAAGACGAGAGGGACGGCTCCATCGTGGCCGGGCGAGAGTGGAGGCAGGTCTTGCTCGGGGAAGAAGCCCGCGTCCGTGGTCTCCGGGCCGGGGGAGGGCTGCGGGTCCTCGGCCTCGACGAGGAAGACAGGGTGATAGAAGTGGGTCTTGCTGCGACTTCTCCATAGCCGGGAGTCGAGAATTGCGAGCAGATTCGAGGCACGGCCCACCACGTTGGCCTCTTCCCGGAGTTCGCGCACGGCCGCTTCGGCGAGAGTCTCGCCGACCTCGACCATCCCGCCGGGCATGGCCCAGAGGCCGTTGTCTTCGCGTCTGATCAGGAGTATTCGGTGGTTTCGGAGGACTGCGGCGCTGGCCGCCGCCTGCGGTGTCATGCGGCCGAGGTTGTCGTCGTAGGAGGCTAGGACGTCCTCCGGCGGTCGGTTCTCCAGGGCGGCGACGATCCGGGCGCTCGCGGCTCGGACGCGGTCGTATCTCTCCCTGTCGTAGGGGTTTTCCGAGAATCGCAGGCCCGCGTTGGCGATGGCCTGCATCTCGTCTGCGATCAGGTAGAGGTCCTCGGTCGACGGCATGGGTGTCTCCTGGGGGGTGTGGGGGAGCGCCTGCTCCCGAGCCTCAGGGGCGCCAGGCGGTTCAGTGGCGCTCTCAGTGAGCGAGGTAGTCCCTGAGGGGCCTGACGTCGTATCGCGGGCCGCCTTCGAGGAGGCTTTCGACGGCGGCCCTTGCGGTGTCGAGAGACGTGAAGCATGGTATTCGGCGGTCTACGGCGGCGCGTCGTATCTCGAAGCCGTCCTCCAGGGATTCCCTGTCTCCTTCTATGGTGTTCACGACGGCGTCGACGGTGTGGTTGGCGATAACGTCGACGGTGTTGGGGCGCTCTCCGGTGTGGGCTTTGGGGACTGTGGTCACTTCGAGTCCGAGCGCGCGTATCATGGCGGCGGTGCCCTCGGTGGCGTAGAGGCCATAGCCCACCTGCGCCAGCTGTCGTATCATGGGTACGGCCTCGGCCTTGTCGCGGTCGGCAATGGTCAGCATGAGGGCGCCTTGGGGGGGCAGCATCACGCCTGCGGCCATGAGCGCTTTGGCGACGGCGGCGGAGAAGTCCTTGTCTATGCCCATGACCTCGCCGGTGGACTTCATCTCCGGCCCCAGGTAGTTGTCGACGCCTGCGAGTTTGGACATGGAGAAGACGGGGGCCTTTACGGCCACGAGTTTTTGCTTCTTCCACAGTCCGCTGCCATATCCGAGGCTGCGGAGGGTGCGGCCCAGCATGGTTTTGACAGCCAGCCTGACCATGGGGACGCCCGTCACCTTGGAGATGAACGGTATGGTGCGGCTGGAGCGTGGGTTGACCTCTATGACGTACACCTGCGTATCGGCTCGCGGCGCGCCGTTCCTTTTGGCTGCCGGGCTTCTGTACGCGCCTCCTCCGACCACCACGTATTGGATGTTCATGAGGCCCTTGACCTGAAGCGCACGGCCTATCCTGGTGGTGTAGTCGACGACGGTATCGACCTCGTCTTCGGTGAGTGTGAGTCCGGGGTATATGGCGGTGGAGTCGCCGCTGTGGACGCCGGCGCGTTCGACGTGCTCCATGATGCCGGGTATCAGGACGTCCTGGCCGTCGCAGACCGCGTCCACCTCGACCTCTCGTCCCTCGAAGTATTTGTCTATCAGGACCCTGCGGCCGCTGCCGGCCTCCAGGGCGCCTGCGACGTATCTCACGAGCTCGGTGGCGTTCTGGACGATCTCCATTGCGCGGCCGCCCAGGACGTAGCTCGGCCGGACCAGGATGGGGTAGCCGATCTCCTGAGCGACGTTGAGGGCCTGTTCCAGGTCGGTCACGGCGGCGCCTGGGGGGTTGGGTATTCCGACGCGGGCGAGGAACTCCTCGAACAGGTGCCTGTCGGAGGCGGTGTCGATCGACTGGGCGGTCGAGCCGAGTATGGGTAGGCCCGCTCCGTCGAGGACCTGCGAGAGGTTTATGGCGGTCTGTCCGCCGAATTGGACCATGATGGGGGGCGGTTCGAGGCTGCCGTCCTGGGAGGGCGCGATCTCGTTCTCGATCACATCGCGGACGCTCTCTTCGTCGAGGGGTTCAAAGTAGAGTCGGTCGCTGGTATCGAAGTCGGTCGAGACGGTCTCCGGGTTGGAGTTGACCATGACGCTGCGGATGCCCTCTTCCTGGAGGGCCCAGGCCGCATGTACGGAGCAGTAGTCGAACTCGATGCCCTGTCCGATGCGTATGGGGCCGCTGCCGACCACGACCGCCCTGCGCCCTGGCAGCGGCTCGGCCTCGTTCTCCTGCTCATATGAGCTGTAGAAGTAGGGTGTCTGGGCTTCGAATTCAGCGGCGCAGGTGTCGACCATCTTGTAGACGGCCCTGATGTCCCAGCGGCGGCGGAGGTCCCGGACGGCTTCGCCGGAGCGGTCGGTGAGGATTCCGATCTTCTCGTCGGAGAAGCCGAGGCGCTTGGCTTCCCTCAGCAGGCCGGCGTCGAGGTACTCCGACATGAGCCTGGCTTCCATGGCCGCGATGTTCTGGAAGGCGCGGGTGAACCAGGGGTCTATGCCTGTCAGGCGGGAGATGCGTTCGGGTTCTACGCCTCGTCTCAGGGCGGCCATGACACTCCAGAGTCTTTCGTCGCTGGGTTCAAGGGGCAGGCTCTCCAGGAGTCCGGGGCCGCTGCTCCATTCGGGGTTCTCCCAGAGGATCGAGCGGTTGGCGATCTCCAGGGATCTCACGGCCTTCTGGAAGGCGGCCTCGAAGGAGCGGTCTAGGGCCATGACTTCGCCGGTGGCCTTCATCTGGGTGCCGATGCTCCTGTCGCCCTTTGGGAACTTGTCGAAGGGCCATCTGGGTATTTTGACGACGCAGTAGTCGAGGGCGGGTTCGAAGGCGGCGGCCGTCTTCTTGGTCACGGCGTTGGCGATCTCGTCCAGTCTGCGTCCCACGGCTATCTTCGCGGCGACGCGCGCGATGGGGTATCCGGTGGCCTTGCTGGCGAGGGCGGAGCTGCGGCTGACTCTGGGGTTCACCTCAATCACGTAGTATCTGCCGGAATCGGGGGGGCCGCCCGGCAGGGTGGCGCCAACCACATCGCCTGGGGCGAGCGCGAATTGTATGTTGCAGCCGCCCTCGATGCCGAGGGCGCGAATGATCTTGAGGCTGGCCGAGCGTAGCATCTGGTATTCCCTGTCGGACAGCGTCTGGCTGGGTGCGACGACTATGCTGTCGCCGGTGTGGACGCCCATGGGGTCGATGTTTTCCATGTTGCATATGGTGATGCAGTTGTCTGCGGCGTCTCTCATGACCTCGTACTCGACCTCTTTCCAGCCGATCAGAGAGCGTTCGAGCAGCACCTGGGATATGGGGCTGGCGGCCAGTCCGCCGGCCACGATGGTTTCCAGTTCGCGGGGTTCGCGGGCGATACCGCCGCCCGTGCCTCCGAGCGTGTACGCTGGGCGCACCACTAGGGGGAGGCCCATGCGCTGGGCCGCGAGTTTGGCTTCTTCGACGGAGCCGACGGCAGCGCTTGGGGGGAGCGGCTCGTCAATGGAGGCGAGCAGGCGCTTGAACATTTCCCTGTCCTCGGCGGCCCTGATCGTGCTGAGCGGCGTGCCGAGCATACGGACGCCGTATCTGTCGAGGACGCCGTCGTCGGCCAGGTCGACGGCGAGGTTCAGGCCGGTCTGTCCGCCGAGTGTCGGGAGGATGCCTTCCGGCCTCTCGGCCTGGATGATTCTGGAGACCACCTCGACGGTGAGGGGTTCGACGTAGACCACGTCGGCGATGCCCTCGTCGGTCATGATGGTTGCGGGGTTGGAGTTCACCAGGACGGTTGTCACGCCCTCCTCTCGGAGGGCTTTGCATGCCTGTGCGCCTGCGTAGTCGAACTCGGCGGCTTGGCCTATGACGATGGGGCCGGAGCCGATTACGAGGACTTTGGAGGGTTTGGACACCGGCGGTTTGCCGTCTACGTTCAGCGCGGCGCGCACGTCATTGTCTCATCATCAGGATATACCGCCATGATACACCGTCACGAGGCATCGTCGATCATCTCGAGGAACTCGTCGAAGAGGTATTCGTTGTCTCGTGGGCCTGGGGATGCCTCGGAGTGGTACTGGATGCTCATGACTGGTAGGGAGGTGTGTCGGAGGCCCTCGACGGTGCCGTCGTTCAGGTTGACGTGGCTGACCTCCACGTCGGGCGGGAGGCTGTCGGGGTCGACGGCGTAGCCGTGGTTCTGGGAGGTGACGTGTATGAGACCCGTCCGCAGGTCTTTGACCGGGTGGTTGCCGCCGCGGTGTCCGAACTTGAGTTTGTAGTTGCGTCCGCCGACCGCCTGGGCGATGACCTGGTTTCCCAGGCATATGCCCATGATCGGGACCTTGCCGATCAGCCCTGCGGCTGCGCGGACGGCGTAGTCGAGGAGTTCCGGGTTGCCCGGGCCGGGTGAGAGCAGTACGCCGTCGGGCTTTCGGTCGAGTATCTCCTGGGCGGTGGTGGAGGCGGGGACCGCGGTTACCTGGCAGCCTCTGTGTCGGAGAATGCGGAGGATATTGTACTTGAGGCCGTAGTCGTCGACGACGATTCTGCGCCCGCCGGGGCTGCCTGGTTCGTGCCAGTCGTAGGCCTTCCGGGTGGAGACCCTGTTTACGAAATCGACGTCGGCGTACGTCGGCAGGCTCCTGAGCCGCTCGAGGGCCTCCTGTGGTGACCGGCCTGCGGCGATGACTCCCATCATGACTCCGCGAGTTCTGAGGCGTCGGGTGACGGCTCGGGTGTCGACTCCGCTGATGCCTGGGACGCCCTGGGATTTCAGGAATTCGTCCAGGGTCATGGAGCTGTCGGGGTGGCTGGGGCGTGTGGAGCGCTCCCGCACCACGAAGCCTGAGACCTGGGCCATGCGTGACTCGCCGTCTCGGTCGTTGATGCCGTAGTTGCCGATGAGTGGGTAGGTCGGGACGACGATCTGACCTGCGTACGAGGGGTCGGTCAGCATCTCCTGGTATCCGGTCATGGAGGTGTTGAAGACCACCTCGCCGTGAGCGGCTGGGGCGGCTCCGAAGGGTCTTCCGTGGAAGACCGAGCCGTCTTCGAGAGCGAGGAAGGCGTTGTCGGGGGGTCTCACGTGGGTATGGCGCGAGGCGGGGCTCTGGCGCCCTACGGCGTCTTCACGACGCGGTCGACGAAGATCCCGGGCGTGTGTATGGCTTCGGGGTCCAGGTCACCGACATCGACGACTTCGTCTACTTCCAGCACGGTGATATTTGCGGCGGTGGCCATGACGCCGTTGAAGTTTCGGGACGTGCCGCGGTATACGGTGTTTCCCGATGCGTCGGCTCTGTGGCCTCTGAGCAGGGCGAAGTCGGCTCTGAGGGCGTGTTCGAGCAGGTTTTCACGTCCGTCGAATTCACGGACCTCCTTGCCCTCGGACATCAGCGTTCCGACGCCCGTGGGGGTGTAGAAGGCGGGTATGCCTGCTCCGCCGGCTCGGATTCTCTCGGCGAGCGTTCCCTGGGGGACGACTTCCAGCTCGACCTTGCCTTCCAGGTATGCCTTTTCGAAGGAGGTTGGGCGTGACGGGGATGGGGAGACGGGGAATGAGGCGACCACCCTCTTCACCTGTTGGTTGTCGACGAGGACTCCGATGTCGATCGGGCGGTCTCCCGGGACGACGCCGAAGCCGATCACGCTGGCGAGTCCGGCGGTGTTGCTGATGATGGTGAGGTCTCCGGCGCCCTGGTCTCTGAGAGCGGCGATCAGGTTCTGGGGCGTGCCGCCTGGTCCGGCGAAGCCGTCGATCATGAGGGTGGCGCCGTTGGGGACATCGGCCACGGCGGCTTGGAACGAGCTTACAACCTTCTGTATCACCACTCGCGGGGGACGGGTAGGCTATACCCTAACCGCTACGACCCCCAGCCAGTTGCGGTAGACGTGGTCGACGCCGAGTTCCTGGAAGGTCTCGACGGCGGCCTGGCGGAGGGCGTCGCTGGCGGTGTCGAGGGGGACTCCAGGGATGGCGCCGGTGATGAAGTCCTCGAAGGAGCTGATGTCCAGCCATCCTTCGAGGGGGACGGGGACGGGATCGATCTTCTGCTTGACCACGATGAGGCCGTGCGCCTCGACCAGCTCACGGTACTGGTCGGCCGAGAGGTGGCGCCGGGATTCCACCTTGTCGGCCCTGGATGGCCGGAGGCCGTGCTTGCTTCTGAGGATTCGCACGGTCTTGAACATCCACTTTCGGTAGAAGAGGGTGGTTTCCGGGGGCTGGCCGCCCTGGTAGAAGGAGGTGTTGAAGACGAACTTGCCGCCCGGCTTCAGCAGTTTGGATATTTCGGACACGACCGCGTCTTTGTCGGAGACGTAGTGTATGGCGTTGAGGAAGAAGACGGTATCGACAGACTCCTTGACTGTGTCGGAGATCTGTTCGACCCTGCTCTGGACGAACTGGACAGCGGCGTCTCTGGCGTCCTTGAGGTTCTCCATTGCCTGCTTCAGGGAGATGGCCGACTGGTCGATGCCGATGATCACCGAGTCTCTGGCTCCGCGCAGGCGCTCGGCGATCATCGCGGTCACGGCGCCCGTTCCACAGGCGAGGTCGACGATGCGCTGGCCCGGGCCCACTTCCGCCATGTCCACCAAGCGCTCGTTGAGGGCGCTGTAGAAGGTGTTTGCGGAGAATTTTCCGAACGAGAAGTCTTGCGTTGTCATTCTATGCCTCCGCTCTCGGCGCACGACGGCACTCGCTGCGCGCACCGGTCAGCCAGAGAGATTATAGCACCTGTCTCGTTCGGACGCCAAATCGGTAACTCGACGGCTGCCTCAACGGGCACGGCTTCCGGCGGCGATCCCCCAGATCCCCCTAGGCAATCGCATCTGAAGGGCCTCTGCCTGCGGTTTTTGCCGAAAACTGTCCCAAACTGTTCCATTTTGTTCCATCTCGTAGCTGAGGGTTCGATTTCGTGGGACAAATGTGGGGCAGTTGTGGGGCAGTTGTGGGGCAGTTCCGGGACAGTTCTGGGACAATTGTGGGACAGGCCCCGGGGCAGGGGCGCCCCTGCGATGATTCGGTGAACGTGGTTCGGCATGACCGCAAACGTGTGTTCCATGCGGATATTGTAGTACACGAGTTCGCTGGCGTCAAGGGGTTTTGATTGTCTGAATCAGGATTCTCAGGATTGGAGGATTAGCAGGATGAGGGAGCAGACGGCTCCCCACCCGCCCGCCCATGTGAAATTATGAAAGACGTGAGGAGGAAAAATGACTGAACCGACTGAGCTTTCGGGAGCGGGTGTGAGGTATGAGAAGTTCCGCCCGCCGACGATAGTCCATGACCCCGAGATACTGGCGAGGCGGTGTGAGGACATGTTCTGGGTTGCATCGCAGATCGAGCCGAGGCCGTATCGCTTCGCGCGGACGCTAGCGAACATCCCGCACAGCTACAGCCTGCGCCGCCAGTGGGAAGACCCCGAGGCCTACGATAGGGTCAGGCGCCTCGCCACGCACTATGGCCAGAAGACGTGGTACAGGACGCCGGGGTCGGTGAACGGGTACTACTACCGGGAGCTGTGGGTCAATGGCTACACGTACTGGGCCATCGACTACATCCTGAACCGCCGGCGGATCTACTACCCCTCCGTGTATGACGACCTGGCGCCGACCTACGACTCGTCGTATACGGCTCCGCAGTTCACGGCGGAGAAAGAGGAGGTGCGCCGTCTGATCGGGCCTATCGGCCCCGACGAGCAGGTACTGGACATCGGCAGCGGTACGGGGCTGCTGCTTGACCTGTATCCTGATCTGAAGCCGGAGCAGTACACCGGCCTGGAGCCGTCGGTGCTGATGTCGAAGGAGTTCTCGGCGGCACACCCGGCGCACCGCCATCGGCTGGTGCACTGCGTGTTCGAGGACTACTGGCCGTGGCACAAGCAGTTTGACGTCGTCCTGGCGCTGTTTGGCGCAGGGGAAGCCGTCTACGACATATTCAAGCTGCGCCGGATGCTGAAGCCCCAGGGCCGCGCCTACATCATGAGGTACGGTCAAGGCGATCCCAGCTTCTGGAAGCGGTTCAACATCGCCGACGTGCGCCACGTTCTCTACCCGGAACTGGCTGAGGCTCTGGGAGAGGGCAAGCCAATCGGTGAGCACTTGGTCCACGCTCTCACGCGAGGGGCTCGATGAAGATGCACCTCCGGTTTCCAGTCCAGCAGGGCCGTGACCCTGACAAGGCGCGGACGTACTGCGGCCGATATTGGAAACTGGGGGCAAGCCCCCAGACCCCCGGCCAGAGGGGAGTGGCCAGTGGTCAGTGGCGAGTCGTCAGTGGGGAGTGAGGAGTGGAGAGTGCTCCTTAGACTCCCTGCCAGAGGGGAGAACGTGGCGAGTCGTCAGTGGCGAGTCGTCAGTGGGGAGTGAGGAGTGGAGGGTGCTCCTTAGACTCCCTGCCCCGAGGGGAGAACTCCTTCGGACCTCGTAGAGTCCGGCTCGGTTTTTCACAGATCGGGGTCGTCCATTATCATGCG
Organism: uncultured Dehalococcoidia bacterium; assembly: GCA_958295685.1. Classification (GTDB taxonomy): domain Bacteria; phylum Chloroflexota; class Dehalococcoidia; order Lucifugimonadales; family CATQGZ01; genus CATQGZ01. The sequence continues at coordinate 1,812,371 of OY282365.1, forward strand.
GGCCACGCGCCTGCCCATGCGGACGCTGTAGTTGGTGCCTCGGTCTTCGGGGTATACCTGGGTGGTGTTGGCGAGGTAGAGGCCGCCGATGGGTGTGCGGTGGTCCGGGATGCGTGACGAGTAGTCGACTTCGACGACCGGCTGGGCGGCGTCGACCCGGTGATGGTAGCTTTCCCGTATCCACTCCTCCCGGAAGGCGGGGTTGATCTTGCGCAGGTGCGGGACGTACTCCTTCAGGATGTCCTGGTGGGTCATTGCGTACATGGGGTCGTCCCGGCTCAGGTAGTTGGACAGATAGACGACGTGGCTGCCGCCGTAGCGCTCCGGGGGCAGGAAGTTGGTTTGCTCGATCACGCCGACGAAGGGTATGGAGGGGTCGGCAACGTTGAGCCAGTAGACGTGTGAGAGGGGCCTGTCCAGCACGAGGATGACGAGCACGGCGGCCAGGTAGCGGGTTCCCGACAGCTTCTCGAGGTACTCGGCCCGCATCTCGGGTACGAGTTTCGGCATGAGGTAGGACGGGGTGGTCGAGAGCACGGCATCGAAGTCGTGGTAATGCGGCGGCGCGGGAGCGGGCTCGACGGGATGCGGGCGGGCGTCCGGTTCCCCGTAGGTCAACGGCTGAGGCGACATCCATTCGGCGGGAGTGGCGAGGGTGTAGAGTCCCAGGGCGCGGTTGTCCTTCACCTCGACGCGTGAGACCGTCGTGGACGTCTCGACGGTTCCGCCGTGTTCCCTGACCCGGTCTGCGAGAACGTCGAACACCTCACCGAAGCTGCCGATGGGGTATCCGAGCATTTCGCGTCCCAGTCCCCTGCGCCTGGACGCGACTCTGGTCTGGACCTTGCCCCAGACCCAGGTCATTCCGATTCTGTGGTGGAACTCGTCTCCGAACTTTCCCCTGAGGAGTGGGCCCCAGAAGGCGTCGTAGGTCGGTTTTCCGGCCCACTTCATGAGCCACTCTCTCGCGGTGACGGATTCGAAGGAGCGCCAGTCTTTTCTTCGGCCGAGGTAGAGGGTGAGCAGGCCCAGTCGGAGGCGGTCTAGGATGCCTAGGGGCTTGAAGCGCATCAGGTCGAGGGCCGAGACGAAGTCGTATATTCGTCCTCCGTGGAAGGTTCCGACGCTGGACTCTATCCATCGCATGCGGTCGCCGAGGCCGATCTCGGCGATCAGGTCTGTGACGTCGGTGTCGCTGGTGAAGAGGTGGTGGTATCCCCTCTCCAGGGGCGCGCCGCAGAGATCGAACGTGGATGCCTGGCCTCCGACGAACGGGGCGCGTTCGTAGACGGATACGTCGTGTCCGCTCCTGACGAGGTCGTATGCGGCGGCGAGTCCGGCCGCTCCGGCCCCGACGATGCCCACTCTCATTCGTGTCCTCTCCTGTCGGATGCCGGGGTGAGGTCTGTGTCGGAACCGGCCTGGCTGGAGAGGCTACGCAGGGAGAGGTGTTCCATCCAGAGGAATAGCTGTCCGAGCGCGATCATGGGTAGGAGCAGCACGGCGTGAGTCACCGTGGAGAAGGCTGCGGCGACCGATCTGGACGTGTCGGCCATAGGCAGGAGCAGTAGCGTCTCCCTGGTCACCAGTTCAAACAGGCCGACGCCTCCGGGCGCGGCCGGCAGCGCGCTGCCGATGTTGGTGATGGAGGACAGGAGCACCATACCGACTGCCATGCCGGCCGGGTCCGTGAATGCGGAATCGAGGTCGAACGAGTATCCGACGAGGAAGAACGTGCCTGCTTCGAGGAGCCAGATGGGCAGGGTCAGGATCAGGAGGGTGGTCAGCGTTCGCGGGCTTCGGAGGGGGGCCAGTCCCGTCAGGAAGAGGTCTGTGATGCCTCCGACCCGCGCCCTGAGCGGGCCTGGCAGGGGTTTCAGCACGGCCATGACAGTGTTTCCGGTCTTTTCGGGATTGGCGGCGAACGCTATCAGCAGTCCCAAGGCCAGGATGAATGGGGCGCTGAAACCGAAGACGAGCAGGGGAGCGGGTACGCCGAGCCGCTCCCCGAAGGCGCCCGTGATGGTGGAGATCGGCACGAACAGGGCTATTAGCGCGATGAGCATCAGGAGGGTGACCGCGTCGAGCACTCGCTCGACGAGTATGGTGGCAAGGGCCGCGGATTTGCTCACTCCCTCGCGTCGGCTGACGTAGTAGCTGCGCACGAGTTCGCCGAGCCTCAGAGGGAGGAGGTTGTTGGCCATGTATCCGACGATGACGACGGGATAGAGCCGGGTGACTTTCACAAGGCGCATGTGGCGCATCAGCATCTGCCAGCGTATGGTCCTGAACAGCAGGGAGACGAGGTAGAGGCCGATCGCCGGGGCGGCGTATCCGTAGTCGGCGTCGGCGAGGGCGTCGAGCATCCTTCCGACGTCCACGGTGGTGAGGAAGATGCCGATCAGGACGACGCTGAGGGCCATGCCGACCCACATCTTCGGGGAGCGTATCACCTAAGCCATCCTCGGCCGGCGGGGGTGTGTTTGTGTTCTAGGAATGACAGACCTACGCTACTATCAGCTTCGCGCCACGGGGGGCTGCGGAGGGCGGGAGGGTGTAGAAGGTGGCGAGGTACTTGCGGTCGGCGATGAGGCGCTGGAAGACGCGTCCCGGGAGGTCGTGGGCGTTGGCGATGATGGCGCAGGCCATGCGTCTGGTCTGGGACACATCGATCATTCCCAGCAGACGTGCGATTTCCGTGTTGATTGCCGGGCGGCTCTTGTCCATATCGTCCAGTATCGCCGCGACTCGCTCAATGCCCTGCTCCATCGAGTCTGCAGCTGTGTGGACGGCCTGCTGGGGAACGGACACGAGGCGGATCAGGTCGGCGAGGTCGGATGCGGATCCGCTGAGCCAGCCGGATTCGGGGAAGCGTGCGAGGCCCTTCGGGTCGTGAGTGAGGACGCAGTAGGAGAGACGGGCGTTTCCGAGGGCATCGTCCAGATCGGCGGCGGCGACCTCATCCGGGTATCGCAAGGCAATGGCGGCCTCAATGGATCGGGAGCTCACACTGACCGGCAGGCCAAGGCGTGAGCGGGCATCTTCTTCTGCGGTGAGCGCGGGCATGAACTCGGCCTCGATCACGACGGGGGAACGGCCGGGGGCCGTAATCAGGACGTCGGGCCGGAGGCCGGGGCGCCCGATGATGACCTGGGTGTTCTCCGAGCGCACGTCGCTGCTACCCAGCATGGCCCTGAGCAGGGCGCCGAGCGCGTTGTTGGCGTTGGGTTCGGTCTGTCGAGGCATGGCTTATACTGGCGACGGGGTCATGGCCGTGTCATCAAGGGCCGTATGGCATCCGGCTCATAGCTTGGCGTGCTTCTCGTGGATTCCGGTGGCGCCGCTTGGCCGGTTGCCCCTCTCGGTCTCGATCTGCGGAACGCCGTCTGCTTCCGCGCACCTGACCTCGAACTTGTGTTGGCCGGCCTCGAAGGGCCAGTCGTAGCGCCAGAGGACCCAGGTGGTCTCGGACAGTGGGGATCGGAGTCTGGCTTCCCTCCAGGGGCCGTCGTCGACGCGGACCTCGACCTTCGAGATTCCGCGCGCGCCGGCGAAGGCTATGCCGCCCACGGGCACGAGGGTTCGGCCTTCGCTTTCGTAGACTGCGTCCTGGGCGACGGTGTCTATGACCGAGGTGGTGTTGACCCTGGCGACCTTGTCCCAGCCACGCTCGACCCAGTAGCCGTCTCTGTAGTCTTCGACGACCGAGATTTCGGTTATCCACTTGGGCTGCTTCATGCCGTAGCGGTCTGGCAACCAAATGCGGAGTGGGAAGCCGTGGTCTATGGGTATGGGGTTGCCGTCCCAGGCGTAGGCCAGCATGATGCGGCTGTCGGACGCGATCAGGTCGAGGTCGACCGTTTCGTAGAAGCCGTCGCCGCTTCTGATGAAGAGGTATTGGGCCTTTTCGGTGGGGCTGACGTCGGCCAGGATGTCCTGGAGACCGGCGCCCGTCCACATGGTGGTGCTGATCAGGTCTGTGCCTATGCGTCCTGAGATGCACGACAGGGTTACGAATTGGTCGCGCGGCTCATAGTTATTCCGTAGGTCGTCGATAGTCATGGAGACGGGGTTGTCCACCTCGCCCGAGATGGGGAGCGTCCATGCGCTGCCGTCGATGACGGTGGGCTCGGAGCGTATGAATACCTTGTAGTGGTCCTTGAGCGGGGTGTACTCAGGGCGGGTGCCTGGGGCGGGCATCAGGGGGTCTCCGGCGTTCGGGAAGGACAGCCTCGGGTCGGTGGAGACCGTTTGGTGGGCCATGGACGAGGCGGCGGTCTCGATCTCCCTGCGCGCGCGTCCCGCCAGCAGGGTTCCCAGTCCGGTGCTGGCGACGGTTATGACAGCCGTGGCGGTTCCGACGCGGACGAGGAACTGTCTCCGTCCGATGGTGGATGCCGGCTGGGCGCCTTCGGGGTGATGCTCGGACGGAGCCGGGATGACTCTGAGGTAGGCTTCCCTGAGCGCCCATCCCCATGCGAGGAAGACGGCGACCGTCCACAGTATCACCAGCAGCGGGTTTATCGTCGATCCCTCGATGGCGACGCTGATGGCCGCCATCGGAAGGCCTGCCATTGCTCCCGCGATCAGGCCACCCGCTATGTCCGGCCGCGCGCGGCGGAGTGCGAAGACCGCGAAGAAGACGGCTCCGCCTGCGACGCCCATGAGGAACATTAGGATGACCGCGGCCAGCTTCTCGGCGGTCTTTGCGGTGTCGGCTACGCTCACGCCGAGAAGCGTGAGGGTGTCTACCATCCGGTCGATCCCGAATGTGACGAGCGCGCCGGGCAGTACGCGGGCCATCCAGTCGAAGAGGTCGTAGGGAGGGAACGGCAGCTCGGCGAGTTCGCGGGCCAGGAAGAGCAGGGCTATGAGGGGGGCCGTCAGCAGCGCGCCCGTGAGCGCTCCGTATCCGATTGCGAGCTTCTTCATCTTCGCCTCCTGCCGCTAGGGGCTGGTGTCCCGTTCGGATGGCTGGCTGTTGCTGGGGAAGTATGCGACGGCGTCCTCGCTGCCGATCCTCTCGCGGATCCCTTCTCGGTCGAGCAGGTAGCTCATCACGGCGCGGCGCGAGTCGCCGTCCAAGAGGCCGGAGAGGAATTTGCGGATCGTCAGATTCCTGTAGGCGTCCTCCGGGAACCACCAGCGGTGTCTGAACCTTCGGCCTTCGGCGTAGGAGTCGGGGGCCTCGTCGTCCGTGGCTGCCTTGTTGTTCAGATGTACGAGCACGACCGATGGGTCCTCGGACTGCTTAATTATAGAGCCGCCGTAGTCGGTGAGGTAGTGGACTTCCGGACGGTCTCTAAGATACCACGCCCAGGGCCACGAGAACCCGCTGGTCTGGTCGATTTTGACTGGGAGGACGTCCCCCTGGCCGCCGGACGAGCCTGTTTTCTCGATACGGTTCATCAGTTCCACGACGTCGGGCGTCGTCTGGGTGTACACGAGCAGTTCGACGGGGGTGTCGGCGTTGTGGTAGGCAACGGTCACGCCGGCGCGGAGGCTGAAAACGGCGAGCATGAGGGCGAGGGAGAGCGCGGCGGCGGCGGCGAAGCTGCGCGGGCCAACCACTCGTGCCAGGTATACGCCGAGGGCGGCGATTCCTGCCGCGGCGAGGGCGGCGAGGGCCATCCAGGGGCCCGGGTCGTAGTATGCGATGGTCCAGAGCAGTACGGCGAGGAGCGGAACGCCCGGGAGGGCGAGCCAGCCCCCGCGGGAGACGACTCTCTTCCATGCGACGCGCTCGACGGCTTCGCCGAGGAGTTTGCCCGTGAGTACGATAAGGGGGAGCGTGAGGTTTACGAGGAGCCAGGGCATCTTCTCGCTGGCGGCCGTGTACATGGCGAGGGTCATCAGCGCCCAGTATGCGAGGAAGGCGCCGAAGGGGTCGCGCCTGCGGACGTAGTAGACGGCGGCGAGCATCCCGAAGATGAGTGGGAGGAATTCGTAGACCGAGGTTATCATGAAGTAGTAGTACCAGGGCTGGTTTCCGCGTGCGACGTCCTGCTGTATGACCCAGTAGCCCAGGGACTGCCATATGCCGGATGCGATTCCGGCGGGGTTGGTGAAGAAGGTGGAGTATGTGAGAATCCATATCGCCCAGAAGATGAGGGCGCATTTCCACCAGACGGACCAGTTCCATCTGTATCCCCAATATATGGACAGCGCGAGGAGGCCAGCAACGACGAGGAAGGCTATTACGAGGCCGCTTCCTGCGGGGGCGCCGATGTTTGCGCTGCCGACGGGCTGGGCGAGCACGAGGTTGGACCATCTCAGCAGAGGTGTGTCCTGGAGGTAGCTGACGAGGGCGGACCACTGGACGAGGGAGAGAGTGGCCAGCATGGTGAGGAATGCACCGTGCCGCTCGGCTCCTTCGAACAGAGGTCTTGCGAGTCCTGAGCGGATGCCGCGGAAGAGGGTCCTGGCGGCTTCGGGCGGGGACAGTCCTTCGAGGTCGGCGGCGGGTCTCATCGAGGGCGACCTATGGACGAGTATTTGCAGCACGAGATATGAGCCGAGTATCGAGACCAGAATGAACGCGGTCTCCTTGGTGGCGAACGCGAGGGCGAGTAGGGCGGCTCCGGCGTAGAGGTATCGGCTGCGGCCCTCTTCGAGGTAGCGCCACATGGCTATCACGAGGCCGAGAGACCAGACGGCCATGTATATGTCGTTGCGGGCGAAGCGGCTGAAGTAGAGCATGGCCGGGGAGACGGCGATGCCGGCGGCGACTATGAGGGCTCCGGGCCTTCCGAGGCGCGCCCGGAACAGCATCGGGAGGGCGATGAGCAGGACGCCCATGACGGCGACGCCGAGGCGCGCGGTATAGTCGCTGTCGCCGAACGCGAAGAAGATTGCGGCGTTGGATTCGAACTGGAACGGCCCGTGCATCATGGGGTTGTGGGTGTAGCCGTCGCCTGAGGCGAGGTTGTAGGAGTAGAGGGCGTGGAGGCTCTCGTCGTGGTGCATCGCCCTGGAGGCGAGGTCCCAGAGCCGCATCGCAGCGCCCGCGGCGATCAGGCAGGCGTATCCGGCGATTTCCCACCGGGCAAGCGGGAGCGGCGTGCCGAGCAGCGCCTTCGCTATTCCCCGGAGGCCATCGACGGAGAGTCTATCCTTCATCGCCTTCATCCCGGTCTTCACTGCGGTATCAGCTCGTCGAGGAGCGTGGGGATGGTGCTCATCGTACTCGGAAGATGGTCACGCCGCCGCTGGAGAAGGCGACGTCCATGAACTCCCTGAACTTGTCCAGGCCCTCGGTTCCGTACTTGGCCGTTTCTCGCGGCCCGACGTACACGTATTCAACGCCGTAGCGTGCCATCAGGTTCTTGGCGTGTTCCCAGTTCATACTTTCGTATACGTCGGCCACGTCCTGCTCCCTGCTGCCGAACGCGGCGGCTGATCCTCTCCACTGGACTTCGTGTCCGGGCCAGTTGAAGACGGTGGGCACGCCGGTGCTGCGCGAGATCAGGCCGAACTCGAACCACTCGCCGACGGCCTCCATGATGGTCGTGTCGGGGTCGGCCTCTGTCCTCATGAATTCTATAGCATCGCGCTCGTCGGGGCGCAACTGGGCCAGGTATGCGAGTCCGTCGAGCGTTGGAGAGCCGGAGAACTGGGCCGCCTTGCTCGCGGCTGCGGCTGGGGCGTAGTACAACGAGGCGACGAGCAGGAGCGAGACCACGGCGGCCCAGGCGGTGGTCACCGCGCGTTTCCATCCACTGAGCCGTTCCCGCAGGCCGATCCAGTGACAGAACACGAGACCGGCGGGCACTGAGAGCATCGTCCACGCCTGATAGTAGAGCTTGAAGAGTGTGTTCATGCGGGTCCCGAACGAGTCGACTACGAACAGCAGCTCGGGGCCCATGATCAGCATGAGCGCCAGGGCGGACACGGCGAGGGCAAAGGCGGTTCCCGTCGGCCCCTCCCGCCGCACGATCTGGAGCGCGGTGTGGACTGCGACCGCTATGAGGAAGACAAGCGGGAGCGCGCCGAACAGGCGGCCTGGGACGTCTCCTGCCGCCCCTCCACTTCCGGTATGAAGCAGGGCCCAGACTGCGACGGGCGATGCCGCGATGCCGAGCGCCACGACCATGGCGCGGCCCCAGCCCCTGGAGAGTGTGGATCTCCAGAAGGCGCCGACGATGAACGGGGCGATCACCGCGAGGTGGAGGCCCCAGACGACGGCCAGGTGCACGGGCCGGGTGGCCGCAGCCTGCACCGGCGCGATGCCGCCCACAGCGACGCGGAGTGTTAGGTAGTAGGGGAGGAAGAGGAGGAAGGCGAGGGCGATGCTCCCAGCAGCGATGAGCAGGGGGGCTGTCCATGGGGCGCCGGGGTCCCGGGTTCGGAGCGAGTAGCTCTTGATGGCGGCGACGGCCAGGAGGAGGGCGGAGTAGGTCGGGAGGTCCCACATGTTGGTGAACGCGAGTCCACCAAGCGCGAGCGCGACGGCGAGCATGTGTGCGTAGGAACCCGGTTGGCGGCGCCAGTCTGCCCGTGGGTCGAAGTCCCTTCGGTAGAGGTCCCAGCAGAAGGCGACGACCAGCAGGGCGAACGGGACTGACATCACATGCGGGTGGAGGTCGCCCAGCAAGTGGCTGAAGAAGGGGAACTCCTGTATTGTGTAGTCGATCCACTGTGCGCCGTCGAAGGTGTTGATCACGCGGGTGGCTCGGAACCACCACCAGAACTCTTCCGGAGTCCAGCCGCGCATCGGCTCTCCCAGAGGGCCTGTGAGTCCTTCGATCCCGATCCAGTCCCAGAAGCCCTGGGAACCCATAGCGCCTGCCTTGATGAATTCGAGCGCTCCCTCGAGGTTGGCGGCTATGCCGAGCATCAGGACGGCTCCGATGGATCCTGCGACGGCGAGGGTCATTCCGTATGCCTGAGAGCGGATGACGCCGTATGCCAGGCCGAATACGGCCTGTGCGGACATGGCTGGGACGAGGGCCATGGCGAGGTTGTATGACAGGTTGGAGGCGATGCCGGTGAGTTCGCTGAGGGCGCCCATCATCCAGTAGCCGAAGTAGTAGTAGCTGACGGGCGCTCCGCTCAGCCAGGGGTCTTGGGGGGCGCCTGTGGTGGTTTGGATAGAGGCGTTGAGGAACGCGAAGTCCATCGGCTGCTCGGTGTGGTTGATGGCGGGGTCGTAGGCTCGGTAGAGGGTCCATCCGGCGAAGAAGATTAGGAAGACGACCTCGGAGATTACGATTACGCGCCACTGCTCGCGGAGGAAGGTCATCATCTCGGCCCTGCGCGTCCAGACGATGCGGCCCGAGAGCGCGGCCATGACCAGGAGCACGGCGGCGAGGGATAGGCGGACGCTGGGGACCAGGTGCAGCTGGCTGAGGATCCAGGAGGCGTAGCCGATCAGCAGGAGGCCCAGGGGCTTGCTGACGCTGTAACCCCTGTCGCGGAGGCCGGGTATGAGCCGGAAGGCTAGGGGAAAGGCCGCCAAGCCGACGGCCTCGACGACGAGGAGCCACCATAGAGGATTCAGCATTGCAGCATTATATGCCCGCGGAGCCGGTCGTGGATGCTAGGCTGCGCTGCCTCCGGGCCCTCCGAGGAGGCCGTCGACCATGCCGCGTGGGTCGAATACGGCGACGTCGTCCGGCTGCTCGCCCGTGCCGACGTAGAGTACGGGGAGTCCGAGGTCGTCTGCGATTGAGAGGACGACGCCGCCCTTGGCGGTTCCGTCCAGCTTTGCGAGGAAGACGCCTGCGCACTCGATTGCCTCGGTGAAGGCGCGTGCCTGGATGAGTCCGTTCTGTCCGGTCGTGGCGTCGAGGGTCAGCAGGGCTTTCCGGGACTCGGCTTGGACACGGCGTCCGACCACTCTGTGGACCTTCTTCAGTTCCTCCATCAGGTTCTTCCGGGTGTGCAGGCGTCCCGCGGTGTCGATAATGACCACGTCGGCGCGTCGGGATGCGGCCGCTTCGAGGGTGTCGAAGGCGACGGCGGCTGGGTCGGCTCCCTGCCGTGGAGCAATGACGTCTATATCCAGGCGGCGGCCCCATGCCTGAAGCTGGTCGATTGCGGCCGCTCTGAAGGTGTCCGCCGCTCCGAGGATGACGGAGCGTCCCTCCTGTCGGAAGGCGTGGGCCAGCTTGGCGATGCTGGTCGTCTTGCCGGCGCCGTTGACGCCGACCATCAGGAGTACGAGGGGAGGCTCCCGAACCAGCAGCCTGTCCGAGGCGCCGTCCACGTCGAGTATGCGGAGCATCTGCTCTCTGAGCAGATCGAGCGCCTGCGCCGGGTCGTCGAGGCGGCGCTCACGCACCTGCCCGCGCAGGCCGTCCAGGAGCTTCTGGGTGGTGGGCACTCCCACGTCGGCGGATATGAGCGCCTCTTCGAGGTCGTCCCACAGGTCGTCGCTCAGGCGCGGGCGGCTGAAGATCGAGGTCACCCGCGAGAGCCAGGCGCTGCGGGTCTTCTCGACGGCGCGGGCCGTCTTGTCTCTGTCGCTGCGCCGTAGGAATCTGATCACTGTGGCTTACATGCTGCGTGGAGCGGTTGGTCCTCGCTGGACCGAGTGGTCATCCAGGGTACCACCGACTTCAAACGCGAAGAGTTCGGCTGTGCTGGCATCTAGGGCCTTCGCAATGGCACGGATGTTTTTCAGTGACGGATTTCGCACACCCCTCTCTATACCGGAGAGGTACGTCACATGGACGCCGGCTCGGTAGGCCAACTCTTCCTGAGTATCGCCCCTACGCACACGCATGTTGCGTATGTGCAGGCCAAACGCCGTCTGATAAGTATCCACTTGACGCGAACGCTACCGAAACACGTAGACTATCAGTCCCTAGACTATCAGTCCAGTACGTGCTTGAGGGTGGAGACATAGAATTGATTAGAGGATTCAGACTTGGCCTGGCCCTAGTGCTGGGCCTAATAAGCATGGCGTCGGTGGGCACTGGCGCCGCTCAGGGTGACGGCCCCGACCACTGGACGCAAAAGATCGAGCGTGTCGAGGCTCGGGTGTACTACGAGTATCCCCACTGCTGGACTGCGCTCGCGGTGCATGGACTGGACGGGTCCGAGCTGCTCTACAATGCGGTCACCAGCACCGTCTTCGCCGCAGAAGACTTTGAGAACGAATACTTTCTCATGAGCAGAGCATTCGTGACCAGCACGGCCCGATCCGCAGCCCCCCTACTGCTCCTGTACCCTCTCCTTCTTAACCAGCGAGACCCTGCGTCTTATTGGGATGTGCGGGGGGTGGGCATATTCTCGAAAGATGTGATCCCCGCCGTATGGCGTGTTCACTTTGAGAAGACTGTCTCTACGGGCGACCCCTGGGTAACCTCCAATGCTGTTCCCACGGATGAGACATTCGAGGCTCCCAGGCTGCTGGCCCGAGCACAGGCATGTCATAACCGCTTAGCCCTCTGGTCCACGCGGTTTGATGAGCTTGAGCGCGGCAGCACCCTCCGCGCTCAGGCTAATGAAAGATGGGCCCTGTGGCGCGATGGGAATATTGCTCCCAAGCGGTACAACATTGATCTGGTGGAGTTGTGGGATGAACTCCTAGCGAGCCGCGTTGAGCCGCTCGAGCTCGCCTTGGCTGCCGAGGAGAAAGCTCTCGTCGACCTCCTGGAGCGCCGGGCCCTGATAGCCGATTGGTCCGGCGAGGCAGTTGTGGACGGGCCTGCCCTGACCATCTTATTCATCGACGCGGACACCGAGACCATCGAGGCTCGGCAGAGGGCCATTCGGTCGCGGCTTGAGCCACTGCTGGCCTCTCGCTCCGCCGCTGCTGCCGAGAAGAAGCTCCTCGAAGCCCAAGACGGCTTGGAGAACCGAAGTCGGCCCACCCCGACCGGTTCACCGAGACTGGGCTGGTGGTAGACAGGGTCTTTCCAAAGTCTTATGGAAGTATGAGAATAGGGCAAGATCACCAAGAGGGTCAAGCACCTCAGACGTGGCGAGTGGGTGGAAAGTGAGCAGTACGCGGTGACCAGCCTGTCTGACATAGACCCCAAACGGGCGCTCTCCTTGGTGCGGGGACATTGGCGAATCGAGAACAGCTTGTCCCACGTCAAGGATGACAGCTTTGGTGAAGACCGCCACGTGATGCAGCACCATGGGAGTGGAGCAGTGCTAAGCCTGCTCAGAAACGTTGCCCTCACCCTGCTGAGGGGCGCCTGCTCATTGTGGTCGTTGCAGGAACCGTTCACAGGCAGAGCACAGAGACTCGGCGTTCAACCAACTGCTGCACTACTTTCACCCTGACTTTGGAAAGGCCCTGTGAGAGTGGAGGTCTATTTGAATGGCGAGGTTACTCTGGCGCCTGGCATTTTTTATTGTGGCTGCCTCACTTGCCTGTACCGTATCTGGGGGGTAGTGTCATCGGAAGATAATAGCCGGGGAGATGGTTCATGAGAGTGGCAGGACTTATCGTAGGTGTCTTGGGTTCAATTGGCGGATTCATAGGCGCCTTGCTTGCCTTACTAGTCCTGATCTCCTCGACCACGCTGTCGGCCGGCGCGCGGTTCGGTGGGCTTGGTGCCGCTGTTGACGCCCCCGAGGTGGGAACGGTAACCACACGCGCATTCGTTGTCCTTGCCGCTTCAATCGTTGGGCTGGTGGGCGCCGCGTTGTCCGTGGCTAAACCTAGGATGGCCGCGAGCCTGATGGTCGTGTCGGCTGTGGTCGGCGTTATTGCGATTTTCGCAGCATATATTCTAGCGACCGTGCTGTTGTCGATAGGTGCGCTCTTGACTTTCCTGGGCAGGAATGAGAACCGGACCTAGGGTCCCTGACAGGATGTTGCCGGCGATGCTCAATAACGGCGTCACCGCGGAGGCGTCGGCTTGTGGGTCAGGGGCTGGCTGTGTTCGGCTTGGTGGCTATGCCCTGTTTCCTCCGTAGGTCGAGCGCATGGGGGCGTCATCGTCGAAGCGGTCTGGTCTGAGCGGGGTGACGTCGACCGTGGCGGCTCGGCCCTCCGCAATGATCTCGGCGAGGCACTTTCCGATGGCCGGGCCTAGCTTGAAAGAGTGTCCGCTGCCGCCGACCGCGAGATAGAGGCCGTCGATTCCGGGCGCCGCTCCGACCATCATGTTCCAGTCGGGGGTTATCGTGTACAGCCCTGCCCAGCTCGACACGACGTCGGCCCCGGCGAGGCGCGGGAGCCTGTGTTCGAGGAGCCGGACGGTGTCTTCCACGAAGCCATCGTCGGCTTCGCGGCGATACTCGTCCGGGTCCGCGGGTTCGTTCTCCTTGGGGTGGCCGACTCCTGCCAGGATGAGTCCTTCGCCTTCCGGTCGGAAGTAGGTTCTGTCCACCATGTTGGAGACCACTCGGCGGAGGGGCGGCGCGCCCGCGGGCGGCCTGACGACCACGTCCTGTTCCCGCGATATTTCCAGTGGGAGGCTCAGTCCGGCCCAGCCTGCGACAACCTCTGCCCAGGGGCCAGCGGCGTTGACGACCACGGGCGCGGAGATGTCTCCGCGGGCGGTGCGCACGCCTGAAACCCTGCCGCCCTCGACGATCAGGCCCGTCGCGGGGGTGTGTGTGCGTATCTCGGCGCCGAGTGAGGCGGCCTTCCGTACGATGGCGTCCACAGAGCGGCGCGGGTCGGCGTATCCGGATTCGGGTTCGAAGGCCACTGGGCCGAGGCCGTCGGTGTTGAGGCCTGGCATCTCCTCGGAGGCGTCTTCCGGCGATATTTCCCAGGTGCGCACGCCGAGGCTCTTTAGCTGGGCCATGTTCTGGTCGAACGCCTCTCGGGCCTCCGGCTCGCAGAGGAAAATCCAGCCCAGGGGGTTGAAGACTTCGGCGCCGTCGAACTCGTCGGCGAAGGTCTGGAAGAAGCGCAGGCTCTCCTTGACCAGCCGGATGCTCACCTCGTTCGAGTAGTGCTGCCGCACCATGGCGGCAGAGTCGCCGGTGGATCCGGACGCGAGGCCGTCTTTTTCGAGCAGGACTGAGTTTCGGAGTCCCAGCGCGGCGAGGTGGTAGAGGGCGCTGGCGCCCACGATGCCTCCGCCTATGATTACGGCGTCCGCGGTCTTTGTCATCGAGCTTGCCTTTCTCAGCGCCCGGCTATGAGGTCTTCGGGGATGCCTCTACGAATTCGGCGTTGCGAGGCTTGCCCGGCTTGATGGAGACCACGCTCGGCCCTTAGGCTGTCGTACACGCCGCTTCGTTCCCTGTCAGGAGCCGTTCCGCAGGCTGGCGGTTCCGGCTTCGTCGACCGACATGTCTGCGTCTATGGCAACTCCGTACACGCTGCGGGCGCGGTCGAGCGACACGATCCCCTCGACGACATCGCGGAGCACGGCGTCCGGGTTCCGTTTGCGTGGGTCTCCCCAGCCTCCGCCGCCCGGCGTGGTGGTCTCCAGCACCTGACCGCGGCCCACCTCTGTCGTGACCTTCGAGGGCAGCAGCCTCTGGCCGCCGTCCGTGCCTCTGACCACGCACTGGGATCTGCCCGCGTCGTGGCCGCCGAAGAGCCCCCATGGGGCAAGCCTGGCGCGGTCGGAGCTGAGGGTCACGCGGATCTGGTCGCCCAGGACGCGGAACGCACGCTTGAGTCCCACGCCGCCGCGGTGCTCGCCCGCGCCCTCGGAGTCCTGGGCGAGGCCGTAGGTTTCGACCAGCAGCGGATACGCCTGCTCTATCGACTCCACGGGCGCGTTTCGCGTGTTGGTCATGTGGTTCTGGACGGCGTCCATGCCGTCCTGTCTCTTCATGCCACCCTGCCCGCCTGCGTAGGTCTCTACGTAGTTGTAGTAGACGCCGCTGCGCGGGTCGATGCCCCCGATGTTGAGGAGGTTCATGGTGCCGGATGAGGCGGCGAGCACGCGCTCGGGGACTGCCTGGGCGAGGGCCGCGATGAGGCAGTCCACTATTCGCTGGGTGGTGATGATGTTGGCGTTGCACACGGCTGTCGGATAGACGGCGGAGAGCACCGTTCCGTCGCGGACGTCGATCTCGATGGGTCTGTAAAGGCCGGCGTTGGGGGGGAGTTCGGGGTCGAGCACCGCCTTGAGGACGTAGTAGACGCAGGCGGCGACGGACGGCCACCTGCAGTTGAGGGGGCCGAGCGCGGACGGGTCGGTCTGGGTGAAGTCGCACCTGATCGAATCGCCCTTCGCCTCCACGGTGACCCGGATCACGTAGTCCTTGTCGGAGATGCCGTCGCCTTCTATCACATCTTCTGCGGAGTAGGCGCCCTGCGGTATGAGCGCGAGCGCGGCCCGCATCCGGCGTTCGGAGTAGTCGAGCATCTCGTCCAAGTATTGTTCGACGGTCGAGGCGCCGAATCGGTCCATCAGTTGGAGGATGTTCCGTCCGCCCACGCTGTTGGCGGCAAGCTGGGCGAACAGGTCGCCGCGCACCTCTACTCGCGGCCTGACGTTTTGGGAGATGAGGTTCCACAGGTCACGGTCGAGTTCTCCGTCCCGGAAGAGCCTGATCGGTGGTATCTGGAGGCCCTCTTGGAATATCTCGGTCACGCCGAAAGGCATGGAACCCGGCGCGAAGCCGCCCATGTCTACGTGGTGCGCCTGGTTGGCAGTGAGGGCCACCATTCGGCCGTCGTAGAAGATGGGGGAGATCAGGCAGAGGTCGTTGAGGTGGCCGGGCCCGCCCGGGTACGGGGTATTCATCGCCACGGCGTCGCCCGGTCCGAGTTCCTCGAATGGGTAGGCGTCCAGGGCCGTCTTGACGGCCGAGTGCATGGTGCCGAGGTGCAGCGGGGTTCCCATCTCGCTCTGGGCGACGACCACGATGTCGCCGGTGGCCGTGTATATGGCGCACGAGGCGTCCCTGCGGTCCTTGATGTTGGTCGAATAGCTGGCGCGCACGAGCGCCGCGTTCATCTCTTCGGATATGGAGTAGAAGGCGTTGCGCATCACCTCCAGGGTGATGGGGTCGATGTTTCCGGTCGTCATGATGCGGCTCTCTCCAGCAGGAGGTTCGAGTAGGCGTCCACAGTTGAGGTCTGGCCTTCCCAGACCACCGTCGTCGAGTCCTCCTGCTCGATGATGGCCGGGCCGTCGACCACGTCGCCGGGCCGGAGGAGGGAACGATTGTAGATCGAGGTGTGGACTAGCCGTCCACGGAAGTATGCCTGCCGGTCGGACTCCCTGGCTTCATGGGGATTCCGGCGTCCGTTCAGTTGGGCGGGGGCCAAGTCGGGCTGCGGGAGGGTGGTCAGCGCGGTGACTCTCAGGTTGACCGCCTCTATTGGCCGGTCGAGCGTCGCGTAGCCGTACATCTGCCGGTGCGCCTCGTGGAAGCGGCTCTCCACACCTCGCATCTCGGCCTCTCCGAGTGCGCCGGAGGGGACCGTTACCTCCAACTCGTAGCCCTGACCTGCGTAGCGGACGTCGGCGAGTCTGACCAGCGTCACGCTGCCCGCGTCGACCCCCTCCTGGCGCATCCGCGCAAGCGCCTCGCCCTCCATCTCGGAGAACCGCGTTCCGAGCTCTTCGTGGGTCAGTTCGTCGCCCGACCGCAACACGGTGCGGACGAAGTCGTGTCTCAGGTCCGCCATCAGGAGGCCCATCGCCGAGGTCACTCCGGGGGCTACGGGCACCAGGACTCTGGGGATGTCGAGTTCCTCCGCAAGCTCGGCCGAGTGGACCGGGCCCGCGCCGCCGAAGGCGACCAGGCAAAAGTCGCGCGGGTCGTAGCCCTTGGCGACCGACACGACTCTGATGCCCTTGATCATGCTGGCGTTGACGACTCTCACGATACCCTCGGCGCACTCCTCGACTCCCAGGCCCAGGGGCCCGGCGACGCGCTCCCCGATGGCCTCACGCGCCCGGTCGACGTCCAGTTCCATCCTGCCGCCGAGGAAGCGCTCCGGGTTGAGCCTGCCCAGCACGAGGTTGGCGTCCGTGACCGTGGCCTCCTTGCCGCCTCTGCCGTAACATGCCGGGCCGGGGTCGGCGCCGGCGCTCTTCGGGCCGACCCGCAGCGCGCCGCCGGGGTCGATCCAGGCGATGCTTCCCCCTCCTGCGCCCAGTGTGTGGATGTCCACCATCGGCACCTTGATCGGCAGCCTCTCGATCTCGCTCTCCCGCGTCTGGCGCACCTCTCCTTCGTATGAGAGCGTCACGTCGAAGCTGGTGCCGCCCATGTCGACGGAGATGGTGTTCTGCTGTCCTGCGCGTTTGGCGATAGCGACGCTGCCGATGACTCCGGCGGCCGGCCCTGAGAGTATGGTGTGAACCGGGCGCTCCACCGCCGAAGCCGCCCGCATCGTGCCTCCGTTGGACTGCATGATGTACAGTTCCGAGCCGATGCCGGCGTCGGCGATGCCGGCCTTCAGGTTGGTGACGTACCTTCCGATGACCGGGGAGACGTAGGAGTTGATCACCGTGGTGCTCATCCGCTCGAACTCTTTGAACTCGGGCAGTATCTCGTGAGAGAGCGAGACGGCGACGCCGGGCAGCGCGTCTCTCAGCGCTCTGCCGACGGCGGTCTCGTGCTCAGGGTTGGCGTATGAGTGGAGGAGGCACACGGCAACGGCCTCGACGCCGGTCTCCTTCAGCCGTTCGACGACCGAATCGACGTCTCCTGCCCGGAGCGGCATTCGCACCTCGCCGGTGTAGAGTACCCGCTCGCCGACCTCGAATCTGAGGCGGCGAGGCACGAGGGGTTCCGTTCGAGGGATGCGCCAGTCGTACAGGTCGGGCCGGTCCTGCCTGCCGACCTGCAGGACGTCTCGGAAGCCTTCCGTGACCACCAGCGCCGTCTGAGCGCCCTTGCGCTCCAGCAGGGTGTTGGTGGCTACAGTGGTGCCGTGTATGAAGAAGCCGATCTCGGCCGGAGGCACGCCGAGGCGGTCGATCAACATTCCGATGCCCGTGGTCACCCCTTCGGCCTGGTTCGCCGGTGTGGACGGTGTCTTGGTAAGCTCGATCTCGTTGGTCTCGACGTCGTAGAGCACCAGGTCGGTGAAGGTGCCTCCCACGTCGACTCCCAGCCTGTATCTCATCGCTGCTGTCCCCTATTCAGCGGGCTTGCCCCATATGAGCACGAGTCTCAGAGGCCCGGCGCCGGTGTTGCGGAACCCGTGGTCGATTCCATCGGGCACCAGCATAGCGTCCCCTGCCGATACGGGTACGTCCTCGCCGTCCACCCACATCAGTCCCTCGCCTTCGAGGAAGTAGTAGAGTTCCTCAAGAGCGCCGTCTCCTCCGTGGACGTGGCTCCCCTCGCTGACGCCGGGGTCGAGTTCCCACATGGCGACTCCGATGGGTATCCGTGTCGTCCCCTGAAAGAAGCGGTGGGCCCTGATTGCGCCTTCCCCGTCGTGGACGGCGTCGATGTCCTTGACGTCCGAGTCGCGCTCTTTCCAGTACATGCCGGTCTCCTTAGAAGCAGGCGGGGCGGACGGCCCTCGTGGCCTGGGATTGTATGGGCACGAGCGGTTGATGGCAAGGGAGCCGGGGGCGTGGGTTCGAGTCCATTGAGGCAATTCGCAGGTTGACCGTGATTCCGCCGTCGCCTAAACTGCAAACGCAAACTAGCTTGACGACGAGGCAGAGGTGACTCGTGGCGCTTCCCAACGCAACTCATGAACTCGAAGACGTCCAGGAAGACGGCCACTATGAGCCTGACGGGGATGAGGATGGCTCAGATGACGATTCCTATCCGATAGATCACTATGACCTGGTATCCACTCCGAACGATTTCAACACCACGACTCTTGTCAATTTCATAGATTCGGGCGTCGTGACCATTCCGGGCTTTCAGCGGAACTTCGTTTGGGACCTGAAGAGGGCGTCCCGGCTAATCGAGTCCCTCATCGTTGGGCTTCCCGTGCCGCAAGTGTTCCTCTACGAACAGGGGGGCAACAGTTACCTGGTGATAGACGGCCAACAGCGGCTGATGTCGATCTACTATTTCGTGAGGAAGAGGTTCCCTCGCAAGGAAAAGTTGGCGGAGATTCGGGCGGAAACCGAAGGACAGAGCACAATACCGGACAAGCTGCTCAAAGATAATAAGTATTTCAGAGATTTTCGACTGCATCTGCCCGAAGTCGTCCCCGGAACGCCAAACATTTTCAACGGCTGCGACCACTCGACATTAGACGACGACGTTCGCAGGAAGTTCGACATCCGCACCATCAGGCACGTCATCGTCAGGCAGGTGGGCCCCAAAGGCGACACCGCGATGTACGAGATCTTCAACCGGCTCAACTCAGGCGGCATCAACCTGAGGCCGCAAGAGATACGCCGATGTACCTTTGATTCCAAATTCTATGACATCCTCTACAAGACCAATGCACACAGAAAGTGGCGCACGTTGGTGGGCACCGATATACCGGATCTCCACATGAAGGACGTGGAGATATTGCTTCGCGGTTTCGCCATGCTGATCAACGGAGAAAACTATCACCCGTCCATGACCAAGTTCCTGAACAAGTTCTCGCAGGACGCAAAGTCCTTCGACCAGGACAAACTCGAACAGTGCGAGTCGTTGCTCGATTCCTTTCTTGTCAGTTGCAGTGGCCTACGTAAAGACTCGTTCCACAGCATTCAAAGCCGATTCAGCCCGATGATCTTCGAATCCGTGTTCGTTGCCGCATGCCGTGAACCATACGACAGGCGGCAGGAAGTGAAGGGGACTATCTCAAGAGCTTCTCTCAACGAATTGAAAAAGGACCCCGCGTTTCAAGAAGCCACACAGCACCAGACGACGAGTCGACAGAATGTGATGACACGCCTCGAGCGGGCCCGGGAAATACTGGCGCTGAACTAGCGTTATGGCAGGAACCGGACCGGACATAGCCAACCGAATCGACGAACTATGGAACGAGCATAGAGAGTTGGTGAAACATCTGCAGTCTGGCAGCAAGTTGCAGATGCTCGACAGGGCACAGGATTCCTTCAGGAAGACACTGCTGATTGCCGCTGCCAGCTACTTCGAGGTTCAACTAACGAAGTCCATCTTGGATCTATACCGTGAGATGACTCAAGGGACAGAGGTCTTAGTGGAATTTGTCAGGAAGCAGGCGATCCGAAGGCGATTCTCCTCGTTGTTCCAATGGGAATACGAAAACAACAAACGCCGCCACGCAAACAAATTCTACAATCTATTTGGTCTGGACTTTGGGAACTACATGAAGAAGGAAGTTGGGAATGACGAGTGCCTGGCCCAGTCAGTGAAGGCGTTCATAGAAATCGGGGACCTCAGAAATCAGATGGTGCATGAAAACTACGCGGATTTCCAACTTGAAAAAACCGTAGACGAGGTCTATGAACTCTGCCAGAAGGCCGCCGGTTTCGTAAATCGGTTTCCTGTTGCTGTCCGTGAGTATCTGTCGACGCGCCCGTGACCCCCTACACCCGCGCGAATTTCTGGAGGGCCTTCTTCGCGCCGACCTCGGCGACGTAGAGGTCTCCACGCGAGTCCAGCCAGAGGCCGTGGGGAGCGCCCGTCCAGTCGCCGGGGTCTTCGCCCTTCTTCCCCCAGCGGCCTATGATCGTGCCGTCGAGCTTGACGACTAGGATGCCGCCCATCCCTTCGGCTATGTGCATCACGTCGTCTTCGTCTATCACGGCGTCGTTGGGGGCCTGCACGTCCTTCCACTCAGTCAGGTAGTTGCCCTCCGGGTCGAAGACCTGGCATCGCATGTTCTCCCTGTCCTGGACATACGACAGGTCGTTCCTGTCGACCGTTATGTCGTGGGGCAGGTTGAACTCGCCCGGGCCATTGCCGGGGGTGCCAGTCACATTGCCGAAGACTTCTCTCTGGTAGTAGACGGGGTCGCCTTTGCCCCAGGAGAAGAGCAGTTCGCCGCCGGGCGAGAACCTGTGGCAGCGGTTCTGCTGATAGCCGTCGGACACGTAGATGTCTCCAGAGGTTGACTGAACGGCACGGGTCGGCGACCGGAAGGGCATGCCCGGCTCTCCCTCCTCGTTACGGACGCCCAAGGTCATGAGGAGAGCGCCGTCCGTGTCGAACTTGGTCACCGTGTGGTCCCCCGCGTCCGTGTGTAACACCTCGTCGGCGGGGCTGATCCACAGTCCGTGGCAGACACTGAACAGCTGCTCGCCCCAAGAGCGGAGATAGTTTCCGTCCCTGTCGAAGACTAGGATGACCCCCGTTTGGCTCTCCGCGGTCTGGGAGGTGCGCACGGCCACGTAGACGCGGTCCTGCGAGTCCGTGGCCACGTCGGACGCCACCCCGTCGACGGGCCATTCCCCCCACCCCTCCACAACCTCGTACCTGTAGTCGCCTGTACCTACGCGCGTCGGCATCGAGCCTCTCCTATCGCCACTGCTCCGCGTCGCCGCGGGGCTGATATCCGATGGACCTGCGTGAGTCGCTTATGTCCCAGAAGCGCCATGTGTTGTCTGAGACTCCGTAGAACACGGCGAATCCTACATCATTGGGAGCCTCGACGCATCTTTCGAAGAGATGGACGGCGTCTCGGTGGGTGAGCAGGGTAGCAAAGTTGCGCTGTCCCTCCGGCCGTCCGGATCTGTTGAGGGTGCCGATTCTCAGGCAGATGACCGACAGGCCGAACCTGTCGTGGTAGTAGCGGCCGGCGGCCTCGCCGAAGGCCTTGGCGACGCCGTACGGACTGTCCGGGCGGACTGGCATATCCGGCGTGAGGAGGGGAATCTTCGAGGGGTCGAGGCCGTCGTACCTGCCTGCGACGACGTCGGCGTAGGGGCGATCGCGCTCGTACATGCCGGTGACGTGATTCGAGCTGGCGTAGACGAGCCGCCGCACTCCGGCCCTGCGGGCCGCCTCGAGCGCGTTGAAGGTGGACGGCAGGTTGTTCTCGTATATGCGGCCCCAGGGCGTCGCGGTGGGCGCGTGGGCGGCCAGGTCGATCACGACGTCCTTTCCCTCGAAGGCGGGCCTGACGGCCTCAGTGTCGGTCATGCTCCCCTGGAGGTGGTCGCCCTCCAGGGGCCTGACATCCAGTGTGCCGAGCGTGTATCTGCCCGACAGCCCGGCCCGCAGGACGCTGCCCACGAGACCCGCCGCGCCGGTGATGAGGACTCTCTTTCTGTCGGTCATCGATCCGTTGTGTACAGGCAGCGGATGTCCCAGAGCGTGTACATGAGGAGTCCTGGCTCCGCAGGCCTAATCGACCGGGATTCGGTAGGAGTAGCGGGCCATCCTCTCGTGGTCAGACGAGCGGGCCGCCCTCGCGGAGTACTCGGACACAGGCAGGTAGTAGTGGGTCTCGCCCCTGTCCGCTATGAAGCCCTCCGCGTAGGCCACTCCCCCCGCTGTCCCGAACGCCCCGTCGTTCGTCTCGATGCGTTTCCTGGCGTATGCGCCGCCGTATCCCTGGCTCACGAGGCAGTCCAGGGACGCCAGCTTCTTGTCCACGACGTCGGTGATGTCCACGAACACGTCGTTGTAGTATCCGCCCTCGGAATCCCAGACGCTCCGTCTCAGCGAGGCGGCGCCTGAGCCGAAGAAGAGGGTGCGAGCGACGGACGCCGGGGGGTTGCTGTCTCCGGGGTCGACGCCCGAGGCCACCCTGATGGCGTGGAGCGCCGTCTGGCCCGCGACGGCGTGCGGATTGGTCAGCGCGTCCTGCTCCTTGGGGTAGTGTGTCAGCACGATGTCCGGCCTGATCCTGCGGATCAGGCGCGCGAGTCTTTTGACGGTCTCCTCGTTCACCAGGAGCACGGCGTCGTCGGCACCCAGGAAGTGGATGTCCTCGAATCCCAGTATCCGCCCTGCTCTGCGGACCTCCTCAGCCTTGACCTCGGCCCGTTCGGCCATCAGGGCCGTCAGTTCGCGGCTGCCGGGTATCTCCTGACGGTGGAACATGGAGTCGCTGATCACCTTGTCGTGGACCCTGGCGCCGTGAGTGAGCACCACGCAGGCGACGTAGTCGCCCCTGGCGGCGTGGTGGGCCATCGTGCCACCGGACTGGTCGAACACGTCGGCGGGGTGAGCCCCGATTGACACTATACGCAGCGGCTCGGTCATTCCCTGCTCCTTCTCAGGCGGCTAGGTCAACGCCACAGGACGCCCCTGAGCCTGCCGGCTGAGCGGCGTCGCACAAGAAACGCTAATTGCGGTACACGCGGCACACGGCGTCGGACTTGGCGTCGCAGTACCACATGCCGCCCCGCCAGATCGTGAGGCCGTGCGGCTCCGGGCTGCCCTCGGGCAGCTCGTGCGCGTCCATCCGGTCGCCGGTGTCGACGTCGTACTTGACGATCACCGCGTCGGAGGGGTGCGAGACCCACAGGCCCTCGCCGTCCCAAGCGACGCCGTGCGCCCTCGGAAGCTGCATCTCGAACCTCTTGGCCACCGACCAGTCCCTAGTGTCCAGGAGGTCCATGAGCTTGGCCTCGTGCCTGGCGGCCCATATCTTGCCTCCCGCTACCCACTCCAGGCCGTGCAGGCGGCCCTCCATCGGAAGCTGGAACGCCTCCAGTGTCTTGCCTGTCTTGGGGCTGACCCGCAGTATCCAGAAGCCTTCGCGGTCGTTCGGTCTGGGGGCGCGACCCCGCAGGCCGCCGTTCAGGGCGACCCACAGCCATCCGCCTCCGTATCCCAGCCCGCTGCTGTTTCCGGAGTCGGTCATTATCCGCCTGATGACCTTCCCCGTCTCGTCCACCAGATAGGCGTCGTCCAGGTGCTGGTCGATCAGCCAGAGTCCATCGGGCGACCCTGTCATGCCGTTGGGCCTAGGCGCGGGGGACTCGAACGCGGTTTCGACACGGGACTTGCTCTTTATGGTGGTGACCATCGGCAACCCTCCTTGAGGTTTGGTCGAGGCGGCACCCATTATAGCAGAGCGCGGCTGTAGGACGAGTCGGATGGGTTTCCCCACCCGCCCACCCATTTGGAAACTGGGGGCAAAGCCCCCAGACCCCCTTGCCAGAGGGGAGAACCTCTCTGGACTCCCCTTTTAGAAGATTGTTCGAAGTGGCTCGCCCTTTTCCTAGCTGGATCAGAGCGTCTGACTTGGGGAGCCCCTTTCAGGTCTCACGAAGCCTGAACGGTTACGGTTGCCGCGACAACCTGGCGCGAAGTCGGGTCGGAATGTAGAATCGCTCTCGGATTCGACACCAGACAGGGAGGGGGCGAGAGCATGTTCTGCAGACGATTGGGTACGGCGCTCCTGACGACGGTTGGGGCGCTCGCCCTGGCCGCCTGCGGCTCCGACGACAACGGCGCCGAGCCGTCGGGCCCCAGGCAGTACAGCGCTCCGCCGTCGATCACGATCGACGGCGACAAGAAGTACACAGCGACCTTCCGTATGGCCGGGGGCAGCAGCTTCGTCGTCGAGTTGTTCGCCGGGGAGGCGCTGAAGACGGTGAACAACTTCGTCTTCCTGGCCCGCGAGGGGTTCTACGACGGGGTGACCTTCCACCGGGTGATCCCAGGCTTCATGGCACAGACCGGCGACCCGACCGGCACGGGGACGGGGGGCCCGGGATACAGGTTCGAGGACGAGTTCAGCCCGGCGCTCAGCCACGACGGTCCCGGGATACTGTCGATGGCGAACGCGGGAGGGGTGGACACCAACGGCAGCCAGTTCTTCATAACGTTCGTCCCGACGCCGTTCCTGGATCCGTTCGAGGCTGACGGAAGCCCCAAGAAGTGTGCCGAGAGCGGCGTCTCGTGTCACCTGGTCTTCGGCCGCGTCGTCGAGGGGATGGACGTCGTGAGCGGCATCACGCCCCGCGACCCGTCCACTGCGTCCGGGCCGGGCGACGTCATATCGTCGATCACGATTGAAGAGAGCGAATAGCAGGGACCCGTCATTCCGGCGAGGACCGGAATGACGGTTGTTCAAGGGTCTCCCTGAGCGGGGGTGAGTTCCCTCCTGTGCTAGGCGTCTGCTGACGCGCCCGTATCGGGCAGCGGAGAGGTCTGGAAGCTGTACAGTCTGCCTCCGCTCCCTATCCAGGCCTGTTCCTCGACGATGGCCTCACCCACCAACGGCTGGCTGTTTATCCTGATGGTCGGCGCGTCCTGTCGACGGGTTATGCCGACCCGATTGCGCCAGAACCTGAAGGTTACTCCCTCCAGTCCCTGAACGGCGGTCGCCTTGCCGGGGAGCGTGTCCCGCAGAAACGACGTCAGGGGGTTTCGCCTGACAGCGGAGAAGTCGACGACCAGCTTGTTCCGGTCGTCGTACAGGAAGCCGTAAGGCCGCGGCAGGCTCATTCGCAGCAAGGCTCCGCCGATCACTATCATGGCGACGGCACCCAACCCGGCTACCGCCCATTCCCAGGGGAAGCTAGAGGGCTCCTCTGTCTCCGGGTCGGGCGTGACCACCTGAGACACTGCGGCGGGAGCGGGGGGCGCTTGTGCCGCCACCGGCTGCCGACGTGGAGAGAGCGGCGGCGGCAACACCGGCACCACAAACGAGTCTGTGCTGAACACGTACTGCCTGTCCGCGTACTCCGTCTCCAGGTGGAAGATGAGCGTGTGGCCGCCCGGTTCCTCCGACGTGAAGAACACGTCGTACAGCCAGGCCCGGTTCGAGGAGACGAGCTCGCGGGGCTTCACTTCCAACGCGCCTTTTCGTCTGGCGTTGGAGGACATCGAGGAGACGATGGCGTCTACGGGAACGGCATAGGGCTGGCCGTCTACGTTCACTTCGAGCCTCGCCACTGCGGTCCTCTCGCCGGGCCGCAGGTCGTCAGTCGGCAGCGTGATCAGGTCGATCACGGGGAATGCCTGGGAGACGATGGTGGATTCGGAGGTTATCCGGTGGTCGTACTCGGGCCAGTGGAGATCGAGCCGGGCCAGGTGTTCGCCGGCTTGGGATATGGCCGAGACGGTCGCCGAGAAGAATCCGTCCCCCGCGGCCAGGTCGCCATCCCTGCCCTCGTCGTTGAGTTCGTAGGTGACGGGGCTGCTCTCCGGGGATGAGATGACCGCACTGACTTTCACTCCCTCCAGGGCGGCTCTCTGTCCCCTGTCTCTGACAGACGCGATGAGGATCGTCGGACGGCCCACAGGGACCGCCCCCATCTGCTCTAGGCCGATGCTGTATTTGTTGAGCGTGGACTGCCAGATTGAGACGTTGCCGTCGATTCCCTGGACGTCCACTTTCCAGCGTCCGGGCGCTGGGTCGGAGAGGCGCCAGATGACCACGTGAGGCGTCTCGATCACCGACGGGGAGGAGCGGTCTCCGGCGGAAGCCTCGAGGCCCAGCGGGTTGCTGAGCCTCAGCGAGCCGTGAGCGGACTGCTTGAAGAACAGTATGGTCGCCTCGTCGGTGCCGGGCGCGATGGTAACGAAAGAGGTCAGCACCGTGTCCAGGTCGGCCACGTCTTCGCTGACCACGTCGAGGGAGCCTCTGGCGTCCGTGGTGAGCACGTTGTCCGAGAGAGACGCCAGGCCGTCGGGTACGGACAGTTCGAAGGTCGTCCCGCCCGAGTGCAGGGACAGGTCTCGAAGGTCGGCGGCGACATCGGCAGAGCTTCCCGGGAGGCTGAGTCCGACGATGGGCCACCCGTTCTGGGCGAGCAGCCCGACTATCGGGCCCGGGGCGTCCGCCAGTTCGGAGAGGTCGGGCTGGGACGAGCCGCCCGTGACGAGGTATACCGTGGATCCCTGGGCAGCGCCCTCGTCCGAGAGGTAGTTGTAGACGCGAGCCAGGGCGTCGGCGAACTTCCAGTGCCCCGATACCGGTGGAGACGTCAGTTCGCGGTTGAGTCTCGACTTGAACACCGTGAACCTCTGGTCTTCAGGAAGCATCGGGCCCAGCATCTCGCTTGGGTCATCCGCGTTGACGTACATGAAGAAGTGGTCGCTTCGCAGGACGGACACGAGGCCCACCAGCGACTCGACGAGGTCGGCGCCGCCGCTCGTCCTCCCGACCGAGTCGCGGTCCACCACTAGGACGACCATCTCCGGCGGCCCGGCGGCGCGCACCGGCGCGGACTGACTGACGAGACCGGCCATCAGCATGACCGCCAGAACCGAGACCAGCAACTTTATTCTGAGCATCACATTCCTCCCATTGATATAGAATTGTCCAAGGGAGAGGCTCGGACAGTCAACGATAACTGGGCACTGTTTTGTACTTGTATGAGAAAGTGGGCCGTCTGCGGCTGCTCTTGGCGGCGCTTTTCCTGGCGCCCGGCGCGCTGGCCGCGTCATGCGGTGACGACGTTCGAAGCGTCCGCGGGCTGGTCGTAGAGGTCGTGCCTGCTTCGCTGGCGGTCGTGGACACGGTGACGGTCGAGGACGAGGATCTGGTCATCTGGAGCATTGACGGTGGTGGGAAGCGGTTCGAGGGTTTCACGCCGTCACATCTCCGGGAGCACATGGCTCAGGGCCTGCCGGTAACGGTTTGGTTCGAGGAACGAGACGGCGTGCTCGTGATGAAGGAGATCAGCGACTAGGGCGGCGATTTCGGCGCGGCAGGGCCGCCGACTCGGGCCGCTCCCCGCTTCCGGAGCGCGCGGGTCGAGCTTCTCCACACAAAGAGTCCCCCTCCGACCAGGACGGCGATGGTCCCGACGAAGAGGAGTGTGCCTGACGTCCCCGGGGTCAGCAGCGGGTCGCGGACTTCGAGAGGAACGTCTACCGATGCCCGGCCCAGTCCTGGGCTGTTCACGTCCACCCTGATAGTCCAGGAGCCTGCCGACTCGAAGGTGATGTTGGCATCATAGTAGAGAGGCTCGTCGGGTGTGTTGAGGGCCCTGGCCTGATATTCGGGCCGACCCGATTCGTCGACGGCGACGAGGACGACCTCCGCATCGGTGACGGGCTGGGGCGTCTCGGCGTTCGAGACGGTCACTGCGAAGTGGACGGCGCCGACGGCCGCCTCCTCCGGCAGCACGCCCAGGGCGATCTCATAGGCTCCGCCCGTTCCTCTGAAGATCTCCACCACGCCGCCGTTGGCGTGGGCGCGTCCGGTGTCCGCAGCCGCGCCCACGACGGCGAGGGCCACGGCGAGGGAGCCCATCCATATCGGTAATCTGAATACGGCCATGATTCCTGTCGTTTCTAGCACGGCCCCGGCGCGAGCAACGCAGGGGGCCTCCAGGCAGGGCGCCCGCGGCCGGGGCCGGTGCGGGAGATTTTTTTTGCCGAAGTGTCACATTTTAGGGGCATTTCGTAGCTGAGAGGGCCGATTTTGCCTGACACTTTGTGACACTTATCTGACACTTTTGTGACACTTATCTGACACTTTTGTGACACTTATCTGACACTTTTGTGACACTTTTGTGACACTTTGTGACACTTTTGTGACAGGCGCTTCAGGAGTCCTGCGGGCTGGTCGTGGGAGATGGGTTGGCTGTGTCATGGGTATACTCTAGCACAGCGGTTCGGGGTTGTCAAGGGATGTCTGAATCAGGATTCTCAGGATTGGGAAAATTGGGAGGATGGGAGGCGTGGGCGATTCACGAGTCCCCTAGACGTTGGGGCGGCTGTCGGTGTGGGGGAATTGGGAGGATGGGGGGCGCGGGTGATTCACGAGTCCCCTAGACGTTGGGCGGCTGTCGGTCTGGGGGGATTGTCTGAATCAGGATTCTCAGGATTGGAGGATTTGCAGGATTGGGAAGATTGGGAGGATGGGAGGCGCGGGCGATTCACGAGTCCCCTAGACGTTGGGGCGGCTGTCGGTCACGGGGAATTGTCTGAATCAGGATTCTCAGGATTGGAGGATTTTCAGGATTGGGAAAATTGGGAGGATGGGAGGCGTGGGCGATTCACGAGTCCCCTAGACGTTGGGGCGGCTGTCGGTGTGGGGGAATTGTCTGAATCAGGATTCTCAGGATTGGAGGATTTGCAGGATTGGGAGGATGGGAGGATGGGAGGCGCGGGCGATTCACGAGTCCCCTAGACGTTGGGGCGGCTGTCGGTGTGGGGGGATTGTCTGAATCAGGATTCTCAGGATTGGAGGATTTGCAGGATTGGGAACTCGGAGCTTATGGATTCGGGCTTTTGGCGGGATGACGGTTGTTCGAGGGCCTATTTGTAGTAGACGGCGATATAGGCGTGGAAGAGGCCGAGCACGAGGGCCAGCACGGCGAGGATCACATGGACTACGACCCATGAGGCGGTGTAGGTCTTGCTGCGAATCCTGATTCCGACCGGGCTGGCGACTCCTACGATGACGTTGGTCAGGAATATCCAACTCAGGACTGCCAGGTAGCCGTAGCCGGTCTGCACGCTGTGGACGTAGAAGAGGACGGGCGCGAATACGCCGCTGCGTTGGTGCAGCACGACGACGCGGTGGATTCTCATGCCTCTCTGCCGCGCGATGAAGACGTACCATTGCCAGCAGACGTAGGTGAGCAGGCACGCGCCGGTGGCGTACTTGTATGCGTCGATGTTCTGGAGTTGGGCCAGCCATTCCCATCGGAGTCCGGCGGCGTCCTGAATCACGTAGGCCAGCAGTAGAACGATGCCTGCCAGCCGCCATTGCCATTGGGAGAGCCTCGATGAGATGAGTCCCCTTGGGCGGGCGGGGGGTCTGGAGCCGGCGCGTCTTTCGGCCTGCCCGGACGCGGTCACTCTCCGGGCCGCCCGAGCTCCAGCAGCCGGCGCATGGTGCCGGCGGAGGTTCTCAGTTCCGCTTCTCTCATGAAGGCATCGGCAGAGGGCAGGTAGTAGCCGTCCGAGGGCCAGTCTTCACCCACGGCGGGCGGGTTCGGGAAGGCTGCGGCCTCGGCCAGGTATTCCTCGTAGGCTTCGCGGAATCCCCGGCGCAGGGCGCCCACCATCGACAGGGCCTCCTGGATGGTCACCTCCGAGTTTGGGTATGACCAGGTGACCGCGCCCATGACGTCGCCCAGCTTCCAGTCGGTCTTAGGGGATTCGGGGTCATTGTTGTGGCAGGTGACGCAGGGTTCGGCCACGGCGATGTCTGAGAACATGGCTGTGTGGAGGTTGACGTCTTCGTCCAGGAAGCGCTGCGGTTCGCCGGTCTTCTTGATTTCGGCGAAGTACGTCTGCTGAACGCCGGCGAATTTGTTGGCGTCGTTCAGCGGGAAGTCGGATCCCAGGAAGAGGTAGAGGGGGACATGGCTTCGGCGGAGGCTTTCCGCCGTCTCGCGGAGGAACAGGGCTGGCAGAGGGCCGGCATCGACGCCGGGGTCACGCCAGTCCTTGTCGAATACCAGCCCGCGCTCTTGGCCCGCGCCTACGATTTCCCTGGTCCACAGTTCGCGGACCGCGTCGTTTTCCGCTTCGAGGATCGCGAACACTCCGGCGATGGGGATGGGGGGGCCGCCGGGCGTCTCCGTGTCGGGCGGCGGGGCGTTGGCGACGATGACGGCGACGATTGCGGCCGCGGCCACGACTGCGCCGGCAGCCCACTTCACTGTTCGTCTCCTTCCCGCGCGGCGCGTGGTTCGACGAACTTCTCGGACGAGTAGGGAGACGGGCCGCCCTCGAAGTAGCGCCATATCCGGTCTTCGGATACGCCGTCATCCAGACGGGTTGGCGTGATCATTTTGTGGTTTCCGTGGAAGTCATGGCATTGAAGGCAGGTGTTCCAGGACTTGCTGCGGATGACGTCCGCATGTGTGGGGAAGATCGGGTCGTTCTTCAGCTCGGTGTCTTGGTGGCAGTGCGTGCAGTAGCCAATCGTCGACAGGGTGACTCGTTTGCCTTGGTGTTCGGTGTGGCAGGCGACGCACTCGTAGGCCCTGATGTGCTTACGGGCCTCAGCGAAGCGCGGTTCGAGGAAGCGGGAGATGGGGTGCCGGTCATCGGGGCGCTCGTGGCAGTCGATGCAGTCGCCGCTCTCGACGTCTTTCGATCCGAAGCCGATTGTCTTATTGCGGAGTCCGAGCCAGTAATAGACGTTCGAGCTCACCTGCTGGGCCGCGGTGCCTTTGACGGGGACGTGGCACTGTTCACAGCCGAGCCCCTCGTGTCCTGTGTTCATCGGGCCCTTGGCGACCAGGCTGTTCCTCTCCGGATAGGTAAGGAACGCCAGCATGAGCAAGCCCGCGGCGATACCAACGAGCAGTCCGAGGTTTCTCCACTGTATCAGCGAGGCCATTCAGTGGTCAGTGGAGAGTGGTGAGTGGTGAGAGGTTCCTGACGTGAGGCGTGTCCGCAAGGGGGGGCCTTTCACTCCTCTCCGGCAAGGCGTGTCCGCCTCCTCCCTCGAGGAGTGAGAAGCGGTTCGGAGGCTTTCCTTCTCGCCCCGCAGTTGGGGGGGCTTCCCTCGGAGGGGGGGAGAGTCGGTTCGGCCGGCGTCGCACTTAGAGGGCGCCGCCGGCGGCCTTTCCGAGGCCGAGGCGCGCGCGGTTCTTGATGGCGAGGGCCGCGGCGGCGGCGATGAGCATCGCGACCAGCAGTATCCACAAGACGGGGCTGACGCCTCCGTCCGACGTGGACGGCGGCAACGCGGGCGGCGGGGTGGGGGCCTGCGCGATGCGAGGCGTGTCTTCGATGACGCGCGCGAGCGGGCCGCCCATGGCGTTCGGTGTGGGGGTCGGCTCAGGGGTCATGGCACCCGGGCCTGCGACGACGGCCGGCCGCTCCGGCGTCGGCGTGGGAATTGGGGTGCGCTCGACAGCGGGGGCGCGGGCGGGCCGGCCCATGTCATCAGCAGGGGGCACGCCAGCGGTAAGTTGGCTTTCCGTGGTCACCGGCACAGGCGTGGCCGGCGCAGGCCCAGGCCCAGGCGCGGCTGGCGCTGGGGCGGCTGCCGGCGCGCCCGGTACAGGCGTGCCCGGTACAGGCGTTGGGGCGGCTGGCGCTGGGGCGGCCGGCACAGGCGCCGGCGTCGGCGCGGCTGGCGCAGGGGTCGGCCTGGCCGGTACAGGAGTCGGCGCGGCCGGCGCAGGGGTCGGCGCGGCCGGCGCAGGGGTCGGCGTGGCCGGCGCAGGGGTCGGGGTCGGCGGCGCCGGGGTCGGAGTCGGAGTGGCCGGCGTCGGGGTCGGGGTCGGCGGCGTCGGCTCATCCTCCTTAATTGTCACATCGATGTTGAAGGTTAGCGATACTTTGTCGCCATCGGTGTCGGTGGCCGTCCACGTGTACTCAGTCGTGTCCATGAGCGCGGTCGGAGCGCCGCCGAGCGCGTGGGTGGTCTCGTGCCGATTCACTCCGCTTGGCAGGGCAGGGTTGAGTGTGTAGATCAGCGCGCCATCGCCGCCGCGAGCGGTGGGCAGGGTGAAGGCCGATATCCGCTCATGCTGGAACCAACTCATGTCGTCGATAGTCGTCGAGAACGTCGGCTTCAGGTCTTCAGCGACGGTTATGTAGAACGTCAGGTTCGCGCTGTCGCCGTCTTCATCCTCGACCTTCCAGGTGTACTTCGTCCGCCCCATGAAGTCGCTGGGCAAGCCGCTCACGCGGTGGTTGGAGTCCTTCGCCACCCCGCCTGGCAGGGCAGGGCTGAGTGTGTAGGTCCGCGAGCCGTCGCCGCCGGCCGCGGTGGGCAGGGTGAACGCGGTTATCGCCTTGTTCTGCGTCCAGGTCTGGTTGGGGATAGTCGTCGAGAACGTCGGCTTCATGTCTTCAGCGACGGTTATGTAGAACGTCAGCCTTGCGCTGTCGCCGTCTTCATCCTCGACCTTCCATGTGTACTTCGTCCGCTCCATGGATTCGCTGGGCCTGCCGCTCACGCGGCGGTTGGAGTCCTTCTCCACCCCACCCGGCAGGGCAGGGCTGAGGGTGTATGTCAGGGAGCCGTCGCCGCCGGCCGCAGGGGGCAGGGTGAACACCGGCACCTGCTCATTTTGAATCCACCTCACGTCGTCGATGGTCGTCGAGAACGTCGGCTTCAGGTCCTCGAGTATGACGATTATTGGCGGCGGCCCGACCACCCTCGCCACCACCACCTCGATGGTGAAGGTCAGCTCATCTTCGTCACCGTCGGCGTCGGTGGCCTTCCAGGTGTAGGTGGTCAGGGACTGCTGGGCCGTCGGCGTGCCGCTGACGGCGAACGTGGTTGTGGTGGCTACGCCATCCGGCAGCGACGGGGTGAGTGTGTAGGTCAGGTCACCGTCGCCGCCAGTTGCGGCGGGGAGATCGAACGCGGTTATCGCCTGGTTCTTCGTCCAGGACTGGTCGTCTATGGTCTGCGAGCCGAAGCTGGGACTCGAATCGGGTACCGGGTTCCTGATCACCACATCTACCACCTCGATGGTGAAGGTGAGCTGCGCCGTGTCGCCATCGGCGTCGGTGGCCTTCCAGGTGTAGGTGGTCAGGGATTGCTGGGCCGTCGGCGCGCCGCTGACGCTGTACGGGGTCGTCGTTGCCCGGGTTACGCCATCAGGCAGGTCTGGGGTGAGCGTGTAGGTCACCGGGGAGTCGCCGCCGGCTGCGGTGGGCAGATCGAACGCGGTTATCGTCTCGTTCTGCGTCCAGGACTGGTCGTCTATGGTCGTGGAGAACGATGGCTCGAGGTCTTCGGCTATGGTGATGGTGAAGGTGATCTGCGCCTCGTCGCCGTCGGCGTCGGTTGCCTTCCAGGTGTAGGTGGCCGCGGTCTGGTGGCCGGTCGGCGTACCGCTGACCTCGTGGCTGGCGTTCTTGGATACGCCGGCGGGCAGCGCGGGGCTGATCGTGTAGGTCAGCGGGGCGTCGCCGCCGGTTGCGGTCGGCAGGGTGAACGCGGTTATCGCCTGGCGCTGGGTCCAAGACTTGTCGGCGATGGTGGCCGAGAAGGACGGGGCGAGGTCTTCGGCTATGGTGATGGTGAAGGTGATCTGCGCCTCGTCGCCGTCGGCGTCGGTGACTTTCCAGGTGTAGGTGGCGGCGGTCTGGTGGCCGGTCGGCGTGCCGCTGACCCTGTGGCTGGCGTTCTTGGATACGCCGGCGGGCAGCGCGGGGCTGATCGTGTAGGTCAGCGGGGTGTCGCCGCCGGCGGCCGTGGGCAGGGTGAAGCCGGTTATCGCCTTGTTCTGCGTCCAGGTCTGGCTGGCGATGGTCGTCGAGAAGGACGGTACGCCGTCAACTGCTATGTCGAAGGTCAGGCTTGCGGTGTCGCCGTCGGCGTCCTCCGCCGTCCAGGTGTACTCCGTGCTCGCCAGCTTCACGGTCGGCGTACCGCTCACGCGGTGGCTGGCGTTCTTGGATACGCCTGCGGGCAGCGCGGGGCTGAGCGTGTAGGTCAGCGGGGTGTCGCCGCCGGTTGCGGTCGGCAGGGTGAACGCGGTTATCGCCTGACGCTGCGTCCAAGTCTGGTTGGCAATGGACTGCGAGCCGAACGTTGGGGCGAGGTCTTCGGCGATGGTTATGGTGAAGGTGAGCTCGACCGGGTCGCCGTCGGCGTCGGTGGCTTTCCAGGTGTAGGTGGCGGCGGTCTGGTGGCCGGTCGGCGTGCCGCTGATCCGGTGGCTGGCGTTCTTGGTTACGCCGGCGGGCAGCGCGGGGCTGATCGTGTAGGTCAGCGGGGTGTCGCCGCCGGTTGCGGTCGGCAGGGTGAACGCGGTTATCGCCTGACGCTGGGTCCAGGTCTGGCTGGGGATGGTCGTCGAGAAGGACGGCACGCCGTCAACTGCTATGTCGAAGGTCAGGCTTGCGGTGTCGCCGTCGGCGTCCGTTGCCGTCCAGGTGTACTCCGTGCTCGCCAGCTTCACGCTCGGCGTACCGCTAACGCGGTGGCTGGCGTTCTTGGATACGCCTGCGGGCAGCGCGGGGCTGAGTGTGTAGGTCAGGGAGCCGTCGCCGCCGGTTGCGGTGGGCAGGGTGAACGCGGTTATCGCCTGGCGCTGAGTCCAGGACTTGTCGGCGATGGTGGCCGAGAAGGACGGGGACAGGTCTTCGGCTATGGTTATGGTGAAGGTGAGCTGCGCCGTGTCGCCGTCGGCGTCGGTGGCCTTCCAGGTGTAGGTGGCCGCGGTCTGGTGGCCGGACGGCGTACCGCTAACTTGGCGCGTCGTGAGACTCCGAGTTACACCGTTGGGCAGCGACGGGCTGAGGGTGTAGGTCAGATTGCCGTCGCCGCCGTCTGCCTCAGGGAGGGTGAACGCGGTTATCGCCTGCCGCTGCGTCCAGGTCTGGCTGGGGATGGTCGTCGAGAAGGACGGCACGCCGTCAACTGCTATGTCGAAGGTCAGGCTTGCGGTGTCGCCGTCGGCGTCCTCCGCCGTCCAGGTGTACTCCGTGCTCGTCAGCTTCACGGTCGGCGTGCCGCTAACGCGGTGGCTGGCGTTCTTGGATACGCCTGCGGGCAGCGCGGGGCTGAGTGTGTAGGTCAGGTCACCGTCGCCGCCGGTTGCGGTGGGCAGGGTGAACGGGGTTATCGCCTGGCGCTGGGTCCAGGACTGGTCGGGGATGGACTGCGAGCCGAAGGTCGGCACGCCGTCCACCTCAATATAGAACGAGATCCCCATACTGCTATCTGCGTCGGACGCGCTCCACGTGTATTGCGTCCGGGACATCTCCCCGCTGGGAGTGCCGCTAACCCTGAATCTATCGTCGGTGGTGGTCGCTAAGCTCACGCCCTCGGGCAGCGCGGGGCTGAGCGTGTAGGTCAGCGATGCGCCCCCGCCGGTAGCCTCCGGCAGTAGGAACGCCGCTATCGCCTGCCGCTGCGTCCAAGACTTGTCGTCTATCATACCCGGGAGATCCAAGGGTTCATTCGGATCCCTGGTCTTGCGCTTACCCTCCGGGTCAGGAAGCGCATGTGCGACCACGCTCAGGCGGAACTCGAGGCTCGCGGTATCGCCGTCCTCGTCCGTCGCCGTCCAGGTGTACGTGGTGTGGTCCTTATAGGCGGTCGGCGTACCACTCACGCGGTTGGGGGTCGTGGTCGCGCCGAGGACTATGCCGTCGGGCAGCGCGGGGCTGAGGGTGTACGTCAGTCCGCCGTCGCCGCCGAACGCCAGCGGCAGATTGAAGTGAGTTATTTCACGGCCCTTCATGAAGTCTCTGTTGGCTGCGACCTCCGAGCCGAAGGACGGTACGCCGTCGATCTCGACGTCGAAGGTCAGGCTTGCGGTGTCTCCGTCGGCGTCCTCCACCGTCCAGGTGAACTCCGTGGTCGTGGCCGCCAGCGTGACGCTGGGGGCGCCGCTGACCGCGCTGACCGCGCGGGCCGTCGTGGTCGCGTCGCGGGCTACGCCTGTGGGGAGCGCGGGGCTGAGGGTGTAGGTCAGTTCGCCATCGCCGCCGTCTGCCTCAGGGAGGGTGAACGTGGTTATCCGGTCATACTGCCTCCAGGACTGGTTGGGGATGGCCGCCGAGCCGAACGACGGCTCGAGGTCTTCGGCTATGGTTATGGAGAAGGTGAGCTCGGCCGCGTCGCCGTCGGCGTCGGTGACTTTCCAGGTGTAGGCGGCGGCGGCCTGGTAGCCGGTCGGCGTGCCGCTGACGGCGTATGGGGTAGTGGTCGATACGCCTGCGGGCAGCGCGGGGCTGAGGGTGTGGGTCAGGCCGCCGTCTCCGCCGGTTGCCTCAGGGAGCGTGAACGGGGTTATCGCCTTGTTCTGCGTCCAGGTCTGGTTGGGGATGGTCTGGGCGCCGAAGGACGGCACGCCGTCGACGCTGATGTCGAAGGTCAGGCTTGCCGTGTCGCCGTCCGTGTCCCGCGCCGTCCAGGTGTAGGTCGTGGTCGCCAGCTTCACGGTCGGCGCGCCGCTGATCTCGTGGCTGGCGTCTTTGGATACGCCGGCGGGCAGCGATGGGCTGAGGGTGTAGGTCCGCGAACCGTCTCCGCCGGTTGCCAGAGGCAGGGTGAAGGCGGTTATCGCCTGACGCTGGGTCCAGGTCTGGTTGGGGATGGACTGCGAGCCGAAGGTGGGTACGCCGTCAACCGTTATGGTGAAGGTCAGCTGGGCCGTGTCTCCGTCGGAGTCCTCCGCCGTCCAGGTGTAGGTCGTGGCTGCTTGCTTCGCGCTCGGCGTGCCGCTGATCCGGTGGCTGGCGTTCTTGGTTACGCCTGCGGGGAGCGCGGGGCTGAGGGTGTAGGTCAGGCTGCCGTCGCCGCCGGTGGCGGTGGGGAGGGTGAAGGCGGCTATCGCCTGCCGCTGGGTCCAGGACTTGTCGGATATGGTGGTCGAGAACGTTGGCGCCAGGTCCGAATTTATGGTTATGGTGAAGGTCAGCTGAGCCGCGTCTCCGTCGGCGTCGGTGACTTTCCAGGTGTAGGCGGCGGCGGTCTGGTGGCCGGTCGGCGTACCGCTGATCCGGTGGCTGGCGTTCTTGGTTACGCCGGCGGGCAGGGCGGGGGTGAGGGTGTAGGTCCGCGAACCGTCTCCGCCGGTGGCGGTGGGCAGGGTGAAGACGGTTATCGCCTGGTTCTGGGTCCAGGTCTGGTTGGGGATGGTTGCCGAGAACGTTGGCGCCAGGTCCGAATTTATGGTTATCGTGAAGGTGAGCTCCGCCGCGTCTCCGTCGGCGTCGGCGGCCTTCCAGGTGTAGGTGGCGGCGGTCTGGTGGCCGGTCGGGGTGCCGCTGATCTCGTGGCTGGCGTTCTTGGTCACGCCTGCGGGGAGCGCGGGGCTGAGGGTGTAGATCAGGCTGCCGTCGCCGCCGGTGGCGGTGGGGAGGGTGAGCGCGGTTATCGCCTTGTTCTGCGTCCAGGTCTGGTTGGCGATGGTGGCCGAGAAGGACGGGGCGAGGTCTTCGGCTATGGCTATGGAGAAGGTGAGCTGAGCCTCGTCGCCGTCGGCGTCGGCGGCCTTCCAAGTGTAGGTGGTTGCGGTCTGGTGGCCGGTCGGCGTGCCGCTGATCCGGTGGCTGGCGTTCTTGGTTACGCCGGCGGGCAGTGACGGGCTGAGGGTGTAGGTCCGCGAACCGTCTCCGCCGGTGGCCAGGGGCAGGGTGAAGGCGGTTATCGCCTGGTTCTGCGTCCAGGTCTGGTTGGGGATGGTGGTCGAGAACGTTGGCGCCAGGTCCGAATTTATGGTTATCGTGAAGGTGAGCTGAGCCGCATCTCCGTCGGTGTCGGTGGCCTTCCATGTGTAGGTCGTCGCGGTCTGGTGGCCGGTCGGCGTACCGCTGATCCGGTGGTTGGCGTCTTTGGTTACGCCGGCGGGCAGCGTGGGGCTGAGGGTGTAGGTCCGCGAACCGTCTCCGCCGGTTGCCAGAGGCAGGGTGAAGGCGGTTATCGCCTGGTTCTGCGTCCAAGTCTGGTTGGGGATGGCCGCCGAGAAGGACGGGGCGAGGTCTTCGGCTATGGCTATGGTGAAGGTGAGCTCGGCCGCGTCTCCGTCGGCGTCGGTGACTTTCCATGTGTAGGTCGTCGCGGTCTGGTGGCCGGTCGGCGTACCGCTGATCTCGTGGCTGGCGTTCTTGGTTACGCCGGCGGGCAGGGCGGGGGTGAGGGTGTAGGTCCGCGAACCGTCTCCGCCGGTGGCCAGGGGCAGGGTGAAGGCGGTTATCGCCTTGTTCTGCGTCCAGGTCTGGTTGGGGATGGTCGCCGAGAAGGACGGTATGCCGTCGACGCTGATGTTGAAGGCCAGGCTTGCCTTGTCGCCGTCGGTGTCCTCCGCCGTCCAGGTGTAGGTCGTGGCTGCCTGTTTCACGCTCGGCGTGCCGCTGATCTGGCGTGTCGTGAGGTTCAGTGTTACGCCGTTGGGCAGCGCGGGGCTGAGGGTGTAGGTCAGGCTACCGTCGCCGCCGGTGGCCAGGGGCAGGGTGAACGAACTTATCGCCTGACGCTGAGTCCAGGACTTGTCGGACATGACCGTCGAGCCGAAGGTCGGTACGCCGTCGACCGCTATGTCGAAGGTCAGGCTTACCGTGTCGCCGTCGGAGTCCTCCGCAGTCCAGGTGTACTCCGTGCTCGCCTGCTTCACGCTCGGCGTGCCGCTGATCCGGTGGCTGGCGTTCTTGGTTACGCCGTTGGGCAGCGCGGGGCTGAGGGTGTAGGTCAGATTGCCGTCTCCGCCGGTTGCGGTGGGGAGGGTGAAGGCGGTTATGGCCTGACGCTGGGTCCAGGACTTGTCGGATATGGTTGCCGAGCCGAAGGACGGGGACAGGTCTTCGGCTATGGCTATGGAGAAGGTGAGCTGAGCCGCGTCTCCGTCGGTGTCGGTGACTTTCCAGGTGTAGGTGGTCGCGGTCTGGTGGCCGGTCGGCGTACCGCTGATCTCGTGGCTGGCGTTCTTGGTTACGCCGGCGGGCAGGGCGGGGGTGAGGGTGTGGGTCAGGCTGCCGTCTCCGCCGGTGGCCAGAGGCAGGGTGAAGGCGGTTATGGCCTGGCGCTGGGTCCAGGTCTGGTTGGGGATGGTCGCCGAGAAGGACGGGGACAGGTCCTCGGCTATGGTTATGGTGAAGGTGATCTCCGCCTCGTCGCCGTCGGCGTCGGCGGCCTTCCAGGTGTAGGTGGTCGCGGTCTGGTGGCCGGTCGGCGTACCGCTGATCTCGTGGCTGGCGTTCTTGGTTACGCCGGCGGGCAGTGACGGGCTGAGGGTATAGGTCAGGCTGCCGTCGCCGCCGCTTGCGGTGGGCAGGGTGAAGGCGGTTATCGCCTGGCGCTGGGTCCAAGTCTGGTTGGGGATGGTCTGCGAGAACGTTGGCGCCAGGTCCGAACTTATGGTTATCGTGAAGGTCAGCTGAGCCGTGTCTCCGTCGGCGTCGGTGGCCTTCCAGGTGTAGGCCGCGGCGGACTGGTGGCCGGTCGGCGTACCGCTGACGGCGTATGGGGTAGTGGTGGATACGCCGGCGGGGAGCGCGGGGGTGAGGGTGTAGGTCAGGCTGCCGTCGCCGCCGGTTGCGGTGGGCAGGGTGAGCGCGGTTATCGCCTCGTTCTGCGTCCAGGTCTTGTTGGAAATGGTCTGAGAGCCGAAGGTGGGTACGCCGTCGACCGCTATGTCGAAGGTCAGGCTTGCCGTGTCGCCGTCGGAGTCCTCCGCAGTCCAGGTGTACTCCGTGCTCGCCTGCTTCACGCTCGGCGTGCCGCTGATCCGGTGGCTGGCGTTCTTGGTCACGCCGGCGGGCAACGCGGGGCTGAGGGTGTAGGTCAGGCTGCCGTCGCCGCCGGCTGCGGTGGGCAGGGTGAAGGCGGTTATCGCCTGGCGCTGGGTCCAAGTCTGGTTGGGGATGGTCTGCGAGAACGTTGGCGCCAGGTCCGAACTTATGGTTATCGTGAAGGTCAGCTGAGCCGTGTCTCCGTCGGCGTCGGTGGCCTTCCAGGTGTAGGCCGCGGCGGACTGGTGGCCGGTCGGCGTACCGCTGACGGCGTATGGGGTAGTGGTGGATACGCCGGCGGGGAGCGCGGGGGTGAGGGTGTAGGTCAGGCTGCCGTCGCCGCCGGTTGCGGTGGGCAGGGTGAGCGCGGTTATCGCCTCGTTCTGCGTCCAGGTCTTGTTGGAAATGGTCTGAGAGCCGAAGGTGGGTACGCCGTCGACCGCTATGTCGAAGGTCAGGCTTGCCGTGTCGCCGTCGGAGTCCTCCGCAGTCCAGGTGTACTCCGTGCTCGCCTGCTTCACGCTCGGCGTGCCGCTGATCCGGTGGCTGGCGTTCTTGGTCACGCCGGCGGGCAACGCGGGGCTGAGGGTGTAGGTCAGGCTGCCGTCGCCGCCGGCTGCGGTGGGGAGGGTGAAGGCGGTTATCGCCTGGCGCTGGGTCCAGGACTTGTCGGATATGGTTGCCGAGCCGAAGGACGGTATGCCGTCAACCGCTATGTCGAAGGTCAGGCTTGCGGTGTCGCCATCGGCGTCCTCCGCAGTCCAGGTGTACTCCGTGCTCGCCTGCTTCACGCTCGGCGTGCCGCTAACGCGGTGGCTGGCGTTCTTGGTTACACCGTTGGGCAGTGACGGGCTGAGGGTGTAGGTCAGGGAGCCGTCGCCGCCACTCGCGGTGGGGAGGGTGAAGGCGGTTATGGCCTGGCGCTGGGTCCAGGACTTGTCGGATATGGTCTGAGAGCCAAAGGACGGGGCGAGGTCTTCGGCTATGGTTATGGTGAAGGTCAGCTGAGCCGCGTCTCCGTCGGCGTCGGTGACTTTCCAGGTGTAGGTGGTTGCGGTCTGATACCCCGTCGGGGTGCCTGTCACTCGGTGGCTGGCGTTCTTGGTCACGCCTGCGGGCAGGGCTGGGGTGAGGGTGTGGGTCAGATTGCCGTCTCCGCCGGTGGCCAGAGGCAGGGTGAAGGCGGTTATCGCCTGGTTCTGCGTCCAGGTCTGGTTGGGGATGGTGGCCGAGAAGGACGGGGCGAGGTCTTCGGCTATGGTTATGGTGAAGGTGAGCTCGGCCGCGTCTCCGTCGGTGTCGGTGACTTTCCAGGTGTAGGCGGCGGCGGTCTGGTGGCCGCTCGGCGTGCCGCTGATCCGGTGGCTGGCGTTCTTGGTTACGCCGGCGGGCAGGGCTGGGGTGAGCGTGTGGGTCAGATTGCCGTCTCCGCCGGTGGCCAGAGGCAGGGTGAAGGCGGTTATCGCCTGACGCTGCGTCCAGGTCTGGTTGGGGATGGCCGCCGAGAAGGACGGGGCGAGGTCTTCGGCTATGGTTATGGTGAAGGTAAGCTGAGCCGCGTCGCCGTCGGCGTCGGTGACTTTCCAGGTGTAGGTGGCGGCGGTCTGGTGGCCGGTCGGCGTGCCGCTGATCCGGTGGCTGGCGTTCTTGGTTACGCCGGCGGGCAGGGCGGGGGTGAGGGTGTGGGTCAGATTGCCATCTCCGCCGCTTGCCAGGGGCAGGGTGAAGGCGGTTATCGGCTTGTTCTGAGTCCAAGCCTGGTTGGGGATGGTCGCCGAGAAGGACGGGGACAGGTCTTCGGCTATGGTTATGGTGAAGGTGAGCTCGGCCGCGTCTCCGTCGGTGTCGGTGACTTTCCAGGTGTAGGTGGCCGCGGTCTGGTGGCCGGTCGGCGTACCGCTGATCCGGTGGCTGGCGTTCTTGGTCACGCCTGCGGGCAGGGCTGGGCTGAGGGTGTGGGTCAGATTGCCGTCTCCGCCGGTGGCCAGAGGCAGGGTGAAGGCGGTTATCGCCTGGTTCTGCGTCCAGGTCTGGTTGGCGATGGTTGCCGAGAAGGACGGGGACAGGTCTTCGGCTATGGCTATGGTGAAGGTGAGCTCGGCCGCGTCTCCGTCGGCGTCGGTGACTTTCCAGGTGTAGGTGGTCGCGGTCTGGTGGCCGCTCGGTGTGCCGCTGATCCGGTGGTTGCTATCCTTGCTCACGCCGGCGGGCAGGGCTGGGGTGAGGGTGTGGGTCAGATTGCCGTCTCCGCCGGTGGCGGTGGGCAGGGTGAGCGCGGTTATCGCCTGGTTCTGCGTCCAGGTCTGGTTGGGGATGGTTGCCGAGAAGGACGGGGCGAGGTCTTCGGCTATGGCTATGGTGAAGGTGAGCTCGGCCGCGTCTCCGTCGGCGTCGGTGACTTTCCAGGTGTAGGTCGTGGCGGTCTGGTGGCCGGTCGGGGTGCCGCTGATCCGGTGGCTGGCGTTCTTGGTTACGCCGGCGGGCAGGGCGGGGGTGAGGGTGTGGGTCAGATTGCCGTCTCCGCCAGTTGCCAGAGGCAGGGTGAAGGCGGTTATCGCCTGGTTCTGCGTCCAGGTCTGGTTGGCGATGGTGGCCGAGAAGGACGGGGCGAGGTCTTCGGCTATGGCTATGGTGAAGGTCAGCTGAGCCGCGTCTCCGTCGGCGTCGGTGACTTTCCAGGTGTAGGTCGTGGCGGTCTGGTGGCCGGTCGGCGTGCCGCTGATCCGGTGGCTGGCGTTCTTGGTTACGCCGGCGGGCAGGGCTGGGCTGAGGGTGTGGGTCAGATTGCCGTCTCCGCCGGTGGCCAGAGGCAGGGTGAAGGCGGTTATCGCCTGGTTCTGCGTCCAGGTCTGGTTGGCGATGGTGGCCGAGAAGGACGGTATGCCGTCGACCGCTATGTCGAAGGTCAGACTTGCCGTGTCGCCATCGGTGTCCCGCGCAGTCCAGGTGTACTCCGTGCTCGCCTGTTTCACGCTCGGCGTGCCACTGACCTGGCGGGTCGTGAGGTTCAGTGTTACGCCGTTGGGCAATGCGGGGCTGAGGGTGTAGCTCAGGGAGCCGTCGCCGCCGCTCGCGGTGGGGAGGGTGAAGGCGGTTATGGCCTGACGCTGGGTCCAGGACTTGTCGGGGATGGTCGCCGAGAAGGACGGTACGCCGTCGACGCCGATGTCGAAGGTCAGGCTTGCGGTGTCGCCGTCGGTGTCCCGCGCCGTCCAGGTGTACTCGGTGCTGGCCTGCTTCACGCTCGGCGTGCCGCTGATCCGGTGGCTGGCGTTCTTGCTCACGCCGTTGGGCAGTGACGGGCTGAGGGTGTAGGTCAGGGAGCCGTCGCCGCCGCTCGCGGTGGGGAGGGTGAAGGCGGTTATGGCCTGGCGCTGGGTCCAGGACTTGTCGGATATGGTGGTCGAGCCGAAGGACGGTACGCCGTCGACCGCTATGTCGAAGGTCAGGCTTGCGGTGTCGCCGTCGGAGTCCTCCGCCGTCCAGGTGTACTCGGTGCTCACCTGTTTCACGCTCGGCGTGCCGCTAATCTCGTGGCTGGCGTTCTTG
Organism: uncultured Dehalococcoidia bacterium; assembly: GCA_958295685.1. Taxonomy (GTDB): domain Bacteria; phylum Chloroflexota; class Dehalococcoidia; order Lucifugimonadales; family CATQGZ01; genus CATQGZ01. The sequence goes on from OY282365.1 coordinate 1,855,667, forward strand.
GTTACGCCGTTGGGCAGTGACGGGCTGAGGGTGTAGGTCAGGGAGCCGTCGCCGCCGCTCGCGGTGGGGAGGGTGAAGGAGGTTATGGCCTGACGCTGGGTCCAGGACTGGTCGGCGATGGTTGCCGAGCCGAAGGTGGGTACGCCGTCGACGCCGATGTCGAAGGTCAGGCTTGCGGTGTCGCCGTCGGTGTCGGTTGCCGTCCAGGTGTAGGTCGTGCTCGTCAGCTTGCCGCTCGGGGTGCCGCTGACGGCGAACGTGGTAGTGGTCGCTACGCCTGCGGGCAATGCGGGGCTGAGGGTGTAGGTCAGGGAGCCGTCGCCGCCGCTCGCGGTGGGGAGGGTGAAGGCGGTTATGGCCTGACGCTGGGTCCAGGACTTGTCGGATATGGTTGCCGAGCCGAACGACGGCGCCAGGTCTTCGGCTATGGTTATCTTGAAGGTCAGCTGGACCGCGTCGCCGTCGGCGTCCGTGGCCTTCCAGGTGTAGGTGGTTGCGGTCTGGTGGCCGGTCGGTGTGCCGCTCACTTCGTGGTTGGCGTTCTTGCTCACCCCCGCCGGCAGCGCCGGGCTGATTGTGTAGGTCACCGGGGTGTCGCCGCCGTTCACCGTCGGCAGCGCGAAGCCGGTTATCTGCTGCCGCTGCGTCCAAGACTGGTTGGCGATGGTCGTCGAGCCGAAGGTCGGGATGCCGTCCACGCTGACGTAGAAGGTCAGGCTTGCCGCGTCGCCGTCGGTGTCCTCCACCTTCCAGGTGTACTGCGTCCGCGCCATGGAGACCGTTGGCGTACCTATGATGGTTTTCTCGGCCTCGGGCAGTATTCCCATCAAGGCGGCTCTCGGCGGTGTGCTGGTTGCGCCGCTGGGAAGAGCCGGAGAGAGGGTGTAGGTGAGCTCACCGTCGCCGCCGTGAGCGCCGGGGAGAACGACCTCGCTTATCGGCTGGCGCTGGGTCCAAGACTGGTCGCCGACGGCGATTGAATAGAACGCCGGCACGCCGTCGATCGCGATGGTGAAGGTCAGTCTTGCCGTATCGCCGTCGGCGTCACGCACAACCCAGGTGTAGGTCGTGGTGGCCAGCTTCACGGTGGGCGTGCCGCTGATCTCGTGGCTGGCGTTCTTGGTCACGCCTGCGGGCAGCGCGGGCCTGATGGTGTAGCTCAGCGGCGCGTCTCCGCCTGTTGCCGTCGGCAGGGTGAAGGCGGTTATCCGGTCATATTGCTTCCAGGACTGGGCCGCGATGGTCTGGGAGCCGAACGTGGGGAACAGGTCCTCGGCTATGGCTATGGTGAAGGTGAGCTCCGCCGCGTCGCCGTCGGCGTCGGTGACTTTCCAGGTGTATGTGGCGGCGGCCTGGTGGCCGGTCGGGGTGCCGCTGATCCGGTGGCCGGCGTTCTTGGTTACGCCTGCGGGCAGGGCCGGGCTGAGGGTGTGGGTCAGATTGCCGTCTCCGCCGGTGGCCAGGGGCAGGGTGAAGGCGGTTATCGCCTTGTTCTGCGTCCAGGTCTGGTTGGGGATGGTGGCCGAGAAGGACGGTATGCCGTCGACCGCTATGTCGAAGGTCAGGCTTGCGGTGTCGCCGTCGGTGTCCCTCGCCGTCCAGGTGTACTCCGTGCCGGCCAGCTTCACGGTGGGGGCGCCGCTGACTTCGCGCGTCGTGAGGTTCAGCGTTACGCCGTTGGGCAGGGCGGGGCTGAGGGTGTAGGTCAGGGAGCCGTCGCCGCCGCTTGCGGTGGGCAGGGTGAAGGCGGTTATGGCCTGTCTCTGGGTCCAGGACTGGTCGGATATGGCCGCCGAGCCGAAGGTCGGGACGCCGTCGACTGCTATGTCGAAGGTCAGGCTTGCGGTGTCGCCGTCGGTGTCCGTTGCCGTCCAGGTGTACTCCGTGCTCGCCTGCTTCACGGTCGGCGCACCTGTCACGCGGTAGGGGGTCGTGGTCGCGCGGGTTAGGCCGTCGGGCAGGGCGGGGCTGAGGGTGTAGGTCAGGGAGCCGTCGCCGCCGCTTGCGGTGGGGAGGGTGAAGGCGGTTATGGCCTGACGCTGGGTCCAGGACTTGTCGGATATGGTCGCCGAGAAGGACGGTACGCCGTCGACCGCTATGTTGAAGGTCAGGCTTGCGGTGTCGCCGTCGGCGTCCTCCACCGTCCAGGTGTATTCCGTGGCCGCCTGCTTCACGGTCGGGGCGCCGCTGACGCGGTGGCCGGCGTTCTTGGTCACGCCGTTGGGCAGGGCGGGGCTGAGGGTGTAGGTCAGCGGGGCGTCTCCGCCGGCTGCGGTGGGGAGGGTGAAGGCGGTTACCGCCTGCCGCTGGGTCCAGGTCCGGTCGGCGATGGTTGCCGAGCCGAAGGTGGGGGCGAGGTCCTCGGCTATGGTTATGGTGAAGGTCAGCTGGGCCGTGTCGCCGTCGGCGTCGGTGACCTTCCAGGTGTAGCTGGCGGCGCCTTGGTAGCCGCTCGGCGTTCCGCTGACGCGGTACGGGGTCGTGGTTGCGCGGGTTACGCCTGCGGGCAGGGCGGGGCCGAGGGTATAGGTCAGCGGGGCGTCTCCGCCGCTTGCCGTGGGCAGATCGAACGCGGTTATCGCCTGCCGCTGGGTCCAAGATTGGTTGGCGACGGCTGCCGCGCCGAAGGTGGGGAACAGGTCTTCGGCTATGGTTATGGTGAAGGTGAGCTCGGCCGAGTCGCCGTCGGCGTCGGTGGCCGTCCAGGTGTAGGTCACCGCGGTCTGGTGGCCTGTCGGCGTGCCGCTGACGGCGAACTCGGTACTGGTGGCAGACGTGGTGCTGGTGGCCACGCCTGCGGGCAGCGCGGGGCTGAGGGTGTAGGTCAGGCCGCCGTTGCCGCTTGTGGCCGTGGGCAGGTCGAACGCGGTTATCGGCTGGCGCTGCGTCCAGGTCTGGTCGGCGATGGTCTGGGAGCCGAAGGTCGGCTCCACGTCCTCGTATATGGTCACGAAGAACCGGATTCTCGCCATGTCGCCGTCCTCGTCCGTCACTGTCCAAGCGAATCGCGTTTTGGACTGGTAGAACGGGGACGCTCCGGTCACCCGGAGGCTGTCGCTAATGTCCATTCCGGGGGGCAGCCCCGGTTCCATCATGTAGGTCAGCGTCCCGTTGCCGCCGGCGGCTCTGGGCAGGGTGAACGGCGTTACGTCCACGTTCTGCGTCCAGAACTGCTCGGGGATGGTCTGGCCGCCGAAGGTCGGCTTGCTGTCCACGCTGACGGAGAACCGCAGCGAGGCCGAGTCCCCGTACTCGTCGGTAACGGTCCAGGTGTACTGGGTGCTGGACATCGCGGGGGTGGGCGTACCGCTCACGGCGAAGGTGGAGGTGGCGGAGCGGGTCACGCCGTCGGGCAGGGCGGGCGACAGGGCGTAGGTCAGCGTGCCGTAGCCGCCGGTGGCGGCGGGCAGGTCGAACGGCGGGATCGGGAGATTCTGCGCCCAGTCCTTGTTCGCTATAGTCTGGCTGCCGAAGCTGGGCGGGACGCCGACCGCGATGTCGAACGTGAGGCTGCCCGTGTCCCCGTCGGCGTCGGTGGCCGTCCAGGTGTACAGCGTGCTCGTCGCGGCGGCGGTGGGCGTGCCGCTCACGGCGCGGGTGGCGGCGTCCATGGTTACGCCGGCGGGCAGGGCGGGCGTCAGCGCGTAGGTCAGCGCCCCGTCGCCGCTGTTCGCCTCCGGCAGGGTGAACCCCGGTATCTGCTTGCCGCGAACCCAGCGCTTGTTCTCTATCAGCCCGCTGAAGTAGGGCATCAGGTCGGGGGCTACGGTGATGTAGAAGGATAGGACCGCGCTGTCCGCGTCGGGGGCGGCCGCCGTCCAGGTGTACAGGGTCCGCGCCATGGCTTCGGTGGGCGTGCCGCTGATTTGACCGGCGCCAATCTCGGGTAGGTTCCTCAGGTGGCGGCGGGTAGTCGTTGCGAGGGTTAAGCCGGCGGGAAGGGCCGGGGAGAGCGTGTATTGGACCTTGCTATCGTAGTACCTGTCCGGGTCTCCACTATCGAATCCTGGGCCTTCCACAGTGGGGAGGAAGATACGGGTGTTGTACCAGGTGTTCCCACTAAATATCTCGGGATTGGGTACTTGCCAGTCCTCTGGCTGGGTAGGTAGTACCTGCTTGTTCTGCAACCAGCTCTGGTCGGCAATCGTCTTGGTGCCGAAGAAGGGCAAGTTGACGCCGGCGTGATCAGTGGCGACGTGGAAGGTCACCGATGCCGTCTCGCCGTCGGAGTCGGTGGCCGTCCAAGTGTACATGGTCCGCGCCCTGGCGCCGGCGGGAGCGCCGCTCACGGTGTACGGAGTCGAGGTTGCGATGGTTACGCCGCGCTGGAAAGGCGGGATGATGGTGTAGGTGAGCGCGCCGTCGCCGCTGGTGGCCGTGGGCAGCGTGAACTCGGTTATCGGCCCGGCCCTGAGCCAGGTCTGGTCGGCGACCGTTTGGGAGCCGAAGGTTGGGACCGCGCTTTGGCCTATGGTGATGTCGAAGCTGACGCTGCCCCTCACGCCGTGGGGGTCCCGGGCGGTCAGGGTGTAGCTGGTCCGCGCCGCGAGCGTCCTCGCCGTCCCCGATATGGTCCGCGTCGTGTTGTCGAAGGACATCCCCGCGGGCAGGGCGGGCGTGAGGGAGTAGGTGAGGCCGCCACGCCCGCCCACGGCCTCCGGCAGCGTGTGGGATACCGCTCGGTTGACGTACCAGTCCTTGTCCGCAACCGCGTCGGCGGCGAAGGTGGGCACGGTGATGACGTGACCGTCCACCCGGTGGCCTGCGGCGTCGGTTATCGCGTGGCTGCCCAGCCCCAGGTTGGCGTTCACCCCGCTGTGGCTTTGAATTGTCCCGCCGTTGAGGTTCAGGGCGCCCGCGCCGACGGAGACGCCGTTCGTGTCGGTGTCGCCCGTCCGGACTTGGTAGCGGAAGGTGATCGAGCGGTCGTCCGTGCGGTGGTAGGCCGCGGTCGTCGTCGCGCCGTCCAGGGTGATGGTCAGCTGCGGGGAGCCGGTTACGGCCATCCGCTTGTGGAACGACAACTCCACGTATATCGCCTCGCCCGCGCCGTAGGCGCCGGCCAACGGGGTGGACGTGATGGCGGCCCCGGTAACGTTGGGGGGGCGGTTCTGCGCGCCGTCCACCTTGTGGTCGGCGAAGGGCGTCGTCGCGCCGTTGCCGATGTTGGCCGCCACGTTGTTGCGCCGCGTCGTAATCCTCGCGCCGTTCAGAGACATAGCGTTGGCCGGAAGGCTTATCCCGTCGACGTCCAGGTCGCCCGCCTGCACCAGGTACCGGAAGCTCAGGATAGTGCCGTTGCTGCCGACGTAGCTCGCGGTGCGGACGCTGCCGCCGATTTGGAGGGACAACCGCGGGCTGCCGGCAACGTTGACCTGCTCGTCGAAGACGACCCCCACGCGGATGTATTCGTCCGCGTCGTAGCCTCCGGCGGCGTTGGGTTGGCTCTGCACGGTGGCATACCGGATTAGGGCCGGGGCCTGCGCTCTCTTGAGAATGGCGTGGCGTAGGTTTTCGGGCACCGCGGCGTGGGTGAGGACGGCGGGGTTGCCGACGGCCCGGCTGCCGACGTCGCCGGACAGCGAGTTCCGGGAGACGCCGATGCCGTTGGGGTCCTGGTCGCTGGCCTGCACCGTGTAGCCAATCAGGACCTTGGCGTAGTTGTTGCTGGTGGGCTGATAGTAGGACCACGAGCTCGCCGTAACCGTCCCGTTCGCCAGCGTCAGCGGTACGCTCGCCGAGCTCACCCGCACCGGCCCGCTGAACGTAACCAGCGCGTTTATGGTCTCCCCCGCGAAGTAGCTGGGCGCGTCCAGCGCCCCCGGCGTCAAACTGCAGATGTAGCGGACCGTCGGACTCGGCGGCTGGTCCGGGTCGTTGCACCGCGTCAGGTTGGCCGGCTGCCCATGGATCTCAAGGCTCGTAACCCGCGGCTGCCGCCCGTCCACCTTGTGCTGCGCCTGGTTGACCAGGGAGTGGTTCATGGTGCGGTCGACCCACCGGATCCCGTCCCAGACGCGCTCGGTCACGCGGGAGCGCAGCTCAGCCGTCACGCCGCCGTCCGCCGCGCCCACGATGGTTGCGTCGGAGGGCATCAGCACCAGGACCCATTCGTTCCTGACGGCGACGTTTATCTCATTGACGGTGATGCCGTCGGGATCGTAGTCGTCCGCAATGTTGGGGTAGCTCTGGACGGTGTAGTCGAACTCCAGCCAGAAGTGGTGAGGTTGGGAGGGGCCGGGCGTCTCTTGGGCGCGGACGCTCCGGGCGTAGAGCGCGCCGCCGGAGCCCATGCCGCTGGTCATCATAATGCCGAGTCTCGGCGCTCCGGTTACGGTTACCGGCTTGCTGTAGCGCACCTGCACGGTGATGGTCTCGCCCAGCTTGTAGGTCGTCCCCTCCGCCGGGATCGAACTTATCCTGACGTCCCGGATGTACGCGGCGCGGTTGGAGTAGCCGTTGACGTTGCTGGAGGAGATGCTCTGCGCCGTGCCGAGGATCCCCTGCTGCGCGTTCGCGCCGGCCGCGTTGCGGATATGGGAGCCCGAGGGAACGGTCAGGGCGTTCACGGTGGTTCGGAGGCCGTCGAGGGACGCGTCGGTCGCCTGCACCAAGTACCGGAAGTAGTGATAACGGGGGCTGACGCCGGCCTGGCCGTAGGACGCCTGGCGGGTAGCGGTTCCGACGGTCAGGCCGAGGGTGGGAGAGCCCGTGACGGCGACGGCCCGGTTGAACTCCACCTCGACCTCTATCTCCTCGCCCAGGTTGTAGGCGGTTCCCCGGGCCGGCTGGGAGACCACGCGGACGCCGGTAACGGTCGGCGTGACGCTAGAGGCCCCGTTGACCTTGTGGGAAGGGGAGTCGGCGACGGTGTGGACGCCGAGGTCGGTAACCGCGTCATGGCCGCCCACTCTGCGAATGGCCGCGCCGCTGCCGAGGGTGAGCGCGCCCGCCTCTATGCTGACGCCGTCGGCGTCCAGGTCGGAGGCCTGGACGGTGTAGCGGAAGTGGAGCGTCCGCGTGCCCTGCGCGGTGTAGTAGTAGACGGCCTGGCGGGTATTGTTCCCTATTTTCAGGGCCAGTTGGGGAGTCTCCCGCACGATGATGTTCCCCGCCGCGTCGGAGTCGAAGGAGACGCCGACGACGACCTCCTCGCCCGCGCCGTAGGTGTCGCCCGCCTGCGGCGCGCCGACGAAGTTCACGCCGGTAACCGCCGGCCTGGGGCCGGTAACCCGCATTTGGAAGGTGGTGGTGGCGGTATCGCCGTTCCCTACGGTGTAGTAGCCCTGTCCGCCGGGCGGGACGCCGAGATGGTCTTGGACGGTAACGGTATATTGCTTCAGGGGGGTCTCCAGCGTGGGGGTTCCCGATATGGCGCCGGTGACCGCGTTCATGGAGAGGCCGGCAGGCAGCGCCGGGGAGACGCTCCAAGACAGCGGCTCGTCGCCGCCCGGCCTGGGCAGGTTGACGGCGGCGGGCGTATCCACCGCCGGGTTGGAGACCGTCAGGGTGGTGGTGGCGAATTCGGGCCAGAAGTTGGCTTTCGTTCCGTCGATCTTCGCGTCGGGCTTGTTGGTGAAGGTGAAGCCCGTCAGGTCGGTCTGCGCGTCCTCACCCTCGGCGTCCCGCAGCGTCCCGCCCATCAGGTCCAGCGCGTCCGCGGCCAGACTGACCCCGTCGGTGTCCACGTCGTTAGGCATCACGTTGTGCGTGAACGCGATGCGGTTGTTCATAGTCTGACTGTTCGACGGAAGGAAGACCTGGTCGCCCGAGGCTATCCCTACCGTCAACCGCATCCCCGCCGTGCTGGTGGCCGTGGGCGGCCTGAACATTACCGGCTGGTTGTAATCTATGGCTATTGTCATGAGGTGCGGCCAAGTGTACGTGCCGCTCTGCTGCGCCGGGGAGATGACGCTGACCGACGTGATTTTCGGCGGGGCGAGCACCCGGAAGTCCGCGTCGTCGACGATGGCCTGCGTGCCCAGGTCCAGGACGGCGTCCCGTCCGCCGGAGTCCCGAATCGTCGCGCCGTTCAGCCTCACGGCGTGGGCCGTAACGTTCCCGTCGGAGTCCAGCGTGTCCGCGATGCTGATGCCGTCGGAGTCGGAGTCGGTGGTCAGGAAGGTGTAGGTGAACTTCAGCGTCGAGTATGGAGCGTTGGGGGCGGCCCCGTCCGGCCTCACTACGGAATGGAAGGCCGCCTGCCGGGTCTGGCTGCCCACTTGCAGCGCGATGGACGGGCTGCCGGTCAGGGTGACGTGCTCATCGAAGGTGAGGTGGATGGATAGGGTATCGCCCTCTTGGTAGCCGTCGGCGGGAGGGGTGGCTTGGGGGCCGGTCACGTCCAAGGCCGCCACCACCGGCGGCACGTTCGACCCGCCGTCCACCTTGTGGCCGGGGTCGTTGGTGATGGCGTGGCTGCCCAGCGACAGGGAGGCGTCGATGGAGTTGGTGGCCCGGTCTCGGAGAGTCACCCTATCCAGCGTCAACGCCCCTTCGGGGATGCTAATCCCGTCCTGGTCCTCGTCGGTCCCCTGCACGTTGTAGATGAACTGCAGAGTCGTACGCTCCGGTGTGCAGACGGCGTCAATCCTCCGGCTGTTGCCGACGCGGCGCTCGCCGCCGACCACGCAGCTGACGGCATAGCCGCCCCCTGGCGAGAGGTCCACCTGAACCGTCTTGGTGCCTATCTCCAGCGCGAGTTGGGGGCCCCCGGTCCCGTCGCGCGGATAGTTCACTATCACTTCTCGGTCGAACTCCACGTGCACGACTATCGGGCGGCGGGTGTCTGCGTCATAGGTGTTGCCGGAGCCGGAGCCGGCGCGCGGACTGCTATAGAACCGCACGTCGGTGATCATGGGCGCGTTGGACGCGGCTACCGCGATGCTGAACGCCGATTGGGCCGTGTCGCCGTCAACGTCCGTCACACTCCAGGTATAGGCCGTCAAGGTGGTGGTAGCCGTGGGCGTCCCGGTTATGGTGGAGGTGGCCGTCGAGGAGGTCGCCAGCGTCAGCCCGGCGGGAAGCGCGGCGGGGGACAGGCTGTAGGTGAGCAAGCCGTTGCCGCCGGTTGCTTGGGGCAGGGCGAAGTCGACGGCCGTCCCCATCACGTAGTTCTGCGCTTGGATGCTGCCGAGCATCGGCGGGTAGTCCCGCACGGTGTGGGCCGAGTCGTTTTCGACGGCGCGGCTGCCCAGGGAAAGCTCTGCGTCCTCGCGGCCGAAGGTGGCGCGAATCGACGCCCCCGGCGGCAGAGTCAGCGCGTCCGCCCCAATGCCGATGCCGTCGGTGTCCTCGTCGTCCGCGGTCACCAAGTACCGGTAGAGGTGCGTCCGTCCAAGGCCCGTGACGTCGCTGGTCCATACCGCCTGCCGCGTGTTCGCCCCGATGGTCAACGCAACCTGCGGTACGCCGTGCGTGAGGGTGGTCTCGCTGAAGGTGAGCTGCAGTTCGATGGTCTCGCCGGCGTCGTAGGTGCCGTTCACGCCGGGGCCGGACAGTATGGATACGCGGGTCACGCGGGGCGGCGTGTAGACCTTGTGCGCCGACGCGTTGGCGATGGCGCGGGTTCCGAGGGCGCGGGGGGCGGCCGTCCCTCCCGAATCGCTGATGGTCCCGCCGTTGAGCGTCAGCGCGTGGGCGGTTACGTTCCCTTCGGAGTCGAGGGTGTCCGTGATGCTGATGCCGTCGGCGTCCTTGTCCTGGGTGGTTACCGTGTGGGTGAACACGAGATGGTCCCCGCCGGACTTGGCCGCCTGGTACGACGCCTGCCGATTGGTGGCCCCGACGGTCAGGGCCAACTGGGGAGCGCCCGTAACGGTGGCCGGCTTGGAGAAGGTAACCCTGGCCTCGATGACCTCGCCGACGTCGTAGCCGTCCGCGCTGGCGGGGGAGCTGGTTATGGCGACCGTCTCGACGGCCATGGGAGTGGCCACGGAGCCGTCCACCTTGTGGGAGGAGTCGTTGGAGACGGCGTGGGTCCCGAGGTCCAGAGAGGCGGCGACCTGGGTCGAGGCGTCACTGATGGCCGCGCCGTTCAGCTTCAGCGCATCCGCGCTGACGGTGATTCCGTCCGCGTCGCCGTCCGCCGGGAAGATGATGGTCTTATAGAAGAGCCGGCCGCCTTCGTACACAAATCCCGAAAGGTCTCGCCCCGGCTGCACCGTGTACTTATAGACCAGCCTGCCGTCGGCGTCCGTGCCGTGATATGCGGCGTTGCGGGTATTCGCCCCAACGTCGATGGTCAGCGTCGACTGCGACAGGCTCGTCCCCGTAATGCTCCGGTCGAACCCCACCGCGACCTCTATAACCTCTCCCGCGCCGTAGGTGTCGTTGGCGTATGGGCCGGACAGTATCTCGACCTCGTCCACCGCCGCCGAGTCCCCCGTAGTCAGGAGGAAGAAGCTCAAGAGCGTTTCGTCGCCGTCCCGGTCGAGCGCGCGAAGCCAGAACCTCTTGTTCGTAACGATCTCGCTGGTCTGCCCCATCAGGCACGGCGTATTCGGGCTGAGGGTGCTTTCCGCGTCCGGCGTGCCTATGTACAAGCCCTCAGGCAGCGCCGGCGAGACGGTGAAGACGAACGGCGCATCCCCATACACCTGCCCCACCAGGGCGAGCTCGACCGGCTTGTTCACCGGTACCCTGACGTTGGTCACATACGTGTGGTCGATGTACGGCACGGTGTCTCTCACACGCATCCGCGAGCTCTCGATGCTGCCGCTCACGATGGCGTGGGAGCCCAGGTTGAGCTTGACGTCCTGACCGTCCTGCGGGCCGCCCCTCACGCGGATCGAGCCGCCGTTGAGCAGCACAGCGTCCGGGGGAATCGTTATCCCGTCCCCGTCCCAGTCCTCGGACGTAATTTGATGGCTGAATACCACGCCCCTCGACCAAGAGTGAAGGGCGTCGTAATTGGCCTTGACCCGCTTGTCTCCAATGATGAGCACAAGCTGGGGCGACCCGGTGACGGTCACGGAGGTGGGACGATAATTAAGGGCCACGCGAAGGGTCTCGCCGAGCGTGTAGTTGTCCTTATCAGTGTCGTCCTGATGCTCCGATTGCACTAGGTACCTAACGACGCCGGAGACGGCCGGGCCGGTCGGATTCCGCACCTCGATGCTGAAGGTCAGGCTTGCCGAGTCGCCGCCGCCGTCCGTCGCCTTCCACGTGTAGGTCACCGCGGTCGTCGTGGCCGTGGGCGTGCCCGCTATGGTGCGGGTGGAGGCCGTCCAGGTCATGCCTGCGGGCATCGTCGTCGGCGTCAGGGTGTAGGTCAACATGCCGCCGCCCCCCCCGGCCTCGGGCAATACGAAGGGGGTGGTGGATGCGTTGAGGTCATACACCCTGCTGGCTATCGACGCGCTCCCGAAGGTGGGCGGGACGTCGTTGACCTTCATCTTCACGCTCTTGCTGTCGCCGCTGACGACCGCGTGAGACCCCAGGTGCAGCTTGGCGTCCACGGGAGCGACCAGCGTGCGTATCCTTCCCCCGTTCAGGCGCAGCGCGTCCGCGGGAATCGCTACCCCGTCGTCGTCGAAGTCTTCCATCCGGACGACGTACTGGAAGATAAGGTAGCCATAGGGGTTGAGATTTCCGGCGTTCTCGTTCTTGCTGTCGGATGCGTCGGTGTTGTAGAGGGCGCGGCGCGTCTTGTCCCCGATGACCAGGTTGAGGGACGGCGTCCCCGCGTTCGTATTGACGGACATCTTCCGGGGATACCGGACGGTCACGGTCAGGGTATCCCCGGTCACGTAGTTGGTCATGGTCGAGCCGAGGGTCAGGTCGTCCGGCGCCGGGCCCGCGGGGGCCGTCACGAGTATCCTGAAGGTGAGGCTCGCCGAGTCGCCGTCGGCGTCCGTGGCCGTCCAGGTGTAGGGCGCGGTGGTCGTGGCAGCCGCGGGCGTGCCGGCTATGGTGCGGGTGGAAGCCGTCCAGGTCATGCCCGTCGGCAGCGTCGAAGGCGTGAGTGTGTAGGCGAGGGAGCCGTCGCCGCCGGCGGCCGTGGGCAGGACGACGGGGGTGATCGCGCCGCTCTTTTCGGCCGTCAGGTCTTCGATGGTCGTGCTGCCGAAGGACGGGGAGGCGTCGTTGACCTTGTGGCTCGCGGAGTTGGAGACGGCGTGGGTACCGAGCCCCAGCAGGGCGGCCCTGCCGCCGGGCGCCTCGGTTATGGCCCCGCCGTTCAGGGTAAGCGCGTCCGCGGCGATGCTGATGCCGTCAACGTCCGCGTCATCGGCGGTGACCCGGTATCGGAAGCTGAGGGTGGAGCCGGACGCTGAGCGGAAGGCGGCCTGCCGGGTGTTCGCTCCTATGCCGAGGGCGAGCCGGGGCGTTCCCGTGACGCTCACCGCACCGCTGAAGGTAACGTCCACGTCTATGTTCTCGCCCGCGGCGTAGTTGGACGCGCCGGCAGGGACGGACGTTATGCTCACGCCGCTGACCGAGGGCGGCGGAGACAGCACCCGGATGGTGAACGGCAGGGTGTCGCTGCCTCCCGGGCTGTTGGCGATGAGGGTGTAGGTCGTGGTCGCCGTGACGGCGGACGGCGCGCCCTCTATCGTGCGGAAGGTTGGGTAGAAGGTCAGGCCGCTCGGCAGGCTCGGCGTGGGGGCGAGCGTGTAGGCGGGCGTACAGCGCATGGTAGGGGGAGTCGTGGACTGGTCAAGTTCGCAGAGTTCCGCCGCGTCGGCGGCTGCCGGCAGCGTAACCACTGTGGACGTGCCCATCTCGAAGGTGTACGAGGGGGAGGCCACGCCGTCGAAGGACGCCCCCCCGCCGTCCACCTGGTGGTCCGCCTGCGCGCCGAGGGCATGGCTGCCGAGGCCGAGGTTGACGTCGACGCCGCCCGACCGGATAGTTCCGCCGTTGAGGGTGAGGGCGTCGGCGGCGATGCCGATGCCGTCCGCGTCGCGGTCCGCGCCGACGACGGCGTATCGGAAGCTGACGGTGGAGGAGGCGGCGGAGCGGTAGGCGGCCTGGCGGGTGCGGGAGCCGATGGAGAGGGCCAGCCGGGGCGACCCCGTGACGGTGACGGGGCCGCTGAAGGTCACGTCGACGTCTATGTTCGCGGCCGCGGCGTAGGGGGCGGGCGAGCCCTGCCAGATGCGCGCGGTGGACGTGATGGCCACGCCGGTTACCGTAGCGGCGGACTGTTGGATCGCAGCCTCGTCCACACCTATAAGGAATTGCAGGAATAGCCAATCGCCGTCGGCGTCGGTAACGGTCAGCTGGTAGAGCGTCGGAGGGCTGAACCCTGTTGGGGAGCCGGATATGACGAGGGCGCCGGGGTCGAACGACAGGCCGTCGGGCAGGTCGGGGTCGAGCCGGTAGCTCAAGGGGGCCGCGCCGCCCGACGCGGAGGGGAGCGTCACGCTGACCGGCTGGCCCGCGGTGTAGCTCTGCGCCGCTATCCCCTGGGCGAACAGGAGCGGCGGCGTGCTGGTGGCAGGCGGGTCGGGCTGTACGGGCGGCGTGCTGGTGGCAGGCGGGTCGGGCTGTACGGGCGGCGTGCTGGTGGCAGGCGGGTCGGGCTGCACGGGCGGCGTGCTGGTGGCAGGCGGGTCCGGCTGTACGGGCGGCGTGCTGGTGGCCGGGGTCTCCGGCTGCACGGGCGGCGTGCTGGTGGCAGGCGGCTCCGGCTGCACGGGCGGCGTGCTGGTGGCCTCCGGGTCGGGCAGCACGGGCGGCGTGCTGGTGGCCGGGGTCTCCGGCTGTACGGGCGGCGTACTGGTGGCCTCCGGGTCGGGCAGCACGGGCGGCGTGCTGGTGGCCTCCGGGTCGGGCAGCACGGGCGGCGTGCTGGTGGCCGAGGCGCCGGAGCCGTCGGTCGACGCGCTGGTGGGCTGCGGAAGCAGGTCGGCCATCAGCGCGACCGCGAAGACGGCCACGCCCAGGACCCCTAGCCTCATCAGCCTGTCAGCGCTGCTGCTCATGCCATGCCTTTAGCGCCGCGCTCCGCAGCGGCTCTCTCAAAGAGAAGCCGTGCTGGGCGCGCGCGCCTTCCGTAGTTCATCCGTTTCAGGGGGGGGGGGGGGGTGAGATAGAGGGAGCGTTAGGGGAGGCCGGACAGCGCTTCGCGGACGAAGCGACTCCCTTTCCGGGCAATAGAAGAGCTGATGGCGTGGCGGAGGCCACGCTCATACACCTATAGACTCGGCCGTCAATCCCTGCGCGACTCCCAAGGAAGCCACGCAGGGTACACCTACAGATCACCCCACACCCCTAGGTATTCGCTTAATTCACTGAACGCACATATAGGCAGGCCGACGATATTTCATCGGCCATCAGCATAGATTATAGGGAACGACTCCCCCCGGCGCAACCCCAAAATCACCAAAATCACACCAATTCCGAACTGAGCGCGCACAGGCCCGCCGCCGGGGAGTCCGTGCGCGTTTCTCTGCCCTCCGACTCATCCATCCCTCGACGCCTGTATGAACACGCTGGCGCAGGCGCGGTCCTCTTCCGTCATGCCTCTGAATCTGGGGGCCAGCTTTTCCGCAGAGACAGTCGGCTCGGACTCGTACGGTTCGCGGCACCGCGCCTCGAAGCCGTGCAGTTCCAGCATGTCCAGGTGTTCGGACATGGGCGCCCGATTCAGGAGGTACGGCCGTCTGCCGCGAACCAGTCTCCACACGAAGTCCGAACACGCCCGATGTCCGTCCCACGCCGCAGACAGTCCGTGGGACTTGAAGTCTATCACGTGCGAGACGTATCCACCGGGTTTCAGCCAGAGCGCCATTGCCCGGTACGTGCTGGACAGGTCGTCTACGTGCTCCAGCACCGCCTGCGAATAGATCATGTCGACTGAGCGCTTCTCGATAACGTCCGCTTCGTGCCAAGGCGCCCTATATTCGATCATCCCTCCGCCGGTCGTGATGGAGTCTCTGATGGATTCGAGTCTGCTCCCGTCCAGGGCCGCCAGCATACGGTCCCCGTCCAGCACGTGGGCGGGGAAGTCGTAGTTCTCGAGCATCGGCTTCACTCTGGGGAACTCGTCGGGCGCGGGGATGTCTTCCCGTCGAGTAAACAACTCGACCAGTTCATCGAACACCTCAACGTTCTTCTCGACGCCCGCCCGATCGACGATCTCAAGTCCATAGTACCGGGAACTGCCTGTGATCAGAGCCGCGAGGCCGACACCCAACGAGCTCCCCGGCCCCAGTTCCGCAACGGCCTCCGGCCATACGTTCAATCCGTTCTCCGAAGCGCGGACGAGGTGACGCAGCCAGACTGAGTAGCAGTACCGCGCCGAGTCTGTGTGTTCCTTCATGACGCCGGGCTGCAGACGGCTCCTGAGAGCCTGCACGCCAGGCAGGAAGGTGGCCATTCCGTAAGCTATGTGCCTGATTCTCATCTCAGGGGTCCTCTCGGTGACGCAGAACTGGACAGGAGATCAGACAGGGCTCGACCGTGTAGGTAAGTGAAGTAGGTGGGAAACGCCTCTCCAACCAAGTTACGGATAAGATAGAACGTTCTGCCCTCCTTCGCTCGTGTCCAGTCGTAGAACCTTGGGACGGTCTGCAAGTCGGCACACTCCAAGGTACTGAGTACCCTGTTCTCCCAGGGATGAATCTTGAAGTCGCTGCCTACGTGGCTTGAATTGGTGGTTATGGTATACGCGGGTCTTTCAGGATTCATTCGTCTGTAGCTTGAGTGGAACCCTCTGATTAGGAACGGTCGCCCGTTTCTTTCAACGTAGGGTCTATTGCGCATTACGGCGCTGCAAGCAGGGCACAGTATCAAGCCGGTGTCGACCTGCCGACCGCACGACGGGCAGGTGTCGTTGTCGTAGGCGCTGCGCCCTGAGCGTTCCGGTATTTCACTGACCTGTCGATATCGGTCTGGCCCATACGCGGGAACAAAGTGCAAGGGGTGAGTCCCGCGTGCGGCATCCTTGGATCTTGCGTCCAGCGGTTCGTACTCCATGGCCTCCAACCACTCGCGAATGCTCACCCACGGTCGCACTCCATTGTTTGACTGCTCAGCGTGAGTTGGAGGCGGCAATGGGGTTCGACTTCGGGATAGCATCGACTCCAGACACGTCTCATCCTTATGTACCGCCACGATCAGGGCACGCTTTCTGACCTGGGGGATACCGTAGTCGGCCACGTTCACCACGTTAGGGAACACTTCATAGTCCTGTAGGCCGTCGCGGAGCAGGTCAACCACCTGGCTCTTGGCCCCATCGTACTCGACGTTGAGCGTCAGAATCTGACGAACGTTTTCGACGACGATTATCCTCGGCTTCAGCAACTGGGCAAGTGGGATGACCTCTAGCATAAGCCGGTTCTTTTCTTCCAATGCCTTCGCTTGCGGGGTCTGCCGCTTGCCCCTGCTGGGATTCGAGCTACTCATGCCCTGGCATGGGGGAGTAGCCACCAACAAGTCCAGCTGCCGGGACGTAGATCGGCAATAGGCAGCCGCGACCTCGTCATGGCTGACGCGGACATCGCGAACAAGCCACGCGGACGACGGGAAGTTGTCGGAACCAATGGCGGCTCGCCTCTGGTCTATCTCGACCTGGACGAGGAACTGGAACCCGGCCATCTCGTATCCCAGGTCACTCAAACCAGCCCCTGAGAACAGGGAAATGGCTGTCCAGGAAGCTGCCGCCGCCGGCCTATCCTGTAGTATGAAGTCGCGGAGCGGCTGACTAGACACCATCGTCTCCCACAACGAAGGCAGTTCTCTTTGGGGGCGCTCCACATATAAGCGGAACCAGGCGGTCGATGGTCAGTGCGAGTGCCGTCTTGGTTCTAACGTCGTGCTCTGGAATACGAAACACTGTCCAGCCGGCGTCTGCAAGCTCCTTCGTGAATCGAAGGTCTCGTTCTCTGTTGGCGCTTATCTTATTCACCCAGAACTCGCCGCTCAGTCCCGAGTGCTTGCGGCATTCGGGGCAACCGTGCCAGAAGCACCCGTCAACAAAGATGACGATCCGTCTTCGAGGGAATACCATGTCAGGATTTCCAGGAAGTCGCTCGTCCTTGACGGACTTATAGCCTTCGTGAGTGAAGTACCGCACCCCTCGACGCCATAAACCCGACGCCAGGGCTCGCTCAGGTTGCGTTCTCCCACGGTTATGCGCCATGGCCTTATATCTCTGACGGGGAGCCATGACGTCCGTAGGACTATGCATTACTTACGTTCTTGTCTCGTCTTCTCGTCTGACTATGGGACCTCCGCTGGATCGCGTAACCTCTAACCAGCCAGTGTGAAGTCGCTTGGTATTTTCTATTACGCTGCCCCAAGTTCGAAATTCTAGCTTGACTCGCACTCCCTGTAGGCTCTCCTTGATCAAGTTAGCCCTTTGCGTATAACCATTGGCGATCATCAAACCACTGACCGATGGAGGCGTGCTGTTGTTACTAGAGTATTCTCTTTCAACGGCTAAGACATAGGCATGAAACTTGTTGACCTCTGCATCACTGGCATGATGCACCGATCCATCCCGCTTATAGCCTCGTTTTGTCTCTACAATCAACAGTTCATCGAGCGGTGCCGGATGCTTTGGTTGCAAGATAAACAAGAAATCGAGCCTGTCGCTTGTTACTGGATCGATAGTAGGTTCATATCGTTCGGTCAGTGTGTCCAAGTCGATTTCATCCCCCAATAGACTCCAACGAGGATCAAGTAACCAAGGGAATTTCTTGATAGTATCGTGTATCTCTGGAACTTCCGTAGCTCCAGCCTTAATTGCCGCATCAAGCCGTTCAATCGTCTCAAGTCGAGCCTGAATTATGCTATAGTTCTTTCTAGCATCAATCAATGAAAACTCTCTGACGAGTCCCCAAAAGTTGCTTTGGAATCCCTCGTCCTCATACCGGACACGCTCCATGAGTTCCCGGACCGCCTTGTCATTAAGCCCATTGACTACTTCCACCATGAAGTCGTGGACATCTGCAGGGTCGGAGTCGCCGATTTTAGCGACCCTAATCGCAATGTCGCCTATATGCCGTTGCTCAGTCTTGGTGAAATCTTTAATCAGTTCCGTTAAGTCCGGGGTTTGAATTGACTTCGCAGCTTTCTCTTGACGCTTGTCCTGTCGCTGGGACAGAGCCCAATCCAACCTGCGCCGGCCCCACCGAAGCACTTCCTGCACTCTGTCGTCCTCCAGCTGCAGCTGGTCACGGTTCGTTTGGATCAGATCGTCCTCGACATCTGTACCAGTATCCAGCCAATCGGCGACTACTTCTCCAACTACGTACTCTTGTCCAAGTTGACCTCGCACTCCTTGAGTGCGTTCAAACATAAAGGGTCTTTGTAGCAGCTTCCCACGTCCCAGAATAGAAATACCGCGCAAGTATTCAGCTTCAAGAGGCTTAGGCGTAAAACCGATCCACCATCGGACTTCTTTGCCACTAGGGAGATCCTCAGTTCCCCACCCATCAACTCCAACTTGACCTAAGTACCCGGCAGGTTGTCCATCTTTCGGAAACCGGAACTCTAGGTCCATGTCGAACCGTTGGAGCTGCTTCCCATTGATAAACACTCTCATAACAGTCTGGTCTATCGCAAAGCGCCGGGACATTGACTTCATGAACTGATCTTCAGAGATAGCACGCTTTAGACGCAATCTGGAAAGCCGAATCCTGGTTCCATTAGAGAGAAGCGAACTATCCGCAGAATAGAGGGGTTCTTGCCCGGTAGTTTCCTTGACTTCACAGTCTGTCCCGGGGTCTGCCTTTCTGATTTCGTCGTAGTCAAGTCGGAATGACACTGCTTGTCCTTGTCGGACTGTGTAGCAATCGAGAATTTCTGCTGTCCCGAAAGCCGCGAGCTTGCCTATTCCCTTCCGGCCGTGAACTGACCGGCCGCCGCCCTGAGTCTTTCCTTCGTCCTGAAGTCGTCGCTTCCGACCGACTATCAGGTATTGCGACTGCGCTTGTTCCCTCGTCATCCCATGACCGTCATCTAGGACTTCTATTGTGCCGCCCGTGCTCCAAGACTGTCCAAATGGAATTCTGACCCACACGTTCTGGGCATCCGCATCCCACGCATTGGAGATAAGCTCTGCTACGGTGGCCGTAGCACTCGGATATAGCTGGGCACCTAACTGTTCGATTAGTGCACCAATGAATTTCAGCTTGAGTGGTTGTTCACCCATCAGCTCCCCCTAAAAGCCCTGTGCGAAACGTTCAGGGCATCTGTGTGTTCCATCACCTCAGCCCCCAACCTGCTGAGCCAGGGCCACTATGAGGTCGTTGCGCTGAGCCGCCGTCTCTGCGGTTGCCTGCGTTGAGATGATGGTGCGCCCGCGCGGCCCGGTGGGTCTATCCGGCAGCCTACTGAAGGCTTCCCACACTCGGCAGACAGTATCCGCATCCCTTTGCGTCTTTGCGGCCAGTTCCCCGAGCATAGTCGATGGCTTCCCGTTTGGTTTCAAAAGGCCCGCGCCACAAATTATTGGGACGACGAGACTCGTTCATCCCCCGGCCATCGTTACAGTACATGCACGCCGCCTCGTGGACTCGCACCCAGCTAGTTGCAGGATCATCATAGACCCAGTAGGTCATCGCTTCTACCCGTCCTTTCGGCGGCGGCCATTCAGACGAGGCCGGTACGTTCGCGTTGGAGCGGCGGCCACTCTGGGCCGGTCCTGCCGCGGCAAACTCTGGTGGAGATAGGGGGACTCGAACCCCCAACCTCGGCATTGCGAACGCCGCGCTCTCCCAGTTGAGCTATATCCCCACACTCGAACGACGGCCGAATTGTACCACAGGGAGCCGTCCGAGGCCCTGCGCCTTCGGGGCGACCGCGTAGTCGTCTGGCGCGATATGCAAGGGCGCTGTCCGAAGGCCCTTGCCTTCGGGGGTCTGCTGGCCTGCCCCGAGGTCAGGCCGCCCTTGGAATGGGTCCGATCCCCTGCGCCTTCGGGGGTCTGCTAGAATCCGGCGCCTTTGTCGACGGTGTAGATGAAGGGCTCGTTGGACAGGAAGCGCCTGAGGTTCTCCTTGAATATGTGCCGCCGTTCGGACAGCAGCGCCGGGGTCATCGCGGAGGCGTGGGGAGATATGACCACGTTCTTCATGTCCCATAGGGGGCTGGATTCGGGCAGCGGCTCGACCGCCGTCACGTCAAGCCCCGCGCCCGCTATCCGACCGGAGTTCAGGCCGTCGATCAGCGCGTCCTCGTCCACGATGTTGCCTCTGGAGATCGCTATGAGGTAGGCGCCGTCCTTGAGGAGCCCGACGCGGCGTCTGTCGATCAGGCCCCGCGTATCGGGCGTGAGGGGCGCGGTGATTACGAACCAGTCGGAGATGGAGAGGAGTTCGTCGAGCCTGTCGAGGCCCCAGACCTCCTTTACCACGGGCGGCGCGGGGCGCGGGTGCTTGTCCACCGCGTAGACGTCCATGCCGAACCCGTGGGCGCGCCACGCCACAGCCGCCCCGATGTCCCCCAGGGCGAGGATACCCATGACGCTCCCGACCAGGTTGGCCTGGCGTCCGTTGTACTTTCGAGGCTCCCACCGGCGCTCCCGCTGGTCGTCCCACATCTCGTTGAGCTGGTGCGCCAGCGTGACCACCATGCCCATGACGTGGTCCGCCATCGGCGCGGCATGTGGGCCCCGGCAGTTGGTCAGCACCACGTCGCTGTCGACGACCTCGGGTATGGCGAGGATCATGTCCACGCCGGTTCCGACGCACTGTATCCATCGCAGCCGCTCGGCGGCGAGGAAGACCTCGCGGGACGGGGCGCCGCAGAACGCGTCGGCGGAGCGGATGTTGACCATCTCATCGTCCTTGCCGTCCGAGGGGAGGAACTCCACGTTCGGGAATTCGTCCCTGAGCTCCGCGACGAACTCCTCGCCGCTCTGAATCGTCTCGAGCGCTACTTTCATGAAATGACCTCCGATATCCGAGTCTATGAGAAAACGCGCGGCTCGGCAACGCCGCCGCTCAGGGGTAAGTCTCGCGCCTGGTTGACTGGGGCGGCGCGCCGGTCCTCAGCGCCTGCCGCCCTCTGGGGAGCGGCGGCGGCGGGGAATTTTCGCCGAAGTGTCGGATTTTCCGCATTTTCGTAGCTGAGAGGGCCGATTTTGGCCGACACTATGCGACACTTTTGCGACACTTATGCGACACTCATGCGACACTTTTGCGACACCTTTGCGACACTTATGCGACACTTTGCGACAGGCGCTTCAGGAGTCCTTGCGGGCTGTTCGTGGAGATGGGCTGGCTGTGTCATGGGGATACTCTAGCACAGCGGTTCGGTGGTGTCAATTGTCTGAATCAGGATTTGAGGATGGCAGGATTGGGGAGGCGCGGTCGATTTCGTCGCGGGCGAATTGGGCGGGGGATTTGGTGGGTGATTTTTTGCCGAAAGTAAAAAACTTGGCAATTTCGTGGCCGCGCAGCTACTGGAAATCGCGGGCGGAATATGGTTCAATGCCGCCCGCCATGCTTGGACACTGGACCGGCTCCGTATGTGTTTGGAACCGTGCGCCCCGTATCATGCCGGGCGTGCGGCGGTGTTTTAGGAGACAGCCCGCTTGAATATCCTAGTCGCCGGCGCCGGGGGTTTCATCGGCCACCATCTGGTGAACCGACTGAAGGCTGAGGGCCATTGGGTTCGCGCAGCCGACACGGGGCACCCCCAGTTCGAGCCGAGCGCCGCCGACGAGTTCCTCGTCACCGACCTGCGCCGCCTCGAAAATTGCCTCCAGGCCACGGACGGGATGGACGACGTCTACCAGTTCGCCGCCGACATGGGCGGCATCGGGTACATCTCCAACAATCACGCATCCCTCACCCGCAACAACACGCTCATTAGCAGCCACATGCTGGAGGCGGCTCGAGTTTCGCGCGTCCGCAGGTACCTGTACCCCAGTTCCGCATGTGTCTACCCCGTCTTCCTCCAGGATAGCGAGGACGTCACCCCGCTGAAGGAGGACGAGGCCATCCCGGCCAATCCGGAGAAGGGCTACGGATGGGAGAAGCTCTTCACCGAACAGCTCACCGGCTACTACCATGAGGAGTGCGGTCTGGACGTGCGGATCGTGCGGCTGCACAACATCTACGGGCCGCTCGGCACCTATGACGGCGGCAGGGAGAAGGCGCCCGCCGCGATCTGCCGGAAGGTCGCGTTCGCCCATGACGGCGGCCACGTCGAGGTCTGGGGCAACGGGGAGCAGACCCGCAGCTTCTGCTACATCGACGACTGCATCGAGGGCCTCCTGAAGATCATGGAGTCGGGCTACACCAAGCCGATCAATCTGGGCACCGACCAGCTCATCACTGTCGACGGCCTGGTCGACGCGGTGTGCCGGGCCGCAGGCAAGCGCCTGAAGAAGGTGTACGACCCGGCCAAGCCCCTGGGCGTGCGTGGCCGCAACAGCGACAACTCGATCCTGAGAGCGACCACCGGCTGGCAGCCTTCGATCAGTATAGAGGACGGCATCAAGGCCACCTATGACTGGATCGCCGCGGAGATTGCCAAGGCTCTCCAGCCAGTCCGCGTCTGAAGAGACCGTCCCACTCCGCTGACGCGGCGGCAGACGGCTGCGCCGCCACCTTCCCGCCGAAAGTCGTATAATCTCCTCAGTGACACGACACCACCTGACGGGCCGGAGCCAGCAGCCACGGGATCTACCGGACGAAGCCGGACACTTCGGCCGGTACGGGGGACGCTTCGTCCCCGAGACTCTCATGGGCGCCATCGAGGAGCTCGAGGGGGAGTACGCCAGGGTCCGGCAGGACGAGACCTTCCAGGCGCAGCTGCGGGAGATGCTGCGCCACTACGTCGGGCGCCCCACGCCGCTCTACTTCGCGAAGAACCTTTCAGCGATGCTTGGAGGCGCCGGCGTCTGGCTGAAACGCGAGGACCTCGCCCACACCGGCGCCCACAAGATCAACAACGCGCTGGCCCAGGGACTGCTGGCGAAGAGGATGGGCAAGCGCCGGGTCATCGCGGAGACGGGCGCCGGTCAGCACGGCGTGGCCACCGCGACGGCCTGCGCCCTGCTGAAGCTGGAGTGCGTCGTGTACATGGGCGAGAAGGACATGGCGCGCCAGTCGCTCAACGTCTTCCGGATGCGTCTCCTCGGCGCGGAGGTGCGCCCGGTGGGTTCCGGGAGCCGCACCCTGAAGGACGCGATAAACGAGACGATCCGGGACTGGGTGACCAACGTCGCCACCACGCACTACGTCATCGGCAGCGTCGTCGGGCCTCACCCATACCCGATGATGGTGAGGGACTTCCAGTCCGTGATAGGCCGGGAGGCGCGGCGGCAGATGATCGAGGGCGCCGGCCGCCTGCCGGACTTCGTGGTGGCCTGCGTGGGCGGGGGAAGCAACGCCATGGGGCTGTTCCACGATTTCGTGCCCGACGAGAGCGTCCGGCTGATCGGCGTGGAGGCGGCGGGCCTCGGGGTCGAGACCGGGCGCCACGCCGCCACTCTGACCGCAGGCCGAGCGGGGACGCTCCACGGAAGCATGTCATACCTGCTTCAGGATGAGGACGGACAGATTCACGAGCCCCACAGCATCTCGGCGGGTCTGGACTATCCAGGCGTCGGCCCCGAGCACAGCTACTTAAAGGACAGCGGCCGAGCGGCCTACGTCAGCGTCTCGGACAAGCAGGCGCTCGAGGGCCTCAGGCTGCTCTCGACGGCCGAGGGCATAATCCCGGCCCTCGAGCCGGCCCACGCCATATATCACGTCTCCAAGCTGGCCCCGACGCTGTCGAGAGACCGGGCCATCCTGGTCTGTGTCAGCGGCCGCGGCGACAAGGACATGGAGACCGCAGCCACGGCGCTGGGAGCGGCGCTGTGAACACCGATTAGCAAGCCCATGCCGGGCCGGGAGCCCGTCCGAGTCCACCGTGTCGAAGCATGTCTCTGCACACCTAGTCGTCCGCTGGTGCGCGGCCGCCGCGATTGCGCTGGCCGTCGCGTCGACGGCGTCCTACTCACACGCCAACGGCCGGGTGGTGGACCTTCAGAAACGGGCGGCCGGCCCGTACGAGGTCGCGCTGGGCACGATACCGAGCCCCCCGACCGTGGGAGCCGTTCACCTCTCGATAACCGTCACCGACACGGAACGGGGCGCGCCCGTGCTCGACGCGGGCGTGACCGTCTCTGGAACGGGACCCGGCGCGGACAAACCGGACGTCGGGCCGCTGGAAGCCACGAACAGCCCGACCGACCCTGTCTACTACGAGGCCGCGGCCACGGTCGAAAGGCTGGGCCTCTGGACCTTCACCGTCACGGTGGACGCGGACCTCGGAACGGAGTCGGCCGACTTCGTCCTGGAGGTGGTGGAGGTCAATCCCCTGTTTCAGATATTCACGTGGGTGACCGTGCTGGTCTTCTTTGCCCTCGTGGGGCTGGGATTGGTCCCATTCGTTCGGGAAAAGCTGCGGCGGAGGTCCGTACGCAGGAAGAGACGAAAGACAGCATAGGGTCGAAGCGATAGCTCGGCCCCACTCGAGGAGGAGACGATGACAGGGACGTTGATGCGTCGGAGCGCAGCCGCGCTGGTGCCGCTGGCCCTGCTGGCCGCGGCAGCCGCGTGCGGGGGGTCGGCCCCCGAAGAACTCACCTTCGATCTTGACATATCGGACCGCGTCCTCGAACCCGACGTGGTCAGGGTGAAGCAGGAGGACACCGTGACTCTCAACTTCAGATCCGACGAGCCGGGAAGCGTCCACGTCCACGGCTACGACGTCGAGACGGACACAGAGGCGGGTCAGACCGCCGCCGTGTCGTTCGCCGCAGACGCGACCGGCAGTTTCAGGATCACGTTCCACCCCAGGGCTGCGAGCCACTCTGAGGAGGGATCCGGGATGAGCCACGAACCCATAGAGGCCGAAGCCCCCGTCAGCGTAGACCTGACCGCGGAAGCCGAACAGGGAGGCGGGGTCAACCTCCGCATCGTGACCGAGGGCTGGCGCTTTGCGCCCTGGAACGTGGACAAGGCCCACACCGCCGGGGAAGGGCACGCCCACGTCTACGTGGACGGCGAGAAGGTCGGCAGGGTCTACGGCTCCAACCATTACCTGAAGGACCTCGAACCCGGAGAGCGCAGCATCCGCGTGACCCTCAACGCCAATTCTCACAACGCTCTGCTCGTCAACGGCCGGCCGGCCGAAGCCATGACCACGGTAACGGTCACCGACCGCGGCCCGATGACCGGCCCCGAACCCGACCCTGTCGAGGCCCAGTCCCAAATGTCCGCAAGTGTGGCCGCCCACACCGACGCCGCGGGCGGCCACATCATCCAGGTGACCGCCGCGGGATTCACGTTCTCACCGGAGAACGTGGGCCGGCCCCACGCCGCCGGCCAGGGCTACGGGAGCGTCAGCATAGACGGGGAGGCCCACACCCGCCTATACGAACCCTGGCTCCAGCTGCCCGCGCTGGAGCCGGGAATGCACACGATTACCGTCGCCCTTCTAACCAACGACCATCGGCCCTATTCGTGGAGCGGTGAGCCGGTCGAGGCCGTGGTCACCGTACACTCAGGGGATCAAGAGGGAGACGGCGAGGGCGGCAGTGACACGGGGGGCGAGCATGAACACGAGACGGCGGCAGCGGAGCCGGAGGAGATTCCTCTCGGGTCGCTGGAAGTCCACCCCAGGTAGGTTCGGGGCATGAGCGCGCGTAATTCGGCCCTGGCCGCGCTCCTTGCGGCGGCCGCGGCCGCCGCCGCAGGGCCTGCCTACGCTCACGGATTCGGGGAGCGGTACGACCTGCCCATCCCCCTCAGCTACTTCCTGGTCGGCGCCGCGGCGGCGGTCGCCCTCTCGTTCGTGGTGATCGGTCTGTTCCTGAGACAGGGCGGGGAAGCTGCCCCATATCCGCGCCGCAACCTCCTGAAGACCCCGCTCCTCGGGGGAGCGCTCTCGAGCCGCTGGCCCAGTCTCGCCGCGCGCGCGGCCTCCGCGCTCGTCTTCGTGATCGTCCTGTCGGCCGGTCTCGTGGGCACCCAGCGCCCCCTGGAGAGCATCTCCCCCACCTTCGTCTGGATAATCTGGTGGGTGGGCATGGGATACGTCTCGGCGCTGCTCGGCAACCTCTGGGCCCTGGTGAACCCCTGGAAGATCGTGTACGAGTGGGTCCAGAAGCTGGTCCGCGAGGACGGGGACGACGGCGAGGCCGGGCTGCTCGACTACCCCGACGGCCTGGACGTCTGGCCCGCCGTGATCCTGTTCGGTCTGTTTGCGTGGCTGGAGAACGTGTACGGAGGCGCGTCAAGACCGTTCAACCTCAGCGTCCTGATTCTCGGCTACTCGGCCGTCACGTGGGCGGGGATGCTGACCTTCGGAAAGCACAGATGGCTGCGCCACGGGGAGGTGTTCTCCGTGCTGTTCGGGTTCTTCGCGCGATTCTCGCCGACAGAGGTCAGGGTGTCGGAGAGGGCGCGCTGCGAATCGTGCGCCTCGGGGTGCGGCCTAGACGACGAGTGCGTGGACTGCTACGAGTGCTTCGACGCCGCAGGGCCCGGCGCAAGGGAGCTGAACGTCCGGCCTTACGCCGTCGGGCTGGCCCAGGTGAAGCGGGTATCGCCCGCGGCCGCGGTGCTCGTCGCGGCCGCGGTGGCCACCGTCACCTTCGACGGGATCATGGAGACCTCCGTCTGGGTGGGCGTCCAGACCCAGCTGTTCGGCGCGGCCGACGCCCTCTTCGGGACAAACGCGCTGGAGGCTATAGACACCCTGGGCCTGCTCGCAGTACCCGCGCTATTCCTCGCCCTCTACCTCCTATTCTCCGGCGCGGTCCGAAGCCTCTCAGGCGAGAGCGCCCCGGTGACCGAGGTCGCCAGGGCATACGTCTTCTCCCTGATTCCGATCGCCCTGGCCTACAACCTCGCTCACTTCCTGTCGCTGCTTCTGATTCAGGGGCAACTCATCATTCCGCTCGCCTCGGACCCGTTCGGGGCCGGATGGGACATACTCGGAACCGCCGGCTACGACCCGAACATAGCCATCGTCAACGCCAGGTTCGTCTGGTTCCTGTCCGTGATCGCGATAGTGGCGGGCCACGCCGCCGCTGTCTACGTGGCCCACGTGGTCGCCCACCGCAGACAGCGCGACCGCGCGAGAGCGCTCAGGGGCCAGTATCCCATGCTGGCGCTCATGGTGGGATACACCGCCGTCAGCCTCTGGATAATCGCGCAGCCCATAGTCGAGGGCTGACCGGGAATACGGCCGATATCGACCCAGCCCGCGTTGACCCCGATTCGCCCGGATAACCTATAATGCGGCGGAGGGGGAGCTTGTCTTGAGCACATGCGCGGATGGCAGCCTGCGAGAGGCGTGCGGCGTGGTCGGCGTCTATTCACGAGACCACGACGCGGCCCGTGTCGCCTTCTTCGGCCTGTTCGCCCTCCAGCACCGCGGCCAGGAGAGCGCCGGGATCGCCTCGGCCGACGGAGAGCGCATCACCAACCGGACCGCGATGGGCCTCGTCGACCAGGCATTCCATGAGGACGACCTCTCCGGCTTGGCCGGCCACTTGGCTATCGGGCACACCCGATACTCGACCACCGGCTCCAACAGCATCCGAAACGCCCAGCCGATCGAGTCCAGAGGCCCGGACGTCGAGATCGCGCTCGCGCACAACGGCAACGTGATCAACGCCGTCGAGTTGAAGGACGAACTCGTCGAATGGGGCTGCTCCTTCTCCTCGGCCAGCGACTCGGAGATCGTGGCCCACCTCATCACACACGCCCCCGCCGACTCCTGGGAGGGGCGCATCGCCTATTCCATGGGCCGCCTGGAGGGAGCCTACTCCCTGGCCGTCCTGACCAAAGACGCGCTGCTCGGCATACGGGACCCGCTCGGCGTGCGTCCGCTCTGCATCGGCAAGCTGAGCAAGGGGTGGGTAATCGCCTCGGAGTCGAGCGCCCTCGATCACGTCGGCGCGCGCTTCGTCCGCGAGGTCGAGCCCGGAGAGGCGGTCATGGTGGACGACCGCGGCATCAGGACGGTCTACCGGCGCGAGACGAACGGTCGGACGGCCTCGTGCATCTTCGAGCACATCTACTTCGCCCGCCCCGACAGCATCCTCAGCGGCAAGCTGGTCTACAAGTCGCGCATGGCCATGGGCGCCGAGCTTGCCCGCGAGCACCCCGTGGACGCCGACATGGTGGTGGGAGTTCCCGACTCGGCGACCGCCGCCGCAGTCGGATACTCCCAGGAGTCAGGCATCCCCTTCTCGGAATGCCTGGTCAAGAACCGATACGTCGGCCGCACGTTCATACTCCCGGACCAGAACCTGAGAAGGCTCGGCGTGCGGAGAAAGCTGAATCACATGCCGGAACTCATCGCCGGCAAGAGGATAGTGGTCGTCGACGACAGCATCGTCCGCGGCACGACGACGCCGCACGTCGTCAACCTGCTGCGAAAGGGCGGCGCCAGGGAGATACACCTGCGCGTCTGCGCTCCGCCCATCATGTGGCCCTGCCACTTCGGCATCGACATACCAACCCGCAGGGAGCTCCTCGCCGCGAACAACTCCGTGGACGAGATCCGTGACTTCGTCGGCGCCGACTCCCTGGGATACCTGAGCCACGAGGGCCTGACCGGGGCCACCGGCCTGGACAGGAGCGCCATCTGCATGGCCTGCTTCACCGGAGAATACCCCATCCCCGTACAGCTCGAGATGGACAAACTCGTCCTCGAGGTCTGATGAGACACGGAGCGGCTCCGCAGACCCCGCCCGTGGAAGACCACACCTACCGGTCGTCCGGGGTGGACTTGGACGCCGCGCAAGAGGTCAAGCGCCGCATCGCGCACGTCGCCTCCCGTACCCACGGCGCCGAGGTCCTGGCAGCCATAGGCCCCTTCGCGTCCATGTACGAGCTCGCGGGTTACAGGGAACCGGTGCTCGTCTCCGGCACGGACGGCGTCGGCACCAAGCTCATGATCGCCTCGATGATGCGCCGGTTCGACACCATCGGGGAAGACCTCGTCAACCTGTGCCTCAACGACGTCGCCGTGTCAGGCGCGAAGCCCCTGTTCTTCCTCGACTACATCGCCGCGGGCGAACTGGATGCCGACGTGATCCAAAGCCTCGTCGACGGCATGGCGCGGGCCTGCGCGCAGGCCGGGTGCGCCCTGATAGGCGGCGAGACCGCTCAGATGCCGGGACTGTACCGCAGCGGCGAGATGGACCTGGCGGGGTTCGCAGTGGGCGTGGTCGAGAAGAGCATGATCAAGAACCCGAACGCCGTCAGGAAGGGGGACGCGCTGGTCGGACTGCCGTCCAACGGACTGCACACCAACGGCTATTCCCTCGTAAGGCACGTCCTCGGCCTGGACCGCGACCCCGCCCCGCTGGGCGAGTTCCACCCCGAACTCGGAATGACCCTGGGCGAAGCGCTGCTGGCGGCCCACCCCTCATACGTCGAGGAGCTTCGGACGGCCTCCCATCTCGTGAAAACGGCCGCTCACGTCACCGGTGGAGGTCTGCCCGAAAACGTCCCGCGCGCGCTGCCGGACGGCCTCGCGGCCAGGCTCGACACGGGAGCGTGGGAGCTTCCGCCGATATTCTCGACGCTGCTGGAGATGAGCAGCATACGGTCGGAAGAGATGTACAGGGTGTTCAACATGGGGCTGGGCATGGTGCTCGTCTGCGGCGCCGACGACGCCGAAGAGCTGACCGCCCTCCTGCCAGGCGCCCGGGAGGTGGGCAGCGTGACCCCATCCGACGGCGCCGGACGGGTCATCCTTCGATGAGAGCCATACTCAGCGTATACGACAAGACCGGACTCCCAGAGTTCGCGGGCGCGCTTCACGGCGCGGGCTTCGAGCTGGTGAGCACGGGAGGCACGGCCTCGGCAATCGCCGAGGCCGGCATACCGGTCAGGCAGGTCTCCCAGCTGACCGGCTTCCCGGAGATCCTGGACGGCCGGGTGAAGACTCTCCACCCGAAGCTCCACGCAGGCATCCTCGCCAGGCGGGGCCTGCAGAGCCACGAAGCGCAGCTCGCGGAGCACGGCGTCGGCCCCGTCGACCTGGTCGCCGTCAACCTGTATCCGTTCGTCCGGACGGTCCTGCGGCCCGGCTCGACCCTGGAGGACGCGCTGGAGAACATCGACGTCGGCGGACCCACCCTGATCAGGGCCGCCGCCAAGAACTTCCCCTCCGTCGTCGTGGCCGTAGACCCCGCTGACTACGGATGGCTGAGCGAACGACTCGCCAATCACGACCGCGTCACCCCCGAGGAGCGCCGACGACTCGCCCAAAAGGCGTTCCGGCACGTCGCCCTGTACGACACCGCGGTCTCGCAATACCTGCGCGAAGACGACGACCTGCCGGACGCCTTCACGATCGGCTTCGAGCGGACGGGAAATCTGCGCTACGGCGAAAACCCCCACCAGGCGGGCGCCGTCTACTCGGACCCACTCTCCACCGGCGGAATCGTGAGGGCCGAACTGCTCTCCGGGCCGGAGATTTCCTTCAACAACATGCTCGACGGCGAGGCCGCCTGGCGCGTGGTGTCCGACTTCCCGGACCCCGCCGCCGCAGTGGTCAAGCACAACAACCCATGCGGCCTCGCCGTCGACGAGCGCCAGCCCGCCGCATACCGCAGGGCCTACGAAGGCGACCCCGCGTCGGCATACGGGGGCGTCGCGGCATTCAACAGGACCCTGACGGCAGACACCGCAAGGGCCATGCGCGGCGTGCTGTACCACGTCGTGATCGCGCCCGACTTCGAGCCGCAGGCGCTGGAGACCCTGAAGAAGCGCAGGCAGGCCCGGGTCCTCCGAGTCGCGCCCGCTCGCGGCCCGGCGGAGGGACTCGACGTGCGAAAGGTCTCCGGTGGAGCGCTGCTCCAGACGCTCGACGACCTCCCCTTCGACACCGCGGCATGGGAGACGAAGTCCAGGAGACCGCCCACGGAGACCGAACTGGACGACCTCGCCTTCGCATGGAGGGCCGCCAAGCACGTGAAGTCCAACTCCATCGTCCTCGCCAGGGACCGCGCCATGATCGGCATGGGAGCCGGGCAGCCCAACAGGGCCGTCAGCGTGCATCTGGCGCTGAGGACGGCCGCCGCCAGGGCGAGAGGCGCCGTCCTGGCATCCGACGCCTTCTTCCCATTCGCAGACGGCCTCGAAATGGCCGCGGCCGGAGGCGTCACCGCTGCCGCCTCACCCGGCGGCTCCATGCGCGACGGCGAGGTCATCGCCGCCGCCGACCGGCTGGGCCTCGCCCTCGTCTTCACAGGCGCCCGCCACTTCAGGCACTAGAGGCCGCGCATGACCCGCTCGGTGGACGTCGTCATCCCCGTCCTGAATGAGGAGCGCGCGCTCGACGCGAGCATAACCACGCTCCACTCGTACCTGTCCGGGAACCTCGAGTCATTCGAGTGGCGGATAGTCGTCGCGGACAACGGCTCGACCGACTCCACGCCCCGCGTTGCCCGAACCCTCTCCGAACGGCTGCCGAGAGTCCTCTACACACGGCTGGAGATGCGCGGGCGAGGGCGCGCTCTGAAGAAGGCGTGGCTCGAAAGCCGCGCCGACGTCGTCTGCTACATGGACGTCGACCTGTCCACCGACGTCACGGCCCTGCCGCGCCTCCTGGCCGCGCTCGACGGCGCCGCTTGCGAGGTGGCCGCCGGCTCGCGCCTGGCTCGAAGTGCGAAGGTCCTGCGCCGCTCGCTCAAGCGCGAACTCATCTCCAGGGCCTACAACGCCCTGATCCGCTCGATGTTCTTCACCAGGTTCAGCGACGCCCAGTGCGGCTTCAAGGCCCTGTCGCGCCGCGCCGCCGACGACCTCGTGCCCCTCGTCGAGGACAACGGCTGGTTCTTCGATACGGAACTGCTGATCCTGGCGGAGAAGAACGGCTACCCGATCAGGGACATCCCAGTCGTGTGGACCGACGACCCCGACAGCCGCGTCAGGATCGTCTCCACCGCGTGGGAAGACTTCAAGGGACTGCTGAGGCTGCGGCTCGGCGGCCTCAGAAGGGCGTCGCGCGCCCTCTCCGACAGGCCGGAGTGAGACCAGCCAACCCCGGCCCGCCCGCCCTTGCGGTTTCAGATGCCCCGGAGTAACATTTCAAGCACTGAGACTAAGGTCCGGGGAGCGCCGAATGCCGAACGCCCTGCTGGTCGTGGACATGCTCAAGGGCTTCCTCGAAGAAGGCCATAACCTGTACTGCGGCAGTGAGGCGCGCGCCATCATCCCGAACGTCCGAAGGGTCATCGAGCAGGAGCAGGCCGGAGGCTCGAAGGTGTTCTTCATATGCGACACCCACGACCCCGACGACCTCGAATTTCAGATGTTCCCCGTCCACTGTGTGCGTGGAACCGAAGAAACCGAGATCATCCCCGAGCTGGCGGCCTACGAGGGCGAGAGGATACCGAAACGGCGCTACAGCGCGTTCTACGACACAGACCTGGATCAGAGGCTCGCCGCGCTGAAACCCGACAAGATCACAGTGTGCGGGGTCTGCACGGACATATGCGTGATGCACACCACCGCCGACGCCCGCAACAGGGACTACAGGGTGGAGGTCCCAGTCGACTGCGTGGCATCCTTCGACCCTATCGCCCACAAATTCGCGCTCGACCACATGGAAAAGATACTCGGAGCGGCCCTGCTGAACACGGAGCCGACAAGCCCCCGGAATTAGGTGCTCATGGTCACCCCCGATTTCGACATCCGCCCCACCATACTCGTAGGCGACACGGCCGACATATCGTACCAGCGCACCCTCGCGGTCCTGAGAGACGAGAGCGTGAACCCGATCGTCACGATGGAGTTCTCCGCCAAGAGAGACGGCATCCTGTGCGGCCTGAAGGAGGTGAGGGCGCTTCTCGGCAAGATTCTCCCGGAGACCGGCAGCGAGGTCTGGACGCTGGAAGAAGGCGCCGCCCTCCACGCCAGGGAGGCCGTGCTCCGCATCAGCGCCCCGTATAGCTCCATCGGAACCTACGAGACGGCCATATGCGGCATGTTGGCCTCATCGAGCGCGTGGGCCACGGCCGCCAAGGAATGCGTGGACGCGGCACAGGGCAGGGCGGTCGTCTCACTCGCGGCCCGCCACCTGCACCCGAACGTGGCCGGCAACATCGACTACGCGGCCGTGGTCGGAGGCTGCGTCTCCTGCTCGACCACGCTGGGAGCCCGCCTCGCCGGAATCACCCCCACCGGACACATGCCGCACACACTGCCACTCATACTCGGAGACTCGGTCACCGCAATCCAGGCATTCGACCGACACATGCCGCACGAGGTGCCGCGCATCGCCCTCGTGGACACCTTCAAGGACGAAGCCGAGGAGTCCATCAACGTCGCCCGCGCTCTCCGCGAAAGGCTCAGAGGAGTCCGCCTGGACACCGCCAGTGAGAGGGGAGGCGTCACCGCCGACCTCGTCAAGGAGGTGAGGGTGAGGCTGGACCTCTCAGGCTTCCGGCACGTGGAAATCATCGTCAGCGGCGGCTTCACCCCTGAGCGGATCCGCGCGATCCTCGACGACGGCGGCCCCGTGGACAGCTTCGCCATCGGGAGCTACATATCGAGCGCGCCGCCCAACGACTTCACCGCGGACATCCACGAAATCGAGGGGAAACCGATCGCAAAAAGAGGCCGCACACCGGGCATCTCGGCCAATCCGCGCCTAGACCGCGTGATGTAGACGGGTACGCCCTCCGCTCGTCTGACAAGCCGCGCACGGCCTCCTTCGCTAGATAGACTGACACCCGCCGCGCCCCTCTTTTTCCGTCCCGCAGAACCCGCCGGGATTCCCTTATCCCACCCCTTGAGGCCTCCGCGAGAGGCCCGTGCTAGAATCCCGGAACCCCCGTCGGAAAGGCGATATCGCGTATGACCACGTCCCTGACAGGGACGCCGAAAGCAAGAAAACTATGGCTGGCCGCGCTTGGGGAGCTCCAGCTCCAGATGACCCGGCCCAGCTTCGCCACCTGGCTGAAAGACACCCAGGGGACGGCTGTCTCCGACAGCGAGCTGGTCGTCGGCGTGCCGGATACCTTCGTGGCCGAGATGCTCGAACGCAGAATGCACTCCCTCATCTCGGAAACCGTCGCGCGAGTGAACGGGCGGCCCATCGAAGTCCGCTACAGCGTAACCGCGGACGGGGAGACGTGGACGTCTAACGGGAGACGCCCTCACCCCGAAACCGGCCCGCCGACACCCCCTGACCCCGACCCGGCCCGCCGCGAACCGGCCGCCGCCCCCCCGTCGCACAGAGCCATCCCACTCAACGCCAGGTACAACTTCGACGCCTTCGTCGTCGGAAAGTCCAACGAGCTGGCCCACGCCGCCGCCCTCGCCGTCGCAGAGAGGCCCGGCGTCCTCTACAACCCGCTCACCATCTACTCCGGCGTCGGGCTGGGAAAGACCCACCTGCTACACGCCATCGGCCACAGGGCGCGGAGCCTCGGCAGATCACCCACCTACGTCACAACGGAGGAGTTCACCAACGAATACATCCGAGCCATCCGGGAAGGTCGCACCGAGGAGTTCCGCGACAGGTACCGCAGCTCCGACCTGCTCATGCTCGACGACATCCAGTTCCTCATCGGAAAAGAGCAGACACAGGAGGGCTTCTTCCACACCTTCAACTCCCTGCACACCGCAAACAAACAGATCGTCATCACGTCCGACAGGCCGGTGAGCAGCCTCGGCCTCCTCGAGGACAGGATCCGCTCCAGACTCGCAGGCGGCCTCGTCGCCGACATACAGCCCCCCGACCTCGAAACCCGCATCGCCATCATACTAACGAAGATCGAGCAGTCGGGACGCAACATCGGCCCCGACATAGCATCCTTCCTCGCGGAGCGCATCCACACGAACATCCGCGAGCTGGAGGGCTGCTTCAACAGGGTGCTTGCCTACGCCGACCTCACCAGAAGGCAGATCACCCGCGAACTGGTCTCGAACATAATCGCCGACTCACTCACCACCGCCAAGCGGAGAGCAGCCCCCCCGGAAACCATCGTCGACGCCGTCGCCGACTACTTCAGCCTCGACACCGACGCCATCAGAGGCCCCAGAGGCCGGAAGAACGTCGCCCTCGCAAGACAGGTCGCCATGTACATCATCAAGGAAGAGACCAACCTCGGCCCCACCGCAATAGGCCGAGCCCTCGGCGGCAAAGACCACTCCACCGTGATCAAGAACTGCGCCAAGGTCGCGGACATGCTGGACTCCGACCCAACCCTCCGGCGCGACGTCCACAACATCCGCGAGGCTATCGCCGGAGCCTGATTCTATCCACGCGCGCCGTTGCCTGAACGTTGCGCTCCCGTGGACAACTGTGATCGGACGTGGACAACTCGGACGAGACCGAACCCCCCACGGAGAACCCGCCGACCCATCCACACCCTGCCCACCGCCGCCCGCGAACCCTCCACGACGTCCGCGCAAGGAGGTCACGGGATGCAAAGCTGAGCGACCCTGTACACTGTCTTAAATACTACTGTTATCCCAAGAGAGATGATCGACCAGATACGTATCCAAGTACTCTCGGGCAAAGGTGGCCGTGGATCCGTAAGCGGCCGCAGAGATAAATCCACATCTCGCGGTGGTCCCGACGGCGGCAACGGTGGCGACGGCGGAAGCGTCTCCATCGTCGCCGATTCCGGCCTCGTCACCCTGGCCCACTACTCCGAGACGAGCCGCTTCGCTGCCGGCGCCGGCGGAGACGGCACGAGCTCGCGTAGGCACGGCTCCAAGGGCAAGGACGTGGTGGTCAAGGTGCCCGTCGGCACCGAGGTCTGGCTCGACGAGGGCCGCGGCGAGCTGCTGGCCGACCTGCTCTACGACGGCCACCGCGTGGTTGTCGCAGATGGAGGCCGGGGCGGACGGGGCAACACCGCCTTCACCACCTCGGTCAACCGGTTCCCGCTCCTGGCCGAGGCTGGCGAAGATGGAGTGAGCCTACGGCTCCGGCTGGAACTGAAGGTGCTCGCCGACGTTGGCATAGTCGGCGCCCCCAACGCGGGCAAGTCCAGCCTGCTCGCCTCCATCAGCAGGGCAAGGCCCAGAATCGCCGGATACCCCTTCACCACGCTGGAACCCGTCCTGGGCATCGTGGAGCACAAGGGGACGGGCTTCGTGGCCGCCGACATCCCCGGCCTGGTCGAGGGGGCGCACGAGGGCGTCGGCCTGGGCGCCGACTTCCTCAGACACGTCGAGCGCACCAGGATACTCGTCCACGTCGTTGACGGCTCCGCCGAAGACCCCGTGGGCGAGTGGGCAAGGGTTCAGCGGGAGCTTAGCCTCTTCAGAGACGGACTCGCCGACCGACCTCAGATCGTCGCGCTGAACAAGATCGACCTCCCGGAGGTCGAGCCGAGAGTGGGCGAACTGGTGGAGAGGCTCGGCCAAGACGGCCGCGGCGTGATCCCCGTCTCCGCCGCGACCGGCCGGAACGTCGGCAGCCTACTCGACGCCGTGCTGGAGATACTGAACCGCGCCCGACAGACTGAGCGGGCTGAGCGGACGCCCCCGCCTCCTCCCATCCTCCGCCCCAGGCCGGCCGAGGGCAGACCCCGCGTCAGCGTGAAGGGCGGCGTCTTCGTGGTCGAAATGCCCTCCGCGGCCCGGGTCGCCGCGCTCGTCGACCAAGCCAGCCTGGAGGCCAGGCTCCAACTCCACGCCTACCTGCGGCGTGTGGGCGTCCTTCAGGCCCTGGAAGACGCCGGAGTCTCGTCGGGCGACACCGTCAGGCTCGGCCGGACTGAGTGGGAATGGCAATAGACTGCAAGCTAAGGTTATGGGCGGCGCTGTGTCATCGACGCTGACCCCAACAGCCCGACCCGACAAGCTCGGCGTGCTGGGCGGCACCTTCGACCCCGTCCACGTCGGCCACCTCGCCATCGCCGACACCGCCGCCGCCGCCCTCGGCCTGGACAGGGTCCTCTTCGTCCCCGCCGGCAGACCACGCTTCAAAGACAGCAGCCAAGTCAGCCCCGCGAGCCATCGGCTCGCCATGCTGAACCTCGCGGTAAGGCCATACCCCAGCTTCGGAGTCTACCCCGCCGAAATCGACAGACCCGGACCCACCTACACCATAGACACACTGACGGAGCTGGCCGGAGACCATCTGCACCTCCTGCTCGGCGTCGACGCGCTCAACGACCTCCACAGATGGCGGGACCCCGCAGGAGTCCTCGATATGGCCAAGGTCGTCGGAGTCAGCCGACCCGGCGCAGGCTCCTTCGACCCCCGCCCACTCGACGCAATCGTCCCCGGCGCCTCCCGATCCATCATCCTCCTCGACGGCCCGGGCATAAACCTCAGCGGATCCCGGATCCGCTCCCTCGCAGCCGCCGGCCGGCCCATAACCGGCCTCGTCCCCGACCCGGTAGCCCGCTACCTCCACAGCCACCGCCTCTACTCCGCCCCATAAACACCACCCCCATTCCCTCTCCCCACTGACCACTAGCCACTAGCCACTGACAACTCTCCCCTTGACATCCACGAACCGCTGTGCTAGAGTATCCCCATGACACAGCCGGCCCATCCCACAAACCGCCCGCAGGACTCCTGCATCGCCTGTCGCAAAGTGTCGCATAAGTGTCGCATAAGTGTCGCATAAGTGTCGCATAAGTGTCGCATAAGTGTCGCATAAGTGTCGCATGAGTGTCGCATAGTGTCGGCCAAAATCGGCCCTCTCAGCTACGAAATGCCCCGAAAATGTGGCACTTCGGCAAAAAAATCACTGCTGGAATAGGACACCGGAGCGCCCCATGGCCAAGAAACGACCCGCCCGACCCATCGAATCCTACGACCACCGAGGCAAGGAGCGGCTGAACAACCCGCCCGTCGGACTCGTCACCCCGGACACCGACAGCGACGCCGGCCGCAAGACCTGGGCACACGACCCCCACCTCGACCCCCAACTCCAATGGGCCGGCAAGGCCGAGCACACCTCCTTCGAGGTGCCGACCGTCTCCCTACACGTCCACGAACGCATCGACCCCCGAACCGTCATCGAGGCCGCGCGCAGGCGCAACGGCCCGCTCCAGGGAAGCCTGTTCGAACTCCCGGAGGAGAACCCGCCCGTCCGCAGCGCCATCGAATTCTACAAGCACCGACACAACTGGACCAACCGCCTCGTCGCCGGCGACAGCCTCCTCGTGATGAACAGCCTGCTCGAAAAGGAGGGCATGGCCGGCAAGGTGCAGATGGTCTATATCGACCCCCCCTACGGCATCCGCTACGGCTCCAACTTCCAGCCCTTCGTCAACAAGCGCGATGTCCGAGACGGCCGCGACGAAGACCTCACCCAGGAGCCGGAAACCATCCGCGCCTTCCGCGATACCTGGGAACTCGGCATCCACTCATACCTCTCATACCTCCGCGACAGACTCCTCCTCGCCAGGGAACTGCTGACCGACAGCGGCTCATGCTTCGTACAGATTTCCGACGAGAACCTTCACCATGTCCGCGAAGTGATGGACGAGGTGTTCGGTCGGCGAAATTTTGTGGCCCAAATCACCTATAAGGTAACCAGCGGTTTTGAACGCAGGCTTGGGCCCCGTCGCATTCAAGCCTACATCATCTGGTATGCCAAGAATCCTGATAAGTGCAAATTCCGCCGGGCATTTGTAGCGAAGAACCTCACCGACTTGGACCTCTCCCTTTACAAGTATGTTGAGCAGGACAGCACGACTACTAGATTACTGACCCCGGTAGAACGGCAGAACCCTAGACTGATTCCTTCCGACACTAGGCTCTTCAGGACTATTCCGCTTCATACAATGGGAACAGAAAAGAGAGAGCCGCGAGTATTTGAAGGGGTGAGTTACACCCCGCCTCCCAATACTCAGTGGCGGCATACGCAGGTTTTGTTTGACGCCATCGCAAAAGTGGGACGGATTATGAGGGAGGGTAGTCGTATAGTATCTAAACTCTATGTGGATGACTTTCCCTACGAGGAAGTCAACACCGTATGGACCGATACAGGCCCAGAGTTGTCCAAGTCATTCGTTGTACAAACGGCAACCAAAGTCATCGAACGCTGCATCCTGATGACCACCGACCCCGGCGACCTCGTGTTCGACCCCACCTGCGGGTCGGGCACCACCGCCTACGTCGCCGAGCAGTGGGGCCGCCGCTGGATAACCTGCGACACCTCCCGCGTGTCCTTCACCATGGCCAAGCAGCGGCTGATGACCGCCCTCTACGACTACTACGAGCTGGCCCACCCCCACGAGGGCGTCGGCAGCGGCTTCAACTACAAGACCGTGCCCCACGTAAAACTGGGCGACATCGCCGACAACCCCGACGTACGGGAGGGCATGAGCCGGGCCGAGATCGACGCCGCCATCGCCCGCCACGCTCCCCGGGAGACACTCTACGACCAGCCGCTGGTGGACACCGGCAGGAAGCGCGTGACCGGCCCCTTCAGCGTCGAAGCCGTCCCCGCCCCGGCGGTCAAGCCCATCGCCGACGCCGCGGAACCCCCGCCGCCGCCCGCCGACGCCGCGCTCGCACGCTCCGGAGAGACCCTGCGCCAGGCCAACTGGCGCGACGAACTGCTCAAGACCGGCATACGCGGCAAGTCCGGGCAGTTCATCCGCTTCGCACGGCTGGAACCGCTCCCCGACTGCAGCTCCCTCCACGCCGACGGCCAGAGCCTCCCCAACGACGCCGGCGCCGACTCGCTCCGCGAAGGAGCGGCCCGCGAGGCCCTGCGCGTCGTCGTCTCCTTCGGCCCCGAACACGCCCCGCTGGAACAGCGCCAGGTCGGCAGGGCCCTCGAGGAAGCCCACACCCTGGTGCCGCGCCCGCGGGTGATCGTCTTCGCCGCCTTCCAGTTCGACCCCGAAGCCGCCAAAGACGTCGACGAAACCAACTGGCCGGACACAACCCTCCTGAAAGCCCAGATGAACGCCGACCTGCTCACCGAAGACCTCAAACGCAAACGCGCCAGCAACGAGAGCTTCTGGCTCATAGGGCAGCCCGACGTGAGCCTCCGAACCGTCGCGGACGGCGAAGACGCAGGCAAGCTCCAGGTGAGCGTCCTCGGGTTCGACTACTACAACACCAAGAGCGGCGGCGTGGAATCCGGCGGCCAGGACAAGATTGCCATGTGGATGCTCGACCCCGACTACGACGGACGCAGCCTCTACCCCCGCCAGGTCTTCTTCCCAATGGCCGGCTCCAACGGCGGCTGGGCGCGCCTCGCCCGCAGCCTCAGGGCGGAGATAGACGAGGAACTCATAGAAGCCTACCGCGGCGCTCACTCCCTGCCCTTCGAGCCGGGCGAACACCGGCGAATCGCCGTCAAGATAATCGACGACCGGGGCATCGAGAGCCTCAAGGTGATTGGACTCGACGCCGCCCCGGACGGCGCATCCTCACCGAAACGAACCCTGAACGAGATACTCGACGATATGTCCAGGGGGGTTCCGGCGGAAGAATGGGCAAGACTGCCCGACGACCTGATTGACAACCTGGACCACTACACCGCCGGAGCCGACCGCCGCTGATGACCGAGGTGTTCGTCGATACGGCATACCTGATCGCTGTCACGCGGAAGGACGACCAGTGGCACGGCCCCGCTATGGCCGCTCGCCGCAGACTGGAAGGGGTGACGTTCATTACCACCGATGAGGTGCTGACGGAATTCCTCACAGCCTTGTCTGGAGGAGGCTCCGGCCTCCGCGCGGAAGCCGCCGCACGTGTAAATGAGATACTCCGCGCTGCCGACGTGCGGGTCATCCCCCAGTCCCACGAATCTTTCCTCCACGGCCTCGACCGATACGAAAAGCGGCGGGACAAGGGCTACAGCCTGCAGGACTGCATCTCCATGAACGCCATGGAGGCCGAGGGAATCACGGGAATCCTGACCGGCGACCACCACTTCGAGCAGGAGGGCTTCACCGTCTTGATGAAGCATGGCCAATAGGCGCCCGAACAATGGAACAGGCAGCAATAGACCAACTCATCCTCAACAAGCCCTACGACGAACCGGCGGAGTACTGGAGCTACAACAGGGACAGGCGGACGTTCTCGCGGGCGAATGGGCGCAGGCCGGCGGGCTACCTCGTGGCCTCCGGCGGCTCCAAGAGCTTCGACGACCCGGGAGTCTTCGTCGAGATACCGCTGGTCAACCGCATACGGACGCGGGTAAAGGCGTGGCGCCGGGCCGGGTATCCCGGCGTAACCGCCGTCACCAAGCGCCTGCTGGACTATTGGACCGACCCGGAGGAGTTCGAAGACCGCCGATTCTTCTTCTGTCAGCTTGAAGCCGCCGAGACACTGATATGGCTGACCGAAGCCCCCGACAGCGAGAGGGTCGGCATAAACATCCCCGGCGACGGCGGCCAGTTCCGGCGCCTGTGCTCCAAGATGGCCACCGGGTCGGGCAAGACCGTCGTCATGGCCATGGTCATCGCCTGGCACGTCCTCAACAAGGCCGCCTACCCCCAGGACGCCCGCTTCACTAAGAACGTGCTCGTGGTCGCCCCCGGCCTCACCATCAAGAACCGCCTCGCCGTCCTGAAACCCTCCGATCCTGAGAACTACTACGAGGCCTTCCGCGTGGTCCCCTCGCCGCTGCTGGACAGGCTCCGACAGGGCAAGGTCATAGTCCGCAACCGGCACGCCCTCAACTGGGAGACGGACGAACAGATCGCCAAGAAGCGGAGCGTGGACAAGCGCGGCGCCAAGAGCGACGAGGCATACGTCCGCGGCGTGCTGGGCGACGTGGCCGCCGCCCGCGGCCTCCTGGTGATCAACGACGAGGCCCACCACGCCTGGCGGGTGCCCGCCGAGTCCAAGGTGAGGGGCGTCGCCAAGGCCGACGTCGAGGAAGCCACCAGATGGCTCGGCGGCCTGGACAGAATCCACCGCGCCCGCGGCATCCTCTCGTGCTTCGACTTCTCGGCAACTCCCTTCGCTCCCTCCGGCAAGAAAAGCTCGGAGGAGGCGCTGTTCGGCTGGATAGTCAGCGACTTCGGACTCAACGACGCCATAGAGTCCGGTCTGGTCAAGACGCCCAGGGTCGTGATCCGAGACGACGCGCTCCCCGACGCCGGAACCTACAAGTCCCGCCTGTACCACGTCTACAACGACCCGGAAGTGAAGGACGACCTCAACCGCAGGGCTCAGCCCGACGAGCCGCTGCCCGACCTGGTGACCAACGCCTACTATCTGCTGGGCTGCGACTGGAGAGAGACCGCCCGGAACTGGGAGGCCGCCGGTCTCCAAACGCCGCCGGTGATGATCACCGTCGCCAACCGCACCGAAACCGCGGCCCGCGTCAAGAGCGCGTTCGACCGCAAGAGGATCCTCATAGACGAACTCTGCGATAACACGCGCACCCTGCACATAGACTCCCGCGAACTGAAGCGCGCCGAGGAGTCCGAGGAGCCGATCGCCGAACTGGATGGAGCGCCCGCTCCCACACTCACCGCCGACCGGAAGGCCGAGCTGCTCAGAAGGATGGTCGATACCGTGGGACGACCCGGACAGCCCGGCGGGCCCATACGGAACGTCATCTCCGTGGGGATGCTGTCCGAGGGCTGGGACGCCAAGACAGTCACACACGTCATGGGGCTGAGAGCGTTCAGCAGCCAGCTGCTCTGTGAGCAGGTGGTCGGGCGCGGGCTCCGCCGAGCCTCATACGACGTCAACCGCGAGACCGGCATGTTCGAACCCGAATACGTCAACATATTCGGCGTGCCGTTCACCTTCCTGCCCCACGAGTCGGCCGACGGCGTGGCCCCCAAACCGCCGATGCCAAAGACACTGATCGAGCCGGTTCCCGAGAAGGCCGAGTTCGAAATCACCTGGCCGAACATAGTCAGGATCGAGAGCGTCTACCGGCCCCGCCTGTCTCTTGACTGGAACGCCGTCGAGCGTCTGGAACTCAAGGCCAACGAGACGGCGCAGGTCGCCGAGCTCGCTCCCATAGTGGACGGCAAGCCCGACGTCTCCAAAGTCAGAAGCATCGACCTGGACGCGCTGGCCCGGGAGTACCGAACGCAGAAGATCGTCTTCGAGACGGCCCGGGACGTCTACGACCGGATGCAGGCGTCCTGGTCGGGAAGCAGAGAATCACTCCTCGCCCAGCTGGTCGGACTGGTGGAGCAGTTCCTCCTCTCCGACAGGCTGCTCGTCACACCCCGGACGCTCCATCGGGATGACACCGCCCGGCGGCTCATCGTCACCCTCAACATGACGAAAGTGGTGCAGCACGTCTGGGACGCCGTGAGCGTCGGGAACACTGACCGGCTCGAGCCGGTGTTCGACAGGGACCACCCCATACGCTCCACCACCGACGCGGCGGCCTGGCACACCGGCAGGCCGTGCCATCCCACCAAGCGCAGCCACGTAAACATGTGTGTCTACGACAGCGCGTGGGAGGCCTCGGAAGCCTTCGAACTGGACCGCAGCCCCGCAGTCGATGCCTGGGCCAAGAACGACCACCTGGGTTTCGAGGTGCTCTACGTCTACCGAGGCGTGATACGCAAGTATCGCCCGGACTTCCTCATCCGTCTGAACTCAGGCAACCACCTGGTCCTGGAGGTCAAGGGACAACCCGACGGGCAGAGCCTCGCCAAACGCCGCGCCCTGAAGCAGTGGACCGAGGCCGTCAACCAGCACGCCGGCTTCGGCCGATGGTCCTCCGACGTCTCCACCGACCCCGCGGACGTCCAGGACATCCTCGCCAAACACGCCCGCCTCCACCCCGCATGACCACCCCATCCCCCGGCGAAACCGGTACAATGGAACTCACCCTGCCGACACCGACTGAGGAGACCCCCCGCGTGACTTCCGGTGAAATGAGACAACGGATCCCCCGCCCGTCGCCGGACGCTATCCTCAGGGTGGCCGAGAGAGTGGGAGCGCTGCGGTTCGGCGACTTCACTCTGTCCTCGGGTGCCAGGAGCTCCTACTACTTCGATGGAAGGCTGCTGACCCTCGACCCCGAGGGCGCGCTGCTGGTCGCCGGAGCGCTCATGCCCCTGCTGCTGGACTGCCGCGCCCAGGCAGTGGCCGGCCCGACCCTCGGAGCGGACCCCATGGTCGCCGCCGTCGCCGTGACCAGCCAACTGAGAGGAACCCCCATACCCGGACTCATAGTCCGAATGGAGGCCAAGGAGCACGGCATGGCGCGCCTGATCGAAGGCCCCCTGACCGAGGGAACCAGGATCGCAGTCGTCGACGACGCCTGCACCAGCGGCGCCAGCCTCATGCACGCGGTCCGAGCCGTCGAGGACAGAGGCTGCGAGGTGGTGAAGGTACTGTGCATCCTCGACAGGCTCGAAGGCGGCAGCGCCGAAATCAGACGCAGAGGCTACGACTTCGCCTCCCTGCTTCAGCACGACGGCTCCGGCGGTGTCGTCGCATCCCCCAGCGGCGGCCGACCGTGAGGCTGATATTCGTCAGGCACGCCGAGTCCGTCGGCAACTTCGAAGGCCGCCTCCAGGGCCAGGCCGACTTCCCCCTCTCGGACCGCGGCCGCGGCCAAGCCCGCAGCCTAGCCGACCGCTTCGACCTCGAGGGCCTAAAGCCGACCCGCGTATACTCCAGCCCG
This sequence comes from uncultured Dehalococcoidia bacterium, assembly GCA_958295685.1. GTDB lineage: Bacteria > Chloroflexota > Dehalococcoidia > Lucifugimonadales > CATQGZ01 > CATQGZ01. The sequence goes on from OY282365.1 coordinate 1,900,145, forward strand.
CTCTCACGCGCCGCCGAGACCGCCCGCATCGTGTCCCGGAAGTGGCCCCTCGAGGTGTCGTACTCCGACGACCTCCAGGAGACCGGCGTCGGGGTGTTCGCCGGCCTGACCTGGAAGGAAGCCGAGGCCGCCCACCCGGAGGCCGCCCGGCTGGTCGACGAGTTCGAGGACTGGGGAGTGGTGGACGGCGCCGAGACGCTCGCGGATATCCGCCGCCGAGCGGAAAGGGCCGCCGGATGGCTGATCGACCACCACCGCCAAGACGACGTGGTCGTCGTCTTCTCCCACGGCGCCATAATCCGCTGGATAATCGCCGCCGTTATGGGCACGGACTTCATCTGGTCCGGCCCGCCTCTGAGGAACACCACGCTCTTCGACTTCACACTCGACAACGCCGGATGGCGCCGCAGGGACGGCCTGCACCGCACTAAACTCTGGCAGATCAACCGCTTCGCCGACGCCTCGCACCTCGACGGCGCAGGCTGACCCCCAGCCTCAACCCCGCGCGCCGTCCGCGCACACGGAGCACGGCTTGAGAAGCGACGGCAACGGCCGGCCGGCTCAACCCCGCGCGGCGTTCGCGCACACGGAGCACGGCTTGAGAAGCGACGGCAACGGCCGGTCGGCTCAACCCCGCGCGGCGTCCGCGCACACGGAGCACGGCTTGAGAAGCGACGGCAACGGCCGGCCGGCTCAACCCCGCGCGGCGTTCGCGCACACCCTCAGGATGCTGTCCCTGAGCGTGGACACGATGAACTCCACGTGCTCGTCCTCTATCACGTACGGCGGCACGAGCTCGATGTGGTCCCCGGCAACCCCGTCCACCAGACCGGTGACCCCCGCCAGGACCAGCAGCCCGTTCCTCAGCGCGTCCGCCTCCACCCGGTGCCCCACGTCCCACTCCACCGGGAACGGCTCCCTCGTCTCCTTGTCCGCCACCAGCTCCACCCCGGCGAAGAGACCCATCCCCCTGACGTCTCCGACGTATGGAATGTCCAGCAGGGCCTCCTCCAGCGCCGCAATGAGCCGGTCGCCCATCTCCCCAGCCCGCCTGACCAGGCCATGCTCCTCGATGTAGTCCAGCACCGCCGCGCCCGCGGCGCAGCTGAGCGGATTCCCCCCGTAGGTCGTGCTGTGAGAGACGCGGCCCGACCCGTCCGCTATCGCCATCCAGACCTTCTCCCCCAGAATCAGCGCCCCCAGCGGCGAATAACCCCCGGCGAGACCCTTCGACGAGGTGATGATGTCGGGAGTGACCCCCCAGTGCTCGATCGCCCACCTCTTCCCGGTCCGCCCCACCCCGCTCATCACCTCGTCCGCGATGAACAGGATGTCGTACTCGTCGCAGATGTCACGCACGATCCCGTAGTACTCGTCCGGCGGCACCACGGCCGACATAGACGTCCCGATCACCGGCTCCGCGATGAACGCCGCGATGTTCTCCGCCCCCTCCTGCCTGACCACCCGCCGCAACTCGCCGGCGCACGTCAGCCCGCAGCTCGGGTAGGTCTGATCCCACGGACAGCGGTAGCAGTACGGAGGCGGAATGTGCGGGAAGTCGAGCAGGATCGGACTGTTCACAGACCTCCACGGAGTGCGGCCGCTCATCGAGAGCGTCGCCGCCGTGTTGCCGTGGTAGCTCTGCCATCTCCCAATCACCTTCCGCTTGGTTGGGTTCCCGCGCTCACGGTGATACTGATAGGCCAGCTTGAGCGCCCCCTCGTTGGCCTCCGCCCCGCCGGAGCAGAAGAGCGTCCTGGTGTGCCCCATACCGGGAGGCGCCCACTCCTGAAGCCTCCGCGCGAGACGCCGCCTCGGCTCGTTGTCCACGATCCCGCCATACGTGTAGGCGATGCCGGCAGCCTGCTCATTCATGGCGTCGATGACCTCCCGGACGCCGTGGCCGATGTTCACCACGCACACACCGCCGACCGCATCCAGGTATCGGTTCCCGGCGTCGTCGTAGACGTAGACCCCGTCACCCCTCGTTATCGTGACGTAGTCGCTGTCGAAGCTGCCGTAGAGTACGTGGCTGTCCCTGTCCATCGCTCCCTCCTTCCCGCCTCATGAGACCCTCGAACAACCGGGCGGAGTGTGCTCTCTGCCCATGCCTGCCCCAACCATCCCTTTTTCTACCCTAACACAAGTGGTTACGCCCGACCCAAATCCCACCGACCACCGACCACCGATTCGGCTTGACGTCCAGGCACCAATGTTCTATGATACCGACGTGAGGGACGGACCCCGCGCAGGGCTTCGTCCTCTTCTTTTCCCTGGCAAGGTCGATCAGAGGCGGGCCGTGACGAAACCCACGGGGATGAGACAGACCATGGATATAGACTTCACGCCTTTTCTGAACGCGGGGATACCGGGCATTATGCTGCTCTGGTTCATGTTCCGCTTGGAGCGGCTGCTGAACCGTTTCGACAGGACTGTTCAGCTCGTGGCGCGCGCGGTGATAAGGCTGCTGGAGAGGGAGCATTCCAACATGGCCTCCACGCTGAGCAAGTCCATATCGCATACGGACCGCGAGGATTGAGAGGCCAACGGCGAATCGTGGGTTGGGCAGCCGCCAGCCGCCGCGGACTTTGCGGGCACGGAAAGAGGCTCCCGCTTGCAGGCCGGGAGCCTCTTTGGATTCATCTCCGCCTCGCTTGTTGTCTATCGGCCTTCAGGCCGTTAGTAGGCGTGCACGTTATGGCAGCCGCCCTGTGAGACTTCGCCGAGGCGTTGGCGCTCTTGACGGGCCGGCCCACCCCATTTCCGGGAGCCCTCGGGCCCGCCAAGCGCTACTGAGGGAATTTCCACAGATTCATCAGCACGTGTACTCGCATCGTGCCGCCCCCTTTCCTCGGCGCTTCAGGCCGACGGCCCTGCGAACCGGCGGCCCTTGACCCAAAGCTAGCACAGGGCCGCAGAGTCGGTCAAGCGCCCTGCGCCAGCGCATCCTGACATATTACCCCCTGCCATGAGAGGGGACGCCCGGGATTGCGGCAGTTGTGGTATGAGGGCTCATGGCATCTCTGAACGAGCACACGGATTTGACCCTGCGGTCGACGCGGGGATAAAATGGCGACCGTGAATGGTTGTAGTGCGCCAATCCCCACGCCATGCGGCCCGCTAGCTCAATTTGGCAGAGCAACTGACTCTTAATCAGTAGGTTCTCGGTTCGAGTCCGAGGCGGGTCACGCGAGCGAGCGTAGGACCATCCACACAGACGCATGATCGGAGGTTATCACCTCGGTTCGCGAAGTTGGCCCGACCCCTTCCTAGGCGCTTGGACGCCTCGTCAGGGAAACCGTATCCAGGATTCGTCGTCCTGTCGGCCATGCTTGTTGCGTCGATTGTTCTGCTGGCCTCACCGGCGGCGTCTGCCACTGTTACCGCGCAGTCGGAGCAAAGCGCCACACCCGCCCGGCCTACAGGCATCGCCGACGATACCGACTCTGGCGATGACGACCTCATCACCAAGCACACCTCTGTCGATATTACCGGGGCCGCCGCAAGCGGCGCGACGGTCAGGCTGACCGCATCCGCGACGCGGGACAGCACGGTCTACACTGCAACAACCACCGTTCGCGACATCAGCGGCGGCAGCTATACGGCCACCCTTGACCTGTCCACGTCCACCACCGGAGAAGGCGCCTCCATTCCTCACAGTGGTATAGACGGTTCGTGGAGCATAACCGCCAGACAGACGGAGACGGGGAAGAGTGAGTCCGGGCCCTCACAACCGCTCAACATCATCATCGATACCTTGGATCCGACATTCGCTCTGTGGGTCGGCTATCCCGACAGTCAAGACTCCGGCAATGCCAGCAGAGAGGGAGCGGTCAGTTCGAGCGTTACGGGGCTGGCCTCTCACAACGGCATCCTGTACGTGGTCGACGACAGCGCCAAGTCTCTAAAGACCCTCGATCTCGACACCGACACAACAGAATCCGTAGGTTCGTTTCGCACGGTAGAGCAAGCGCCAACCGGACTGGCATCCCACGACGGCGTCCTGTACATGATCGGCGGCGACCACGACGCTCTGTATACGCTCGACATTGCCACCGGGGCGGCGACTCGTGTCGGCTCGTTTGGCGCTACGGAGAATACGCCGACGGGTCTGGCATCCCACGGCGGACTCCTGTACATGGTCGGCTCAGGCAACTCCGCGCTGTACACGATCGACCCCACCACCGGAGCAGCGACACGGGTCGGCTCGCTTGGGACAGAGCAGACGCCGACAGGTCTGGCGTCCCACGGCGGACTCCTGTACATGGTCGGCTCAGGCAACTCCGCGCTGTACACGATCGACCCCACCACCGGAGCAGCAACACGGGTCAACAGCAACGCAGAGCAATTCAACGTATCCGAGGGAGCGCCGAGCGGGCTCACGTCCCACGACGGCAAGCTCTACATGGCCGGCGCCAATAACTCTGCTCTCTACGCGGTTTCAACAGGTGGGGTGATACCGAAGCCCATCAACGGCGCCATCTACCTCAAGAGCGCCGTCTTCGTGCGCGTGACCGGCGTGAACGATCCTGGCCAGGCAAGCGCGACGCGAACCATATTCGGCGACACCAACACTCGGTCGGGCGAGGCCAGCTTCTTCACTTTCGAGAACTACAGCCACGAAGGGGATGACGGCGCGGGCGTCGTTTCGGTTACCGTTACCGACGCAGCGGGCAACAGCGCCTCCAGCACACAGAACATAGTCATCGACACATCCAGGCCCACACTGGCAATCGATGACGTGCCGGCCGTCACCAACGGGGCATTCACAGCGACCTTCACGTTCGGCGAGAGCGTGACCGGGTTCGACCTAGACGACATCGCATTAGAGAATGGGACGGCATCCGACTTCAATGCCGCCAACGCCCCGAACTACACTGCCCTCATCACGCCGCTTGCCGAGGGTGAAGTCAGGATAACGGTGGCAGCGAGAGAGTTTACAGACAGGGCGGGTAACACCGGACCCAGGCGGCAAGTGTCCCGAACGACCCGCTACGACCCAAGCCACACTCCGACTGCGGTGACTGTATCGTTCGCTCAGGCGACGTACCAGGCGTCGGAGGACGTCATGGGCGGGACGCTGTCGGTGTCGGTGATTCTGAGTCAGACGCCGGGGCGAAGAGTGGTGGCGCCGATTGCAGTCCAGACGGACAGCACTGCGACAGGCGGGTCCGACTATACTTTGCCGAATCCGTCGTCGGTGACCTTCGCGGCAGCAGCGGCGGATGGAGGGCTGAGCCAGGCATACGTTGTCACTCTCGTGGACGACAGCGCCTCTGAGTCGGACGAGACGCTCGTGCTCGGCTTCGGCAATCTCCCGAGCGGCGTGACGGCCGGGACGCAGGCGACCACAACCATAGAGATCGTTGACGACGATACGGCCACGCTGTCGTTCTCCATTGACCCAACCACTGTTTCCGAGAGCGCCAACAGCACGACGACAGTTACCGCAGCGCTCACCGGCGCCACTCTGTTGGAAGGCCTGACCCTTCCGCTCACCTTCACAGGCTCCGCCACTCGGGGCACCGACTACACGGTGAGCAGCGCTTCCATCACCATAGCCGCCGGCGAGTCTTCCGGCACGGCCCAGTTGACGGTGACGGACGATCGAATCGACGAAAACGACGAGACTGCAACGGTTGGCACCTCCCACGCCGACTACTCGTCAGCCCAGACTGCGACGCTCACCATTCAGGATGACGACACTCGGGGGATAGTCGTCTCCCCAGCGTCTGACCGGAACGTGCCTGAGGGGGGCACATACGAATACATGGTGAGACTTGGCTCGCAGCCGACGGGCAGAGTGACTGTCACGGCGGCGAGTAACAACACGGACGTAACGCTGACCTCGGCCGGCGACGCTACACAGGGATCAAGTGTCCAACTGACCTTCATGACAACGAACTGGGACGCTAATCAAACGGTAACAATGACGGCGGCTGTGGACGCCGACGGGGATAACGAGAGCATGACCGTCAGCCACACCGCTGCCGGCAGCGACTACCAGGGCCTTGCGCGGCTCGATGAGGCCTTCACGGTGAACGACAACAACGTCGCTCCGAAGTTTAGCGAGACTGGGTATACCTTCACCCTCGCCGAGAACGAGAACGGAGCCACGACCAGCATCACCGTAGGCACTCCGATCAGCGCCACCGACTCTGACGCAGGCGACACAGTCTCCTACGCCATCACCGCCGGGAACACCGGCAACAAGTTCGCCATCGGAGCGAGCTCCGGTCAGATAACGTACACGGGGTCCGGGGAGGACTTCGAGGCGACCACCACCAGCTTCACGCTCACGGTGACCGCCACAGGCGGCGCCGGCAGCCGGGCGCAGTCCGTGACTGCGATGGCATCCATCACCGTCACGGACGTCGACGACACACCGCCCAAGGTGACCTCGACGACCTTCAACACCGACGGTAACCAGGGCTACGCGAAAGAGGGTGACACCATTACCGTCACCTTCAAGGTCGACGAAGCGCTCAGCGCCAAACCTGCGGCGGCCATTGCGGGCCAGACGGCGACCGTAGACGGCAGCGGCACGAATTGGACGGCGAGCTATACGGTGGAGGCCGGCGTCAACGCAGTCAACGCCTCGTTCGACCTGGGTGTCATCACCGACGGCGCAGGGAACGCGGTGGACCAGGCCGCAGTGGACACCAACATCACAATCGACACCACAGCGCCGTCGATCACCGAGGCAACTGCTGTCGCAGCAACCACAGACACTTCACCCACGTATGTATTCCGCTCAGACGAAGCGGGAACCGTGACCTACACCGGCGCCTGCGGCAACGGCTCGGTGAGCAGTGTGCAGGCGAACACCGATGCGGCGACGACATTCAGTGGACTCCGCGCCCGCTTATACAATGACTGCGTCGTCATAGTGACCGACGCCGCGGGCAACGCCGGGATGCTTGCCGTCACTTCGTTCGTCGTGCAGATGGAGCAGAGCGCCACGCCCGCTCAGCCTACAGGCATCTCAGACGATACCGACTCCGGCGGCGATGACCTCATCACCAAGCACACCTCCATAGCTATCACCGGGACCGCCTCGAACAGCGCGGTGGTCAGGCTCACCGCATCCTCTACCAGAGGCGTCACGGCCTATGCCGTCGCCGCTACGACCACGGCTGATCACGTCAACGGCGCCTATACCGTCGCCCTGGACCTCTCTGCGGCCGCCACCAGCCAGGGCAGCGCCATTCCCGACAGCGACATAGACGGCGCATGGGTCATCCTCGCCAGACAGACGGATACCGGAAAGAGCGAGTCCGCTCCTTCACCACCGCTCACCATCACCATCGACACTCAGGCCCCGACATTCACTCTGTGGGTCGGATACCCCGACAGCCAGGAGCCCGGCACAGTCAGGAGGGTGACCTCCATCAGCTCAGGCGTAACGGGCATGGCATCCCAAGATGGAGTCCTGTACGTGGTCTACGACGACACTGACGCCCTGCACGCATTCGACCTGTCCACGGGCACGACGACCAGGGTGGCCTCGTTCGGCACGGCAGAACAGTCACCGGCAGGGCTGGCGTCCCATAACGGACTTCTGTATATGGTGGGGGCCGACAACGACGCTCTGTACACACTCGACACCACCAACGGCGCAGCGACCCGAATCGGCTCGTTCGGCACGATGGAGCAGACACCGGCAGGGCTGGCATCCCACAATGGTCTCCTGTACATGGTCGGTGACGGAGACGACGCCCTCTACACGCTCGACACTGCCAATGGCGCAGCGACACGGGTCGGATCGCTTGGCACGGAGCAGACGCCGGCAGGGCTGGCGTCTCACAATGGTCTCCTGTACATGGTCGGCTCCGGCAACTCCACCCTGTACACACTCGACACCAGAACCGGCGCAGCGACTCGGGTCAATGACAGCGTGGAGCAATTCGGCGTGTCTGAAGAGTCACCGAGCGCGCTCACGTCCCATGATGGCCTCTTGTACGTGGTCGGCGCTGACAACTCCGTCCTCTACGCCGTTTCAACCGGCGGGGTGATACCGGAGGTCATAGACGGCGCCGTCTATCTGCCAAGAAGCGCCGTCTTCGTTCGCGTAACCGGCGTCAACGATCCGGGCTCCGCAAGCGCGACGCGAACCGTGTTCGGCGACACCAATACTCAGTCCGGCGAGTCCACATTCTTCACGTTCGAGAACTACACCCACGAGGGGGAGGACGGCCCAGGCACAGTTTCTGTTAACGTCACCGACGCGGCTGGCAACAGCGCTACCACGACACAGAGGATTGTCATCGATACAGCCATGCCCAGGCTGACCATCAGCGGCGTGCCCGGCGTGACCAGCGAGGCATTCACAGCGACCTTCACGTTCGACGAGGTCGTGGCAGGGTTCAACCTGGACGACATCATGGTCGATAATGGCGCGGCGTCTGCATTCGACTCCACGAACGCTCTAACTTACACCGCCCTCATCACGCCGATTGCCGAGGGGACAGTCACGGTAACGGTAGCCGCCAGGGTGGTGACAGACAGGGCAGGCAACGCCGGACCCACCCCGCAGGCGTCCCGAACGACTCACTACGATACCATCGCGCCGTCGGTGAGATCGGCTCCCGTCTCCGCAACCGACGGCAATCAGGGCTACGCGAAAGAGGCTGACACGATTACCGTCACCTTCGATGTCAGCGAAGCGCTTAGGACGACGCCTACGGCGACCATTGCAGGCAGGATGGCGAATGTCAACGGGAGTGGCACCAGTTGGACAGTGACCTACGTGGTGGAGGCGGGTGTCAACGCCGCCAACGCCGCCTTCGACCTCGGGGACATCACGGACGCCACAGGCAACGCGTCCGATCCGGCCGCGGTGGACACCAACATCACCGTCGACACCACAGCGCCGACGGTGAGCTACGCCGCGCCGACGTCACTCAGGGTAGGAGTTGAGATCAGCGGCATCGTCCCTAGTGACGCCTCTCCGACAGACAACGACTTCTCCTCGCACGTCTATGCGGTCAAGTCAGGCAGCACACTGCCTCAGGGTCTGTCGCTCGACGGCGCTACCGGTCATGTTACAGGCGCTCCAACCGCCGCAAGTACTCAGACACAGTCCACGACTATCGTCATCACCGACGCAGCCGGCAATATCCAAGAGGCGGTGATCGACTTCCGCGTGGTCGAGAAGGGAATCCAGCCTCTTGCAGGCTTCGCCTACGCCCCATCGATCGTCACCTTCGGTGGAGCGGCGCCGAAGGTTGTCGAGCCGACCGGCGCACAAGGAACCATCTCTTACGAAAGCCGGACCACTTCGGTCTGCACGGTAGGCTCCACGGACGGCGCTCTGACCATTCTGTCGAACGGCGCTTGCGCGATTACCGCCACCGCTGGAGGCACCGACGACTACCTGGAGGCGACAGCGCAGGCGAGCGTAACCGTGAATCCGGAGGGTACGCTGTCGCTCACCCTTGACGTCATCGCGGGCGACGGCACGGTCAATGCCACAGAGAAGGCTGCCGGATTTGCCGTCACGGGCCACGCGGGGACGGAAGTGGGCGTGGACGTCACAGTCACGATAGGCGAGGCCGCGCTGACGGCGGACTCCGACACGGAGGGGGCCTGGGTGGTTCATGTTCCGGCTGACGCGGCTTACCTCGTGGAGCCGAGTGTGGAAGCTCGGGTGACGGCGACCAAGGCGGGGCTTACCGGCGCGTCGCCGGTCGTCGCCGCCATCACCGTCGACACCACGGCTCCGACTGTGAGCTACGCCACGCCGCCGGCGTTGAGGGTGGGCGTGACAATCAAGCCGGTCTCCCCGAGTGACACCGCCCCACCGGACGACGGATTCGCCTCGTACACTTACGAGATAGGGCCAGGCAGCACACTGCCACTGGGACTGTCGCTTGATGATACATTCGGCCGCATCACCGGTGCGCCGACAACGGCGAGTACCCGGACGCACACCACGGCGGTAGTCGTGACTGATACCGCGGGCAACGGCCAGGAGGCGTTGATCGTCTTCCCGGTTGTGGCGAAGGGAGTGCAGATACTCACCGGTTTCGCCTACAACCCGTCAAGCATCACGTTCGGCGCCACACCACCGGAGGTGGTCCCGCCTACCAGAGCGCCGGGCGCTACACTCTCCTACAGGAGCGACACCCCCTCGGTCTGCTCTGTCAGTTCCTTGACAGGCACGTTGACCATCATCGGGGTGGGCACGTGCACGATCACGGTTACCGCCGCAGGCACCGACGACCATCTGGAGGCGATGGCACGGACGAGCGTGACGGTGAATACGGCAGGAACCCTATCGCTGTCCGTCGACACCATCGCCGGCAACGACGCGGTCAACGCGGGCGAGAAGGCTGCGGGCTTCGCTGTCACTGGCCGCACCGGGCGGGAGACGGGCGTGAATGTCTCGGTATCCATCAGCACAGCCCTATTGACCACCGTCTCCGACAGCGGCGGCATCTGGTCAGTCAGCGTTCCACCCAACAGTTCCTACATTGCGGAGCCAAGCGTGAGAGTCCTTGTGACCGCGGCGAAGGCGGGGCTAACCGACGCGGCGCCTGTCACCAGAACCATGGTCGTCGACGTCACCGCGCCGATGGTGAGCGTGGTCAACCCCGATCAGCCTGTTCCGGCGCGGGCACGCATATTCTCGGCGAAAGATGACGATGCAGGGTACACCACCTGGCAATACGGCGTGCAGGTCGAGAACAACTGCGCCACAGAGCCGCCCATAGACGCAGCCATATACACCGAAGGTAGCTCTGTGACCCTTGGCAGCGAGGCATACAACGCCAAGCACGTCTGCTTCTGGTCAACCGACGCGGCGGGCAACACGAGCAGCGGCGTTTCGGACCGGATCGCTGGCATTGATACCACCGCGCCGTGGGTTTCCTACGACGCACCCGTGTCTCTGACCGTGGGAGTGGAGATCGCCCCCATCACTCCGACCCACGTCTCTCCAGCCGACGACGTCGCATCATACACTCACGCAGTCGGGACCAGTAGCGCTCTGCCGCAGGGCCTGTCGCTCAACGGCACGACCGGTCGCATTGTCGGCGCTCCGACAAGTGCGAGCGCTGCGGCACAGACCACGATAATCGTCGTCACCGACACCGCGGGGAACCGCCGGGACGTGAGTATCGACTTCCCAGAGGTGGCAAAGGGGACCCAGACTATCACCGGCTTCGCCTACGACTCGAGCGCCACGTCTGGCGGTGCTCCGCCATCGCTCATCGCGCCGACCGGCACACGAGGCCCTCTCTCCTACAGGAGCCTTACTCCACTGGTCTGCACCGTTCACGCCTCGACTGGCGCACTCACCATCGTCAGTGACGGGACCTGCACTATCACGGTGACCGCCGAGGCCACCGATGACTACGAAGCGTCGACAGCTTTGCAAGCGAGTGTTAGGGTGAGCCCGGCGCCTTCTCCTCCACCACCTGTGCCGCCTCCATTCATCCTACCACCTCCCACACCCACCCCATCCCCCAACAGGGCACCCGAGGTGACGGGCACGATTGCACACCAGACGCTGACGGTGGGCGGCGACCCCGCGACGGTGAACGTGTCGAGCTCATTCATCGACCATGACGGTGACAGGCTGATCTACGTGGCGGAATCTAACGACGATGCCGTGGCGAGGGTGAGCGTATCAGGGAGCGTCGTGTCGATCAGACCTGCGACGGCGGGCCTAGCCACCGTCACAGTGACGGCCCGTGACCCTGGCGGCCTGACCGCAGCACAGGCATTCTCTGTGACCGTCACAGAGACCAACCGAGTGCCGGAGGCGGCGGGCACGATTGCGCCCCTGACGCTGACGGCAGGCGGCGACCCCGCAACGCTGGACGTGTCGAGCTACTTCAGGGACCCTGATGGCCACGGGCTGACGTACACGGCTGCGTCGGACGATGACGCGGCGGCGGTTAGCGTGTCGGGGAGCGTCGTGTCGATCAGGCCTGCGGCGGCGGGCCTAGCCACCGTCACAGTGACGGCCCGTGACCCTGGCGGCCTGACCGCAACACAGGCATTCTCCGTGATCGTCACAGACGCCAACCGTGCGCCGGAGGCGGCGGGCACGATTGCGAACCGGGCGCTGACGGCAGGCGGCGACCCCGCAACGCTGGACATGTCGAGCTACTTCAGGGATCCTGACGGTGACAGGCTGACCTACACGGCTGCGTCGGACGACGACGCGGCGGCGGTGAGCGTATCAGGGAGCGTCGTGTCGATCAGGCCGGCGTCGGCAGGCCGAGCCACCGTCACGGTGACGGCCCGTGACCCTGGCGGCCTGACCGCAACACAGGCATTCTCCGTGACCGTCACAGACGCCAACCGTGCGCCGGAGGCGGCGGGCACGATTGCGAACCGGGCGCTGACGGCAGGCGGCGACCCCGCAACGCTGGACGTGTCGAACTCATTCATCGACCCTGACGGCCACGGGCTGACCTACACGGTTGCGTCGGACGACGACGCGGCGGCGGTGAGCGTATCAGGGAGCGTCGTGTCGATCAGGCCGTCGTCGGCAGGCCGAGCCACCGTCACTGTGACGGCCCGTGACCCCGGCGGCCTGACCGCAACACAGGCATTCTCCGTGACCGTCACAGACGCCAACCGTGCGCCGGAGGCGGCGGGCACGATTGCGAACCGGGCGCTGACGGCAGGCGGCGGCCCTGCAACGCTGGACGTGTCGAACTCATTCATCGACCCTGACGGCCACAGGCTGACCTACACGGCTGCGTCGGACGACGACGCGGCGGCGGTGAGCGTATCAGGGAGCGTCGTGTCGATCAGGCCGGCGTCGGCAGGCCGAGCCACCGTCACTGTGACGGCCCGTGACCCCGGCGGCCTGACCGCAGCACAGGCATTCTCCGTGATCGTCAACGACGGGCTCGCACAACCCTCCGCACCTCCCACACCCACACCTCCACCATCCAGCCGCGCTACGGCGGCGGCGGCTACGATCGATGATCAGTCGCCAGGGACAGGCAACCGCGCCGCGGCAGTGGTGTTCGCGTCGTCGAATATGGCAGTGGCAGAGGTGGATGGGCACGTGGATAGCAGCGGCGCGGTGACTGTGTCGATCATGCCCAAGTCGAGTGGGACCTCGACAATCACCGTGACCGCATCCGTGAGCGACGGAGCCGTGACCACGAGCGTAGAGGTGGACGCTGGCGAGGGCATCCCTCTCGGTACACGGATCACCCTGCCAGACAGCCTCTCCCGCAGCGGGGGAGTGGTCACGGCATCTTTTCACGTCTCCAGTCTCGACGTGGAGCCGCCTTCTGGCTTCAGGGTGATTGGCAACCCGACGGCCGTGGACATCACTCTGTCCGTGATACCGTCGGAGCCGGTGACGGTGTGCCTGCCGGTGGACCCTGAAGCCGGCGGCAGGGCCCCGGCGCTGCTCCACTACGACGAAGATGCGGAGGCATGGGAGGAGGTGACACGGAGGTCCAGGGTCGAGACGCTCGTCGACGGAACGCGGTTGGTGTGCGCCGACACGATGGACTTCTCGTCTTTCGCTTCGGCATACGAGTTGAGGAGGGACGCGGCGTTGACCTCGCTGGTGGTGGCCGGCCTGCGTCTGAGACCGAGCTTCGATCCCAACGTGACGAATTACGAGGCGGCGGCGGCCAGCGTGTCGAGAGAAGTGACGATCAGCGCGGCGGCCAGAGACAGCGAATGGGCTGGAGTGGCGATCTCGCCTGCCGACTCGGTCATGTCGATGCGAGGCCATCAGGTGCCTCTACAAGTGGGCAGGAACGTCGTCAGGGTGACGGTGACCGCCGAGGACATCTCGGTGACCAGCTCCTACGTAGTAGTCGTGACCCGGATGCACAGCCTGCCGCCGGCCCGTGAAGCCACGCCGATTCTCGGTCCGACTGCGACGCCGGCGCCGGCGCAGTCGGAAGAGACGGGCCGCACGTTTTCGGTGAGGAGCCTGATCGTCGCGCTGTCGCTGGGAATCGTGCTGCTAGTCATCGTCAGCGCAAACGTCCTGAGAGTGCGTCGATAGAGGCGCGGAGACCTTCAAGGCCGGGCGCTCCGCCGGGGCGAATGCCCGATTTCTCAGAGCCTCGATCAGGTCGGCCTCGCTACGCACGTCCCCGTCGAAGACCGTCACGCAGCGGCCGAGGCCGTGCAGCGAGTGAGCATCACTTCCTCCGGTTCCTCGCAACCCGAGCTCGCGGGCCACGGCAGCCGCAAATTCGTTTTCTTCCGGCGTGTTGCCGCCGTTCGCGGTCTCCATCTCGTCGACGGCCCCGAAGACCGAGTGTTCCGAGGCGCGGCGAGGAGACTCCGGCCTCGCGCACGGATCGGGGTAGAGGAGGTTCGCTATGTTCGGCCTCGGGTTGAACAGGTTCCTGAACGGATGGGCGGAGACCATCACCCCGCCCGCTCTGTCCACGGCCTTCCTGACGCCCGCGGCGCTGTGCATACCGTTCACGTAAGACTGCATGCCGTAGACGAGCACGTGCCCCGCGTCCGTGGCTGCTTCGATGCCGCCGATCACCGTAAGCTCCGATGGGAAGGTCCTTTCGATCTCCCGCCGGTCCCAGCCACCGCCGTGTTCCGTCAGACAGACGCCGTCAAGCCCGATCTCGATGGCCCGCTCTGCCAGCTGCTCGGGGGTCAGGTTGCTGTCGCTGCTGCCTCTGCTCGTATGCACGTGGAGGTCGAATACGGTCACCAGGGGCGCCTTCCCTTCATACCTATTCGGCAAAGTGAGGCAGCATCCATCCGAATATGCCTGCGAACGCCACCGCTATGGCGGCTACGCCTACGGCGACCGGTCTCAGCAGGAACGCGAATGGGGCGGCGATGACGGCGGCGGCGAGTATTGCGGCAGTGGTGAAGACCAGATTCGGGCTTCCGAGACCGCCTCCGGGCGCCTGCTCGACGCTCACGAGGTACAGCACTCCCATGACCGCGCCGACGATGCCCCAGACCGGATAGGCAAGGGCCATGATCCAGAGCATCAGAACGTGAGCGGGAAATCGGTTCAGGACGGGCTCGAAGGCCGGGCGCGGGTTCTTGACGAGAGAGAACAGCATGAACGCTCCGGCACAGATGAAGAGCGAGGCCATGAGGAGTCCGCCTGCGGTCCCGGCCAGCAACGCGCTCAACTTCCGAGGGGTCCCGAGGGTCTCCACACGGGCACAAGCCGGGCGTCCCACCCGTGCCGATGCCGCAGGAGCAGACTGAGCGCGGTACCCGTCTCCTTCCTGTCGACGGGGGCGAAGATGGAGGGCCCGCTGCCTGCCAGGTGTATCTCCCTGGCTCCGAGCGACGTCATCGTCTCCCAGCAGGTCTCGAGGCCGGGATAGAGGTCGAAGGCCACTGCATCGAAGGCGTTGAACAGAAGCTCCGGGGGAACGTCGCCTCCTCCGCGGATTCGCGCTTCGAGCTTCCGGGAGAGCGACCCGCGCGTCATGTTGGCCGTGCCGATGGCCTCGTACGCGGCGGCGGTCTTCCTGGGAACCTGGATGTCGGGGGTGACGATCACGAACCAGCCCAGGTTTGCCGGAGGGAGGGGGCGGACTCGCTGTCCCCTGTCGTACAGCATGGCGGTTCCGCCGCGCAGGAAGAATGGGACGTCCGATCCGAGCGCGGCGGCGCTCTTGGAGAGGCCGTCCATGCCGAGCCCGAGGCCCCATATCCGGTCGAGGGTCAGCAGTACGGCAGCGGCGTCGCTGCTGCCTCCGCCAAGACCGGCCGAGACGGGGATGCCCTTCCGAAGCCGTATTCGGACGGCTCTGTCGGGCGCGTGCCGCTCAATGAGGGCGGCGGCGGCCCTCCATGCCAGGTTGTCCTCGGACCGGAGGTCCGGCAGGGCACACTCGATGCTCAGGGCATCGGCCGGCTCGAAGGTCAGGGTGTCGTGCATGGCCACGGTCTGAGCGACCGACACGATGTCGTGGTACCCGTCTCCGCGGCGGCGAACGACTTCCAGGGTCAGGTTGAGCTTGGCGTAGGCGCGGACTGTTTCCATGCGGATGGCGATAGGGTGTCTAACGGTGTAGGCGAAACGCCTCGTATACCCTGCCCCACTCAGCCAGGTCGAGAGTCTGGGGTCGTCTCCTGGCATCGACACAGGCGGTGGACAGTATTTCGTCGGCCCCTCCCTCTTCCAGCGACAGGCCCTGCCTGAGTGTGTTGCGCAGCTGCTTCCTGGGCGAGCTGAAGCCCGCGCGGACGACCTCGAAGAACTCCTCCCCCGACCGCAGCTCGAGGACGGGGCGCGGCCGCACGTCGATTCGCACGACTGTGGAGGTGACCTTGGGCGGTGGACGGAAGGCTCTGGGCGGAACATGGCAGACGACCTTCGGCTCGCCGTAGAGTTGGACGCCCACGGACAGGAGGCTCATGCGGCCGGGCGGCGCGGTCATGCGCTCGGCGACCTCCCTCTGAACCATGACAACCATCAGGTCGGGCGGGCGCGGGGCTTCGAGGAAGCGCCGAACGATAGCCGAGGCGGCGTAGTATGGCAGGTTAGCCACGAGCTTGTAGCGGGTATCCGGTCCGACGAGCGCCTCGATGTCGACCTGCCTGGCGTCGGCGCACACTACCGAGACGCGCGGCATGTCCTGGCAGCGGGCCTCGAGGGCCGAGGCGAGGTCGGGGTCCAGTTCCACAGCGGCCACTCTTCCCGCCCTGGCCGCGATCGCGGCCGTCATCAATCCCCTGCCCGGCCCGACCTCAACGACCACGTCTTCCGTGGACAGGTCGGCCGCCCGCACGATGCGAGAGAGCACCCGGGTATCGACGAGGAAGTGCTGTCCGAGGGCCTTTCTCGCGCGGCGCGGGCGGGTGGTCTTCCTGGAGTCTGTCACGTCCTGATTCATTCTCAAGGGCGCGCACGACATTCTACCGATGGGGCCGGACGGCCGTGCACCTCCGGTTCGATCACTTCCGAAGACGTACCCGAGGCCCCGACTCGAGCCGGGCTTCCCCACAACACCCGAAGGACACCGCTTACCGCTGCTTCCTTCCGGACCTGACGGGGTTCACGGGCCTTCGCCGCATGGGACCCGACTCTCAACGTCGGAGGCCAAGGGCAGGGGCCTCGAAAGGAGGACCTCCAGGAGGGATCAAGCCTCGCTAGAGCGGACTGCGAGTACAAGGCACCGCTAACGCCCCGCTTGGCACGGCCGATTTCATGTTAGCGACGCGGGGCGAGGGTTGTCAACGCGAAGTGCTCACGGCAAATGTTCAGACCCCGGTTCGATCACCTCCGTCTTGACAGGAGAATGGAGGATGTTTATACCTTGAGGGCGTCTCGAACTACTGTGGCGTGTGTCCGGTTCGTCCGCGCCCTCTATCTTCAGCGGTCTGCTCGAAGCCGCAAGCGTGCAGGAGACAGTGTCCATGAGACTGACGGAACAGCAGAAGAGCTATTTCGACACGTTCGGATTTCTGAAGTTCCCCGGGATTCTTGCAGACGAGGCAGAGCGCATCAGCGAGGCGTTCGAGGAGACGTGGAGGGTCGTGGGCGGCGGCCATGATGGGCTTCCTCACGACCACCAGCGCCGGTCGGCCCTGATACAGTTCATCGACCGCACGGAGTATCTCTGCGGCCTGCTGGACAACCCTCGCATCGAGGGGATCGCGGCGTCCCTGCTGGGCGGCGGCTTCAACTACACCGGCAGCGACGGCAACTACTACGTCGGAGATACCAACTGGCACTCCGACGGCTACACGGATAAGAAATACCTCTCCGTCAAGATGGCCTTCTACCTGGACCCGGTGACCGATGAGACCGGTTGCCTGAGAGTCATACCGGGCAGCCACAAGTACGGGGACAGGTTCGCCGGCGACCTGCAGGAGGCGCTGAGGACGTCCAGGGACAACCGGAACGAGGACGTGTGGGACGTTCGCGGAAGGGACTTGCCCGCCGTCGCGCTCGAGACGGTCCCCGGCGACCTGCTGATGTTCAACCACAAGATCAAGCACGCGTCGTTTGGAGGCGGCACCTCGCGGCGGATGTTCACGATCAATATGGAGCAGCGCTACAGAGACGAGGACCTCGAGGAGCTGCGGGGCCTGATCGCTCAGGACGCGCGGTTCTGGGTCGAGCGTTCCTACGGGGACCTGATGGTGCGGACGGCGGGTCCGTCCCGGATGGTACACCTAGAGCAGCGCATGGCAAACGACGGCCACCTGGCCGAGCTGTCGCGGAAGGCCCGCGAGGAGATGAGCGAGCCGAGCCGGGGCTAAGTCCCGCGCGCGCCGGCGCCCGGCAAGCCCGGGCCCGCGCTCGACGCCAGTTGACGAGGCGTCGAACGGCGGCGCGTGCGCTTACCGTTCAACATCGTCCCGATCGGAGTATAGCGAACTCCCATCTGATAGACGGCCAGCAGAGCCGCCGTCACGCCCACGCACACCAGCGCGAACTTCAGATGGATGCTGATCGGCCAGCCCAGCATCAGCTTATACCCGAGGACCATCAGGGGCAGGTGCCACAGATACAACCAGTAGGACGCATCCGACACGTAGCGCACCCAGAACCGTTCCCGTGAAGCTGCCCAGTGGAACAGCCCGATCATCCCGAAGCACATCAGCCAGGCATACGCGGCCTGCAGAGCCGCCGCCATCGGGCCCGCCCATCCCGCCCTGACCTCGTACAGGAGAGTCAGGCATACGGGGAAGACCAGCGCCAGCGCGGGCAGCAGGGCAGCCGCCCACCAGCGGCGCATCGTCATGCCCCGCTGGTAGAAGAACGCGCCGAACACGAAGAAGAGCGCGTAGTAGCCGAGCACCACAGGATTGGGAACCAGCCCGTCGGAGGTATCGGGGCCAAATACGGGCTCCCGCATCAGCAGTTGCGGCCCGAGGGAGAGGGGAATCACCAGCCACCAGAGTACCGGATGGCTGAACTTCACGCCCAGCTTCGCGGCGGCGATGAATCCGGCAGCCAGCCACAGGAGGAACCACAGGAACCAGAGGTGGCTGAAGGTTCTCAGCCAGACGAACGGCCACCAGACAATTTCGAATTCGTCCGGGATGAAGACCCAGATGGTGATGGGAACGACGGTGAATGCGCCGATGGCGAGGGGCAGGCCGATACGCTTGAGGCGCTGCGTCGAGAGCTGGCGCAGCCCCCGCCGCCGCCACAGCATGGCGGTGAAGAAGCCGCTGAGCAGGAAGAATACCGGCATCCGGA
The DNA here is from genome assembly GCA_958295685.1 of uncultured Dehalococcoidia bacterium. Lineage (GTDB taxonomy): Bacteria > Chloroflexota > Dehalococcoidia > Lucifugimonadales > CATQGZ01 > CATQGZ01. Next base: position 1,919,289 of record OY282365.1, read on the forward strand.
AGCCGTGTATGGCGAAGAATACGAGCGTGTAGGTGCCGGATGCCTCGCTGGGGTACTCCTTCAGCCATCCGTCGGGCACCAGGAAGATGGCAGCGTGCAGGACTATGCCCAACAGCATGGCGACACCCCGCAGCGCGTCCAGCTCGTGGAACCTGGTTGCCGAAGGTCCCGCGGAGCCGTGCTGCGAGTCGCTCGAGACAGTGTGGGGGTTGGGTCCAGTCTGTGGCTGCATGACCAGACGCCGGAGGCGCCGACCTACGACGGCCGGCGGTTGGCCCAGGGTCGGGCCGCCTCCAGTTGAGCGGCAAGCCGGAACAGGGTGGCCTCGTCCCCGAACCTCCCCAGGAAGTGGCTTCCTATCGGTAGCCCCTCGCCGTTCCACGAGAGCGGAACCGACATCCCAGGCTGCCCGGTGACATTCGCGACGAAGGTGTACGGGGCGAACGCCGCCGTCTTCCTCCTGTGGGCCACGGGGTCGCCGCCGTCGTAGGCCAGCGTGCCCAGGGTCACCGGCGGCTCGCCCAGAGTCGGAGTCAGCCAGACGTCGAAGCTCTCGAAGAACGCGGCGGCGGCGCGCGATAGCCGCTGCATCTCCTGGACGCGGAGCAGGTAGTCGGGCGCGCTGACGCCCCTGCCCCTCTCGGCGAAGTCCGCGACGAACGGCTCCAGATCACCCTCCCGCGGCGCCCGCCCCAGCCGCCTCGTCCAGTCGGCGGCGGCCCACCCGAAGCCGGCTGCCATGACGGTCGTGAACGTCGTCCACAGGGCCTCCCAATCGACCGGCGGCATGGCCTCGACCACCTCATGGCCGAGGGACTCGCAGAGGCGGGCCGCGTCCAGTACCGCGTCGGCGCAGTCGGGGTGCACGGGCGTCCCCAGGAGCGTCTCCTTCGAAAAGGCCACGCGCAGCCTTCCGGGATCGGCGCCGACCTCCCGGACGAAGGGCTGTCGTCTGGGCGGGGCGTAGTACGGGTCGCCGACCGCCGGGCCCGAGGTGGCGTCCAGCAGGGCCGCCGAGTCTCTGACGCTGCGGGTCAGCGCGTGCTCGGCTACGATCCCGCTGAGCAGGTCGCCGAAGTGCGGCCCCAGGGGATTGCGGCCCCGAGTCGGCTTGAGACCGAACACCCCGCAGCAGGACGCCGGTATGCGGATCGAGCCCCCGGCGTCGTTGCCGTGGGCCATGGGCGCCATACCGGAGGCCACGGCGGCGCCCGCGCCGCCGCTGGAGCCTCCCGGCGTTCGCGTCGTGTCCCACGGGTTGCGCGTGGGCCCGAACCTGACAGGCTCGGTCGTCGCGCCGATGGCCATCTCCGGGAGATTCGTCTTCCCGATAGCTATCAGACCGGCGCGCTTCCAGCGCTTGACCAGCTCGGTATCCTCGTCCGGCACGAAGTCTCCTATGAAGTGGGATGACTCGGTGAACCGGACGCCCGCGTACTCCGCTAGGAAGTCCTTGACGAGGAACGGGACGCCTGAGAACGGCCCCTCGGGAATGGGCAGGGCCGCCGCTTCACGTGCCTCGTCGTACATCGGGGTGATGACGGCGTTGAGGCAGGGATCGAGCCGCTCCACGCGCTCGATGGCGGCGTCCACCAGCTCGGCGGCCGTCGCCTCTCCGCTGCGGACCATCTCCGCCTGTGCGGTGGCGTCTGTGAAGCCCAACTCGTCGGTGGCGGGCATTAGGGATCTCCTGCCTGGTGTTGTGTTGGGTGTGGAGCCAACGGACGGATTCGAACCGTCGACCTGCGGTTTACGAAACCGCTGCTCTGCCACTGAGCTACGTTGGCCCGGCGTCTGGGCTTGCGTCTCTCTGAGTAGGATAAGGGACTGGCGGGTTGGGCGGCAAGGGCAGGACGTGTGCCGTATTCTTCCGAGGACTTCTAAAATCCGACTGCCCCGGTCAGCGATCGACCCCAGAGAACCTGTCTCAGATTAGTAGGCGGTGTCGTTTCATTAGGACGGCGCTACACCCATCCGTCTCTGGCACAGGCCGGAATCTTAGGGGTGGCGTGGGCGAGCCCTCCCTGCGTTCCCAGGAGGCTCCTACTCAGACTCCGCCTTCAATCCTGATTCAGACAACCCTTGACAACCCCGAACCGCTGTGCTACGGTTTGCCCATGACACAGCCGCCTCTCTCCACAAACCGCCCGCAGCACTCCCAAGCGCCCGGATGACCTGTCGCATAGGTGTCGCATAGGTGTCGCATAGGTGTCGCATAGGTGTCGCATAGGTGTCGCATAGGTGTCGCATAGGTGTCGCATAGGTGTCGCATAGTGTCGCATGAGCGTCGCGTAGTGTCAGCCAAAATCGGCCCTCTCAGCTACGAAGTGGCTGCGAAATACCCGCAATGCGACACTTTCGCAAAAATTTCCCGCCGCCGCCGAGCCCCGGAGGCCCCCGGACGCAAGGACCGGCGCGTCGCCCCAGTCAACCAGGAGGTCTATCGGCAGGGATGCGCCTATGAGTTGGCCGAGCGCCGTCTGCTGACTCTGGATGACAAGCTGACACGAGCCAGGCCGAAGAGTCTGCGGTCGGTGGGGTCGCGTGCCAGGACGGTGGTGACCGAGTCGAGACACCTTCTTCATAATTGCCTACTAATCTGGGACAGGCTCACCCCAGACCACTACTTGACGACGCCGAACCGCTGTGCTAGAGTATGCCCATGACACAGGCAGACAGCCCCCACGACCCGCACGCAGGACTCCCGAAGCGCCTGTCGGAAAGTGTCAGATAAGTGTCAGATAGTGTCAGAAAAGTGTCAGGTAGGTGTCAGATAACTGTCAGAAAAGTGTCAGATGAGTGTCAGAAAGTGTCAGGTATCCGCAAAGCTAAATCGACCCTCTCAGCTATGGAAATCTGACACTTTCGCAAAAAATTACCACCGGGAGCCGCGTCAGGAGCTGGTTTCTTGCCCTCCCTGCAGCCGGACGGGAGGGCTTGAGGCGAGTCTCCGATGTCGACACAGCCCGGACAGCGAGGAGTTGTACCTTGAAAGCAGTCTATCTCGAAGAGCACGGTGGCCCGGAAGTACTCAAGTACGGCGATGTCCCCGAACCTGAGATCGGTCCGAACGACGTCAGGGTGCGCGTCCGCGCGTGTGCCCTCAACAGACTGGACCTCTTCACGCGGCAGGGGGTGCGGGGGACTCGGATGGAGTTCTCAGGGCCGCACGTCCTGGGCGGAGACGTGGCCGGGGACGTGGTGGAGGCCGGCAGCGAGGTAACCCGGGTCCGGGAAGGCGACCGGGTCGTGATCAATCCCAAGGCCGCGTGCAGGCAGTGCGACTACTGTCTCGGCGGCGACGATGAGTTGTGCCTCCGGCCCGGAATGCTGGGATCGACTCGAAACGGCGGCTACGCCGAATACGTGGCCGTGCCAGGGACAAACGCGGTCGCGCTTCCGAGCACACTCGGCTACGAAGAAGCCGCGTCTCTCCCAACGGTGTTCCTCCCGTCGTGGACGATCCTGGTGAGACGGGCCAGGCTGAGGGCCTGGGAGACCGCGCTGATCGTCTCAGCCTCCAGCGGAGTCGGCTCGGCGGCGATTCAGGTGGCCAAACGCGTGAGCGGCGCAAAGGTGATAGCGACCACCAGCTCCGAAGAGAAGGCGGCGATGGCCCGTGACCTGGGCGCCGACGCGGTGATCGACTACTCCAAGGAAGACGCCGCATCCCGCATCAGGGAGCTGACCGGCGGCCGCGGGGTCGACGTCGTGCTCGATCACGTCGGGAGCGACGCCTGGGCCTACGCCATGCCGTCCCTGGCCAAAGGCGGCCGGTACGGCATCTGCGGCGTGACCTCGGGCTACAAGGCCGAGTTGCAGATGGGACTGCTATTCCTCAAGAATCAGACCGTCTTCGGCGCCTTCATGGGGCGGATGGCCGATCTCCCGCACGTCGTGGACCTGGCCGGCAGAGGGGTGATACGGGGCGTCGTACACCGGAGCTTCCCCCTGGCCGAGGCAGGGAAGGCTCACGAGGCGATGGAGGCGTTGGGCTTCTTCGGCAAGCTGGTGCTCACGGTCCCCTGATACGCCGCTGCGCCCTCACGGGCGGCCTCTGCCCGGACCGGATCATGTTCAGCGACTGGCCGATTGGGACGCCGCTACACCCTCGCGGGCGGCCTGGACTCGATGAGCGACCGCACCTCCGGGTTGACCAGCGACATCGGCCACGTGCCGCGCAGGATGCGGGCCGTCTCCTCGCCCACCCTGATCAGCGAGGCCGGAGAGGAGGCCGTCGACGTTCCGGCCGAGTGCGGCGTGAGCATCACGTTCTCCATGCTGAAGAGCGGATTGTCCGGCGCCGGCGGCTCCTGCTCGAACACGTCGAGCCCGGCCCCGGCGATCCGGCCGCCCTCCAACGCCCTGACGAGGGCCGCCTCATCGACCGTGGGGCCTCTGCACGTGTTGATGAAGTAGCCGGTGGGCTTCATCGCCTCGAAGAACGACTCGCCTATCAGTCCCCTAGTCTCCCCGTTCAGGGGCACGAGGATGCACACGTAGTCGGACCTCGAGGCCAACTCGCCGAGGCTGCCGACCATCTCGACCCGGTACTCCTTCGGTATCCAGGACGGCACGTAGGGGTCGTACGAGATCACGTTGAGGCCGAAGGCGTGCGCCTTGCGGGCGGTCGCCCGGCCTATGTTGCCGAGACCAACGATCCCCACAGTCTGACCGTATATGGGGGGAAGCTCCGGCATCGCGTCCGTCCGCCATCCGCCCGCCCGCACCTTCTTGTCGAGATTGACGAGGCTCTTGGCGCAGGCCAGAAGGAACATGATCGTGTGGTTCGAGACCTCTTCGGTGCAGAAACCGGCGCTGTTCACGACCATCACCCGCTTCCTGGTGGCGGCCTCGTGGTCGATGCGGTCGAAGCCGTGGCTGCCGGTGACGATGGCTCGGGCGGTGTCGATCCCCTCGATGACCTCGGTCGGCATGGGAACGAGTATGTCTATGATCACGTCCGCGCCCCTGACGGCCTCGATGGTCTCGCCGACGCTGGCGCACAGGTTGACGTCCAAGTCGTAGTCCAGGCCCGCCAGTCTGTCCTCTATGAGCGCGAGGTCCGGCTCACTCGGCGCGATTACGGATATCTTGTGCTCGGCCATGTGACTCCTCCCAGGGTGTTGAATCCAGGCGAAATGTCGGCAGACTCGCCAGTCGAGGTTGTTACGTCCAGGCTACAGGCCCCTGTCTGTCAGGTAGGCCGCGAGATCGGCGGTTCGGCAGCTGTAGCCCCACTCGTTGTCATACCAGCCGACCACCTTGACCATGTTGCCGCCCATCGACATCGTCGACATGCCGTCGATGATCGAGCTATGCGGGTTGCCCTTGAAGTCGCTGCTGACCAGAGGCTCGGCACAGTAGTCGAGGATGCCTGCAAGGCCGTTCCGCGAGGCGTCGCGGTAGGCGTCGTTGACGTCGTCCACCGACGCGCCCTCGGCGAGGATGGCGACGAAATCGGTCACGGAGACCGTGGCCGTCGGCACGCGGTACGCCAGGCCGTGAATCCTGCCGTCCAGATCGGGCAGGACGAGGCCCACGGCCTTGGCTGCCCCGGTGGTCGTCGGCACGATGTTCATGGCGGCCGCCCGCGCCCGCCTCAGGTCCGAGTGCACCCGGTCGAGTATCTGCTGATCGCCGGTGTACGAGTGAATAGTGCTCATGAGGCCCTGCTCGACGGTGAACCTGTCGTGCAGCACCTTGACCATCGTGGCTATGCAGTTCGTGGTGCACGAGGCGTTGGAGAGAACGTGGTGAGCGGCCGGGTCGTAGCTCTCCTGATTGACTCCCAGCACGACGGTGAACGCATCCCCCTTGGCGGGCGCGGAGATGATCACCTTCTTCGCCCCGCCCTCCAGATGGCCCGATGCCCTGCCCGCGTCGTCGAAGAATCCCGTCGACTCGACCACCACGTCCACGCCGAGCTCCCTCCACGGGAGGTTCGACGGCTCCCGATCGGACAGCACCTCGATGCGGGCGCCGTCGACGACGATGCCGCTCCCGGTGGCCTCGACGCTGCCGGGGTATATGCCGTAGTTAGTGTCGTACTTGAAGAGGTGAGCGTTGGTCGCGTTGTCGGCCAGGTCATTGATGGCGGCCACGCGGAGCTTGTCGGGGTGGCGGGCCATGATCGCCCTGAGCACCTGCCTGCCTATCCGTCCGAAACCGTTGATGCCGATCAGTGTATCCGCCATGCGCGCATAGTCCTCGCCGTAGAATGGGGCTTCGCGGGCAGTATACCAAATCGGCCCAGCGCTCAGCCAAGAGCGCGCGGCCGACGTCGCTCATGCGGGCGGCGGCCCTGTGTGTTGACGCCTGCGCGTCTGACCGCTTTCATCCCATCGAGACGGCTTCGTCCTGCCGCTCGCGCCCGTCTCGTAGACGCTTCCGAGCTATGATAAACTCCCTCCAGGATGCGCTCGGTGGTATCCAAGCGCCTTTCGAGGGGAGTCGCCAATGAACTGGTTTGACATCGTCATCTTGGTAATAGTAGCTCTGGCGGTCTGGAAAGGCGTAAGCACCGGGCTCATCGGCGCCGCGATCGTGGCCGTCGGAGGCATTATCGGGTGGCTGCTCGCCGGCCAGCTGAGCGACGACGTGGGCGGCATGTTCGACAGCCTGCCGTTCGATACGTTCGTGACGATGGCCGCATACGCAGTCATCGTCGCAGCCGCCATTGTTGCCGCGCTATTCATCAGCAAGCTGGTCAAGCCGGTGCTCACGGCGGCCACGCTGGGCCTCTCGTCGATGGTCGACAAGATCGGAGGACTGGTTCTCGGCTTGATTCTCGGACTGGCGGTCGCCGGGGCGCTCATCGTCACCATGGCGCGCCTCACGTACGACTTCGAGCTGCCCGACGTGGATACGGGCCCCGTGGACATCTATTCCAGGGTGCCGGTGGAAGAGACGAGGGAGTCTCTGGAGAACGTCCTGGCGGAGTCGGTTATCGTCGCGTCGTTCGTGAACGTCGTAGACGCGCTCCCAGGCAGCGCGCTCGGTCTGGCGCCCTCCGACTTCGGCGCGGCTATCGAAATACTCGGTGAAAGAATAGACGAGGAGTAGGAGTGGTCGCGGCAGACATCGCGGCGCCGTCCCTTCAGAACGAAGGCGGTTGGGGGCTGACCTCGGCGGTACTGGTGCTGAACCAGAACTACCAGCCGCTGAATATCTGCAACGGCCGCCGGGCGGTGCTGCTCATCTTCCGGGGCAAGGCGGAACTGCTGGCCAACGGCAGAGGCGAGGTGCGCAGCGTGTCCGGCTCAGTGCCCTGTCCATCGGTGATAAGACTCGTCTACATGGTGAAGCGGCCCCTGACGCGCAGGAGGCTGTCCCGAAGGGCCGTCTTCTACCGCGACGGCTTCGCGTGCCAGTACTGCGGCGCAGAGTCCGTGGAGTTGACGCTGGACCACGTCTACCCGCGCTCGAAGGGCGGGCCTCACGTGTGGGAGAACATCGTTAGCTGCTGCATCCCGTGCAACCGGAAGAAGTCGCGGCTGACGCTCCGTGAGGCGAACATGAGGCTCGAGCGCAAGCCCACCGCGCCCCGACCGAACCCATACTATCTGTTCCACCACCGGAGGATCCTGGACGAGTGGCGCCCGTTCATGCCATGGATGGAGCCATAGCCCCACCTTCAGCAGCACAGCCCTCGCCCCTGAATGGCGCCGGAGATCGGCGCCAAGGCCATCTCGAACCTCTCACTGAGTCTCGCATGTCCCGTTGTGGGTTATCGAATCGAAAATCTCTTGTAAAACTACTGAATCGCATCAGGGAGATACGGAACGACGTGACGCACTTCAATCCTGATGGCCTGGCTCACGAGGCTCTGATGAAACTTCGCAATCTCGCCGGTCTTTTTCGTGACCTGGGATATGGCGCATGAGGCTCTCCCCCTGGCAGGCAACAGCTCTAACGCTGGCCGCTGCGGCGATGACCCTGCTTGGAGCCGCCTGCTCCGACAGTGCCGTCTCCGTCAGCGCAGGGGCATTCCATAGCTGCGCAGTGGAGACAGACGGCACTGTCGCATGCTGGGGGAACAACGACGACGGCCAAGCCACGCCACCTGCGGGTTCGTTCGTCTCCGTCAGCGCCGGGTTTTTTCACACGTGCGGAGTGAAAACGGACGGCACCGTCGCATGCTGGGGCAGCAATGCCAACGGGAAGTCCACGCCGCCAGTGAGTGCATTCGTCTCTGTCAGCGCCGGGGCGGCTCATACGTGCGGAGTGAAAACGGACGGCACCGTCGCCTGCTGGGGGAACGACGAGTACGGCCAAGCCATGCCGCCAGCAGGTTCATTCGTCTCCGTCAGCGCCGGGTTGGCTTATACGTGCGGAGTGAAAACGGACGGCACCGTCGCCTGCTGGGGGTCCAACGATGGTTGGGACGGCAATTTCTCCGGCCAAGCCATGCCGCCAGCGGGTTCATTCGTCTCCGTCAGCGCAGGCGCATGGCATAGCTGCGGAGTGGAGACAGACGGCACTGTCGCATGCTGGGGGGACAACGAGTACGGCCTAGCCATGCCGCCAGCGGGCGCATTCGCCTCCGTCAGTGCCGGGTGGCATCACACGTGCGGAGTGGAGACAGACGGCACTGTCGTATGTTGGGGCAGCGACGTCTACGGAGAGTCCACGCCGCCAGCGGGTTCATTCGTCTCCGTCAGCGCAGGGTCATTACATAGCTGCGGAGTGAAAACTGACGGCACCGTCGCATGCTGGGGGGACAACATGGCCGGACAGTCCACGTCGCCAGCGAGTTCACCAACTCCAGTCCCAACGAGCACGCCAACTCCGGCGCCCACCGCGCCCTTCGTCAGCGTCAGCGCCGGCGAGTATCACACGTGCGGAGTGAAAACCGACGGCACTGTCGCATGCTGGGGTTCCAATTTCCACGGCCAAGCCATGCTGCCAGCGGGTTCATTCGTCTCTGTCAGCGCAGGCACAGGGCATAGCTGCGGAGTGAAAACGGACGGCACCGCCGCATGCTGGGGCTCCAACAGCGACGGCCAAGCCATACCGCCAGCGGGTTCTTTCGCCTCTGTCAGCGCAGGCGCAGGGCATAGCTGCGGAGTGAAAACGGACGGCACTGTCGCATGCTGGGGTGCCAATTTCCACGGCCGAGCCACGCCGCCAGCGGGTCCTTTCGTCTCCGTCAGCGCAGGGGGATTCCATAGCTGCGGAGTGAAAACGGACGGCACCGTCGCCTGCTGGGGTTTCAACGAGGATCCTGACGGCAATTTCTCTGGCCAAGCCACGCCGCCAGCGGGTTCGTTCGTCTCCGTCAGCGCCGGGTTTTTTCACACGTGCGGAGTGAAAACGGACGGCACCGTCGCCTGCTGGGGCAGCAATGCCAACGGGGAGTCCACGCCGCTTGGCGGTTCTTTCGTATCCGTCAGTGCTGGTGGGCCTCACACATGCGGGGTGTGGGCCGCCGGCACTGTCGTATGCTGGGGGAACAACGACGACGGCCGAGCCACGCCGCCAGCGGGTTCTTTCGTCTCCGTCAGCGCAGGGACATCCCATAGTTGCGGAGTGAAAACTGACGGCACCGTCGCATGCTGGGGGGACGACCGCTACGGCCAATCCACGCCGCCGTAGGGCGCCCTCTGCCTGAGGCTCGGCGCCCGGCGGGGATGGCCGGACGTGATATACTGACTGGGCGCGGCTTGTTTCCGCATCGATGCCACTTCAATCCTGACGGCCTGGCTCGCGAATCTCTGATGAAACTTCGCAATCTCGCCGGTTTTCGTGACTTGGGCCATCGCGCATGAGGCTCTCCCCCTGGCAGGCAGCATCTCTGATGCTGGCCGCTGCCTTGGTGACCCTGCTTGGAGCAGCCTGCTTCGACAGTGAGCCGGAACCGACCGCGGTTCCACCCGCGCTTGCCGTCCTGCAGACGCCTGCACCCACTACCACGCCTGAATCTGCCGCGACGCCCACCGCAGCCTCTCAACCCACCTCAACGCCGGTCCCAACCAACACGCCAACCCCAACCCCTCGACCTACCCCAACGCCGGTCCCAACCAACACGCCAACCCCGGCGCCCACCGCGACCCCTCGACCCACCTCAACGCCGGTCCCAACGAACACGCCAACCCCAGCGCCCACCGCGACCCCTCGACCTACCTCAACGCCGGTCCCAACAAACACGCCAACCCCGGCGCCCATCGCGACCCCTCGACCCTCCCCAACGCCGATCCCAACGAGCACACCAACGCCAGCCGGCTCCTTCGTCTCCGTCAGCGCTGGGGCATTATATAGTTGCGGAGTGAAGACGGACGGCACCGTCGCATGCTGGGGTTTCAACTTCTACGGCGAAGCCATGCCGCCAGCGGGTTCATTCGTCTCCGTCAGCGCTGGGACAGTACATAGCTGCGGAGTGAAAACGGACGGCACCGTCGAATGCTGGGGTTTCAACTTCTACGGCGAAGCCATGCCGCCAGCGGGTTCTTTCGCCTCTGTCAGCGCAGGGACAGGACATAGCTGCGGAGTGAAAACGGACGGCACCGTCGCATGCTGGGGTTTCAACGAGGATTCTGACGGCAATTTCTCCGGCCAAGCCATGCCGCCAGCGGATTCATTCGTCTCCGTCAGCGCAGGGGCATTACATAGCTGCGGAGTGAAAACGGACGGCACTGTCGAATGCTGGGGGTCCAACAAGGATTCTGACGGCAATTTCTCCGGCCAAGCCATGCCGCCAGCGGGTTCATTCGTCTCCGTCAGCGCAGGGGCATTACATAGCTGCGGAGTGAAAACGGACGGCACCGTCGCATGCTGGGGGTCCAACGAGGGTTGGGACGGCAATTTCTCCGGCCAAGCCATGCCGCCAGCGGGTTCATTCGTCTCCGTCAGCGCAGGGGCATTACATAGCTGCGGAGTGAAAACGGACGGCACTGTCGAATGCTGGGGATACAACGAGGATTTTGACGGCGATTTCTCCGGCCAAGCCATGCCGCCAGCGGGTTCATTCGTCTCCGTCAGCGCAGGGGCATTACATAGCTGCGGAGTGAAAACGGACGGCACTGTCGAATGCTGGGGGGACGACTCCTTCGGGCAGTCCTCGCCGCCAGCGGGTGTATTCGCCTCCGTCAGTGCCGGGGTACTTCACACGTGCGGAGTGAAAACGGACGGCACCGTCGAATGCTGGGGATCCAACGAGGATTGGGACGGCAATTTATCCGGCCAAGCCATGCCGCCAGCGGGTTCTTTCGTGTCCGTCAGCGCCGGGTGGTATCACACGTGCGGAGTGAAAACGGACGGCACTGTCGCATGCTGGGGTTCCAACGAGGATCCTAACGGCAATTTCTCCGGCCAAGCCATGCCGCCAGCAGGTTCCTTCGCCTCCGTCAGCGCAGGGGCATTACATAGCTGCGGAGTGAAAACGGACGGCACCGTCGCATGCTGGGGTTTCAACATGGATCGTCACGGCAATTTCAAAGGCCAAGCCATGCCGCCAGCAGGTTCATTCGTCTCCGTCAGCGCAGGGGACGCTCACACGTGCGGAGTGAAAACGGACGGCACCGTCGCATGCTGGGGTTCCAACGAGGGTTGGGACGGCAATTTCTACGGCCAAGCCATGCCGCCAGCGGGTTCATTCGTCTCTGTCAGCGCAGGGTTCGATCACACGTGCGGAGTGAAAACGGACGGCACCGTCGCATGCTGGGGTTCCAACGAGGATACTGACGGCAATTTATCCGGCCAAACCATGCCGCCAGCGGGTTCATTCGTCTCCGTCAGCGCAGGGGCATTACATAGCTGCGGAGTGAAAACGGACGGCACCGTCGCATGCTGGGGGTCCAACGAGGGTTGGGACGGCAATCTCTCCGGCCAAGCCATGCCGCCAGCGGGTTCCTTCGCCTCCGTCAGCGCAGGGTTCCTTCACACGTGCGGAGTGAAAACAGACAGCACCGTCGCATGCTGGGGGGACAACATCTCCGGACAGTCCACGCCGCCAGCGGGTTCACCAACTCCAGTCCCAACGAGCACGCCAACTCTGGCGCCCACCGCGCCGCCTCGACCTACCCCGACTCAGGTCCCAGCGAGCACACCAACGCCAGCGGGTTCCTTCGTCACCGTCAGCGCAGGGTTCCTTCACACGTGCGGAGTGAAAACGGACGGCACCGTCGAATGCTGGGGATCCAACGAGGATTGGGACGGCAATTTATCCGGCCAAGCCATGCCGCCAGCGGGTTCTTTCGTGTCCGTCAGCGCCGGGTGGTATCACACGTGCGGAGTGAAAACGGACGGCACTGTCGCATGCTGGGGTTCCAACGAGGATCCTAACGGCAATTTCTCCGGCCAAGCCATGCCGCCAGCAGGTTCCTTCGCCTCCGTCAGCGCAGAGTACCTTCACACGTGCGGAGTGAAAACCGACGGCACCGTCGCATGCTGGGGGAACGACGAGTACGGCCAAGCCATGCCGCCAGCGGGTTCTTTCGTCTCCGTCAGCGCAGGGGAAGCTCACACGTGCGGAGTGAAAACCGACGGCACCGTCGCATGCTGGGGGAACGACGAGTACGGCCAAGCCATGCCGCCAGCGGGTTCATTCGTCTCTGTCAGCGCAGGCGCAGGGGGATTCCATAGCTGCGGAGTGAAAACCGACAGCACTGTCGCATGCTGGGGGTCCAACGAGGATCGTGATGGCAATTTCTACGGCCAAGCCATGCCGCCAGCGGGTTCTTTCGCCTCCGTCAGCGCAGGGGCATGGCATAGCTGCGGAGTGAAAACGGACGGCACCGTCGCATGCTGGGGGTCCAACGAGGATCGTGACGGCAATTTCTACGGCCAAGCCATGCCGCCAGCGGGTTCTTTCGTCTCCGTCAGCGCAAGGTACCTTCACACGTGCGGAGTGAAAACGGACGGCACTGTCGAATGCTGGGGTTCCAACGAGGATCCTGACGGCAATTTATCCGGCCAAGCCATGCCGCCAGCCGGTTCATTCATCTCCATCAGCGCAGGGTGGTATCACACGTGCGGAGTGAAGACCGACGGCCATGTCGTGTGTTGGGGGAGCGACGAGTACGGCCAAGCCACGCCGCCGTAGGGCGCCCTCTGCCTGAGGCTCGGCGCCCGGCGGGATGGCCGGACGTGATATACTGACTGGGTGCGGCCCGTTTCCGCATCGATGCCGCTTCAATCCTGACGGCCTAGCTCACGAAGCTCTGATGAAACTTCGCAATCTCGCCGGTTTTCGTGACCTGGGCTATCGCACGTGAGGCTCTCCCTCTGGCAGGCAGCATCTCTGACGCTGGCCGCTGCCTTGGTGACCCTGCTTGGAGCCGCCTGCTCCGACAGTGAACCGGAACCGACCGCGCTTGCCGTCCTGCAGGCGCCCGCGCCCACTACCACGCCTGAATCTACCGCGACGCCCACCGCAACCCCTCAACCCACCTCAACGCCGGTCCCAACAAACACGCCAACCCCAGCGCCCACCGCAGCCCCTCGACCCTCCCCAACGCCGGTCCCAACAAACACGCCAACTCCGACACCCACCGCGACCCCTCGACCTACCCCAACGCCAGTCCCAACCAACACGCCAACCCCGACGCCCACCCCAACGCCGGTCCTGACCAACACGCCAACTCAGACGCCCACCGCAACCCCTCGGCCTACCCTACCGCCAATCCCAACGATCACACCCACCCCAGCGCCCACCGCAACTCCAGCCCCGACGAACACGCCAACGCTTCCGTCCATGGTGAGAGACGTTTCACCTGGAGTCGTGCAGATCGTCACACCCTCGGGAACGGGCTCAGGGTTCATCATCGATGAGGACGGCCTGGTAATCACCAACGCTCACGTTGTAGGGAGATTCGACACCGTGGACGTAAGGCTCTCCGGCGGGCAGACATACCAGGGTGAAGTCCTGGGCGTGGACGAAGACGCCGATCTGGCCCTCCTCGACCTGCGGGATTCCAGAGATTTCCAGCCGGTCGCTCTTGGCGACTCGGACGACGTTGCCGTCGGCGAAGACGTGATAGCCATGGGATTTCCTTTGGGGAACATCCTGCTGGGCTCCCCGACGATCACAAGGGGAATCGTGTCCGCCGAGAGGTTCTCAAGGTCAGGCGTCAAGCTGCTCCAGACCGATGCGGCGATCAATCCGGGGAGCAGTGGCGGGCCGCTCTTTAACCGTGTCGGCCGAGTCGTAGGAGTCAACACGTCCAAGCTCTTCGAGTCGGCAGACGGGAGGCCGGTCGAGGGTATCGGCCTGGCAGTGGCGATCAATGAAGTGCGAACCCGGCTGGACACTCTAGCCAGAGGTGGAAGCGGTATTGCGCCAACTCAGGTCCCAACCAGCACGCCCACCCCGGCGCCCACCACCATGCCTCGACCCACCCTAACGCCGGCCCCAATCAACACGCCAACGCTTCCGCCCACGCCAGTGGCAGGCGGTTCATTCGTATCCGTCAGCGCCGGTGGATATCACACCTGCGGAGTGGAGATCGACCGCTCTGTCGTATGTTGGGGTGATGATCAGTTTGGACAATCTACGCCATATCGAGGTTCATTCGTATCCGTCAGCGCCGGATGGTCTCACACGTGCGGAGTGAAGGCCTACGGCACTGTCGAATGCTGGGGCAGCGACTTCTACGGAGAGTCCACGCCGCCTGCCGGTTCATTCGTATCCGTCAGCGCCGGTGGGTCTCACACGTGCGGAGTGCTGATCGGCGGCACTGTCGAATGCTGGGGAAGCAACCCCTATAGACAGTCCGGTTCATTCGTATCCGTCAGCGCTGGTGGGTCTCACACGTGCGGAGTGCTGACCGACGGCACTGTCGTATGCTGGGGAAGCGACTCCGAAGGACAGTCCACGCTGCCAGGCGGTTCATTCGTATCCGTCAGCGCCGGTGGGTCTCACACGTGCGGAGTGAAGACCGACGGCACTGTCGAATGCTGGGGGAGCGACTCTGAAGGACAGTCCACGCCACCAGGCGGTTCATTCGTATCCGTCAGCGCTGGTGGGTCTCACACGTGCGGAGTGAAGACCGACGGCACTGTCGAATGCTGGGGGAGCGACTCCGAAGGACGGTCCACGCCGCCTGCCGGTTCTTTCATCTCCGTCAGTGCCGGGGACCTTCACACGTGCGGAGTGGGGACCGGCGGCTCTGTTGTATGCTGGGGCAGCGACTTCTACGGAGGTACCACGCCGCCAACCGGTTCTTTCGTCTCCATCAGCGCTGGTGGGGGTCACACGTGTGGAGTGGAGACCGGCGGCTCTGTTGTATGCTGGGGCAGCGACTTCTACGGACAGTCCGCGCCGCCAACCGGTTCTTTCGTCTCCGTCAGTGCTGGGACTCTCCATAGCTGCGGCGTACGGGCCGACGGCACCGTCGCCTGCTGGGGGTCCAACGAGGATTTTGACGGCAATTTCGCAGGCCAAGCCATGCCGCCAACCGGTTCTTTCGTCTCCGTCAGCGCCGGGGGACTTCACACGTGCGGAGTGCGGGCCGACGGCACCGTCGCCTGCTGGGGTGATGATCAGTTTGGACAGTCTATGCCATATCGAGGTTCATTCGTGTCCATCAGCGTAGGGTTGGGACACAGTTGCGGAGTAAAGACAGACGGCACTGTCGAATGCTGGGGGAACGACCTCTTTGGCCAGTCCACGCCGCCCACAGATTCTTTCGTCTCCGTCAGCGTCGGGTGGTATCACACGTGCGGAGTGAAAACGGACGGCACTGTCGAATGCTGGGGGCGCGACTCCGACAGACAGTCCTCGCCCCCTGCCGGTTCTTTTCTCTCCGTCAGCACCGGGTCATTACATAGCTGCGGAGTGAAAACGGGCGGCACTGTCGAATGCTGGGGGCGCGACTCCGACAGACAGTCCTCGCCCCCTGCCGGTTCTTTTCTCTCCGTCGGTGCCGGGTGGTCTCACACGTGCGGAGTGAAAACAGACGGCACTGTCGAATGCTGGGGGCGCGATGTCTACGGGCAGTCCACGCCGCCAGCGCGGTAGGATAACGCAGCCCAGCCGGTGACGGAAAGGACGCCTCGAGGGCCTGAGGCTCGGCGCCCGGCGGGGATGGCCGGACGTGATACACTGACTGGGCGCGGCATGTCTCCGCATCAATGCCGCTTCAATCCTGACGGCCTAGCTCACGAAGCTCTGATGAAACTTCGCAATCTCGCCGGTTTTCGTGACTTGGGCCATCGCGCATGAGGCTCTCCCCCTGGCAGGCAGCATCTCTGATGCTGGCCGCTGCCTTGGTGACCCTGCTTGGAGCAGCCTGCTTCGACAGTGAGCCGGAACCGACCGCGGTTCCACCCGCGCTTGCCGTCCTGCAGTCGCCCGCGCCCACTATCACGCCTGAATCTGCCGCGACGCCCACCGCAGCCTCTCAACCCACCTCAACGCCGCTCCCAACCAACACGCCAACCCCAGCGCCCACCGCAGCCCCTCAACCCACCTCAACGCCGGTCCCAACCAACACGCCAACCCCAGCGTCCACCGCAACCCCCCGACCCACCTCAACGCCGGTCCCAACCAACACGCCAACTCCGGCGCCCACCGCGACCCCTCGACCCACCTCAACGCCGCTCCCAACCAACACGCCAGCCCCAGCGTCCACCCCAACTCCAGCCCCGACGAACACGCCAACGCTTCCGGCTATGGTGAGCGACGTTTCACCCGGAGTCGTGCAGATCGTCACCCCCTCAGGAACGGGCTCAGGGTTCATCATCGATGAGGACGGCCGGGTAGTCACCAACGCTCACGTTGTCGGGAGATTCGACACCGTGGACGTAAGACTCTCCGGCGGGCAGACGTACCAGGGTGAAGTCCTGGGCGTGGATGAAGACGCCGATCTGGCCCTCCTCGACCTGCGGGATTCCAGAGATTTCCAGCCGGTCGCTCTTGGCGACTCGGACGACGTTGCCGTCGGCGAAGACGTGATAGCCATGGGATTTCCTTTGGGGAACATCCTGCTGGGCTCCCCGACGATCACAAGGGGAATCGTGTCCGCCGAGAGGTTATCAAGGTCAGGCGTCAAGCTGCTCCAGACCGACGCGGCGATCAATCCGGGAAGCAGCGGCGGGCCGCTCTTCGACCGTGTCGGCCGAGTCGTAGGAGTCAACACGTCCAAGCTCTTCGAGTCGGCAGACGGGAGACAGGTCGAGGGTATCGGCCTGGCAGTGGCGATCAATGAAGTGCGAAACCGGCTGGACACCCTAGCCAGAGGTGGAAGCGGTATTGCGCCAACTCCGGTCCCAACCAGTATGCCAACGCTTCCGCCGACGCCAGTGGCAGCCGGTTCCTTCGTCTCCGTCAGCGCTGGGTGGGCCCACAGTTGCGGAGTGAAAACAGACGGCCCCGTCGTATGCTGGGGGGACAACCTCGACGGCCAGTCCACGCCGCCAGCCGGTTCCTTCGTCTCCGTCAGCGCCGGGGGATTTCACACGTGCGGAGTGCAGGCCGCCGGCACTGTCGTATGCTGGGGTAGCAACTTCGACGGCCAGTCCACGCCGCCTGCGGGTTCCTTCGTGTCCGTCAGCGCCGGCGAGTATCACACGTGCGGAGTGCGGACCGCCGGCACTGTCGAATGCTGGGGATCCAACGAGGATTTTGACGGCAATTTCTCCGGCCAAGCCACGCCGCCAGCCGGTTCATTCGTCTCCGTCAACGCCGGGTTGTATCACACGTGCGGAGTGAAAACGGACGGCACTGTCGAATGCTGGGGCAGGGATGCCTACGGCCAGTCCAAGCCGCCAGCCGGTTCATTCGTCTCCGTCAGCGCCGGGGGATTTCACACGTGCGGAGTGGAGACAGACGGCCCTGTCGTATGTTGGGGCAGCGACTTCGACGACCAGTCCACGCCGCCTGCCGGTTCGTTCGTCTCCGTCAGCGCCGGGGGACTTCACACGTGCGGAGTGCGGACCGCCGGCACTGTCGAATGCTGGGGGGACGACGGCAACGGCCAGTCCACGCCGCCAGCCGGTTCCTTCGTCTCCGTCAGCGCCGGGTCGGGTCACACGTGCGGAGTGAAGACAGACGGCCCTGTCGTATGCTGGGGATCCAACGAGGATTTTGACAACGAGGATTTTGACGACAATTTCTCCGGCCAAGCCATGCCGCCAGCCGGTTCATTCGTCACCGT
The DNA here is from genome assembly GCA_958295685.1 of uncultured Dehalococcoidia bacterium. Classification (GTDB taxonomy): domain Bacteria; phylum Chloroflexota; class Dehalococcoidia; order Lucifugimonadales; family CATQGZ01; genus CATQGZ01. The sequence continues at coordinate 1,937,384 of OY282365.1, forward strand.
CAGCGCCGGGCGGGATCACACGTGCGGAGTGAAGACTGAGGCTCGCCGAGGCCCAGTGGGACGCCAGACCCGCCGCTACGCGGCTGAGAGGCTGTGCCGCGGGTTGTGGTGGGAGAGGACGGCGGGGTTCACGAGGTTGTCGGGCATCTCGCCCCGGAGGACGCTGGCGACCTCGCCCGCGGCCCTGCGCTCGAGCTCGAGGGTCGCCTCCTGGGAGAAGAAGGCTGTGTGCGGGGTGACGAGCAGGTTGTCGAGTTGGAAGAAGCGGTCGTCAGGCGGCGGCGCGAGGTCGACCAGCACGTCCACTCCGGCCCCGGCGATGCCGCCGGACGTAAGGGCATCGTAGAGGGCGTCCTCGTCAATCAGGGCTCCGCGCGCGCAGTTGAGCAGGAAGGCGTCCGGCTTCATCAGATCGAGCTCTGCCCTGCCTATGAGCCCCTCGGTATCGGGAGTCATCGGGGCATGAAGAGTGACGAAATCCGACTCGCGCAGCAACGTCGGCAGGTCGACGGGTCGGACTCCCTGACGCTGGGCCGCCGCGGCGTCGATGCTCGGGCTGTGGGCCAGCACCCGAAACCCGAAGGCCCCTGCTTTGGCGGCGACGGCCTGGCCGATGCGTCCGTAGCCGACGATCCCCAACGTCTTGCCTCGCAGCCGCATCATGCGCATGGTCAGAGGCACGCTGCCCCAGCCGGTGGTCCTGACGGAGCGGTCGAGCGTCACGACGCGCCGGTTCCAGGCAAGCAGCAACGCCATGGTGTGGTCGGAGACCTCGTCGACGCAGTAGTCGGGGACGTAGGTGACGGCGATGCCGAGCTCGGTTGCCGTGTCGACGGCGATGTTATCGACGCCGACGCCGTACCGCCCTATGACGATGCATCTCTCCGCGGCCCTGACCACGTTCTCCGTGACCTTCGCGAAGCAGGTGAGGATCCCGTCGACGTCTCGGGACATGGAGACGAGCGTGTCCTCGTCGCCGTTGGGCGCGGCGATGAGTTCGGCGCCTATACCTGCCAGCACCTGGCGCTCGGGCTCGATCGAGGGCCATACGTAGTCGGTTACGAGGACTCTTACGGGCATGTGGGCCTCCTCTGTGGTTACTGTCCGAACGCCTTATTCATCGGGTTGAACATGCACCCCTCGACGAATATATCGAAGAAGTCGGGAGTGGTCTCCAGTTCAACGTGCTCGACGCGCTTCGTCATCGCCTCGGCCGTTTGCCGCATCGTCCGCGAGACGAGCATGAGAGTAGCCCCTTCCAGGGATGCGTTGCCGACTTTGACGACCCTCTCGGGCGCCACGGAAGCGATGAAGCCGATCCCGACGGCATTCTCGACGTTGACGTAGTTGGCGAATGCGCCTGCCAGATACAGCCTGGTCACGTCCTCGGCCGGCACGCCGTACCTTCGGAGCACGATGTACTGTCCGCAGTAGTTGGCCGCCTTGGCCTGGGCCAAGGCGCTGACGTCGGCTCTGGACAGAGACATCCGCTGCTCTGGGGCGAAGAAGAACTCGCGGCTGCCGTTCGGGAAGACGCCCAGTTCGGTCATTCCGCCCGTGCGCCTGAGCTCGGCCAGCAGATCGACGAGCCCGGAGCCGCAGATTCCCTGAGGCTCGACGCCTCCGATGGTACGGCACTCGGGCACGCTGCCGGATAGCCGGATGGACTCTATCGCGCCGTCGTATCCGGGCATGCCGTAGGTGACCTGGCCGCCCTCGAAGGCGGGTCCGGCGGGGCACGAGGCCGCCATCATCCCATGACGGTTGCCCACGACGACCTCCGTGTTCGTGCCGATGTCGACGAGCATCACGGTCTCTTCCTCGCGGTCCATGCCGATGGCCAGCAGGTCGGCGGTCACGTCGGCCCCGACGTGGGAGCCGATGAGCGGCCCTCCGTAGACGCTGGCCCCCGGGAAGACCCTCAGTCCCATGTCCTCAGCCCTGACGCTGAGGGCGGTTGAGCCGCGGACGCCGTCCAGCGTCTCCAGCTCCGTGATCGACTTGTAGGGCTTCTGTCCGATCGACTGTACGTCCAGATCGAAGAGTATGTCGCGCATGGTGGCGTTTCCGACCACTACGACCTCGTAGACCTGCCTCCGGTGTATGCCGAGCGCGCGGCTCATCTCCCCGATCTCGAAGTTGATGGCAGAGAGCATCACCTGACGGAGCTCACCCTGGAACTCACCGCCGTCGTATGAAATGCGGTGCATGACGTCGCTGCCGCCGAACCTCTGCGGGTTCTCGAAGGATGCGGTGTGGACCACCCCGCCGGATTCGAGATCGACCAAGTTGAGCGCGACGGTCGTCGTACCCGCGTCGATGGCCAGGCCCAGAATCCGGCCTCTGTAGTCGTCGAGGCGCTCGCCCTCGAAGAATACGCCGCCGCCGCGCCGCACCGTGAGAGGGTCGGTCTCCACGTCTCGCTCTACGTACTGAGTGAGGATTCGCGGCTGCCGCCGCAGTACCGAGAACTCAATGTCGGCGCGAGGCTCGACGACACGCGCCTGGCAGGCCAGGCGGTAGCTGTCTCTCAGAAAGCTCTCGGACTCGGTAAGGCTGCTCAGGGCGTCCATGCCTCGCCGCACGTCGACGATGCACTCGTGGCACTCGCCGGTGCGCCCGCACGAGGTGGGCACCCTGACCTTGAGCGCGTCTGCATAATCGAAGATGGTCTCGCCGACGGCCAAGTCGAGCTTGCGGCCGTCGTGATAGAGCGGAGCCATGCGCGTATTCTACCACCGGAGGCCCGGCCGGGAGCACTCCGCGTAACTGTCCAGACTCTGTGAGGTCCGAATGGGGAGTCCCCTTGACGGCAGCGAACCCTTGTACTATACTATCCAGGTGGAAGCAGCCCACCCAGCAACAGCCCTGAAGACCCCTGTCCCACAATTGTCCCAGAACTGCTCCGGTTCCGTTCCACATCTGTTCCACAAGTGCCCCACATTTGTTCCACGAAATCGAACCCTCAGCTACGAGATGGGACAAAATGGAACAGTTTGGGACAGTTTTCGGCAAAAACCACAGGCCGCGACCGCCCTGCGCTTGCAGTTACCTCCCGCGCCCGGTATTGATTCGTTGACGGCGCCTGAGTAGTATTCGGAGGCAGAGAGGCAATGAGATATATCCATGCCCACGCGCGACAGGGTCGCCAAATCGCGGCGGCGCGTTCTCGTACGGTGTCGTTTGTTGGGGTCAGACTCAGCTTCTGCGATAGCTGACCGGTGAGGGAGAGATGTTCGAACACATGCTGAACGAAGAGGATCTGTTGCTTCGCGGCGCGGTCCGCGAGTTCGTGGACCAGCAGGTCGCCCCGCGCGCGGCCGCCTACGACGAAAGCGGCGAGTTCCCGTGGGACAACTTCAGGGGCATGGCTGAGATGGGCCTGTTCGGGCTGACCATCGGAGAGGAGTTCGGCGGTCAGGGCGGTACCGCCAGGCAGGCGGCCATCGTGGTCGAGGAGCTCGCCAGAGGCTGCGCCGCGACCGCCGTGATATATGTCGCACACATCTCTCTGTGCACCAGGCTCATCGATCTCTACGGCACGAGGGGCCAGAGAGAGAGGTTCGTTCCGCCGCTCGTGGCCGGCGAGAAGATGGGCGCATTCGCGCTCACGGAGCCCGGATCCGGGAGCGACGCCGGGGCCCTGAGCACCACTGCGACAAAGATCGACGGCGGCTACGCGCTCAACGGCACGAAGCTGTTCATCACCAACGCCAACGAGGCCGACACCTTCGTGATAATGGCCTCGATTGACCGCAGCCTTCGCACGAGGGGGATCAACGCGCTGATAGTCGAGCGGGACACCGAGGGCATGGTCATCACGCCGCAGCACGGCAAGATGGGCATGAGGGCATCCTCGACAGCGGAGATAGTGTTTGACGGCAGCCCCGTTCCGGAGGAGAACCGCCTGGGCCCAGAGGGTCTGGGGTTCAAGCAGGCCATGGAGGGGCTGAACGCCAGCAGGATAGAGATCGCGGCCCAGGCCCTGGGCATAGCTCAGGCCGCCTACGAGTCGGCCGTGAGCTATGCCCAGCAGCGGCAGGCGTTCGGGCAGCGCATAGCCGACTTCCAGGGCATACAGTGGATGATAGTGGAGATGGCTACCGGCGTAGAGGCGGCCAGGCACCTCGTCTACAGCGCGGCCGCGCTCAAGGACAGGGGCCTGCCGTTCGTCAAGGAGGCGTCGATGGCCAAGCTGTACGCGTCCAGGGTCGCGGTGGAAGCTGCCGACCGCGCGGTCCAGATCCACGGCGGAACGGGGTACTTCGCGCCGACTCCTGCAGAGCGCTACTACCGCGACGCCAAGGCCACCGAGATATACGAGGGGTCGTCCGAGATACAGAGGCTGATAATAGCCCGCAACATCCTGGAGGATATGAAGAGATGACCGGCCCGCCCTGCACCGCCCGCCACATCCACCACGTCTGCATCGCAGTACGCGACATCGAGGCCGCGCTGGCGTCTTACACGGCAATGTTCGATCTCGAAGAGGCCGATATACGAGACGTCGAGGACCAGGGAGTCAGGGCCGCGCTGGTACGAATCGGCGGCTCCGAGTTGGAATTCATCGAGCCGACCGACCCGGACGGAGGCATCGCGCGGTTCATCGATAAGAGGGGCGAGGGTCTTCACCACGTCTGCTTCGAGGTAGACAACCTGCAGGAGACATTGGACGGCCTGGCCGCCAGAGACGTCCAGCTCATAGACAGGTCTCCTCGCAGGGGGCTCGCCGGCATGATCGCGTTCCTGCATCCCCGGGCCACGAGTGGGGCGCTAATCGAGCTCGTCGACAGAGACACCGTCGGGAGGTAGCCGATGGCATCGAGGGCGATACGGGTTCTGGTGGCCAAGCCGGGGCTGGACGGCCACGACCGCGGGGCGAAGGTGATAGCCAGGTCGCTGCGGGACGCCGGTATGGAGGTGGTCTACACCGGCATCCGCCAGACGCCGGAGATGATCGTGGAGGCCGCGCTCCAGGAGGATGTCGACGTCATTGGTCTCAGCATCCTCTCCGGCGCGCACATGGTTCTCTTTCCTTCGATCTTCCAGGGCCTCGAGCGCAACAGGATGGGCGACGTGGTGGTCGTGGCCGGAGGCATAATTCCAGAGGACGACCGCGCCGCGCTGCAGGAGATGGGGGTGGCGGCGATTTTCGGGCCTGGCACACCGACGCCCGACATCGCGGAGTTCATCAGGCAGGCGGTGGCAGAACGGGACAGTCGGGCCGCCACGTAGGCGCGTTCCTCACGTCTGCCCCGAGACCGTCCCCGCAGGACCGCGAGAGCAGCCTGCGGCGGGCATCGTCATTTCGATGAAATAGCCTCTGCCCGACCATTTTCATCGACGGTGGTGCCAGTGGCAACCGACATCGGTGATTACCATGAAAATAGACGGCAATCCCCCAATCCGTCATTCCCGCCTGCCTGCTGCAGGCAGGCGAGCAAGGGACTGGATCAAGGCCTACGCCGGTCGAGCCAATCCCGGCAGTAGCAGGATTCGCCCCGTAACCTGCTACTCCTCACATGTGAACATTCTGCGATCCATTCGGGTCGCCTCGGACCACCCAATCACCCCTTTCCAGTCGATCCATACCTTGTTATCCGAATTGCCCACGGCTCGACCGTCATGAGGAAAAACCTGGATTCGAATTATGCCATCGTCTCCAGGATTCGGCGTCAGTATCCTCACGTAGTCGCCGGGCATGATCTTCCCCGTCACCCTAGGGTCTACCGAATGGATTACACCCGGCGCCTGACCCCAAGTCATCTCCAAGTTTGCCTTTAGATTGTTGCAGGAGACGAACTCACGCAGCGACTCTTCTGCTGTAGGTGTAGGTTCGGGGCCAGCTGTAGCCGTTGGCTCAGGCTCAGGCGTGGGGGTGGCCGTTGGCACAACTGTAGGGGTCGGCGATGGCTCCAGCGTGGATGCCTCAATACCCGCTTCCACGCCTCCAACCCCGCCGACCAGAGCCTTTACCCGATACTCGTAATTCCTTCCGCTGTCCAAGCTAGTGTCAGTGAACGATGTTTCCGGGTGGGTCACGGAAAACGCTTGTCAGAACCGAGTCTGACGTCACGGATGACCTCGTAGCCGTCAACACCCGCCTCATCGACGTTCGCAGGTGGACTCCACGCCAACGTTATCGAGTTCAGCCCTGCATCGGACACTGTGAGATCCCGTACAGAGCCCGGGGCAGGTACGGAGGGCGGCGTGGCCGTTGGCTCAGTTGTCGGTTCAGGTGTGGGGGTGGCCGTTGGCACAACTGTAGGGGTCGGCGATGGCTCCAGCGTGGATGCCTCAATACCCGCTTCCACGCCTCCAACCCCGTCGGCCAGAGCCTTTACCCGATACTCGTAATTCCTTCCGCTGTCCAAGCCAGTGTCAGTGAACGATGTCTCCGGGTGGGGCACGGAAAAACGCTTGTCAGAACCGAGTCTGACGTCACGGATGACCTCGTAGCCGTCAACACCCGCCTCATCGACGTTCGCAGGTGGACTCCACGCCAACGTTATCGAGTTCAGCCCTGCATCGGACACTGTGAGACCACGTACAGAGCCCGGGACAGGTACGGGGCCAGTTGTAGCTGTCGGCTCAGTTGTGGGTGTGACCGTGGGGACTGGAGCAGGCTCCGATTCCACTGTCGGTTCGATCACGGAGGCCGGGGCGACGCTGGGCGGCTCGTCCCCGCATCCGACGATCCATCCTGTCGCAAGCAACACACATGCTATCGTCCACGTTATACCCTTCAATGCGAAACCTCCTCCAGAAGAGCCTGGCCATCCGAGAGGTTTCCACAAAGAAGGAGCCCCCTCGTGGCAGGATGCAATTTGTCACAACCGCACCTTGACCCTTCCGGGACCACTCAGGGGCAGAGACGCACCCTGAACGGTCTCCCCGAAGACGGAGGAAGCCATCCCTGGAAGGGAATGATCCCGGATCGAACCGGGACGCGGTTGTGACGATGGCAGACTACAACACACGTATGACGAACCGCAAGCACGGATCGCCGACGAAGAGATTCCTCACTTGGATAAGAGGAAAGACCTCGTTGGAGCCCGACGTGATGCCTGTCAGCCGACAGGGCAGGCGGCCAGGCATGCCGGGCTATGATGTTTGTTGCAACGACAAAGCCATCACCAACGAGGTGCAGCCATCCACCGCAAGGTAGGTAGGGGATTTACGGCCGACTGGAACTGTCCAGTCTCCATGAGTTGAATCGTGAGGGCACCGCGGATCGTCATTCCCGCCTGCCGGCCGCTGGCCTGCGCCGGAGTGCCGACGTGAAGGCCCATCGCGGCCTTCGGGCTGGCACAAGGCCAGTCTCTACAGTGAGATGGCTGCGCTTGGGCGACCGGAATCGCCATGGCCTTGCGAAGGCCGCCTACGGCGATGAATGGCGGTGGTCTATCCCGAAGTCGGCGAAGGTCAGATGGCGTAGGATTCCATGAGCTCCGCGGCGCTCTTGGCGCCGGCCTTTTCGGTGAGGCCGGCTATCTGGCGATCGAAGGTGGGTCGGCTCGCGTCTTTGTAGAGCAGGCCCATCGGGATCCCGTCCGACGTGGCGATCCTGAACGCGGCCTCGATGTCCTCCGGGTCGTGGCCGTCGGGGACGCTCCACGCGACCGGCTCTATGCCCTTCTTGCGATTGCCCTTGAGCAGTTCGTAGGTGTCGTTGAACTCCGTGCAGGGCGACTGTACGTGGACCACCGAGAAGCCGGGGTGCATCATGGCGTTGAGGATGAGGCTGGTCATGTCCTTGATCTTGGTGGACATGGCCGAGGCCAGGTAGGACACCCCCATCGTCAGGTAGATGCTGAGCGGATTGATCGCCACCTCCGCCTTTCCGTAAGGTGTGGAGCTGGTGATCACGCCGAGGTCGGTTGTGGGTGAGCTCTGTCCCTTGGTCAGGCCGTAGACGCCGTTGTCCATCACCACTGCGGTGACGTTCAGGTTGCGCGCGGCCTGCGGGCCGACGTGCTCGAACCCGATGCCCAGGAAGTCCCCGTCTCCGGCCGCGATCACCACGTTGAGGTCGGGCCTGCTCATCTTTATGCCCATGGCGACGGGGAGAGTTCTGCCGTGAACGCCGTGGAAGCCGTACGGCTGAGGGCCTTCCAGCAGATGCACCATGTTGCCTGAGCAGCCGATGCCGGCGACGACGACGTTCGCCTCTACCGGCATTTCGGTCTCGATCAGGTATTTCTCCGTCGCCTGTTCGAGAGCGCGGCGGACGCCGAAGTCGCCGCAGCCGGGGCACCACTTGAAGTCGTATTCGGGATTCCTGCGGTTCATGCTGTAACACCCTCTCTCTGCGTTGCGTTTACTCTCTCCCGGATCCGACCGACTAGGTCTCTCACTCTGAAGGGGAGGCCGGTGTACTGGGTGATGGACTGGGCCCTGACGCCCTGCGCCCTCAGGACGCTGGAGAGCTGGCCCAGGTAGTTCAGTTCGGGGACGAGCACCAGTTCCTTCTGTCTCAGTGTCTCCAGCAGGGCCGGGGGGAGTGGGTTGAGGTACATCGTGTACGCCCAGCCGACGTTCATGCCGCTCCCTGCGAGCTGTTCGTATGCCTCCCGCGCCGGGCCCTTGGAGCCTCCCCAGGGCATGATCGTGACTGGGGCCTGTGCGTTCTCCTCCTCGTAGCTGCCGTCCTCGAGCAGCTTCAGCTTGCCGAAGCGCCGTTCGGTCATCTGGACGTGGCGGGCTGGGAGATGTGTGGTGTCGCCGATGCCGTCGTGCTCGCTGCCGTTGGCGACGTATCCGCCGGGGGCGCCGGGTATCGGCATCGGGGACAGTTCGGAAGCCTCGTAGCGCCTGTACCCGTTGACGCCGGCGTAGACTATCCTGTTTTCTATTCGCAGGCTGCTCAGGTCGGGTTTGGGGATGTTCTTCTGGCGCTCGGACAGGGCGTGCTCGCTGAGCAGGACGACGGGGCCTTGGTAGCGCTCCGCCCAGTTGAAGGCCATGACGGCGGCGTAGAAGCACTCTTCCACGGTGCCCGGGGCTATCACGGGGATGCTGATGTCCCCATGGGATGGGTTCAGGACGGTGAGCAGGTCTGACTGCTCCGTCTTGGTGGGGAGTCCCGTAGACGGTCCGCCGCGCTGGACGTCGGTCACGACCAGCGGGATCTCCGCCATCCAGGCGAGGCCTATTCCCTCGCTCATGAGGGAGAACCCCGGGCCGGCGGTGGCCGTCATCGCCTTTTTCCCGGCGTATCCTGCGCCCAGCACCGCGTTTATCGACTCGATCTCGGAGGTTCCCTGGTAGACGAACCTGCCGGGTCCCACGAGGTTCTTTTCCATCCATACGAGGATGGACGAGGCAGGCGAGATCGGGTATCCGACGAAGACTTCGAGTCCGGCGGCGAGGGCGCCGAGCGACAGGGCCTCGTTGCCGTTGACCAGTATCTGCTCACCCTCGGGTCTCGTGGGCCGTGCCAGTTCACCCAGGCTGAAGCCGCTCTTGATCGCCTCGTCACGGCCGAGCGCGAGCGCGTGGTTGTTGGAGGAGACGATCTGCTCGTCGCTCGCCCTTCCCCTGGTGTACTTGACTCTGTTGAACTCCTCCAGCATGGACAGCGGCATGCCGACCAAGTGGGCCAGCGCGCCCATGACCACGAAATTGGCGGCGCGGTTGTTGCCGGTGGCCTTCGCCAATTCCCCGAACGGCATTCCGAAGCTCTTGCCGTCGGATTCGAGGTCGAACGCCTCGGTGTTGTAGACGACGACTCCGCTGCCGCCGACTTCGCCGCGGTGTTCGCGGTATGCTTCCTCGTTGAATGCCACGAGCGCGTCGAGGTCGTCGCCTGCGCTGAGGATGTCGGACGTCGATATGCGCAGTTGGAACCAGGTGGGGCCTCCGGTTATCTGGGAGGGGAAGGTCGCGAAGGTCTGGACGTTGTAGCCGACCTGTGACGCGGCTTGAGACAGGGCCGTGACGACGGTGAGCAGGCCCTGTCCGCCTTCGCCAGCGAACCGAACTACGAAGTCGTTCTTGATCAAGGTGATTCTCCAGGGTGTGGATGCTTCACGGTCGTGAGGCGCAGGCCGTTTCGGGTGTCGGCAGGTAGGACAGAGCGCGGAACGTCAAGCCGCTCGCTGCCTAGCTGCGCTTACGGCGAATGGTACAGGGGCGGCTCTGGGATAGGCTCGTGGTCATACGACTCTGCCATATACGCTCGCTGAGAGCCAGTAGACTTCAGGGTTGCACGTGTCTGAATGGTATCAGGCCGTAGCTACGGTGTCAATTCGGCCGAGCGGCGGGGATTGTCCCATATTAGTCTGGGACAGGCTCCTGTTACTCAAGAGTGTCTTTGCGGCCTCCAATTCCCCACCTGGTTGACTGGGGCGACGCGCCGGTCCTTACGTCCGGGGGCCTCCGGGGCTCGGCGGCGGCGGGAAATTTTCGCCGAAGTGTCGGATTTTCCGCATTTTCGTAGCTGAGAGTGCCGATTTTGGCCGACACTATCCGACATTTACCCGACACTTTTCCGACACTAATACGACACTAATACGACACTATCCGACACTTTCCGACAGGTACATCCGGACGCTTGGGAAGTCCTGCGGGCGGTTTGTGGAGAGAGGCGGCTGTGTCATGGGCAAATCGTAGCACAGCGGTTCGTGGTCGTCAAGGGTTGTCTGAATCAGGATTGAAGGAAGGGGTGATTGACAGGCGAGACTTCGTTATGTTACTCCCTTGACAAGGGCGCACGTGGACAACACCTCGTTGTCCGCCCAATACAGGAGGTGGCTCATGAAGGCACTGACAGCACATTGGAGATTGGTGGTAGTAGTGATCGTCGCTGGATTCGTTTCGGGCTACGTGGTCGAGGTAGTGGGAGAGAGGCTGCCGGATGCGGGCTTCTTGGTTCACTATCTGGCTGGGGTTGGCGCCGCGCTCCTCTTCGGACTGCTGACCGCCTGGGTTACTTCGCTCATCAAGCCAAGGGAATAGAACCACAAAGAGGACACCACCAATTGTCGGGGCCTTTCCAAGGTCAGGGTGGAATCAGGACAGCAGCCGCTCGGCCGAATTAGGTGGGGGGATTGGGGATGCGCCGCTGCGTTGACACTCCTATGGGGTGGTGCTATATTCCGCGCGGCTCTCGTCGGGGGTGAGCGTGTTGGCTACCCCGCCGCGGCATCAAGAGTTTCTGGAGGTTGTGGTTGGCGTTGAATATCGTCGTCTGCGCCAAGCAGGTGGTTGACCCCGAGACCCCGGTTTCGGCGTTCAGGATCGACGCTGATGCCAGGCGCGTCGTCCCCGCGCCAGGAGTCCCGCCCGTGGTGAACGGCTTTGACGAGAACGCGGTGGAGGCCGCGCTGCGCATCAAGGATGGGACGGACGCCGCGATAGCGGTGGTCTCGGTCGGGAGCGGGTTCGCGATGGACGTGATGAAGAAGCCGCTGTCGATGGGGGCCGACCAACTCGTCCTGGTAGACGACGAGGCTGTGGCCGATCTCGACGCGGCGGCCACGGCTTACGTCCTCTCCAGAGCGATCGAGCGACTGGGAGGATACGACCTGGTGCTCTGCGGCAGGCAGGCGTCCGACTGGGACAACGCCCAGGTTCCATTGGGGATTGCCGAGACCCTTGGGCTGCCATGCGTCACGATGGCGCAGAAGGTGGAGGCACACAATGGCGGCCTGGTGGTGGAGCGGGTTCTGGACGAAGGTTACCAGGTGGTTGAGGCCGACATGCCCGCCCTGGTGACGGTGAGCAACGAATTGGGAGAGCCGCGCTATCCGAGTCTGCGCGGCATCATGGCGGCCAGCCGGAAGTCTCCGACAGTCTGGACAGCCTCCGACCTGGACCTGGACCCGGCGAGGCTCGCGCCTTCGCTGGAGCTGGTCGATCTGTTCATTCCAGTGACCGACAGGCAGTGTGAGATGGTGGAGGGAGAGGACGGACAGGACACGGGCCGCAGGTTGGCTTTGCGTCTGCGAGAGGAGAAGCTGATTTGACGGGCGCGGCGTTGGGAGTCCTGGCAGCGGGTGAGTGGACCGATGGGAGGCTGTACCCCGGCACGGGGGAGTTGCTGGCCTTGGGCCGCTCTCTGGACTGCGGCGAGGTGTCCGTGGCTCTGCTGGGGGACGCGCCCGAGTCGGTCTGCCGCGAGGCGGTCTCGCTTGGAGCGGACGCGGTCTATACGGCCTCGCACCCTCTGACGGGGGACGGCGACGCGGACGCCGACGTCTCTGCGATTGCGCAGATATGCGGTCAGGCGAAGCCTCGCGTCCTTCTGTTCGGCAAGACGGCGTTCGGCGCGGAGGTGGGCCCCAGGGTGGCGTTCCGTTTGGGGGTGGGCGCGGCGCAGGACTGCGTCGCGGTGGAGGCGGAGGACGAGTCGGGGCGTGTGGTCGTCACGCGGCCGGTGCACGGCGGCAACGCGATGGCGCGGCTGAGGTTCCCAGACGCGGACCCGAAGGTCGCTATCGTTCGAGGGAAGGCTTACGAGCCTCTGGCTGCGGACGGCTCTCGCAGGGGCGAGATCAGGCGGGTGGAGCTTGAGCCCCCTGTGGTCAGGACGAGGCGCGTCGAGACGGTGGAGAGCAGGTCTGCAGGGGTGCGCCTGGAGGACGCGTCGGTGGTGGTCGCGGGCGGGCGGGGCCTGGGAGGGCCTTCTCCGTTCGAGCAGCTGGAGGAGCTCGCCGGGCTGCTGGGCGGCGCGGTCGGAGCCTCGCGGGCGGTGTGCGACGCGGGCTGGCTGGATCACAGCTACCAGATCGGGCTGACGGGCAAGACGATAACGCCGGACCTCTACATAACGGTGGGCATATCGGGCGCCAGTCAGCACATGGCGGGGTGCTCGGGGGCAAGGCACACGGTGGCGATCAACAAGGACGCAGACTCGAACATATTCAAGGCCGCGAGTTTCGGCGCGGTGGGCGACTGGCAGGATATTCTTCCGTCCTTCATCGAGACCATCAGGGAGTTGGTCGAGTCCTGAGGGGTTCCGAGGAGGGCGGCCCTTCAAGGAAGGCGATCAGTCGTTCAGTGACTGCCTGAAAGTCCCGCAGCTGGCATTCCCAGACCGCAGCCAATAGTGCGGCTACGGATTTCGGGTGACACAGTGGCAACCACGGTGCGCTAAAACTACAGAAGCGCCGCCTAATCTTCGGAGCAGCCACACTTGCCAGGGCGTGACTCTTTGCTTCGCTATTGGCTTGCGGAGAGGTGGAAGCCTCCGATGCCGCAGAACATATCCGCGAAAGAGAGGGCCGGCGCGTGGGGCGGTCTGGTCACGTTTTGGATTCTTCTTTGGATTCGTTGAGGGCCTCGACCACGCGGCCCACGAGGTGGGCGGGGACTTCCTCGTAGTGGTCGAAGGTCATGGTGAACGAGCCCAGTCCCTGGGTCTGGGAGCGCAGGGTGGTGGCGTAGGTGAGCACTTCGGCCTGGGGCACCTCTCCTTCCACGATGGTGGAGCCGTCGCCCTGAGGGGTCATCCCCTGTATGCGCGCTCGCTTGCTGTTCAGGTCGCCGGCGATCTCTCCGGTGAATTCGTCCGGCACCGTGACGCTGAGGCGCATGATTGGCTCGAGCAGCACTGGGCCGGCCTTCTGGAGGCCTCTGCTGAGGGCGTGGGAGCCGGCGATCTCGAATGACATTCCCGATGAATCGACGGAGTGGAAGCTGCCGTCGACGAGCGTGGCCTTCAGATCGACGACGGGGAATCCGGCCACGACGCCTCCCACCAGCGCCTTCTGGACGCCCTTCTCGACGGAGGGGATGTACTCCCTGGGCACGGCTCCCCCGACGACGGAGGAGGCGAATTCGAATTCGGAGCCTCGGGGCAGGGGTTCCAGGGAGAGGAAGACGTGCCCGTACTGCCCGTGGCCGCCGGTCTGCTTCTTGTGCTTGTACTCGACGGTGGCGGCGGAGGCTATGGACTCCTTGTATGGGACCTTGGGGAGGGAGAGGTCGACCTCGACTCCGAACTTCCGCTTGATCTTCTCCACGGCCACCTCGACGTGGGTGTCGCCGAGTCCGCCTATGAGCACTTCGAGGGTGTCGGGTTCTCTGTCGACGCGAAGGCTGGGGTCTTCTTCTGCGATGCGCGCGAGGGAGAGGGTCATCTTGTCCACGTCTGCCTTGGATCTGGGGTAGACGGCGCGCTGGTAGACCTTGTCGGGGAAGTCGATTCCGTGGAGCGTCGAGGGCTGCTCGCGTGTCGAGAGGGTGTGGCCGGTGAGTACGGAGGCGAGCTTCGGGGCGGCTCCGATGTCTCCTGAGACGATTTCGGCGACGGCCTGCTGGGTCTTGCCGGTGACGTGGAAGACCTGTCCGACGCGCTCGGCCTGACCGGATGCCGCGTTCCACAGTTGGGAGTCGCTCTTTAGCGCGCCGCTGTAGACTCTGAAGTATGAGAGTTTGCCCACGAAGGGGTCGGCGGCGGTTTTGAAGACGAGGGCGGCCAGGGGTCCGGCTGGGTCGCATTCGAGTTCCTGGGGCTGGCCGTCGGGGCCGCTGGCGGCGGCGGGCTGCGCGTCCGCCGGCGAGGGGAGGTAGTCGGCGATTGCGTCCATCAGCTCCCCAATGCCGAGTCCCAGAGTAGAGGCGCCTGCCAGGACGGGGACTATGGCGCCGTCGGCGATGCCGGCGCGCAGGCCCTGCTTCACCTCCTGGGTAGTCAGGGGCTCTCCTTCGAGGTACTTGGTCGCGAGGTCGTCGTCCGTTTCGGCTATCGCTTCCGTGAGGCGCTCTCGCGCTTCGTCCACTTCGTCCCGGAGCGAGTCTGGGGCCTCGGCGTCCGGGTCGATCAGGTCGATCACGCCGGAGAAGTCGTCCTGGGAGCCGATGGGGAGGCATATGGGGACGCACTGCCTTCCGAACCGTTCGGTCAGCTGCTCCATGACCCTTTGGAAGTCTGCGTTCTCGCGGTCCATCTTGCTGACGAAGAGCATCCTCGGCAGGCGGCGTTCATCGGCCACCTTCCACATCTGCTGTGCGCCGACCTCGACGCCCGACGGGGCCGAGACGACGACGAGGGCGGCGTCCGCCACGCGGACGCCCGACAGCACTTCGCCTCGAAAGTCCGCGTATCCGGGGGTGTCGAGGACGTTTATCTCCCTGTCCTTCCAGGGGCAGCGTATCAGCGACAGCTGTACCGAGCTGCCTCTGCGTGTCTCCTCGGGTTCGAAGTCCGAGGCGGTCGTGCCGTCCTCGACGGAGCCCAGCCTGGTGGATAGTCCGGCCTTGTGGAGCATGGCCTCCGCGAGCATGGTCTTGCCAGCCCCGGTGTGGGACAGTAGGGCAACGTTCCTGAGTCTATCCGTGGTCACGCCGGGCATCTGACCTCCTCCTGTTCGGGGACCTGCGGGTCATTGTATTCAAACCTCCAGTCGCGCGCAATTGGGATTCGGGTGTGGCAGTGGCCAGTGGCCAGTGACCCAGACCCCTTGCCAGAGGGGAGAACCCCTCTGGACTCTCCAACGGCTCCCTGTCTGCAAGCACTGGGCGGTCGCGGCCTGCGGTTTTGCCGAAAACTGTCCCAAACTGTTCCATTTTGTCCCATCTCGTAGCTGAGGGTTCGATTTCGTGGAACAAATGTGGGGCAGTTGTGGAACAGATGTGGAACGGAACGGGGACAGTTTCGGGACAATTGTGGGACAGTCCCCGGAGCAGGGGCGCCCCTGCCGGTTGGCTGATTGGATGATTCCGTTGAACGTGGCTCGGCACTACCACAAACGTGTGTTCCCATGTGGATATGGTAGTACAGGAGTTCGCGGATGTCAAGGGGCAGTGGAGAGTGGGAGAGTGGAGAGTGGGGAGTGGCCCCCAGACCCCCCTCGGATTAGGAGTCTGAACAGTTATGGCAGGCGGCGAGCCCGGGCGCTGAGTTGCGTCCGCCCTGTGGTGCGGATTAGAGTAGTCATGACTACGCGGCGGTCTCGCCGACACTGAACTAGGAGTTGACAACATGAAGGCATACTGGTGCGAGCGCAGGAAGGGAGAGCGGTTGGTGCTGGTTCTCGACGAGACGGACGAGGAGATCGAGATCGGCGGGGTGCGCGAGACCAAGCGCGGCTACGACGCTTTTGCCAAGACCTTCGGCTATGACCCGGGGCGGGCGCAAAAGGGCATCGGAACGATCGAGGAGGCCAGGTCGTTCGTCGAGTCGTTCAGGCCTTGGGAGATGTATCAGGGGACACAGGGTCTGAGCGTGGAG
Source organism: uncultured Dehalococcoidia bacterium (assembly GCA_958295685.1). Taxonomy (GTDB): domain Bacteria; phylum Chloroflexota; class Dehalococcoidia; order Lucifugimonadales; family CATQGZ01; genus CATQGZ01. Next base: position 1,953,561 of record OY282365.1, read on the forward strand.
CCGGGGGTGCGGCCTGCGGCTGAGTAGCCGGCAGGCGGACCGCATCGTTGTGGTCTGACGCGGCGCTGGGCTTCATAGGCGGGACAGGCCCCGAGGGGCGCGGGCTGGCGGTTCGGCTGGCACTCGGGGGCGAGGACGCGGCGGTAGGTTCGCGGGACGCCGCCAGGGTGGAGCGGGCCGCGGCACAAGTCGAGCATGTGGTTACGGTGAACCCATGACATACGAGCGTGGTTCGGGACAGGATGGAAGAAAAGAATCAGACGGACTTCGGAGGAGTTTCACGATGAGGAGCGTGAAGCCGTTGTTCGCATTGGTGGTGTTGCTGGCGATACTGGCATCGTCGACTGGGTTTATTTGTACTGAAGATTCCAGGGAAGCGCAGTTGGCACGTGAGACGGCTCAGCAGTATGAAAGGTTCACACCTCAGTGGACACCCGACGGGGAGTACATAGCTCTGTCACCCTCGGCCATCATCCGCTCGGACGGCTCCGGAGAATGGCTGAGGCACACCGATAGGGTGGGCGGCGCTCCTGATATTTCCCCGGACGGGTCCCGCATCGTGTACAACGCGCCAAGCGAAGAAGGAACCGCATACAATATAGTGACTTCAGCGTTGGACGGCTCAGATAGGCGGATGCTCACAGACTACTCGCGCTCCGTAACCGTCTCTCCAGTGTGGTCTCCGGACGGCGACCACATCGCGTTCAGGAATGTTTGGGGAGGAAGAATCTACACAATGAGTTCGGATGGGTCCGAATTGAGAGAAGTTACGGGAGAAATACCCCCAGGTAGCAGTCTCAGATCTCACCCTGTGTGGTCGCCTGATGGGGAAAATCTAGCTTTCTTTGCTGTAGAAGACGTTCCCGCATCTGAAGAAGGTGTGAGGCCCAGCACCAGAGCGGTCCTCTATTCTGTGCGCGCTGACGGCACGGTTCCGAGACGACTGTTCGTCGGGGATTCCATCAACAGCACTAGCACTGTATCTTGGAGAACATCTGGCCCAGCATGGTCTCCCGACGGCAAGACATTGGCATTCTCGTACTATGTCCACGATCGTGCTGAGCCAAAACGGAGCAGTTCATCGCTGTACACAGTCAGGGACGACGGCTCTGATCTAATCGAAATTGCTCAGTACGCCTTTGGCATATTGGAGTGGTCTCCTGACGGAACTCGGTTTCTGGGGACTGGGGCGGCTGTCTACGTGTTCAACTCAGATGGATCTGACCTTCGTGAAATCGGCATAGACGGCTATTATAATGTATATGCGTCCTGGTCTCCCGACGGCTCCAGAATCGCCTCTCGCATTACCTACGGAAGCTACGATTCCAGAAGGAAACCGGATGACATTGTGCTTTACACAATGGCGCCGGACGGCACAGATATTCGTGTCTTGGTGATGGGAGGAGAGGACAATCGCCTGCAAGCAGTGAGCCGATGAGTATGAAGGTGTGTCGCCATACACCTACAAATGGTCTTCACCGAAGTGGAGCAGCGTGGTGTTTTCTCCCAATGACACGTCGCGCTCCGTTTCCATATCCCTCCCGGACGTGGACGCATCAGACTCGGCCGACCAGAGGGAAGTTCCTATCCTGCTCCATGTAACCGACGCCAACAGGAGCACGGCACAAGTCGAGCATGTGGTTACGGTGAAGCCATGACATACGAGCGTGGTTCGGGACAGGATGGAAGAAAAGAATCAGACGGACTTTCACGATGAGGAGCGTGAAGCCGTTGTTCGCATTGGGGGTGTTGATGGCGATACAGGCGTCGTCGACTGGGTTTATTTGTGGTTCCGAAGATCTTTTTTACGAAGATCCCAGGGAAGCGCATGAGGCAAGTGAGATGGCTCGGCATTATGACAGGTTCACACCTCAGTGGACACCCGACGGGGAGTACATAGCTCTGTCACCCTCGGCCATCATCCGCTCGGACGGCTCCGGAGAATGGATGAGGCACACCGATACGGTGGGCGGCGCTCCTGATATTTCCCCGGACGGGTCCCGCATCGTGTACAACGCGCCAAGCGAAGATGAACCCGCATACGATATAGTGACTTCAGCGTTGGACGGCTCAGATAAGCGGATGCTCACAGACTACTCGCGCGCCGTAGGCGTCTCTCCAGTGTGGTCTCCGGACGGCGCCCACATCGCGTTCGGAATTGCTCTGGGAAGGTCCGTCATCTACACAATGAATTCGGATGGGTCCGAATTGAGAGAAGTTACGGGAGAAATACCCCCAGGTAGCAGTCTCAGAGCTGACCCTGTGTGGTCGCCTGATGGGGAGAATCTAGCTTTCTTTGCTGTAGAAGACGTTCCCGCATCTGAAGAAGGTGTGAGGCCCAGCACCAGAGCGGTCCTCTATTCTGTGCGCGCTGACGGCACGGTTCCGAGACGGGTGTTCGTCGGGGAGACCAACAGCAGCACTAGCACTGTATCTTGGAGAACATCTGGCCCAGCATGGTCTCCCGACGGCAAGACATTGGCATTCTCGTATTATGTCCGCGATCGTGCTGAGCCAAAATTGATCAGTTCATCGCTGTACACAATCAGGGACGACGGCTCTGATCTAAGCGAAATTGCTCAGCACCACTATCGCATTGGCCCATTGGAGTGGTCTCCTGACGGAACTCGGATTCTGTTCTCCATCCCGGGGACTGGTGGGACTGTCCACGTGGTCAACTCAGATGGATCTGACCTTCGTGAAATCGGCATAGGCGGTTATGCGTCCTGGTCTCCCGACGGCTCCAGAATCGCATCTCGCATTACCTACGGCATCGACGGTAGCCGCGACATTGTGCTTTACACAATGGCGCCGGACGGCACAGATATTCGTGTCCTGGCGATACTAGGAGAGGACAATCGCCTGCAAGCAGTAAACTTCCTTCATTTGCCAGTCCCGACTGCGGTGATCCAATGAGTATGAAGGCAAACACAAGACGGGGGTTGCTCGCGCTGGCGGTGTTGGCGTCGTTGCTGGCCGTGTATGGATGCGGCGGGGACAGTCGAGGAGACGCTGGAACTGGGGCCTGCGGCTGAGTAACCGGCAGGCGGACCGCATCGTTGTATTTGGCGAGGGGGTCTGAGGCGGTGCTGGGCTTCATAGGCGGGACAGGCCCCGAGGGGCGCGGGCTGGCGGTTCGGCTGGCAATCGGGGGTGAGGACGTGGCGATAGGTTCGCGGGACGCCGCCAGGGCGGAGCGGGCGGCGGATGAGGTGCGCCGCCACGCGCCGGGCGCCCGCGTGACGGCGGGTGTGAACGCCAACGTGGCCGAGCGGGCCGACGTGGTCTTCATCACAGTGCCGTTCTCGTCTCACGCGGTTACGCTGAGTGACCTGGCGGGGGCGCTGGACGGCAAGACGGTGGTGGACGTGGTGGTTCCGATGGAGTTTCGGGCGGGGCGCGCGTTTCCGGTGGAGGTCGAGGAGGGGTCGGCGTCGGAGCAGGCGCAGTCCATCCTGCCCGGCTCGGCGGTGGTGGGCGCGTTCCACACGACCAGCGCCGTGGATCTGCTGGTCCCGGGGCGCTCTCTGGGTTCCGACGTGGTGGTGTGCGCCGACGATCTCGGCGCGAAGAGGGCCGTGATGAGACTGGCCGAGAGTATCGAGGGTGTGCGGTCGGTGGATGGAGGCGCGCTGTCGAACGCCGCCTTCGTGGAGGGTTTCACGGTTCTGCTGATGGACGTCAACCGCATCTACCGGGCGCACTCGTCGATCAGGATCATGGGGATAGATTGACGGTCATGCCGTTTCTGAGCGCAGCGCTCGGCATCATGCTTCTGCTGGCGTCCGGAGGCGGCGCCGAAGACGACGAGCAGAGGCCCGCGCCCGTGAGGGTGTTGTCGACTTCGGCCTCGATCGACTTTCCGAACGAGGTCGTGCTGACGCTGGAGGCGGAGTCGGACGTCCGGATCGAGGAGATACGGCTCCACTATCGACTCGGCCGTCAGAGGGTGCGCTCGTACGGGTATCCGAGTTTCGAGCCGTCGAAGCGAGTGAGGGCCGACTTCGTGATCCGTACGGGCGGCTCGAGGTACCTGCCCAGCGGCGTGGACATCACCTATCACTACAATATCCAGGATGCGGAGGGGAACGAGACCGAGACCGACGATTTCCTTCTGGAGTATAAGGATCCGGCTTATGAGTGGGAGCGGGTCGAGTACGGCGGCTTGACGGTGCTGTATCACGACCGCCCTGCCCGGCTGGTCGAGGAGGCCGCCCGCGACGTGGCCGCCCGGATCGAGGACGTGAAGAGCCTGCTGGGGATGGAGGAGGCCAGGCCGCAGAAGGCGGTGATCTTCAACAGCGGCGGGGAGGCGCGGCGGAGTTTTCCGGTGGTCAGCGATCGGGCCGCGCGGGACCACCTGTACGCCGGGTTCGCCTACGGAGAGTACGACCTCTTCCTGCTCGCCGGTCTCAGCCGGTCGGGGATGGTCCACGAGATGACTCACCTGCTGATGGACGAGGCTATCGACTCCCCCCTGGCGACCATGCCCGCATGGCTGAACGAGGGCCTGGCGATGTACTTCGAGCCTGGGGGCGGATCCGGACGGGACTCGTCGCTGCTACAGGCGTTGCGGCGGGGCGAGTTGTCGCCTCTCCGCAACATGGACGGCATACCCGGCCGCCCGCGCGACGTTGGGCTGTTCTATGCCCAGTCTAGGAGCGTGGTTCGGTATCTGATGGACGTCTATGGGCATGACCGTATGTCTTCCATGCTGGCAGCGATCAACGACGGGGACGGCGTCGATGAGGCGGCGCGCGGCGCGTACGGCGCGAGCCTGGAATACCTGGAGGGAGAGTGGCGGCGCTGGCTCTCCGGCCGTCTGTCGGCGCTGCCGTCGGCGGGCCCGGGCGCATCAAGCGCGGGGGCGGGTCACCTGCGGCTCTGATTCTCGGCGGGCTGACGTCCCGGCGAGGGCCGCTGCGGCGGCTACTCCCTGGGAGGCTCGTAGGGCGCGGTGTTGGCGAGGTCCTTTCCGATGGTCATGAGCATATCCCGGTCGAGTTCGTCGAGGGTCCACGGGCCGTCCTTGTTGATGCTCGCCACGACGTGGCGGGCGGAGTAGAGCTGCATGGGCCAGCCGCTCACCCCGATCACCTGACCGGTGATATTCCCCGCGGCCTCGGTGCACAGGTACGCGGCCTTGGGAGCATTGTTGCCCGGGTCGCCTGCGGACTCCGGCAGTTCGACGTATGGGAGTCCTTTGGACTCGGCCTCCGCCTTGGCCATCTGCCGGTAGCGCTCCTTCGATGCCTCCGGTATGGCGTCGGCCATCCTGGTGTTGCCGCCCGGGTAGACCGCGTTGACGGTGATTCCGTGCGGGGCCAGCTCGCGGGCGAGGGCGCGGGCGAAGCCGACCTGTCCCTCCTTTGCCGCGGCGTAGTTGGACTGGCCCGCGGCGCCGAGGCCGGATCCTGACGAGAAGATCACGATCCGTCCGTATCTCTGTTCGATCATGTGCGGGACGACGTTTCGGACCATGTTGAACGCGCCGTACAGGTGTACCTGCAGGACGGCGTCCCACTCGTCCTCCGTCATGTTGAAGATCATGCGGTCTCTCAGTATGCCTGCCAGGTGGACGAGGATGTCGACCTTGCCGTAGTTGTCTATGGCGGTCTGGACGATTTTGGCTGCCGAGTCGTATTCGGCGACGGAGTCGTATGCGGGTACGGCCTCGCCGCCTGCGGCTCTGATTTCCTCGACGACCTCGGCGGCCGGGCCGCCGGATGGGTCCGCGCCGTCCACGGACACGCCGAGGTCGTTGACCACGACCGACGCGCCCTCCTCAGCCAGTTGAAGAGCCACCCCTCTGCCGATGCCTCTGCCGGAGCCGGTTACTATGGCCACTCTGTCTTCCAGTCGGTTTCCCATTGCTTTGACCTCTTCTGTCGGGATATTCGTGGGCGCCGGCGCTCGGGAAGTTGGCGCTAGACGGATGCGAGTCCGGGGCCGATGAGCTGCGGTACGAGGACGTCCATCTCGTCCATGGTGAACCTGCCGGTCTTGTGTATCTGCCTGTCGACGCCGGGGTTGGCGTAGAGGAAGATGCCGCCTCTGCGGACGCCGAAGCAGTATGCGTTGATGTTTGGGGCGGCGTCCGTGCAGAGGTATACGACGAGCGGGGCGACGTTGTCGGGGTGGTCGGGGTGTCCGGGGCCGTTCCAACGCGCGACGGGCGGGTATGGGCCGAAGCCTGCGCGCTCGTCGGGGCTGGGGCCTGGCGCGGCGTCCCTGCGGTACTCGTCGACCGTGCCTGGGAACAGGCGTGTTTCGACCATCGGCGAGACGGCGTTGCAGGTTACGCCATACTTTCCCATGGCCCGCGAGACCGAGCGGGACAGGCCGAGGATGGCCTCGGAGGCGGCCGCGTATGCCGACACGCCGACGCCTCCGAGGCCGGCGTCGGAGGTCATGTGTACGATCCTGCCTCTGCGCTGCTGCCTCATCAGGATGGTGGCGAACTTGGTCACCGTGAACGTGGCTTTGGCGTTGTGCTTCATGACCGCGTCGAAGTCTTCGGGGGTCGTCTGATAGATCATTCCCTGTCTGAGGATGCCGGCGCAGGTGACGAGTACGTCGATCCGTCCGAAGTTGTCGACCGCGGCCTGGACGACACTCTCGCCGCCCTCCATGAGCGCGACGTCGTCATAATTCGCGGCGGCTGTTCCGCCGATGGACCTGATCTCCTCGACCACGCCATCGGCCGGCGCGCGGTTCGATCCGGCGCCGTCCACGTCGCATCCGAGGTCGTTCACGACCACGGACGCTCCTTCTTCGGCCATCAGTTTGGCGACGCCCCGGCCGATTCCGCGTCCGGCGCCAGTGACCACCGCTACCTTGCCTTCCAGACGGTTCCCCATAGCCCGTACCTCCGATGTGCTTGTCGGTCAGTGACGTATTATAATACAAAGCGGCTGTAACGCATACCGAACGAGGCGCGTGTGATACACAAAGATTTCAGGTGCGAGATCTACTACATCAGACACGGTGAATCGGAGTCGAACGCCATGCCGGGCTACATCGCGGGCTTGTCCCACGACTCGTCCCTGACCGAGCGCGGCGTCAGGCAGGCTGCGGCGCTCGGGGCGCGCCTGGGCGCCGAGGGCGTCGTGTTCGACCGGATATACAGTTCCAGCATGGTGCGCTGCGTTCAGACGACGGAGTCGATGCTGGCGGCCATGGGGCAGGGGGACAGGGCCTTTCCTCGGGTGGACGCGATCATCGAGCAGCAGATGCCGGGTTGGAGAGGGGTGCGCGCGGCCGACGTGATGACGGCCGAGACGGTGTCCTACATGCTCGGCAAGGGGTCGCACTTCGTGCCGCCCGAGGGGGAGTCGTTCCGAATGGTCGAGCGGCGGGTCGGCGGATGGCTGGAGGCTGAGGTCCTGTACAACGACAGCCTGGTGGGCTCGCCGCTCGACCTGACCATGGCGGTCGTGGGACACGGGGCCGCCGGGAGGTGCCTGTTCCACTACGTCATGGGATTCGACGAGAGATTCCTGACGCGAGTGGATATCGCCAACTGCTCCATATCGCGGTTCGTCTTCGACAGGGAGGGCTGGCACGTCGTCTGTCTGAACGACAGCTCGCACATCATGGGGATATGAGGGCCGGGGCCTATGCGGGCCTCCGCCCATCGTAGTCGACGGGCACGATGGGAAGGCCGACCTCCAGCAGCCCCGGCTCGACGGCGCTCCGGTCGCCGACCACCACGATGGCAAGGCTGTTCTCGTCGAGTCTTTCGGCGGCTGCTCGGCGCACGTCTTCCAGGGTGACCGACTCCAGTTCGGCGGCATACGTGGAGAAGTGATCGGGCGGCAGATCGAAGACCGAGAGGCCGGCCACCTGCTGTAGGGTCTGCGCGTTGGTCTCGAACCTGGACGCGAATCCTCTGAGTATCCCGCCGCGGGCGTCGTCCAGTTCCTCACGGGTGACCGGCCGCCGGGACCGGATGTCCGACACCTCCTTGAGGGTCTCGACAATGGCTTCTTTGGTGACCTCGGTCTGGACAGAGCCTCCCGCGATCAGCGCGGACGGTGCCCTGGTCCATTCGATCGAGGACATGTACCCGTAGCTGTATCCTTTGTCCTCTCGCAGGTTCATGTTGATGCGTGAGGTGAACTGGCCGCCGAAGACGTAGTTCAGAAGCGTGAGCGCGTGGTAGTCGGGGTGCGCGCGGGGGATGGTGACACGGCCCGCACGGATCACCGACTGTGGGGCGCCGGGCTTGTCCACGAGGAATATGGCGCCTCCGGGGGTCTCCGGCGGTGCGCCGGGCAGATGCGCTTCAGTGGTGGACTGGGCCTCCCAGTCCGCGAATAGCGACTTGGCCATGGCGACGACGTCGACCTTCTCCAGGTCGCCGACGGCGACGAGCGACGCGCCCACAGGCCCGACGCGCCGGTCGAAGTGTTCCGCGATCTGCTTCCGCGAGATGCGCTCGATGGACCGCTCCGTTCCGGACACGGGGTGACCGTAGTCGGTGTCCGGGCCGTAGAGCAGGGCGCGCGAGACCCTGGCGGCGATGACGTTCGGGAGGTCCGGTATGCGGCGCAGGTCGGTGAGATTCTCGCTGCGGACGCGCTCCAGCTCGTGCTCAGGGAAGGTGGGTCTGCGGGCGGCGTCGGCGGCGATCTCCAGGGCGTCGCCCGTGTGCCGTGTGAGCGCCTCGAAGCTGAGCACCATGATTTCGCGGGACGCCGCGCTGGAGAGGTGCGCTCCCAGGAGCTCCATATCGTCGGATATGTCGCGGCTCGACCTGTTCGCGGCGCCCTCGAGCAGCATGGACGCGACGACGTGGGCGGCGCCGGGGAGGTCCGGCGGGTCGCTCACGGCTCCGGCGTCCAGGACGAGGCCAACGGCCACCGTGGGGATGCCGGGTCTGTGGACGGTCACGACGTCCAGCCCATTATCGAGGCTTGTCTTCGATGGGACCGGCGGGATGAAGGAGGGCGTGGGGCCTGGATCGGGGGCTGAGGCGCGGTCTATGGAGCCTGTGGCGCGCGCCAGCCGCTTCTCCGGCAGCACAGAGAGTCTGACGAAGGCGCGTCCGAGGCCGGCTGCGGCCGCCTGCACGTCTGCGCCGGTGACCGACGTGTATCTCGCCAGGTCGGTGTTGATGCCGCCCGGGTCTCCGGTCATTGTGTTGTAGAAGTTCATCTGGTCGGCCCGGCCCCCGAAGCCTCCTATCTTCTCCAGATGTTTGACGTGCTGGACGTGGATGTGATTCCTGACACGCTCCATCTCCCTGTCGTCCGGGGGCTGCTCTTCCAGACGGCGCAGTTCGGCCCAGACCACGTCCTCGATCTCCGAGAGGGAGCATCCGGGGGCGGCCGTCGCCTGAAGGCTGAAGTCGCCGGCTATCTCCTGGGCGTCGTCGTATACGGATACGTCACGGGCGATCCTGCGCTCGTAGACGAGTGACCTGTAGAGCCGCGAGCTTTTCCCATCGCCGAGTACCATGGAGAGCGCGGTCAGGGCGGCTTCGTCGTTCGCAAAGGCCGGCCCGGTGGGCCAGGCGAGATAGAGCCTCGGGAGCTGCACCCTGTCTCGCAGAGTGATCGTAACCTCGCCTCTCAGGCCGGACTCCATGCGGCCCACCCGATCGATGGGCGGACCGGGTGGGATGTCTCCGAAGTACCTCTCGACCATTCTCTTGACGGCTTCGGGGTCGAAGTCGCCGGCAATGGCGAGGCTGGCGTTCGAGGGGGAGTAGAAGCGTCTGAAGAAGGCCTTGACGTCCTCCAGATCGGCGGCGTCCAGGTCCTCCTGGGAGCCGATGGTCGGCCAGCCATACGGGTGCGGCGCCGGGAAGAGGGCGGGGACGAGCTTCAGGTGGGCCATGCCATAGGGCCGGTTTTCGTAGCTCTGCCTGCGCTCGTTCTTCACGACGTCGCGCTGGACGTCGAACTTGCGCTGGTCGAGCGCGTCGAGGAGGAAGCCCATCCTGTCGGACTCCAGCCAGAGGACCAGGTCGAGGTAGTTCGAGGGGACGTCCACGTAGTAGTTGGTCCTGTCGGAGGCGGTAGAGGCGTTGAGGTTCGCGCCGATCTTCTCGAGGGGCTCGAAGAAGCCCTTGTCGTGATTCTTCGAGCCTGCGAACATCATGTGCTCGAACAGGTGGGCGAAGCCTGTCCGGCCTGGCTCTTCGTCCTTGGAGCCCACGTGATACCAGATGTTGACCCCGACTATTGGCAGCGAGCGGTCCTCGTGAAGGATGAGGTCCAAGCCGTTGGACAGGGTGGTCTTTTCGTATGAGATCGAAGGCATGGGGATAGTCTAACCTATGTCATAGGCCGTTGGGCAATCCCGCGCGGCTGTTCGCCTGCGTTTTTTGAGTAGAGGCCGCCGGCCGCGCGGACGCCGATTCGCCGGTGGAGAACTGTGTGCGCGTTCGGCCCGGCCTTGACTTTGCAGCGTGCAGGTCGTATAACGGTGTCCCTGCGAATCGGACGCCCCGACCGACCCTTGGTGGGCAACTACTTGAACGGAGCATCTTCCTAGATGAGGACACTGCGAAAGAGCGACGTGAGCGCCAGGATATACGAGAGGCTGGAGAGGCTGGGCTTCTCTCGAACACAGAGCGAGGCGGCACTGAACGCCGTCCTCGCCAGTGTGCAGGATGCCCTTGCCGAAGGAGACCGCGTGGTGCTCACAGGCTTCGGCTCTTTTGAAGTCAGGCAGATCAAGGAACGCAGGGTCCGCCCCATTCGCGGCGGCCAAGCAGGCGACCTGGTTACCGTGCCCGCCCACAAGCGCGTCGGGTTCACCGCCGGAGCCGAGCTCAACAAGGCGGCCCAGGGATAGACTCCAAGCCGCGCCTACGGACCGTCGACCCCCTCACGGCGGGGACGTAGGGAGCGAGCGCCACTCCCGGACCGAACCGGATGCCTCGATCAGCGGTGAATCGTTCTGCGAGGCGGAAGGAAGAAGCCCACCCCCCAGCAGACGTGAATCGTGGCCAGCACCATGGGGATGAGCACGGCGGCGGGACTGCGGTCACGGATGCCGGTTGCCAGCGCCAAGCCGACCACCGCCAGCAGGTAGACAAGCGGCAGCAACGCCGCCCATAGCGAGCCGACCAGCCCCAGCGCCGCGGATGCCACAAGCCCCAGCACGAACAGCGGGGGCACAGCCTGTCTGACGCGCAGGGAGCCGGGGTTGGCCACCAGAGCCGCTGACTTCCAGCGGCCATAATTGAAGTACTGCCGGGCCAACGCCCGCAGACTGCTGCGCGGCCGGTAGTCCACGACCAGATCCGGGTCGAACCACACCGTCTCCCCTCTCTGCCGCAGCCTCAGGTTGAGGTCATAGTCCTCGTTCACGGTCAGGGTGGGATCGAATCCCCCGAGATCTTTCAGCGTCTCTCGACGCCACACCCCCAGATAGGCGGTGTCGGTGGGACCCTCAGCCCCTCCCATGCGGTAGCGGGGGCCTCCGGTTCCCAGGAAATTGGTGGTCGCCATCGCCACCGACCGTTCGAACATGGTGCTCCCGACGGGCCGCTGCCGGCCGCCCACGTTGGCCGACCCCGTCCGCAAGAGCGTGGCGACAGCCCGACGCACGTAGCCCGACGACGGGAACACGGTATGAGCGTCACAGCGCACGATGATCTCACCGTTGGACGCCTCGAGAGCGCGGTTGAAGCCGGTCGAAACTATGTGTTCCGGATTGGGCACCACCCGCACCGTCGGATAACGCCGCCGGAGCATCTCCGCCGTGCGCGGATTGTCCGAACCATCGGCCACTATCACCTCGACGGGGCCGCGGTAGTCCTGAGACAGCACCGAATCGAGGGCAGTGGGAAGAGTGTGTTCCGCGTTGCGCGCCGGGATGATCACCGAAATTCGACGCGCGTCATCGGGCGGGAGCTCGCCGCTCCGCAGCTCCCTCTCGCTAGTCTCCGTCTGCACTCTGGTCATCCCCAATCCTCAGCGCAACCTGAGAATATATGCCGCAGAGTTGCGGCACGACCACATCATAATCATACTCCCGCAGCGCCTTCTGTCTGTTGTGGCGCCCCATGCGGTCCCGCAGAGAAGGCTCGTCACGCAGGCGCTCCAACATCCTAACATAGGCTCCAACGTCATCCGCAGCGGCCAGAAAGCCGCCCTCGGGAACATCGACCATCTCGGGTATCGCCCCCACGGAGGACGCCACCACCGGCAGACCGACGGCCATCGCCTCCGCCACGCTGCATGGGAAACCTTCGAATCCGAATTGGGACGGAAACAGGAATACATCGGCCTCCGCCAGCATACCGAGAACCTCGCGGTTCGTAACCGGCTCCAGCGCCTCCACCCGGTCGTCCAGGCCGCGTTCGCGGATACGCCGCACGAGCTCGGCGCGGGACTCCGGGGACGCGCCGCCCACCAGCTGAAAGCGCGCGCCCGGCAGGCGGGTGGCGACCTCCACAATCGTATGGATTCCCTTTGCCTCGATCAGCGCGCCGGTGTAGATGACCCGCAGGCTCTCCCGACGCTCCGTGTCGGGCACGCGCTCCGGGACTGCGCGGAAGTCGACGAAGTTGGGCAGCAGCGCGCGGGTCTTGTGCGCGAAGTCCCCCAACTCGAGCACGGCGCGGTAACTCGGCTGACCCAGGGCCAGAACCCGCGCCGCGCCCTCGAATATCATCCTGTACGCCCAGCGGTAGAACCGCGCCGCCGGGCGGCCCCCCGGAGGAACAGAGAACGTCCCGCGAAGATGCACCACGTAGGGCACCCCGGCCCGTCTCGCAATCAGCGCGGTCGCCAGGTTGCGCGGAGCGCCGGTGAGGGTGAGCGCGCAATTCAGATGCATCACCGAGACCCGCCCGGAAGTCAGCGAACGGCGCACCTGACGCAATATCCTGATATTGCGCTTCGCCTCTGTCAGGCTCAGACTTGGCCCCGCGTCCCGGCCCCGCCGGAACGCCTTGGTGTCCACGAACTCGAGCTCGAAGGGCGCCGGCAGTCCGCGCTCGCATAACACCTGCGTCCAAGTCTCCACTCCCCCGGGCGGCGGCGGGAGCGCGGACACTAGCAAGACCCTCACGGAATCCGCCGACACCGAGCCCGTCACGGCTGCGTCTCGCCGCCATTCGCTTCCCGCAAAACGGCGATCCGCTGGATGCTGAACACCAGCCCAACGGCGAAGAAATGATACCAGTCGCCCACGAACGGCCCAGCGTTGTGCAGGAGGCTGTTGACCCCATAGGCAGCCAGCCCTCCAACCACGCCGGCCCCGAGGAGATAGAGGCTCGCGTCCCGCGAGCGCAGGATGATCCTCCCGGAGCGGAGAGACGACCGCAGAACGAACACGTAGAACAGTATGAGCAGAATCATGCCGGGGAATCCATAGTACACCAGAATTACCAAGAACTGGTTATGAGGCGTATTCTCCAGGACGTGGTTTGCCATCCAGGGGTCCAGCCCCTCGCTCAGGTGGGATGCGTCCGGAGAGTAGACGCCCGTTCCGAGCGGATAGTCCACCGAGTAGCGCAACGCCGCGGACGTTATCGGTATCCGGGTTCGTCCCGTCAGGCTGGCAAAATTAAAGATGCGCCCACTCGCGCTCACCTCCCTGTTGAACTCATAGAAGGCCATGTAGGCCCTGATCTTCCTCTCGTCACCGGTGGCGACCTCACTCAAATCCAGCCACGGCAGCCACTCCGTTTCGCGCTCATCCCTCAGCCGAAACTGATAGCCGAGGACGCCCGCCGAAGCAGCGGGCTCACGCCAGGTCAGCACAAAGCTGCCGTCCATATCCGCCCTGACGGCAACATCCTCGCTCTTCGCTCCAAACCCGTCGGCGTTCCATGCGCGCATCTGCGCAGCGTAGAGCCGCGAGGGAGTCAGGTACTTGAACGTGTGCCCGATGACTGGACCGTCACCCGTGTTGGAGAATCCGACTACCCCGGCGCTCAAACCGTCGATGGTCGGACCTCCACTGACGGCAGTGCGGTCGGCGATGATGAGACCGCCCACGCCGCTGACCAGATCTTCGACGTTGAATACGGGATTGAAGAACGCGGTCAGCCAGACCACAATCAGCGGGACCACGAGGCGCAGGCGGCGGCGAATCCGCGGCATCCTCATGGACGGCAGGGCAACGATCACTGCGGCGACCAGTACGCCGTGAATGGTCGAGCGAGTACCGTTGAGGACCATCACCGTTACCATGGTCATCAACAGGACGTACAGTGCCGCGCTGTACGTCCTGCCGGACTTCTTGCCCTGCCCAAGCGGATTGTACAGAAGAGCCGCAAAAGCCAGAGGGACGGCGGCCGCAATCTGATAGCTGAGGGTGATGGTGGTCGGGGCAAGACCGGATATCCTGCCCTCAGTCAAAACTGTCCTCAGGGACACGTCGTCCACGACGGCGACGTCCAGCCACATGCTCAGGAAAGGCTCGCCTACGTAGGCTACGGCAATACCGAATAGCATGGACACGAGAGTGGCGGCGATGACGGCCAGGGCCACGACCGTGGCCCTGTAAACGCTGTTCACGGACAGGTACACCGCGAACAGGATCCCGACGCCCAGCGCCATCTGCGCCAACCGCGCCGGCTTGAGCGTATCGGTGAACAGGTAGACCGTCAACGCCCACGCCGTCAGGAGCAGCGAAACCGCAATTATCGGGATCACCGGACGGAAGTCCATGACGAGCGTCGAGATGATTCTGGAGCGTTCCTCGATCCGGCCGGCGCGCCGCAGAACCCAGGCCAGCGACAGCAGAACCGCCAGGCCCCCGAGAATTACGTTCGGCCCTCCAAGCAGCAGCGGAACGCCGGCAAACCACAGATGAACGAAGATGGTCACCACCAGCAGAACGAACACCAGACCCGTCATCGAAACAGGCCCTGGACTGGAGACCAGTCGGTACGGCATCACCGATTCAATCCAACCGGCTCTGGGGGGAAGCGTCACACGCGCCTCTTCGTATAGTAGTACCTATCCGTCACCGGAGATCTCACTATCTCCTCAGGCTTATCTTCGAAGAACTCGTCTATCGCCCTCGTAGCCCCAGGCCAATTGGCTAGGCCGTACTCGTCGAACGTGATGATCCCACCAGGGACGACGTGATCATAGAGATGTTCGAGAACCAACCTGTAAGAATCGTAGAGGTCCACGTCTATGTGCAGCAACGCAATCCCCTCTCCGCTCCATTCGGAATCCAAAGTAGGAAGCGATAGGCCGAACTCCCCAGGAATGAGAGTGATGTTGGTTCGCACGAACTCCTCGTCTAATCCGGCAAGCAGGAGATTCTCACGCACGTGCTCCATCGAATAGCTCCATGTTCCCCTTATGCGAGAATTCCACCTCCCGTCCGGTGGGGTTGCGTCAGGAATACCCTCGAACGTATCCAGCCCACATATGTGCCTGGCCCTCTGCCCAGGAGCCGTTGAGATCACGGCGAAGTCAAACAGAGACCGACCCGGACCCACGCCGCACTCCACGATACTGCCGCTGATATGTTCGATCTCCTTGAACAAGCTCTCGAAGTGCATGAATCGGCTGACGTACTTGTAGTTGTGTTCGAACCGAAGCAGATCATACTTGCGGGAGGCTGCCGACTGCACGTCCAGCCCCAGCGCTCTGCGGGCGAGTGTCCTGCCGATATACTTGATGAACCCCACCACCGTGGTGGGCTTGTTGGCGTAGCGAAACATTCGCGTCTCTATCCTCTATCAGGCCGCGTCTGCGGCTGGGGACTCGGCCCCGGCCCGGGCCACGACCTCCACGTACCGATCGATCGAGGCCTCCGCGGAGTACGTGTTGGCCCTGGAAATCAAAGGCCCCGGCTCGGTGGGACTGTCCATGGTTTCGACCATCGCCCCCGCCAGTGAATGCGAGTCTTTCACCGGCACGAGCCGCCCCCACTTGCCGCCTTCCAGTATCTCGCTGGGGCCGCTGGGGCAATCCGTGCTGACCACGGGCGTTCCGCACGCCATCGCCTGAACGAGCACGTTCGGAAACCCCTCGTACGTGGACGCCAAGACAAACACCCGCGCTCTGGCCATGTATGCGAATGGGTTGACGTGAAACCCCGGGAAATCGACGGCCTGGCCGATTCCCAGGCTCCGGGCGAGGCTCGTCAAGCTGCGCCGTTCCGGTCCTTCCCCAAGCACCACCAAGCGGGCCGGATGGGACTTCACCACCTCTGCAAACGCCCTGAGCAGAGTCGCGTGTCCCTTCGCGGCCACCAGCCGCCCGGCAGAGAGTATCACCGGCGGACCGGTATCGCCAAACCAGGGATGTCCCACCGGCTCTCTTGCCTTTTCGGCATGATCGGGCCACACCACCGGATTGTAGATGACCTGCGCCAGGCGCGAAACTCTGGGAGCGCTCCGCCTGAGGTCGTCCGCCGATCCACGCGAGTTTACCACGACCGCGCTGGCGTATGGCAGGAGCCGCCTCTCCAGACGCATCGCCACCCGGTCCCTGACGCCGCGATTGGCGTATTCCATCGTGAAGTTATTCGCCCGCCGCGCCACCACCGCCAACCGTCTGGCGAAGAACCTCTTCGCCGTCAGCGCAATCACGTTGGTATGATGGAAGGTGGAAACAAGCACGTCAGGACGCTCACGCCGCAGGTATCGCAGCAGCGGGAGAAGGCTGGTGAGCGCCCGCCGGGAGCCCAGGTCCACCAGACGCACCCCGGCCGGCAGCAGATCGAGATACGGCCCCTTCGCCTCGACCAGAACCACGTCGACGGACAGCCCGCGCTCAGCAAGCCCCCTCGCAACGTCCACCATCGCGCGCTCAGCCCCGCCCCCGTCGAGAGACGGCATGTACACCGCCACACGGAGGCTCATCGCGTCCCGCCCGCCATTGCCGTGACCGCCTCCACGTACCGCTCGGGCGCGTGCTCGGAGACCACCAACTCGTGGCTGCGTCGCCCCATCTCCACCAGCCTCTCGCGGTCGCTCACGATCCTGGACAGGCACGCCTCCAGGTCGTCTAGGTCGTCGGAGCGGAACACGAAACCGTTCTCCCCGGGCCGTACGTAGCACTGGGTGCCGTTCGAGTCGCTGCACGCCACCGGAAGGGAGTGCGCCATCGCCTCCAGCGGCGAGACCGCCGCCCATTCGTCGCGGCTGGCGAGCACGAACACGTCGTGCTCGGAATAGCGCCGCTGAACCTCCGGGAACGGTAGGTTGACCTCGATCCCGACCGTGCCCTCCAGGTCCAGGCGCTGGCAGTGACGCCTGACCCTCTCCAACTCCAGCCGATGCTCGCTGGTGGAGCACTCGCCGACTATCGTGGCCCGAATCGAATGGCGCCGCGAAAGCCTCCCAATGACGTCGAGGAACAGCCCGTGATTCTTGCGGGCCTCGTACTTGCCCACCGACAGGATGTTCACCACCCCGCCGGCGAACCACCGCTTGCCGCCCGGCGCCGTCTGAGGACGGATGACGAAGGGCGCGTACCGCAAATGGGTATCCACCGACCCGCGAAGGCCGGGGGAGCCGAGCACGGGCGTAATCCATTCGGCGCCGGCCGCGCGCCGGGCGAGCGCAAAGACGAAGCGCTTCCACCGGCTCAGCCGACGGTATTTTGGCGCTTGGCTGTAGAAGATCGGCCGCGCCCCGATGAGCCTCGAGGTCAGAGTGGAGAGCATCCCATACGCCGAAAACGGGTCGCGCACGATCACCGCCGCCGGGCGCAGACCCCGCATCTCGCGCCAGAACCTCAGAAGCGGCGGCAGCCCGAGGGTTCTCTCGAAATTCACGCCGGGGCACCTGCCGACCAGGCGCAGCAGCACGTCGAAGATCGGCGAACGTCCGAGAACGTTCGGCTCCAGCGCGTCATAGGTCTCGCTCTGTCCGCGCCGCAGGACCAGAAACGACACGCTGTGACCCGCCTCCACAAGCGCCTGTACGGAAAAGTGTTGGTTCGTGTGGTATCTGGGAGCCGTGTACACTAGGCGCATGGTCTCTGCCGCGAGTCAATCCCTCTGGCAGCCACTCGGCTTCTTCCGCATGACGCCGACACGACCGGCGCCCTCCCCCACTCCCCGACGCATCTCGCCTATCCGCGGATCGGCAGACCGCAGCCCCTCCACGATCGCCCACGCCGCCCTGCGAAGGTCGTCCGACGGACGGCCCGAGAAGATGTCCACGGCCGCGTAGCCGTGCTCCGGCCAGGTGTGCACGCAGATGTTCGCCGCCGATCCGGCCAATACCCCCGTCACCCCCGACGGATCGAACCTGTGAAACACCTCGCCCGACGGGGTCATCCCGCACACCTCGGCCGCGTCGGAGATCGTCCGCCTCACTCGATCCAGGCTGTCGAGCGCCTCCGAGTCGCACCGGTAGAGGTCCAGGGTCAGGTGAATGCTCAGTGTGTCCAACGCCGGCTGCGCCATCCAGGTGCGGCTCGACCGGCCCCCGCGAGCGGAAGACTATCCACGCCCGACATAGGGCATCGCTGTCGCCATGATGGTGACGAACTGCACGTTCGCGTCCAGCGGCAGGTTCGCCATGTAGAGCACAACCTCCGCCACGTGCTTCACGTCGAAGGTCGGCTCCGGCTCGATGCCCCCGTGGGCCTGCAGTCGGCCGGTCTTCATGTCCTCGGTCATCGGCGTCTCCGCATTCCCAATGTCGATCTGACCGCAGGCAATGTTGTACCTGCGCCCGTCCAGAGAGGTCGACTTGGTGAGCCCCGTAACGCCGTGCTTCGTAGCCGTGTAGGGCGCGGCCTCCGGGCGCGGGACGTGGGCCGATACCGAGCCGTTGTTGATGATCCGGCCCCCCATCGGCCTCTGCCTCTTCATCATCCTGATCGCCTGCTGCGTGCACAGGAACGTGCCCGTCAGGTTGACGTCCACCACCGCCCTCCACTGCTCGTAGGTCAGGTCCTCCATCGGCCCGGGCGGCGCCCCTCCGCCCGCGTTGTTGAACAGCACGTCCAGACGCCCGAACGCCTCGCCCGTCTCCCCGAACAGCGCCTCGACCGACGCCGGATCCCCAACGTCCGTCGGGACCACCAGCGCCCGGAGCCCGTCCTCGCCGGCCTCCTCCTTCACCGCCTCCAGAGGCGCGCGGCGGCGGCCCGCCACGGCGACCGAGTACCCGTCCCGCAAAAGCGTCAGCGCGCTATGCCTCCCGATTCCCGTACCGCCCCCTGTCACTATGGCGACTCTTCCGTTCGAATCCATGATCCCGTCTCCTGTCTGCCCCAGCGCCGAACAGCCTACGCCAGTATACCACCCGCCCGCGTAACTGTTCAGACGCTGTGAAGTCCGAAGGGAAGTTCCCTTGACGACAGCGAACTCCTGTACTATACTATTCATATGGAAGCAGCCCACCCAGCAACAGCCCCTGAAGACCTGTCCCACAATCGTACCGGAACTGTCCCAGAGCTGTCCCACATCTGTTCCACAAGTGCCCCACATTTGTACCACGAAATCGAACCCTCAGCTACGAGATGGGACAAAATGGAACAGTTTGGGACAGTTTTCGGCGAAAACCACAGGCCGCGACCGCCCTGCGCTTGCAGATAGGGAGACCTCATCAGCTCTGAACAGTTACCCGCCCGCCGCCGTCGTCGGCCCTCACCCGGAGCTATGGTATAGTTGCGCAGGGGCTGCCATGTACGACTGGACGAACACCTACGTCGACTTGGAAGACAGCGGCGTCGACACCGCGGTGCTGATGGTCGGCGCCATCGAGCAGCACGGGCCGCACCTGCCGCTGTCGGCAGACTGGTTCGTGGGGGACGCCGTAGCCAGGGGCGTCGCGCAGCGCCTCGACGCATACCTCCTGCCGGGCATACCCATCGGAAGCTCGCACGCCCACAGAGGCTTCCGCGGATCTGTCTCCATATCGCACGAAACACTCGGAGCCGTCGTCCGGGACATCACCCTCGACCTGCTCGACCAGGGCTTCCGGCGCATAGCCCTGATCAACTCACACGGCGGCAACCTCATGCCCAAGATCACCACACGAGACATCAACCTGAGCCAGGGCAAAGGCAAGCTGGTGCAGCTCCACCCGTCGCAAGCCGCGGCCGAGCGCCTGTCCGCTATTCTGGACACCGCCCTTGAGGACGAGCAGCACGCGGGAGAACTGGAGACGTCCCTGGTTCTCCACCTGGCGCCCGAGCAGGTCGGCCCGGAGCGCGTCGACCACCTGCCCGACGCCGGCCCGGTGCACTTCGACTACAGACCGATGCGAGACTTCTGCCCCGACGGGGTCTGGGGCCGTTCCAGCCTAGCCTCGGCGGAAAAGGGCAGACGCGCCCTGGAAGCCATGATCGAAGACACCGCCGCCCTCTTCGAAGACACCTTCGCCCGTCTCGGCGTCCCCGCGAAGCCAGAGCCTCGCGCCTGAGTCCTCTCGTTCCGTGAGACGTCATTCCGGCGAAAGCCGGAATCCAGAAGCCATGGCGTCCGAAGTTGCCGGTGACTGGTTCAACTCACGGTATCGGCCCGCATGGGAGTTATGCAGACACCTCCACGAGCGGCTCGATGGCGCTGACGTCGGTCCTGGAACGGGCCACGTCCAAGTCGTGCATTCGCTGGAGGTTCAGCCAGAAGTCAGGAGTCATTCCCAGGGCCTGACCGATTCGAAGCGCCGTATCCGCCGTGATGGACCTGCGGCAGTGGACGATGTCGTGGATGCGTATGGGCGGCACCCCTATCGTCTTCGCCAGACGGTATTGGGTGACGCCCAACTCCTCTATAATCTCAGCCAGATGCTCTCCCGGATGGATCGGCTCGGCGGCAGCCATGGGCCTCCTCCTCAGTGGTAGTCGGTGACTTCAATCTCCATCGCGCCCCTGCCCGTCCAGACAAAACACACGCGCCACCGGTCGTTGATGCGGATGCTGTACTGGCCCTCTCGATCTCCCCGAAGGGCTTCGAGCCTATGGGATGGCGGCACCCGAAGGTCGGTGAGCGCGACGGCTGCCATCACTCGCTGTAGTCTCACTCGCGCCCGGCGCTGGATGTCGGCCGGTAATCGACGAACCACTCTCCCGGCGAAGAGCCGCTGAGCGTCGTCATGTCTGAATCGATTCACTGCCGGCGATATTAACGAGGTCGGTTAATAATGTCAAGGATAATCATACCTCCCGAATCCCCCCACCGCACCCTGAGCAACAGCCCGCAGGACGAGTTTACTTCGGCCGGAAGCACGCGCAAATTTTCTGAACATGGTATAATATAACCACTCGGCGCCTTGAAATATTCCCGCATCTGTCTTCCCCTATAAAGGGTATCGCCGAGCCTCCACGGCCCGCAGCAGGAGTACAGTCGATGTCCATCGACCAACGCGAGAGAACCGAGATCGACAAGTACACGGCCGAAGACATCCAGGTGCTGGAGGGCATGGAGGCTGTACGCCGCCGGCCCGGCATGTACATCGGCAGCACCGACCAGCGCGGCCTCCATCACCTGATCCAGGAAATCGTCGACAACGCCGTCGACGAATTCATGGTGGGCCAGTGCTCGCGCTTCGAGGTTCGCATCCACGCCGACGGCAGCGTGAGCGTTGAGGACGACGGCCGAGGCATCCCCGTCGACGTCCACCCCAAGACCGGCGTCTCCGCCGTCGAGACCGTCATGACCACACTCCACGCCGGAGGCAAGTTCGGAGGCAAGGCCTACAGCGTCTCCGGGGGACTCCACGGCGTCGGCGCATCCGTCGTGAACGCCCTCTCGACCTCGACGAAGGTGAGAGTCTACCGCGACGACAGGGTCTACAGCCAGGACTTCTCCAAGGGCGAGCCCACCACCTCGCTGACCTCGGCCCCCGCCGACGAGTCAACCAGGGACAAGGTAGGCACGTCCATCACGTTCATGCCCGACACCGACATATTCGAAGGGCTGAACTACGACTTCAAGGAGCTCGCCCAACGCTTCAAGGAGATGGCCTACCTCAACAAGGGCCTCTCCATCTCGTTCCGAAGCGACTGGCACTCCGACCTCTGGCCCAACAACCGCGTCTCATACTACTTCGACGGCGGCATCTCCAGCTTCGTCCGCAGCCTGAACGAGGGACGCGAAGTCGTCCACCAGGACCCGATCTACGCCGAGAAGCAAGTGAACGGCACCCTCGTCGAGACCGCCCTCCAGTACAACGACAGCTTCACGGAGCACGTCTACTCGTTCGCCAACTGCGTCAACACCCAGGACGGCGGCACGCACGTGACCGGCTTCAGAGCCGCCATGACCCGCGTCATAAACGACTTCGCGCGGAAGCAGAAGCTCATCAAGGACAGCGACCCCAACCTGTCCGGCGAAGACACCCGGGAGGGCCTGACCGCCGTCGTCAGCGTAAAGCTCACCGATCCACAATTCGAAGGCCAGACCAAGGACAAGCTCGGCAACCCGGAGGTCAGGACACAGGTTGAGGGCGTGGTCGCCGAGGCGCTTCTCTACTACCTCGAAGACCACCCGAAGGAAGCCAGGCGCATCATCGAAAAGACCCTCACCGCGCAGCGGGCCAGAGAGGCCGCGCGGAAGGCGCGCGACCTAGTCATCCGAAAGAACGCCCTCGACGGCGGCGGGCTGCCAGGAAAGCTCGCCGACTGCTCGGAAAAGAACCCCGAACTCTGCGAACTCTACATCGTCGAAGGCGACTCCGCAGGAGGCACGGCCAAGATGGGCAGGGACAGGGCCACCCAGGCCATCCTCCCCCTATGGGGCAAGATACTCAATGTCGAAAAGGCCCGCGCCGACAAGATGCTCGAACACGCCGCCATCCGTGCCATCATCACGGCCATCGGCGCCGGACTGGACGAAGACTTCGATCTCGACAAGCTTCGATACCACCGCATCATCATAATGACCGACGCCGACGTCGACGGCGCGCACATACGCACCCTGCTGCTCACCTTCTTCTTCCGACACATGCCCCTGCTCATCAGCAACGGCCACCTCTACATCGCCCAGCCCCCCAGATACAAGGTATCCGCAGGCAAGAGCTTCCAGTACGCCCTCTCCGACGTCGAGAGGGACGCCATACTCGTCCAGCTCAACGGCAGGCGCAACGTCAACATACAGCGATACAAGGGATTGGGCGAAATGAACGCCTCCCAGCTCTGGGAGACCACCATGGACCCGGAGGTCCGCACGCTGCTGAGGGTCACGCTGGGCGACGTCGCAGGCGACGACAGGATATTCTCCCTACTGATGGGCGACGTCGTCGAGCCCCGCAGAAACTTCATCCAGGCCCACGCCCTGGAAGTCACCGAACTGGACGTCTAGCCGCTCCTCTGCACCCCGGCTCAGCGTCTATCGCCGAGTACGGTGTCTGAGATCGCCCCTCCCTGGATGCGAACGGGCTTGAAGATGGCGCGTCCGGAGGCTCCGGTCTGGAATCGCGGGTGCCGTCGATTGACTCTTATTGCGGTGACGGGATAGACCTGACCGTCACGGATGCTTCGGGCGCTACACCTCACAGTAGTGCCCCCTCAGTCCCACATACCCGTGCTGAAGTAACGCTCGCCGATGTCGTTGAGGACCGTGACCACCTTGCCGCTCTCGATCCCCAGCGCCACCTCGTAGGCCCCCATGACGTATCCCCCCGAAGACTGTCCAGCAAATATCCCCATGCGCGACAGCACGCGCGACATCTTCCTGGCCTCGTCCACGTCCGCCGGTATCATCCGGTCCAAGACGCTCTCGTCGAAGGTCGCAGGGACTATGTGCTCCTCGCCCAGCGGCTTCAGACCCTCGATACCGGGCCACTCGGGCGGATTGATCCCGATCACCTGAACGCCGGGGACGGCCTCCTTGAGACGGCGCCCGACCCCGGAGATCGTGCCGCCGGTCCCGACGCCCGCCACGAAGTGAGTGACGTCTGGCACTTGCCTCAGTATCTCCTCCGCCGTCGTGTCATAGTGCGCCTGCGGGTTGTGCATGTTCGAATACTGATCACAGAAAAAGTAGCGGCCCGGATCACGCTCGTTCACCCGGATCACCTCCCGCATCGTCTCGTCGTATCCCAGCATCGGGTCGGTGAAGATCATCTCGGCCCCGTGAGCCCGAATGCGCCTCTTCCGCTCCTCGCTGGCGTTCTCCGGCATGACCAGAGTCACGCCGTACCCGAGCGTCGCCCCGATCATCGCATAGGCTATTCCCGCGTTGCCCGACGTGGCGTCCAGAACCCTCTTGCCCGGCGACAGCTCCCCCGACATCACGGCCTCGGCCAGCATCCGCAGAACAGGCCTGTCCTTGATCGAACCCCCGGGATTCAGATGCTCGGACTTGGCGTATATCTCCACACCGCCCAACTCCATCGGCAACTCCAACCTCACGGTGGGCGTATTGCCGATGGCAAGAAGCGGCGGATAATTCGCGACGAACTCGAGAAACTCGGCCGGCGGCGGCAATCAAGTCTCCTAGGCGCTTGAGGAAGGCGGCGTGATCCACCCCAGTATATCCACCATCGTCAACCGCCGTCCACAACAACGGCACAGGTGAACAGTCGAACAGTCACCTCTGTTGACCACTGCCGGGAGTCTGATAGTATGGGCGGAGCCGACTCTCCGTCACGAACGATCCAACCTGGACACGGTCACGCGGGCCGTGTCCGCATCCAGGGTGAGTTGATGGCCCCCTGCCCGGACCAAGCAATATCCGTCCACCCCGTAATCCTAGCCGGCGGCTCCGGCACGCGGCTCTGGCCCCTCTCGAGGGAGTACTTCCCGAAGCCGTTCCTCAACCTTGCGGGGAACCGTTCGCTGTTCCAGGAGACCATTCTCCGACTGGACGGGATTGAGCGCGTCTCTCGTCCCACCGTGGTCTGCAACGAAGAGCACCGCTTCCTGGTCGTGGAGCAGACAGGAGAGATCGAAAGCCCTCCGCTGTCCATCATCCTGGAGCCCGCAAGCCGCAACACGGCCCCCGCCCTGACGCTGGCCGCGCTTGCCCTCACAGGCTCCGGCGCCGAGCGCCCTGACCCGGTGATGGTCGTGCTGCCCGCGGACCACGTTATCAAGGACATGCCGCCCTTCCGGTCGGCGGTACGAGCGGGGATCGAGCTGGCGGCCCGGGGCAGCCTGGTAACCTTCGGCATCGTGCCGCGCTCTCCCAAGACGGGATACGGGTATGTCGAGAAGGGCCCCGCCCTCGACCCGGCCGCCGTCGGGAGCGGCCCGTTCAGGGTATCGAGGTTCATCGAGAAGCCGGACGCCCCTCAGGCCGAAAGCATGGTGAGGTCCGGCCGCTTCCTGTGGAACAGCGGCATGTTCGTCATGAGGGCGTCACTCTGGCTCAGGGAGATCGAGGCCCGCCGGCCCGACATCTTCGCGGCCTGCCGCGCGGCCCACCACGCGGGACGGCGGGACGGAACCTTCCTCCAGCCGGACAGGAACTCGTTCGAAGCCTGCCCTGCCGATTCCATCGACTACGCGGTCCTGGAGAAGGCCGCAGGCGGAGACGCCGCTCCGGAGTCGGCGGACTGCGTGGTCATACAACTCGACGCAGGCTGGTCCGACGTCGGCGCCTGGTCGGCTCTGTGGGAGGATGGCGCGCGGGACGCGGACGGCAACGTGAAGGTGGGCGACGTCCACGCCGAGTCCACCGCCAACTCCCTGCTGATCGGAACCCACAGGCTTCTGGCGACGGTCGGCCTCGAAGACGTCATCGCCGTGGAGACCCCGGACGCCGTGCTGGTGGCGGGAAGGGACAGAGTGCAGGACGTCAAGAACATCGTGGCCGCGCTGAGGGCGAACGGCAGGCCAGAGCAGGAGAACCCCCGCCGCGTTCACCGACCCTGGGGAAGCTATGAAACTGTCGACTCGGGTCCTGGATTCCAGGTCAAGCGTCTCACGGTGAACCCCGGCGCCTCGCTCTCGCTCCAGATACACCATAGCCGCTCGGAGCACTGGGTGGTCGTGGAGGGAACCGCCAGAGTTACCAGGGGACACGAGCAGCTCACGCTTGGCGCGACCGAGTCGATCGACATCCCGGTCGGGGTCAGGCACCGCCTGGAGAACCCCGGAGACGTTCCGGTCAAGGTCATAGAGGTTCAGTCAGGCGAGTACCTCGGCGAGGACGACATAGTCCGGGTCGAGGACCGCTACGACCGGGGCACGCCTGAGCAGCCTCGCTGACGGTGTTCGGGGCGATCTGTCCAACGTCTGACGACGGCAGGCCGCGGCGCTCTTGACCTGGTGACCGCAGGTCACCCTCACTGGATACTGGCAGCGTGTACCGTGTCCTCGACGTCCGCGGTGGTAAACACCCGGCCGTTGTCCCTCGGACGGAGCCTCGTGGCCTGGTTGCAGACAGCCGCTCCGTAGAGGAAGATCAGCCCCGCAATGAACGACCATGACAGAAGGATTACTACGGATGACGCGGGGCCGTAAATAGCGCTGCGCGAGGTGGCGATGCCGCCCAGGATGATGGAGATGTATCTGGCGGCCTCGAAGAGCAGCACGGCGATGATCGCGCCGAACGTTGCGTCCCTGTACCTAACATCCACGCTCGGCAGCGTACGGTACATGAACGTGAAGGCGGCCGTGGTGAGAACTACGTCCAAGGCGATGGACGCGGCGCTTGTAATGAACAGAGTGGGCCTGTCGATGGGTATGCCAGCGTCTGCCAGCATGTCACTCACGCTCACCAGTATCTGGAAGACCACTGACAGGCCCAGTGTCGCAAGGAATACCGTGACTAGGAGCGCGACCAGGCCGACCTGCGCGACCGTCGCGCTGAGCAATTTACGGGGACTACTGCCGAATACGCGGTTGATGGCGCGGTTGGCTGCCATGAAAAGGCCGTTTGAGGCTGCGACGATGGTCACCAGGGCGACGACTCCGGCGAGCACCTGCTCCTGGAAGAGATGCGGAATGGCGGCGTCGAGGAATTCCTGCGAGGCGGGGAAGAAGCGGAGGAAGAAGTCGGTCAAGAAGGCCTGAGTCGTCTGGGCATCGGCGACAAGTGTCAGGACGAGCACCGAAAACGTCGCCAGGGGGAATAACGAAAGGAGGGTGAAGAAGGCCAGGGAGCCTGCCAGGTCCAGGGCCCCGACTCGCACAAGGTCCGTCACCGCTTCCCATAGCGCTTGTATGCGCCATGCTCCTCGTCCCCTTTCGAGTTCTCTGGTGATCTCTTTCGTGTACTGTCTGAACCGCTCTTCGATCTCGGCGCCCAGGAGGGGCGGCGAAGACCTGATGGTTTCGAGTGAAGCTCGCCTCACTCGGTTGCCCGCGCGCCTGCTGACGGCGTAGGCGGCCTCGGCCGCTCCGGCCGCAGCGGCCAGCCCGGCCTCTGAGCCGGCTGAGTGAGCGGCGGTTTGGATGACTGCCTGAGCTATCTTTAGTGTGTCTTCGTCAGCGGGCGCCATGGCGGCGGTCAGGTCTCTCGAGCTGCCGAAGATCGCTTCCGCCACGTCACCGCCGGTGGCCTCGATGCCCTCTATCACGCCCCGAATGACGGCGCCGGCGAGGCGCCCGACGTCCTCGCCGCTGTCCTGAACTGCTTCGAGCGCCCCTCTCGATGCTGCCGTCACCGCTTCGTCGGCGTCCAGACCTGCTTCGACGGCGCCGCGTATGGCCCCTGCCACTGTTTCTCTGCCTGCCTGGTCGAGGCCGACGCCGGCGTCGATGGAGCTTCGTATCCCTCCGATGACGGCGTTCCGGACCGCCGGGGCTGTGAGGCGTGTGGTCTCGCTCGTACCGCGCAGGACGCCGATCACGGCGTCCTGCGTGAAGGCGCCCGCCTCTCCTCTGATCTCGTTGACCGCCTTGACCGCGCCGGCAACGGCGTCTCTGACCGCCTGTCCCGCCTCGTACCTCAGGCTGCCGGTCCTGTGTACCGTTCTGGCCGAGACCTCCTGGACGAGCGATCTGGTGATGCGCGTCCTTTGCCTCGCCTGTCGAATCAGCGCGAGGCGGACCATGCGTCCGGTCCTTCCTAGCTGCATCCCTATCTACCTCCGAGCCGTCCGCGCCGAGACGGTCCCGGCGTCGAGCCCGAACATGAACAGCCGATCCGTCATGGCAGGCATGGGTTACTGGGCCAGCCGTGCCAGCGTTTCTCGAACCAGGTCAGAGGGCACGTTAGTCCGTGTAACGGCGTTGCCGATGCCGTCCAGCAGCACCCAGTGGATGCTCCCGTCCCGCGTCTTCTTGTCGGACTTCATGGCCTCTGCCACCGCGTGGGTGTCCATGCCCGGATACGAGAGCGGCAGGCCATAGCCTTCGATGAGGCTGCGCTGCCTCTCCAGGTCTGAGTCCGAAAGCATCCCCAGTCGGTTGGCGAGGCGCCCGGCCCCCATCATCCCCACGCTTACCGCCTCTCCGTGGAGGAGGGCGGAATAGCCGGTCGCGGCCTCGAGGGCGTGGCCGATGGTGTGGCCGTAGTTCAACAGCGCGCGGATGCCGAGGGTCTCCTTTTCATCTTGCGCGACCACGGACGCCTTGATCGAGACGCTCCTTCGTATGGCGTCGGTCGTCTGCTCAGGCTCCAGCGCGCAGATGGCGCTTCGCTGCCTCTCGAACAGGCCGAGCAGGGTTCTGTCGAGTATGAGGCCCTTCTTGATGCCCTCGGCCCATCCCGCGGTCGTCTCGCGGTCCGGGAGACTCCTGAGCGCGCTGACGTCTGAGAGGACGAATCTCGGCTGGTGGAACGTGCCGACGAGGTTCTTCCCGTGGGGCAGGTCGACCGCGGCCTTTCCACCTATCGAGGCGTCGAGCATGGCGAGGAGGGTCGTCGGGACCTGTGCGAAGGGCATACCCCTGAGATAGGTGGCGGCCACAAACCCGGCCAGGTCTCCGACCATGCCTCCGCCGACCGCGACTATCAGGTGCTTTCTCTCGGCTCGTTCTTTGGCGAGCCATTCGTAGACGGCGGCTGCGCTACCGATGGTCTTGTTCCGCTCGCCGGGCTCCACCAGGTATAGTCGGGCGTCGATGCCTGCGTTTTCGAGGGAGCTCTGGGCCCGCCTGGCATGCTCCTTCGCGCCGGAGTCGCCGATGACGAAGGCCGCCGCCGGGTCGACGACCTCTGCGGCCCTCTCACCGAGCTTGCCGATGATGTCCCAGCCTACCCACACGGGGTACTCGCCGCCCGTGGTGCGGACCACCGCTGCGAGGTCGGTGGAATCCCCCGGCGCCTCGTCAGGTACAGGGCGGACAGGGTCGTCCGCGCCTGCCAGGGTTCGCCAGGCGCGGACGACCTCGGCGGCGGCTTCGTCCGGCGTCATCCCGTCCGTGTGGATGGTCCAGTGAGAGAGCGCGTAGGCCGCCTGCCGCTCGGCCTTCAGTGAGCGGATCCGGTTCGGCGGGTCTTCGGACTCGAGCATTGGCCGGACGACGGAGCCGCGCTGCGCGCCTTGCTTTTCGAGCCGCGCGTGGATCGTCTCGGGGCGTGCCTCCAGGCACACGATGATGCCGTTCTGCTCCATTGCGAGGCGGTTCCGCGCGTCCATGGGCAGGCCGCCGCCCGTGGAGACCACCCGGCGCTCCCCTGAAGCTGCTCGAGCGATACACACGCGCTCCAGCTTCCTGAAGAGGGGCTCTCCGCCCTCCGCGAACACCTCGTCTATGGATTTCCCGGCCTGCTCGACTACGAGATCGTCGGTGTCGACGAAGAGCCAGCCCAGGCGGCGGGCCGCCGCCTTTCCGACCGAGGTCTTGCCTGACCCGGAGAATCCGGTGATGAAGATGTTCTTCTTCAAGAGTGCGCTCGTGGCTGGGCCATCCGTTCCAGCGCCTTTTTCGCGGCCTCGAACATCACCTCGGTGGGAGCTTCCCGGCCCGTCCATAGTTCGAACGCGCCAGCGCCCTGGTAGACGAGCATGGGAAGCCCCCCGAGGCAGGCGGCGCCTGCCTGAGCGGCCTGCCTGAGCAGAGGCGTCTCTGTCGGATTGTACACCATGTCATATACGAGGGCTGAGGACGGGATGATCCCTGGCGGCAGCGGCGACGCCGAGCCCGCTCCGCCGCCCTCCATCCCTACCGAGGTGGAGTTGACGATCAGGTCGGCCTTCCGGACGGCGCCCTCTATGTCCGGGCCGTCCAGGCTGATGGATGCGATGTCGCGCAGGACGTCTCGGACATCGTCCGCGAGGGACGAGGCGCGCCGGAGGGTGCGGTTTGCTATGACCAGCGACGCGGCCCCCTCTTCCGCGAGGGCGAAGGCCGCGGCCCTGGCGGCTCCCCCGGCGCCGAGGAGCACGACGCGCTTGCCGCGCGGCTCGAATCCGCCGGTGACCCTCAGCGAGGTGATGAAGCCGTAGGCGTCGGTGTTGCAGCCCGTGAGCCCGTCGTTCTCACGGACGATGGTGTTCACCGCTCCTATGGCCTGCGCCGACGCGTCCAGCCGGTCGACCATTCCGGCCACGCGCTCCTTGTGCGGCACGGTGACGTTCGCGCCGAGGCTTCCCGGGTCCCTCAGGGAGCCGACCTTCGCCTCCAGCAGGTCGGGATGCGTGGGCCAGGCGTGGTACTCGACGGGCAGCGAGTAGTAGTCGAACGCGGCCTGCTGGAACGCGGGTGAGATGGTGTGGCCCAGCGGGAAGCCGATCAGTCCAACGAGGGAGGCCATGTGAGCAGCAAGTGTATCAGACAGCGGCGGGGGGCATTGTCCGCGTCGTCACGGTCGTGCGGCGCGGTGGATTTGGACGGCGGCGTGAGAGAGTATGCTGCCCTTGATGGGGGCCTCCGGCTTCTTCAGGGTCACCGTCACCGACTCCACGGCGAAGCCGTTCAGGATGGCGTCGGCTATGGATTCGGCCACGCTTTCAAGCAGCTTTCGGCCCGGGCCCTCCACGATCTGCCTGACGACGCCGTACATGCTGGAGTAGCTCACGGTGTCGTCGATGTCGTCGGAGCGGCCTGCGGCGCTGAGGTCGAGCTCCACGGCCAGGTCTACGACGAACCGCTGCCCGAGCCGCCGTTCCTCCGGCCCGACGCCGTGGAAGCCGTAGAAGGCCATCCCCGCGAGCTCTATCCTGTCGGTCACGCCGTCTCCTGCGGGCGACACCGTGGCGGGGCCGCCGTCTCCAGGAGCGCGCGCGCTCTTCGGGCTACCGGAACGTCGATCACCATGCCGTCGAGAGAGGTAGACGCCCTTCCGGCGCTCTCGGCCTGCTCGAACGCCTCGACCACGCGCCGCGCGTTCTCGATCTCCCTCTCCGTCGGCGAGAACGCCTCGATGATGGGCCGTACCTGGGCCGGGTGGATGGCGAACTTCCCACGGAAGCCCAAGCCCCGCGCGGTCAGCGCGTCCAGCCGCAGGCCGTCTGTGTCCCTGTATCTGAAGAAGGGAGTATCGAGCGCGGTCACGCGGGCGGCCCTGGCGGCGACGCTGACCGCGGCCCTGGGATAGGCTATCTCGTGGTCCGTGCCGGAGCGTTCTATCCCCATGTCGTTGGTGAAGTCCTCCGCTCCGAAGGCGGCTGCGATGATCCTGGGCGACGCGGCACAGATCTCGTATGCGTTGACGATGCCTCTGGCGGTCTCTATCCAGGGAATCAGGCGGATGGAGCCGCTCTCGAGTCCGGCGGCTGGTTCCAGGGAATCGAGCAGCCGAGCCACTCGCCGGACATCTTCGGCGGAGTCGATCTTCCCGACGGAGATTCCCAGGACGTGAGGCCCCACGACGGCGGCGAGATCGTCCTCTATCAGCCCGCTCTCCAAGTCGTTCACGCGCGGAATGACGGGGATGCCCGTCTCGGCCAAGCGGGGGAGGCGCCCCGCAATCGTGCCGCGGGCCGCCGCCTTCTCGGCGGCCGGCACCGAGTCCTCCATGTCCGGTATGAACGCGTCCGGCGAGAGGCCCGCGGCCTTGTCCAGCATGTCGGCGCGGTTTCCGGGAACGAAGAGGAGGCTTCTGAGCAGGGTCATGGCGTAGGAGAAACGGCATGGATGCGGAAACAGGCCGCGCCCAGTCAGTATATCACGTCCGGCCATCCCCGCCGGGCGCCGAGCCTCAGGCCCTCGAGGCCGTCCTACGGCACTGGCGGCGTGGATTGGCCGTACTCGTCGCTCCCCCAACATACGACAGGGCCGTCGGTCTTCACTCCGCACGTGTGAGACCCACCGGCGCTGACGGAGACGAATGAACCGCGTGGTGGGCTTCTCTCTCCGTAGAAGTCGCCCCCCCAACATACGACGATGCCGGCAGTCCCAGCACCCTGCCGCGGGTGCCTCGACGACGTGCTCCGCACTCCGCACGTGTGAGACCACCCAGCGCTGACGGAGACGGCCGCCATGTCCGGGGCAAATGAACCGCCTGGCGGCGTGGACTGTCCGTAGACGTTCCTCCCCCAACACACGACAGAGCGGTCGGTCTTCACTCCGCAATTGTGGGCATACCCGGCGCTGACTGAGACGAAAGAACCGGCAGGGGACGTGGACTGTTCGTAGGAGTCGCTCCCCCAGCATACGACATTGCCGTCCGTTTTAACTCCGCAGCTATGTAATGCCCCGGTGCTGACAGAGACGAATGAACCCGCTGGCGGCATGGCTTGGCCGTCGTCGTTGTTCCCCCAGCATACGACAGTGCCGGCGGCCCACACCCCGCACGTGTGAGACCCACCGGCGCTGACGGAGACGAATGAACCGCGTGGTGGCGAGGACTGTCCGTAGGAGTTCCTCCCCCAACACACGACAGTGCCGTCGGCCCGCACTCCGCACGTGTGAGACCACCCAGCGCTGACGGAGACGAATGAACCGCCTGGCGGCGTGGCTTGTCCGTCGGAGTCGCTGCCCCAGCACACGACAGTGCCGTCGGCCTGCACTCCGCACGTGTGAGACCACCCAGCGCTGACGGAGACGAATGAAAAGCTTCCACCTCTGGCTAGGGTGTCCAGCCGGTTTCGCACTTCATTGATCGCCACTGCCAGGCCGATACCCTCGATCCGTATGCCGACGAACTTGGACGTGGAGACTCCTACGACTCGGCCGACACGGTCGAAGAGCGGCCCGCCGCTGCTCCCCGGATTGATCGCCGCATCGGTCTGGAGCAGCTTGACGCCTGACCTTGAGGACCTCTTGGCGGACACGATTCCCCTTGTGATCGTCGGGGAGCCCAGCAGGATGTTCCCAAAAGGAAAACCCATGGCTATCACGTCTTCGCCGACGGCAACGTCGTCCGAGTCGCCAAGAGCGACCGGCTGGAAATCTTTGGAAGCCCGCAGGTCGAGGAGAGCCAGATCGGCGTCTTCGTCCACGCCCAAGACTTCACCCTGGTACGTCTGCCCGCCGGAGAGTCTTACGTCCACGGTGTCGAATCTCCCGACAACGTGAGCGTTGGTGACTACCCGGCCGTCCTCATCGATGATGAACCCTGAGCCCGTTCCCGAGGGTGTGACGATCTGCACGACTCCGGGTGAAACGTCTCTCACCATGGACGGAAGCGTTGGCCTGTTTGTCGGGGCTGGCGTTGCGGTGGACGTCGGGGTGGGTGTGTTTGTTGGGACTGGCGTTGGGGTGGGTCGAGGGGTTGCGGTGGGTGCCGGGGTTGGCGTGTTTGTTGGGACTGGCGTTGGGGTAGGTCGAGGCGCGGTGGGTGCCGGGGTTGGCGTGTTTGTTGGGACTGGCGTCGGGGTAGGTCGAGGCGCGGTGGGCGCCGGAGTTGGCGCAAAACCGCTTCCGCCTCTGGCTAGAGTGTCCAGCCGGGTTCGCACTTCATTGATCGCCACTGCCAGGCCGATACCCTCGGCCTGCCTCCCGTCTGCCGACTCGAAGAGCTTGGACGTGTTGATTCCTACGACTCGGCCTACACGGTTAAAGAGCGGCCCGCCGCTGCTCCCCGGATTGATCGCCGCGTCGGTCTGGAGCAGCTTGACACCTGACCTTGAGAACCCCTCGGCGGACACGATTCCCCTTGTGATCGTCGGGGAGCCCAGCAGGATGCTCTCCAAAGGAAACCCCATGGCTATCACGTCTTCACCGACGGCAACGTCGTCCGAGTCGCCAAGAGTGACCGGCTCGAAATCTCTGAAGGCACGCAGGTCGAGGAGGGCCAGATCGGCGTCTTCGTCCACGCCCAGGACTTCACCCTGGTACGTCTGCCCGCCGGAGAGTCTTACGTCCACGGTGTCGAATCTCCCGACAACGTGAGCGTTGGTGACTACCAAGCCGTCCTCATCGATGATGAACCCTGAGCCTGTTCCTAAAGGGGTGACGATCTGCACGACTCCGGGTGAAACGTCTCTCACCATGGACGGAAGCGTTGGCGTGTTCGTCGGGGCTGGTGTTGTGGTGGGCGCCGGGGTTGGCGTGTTCGTTGGGACCGGCGTTGAGGTGGGTCGAGGGGTTGCGGTGGGCGTCGAGGCAGATTCAGGCGTGATAGTGGGCGCAGGCACTTGCAGGACGGCAAGCGCGGATGGAACCGCGGTCGGTTCCGGCTCACTGTCGGAGCAGGCGGCTCCAAGCAGGGTCACCAAGGCAGCGGACAGCGTTAGAGCCGCCGCCTGCCAGGGAGAGAGCTCAGGCACGATATCCCAGGTCACGAAAAACCCCGGCAAAATTGCGGAGTTTCATCAGGTCTTCGTGAGCCAGGCCGTCAGGATTGAAGTGCATCACGTCGTTCCGGATCTCCCTGATGTAATCCAGCCGTTTTACAAAGGATTTTCGATCGATATGCAAGCCGAGCCGCTCCCAGTGTTCCGGTGGCTCCAGGAGCCGGCAGTATGCGCCCAGAGTGAGGTCGGCTGAACCACCGATGGGCTGCTCGCCTGCCGACGAGGACGACGCCTTCGTCATCTCATCGACTGTGAACTTTCTATGAATCAGCATTCGCAGATGGCCCTCTATCTCCCCAACTATCAGGAACGGCTCGGCAATTTGCTTGAACTGGTCGGCAAGATCACTAGCCGTCACGATGCCGGTAATCGTCCTGTCCTCTCCCCTGACCAGGATGTAGCCGTGTTTGGCGATATCCTCATTTGCATCAACCAAGGGGCTGTCGATACTGATCTCCCTGACGGAGCTATCCATACAGTGACGGACGTCTTCGCGCGGGCCGCCCACTGACGCGCTTACGCCAATCGACTTCCAACTGATCACCCCCTTTACGTCACGCTCATTTGGCATCACCGGTAATTGGGAGAAGTCGTTCAGGAGCATGATTGTAGTTGCGACTTCGAGACGATCGGTGGGATTCACGCTGACAGGTTTTCGATTGGCCGCATCCAGCAACCCTATCCGGTGAGTTGGGTCATCCGGCGATGGGATGTCGACAGCGCCCGAAGCGAGTTCGATAGAGATCGTCGAGTCTATGTATACCTGCTCAAAATCAGGAACGGTTCGGAGTTGCAGTTCCTCCATGCGGTTTCGGATGTAATTGTTGATATATCTTCCTCGTCTGGTCGTTCCGAATCGCCTCAGTAATTCCTTGACAGTCACACGGTCGGGGCTGTTCGCGGCTCCGCTTTCAGAATCGTCCTTCATCTTCTTGGCTAGTGATCCCAGCCATTCGTTGCTGTCGCTCATAATAGTACGACTCCCCTCTGTTGCCACGCTGCCGAGTATAGTTAGCGGCTCGACCGGGGGTCAAGAAATCGGGGCGGCGGCGTAGCTGTGCAGTCCTAGTGAGGGAATGCCCCTCAACTTCTGGATACCGGCCTGCGCCGGTATGACGGGCGGCTGTGGGATAACGAGAGTCCTCATAGACTTACCTGCCCGGCGGGGAAGGCGGGTTCGAGCAGGGGGCCGGGCCGGGTTTGTCGAAAACTGTCCCAAACTGTTCCATTTTGTCCCATCTCGTAGCTGAGGGTTCGATTTCGTGGAACAAATGTGGGGCACTTGTGGAACAGATGTGGAACATAGCTGGGACAGTTCTGGGACAATTGTGGGACAGGTCCCGGGGGTGAGAGCGCCCCTCGTGTGCCCTTACGGGCCGGTTGGTTCCGTGCACATGGTTCGGGATGATCATGGCTGCGTTCCTTCCGTGCGAATATCGTAGTACATGGGTTCGCGGATGTCAAGGGCCGGGGGCAGTGGCGAGTGGTCGGTGGTCAGTGACCCCCAGACCCCTGCCAGAGGGGTTCTCCCCTCTGGACTCCTCCTCTCGGACCTCAAAAGTCTGAACAGTTTCGCGGCGGCAGGTTCTTGAGGATGACCGCAGCTTGATAGCGCCGCCCTTCTGGGATAGCATCTGCCTACGGCTAGAGTAAGGCAAGGTGCAAGGAGGGAGCGGCATGAGCAGCGAATCGGGTAGCCTCGATCAGGCGGGCGTGACCGGCGAGACGCTGCTGGAGGCGCAGTTCGACCGAAGCATCGCCTCGTACCTGCGATGGTACGTGTCGGGCATTCTGCTGATCACGGTCGCGGGCATCCCGCTCATCCCGTTCTGGCTGCTATGGAGCTTGTGGTACGGCCCGGAGTACGTGCGGCGTCTGTCGGCGCGGCTGACCACGCAGGCATTGGAGATACGCAAGGGCGTGTTCTTCCGCAGCGAGTCGACCATACCCCTGAACCGGATCACCGACCTCCGCATCCACGACGGGCCTCTGATGCGCCACCACACTCTGCGCGGCCTGAAGGTGGAGACGGCCGGCCAGTCGGGGGCAACGGGCAGCGAGGGGGACATGGTGGGCGTGATCGACGCGATCGAGTTCCGCGACGCGGTTCTGCGTCAGCGTCAGAAGGTGCTGGACGCCGAACAGGCGGCGGAGTCCGCGGCGACGGGCGGGGCCGCCGACGTCCTGACCGAGATTCGGGACATTCTGGCGCGAATCGAGGCGGCGGAGTCCGCGGCGGCCGGCGAGGCCGCCGACGTCCTGACCGAGGTTCGGGACATTCTGGCGCGAATCGAGGCGGCGGAGTCCGCGGCGGCCGGCGGGGCCGCCGACATCCTGACCGAGGTTCGGGACATTCTGGCGCGAATCGAGGCGAAGGGGTAGCGCAGGAGGTCATGGCGCTCGATCTGCTCATAGAGAACGGCCAGGTCGTGGACGGCACCGGAAGCCCTGGCTTCCGTGCGGCCGTGCTGATCGAGGACGGCACAGTGGCGATCAGGCGGGGCGACGTGTCCGGCCTCGAGGCGAAGCGTGTCATCGACGCGGCCGGGCTCGTGGTGTGCCCGGGGTTCATCGACCTGCACTCCCACGCCGGCCTGACGATCCTGGGGGAGCCGCACCACGACCCCAAGGTGCGTCAGGGCGTGACGACCGAGCTGGTGGGCATAGACGGCATCTCGCACGCGCCCTTCAAGACGCGGGAGGAGCTTCACCGCTACATCTGGCTGGACTCGGGCCTCAACGGCTACCCGCCCATGCCGGCCGACTGGCTCACCGTGGCCGATCTGCTCGGCAAGTACGATGGGACCGTCGCCATCAACGTGGCATACATCCTGGGCAACTCGCCCGTCCGAATCTGGGGCGTGGGCTGGAACGACCGGCCGGCCACCGCCGCGGAACTGGAGGACATGAGGGCGGTCGTGAGAGAGGCGATGGAGGAGGGGGCGTGGGGTCTCTCGACCGGCCTCGACTATCCGCCGGGCGGGTACGCCGATACGGACGAGCTGGTCGCGCTGTCGGAGGAGTCGGCGCGCCTTGGAGGCTTCTACCACACGCACACGCGGTCGAAGCTGCGGTCCGAGGGGCTGCTGGCGCCGTGGCGCGAGGCGCTGGAGATCGGGCGGCGCAGCAGTATCCCGGTCCACCTGACACACTACCGCCAGGGCGCCCAGGGGGTCGGGAGCCACCTGGACTACATCGGTCTGGTGGAGGACGGACGGGCGGAGGGCCTGGACGTGACCTTCGACTGCTACTCATATCCGTATTCGGGGACGCACTTCATCATCAGCCTGCCGGACTGGGCGAAGGACGGCGGGCCTGAGCGCGTGATGGCGGCCCTGAGGGACCCGGACGACCGGGCCCGCATGAAGCGGGAGATGTCCACCGAGGGCTTCGGCTCCATGTGGCTCACGAACTTCACGAAGGCGGGGAACGCGGCCTACGAGGGCCGGTCGATCTCCGACGTGGCCGAGATGCGGGGCCAGGAGCCGCTGGACGCGGTCTTCGACCTTCTGATCGAGGAGAACCTGGGCGTATCGGTGGTAAGCCTAGGGACGAACCAGCACACCCTGGCAGCGTTCGTGGCGCATCCCTATGGGATGATCGCGTCGGACGCGATTCTGTTCGGGGAGTACCCGAACCCGCGCAGCTACGGCTGCTTCCCGCTGGTGCTGGCCGAGTTCGTGAGGGCGGAGAAGCATCTACGGCTGCCGGAGGCGATCCGCAAGATGACCTCGTTCCCTGCGCAGCGGCTGGGGCTGCCGGACCGAGGAATACTGCGGGACGGGTTCAAGGCGGACGTCGTGGTGTTCGATCCAGGGAGGGTGAAGGCCCCCGCTACGCGGGAGGAGCCGAGGCAGTACCCTGTCGGGATAGAGTACGTGGTCGTGAACGGAGAGTTGGTCATCGACCGCGGCGAAAACACGGGAGCGCTTCCTGGCCGGGCGCTGCGCCGGGGCCGAGCTTCGACTTAGCGCCGGCCGGATCGCCGTTCGAGTGGCGCGAGGCGGGCCGAATGCGGCCCTCACTCCTCACCTCTCCCGAACCCAAAACGGCGGTAACTGTTCAGACTCTGTGAGGTCCGAAGGGGAATTCCTCTTGACAACCACGAACTCCTGTCCTACACTTACCTCATGGAAGCAGCCCACCCAGCAGCAGCCCTGAAGGCCTGTCCCACAATTGTTCCGGAACTGCTCCGGTTCCGTTCCACATCTGTTCCACAAGTGCCCCACATTTGTTCCACGAAATCGAACCCTCAGCTACGAGATGGGACAAAATGGAACAGTTTGGGACAGTTTTCGGCGAAAACCGCAGGCCGAGGCCCTCAGATGCGATTGCCCTGGGAGGGTGGACCGTGAGACGGCGCGCTTCAGACATACTCCGAGTTATAGAGGAGCGCAACATGCCGTTCATCCAGCCTGGTAGCAAGGGCGGACTGTTGAGGAAGGGAGGATGAGGCGGCAGCGGCCCGGCGCAGAGACTCCGGCAGTGAAGGAGCAGGCGCGGACCGACTTCGTTCGCGATATTGTCGCCGCGGACGTCGAGGCCAACAGACTCGGCGGCCGGGTCGTCACGCGGTTCCCCCCGGAGCCGAACGGCTATCTCCACGTCGGACACGCCAAGTCGGCCTGGCTCAATTTCGGAATCGCGTCCGAGAACGGGGGCGTGTGCAACCTGAGATTCGACGACACCAACCCTGCCAAAGAGGATGTCGAGTACGTCGACTCGATTCAGGAGGACCTGCGCTGGCTGGGCGTCGAGTGGGAGGGCCGCGCCCTCTACTCCTCCGACTACTTCGATCAGCTGTACGAGTATGCCGTCAGGCTGGTCGAGAAGGGAAAGGCGTACGTCTGTGACCTGAGTTCCGACGAGATCAGGGAGTACCGCGGCACCCTGACCGAGCCGGGGCGCGACAGCCCATACCGCCGCCGCAGCGTGGAGGAGAACCTGGATCTGCTGGCGAGGATGAAGGCAGGTGAATTCGAAGAGGGCTCACGCGTACTCCGCGCCAGGATCGACATGGCATCGGGCAACATGAACATGCGCGACCCTGTCCTCTACCGCATACTGAACATGCCCCACCCAAGGACCGGAGACAGGTGGCGGATATATCCCACCTACGACTTCGCCCATGGGCAGTCGGACTCGATAGAGGGCGTGACCCACTCGATTTGCACGCTGGAATTCGAAGACCATCGGCCTCTCTACGACTGGCTGCTCGATGAGCTGGAGATACACCACCCGCGTCAGATCGAGTTCGCCCGACTCAACCTGACCAACACGGTCATGAGCAAGCGCAGGCTGCTGGAGCTGGTGGAGAGCGGCCGCGTGTTCGGCTGGGACGACCCCAGGATGCCGACGCTCTCCGGGATGCGGCGGAGGGGATACACGCCCGAATCCATACGCGCGTTCTGCGAGATGATCGGAGTTGCCAGAAGAGACAACACAATCGAGATGTCGATGCTCGAGCACTGCGTCCGGGAGGACCTGAACAGCACGGCCCCCAGAGTCATGGGAGTCCTCCGACCCCTCAAGGTGGTCATAGAGAACTATCCCGAGGGACAGGTCGAGGAGCTCGAAGCAGTGAACAACCCGGAGGACCCCGCCGCCGGATCGCGGCCGCTTCCCTTCTCGCGTGAACTCTACGTCGAGAGAGAGGACTTCCAGGAGAACCCCCATCCAAAGTTCCGCCGGCTGGCCCCGGGCCGCGAGGTGCGGCTCCGATACGGCTACTTCATAAGATGCCGCTCCGTGGTGAAAGACTCCGCCGGGAATGTCATCGAGCTGCGATGCTCCTACGACCCGGAGACCCGCGGAGGACACGCCCCGGACGGCCGCAAGGTTAGGGGAACCATCCACTGGGTCTCCGTCCCCCACTCGATCACGGCAGAGGTCCGGCTCTTCGACCGTCTGCTCGTACCCGACCCCGGCGGGAACGGCGCCGGCGAGGCACTGAACCCGGATTCGCTGAAAGCGCTCACCGGCTGCAGGCTCGAACCCTCACTCGCAGGAGCCGCGCCGGGCGACTCATACCAGTTCGAGAGGACGGGCTACTTCTGCGTCGACAGCGTCGACTCGTCGCCGGGCGCGCCGGTATTCAACAGGACGGTATCGCTCCGTGACTCCTGGAAGAAGACGCTCACCTCATCCGCCGCCGGTACGAGTCGATGAGGATCGGTCCCATTCTCTCCACGAACTCGGCCGGCGTTCCCCGACCGACGCGGAGACGCGGCCCCTAATAGTCCCTCCCCACCAGGTTGTTGAAGCCGTAGTGGTCGTCGTACATGGGCAGGGCGGGCAGCGGGCCGGAGGTCGGGACGAGTTCGTCGCGCAGCCGGCCCCCCAGCTTCTGCTGGGAGCCGATCACCCTGTCGACGCCGGGCAGCTCGGCCGGCATGGAGTAGGAGCCTCCGATGGTCCCTGTGCTCACCAGCGCGTCCAGCTCTCTGACCGGCTCCAGAAGGCTGGATACGCCTTCGGATGAGCCGGTGATGTCCTCGTGGGTCATGAAGACCGTCTTGATGCCCATGCGCTCGCAGGCGCGTACGACACGTATGACCTCCACCTGCTCGTTCCCGCCCGCGTCCCAGGTGACCAGCGCTCCGTCCGCGCCCAGCATGTAGGCCAGCCTCGCCGTCTCCTGGCCGATCCAGTCCTTCTCGTCCTGGCGCGTCCACTCGGTTCTCATGGGTATGACGCCCACGAACTCGAAGTCCACGCCGTGCCGGTCGTACAGATGCCGGAGGAGCGGGTTGTTGGCCAGCGTCCAGGAGGTCGCGAAAGCGGTGCGGTAAGGCCCTGTCATCGCGCCGTCCAGGATCTCGTTGGGGTGGAGCGCCCTCGGCAGCTCCAGGTGAGTTGCGCCGTATATGGAGGTGCAGAAGGTCGTCGGAGAGCCGGACGTCGCCTGCGAAGAGTGGACGCACTGGATGTGGACCACCTTCGGCAGCGGCGTCGACGGAGTCTTCAGCTCGTGGACAGCTATCTCTGACGGCTCGGCCGACGCTGTCGTGGAAGCAAGCTGGTCGGACACCGTGAGGCAGGCATTGTGGACGGCCTTGTTCTTCACGTCGACGTCGAGGTCGTCGTGGGGTTCCACGACGACGCAGACGTTGAACAGGCCGCTGTACGGATTAAGGTCTCCCCATGGGCCTAGCATGTCGATAAACAGCCACACCCAGTCGTGGCCCGCGTCATGCCACTGGACCTCGGAGACCTCTACGACGCCGACGCCGGAGAGCCTGTTGGTCCTTCCGCTGCCCACGAGGGTCATCGGCCTGTCACAGATACCGGGATAGACGACGCCGGGACCCTCGACCTTGATCCGAGGCTCGATCACGTCGCGCACCGGCCAGATGCGCGCCGATTCGCCGGGTCTGGCTAGCTCGATCCTGGCCGAGGCGATGCGCGGGTCGTCGAGCACCTCCGCGGCCAGAGCGTCCGGGTCGATCTCGAGTACGCCGCCGCTGAGCCGGTTCGCTGAGCCGAGCCGCACG
The DNA here is from genome assembly GCA_958295685.1 of uncultured Dehalococcoidia bacterium. Taxonomy (GTDB): domain Bacteria; phylum Chloroflexota; class Dehalococcoidia; order Lucifugimonadales; family CATQGZ01; genus CATQGZ01. Next base: position 1,995,465 of record OY282365.1, read on the forward strand.
TCACTGACGGGGTAGGTTGCCAGATCAAGACGCATTGCCGGCCTCCACCATCGAGCCCTGGCCGTCAGGGTCGAAGAGAGTGGGCTCGCTCAGTTCGGTCTGCAGGGACCTGATGGCTGTGCTGACGATGCGGAGGCCGTAGGCGAAGTCCTCGTCGGGCGGGAGTTCCGGGTCGCCGCAGACGTGATCGATACGCGCTCCTTTTATGACTCTGTTGGCTCCGGTGGTCAGGGCCAGGCCATGGATCGCCGTCATCATGCCGACGGGTATGCCCCGCCTCTCGATCTCCTTGGCAATCGTTGCGCCGCAACGATTACACGTGCCTCAGGTGGCCACTAGCAGAGCGCCGTCCACGTCGTGTTCAAGCATCTCATCGGCCATCCGTGCCCCGAGCCTGCGAGCCTTCGGCACCGACGTGCCGACGCCCGGCATGGTGAACAGACTGGGATAGATGCCGCCTACCACGCCCTGGTCCTCCAGGGTGCGCAGCTGCTGGAGAGGCAGGATGTAGTTGGGGTTATCGCTGGCCGTTCCGTTGAAGTAGCCGCCGTGGAACGCTTCCCAATCGCTGCCGTCCAGCTCGGTCATACCCTCGATGGAGTAGGTGTAGTACTGCTCGGGGTTGCCGGCGGTCTGGCGTTCCGGATTTCCCCTGGGGATCAGTCCGCCCGTGGTTACGAGCGCGATGGTGGCGGTGGACATGTCGGCTATTGGCGCTGCCGGCTCTACCCGGTCCGGGAGGATGACCGGGATCTCGGTGTTGAAGGGGTTGCCGTTGACCTTTGCCGCCAACATGTCTATTGCCCGCTGTGCGCCAGGCTTGGCCGCACGCACGATCTTCCTGGTTCGCGCCACGTAGCCCTCTTCGTCTGCCGGACCTATCTCATCTCCGCGGGCGAGTTTGAGTGCGAAGGCGGCTATCTTGGCCGCGGCCTCGTTCATACCGACAGGGCTCTCACCGGTCTTGAGAATATAGACCCGGCGGCGGTGCTGTGCCGCTCCGGGGTTCTCTTCGTGCATGGCAGCCACCGCCTTGATTCCGCGGCTCTCGGCCAGACTGCCTATCTCGCCACAGGCCAGCCCATAGCGGCCCGCGTTGAATGCCGGCCCGGCGATGACCACGTCCGGCCTGAATCGGTCGAGTGCCTCCCCTGCTGCCTCCAGGGTGGCCTCGGTCTCCTCGTTGGCATAGTTGTCCCCGCACACCAGGGTTCCGACGATTTCGCCCTGACCTCCCATGAGATTCTGGATCAGGGCTCCTGAGCGGACTGGGCCTTCGATCGCCTCCAGGGGCATCCCCGCAGCCTCATCTCCGCCTCTCCCGGCGAAGAACTGATTCAGATAGTGAACTACACGGATCGTCATGGCGCCCTCCGTCGACTCATGCGATTTGTCGAGGACATGTTAGCAGAGTCGGGCAGCGAAATATAAGAGTCGACGCGCTTGAAACTCGCGCTCCGCTCCTTGATTCGGCCAAGCCCTCAGAAGGTATAATGCGACCTGCGCTCCGGCGTTCCTGCCAGCGTCGCTCCTCCGGCAGTCGGGCGAATCGCCAGATCCCGAGGAGGTTGTCCGAGGCGGGAGATCCTGATGCCGGCCGCGGGAAGCGTAGACGTTGTTCGCTCATCTCCACGTTCACACCGAGTACAGCATGCTCGACGGGCTTAGCCAAATCGGGCCGTTGCTGGACCGTGCGCGGGAGCTGGGTATGGACAGCGTGGGTCTCACCGACCACGGCGGTATGTATGGCGCGATCGACTTCTACCGACGGGCGGGAGAGGTCGGCGTCAAGCCGATCATCGGCTGCGAGATGTACGTGGCCCCCGGAAGCCGCCACAGCCGTTCGCCCAACGACAAGACACCCTTCCATGCCACTGTCCTGGCCAGAGACAACGTCGGCTACGCCAACCTCGTGAAGCTCGTATCCAAGGCGCATCTGGAAGGTTTCTATTACAAGCCGAGAATCGACAGGGAGCTGATCGAGGCGCATAGCGAAGGCCTCGTCTTCCTGTCCGGCTGTCCCAGCGGCGAAGTGCCTGGCCTGATTGCCCAGGGACGTGTGGACGAGGCCAGAGACGCGGCAGGGTGGTACTCCGAGGTGTTCCCCGACTACTACCTGGAGCTCATGCAGCATGGGGGCGTCCCCGAGCTTCCCGCCATAAACGCAGGACTCATGGAGCTCCATCGCGACCTCTCCATCCCTATCGTGGCTACCAACGACTCCCACTACGTCAGACGGGAAGACGCCCCGCTACAGGACATCCGCATCTGCATCCACACCAACACCAACGTCAATGACGAGGGCAGGCTGCGGATGACCGAGGACTCGTACTATCTCAAGAGTCCGCAGGAAATGGAGGCGCTGTTCTCCGAGACGCCGGCGGCCGTGACCAATACTCTGGCCATTGCTGAGAAGTGCAACGTGGAGCTCGACTTCTCGGCAATGCGTCTGCCCGAGTTTCGGCTCCCTGACGGCGTGACTGCGGACCACCATCTGGCCCGGCTGGCCTGGGAGGGGCTGAAGGGGAGGCTGAGGACGGTCACGGAAACGGAAGAGAAGCGGCTGGCTTATGAGCTTGAAGTCATAAAGCAGACGCGGTACGCCAACTATTGCCTAGTCGTGTGGGACATTGCGCGCTTCGTCCGCGAACGGAATATCTTCTTCGCCGTGCGCGGAAGCGCGGCAGGGAGCCTCGCCCTGTTCGCGCTTGGTATCACAGACGTCAATCCCCTGGAGCACGACATGATCTTCGAGCGCTTCCTCAACGTGGAGCGCAACGAGATGCCCGACGTCGACATGGACTTCCAGGACGACCGCCGCGAGGAGGTGATCAACTACGTCGTATCAAAGTACGGGCGCGAGCACGTCGCGCAGATCATCACCTTCGGCACTCTGGGCGCCAAAGCATCCATACGGGACGTCGGACGCGCTCTGGCGATGCCGTACGCCGAGGTCGACAGGGTCGCGCGGCTCGTGCCATACCGACTTCACGTCACCCTGGACCAGGCGATGGAAGAGAACGAAGAACTCAAGGATATCTACGAGGCGGACGAGAGTATCAGGAAGCTGATGGATACCGCCCGCGGCCTTGAGGGCCTGATCAGACACTCGAGTACCCATGCAGCCGGAGTGGTCATCTCCAGGGACCCGGTCGATCAGGTCGTCCCCCTGCAACGACCCATCAAGAGCGATGATGACGCCGTGAACATGACTCAATACTCCATGGGTCCCATCGAAGCCCTGGGCTTCATGAAGATGGACTTCCTGGGATTGGCTAACCTGACCGTCCTCGCAAAGACGATCGACCTGATCTCGAAGACTCGCGGCGTCGACATCGTGCTCCGCGACATCCCGCTGGACGATACCGATACCTTCGCGACCCTGTCCAGGGGTGAGACCGGCGGCGTTTTCCAGCTTGAGGGCGCGGGAATGACCCGGCACATCAAGGAGTTGATGCCCTCTTCGCTCAACGACGTCGCCGCGATGATCGCTCTGTACCGCCCGGGGCCTATGGAGCACATCGAGACCTTCATCGACAGGAAGCACGGACGCTCCGAGCCGGACTACCCGCACCCGGCCCTCAGAGAGATACTCGAAGAGACCTACGGAGTGATCGTGTACCAGGACCAGGTACTCCAGATCGCCAGGGTGTTCGCGGGATACTCGATGGGAGAGGCGGACATAGTCCGCAAGGCGATGGGCAAGAAGATACCTGCGATCATGGCCCAGGAAGAGGAGAAGTTCATCAGTGGAGCTCTCGCACAAGGCTACCCTGATGAACTGGCCCACCGGGTGTTCGATCTGATCGAGCCCTTCGCCGGATACGCCTTCGCGAAGCCCCACGCCGTGAGTTACGGCCTGATTTCGTACTGGACGGCTTATCTCAAGACGCACTACCCGGCCGAGTACATGGTGTCGCTGCTCAACTCATACGTCGGGAACGCCGACAGGGTCACCGGCGCCGTGGAGGTCTGCCGCCGCTTGAATATCCAGGTCTACCCGCCCGACGTGAACAGAGGTGAGGCCGAGTTCTCCATATCTGAGGGCAGGGATGGGCGGGCGTGCATACTGTTCGGGATGGCTGCCGTGAAGGGCGTTGGCGCGGCGGCCGTCGAGTGCCTGACCTCTGCCAGAAAGAAGGACGGCCCCTTCACGTCTCTGGAGCACATGTGCCGCGTCGCCGACCTGAGAGGACTCAACAAGCGGACCATCGAGAGCCTCATCATGGCGGGGGCCTTCGACGCGTGGGGCGACCGCGGCGCCCTGCTCGAGGTCGCCGACAGGATAATCGGACTGGCTCAGAGCGAGGCGGCCAGGCGCGATTCCGACCAGACCTCGATGTTCGACCTGTTCGGCGAATCGGTACCTACGCCCCTGACGGAGATCGGCCTGCCTGACGTCGAGACTTCAGACTCACGGAAGAGTCAGTGGGAACGGGAGGTGCTGGGTCTGCCTCTGTCGGGCAACAGCCTTCTGGCCATACCCGATCCGGGGTCCGGCACAGTTGTTTTCCGGTACGACCTGAACGCGGATATGGAAGGCAGGAAGGTCGTTGTGAGGGGACAGGTATCATCCACGATAGACCGGTTCACTAGGAATGGAAGGCCCTTCACAATAGCCACGCTGACCCTGATGGACGGTGAGCTCGATGTCTTCGTCTGGGAGGAGGAGCGGGCCGCGACCCGCGGCCTCTGGGAGCAGGGCAAGATGGTGGAGGTGGTCGGCACGGTACGTGCCAGAGACGACCAGATCAGCATCAGCTGCAAGGAAGCCACGGAATACGTGCCGCCCAGCAGCGACGAGTCTGAAGACACTGGGGCAGACACACAGGCCGAGTATATGGCTCCGCCGCCGCAGGTCGCTGGGGGGACGCCTGTGGAAGTGCCGCAGGCCGCTGGGGGGGCACCTGTGGAAGCGTCGCAGGCTGCTGGGGGGACGCCTGTGGAAGCGTCGCAGTCTGCTGCAGGGGCTGCTGTGGAAGCATCGCAGGCCGCTGGGAGGGCACCTGTGGAAGCGCCGCAGGCCGCTGGGGGGGCTCCCGTGGAAGCGCCGCAGGCCGCTGGGGGGGCACCTGTGGAAGCGCCGCAGGCTGCTGGGGGAGCTCATGTGAAAGCGCCGCAGGCGCGGCCTGCCAGTCAGAACGGCTCTGCCGCGGTCGGCGGGGATCGGAGTCTGAACGTCAGGCTCAGGGAGACGGGCAGGGCTCGGGAGGACCAGGCTCTGCTCGACGACGTCCTCAGGCTTCTGATGGATCATCTGGGAGACGACGACGTGAAGCTGGAGATTGCCACGGAGGGCAAGTTGGTGACGCTCAGATGGCCGACCGTTAGGGTCGACGCTTCGCCCGACCTGGAGCAGCGGCTGCTTGCGTTGCTGGGGACATCGGGCACCGCCTCGATAGAGGTCGTGTCGCCCTGAAGGTGCGGCCATTCCACTACGGCCGCCGGATCGAAGGGATGATGCCTAAGACAGTCAATCAGATTTTATGATGCGTTGCCGATCGGAGTTGCCACCCAATCTGCGAATGTCTGTCTCTACGTCAAAGCCAAGTTCTTCGACGTAAGGAGATACACCAGATACCCTGTGCGTTAATATTGAGACCTGTTCCTTTGCTCGCGTGAATCCAACGTAGAAAACCCGCCGTTCAGACTCCAGTTCGTTTGGGGTACGCGCATTCTTGTTCGGCCAAATTCCGTCTTGCACGTCGAGCAGTACTACTTTGTCAAATTCCTTGCCCTTCGCCCGTAACGCGGTCATGAGGTGTAATGGATTCTTGGAAAGGTCGTTCCCACTGTCATTGTCTCCAAAGGGTGGTACGTATACTAGGGTCTCCTTTGCTAGCTCAATGTCGTCAACAAAGGAATCGTAGTCTGTCTCATATCGCATGGCGTATTCAGCCAACTGGAAGAAGGGAGGATCTGTGAAGAATATATCCTCCTCAGCTTTGCCAAAGTCTTGTTGAAGCCCTTCAAAGTTGTCACTCAGCGACAGAAGTGCATCAGATACGGATTCTGAGGCGATGAACATCCGTATCGAGTCAGCTATTTCGATACTGGTGCGGCCTTCCGTATTCTTGCCTTTCAACTCTCCTCGGTATCCAGCCAAGGCATTGATCCCGTCCGTTATGGAGTTAGGACGCGAGCGCTGGAGATGGCTTCTCAACTCTTCCCTGTTGCTCTTGTTGAGGGGATAACGCTTGGCGAGGTTGCACAAGAACAGTATGTGGTCGACTACTTGGCGGGAGCTCTGCCGCCTGTCGGCATCTGCCTTGATGATTAGAAGTTTGAGCAGGCGCTCGAACGTATCGCTTAAGAAGACATGTAGGTCTTCAGCGGCACAAAAGGGGATGTCTTTCGATGCGAAGTATATTTGATACGGAATTATCTGGCTTCGTTTACGCCCGATTAAGGCTACCCTGCTCGGATTTTCACCCTGAGTTATTGAGGACACCACCATGCTATGGATATATTCTAGGGATTCAGAGAGATTCGAGACCTCTAGAATCTCAACCTTCGCCTTCTTCGCGCTATGTGCGGAGATTTGCTTGGGCACACGGCGGCAGTTATGAGCGATTAATTTCTGGGAATGCTCGACGATATTCGCGGGGGAGCGATAGTTGACTCCGAGCGTGTAGGTATCGAATTGCAAGTTGAAGAATTTGGCCGGATCGAGGATATACTCTGGCGTTGCTCCTCGCCATTCGAATATTGCTTGATCATCATCACCCGCAATAGTTAGCGTTGCGCGGCTACGCTCAGCAATTGCTCGCACCAGTGCGAGGTCAAGAGGGTTGACGTCTTGGAACTCATCTACGAAGACGTGGTCATAGCTTGCCGCGCCGGACAGCAGTCGTCCTTGCTCAATGCTCTTGCGCTCATCCTGATAAGCAAAATACTTTTGGTCTTCCAGAGTAAATGTGGCACTGTCGGCCAGATGCTCTGTAGCCTCACGCCAGAAGACATAGTAGGCTTCAAACACCTCGCGCTGCAGTGCACACGAACTCATGCCATCCATATCATCATCTAGGACGTCGAACCGGACCAGCTGTTTGACCTGCTCTTCCAGGTGCCATCCCAGTCCCTCACGTTCGAGTTCTTTCCAGTGATGCGTAAAATCGGAGTATGATGTGTGTCTAACGTGGTCGAAGCCCAGGGACTTAAATGTGTCAATCATGTTCATGAGTTTTCGAGGAGCTTGACTGCTCTTCCATCGGGAATTCCTGTTATGAATCGCATCCCTTATCTTGTTATGACGTCGCCATACAGGTTGCAATTGATTCCGCATTGCGAAGTGGTAGTCAGTTGTTGATGCGAGCAGTTTGGGACTGAAAGCCGCGCTCCTCATACGGCGATAGCCCCAAGAATTGAGGGTTGTTATTTCAGTTAGATCTCGAATTTGGGAGAATTCCCTATCCTCGTCAAGCCGACTTTGAAGTTCATCTCGCGCGGCGCGTGTAAAGGTGACGATCAGGAAGCGGTGACGCTTTGACGAGGATTGCTCTGCAAGGTGTTTGCACCTGTAAAGAAGGCATAGAGTCTTTCCGCACCCTGCTGGAGCGAGTAGCCTAATGTTTCCAGATGGAGCCTCGACAAAATCTCTCTGAGATTTATCAAGCATGTCCATTCACTCCCCTCAGACACATGTCCGAACCTGAACGATACTATATCACAGCCTAGCTTGATAGTGTGGTGCGGCTTGGTGAGGAAGCCGGGACAGGCCCACGATGCGCCCGAAGGGCGCAGACTGCTCAGACGCCTTGGCGCACAACACGGGCGCGTTGAGTTGGTGCATTTTCGTTCTGCCCTCTACCCCTCACCTGTGTTCAATAGCGCACGGCTGGGCGCGATTAGCCTTGGCCTTGCAGGTTGTTCCGTTACTGTTCAAGGGCGTATATCCCCCTCCCAGATCGGCTCTTGGCGGGGAACGAACTGGCCCGTGATAATCGCAGCGACGTCGTACTCCGGAAGAGGGACTACCGCGAGACATTTCCCGTCGAATATCACGCCGCGCACGTCGAAATCGAAGTCCAGGTTGTCGAAGCTGTGCTGCTTGCGCTGGTCGGGAAGGTCGTTCACATCGACGGGGATCAGGTGCAGAAAGAACCTCGCCTCCGTGTCGGCCGGGGCGCACGGCTCCTTGACGTAGGTAAGCGTGTTTTCGCTGAGATACACGTCAAAGTCGGAGCGGAGCGCCGGTTGGCTATCTTCGGTCAGTCTCTCCAGGTAGTCGAGGCTGCTGATGTAGTCGGCTATGGCGCGGGCTTCCGTTTCGTCAATGCCAGGTGACGACATGGACGTGCCTGGGGCAAACTGCTCCGGGTCGGTGAGAAACCGCGTGATGCTGTCCCGCGTCCAGACGGCGTCCAGCGCATCGAACGCAGCCGAAAATCGGTAGCCTCCAACCTTGCCCGCTCGCCGCCACATGACGTCGACGAGGTGCGGACCGGGGCCGTGCCGCTCGGCGTTCAGGTCGTGGCAGGCGCTGCAGTGCTGGCCGAATAGCTGAGCGCCTGCCGCCGTGTCTCTACCCAGGTTCCCGCTACCGGACGGAGCGGCCGGCCACGGCGATGCGGCGAGGGACTCGCAGTTGATCGAGTAGACGTCGCGGCGGTTCCGAGCCTCCTCATCACAGTACCTGGCGGAATGGCTCAGGAACGTAACCCGTGATCCATCACTCAACAGGGCTATGCGCCCGTCCGGCATGAGCGTTATGTCTCGGATGGGGTAGCCGACCTCGATCCTCTCGACGTACTGCACGTCCGTCCCGTGACGGCGGACTCGGAAGATGGACTGACCATCCAGCGAAGCAATCAGCAGGTCGTCTTTCCACAGGGGGAACAGCCGCTCGTCGTTGACGGCGATGGCGGACAGGACCGGCGACGGGACCCATGCGAATGCAGGGCGCCGGAAGCCGTCGTGCCAGCCTATATCCTCGTCTTCGGTCAGCCGGAGAGCTACACGGCCGTATCCAACGCCATAGGAGACATGCGGCCAGCCATAATCGACTCCCTCCCGTAACAGGTTGAGTTCGTCGCCTCCCGTCGGCCCGTGGTCCGTTGCCCATAGGTTGCCTTCCGCATCCCGCGCCAGCCCTTGTGAGTTGCGAATGCCGGTGGCCAGTGTCTCCGCTTCTCCCGTTTCGATTTCAATGCGAACGAATTTGCCTATATGCAGGTCAGAAGGAATGGGGCGCTGTCCATAAAGGTGATTGCCGATTGTTACGAGTAGGTGTTCTTCTCCATCCGTCAGTATCTTCCCGCCTGAACTATGCCATCCATTGGGTTGTTCCGAACACGGCTCCGCATCGAATATCGTTCTCCAATCCGGCAGGACTGCCACCCTCTGCCCATCTTTAGCAAGCGTCGTGGACGACAACCTGAGCCAGGCACATTCTCCAGCGAAATGGTGATGGGTAACAAATAGCGTATATCCTCCCACGATCTCTTTCAGCAGAATATCGGCAACTCGAAATCCGAACGAGTCGAAATCAGGCTCCTCGCTCATTGGGCTTGATTCCAGCCCCGTATAGTTCATCGGAACGCTGCCGTCGAGATATTCCACGGTCCCGTCCCGGAAGACCAGGGCAAACCTTCCCTTCGGCGTAACGACGAGCAGGTCGTCACCCATGCTTTCAATGGCTCCCCCGCTCCCGTCGAAATCTTCGAGTCTGACCGACTCGCTGTCGAGCGCATACAGATGAGTGGTTAGAAGCGGTCTTATGAGAGTGACTGCCGCCGTGGGAGTGGCTGCCGTCACCGGAGTGGCTGTCATCGTGGGACCGTCAGAGCAGGCAGATGCGAGAACGCCGAGAATGACGAGCGCGATGTTCCGGCGCCGCGCAATCAGGGCGCGCCGGAGATTGCCCGGGGTGGATGGGCTGTGCCGTCGAGTCATGCGGTGCCCGTCATACGGGAGGCGCGCATTCGCCGCGCGTTCGACTGGCATCCATGCTGCGTTCTTCTTCCAGGGCTCCGGGGCGGCTGTCTGTCCTTCATCGTGGTGGGGAAGCCGGGGGTCGAACCCGGACGCCTTTCGGCACATGATCCTAAATCATGCTCGTCTACCAATTCCGACACTCCCCCACGGAGCGAGAGGCTGCTTCGGATGGTTCCTGGGTTATAGCTTAGCTGAGTTGGTTAGTTCCAGGCCGACATTTCGGCTCTGAGTTCGGGGTCCAGCCCGTGTCGGTAGGCATCGAGCGCGTTGTCGACGTGGGCGGCGGTTCGCGCGCCGACCAAGACGGCGGTGACGTTCGGGTGGGTCATTGCCCATGCCATGGCGAGGCGGACCATCGGGAGGCCGATTTCTTGCGCCTTCGCACGCAGGCGCTCTACGACGCGGAAGTTGCGGTCGCTGAAGTAGATGTCGGCGTGGGCGGGCACTATGTCGTAGCGGGTGCCCTTTGGGAAGCGGGATCTGTCTGGGGTGTACTTGCCCGACAGGAAGCCGGCGGCCAGGGGGCTGTAGGGCGTGACGGCGACAGCCTCCCGCGCACACAGGGGGAAGACGTCGTTCTCGGCGTCCGTATGGGCGAGGCTGTATGGGGGCTGCATGATCTGGAATCTGGCATAGCCGGCAGCGTCGCTGGCGTCCAGCGCCTCCCGTATCTGCTCGGCCGAGTAGTTGCTGCCTCCGATGACGGCGGTTCGACCTGCCTTCACTTCCTCGTCGAGGGCGGCGAGAGTCTCGGAGATCGGGACGCTCTCGTCGGGGCTGTGGACTTTGTAGACGTCGACGTGGTCGATCTTGAGGCGTTCGAGGCTGTCGGTCACCGCCCTTCGGATGTTCTCGGGGCTTGCCCCTGTGCTCACCTTGGTGCACAGGGTGACCTCGCTGCGGCAGCCTCGGTCGCGCATCCAGTCGCCGATGATCCGCTCGGAGGAGCTCATCTCTCCGGAGGCCTCGCGTTCGTCGTCGACTCCGAGGCTGTCCCTGCGACCCTGACGGGACTGCCCGCCTCCGTATGCCTCGGCGGTGTCCAGGAAGGTGATGCCTTTCTCCATGGCGTAGTCGAGCACCCGCCGGGAGGTTTCTTCGTCTATTTCTCGTCCGAACGTGACGCATCCGAGCCCGATGGCGCTGATCTCGCGGCCCGACTGTCCCAGGGGCTTCTGTTCCACTGTCGACCTCTCTTTCTCAGTCCCGGACCCAGTGCCGGAAGAGCGGCTTTACGTTGTCGGGCAGGTCGTTGAAGACTGCGGAGGGCACCGGGGTCTGCATGGGCTCTTTTCCTCCGACCTCGTCGACCATTCGGCTGCGCTGGTCGGATCCCGGCATCAGCACGTCGACGTTGAGCCACCACGGAGCGAACCTGACGGCTACTCCAACTCTGGGCTTGCTGCCGCGGTTGGTGGCCGTGGCGTGCCACAGGCGGCTGTCGAAGAGCAGGACGCTGCCCGCCTCGCCGGTGGCCTGCATCTCGGTGGGGTAGTGCGCCATCGGATCGACGCCGTTGCCGCCGGTCGGGTTGTTGCGCGCTCGGTGGCTGCCGGGCACGATGAGGGTGCCTCCCGTCTCTGCGGAGAATGGGGAGAGCATCCATATGGTGGTCAGGTGCGTCACGGCGTCGTGGTATGGGGCCGGAATGTGTCCGGCGTTCTTCTGATTGAACGGCCAGTCGGAGTGCCATCCGCCGCGGGCGTTGCCTGGGTTGTTGATGATGGCAGTGGTGAAGGAGACACGGACGTGGGGGCCGAAGAGGCCTTCTGCGACGCCGAGTATTCGCTCGTCGACGAGATAGGGTGCGAGGCTCTGGTCCTTCCCGATGAGGCCTGTCTCGGCGTCCACGCCCTGGATTTCGGGGGATTCCGTCTGGTCGCTCGTGGTCTGGACGCTCTCGCGGACGGCCTCGACCTCGTCGGGTGGGATGACTCCGTGCTCGACGTGCCAGCCGTCAATGCTGAGGTGCAACAGGGCTTCTTCAAGAGACATCGGCTCCTCCTTGGTTCACTTATTGCGGTTTTTATTGCAGCGATTCGCTCTTGCGCGCTATCCGGCCGCCAGCGCCTCGGCTATGGCGTCGACGAGGCCGTCGACGTGGTCGGTCTTCATCGGTGAGCAGAGGGAGAGCCCGAGTCCCGCCGCTATGAGATAGCCTCTGAGGAGCAGTTCCATGCGGATCAGATCGACCGTTTCGCGGTCTGTGTCGAGCGAGCTTCGGTAGTCCATTACCGGTCGCTCTGCGAGGTCGAAGCTGACGATGGAGCCGACGCCTCTGACCTGAGCGGGGAGGCCCGCCTTGCGGAAGGCGCCCCGCAGTCCTGAGACCAGCCTTTCTCTGAGTTCGTCCAAGTGCGCGTAGACTTCCGGGGTGAGCGCGCGCAGGGTAGCAAGTCCGGCGGCCAGGGTGAGGTGGTTGCCCGAGAAGGTTCCGCTCTGGTTGAGGGTAGGGCCGGCGCTGTTGTCCAGCAGGTCCATGAGCTGGGAGCTGCCTCCTATGACGCCGCCTGGGAGACCGCCTCCCATGATTTTTGCGAAGAGGGTCAGGTCGGGCTGCACGCCGACCATTTCCTGGTAGCCGCCGTAGCCTGCCCTGAAGCTGACCACTTCGTCCATGATCAACACCATTCCGAGTTCGCGGGTGATGCGCCTGAGGAAGGCGGCGAAATCGGGGTCGAGGTCGTAGATGCCGGGTTTGCCGTCGAAGAAAACGGCGGCGACCTCGCGCTCGTGCTCGCGGAGGATCAGTTCGACGGACTCGCGTTGTCCGTACGGCAGGATCACGAGGTCTTCCTCGGCGGTGCGGGCCATGCCGGGCCATGAGGCGACGGGGGTCGGGGAGTCGGCCGGTCCGGCGTTTTCCGGCGGCGGGGCCACGCTGACCTCCAGGACGTCGTGGCTTCCGTGGTATGCGCCCTCGAACTTCGCCACCTTTGGCCTGCCGGTGAAGGCGCGCGCCATCCTGGCGGCGTGGAGGGACGATTCGGTGCCGGAGCCAGTGAAGCGGATCTTTTGGATGGACGGGAAGCGTTTTACGATCTCCTCGGCTATGTCCGCTTCCAGGGTGGACGGCGCGCCGAAGCCGAGTCCGTGTCCGATGGCATCGTTGAGGGCCTGTATGACGGAGGGCGGGCTGTGGCCGAGCACCATCGCGGTGTGGTGGTTGGTGAAGTCGACGTATCTGCGGCCATCCAGGTCCCAGAGGTAACACTCTTCAGCCCTCTCCACGTAGAGTGGGTGGGGGGTCATCCAGTAGGCGCCCTTGATGACGCCGCCCGGCATGGAGGCCTGCCCGCGCTTCCACTGGGCGAGGGAGCGCGGGGTCGCCCGCCTGATTTCATCTTCAAGGATTTCTCTGGGTCTCGGCATCGTCTCGCCTCAGGTCTCTCCTGCCAGGGAAGAGGCTATCCCAAATCCATCACCCAATCAACCGCGCGGAGGGCAATCTCATTGGGAGCCTCGGCCTTGGGATCTGTTCCGAGCCGTGATTTTTTGCGGAAAGTGTCGGATTTTCGGGGCATTTCGTAGCTGAGAGGGCCGATTTTGGCCGACACTATGCGACACTCATGCGACACTTATGCGACACTTATGCGACACTCATGCGACACTTTGCGACACTTATGCGACACTTATGCGACAGGCGCTTCAGGAGTCCTGCGGGCTGGTTTGTGGAGAGAGGCGGCTGTGTCATGGGTATACTCTAGCACAGCGGTTCGGTGATGTCAATTGTCTGAATCAGGATTCTCAGGATTGGAGGATTTTCAGGATTGGGAAGATTGGGAGGCGCGGGCGATTCACGAGTCCCTAGACGTTGGGGCGGCTGTCGGTCTGGGGGGATTGTCTGAATCAGGATTCTCAGGATTGGGAAGATTGGGAGGCGCGGGCGACGGTGAGCGAGCGAGCACCGGGGGAGTGGATGGTGAGAGGAGAAAGCACGGGTAGTCAGCCGGTGGACGTGGGCTGGTCCAGGCCGAGCAGCTCGATGGCGTTCAGTCCGAGTATCTTGAGCTTCGCATCGTGTGAGATGTCGGCGGTGACCACTCTTCCAACCTGGAGTCTGGGGTCCATGAGGGGCATGTCGGAGCCGTAGAGCACGCGGTCTTCTCCCGCGCCATCGACCAGGAACTCTATCGTGTCGTGCTCGCCCATGGAGGTGCAGGTCTCCAGATATACGTTCGGGCACGCCCTGGCGGCGGTGACGGCCTGTTCCTGGCCCTGCCGGGCATTGCCTGAGTGGGCGAGGACCCATGAGATCTTCCCGTAGCGCTGCGCGAGTCCGACGAAGCGGTCCGGGCGGGTGAGCCAATCGTCGTCGTGGACGTAGGATGAGTGGCTCATTATCACGACGGATCTATCGTCCGCCCACTCGAAGACGGCGTCGTAAGCGGGGTCGTCTATGGGCTTCCCGAGGTAGTCGGGGTAGAGCTTCAGGGATCGGAAACCGAGCACGTCGAAGCACCTGTCCAGTTCCGCGAGGGCCTCGTCGGGGTATCTGGGGGTGACGTATGCCACGCCGACGAACCGGTCCGGCCTCTGGGCGACGAATCGAGCGACTCTGTCGTTGCCTCTCCGCGCGTCGCCGAAGTTTATGCAGTTTATGCATGCCCTGTCGACGCCGGCCGCGTCCATGAGGCGGAGGTAATCGGCTGGGTCGTCGTCCATTCCGTATCTGCCCCACCGTCCCACGTGGCAGTGGAAGTCGATCACTGGGGTTTCCAAGCGTCACCTCCGATAGAGCAGGCGGTCGAGATTGCCTGAGCATATGTCTGCGAGTGTGGAGTAGTCCAGGCCTGAGCGGTGAAGGCTGTACAGCTGAGGGGAGATTGGGGAGTCTGGGAATCTGGAGCCGAACAGGACTCGCCGGTGTCCGGCCGCGTCGATCAGCCTGTGGATGCCGTCGGGGATGACGAACCGCGAGATTTCGACGTGAACGTTTGGGAGGCTGCGGAGCATGGGGAATATCCATGGGACGTGGACGTAGTGGACTTCACAGAGGACCACGGAGAGCGTGGGGTGTTCGCGGAGGGTGTCGTGGAGCTCGCCCGGCTCGATCTCGGAGGCGGGGAGCCAGAGGGGCAGGCCGGTCTGGGCGAGCCACTCGAGCCAGTGTCCGACAACCCACGTTCTGAACGGATAGCCTCCCGTCGATGGGAGCATTCTGATGGATCCGACGCTTTGGCCGTCCACCTCGTCCTGGAGCCTGGCAAGGTCGTCCACTGCCGGGCTGCACACGAGCTGCGGCACGAACTCCTCGACGCCTTCGAGGGCTTCCAGGAGCCAGTCGTTACCGTCGCGGGCATCGAATGCGGCCGAGTGAGCGGAGTGTGCGAGGGCCCTGTCGACTCCCGCCCGGCGCATCTCGTTGAGGGCCGCGTCGACGGTGTCGGCGGTCAGGCGGCGGTCGTGCCTGCGTCCGAGGGCGACGTTGGCGTCGAAAACCGGCACCACGGGGCTGAAGCTCAGGTCTACTTTCCCCATTGCCGCTCCTCCAATACGTGAAGACCTTTGCGTAATTTCCAAGCAGACGGACACCGTGGGTGTGAACCGGCCGCCAGCAACTTGGGTTTCATGGCTTCCGGCTTTCGCCGGAATGACGGTTGTTCAAGATTTCCAGACGCGCATGGTGATTCTATCAGACCGTGCAGCGCGGTTTCAGGCTCCCGGCGGCCCTGCGGCGATCCACGCCTTCACTTCGGCGACCGTGCCGAGCTCGGGACC
Organism: uncultured Dehalococcoidia bacterium; assembly: GCA_958295685.1. GTDB lineage: Bacteria > Chloroflexota > Dehalococcoidia > Lucifugimonadales > CATQGZ01 > CATQGZ01. The sequence continues at coordinate 2,011,122 of OY282365.1, forward strand.
GATGGGGGCGGCGTACCAGGTCGCGCCCGCTTCGGCGTAGCTGGCCGCGGCGTCGCTCAGTCTCGGCCGGTCGTGCCCTAGGTGGGCGCCTGGGGCCACGACGTCGAAGGGGTCATGGGATTTGCGGTGTTCGCCGACGTACTCGACGATGGTGTTGAGGATAGCCGGGGTCATCGCGGGGGCGCCGTCGACGAGGTAGATCGGGTAGACGCCGTCCCATCGGGCGGCCCTGCGGAGCGGCGCTCTGTTGGGCCACTGTCCGCCCACCCAGATCGGTATTCTGGGGGACTGGACGGGCGTCGGCAGGAAGCGGGCGTCCTGGACGCTGAAGCGCTCTCCTCGGTGGGAGAACGGCTGGCCGGACCACAGCCCTGTGAGGACTTCGAGACCTTCGTCGAGCTTGGCGGCTCGAATCAGAGGCGCGCTATCCTCGCCGAACCGCTCGTACTCGGAGCCTGCGGGCTCGCCGAGTCCCACGCCGAGGGTGAGCCTGCCGTCCGACAGTCGGTCGAGGGAGACGGTCTCACGGGCGAGTTTCCAGGGCCTGCGGCGCGGGATCGGGGTCACTGCGGTACCGATGCGGATCTTGTGGGTTTTCACGGCCATGACGGCGAGGGCGACCCACGGGTCGACGACGGGCAGCGGCTCGTCGGGCGAGGAGTCGCCGGGGGACGAGAGGTGGTCCCAGATGAAGAAGCCGTCCCAACCGGACTGCTCGGCCAGGAGAGCGAGGCGGCCGAGGAGTCTGGGGTCGGAGTAGTCGCCGGATATGGGTGAGTCGATGGCGAATCGCAGTGTCATGGGGTCATTTCCAGGGTTCCTCCGCGCCGGATATCCGGCGGATGTGCTGGGACGGCGGTTCCTCTGCGCGCTCCAGGCTGTTGTCTGCGACGATTATTCCGGGCAGGACCTCAGGCTTTTCCCTGACGAACGCCTCTGCGTACATCACTCCCGCATACCAGCCGATGCTGCCGAGTGTGACGGCTATGCGTCTGCGCGCGAAGTCGTCGGTGTGCCCCTGTGATCTGAAGGCCATCTCGGCCTGAACGCGGCGCTCGAACCAGTCGGTGACGTCTACGTAGAAGTCGTACTGGTCCTTCTCGAAGTAGACGCCTGGGAAGTACGCGGCGGCGACGCGATGGGGTGGGACGTCCGAGCCGTAGCGGGCGGTGGCCGCGAGGGTTCTGGCCTCCAGGCTTGCGTAGGCGGCTTCGGCGTGGTCGTCGAGGGCTCCGCTGAGGAGTCGGTGATGGCCGGTGAGGTATGGGCTTTGCGTGATCATCACGTGAGGGCGGAGTTCGAGGATGACGTCACGGATGTCTTCCACGGTCTTTGGGGAACGCGCGACGCGGAAGGGTTCTTCGGCATGGAGGATACGCACGTCCTCAATGCCGAAGAGGGCGCAGGCCTTTCGCAGTTCCTCGGCCTTCGTCTTCGCGTAGTGGTCCGGGCGCTGCCGCGTGACCGTCCGGTCCCGCTCGCCGGGGGGTTTCATGAGTTCGCCGTGCAGCCGCTCGTTGTGGGTGTAGAGGCCGGTTCCGATCGATACCACGGTCACCTGGTCTCCACGGGCGGCGTGTATGCCGCATGTTGCGGCGGAGTGGGTGAAGTCGTGCGGGTGAGCGGTGACGACGAGGAATCGGAGTTTTTGTTGGTTCACGCTTGACCTCCGTGGCGGAGGGGGCGGGATTCGAACCCGCGTTCCCTTTCGGGATTCCTGTTTTCAAGACAGGCGCCTTAAGCCGCTCGGCCACCCCTCCCGGCACTCTGATTCTACCGCAGCGCGCGTGGGAGTGCATTGGGCATTGGGCATTGGGCAGTGGCCGGTGGTTAGTGGTCAGGTCCTCTAACAGAGGGGAGTTATGCTCTACAGCCTCCGCACGGATGGCACCAGCAGGGCTATGGCCGCTGCCAGGGCCACGAGTCCCAGGCCGTTGACGGAGAGCGCGAGCAGTACGCTCCACTGGGCTGCCAGGGCTCCTATCTGGATGGTGCCGATCGGTCCGGCCCCGAGCGCCAGTAGCCAGGATCCCATCGCCCTTCCGCGCAGCTCGTTGGGGACCGCTAGCTGCATGAGTCCCTGGGACAGTGTGTCGGCGAGGGCCATGACTGAGCTGAGGAGAGCGAGGACGAGGAGGGCCAGGATGAAGTTCGCGGCCAGTCCGAGCAGAAGCAGCCCGAGTCCGAAGACGAGGATCGTTCCGACGTACAGGATGCCCTTTCTTCCGGTGTCACCTCTGGCCGAGAGGAATACGACGCCGAGGCCGCCGCCGAGGGAGCCGATGCCGTTCATGAGGCCGAGCCCTTCCGGTCCGACTCCCAGTACGTCCCTGGCGAGGCTGGGGAGGAGCGCTCTGTGTGAGAAGCCGAGTATCTCCAGGGCGGCGGTCGTGATCGTCAGCGTGAGCAGTACCCTGTTGGTTCTCAGCTCTTTGACGAATTCGGCGAAGGCCGTGCGCGCGGAGACTCGGACTATTGGGGCCGCCTGTCCCCTGGAGCGGACTCCCATCATGGCGGCGGCCGTCAGGACGAAGACGGCTGCGACCGCGAACAGGGCTGGGCCGGGGCCGATGGGCAGGATTAGGAGTCCGGCGGCCACCGAGCCGACGACCGCTCCTGCCCTGCCCGTCAGCGACATGACGGCCAGTCCCTGGACGGCGTTGGACCGGCCGACGACGTCGTAGACGAAGCTGCCTCTCGCGGTGCGGTCGAAGACTAGCAGGGTGCTGAAGACGAACGTTAAGAGGAGCACGTGCCACATCTGTGCGGAGCCGTTCATGATCAGCAGTCCCATCACGGTTATGGGCACGACCATGGCGGCGTTTACCGCCGCGATGAAGCGGGGTCGGTTGACGAGGTCGGCGACGATGCCCGCCGGGATGCCGAACAGAGCGTTCGGGACCATGTGGAGTCCCAGCGTCACTCCCACCTGGAGGGGTGAGTCGGTCAACTCCAGTACGAACCAGCTGACTATGACGGACTCGCCCGCGACTGCCAGGGCTCCCAGGACGGTTCCCAGTCCGAGGATGCGGAAGTCGCGGCGCCGGAACACTCTGGGCACACCTCCAGGGGGGTTCGGGGTGGGCATAGTGTATAGTGTCGGCATGGAGTACAGGACTCTGGGACGCACGGGGCTCGACGTGTCGCTGCTCAGCCTGGGCACGGGGGGCGCAAGGAAGTTGGGGCAGTCCGTGGGTATGACACAGGCCGACCAGACGGCGTTGGTTCAGCGAGCTCTCGACCTGGGGGTCAATCTGATAGATACGTCGTCGGAATACGGGGAGAGCGAGGTCATCCTGGGCCGCGCGCTGAAGGGGACGCCGAGGGAGTCGTATTATCTGTGCACCAAGTGGCCGCCCTGGGTCGATGGGTGTCTGGCCGAGGATCCGGGTCTGCTGGTGGATTCGGTCGAGCGGAGTCTCAGGCGGCTCGACACGGATTGGGTGGACATAATGATGTTTCACGGGCCTCTGTCGCACACCTACGCTCCTCTGGTGGAGCGCTTCTATCCGACGATGGAGCGGCTTCGGGAGCAGGGGAAGGTCCGCTTCGTCGGGTTGAGCGCGCAGTACGCCACCGAGCCGTCGCAGGCGGTCGCGGATGCCGCCCTGAAGAATGATCCCGATAAGTGGGACGTGCTGATGCTGAAGTACGGGCTGCTGAATCAGTCTCTGGCGAAGGAGTTGCTGCCGCTGGCGCTGCGGCACGGGGTGGGGGTGATGAACATGGCCGCGGTGCGGGTCAAGCTGCCTGATCCGGCGCTTCTGGAGGAGTTGATGCGCGAGTGGCGGGATCAGGGGAGGGTGGCGGCCGGTGAGCTGTCGGAGCGTGATCCGCTGGGCTGGCTGGTGCATGGGGAGGTGGCCTCGGTGGTGGCCGCGGGCTACAAGTTTGCGGCTGATCACCCTGCGATAGCGACGGTGATCACTGGGACTTCCAACATGGCCCATCTGGAGGAGAACGCCGCCGCGCTGGAGAGGCCGTATCTGCCGCCGGAGGACACTCGCCGGGTGAGGGAGTTGTTCGGCGACATCGTGGAGTACGTGTAGCGGTCTGGGGCTGCGCGCATCGCGGCGCGGCTGTCCGGCGGGGGTGCCGCGCGGTTCAGGCCTAGGCGCGTCTGGGTCTGCGGCGGTCGTCGGAGTCGAGGATGATCGTGACCGGGCCGCAGTTGACGAGGGATACCGACATTTGCGCCCTGAAGCGGCCGGTCTCGACGCGGAGTCCTGATTCGGCGAGGATGTTCACGGTCATGTCTACGAGGGAGCTTGCGCGGTCCGGGGGGGCGGCGTCGGTGAAGCTGGGTCGGCGCCCTCTGCGGGTGTCGCCGTAGAGTGTGAACTGGCTCACGACGAGGAGTTGGGCGTCGACGTCGAGGGCGGAGCGGTCGAAGCGGCCGTCGTCGTCGGGGAAGATTCTCAGGTTGAGGGTCTTGTCGGCGACGTAGCGGGCTTCCTCTTCGCCGTCGGTGGATGAGACGCCCAGGAAGAGGAGGAGGCCGGGGCCGATTCGTCCCACCGTGTCGCCGCCGACGGTGACGGCGGCCTCCGAGACGCGCTGGACGACGGCCCGCAAGGGTCAGCCGCCTTTGTCAGCCTTCGTGGATGCCTCGGCCTTGGGTTTGGGTTTGTCGGCGGACTTCGGGGTCGATTCGGCGGAGGCGGTGGAGTCGGACGTGCCGTTGGAGCCGCTCTTTCCCTTGCCGTAGTCGTTGACGTAGAAGCCGCTGCCCTTGAAGACGACCGGCACCGAGTAGATGAGGCGTCGGGCGTCGTTTTCGCATCTGGGGCACTCGGCGACCGGCTCGGAGTCGAAGCTCTGCTTCAACTCAAAGACGTGATGGCACGAGTTGCACTCGTAGTCGTATCGCGGCAAGGTCTACAGTCCTGGCATACAGAGGGCAACTACGCGGTCGGCTGCCGATTAGCTACAAACTTATCACCCGTACACGGATTGTGTCAAGCTGGCGGGGTTTCGGCGGTGGTGAGGGTGTGTTGGAGCGCGTTTTGCCAGGTGTCGGCGACGCGGGTCAGGGGCAGGTCGACTAGTCCTTTCAGGCGCAGGCGGTCTCCTGTGGCGCGGCCTATCTCGGCGAACGGGACGTTCTGGGCGCGGCAGACGGCTCGGAGGTTGGGGAGCAGGTTTGGGGAGACGGACACGACTATCCGGGACTGGGCCTCTCCGAAGAGGGCGGCGTCCCATCGGCCTGTGGGTTCGAGGCTGCTCTCGAAGCCGACGCCGCCCTGGATGCAGGATTCGGCGACGGCGACGGCGAGGCCGCCCTCGGAGCAGTCGTGGGCCGAGCTTATGATCTTCTCTCGTGCGAGGCGGACACATGCGCGCTGAAGCCTGACCTCCAGGTCGAGGTCTATTCGGGGCCTGCCGGCCACGAGGCCGTGTACGACGTCGAGGTATTCACTGCCGGCCAGCGTGTGAGCGGGGGCGTCGATCGCGCCGGCGCCGAGGAGTATCACGTCGGCGCCGGTGTTGGGGAATCCGGTTCCGAGGTTGAGCCGGACGTCTTCGAGCAGACCGAGGGCGCCGACGATTGGGGTTGGGTATATGGACTCTCCACCGCTCTCGTTGTAGAGGCTCACGTTGCCGCTGACGACCGGTGCGGAGAGGGCTTCGGAGGCTCGCGCCATGCCTTTGACGCACTCTTCGAGTTGGTAGTAGACGTCTGGGCGTTCGGGGTTTCCGAAGTTGAGGCAGTCGGTCAGGGCGATGGGTTCGGCGCCGGCGCAGGCCACGTTTCGGCAGGCCTCGGCGACGGCGATCATGCCGCCGGCCATGGGGTCGAGGAAGCAGAGCCTGCCGTTGCCGTCGGCGGCGAGGGCGATGCCCGTGGGGGTTCCCTTGATTCTCAGGACGGCGGCGCCGCCGCCCGGCCCGCGCACCGTGTTGGTCTGCACCTGGTGGTCGTACTGTCTGTAGACCCAGCGTTTCGACGCGACGGCGGGGGAGGCGAGAAGCCTCAGGAGCGCCTGTTCCGGCCCATCCGGGGGGAGGGGGAGCGAGTCGAGGTCGTAGTTCTGGAGCTGGGTCAGGCCGTCGGGCTTCACGCCCTGCGGTCTGTAGGTCGGCGAGTCGGTCAGGAGCCTGACGGGGACCTCGGCTCTGGTCGAGCCGTCCTCGCGTATTCTGGCGAGTCCGTCGCCGGTGGCCCTGCCGATGACGGCGGATTGGACGTCCCACCTGTCGAAGACTGCCTTCAGTTCCTGCTCGCGGCCCTCCTCGACGGCCACGAGCATCCGCTCCTGGGATTCGGAGAGCATCACCTCGTAGGGTGTCATGCCTGCGCCGCGTCTGGGGGCGAGCGAGACGTCGATTTCGATGCCGCTGCCCGCCTTGGACGCGGCCTCGACGGATGCGCTGGTCAGCCCTGCGGCTCCGAGGTCCTGGAGGCCCACCACCCGGCCGGTGCGGACGGCTTCGAGGCATGCTTCGATCAGGGTCTTTTCGAGGAATGGGTTGCCGACCTGGACGGCGGGTCGGAGTTCGCGTTCTTCCTCGAAGGCGCGGGAGGCCAGGCCGGAGGCTCCGTGGATGCCGTCGCGTCCGGTGTCGGCTCCGACGAGCATGAGGAGGTTGCCCTCGCCGCCGGTGGTGGAGTGGACGAGCTTGTCGGTCTCGACGAGACCGACGCACATGGCGTTGACCAGTGGGTTGGCGGCGTAGGATGGGGAGAAGGATATTTCTCCGCCCACGTCGGGGACGCCGATGCAGTTGCCGTAGCCGGAGATTCCGGCTACGACGCCCTCGAACAGGTATCGGCTGGCGGGGTGGTCGAGTGGGCCGAATCGGAGCGAGTTGAGTAGGGCGATGGGCCGCGCGCCCATTGCGAGGATGTCGCGGACGATTCCGCCGACGCCGGTGGCGGCTCCCTGGTACGGCTCGATGGCCGAGGGGTGGTTGTGGGATTCGATCTTCATCACGACGGCGAGGCCGCCGCCGATGTCTACGACGCCGGCGTTCTCCTGTCCCGGGGGGGCGAGCAGGCGCGGGCTGCGGGTGGAGAACATGCGGAGGAGCGGTCTGGAGTGTTTGTAGCCGCAGTGTTCGCTCCACAGTGAGCCGAACAGTCCAAGTTCCAGGTCGTTGGGTTCGCGCTCCAGCCGCTCGACTATGGCCTCGTACTCGGCCTCGGAGAGGGCGAGGGCGTCCAGGGCTTCTTTGGTTACCGGCACGTGTGACGTCCTCGCGTCAGCCTGTCGTCCAGAGTCAGCAGAGGCTCCAGGAAAAATTTTTGTGTAACGCTCGGGGGGGCATTTCGCGGGCATTTCGTAGCTGGGAGGGCCTCAGACGGCTCGGAATTACGTGACACTATCTGACAGTTATGTGACACTTATCTGACAGTTATGTGACAGTTATCTGACACTTTTGTGACAGTTTGTGACACTTTTGTGACAGGTCAACGCAGGCGATGCAGGAGTCCTGCGGGCGGTTTGTGGAGAGAGGCGGCTGTGTCATGGACATACTCTAGCACAGCGGTTCGTGGCTGTCAATTGTCTGAATCAGGATTCTCAGGATTGGAGGATTTTCAGGATTGGGGACCAAACCCGTCCTAATGAAACGACACCGCCTACTAAATCTGGGACAGTTACCCCAGTGGAGAGTGGAGAGTGGAGAGTGGGAGAACCAGATTCGGGGACGCGCTTCGGAGAGGAGAGGCTGCCAGACTGGGGCGGGTTCTGGGGTGGGTTTCGGTTATGCCGACTGGCCTATGGCGATGAGGGCGACGCCGGTGACGACGAGGACGGCTCCGAGGACGGTTCGGATGGTTACTCGTTCCAGGCGTTGGAGGAAGAGGTGGGTCATGACGATGGCCATGAGAGGGAAGGTGCCGGATACCGGGGCCACTAGGACGACGGGGGCTTCGAGCAGGGCGAGGTGGTAGAAGGCGACGCCCCACACTCCGGCGATTCCGGCGAGGGTCATGTAGGCGTATGATTTTTTGGGGGCCTTCCTGACGTTGCCGTGTATGGGCCTGGGGATGAAGAGGGCCATTATGATGGTGCCGAACAGGAGGGCGAAGGCGGTGACGGTCATGGGTGAGGCTACGTCGGTGACGGCCTTCTTGGCGGCTATGGACCCTGCGCCGTAGCTGGCGGCCGCGACGAGCGCGGCGCCATATCCTGCAAGGACGCGGCGGCGCGCCGCTCTGGTGGTCATCTCTGGTAGACGGTCAGGACGATGCCGCCGGTGATCGACGCCGCGCCGAGGAGTGTGAGGAGGTCGAGCGATTCGCCGAGGATGACGACCGCTAGGGTCATGGCGAACAGTGGGGCCGCGGCGACTATGGTGCTGGCCTTCGCCACGCCGGTGAGTCTCACGCTCAGGTAGTTGAACATGCGGCCCAGGGGGAAGTTGAGCAATCCGACGAGGAAAAGCCATCCCAGGGCAGTGGCGCCGAGTCCTACGATCTCTCCGGGGTGGAGTGCGGCGGCTATGGCCATCGCCGCGGCTGCGCTGACGGCGAGGGAGATCAGGGTGGCGAACTGGGGGGACATGTTCTGGAGGCCGACCCGGGCGAACACGGCGCCGGAGCCGAAGCCGAGGGCTGCCAGCAGAGCCAGGATGACGCCGGTCATCGGGCTGGGACGGGAGGGGCGGGCGCGAGGATGGGCTGGGAGACGGCGCGTCCGGCGGCGGCGGTTTCTTCGCGGCGGCGTTCGGGGTGGGGCATCATGACGAGGGCGTTACGGGTCATGGCTGCGGCATTCCAGATGCCCTTCCCTGAGTAGTCCATTTCGTTCGACCTTTGTTCCAATCAGCTTTGGGCGGCGTTGGCGCGTCGGCGGCACACGGACGATGCGTGAACGAGCGGCGGCGTAGTCCGTACGGATGCGGTGATAGTATATGCCTCGTGAAGCCTCTCATGGAAGATGGGCCACTCGAACGGGCCGTCCTCAATCCACCCGGCAGTCGTTCCCGCGCGGCAGCAGGAACTTCGACAACCGCCCGATCCACGTAACGGAGCATCTCTTTCTGGTAGAGCGGGGGTGAGGGGCGGGTGTTGTCCAGCCCCAACATCGGACAGAGCCGTCAGGGCGAGGTTGGAGACTCGGCGCACTTCTCCTCAATTGGCTTGACGGCTTCTCTGAAGCCGGTGACGTACCATTGGGCGGTGATGGTCGTTCCGTCTTTTTTCATGACCCTCGCCACCAATCGGTCCGCAGATTTCATCTCTGAGATGAACCAGTTTCGTAAAGGTGTAGTTTCATCACCTACCCACAACCCTATTACCCCATCTTTGGGGGCCCAAGCATCCTCTCGTGCTTCAGCGTCGTCAAATCGTATGGAGACTGACGGTTCATAGCCGGCCTTGTCGTCCGGTAGGACGATGATGTAGACCGCCAGCCCGTTCGGCCAGTCAATGTATGATCCAGAAGCGCACCTGACTTCCAACAAAGCATCTTCAACAGTCCCACCCACATAGTCGAATGACCACAAGTAAACACCGACCCGTTGGTGTCCAGTCATTTGACGCCACGCGCCCGCAGGACACTTCTCTTCGACAGGCTTCATGGAGTCTCTGAATCCGGCAACATTCCATTGGGCGGTGATGGTTGTATCGTCGTATCGCCGGACTCTTGCCGCCACTGTGGTGGCAGACTTCAGCTCCACGATAATTGAGTAGTAGTCCGTGAGTGCGAATGTCGACCGGCGAGTCGTCGATAACGACCAAGTATCTCTTTGGACTTCCGCGGCGTCAAAGCGTATGTCGACTGTTGGTTCATAACTATCAGTCAGGGCTGCCTGCTCAGAAACAAGCTCGTCGTCCCATGCGATGAATACCTCCAGTCCATTTTGCGCATCGACAGATGATCCATAGGTACACCTGATATACAACCTAGCCTCTTCTCCGGTTGCATCGGCATAGTTGGATGATAAGTCGAATGATGTAAGGCGAATACCGACATGCCGCCGATCGGTCAAAGGATCGGGCGGATTCGTAAACTGCTCCCAGGCACCGACAAAGGGTGTGGGCGTGATTGTTGGAGTAGGTGTCTTGGTGGATGTGGGCGTGATCGTAGGGGTGTTGGTCGGCATAGGTGTGGGTGTGATCGTAGGGGTGTTGGTCGGTGTAGGTACAGGCGTAGGGGTGTTGGTCGGCGTTGGAGTAGGAGTAGGAGTAGGCGTGTTGGTGGGCGTGGGTACAGGCGTGGGGGTGTTGGTGGGCGTGGGAGTAGGGGTAGGCGTGTTGGTGGGTGTGGGTACAGGCGTGGGGGTGTTGGTGGGCGTGGGAGTAGGGGTAGGCGTGTTGGTGGGTGTGGGTACAGGCGTGGGGGTGTTGGTGGGTGTCGGTGTAGGAGTGGTGGTCGGTGTAGGGACAGGCGTGTCGGTGGGCGTAGGAGTCGGAGTTGGAGAGGGCGTGTCGGTGCAGCCGATAGAGAGCAGCAGGAACATAGCGGCAAGGATCAGGACGGGCAACGGCGCGGAACGAACGCTTAGTCGGCTCAACAGGAACCCCCTTGCGGCATTGGGACGGCGCTTATCACAGTCACCTTCCTGCTGAACACACAAGGGGGCGCGATGCGCCCCCGTTACTGTGGTGAGGCAATGCTACTCAGACACGAGGTGGGATGTCAAACGCCGGCGGGTTGATCATCCCGCCGCATGTGCTATCGCGGATTGGAAGATGATCTGTCCGTCGGTGGCGCCGAGTATTTGTTCGCAGCAGCGTTCTCGTTTCGTTCAACAACGAGGGTTTCATACCGACGGACAGGATGCGCGAGATGTTGAAGGACCTGGGTTCCGTCGGGTGTGTCCAGCCCGGCACTCATAGTCGTCCTTTATTCGCAGAGAGACAGCCGAAGCTGGTGGAGATCATTCCACGGCACGTTTCTCAGGTGAACGGGTATGCATCCGGTCAGCTTGTTCCCTCTGAGGAATAGGTCTGTCAGGTTGGCGAGTCTGCCAAGTTCCGGCGGTATCTCCCCGCTCAGCAAGTTCCAACCGAGGTTCAGTCCTCTCAGGTTGGCGAGGTTGCCAAGTTCCGATGGCATCTCCCCGCTCAATTGATTGTCGTAGAGCAGCAGCCATGTCAGACTCTCCAGTCTGCCAATCTCCGATGGTATCTCCCCGCTCAGCTGGTTGTCATAGAGCGTCAAGGTTTCAAGGTTGGCGAGGCTGCGGAGTTCCGGCGGTATCTCCCCGCTCAACTGGTTTCCATGGAGGTTCAGTCCTCTCAGGTTGGCGAGGTCGCCAAGTTCCGGCGGTATCTCCCCGCTCAACTGGTTTCCATGGAGGTCCAGCCATGTCAGACTGGAGAGGCTGCCGAGTTCCGGCGGTATCTCCCCGCTCAGCGAGTTCCGACCGAGGTCCAGTTCTGTCAGGTTGGCGAGGCTGCCAAGTTCCGGCGGTATCTCCCCGCTCAACTGGTTGTTACTGAGGAATAGTTCTGTCAGGTTGGCGAGGCTGCCAAGTTCCGGTGGTATCTCCCCGCTCAACTGGTTGTTACTGAGGAATAGTTCTGTCAGGTTGGCGAGGCTGCCAAGTTCCGGCGGTATCTCCCCGCTCAACTGGTTGTTACTGAGGAATAGTTCTGTCAGGTTGGCGAGGCTGCCAAGTTCCGGCGGTATCTCCCCGCTCAACTGGTTCCCTCCGAGGTTCAACGACGTCAGGTTGGCGAGGCTGCGGAGTTCCGTCGGTATCTCCCCGCTCAACTGGTTCCCATAGAGCGACAGGGTTTCAAGGTTGGCGAGGCTGCGGAGTTCCGTCGGTATCTCTCCGCTCAGCTGGTTCCAATCGAGGTTCAGTTCTGTCAGGTTGGCGAGGCTGCCAAGTTCCGGCGGTATCCCCCCGCTCAGCTGGTTCCTTTTGAGGTTCAACGACGTTAGGTTGGCGAGGTTGCCAAGTTCTGGCGGTATCCCCCCGCTCAGCTGGTTCCAACCGAGGTCCAGTTCTGTCAGGTTGGTGAGGCCGCCAAGTTCCGGCGGTATCTCCCCTTTCAATTGATTCGCCGTGAGTTCCAAACGAGTGACCCGTCCACTGCCGTCGGTGGTGACGCCATGCCACTGGTCTATTGGTAGATCGCTCAACCAGTTTGTGGCGATTCTCCAGCGTGCGCCGCGCGTGGCATCGTAGAACGTGATCAGCACGTCCCTGTCAGGACTAGGCGTGGGGGTGTTGGTCGGCGTTGGAGTAGGTGTAGGCGTGTTGGTGGGTGTAGGTACAGGCGTGGGGGTGTTGGTGGGTGTTGGAGTAGGAGTAGAGGTGTTGGTGGGTGTGGGTACAGGCGTGGGGGTGTTGGTGGGCGTGGGAGTAGGCGTGGGGGTGTTGGTGGGCGTGGGAGTAGGCGTGGGGGTGTTGGTGGGCGTGGGAGTAGGAGTAGGGGTGTTGGTGGGTGTGGGTACAGGCGTGGGGGTGTTGGTGGGTGTGGGTACAGGCGTGGGGGTGTTGGTGGGCGTTGGAGTAGGGGTAGGGGTGTTGGTGGGTGTGGGTACAGGCGTGGGGGTGTCAGTGGGTGTCGGAGTAGGGGTAGGCGTGTCGGTGCAGCCGATAGAGAGCAGCAGGAACATAGCGGCAAGGATCAGGACGGACAACACGGGCCGAACGCTTTGCCGGCTCAACGGGAACCCCCTTGCGGCATTGGGACGGCGCTTACCACTACTTGCCGATTCAGCGTAGTAAGCAGTTGACTGTGGTGAGGCAATGCTATTCAGACACGAGGTGGGATGTCAAACGCCGGTGGGTTGATCATCCCGCCGCATGTGCTATCGCGGATTGGAAGATGATCTGTCCGTCGGTGGCGCCCAGTATTTGTTCGCAGCAGCGTTCGGGGTGCGCCCTTTCTTCTCGTTTCGTTCAACAACGAGGGTTTCATCCCAACGGACAGGATGCGCGAGACGTTGAAGGACCTGGGTTCCGTCGGGCGTGTCCAGCCCGGCACTCATAGTCGTCCTTTATTCGCAGAGAGACAGCCGAAGCTGGTGGAGATCATTCCTCGGCACGTTTCTCAGGTGAACGGGTATGCATCCGGTCAACTTGTTCCCTCTGAGCAATAGGGTCTCCAGGTTGGTGAGGCTGCCAAGTTCCGGCGGTATCTCCCCGCTCAACTGGTTGTTACTGAGGAACAGTCCTCTCAGGTTGGCGAGGCTGCGGAGTTCCGTCGGTATCTCCCCGCTCAACTGGTTCTCATTGAGCGACAGGGTTTCAAGGTTGGCGAGGTTGCCAAGTTCCGGCGGTATCTCTCCGCTCAATGAGTTCACGTAGAGGTTCAGTTCTGTCAGGTTGGCGAGGCTGCCAAGTTCCGGCGGTATCTCCCCGCTCAGCTTGTTCTGATAGAGCGTCAGGGTTTCAAGGTTGGCGAGGTTGCCAAGTTCTGGCGGTATCTCTCCGCTCAGCTGGTTCCCTCCGAGACCCAACGACGTTAGGTTGGCGAGGTTGCCAAGTTCCGGCGGTATCTCCCCGCTCAATGAGTTCGTTTCGAGGTCCAGTCCTCTCAGGTTGGCGAGGTTGCCAAGTTCCGGCGGTATCTCCCCGCTCAGCGAGTTCCAACCGAGGTCCAGTCCTCTCAGGTTGGCGAGTCTGCCTATCTCAGATGGTATCTCCCCGCTCAATGAGTTCACGTAGAGGTTCAGTTGTGTCAGGTTGGCGAGTCTGCCAAGTTCCGGCGGTGTCTCCCCGCTCAGCGAGTTCCAACCGAGGTTCAGTTCTGTCAGGTTGGCGAGGCTGCCGAGTTCCGGCGGTATCCCCCCGCTCAACTGGTTGTTACTGAGGAATAGTTGTGTCAGGTTGGCGAGGCTGCCAAGTTCCGGCGGTATCTCCCCGCTCAGCTTGTTCCAACTGAGGTTCAGTTCTCTCAGGTTGGCGAGGTTGCCAAGTTCCGGCGGTATCTCCCCGCTCAGCTTGTTTAACTGGAGCGTCAGGGTTTCAAGGTTGGCGAGGCTGCCAAGTTCCGATGGTATCTCCCCGCTCAGCTGGTTCCAACCGAGGTTCAGTTGTGTCAGGTTGGCGAGTCTGCCAAGTTCCGGCGGTATCCCCCCGCTCAGCTGGTTCCCTTTGAGGCTCAACGACGTTAGGTTGGCGAGGTTGCCAAGTTCCGATGGTATCTCTCCGCTCAACTGGTTGTCGTAGAGCAGCAGCCATGTCAGACTCTCCAGTCTGCCAATCTCCGATGGTATCTCTCCGCTCAACTGGTTGTCGTAGAGCAGCAGCCATGTCAGACTCTCCAGTCTGCCAATCTCCGATGGTATCTCCCCGCTCAGCGAGTTCCCACCGAGGTCCAGTTCTGTCAGGTTGGCGAGGCTGCCAAGTTCCGGCGGTATCTCCCCTTTCAATTGATTCGCCGTGAGTTCCAAACGAGTGACCCGTCCACTGCCGTCGGTGGTGACGCCATGCCACTGGTCTATTGGTAGATCGCTCAACCAGTTTGTGGCGATTCTCCAGCGTGCGCCGCGCGTGGCATCGTAGAACGTGATCAGCACGTCCCTGTCAGGACTAGGCGTAGGGGTATTGGTCGGTGTTGGTGTAGGCGTAGGAGTGCTGGTGGGCGTATATTCGCAGAGAGACAGCCGAAGCTGGTGGAGATCATTCCTCGGCACGTTTCTCAGGCCAACGGGTATGCATCCGGTCAACTCGTTCCCTCTGAGCAATAAGAACTCTAGGTTGGCGAGTCTGCCCATCTCAGATGGGATCTTCCCTCTCAGATCGTTTAACTGGAGGTCCAGTCCTGTCAGGTTGGAGAGGCTGCCAAGTTCCGGCGGTATCTCCCCGCTCAGCGAGTTCCGACCGAGGAACAGTTGTGTCAGGTTAGCGAGGCTGCCAAGTTCCGGCGGTATCTCCCCGCTCAGCGAGTTCCAATCGAGGTCCAGTCTTCTCAGGTTGGCGAGGTTGCCAAGTTCCGGCGGTATCTCCCCGCTCAACTGGTTGTCACTGAGGAATAAGGTCTCTAGGTTGGCGAGGCTGCCAAGTTCCGGCGGTATCTCCCCGCTCAATGAGTTCACGTAGAGGTTCAGTTCTGTCAGGTTGGAGAGTCTGCCAAGTTCCGGCGGTATCTCCCCGCTCAATGAGTTCCCTCCGAGGTTCAACGACGTTAGGTTGGCGAGGTTGCCAAGTTCCGGCGGTATCTCTCCGCTCAACTGGGTCCCTTCGAGGTTCAGTTCTGTCAGGTTGGAGAGTCTGCCAAGTTCCGGCAGTATCTCCCCGCTCAGTTGGTTGCCATTGAGGAATAGTTCTGTCAGGTTGGAGAGGCCGCCAAGTTCCGGCGGTATCTCCCCGCTCAGCAAGTTCCAACCGAGGTTCAGTCCTCTCAGGTTGGCGAGGTTGCCAAGTTCCGGCGGTATCTCCCCGCTCAACTGGTTGTTACTGAGGAACAGTCCTCTCAGGTTGGCGAGGCTGCCGAGTTCCGGCGGTATCTCCCCGCTCAACTGGTTCTCATTGAGCGACAGGGTTTCAAGGTTGGCGAGGTTGCCAAGTTCCGGCGGTATCTCTCCGCTCAGCTGGTTCCAATCGAGGTTCAGTTCTGTCAGGTTGGCGAGGCTGCCAAGTTCCGGCGGTATCCCCCCGCTCAGCTGGTTCCTTTTGAGGTTCAACGACGTTAGGTTGGCGAGGTTGCCAAGTTCTGGCGGTATCCCCCCGCTCAGCTGGTTCCAACCGAGGTCCAGTTCTGTCAGGTTGGCGAGGCTGCCAAGTTCCGGCGGTATCTCCCCTTTCAATTGATTCGCCGTGAGTTCCAAACGAGTGACCCGTCCACTGCCGTCGGTGGTGACGCCATGCCACTGGTCTATTGGTAGATCGCTCAACCAGTTTGTGGCGATTCTCCAGCGTGCGCCGCGCGTGGCATCGTAGAACGTGATCAGCACGTCCCTGTCAGGACTAGGCGTGGGGGTGTTGGTCGGCGTTGGAGTAGGTGTAGGCGTGTTGGTGGGTGTAGGTACAGGCGTGGGGGTGTTGGTGGGTGTTGGAGTAGGAGTAGGCGTGTTGGTGGGTGTGGGTACAGGCGTGGGGGTGTTGGTGGGTGTGGGTACAGGCGTGGGGGTGTTGGTGGGCGTGGGAGTAGGCGTGGGGGTGTTGGTGGGCGTGGGAGTAGGCGTGGGGATGTTGGTGGGCGTGGGAGTAGGAGTAGGGGTGTTGGTGGGTGTGGGTACAGGCGTGGGGGTGTTGGTCGGTGTCGGTGTAGGCGTGGTGGTCGGTGTAGGGACAGGCGTGTCGGTGGGCGTAGGAGTCGGAGTTGGAGAGGGCGTGTCGGTGCAGCCGATAGAGAGCAGCAGGAACATAGCGGCAAGGATCAGGACGGGCAACACGGACCGAACGCTTTGCCGGCTCAACGGGAACCCCCTTGCGGCATTGGGACGGCGCTTACCACTACTTGCCGATTCAGCGTAGTAAGCAGTTGACTGTGGTGAGGCAATGCTATTCAGACACGAGGTGGGATGTCAAACGCCGGTGGGGTTGATCATCCTGCCGCATGTGCTATCGCCGATTGGAAGATGATGCGTCCGTCGGTGGCGCCCAGTATTTGTTCGCAGCAACGTTCGGGGTGCGGCATCATGCCGAGGACGTTGCCGCGTTTGTTGGTGATGCCTGCGATGTTTCGGGCGGAGCCGTTTGGGTTGGCGGTCCGGTGGAGTTGACCGTTTGGGGTGGAGTATCTGAGGGCGACCTGTCCGTTGGCCTCGAGGCTGTCGAGGGTGGGGTCGTCGGCGTAGAATCTGCCCTCGCCGTGTGAGATGGGTATGCGGAGCACCTGGCCGTGGGTTCCGGCTGCGGTGAAGGGGCCTGCGGCGGTTTCGATTCGGACGTTGACCCACTGGCATCTGAATTGGAGGTGGTCGTTGCGTGTGAGGGTTCCGGGGAGGAGTCCGGCTTCGCAGAGAATCTGGAAACCGTTGCAGATGCCGAGTACGAGGCCGCCTGCGTCGGCGAAGCGGGCGACGGCTTTCATGACGGGGGAGAAGCGTGCGAGGGCGCCGGCCCTGAGGTAGTCGCCGTATGAGAAGCCGCCTGGGAGTATGAGGCAGTCGTAGCCGGAGAGGTCGGTGTCCCTGTGCCAGACGTATTGGACGGGCTGTCGTAGGACCTGGTCTATGACGTGGAAGCAGTCGGCGTCGCTCCAGGTGCCGGGGAATACGAGGACTCCGAACTTCACGGGGCGGGCCGTGCGGGGGGCGGTCAGGCGCTCATGGCGCGGAGGAGGTCCGAGGCGAGTCGGTTGACTTCTCGGCCGTCGGCCCTGCCGCGCACTTTGGGCATCACGGCGCCCATGACCTTGCCCACGTCGCGTGGGCCTGCGGCGCCGGTCTGCGCGATGGCGGCGCGGACGGTTTCGGCCAGTTCGTCGGCGGACATCTGCGCGGGGAGGTATTCCATGATCACGGCCAGTTCGGCCTTTTCCTTTTGGACGAGGTCGGCGCGGTGGGCGGTCTCGAAGGCCTCGATGGAGTCGCGGCGCTGCTGGGCCTGGCGTCCGAGGAGGCGCAGGGTGGCTTCGTCGTCCAGGGCGGCGCGGTCGGCGATTTCCTGGTTGTGGATTTCCGAGCGTAGCAGCCGGATGACGGAGCGGCGGGTGACGTCGCCGCTTCGCATGGCGGCTTTCAGGTCGTGTTCCAGGGTCTGCTTGATGGTCATGCGGGCGGAGTATATTCAGCGGCCGGGCGGGGAGTCAACCGCGGGGGAGCGGAGGCGCTCGACGGCTTTGCCGATGGAGGAGAGGGCGCGCTCTCGTCCGAGGATTTCCAGGGACTCGAACAGGGGAGGGGCGACGCGGAGTCCTGAGGCGGCGACTCTGATGGAGCCGAATAGCTGGCCGGGCTTGAGGCCGAGTTCCTTCGCCAGGGGCCTCAAGGCGGCTTCCAGGGTGTCTGCGTCGAAAGGCTGGGCGGCGGTCATCAGCTCGAGCGTTCTTTCCAGGGCGGTGCAGGTGACGGCGCGGTCCATGCCCTTCTGGATGAGGTCTTCGGTTTCGTAGTCGATCTCGTCTCGGAAGAAGAAGTGGATCAGGGGGGCGGCCTGGTCGAGTGTCTTGATCCTCTCGGCGATCAGGGGGGCGATGCGAGCGAGCAGGCCGCGCCGGGGCGTGTTGGGTATCTGGGGCGTGGGGTATGCGCGCCAGTATTCGAGGAGGGCGTCGGCGAGGGCTTCGGGCGTCATGCTTCTGAGGTAGGAGCCGTTGGTCCACAGCAGCTTGTCGCGGTTGAATATGGATGCCGACCTGTTGACTCTGTCTATGGTGAAGTGGTGTACGAGCTCTTTTCTGGAGAGGATTTCCGTCTTGTCGTCGAGAGACCATCCGAGGAGGGTGAGGAAGTTGAGCATGGCGTCGGGGAGGTAACCCTGGCGTGGGTATTCGAGGAAGGATGCGGCGCCGTGCCTCTTGCTCAGCTTGGATCTGTCCTGTGCCAGGATTATCGGGAGGTGGGCGAATTTGGGGGGTGTCCATCCGAGGGCTTTGTAGATGTGGGTGTGGCGGGGCGTGCTGGGGAGCCACTCTTCCGCGCGCAGGACGTGGCTGATGCGCATGGAGTGGTCGTCGACGACGTTGGCGAGGTGGTAGGTTGGGTAGCCGTCGGACTTGAGGAGGACGAAGTCTTCGGCGAGGCGGTTTTCGAAGGTGACGCGGCCGCGGATGAGGTCGTCGACGGCGGTGGAGCCGTCTTGGGGCATTCTGAAGCGCACCACCGGCGTCTGGGAGGCGTCCTCGGGCATGGGGGGTGCGTCCAGGTCACGGCATCGCCGGTCGTAGCCCGTGTCCCTGTTCTGCCGCGTCTGCCGCTGGCGCAGGTCGGCCAGGCGTTGGGGAGAGCAGTAGCATTTGTAGGCGTCGCCGGAGCCGATCAGGTCGTGGGCGGCTTGTCGGTAGAGGTCGAGTCTCTGGGACTGGACATATGGCGCGAAGGGGCCGCCTATGTCCGGTCCTTCGTCCCAGTTGAGACCGAGCCATCGCAGGGACTGGAGGATGGCTTCGACGGCGCCCTGCACGCTGCGGGCGCGGTCGGTGTCTTCGACTCGGACGACGAAGGCTCCTCCGTGATGGCGGGCGAAGAGCCAGGTGAAGACGGCGGTGCGGATGTTGCCGACGTGGGGGTCGCCGGTGGGGCTGGGAGCGAACCTTACTCTGACTGGGTGTGTCATCAGAAGTTCAATGTCTCCTGGGGCATTTTAGCATGGGGCGGGGTCAGTGGTCGGTGACCCGGACGGCGGCGGCGGGGTTTTGTCGAAAACTGTCCCAAACTGTTCCATTTTGTCCCATCTCGTAGCTGAGGGTTCGATTTCGTGGAACAAATGTGGGGCAGTTGTGGAACAGATGCGGGGCACTTGCGGGGCAGATGTGGGACAGTTCTGGGACAGGTCTTCAGGGCTGCGAGGTTGGCTGCTGCTGGGCTGACTGCTTCCATGGAGTAAGTGTAGGACAAGAGTTCGGCGTTGTCAAGGGCCGGATTGTCTGAATCAGGATTCTCAGGATTGGAGGATTGTCAGGATGGGGAGGCGCGTGCGATTCGTCTGAGGGCGCGGCCTGTGGTCTCGCCGGGATGGATTCTCGCTTCGCGGTAGGGGAGCCGCGCGGTGTAGTAACATGGCTGTGCGGGCGCGTTCTGTTCGGCATTGTCTGTGAGGGAGGTTGGAATGGCAGAGTTCTTCGGCAACCTGGAGCGACTCGCGGCGGATTTGTACCCTTATCGGTGGCCGATCGGGGCGGCCTTCATCGCGGTGGTCTCGGCCGCGCTTTTCTTTGCGTACCGGCGCGGGTGGCATATCGTCCTGATGGAGCACCGCGCCGCGACTGCGGTGATCGGCATACCTGTGCTGGCCGTATTGGGGTTCGCGGCTTGGGATTTGGGTTCGCCGCTGTTCATAAACCGGACGGTGGAGGAGGAGTTTCCGTTCTCGTACGAGGCCACGGTGCCGGATGAGATGGAGCGTGAGGACGTGGAGATGGCGATGGCGACTCTGGCCATGGTGGAGACGGCGCCGATGGACGAGGAGATGATGCCCACGATGATGGAGGCGGGGTCGACCTCGGCGTCTCAGTCGGGCCAGTCGGGGGCGGAGTTGGAGGCGGTGAGGGTGAAGGTGGGCGAGTTCATGGACCAGGACGCTTTCCACAAGGGGAGCGGGACGGCGATCATCTACCGTATCGCGGACGGCTCGCTGGCGCTGAGGCTGGAGGATCTGGCCGTGACGAACGGGCCTGATCTACACGTTTTGATCGCGGGCCACCCTGAACCGGACAGGCGGAGCGACCTGGAGGACGGGGGGTACGTCCACGTGGGGCAGCTGAAGGGGAACCGGGGCAATCAGAACTATGTGATCGAGAGTCTGGACCTGGGTTCCGCGGGAAGCGTGGTCATCTACTGCATGCCGTTCCAGGTGGTGTTCAGCACGGCGACTCTACAGGATCCGGGATAGGCGCGGGGCGGCGGGAGCGCCGGGATCGGGCGGCGCTCCCCGTCACGTCTAGCCGGCCCTCATCGTCTCGCTCTTGCCGCTGGCGACGGACTGAGTCAGTCGGTCGATTACGATGGCGAGGAACACGATGGCGAGTCCCGCGAGCAGGCCGTTGCCGGGTTGGTTCTTTTGGAGCGCGCGATTCACGTTGTCGCCAAGGCCGCCGGCGGCGACGAGGCTGGCGATGGTTACCATGGCGAGGGCCATCATGGTGGTCTGGTTGACGCCGGCCATGATGGTGGGTAGGGCCATCGGTATTTGGACCTTGGTGAGTATCTGCCAAGGGGATGAACCGAAGGCTCTGGCGGCCTCGATCGTCTCGTGGGACACCTGGCGTATTCCGAGGTTGGTCAGGCGAATTGCGGGCGGCACGGCGTAGATGATGGTGGCGAAGATGCCCGCGGGCTTGCCGAGACCGAAGAAGAGGATGCCTGGCAGTAGGTAGACGAAGCTGGGCATGGTCTGCATTCCGTCGAGGATGGGACGCATCAGGTTGTCCGCCATTTCGCTGCGGGCGCCGACGACGCCGAGGGGTAGGCCGATCGCCACGGCGATGACGACGGCCACCACCATCAGCGCAACGGTGTCGATGGTGTTAGACCAGAGGCCCATGAATCCGACGAATAGTAGGGCGAACGAGGTGAAGGCGAGGAGGCCCCATCGGCCGACGGCAAAGGAGAGGAGGGCAAGCGCGACCACGAGGGCGGGCCATGGCAGCCACTTCAGCACTCTCTCTATGTTGACGAGGGCATAGTTGACGCCCGTGCTGAGGGCGCTGAACAGCCAGTCTCCTCTCCTGGTCACCCAGTTCACGGCTTCGTCGATGGCTTCGCTGGTGACGTCTCTGACCGACTTGTCGAGTGTAACGGCACCGTCTACGGATTGTTCGGTGGACACGGTGGTGGGGAAGTCCATCTCCGGGCCCCAGATGATCAGGCTTGCCGCCAACACCAGGATGACGACGACGGCGGCGGCGGCCCGGAGGTAGAGCGCAGGGATGGATTCCAGGGAGGGGCGCCATGTTTGGGTTTCGGCGTCCGGTCGGGTGTCCTGTGTCTGAGATGCCACGTCAAGCCTCCTAATCGGCAATCCGGCGTGTCGTTCGGAGCGCAGCGGGGGGAATTCGAAAGGCGTCCGTCATCGGGGGCCGCGCTATCGCTCCGCTCCGCGCTGAATACCGCCGTGAACTCTTGAGCGTTACTCGGTCAGTTGTCGGCCATGCCTGTGAGCAGGGCGCCCCTTCGAATCTCGCCCAGCAGGCTGCCGTTATCGCCGACCACCGCAATCGGGTGTTCGGATTGAGCCGCAATCGGGATGAGCTCCTCGATATAGGTGTCGGGGTGGGTGGTCATGGGCTGGGCGCTCGGCACTCCTACCAGGGACCTCTTGTTCTCGGAGACCAGCGCCACGGCCTGGTCTTCCGTCAGGATTCCCCGAAGGGTGAAGTCTCGATTTATCAGGAACACCTCGTCGACGCCGTGGTCCCGCATGGCGTGCAGGGCCACACGGGGGCTCTGCCACTCGTACACTTCGACTTCGGGTTGCTTCATGATGGCCTTGGCCTGGATCACCTTTCCCCTGGAGACGTCCTTTACGAACTCGGTGACGTAGTCGTCGGAGGGCAGAGTCACGATCTCTTCGGGGGAGCCTTCCTGGACGATTTCTCCGTCGCGCATGATGGCGATGCGGTCTCCCACCTTGAGGGCTTCGTTCAGGTCGTGTGTGATGAACACCATGGTCTTTTGGAGTTCCGTCTGAAGGGAGATCAGCTCGTCCTGCATCTCTCTGCGTATGAGTGGGTCGAGGCCGCTGAAGGGTTCGTCCATGAGCAGCACTTCGGAGTCCACGGCGAGGGCCCTGGCGAGACCGATGCGCTGCTGCATCCCGCCGCTCATCTCGCTGGGGTAGTAGTCTTCCCAGCCCTTGAGGCCGACGGTTTCGACGGCCTTTGCGGCGGCTGTGAGTCTGGCGTCCCTGTCCAGCCCGCGTATTTCCAGTCCGTAGGCGACGTTGTCCAAGACGCGGCGGTGAGGGAGCAGGGCGTAGTGCTGGAAGACCATCGATATCTTGCTGCGCCGGAACTGCATGAGCTGCTCCGGGGTGTAGTCGTTGATGTCCTCGCCGTTGAAGCAGACCTGCCCGCTGGTGGCCTCTATGAGTCTGATCAGGCAGCGCACCAGGGTCGACTTGCCGCTGCCCGACAGCCCCATGACGACGAAGATTTGTCCCGGGTCCACGCTGAAGGACACGTCCCTGAGTCCGACGACCGCGCCCAGTTCGTCCTGTATCTCGGCGCGGCTCTTTGAGGCGTACTCGGGCTCGAGGGCGCGCTCCGGCCTGTCGCCGAAGACCTTCCATAGGCTGTTGACCTGTATGTGGGGCTCTTGGTGCTCGGTCGCCGTGGTCATTGTGGCGTCTCCCAGTCGCGGTAGTCTATCATATAACGTCATGGGGCGGATAGTGGACAGATTCAGAGAGGCGAGGGACAGGGGAGGCCGGTATCTGCTCGGCCAGGTCCACGAGGACGGGAGCTTCGGGGATCCTGGGCTGGGCGTCACCGAGTATTACAAGGCGCCTGCGGCGCTGGCGTCGTGCGGTCTGTCGGGGGCTGCCGGCCGCCTCCTGAACTGGGTGAGCCGGAACGGGTTCGCGGAGAACGGCGACTTCGGTCCCAGGCCCCGGGACGGTCTGAACAGCTACTACTATACCTACTACAACGCCTGGGTGATCAAGGCGGCCCATCGGCTGGGGCGGTTCGATCTGTCGCAGCGTGGGACGGACTTCCTGATGAGATTCAGGGACGCAGAGAGCGGCGGCTTCTACTCCAGCGTCACGGAGGGCGGGGCGGAGACCGAGCAGGATCTGTGGGTGGTGAGCGGCAGCGGCTGGAGCGCCCTGTACACGGGTCGGCTGGACGCGGCCCGGGGGGTCGGCGTGTGGATGAGGCGTCTGATGGAGGCTCAGCCCAACTATCCGGAGGAGATGTGGACGGTGTACAGCCGCGCAAGGGGTCTCATCACCGAGGCGCTCGACGGCGACGACTTCCGGTACGTCCTGACCCGCGACGAGTCGCGGGACCAGTCTTTCTACCATCCCGGCATCGCGGCGGGTTTCCTGTGCCGCCTGCACATGGCGACGGGGGAGGTGGAGTGGCTCGACCTGGCGCGGGAGTACATGCGGTTCTGCGAGCACGTGGGGGACTATCACTTCCGCCTGCTCCGGGCGGGCAAGGTCGGGTGGGGGGCGTCGATGCTGTATACCCTGACGGGCGAGGAGAAGTACCGCGAGACGGCTATGAGGGTGGGCGACAACCTGATAGCCTCGCAGTCGGACACAGGGGCGTGGGAATGGGCGGAGTCGGGTCGGTCGGGTCCGAGCAACGACGCGACGGCCGAGTTGGTTGTGTGGCTGGATGAGATACATCAGGCGGTGGGCGGGGACGGGACGGTCGGCTGACGGCGTGTGCCGGACGGGACGGCGGGCCCCGTCTACGGCGTAGAGTATCGGGCGGCTGAGTCCGCCTGATCGAATGGAGGAAGTCGATGAAGTTCACAAGGTTCGAGGCCCACGGAGAGACCGCCTACGGCGCGGTCGAGGGAGATCTGGTCAGGCAGTTGACGGCTTCTCCGTTCGGTGAGTACGAGGTCACCGATCACGCCCATCCCCTGTCGGAGGTGAGGCTTCTGGCGCCGGTGACGCCGGGGAAGATCGTTGCGATTGGATTGAACTACAGGAGCCACCTGGACGGCGCAGAGGCTCCGAGTGTTCCCGAGCCCTTCTACAAGACCTCGACGGCGGTCATTGCGCACGGTGAGGACATCGTGATCCCGACGGAGGCGCTCGAAGGGGGGATCAACGTGCAGGAGGAGGCGGAGTTGTCGGTGGTGATCGGTCGGCGGTGCAGACGGGCCACCCGCGCCGAGGCGCTTAGCTACGTTCTCGGCTATACCTGCGGGAACGACGTGAGCGCGCGTCCGTGGCAGTACAACGACCTCTCGTGGTGGAGGGGCAAGTCGTCCGACACGTTCGCCCCGCTGGGGCCGTGGATTGCGACCGGTCTGGATCCGGGCAATCTGGCGCTCTCCGCGCGCGTCAACGGCAGGACGGCGCAGGAGTCGACGACGGCCGATCTGCTGCATGACGTCCCGTCCATCATCGAGTTCGTGAGCAGGGCGGTGACGCTGGAGCCTGGCGACGTGATCATGACTGGGACGCCGGGGCAGCCCGTGGACATCCACCCCGGGGACATCGTGGAGATCGAGGTGGAGGGTGTGGGCGTTCTGCGGAACGGGGTGAGGGCGGAGGCGGTGGTCTAGGTCAGCCTGTCGATCAGTTCGCCGAGCGTGAGCCAGTAGAAGACTATGTAGGCGCCGGCGGCGATCATGAGGGCCGCGCTGACGGGCTGGACGTATGGGAGGACGGCGCGCAGGAGGCCGACCATGGCGCCCTTGAAGAGCGACATGGCGAGGGTCAGCAGGACGATTACGGATCCCATGCCGAGGGCGTAGACGATGAACTGGCCTGCGGATTCGAGGAATCCCTTGGACGCGACGCTTAGGCCGGTGACTGCCAGGAAAATGGGCAGGGTGCAGCTCAGGGAGGCGAGGCCGTAGCTGAGTCCGAAGAGGAAGTAGCCCCGCACGCTGATTCTGGTCGGGTCTCCGATTCCCGAGGCGGCCCTGCCGGCGAGGGCGGTGTATATCTTTCCCCCGCTGAGCATCCAGGCCCCTGCGAACGTCAGCAGTATGCCGATGACGAGTCCGATCCATGGCATGGCGTCGATGACGGCGCGCGCGCCCCCGCTTATTATGAGTCCCACGGCGCCGAAGAGGGCCACCATGCCGGATGCCACCACGCCTCCGACGATGAGGCCCCGCAGGGCGGCTCTGCCGAGGCTGGTCGTCTTTTGGCCCTTGCCGCCCGCCACGAGTCCGAACAGCCACACGCCGCCCAGGCGGCTGCCGAGGCTAGTCGTCTTTCGGTCGTCGTTGCCGCCCGTCTCCTCCGAGCCGAGATAGAGGCTCAGGTACGCGGGCAGCATGGGAAATCCGCAGGGGTTCACGGTGGCGACCATTCCGGCGATGAACGCGAAGCCGAGTTGGAGGCTGCCGCCGAAGCTGTCTAGGAACCTGCTGGAGGCCGACTGTACGTTCTCGACTCCGCCGACGACCCCTCCGCCCGACTCGCTGACAAGGGCCCCCAGGAACGCGGCCGCGAGCGGAGCAAGCCCGATCCCGGCGGGCATGAGGAGGCCGCGCCAGTTCATGGACCGTTCTTCCTGGGGCGCCGCACGTTCCATAGCACTTGGAATTATACCAAGTTGCGGTGACTAGTGTGGGGCCGCGGCGGACGAGTAGACAGGTTTGCCCTGTGGATGGAACCCCGTATAGAATCGTGCCTGCGCGGGACTCCGGGATATTCCGACAGGAGGGGAGCGGTGGCCGAGAGGCGCAGGAGGCTGGAGAACAAGGTTGCAATCGTGGCGGGCGCGGGGTCGAGCGGCCCCGGGATCGGCAACGGCAGGGCGACTTCGGCGCTGTTCGCGCGGGAAGGGGCCAGCGTCCTGCTGGTGGACTCGGAGGTCGAACGGGCGGAGGAGACGCTGGCGATGATCGCGGCGGAGGGCGGGACGGCCTCGGCGCTCGGGGCCGACGTTACCCGAGCCGACGAGTGCGAGCGGATGGTGGAGAGCGCTCTGGAGCGGTATGGCCGTCTGGACGTGCTGGTCAACGTGGTGGGCATACTGGCGTTCGATTCGGTGGTTGACGTCTCGGAGGAGACGTGGGACAGGCTGATGGAGGTCAACGTCAAGAGCGTGGTGCTGGCCTCCAAGTTCGCTATTCCGAGGATGGTCGAGGGAGGCGGGGGGTCGATCATCAACGTGTCGTCGATAGCGGGCCTGCGGGCCTACAGCGCGACGCCCTACACGACCTCGAAGGCGGCCATAAACGGCCTCACGATGTCCATGGCCTACGACCACGGGCGCGACAACATACGTGTGAACGCCATTGCGCCGGGGGCGGTCTACACTCCGATGGTCGCGGGGCTTCTCAGCCACAGGCAGCGTGAGAAGCGACGCGAGGCCTCGATGCTGGGGACGGAGGGGACGGGTTGGGACGTTGGGTGGGCGGCGGTCTACCTCGCGAGCGACGAGTCGCGCTGGGTGACCGGCACGATATTGACGGTGGACGCCGGGATCACCGGGAAAGTGCCGACGCTCCTCTGAGCCTGCCGCACGGCGCGGTCATTTCTTCTCGTCCCACCTGGCCCGAAGGGTTACCCAGACGGACAGGATCAGCAGCTTCAGGTCGAGCCACGGGGACATGTGCCTGACGTAGAGGACGTCGTACCGCAGCTTGTCCATGGGCTGGGTGTCGTACTTCCCCTTGACTTGGGCGAGTCCGGTCAGGCCCGGCCTGGTCAGGAGCCTCATGCTGAAGTCGGGTCTCTGGGCGGTGAATTGAGCCACGAGTTCGGGGCGCTCGGCCCTGGGGCCTACGAGGCTGACGTCGCCCTTCCATATGTTCAGGACCTGTGGGAGTTCGTCCAAGGCGCGGCTCCTCAGGAAGCGCCCGACCGCAGTCACTCTCGGGTCGTCTTCGGACGCCCACACAGCGCCTGTGTGCTGCTCGGCATTTGGGATCATGGTTCTGAACTTGTACATCCTGAAGGCCCGTCCTCCCTTCCCAAGGCGTGTCTGGGTGTAGAAGACGGGGCCCCGGTCGTGCATCCGGATTGCGATGGGTATGGCTATCCACAGGACGAGCCAGACGGGGCTCAGCAGTACGTGGGCCGCAGTCAGGATCGTCAGGTCGAAGGGCCGCTTCCACCAATCGTTGACTGTCAGACCGGTTATTGGCTTGCTGCCGTGTATCGCCTGCTGGTTCGTGGTGTCCATAACGCGCATCCTGCCATCGTCATTTTATACCAATTCGGGCGGTCGGTGGTCGGTGGCCAGTGGTCAGTGGTTAGTGGGAGGGAGCGGCTCGTTGCGACGCTCGGCTGAGGACGCGCCCAAATTGACACTCTTGCGCGCGGGCAACTAAACTCAGGCCGACCGGTTGGTTGCCGGAGGAGGCGCACGTGACGGCGAGCGAGAGCAAGGAACAGTGGCGCGAGGAGACGCTGGAGCCGCTGAGGAGGCGCTTTCCGGAGCGGAGCGGCTCCTTCTCCACGTCCTCGGACCTGGACGTGGAGACCGTCTACACCGCTGAGGATCTGGGCGGCTTCGACTATGCCGAGAAGCTCGGTTACCCTGGGGAGTATCCGTATACGCGGGGCGTGCAGCCCAACATGTACCGTGGCCGGCTCTGGACGATGCGTCAGTACGCCGGCTTGGCCTCGCCCGAGGAGTCGAACAGGCGATACCGGTATCTGCTCGAACAGGGGCAGACCGGTCTGAGCGTTGCGTTCGACCTGCCGACGCAGACGGGTTACGACTCCGATCATCCGATGGCTAGGGGAGAGGTGGGCCGGGTCGGGGTGCCGATCAGCAGCCTGGCGGACATGGAGGTTCTGTTCAGCGGCATCCCGCTCGATAGAGTCAGCACGTCCATGACCATCAACGCCACCGCCTCGATACTGCTGGCGCTCTACATAGCGGTGGGCAAGAAGCAGGGGGCGCCGCCGGACAGTCTGAACGGTACCCTCCAGAACGACATTCTGAAGGAGTACATCGCCAGAGGGACTTACATATACCCTCCCGGCCCGTCCATGCGTCTGGTGCGGGACGTCTTCCAGTATTGCAGCCGGAGCGTGCCGCGCTGGAACACGATCAGCATAAGCGGCTACCACATGAGTGAGGCGGGAGCGAGCGCGGTACAGGAGCTTGCGTTCACCTTCGCCAACGCGATCGCGTACGTGCAGTCGGCGGTCGACGCGGGGCTGGACGTGGACCGGATAGGTGGCCGCCTGTCGTTCTTCTTCGTGGCGCAGAGCAACCTGTTCGAGGAGGCCGCCAAGTTCCGAGCGGCTCGGCGGATGTGGGCGAGGATCATGCGAGAGCGTTTCGGCGCGGAGGTTCCGCGCTCTTGGATGCTGCGCTTCCACACTCAGACGGCGGGCGTCACCCTGACGGCGCAGCAGCCCGATAACAACGTGATAAGGACGACCGTGCAGGCGCTGGCCGCCGTCTTGGGCGGGACTCAGTCGCTGCACGTGAACTCCAGAGACGAGGCGCTTGGTCTGCCGACCGAGGAGGCTGTCCGGCTGTCGCTCAGGACGCAGCAGATATTGGCCCACGAGAGCGGCGTAGCCGAGACCGTGGATCCGCTGGCAGGCTCGTACTACGTCGAGAGCCTCACCGACCGTCTGGAGGAGGAGGCGTTCCGGCACATAGAGCGCATCGACGAGCTGGGCGGGGCCGTAGCAGCCCTCGAGGACGGCTACCAGGTGCGCGAGATTCACGAGAGCGCGTACAGGCATCAGCAGGCGGTGGAGCGGGAGGAGCGCATCGTGGTCGGAGTGAACAGGTACAGGGAATCGGCGCCGCCCATCGAGAAGGCTCAGAGCATCGAGTCCGAGGAGACTCAGGCTCAGCTCCGGCGGCTGGCGCGAGTGCGCGCCGAGCGGGACGGCGGCCAGGTCGAGGCTGCGCTGGCCCGCCTGGAGCAGGCAGCCAGAGGTTCCGAGAACACCGTGCCTGCGATTCTCGATTGCGTCGAGGCATACGCGACCGTCGGAGAGATCGCGGACGTATTCCGGGGGGTCTTCGGAGAGCAGCGCGAGCTCACGCCCTTCTAGGGCGGGGGGGCGCGCTCTGTTCCGAAGGCACCGGACGGACGAGACTCTCTCCCGCTTTGGGCCTCAGCTCAGGCTGAACACGAGCAGGCCGGAGAGCGCGTAGAGGCCGATCAGGACGACGGCCTCCGGAGTCCAGTAGATTCCGGGGCCGTGCTTCATCCAGGGCAGCCGCCGTCTTTCGGGCGTGGGCGCCTGTGCGGTTCTCTGCATACGCCCCGTCGGCCTGTTGGCAAGGGCTACTATCACCACGGCGGTCATCAGGATGGCGACGGCTGTGGTGAGGAGATGCACCTCGGATATCCTCGTCCAGAACACGCCCTGCGTGTAGACGGCGTCGTCTATGAAGATTACGAAGCCCATGTTGAAGAGGTTGCTGCCGAGGACGTTGGAGATGGCGAGTTCCGGGGCCATGATGCGGATCGCGGCGAAGGAGGCCGCCAGTTCCGGCAGGGACGTGCTGAGGGCGAGGAACTGTGTCCCGACGAAGCTGGTCTCCCAGCCCATATCCTCTGCGATGCGTTCGCCGGCGTAGGCCAGCCATACGGCGCCGGCTATGACCACCGCCGCCGTGACGGCATAGACGGCGACGGCTCGAGGCAGGGAGTTGGCTGCGTACCTGTTTTCCTCGTCCGGCTCGGATTCGTTTTCACGAGCCTGCCCGGATCGATAGATCATGTACATGGCTGCCAGGAAGACCAGCAGCATAACGACACTCACGGGGCTTACGTACCAACCGGAGACCGCCGAGGTCTGGTGGTGGACGACGAGGCCCACCGCAGCGAGGGTGATGAGTACGATGCCGAGAGCGGCCACTAGGGTCGAGGTCGGGCCGACCCTGCTGAGGATCGGCCCTTCCCGATAGAACAGGTCCAGCAGGCCGATGATGAGGAGGTTGAAGATGTTGCTGCCGAGCGCGTCGCCGGCGGCCAGGTCGGGGTCGTCGACCAGCACGATGGAGCCGACGCCCGTGCCGAGCTCGGGTAGGGACGTGGCGGTCGCCAGCAGGACCACCCCTGCGAAGGTTCTGCCCAGCCCTGTCTTGAGAGCGATTACGTCGGCTGACCGTACCAGGAAGGTCGAGGCTCCGAGGATGAGCGCGGCCGCGGCCGCGAGTTGGAGCCAGAGGAAGGCGGCGCTCATGCCTACTAGCCGGTCTCCTCCGGCGCCTGCTCGAACGCGCCCCGGAGCTCGCCGATCAGAGAGTTGAGCTTCCGCTCCACGTCGTGGTCGGTCAGGTCTGCGGAGAGCAGCGTCAGGAGGTCTGCCATGGCTTCGGTCAGGGCGTCCAGGACCAGATTCTCGACGTCTATGCCGCTTGAGTGTATGACTACGAGCAGGTCGCTCTCGCCGCCGCTGGAGAGGATCATGCTGACGAGGTCGTCACCCTTCTTGAACTCGTGTGAGCTGTGTCCTCCCAGCCGCCCGCCGATGGACATGTGGTCGAAACCGAGGCCCGCCATGTGACGCAGGAGGGCGTCCTGGAACAGGTCTCTGGAGACCCTGGGTATGACCGCTTCGTAAGAGTCAGGCATCTTGCGCACCTCCCGAGTTTGTCCCTGCCGGGCGCCGCGCGCGAAGCCCGGAGACCCCCTCGGGGAATGACCGGGCAAGTATGAGCGGCGCCATCACAGTCGTTGCGATTGTGACGATGATGGCGACTCCGAAGAGGTCTCTGCCTATGATGCCGGAGCCGACGCCTATGCCCGCCATGATCAGGGCGACTTCCCCTCTGGGCAGCATTCCTATTCCAACTCTCCAGGCGCCCGCGAGATTGAAGCCGACGAAGAGCGCGGGTATGCCGCTGCCTGCGACCTTTCCGACGACGGCGAGGGCGGTCGCGGCGAGTCCGAACAGCCACACGTCGCCCAGGCGGGAAACGTCTACCAGCATACCCATGACGGCGAAGAAGATCGGTATGAGAGCCGCGTAAACCCCACGGAGCGGCTCCTCGAGGCGGTGGGCGAGGTCGGTCCCGGAGAGGGCGAGGCCAATGGAGAACGCCCCGATTATCATGGCCAGTCCAAAGCTCTCGGCCAGGGCGGACGCGAGGAAGGCGAGCCCGAGGGCGAGGCCCATCGACGCGCCGCTCACCTGGAATCGGGAGAACAGGGCGGATATCCGCTTCGAGAGCAGGACACCCGCGCCTGTGAGGACGATCCAGAAGCCGATGGTTTTGAGGGCGATGAGGCTGACCGACGGCACCGAGAGCTCGCCCTGGACGGCGATCGCCAGCACCACGGTCAGCACGAGTATCCCCAGGACGTCGTCCAGCACGGCCGCGGCCAGTATCGTCACGCCCTCCGGCGTGGACAGCCGACGCAGGTCTCCGAGCACCCTGACCGAGATACCTATCGACGTTGCGGTGAAGACGGCCCCTATGAACAGGGCCGTGGTGTCGCCGAAGCCGGTGGCGTATCCGAAGGCCACGGTGACGGCCACTCCCAGGACGAAGGGGACGGCAGACCCTCCGAGGGCGACGATCGAGGCGGGGCCGGCGTATTTGAGGAACTGCCGCAGGTTGGTCTCCAGGCCCGCGGAGAACAGCAGGACGATCGAGCCGACCTGGGCGATCGCCCAGAGGCTCTGGGAGATCGGGAGCGTGAATCCCTCGCCATCATGAGAGGAGGCCTGCAGGTTCTCGAAGAGAGGGCCGATACGCGCAATCTCCAGCCCTCCCAGCGTGAACGGGCCGAGTCCCATGCCTCCCAGCGCGAACGGGCCGATGAGCATTCCGGCGCCCAGCTCTCCGAGCACGGGGGGTATCTTGAGAAAACGCTCGCATATCTCGCCGCCCAGCTTCGCCGCGATCAGGATAACGGCAAGCTGGAAGACCAGTCTGACGATCTGTTCCGAGCTATGTTCCAAGTCTGGGTTCCGTCCTCAAGGGAATGTCTTCCCGGCACACAGCGTCCATTATATCAGTGTCTGGCGCCGGGTTTGGGGTCGTGGCGGCTGTGCCTGGTTGACTGGGGCGACGCGCCGGTCCTTGCGTCCGGGGGCCTCCGGGGATCGACGGCGGCGGGAAATTTTGCGAAAGTGTCGCATTGCGGGTATTTCGCAGCCACTTCGTAGCTGAGAGGGCCGATTTTGGCTGACACTACGCGACACTATGCGACACCTATGCGACACTTATGCGACACCTATGCGACACCTATGCGACACCTATGCGACACCTATGCGACAGGTCCGCGCGCTGGCCCTTCCGCCTCCCTTCCAGTTACGCATCCGGGCGCTTGGGGAGTTCTGCGGGCGGTTTGTGGAGAGAGGCGGCTGTGTCATGGGCAAACTCTAGCACAGCGGTTCGGGGTTGTCAAGGGTTGTCTGAATCAGGATTGAAGGCGGAGTCTGAGTAGGAGCCTCCTGGGTCGACATCGACGGGAGGAGGACGGATTGTGGCGCGACTATAGACAGTTGCAAGTCGAGTCACGGTCGGGTAGGATTTGGTTGAAGGGCAGACTGGGGAGGAGTCCTCGAAAGCATACGGCCGCCCAGTCTCCTAGTTGGCAGAGGATAGCCATGGCCGCGCGAGAAATCCATCTAACCCCCGAGGGACTTGAGCAGCTACAGGGTGAACTGGACCACCTCAGAAGCGTCAGGCGGAAGGAGGTAGCCCGGCGCATCCACGATGCCAGCGAGACCGGCGGCACTGTAGATAACGCCGAGTACGACGAAGCCAAGAATGAGCAGGCATTCGTCGAGGGCCGCGTGCGCGAGCTCGAGAGTCTGCTGTCCAACGCGGTGGCTGTGACGAGTGGCGAGAAGAGGAAGACGCGGAAGTCGGTGGAGTTCGGCTCCTCGATCACGGTGAGGACCACGACCGGCGAGAAGGTATACAGGCTCGTGGGAAGCGCCGAGGCCGCGCCGCTTGAAGGGAAGATCTCCAACGAATCACCTGTCGGGAGCGCCCTCATCGGACATAAGGTGGGTGACACCGTCGAAGTCAAGACGCCCTCGGGAGTGATGGAGCTTACCATCACGAGGGTCAGCTAGCCTCTGGGATATCTGGCTGCGTGTCGGAGCTGGAAAGCGAGTTGGTCAGGCGACGCCTGACCAAGCTCGATAAACTAAGAGCGCGGGGGATTGATCCATACCCGCACAGGTACCGCCGCTCCCACACCGTGCGCCAGGCCCTTGACCTCTTTGTATCCTCTGAGCAGTCCGGCGCCTGCGAGCCCACGACCGACACCGTGTCCGTCGGCGGACGCATCATCGTCTTCAGAGGGATGGGCAGGGCCACTTTTGCCGACTTGGTGGACGGGTCGGGTCGCGTCCAGCTCCTGTTTCGCCGTAACAACCTCCCCGACCTCTATGACCTCCTCGCCGACCTAGATATTGGGGACTGGCTCGGAGCAACAGGTCCCCTGTTCAGGACCAGGACAGGGGAAATCACGGTCGAGGTGCGGAAGTTCACCGTCCTCAGCAAGGCGATCCGTCCTCTGCCTGAGAAGTTTCACGGTCTAGTCGATGTTGAGAGCCGCTACCGTCAGCGCTACCTGGACCTGATCTCCAACGAGGAGTCCAGGAGGGTAGCGGTACTTAGAAGCCGGATAGTCAGCGGGGTGCGCCGCTTCATGGAGAGCAGAGACTTCATCGAGGTCGAGACCCCGACCCTGGTTCCGGTGGCCGCAGGGGCCACCGCGCACCCGTTCGAGACTCACCACAGGGCCCTCGATCGGAAGCTGTACCTGCGCGTCGCCCACGAGCTATACCTGAAGCGGCTGGTCGTCGGAGGGCTGGAGAAGGTGTTCGAGATCGGCAAGGTGTTCCGCAACGAAGGCATCGATCTGATGCACAATCCGGAGTTCACGATGCTGGAGAGCTACGAGGCATTTGCCGACTACAACGACGTCATGTCGATGGTCGAAGACCTCGTCTACTCACTGACCGCCGAGGTACTGGGCTCTCCCGTAGTCGAGTATGACGGCCGGAGCATCGACTTCACACCACCCTGGCCGCGTCTGGACCTCTGCGCCCAAATCAGGGAGCACTCGGGAATCGACATCTTGGCTCTGAATGACATCGAGCCTCTCAAGGCCGCGATGAAGTCGGTCGGCGTGGAAGTCAGCCAGCAGCGGAGTTGGGGAGGTCTCGTCGACAAGCTCGTCTCCGCCAGGGTCGAGCCGAATCTGATCCAGCCGTCCTTTCTGGTGGACTACCCTGTCGAGATGTCCCCGCTGGCCAAGAGGCGGACGGATGATTCTCGGCTCGTGGAGCGGTTCGAGGGCTTCGTCGCCGGCGGTGAGATATGCAATGCGTTCACCGAGCTCAACGACCCCGTCGACCAGCGCGCCAGGTTCGAGGAACAGGAGGCACTCCGGGACCGGTTCCACGACGAGGAGATGGACCGCATGGACGAGGACTTCCTCGTCGCGGTGGAGCACGGTATGCCGCCCACCGGGGGCCTGGGAATCGGCATAGACCGGCTCGTCATGCTCTTCTCCGGCCATCCCTCGATCAGGGAGGTCGTGCTCTTTCCCCAGCTAAGGAGCAGATGACCGCAAATTGCTCGTCCGAGACGAGCAGCGTAACGAGGTCGCCGACGTGCCTCACCGGTGGGACTCCGGCAACGGCTCCGTCTACCCGGCTCTGAGCACGCCCAGGGTTAAAGCCAGCCCATCGATCTTGTGCGATTCCACGTATGCCCCCTCCGGCGGCTCTCCGTCGACGATGACCCGCGAAAGGGTCTCCTGCTCAACGTAATCCGCGTGAACCGACAGCACGCGGCGCACGTCATCCTGTCCCCGGTAATAGACGTCGATGCGGTCGGCGATGTCGAAGCCCGCCTCACGGCGCATGTTCTGCACGCGGTGCACCAGCTCCCTGGCCAGGCCTTCGAGACGCAGCTCCTCGCTCACTCCTGTGGTGACGGCCACCGTGTATCCGGCCCCAGAGGCCACTGAGTATCCGGCCATGCTCATGCTCGATACGATCACCTCACCCGGCTCGAGTGTGTAATCTTCCAGACACACGGGACGCCCGGAACTGATCACGTCGTGCGCTTCTCCGGGATCCGCCTGCGACAGTTGCGCCGCGATATCCCGAACCCTGCTTCCGTACTTGGGGCCGAGGACTTGAAGGTTCGGCTTGATCTCGAACGAGAGCACGGAGCCCGCGTCCTCAAGAAGCGCGACCTCCTTCACGTTCAACTCTTCCCGCACCTGAGCCTCGATTCTGGGCAGCACGTCGATCTCGTCCGAGTCATGGAGAATTACCAGGGCCGCTGCAAGCGGCTGACGTACTTTTATGCCCGCCTTGCTGCGAGCGCTCCGGCCGAGGCTCGAGAGCCGCATGGCCAGCCGTGTCGCTGCCGACAGCCCTGCGTCGATCCTGGACCGGTCGGCCTCAGGATAGTCGTCCAGGTGAACGCTCTCGCGGCCGTTCCGGGCCCCAGCCAGGTTTTGGTACATCGACTCGGTGACAAACGGGATGAACGGGGCGAGCAGCCTGGTCAGAGTCACCAGGCACTCGTAGAGAGTGAAGTACGCGGAGAGCTTGTCGCGGTCCGCGCCGCGGCCTGCCCCTCCGGCCAGGCCGCTCTTCCAGAAGCGCCGCCTGCTCCGTCTGACGTACCAGTTGGACAGGTACTCCACAAACTCCTCCACTGCGCGCGAGCCTCTCTCCGGCTCGAACGAGTCCATGGAGTCCGTGACCTCGGCGATGAGCATGTTCAGTTCCGAGATTATCCACTGGTCCAGCTCGGCCCGCTCCGACAAGTCCGGCCTGTCTGCCGACGGGTCGAACCGGTCGATGTTGGCATAGGTCACGAAGAATGAGTAGACGTTCCATAGAGGTATCATCAGACGGCGGCGCACGTCGTCGGCCACTCCGAAGCCGAAGTTCAGGTTGGCCGCCGGGTTGTGACGAGAGTAGAGCCAGCGCATCGCGTCGGCCCCCATCCTCTCAGCCGCGTCCTCGAACCAGATGGCGTTCCCCTTGCTCTTGTGCATCTCCTCGCCATTCTCGTCTCGCATCAGCGCATAGCTGTGCACCGTCCTGGTAGGCTCGCGGCCCTCCAGCACCGTGCTCATCGTGAGGAGCGAGTAGAACCAGTTCCTGAACTGGCCTGGGAAACTCTCGGTTATCCAGTCGGCAGGGAACCACTTCATCCAGTGCTCACGGTCCTCCCGGTAGCCTATCGTTGAGAACGAGACGATCCCGGCGTCCAGCCACGGATTGCCGACGTCGGCAATCCGTGAGACCTCTTCACCGCACTTGGAGCACTCGACCTTCACGGCGTCGATCCACGGTCGGTGCGGCGAGTGACCCTCGAAACTGTCCCAGCCGCTCGCCGCCCTCGCGCGCAGGTCCTCTTCGCTGCCGATCACGTCGAAGTGCCCACACTCGCACTTGTAGATGGGCAGGGCGAGGCCCCAATAGCGCTTCTTGGAGATCATCCAGTCGTCCATGTTGCGGAGCCAGTCCAGCTCCCGTTGCAGTCCGAATCCCGGAAGCCACCTGATCTTCTTCGCCACTTCGGACACAAGGCCGCGAAGCTCACTCATGGATATGAACCACTCTTCTACAAGCCGGTGGACGAGCTCCGAGCCGCAGCGCCAGCACACAGGATACCTGTGTCGGTAATTCTCGAGTCGATAGAATACGCCCTTCTCCTTGAGTGACGAGTAGATAGGCTCATTCACGTCATACACGTTCCGGCCGGTGAGCCAGTCGAACCCCTCGACAAAGTCTCCGAAATCGTCCAGCGGAGCGATCACTCCGAGGTCGCCAAGCTCCTTGGATAACGCGAAGTCCTCGGCGCCGGCGCCAGGGGCTATGTGGACGATGCCGGTGCCTTCGTTCTCGCTCACCTCGTCCCAGGCCACCACTCGGTGCTCCACGCCCTCTTGGACCGGCAACTCATCGAAAGGCCCGACGTAACGGAGGCCAACCAGGTCCCTGCCATCCAGTTCCTCCAGAACTTCATGCTCGCCGCGCAGGGCAGACAGCAACGCCTTGGCCACGTATATGGCCTCGCCGCGATAGCGCGCCTTCACGTACCGGCGGTCAGGATGGACGGCCGCGGCTGTGTTCGCGGTCAGCGTCCATGGGGTGGTCGTCCACACCAGCAGAGACTCCCCCGCGTGGTCTCGCAGCGGGAACTTCACATACAGCCCTGGGTGCTCGATCTCCTGATAGCCCTCAGTCACGATCTCGTGCTGGGACAGGCCGGTGCCGCACCGTGGGCACCACGGCATCACGTCTCTGCCTTCGTATATCCATCCCCGCTCGTGGCACTTCTTCAGGAACAGCCAGATCGTGTAGTTGTTCTCGTCCGACATCGTATGGTAGGAGTTGTCCCAATCCATCCAGTATCCTAGGCGGATGGACTGACGCGAGATCACGTCCGCGAATCTGAGCACACGCTCCTTGCACAACTCGACGAATCTGCCGATCCCGTAGGCATCGATGTCCCGCTTCGACGTGAAGCCGAGCTCCTTCTCGACCTCCACCTCGATCCACAGACCCTGGCCGTCGAAACCGTTTTGGAAGCGCTGTTCGAATCCCTTCATCGCGCGGTAGCGGAGGAACAGGTCCTTGTATGTCCGGCCCCAAGCGTGGTGAACGCCCATAGGGTTGTTGGCGGTGATCGGCCCGTCGATAAACGACGCCCTCTTTTCGGCGCCCTTGTTACGAGTCAGGTACTTTTCAACGGTCCCGTTCTCCTCCCAGAATGCGAGCACCTCGCGCTCGAGGGCGGGGAAGTCCACTTTCGAGTTCACCGGATCGAACATAATTTCCTCCGAGTACACAAAAAGAGCTCCCGCCCCAATATAGGGACGGGAGCTCTCGTTCCCGCGTTACCACCCTGTTTCCCCGGCGCCCGTCCACGGCTGCCGGGACTCTCAGCGTCCTTCAGACCCTGTGTGTCGAAGGACCAGCCTCTCTAACGGTGGGCCCAACCGCCGGAGCCTACTCGGGCGTCGTGCTGCCTGTTCGGTCCGGAGCTCCGGAGGGATGTTCGCCGGTGGCGCTTCGCGTCTGCTCTCACCCTAGCCAGACTCGCTGTGCGGGCGCGTTCCGGTTACTCGTCTCCTTCTCAGCCTCTGTTCTTTAGAGTAGACAGCACAGCATCTCATGTCAAGGCTGGCTGCGGCCCCCGAATCCTCCACCTGAATGTAGGGGCTTCGCCTGTCGGCCCCGTCGATAAGGCTCTAAGGCGAGATTGGGAATGAGCTTTCACTAGCCAGGTGCATTTATCACAGGCCCGGAAGCAGTTTCCCAAGCCGCTCGCCCGAATTAGGCAGGCAGGGCGTGGTCATTAGACAGATAGATACCGTCTAGGTATGATTGGCTCGGTACGCTGGACTGTACGACGTCCAGCAGAGGAGATAGCCTGTTGCAGGACGAAAGCGCGTCCAGAGAAGTCGCCAAGAGGATCCTGGAGAATGTCAAGGCCGTAATAATCGGGAAGGATCAGTCGATCGAGTTGGGCGTGATCGCGATGATGTGCGGGGGGCACGCTCTGATCGAGGACGTGCCCGGCGTGGGGAAGACCATGCTGGCCCGAAGCATTGCCCGGTCGGCCGGATGCACGTTCAAGCGGATCCAATTCACGCCTGACCTTCTCCCCACCGACGTTACGGGGGTCTCGATATACAATCAGAAGAGCGGGGAGTTCGAGTTCCGGGAGGGACCGATCATCTCCCAACTCGTCCTCGCCGACGAGATCAACAGGGCCACGCCCAAGACTCAGTCCGCGCTCCTGGAGGCGATGGAGGAGCGGCAGGTCACCGTAGAAGGGGTTACGCACGAGGTGCCGCACCCATTCATGGTGATGGCGACCCAGAACCCGGTCGAGTATGAGGGAACCTTCCCTCTGCCCGAGGCTCAGCTTGACCGGTTCCTGCTGATGATCTCTTTGGGATACCCCACTATGGAGGAGGAGCTCTCAATCATCGAGGGCCAGCGGCTGGCTCACCCGATCGACAATCTGCGATCAGTGGCAACAGCGGAGGACATCACGAACCTTCAGGCCGCGGCGCGAGACATCTTCGTCGACGATCTGATCAGGCAGTACATCGTCAGTATCGTGGAGGCCACACGCTCCCAGACTGACATCGCTCTGGGGAGCTCTCCCCGGGGTTCCATCGGTCTCTTCAGGGCGAGCCAGGCGCTCGCCCTGATTCGCGGCAGGGACTACGTTCTGCCGGACGACGTGAAGGCTCTTGCGGCATCGGTTCTGTCCCACAGAGTCATCGTGGCTGCTCCTGCCCGTATGCGCGGCGTGAGCGCCGCAGAGGTCATCGACGCAGTGGTAGAACAGACGCCTGTTCCGGGGGCCCAGGCGGCGGGCTGGTTCAGGCGATAGCTCCTTTCCCTCAACGGTTATGAAGGAAGGGCCGAGGTGATTGCCTAGTGAGCTTCAGGGTAAGGACCCACCTGCTCGGAAGGTTCTACCTCGTCTTGGCGCTTGCGGGCGTCACGGTCTACAC
The DNA here is from genome assembly GCA_958295685.1 of uncultured Dehalococcoidia bacterium. Classification (GTDB taxonomy): domain Bacteria; phylum Chloroflexota; class Dehalococcoidia; order Lucifugimonadales; family CATQGZ01; genus CATQGZ01. The sequence goes on from OY282365.1 coordinate 2,050,688, forward strand.
CGGGTTGTCGACTGGATTTGGTCTATTCTTCAGGCTGTTGTGGATACTGGGGCTGACCGCGGTCGCCAGCTTCGTGTGGACGTGGCTGGGCGTCGCATGGCTTGAGATCACCGTCGACCGCAGGACTCGCCGTGCCCACGTCGGTGAGACGGTCGAGGAGCGTATCACGGTCCGGAATAAGGGCAGGCTTCCAAAGCCCCTGCTGGAGATAGACGACCTCACCGATCTGCCGGGCTACTCGAGCGGGCTTGTGACGTCTCTGCCGAGTGGAGGATCGCGAATCTGGCGTACCGCCATACCTGCTCGCAAGCGCGGGGTCTACTTCCTTGGCCCTGTGCGCGCGGTGAGCGCCGACGTGTTCGGACTGTTCAGGCGCGAACGCCGGTTTGGCGACTCCGACTCGCTGGTCATATATCCCCGCGTCCACGACGTGACAGGCTTCCAGATACCGACTGCCCACCTGTCCGGTTACAACACGACCCGGAGGCGGTCCCACGACCTGACGCCCCACGCAGCGAGCGTGCGGGAGTACACATTCGGCGACAGCATCAGCAGAGTACACTGGAACAGCACGGCGAGGCTTGGCAAGCTGATGTCTAAGGAGTTCGACCTGGATCGGTCGGGCGACATCTGGATACTGGTAGACCTTCACAGGGATGTCCAGGCGGGCGAACTTGACGAGAGCACGGATGAGTACGCCGTCTCCATAGCAGCATCACTGGCCAGGCGTTACCTCGACTCAGGGCTGCCGGTGGGTCTCGTGGCATACGGGGATAAGCGCTATTTCCTCACGCCGGAGGCCGGCTCCGCTCAATTCGACCGGATACTGGAGTTCCTGGCTATGACCAAGGCGGAGGGCACAGTTCATCTGTCGGACGTCCTGGCAGCCGAAGAGACCGTGCTCGCTTACAATGCGGCTCTGGTTGTCATCACGCCGTCCCATCGGTCAGACTGGCCTATGGCCCTCCGTGAGTTGACACGCAGACGTGTACGGATAGCGGTTACGCTGATCGACGGCAACTCCTTCGGTGGATATTTCGACACGACCGCAACGCTGCCTGCCCTGGAGGCATCCGGTATCCCCGTGTACATGGTTCGCAGAGGCGACCACATTCCGGCCGCTCTCAGTCATACGCACGTGAGACCCGCTTCTGAGCCAGCGGCGGCAGGAGCAGAGAGGGCTTCCTCATGACCATAACCGGAAGCGAGTTCCCGTCCTGGCTTGGCGAGAGGAGGAGGCCCGATCACGGCAACGCGGCGCTTGGTCTGATATCCCGGCTCAGCCCAAGCGAGGGCTGGGCGACCTTCGCGCTGGTAGCCGCGACGATGCTGATAGTGTCCTGGTCGGTCACCGACGCCGGTTGGGTGGAGACTCCCGGCCTTGCGATCCTGATGATGATTGCGACTGTCACGGGACTCACCCTCGCCAAGGTGCGCGCCCCTGCGGTGTTGCTGCACCCGGTCGGGCTCGTCGTGGGGCTCGTCCTCGTAGCGGCTCTCGCCTCCTCTCTGGTGGAGGGCGGCTCTTTCGTCGAGAAATCGTCCGTGATGTGGCAGAGACTGGGAGAATGGTATGCCGCCGCCACGTCCGGCGGCATCAGCCGCGACCTCCTGCCCTTCACCATGATAATGATGACGGCAGGGTGGCTCGTCGCCTACCTCAGCTCCTGGTTCATCTTCAGGAGCCGTAACGTGTGGGTACCGGTGTTGGTCACCGGCACCGCCATACTCACGAACCTGAGCTTCCTTCCTGGCCGGTACACCTACTGGTTCTTTATCTTCACCGCCTTCGCCATGCTTCTGATAGTTCGCATGAGCGTGATACAGGCCCAGGACAGGTGGCAGCGGCAGGGAGTGAGGTTCTGGGTAAGCGGTGGATGGTCTACGTTGGGCTGGGCCGCCGCGCTCGGACTCGTCACTCTCGTTCTGTCAGCGTCGATGCCGGAGTATTCCCCTGTCCAGAGGACGCTGGCTCGTGCATGGAAGGAGGCGCGCGCGCCGCTGGCTGCTACCGAAGACCACTTCGCCAGGCTCTTCTCCGGAGTGCCCTCCAAGAAGGACCAGCCGGGCCGCTTCTTCGGAGACGCGCTGCCGTTCCAGGGGCCGATCGCATTCGGTGGAGAGGTGGTGTTCTGGGCAAGCAGTGACTATCCGTCCTACTGGCTGTCGCAGACCTACAGCGAGTACACCTCTGAGGGCTGGCTCATGGGCGGCGCTCAGACGGTAGAGGCGGGCCCAGAAGTGTTGGCCCCGCCGCGCAGCAACGACGTCGACCGCATCCCTGTCGAACAGACCATACAGCTTGGCTTCAGCACCGACGACTTCCTCTCGGGTGGAGGTCTGGAATGGGTCAGCCGGGAGGCTGAGCTGAGTGTCCTGACCCCCAGAGAATTTGAGGTGGACGTGACCAGCTCGGAGAAGGACGTCGAACTCCCCAAGGATATCCAGGCTCTGGCCGCTAACCTGAGAACGAGGTTCGAGGAGGGGGCCGGAGAGGAGTTCATCGACTCGGCGGTCACACGGATGTTGCCTGACGATCTGGTGCTCACCGCGGCCAGGTACCTGCAGCCGGAGGACGAGGACGACGAGCGCAGCCTGAAGTCCGTCATCCTGACCCGCAAGGACCCTGCCACGCCGGAGGTCGTCTCGTGGCGGTTCACGGAGGAGGTCCCGGAGGAGGGCGCATACTTCATGACGTCCTACGTCTCGGTTGCCAGTGACAATTCCCTCCAAATGGCGGGGCAGGAATACGGGACGCACGTCACGGACCACTACCTCCAGCTTCCGGCGAGCCTGCCTCAGAGGGTGCGCGATCTGGCGGTAACGGTGACAGGGAGCGCGGATACGCCTCTGGACAAAGCCAACGCCGTACAGGACTTCCTCAGAAGCTCCGAGTTCACCTACGCTCAGGACATCGAGGGACCCCCTATAGACGCGGACGGCGTGGACCACTTCCTCTTCGAGACCCGAACCGGATATAGCGACTATTTTGCCTCGTCAATGGCGGTGATGCTCCGCGCGGCGGGCGTTCCGAGCCGCATGGCCGGCGGATATGCTCCAGGCGAGTACGATCGTGAGTCGGGCCTCAGTCTGATAAGAGACTCCGACAGCCACGTATGGGTGCAGGTCTACTTTCCGGAGTACGGGTGGATAGACTTCGAGCCGACTCCCGAATGGCCCGTCCCCACGCGGGAGTTGCGTCCCGAGCAGGTCGGCGAAGGAACGGGAGGGGGCGACATTACGGGGGGCGGCGTCCCACTCGAGGACATCGATGAGCTTCTGGATATCGATGATGCCACGACCTTGCAGGACTCACTCGGCCTGCCCACGGCCACAGGGTCGAGGTTTGACCCGTTGAGATACATTGTGCCCCTGGCGGTCATATCGGCTGCCGTCATAGTGGTCTGGCTCTCCGGCCAGCTGATCTGGTTCCTCAGCCTGTTGCGGACGCCTCCGGTGGAGAGGCCATACGCGAAGATGACGCGCTTGGGTGCGCTGGCCGGCGTGAAGCGAAGGCTTCACGTGACGCCAATCGAGTACGCGGCTGCCGTCGCGGCGAGGAACCCGAAGATAGCGGCGGCGGCGGGCAGGATAGGCGGGACCTTTGCCAGGAGTCGTTACGGAGGCCAACAGCCGGGACGAGAGGAGCAGAACGAGCTCGAGACGGCCTGGAAGAGCATGAGGCTCAGCCTTGCCGGTCGGGCCCTCGGTCGTCTGGTGCCGACCTGGAACAGGGCGGTATAGGCGATATAGACGTATGACAAGCGCGGCAAGAACAGAGAAGGCGACATGACCGCTTGGTATGACCTCTTCGAAACGCCTGTGGGATGGATGGGCGTACTGGGAGCCTCGGACGGTCTTCGGCGCACCACCCTGCCGCGTGTAACGCCGGACCAGTGCCTAGCGCAGCTTGGGCCCGAGGCCGCAGGAGCCACGGCCGATCCCGGTAGATTCCGTTCGCTTAGAGAAGATCTGTTGCGCCTGTTCCACGGTCACCCGGTGACGTTCGACGAGTACGAGGTGGACATTCGGGACGCCACGTCCTTCTATCATGCTGCGTGGACGGCGTGCAGGTCCATTCCTCTGGGGGAGACCCGCAGCTATGCATGGCTCGCGCAGCAGGCGGGCAGTCCGGGCGCGTCCCGTGCTGCCGGTCAGTCGATGGCCCGGAACAGGCTTCCGATCGTCGTGCCGTGTCACCGAGTGATCGCCGGAGACGGCGGCATGAGAGGATACGGCAGCGGATCAAGTGAGGTGGAACTGAAACGCTGGCTGCTGAACGTGGAGGCGGGACGACAGCCTGCCGCTTTGCCCGAGTCGTCGTAGAGAGGCGTCCACCCACTGACTGTTGAGTGGGACGTAAGCATGAGGACGGGGCCATTCCATTGGAATGGCCCCGTCTCTTTGACACTTCCTGGCTCTTTACTCCACCCGCCGGGTGCGGGCTTCCTTCGGTGGACGGTCTAGTAGTCCATGGGAGGAGCGGCGGGCATGGGCGGGGTCTCCTCCTTGATCTCCGTTATGAGCGACTCGGTGGTGATCACCATCGAGGCGATGCTGGCGGCGTTCTCGATTGCGGCGCGGGTGACCTTGGCAGGGTCCATGATACCGCGCTCCAGCAGGGGCGCCCACTCGCCCACCTCCGCGTCGTAGCCACAGTCACCCTCGCTCTTGATGCTCTCTGCCAGGATGACCTCGCCGGACACGCCGGTGTTCTGTGCAATCAGCTTCAGCGGCTGCTCGAGCGCCCTGTCGAGGATGCGAATGCCCACCTGCTCGTCTCCGCGCAACTCGAGCGAGCAGAGGGCCGAGCGGGCGCGTATCAGGGCGAGTCCGCCGCCGGGGACGATGCCCTCCTCCACCGCCGCGCGGGTGGCCGACAGCGCGTCTTCGACTCGCTGCTTCTTCTCCTTGAGCTCCACCTCAGTGGCCGCGCCCACCTTGATGATAGCGACGCCGCCGGAGAGCTTGGCCAGCCGCTCCTGCAGCTTCTCCCTGTCGTAGTCCGACGTGGTCTCCTCGACCTGGGCCTTGATCTGGTTGATCCTGCCCCTGATGTCGTCCTCGGACCCGGCGCCGTCTACGAAGGTGGTGTCCTCTTTGCTGGAGACCACGCGCCTGGCTCTCCCAAGGTCTTCGACGGTGACCGAGTCGAGCTTGCGGCCCACCTCTTCGCTGATGACCACCGCTCCGGTCAGGGTGGCCATGTCTTCGAGCATGGCCTTGCGCCTGTCTCCGAATCCCGGGGCCTTGACGGCGAGGACGTTGAGGGTGCCGCGCAGCTTGTTGACCACCAGTGTGGCCAGCGCCTCCCCCTCCACGTCTTCGGCCACGACGACCACGTTCTTGCCTATCTGGAGTATCTTCTCCAGCGCGGGCAGCAGGTCGGCCACGGCCGAGATCTTCTTGTCGGTGATGAGGATGTACGGGTCCTCGATGACGGACTCCATCCGCTCTTGGTTGGAGATGAAGTAGGGGGAGATGTATCCCCTGTCTACCTGCATCCCCTCGACGAACTCCTGCTCGTAGGCGATGCCCTTGGACTCCTCGACGGTGATGACGCCGTCCTTGCCGACCTTCTCCATCACCTCGGCGATCAGGCCTCCCATCTCTTCGTCGTGGGCGGAGAGCGAGGCGACCTGGGCTACCTGTGTCCTGCCCTCGACGGTGGTTGCCATCTCCTCAACCTTGTCCCGCAGCGCCGCAACACCCTTCTCGATGCCGCGCTTGATGGCCATGGGGTTGGCGCCGGCCGCGATGTTCTTGAAGCCCTCGTGGACGATGGCCTGCGCCAGAACGGTCGCGGTGGTGGTGCCGTCGCCGGCAACGTCGTTGGTCTTGCTGGCGGCCTCTTTGAGAAGCTGAGCCCCCATGTTCTCGAAGGGGTCTTCGAGTTCGATCTCCTTGGCGATGGTGACGCCGTCGCTGCAGACCTGGGGGGCGCCAAACTTCTTGTCCAACACGACGTTGCGGCCCTTGGGACCCAGGGTCACCCCGACGGTGTCGGCCATCATGTCTATCCCGCGTTTCATCGCGGCCCGTGCTTCCTCGCTGAACGACAACTGTTTAGCAGGCATGTGTACTCCTTGCTCTGAACTCTGTCACCGGCTCTGCCGGCGGTGGTCGGATGTCCGATTTCCTGAAATGGGACGGCTACTTCTTGAAGAGGATGTCATCCTCCCTGACGACGAGGTATTCGGTGTCTCCGTCCTTGTACTCGGCTCCCGAATACTGGGAATAGACCACGGTGTCGCCGACGGCGACGTCCATGGGAACCCGCTTGCCGTCGTCTGAGAGCTTCCCCGGCCCGACGGCCACGACCGTGCCCTCCTGGGGCTTCTCCTTCGCCGTGTCCGGGATGTATATCCCCCCGGCGCTCATCTGCTCCTCTCGATCATTCGGCTTGATTACGACCCTGTTGCCCAGTGGTTTGAAGGTGTTCGCCATTCAGACATCCTCCTGACTTGGTTTGGGGGCTTACCCCGTTAGCAGTCTCACTCGGAGACTGCTAACCATACTACAGGAGGCCTGCGGCCGCTGTCAAGCGACGGGTCCGCGCTGATCCTGGGGCGACGCGCCGGTCCTTGCGTCCGGGGCCTCCGGGGCTCGGCGGCTGCGGGAATTTTTTGCGAAAGTGTCGGATTTACGGGCATTTCGCAGCCATTTCGTAGCTGGGAGGGTCTCAGACGGCTCGGAATTACCTGACACTATCCGACACTTATCCGACACTTATCCGACACTTATCCGACACTTATCCGACACTTATCTGACACTTTCTGACACTTTCTGACAGGCCAACGCAGGCGATGCAGGAGTCTTGCGGGCGGTCTGTGGAGAGAGTCGGCTGTGTCATGGGGATACTCTAGCACAGCGGTTCGGGCGTGTCAATTGTCCGAATCAGGATTCTCAGGATTGGGGGTCCGGAGATGTCCTTGATCGTATTTCAGCGGCGGCTTGGTTCCCACAGGCTGCCGTCTTTTACGGTGGCCGTGGGCCTGAGCCGGCGGTCGGTCCGCACACGGCCGCCCTGGGCGTCGGCGTACTCGAACTCGCCTGGCTCGATCTCGAGGACCGCAGCGTCGCCGGCGGCTCCGGGTCTGAGCGTCCCGACCTCTTCCGGCAGTCCTATGGCCGCCGCTCCGTTGCGCGTCGCGGCGGCCACGACCTCCTCGAGCGGCATTCCCAGGCCCATGAACATGGACATGAGCTCGGGCAGAGTGTAGACCACCGACCTCGCGGGGCGCGGCCTCGTGACGTCGCTGCTTATCGTGTCCGGCGGCATCCCCTGAGCGATGGCAGACCTGGACACCTCGACGTCGAAGTTGGCGCTGGCGGCGCCCACGTCCATCACTATGCCCTTGTCTCTAGCCTCCAGCGCCTCCGGGCGCAGGCGGCCTCGGTCGTCCAGGATACGGTTCTCGGCGCCGTGGAAGGCGTGGGTCACGATGTCCCCGGGCCGCAGGTGTTCGAGTATGCGGGCCATGGAGATCGGGCTCCGCGCGGCATGGACCATCATGAACGACCCTGTGTCGTCGGCCACCTTCCTGCCCAGCTCCAGGGCGGGGCCGGCGTTCTCTAGGCCGGTGACCCCAGGGTCGACCCGCACCTTCACGCCCAGCGTGATGCCGGGGTTGTCCCGTATGCACCGGACCGCCTCTTCGACCTGGGCGTAGCGCAGGTCGAGGAGCTCCCCGACCGGTTCCTGCGAGACGGACGTTGCCGGGCCGCCGCTGATGGAGAAGGACGGGCCGTAGCCGCCGTCGCGGTACTGCTGGAGCATTCCGAGGGCGGAGAGATTGATCAGCGCGAGCAGGCGGGTCTGCTCCTGCCGGATGACGAACTCTTTGAAGGCGTCGAACTGTATCCAGCCCGAGCTGCCCGCGTCCACGGTGGTAGTCACGCCGTTGGGCAGGCAGACCGAGTCGGCAGAGATGCCCATCTGGGTGGCGTGCGGGAAGTAGTGGCCGTGGATATCGACGAGGCCCGGAGTCACCAGCTTGCCGGAGACGTCGAGCGCGCGCGCGGCGTTCGACTCGTCCAGGTCAGGCCCCACGGCGGCCACCCTGCCATCGCGGAAGGCCACGTCGCCGACGGCCCTGAAACCGGCGGCGGGGTCTATCAGCTCGCCGCCTTTCAGAACCAGGTCATACACGGCGGCCACGCCTACCCTGTTCCGGCCGCGTCGAAGATGGACTGGTCCCAGTCGACCCACTTCATGAAGCCGCTGGCCTCGATGCTCGCGGCCACGCTCCGCGTGAACGCCTCGGACACAGGCTCTTGGTGCGGGAAGTGCGGCCCCGTGTCCATGCCCATCGCCAGCAGCCTGGCGCGGGCGGGCGGGCCCTCGCCCATGCCGGAGTAGTTGGCGCTGAGCCCCTTGGCGGCCTCAACCGCCGTGAGAGTCCTCGCTCCGCTGAGGTCAGCGTCGAATCTGACAAGCTCCAACTGGTCGAGCTCCTCGAAGCGCTTTTCGCGGATCAACTCCCACCGCTTGAGGGAGTACCTGGGCGCTGCGTTGCCGATGGTGTCGATGAACCCGACCATTCCGAGTCGGTAGCCGAGCGCCAGCATACCGCCCTGCTCGATGAAGTTGAACCTGTGCCTGAACAGGCGGAGCATCCCCGCCCAGTGGGTCAGGGAGAGAGACCCCCATTTCAGGCCGTCTATGTTCTCCAGGCCGGTGAAACGCTCGAACAGGTTGTGGCGGAACTCGAATGCGTTGGGCATGCACCACGGGAGGTTGTAGGCGATGATGCCCACGTCGGCGGCGTCGTTCACGTGCTGGAAGAAACCGAACACGTCGTCGTCGGTGGGGCCCATGTAGTGCGGCGGGGTGAGCTGTATGAAATCGATGCCGAGGTCTGCCGCCATCCTGGCCTTGTCGGCGGCGTGCCTTGCGCTCAGCTCGGTCACGCCGATGGCGGTGGGCGCCCTGCCGTCGGCGGCCTCGACGACAATCTCCGCCAGAGCCTGCCACTCCGAGTCCTTGAGGAAGGCTCCCTCACCGAGGCCGCCGGCCATCAGCAGGACGCCGTTGCCCTCGGTGACTCCGTTCTCGATGAGCCAGTTGACGTGAATCCTCTGGCGGTCGAGCAGAAGGTTGTGGTTGTCGTCATTGAAGGTGGGCAGCGAGATGAGCGGTCCGACGAGCTTGTCCTTGCGGCGGTTGGGCATGGAGTCCTCCTGTGCGGCGGTCTGCGCGTGCGCAGACTACTGCCCGTCTCCCCTGAGAGTCAACCGACAGCCTGCCGGGTGGGGGATTTGGGAAATACACGGGCTTGACCGGGGCTGACGGATGCCGTATACTAGCTCATTCAGGCCATGGGGTTGCCTGCCCCGTCGTCTGAGGGCGCGGAAGCGGATCCCCGCTCCAGTGGAGCCGGGGAGGCCCTTCTGCCCCTGCACCTTAACAACTGAATCCTGTCGAAAAGATAGATGAGCCTCAATGTGGGTCAAGTTAGTAAGGGTCTGTGGCGGATGCCTTGGGGCCAAGGGCCGAAGAAGGGCGCGGCAAGACTGCGAGAAGCCCCGGCTAGCTGTCTAGCAAGCTTAACCGGGGATTTCCGAATGGGGAAACCCACCCTGGGTCATGCCAGGGAACCCCGACGTGTTCGGGGAGGCAAGCAGGGGAACTGAAACATCTAAGTACCCTGAGGAAAAGAAATCAACCGAGATTCCCCTAGTAGTGGTGAACGAACGGGGAAGAGCCTAAACCCGTCGGGCTTAGTGGGCTGAGGCCCTATGTCCGTAGGGGGTTGTAACACGCGTCTGCTCCAACCTCAGCATGGAGCGAGAAGTAAAAAACCCTCTCCTTAGCCGAATGCGCCTGGGAAGGACGACCGGAGAAGGTGAGAGTCCTGTAGGCGAAAAAGAGAGGGCTTCTGACGCGCTGTTGAGTACCACGGGACACGTGGAATCCTGTGGGAATCTGGGGGGACCACCCTCCAAGGCTAAATACCCTTGGCCACCGATAGTGAACCAGTACCGTGAGGGAAAGGTGAAAAGAACCCCGTGAGGGGAGTGAAATAGACCTGAAACCACAGACTTACAAGCCGTGGAAGCCCGAAAAGGGTGACTGCGTGCCTATTGAAGAATGAGCCGGCGAGTTAATCTAGGCAGCTGGTTAAGGGACATCAGTTCCGGAGCCGCAGCGAAAGCGAGTCTGAATAGGGCGCAACCGGGCGGCAGCGAAGCCGACGCTGGACGCCGTGGACGCCTCTGGACCCTTCTTCGGAGGGGAAAGGGGGCCGAAGCGGTGGAAGGCTGACGCAGAGCTGCCATCATGCCTGGTGGGTTGTCTGGATTAGACCCGAAACCGGGTGAGCTACCCATGGCCAGGTTGAAACCCCGATAACATCGGGGTGGAGGACCGAACCCGTGTCTGGTACAAAAGGCTGGGATGAGCTGTGGGTAGGGGTGAAATGCCAAACGAACCCGGAGATAGCTGGTTCTCCCCGAAATGTATTTAGGTACAGCCTCGAGGGAGTCCTGAGGAGGTAGGGCACTGGATGGGTAAGGGGGCGTGAGCTTACCAAACTCAACCAAACCACGAATGCCTCAGGATGCTCCTCGGGAGTGAGACAGTGGGGGATAAGCTTCATTGTCGAAAGGGAAACAGCCCAGACCGCAGGCTAAGGTCCCTAAGTGTGGACTAAGTGTGAAAGGAAGTGGGACTGCTAAAACAGCTAGGAGGTTGGCTTAGAAGCAGCCACCCTTTGAAGAGTGCGTAACAGCTCACTAGTCGAGGAGTCCCGCACCGAAAATGTAACGGGGCTAAGTCCACCACCGAAGCCGCGGGTCCTTCCGTACACGGAGGGACGGTAGGGGAGCGTTGTCAGTGCGGCGAAGCCGCGGCGTGAGCCGTGGTGGAGCGCTGAGAAGTGAGAATGCCGGCATGAGTAGCGACAATCCTGGTGAGAATCCAGGACACCGAAAGCCCAAGGTTTCCTACGCTACGCTGATCGTCGTAGGGTAAGTCGGGCCTAAGCCGTAGCGAGCAAGCGAAGGCGATGGACAACGGGTCAAGATTCCCGTACCGCCGATGCTTCGTTCTAACGCAAAGGGGGGACACGAACAGGTAGGCGGGGCGTGCCCATTGGACATGGCGCGTTCCGACCCGTAGGCCAGGCCGGGATAGGCAAATCCGTTCCGGCGCTACGAGCCGAGGGGGAGGAGAACTCCAGGGATTCACCCGGGGGGATTCCGCTGATCCTCTGTCGTCAAGAAAAGCCTCGTTGCAAGAAGCATCGACGTCCGTACTGCAAACCGACACAGGTGGGCTGGGGTAAATGTCCCAAGGTGAACGAGAGAACCCTCGTTAAGGAACTCGACAACTTGGCCCTGTAACTTCGGGATAAAGGGTGCCCGCGGGGTGAAGTCCACACGCTGGACGGAGGCCTCTGCGGGCCGCAGTGAAGCGGCTCAGGCGACTGTTTATCAAAAACACAGGTCTCTGCTAAGCCGAAAGGCGATGTATAGGGGCTGACGCCTGCCCAGTGCCGGAAGGTTAAGGAGAGGGGTTAGTTTCGACTTGTCGGAACGAAGCTCTGAACCGAAGCCCCGGTGAACGGCGGCCGTAACTATAACGGTCCTAAGGTAGCGAAATCCCTTGTCGGGTAAGTTCCGACCCGCACGAATGGCGTCACGACCTGAGCGTTGTCTCAACGAGGGGCTCGGTGAAATTGCAAGGCCGGTGAAGATGCCGGCTACCCGCGACAGGACAAAAAGACCCCGTGGAGCTTTACTGCAGCTTGGCACTGGACCGAGCCCATGGATGTGTAGGATAGGCGGGAGACATCGAAGCCGTCACGCCAGTGGCGGTGGAGTCAACCTTGAAATACCGCTCTTCTATGATCTTGGCCCTAACCTCGACACAATCGAGGGACCCTGCCAGGTGGGCAGTTTGACTGGGGCGGTCGCCTCCCAAAGAGTAACGGAGGCGCCCAAAGGTTCCCTCAGGGTGGATGGAAATCACCTTCAGAGTGCATTGGCATAAGGGAGCTTGACTGTGAGACCTACAAGTCGAGCAGAGACGAAAGTCGGGCAAAGTGATCCTACGGTTCCGAGTGGAAGGGCCGTAGCTTATCGGATAAAAGCTACCCCGGGGATAACAGGCTAATCTCGCCCAAGCGTTCACAGCGACGGCGAGGTTTGGCACCTCGATGTCGGCTCGCCGCATCCTGGGGCTGAAGAAGGTCCCAAGGGTCCGTCTGTTCGCCGGTAAAAGCGGCACGCGAGCTGGGTTCAGAACGTCGTGAGACAGTTCGGTCTCTATCCGTCGTGGGCGTAGGAGATTTGAGAGGAGCCCTCCCTAGTACGAGAGGACCGGGAGGGACAGACCTCTGGTGTACCGGTTGTTCCGCCAGGAGCATCGCCGGGTAGCCAGGTCTGGACGTGATAAGCGCTGAAAGCATCTAAGCGCGAAGCCGACCTCAAGATTAGATCTCCACCCCCGTCCGATTCGTCGGCCGGGGCGAGGCCTCCCGTAGACTACGGGTTTGATAGGCCGCAGGTGTAAGCTCCGCAAGGTGCTAAGCTGAGCGGTACTAATAGGCCGAGTACTTGACCCACATTCAGACTCATCTATCCGACGCAGGCATTCAGTGTCGACCCGTCGGCAGCCGGCCGGGACATCGCGTCCCGACCAGTCGCCGACGGCATCTATCGCCGCGGGGTGGAGCAGCGGCAGCTCGTTGGGCTCATAACCCAAAGGTCGCAGGTTCGAGTCCTGCCCCCGCTACCAACGACATTCATTAGAAGGCTCTGAGGCAAGGCTCAGAGCCTTTCTTTAAAGCCAATGAGGAAGAGGCCCCAGCCGCACTCCTAGTTGCACTACTCCGGTGACACCGCTTCAGGGACCCGGACGCCAGGGAAGTGAAACGTGTCAGATGATGTTGGACTGGATTCCTTGAGAGGCGGCGGCCGGACGAAGCCGCGTGAGGCCGCCGCCCTCGGGGAGACCGGCGACAACGTAAAGGACTACCTGCGAACCATCGGCCAGCATGAGCTCCTCACCAGAGAGGAGGAGGTGACTCTCGGCCTGGCTGAGGAGCGCTGGATGCTTCTCAAAGGGACCGGGGCAGGTCTCCAGGAGAAGTACGGGCGGCCTCCCACACGATCCGAGATAGCCGCCGCGCTGTACCTGTCGCTCCGTGAGCGTCGGAACTTGCTGGCCGCGCTTGCCGAACGCGTGAAGCCCGGTACTGCCGAGACCTCTCTCTCGGGCCTGCTCTCCAATCCCGAGATCCGGTCGGCGCTTGATAACCCCCTGAAGGACGGGATGAAGCAGGCCTTGGCCGAGACGCTGCGAATCCCTGAAGCCGACGTCTCCGCAGGCGTGGCCGCGCTGTCCCGCGCCTCCAACCTTCTGCCGGAGGAGACCGTCGAGGCCCTCGATGCCCTCGCAAAGGACGACGCGGCGGTGGACGAGACCGCGCCCCTTGTCGAGGGCCACGACCTCCGGCTCCGACAGTTGTGGCAGAACGTCAACCACAGGGGCCGTACAGCCTCGGAGAGGCTCACCACGTCCAATCTGCGCCTCGTGGTCAGCGTGGCCAAGAAGTACATGGGGCGCGGACTGCCGATGCTGGACCTGATCCAGGAGGGCAACCTGGGCCTCATGCGCGCCGTCGAGAAGTTCGATCCGCACCGCGGGTACAAGTTCAGCACCTACGCCACGTGGTGGATCAGACAATCCATCACCCGGGCGCTTGCCGACCAGGGCAGGACGATCCGGCTTCCGGTGCACGTGGTCGAGCGGCTCCAGCAACTCAGCGGGGCCGAGCGCAGCCTGGCCCGCCGTCTGGGCCGAGACCCAACCACCGAAGAGCTGGCCCGTGAAACGGACTTCTCCCAGGAGATGGTCGAGGATCTGATGACCCGGCGGCAGCACACGGTCTCCCTCGAGACCCCGGTCGGCGAGGAACAGTCGACGCTCCAGGACTTCATGGAGGACACCTCTGGCTTGCCCCCTGACGAGACCGCGATTCGCCAGTTGGCGCGCGACAGGCTGCAGCGGGCGGTCGGAGAGCTTCCCTGGAGGTTGGGTCGGCTTCTGGCGCTGAGGTTCGGCCTGATTGACGAACGGCCTCGGACCCTCGAAGAGATCGGCCAGGAATTGGGGGTCACCCGTGAGCGGGTGAGGCAACTCGAGAAACAGGCGCTGGAACGACTGCGCGAGTCGGGGAGTCTGCCCTCGATGGAAGAAGTAGGCTTCCCGACGTAGCCGCCCCACTCACGACGTGTCCCTGTAGCCTCTATGAGAAAAGAGGGGTACGGTCCCGAAGGGATGCTCTGCAAGCGCAGGCGTGAAAACGGATGGCCGGGCCCCGCGGTCAGACGCCGTTCTTGCCGCTGATCGCCTTGAGAACGGCCTGCGGACTCATCGGAAGCGTGTTCATCCTGACGCCGGACGCGGAGTGGATTGCGTTTGCGATCGCCGCAAGCGGCGGCACTATCGACACCTCGCCGACGCCCCGGACACCGTACGGGTGGCCGGGATTGGCGACCTCCACGATCACCGTGTCGATCATCGGTATGTCTAGCGACGTGGGCATCCGATAGTCCAGGAAGCTCGAGTTGAGCATCCGGCCGTCGCTGCCCATGTAATACTCCTCGTTGAGCGCCCAGCCGATACCCTGAACCACCCCGCCCTGCATCTGACCTTCTACGTAGTCGGGATGAACGGCCTTGCCGGCGTCCTGGACCGCCGTGTAGCGGAGAATCGTCAGCTTGCCGGTGTCAGGATCCAATTCAACGTCGACGATGTGGGTGGCGAAGGCGCTGCCGGAAGTTGTCGGCGCCACGTTGGCGCTCCCGAAGACCGGGCCGCCCGTATCAGGGAGCGCCGCTGCGACCTCCTTGAAGGTCGCCCGAAGCTCGGGGTCTTTCTTGAATCGAAACTCGCCGTCCGCCATCTCGATGTCGGAAGCGTCGGCCTCCCACAGCACGGCGGCGCGCCCGATCATCTGACGCCGGACGTCCTCGGCGGCTTCGTAGCAGGCCCACCCCGTCTTGAACGCTGCCCCGCTCCCGCCGGTCATGGACGTGTAGCCGATCGACTCGGTGTCGCCCACCTGCGGATTGACGTCCTCGACAGGAATGCCCAGCACCTCGGCGAACTGCTGGGCAGCGGCCGGGCGAGTGCCCCCGATGTCCATCTGACCGATGACCAGGTTCACGGTACCGTCGTAGTTGACGTTCGCAGTCGCACAGGCCGCGCCGCCTCCGTTGATCCAGAACCCGGACGCCACGCCCCGACCCCGGTACGGCCCCTCCAGCTTTGCGGAGTAGTGCTCGTGTGACTTTGCGGCCTCGGCCGTCTCGATGGCCCCTATGGGTGGATTCACGATCCCGTTCGCCCGGCGCGAACCCTCCTTCGCGCCGTTCATGATACGCAGGTCCAGAGGGTCTATGCACAACCTCTCCGCAATCTCGTCCAGTATGGTCTCGGCGGCGAACGCCGCGCCGGGAGCGCCGGGGGCGCGGTACGCGGCGGTCTTCGGCTTGTTGTCGAGCACGTCATAGGCGTCGATGAGCACGTTCTCTATGTCATATGGGGAGAAGATACAGGCCGCGCCGCCGCCTACCGAGGATCCGGGAAACGCGCCCGACTCGTACTTCAACTCTGCGGCTGCCGCCGTCAGGCGACCGTCTCCGGTCGCTCCGATCCTGACCTTCATGTAACTGCCGCCCGTTGGGCCGCTGGCCTCGAGCACCTCCGCCCGGCTCATGGTCACCTTGACGGGCGCGCCGCTCTTGAGAGAGAGAAGCGCGGCCACCGGCTCGAGGTATACGGTCGTCTTGCCGCCGAACCCGCCGCCTATCTCCATCGGCACCACCTTGACCTGCGACGAGGGCAGGCCAAGGGCCTCGGCTGTCGCCTCTCCAATCTGGAAGTGCCCCTGCGAGCTGCACCACACCGTGATCTTGTCGGACCCCCACCAGGCGGTCGCTGTGTGAGGCTCGATGTACCCCTGGTGAACGGTGTCGGTGTGGAACTCCCGCTCGACGACGACGTCGGCTGAGGCAAACCCCTTCCCCACGTCGCCCAACACGTACTGCGTGTGGTTGGTGACGTTGCTGTCCATGTCCTCGTGGACCAGCGGAGCAGACTCTTTCATCGCCTCGGCAACGTTGCGGACGGCCGGAAGAGGCTCGTACTGCACGTCGATAAGCGACAGGGCCTCTTCGGCGGCGTGGACGCTGGCCGCGGCCACGGCAGCGACCGCGTGCCCCTTGTACAGCGCCTTTCCCCGGGCGAGGATGTTCGTGCTCACCCTCGGCGCCCTGTCACCGGGCTCAGGGAGATCGGCGCCCGTGACCACGGCCCTGACCTCGGGGTGCGCCTCGGCCCGCGACGTGTCTATGGACAGCACTCGCGCGTGGGCATGGGGACTCCTCAGCACCCTCCCGTGAATGAGCCCCGACGGGCGCATGTCCGCGCCGTAAAGGGCCCTGCCGGTCACCTTGTCGTATCCGTCGTGGCGCACCGGACGGGTCCCCACGACCCTGTATTCCTTGTTGGACAAAACCACGTTCGACGTCATGCGCTGCCGCCTCCATACAGGCTTAGCCGAGTCAGCGCGCAATTATATCACACCATGAAGACGGTCCCGGACCAGCCCTCTTCGATGAAACTGTTCAGACTTGTGAGACCCGAAAGAGGGAGTCCAGAGGGAGTTCTCCCCTCTGGCAGGGAGTCTGGGCCCACTGCCTACTCGCCGCGTCCAGCACGGTTGGTTCTCCCCTGGCAGGTAGTCTGGCCTGTACCACATCATCCGACTCGACGACCATGTGGTTCTCCCCCCCTCTGGCAGGGAGTCTGGGGCCCACTGCCTACTCGCCGCGTCCAGCACGGTTGGTTCTCCCCTGGCAGGTAGTCTGGCCTGTACCACATCATCCGACTCGACGACCACGTGGTTATCCCCCCTCTGGCAGGGAGTCTGGGGGCTTTGCCCCCAGTTCCAAATGGGTGGGCGGGTGGGGAAACCAGACGTTATCAGGACTACGCTGATCGAAAGACCTCATCAACTCGAACAGTTACAAGTCCTCATCATCCGAGGAGCCGCACGACCACCCGCCACCGGCGCAATGCGCATGTGGCAGACAACTCCTCGAACGACACGACCTCGGCGGCGCCCAGAGGCTCACCGCAGGCGACCCGTTCACCGGCGATGGGTGCGGCGCCATCCAGACCTCGGTAGACCTGTCCCAGGGGACGGCCGTCCTCCCCGTAGAGAAACCACGCCGCAGCAGGCATCGTTCCAGGGTGAGTCATGGTCGGCGGTGCTCAGGTGTGAGTCGCAATGTCGTATTAGAGCGTGGAGGTGGAGCGGGAGAAGGGTTTCGAACCCTCGACCTCGTCCTTGGCAAGGACGCGCTCTACCGCTGAGCTACTCCCGCTTGACTGACCGCGTTCAAAGAGTCCGGACGCCGGCCATCCGCCGCGCCCGACTCCGGACGGACAAGTGCCGAGGGTCAGAATCGAACTGACGACACCAGCATTTTCAGTGCTGTGCTCTACCAACTGAGCTACCTCGGCCCCCCGGATATGGTAGTGACGGGCAGTAAGGGTGTCAAGAGTATGTACTGCTTCGAGCCTGTCCCAGATTAGTAGGCGCCATCAGTCTTATACTTATCCTGGGAAGGGTACGGTGTCGTGGGGGGATTTGGTCCCCAATCCTGACAATCCTCCAATCCTGAGAATCCTGATTCAGACAATCCTTGACGACACCGAACCGCTGTGCTAGAGTATCCTCATGAACACAGCCGCCTCCCTCCACAAACCAGCCCGCACGACTCCTGAAGCGCCTGTCGCAAAGTGTCGCATAAGTGTCGCATAAGTGTCGCATGAGTGTCGCATAAGTGTCGCATGAATGTCGCAAAGTGTCGGCCAAAATCGCCCCTCCCAGCTACGAAATGACCCGAAATACGACACTTTCGGCGAAAATCTCCCGCCCAAGCCGGTTCGACCTGCTGCTGGCCGCCCTCGCCGTCCTGGGCGCGGCCCTCATCCTCGCGCGGGAGGCAACCTATGGCGTGGGGCTGATCGCGGACTGGGCCACCTACATATCCACGGCCAGGAACCTCCTGGATGGGGAATGGTTCGTTCAGATCTACGGATGGCCCTATCTGCACTGGCCGCCGCTCTACCCCATGCTGTTGGCCGCAGCCAGCCTCGGAGTGTTCGACCCTTACGACGTCGCCGGCCCGTTGAACGCCGCCGTCTTCGGACTCACCATATTCGTCGCCGGTCAGGGGCTGCGGCGGCACGTTCAGCATCCTTTCCTGATAGTCGGGGCCTGCTGCGCCATAATGCTGGCGATCCCCCTGACCAGAGTCGCGTCCTTCGCCATATCCGAGGCGCCCTTCATCCTGTTCGTAACGCTTTCACTGGTACTGACCTCCAGGTTCCTCGATACCGCCAGGCGTTCGGACCTGATTTGGGCCGCGGCCTTCGCCTCCCTGGCCTTCCTGACTCGCTACATGGGCGTCGCCTTGATTATAGCCGTCGTGCCCCTGCTGCTCCTCCAGCGCAGCGCTGCGCCGTTGGAGAAGGCGAAGCGCATCGGTCTGTATCTACTGATTGCCGCGGCGCCGGTGGGACTGTGGCTCGTGCAGAACTTCCTGCTGCACGGCAGCATCCACGGACAGAGACAGCCGTCGCCGTATAGCTTGTTGGAGATTCTGGACAAGTTCCTCAGCGACATCGCCGAATGGGTGTTCTTCTTCTACCTGCCGTCGGGGGATGTCAGGGCCGCTGCCGCAGTATTCGCCGCAGTTGTCCTGCTGACACTGGCGGCAGCCGTTGGGTATACCCTTATTCGCTCGCATCGGAAGGACGAGGGTATGGATGGGTGGAGTCCCTTCTACCTGTTCGGCGGCTTTGCCCTGGTGTACCTGATTTACCTCACGGCGGCGCAATCGCAGACCGAAATCCTGCCCCTGGGCGGCAGGCTTCTGTCCCCCGCCTACGTCCCGCTTCTGTTCACCGCGGTGTTTGCCCTGGACAGGCTCCTGAGCTATGCGCGTGGGCGCACGTTGCCGTCGGCTGTTGGCAAATTGCCAGTGATTAGAACAATTATACGGGGGAGGGCAGCAGCGACTCACAGCCTGCTGATCATGGTCATCGCCCTAGTCTTCTCTCTCTGGCTCGCCGGCGGCGCGGCGTTCAACGTGCGTGAGATCGTTCAGGCCAACGAACAAGGTCTCGGGGGAATTATCGGCCCCGCTTGGGCCAACTCGGAAGTCCTGCAGTTCGTTCGGGAAGCGCCCGCTGACGTTCCGATACTGAGCAACTCGTCCGTTACCTACATCTACACCGGCCGCGAAGATGATCATCTGACCACGCACGCAGACGATATCGATTTGGGCTGGAAGCTCAATCCCGGGGCGAAACGGCAGATAGAAAACGCGGCGGACGGCACATATATCGCCTGGCTCCATTCCTTTGCGTCCGATTACGGTTACAGCATAGAGGAGCTGCCGCACCTGGAGCCGGTAGCGGAGTTGTCCGACGGCATCATATTCAAAGTCAACAGGGCTTATGACGCCGCAGATCGACGGGCGGAATAGAAATCCATCGTGTCCGGCGAACCTGTAGTCCGCTCCAACTCCGACGTGTACCACGACGAGAATGCGCTGCCCTTCGCAAGCAGCGTAAGGCTCTGCCCCAGATCCGCCGACGCCCCGCCGAGGACGCTGTCCCACAATCGTCCGAGAGTGCTCCGATTCCGCCCCGCTTCTGGTTCACAGACGCACCACATTTGACCCACGAAACTGAACTCCCAGCTATGAGATGGAACAAATGGAACGATTTGGAACAGTTTTCGGCGAACCGGCTGCCGCGGCCACCGCTCGGCGTTTTCTTGACAGAGAATTGCTCGCGCGCCTAGACTGCCCCATCCCCTGACACCGCCGCGACCACGTCATGACCTCCACCGCCGCATCCCACAACCCCTTCCTACTCTCGGCAACCGTCGACTTCCCTGACGACGTCCTGAAAGGCGTCTACACCCGAGAAGTCCTCGACGACATGATGGCCCGCCTCAGGCGCCTCGGCGTGCGGCGCGTCAACTGGATATACTACGGCGACGTCGACCGGAACTCCTTCTGGGCGGGCGGCATGTTCCAGGACCGATACGGCCCCGAAACCCTGGACAGGATCGGAGAGCCGCTCGCCGCCGCCGTCCCCGCTGCCCATCGAAACGGCCTCGAGATATTCGCCGTGGTGAAGCCCTACGACATAGGAGGCTCCGGAACCTATCCGGACGGCTCGGCAGAGTCCGCCAGGTCGGTCACACGGCGAATAGGCGGAACCGTCCAGTTCCTCGCCCCGTTCCTGGAGCGCTGCCCACACACCCTGATACAGAGGCGGCCATACAGGGCCCCGCCCGGACTGGCGACGCTGCCGATACGAAAGATCAGACTCCTCAAAAAGGACCGCTCCCCAACCAGAATCCGAAAGGAAAACCTGCAGATCTGGACCAGCCGGGACAACTACCGCTACCGGCGAAGGGAGATCGACTTCACGCTCCAGGACACCGTGGAGCCGGCTCCCAGGGAGGTGCGGGACTCGTTCGACGCGCCGATCACGGCGAAGGGAGACCCCGTCAGAACGCTCACCCTCCAGGGTCTCAACCTGACAGACCGATACGTTCTCGTCACGACCGACTTCACGGACAAGACCGGAGACTTCACCAACACGGCCCTGGGAATGATCGAGGCGTACGGACTTGGCCCTGATCCCATACCCATAGTCGTAGCCACTCGCTCCGCCATGTGGCACTCCCCCCGCGACTTCCGCAGCCACGGAATGGAGTTCGACTCGGGATTCGGCCAGTATCTCGGAGACCTGGACGCCGACAATACCGCGGCCAAGGAGAACATCCGATGGCGGTCGGTCTCCGACGACGGCGTCATCGCCTTCGCGCGCGGAAAGAACGAAACCCTCCCAAGCGCGCCCTGCGAGGCGTACCCCGAGGTCATAAGGCTCTGGTCGGGCTGGATCGACCGCGCGCTCCGTACCGGAGTGGACGGCCTGTCCGTCCGGCTCAATTCACACGGCGGCTGCAACGACGAACCCGACGAGTACGGATTCAACGAACCCATCCTCGAAGAGTACCGACAGCGGTTCGGAGTCGACGCGCTCGAGGACGACCTCGTCACCCAACGGCTGCCCCGCATACGCGGCGAGCGTGTGACCGCGTTCCTGCGGGAGACCGCGCAAAAAGTGAGGCGCGCCGGCAGGAAGATGCAGATACATATGCACCCCGACGCCTTCCGACCGAACCCCAGCCCCAGGGAACGGTACTGGTCGCTCACCAACATCCACTACGACTGGCAGACCTGGCTCACCGACGGCCTCGCCGACGGCAGCATCATGCGCCCCAGCCGCTTCGAGGGCGTGCCCAATCCCCCCTACGGCCAGGCGCGCCGCGCCGGCATCTCACAGACCCTCTCGGACCCGGTCGTCCGAGACATGCTCTCGACCGCCGCCGCAGCAGCAGTCCCAGTCTACTTCAACGGGTTCGTTCACCTCATGGAC
Source organism: uncultured Dehalococcoidia bacterium (assembly GCA_958295685.1). GTDB lineage: Bacteria > Chloroflexota > Dehalococcoidia > Lucifugimonadales > CATQGZ01 > CATQGZ01. The sequence goes on from OY282365.1 coordinate 2,072,235, forward strand.
ACCGATACCTACCTGTCCGAGATGGAGACGGTGCTCCTGGACGGACGGTTCGCGGGCGTCGACCTCTACGAGACCGCGGCCCTGCTCAGGCCCAGAACGGACGGCGCGGGCGTCGAGCCGCTGGACGACCGATTCGAGAGTATCATGGCCAAGTCGCGGGAGATGGGCCTCACCTCCTAGCGCTCGCCCGGCCCCATTCACCCAGACGGAAGGAGAGCCGCATGAGAGTCAAGCAGATGGGCAGCGGCGGCCCCCATGTCCCAGTCGTCTGCTTCGGAACCTGGCCCCTGGGCGGCGCCTACGGCTCCGTCCAAGAGGCGACCGCCATATCCACCATGCACGCCGCCATGGACGCCGGCCTAACCTTCATCGACACGGCAGAGGGATACATGAACGCCGAGGCGATCATCGGCAAGGCGATCAAAGGCCGCCGCAGCGAGATGTTCATCGCCACCAAGGTCTCCGGGAACGACCACTCCACGGAACACCTGAACGCCGCCCTCGAAAACAGCCTCAGACTCATGGACGTCGACCACGTCGACCTCTACCAGCTCCACCGCGCGACCGACAGGCCCATCCACGACACGATCGCCGACCTCATCAGGCTCAGAGACCAGGGAAAGATACGCTGCCTCGGCATCTCCAACTTCTCGGTCGAGCAGATCCACGCCGCCGCTCAGGCAGGCCCCATCAGGAGCGGACAGCCACGCTACAACATGCTGTTCAGAGAAACCGAAGACGACCTCCTGCCCGCATACCACGCCAACGGGATCGGCGTCATGGCGCACTCGGTGCTCGCAAAGGGCCTCCTCGGAGGACGCTACAGACCCGGACACGTATTCCCACCCGAAGACGAGCGCGCAGCCTGGCCAGCCTTCCAGGGAGAATCCTTCAGGCGCACACACCAGGTCACCGAACGCCTGAAGGCATGGGCCGCCGACCACGGCCGAACCCTCGTACAGCTGGCGGTCGCGTGGCCCGTCGCCCATCAGGCGGTCTACACCAGCATCGTCGGCGCCAGGCGCGTCGAAGACGTCGACACACTCGCCGCCGCCGGCGACTGGCAGCTGACCTCCCAAGACCTGGCCGAGATCGACGAAATCCAGGGCAGCCACAGACTCCACGTCGCCGACCAGCCCGCAGGCAAACCCAGAACACCCCCCGGCTGACAGAGATACCCACTGGGCGCTCGACCACTTGACGTGGCCGCACTTTTGTACTAGGCTTCTGTAATCTGAAATCCGAGAGACATGCCTTGAACAAAGCATCGCAGCTCCGAAAGCTCATCGACGCGCCGGGAATCATCGCCCTGCCGGGCGCCCACGACGTACTGTCCGCCATGCTGTACGAGCAGGCCGGATTCGACGCCTGCTTCACGACCGGCTTCGGACTCTCCGCCACCACCCTCGGCGTGCCCGACTACGGCCTACTCACCCAGACCGAGGCCCTGGACAGCGTCCGGCGAATCGTCGACGCCGTGTCCATCCCCGTCGTCGCCGACATGGACACAGGATACGGCAACCCGCTCAACGTCATCAGAACCGTCCAGGAAAACGTGAGAGCCGGGGCTGCCGGGATCATCCTCGAAGACCAGATGTGGCCCAAGAAGTGCGGACACATGGCGGGCAAGTCGGTGGTCCCCGCGGACGAGCACGTCCAGAAGATCAGGGCCGCCGTCCACGCCCGCGGCGGCAGCGGCCTCGTGATCATCGCCCGCACCGACGCCCGCGCCACCCACGGCCTCGACGAGGCTATCCGACGCGGACGGGCCTACGCCGACGCGGGCGCCGACGTCATCTTCATCGAAGCCCCGGAGACCATCGAAGAGCTCCGAACGGTCACCTCATCCATCGACGCGCCCCTGTTCGCCAACATGATCGAGGGTGGCAGGACGCCGTTCCTCTCCGCGCCCGAGCTCGAGGAGATCGGCTTCAAGATAGCCGTATATCCTCTCTCCGGACTGTTCGCCGCCGCCAAGGTCATACGCCGGACGGCCGACCGGCTGAAGGGCACGGGCACCACCCTCGGAACGGACATGCTCTCCTTCGACGAGTTCTACGAGGTCATCGGCGTGCCGCGATTCCGAGAACTCGAAGCCGAGTTCGCCGTCAGGACGCCCTAGCCGCCCCTCCTCAGCACCCGGCCAGGCCTCGCCCCCGTGTGGACGCCGCCGTCCACCACCGCGGTCCCGTTCACCAGCACGTACGGGACGCCAATCGGGTACTGGTGCGGCTCCTCGAACGTGGACAGGTCGATCACCGTGTCCGCGTCGAACACCACCACGTCGGCCGCCAGACCCTCGGCGATCAGACCCCTGTCGCGCAGGGTCATCCGCTCCGCAGGCAGGCCGGTCATCTTCCTGACGGCCTCCTCCAGCGACAGCACGGAGGGCTCCTCCCTGACGTACCTGCCCAGGACGCGCGGGTACGTGCCGTAAAACCTCGGATGAACCTGGTCGGCCGACTGCCTCCCAGTCGGAGAGACCGCGTTCCCATCCGAGCCGATCATGGCCGCCTCGTGGCCCAGGAAGAACCTGACGTCGCTCTCCGTCCGGTTGTGCATCACGATCGAGACCCTGTTGTCCTCCTCGTCGATCAGATCCAGCATGGTGTCGTACGGGTCCGCTCGGCGCTGCTCGGCAACCTCGCCAATCGACATGCCCACGAGGCCCTGGTTGGCGTCGGTCGAGAGATCGGACAGCACCAAAGACTCCCAGACGAACGGGAGCCCCCGGAACCAGCCGTACCTCTCCAGATCCTCACGGGCACGCTGCCTCAGACGCGGGTCTCTCAGCCGCCGAAGCATCGACGGCACGCCGCCCTCCTGAAGCCACTCCGGCACCAGCTGATTCAGACCCGTGCCCGCCGCCGTGTACGGGTACATGTCGTAAGTCACGTCCAGCCCCCCGGCCCTGGCGGTGTCTATCACCTCGACCATGCCGGGACCGTCCCCAAAGTTGCGGCTGTCCACTATCGCCATGTGCGAATACTGCACCGGCACGCCCGCCCGGCGCCCGATCTCCACCGCCTCCTCCACCGCCCTGACGTGCTCGTCGGCCCACAACCGAGCGTGCGAGACGTAGAAGGCCCCCTCGTAGGGGGAGATCGCCTCGACCAACTCCACAAGCTCGTCCGTGGTCGCGTAGCTCGACGGCGCGAGGGTGAGGCCGGTCGATACCGAGAAGGCCCCCTGCTCGACCGACTCGGCGGCGAGCCGCCGCATCTCCCGCATCTCGTCTTCGGTCGGCGGGCGGTTGTCGTTGAGCCCGACCGCCATTCGGATGGCCCCCTGACCCACCTGCGGAGCGATGTTGAGGCTCATCCCGGCCGCCTCGTGCGTCTCCGCCCACCCGTTCAGGTCGCTCCAGTCCCATTCGGGGGACCAGAAGGGCCAGCCGGCGCGCTGGACCTCGGCGAAGTCGGGGTTCGCCGACACGGGGAACGGCGAGTAGGCACAGTTGCCGGTAACCTCGGTCGTGACGCCCTGATGAGCCTTGCTCTCTCCCCCGGGGTCCTCGAGCATACTCGTGTCCGAGTGGCTGTGCATGTCGATGAAGCCGGGAGCCACCACCAGCCCGCTCGCGTCTATCGTGCGCGCCGCCGTCCCGCTGCCGAGCGAGCCCACGGCCGTTATCTTCCCGCCGGATATGCCGACGTCCGCCGCCCGGCGAGGCTCTCCCGTGCCGTCGACCACGCTCCCGTTCCTGATGATGATGTCGAATCGCATCTTGACGCTCCTCCGGCTCTCTAGCCGATGTCTGGATAGTTCAGCGGATGGCCGACGGCGCCGACCTCGTACCGGGTGATGTGCCACCTGCCGATGTTGGTGCTCAGCAGCACGTCGCGCTCCCGCCCGCAGAACGCGATGTTGGTCGGCGCCGCGATCAGCGTGCCCTCGAAATCCTCGGCGAGGACGTCTATGCGGCCCTCCGGCGTCCTGCGATAGATCATGTCGGGACGGTACATCGACACGTAGAGGTTGCGGTCGGCATCGAACGCGACGCCGTCCGGGACCGTCCTCGGGAACTCGGCCACGGTCTCGATCCGGCCCGGTCTCCCGTCCTCGCCGATCTCGATGCGGTCCACTCGGGGCGGATTCACGCTCATGGCCACGTAGAGGTCGTCGCCGTCAGGGCCCATGCACAGGCCGTTCGGGAACTCCTTCGGCCTCCGGTCCCAGACCTCCGTTTCGCCCCCCGGCCCGATCCGATAGACCATCCCGTCGTCCGCGTGCCAGTCCCCCGACTCGCACACGTACAGGTTCCCGTCGGCGTCGAAAGCGGGGTAGTTCGGCACACGGAACGGCTCGTCGGCAGTCCCGCTCGAATAGACCGAAACCGCTCCGCCCTGAGTTATCCTCATCACCGCCCTGTTGCCCGCGTCGCAAGCGTAGATGTTGTGGCGCGCGTCCAGGGCCATCCCCAGCACGAAACCGCCGGTATCGGCGAACTGGACAACCTCTCTCCTCTCGACGTCGATCCTGTAGAGCTGGCCCGCCTCGCCGCCCGCATAGGCGTACCCGTCGAGACCCCAGGCGATCCCCTCGGGATGGTCCAGACCCTCCACGAACACCGATACCTGGCTGCCGTTGTCCAGAATACTCATGGGCTCTCCCCGCTGCTACTCACTCTCCAGCATGAAACCGTTCTTGAGAAAGGCCCCGTCGATCGGGATGGCCGCTCCGCTTATGTGAGTGGACCCGTCGCCGCAGAGGAACAGCACCAGGTCGGCCACCTCCTCCGGGTGCGCCTCCCTGCCGGCGGGCATCCTCTTCAGCCGCTGCGCTCGCAGAGTGGGCTCACGCTCGTAGACCATCTCGGTCATCGGAGTGAGCACCATGCCGGGGCAGACCGCGTTGACGTTGATGCCGTACCCGGCCCACTCCAGAGACAGCACACCCGCGAGACCGATCAGGCCCGCCTTGGCAGGACTGTACGCGCCGCGCTCCGGCACCGGCGCAGTTGCGGCCACGGAGGACATGAACACCACCCGACCGCCCTCGCCCTGCTCCACCAGCCGGCGGCCCACGGCCCTGCTGAACAGGAACGCGCCGGTCAGGTGCGTATCGAGCACACCGCTCCACTCCTCCACCGAAAGCTCCAGCGCCGGCGACCTGATGTTGTTCCCTGCGCAGTGAACCAGAAAGTCCACCCTCCCAAAGTGGTCGACCGTCCTCTGCACTGCCGTGTCCACGGAACCCTCGGACCTCACCTCGACTTCGACGCCCATGGCGTTGCCGCCCTCGACCGATATGGCGGCCGCGAGGTCGCGTGCCCTGGTTCCGTCCACGTCGGCGACCGCCACGCCCACGCCCGAGCCAGCGAAGGCCCGGCACACGGCGGAGCCGATCCCGCCCGCGCCCCCGGTCACGATCGCCGTCTTGCCTTCCATCCTCCACCTCCTCGCTGAGGGCGAATATACGCCGTCCGTCGAGTGGCAGTCAATCAGTGTGCCCGCCAGGAGACTGCATCAGGCAGAATCGCCGGCCGGGGGCGCCGTCAGACCCGCTTCCCTCCGGGCCCGAGCCAGCCGTGGGCGATGTCGTAGTAGGCCGGAGCGTCCGTGTCGAGCGCCAGATCGACCCCCGCGTCATCCTGGGGTCGATAGCCGAGCAGCCGCCTGGCGCTGTCGAGCTCATGAACCTTCATCGTGTTGTCGGATATACCGTAGACCACCGCGTGCCCAACCGACGCCGGAGCGTCGATGCTCCTCTCCAGAAGCTGGGCGGCGTCGCGGTGGCTCAGAAACATCGCCAGGCCCGAAGGCCACCTGCGCTCCCAGCCCTCCTCACACAGAACGCCGCCGATCCTCAGCGCGATGAACGAAATACCGTACAGGTCATGGTAGAAACTCCCCATCAACTCCCCAAACCCCTTGCTCACGCCGTACAGACAGCACGGCCGCGTCTGCTGCGCGGTCAGCAGCTCCATCGGCTGCCGCACGTCGCCAAACCTCCCATCGAACACCGCCCTGTACGACTCATCCTTCTCAGGATAGAACCCGACCACGTGGTTGGTGCTGGCGAACACCACCCGACCAACCCCGGCGAGTCTCGACGCCTCCAGGACGTTGCGCGTGCCCACGACGTTGTTGCGCAGCACAGACTCCCACGGTGCCTGTCCGCGAGGGTCTCCACCCAGATGAACCACCACGTCCTTACCCTCGAACGCGGGCCTGATCGCCTCCACGTCGGCGATGTCCCCCACGTGGGACTCCACCCCCTCGACCTCCTTGAGGTCCAGAATGCTGAGGTCGAACCTCTCCGACAGCCCTGGCCTCGTGACCGTGCCGATCGTCCCCGCGCCGCCCGTAATCAGTACCTTTTTCCTGGCCAAGAGTAGCGCCTCCTCATACCCAAGATGAAGGCCATCTTACCACCGGCGGCCCCGCGAAGCGCCGAGTCGTAGCCCGTCGGCGCCCCTGCCCCAGAGCGCGGTCCTCTCTCCTTCCCGCATCCTGCCAATCCTGATTCAGAGTAACTGTTCAGAGCTGATGAGGTCTCCCTATCTGCAAGCGCAGGGCGGGCGCGGCCAGCGCTTTCGCCGAAAACTGTCCCAAACTGTTCCATTTTGTCCCATCTCGTAGCTGAGGGTTCGATTTTGTGGAACAAAAGTGGGGCACTTGTGGAACAGGTCTGGAACGGAACCGGAGCAGTTCCGGTACAATTGTGGGACAGGTCTCTTCAGGGCTGCGAGGTCGACTGCTGCTGGGTCGGCTGCTTCCATGTGAATAATATAGTACAGAAGTTCGCTGTCGTCAAGGGGGACTCCGCCTTCGGACCTCACAGAGTCTGAACAGTTACGATTCAGACAGTGCCCTATCGTGGGCACGTGTCTTTGAGATAGACTGACCGCGTCCGAGCTTGCGTCTAGGAGGGCAACGTGACAGCGGTATTCGATGCGCACGTCCACTGCTTCCCGCCGATGGGAGACGACGACACGCACCTGCGCGTACGGCTCGCCGAGCTTCAGCACCACGTCCGCTTTCACGGCCAGGGAGTCAGGCGTACAAGCGACGACTCGATCGTCACCGAGCCGGTCCTCGCGGGCGGCAGGGACGGCATATCCTGGCAGCCGGACGTGAACGCCAGGTTCGGCAAATTCGGCCGGCTGGAGTTCACTCACGGCGGAGAAGACCTCTACATGCAGTGGATGCCGCCCACGATGTGGGACATGTCGTCGCCCGCCGAGTACATGATCGCCCAGATGGACTATGCGGGAGTGGACAGGGGCTTCCTGCAGCACGACAGACTCTACGGCTACCTGGACGACTTCTTCGCCGACTGCGTGAGCCGCTACCCGGACCGGCTAGTCGCAGGAGCCCAGGTCGACGAATGGCGCGGCGGTGAGCCGGACCAGCTAGACCGGCTGAGACGGCAGGTACAGGAACTCGGCGCGTCGGCTCTCTACTTCTCGACCGGCGGGTTCTTCCACAACGACTTCTCGACCGGAGTCAACCATGAGTCCCTCAAACCGTTGTGGAACCTGGTGGGAGACCTGGGGATCCCGATCCACTGGAGCCCCTGCGCAATGAAGATACCGATCGACGACGACTACGTCAGGGAGCTGCGCGAACTGAACGAGTGGGCAGACAACTACCCTGAGATAACCTCGGTGCTCACTCACGGCCTGAGCAACATCTTCCTGGAAAAGCACAAGCCGGAACAACGGTACCGGATACCCCCCGAGATCGCCTCCCTCCTGGAACGCCGCGGATGGTACATGGAGCTGATGCTCCACCTCATGGCAGCCGACCTCGAGTTCCCCCCGTACAGCTCCGACCTGCGCGAGGTGGTGCGCGCGCTCGTGAACCGCTTCGGGGCCGAAAAGCTGACGTGGGGATCGGACATGCCATGCTGCGAGCGCACGGTAACCTACAGGCAGTCCAGGATACTCTTCGACACGCAGTGCGAATTCCTGACCGCAGACCAGCGCGCCGCCATCATGGGAGGCAACCTGGAGAAGCTCTACCCCCTCCAACCATAGCGCCGGAAGCGGGCAGCTCGACGGCGGACGGTATCGCCGCACCAGGAACCCGCCAGGCATCCACGGCAAGAACGGGCCTGTGAAAATCTTGGCGCGACCGAGTGATCTATGCCAATCAGACCCGCCATGCGGCTACCGGCAATCGCCGCCCTGTGTCTCCTGGGCGTCGCAGTACTGACTGCAGACCGCGTCGGGTTCGCCGCAGACCCTCTCCCGAAACCCTCAGACCCCCCTCTGACCGTCTCTCCCGGCCTGGTCCATACCAAGGAGGACTCCAAGGTCAGCTCGATACTCAGAGGGTTTCTACGGGAACCCCTGACGGTCGTACAGACCGACGCGCCGATGACCGGATCGACGTCCAAGGCCGACGCTGCCCGCCTGGAAGCAGACCCCGGCCTCAGGGCCGGCCTCACGGACGACGTCATACGATTCGACGAGTCGGGCAACGTGCAGGTATACGTACACGCAAGAACCACCGGGGAAGGTGAGATCGCAGCCCTGGAGAGCCTGCGGGCGCGCGTGGAGGTCGTCAACCATGACGCGCGCATCGTCCAGGCATGGATCCCCGTCACAGAGATAGACGCCCTCGCCAGCCTGGACTTCGTGCGGCGCGTCTCGACCCCGGACTACGCGGTCCCCGACGCGGGCCGCGTGACCACGCAGGGCGACCTGATCATGAGGTCTCGCCTGGCGCGCCGCCTGAGCGGCCTCACCGGCGAGGGCGTGAAGGTGGGCGTTATATCCGACGGCGTGACTTCGATGGCCTCCCCTCAGGCGAGTGGAGACCTTCCCGCCGGCATTGAGATAGACCCAACCAGTCCCGGATCCGGTGACGAGGGCACCGCGATGCTCGAGATAGTCCACGACGTCGCGCCCGGCGCCCGACTAGCCTTCTCGGGCCCTGACACAAGCCTCGAGATGGCAGCGTCCATAAGATATCTGGCAAACGACGCGTTCGGCGGGGCCGGAGCCGACGTTATCGTGGACGACCTCACATTCTTCAATCAGCCATACTTCGAGGATGGGCCGGTCGCACAGGCGGCCCGTGAGGTTGTCGACGGAGGGACGGTCTTCGTTACGTCCGCCGGTAACGACGCGGGCGGACAAGGCTACAGGAGATGGCACTACGAGGGCGATTTCGTGGACGGCGGAAACGGCTTCCACGCCTTCAGCCCAGGCGACACCTCCATATCGATTACCCTGACATTCTCGGCAATCATATTTCTACAATGGAACGACCGGTTCGGAGCTTCACGAAACGACTATGATCTATACGTGTGCGTCCCGGGTTACACCCCCAGCGCGGTGACGCTTGGTTCGAGTCCGCGTCGATGCGCCGGGAGCGCGGACACTCAGGACGGCGACGACAACCCCGTCGAGGTGATGTCTGTCTCCACGTTGGCTCGACGGCTGGATGTCTTCGTACGCTCCAACCCTGGCAGTCAGCCTCGCCGCCTGGAGATGTTCTTCCCAAGATCCCCCCTGAACGAGCACAGCGTCCCAGGAGGCAGCATCTTCGGCCACGCGGCTGTGCCTGGGGTCATAGCCGTGGGCGCTATAGGCGCCGGTGATCCTGGAAACGACGACATCCGGCCCTTCAGCTCTCAGGGGCCGTCCGAAATCTTCTTCCCGTCCCGCGAAACACGGCCCAAGCCCGACGTTGCCGCCATCGACGGGGTATCTGTCACGGGCGCAGGGGGCTTTTCCAGCCCGTTCTTAGGCACCTCGGCCGCCGCGCCTCACGTCGCGGCGATAGCAGCCCTCCTGCTGGAGGCGATCCGCATGGAGCAGCCGGCCATCTCGACGACCGACGCCGCAGACAATGTCTTCGACACCCTGCGGGACACAGCCGTCGATCTCGGCGCGCCGGGATTCGACAACGTCTTCGGCGCCGGCAGGGTCGATGCCCTGGCGGCTATCGAGGCCACCGGCCGGCTGGCCGACGCCACGTTCACGGTGGACTCCACGGGTGACGGAGCCGACCACGACACTGCGGACGGACTCTGCGACGACGGCAGCGGCTCCTGTACTCTGCGGGCCGCCATTCAACAGGCCAACGCAACCACAGGGAGAATCATAGCGTTCGGTATAACGGGGAGCGGCCCCCACTCCATTCGCCCCGCCTCTCCTCTCCCTGCCATCACGGGTCTGGTGAACATCGACGGCTACACCCAGCCCGGAGCCGTTCGGAGCTCCACCTCGACGGTGGTTCGCATAGAGCTGGACGGCTCCGGCGCAGGAAACGGGGCGGACGGACTGAAGATGATGACAGAAGGCGCGGCGGTCCGCGGGCTGGCAATCAACAGGTTCGATGGGAATGGAATAGCCATCGAGACACGCGGCATGAACACCGTCAGGGAAAACTTCATAGGAACCGACGTCAGCGGAGAGACCGACCTCGGCAACCAGGGCAGCGGCGTGTCCGTCACAGGCTCGTCCGATAACATCGTCACCGGCAACGTCATCTCCGGCAACGAAGGAAGCGGCATCGCCATATCGACAGCCACTTCCACGACCATCAGCGGCAACTTCATAGGAACGGACGCCGACGGCGATGCCGACCTGGGCAACGGAGGCAGCGGCGTATCCATCACAGGCTCGCCCCGAGGCTCCCTAATCGGCAACGTCATCTCCGGCAATGGGGCACACGGCATCGACGTGCGGGGGGCCACTTCGACGAGAGCAACCATCATGGACAACCTCATAGGAACGGCCGCCGACGGCAGTTCCGACTTGGGCAACGACGGGTCCGGTGTCTACGTCGGCAGCCACGCTTTCGACAACACTGTCGATGAGAACACAATCGCCTTCAACGGCGGCGACGGCGTAACGATAGAGTCCGGCGTCGAGAACACGATCTGGGAAAATGCCATACACTCGAACTCGGAACTCGGCATCGACCTCGGCGGCGACGGCGTGACCCTCAATGACGGCGGAGACGGTGACACAGGCCCCAACAACCGACAGAACTTCCCGACTCTGTCCTCCGTGGCCGCGAAAGAAGGGCGCGTCGCCATAAGAGGAAGTATCGACGGCGCGCCCTTCTCCAGATTCATAGTGGACTTCTATTCGAACCGGGCATGTGACACGTCCGGTTACGGGGAGGGCGAAGCCTGGCTGGGCTACACAGTGGCGCGCGCCGATGCCCTCGGCAGCGTAACCTTCGACGTCAGCGCCCTCGATGGGACAATCTTCTCCGCCTCGAGCCCCGTCGGACCCTACGTCACAGCCACCGCAACCGAATCAGCATCGGGCAGCACGTCCGAGTTCTCCGAGTGCAGGGAGAGCGCCCCGGCCCCCGACCTTTCTCTCGATACGGAGACCGACAAGAACAGCGTCTCGCTGGGAGAAGACCTGACCTACTCATTCACAATCGAGAACCTTGGAGACGCCACCTCGACGGGGGTGACTCTCACAGCCGTGCTGGACTCCAACACGTCGTTCGTGTCTGCCACCTCCACGCCTGCCACCTCCACGCCCGCCACCTCCACGCCCCCCGTGATCACCGCTTCAGGAGCCGTCGTCACCTTCGAATTCGGCGCCCTGCGCGCGGGCGCGACCACGACAAGCGCCCTCGTCGTGCGGATCGGACCCACTCTGTCCCCATCTATCCGCCTCACCGCGCAAGTACGCGGGAGTGAGCTCGAGATCGGCCTGAGGAACAATTCCGACACCGCGTCTACGAGCGTGAGCCCGGCGGACCTCTCCGTTTCGACGAATACGGACAGGGACAGCGTCTCGGTGGGCGAAGAGATAACCTACTCCTACACCATCCGCAACAACGGGCCGGCCACCTCGACCAGTCCAACCCTCACCGCCACGCTGTCCGAGTACGTGAGCCTTGTCTCCGCCGCGTCCGCCACGTCCACCCCCTGTAGCCATTCGGATGTCGAAGTCACCTGCGTCCTGGGCGACCTGAGGGCGGGCGCGACGACAACGAGCGCCGTCATCGTACGAGTCGATCCGACGGCATCGAACGACATCTCCAACCGTGCCACAGTGTATGGCGGCCAGCCCGACGACAATCCGGGCGACAACGCGCGCAGAGTGACCACCCTGCTGATAGCCCCGCCCGAGCGCGTGACGAACCTCAGCGCCGCGGCGCTCGGCAGGACGGCTGTCAAACTGGCCTGGACCACGCCCGGCGACAGAGGCAGCCCCCTCACCAGCTACCAACTGGAGCGCAAGGCGGGCAGTGGAACATACGCCAGGGTATCGCCCGCGCCCGCAGTGTTCCTCAGCGTCGGCGTGACCGTGAACCACGACGACGCGAACCTGTCGCCGGGCACGACGTACACGTACCGGCTCCGCGCCGTCAACGAGGACGGCGAAGCCGAGTGGTCCAACGAGGCGAGCGCGGCGACCGAAGCCGCTCCAACTGGCGGAGGCGGATTCATACCGCCTCCGAGCGACCCGGCGCCGGCTGTGATAACCCCCGTGATCGCCTTCTCGCCCAGCGCCCTGTCGTTCGCCGCCGTGAAGGGAGGCGAACCCGCGCCGCCGCAGGCGCTCGAGATATGGAACGAGGAGAGGGTCGAGATGCGCTTCAGGGTGTCGGATGACACGGCATGGCTGTCTCTGGACACCTCGAGCGGCGCCTCGATCGGCCCGAAGGACAGGACTCAGGTGACGGTGTCCGTGGACTCGTCCGGACTGGCGGTCGGCGCCCACGCCGCGCAGATAACCATAACGAGCGGCTCTGCCCGCCGCACGCCTCGGCAGGTCCCGGTAACCCTTACCGTGAGCGGCCCCACGGTGACAACGGGCACGGCGCAGCCCGATGAAGACACGGAGATAGAGACGGCCGACTCGACGGTACGGCTGGCCGTCCCGGCTGGCGCGGCTCCCGTGGAAGTGGAGATTCGGATGAGCAGGCTGGACGAGAGGTCGTTCGACGCGCCGCCGGGCAAGCATGAACGGGTCGTGCTCGCGGCACAGGTGGAGACGTTTGCCGTGGACAGTTCCACTCCGACGCCGATAGACTACGCCCTCGGGGTGGAACTCCGGCTTCTGGTGCTGGAGGACGAGGAGACCGCCTGTGAAGACGGCAGGGTGCGGGTATACTGGGTGGATGAAGGGAACTGGAGGCTCCTGGAAAGCCTCTGCGAGAGGGACGAGTCTGGCCGTGTATGGGCCGTGACGGTGCTGACCCACTTCAGCGTTTACGCCATGACCGTGGACGACGCGCCGGCCACGCCCACGCCTACACCCACGGCCACAGCCACGGCCGTACCCACTGCCGCGCCCACGCCCACCCACACCCCGACCGCTGTGCCGACCACGGCGCCCACGCCTACTCACACCCCGACCGCTGTGCCGACCGCCGCGCCCACGCCTACCCACACCCCGACCGCCGTACCGACCGCCGCGCCCACACCCACCTACACCCCGACCGCTACTCCCACGCCGACGTGGACACCCACCGCGGCGCCGACGCCGACACCCTCTCCCACGCCCGCGGCGGCCCCTACACCGTCGCCCACTCCTACACCTACACCCACACCCACCCGGACGCCCCTGCCCTCGCCGACGGCATCCCCAACCGCTTCCGCAGCCACGGCGCCCGAAGCGGCGGCCTCGACGCCTCAGCCGGAAGACGAGGGAGGAGGGGGTTACGGCGTCATCATCGTGATCATTGCGGCAGGAACCGCGCTGCTCGCAGTGGCAGCCGCCATATTCCTGGCCCGCAGCGGCACACTCGGCGCCCGCGCCGCCCGCGCATACAAACACTACGCAGGCCGGCCGCGCATGAGCGGACGGCCGGAGGGAGATGACACATGACCGTCTACCAGGGTTCCCACCAGCAGTACGACGTCGTCCGCGAGTCGAACGTCATGGTTCCGATGCGCGACGGGGTGCGGCTGGCAACCGACGTCTACTTCCCCGCCTCGGGCGGCCGAAGGGCCGACGGACGGTTCCCCGTGATTCTCGAGCGCACGCCATACGACAACTCCTCCCCATCCGCCGTGACCAACGCGAAGTACTTCGCGCGCAGAGGATACGTCTGTGCGATTCAGGACGTCCGCGGCAGATTCGAGTCCGAGGGTGAGTGGTACGCCTTCGCGAAAGAGGCCCCGGACGGCTGCGACACCATAGAGTGGCTGGCGGCCCAGCCCTGGAGCGACGGAAAGGTCGGCACCATGGGCGGCTCCTACGCCGGCAGCGACCAGTCAGCCGCCGCGACACTCAACCCGCCGCACCTCTCCACGATGATCGTCGCCGTCGGCGCCTCCAACTACTACCACAGCTCCATGCGTCAGAACGGCGCGGCCGAGCAGAGGTTCCAGATCTACGCCTTCAGGATGGCGGCGACGAGCAAGGAAGCCGCCGCAGACCCAATCCTCAAGGCTGCCATCGAGGACGCCTTCGAGAACCGGATGCCCCAAATCGTCGACAACCTACCCCTCAAGAAGGGCGCCACGCCCCTGAGCAGGCTGCCCTCCTACGAACAGTGGGCAACCGACATAGTCGCGCACGCCGACTACGACGACTACTGGAAGCAGAGGGGCTACGCGATCTCCGAATACTACGACGAGCACGCCGACGTTCCGACGCTCTATCTCGGAGGCTGGTACGACTCCTACGCCCGCAACACCTGCGAGAGCTACGTGAAGCTCAGCAAGATCAAGAAGACTCCCCAGAGACTCCTCATGGGACCCTGGACACACGGAGGATGGGAGGCCACCTTCTCGGGCGACGTGGACTTCGGCACGGAGTCCCACGTCGACTACAACAGCCTGCGGCTGGCCTGGTTCGACCACTACCTGAAGGGAATGAGCACGGAGGTTGCCGACTGGCCCCCCGTGCGAATCTTCACCATGGGATCGGGCAGAGTCCGCAGAGACGACAACGGGCGCATGTTCCACGGCGGCTTCTGGCGAGACGAGAGCGGCTGGCCCCCGCCGGACGTCAGGCCGACGAGCTACTTCCTGCGGGCGGACGGCGGGCTGTCTACCACCCCGCCCGACGGCCCCGACACCCCCAGCTCCTTCTCATACGACCCCACAGACCCCGTGCCAACCATGGGCGGCGGCATCTCGGCCGCCGACTCGATCATGCTTCCAGGAGCGTTCGATCAGAGAGGCAGGCCCGACTTCCACGGCTGCGCCGATACCGAACCGCTCAGCGCTAGGGGAGACGTGCTCTCGTTCCAGACCGACCCGCTCGACGCGCCGGTGGAGATAACAGGCCCCGTCGAGATGCGCCTGTGGGCCGCCTCCTCCGCCGTCGATACCGACTTCACCGCCAAGCTAGTCGACGTGGTCCCACCGTCCGCCGACTATCCCGACGGTCTCGCCATCAACGTGACCGACTCGATCATAAGAGCCCGGTACAGGGACGGCTGGGACACCGCGAGCCTGATGGAACCCGGACGCGCATACGAGTTCGTATTCGAGCTATACCCGACCTCGAACGTCTTCCGGCAGGGACACCGCATACGCCTGGACGTCAGCAGCAGCAACTGGCCCAGATTCGACGCAAACCCGAATACGGGAGGCCCCCTAGGCGTTCACGGCTCGTACGGCGTAGCCGATCAGACCGTCTACCACGACCGCGGCAGGGCGTCCCACGTCATCCTTCCCGTGAGGCGTGCCTGAACGGTTAGTCACGCCCGCCGACTACTGCGGAGCGTCGCCGCCCCACCAACGGCGGAGGCGCTCCGCAGCCTCGCGTTCGCGCCCCTGGTCGCTGGGCCGGTAGTACCGGCGGCCCCTCAGACTCTTGGGCAGATTCTCCATCGGAGCGAAGTGGCCCTCGTAGTCGTGGCCGTACCTGTAGCCCTTCCCATAACCCATCTCGCGCATCAGCCCCGTGACCGCGTTGCACAGGTGCAGCGGAACCGGCTCGTTCACCGTCCCGCGGACGTCCTTCAGCGCCTCGTCTATTGCCAAGTACGCCGAGTTGCTCTTGGATGCCGCCGCCAGGTACACGGCCGCCTCCGCGAGCGGTATCCTGCCCTCGGGCATCCCCACGAAGTGGACCGCCTGCTGCGCCGCCACCGCAATCGACAGCGCCAGCGGATCGGCCAGCCCGATGTCCTCGGCCGCCAGTACGATCAGCCTGCGCGCGATGAACATCGGATCCTCGCCCGCCTCGATCATTCGAGCCAGCCAGTACACCGCCGCGTTCGGATCCGACCCGCGCACCGACTTGATGAACGCAGATATAGTGTCGTAGTGCTGGTCCCCGGCCTTGTCGTACAGGACCGCCTTCCTCTGCATCGCGTCCTCCACCGTCGCCGGTGTGACCCGCCGCACGCCCCGGGAGTCCGGCTCGGTCGCGGAAACCGCAAGCTCCAGCCCGTTCAGCGCGGCGCGCGCGTCCGAGCCCGACAGAGCCGCCAGCAGAGACATCGCCTCATCGCAGACCTCCACGTCGAGCTTCCCCAGACCCCGCTCGGGATCGGATATCGACCTCCGCGCTATCAGCTCGATATCCCCCTCCGAGAGAGGCTTGAGAGCAAACACCCTGCTCCGGGAGAGCAGCGGAGACACCACCTCGAACGACGGGTTCTCGGTGGTCGCGCCGATCAACACCACCGTCCCGTCCTCCACGTGCGGGAGGATCACGTCCTGCTGAGCCTTGTTGAAGCGGTGTATCTCGTCGATGAACAGGATTGTGCGCTGGCCGTGCATCCCCAGCCTGTCGCGGGCCTCCGCCGTCACCTTCCTGAGGTCGGCCACCCCAGACGCCACCGCGCTGACCGAACTGAAGTGGCTCTTCGTCGTCCGCGCGATCAGCGTCGCCAGAGTGGTCTTCCCCGTCCCCGGCGGCCCCCACAATATGATGGACGGCACACGGTCGGCCTCGATGCTTCTCCGCAGCGCGCGGCCAGGCCCAACGAACTCGTCCTGCCCCACGAACTCGTCAAACGACCGCGGACGCATCCGCGCCGCCAGAGGAGCCTGGAACCCCAACTCCTGCTCCGCACGGCGCTCGAAGAGGGTCATGACGGCGTGGACACAGTCTCTATCGCCTCGACCGCCGCACGCGCCAGCGCCCCGTCCTGATCGGGCGGAACCGTTCTGAGGTCGAGAACGACCCTCTCATCCTCTATCCGGCCGACGACCGGCGGATCTCCGCTCCGCAGACGGCTCGAAAGCATCCGCGCCCCTCCTTCGATCCCCGTGCTATCGATGCTCACCGCCCAGGACGGCAGGGTCTCCCCGGGCAGGCTGCCGCCGCCTATCGTGGACAGCGTCTCCACCACCGACGCCCTCTCCCCGACCGCCAGCCCGCACCTGCGCGCGCGCCCCTCCAGAGCCTCCGCGCCGAGCGCGATCATCCGCCAGACGGGAACCTCCTCCACCGCCTCCCCGCGGACGTAGTGGAGCAGTGTCGCCGCCAGAGCGGCCATGCTCAGCTTGTCGATGCGCGCCGCCCTCGCATACGGGTGGCGGGACACCGTCTCCACCGCCTCACGACTCCCCGCCACTATCCCCGACTGCGGCCCGCCCAGCAGCTTGTCCCCGGAGAAGAAGACCAACTCCACCCCGTCCCTCAAACTCTCCTGAGGCGTCGGCTCGTGAGCCAGCCCGAACACCGAAGTCTCCAGCAGGCAGCCGCTGCCCACGTCGTGCATCACCGGAAGGCCGAAGCGGCCTCCCAGCTCGACCAACTCCGCGAGACTGGGAGAATGCGCGAAGCCAATCACGCGGAAGTTGCTGGCATGAACCGCCAGTATGGCGCCGGTATTGGCCGACATCGCCTCCTCGTAGTCACGGACGTAGGCGCGGTTGGTGGTCCCAACCTCCACCAGCGTGGCCCCGCTCTGCCTGAGAACGTCGGGTATTCGGAAGCCCCCGCCGATCTCCACAACCTCCCCCTTCGATACGATGACCTCCTTCCCTGCCGTCAGCGCCGCCAGCCCCAACAGGACGGCCGAGGCGTTGTTGTTGACTGCCAGCGCCGACTCCGCGCCCGTAATCTGGCACAGCAGACGCGAAACGTGCTCCTGGCGCGACCCCCGCCCGCCGGTCTCCAGGTCGAACTCGAGATCTCCGTATCCACCAGCCGCGCGCCGCGCCGCCTCCGTCGCAGCCGCGCTCAGAGGCGCCCGGCCAAGGTTGGTGTGCAGAACCACGCCGGTCGCATTTATCAGAGCCGACGGCCAGGAACGCCACACCGCCCCGGCGCGGCCCTCGATCGCCGCCGCCAGAGCATCCACCCCCGGAGCGCCGCCCCCCCTGTCGATCTCCTTGCGCGACTCGGCCAACTGCTCCCGCACGAGGCCCAGAACGGCCTCCCGTGAGTAACTCTCGATCAGCGCCCGGATTCGCGGGACGGATGCCAGACGGTCGACGCTGGGCAGGGCTCGATGCGGCGTCGTCAACGGGTAACTCCTCGGTCGGTACGGACACACGGCAGGACAGTCAAGCAGCTGGTCCCCTCGTCGAGTAACTCCTTGATCGGTACGGACACACATTATACCCGACCGCTCCAACTCCACCCCAACCCGCGGCACGGTCTCTCTGACCCACAACCGTTCGTTACGCCGCCCCCACCGCCCCATCCGCAAATCCCTCCCAATCTCTCCCCAATCCCGACTGATCCCCTCCCAATCCTGCAAATCCCCAAATCCTGAGAATCCTGATTCAGACAACCCTTGACGACGCCGAACCGCTGTGCTAGAGTATCCCCATGACACAGCCAGCCCATCCCACAAACCAGCCCGCAGGACTCCTGAAGCGACTGTCGGAAAAGTGTCGGAAAGTGTCGTATTAGTGTCGGATAACTGTCGTATTAGTGTCGGAAAAGTGTCGGATAACTGTCGGAAAGTGTCGGGTAAAACGCAGACCTCTCAGCTACGACTCAGCTACGGAGAAGCCCGAAAAATCCGACACTTTCGCAAAAAAATCTCCCGCAGCGGCCTGCTCGGCACGCGCGGCCAGTATCCAAGTGAGGAGGTGACACCATGCCCATAACGCTGCACCCCAGCCTAGACGGCGGGCCGGTGAGCAGAGACATGCTGGGCGGGCTTCCACCTGAACCCGCATTCCCACAGAAGGAGTATGAGGAGCGGATCAGGCGGACGAGAGAGGGAATGCGCGAGCGCGGCATCGACGTGCTCCTGGTGAGGCACCCGTCCGGCGTGACCTACCTCTCTGGCTATCAGAGCTTCTCCATGAACAACGGCGAGACCGTCCTGCTTCCGGCGGACGACGACCCGTCTCTCGTCGTCCACGGACCCGAGGTGGGCGGCGCGCTGCTCCACTCGTGGTTCGACCGGATACTCAGCCACCCGCCAGGGTCGGGGTTCGAGAACTACGTCGCCGAACTGCTCAGGGAGCAGGGATTCGGCAGAGCGCGAGTCGGCCTGGAGACGCGCAGCCCTGCCTCCACGGCCGCCGCCAACGAGGCTCTGAGGGACGGACTGCCGAACGCCCACTTCTTGGACGCCTCGGGTCTGCTCGACGGCGTGAGGCTGATCAAGTCGCCCCGGGAGATAGACCACCTCCAGCGAGCGGCAAGGTTCACCGACGCGGGCATGTCGGCGGCAATTCAGGCGGCGGCCCAGGGCGTGCGCGACAACGACGTCGCCGCCGCAGCCTACCACGCAATGGCCGCGGCCGGCAGCGACTACCTGTCCCACTGCGTGGTGGTCACCGCGGGCCGCAGATCCGGCGTTCTCCACTCGACGTACAAGCGCAACGAGGTCACGGCGGGCGACCCTATCCTTCTGGAAATGGGAGGCTGCTATCAGAGATACACGTCTCCTCTGATGCGGACGGTCTCGATTGGCGAGCCGCGGGACGAGGTGGCCCGTGTCATGGACGCCTGTCTGAAGGCCCTGGACAACGTGCTCGCCGCCATCAGGCCCGGCGTAACCGCGCACGAGGTGGCGAAGGCCGGATGGCTGGCCCTCGAGGAGGCCGCCCACGGACTCGTCTCGCACGGAAACTTCGGCTACGGCGTCGGTCTCGGCTTCCCGCCCACTTGGGCCGACTGGACGGGCAGGATAGAGCTGGGGGTCGAAACGGTTCTGAGGCCCGGAATGGTGTTCCACCACCCGATCGCGCTCCGCAAGCTCGGTGAATACGGCGTGGCCGTGAGTGAAACGTCGGTGGTCACCCAGAGCGGGCCGAGAGTGTTCGGCGGCGTGGAGCGGCGGCTGTTCGTGAAATAGCAAAACCTTGGACACCCTCCACCTCTGGCTGATCGCCGCCCTGTTGCTCTCCATCCTGGCGGCCCTCATTCTTCTCAGGCTTTGGCAGTCGGCCCGCAGGAAGCTGACCGCGGCCGTCTCCAGCCAACGGAGCCTGAGCACGAAGTACGGACAGATGACGGAACAGTTCATGCCGTTCCTGCCAAACTATCCATGGGACCCGCAGCGCTTCCGGTTCATCGGCTCCCCGATCGACGGCGTGCAGTTCGAAGACGACAGGGTAATCCTGGTCGAATTCAAGACCGGAACCAGCCGTCTCACCCAGGTCCAACGCCGCGTCAGAAACCTCGTCCGTGAGGGCCGCGTCGAATTCGAGGAACTCCGAATCGGCTAGATCAGCCCCGGCGCGTCGGCCCGATACGGCGGCCCAATACCGTCGGAAGGCCGCCCGATACCGTTCTGATACAATGCCGCCGATCAATCCCTGCGCCGGAGGCATGTGCCTTGACCGCTGTCACCACTCAGAAGTCCTACTCGAACGACTGGAGACGCACCAATCCCGATCTGGTGGTGTTCCTCCCCCCGAAGCCGCCCTACTACCCGGAAGCCGCCGACCACGTGCTGGTCGAACACACGCCGGGAGGAGACCTGCTCGCGGTCTGGACCATGGGCCTCGAACCCAACCGCAGGGACTTCAACGTGGTCTACGCCCGCAGCAGGGACGGCGGCGTGAACTGGACCGCGCCGACCCCCATACACGAGCCGGGCGCGCTCGGCCACACCAGCCAGTTCGGGTGGCCCGTAATCAGCAAGACCGGCCGCATCTACTGCTTCTACAACAGAACGGTCGGGATAGGACTCCCCGGCGTTGCCAACATCAGGTGCAAGTACTCCGACGATGACGGATACACCTGGATCGACGCGGGCGTCGAAATACCCTACCGCAGGACGAAGTGGGACCACCCCGACCCGAACGTGCCCGCCGCCTGCATCACCTGGCAGAAGCCGGTCAGGGACGCCCACGGACGACAGATCGTCCCCATAACCCGCACGACCCACCCGTACCTCAAGCAGAACATCGAAGCGATGGACATGGGCGGCACGTACGGAGTGGGACTGGGCGAGTGCAGATCAGAGTTCCTCCGCTTCGATAATATCGACGACGGCCCACACCCGAAGGACCTGAAGCTGACCTGGCTGCCGGACGACGAGGACCTGATCTCCGTCCTGGTCTCCTTCGAACCCCACCGATCCCAGGGATACTCGTTCTGCCAGGAGCCGGGACTGGTGCTGCTGCCGGACGGCAGGCTGTTCACCGCGATGAGAACGGCCAACGGCCAGGTCTGGTACACCGTGTCCGACGACCACGGCCACTCCTGGCGCGAGACGGAGATACTGAGGTTCAGAGACGACGGTGACCCCATACTCAACCCGATCGCGCCGACGCCGATCTACCGACTCGAGAACGACCGCTACATCCTGTTCCATCAGAATCACGACGGCTTCGGATACGGCGGAAAGGGCCCCCTCGACCTGAACAGCCGCAGGCCCCAGTTCCTCTCGGTCGGGGAGTTCCGAGAGAACGCTCACCAACCCCTGTGGTTCAGCGAGCCCCTGCTCTTTGCCGATACCCAGAAGATAGGGGTCTACCCCTTCAGCATGCACTGGCTGTCGATGTACGCGAGCCTGACGGAGCGCGGCGGACAGCGCATCTTCTGGTACACCGACCGGAAGATATTCGTGCTGGGACGCTATATCACGGACGAGATGCTGGCAGGGCTGACGGTACCCTCGTGACACTCCAGGGCGTGAGACGCTGGGGTCTCCCGGCCCTTGCGGCGCTCCTCGCCGTGACAGGGTGCGGCGGCGATGCGCCATCAGGCCCCCCCGCGCCTGCCGCCCCAGACGCGCCGACGCCGACACCCGAGGCTGTGCAGCCCGCCAACACGGGGCAGGGCAAGATAGTGTTCTGGTCGACGAGGGACGGCAACGCCGAGCTGTACGCCATGAACGCCGACGGCTCGAACGTTGCCAGGCTCACCTTCCACAACGCGATAGACACCGTGCCCCGGTGGTCCCCGGACGGCTCCAAAGTAGCCTTCGCGTCCACCCGGACGGGGGACTTCGAGATATACGTGATAGACGCCGACGGCTCGAATCTCACACGCCTGACCCACGACCCGTCCCTCGACACCCTTCCCGCATGGTCGCCCGACGGCTCCAGGATAGCCTTCGTGACCCTCCGAGACACGATACCGCAGATATACTCGATGAACGCCGACGGCTCGGAGCAGACACGGCTCACCGACAGCTACGTAGACAGCTGGTACCCGGACTGGTCGCCCGACGGCTCCAGGATCGTCTTCACCTCCGGGACCCAGACCCAGACCGACGTCTACGTCATGAGCGCCGACGGCTCGAACCGCGTCCGGCTGACCGATGACCCGGACTTCGACGAGGAGCCCGCGTGGTCTCCAGACGGCAGCCGGATAGCCGTCAAGTCCGGCCCCCAGGACGGCGGAGGGTCGGAGATATTCGTTATGGCCGCCGACGGCTCCAACAAGCTCCCGATTACGGACCACCCGGCCACAGACCGATTCCTGAGCTGGTCCCCGGACGGCGCCAGGATAGCCTTCGCGTCGGACCGAGACGGCAACATGGAGATATACACTATGAACGCCGACGGCTCGGAGCAGACACGGCTCACCAATAACCCCGCCAAAGACGGAGTGCCGGACTGGGGCGCAGGCTCAGTGCCGTAGGCCCTCGCAGCCCAGGCTGCGCCCTCGCTCCAGACCGGCTCATCGACCCCGGAGCAGTTGCAGCAGTTGTTTGACACATCCCTGAAGAAGAAGCGGATCGTGGGCGGCGCGCTCCTCGCGGTCATCCTGGTCCTCTTCCTGGCCTTCAACCGCATCCCAAAGCTGGAGGTCATCGAAGAGGACCTGGACGCAGTTACAGGGCCGCAGGTGGAGTGCTTCCAGGGGTTCTGCATCGAGGCCGAACCCGACTCGACGTTCCTTTCCAGATGGTGGGACTTCTCCCTGACCTACGTCAACCTGGTGGCCGTGGGTATGCTGTTCGCCTTCCTCGTGGCCGGCCTCAGCGAGGCCTTCCTCTTCCCAACCGGCGGAGGCTCGTGGTTTGCCAGGGGCGGGATGATCCAGGGTACGCTCAAAGGTCTGAGCCTGGGCCCGATAGTCAACCTCTGCTCCGCTTGCATCGTCCCCGTGACCTCTGCGTTCCGCAACCGCGGCGCCGGCATCAGCGGCGCCATATCCATGGTGCAGGGCTCGGCCACGCTGAACCTGCCGGCCATGCTGATGGCCCTGGTAGTCTTCACCCCGATGCTGGGCGGCAGCCGGATACTCATGAGCCTGATCGGCGGACTGCTGATCGGGCCTGTAGTGGCGATGATCGCAGGCGAGAAGAGACGGGAGAAACAGACGGACGGCGGCGCTGATATCCCCTCTCCGCTCGCTCCGTCCACAGGCTGGCGGGAGGCGATCAAGGAAGCCTCCATCGACTGGGCAAAGTCCACTGGGGGCTATCTCATCCGCATCGGGCCGATTATGCTGGTTGCCGGGTTCGCCAGCGGCTTGGTGATCCAGTGGGTCAGCGCCGACACGGTCGAGAGATACCTGGATAACGACATCCTCGGTGTGGTAATCGCGGCCACGCTCGGCCTGCTGATAAACGTGCCTCTGCTCTTCGAAATACCTCTGGTAGTCTTGCTGCTTCTTCTGGGCGCGGGCGTCGCTCCAGCCGCGACGCTGCTCTTCACCGCCGCCGCCGCCGGCCCGGTGACGTTCTGGGGCCTTGCCAGACTAATGCCCCGGAGGGCAATAGCGGGCTTCGCGGCGGCCACGTGGGGGCTGGGTGCGGCCGGAGGAGCCGCGGTGCTGGCCCTGATAGCCCTCGCGCCCGAAGCCGACTTTGGAATCAGAACCTCGGTGGTGTCCGCGCAGAATGTGAATGGGGAGGGGCTGTCCGAGCCGCGGCCGGTCGGTCGGCGGCCTCCCCGCATCTCCATCGACGGCGCGGAGGAGACGATTGCGTCCAGACCGCCGGTTACGCCGTTCACGAACGTCGCGCCCACCGCGCTGAAGGGCGGATTCGAGATCTGGAACGACCGGCCCGGCGTGGCCGTCTTCGACTTTGACCGCGACGGAGACCTGGACTTCTACGTGACTGCCGAAGCGGAACACTCGAACCGGCTCTACAGGAACGACGGCGACGGAACCTTCACCGACGTGGCTGAGCACGCGGGAGTCGGCGCCGTTGAGAGCAACAGCACCGGAGTGGTTGCCTGCGACTTGGACAACGATGGGTTCCAGGACCTGTACGTCGGCTCCTGGGGAGACCCGGACGACGGCCTCGATTTCCGCTCTCCGAGCGCAGGACAGGGCAACGCTGACCGCCTATTCCTCAACCAGGGCAACGGCACCTTCAGCGACGTCACGGAGTCCGCGTTCGGAGACGCCGTCAACATCCGCTCGGCAACGACGGTGGCCTGCGCGGATGTCGACAACGACGGATGGCTCGACGTCTACGTCGGGAATCTGGCCGACGAGGACTTCCGAGACTTCCAGAGGGCAAGTTTCCCCGGGCACCACAACCTGCTGTACATGAATCGGGGCGACCTGACCTTTGACGAGGTCTCGGCGCAGGCCGGCGTCCGCGGCGGCCAAATCGTCATGCGCGATTCGACCGGGCAGCCCATCGTCTTCCGGGACCCCGATAGTGGACAACTGTTCGAGGGATACGACCCCAGAGCGACTGACGCAGCGGGAAACAGGGTGGGCGAGCCCACAGGGCAGACCCACTCGGTGGTCTTCTTCGATCACGACGACGACGGCGACCCGGACCTGTGGGTGGCCAACGACGGTGACCGCCTCCATGTCTACCGGAACGACTCGCACGCCGCCGGCGTACAGTTCACAGAGATCACGCGCGCAATGGGCATCGACAAGGTGGGGGCATGGATGGGGTTCGCAGTCGGCGACTACGACGGCGACAGAGACCTCGACGTCTTCGTTACGAACATGGGCTTCCACGTGCGCCGCCACGCTCCTCAGCCCAATCCGGGAGGTTCGTGCGACTATCACGAGGCATTCGCGTGGGGCACCTGCCTCCACTTCCTTCTAAGGAACGACGGCGTGCGGGAGGTGCCGGGCGTCGGCGCGGTCGGCGTCTTTCCGGATGTCGCGTGGGCCACGCCGGTCGAGCCGAGCCCTGTGATGCCTCCGCTCTCGCTTGACCCCGAAAACATCCATCCGACGCTGCATGCGCCCACGGGCCTGGCCGCCTATGACTTCGGGTTCGGCGCCACGTTCTTCGACTACGACAATGACGGTGACCAAGACCTCTATTGGCTGGGATCGACGAGGGCGCGGGGTGAAGCGCCGCTCGGGGACATCTTCCCCAGCGCGGGCCGGATGCTGAGGGGCAACGGGGAAGGCTCTTTCGAGGACATCACGGTGCGCGCGCGCCTGCTCGACATAGTCGGTGTCGACTACAGCCCCATCGATGCCATGGACATCCCGGAAGACATAGCGTCGCTGAGGATGGACCCCCAGGTACATGAGAACGGGAAAGGCCTGGCGCACGGCGATCTGAACGGAGACGGTTATACGGAACTCATCGGAACCAACAGCAGCGGCCCTGTCTTCATCGAGCCTGAACAGGCGCTGCGCTCCAGAGTCGAAGGAAATGACAGAGGGCTTCCGACCATGCCCGCTCCAGGTCCTCTCTTCGTCTGGATGAACGGCGGCGGGGAGAACCACTGGATCACACTCAGGCTCAGGGGCCGGATGGCCGTCGACGGCACGGGAAGCAACGCCGACGGCATCGGGGCGCGTGTGCACGTCACCAGCAGGCCGCCGGGATCGGAGTGGCCCGTCTACCAGGTACAGGACGTGCGGGCGGGGTCGAGCTACCTTTCGATGGACAGCGTCGACCTCGAGTTCGGTCTCGGAGGAGCAACGGTCGTCGACCAGATCGAGGTCCTGTGGCCGAGTGGAAGGAGACAGGTCATTGAGAACGTTCCCGCCAACCAGGTGCTGCCTGTGGTGGAGCCCCCGAGCGAATAGCCTTAGCTAGGCCATCGTGTCGCTGCGCACCCCTTTGACTGACTCCACTATCTCGTCGAGCTCGGGCTCGAGGGCTATGGCGGATATGCCGACCTCCGAGTCGTACACGTCCTCGTCAGCCGCCTCCTTCACCTCCTCCTCGAGCACGTGGTACGCGGGCAGGTTCAGCGAAACTCCAGCAAGGGCGCCGGCCCAGGCAGGGTCTCCTTCGCTCACGGTCATGGCGTAGAGCTTGCTGCTCTCTGCGCTGGGGGTGCCGAGCAGGACAACCAGATCGTCGGTACCCTGCTGGTCTGCCACCTGCTTGATCTCGTCCTGGCCTTCCAGGCCAAGTGCGCCGGCGGCGGTTCAGACAAAGCAGTGAGTCATCTCCAGAACCACCTCAGCGCCCGCGCTCCGGGCCACCGCAGAGATCGCGGCTCCCTGAATGCCGTCCCGCTCTCCCACCGCGATTACTTTCTTGCCCTCTAAATCCATGTTAGGATGCTCCTCCCGCTGAACTTGCCGGTCCTGAAAGCCGGCCTAGGCCCGAAGAACGCATATCGTCAATAGTCGACGCAACTCTGGGCACCGATCCCGTAGTGGTCCCGGACGTGTCCGGCACCGTACCTGCCCACGATGAGCTTCAACTCATCGTACCATGCGCCGTCGATTCCGTTGGTACTCCCTATCACGCGCTCGACGGCGGGGAACGGCCCGGCCTGCCCGGTGCCGGTGCTCACTATCGCAGCCATCTCCGGCGGGTGGTAGAGGAACGGCGGAGCGTTGCCTGCCTCGTTGTCCTCTTCCTCGGTAACAAAGACCGTCTGGATGCCCAGCCTCTCGAAGGCCTCGATCGTCCGCACGGAATCGACGAACCGGCGGCCCCTCACGTCGTTGGTGACGATGGCGCCAGCCGCCCCCAGCAGCCGGGCGGCCTGCGCCGCCCTATTGGCGGCCAGCTTCATCTCCTCCTCGCCTCCCCAGTTGGTCCGGCCTACGATGCACCCCACGAAGTTCAGATCCTCGCCATGCCTGCGGCACAGACCCTCCACGATCGGGTTGTTGACCAAGGGCCAAGTGTCGTGAGTATGCCCTCCGGCCACCGCGCCATCGAGCATCTCGGTCGGGGCCAGCACCCAGGGGGCGGAGAGGCGCGTCACCCCATAGACTGCCGTTCCGTGAAGAGACCTCGGCCCGGTTATGATCTCCGTGGCCGCCAGCAGCATGACCACCACCACGTTCGGCAGGGATGGCTCTCTCTCCGTGGTATCGAATACCTCGATATGCTGCGGCTCAAGGCCAGCAGTGGTCTCGGCCAGACTATCCGAGAGCCGGAACAGGGCCGTGTCGATGACGATGGCCTTGTCGCTCAGGTTGAGTCCATCTTTCAGCTTTACGGTCAGGCACACGTTGATCGTCGACGAGTATGACAGGATGGCCCCAGGCCCCGACATGTCGATGAATCGGTGCCATGCCCACGCCGCGCGCCTCTGAGGCCGCACGACCTCTTCCCTGTCCAGGTAGGGCTTGAGGTCCTGCTCGTGGCAGGCTATCACGCTGACGCCGCCGAGTCGGTGCGTGCGGCCTTCGCCCACGGTGGCGATCGACCGGCCCGCCTTGCCGGGGTAGACCGTACCCTGGCCCTGGACCTTCACCCGAGGCTCCACGACATCGTAGTAGCCGACGACCCGAGCGCTCTCTCCCGGCCTGGCTATCTCAAGCTTCGCGTCCTCGATGTCGGATTCGCCCAGGACTGGGGCAAGTAGGGCGTCATGGTCCAGGTAAAGCACTCTGCCGTCCAATGCCGTCCTCGAACCGAACCGGACGTCTTCTACCTGAAAGACGCCCATCTCAAGACGCATGGACGGCCTCCTTTGGCAACTCCTCCGACGGAGTGAACAGCGTTGGCTTGTCCACCTGAGTCCGGAGGGCTTCGAGGGCGGTCATGGTGATGTTCTTCTGAAGCCGCCGGTCTCGCTCCGGAGACAGTTCCGGCTCGCCGCATACGTGCTCAACGCTGATGCCCTGCACGACCCGTGAGGCGCCCACTGAGAGGGGTATCATCGGGATGGCGCTGATCTGGACGACAGGTATGTTCACCCGTTCGAGCTCCTTCGCTATCGTTGCGCCGCAACGATTGCAGCTCCCTCAGGTGGCCACCAGCACCACAGCCCCGACGCCGGCCTCACTCAGCTCCGCGGCGACACCCTCGCCGATCTTCCGAGCCGACCTCACAGCCATTCCGTTTCCCGCCGTGGAAAAGAAGCTCGGATGGATGCCGCCGATCACCCCTTCGGCCTCCAGCTGGCGCATCGACCTCAGCGGGAGGATGTAGTTGGTGTCTCTGGAGTTGACCACCCCGGAGTAGTATCCGGTGTGGACGGCTTCCCAGTCCTCGATCGTGAACTCTTTCAGCCCGTCCACTGAATACTTCACCGCGAACTCGGTCGTCCTGCCTGACTCGATTCTGTCGGGATTCCCCTTCGGAACGAGGCCGCCCGTGGATACCAGCGCGACGGTCGTTTCGGACAGGTCCTCGACCGGCGCAGGCGGTTCGACGTGATCGAAGGCCCTGCGGTACACCTCGGACCGGTAGGGCTGTCCGGTGACGCGGGCCGCAAGCATGTCGATGGCCCGTTCGGCGCCGCTCTTCTCGCGGGTGACGTGCCTCCGCAGGCCCCTCGGTACGTAGCCCTCGTCGAGAGCCGGTCCCAAATCTTCGCCTCTCGCCATCTTGAGGGCGATGGCGGCGGCTCTCGACAGGGTAGCCGGCATGTCGCCGATCTCGACGCCTGTAGGCACTACGACAATGTCCTTGCCG
The DNA here is from genome assembly GCA_958295685.1 of uncultured Dehalococcoidia bacterium. Classification (GTDB taxonomy): domain Bacteria; phylum Chloroflexota; class Dehalococcoidia; order Lucifugimonadales; family CATQGZ01; genus CATQGZ01. Next base: position 2,101,220 of record OY282365.1, read on the forward strand.
AGCGTTATGACCCCGGTGTTGTCGGGGTGCATGGCCGCCACGGCGGGTAGGCCGCGTTCCTGGGCAGCACGGCACATTATGGCTGCGGCCAACCCATACCGCCCAGCGTCGAACGCCGGGCCTGCGACCAATGCGCCCGGCCTGAACCGGTCTATGGCGTCCTCCAGAGCCGCGACTGCCGCGGCCTGGTTCTCGGCCACGTAGTTGTCCCCGCCTACGAGGGTGGCGACCACCGCGCCTCTGCCCTCAAGCACCTGTTCGAGGGCCCTGCCCGGGCCGACCGGCCCCTCACGCGCCTCGACGGGGATGTTGGCCTCCTCCTCGCCTCCCACACCACCGAAGAACTGATTGACATAGTGGAGAAAACGGACGGGTTCAACCATCGCACACCTCCCAGGCTCCGAGCCACGGACCTACTCCCGACTGCCGCCACTCGAACAGAGGGAGTCTACGACCGCCCACGATTGTAGTCAAGGCGCCGGCATCCCCCGAATCTCCCACCTGATTCAGCCCGAGCGGGAGAACGAACGGCTTCCAGGGTCACGGCGAGGACTGACCACTGACCGCCGACTCTCCCTGAATCGCGGCGGCCTCTCCTGGCTGACGGCTGCCCACCCGCGCGGCGCGGATGGGTTCTTGCAGTCCCCTCAGAGGAGGTCGAGCAGGGCCTGTTCGACCTCCTCAAGCGTGGCGAATCCCTCGAAGCGCGCCGAGACCGTGCCTTCCCGATCTATGACGAAGCTCCACTCGCTGCTCGGGAGCATCCACTCGAGCACGGTGGGCGAGAGTTCGGCCCTGTCCAGGTCTCCCTGTATCTCGTGGGGATTGTCGTAGAGGTCCACGTGGATGAAGTTCGCCCGGCCTGCGTACTTGTCCTTGAGGTCTCGCAGGACCTCCACCTGCGGTCCACAGACGGCGTTGATGCAGAATGCGGGGCTGGCCATCACCACCACGGTCGGGAGGTTGTTCCTAACGCCGTCGGCGATCGTCACACGGTACAGATCCGGGTCTTGCATGGACCCTGTCGTCAGCTCGCGCAGGCCGTCCACGTCCTCGATTGTCTTGTTCCGGCTTGCAGGGGCAGGGGAGCCCACTGCCGGGGCGGTCGTCGCTTCCGCAACGTCGAATAAGAGGTTTACCAGGCGGGGCGGGCCCGTAGGGTCGAGGATGGAGATATCCAGCCCCCATCGACCGGCGCGGTCGAAGTCGAGCTCTGTCGTGTAGCTACCGCGGACACTGTGAGGCCATGGTCTGAAGATGGCGAGCGCCGTTTCTTTCTCCTCTCCTGCCGAAGAGCCTCCGGCGAAGTACGTCGACGTGACGGAGGCGGCAGGCTGTGTGACGAGTCCCGTCTCCGACGTAACCACGAACGCGACTCTGTTCGTTCCCGGTCCGAGGTCCGGAGTGGCGAAGATGACCTGCAGTCCGTCCGGCGACAGGGGCCCTTTGATCAGTTCGATCCTGTCGGGTCGTAGTGGTGATTCGGCTGCCGAGGCTGTCGTCGTGGGTTCTCCTTCTCCAGACGAGCAACCGAGCGCCAGAGCCAAGACTCCTCCCGCGAGTACGGAAGTGACCGCGCTCCATGGACAGATCACCGTCTAGGACTCCTGCTCGCCCCCGACGAAAGAGCCGAAGGTGAATGCGAAGATCGAGAAGCTGGCCGAATTCGAGCTCAGCTTGAGGTCGTGGCCGCCGAAGGCCTCATTGTTCACCAGGCTGTACATTCGATCGTCGTCGACTCTGACGAAGCTGTTGCCTGTGTCGTCGAACATCACGTCGAAGCCTGCTTCGTCGGGAGTCAGCGGGCGGTCATCTATGGTCACCACCAGATCGAACGACTCGGTGTCCACCGGGGCCATGACCGCGTTGACGCTTGTGGCGTAGAACTTGAGCACTACGTAGTCCTCGTAGTTCTCCGTGGATCTGGCGTGCACCAGCCGCTCGGCTTCGTTGCGCCACAACCCGTTCAGGTACAGGAAGTGATTCAGGTACTCGCCCGGGTCATCGTAGAGGACATCGGAGTCGATCTGCATGTAGTACTCGGGGTGCAGGACGTACGGGGGGATCTGGCCGCCGCTGGACAGAGCCCCGTAGTTCCTCTCGTACCCCGCGTAGAGCTCTCTGGTCTGGCTGGTGGCCGGGTCTCCGCTGCGGGCTCCCGTGTCATACTCCGGCTGTGGGGCTGTCTCAGACGAGATGCCCTCCAGATCGGCGCCGTTCTCTTCGAGCAGTTCGCGGATGACCGTCTCTGTTTCGTGATAGGCGCCTTCCCCGAAGTGCTCGTATCTGATCCTCCCGTCCTTGTCGATCAGGTACTTGGCCGGCCAGAATCGGTTCTTGAACGCTACCCACGTGCCGAACTCGTTGTCCTGGACGATCGGGTAGCGCAGGTCGAATCCCTGCACGGCGTCGACCACGTTGTCGTACAGTTTCTCGAACTCGAACTCCGGCGTGTGTACTCCCACTATCACCAACCCGCTGTCGGCGTACTTGGAGTGCCACGATCTGAGATAGGGCAGTGTCCTGATGCAGTTGATGCAGGTGTACGTCCAGAAGTCGACCAGGACGACCTTGCCTCTCTGTTCTTCCATCGTGAAGGGTTCCGAGTTGATCCACTCGCCCGTGTCCACGAACTCGGGCGCCGTGACCTCGTTGCCGGTCAGAGGGGCGATCAGGTTGGTCTGTTCGGGCATCTGCGGCTCGGGATCGACCCGAGAGGTGATCGGTCGGGTGTTCTCATCGGTGGCGGCCGGAGTCGGTGTGTCAGGAGCCGCAGTTGTGGCGGTAGGAGTGGCGGGGGACTCTGACGAGCCGCCTCCACAGGCGGCAGCCGCCAGCGACATCGAGGCGAGCGCGGCAAGCACGAACGGGAGTCGATTATGAATGCTCATCATCTGCCCTTTGTGAGATTGGGATGGAGCGCGCGAATCGGCTGTCCGCACGGAACTCGCTCATCGAATATAACGAGATTGTAGCAGGATTGGATACCTCTCGTTCACCATGACTGCAGTCGTTCGTCCGGCGGTCTCATCACGGTTTGGACTCCTTGTGGAGAGAAGGTGTCTCGACTCGATCACCACCGTCCTGGCACGCGACCCCACCGACCGCAGACTCTTCGGCCTGGCTTGTGTCAGCTTGTCATCCAGAGTCAGCAGACGGCGCTCGGCCAACTCATAGGCGCATCCCTGCCGATAGACCTCCTGGTTGACTGGGGCGACGCGCCAGCCCCAGCGCCGGCAGTCTCTGGGGAGCGGCGGCTCAGGGAATTTTCGCCGAAAGTGTCGTATTTCGGGGCATTCCGTAGCTGGGAGGGGCGATTTTGGCCGACACTTTGCGACATTCATGCGACACTCATGCGACACTTATGCGACACTTATGCGACACTTATGCGACACTTTGCGACAGGCGCTTCAGGAGTCCTGCGGGCTGGTTTGTGGAGAGAGGCGGCTGTGTCATGGGCAAACCGTAGCACAGCGGTTCGTGGTTGTCAAGGGTTGTCTGAATCAGGATTGAAGGCGTAGTCTGAGTAGGAGCCTCCTGGGAACGCGGGGGGCGCCCGCGCCACCCCTAAGATTCCGGCCTGCGCCAGAGACGGATGGGTGTAGCGCCGTCCTAATGAAACGACACCGCCTACTAATCTGAGACAGGTTCTGAAGCAATTCGGTTCGTTGACAGGTTGGCGGGGCGCGCGTACACTCGGGGTTGCCTATACGGCCGAGGAGAGTCGGCGTATGCCTGATGCGAACGGGCGTGGGGACGTGGTTCTTGACGTGGAGGACCTCCGCGCCTATTTCTTCACCCGATGGGGAGTCGTCAAGGCGGTGGACGGCGTCAGCTTTCAGCTGCGTCGTGGGGAGACCCTGGGGATCGTGGGTGAATCGGGCTCCGGGAAGTCGGTCACGTCCCTTTCGATGATGCGTCTGGTGCCTTCGCCTCCTGGTCAGATAGTCGGTGGCCGCGTGATGCTCGACGGGGAGGACGTGCTGCGGTACAGCGAGGGGCAGATGGAGAAGATTCGGGGCGCCAAGATCGCGATGGTTCTCCAGGACCCGATGACTGCTCTGAACCCTGTGTTCAACATCGACAGCCAGGTGGGCGAGGCGCTGAGGATTCACAAGCGTCTCAGCGGGAGCGCCCTCAAGAGCCAGGTGGTGGACATGCTTCGGAAGGTGAGGATTCCCGCTCCGGAGGCCCGAGTCCGCGACTATCCGCACCAGTTCAGCGGCGGGATGAGGCAGCGCGTCGTGGGGGCGATCGGCATATCGTGCGATCCGGTGGTTCTGATAGCAGACGAGCCTACGACGTCGCTCGACGCTACCGTCCAGGCGCAGTATCTGAGGCTGCTCAAGGATCTGCAGGATGAGACTGGGGTGGCGATCATATTCATTACGCACGATTTCGGGATCGTCGCCAAGATGTGCGACCGCGTGGCGGTGATGTATGCGGGCAGGATCGTGGAGCAGGGGGACGTCCGTCAGATATTCAACAACCCCTCGCATCCGTATACGGAGGCGCTCATCAACTCGGTCCCGAGGATGGAGGAGAGGAACGACCGTTTGTACTCGATTCCGGGTCAGCCGCCGCCTCTGTGGGATCTGCCGGGGGGTTGCTCGTTCGCGCCCAGGTGCGAGTACGCGCACGAGCGCTGCGTCGAGTATCCGCCCGTGTATGAGTTGGCCGGCGGTCAGACCTCGGCCTGCTGGCTGCGGTCCGGCTGAGGGGCGGGGCGTGTCGACCTCCAACGGGGCAGTTCTCAGTGTAGAGGGTCTCAAGAAGCACTTTCCGGTGTCCCGCAGCCTGCTGGGACGCACCAGGCAGTATCTGAAGGCCGTGGACGGCGTCTCATTTGAGATCGAGCCCGGGATGACCTACGGGCTGGTGGGCGAGTCTGGGTGCGGCAAGACCACCACGGCCAAGCTGATCCTGCTGCTCGAGGAGCCGACGGGGGGCCGGATACTCTTCGGAGGGGAGCCGGTGTCCGGTCTGAAGTCCGACGGTCTCAGGGAGTACAAGGCGTCGGTTCAGGCGGTGTTCCAGGATCCGTGGGCGTCTCTGAATCCTCGTATGCGCGTCCGCAACATCATCGGGGAGCCTCTGGAGATCAACACCAGCCTGACCAAGGGCGAGGTCAGGTCGAGGGTGGCGGGGCTTCTCGAGGAGGTCGGGCTTGCGCCGTATCAGGCGGATCTGTTCCCCCACGAGTTCAGCGGGGGTCAGCGGCAGAGAATCGGGGTCGCGCGGGCGCTGGCTCTCAATCCGAAGCTGGTCATACTCGACGAGCCGGTCTCGGCTCTGGACGTCTCCATACGCGCCCAGATAATGAACCTGCTCAAGGATCTGCAGGCCGAGCACAATCTGAGTTATCTGCTCATCGCTCACCACCTGGCCACGGTGCGTCACATGTGCGACAGGGTCGGGGTCATGTATCTGGGGCGCATCGTGGAGGAGGCGGATACCGAGGAGCTTTACGAGAACCCTCTGCATCCCTACACCAGGGCGCTGATGTCGGCGGCTCTGCCGTCGCACCCGGACATTCAGCGTGACGAGATCATTCTGACGGGGGAGGTTCCGTCTCCGCTGGATACCCCTCCCGGGTGTCACTTCCACCCGCGGTGCCCCGCGAGGTTTGATCCGTGCGACAGCGTCGAGCCTGTGAAGACGGAGCCGTCTTCCGGGCACAGGGTCGTCTGCCACCTGTACGGCGGGGCCTAGAGCACCTGCCTGAGTCGGGGGTCGAGGCGGTCCCGCATCCAGTCTCCCAGCAGGGTTAGCGAGACGACCACGAGGGCGATGGCGAGTCCCGGCATGACGCTGGCCCACCAAGAGGTGGCGATGTAGAGGCGTCCTGACGCGGTCATGGATCCCCAGGCCGGACTGGGCGGCGGTATGCCTGCGCCGAGGAAGCTGAGGCCGGCCTCAGCGAGGATCAAGCCTCCGACCGATATGGTTGCCACGACCGCGACGGTGTTGGCGACGCCCGGGAAGATGTGGTTCATCAGGATGCGCGGGGTGGAGGCCCCTGCCACCTTTGCCAGCTTGACGTAGTCCATCTCTCTGAGCAGGAGGACTTCTCCGCGGACCTGCCTGGCGAAGCCTCCCCACGTCAGGAAGGCGAGCAGCCCGAGGAGCAGCTGGAGGCTGGAGCCGTATATGAGGGTGAGGGCGAGGGCTATGAGAATGAACGGCAGGGAGAACTTGATGTCGACTATTCTCATGATGACTTCGTCGACCCAGCCTCCGAAGTATCCTGAGACCAGCCCCATGATCGTTCCGAATGCGCCGCCTGATATGAGGGCCACGCCTGCGACCAGCGCGGTTATGCGCGCGCCGTAGATGATTCGGCTGAGCATGTCGCGTCCGAGGGCATCGGTTCCCAGTATGTACTTCGTCGAGCCTCCGAAGAAGAGGGGCGGCACGAGTCTGTCGGAGAGTTCCTGGTCGTTGACTCCGTAGGGAGCGACGAGCGGGGCGGCGACCGCCGCAATCACGAATGGGACGAGTATGATGATCGAGGTCACCGGCCACCTGCGGATGACCGGCAGCCATCCGATCATCCAGCCTAGACGGGACGATGTGTTCAGGGTGGCTTCCGTTGTCTGGGTCTGGGCCATGTCTAAGCCGCCGTCTCTGCTTCCTTGGTCATTGGAGCCTTATGCGCGGGTCGAGCAGGGCGTAGAGCACGTCGGTGGCGAAGGCCGTGAGCACGAAGGCGAAGGTTACTATCAGAATCACGCCCTGGAGGATGGGATAGTCGGAGTTGTTGATCGCCCAGATGGAGAGCAGGCCGAGCCCCGGCCATGCGAAGACGGTTTCGACCACTATGGTTCCCGTGACCAGACCGGCGAGGGTCAGGCCGGCGTAGGTGAGCGGCGCGATGAAGGCGTTGCGCACGGCGTGCTTGAGTATAACGGAGTATCTGGAGGCGCCCTTGGCCCGGGCCAGCTTGATGTACTCGGCGTCCAGCACCTCGAGCATGGAGGATCTCATGAGCCTCAGCTGGCCTCCGGCCGAGGCCCAGCCCAGCGTTATCGCGGGGAGGACGTATGATCTCCAGCCCGCCTCCTTGCGCGAGGTCGGTAACCAGTCGGTGTTGAACTCGAACAGGCCGAGGTTTACGGTGATGCCCACGGCGAATATGAAGATCAGGACGATGCCGACCCAGAATGAGGGGGCGGCGTGTCCGAACATGGCGAAGCTGCGGGAGAGGTAGTCCCAGGCGCTCCCGCGCGTCACGGCGGAGAGTATGCCGAGGGGGATCCCGATGATGATGGAGAAGCCGAAGGCGACGACGGCCAGCTGGGCGCTGTTGGGCATTCTCTGCCACATCAGCTCGGTGACGGGGCGGCGCTGGAGTATGGAGTCGCCGAGGTCGCCTCTCATCAGCTTTCCGAGGTAGATTACGTACTGGACGACTAGAGGCCTGTCGAGTCCGAAGTCTCGTCCCCAGGCGTCCCACTGTTCCTGGCTGGTCTGGGTCTGGTCGCCGAGCAACAGGATGCGGGGGTCTCCGGTCATTCGTGCGAGGATGAAGACCATAACGGTTACCGCCAGCAGTGTGACGACGGCGGTTATCGCGCGGCGGATCAGGAATTGTCTCATCTATCTATCGGCAGTAACCCGTCCTATGCCCCCAGTCTTCAAGACACGAGGGGGGTGGAGCCGTCAGTCTACACTGTTCGCACGGACAAGCATAGCGATACCCACGTGGGCGCGATCGGAGCGTGTGCGGCTAGGGATGGATTTCCGCGTTCGAGACCTTTGCATAACCGCTGTGCCGGGGCAGAAATGGAAGGCAGGGGCGCATTGGCGGCGCAACCCTTATACTATGGGCGCCGGAACGCACTTCTCACACGTCGGAGGCACGTATGCCCAGCGATACCCGTCGATTCACTCTGCTCAAGGCCGGTGTCCTCATCGACGGCAGGGGCGGGCCGCCAATCGAGCGCGGGGCGGTGCTGATCAGGGACGGCAGGATCGCCGCCGCTGGGCCGGAGCGGGACGCGGCGGCGCCCGACGGCGCGCGGGTGCAGACGATCGAGTATCCCAGGATGACGCTGATGCCGGGGATGGTGGATGCCCATACCCACAGCAACGGGTTCGGTGACGGCCGCCCTGGGGACGAGTTGGCCGGTCTTCCCGACGAGGTTCTCACCCTTCAGTCGGCCCGGAACGCGCGGCTGAGCCTTCTGACGGGGGTGACGACCGTCCGCGAGAACGGTGCCAAGAACGCCACGACGCTCAGGCTTCGGGACGCGGTGGAGCAGGGGATCGCTGCCGGGCCGAGGATGGCGCTGTGCGGCCGCGCCGTGTCCATAATCGGGGGCCACATGAGCTACTTCGGGATAGAGTCGACCGGGCCGGACGAAGCCAGGGCCCACACTCGGCGGCTCATCAAGGAGGGCGCCGACTACATCAAGATCACCGCCACCGGCGGCAGCACCAGTACGTCGTTTCCGCTGCGGCCCTCGTTCGACGTGGACGAGCTCAGGGCTATTACCGGAGAGGCCCACAAGTTCGGCAAGCTGACGGCGGCCCACTGCACCTCGACTCAGGGGGTCGTCAACTCGCTCGACGCTGGCGTGGACATGATAATCCACTGCATCTTCAAGGAGCCGGACGGAGTCGATGGCTTCAGGGAGGACGTGGCGGAGCGGATAGGAGAGCAGGGCGCTTTCGTCAATCCGACTCTGCACGTGTCCCGATCGGCCAACTGGGCCATCGAGCGGAGGAAGGCGGAGCGGGGGCTGACTCCGGCGGAGCAGGCGGAGCTCGACGAGGGCCGCCGCTCGCTTGATCGGAGGATGGATGACTGCCGACGCATGATCGAGATGGGCCTGAAGGTCGTCACCGGGTCGGATTCATCCTGGGGCAGCTACCCGTTGGGGAACACGCCCTACGAGACCGAGTGCCTGGCGATGGCGGGCTACTCGCCGATGCGCGCTCTGCTGTCCGTGACGCGGGACTCGGCGGTATCCATCGGCATGGGAGACCGTGTGGGAACGCTGGAGCCTGGCAAGGAGGCGGACGTGATCGTCGTGAACGGCAACCCGGCAGAGGACGTCGGGGCGCTGTGGAATGTGGTCGACGTCTTTCTCGGGGGCCGCAGGGTGGACAGGGGGTCCGAGGAGTCCCGCGCAGGCATCCGGCAGCAGCCCCCGGCCTGTGACGGCTGAACGAGGCGCGGGAATGGCTGGGGATGCCTGCTTCAGGCTCATCAGGGCGGCGCGGCTGATCGACGGCACGGGCTCGCCGCCACTGGAGCGCGGGGCCGTGCTGATCCAGGGAGACACAATCAGGGCCGTGGGCCCTGCGGCGTCCGTCACTTCGCCGTAGGCGCGTCCGTCGAGGAGTTCGACTACGCCGGCGGCGCTGACCTCCGCGACGGGCGACTCCGCCAGGTCATGCGGCGTTGACGACCGTGTCGGGGTCCTGGCGCCCGGCAAGCTGGCCGACGTTCTGGTGGTGGACGGCGACCCGTCGCGGGACATCGGGGCGCTGTGGAGCGTGGTCGACGTCTTCAAGGGAGGCGTCCGGGTGGACCGGCGGGACGCGGTGTAGGCGTCTCCCGGATGCGCACCATCATCTTGTCCCCGTTCTGCCACGGCTGCGACGACACCGCCCAGTTCAGCGTGTGGTTCGCCGCGTCCACCGTCGCGTCGGAAACGTTCAAGGATAGAGACGCCGAGCCGTCGAGGGCGATGAAGTCCACGACGTGGTTCGCGATGCCGTTGTGGGGAGTGAGCTTCAGCTTCACCGTGCCGGACTCCCACGCGATACGCTCGATGGTCGTCGACGCGGCGTTCGCGTCGGTGAATGTCTCCGGCTTCAGCACGCCGTTCGCGCTGTCAGCCGCCACCGCATTGCCGTCGGTGACGGGGTCGAAGAACAACTCGTGCAGCACACCCTCAGGCGCAGCGACCGTTACTGTCCATTCGTTGCTGATGACAAAGCCGCAGAGCGCGTAGGCGGGCCAGAGTTCCTTCAGGTCGAATCTATACTCACCTGCGGGAATCGGACGTGCAAGTTTGACCGCCTGATCGTACTTGATCTCGTCGTACGTTCCGTCTTTATTCCTGTCAATAGGCGTTGAAGCACTGTCCTCAGTGTCGAATATGGATGAGTCACTGCCCTCAAGTCTGAGTGTTATCTTGGTATCAGGGTAACCGCCGTAGGCTTCTCTTCGATCGAGCACGGTGCCTGCGGGCTGACCGGAGACGAGACTTGGGTCGATATTCCAAACAGTGAAGGGTCTCCCCCTTTCCTCTGGGAAGCTGCGTTGGTTGCGAATGTGCCTGTACTTTTCCAAGACACACACTCTGTATGCTTCCGACCCGTCGCCGCCGTCAAGCTCAGCGGTAACCCCTGTGATCCGCTTCTTCAGGTTGCCGAGGGTGGTCGTTTCCGTAGGAGGCGGCACGTCCAGCAGGAACTCCCGGCTGTCGCCGGTTGAACTCGTGCTCGTGGCGGCGGGGAGCCAAGCCTTGTACGTCTTGCTGTGCAGGCTGTAGCGGTCGTCGGAAAAGTGGCGGTCCCCCAACGCTAGAAGAAGATGGTCCGGAAGCTGAAGCTGCCCATCAAGAAGAGCCCCAAATCCACTGCCGACACCATACAGGAAGATGATTGCCTCCCTGTCATCCCATTGATCGTCTCGCTCCGCAAGGATGACGGCCTTCGCATCATTGGCCTCGCTGTTCGTATCGTAGGATCTGCCATCGACCCACACCGCCACGATGCCGGTCGGGCCTGTGCCCTTCAGGTACTCGCTCACGGTGAGGTCGAATTTCAGCGCCACAGCGTACTTGCTGTCGGCATCGACGACTACCTCCGAAGAGAACGAGGTCATCGCCGCCCTGACGACCACGGAGCTTTCGATAATCTTCTCCTCAATCAAGGAGTCTCCAGCGTAGAGTGGGAGCGCTAAGTCTCCAGAGATTGGAGAGGGTGGTGCAGTAGTCATAATAGTTGCAGGCTGTGCTCCTTCCGCTGAAGGCGAGAGCGTGGGGGGTTCACCTACCTGTGCTGCCGGATCATCGCTCCTCGTGACCAGGCCGCAGGCGAGCAGGATGACGACCATCGGAATGAGTATTATGCGTATCATCTTTTTGGGCGTCGGCGCGTCGAAGCACTGTGTCCGACCAGTCGGAGTGTAGCTGCGGGGAGCCGTGCTGCTTCAATGCACGGACATTGAAGCGGTATCTTGTGTCGGGGGTCAGCCCGACGACCTCGGCCGACTCGCCGGAGATCGTGGTCTGCTGTGAGCCCCGCTTCAGGGGCAGCAACCGCGTCAGCCCCGCGTGCCATCGGCGGCTGCGGAGCGGCCCCGGCGTGGGAAGGCCGGGGCCGCTCGAGGCAAACCGGGAGGCTTGGGGCTATCGCTCGATGGGGGCGCCTACGATGCTGCCGTACTCGGTCCAGGAGCCGTCGTAGTTTCTGACCTTGCCGTAGCCGAGTATCTGTGTGAGGACGAACCAGGTGTGGGAGGAGCGTTCGCCGATGCGGCAGTATGCGATGGTCTCCGTGTCGGGTGTGATCCCCTTGCCGCCGTAGATTTCTCTGAGTTCTTCCACGGACTTGAAGGTGCCGTCCGCCTCGTTGACGGCGCTGAGCCAGGGTATGTTGGCCGCGCCTGGGATGTGTCCGCCGCGCTGGGAGCCTTCTTGGGGCAGGTTTGCCGGGGCGAGGAGCTCGCCGCTGAACTCTGCCGGGGCGCGGACGTCGACCAGCCCGACGTTGTTGGGGGTGGAGGCGACGTTCAGGACGTAGTCGCGGGTGGCGCGTATGCTGGTGTCGGGCTCGCCGACGTCGTAGGTTCGGGCGGGGTATGACGGCGCCTCGGTGGTGGTGGGGCGTCCCTCCGCGATCCACTTCTGCCTGCCGCCGTTCATGATCTTGAGACTCTCGTGTCCGAACATCCTCATCTGCCAGAAGGCGTAGGTGGCGAACCAGTTGTTGTTGTCGCCGTAGAGGATCACGGTGGTGCTGCGATCGATGCCGGACTCTCCGAGCAGCTTTCGCATCTGGTCCTTGTCGAGGATGTCCCTTCTGAGTGTGTCGTTGAGCTGGGTGGTCCAGTTCCATCCGACGGCGCCGGGCACGTGTCCCTGGTCGTAGGCGAGCGTGTCGACGTCCACCTCGACCAGTCGGACGCCGCTGCCGCTTCCGTGTTCTGCGACCCAGTCGGTCTCCACTATCGATTCCGGGTGTGCTACGCGAGCGGGCATTTTTCAGTTTCCTCCTTGGTTTGGCTTGGCTTGGTTTGGTTGTGAGGGTCTCACCGTGTATTCGCTGGGCGTGTTCTATCCGGGCAAGCGCGCCGCGGCCGTCTTCATGGCGTCTATGAACTCGCGGGCGGCTTCGATGCCTCGCTTCACGCCTCTCTCGCTGAGATAGCCTTCGTAGAAGTTGGCGTGGAGTCCATTCATTGCGGTCAGTCTGAGCTCGTTCCCGTCGGGGTCCGGAGTCAGCTCTATCAGCTTCTCCGCGTTGAGGTTGAGGTTTCTGTGTGAGCCGGAGGGCCAGCCCTGTTCTTTGGCGACGGAGTTCACGAAGTGCGCGACCGCTCCCCACGCCTTTTCAGATGCCTGAAGCAGGTCACCTGTCCGCAACTCATCCTGGGCGTGGTCGAGGAGGCGGTCGCTGATTTCTCTATGCTGCGTCGCGGTAGCCATGCTATCAGGCGCTCTGGACGGCCATGTTCGGGACGCCGCAGAAGGCCTCGTAGTCGATCAGTTCGGTGACCGTGGGGTTGTCGCCGCACACGGGGCATTCGGGGTTTCTGCGTATTTTGACGGTACGGAACTCCATTTCGAGGGCGTCGATGAGCAGTAGGCGGCTGGCGAGGGATCTGCCGATTCCGAGGATGAGCTTCACGGTCTCGGTCGCCTGTATGGTGCCGACCATTCCCGGGAGCATGCCGAGCACTCCGGCCTCGGCGCATGAGGGTACCTCTCCTGGCGGTGGGGGTGTGGGGAAGAGGCATCGGTAGCAGCCCTGTCCGGGGAGGAACACCGTGGAGTGACCGTCGAACATCAGGATGCTGCCGTCGACGAGCGGCTTGCCGCTGAGGTATGCGGCGTCGTTCACGAGGTAGCGGGCGGGGAAGTTGTCGGCTCCGTTGACGATCACGTCGTATCCGGCCATGATGCCCATGGCGTTGGCCGAGGAAATGGGTTCTTCGTGGATGGCGACGTCGAGGTCGGGGTTGTATGCCAGCAGGGTCTCCCGCGCGGACTCCACCTTGGGCCGTCCGACATCGTCGTTGTGGTGGAGGATCTGCCGCTGGAGGTTGGTCACGTCCACCGTGTCGAAGTCGACGATGCCGACCGTTCCGACTCCGGCGAGGGCGAGGTATATGGAGATTGGGGAGCCGAGGCCTCCGGCGCCGACGACCAGTACGCTGGAGTCTAGGAGCTTGCGCTGTCCGGCGCTGCCCACCTGGGGCATGATGATGTGTCTGCTGTAGCGGCTCACCTGGTAGGGGGTGAGCGGTCTGGCCCGGGTCTCGATTGCCACCTGCTTATTCCTCCGGCGCAGATTCAGCGGCGCTCAGTTGAGTATATCAGGGCGAGTAGGGGTCTTCAAACGAAGGCCGTCCGCCACGAGGGGCGGCGGGGTGAATTTTTTGCCGAAGTGTCACATTTCAGGGGCATTTCGTAGCTGAGAGGGGCGATTTTGGCTGACACTTTGCGACACTCATGCGACACTCATGCGACACTCATGCGACACTCATGCGACACCTATGCGACACTTTGCGACACTTATGCGACACTTATGCGACAGGCGATGCAGGAGTCCTGCGGGCTGTTCGTGGAGATGGGCTGGCTGTGTCATGGGGATACTCTAGCACAGCGGTTCGGTGCCGTCAAGGGGAGAGTTGTCAGTGGCTAGTGGCTAGTGGTCAGTGGGGAGAGGGATGGGAGGCGGGGGATTGTCTGAATCAGGATTCTCAGGATTGGAGGATTGTCAGGATTGGAAACTGGGGGCAAAGCCCCCAGACCCCCTGCCAGAGGGGGGACAGTGGTCAGTGGCGAGTGGTCAGAGCCCAGACCCCCTGCCAGAAGGGGGAGAACATCGCGCTGGGTAGCTGGCCGTACATGTCAGAGCCCAGACTTCTGCCAGAGGGAGGAGAACCCCTCTGGACTCCGCCTCATCAACTCTGAATAGTCACCCCCACACTCCACGAAATCGCCCTCAGCTACGAGATGGAACAAATGGGACAGTTTCGGCGAGAACCCCAGGCCCGCGCCCTCAGACGAGGCCGCCCCGGTCACCCGCCCACCGAAATTGACCCTGTTTGAGAACATGCCCTACAATCTGACAGACCCACACACACCGAACCCGCGGCATTGCCGCCAGTAGAGGCCCATGACCGGAGACGAAATCAGAGAGTCGTTCCTGAGTTTCTTCGAAAGCAAGGGACATCTGCGAGTTCCAAGCTCGTCGCTGATCCCCGTCGGAGACCCCACCCTGCTGCTGACCAACGCGGGCATGGTTCAGTTCAAGCCGTACTTCACCGGCGAGGCCGCACCCCCCAGCCGCCGGTTGACGACGGCCCAGAAGTCGTTCCGAACAGTAGACATCGACGAGGTCGGCGATACGACCCACCTCACCCTGTTCGAGATGCTGGGGAACTTCAGTATCGGCGACTATTTCAAGAAAGAGGCCATAGACTTCGCCCTCGAGCTCCTCACCGACGGACTCGGCCTGCCGCAGGAGCGATTTTCCGCCACCATCTTCGACGACGACGAGGAGGCTTACGGCCTCTGGCTAAAGGCAGGCATCCCCGACAGCCGCATCTACCGCTTCGGGGAAAGTGACAACTGGTGGGGTCCCCCGATACATGGGACCGAGGGCCCGTGCGGGCCGTGCAGCGAGCTGCACTACGACTTCGGCGCCGACAGAGGATGCGGCAGGCCCGGCTGCGCCCCCAACTGCGCCAACGTGATGAACGAGCGCGGCGACGCCTGTAACAGATACGTCGAGCTCTGGAACCTGGTCTTCATGCAGTTCGACCGTCAGCCGGACGGCTCTCTCCCCCCGCTTCCCGCGCCCAGCGTGGACACCGGCATGGGGCTGGAGCGCGCAGCCGTCGTTCTCCAGGGCGTCGATACGATATACAAGACAGACCTGTTCAAGCCTCTGATCCACAGAGTCGAGCATCTGAGCGGCAGGGCCTACGGCTCGGACCACGCCGCGGACTACGCCATGCACGCGGTCGCCGAGCACGGCCGAAGCGCCGCGTTCCTGATCGCCGACGGCGTGGTTCCCGGCAACGAGGGGCGCGGGTACGTCCTTCGAAGGGTCGTCCGACGCGCAATCCGCCAGGCGCGGCGCATCGGCATAGAGGGCCCGTTCCTGGAAGACATCGCCGAGACGACGATCGGCCTCATGCACAAGGCATACCCGGAGCAGGCCGGCCACCGCGAGTTCGTTCACACGGTGCTCCGCCTCGAAGAGGAGCGGTTCCAACAGGCATACTCGAACGGACACGCCGTCCTCAGCAGCGCCCTTCAGGGCGCCGAGTCTCTCCCGGGAGACGTCGTCTTTCGACTGTGGGACACCTACGGATTCCCGGTCGAGATGACGCGCGAAATCGCGCGGGAGACCGGCGTCGGCGTCGACGACGACGGCTTCGAGAGGGAGATGGCAGCCCAGCGCGAACGGGCCAGAGCCGGCGGCAGGTTCGGCGGAGACCGGGCCAAGATACGTGTGTACGAGAGCCTCGGAGTAGGCTCCGCCAGATTCCTGGGCTACGAACGGCTGACCGCGTCAGCCGTGGTGGTCGGACTGATTTCGGGAGACGAGGCCGTCACCGACGTCTCGAAGGGGGACGAGGTGGAGGTCGTTCTCGTCGAGACGCCGTTCTATCCCGAAGGCGGCGGCCAGGTCGGCGACGCCGGGGACCTGGCCGGACCCAACGGACGGATCGAGATCAGGGACACCAGGTCCGTAATGCCGGACGTGATCGCCCACTTCGGCGCCGTATCCCACGGCACACTCTCGGTCGGCGACACCGTCCAGGCCTCTGTGGACCGGGTTCGCCGAGACGACACCGCGCGCAATCACACGGCCACACACCTGCTCCACGCAGCCCTCAGGCAGGTGCTCGGCCCCCACGTCAGACAGGCAGGGTCGCTGGTGGCGCCGGACCGGCTGCGGTTCGACTTCAGCCACGTCAAGCCGGTAACGCGGGACGAGCTGTGGGACGTGCAGCTCCTGGTGAACGAGAAGATCAGGCAGAACGCGCGGGTGCTCAAGGACGAGGACGCTTACACGAAGGCCATTCAGCGGGGCGCGCTGGCCTTCTTCGGCGACAAGTACGGCGACCGGGTGAGGCTGATCGAGATCGCGAACGGTGAGACGTTCAGCTTCGAGGTGTGCGGAGGCACCCACGTCGGCCGAACCGGTGAAGTGGGCGCGGTGTACGTCCTTGGCGAGTCGAGCGTCGGCGCGGGTATGCGCAGGATAGAGGCCGTCAGCGGCCGCGCCGCCGAGAGAATGGTCTGGGACAGACTCGACAGAGAAGAGCGGCTCGCCCAGAAGCTCCAGACCGGCCCGGACGGTCTGGAACTCCGCGTCGACAGCCTGGTCGAAGAGACCGGAAGGCTCCTCCGCGACAATCAGGCCCTGAAGCGAAGGCTCGCCCTGAGGGACGCCGAGAACCTTCTGGCGCTCCGCCAGGACGTGGACGGCGTCGTCGTCCTGGCGGCCCGAGCCTCAGCCTCGAACGTCGAGTCCCTGCGCGAGACCGGCGACTGGCTGAGAGACAAGCTGGGCAGCGGCGTCGTGGTCCTGGGCTCGGTGATGAACGACCGGCCTGTGATGGTTGCCATGGTCACCCCCGACCTGGTCGAGAGAGGGCTGGACGCCGCCAGGATCGTGAGCGGCGCGGCGAAGGCCATCGGAGGCGGAGGCGGAGGCAAACCCGAGATCGCCCAGGCCGGCGGCAAGCTGGCCGACAGGCTCGACGACGCCCTCGGCCTGGTGCCGGCGCTGGTTCGAAAGAAGGGCGAAGATTGACGACCGTGCTCGCCCTGGACGTCGGGGACAGGCGAATAGGGGTGGCGGCAGGCGACCCCACGGGCACGCTGGCCAGCCCTCTGACGACGATCGAGCGCAGAGCCGAATGCTCCGACGTCGAGGCCGTGCTCAGGCTCGCAGACGAACACGAAGCGGCCGCGATCGTGGTGGGCATGCCCCTGAGCCTGTCGGGGGGGAAGAGTTCGCAGACGCGCAAGGTAGAGGGGTTCACCCGGTCGCTGGCGCGGCAGTCCCCGGTCCCGGTAACCTCGATCGACGAGAGGCTGTCCTCGGCCCAGGCGGAGCGGCTGATACGGGCCTCCGGTAAGAGTCCGTCCAGAGAGAAGCCGCTGGTCGACGCCGCCGCAGCCGCCGTGATACTCCAGGCGTACCTGGACTCCGGGACAAATACGTCGGCTTCACGCTTCGTCGAGAATCACCCGGAGCGGCCTGAGCCAACACGGCGCCGAGGCCGCCGGCGCAAGGGCAGGCGCGCAGCCCCAGCCAACCGGGCGGGGGGTTCTGGCTCCTGATGGACGTTTTGAAGAAGAAGCTCAGGCGCGGCGGCGGCGGTGACTTTGACGAGGCCCGCCGGGTCAAGTAAAATGTCGAGCCAACACTCTTGAGACCATGCGGGAGGGATATGATGGACTATTACAAGGCGGAATACATCTGGATAGACGGCTCGGAGCCCACCTCCAAGCTCCGCTCCAAGGGCAAGGTAGTCCGAAAGGGAGAGGAGCTGCCGATATGGGGATTCGACGGCTCCAGCACCAACCAGGCCCCCGGCGAGAACTCAGACTGTGTGCTGAGACCGGTCTTCTCGTGCCCTGACCCGATTCGCGGGGGTGACGACATACTGGTCATGTGCGAGGTACTGCTGACGGACATGAGCCCCCACCCGACGAACACCAGGGCGGCCTGCGCCGCGGCCGCAGAGAAGTACGCCGACTTCGACATGTGGTTCGGCATCGAGCAGGAGTACACCTTCTTCGACGGCATCAAGCCGCTGGGATGGCCGGACAACGGCTTCCCAGCGCCTCAGGGCGGATACTACTGCGGGGTTGGCTCGGACGAAGTCTTCGGCCGCCCCGTCGTCGAGGCACACTTGGACGCCTGCCTCAGGGCTCGCCTGATGGTGTCCGGCATCAACGCCGAAGTGATGCCCTCTCAGTGGGAGTTCCAAATCGGACCCGTGGGCGCGCCTGAAGTCGCAGACCAGCTGTGGCTTGCGCGATGGCTCCTGTACCGCATCGGAGAGGACATACACATCGCTGACGGCGGCAGGGGCGTCAGCGCAAGGCTCGACCCCAAACCCGTCCAGGGCGACTGGAACGGCGCCGGCGCGCACACCAACTTCTCGACCTGGCAGATGCGAGAGTCCTACGACCCCTGCGTGGCCGCAGCCGAAGCCCTTGGAGCCAACCACCATGAGCACATCGCCAACTACGGCCACCGCATAGAGGAGCGCCTCACGGGCCTCCACGAGACCTGCTCGTACAGGGAATTCAGGTATGGCGTGTCCGACAGAGGCGCCTCCGTTCGCATCCCCTGGCAGGTACATCAGGACCGCAAGGGCTATATCGAAGACAGGCGCCCCAATGCCAACTGCGACCCTTACAAGGTGACCGGACTGATACTGGACACCGTGTGCGGGGCAGCCTCCTAAGCACAGGCACACCGACGACAGGGGGCCTGTGCCGGCGCAGGCCCCTGTCTCATCCGATCAGGCGAATTACCCCACCCCATGGCGGTGCGGCTTTGGCCGCCTACCGTACAACGGACAAGGAGGACACGTGGAAATTTCTAAGCACGAGCCAGGGATGTTCAGCTGGGCCGATCTCGCCGCGGCCGACGGGGAGGGGGCCAAGCAGTTCTACACCCGTCTCCTCGGACTGGAGGCCGTAGACGTGCCGATGGGGGGCGGGCACTCCTACGTGATGCTGACCAAGAACGGCAAGAAGGTCTGCGCGCTCTACGAGATGACCGAGGACGTGCGGCAGAAGATGGGCGGCCACCCGACGTGGTGCGCCTACTTCACCGTGGAGAGCGCGGACGCCTCAGCCGCGCGTGTGGAAGAGCTCGGCGGCTCCGTGATGCAGCAGCCTTTCGACATGATGGACTCGGGGCGCATGGCCGTGGCCCAGGACCCGACGGGAGCCGCGTTCTTCATGTGGGAGCCCAGGGCCCACATCGGCGCCGAGGTGTTCGGTGAGCCGGGAGCCCTGGCCTGGACGGAGCTGTACACCCCCGATACGGGAGCGGCCGCGAAGTTCTACGAGGGCCTGTTCGGGTGGTCGGCAGACAGGAAGCCGAACGACTATTTCGAGTTCGCAATAGACGGCAGGTCGGCGGCGGGGATGCTGGAGATCAAGGAGGAGTGGGGATACGTGCCGCCCAACTGGTCGATCTACCTCACGGTCGCCGATCTCGACAAGGCGCTGGAGAGCGCGGCGGGCATGGGCGCCGCAGAGGTCATGCCTCCCATGGAGATCGAGCACGTGGGACGGTTCGTCGTCATCAAGGACCCGCAGGGTACGTACGTTGGCCTCATTCAGATGGCGGTGAACCCGTCCTGAGCCGCCGCCGAAGCGCGTACCCGACGAGCGCGGTCATCAGCAGGACGAGGCTGACGGGGGCGGCGTATTCGAACCGGCCCCTCTGCCAGAACCCCAGGCCCCATCCTGGCTGCGGGAGGCCGGACAGGGTCACCGAGATCGGCGTCCCCGGCGCCAGGCCGGACGCCTCCAGCAGCCGGTAGCGCGTCTCGCCGATCGAGACCGTGCGCGCGCCGCCGAGAGACACGGAGGCGAGCCCCATCGTCTCCTCCGGGGTCATCACGCGCAGACTCTCCGCGCCGTATCTGACCGCCCTATCGAACGACGCCTCCGATCCCGTGTACGGGAACTCGTACGAGTACATCACCTCGTGCGACCCGGGCGGCACGCCCGCCACGAGAGCGAACCCCCTGTCCACCTGGATGTAGTCGGCTCCTGGGAGCGTCGTCTCGACCAGCAGGCCGCGGGCGCCCGACGGCAGGCCGAACCGGACGAGGTCCATCACACCAGGCCCCGGCACGTAGGCGCGGTCTCCAGTGTTCACCAGGCTCATGATCTCCAGAGCCGAGACCATCCTCGTGTCCGGGTCGGCTCCAGCGAAGAGGATGGACGCCGTCGAGACCGACAGCGAGCCGTCGTCGGAGTCCGAGTCGTACACGGTGAGCTCGAACGGCTCCGGGGGCCACGTCGAGACGTCCAGGTCGGTGCCGTAGAAGGCGTCCTGGTACGTGACCGATACTCCGTACGCCGTCCCAGCGTCATACGGGACCTCGTCGAATCGGAAGCTGCCCTCCGGGTCGGTGACCGCTTCGATCTCCTGCCGGCCCTCGGTCGTCACCTGGTGGAGCGTCACGGTCAGCGCTTCGACGCTGCCGCCGCCGCGGCTGGCGTTCACGACCCGTCCCTCGACGGAGCCCGGCGCTTCCTGCGCGTACAGTTCCGGTCCGCCCACCAAGGCGGCGCCCATCAGGAGAGCGGCGGCCGAGGCCCGGACGCAAGCCCGAATCCAGCCGTCCGACCGGCCGCGCCCGGCAGACCCGCCTACCGTCATCTGCGCGCCACCGTGACCAGCAGCAGGCTGGCCCAGCCTTCGTATGAGGTCACTCCCCATCGCCCGCCTGCGCGCGCACCCTCTTCATCTCACGCTCGACCGTCGCCATCAGCGCCCGCTCCTCCGCGTCCCCGACCTCCATCTCCCTGAGCGCCAGGGCGGCGTCGGTCATGTACCTCTCTCTCAACCACTCCCTGTCCTCCTCGGCGAGATTGCCGACAGCCCACTCCAACTCGGTGGTTCTCAGGCCCGCGATGGCCGCCTCCCAGCGCGCGGAGACCTCCGAGGCCGTCGTGTCCTCGTCCGAGAGGAGCGGGCGGCCTGCGCGTGTCAGAAAAGGGTATGCGATGGCCAGGGCGGGGATCAGAGCCAGCGCGAAGGCCATGAAGACCAGCATTCCGTTCCCCCGCGCTAGGCCCGGGCGGCCTGTGCCAGGGCGCGGGCGGTCAGTGTCTCGGCGGCGGGCCGCCGCTGGGGCCAGAGGCCGAACACCACTCCGACGAACAGCAGGGGCCCTGACGCCCACATCCACCACACGAGAGGGTTGACGAGCACGCGGAACACGGCTCGCCCGTCCTCGTCGAACTCCGAGGGTACTATGTAGAAGTCCTCGGCCGGCGTGCTCCTGATCGCCCCGCGGGTCGAGGCGATCCTGAAGTCGGGGTAGAACGCCCTGAACGGCCGCATCGTCCCCAAGCGCGAGCCGCCCGAATAGACGACCAGCTCTGCGACCTCCTCCACCCTGTCGGCGAAGAAGGTCTTTTCGACGCCGAGGTATCTGAATGAGTAGCCGTCCAGGTTTCCGGTGTCGCCGGGCCTCAGCACCATGTCTCGCTGGACCGAGTAGAAGGATGACCCTATAGCGCCGACCGCCAGCATGACGATGGCGAGGTGTACGACGTACCCGCCGTATCTGGGCCGGTTCCTGAGCAGCAGCCGTCCGAACGCCAGCGGGGTCGGCTCTCCGCTTCGGCGGCGTGACATCGTTCCACGCACCCATTCGCTCAGGATGCCCGTGACCACCATGGCGCACACCGAGAAGGCCGTGACCGCCACCGGCCGGCCAATGCCCAGCAGCATCAGCACCGCCGCCGCGGCGACTCCGGCCGCGACCGGGTACTTCAGGGCGTTCACCACGTTGGCCCTCGAAGCCCGCCTCCAGGGCAGCAACGGCCCAACGCCCATGAGGACCACCAGGGTCAGTATCAGCGGTCCATTGACGCGGTTGAAGAACGGGGCGCCCACGGTGACCGTCTCGTCCTGAGCAGCCTCGGAGAATATCGGGAATACCGTGCCCCAGAGGGTGACCAGCGCCACCGCTAGGAAGAGGACGTTCTGCGTCAGAAACACGCTCTCGCGGGACAGGATCGAGTCCAGCCCCTCACGGCTCTTCAGGGTTCCGGCGCGCCACCAGAAGGCGGCCAGCGACGCCAGCAGCGTGAATGTCATGAAGGACAGGAACAGCCATCCCATGCTCGACTGCGCGAACGAGTGGACCGAGGGCACCGGTCCTCCGCGGTTGATGAACATGCCCATCTGAGCCAGCGTGAACGCGGTTATGATCAGCACAATGTTCCACATGCGGAACATTCCCCTGCGCTTCTGCACCATTATCGAATGCACGAAGGCGGTCATGGCCAGCCAGGGCATCAGGGCCGAGTTCTCCACGGGGTCCCAGGCCCAGTAGCCGCCCCATCCCAGTATCGTGTACGCCCACCATGCGCCCAGCATCAGTCCGACGGTCAGGACGAGCCAGGTGATCATTCCCCACAGGCGGCCCTGGTCGACCCACTCGTCGCGGCCGCCTCTGCCTGCCATCATGGCGCCCATCGCTATGGAAAAGGGGACCGACACCATCACCAGTCCCGTCATCTGGACCGGCGGGTGGATGAACATCCCGAAGTGAACCAGCAGCGGGTTTATCCCCTGCCCGTCGGCCGGCGTGATCGGCAGCCTCTCGAGTGGGTTGGCGAAGCCGAGGATGATGACCATGAAGAAGGTCAGCGCGAGCATCAGGATGCCGGAGGCATAGGCGGTCGTGTGCGGCATCCTTCGGGAAAGGCCGCGGAGGGCTATGGCCGACGTCACGGCCAGCACCAGAGCGAGGAACAGGAGCGACCCGGCGTTGCCGGCGTACATAGCGACCCAGGTGTAGGCATTCGGCATGGCGAGGTTGCTGTTCTCGGCTACGTAGCGCACCGAGAAGTCGCGGCCGACGAAGGCGTTCACGAGGGAGACCGTGGGCGCCGCCAGCAACAGGGGGAGCGAGTAGGCCGCGTACCTGCCGCTGGTCGACAGGTCTGTCATGCGGAGGCCGGCTCCGAGGAAGGATGCCAAGGCCGCGTAGGCGGCAACCAGCGCGGCGATTACCAGTGAGACCTGACCGATCTCGACCATCAGCCTCTCTCGTCGCGGCCCGGGTCGGCCATGGCCGACTCGATTCTCCTGAAGTAACTTTCGCGCTCGCGGTCCGAGAGCGGGTTCGCCGGAGACCGGTTCGGGGCCGCCGGCCCGGCTCGCCTCATGCTCCTCAAGACCAGGAACAGGCCGGCCGCAGCAGCAACGGCTCCCAGCGGCGGGACTATCCACACCAGGGCGGTGGCCCCTCGCCCAGGCGGCTCCATGAGGACGCTCGGGCCGTAGCGCTCCACGAAGAACTCGCGGATCGACTCGTCGCTCCGGCCCTCAGCCAGCTTCTCGTCCACGACCGCCCTCATCTGGGACGCGAGCACGTGCTGCGACTGGTCTAGCGACTCGCCGGGGCAGACAGGGCACATGATCGTTCGGTTCAGGGCTTGGGCGCGCTGCTCCAGGGGCGGCACGTCGTCCTGCGAAGCGCAGGCCGCGGCGAGGCATATCAGGGCGGCCGCTGCGCGGGCATACCACCTGAATGCGGCGTGCCCGGACTGCCGGCCTCTGTCATGTGAGGGTGAAGGCCCTGAATTCACCGCGCCACGTGCCTCTCTTGTCAGCGCTGGGAGTGGATACCGGAGTCCATTATAGCAACTGAGCCGCCCTTGAGTATAGCGACTGAGCCGCCCTCGAGCGCGGGTGGCGCGGCGGGTTTGGTATAATTCGCTCCGAATTCACTAAGTGGTCAACTCTAATGGGGAGCGCTGGATGATGCCTGTACTATACGCAGCGTCGGACCGGGCCGGGGCTGGTAAGACGACCTTCTGCGCCGCACTGGCGAGCGCGCTGGTCGAAAGCGGCAAGAGGGCGGCTGTGGTCGAGCGGACAGAGGCGCCCTCTTTCGTAGGAGCATCCGACGTCGACCTGCTCTTCGTCGAGGGTGACTCCGGCCTGTCTCACGATGACACCGCCAGGATCGCCGACGAACTGGACGCCGTCATTCTTGCGGTGATCGCCTTTCGCAGAGACCTGTCGCCTGACGACCTGGACGTCTGGAGAGATAGGCAGGGCGATAGGCTGGCGGGGTTTGTGATCAACGGCCTGACCAGATACCTCGGAGCCGAGTTCGAGGGAGGGTTCCTGTCCGAGGCCAGGTCGCGGTCGCTGCCCGTGCTGGGCGTCGTCCCTGAGGACAGGCGTCTGCTCGGGGTGACCGTGGCGCAGCTGGCCGAGTACCTCGGGGCGAGTTTCGTGGTGGACGGCGACGGCGCCGATGGGCTCGTGGAGCACTTCGTAGTGGGCTCCATGGGGATGGACCCATCCAACGTTCACTTCGGACTCAGTAAGAACGAGGCTGTCATCGTGAGGGCCGACCGCCCGGACGTTCAGATGGGGGCGCTCGGCAGCTCTCCCGCCTGTCTGGTGCTGACGAAGGGCGCCGCTCCCATCGAGTACGTCAAGAACGAGGCTGAACTGGAGGGGATTCCCATAATGGCGGTTGCCGCCGATACCCTCGCCACCATGGCTGCCGTAGACGGCTTGATAGACAGGGCGCGGTTCGATCACCCGCTCAAGACCGAGAGATACAGGGAGCTGCTGGAGCGTCACGTAGACCTGGGGACGCTCTTCGGCCGTCTCGGCCTGGATGGGCCGGTCGGGAGTCGGTCCTAGCGGCCTAGACCTGGTAGACCCCGTCCAAGAACCGCCACAGCGCCTCTGCGGCCTCGCCTGTGGCATCCTCCGCAGCCGACCTTCCCGACTCGTCCGTCGCCAGGGCGCATATCGCCTCTTGCTCGGCGTCGGCGTGCTCCACGTCCAGCGCCTCGTGAACGCTGAAGAAGGCAACCTCGTCTATTCCGTAGAACTCGCGGAGGCCCCTGATCTTCTCTCTGGCGACACCTGGCACCTGCGACTCGAAGGCGTACAGTGCGGCCGCCCCTGCAACCGGCGCCCGCTCCGACGTCAACCCTGTGAATGTCCGGACCAGCGCTTCGCTTGCCCTCGACGGCTCGTTTGACGTCACCTCGCCTCTGTCCAGCCCCAGCGCGTCGCAGAACCTGAGCCACAGCTCGACGTGGTTCTCCTCGCCATGCTCCTCGTCCCAGAGGTTATCGAGCAGCACCTGCCTGACCCGTGCGTCGTCGCAACGGTGATGAACGCCGCTCAGGAACCTGGGGTAGGCCTTCTCGAAGTGGTAGTACTGTACCGCGTATTCCTTCAACGATTCGAGCGGCAACGTGCCCTTCGTCCATTCCTGGTAGAAGGGATGCTTCAGGAGGCTCTTGGCCTCGATGATCTTGTCGATGCGGTCAATCAGATTGTTGGGCACCTGCCGCCTCCGAATTTCCAGGGTGAGTATTGGACGAAGGCGAGTGTAGCAACGGGTCCGCGCCGGCGTCAAGGTCTGTGCGAACGAGATTGAACCGGCCCTCACCCCTCCTTGAAGCTCATCCGGACCTGTTGATCAGGGGGCGGTGAACTGGGTGAAACCTGTTCAGACTTTGTGGAACAAGGGGGAGTCCGGAGGAGTTCTCCTCTCTGGCAGGGGTCTGGGGGCCACTCTCCACTCGCCACTGCCCACTGCCCCAGGCCCTTGACATCCGCGAACCCATGTACTAGGATATTCGCACGGAAGGAACGCAGCCATGATCATGCCGAACCACGTGCACGGAACCAACCGGCCCGTAAGGGCACACAAGGGGCGCCCTCACCCCCGGGACCTGTCCCACAATTGTCCCGGAACTGCTCCGGTCCCGTTCCACATCTGTTCCACAAGTGCCCCACATTTGTTCCACGAAATCGAACCCTCAGCTACGAGATGGGACAAAATGGAACAGTTTGGGACAGTTTTCAGCAAAACCGGCCCTGCCCCTCTGCTCGAACCCCGCCTCACACGCCGGGCAGGTAGCTGTTCAGAGTCTATGAGGACTCTCGTTATCTCACAGCCGCCGTCATACCGGCGCAGGCCGGTATCCGGAGGGGGAGAGGGCATCCCCTCACTAGGACTGACAGTTACGTTTGGGTATAACTGTTCAGACTCTGTGAGATCCGAAAGGGGAGTCCAGAGGGGTTCCTCTCTGGCAGGGGCTTGGGTCACTGATCACTGACCGCTGTCCACTGTTCTCTCCCCTCCGGCAGGGGGTCTGGGCTACACACTGCAACCGCGCCTACACCGACCTACGGTTCTCCCCTCTGGCAGGGGTCTGGGGGCTTGCCCCCAGTTTCCAATGGGCGGGTGGGTGGGGAAACCAGCCGTCCGATTTTATCAGGACTACGCTGATCGAAAGACCTCATGAAGTCTGAACAGCTTTACATTTGGGTGCGTGACCTTGACGAACAGGCCTCGACATATTAAGCTTGGGTACAGTTTGAACCATGATCGGGCAGGATTCGGGAGGTATGTCTGTATGTCTAGTGGTTTCGTTCGGAAGCATCTCAGCGTCGTCGTCCTGTTGATGGCCGGCGTACTCCTGATATCCGCCTGTTCCGGCAGTCAGGGAATTCAGGGAGAGCGGGGTACTCAAGGCCCAGCCGGTCCCGCGGGCCCGGAAGGCCCGGCTGGCCCGGAAGGCCCAGCGGGACCGCAGGGTATCGCGGGTCCCATAGGGCCTAAGGGAGACCCTGGCGGGCCAGTGGGGCCCGCGGGACCCATAGGGAGCAAAGGTGACAAGGGCGACCGGGGCGTTGCGGGACCGCCTGGCCCTGAAGGGCCCGATGGGCCCAGAGGGCTCAAGGGTGACCAGGGTGACGAGGGCGTTGCGGGACCGGTTGGCCCTGAAGGGCCTCAGGGACCCCCGGGCACCCCAGGCGGGCCGCCGGGACCTCTTGGCCCGCAGGGGCCGGTCGGTCCTCAGGGGCCCATAGGAGAGCGCGGTGTCAAGGGTGACACCGGACCGCAAGGGCCGCCGGGCGTCCAGGGCGACAGAGGAGACACTGGGCAGACGGGGCCCGAGGGGCCGCCGGGCCTGAGAGGCGTGCCCGGTCCAATTGGCCCGATAGGCCCGCAAGGGCGGCCGGGTCCTGTCGGGCCGCAGGGTCCTCAGGGTCAGCGGGGTGTCGTGGGGCCTCAAGGCGAGGCGGGACCATTCGGACCGCAGGGGATAGTAGGGCCGGCGGGCGTGAGCCAGGCCGAACTGGTAGTCCAGAAGAGCCCATTGAACAGCGAGGACAAGAACTTCACCGTGCGTTGCACGGAGGGCAAGGTTGCGATAGGCGGGGGCGCGAGAATCCTAGGGCCTCAGGGGTCGGACGACTGGATGACAGTCCCCAGAGGCGTAGCCCTCGTGGCCACGCACCCGCAGGGCCTGACGGGAGAGAAGCCCGTAACGTGGACGGCCATAGCAAGGGAGATGCAGCCCGTGGCCGGCGACTGGGGTCTCAGCGTCCACGTGATGTGCGCGAGGGCGACAGACTAAGGGAGTGCCGGCGGCGCTGAAGAGCGCTCGCAAGAGAAAGAGGGCACAGACTCACGAGTCTGTGCCCTCTTTGCTTCCCGGTTTCGCCCGCGCCGATGCCGAATGCCATCGGGGGCCCGCCTCCGTCATTCCGACGAAGCCCTCATCCATCCCAGCGAGGCGCGCCAAGCCCGCTCGTCCGAAATCAGATGGTGATTTCGGTACCTGTCGTCGAGGTACTCAGCGGCTGGTCTCGATCTCCTCCCAGACCTCCAGCCGCTGCTCCAAGTGTCGCAGCCGCTCGGGGCCGGCGGTGCGCAGCATCGTCTCCCCGTAGGGAGCGTCGTCACCGCTCTCGCGGCGTGCCGCCAGAAGGTCACGAAGCGAGGGCAAGAGGTCCTTCGAGAAGCGTCGCTCGAAGTTGTAGGTGAACATCCGCCGCCGGTCGCTGCCGCCCCACGAGCTGTGCTTGGTCTTGTGGTTGAAAAGGAGCATGTCGCCGGGTTCCGACTCGATCGCGTAGGCGGGCACTTCGCCGCCGTCCACGCCCCATATCTCCGGCCGGCTCTCCATCGTCAACGGTACGACTTCATCGAGCGCGGCAGTGAAGCTGTCCCCCCAGTGGCAGCTGCCGGGTATCACCCGCAGACAGCCGGTGTCCCGCGTTACCGGATCGAGATAGAAGGCTATCTTGAGAGAGTGGTTGGGTTCGTATGGACGCTGGTCCGAGTGCCATCTGGTATCGCCGACGTAGTAGTTGCCGTCGCTGCCCATGTACCCGTAGTCGCTGCCGAGGATCGACGAAACAATGCCGTCCATGCGGGGGTCGTCCAGAAGGCCGGACAGGTATTCGTTGAGGTCGGCGAACGGGGCGATCATCGACCTCTGCTTGAACTCGTGCAGCCTGCCGCTCTTCTCCCAGACATCCTCGAACGCGCTCGTGATCTCCCCTGCGGTGTCTTTGAAGAGAGCGGGGAACTTGAGGAAACCGAAGGTGTCGTAGAACCTGATCTGCTGCTCTGTGAGCTTCACCGGACGCCTCCTTCACGAGTTGCACGCTCCCGACGACGGCGGCGAGTGTAGCAACGGTCCCGAATGCTGTCAAAAGCCATGGAGTTCGATTCGCGTCCTCGGCAGCGTGGGCTTCTGGTAAGCTAAGGACGGGCAGGTTGGCACAGCTTGGCAAACACAGGCAGACGGGGACCATTTAGAGACAGGCCGGCTACGGGACCGCCGGGCGCGCAGGCGGGCGCATGGGACGGCCTGGAGCCTGTGGCGCGCGCGTCCTCTCCGCCCCGGGTTATCCTGCGGCTGATGCGCTACGGTCTCCGGCACCGCTGGCGGCTGACCGTAGCCTTCCTGACCATGCTGGGCGCCGTCGCGTCCTCGATGGCGGTTCCTCGTCTGCTGGGCACGGCTATAGACCGTGCCCTGGTCAGCGGGTTCCAGGCCGACCTTGCGATTCTGGCCGGGGCGATCATCGGACTCGGCTTGATCCGGGGCATAACCGGCTACTTCCAGAGCTACCTGTCGGAGGGTGTCTCACAGAGGGCCGCCTTCGACATCAGGAACGATATCTTCGAAAAGCTCCAGAGCCTCAGCTTCGGATTCCATGACAGGCAGCAGACCGGCAACCTCATGTCCAAGGCCACGGCGGACGTCGACGCGGTCCGGTGGCTGTTCAGCATGGGGATGATCAACGGCCTCAGAATCATCCTGATGCTGGCGGCCACGGCCGCGCTGCTGATCTGGCTGAACCCCCGCCTGGGTATAGCCGCCATGGCATTCTTGCCTCTGTTCCTCTGGCACGCGGTCGCGATGGGTCAGAAGCTGCGCGGCGTCTGGATGGCGGTGCAGATCGAGACCGGCAAGATGACCACCGTGCTCCAGGAAAGCCTTGCGGGAATTCGCGTGGTGAAGGCGTTCGGGGCCCGGCGCCACGAGGAAGAGAAGTTCGAGAAGCGCGCCGAGGCCCTTGCCGATCACAGCTACGGCGTTGCCGCGCTGTTCGCCACGCGCGGGTCCTGGATGGGCTTCTTCTTCTCCATCGCCACCGCAGTCATACTCTGGGTGGGAGGCCGTGAGGTCTTGGCCGATCGGCTGACCCCCGGCGAGATGGCGGCATTCATCCTCTACATGAGTATGTTGGCCATGCCCGTGCGAATGACGGGCTGGATCGTCAACATCTTCTCCAGGGCCTCGTCGGCGGGCCGGCGGATATTCGACGTCCTGGACGCCGAGTCGCCCGTCAAGGAGAGGCCGGGCGCACGCGACGTCGGCCGGGTCCGGGGCGGCGTCCGGTTTGAGGACGTGACCCTCTCCTATGACGAGGGGCCGCCTGCGATTCGACACGTCAGCTTCGAGGCCAGGCCCGGTCAGATGGTTGCCATCCTGGGGGCCGCCGGTTCGGGCAAGAGCACCCTCGTGCACGCGGTTCCCCGCTTCTACGACGTGTCCTCGGGGCGAGTGCTGATCGACGGCGCCGACGTCCGCGGCGCCAGCCTGTCATCGCTCCGTAAGAACGTCGGCATCGTTCTCCAGGACGTGTTCGTCTTCGGAGCGTCGATCCGCGACAACATCAAGTACGGCGTGGACGACGCATCCGACGCGGACGTCTTCCGGGCCGCCCGGATAGCCCAGATGCACGATTTCATAGTGAGTCTCCCGGAGGGGTACGACACCCAGGTCGGCGAGCGCGGCGTCACCCTGTCCGGAGGACAGCGCCAGCGCCTCGCCATAGCGCGCACCATTCTCCTGGACCCGCCCATCCTCATCCTGGACGACTCGACCTCCAGCGTGGACGTCGGCACCGAGTACCAGATACAGCGCGCCCTGGCCGAGGTGGTCAAGGGGAGAACGACGTTCGTGATTGCCCACAGGCTGTCCACGATTCGCAGCGCCGACCTGATACTGGTGGTCGAGGACGGAGAGGTCGTCGAGCGAGGCGGGCACGAGGACCTCCTCCGCCTGGACGGATACTACCGCAGGATATACGACCTGCAGCTCAAGCCCCAGGAGAA
This sequence comes from uncultured Dehalococcoidia bacterium, assembly GCA_958295685.1. Classification (GTDB taxonomy): domain Bacteria; phylum Chloroflexota; class Dehalococcoidia; order Lucifugimonadales; family CATQGZ01; genus CATQGZ01. Next base: position 2,131,614 of record OY282365.1, read on the forward strand.
CGGAGGGGGCGTCGAATGATGCGGGGATGGTCGCGCGTCGACGTGGACGAGGACGACCAGGGGACGATATACGACAGAGAGGTGATCGCGCGCCTGATCGGGTACGTCCTCCCCTACAGGGGCATCATGGTCCTCGCAATTGCCGCCATGCTTGTCTACACGGCGACCGTGGTGGCCTTGCCGTGGATGGTGAGGCTGGCGATCGATGATTACGTCCGCGTCGGGGACCGGGCGGGCTTGGACGTGGTCGTCGCGCTCTTTCTGGCAGCGTCGCTCGTCCAGCTCTTGAGCAGCATCCTGCACCTCAAGTTGATAGCGAGGGTGGCGCAGCGGGTGCTGCACAAGCTCCGGGTCGATCTGTTCGTGCACACCCACAAGCTCTCGATGTCCTACTTCGACCGGCATGAGGTGGGCAAGACGATGTCGCGGATTCAAAACGACGTGCAGCATCTTCAGGAGTTCATCTCCATCGTGGTGCTGAGCCTGGCAGACGTGCTCAGCCTCGCCGGCATCGTCGCGGCGATGTTCTTGATGAGCGCGCCGCTGGCCCTGATCGCGTTCTCGGTAATACCGCTGCTGTTCATCATGCTGGTCGTGTGGCAGCGCTTCGCGCGGGTTGCTTTCCTCAGGGTCCGTCGGAGGCTGGCGGTCGTAAACTCCGAGCTTCAGGAGAACATATCGGGCGTGAGGGTCGTGCAGAGCATGAACAGGGAGCGGTCGAACATACGGAGGTTCGGCGCGGCCAACTACTCGCACCTGGACGCTACGCTCCAGTCGAGCCGCTTCTCGTCCTTCCTCTTTCCGTCCGTGGAGGTGGTCAGCGCCCTGGGGTTGGGGCTGCTCGTGTTCTTCGGCGGGAGCATGGTCTTGAGCGGCGGCCTGGAGGCCGGCGTGCTCGTGGCGTTCGCGCTGTACATCCAGCGCTTCTTCGATCCGGTGAGGAACCTGACCATGCAGTACGGCGACCTGCAGAGAGCCATGGCGTCGGGGGCGCGCATCTTCGAGCTCCTGGACACCAAGCCTGAGATAGTCGACAGGCCTGGCGCCCAGGAGCTCCCTTCGATCAGGGGCGACGTGCGGTACGATGGAGTCGACTTTCACTACTCGCCGGACGCACCCGTGCTTCGGGGAGTCGACGTTCACGTCAGGCCGGGTGAGACGGTGGCCCTCGTGGGGCCGACCGGGGCGGGCAAGACTTCCTTCGTCTCCCTTCTCATGCGTCTGTACGACGTGACGGGAGGGCGGATCACGATCGACGGCCACGACGTCCGTGACGTCACCCAGCTATCCCTGGCGCGTCAGATGAGCATAGTCACTCAGGAGCCGTTCCTGTTCTCCGACAGCGTCAGGGAGAACATCCGGTACAGCCACGCAGGGATCACGGACGAGGAGGTGGAGTCGGCCGCCCGGTCGGTGGGCGCTCACGACTTCATCTCCAGGCTGCCGCAGGGTTACGAGACGCCCCTGCATGAGCGTGGGAGCAATCTGAGCGTCGGCCAGCGGCAGCTGGTCAGCTTCGCGAGGGCCCTGGCCGCCAACCCGCGTATCCTGGTGCTGGACGAGGCCACGGCCAACATCGACACTCACACCGAGGCGGTCATCCAGAACGCTCTCGGCAGACTGCTGGAGGGCCGCACCGCGATTGTGATCGCTCACAGGCTGTCCACCATCCGAAACGCGGACAGGATAGTCGTCCTGGACAACGGCCGCGTGGTGGACCAGGGGGACCACGAGGAGCTTCTGGCCCGCGGCGGCCTCTATGCCGAGCTGCACTCCCTCACCGCCGGGGGCGGGCCCGGTTAGGGCGAGGGGCTGCCGACCGTCAGTCCCACGTCCTCCAGTATCTCACGCAGTTGGGCGCGCTGCCGGTCGGTGAAGGGGAGCATGGGCGGCCGTGAGTATCCTCCCGGCTTGCCCAGCATGTTCATCGACTCCTTGATGGCGACGTACCCGCTGCCCACTTTGAAGAGGTCGTAGGCCCTCGCGATCTTGTCGTGCAGCTTTCGCGCTCGGGCCGGATCGGCGCTCGCCGCGGCCTCGTAGAGTTCGACGGCCATGCTTCCGACCACCTGCGGGAGCATGGCCACGGCTCCGACGGCTCCCATGGCCACCGCGGGCAGCATGAGGTCCTCGGCGCCGATGAAGACTCCGATTTCGCCGCCGCAGAGCCGAACGAGGTCGGACACCTGGTTCATGTCGAGCGAGCTGTCCTTGATGGCCACCACGTTGTCGATGCGCGCCAAGCGCTCGACCAGTCGGGCCGGCAGGCGTGTCATGACCGCCAGCGGGCTGTTGTACAGCATGATCGGGAGTCCCGACTCACCGGCGACGCGCGAGAAGAACTCGACCGTCTCCCGCTCGTCTATGCCGATGTAGATGGGCGGGAGCGTCATTGCGCCGTCGCAGCCGATCTCTGCCGCGTAGCGCGTCAGGCCGACCACCTCCTCGGTGCGCGTGGCCGAGGTTCCTGCCAGCACTGGGACGCGCCCGTCGGCCTGGTCGACTGCGATCGAGAACACGCGCATTCTCTCGTCGTGGGTCATGAGAAAGAACTCACCGGTGCTGCCCGCCGAGATCAGTCCGTGGCAGCCGGCCTCGATCACCAGGTCGACGACTCCCCTGTAGGCGTCCTCGTCGATGGCCCCGTCCCGCGTGAACGGGGTGACGATCACCGCGAAAGAGCCGTGCCAGTCAACTGAGTTATCGGGCATTGGGCTGCCTCCTATCGCGCGGTCCAGCCGACGTCTATCGGGTATGCGGCTCCGGTTATCGAGCGGGCCTCGTCCGAGGCGAGGAACATGGCCAGGGCGCCCACCTCTTCGGGTTGTATCAGACTCTTGACGGCGGCGGGTTCCAGCATCACCTTCTCCACGACGTCGTCCTCCGGGATGCCCCTGGTGAGCGCCTGGTCGGCTATCTGGGCCTCGACGAGCGGCGTCTTCACGTAGGCGGGGCAGATGGCGTTCGCGGTGACGCCGTACTCGCCGGCCTCCAGCGCGGTCGTCTTGGTGAGGCCGATGATGCCGTGCTTGGCCGAGATGTAGGCCGACTTGTATGGGCTGGCGACGAGGCCGTGTATGGAGGACATGTTGATTATCCTGCCCCAGCCGCGCCGCTTCATGCCCGGCAGGACGGCCTTGGTGAGTTGAAAGGGCGCGATCAGCATGATTCTGACGAGGCGGTCCCACTCCTCGTCGGGGAACTCGTCTATCGGCGCGATGTGCTGGAGACCGGCGTTGTTCACGAGGATGTCTACGCAGCCCCCGATGGCCACGGCCTGCCGTCCAAGCTCTCGCGTCTCCTCCATGTCCGACAGATCGGCCTGGAGGAACTCGCCGCCGATCTCCCGCGCAGTGTCCCGCCCCGCCTCGCGGACGTCGTTGACGATTACGCGGGCGCCTGCGTCCGCGAGGCGGCGAGATATGACCAGTCCAATTCCGCTTCCGCCGCCGGTCACGAGGGCCACCCTTCCGTCGAGAGGCATCGGCGCCGCGCGGCTTCCGCTGTCGCTAACGTCGTTTTGGGCAGGTCTGCCCGAGGGGTCATCCATATTCACCTATGCTCACTTTCTAGTAGATGTGGGTTGCGTTGCGGGAACATCTCCGCCGCAGGGTATATGGTAGTACGTCTGTACGTTGGCCTGTCAAGGGGGGGCAAACCTCCCACCCAGCTGGAGTACCTCCGTTGGATCCCGTCGTTGTGCGGGCTAAGGTGTTGTCGAACAAGACAAAGCCATCACCGACGAGGTCCAGCCCATTATGCCGCAGGGCGCCTTGCCGTTCCAGTATGCCGAGGAGAAGAGTTTGACAGGGATGAAGGCGCCGCAGTGTCCAGCAGCCCCACGATGGTGAACGGTATCTATCTGAACGAATCATGCGCCCCCTTGACGACACCGAACCGCTGTGCTAGAGTATCCCCATGACACAGCCGACTCTCTTCACAAACCAGCCCGCAGGACTCCTGAAGCGCCTGTCACAAAAGTGTCACATAAGTGTCAGAAAGTGTCACATAAGTGTCAGATAAGTGTCACATAGTGTCAGATAAGTGTCACATAGTGTCAGGCAAAATCGGCCCTCTCAGCTACGAAATGCCCCTAAAATGTGACACTTCGGCAAAAAATTCACCCCGCCGCCCCTCGTGGCGGACGGGAACCTATCCCAGATTGGTAGGCGGTATCGTTTATTAGGACGGCGCTGCACAGGCGCGGCCTCGTCTGAGGGCGCGGCCTGTGGTCTCGCCGGGAGGGATTCCGGCTACACTGGGGTTGACAGTGGCAACGGCGTGGAGTATAAAGTAGCGCGGGATTCGGGGAGAGCCGCGCCTGAGGCGTGGTTGCTGTCTGAGATCCATTAAGGCCGCTGAGACGTAGAATAGTTGAATCGAAACACTTTGGAGGTGGGATTGTGAAATGGTCTAGTTCGTTTGGATTGAGGCTGCTGCCGCTTGCCGTGCTTGCCTCGGTGGGCTTCGTGCTTGCCTGTGGCGGAGCAGAGGAGCCGGCGGCGCCTAGGGCGGCTGACCCGGCGGCGCCTGCGCCGACGGCCGCGTCGATGATGATGGAGGACCCGGCGGCTCCGAGGAAGCCGGATCAGCCGGCGCCCGCGGCGCCTGCGCCGACGGCGATGGCGGCGATGGCGCCCGTCCTGAAGCCCACGCCCGTAGTCGAGACGGGGCCCATCATCCAGTACACCCCGCCGGATGAGCCTGTGGGCGCTCCCAAGCAGGGAGGCACCGTGCTCTGGGCCGTCGGGAACACGCCCAGCGTGGACTGGTCGTGCCACACCACCTTCCGGGGCGGTGTGTCGCAGCACGTCTACGAGGGTTTCTTCGTCTTCGACGACCAGAGGGTGGAGGCGCTTCCGCTGTCTCTGGAATCGTGGTCGCTGAGCGATGACAGCAGCTCGTACACCTTCACGCTGAGGGACGGTCAGACGTTCCACGACGGGACGCCCGTCGAGTCGGCGGACGCGATAGCGTCGACCGAGAGGTGGTTCGGCAGCACTCACGCAATCGCGGGCGAGGTCTTTGGTCTGATCAAGCCCGTGACGCATGAGGTCGTAGACAGCACTACCTACACGATGTCGATGGGGCGCCCGTTCGGGCTGTGGCCGGTCTACCAGGCGTTCAACGGCGCCTGGATACAGCCGGAGGAGATCTCGAATACGAATCCGCACGAGTGCATCGACACCAGGACGCAGGTCATCGGGTCCGGCCCGTACAGCTACATCGAGTGGATACCGGGCGACCGTGTCTCGATGGAGCGATTCGCTGACTACAAGCCCCGGAGCGAGCCCGCGAATGGCGCTGGCGGCGGGAAGATAGCCTACTTCGACCGCATCAACGCTGTGGTGGTCCCCGACCACTCCACACGGATAGCCGGTCTCAAGACCGGGCAGATACACATCGTGGCGTCCGACGTGCCGGGCGACTTCAAGGCCGACCTGCAGGCCGACCCCGACGTGAACGTGGCCGTGATAGGCCCGGGCCGCCCGCCGTATCTGGTCTTCAACCTGGGGACGAAGCCCTTCAACAACAAGAAGGCTCGGCAGGCTGTCCTGATGGCTGCCGACATGGAAGCGTGGATGACCGCGGCCTACGGCGCGGGCGCCGACTGGACGCTCGACGGCGCCGTCTTCATGTCGGACGGCCCGTGGGCGACGCAGGTGGCGACTGAGAAGTACTACAAGCCCGACGGAATCGACCTCGACGCCGCGAAGGCCCTCATGGCTGAGGCTATCGCGGAGGAGAACTACGACGGCGAAGTGGTCGTTCTGGGCGGCAACGACACTCAGTTCGGGAGAGGCTCGAGCGCCTTTACGCAGCAGCTCCTGGAGTCCCTCGGACTGACGGTCAACAGGCCCAACGTGGACTGGGCGACGGTCATTGGATGGAAGAACGCGAATCCCGAGCAGGCGGGCACCCCTGGGGTGTCGCACTGCGCGAGGGACATCAAGCCCGGCGCGAACGCGCCAGGCGATGGCTGGAACATGTACCACACGCGTACGGCTCCGTTCGACCCGCTGACCCTGGAGCCCGCGAGCATCAACTGGTCTTGCGGCTGGCTCGTCAACCCCGATGACTACTCGATTCCGAGGGGTGCGGCCAGAGTCGAGGCCGGGGTTCAGGGCGCGCTTCAGCCGCTGACGGACAAGTGGCTGGCGGCGGCCACGCTTGAAGATGCCAGGGCGGCGATCGACGAGATTCAGGAGTTCATTTACGAAGAGGTCCGCTACATCCAGTTGGGCGCGACCCTCGGTCTGATGGCGTTCCGCAACGAGATGGCCTACACGCCGACGGCCGGTGGGTTCGTTCTCACGGGAGCCTGGTTCAAGTAGTAGACGAAGCCTCAAGGTAGGTATCAGCCAGACAGGGCCGGGGGCGCGCCCCCCGGCCCTGTCTGATTTAAAAGTCCCTCCCCTGGCGCATAGATGCGCCTAGGGGAGGGACTTTCGCATTCTTCCCGGCCCTGCTAACATTGGCAATCACGGCGTCATGGCGGCGCCCGATTCGACAGCCTCACTCATGGGAGCAGCAGCCTTTTGAAAGAGTACGTAGCCCAGCGCGTCCTGGCGATGCTTCCCGTGCTGCTCATCGTGGCGGTGTTCACCTTTTCCCTCGTCCACATCGTGCCGGGTGACCCGGCGATCATTCTGGCCGGAGACTCGGGCACGCCCGAGGCGGTGGCGAACATTCGGGAACGCATGGGGCTGGACAAGCCGATATACCAGCAGTTCTACGTCTGGCTGACCAACGCGCTCCAGGGCGACCTGGGCATCTCCCCGGCGTCGAGGGTTCCCGTGGCGGACCAGATCATGCGCCGCCTCGAGCCGACGCTCTCGATAGGCGTCTTTGCGCTGTTGCTGTCCATACTCATGGCGGTGCCTCTGGGAGTGCTGGCCGCGTGGAAGCAGAACACGTGGGTCGACAGGCTCTCCATGGTCTTCGCGGTGCTGGCGTTTTCGATCCCGGTGTTCTGGCTCGAGTACAACATGATCTATCTGTTCGCCGTGAACCTCGAGTGGTTTCCCGCCTTGGGCTACAAGCCAATATCCGAGGGGATCGGGCAGTGGCTCAGACACATCACGCTTCCCGCGATAGCCGTGGGCATCATCTCGGCGGCCCTGCCTGCGAGGGTGACCCGCTCGACCATGCTCGAGATACTGAAGGAGGACTACGTCCGCACGGCTAGGGCGAAGGGCCTCATCGAGCGCGCCGTCCTCTTGAGGCACGCGCTCAAGAACGCCATGGTCCCGATCCTGACCATGTTCGGTCTCAGCCTCGCCGCAATGATCGGGGGGCTGGTCATCAGTGAGCAGGTGTTCGCCATACCCGGCATGGGTCGGCTCATCGTCGACGCGGTGGCCACCCGCGACTATCCGCTCATTCAGGGGACTCTGCTCCTCATCGCCGTCTCATACGTGGTGATAAACCTGCTGATAGACCTCACGTACCTCTACTTCGATCCGAGGATTCGGTACTGATGGCCCAGGACGTGAGGACACGACCGGCCGGGAGGGCGCTGCTGCATCGCCGGACTCGCCTGGAGCGCTACCAGGACCGCGCGCGCGAAGCCTGGCGGGTGCTTCGCAAGAACCCGACCATGCTGCTCGGCCTCGCCATCGTCATAGTCATGGTGCTCGTGGCCTTGCTGGCGGGGGTGCTGGCCACACACGACCCCCGGCATCTCGTCCCCCTAGACCGCTTGGCCTCACCGAGCCTGTCAGTGGAGGAGGGGTCGAAGGGAACCGCGCACCTGTTCGGCTCCGACGAGCTCGGCCGCGATGTCTTTTCGCGCACTCTATTCGGCAGCCGATCCTCGCTCCAAGTGGGCATATTGGTGGCCCTGGGCACCATACTGCTCGGGACCACGTTCGGTCTGATCTCCGGATACCAGCGAGCGCTGGACTTCGTCGTCATGCGGATAGCGGATGGGCTGATGGCGATTCCGTCGTTTCTCCTGGCTATCGCGCTGATGACCCTGCTGGGGCCCAGCCTGCGGAACGTGGTTATCGCGCTCGTCATATCGTCCGTTCCCGGAACCACCCGGTTCGTGCGCTCCATCGTCCTGAGTCTCAGGGAGAGGGAGTTCGTTCTGGCCGCCCGCGCGATTGGGAGTGGGCCTATCAGGCTTCTGGTGTATCACATCTTCCCCAACACAATCCCGCCGGTCCTGGTGCTGGGGAGCTTCATCACTGCGGGCGCCATACTGTCCGAGGCGGGGCTGAGCTTCCTGGGCGCGGGTCTGCCGCCCGACGTGCCGAGCTGGGGCAACATGATGGGTCAGGGCCGGACGTTCAACTCCATCGCTCCGTGGATGCTCTTCTTCCCCGGCCTGTTCCTGTCGCTGACCGTCCTCGGCGCCAACCTCTTGGGTGACGGACTCAGGGATACCCTGGACCCAAGGCTGCGCCGCCTTCAGTAAGTAGGACGTCGGCCCCGGGCGGCGCGGGTCGTCAGCGGCGAGAGCAGCCCTAGCCTTGAGCGGATGCGGCCGACTTCGGAGACGTACAGGCGAGCGGCTACCAGCTGTCGATGCACCAGGGCATGAGGCCCGCGTCGAACATGGCGTCCGCGCGGGTCAGGGCTCCGGGGGTGTGTTCCTCGACTCTGCCCGCGTGGCTGAGTGTGCTGAGCTTGACTCCGCCGAGGTACACGGCTCCCAGGTCCGCGGCCGACAGGGTCAGGTCGGGCTCCTGGTAGGTGGGCCGACAGTCTGCGCCTTCAGGCCCGCCATCGAGGTTCACCCTTCCGTCGTTCCATTCCAGGAAGGGGTCTTTGACCTGGAGCGTCAGGCTGTCGTTGGTGGAGTATGCCCGGGCGGCCAGGGCCTTCGGGACGTCCACGAGTCTGAACCATGAGGCGTCCTTGAAGGTCTGCCTGAGTCTGCGTGGGTCTGCGAGCATCCAGAGGAGCGGCTCGTCCGCGGCGCGCTTGTCGGCGGTCACGGTTGTCACGAGGTCCATGTCGAAGCAGAACTGCCATATCGCCGCGTAGGCGTCGTCCGTGGCCGCGATCAGCTCCTTCACCCTCATCAGGTGGCTGTCTTTGATGCTGTACCAGAGATAGCCATCCGCCCGGCCATCGACTTCGTACTTCACGTACCAAGCCCTGGGGTCGCCTCCACGTATGGCGGACTGGACGAATCGGAACTTCCACCAGGTGTCGTTGCGCCTGACCATGCCGTTCCTCATCGCGGCTGCGCGTTCGAACACGGGCGGGAAGACCTCGCGGGCCTCGTCTTCCTCTATGAAGAGCAGGCGGCCCCTGGGTTCGTAGCGCTGGGCGAACGCGCCGTGCGGGCGGTCAAGTTCGAGTGTGTATTCGAACGAGCCCATGCCGTAGCCGTAGCGTCCGTAGATGATGCTCTCGGACGCCTGCAGGACGGCGAGCGGGTCGCCCCACTCGCGCAGGTCGGTCAGCTGGCGCTTCATCAACAGTGTGTTGATGCCTCTCCTTCTGTGGGTGGCCTGCACGGAGACCTGAGCCACTGCGCCTATAGGGACGGTCCCTCCTGGGACCGTCATCTCCAGGCCGTAGCTGGTGGTGCAGCCCACGATTCTTCCGTTCTCGAACGCTGCGAGGCTTCGGTCCAGCTCGAAGATGATCCTGAACCGCTCCAAGTCACCGTCGTCGTAGAAGTTGTTCTGGGCGCGGGCGTTCGCCTTCTTGAGTGTCGGGAAATCTTCCCAAGTGTTGGGTCGTATCTCGAGGTCCATATGCGGCGGCTCCTGTGGTGTCCGGCGGCGCTGAGAGACGCGGATTATAGCACGTGCGCCAGGCCCCAATCCATGCCGGAACGTGGCCCGGAGCGCATACGGTCTTACGCAGGGGGCCGGGCTGCTGTAGAATTGTGCGACCTGTCCCTGGATGGAGGTTTTCGGATGGCCGGAGCGCTGGATGGGGTCACGGTCGTCGATCTTTCCGACGGAATGGCCGGCGCCCTGTCGACGATGATGCTGCGTGACAACGGGGCTCGGGTCATCAGGGTGGAGTCCTCCGGAGGCGGCGCGGACCGCCAGGGGGCCCTGTATCGGATGCTCGACAGGGGCAAGGAGAGCGTCCTTCTCGATTTGGACAGCGCTCTCGATGACGTGGCCTCACAGTCCGGCCGACGCGGGCCTTCGCTTTCCGACTTCGACGCGCTGGTCGAGTCGGCCGACGTGCTCATCGATTCCTTCTCGCCGTCTTCACCCTTCCAGGCGCTGGTGAGCAGCGAGCGTCTGTCGTCGAGAAACGCGAGGCTGGTCCGCTGCTCCATCACCGCCTACGGTCAGCACGGCCCTCACCGCGACGAGCCGCCGCTGGACGACCTCGTCATGGCGCGCACCGGGGTTCTCACCGTCCAGCCGTCCTTCCGTCCTGGTCCGGTGCACGTGGTGCATCCGATTCCGAGCATAGGCGCCGCGATGCTGGCGGCTCAGGGGACGGTTGCCGCGCTGACCGCCCGCGAGCGCACGGGCCGCGGGCGCCACGTAAAGACCTCGTTGATGGCGGGCGTGCTGGCCAACGCGCCCAAGGCCCAGAGCGAGGATCTGAAGCCTTGGAGCGGGCGTCAGCAGCGTCCCACCGGCGACTGGCCCTTCTACAGCGTCTTCAGGTGCTCCGACGGTGGATGGATCCAGATTGGCTGCATCCACGACGGCTTCGTGAATCGCGCCGTGGACGCGATGGGGATTCGCGGCGGTCTGTCGGGCCTGAACGTCGGGACTCGTTACTCGCAGCCCAACGAGGAGGACAGGTCGAAGGTCTATGACGTGGTGGCGCGGGCATTCGCGACCCGGCCGGCGGCCGAGTGGGCGAGGGTCATGGAGGAGGCGGACGTTCCCTATGCGCCCATACTTTCCATAGAGGATGCCGAGGGAGACCCTCAGGCGAAGTATAACGAGATGTTCGTTGAGGTGGATGATCCCGAGCTCGGCCGCGTGGTCCAGGCGGGTCTTCCGGTGAAGCTGCTCAAGACGCCCGGGGCCGTCCCGCCGCCGGCGCCGCGGCCTGGAGAGCACACGGAGGCGGTCCTCGCCGAAGCGCGCGCCTCAGCGCGGCGGGGCCCGCGGCCTGAGACCGGTCGGGCCGTCCAGGCCGGCCTGGACGCTCCGCCTCTGGATGGTGTCAGGGTGCTGGGCGTGGACAACGTGATCGCGGGCCCGATGGCGACGCGGCTTCTGGCCGATCTCGGCGCGGACGTGGTCAAGCTGGAACCGCCCGGCGGCGAAATCAGCCGTCCTTCGGGCAGCAGTCAGTTCTCATCGTTCAACAGCAACAAGCGCTCCGTGGCCGTCGACGGCAAGAGACCCGAGGGTCAGGAGGTTGTTCGCCGGCTTGGGGCGTGGTCGAGCGCGATTTCTGAGAACATGCGCTCAGGCGCGGCGTCGCGCATCGGACTGGGCCCCGGAGAGTTGGACGAGAGCAATCCTGGCGTCGTCTACACACACATCACGGGGTTTGGGTCCGACGGCCCTTACTCACACAGGCCCGGCCTCGATCCTCTGGCACAGGCCATGGCCGGGCTGCAGGTGAGACAGGCGGGCCCGGACAATCCTCCCGTATACCTGGGTATGCTGGCGCCTGCGGACTATGTCGCGGCGATGCTCGGCGCGTTGGGCACGCTGTTGGGGCTGTTCGCGAGGGCCAGGACGGGCATCGGGCAGCGCGCGGAGACCTGCCTTCTGAACGCGGGTATCCTGGTTGCCTTCATGGGGCAGGACCGTGTCGGGGACAGGGGCCAGTACGGGAGGCACGCTCTTTCCCGTCTGTACGAGACGAGTGAGGGCTGGCTGTATCTCGCCGCCGAGTCCGATGAGGAGTGGGTGGCTGCGTGCCGCGTGATGGGGCGAGCCGATCTGTGTGAGGACCCGAGGTTCTCAACGCCTGGGGGCCGCCGTGAGCACGATTCCGATCTCTCGGATGAGCTTGGGAGGGTCTTCCTCGGCCGTGCCGCGGACGAATGGGCGCGGGCCTTGCTGGCCGCGTCGGTTCCGGCCGCGCCGGCGGTGGAGAACTACGAGTCGGGTTTCTTCTCGGACGCGCAGGCGATCGAGAATCGGATGATAGCGGAGCACGAGGACTCTCCTCTGGGGGCTGTGAAGTTCTCGGCGCGCCTAGTGGATTTCTCGGATACGGGGGACGTGGTTTCCAGGGTCACGCCGCTGCTGGGCGAGCACAACAGGGAGGTGCTGGCGGCTCTGGGATATACGGAGGCCGAGATCGAGGGCCTCTATGCCATGGGTGTCATCAACACCGAGGAGCCTGGGGGCGCCTGACCCGGCGCGTGCGGCATGGCGGTCCTGTATCTGGTTGCGACTCCCATCGGTAACATTGAGGACATCACCCTTCGGGCTCTCCGCGTCCTGGGGGAGGTGGACCTGATCGCCGCGGAGGATACGCGAACCACGCGCAAGCTGCTCTCGCACTACGATATCCACACCGGCATCACCAGCTACCACGAACACAACCGCTTCGCCAAGCAGCCGGCTCTGCTGTCGGCGCTGGCTGAGGGGAAGGACGTGGCCGTGGTAACCGACGCCGGTACGCCCGGCGTGAGCGACCCTGGCGGCGATTTGGCTCGCGCGGCTCTGGACGAGGGCCATCGGGTGTCTCCAGTGCCGGGCCCCTCGGCCATCACGGCGGCTCTGGCGGTGTCCGGGGTTTCGATCGGACAGTTCCTGTACCTGGGGTTTCTTCCGAGGCGAGGGCCTGATCGGAGGAGGCTGCTGAGGCCGCTGGCGGACGAGGAGCGGGCCATCGTGCTCCTGGAGACGCCCCACAGGCTTCGCGCGGGGCTGACGGATGCCCTGGAAACGCTGGGCGACCGTCGGGTGTCGGTATGCCGCGAGCTGACGAAGGTGCATGAGGAGGTATTCAGGGGCACGCTGTCCGAGGCGCTCGACCACTTCCATCAGCCGCGCGGCGAGTTCACGCTGGTCATCGAGGGAGGGCGGCGCGGCAGGCGGGCGGGGGACGTGGGTCAGGCTCGGGAGTTGATCGAGAGGGCGCGGGCTGAGGGAATCGGGGCCACCGAGTCCGTGAGGCGGGTCGTCCGCGAGACCGGTCTGCCTCGCAGGGAGGTCTATCGGCTGTGGGTGGAGGGTGTGGGATAGCGCGTTGGAGTTCTGCCGCTGTGATACCATGTAGCCGTTGTGTCTGAGCGCATTCTGGTAGCCGTCGCGTGGCCATACGCCAACGGGTCCATACATCTTGGACAGGTCGCGGGCTGTTATCTGCCCGCGGACATCTTCGCCCGCTATCACCGTCTCCGGGGCAGCGAGGTGCTGATGGTCTCCGGGAGTGACGCCCACGGTACGCCCGTGACGCTGACTGCCGAGAAGCGCAGGGTGAGCCCGGAGGACGTGTTCGAGGAGTACCAGGCCGAATTCCTGGACAATTGGAAGCGTCTGGGAATCGGCTTCGATCTGTTCACGACGACGCACACCGACAACCACGTCGAGGCGTCTCAGGACATGTTCCTGACTCTCTACGAGAAGGGCTACATTCGCAAGGGCACGATGTTTCAGCCCTACTGTGAAACGGACGGCCGCTTCCTGGCTGACCGCTACGTGGAAGGGACGTGTCCTCACTGCGGATTCGAGGAAGCCCGCGGGGACCAGTGCGACAGCTGCGGGCGCACGCTGGATACCCAGGAGTTGATCGGCATGGTCTGCAAGCTGTGCGGCGGCGCGCCGGTGATCAGGGAGACGGAGCATTTCTTTCTCCGGCTGAGCGCTTTCGAGGAGCGGCTGCTGGACTGGGTGCGGGCGCAGGATCACTGGCGGCCGAACGTGCGCAACTTCTCGATTGGCTACCTGGAGGGCGGTCTTCATGATCGGGCCATAACCCGCGACATCGACTGGGGCGTTCCCGTGCCTCTGGACGGGTACGAGTCGAAGCGGATATACGTCTGGTTCGAGGCTGTGATCGGCTATCTGTCGGCTTCGAAGGAGGCGGGCCTGCTCAGCGGCGACGGGGAGCGCTGGCGGGACTTCTGGCAGAGTGACTGCCGCGCGTACTACTTCATGGGGAAGGACAACATACCGTTCCACACCGTGATCTGGCCGGCGATGCTGATGGGGTACGGGGGTCTTAACCTGCCCTACGACGTCCCCGCCAACGAGTTTCTCAACCTCGAGGGGCTTCAGTTCTCGACCAGCAGGGACTGGGCCGTGTGGCTGCCGGACTATCTGGACAGGTATGATCCCGACCCCCTGCGGTACGTGCTCGCGGCCAACATGCCGGAGACGAGCGACTCGGACTTCTCCTGGCGCGAGTACGTCCGCAGCAACAATGACGAGCTGGTGGCGACTTACGGCAATCTGGTTCACCGGGTTCTGACCATGCTTGCCCGGAACTTCGGCGGTCGTGTACCGGAGGCGGGCGGCCTGGGCCGTGAGGACGTGGAACTGCTGGAGTATGCGCGCCGCAGCTTTGGGGAGGCGGGAGAGGCGTTGGAGGGCTGCCGGTTTCGAGCGGCGCTCCAGTCCGCCATGTCCCTGGCGCGAGAGGCGAACCGCTATCTGGAGCGGCAGGCTCCCTGGCGGTCGGTCGGCGAGGACCGCGGGAGGTCGGCGAGGACGCTCCGGGTCGCTCTGTCGGTCGTGAACTGCCTGAAGACACTGATGTACCCCTTCACGCCGTTTTCGTCGGAGAGGCTTCACCGGATGCTGGGGTTCACGGGAGACATAGGAGAGCAGGGTTGGGGGTGGGACTGGGAGGATATACCGTCGGGCCGCTCGCTTCCGCCGCCGTCGCCGCTCTTTGCCAAGCTGGACGAGGCGGTCATCGAGCAGGAAGCGGAGAGAATCGGGCAGCAGGGATAGTGACGGACTTGCGAGTGGCGGAAGTATACGGGCCTGTCCGAGAGTCTCTCGACCGCATGGAGCAGAACCTTCTGGGGGTTGCGAGTCCCCGATTTCCGTTCCTGGCGGATGTTCTGGGCTACGTCGTAGAGTCCAGGGGGAAGAGGATAAGACCGGCGATAGCGCTTCTTGCGTCGAGGTTCTCCGAGCACGACTACGAGGTCACCGAGAAGATGGCCGCCGCCGTCGAGCTTCTGCACATCGCGTCGCTGATCCACGACGACACGTCTGACGAGTCGGAGACACGGCACGGGAGGGCGACGCTCAGCAGCTTGTGGGGCCGTGACATGGCGATCCAGGTGGGGGACTACGTCTTCGCCGCCGCCGCCGCGCTGGTGTGCGAGACCGGCAGCATTGTGGTGATTCGGCGCTTCTCGGAGACGATCATGGACCTGGCGAGGGGCCAGCTTCACGAGGTGGTCGATACGCACGATCCGAGCAGGACGCGGGAAGACTACCTGGACCGGATATCGGGCAAGACCGCGTCGCTCTTCGGGGTTGCTGCCGAGGCGGGCGCGATGCTGAGCGGCGTTTCGGCAGATGTGGTGGACTCGATGCGTACCTATGGCCGCAGTCTGGGCCTTGCCTTCCAGATAGTGGACGACATCCTTGACTTCGAGGGGGCTGAGGACGAGGTCGGGAAGCCGATTGGCCGAGATCTGGCGAACGGGGTTCTGACACTTCCCGCGATTATCGCAATGGAGCGGTCGCCGAACGGGAACGCTGTGCGAGACCTGTTCCGCGACCCCGGCAACGAGGTCTATCTCCAGAGGGCGGTTGCGATGGCTCAGGTGCCCGCCGTGATCGAGGACTCCTATGACGTGGCGCGGGGCTACATCCAGCGCGCCCTCGACAGTCTGGAGGGGATGCCGGACGTTCCGGCGCGGGACTCGCTCTCTGAGATCGCCGGCTACGTCCTGACGAGGCGGAAGTAGGGCGCCCTCCGCCCGGGCGCGCTATGCCTCCCATACCACCCGTCCTCCTATAATCGTGAGCGTGACCTTCGCGTCGAGGAGGTCGTCCGGGTCTGCCGCGGTCGGGTCACGGTCGATCAGGACGAGGTCGGCGAGCTTGCCGACCTGAATCGTGCCCCTGTCCGACTCGAGTCGGGCGGCGAGGGCCGCGTTGATGGTGTGCATGGCGAGGGCGTCGTGCGCGTCCACGGCTTCGTGGGCCGTCAGCAGCCCGCCGCTCCTGGCCCTTCGGGTTATCGCGGCGTGGACGGCGCGCAGCGGGTCGGGCTCCGAGACGGGGGCGTCCGAGCCGGCGGCGACTACGAGACCGGCCTGCATGAGCGAGCGGACTCGATACAGCCAGGGGCGCTCGCGCTCCGATACCTGAGACACGTACCGGTCTCCGCTGTGGTGGATGAAGCCGGGGTGCGTGACGATGACCGGTCTCGAGCCGCGCAGCTTTTCGAGGATGCGCGGGGGGCACTCCGAGCAGTGCTCGATCCTGTCCGTGCGGCCGCCGTCGAGGATGTCCGCGGCGGCCTCGACGGCCTGGGCCTCGACGGCGTGTACGGCGACCTGGAAGCCCGCTTCGTGGGCGTATCGGACGGCGTGGGCCATCTCGCCGCGGGACGGCGTGAGCAGGCCGTTGTCGACCGCGAGCATGATCTTGACCGGGCCGACGCTGAGGTCGTGGTCTCCGGCGCCGGGTCCGAGTCGGCGCTCCAGGAATCGGTCTACGTGCCGGTGGCCGATCATGGCCGTCAGGCGCGGGGTGAGCCGCTCCGAGCGTTTGAGTCGGCGGAAGAGGTCCCACCGGTCGGGGTTGGACGGCGTGGCGTCCTGGACGGAGGTGATTCCGCGTGACGAGAGGAGCCTGTCGGCCTGTCTGACGCCCTCGTCGAGCTCCCTCTCGCTGAGGCGCGGGATGCGGCCGTCGAGGAACGAGTCCACGTCGATCAGTAGGCCTGTGGGCTCGGCGGAGCCGGGGCGCCTCTCTATGACTCCGCCGGGCGGGTCGGGTGTGTCCGCGGATATGCCGACGGCGGCGAGCGCGGGGCTGTTCAGGACGATGGCGTGTCCTGAGCGGTGGTTGAGCCTGACCGGGTGGGCGGGCGCGGCGGCGTCCAGTTCCCATCTGGTTGGGTGGCGCTTTTCGCGCAGGTGGAAGTCGTCGTAGCCGCCGGCGCGTATCCAGCTTCCACTGGAGGCCGCCGCGGCCCGCCTGGCGACCGCGGCCTGGAGGTCGCGGATCGAGGAGACCTTTGCGGGGGCGCAGTCGACGGCGAGGAGCCTCGCGGCGAGGGCGAGGATGTGTGCATGGGCGTCGATGAATCCCGGCAAGAGGGTCTGCCCACGGCAGTCGATGCGGCGGGCGTTTCGAGGGGGTGTGTGGTTCTCCCGGCCGACCCACGAGATGCGGCCGCGGCGCACGGCGACCGTCCGCGCCCTAGGCAGACGGGGGTCCATGGTGACGACCGTGGCGTCGTGGAGTACGAGGTCCGGGGGTTGGGCGCTCACTCGACGGGCGGGATGGTCAAGTTTTGCCGAGGGTGTAGAATCCGTCGCCTTTCGTAGCTGAGGAGGGTTTACCGCGTCCTCTACAGGGATTTTACACTTCTTACAGGCGCTTGAGGAGTCCGAGGGGGAGGCCTCTTGACGACAGCGAACTCCTGTACTATATTATTCGCATGGAAGCAGCCCACCCAGCAACAGCCCTGAAGACCTGTCCCACAATTGTACCGGAACTGCTCCGGTCCCGTCCGGTTCCGTTCCACAGTTGCGCCATATTTGTCCCACGAGCTCGAATCCTCAGCTACGAAATGGGACAAATGGAACAGTTTGGGACAGTTTTCGGCGAAACCACAGGCCGCGACCGCTCTCACGGGGGTGTGGTTGGATGAGTTTGTGGGAAATTTCACCAAATTGACAACTCTGCGCTCCGCGAATTATTCTTCCGTAGAGGGGCGTTCCGGGGCCGCGTCCGGATGTCCTGGCGCATCGTCGAGTTCGGAGGCTAAGCCGGTCGATACCGACCGATAAGGAGGCCAGCTATGAAAGTCCCTGTGGAGATGACAATCAACGGGAGGTCGTACTGTGGGGAGGTAGAGCCCCGCCAGTTGCTCGTGCATTTCATCCGCGAGGAGGCTGGACTCACCGGCACGAAGGTGGGGTGCGACACGAGCCAGTGCGGCTCCTGCACGGTCAGGTTGGACGGGATCGGGGTGAAGTCCTGCACGGCGCTGACGGTTCAGGCCGACGGGTCGTCTATCACCACGATCGAGGGTCTGTCGGACGGTGTGGAGCTTCACCCGCTTCAGGAGGCGTTCTGGAACAAACACGGTCTTCAGTGCGGGTTCTGCACACCGGGCATGATACTGGCGGCGGCCGAGTTGTTGAGGACAAATCCGAGTCCGACGCGGGACGAGATCCGGCACGGGCTGGAGGGGAACATCTGCCGCTGTACGGGCTACCAGAATATAGTGCTGGCAGTGGAAGAGGCCGCCGGCAAGATGGGAGGCAGTTAGAATGACGATGAGAGTGTTCGGTTCAGGGATTCGCCGGCGCGAGGACCCGAGGCTCATCACGGGCCGCGCCTCTTACACTGACGACATCAAGCTGCAGGGAATGGCGCACGCCGCGATCCTGCGCAGTCCGTACGCCCACGCGCGGATCAGATCCGTGGACACGAGCGGCGTGGAGGGGCAGCCGGGCGTCCTAGCGGTATTCACAGGGGAGGACACGGACGGGGTGCTGAACGGCATTCCGTGCGCGTGGCTGATCCCGGAGTCGGACCTCAAGACGCCGGATCATCCGGCCATAGCCAAGGACCGCGTGCGGTACGTGGGCGACGCGGTGGCGGTGGTGGTGGCGGAGAGCCGCTACGAGGCCGAGGACGCGCTGGAGCGGATAGAGGTGGACTACGAGCCGCTGGAGGTTGTCGTGAGTCCGAGGGAGGCGGCTCAGGATGGGGCGCCTCAGATCCACGACGACGTGCCCAACAACGTGGCGTTCACCTGGGCTCTCGCGGGGGGCGACACGGACGAGGCGTTCTCGAACGCGGACGTTACCGTGGGCGACACGATCATGCTCCAGCGCCTGATAGCCAACGCAATGGAGCCGCGGTCGGCGATCGCCCAGTGGGTGGGCCCGACCGGCGACCTGACGCTGTGGAGCACGTCGCAGAACCCCCACATCGCGCGGTTCCTGACCTCCGTGGTCACCGGAGTGCCGGAGCACAAGGTGCGGGTTATCGCTCCGGAGGTCGGGGGCGGTTTCGGGAGCAAGATCCCGTACTACCCGGACGAGGCGGTCACGGCCTTCTGCTCGATGAAGCTCGGGATTCCGGTGAAGTGGACCGAGACGCGCAGCGAGGACTACCAGATCACGACTCAGGGCAGGGACCACGTGGAAGAGGTGGAGATGGCGGCGACGAGCGACGGAAAGATAACCGGCCTGAGGACGACCGTATACGCGGGCCTTGGGGCGTATCTGTCGACGGCCTCGCCGGGGATTCCGACGATCCTCCACGGGCTGATGTATTCGGGACCCTACGACATACCGAACATCAGCGGGACGATTTACGGGGTGTTCAACAACGGCGCTCCGGTGGACGCGTATCGTGGAGCGGGCAGGCCCGAGGCCACGATGCTGATAGAGCGGCTGGTGGACCTGCTGGCGGCGAAGCTGGACGTGGATCCGGTGGAGGTGCGGCGGAAGAACTTCATACCGGCGTTCGAGGACGGGCACGACGTGGCGACGGGGATCACCTACGACAGCGGCGATTACAATGCGACGCTGGACATCTGCCTGGACGCGGCGGATTACGCGTCGTTGCGGGCGCGTCAGGCGGATGCGCGTAAGGAGGGCCGGCACGTCGGGATCGGGGTCGGAACCTATGTGGAAATCTGCGGTCTCGGCCCGTCTCAGGTGGCTGGGGCTGTCGGATTCCAGGGCGGCTTGTGGGAGAGCGCGATCGTTCGCTTCCATCCCACCGGGAAGGTGAACGTGATGGTCGGCTCGTCGCCGCACGGCCAGGGAGAGGAGACGACCTTCGCGCAGATCGTGGCTGGGGAGGTGGGTGTGGACGTGGACGACGTGGAGGTGATTCACGGGGACACGGACATCACCCCGATGGGATGGGGGACCTACGGGAGCAGGACGACGGCGGTTTCCGGGGCGGCGGTGGCGGTAGCGACGCGGAAGATCAAGGAGAAGTCGAAGGCCCTGGCGGCGCACCTCCTGGAGGCGGCGGCGGAGGACATAGAGTACGAGGGAGGGAGGTTCTTCGTGCGGGGCTCCCCGGATCAGCACAAGACGATTCAGGACATCGCGCTGATGGCGAACGTGGCGTGGGACATGCCGGAGGGTATGGAGCCGGGCTTGGAGGCGAGCGCATTCTACGACCCGCCCAACTTCACCTACCCGTTCGGGGCTCACCTGGCGGTCGTGGAGGTGGATGCGCAGACAGGCCACGTGGAGCTTCAGCAGTACTACGCGGTGGACGACTGCGGGGTTCAGATCAACCCGATGATCGTGGAGGGTCAGGTTCACGGCGGGGTGGTGCAGGGCGCGGGGCCGGCGCTGTGGGAGGGCGCGGTCTACGACGACGACGGTCAGCTGTTGACGGGGTCGATGCTCGACTACGCGCTGCCGCGGGCCGACCTGCTGCCCGAGATCGAGGTGTTGTCCAACACGACGCCGTCGCCGCATCACCCTCTGGGGGTGAAGGGGATAGGCGAGGCGGGCACCATCGCGTCGACGGCGGCGGTCTACAACGCGGTGATGGACGCGCTGAGGCCCCTGGGGGTATCGGGCGTGGACATGCCGTTGACGCCGGAAAAGGTCTGGCGCGCAATCAATCAGTCTCAGAACGGAGGATAGGCATGTACGCATCACAGACGACTTACCATCGCGCAGGCTCGGTGTCGGAGGCGGTGCGGCTGCTTTCCGAGAACGAGGGGGCCAAGATTCTGGCGGGGGGGCACAGCCTGATCCCGCTCATGAAGCTGCGGCTGTCGTCGCCCGAGGCGCTGGTGGACATCGGAAGGATCGAGTCTCTGAAAGGGATCACCGGCAAGGACGGCGCGGTGTGCATTGGGGCGCTGGCGACGCACGCGGAGATCGCGTCGTCGGACGTGGTGAGCGAGCGCGTGCCGCTGCTCGCCGAGGCTGCCGGGAAGGTGGGTGATCCGGCGGTGCGGAACCGCGGCACCATCGGCGGGAACGTGTCGCACGCCGACCCTTCGTCGGACCTGCCGACCGTGCTGACGGCTCTGGACGCCAGCTATTGCGTGACCGGTCCCGGCGGAGAGAGGACGATAGCGGCGGCCGACTTTGCCACCGGCCTGCTCGAAACCGCGCTCGGCGAGAACGAGGTTCTGACGTGCGTGTGCGTGCCCTCGGAGCCGTCGGGTTCCGGCTCGGCTTACGTCAAGTTCTCGCATCCGGCGTCGCGGTACGCGGTGCTAGGGGCCGCGGCCGTGCTGACGGCGGACGGCGGGCGGTGCTCGTCGGCGAGCGTGGCGATAGGCGGCGTGGAGCCGATGGCGGCGAGGTCGGCCTCGGCGGAGGCGGCTCTGGCGGGGTCGGACTTGAGCGACGGGGCGCTGGACGCGGCGGCCGCCGCTGTGTGCGGCGACTTCGGAGATAACGTTCTGGAGGACATCTTCGCGTCGTCCGAGTACCGCAAGGCGATGGGGCCCGTCTACGTGCGCAGGGCCCTTTGCGAGGCGCGGGCGAGGATGGGCTAGTGCGGGAGCGCCTGCCTTCACGTCCGACACCTCGGCGCGGCGGAGTATCAGGAGCGCGGGACGCCGGTTATCCGCTTCCGCGGGTCAGAGGAAAAGCTGGGGCTTTGTCGCTCACATGACAAAGGCGGAGCGAGTGGCTGTTCACAAGCAGGTCCTCGAGGCCGCTAGGCGCGTGTGCGAGGCCTCGGCCGACGGGACGTTCACGCCTGCTGCCATTGCCCGGCATCTGCCTCACCTGAACGCGGGCACCGTTCGTACCCACGTGAATCGGCGCTGCGTGAACGCCCCCGGGGGCCGAGGGTCCCGACTCCCGTACTTTCGGCGTGTCGGCTATGGCTCCTATCGGATCGAGCCGCCGTTCCGGTCACGCCAGCCGGGTGCAGGCTCGGAAGAGACGGCGCAGGCCGCCGGGTTGGGCATACCCGTGTCCGTCGACGAGCTTCAGGGCATACTCCGTGACGAGCTGTACGTGGCGGACAGAGGCCTGGCGATATCGATCTATCTGGCGCTGAAGCTGAGGCGCCCGCTGTTCCTGGAAGGCGAGGCGGGGGTGGGCAAGACCGAGGTCGCCAAGGTGCTGGCGTCGGCGCTGGACACGCGATTGATCCGGCTACAGTGCTACGAGGGGCTGGACGTCAGCCAGGCGGTCTATGAGTGGAACTACTCGCGTCAGCTGCTTCAGATAAGGCTGCTGGAGGCGTCCGGCGGCGTGGACCGCGCGGAGGCCGAGCGGGAACTCTTCAGTGATGCGTTCCTGATCAAGAGGCCGCTGCTGCAGGCCCTGGACAGGGGCTCGGGCCGCCCGCCGGTGCTGCTGATAGACGAGCTCGACCGGGCGGACGAGGAGTTCGAGGGTTTCCTGCTGGAGGTGCTCTCGGACTACCAGATCACGGTTCCGGAGATCGGCACCTACGAGGCCAGTGAGCCGCCTGTGGTGGTGATCACGTCCAACAGGACACGGGAGGTTCACGACGCGCTGAAGCGGCGGTGCCTGTACTACTGGATAGACTACCCGGACCTTCGGAAGGAAATGCAGATCGTCAGGAGCAAGGTTCCCGAGGCTTCGGGGGAGCTCGCCTCTCAGGTTACGGCGTTCGTGCAGGAGCTGCGCGGCGCCGAGCTGTACAAGGTGCCTGGGGTGGCCGAGACACTGGACTGGGCGGCGGCGCTGGTGAGTCTGAACGAGAAGAAGCTGGAACCGTCGGTCATCGACGACACGCTCGGGATCATGTTGAAGTACCACGAAGACGTCCAGGCAGTTCGTGGGGAACAGACCCGCGCGCTCCTGAACCGGGCGCTGAACCGCGGGACCCGGCGCGGCGGCAGGCGTGGCTAGCGCGGAAGCAGGGTACGTCCTCCACAACCTGCTCATCTTCGGGAGGCTTCTCAGGCGGCTCGGGCTCGACGTCCACGTCGGCCGGATGCTGGACGCCATCCGTGTGATCGACGACGTAGGCGTCGCCCGCAAGACGGACTTCAGGTCCGCGCTTCGGACCCTGCTTGCGCATCGCAGGGACGACCTCCCCCTGTTCGACGAGGCGTTCGAGGTGTTCTGGAGGCAGCGCAAGGACCCGAAGTCGACTATGGACCTCCGCTCGATGGGCGAGCAGCGGCGGTACCGCCAGCCGCAGGTGGGGCCACCCCCGGCGGGGCGGGCGTCCGGCGGCTCCGGGAGTGAGGACCCCGAGGAGGGCTTCGACCGGGTGGACCTGACGCGGACGTACAGCGCCCGCGAGGTGCTGCGGACGAAGGACTTTTCGGACTACACGCCCGAGGAGGTGTCGCAGGCGAGGTCCATGCTGGCTTCTCTGTCGTGGGATCCGGGTATGAGGCGAACCAGGCGGAGGCGTCGCGGGAAGGGGCCCGACCTAGATCTGCGGGCGTCCCTGCGAAGCAGCGCCCAGTTCGGGGGTGAGTTGATACGGCTCCGCAGCCGTCGGCGGACGGAGAAGCGCCGCAGGCTGGCGATGATCTGCGACGTGAGCGGGTCGATGGAGCGGTACACTCGGATGCTGCTCCACTTCACCCACAGCCTGTATGGAGGGATGGAGAACCGGGTCGAGGGGTTCCTGTTCGCCACGCGGCTCACGCGGATAACGAGGCATCTGGGCGATCGGGACGTGGACCGTGCGGTCACCGAAGTGTCGAAGGCGGTTCCCGACTGGTCGGGGGGTACGCGCATCGGGCAAGCTCTGAAGACGTTCAACTTCGAGTGGGCAAGGAGGACCCTTGGCTGGGGGTCGGTCGTGTTGATAGTGTCTGACGGCTGGGACAGGGGTGATCCGGAACTGCTGGGCCGTGAGATGGACAGGCTTCGGCGGAGTTGCAGCCGCCTCATCTGGTTGAACCCGCTGGCGGGAGAGGAGGAGTACGAGCCGACGACTCGTGGGATGCAGGCGGCGGCGCCGTACATCGACGATCTGCTGCCTGTGAACAATCTGGCGGCGCTGGAGGACCTGGCCCTTCATCTCAACGGCCTGTCCTCGGGCCGCCCCGTGAGGCGGCAGCGGGTGGAGCCTGTGCCTGAGGCCGTGCCCGTGGAAGCGCGTCCGAGCCAGCGGTCGTGGCACAAGGGAGCAAACCCGACCTTCCGGCACCCGGCGTGGGGGCGCGGGTCGGCCCAGGAGCGCGGCCCCTCGACATAGTACAGGGCGTTTTCGGTGAGCCATGCCGCCGCCTATTCTGCTCCGTATACCTCTGTATCCGGGTGGAAGGCGAGCCAGGCGAACCAGAATGAGACGCTGGCCGGGACCCTGGGGAGCTCCTCGGCGGGGTCGGCGGAACTCGTCAGGGCGTCCTCCTCGATCTGCCACACCGCGCCGGAGCGGTCGACGAGCCTGCTCGGCGCGGCCGGGAGGGTTCCCTCTCGAGAGTCCGGCTCGAACGAGCGGTCTCCGCGGGCATAGACCCTCGCGGCAGAGGAGTTTGGCGATGCGGCGATTACCACAGGGAGCCCGCCCACGACGTCGTTCACGACTCTCCGCTCCCTCAGCAGCGACAGGGGATATGCCTTGTGGGAGCCTTCGTTCGACAGGCCGAGTATCTCCTCCTTGGTACCGAGCCTCTCGTCGCGGATGGGTACGGGAAACATGGTTCCGCGCGACGCGCGGTAATCGAAGTATGCGGACTGCGGGTCCGCCTCGTGCCTGTACGCCTCCGGAGGGTAGATGCCGGTGTGGATGGAGAGTACCGAGGTATCGGGGTGTTCGGTGCGCCACTCTTCCCAAGTGGTGAGCGCCACCGGGAAGCGTGGGAGGCTGGCGCCGCTGTCCGCGAGCGGGCCGATCACCGGCTCTCCCAGGAAGGAGGCCCAGAGGCTCTGGGTGGTCCGGTCGTACATCAGCTTGTTGCTGCGGTAGAGGAGACCCGAGGTGCCGAAGGTGGTCGGCTGCCCGTCTACGCTGGCGGAATACACGATTCCGGTGCCGCAGAGCGTTCACCACATGACCGCGATGGGCTCGCCTCCCAGTGTGTCGTTGACCATCTCGTGGGCGTTGACGATGCGGAGGGGGTAGGCCCTGCGCTCGCCGTTCAGGGAGACTCCAAAGACACGCTCGCTCGGGTGGAGGTAGGCCGCGTCCTGGGCCGGGATGCTCTCCGGGTTCCTCAGGTCTGGGATGCCGTCGGGGGGCACGCCTCCAAAGACCACCTCGCGCAGGTCGATCCGCGAGGTGGTCCCGGCGCCGTGGAGGAGATCGGCGAATCGGTCGTCGACGAGAGACAGCAGCCCGATCTTCCAGTCGGAATAGCCCTCCGGCGGTGGGTAGTCTGGGAGGCTGCCGCCCAGCCAGCCAGCCCACTGTATGGGGCTGGTGCCGTGGTCCTGTCCGGTGAGATCTCTCAGCGCTTCGACGATGCTGCGGCGGGCCGAGCCGCCGAAGAAGTCAAGACTGTCGACCAGCGCCGGCACCTGCGATATGTCCCTGCGCGCGCGGATCTTGGCCAGGGTATGGTTGAGGGAGTCGGTGCCCGTTGCGTATATGGCGCCGGGGATGATCTCGTACATTGTCGCGGTGGGGTTGTAGTCATCCGGCTCGGAGGAGGCGTCCACCGGAGTGGGAGCCGGCGAGCCTCGTTCGACCTGCGCGGGGTTTTCGGCAGGCGTTCGAGTGGGGAAGGCTGTCCCGGGGCCTCCGGTATCCGGTCGCCCGCCTCCGCAGGCGGCGGCCAGCCCGACGGCGATGGCCGCGATCGAAAGGGCCACGCGCCCGATGCCGGAGAGGGGCGACGTGGTGGAAGGGGTCGTAATGCGCGCGAACGCGGATGGGATACTGGTGAACGTTGGCTGCTCCCGCTCCTTCTCAAGCCTTCTTAGGGGTCTCTGGACTCGTGTCATGGCAAGGAGGCTGCAACAGAATGCGTCGGCTCATCATGGCATAGCCGGGTCTTCGCCCGGTTGCCTGCCAGCCGGACGTCGCGGGATTATTGGGGTGTCACGGACAGTAGTAGTATACTGGCTTCAGAGCACTTTGGGAGTGAAACCATGCCGCCGCCCGCGACCGTCAAGCGCATCGTGTGTCTCGCCAACTCTCGCAAATTGAGCGGCCGCTGTATCGCCGGCAAAGAGCTTCTGGCGGTCGGACGCTCCGGTGGGTGGATCCGGCCTGTGAGCAACCGTGAAGACCAAGGAGTGTCCGAATACGAACGTCAGTATGAGGACGGCAGTGACCCGTGTATCCTCGATATCATCGACGTGCCGGTTCTTAGTCCGCGGCCAACAGGTTACCAGCAAGAAAATTGGCTGCTTGACTCTGATCGTCACTGGGAAAGGGTTAGCCGCGTCGAGTGGAATGATCTGGTGCGACTCGTCGACCCTGTGGAGCCCCTCTGGATTAGCGGACATTCGAGTGCCAACGGACAGAATGACAGGGTCCCGGTCTCGATGGCCAACTCACTCGACAGCTCGTTGCGCCTCATCAAGATTGATGGGCTGGAATTGTTCGTGTCTGCGCCCGGAGCGGATTTTGGCAACTTCAAACGGAGCGTACAGGGTCGTTTTCGGTATAGTGGAATGGATTACTGGCTGCGTGTCACTGACCCAGATTGCGAACGGGAGTACCTGCAACAGCCCAACGGCAGCTATTCGATTGGCGAATGCTGCCTTACCGTCAGCCTCGGCGGACCGTATCAAGGCCATGGCTATAAGCTCATTGCCGCCGTCATCAGACCTTGACTGAGGAAAGTATGGGCGCAACGCAATATCCGGTGTTCACGGTAGGACACTCCAATCACTCGCCGGAGACCTTCATAAAATTGCTACTCCAGCACGGTGTGGACGGAGTGGCCGACGTTCGCTCCTCGCCGTACAGCCGCTATGCCTCCCACTTCAATCAGGATGTTCTGAACGGGATGCTGGACGAGGTTGGCGAAGCCGGGATCGACTATGTGTTCATGGGCGGAGAGCTTGGAGGCAGGCCAGCGGACCGCTCGTGCTACGACGCCGACGGCCGCGTCCGGTATGACCGTCTGGCGAGCACGGACTTGTTCGATGACGGCATCAGGCGCATAATGCGCGACGCCGACGAGCGCCGCATCGCCCTGATGTGTACCGAGAAGGAGCCGCTGGACTGCCACCGCACGCTGCTGGTCGCCAGGACGCTTGCGGAGCACGGCGTTGCCGTCGAGCATATCTTGGCCGACGGCAGCCTGGAGAACCATGCCGACGCCATGGACAGGCTGATGGATATCTTCAAGCTCCCGCGCCACGGCGATCTGTTCCGCTCACGAGACGAGGTGGTCGCCGACGCGCTGACCCGTCAGTCCAAGAAAATGGCGTATGCCGGCGAAAAACGCCTGCCCGCAGGCGATGATTGGGAGTATGCGTTTTGAGAGTGTACACCATCGGATTCACGAAGAAATCCGCGTCCCACTTCTTCGGGCTGCTGCGGGAGTCAGGCGCGAAGCGTCTGGTGGACGTCCGGCTGAACAACGTCTCGCAGCTCGCGGGCTTCGCCAAGAGAGACGACCTCGAGTTCTTCCTGAGCAAAATCTGCCGGATGCAATACGTCCATCTGCCCGAACTGGCGCCCACCAAAGAGATGCTGGATGCTTACCGGAACGAGCATCACGACTGGGAGACCTACGAACGCGAGTTCCTGGCTCTCATGGACGAGCGGCAAATCGCGAAGAAAGGGATAAAAAGGAAGATAGCCAACGGCTGCCTGCTGTGCAGCGAGGATAGGCCGGAGCGCTGCCACCGCCGCCTAGTCGCGGAGTACCTCAACCTGCGCTGGGGCGGCGTCGAAGTGGTCCATCTGGGCTGACAGGTTCGGATCCCTGAGCCTGTCTTGCATTTGTGACGCCCTTGTGCGATAAATTAGCCGGTTCGCCTGCGACGAACGGGAGAAGTACCGGATGCCCATACTCGACAAGAAGGACATTGAGAAGGAACGGCTCGGGCCTGGAACCGAGCGCTGGCCCATAGTCGACGGCACCCAGGGCGCCGAATCGCTCAGCGTCGGCGACGTAGTCGTTCAGCCCGGCTCGAAGGTCCCGATCCACTTCCACCCCACCGAGGAGGCGATGGTCATCCTGGAGGGCCAGCTGGAGGCCGTCCTCGGCGGCGAGGTTGTCAGTGTGAAGGAGGGCCACACAGTCCTCGCCCCGGCCGGCGTGAATCACGGCTTCAGAAACCGCTCCACCGCCCCGGCTAGGATCATGGCCATCTTCCCCACCGCCAGAATCGAGCGCACCCTCGTCGAGGACTGACCCGAACTGGCGTAATTCAGACTATCCCCGCCGGACTGAAGGAGGCACATCGTGAAGATAGCGAAGCGGGTCGTAGCGGTCTTTCTCGTGCTCACGGCTCTCGCCGTGTTCTTCAACCTCATACTCACGCCGGTGTACCACGACGGACGGCCGGACTACCCCGTTTGGAAGATCCTGAACTACTTCATGGTCGCCGGCACGCTGGTGGTGCTGATCGCGGGCGTCGTGCGAAGGAAGGCCCTCATGAGCAGAGAGGGTGATCCCGGCGTCATCGAGTACCTGCGGGTCAACGCGGCCTTCTACGGGGCCATCGTGCTGGCCATGCTCTTCTTCTGGGAGTGGTTCTGGACTCTGAACCCCGACAGCGAGACGGGAGGCGCCGTGACCTCGCACCTAGTCTACTTCCCAATCGTAGACTCGCTGTACACAGTCCTGTGCCTCGCCACCGGCCACCATCTCTGGACCGAATCCTGCGGCGGCTCGGATACGTCGTAGGGCTTCGCCGCCCCGGTACCTAGGTCGTGTCCAGCGTCGGAACCCTGGGAGGTGGGGCCACCTGGCTCTCCTCCAGTCGAATGGCGTCCTTCCGGTAGACCTGCACACGGGAGTGGCCGCCGTCGATGACGACCATACGGCCCTGGCCGTCGACGGTCAGAGACGTGGGCCCCAGGAAGAGCTTCTCCGGCTCCAGGTTCGCCATGTAACGGAGGCGCAGCGCCTTCGCATTCGCCAGCACGTACTGCCGCGCCGACTTCGACAGCGTCCCGTCGCCCGTGAACTTCTGTAGGTAGCGCCCGTCCCTGTCGAACATCTGCACCCTGTGGTTGCCGAGGTCGGCCACGTACACGTCCCCGTCATCGTCCACGTCGATGCCGGCCGGCCTGTTGAACCGACCGTTGCCGTCCCCCGAGCCGCCGAACTGGTGTATGAAGCCGCCCTCCTGGTCGAACTTCTGCACCCTGTCGTTCCGCCAGTCCACCACGTAGACGTCGCCCGCCGGGTCCACGGCCACGCCCCACGGCATGTCGAACTGCCCCTCGGCGCTGCCGAAGCCGCCCCAGACCGCGAGCAGCTCCCCGTCCTTAGTGAACCGCTGCACCCGATGGTTCAGCGTGTCCGAGACCCAGAGATTCCCCTCGGGGTCGAAGTCGATGCCTGAGGGCCCGTTCAGCTGTCCCTCACGCTCTCCGCGCTCACCCCACGAACCTATCAGCTCCCCGCCGCCGGTCATGGCGGTTATGCGGTGGGTCGCCTCGTCCGAGACGTAGATGTCGTCATTGGCGTCCAGGGCGATCGACACCGGCCACTGGAAGGCGGCCCCGGGGGCGCCGACCGGGCCGAGGTAGTCGTCGTCCCAAGTGAGCTTCCTCACCGGCGAGGAGCCCGGAAACCTGCAGAGGACGTAGACGTTGTCGTCGGTGCCGACCGCCGCGTCCACAGGGGCGTCGGTGACGCGGCGCATCCCCAGAGTCTTCACGTATGGAAACCCGGCCCTCAGCAGGGCGTATGGCATGGCCATGTCCGTCACCTGTCCACGCCGCTCGCGCGGCCCTGATGTCCTACTCGAAGGGGCTGATCTGCTCGAACGCTCCCGACACCACCGGCGCCGGGTCGAGTCCCATCCACTGCTCGATCAGCGTGCCGTACACACCCCGGAAGTCGATCGTGTGCTTCATGTCCTCGCCGCGCTCCCACTGAGACGGGTCCAGCGGGGGATACTCGGCGTACAGCCCCCCCTTCACCCTGTCGCCGACTATGAAGGCCCCGCCGCCGGAGCCGTGGTCCGTGCCCGTCCCGTTGTCCTGTATGCGGCGGCCGAACTCGGTGAAGACCAGCATCACCACCTCTTCGGAGGCGTCGTGGTCTCGCAGGTCCTGGAAGAAGTCCATGATCGCCGCCGACAGATCCGTCCACAGCGCCGCGTGGGTCGGTAGCTCGTTCGCGTGAGTGTCGTAGCCTCTGGTACCGCCGTGAATCACGTAGAAGATCCGCGTGCCCAGTCCCGCCAGGTGTACGCGGGCCACGTCTCGCAGGCTCTGAGCGATCGGGGTCGCCGCGTACTCGACCTGCGAGAAGTACTGCCCCGGCACGTCCTTGAGCAGGTCCGCGCCTCCCATCACGTTGTTCACCGTCTGGCGGATGTAGTCCATCACGGGCCCCGTTCCGATGGCCGGCGCGTACATATCCTTGAAGACGCGCATCGCCTCGCTGCGCTGGGCATCCTCGGCTATCGGGGTCATCAGTCCGTAGCCGTCGAGGTCGCCTATCGACGTCACCGGAACGTCCTTGGCGGCCATGGCGCGCGGCAGGCCCCTGCCGAAGTTGACCCCTGTCAGCACGTTCTCGCCCCTTGGGTCCAGCTCCCTGATCGCCTTCCCGAGCCAGCCCTCATACACCAGCCGGTCGGGCTCGCAGGTATGCATGATGTCCATCCCGCGGAAGTGCGACCGGTTCGAGTCGGGATAGCCGACGCCCTGGACCACCGCCAC
This sequence comes from uncultured Dehalococcoidia bacterium, assembly GCA_958295685.1. Classification (GTDB taxonomy): domain Bacteria; phylum Chloroflexota; class Dehalococcoidia; order Lucifugimonadales; family CATQGZ01; genus CATQGZ01. The sequence continues at coordinate 2,162,363 of OY282365.1, forward strand.
GCTGCCAGCGTCGTACATCTCCTTGAACAACGCCGCCTGTGGGTGGAACCCCAGCGTGTCGCTGATGGGCAGCGCTCTCTCCTCAGGGATGCGAACCGCCGGGCGCGTGTCGTGGTATATGCCGTTGGTGTAGGGGATCAGCGTGTTCATGAAGTCGTTGCCGCCGCTCTGCTGGACAACCACGAGGACGGGCCGCTTGCCGTTACCGTTGACTCCCATGTCAGACCTCCGACGCGCTAGGCGAACTGAAACTCTCCCGTGGACACGATCAGCTGGAGCATCCGCACGGCTCTGTCCGCGCTCTCGCTGCGCTCCGACTCCGTTCCGAAACGCAGAGGCCCGCCCGAGTCCGCGAACTCCAGCAGCGCGCTCCTCGTGACGTCCTCGACCTCCAGCGGGCCGGCCAGGTCGAGGCACCTGTCCACGAACTCCTCCGGCGGCAGGGGGGACGCCTCTTCGAGCCGGTCGATTATCGCCGCGACCCCCGGCTTCGCGGCGTCTCCGACCTCGTTGACGGCGAAGTTGATCCGCTCGGTCATGGCGCCCCCGTCGATCCACTCCCTGCCCGTGTGCCAGCCCTCCACGGTGGGCGGATTCATCAATTCCTGGCCCATCGCCATGGTGGCGGCGGAATACGAGCCTATGCCCGGGTCCGGGAAGCGGTGCGTCCCAACCAGCCTCACCACTCCGGCCACCAGCTCCGCCGGACTCTTGACGCGCTGGAACCGCGCCTCCTTGAAGAAGTCGGAGTTGAACAGCGCCCTGAGCATCGACCGGACCTCGCCGTCCGATTCCAGATATGCCCTGACCAGGGCGTCGACGGCGGCCTGGTCGCGGGGAGGCTCCAGCTGCCAGGCGGACACCTGAGGCTCGTCGGCCACGAAGAAGTTGTACAGATGCCTGGCGATGAACCTGGCCGTCGCCTCCTGGCGCACGATGATGTCTATGATCTGTTCGCCGTCGAAGTTGCCGCCGTGTCCCAAAAAGGTCTTGTGGCCGTCGTCGTGCTGATCCTCCAGGTAGACGAACTCCGACCTGCCCTGATTCGTGGGGTACTCAGGAATCGGCTGAGTTATCGTCCAGCCGGTGAACGCCAGGGCCGCGTTCTTGATGTCGTGCTCCGAGTAGTTCCCGACCCCCATCGAGAATAGCTCCAGCAACTCCCGACCGTAGTTCTCGTTGGGCTGGCCCTTCACGTTCTCGTTGTTGTCCAGCCAGAAGACCATCGCCGGGTCTCTCGACAGATCGGTGAGAATGGCCCTGAGGTTGGACAGGCCGTTCCGCCGGAACATGTCGATCTGGTCGGTGACCTGGCTGGCCTTGGTGTTAGCGGTCGCGAACACGTGGTGCCAAAAGAGCGCCGTCTTCTCCTCGAGAGGCCGCCTGGAGTTCACCATCCGGTATATCCACTGGCTCTTGCTGCCGAACCGGATGCCGAAGTACCGCTCGGCGATGTCCTCTTCGATGTCTGGGAAACGCTCGGGGTGGAGGAGATCCTCGACCACCGCCTCGTAGCCGGTGGATGACAGCGCCTCCAGCTCGCTGCGGGTCGCGCCGAACCCGGCCCGGCGCATCAGGTGGGCGATCAGAGCAATGTCCGACTCTTGCACGGCGCACCTCCTAATGCTATTCTAGCCCCGTCCGACTCCAACTGCAAACCCCTATACTCGTTCGGTACAGCCCGATATGGCCTGAAATCCGCCGCGCGATCGATCATGGCTCCTCATAGAACTCCATGGCTCGCTAAGCTAGAGTTCCGCCTTGGATGATTCCCGCGAAAAGCCACCCCGTACCTCCCCTCCCCCCCGATTTCAGGGTGGGAATCCACCAACAGACCCGCCCGCTCGCCGTGCCGCCGCCGCAGCGGGCCTCGACAACAAGGTCTCTGTCTTTGGTTACCTCTGTCTGTATCTGAACGTATTCTTCTTTAGCGCTCTCATCATTGCCGACCCGGGGATATCCAATGCGCTGACCCGGGAAGACTACTGGGTGGAGAATCTCACCGCGGTCTGGTTTCTCCTGGCGGGCATCCTGCTGTTCGCCACGGCTTGGAGGGAGCAGAGCCTCTTCCGGCGCTGCGTCTACATTCTCGGCGGTATGGCGATGGTGTTAGCCGCCGGCGAAGAAATCAGTTGGGGGCAGCGCATCTTCGGGTTTGCGACGCCCGATTTCTTGATGTCCTTGAATGAGCAGGAAGAATCCACCATCCACAATATCGCCAATGGAACGTTTGACATTATCTACTTGAACGGCACGCTGATCCTGTGTATGGCAGCCAGCGCGGCCTTCTTCTGCCGGAAAGGCCGGCTTTTCGGGATTCCATTGCCGTCAATCCTGCTGATGCTGGGCTTTCTGGCAATGGTTTCCTATGCGGAAATGGGCTACGTATATGAATCAGCAGAGACCTTCAGAGAATTCATAATGGCCACCAGAAGATCCTTCGGATTCGTTGTGATTGAGGAGAAGGGGCTGCTTCTGCTCTTCTTCATCTTCGCCCTGTTTTCGAGGCAAGTTCAATTGATCATTGCCTCCGCTGCAACCCTGGCGCTCGTCTTGGCTCTCTCATACGTGAACTATAATCATGTGAACTACCCTAGTAACGTCCACGTCCTTGGAAGCCTGTATGAGATGCGCGAGTATCTGTTCGGCATCCTCTGCCTCTTCTACTCTTTGGAGATCCTGCTGGCCCAGGGACGGATTGGGAGGATTGGCGGAATGGAGCGGCTGTCTGCGGCAATCTCACGGGCGCCATTCAGCCGCCTGAAACTACCCGGCGGACGGATTCCACTCTGGCTGATGACCTGCGCTCTGGTAATTGCAGGTAGCATCGGGTTGGTGTTCTTCGAGTATTTCAACGCCATGGCCAGAACGTAACTCTTCTCCCCTCTGTCTGAACACTGACCACTGCTCATTCAGACAACCCTTGACGACACCGAACCGCTGTGCTAGAGTACCCCTATGACACAGCCAGCCATCTTCTGCAACCAGCCCGCGGCTCCTGAAGCGCCTGTCGCAAAGTGTCGCATAGGTGTCGCATAGGTGTCGCATGAGTGTCGCATAGTGTCAGCCAAAATCGGCCCTCCCAGCTACGAAATGCCCGCGAAATACCCACAATGCGACACTTTCGCAAAAATTTCCCGCCGCCTCGACACAAGGACAGGCAGGCTAGAGCCAGGATGAGTGCCGGATGCTGAGGATAGGATTCGTTGGCGCGGGACGGATAGCCGACGTGCATTACGAGGGCTACAGGAACAACCCCAATGCTCGCCTGTACGCGGTGTGCGACACCGACCCCGACCTCCTCGCGCGCCGAGCGGGCGAGTGGGGAGTGGAGAGGACGTATGACGACTATCGCCGGATGCTGGATGACCCGCGAGTAGACGCGGTCGAGATAATCACTCCCCACCACCTTCACCGCAGCATGACGGTGGACGCTCTCGACGCGGGCAAGCACGTCTCGGTGCAGAAGCCTATGGCCCTCAGCGTGGCCGACGCCGACGCCATGATCGACGCGGCGCGGCGTTCCGGCAGGCTGCTCCGGGTGATCGAGAACTACCGATACCACGCGCCGTTCGTGAAGGCGAAGGAGCTGCTGGACGGCGGCGCCGTCGGAGAGCCTGTCTCGATACGCATCAAGTCCCTGACCGGTAATGCCAGGCACGGCTGGGACATTCCGAAGGGGGCGCAGGACTGGCGCTCCGACCCGGCGCGGGCTGGAGAGGGATCCATGGTGTTCGATCATGGGCAGCACATCTGGTCTCTGGCCAGATACTTCATGGGCGGCGTCGAGAGCGTGTTCGCCTTCATGGGCCGTGAGAAGGCCGAGTCGTTCCACGAACTGCGGCCGGGCACGCTGCTGGACAACCCGACCATGGTCAGCTGGAAGTACGGCGACGCCAACAGATACGGATCGTGGGATGCCGTCTACTCAGGCGACATGGTGGTGCGCTCCAGGTACTACCCGATCTACGTCTGGACAGAGATAACGGGGACCAGCGGCATCCTGTGGGTCAACGGCTTCATCGGCGGCGGGCTGGGCAAGCCCGCCCTGGAGATGTACCGTGACGGAGAGATAACGAGCATCATCGGCGCAGACTCGGACTACGCGTCCAGCTTCGCCAGGGCGGGCCGCGACTTCGCGGAGGCGATCCTGGAAGGCAGGGAGTCCGAGATGACCGACGAGGAGGGGAGAGAGGTGCTGCGCCTCTCCCTGGCGGTCATAAGGTCCGGCAGAGAACGCCGTGAGGTTGTGGTAGACGAGGTAGGTAGCTGAGAGAAAGCGCTGAGGAGGCACGGATGAGGCTGGACCAGCAGGGAGTCCCGGCGGCGGAGTTGCGCGAGACCATGCGCCGGATGGCGGACGGGGACAGGCAATGGAAGGAGCGGCTGGCTGCGGGCGTATCCTACCCTGCCGGGGACGACGTGCTCGAGGTGGCGCAGCAAGCATATCTCGACTTCTTCTCAGTCAATGCCCTCTACCCCTCGATCTTTCCGAGCGCCGCCCGGTTCGAGCGAGAGGTGATCGAGATGACGGCGGGCCTGCTGCACGGTGACGACGCGGTCGGCGCCGTATCGTCGGGCGGAACCGAGAGCAATCTGCTCGCCGTGAAGTCGGCCCGCGACCGGGCCAGGGCCATCAGGCCCGAGGTGACCGCTCCGGAGATCGTGGCTCCGGCGTCGGCTCACCCGTCCTTTCGGAAGGCGGCGGACTACTTCGGGCTGACCCTCGTGTCCACCCCGCTCACTGCCGACGGGCTGGTCGACGTTGCCGCCTACCACGCCGCCGTTACCGAAAACACCGTCCTGATGGTCGCCTCGGCTCCGAGCACCGTGTTGGGCATGGTCGACCCGATCCCTGAGATGGCGTCGCTGGCCGAGAAGCGGGACGTCAGCTTCCACGTGGACGCGTGCGTGGGAGGCTACTTCCTGCCCTTTACCGAGAAGCTGGGCTACGAGGTCACGAAATGGGACTTCCGCGTGCCGGGAGTGACCACTATCTCCGCGGACCTCCACAAGTTCGGCTACACGGCGAAGGGGGCTTCGGCGATCCTGTCGAGGGACCCCGACGTATTCCGCTACCAGGTCTTCGACTTCGGTCCGCCGGAGAGGCCGCAGGGATACTACGTCACGCCCACCATTGCGGGCAGCAGACCCGGAGGGGCGATAGCGGCGGCGTGGGCGGTGATGAGATACCTCGGCGAGGAGGGGTATCTCCGGCTGGTGGATGGCACGATGCGCTACATCAGGAACTTCCAGGACCGCATCAACGAGATCGAGGGCCTGACTGTGCTCGGCAAGCCGGACATGTCCCTCTTCGCCTACACCTCCACGACAATGGACGTCTACGCCGTCGCCGCGGGGATGGAGGACAGGGGCTGGATCGTCTCCAAGGACGCGGTCCCGTTCAAGGCCATCCACTTCATGCAGTCGCCCGGCCACGAGCCATTCGTGGATGCCTACCTGAGCGACCTCGAACAGGTCGTCGAACTCGTGGCCGCCGGTAAGATAACCGCCCGGGGTACTGGAGCGAACTACACCTGAGCAGGCCGATGGCTGGGACCTTACCCGCGCCTGACGACAGGCCGACGGCTGGGAGCTTACCCGCGCCTGACGGCAGGCCGACGGCTGGGGGCTTACCCGCGCCTGACGACAGGGGCCGGGGCAGGCTGGATCAGCACGTCGACGCAGGCGGGGCGGTTCGACCCCAGGGCCCTGCCGAGCGCCGGGGCGAGTTCGCTGCCTGTCGTGACGCGCTCGCCGTGTCCTCCGAGCGCCTCGGCTGCCAGGTCGTAGCGCGACGGGAGCAGCTCGCATCCGGCCAGCCGCCCGGGTCCGTAGTCCCGCAGCTGTATCTGGTACTCGGCGTTCCACCGGGCGTCGTTGCCGACGACCGCGATGAACGGCAGGTTGTGCCTCACCGCCGTGTCGAGCTCCATCCCGTGGAATCCGAAGGAGCCGTCTCCGAGCGTCGTGACGACGACGGCGTCCGGGAAGGCGAGGCGGGCCGCGATCGCGGCAGGTATGCCGCCGCCTATGGAGCCGCCCGGACCGTTTATGAGACGATTGGGCGGTGATATACGCGCCTGCGTCCACTGCCCGAACTCGCCGCCGTCTGACACGAAGACAGACTCCCTGCCGTCGAGAAGGTCGTTCACGGCTCGGCAGACGGCGACCGGATGGAGCGGGCCGTCGGTTGGCGACTCGAGGGCGGCCCACTCAGGCGGTACGTACGAGATGGCGGCCCGCACCTCTTCGGGCCAAGTCCCGTCGTCGACCGGAACGGCTGCGTCCGCGAGGGCTGCGGCCGTGGAGACCGGGTCGGCCTGTATGGTGGCGGTCAGCCTGTCGGAGCCCGCGAGCGCTCTGCAGGTCTGCTCCAGGGCGCCGGGGTCGTGGTCGACGTGGATGATCTTGCAGCCGGGAGAGAGGGTGGGGCTCTGACCGAACTTGAGGGCGAAGTCCAGCCTCTTGCCGAGGAGGATGAGCAGATCGGCTTCAGCCAGCGCCTCGGCGAATGCGCCGAGACTCGGGTCGTTCACCCCTCTGGGACTCTCCATCGAGACGACCGGTGCGCCGATCTCTTCCGACAGGCTTCTGAAGATGTCGGCTCCGGCGCGGGCCGCCGCCTGTCCCGGCAGCAGGATGGGCCTTCTCGCCGCCCGAAGCGCGTTCAGGATGTCTCCGACCTCGGCCTCCTCCGGCGGCGAGGGGCCGGGATCCTCAGTCGATACGACAGGCGCATCTTCGCGGACGAGGGCGGCCTCCAGCACGTCGAACGGCAGGGCAACGTGGACAGGCCCCGGCCTTCCGGAGCGCGCCAGGCTGAACGCGCGGGCAACGGTGTGCCCGACCTCCGAGGGACTGCGGGCAGTCCAGGACGCCTTGGCGACCAGGCCGGCCAAGTCGGCCTGGGGCATCTCCTGGAAGGCGCCGCGGCCCAGCTCGGCCAGCGGAGCGTGGCCGCTGAGAAGAACCACCGGCGACTCGGCGGCTGCGGCCACGTAGAGGGCGGTCAGGGTGTTGGCAAAACCCGGGCCTGCGGTGACCAGCGCGACGCCGGGCTCTCCCGTCAGCCTGCCCCACGCGTCGGCGGCGTGTACCGCGGCCGCCTCGTGTCGGAAGTGGATCAGATCGAGACCGGCGTCGATGGACGCGTCGAAAATCGGCATGATCTGGTTGCCGGAAAGGGTGAATAAACGCTTGGTTCCCAGTCCGACAAGAGTGGTTACGAGCAGGTCAGCGCCGCGCATTGCTCTCTCCGACGCCGCGGCGGGGTAGGCACAGGCCGAAGGCCCTGTCCTCTCCGACGAGCGTGCGGCTATTGTCGCGCAGCCGGCGCGCGCCGTTCAAGTCACGCCGAAACCGTTCAGACGTCGAGACCACACTGACAGAGGAAAACAGGCTCCCCCTGGAAGACGACTCTGTGAGATCCGAAGAGGTTCTCCCCTTGACAGCCGCGAACTCCTGTACTACGATACCCACATGAAACACACATTCGTATTCGTGCCGAGCCACGTGCACGGAACCAACCGGCCCGTAAGGGCACACAAGGGGCGCCCTCACCCCCGGGACCTGTCCCACAATTGTCCCAGAACTGCTCCGATTCCGTTCCACATCTGTTCCACAAGTGCCCTACATTTGTTCCACGAAATCGAATCCTCAGCTACGAAATGGGACAAAATGGAACAGTTTGGGACAGTTTTCGGCGAAAATCACAGGCCACGACCGCCTGCGCTTTCAGAGAGGGAGACCTCATCAAGTCTGAACAGTTACGGGCGGCCGAAACTGTTCAGACTCTGTGAGATCGTCAACGGCAAGCCGATCGAGGAGGCATTCCGAAAGAGGGAGTCCAGAGGGGTTCTCCCCTCTGGCAGGGAGTCTGAGGAGCACTGACCACTGTTCTCCCGGCAGGGGGTCTGGGGGGCACTCTCCACTGATCACTGACCACTGTTCTCCCGGCAGGGGGGTCTGGGGGCCTTGCCCCCAGTTTCCAAAGGGGTGGGCGGGTGGGGATCCCAGTTACGTCAAGTCACACCGTGTTGACCATGGTTCGGATGGTCTATAACATATAGTCATTACAGTGTGGAGGAGGACAAGCAATGCCGAAGTACATGCTCCAAGCATCTTACACCCAGTCGGGCCTTCAGGGACTGCTGAAGGAGGGAGGCACGTCGCGCCGGAAGATGGTGGAGAACCTGGTCAGTGGGGTCGGCGGCCAACTGGAGGCGTTCTACTACGCTTTCGGGGACGACGACCTCTACATAATAGTCGATCTGCCCGACGATGCGGCGGCAGCGTCGGCCTCTCTCGTAGTGGGGGCCTCGGGGGCCGTCACCCTCAAGACGACTGTGCTGGTGACGCCGGAGACCATAGACGAGGCGGTCAAGAGGACCGTGGACTACAGGCCCCCGGGAACTTAGTAGACAGAGGGTTAGCCGCATCGAATCTGGGCGGCTGCGGGCCGCGTAGCATGGCGAGGTCTCGCCCCTCGTATCTGGAGCAGCAATGCTGGCAAAGACCAAGACGTGCGCGGTCGTGGGCCTCGACGGGTATGTCGTCGAGGTCGAGGTGGACATCTCGCCTGGGCTTCCGTCGTTCACCATCGTGGGACTGCCCGACACTGCGGTGCAGGAGTCCCGCGAGAGGGTAAGGGCGGCTATCAGGAACTCCGGCCACGAATTCCCGATGCGGCGGGTGACCGTGAGCCTCGCTCCGGCCGACCTGCGGAAGGCCGGACCGGCCTACGACCTGCCGATCGCGGTCGCGGTGCTGCTCAGCACCGGTCAGATTCCGGAAACTCCTGAGTCGGCGGTCTTCCTGGGCGAGCTGTCGCTTGATGGCGCGGTGCGGCACACCAATGGCATCCTGCCCATGGTCGCCGTGGCGCGGGACGAAGACTTCAAGTCGGTCTTTGTGCCGATGGCGGACGCTCAGGAGGCCGCCCTAGTGGACGGCATCCTGACGCTCCCCGCGGTCAGTCTGGCCCAAGTTGCCGGACACCTGCGCGGCGACGCTCCCATATCCCCGGTGTCCTCGAACGGAGCGTATCGGGGCAGCGCTCCGGGTGAGCGGGCTCACGGCGTCGACCTTGCCGACATCCGAGGCCAGGAGCACTCGAAGCGGGCGCTCGAGGTGGCCGCTGCCGGAGCGCACAATCTGCTGATGACCGGACCGCCGGGGAGCGGCAAGACTCTGCTGGCGCGGGCGCTGCCGTCGGTGCTTCCTCACATGGCCCAGCGGGAGGCGCTGGAGGTTACGAAGATATACAGCGTGAGCGGTCTGCTCCCCGCATCGTCGCCGCTGATCACCGAGAGGCCCTTCCGGTCGCCTCACTATACCGTCTCCAACGCGGGCCTGGTCGGAGGCGGCAGGATACCACGTCCCGGCGAGATTACTCTGAGCCACAGGGGCGTCCTGTTCCTCGACGAACTGCCGGAGTTCGGCCACACGGTCCTCGAGGTGCTGCGGCAGCCCATCGAGGACAAGGTCGTCACCATTTCGAGGGCCCAGGGGTCCCTGACGTTCCCGGCGAACTTCATGCTGGTGGCGGCCATGAACCCGTGCCCGTGCGGGTTCGCGACCGACCCGATCAAGGAGTGCACGTGCACTCCCAGCGCGGTATCGCGCTACAGGAAGCGGATCAGCGGGCCGCTGCTGGACCGCATAGACCTGTTCGTGGACGTGCCGCGCGTCGAGTACGAGAAGCTGGCGACGCCCCCCGGCGCGGAGACCTCGTCTCAGGTGCGCTCACGTATCGAGCGGGCGCGCGAGGCTCAGTCGGAGCGGTTCTCCGACTCGGGGCTGATCTCCAATGCGGAGATGGGGCCGGTGGAGGTGTGGAATTTCTGCCAGATAGACGATACGGCGACGGGCCTTCTGCAGGCCGCCATGAAGCAGATGCACCTGTCGGCGCGAAGTTACCACCGCGTGTTGAAGCTGTCGCGCACGATAGCCGATCTGGCGGGGGCCGAGACCATAGGAACGCCCCATGTGGCGGAGGCGCTTCAGTACAGGCCCGGAGGATAGGGACGGCGGCTGGCAGCCCAGCCGAAAGCCCTGCGACGCCCGGTCCGAATATAAGCGCCAGCCCAGCGGCGGCAACGCTGTTCGTCTTGATCCGCTGCTCGCCGCACCCATACTCCCCGGCGGAGCGGCCTTGCCCGCCCCCCTGATACCGCGTCGAACGGTCGACCTAAATCCGCGCGAACTTGTTCAGGCCGTTCTCGGCGCCGACCTGTCCCACGTACATGGCTCCGGCGTTGTCTATCCAGAGACCGTGGGGGCCGCCGGTGAACTGCCATGCCTCTTCGCCCCTCTCGCCCCAGGCGCCGAGGTGGTTGCCGTCCAGGGTCGATATCCAGACCTGACCCATCGAGGCGGAGTGGAGCATGTCGTTCTCGTCGATAACGCCCTGGTTGGGGCCGGGTACCTCCCACTCCGAGAGATAGGTCCCCTCGTTGTCGAAGATCTGGATGCGGTTATTGCTGCGGTCCTGGACATAGACCCTGTCCTCGCCGTCGACCGTCAGGCCGTGGGGGCAATTGAACTCCCCGGGCCCTGTGCCCGGGGAAGGGTCTACGTTCCAGACCTCCAGGTCGTACAGGTTCTGGTCGCCGCTGCCCCAGGAGAGGATCAGGTCGCCGTCTCCGGTGAAGCGGTGTACGCGGCTCTGACGGTAACCGTCGGACACGAAGATGTCGCCTGAGTTGTGGGAGCGGACGGCGCAGGTGGGCTGGTTGAAGGGCGCGTCCGGCATTCCAGGCTGTCCCGGCGTGCCGATGACCTGCAGAAGCTCGCCGCCGGTGGAATACTTTCGGACCACGTGATCGAACGAGTCGGTGAGGAATATCTCGTCCTCGGGGCCGACGGTTACGTGGTGCGGTGTGCGGAGTCTGTCCCCGCCGAATGCGCTGAGGAACTTCCCGTTCTCGTCGAACACGAGAATTGCGCCCGTGTTGTTGTCGAAGCCTTGGTTGGTCCGCGTCGCCACGTAGACGCGGCGTCCGGAGTCGGTCGCCACGTCCGACGCTACGCCGGGAATGTCGATCCCAGCCCAATTCTCTACTGCCTCGTACTGATAGTCACCGACACCCAGTCGTTTGCCCATCTCATCCTCCTCTTGGAAAGTAAGGCTTTGAGCGGGTCCGCACGCTCGCCGGAAGGATACGGGATGATGCCATGAGTGACAAGTGGCGGAGGCCCTGGTAACTGTTCAGACTCCGTGAGACCCGAAGGGGGAGTCCAGAGGGGTTCTCTCCTCTGGCAGGGGGGTCTGGGCCACTGACTACTGACCACTGTTCCCCCCTCTGGCAGGGGTCTGGGGGCTTTGCCCCCAGTTCCAAGGGCGGGCGGGTGGGGGAACCCAGCCGTCTGCTTTATTCAGGACTACGCCGATTCAATAGACCTCATCAACTCCGAACAGTTACAGGCCCTGACCGCACGAGCAGTCATACTCACGTCCTCCCAATCCACTGATCCGTCAATTCGTCACTGCGGCTGGAGGGAGCGGTCGGATATCCCAGTCGTTTCATGAATGACACACTGCGGCGCGATCCTGTAATATCAGGGATGTTAGCGATTTAGTAAGTCTTACAATATAATTTAACAACGTCTACACTTTCTATCGGATGATGTCAGGAGGATGAAATCATGAAGCTGTTGAGTCTGAACACAGTTGCCTTGTGCCTGACGGCGGCAGTGGTTGTCCTTGCCGCCTGCGATCGAGGAGACGAGAGCCTGACGGTCTACTCCGGCCGCTCGGAGAGCCTCGTCGGCCCATTGCTGGAGGACTTCGAGGAGCAGACGGGGATCACAATCAGGGTCAAGTACGCGGGCAGCGCCTCGATTGTGTCCACCATTCTTGAGGAGGGCGACAACACGCCGGCCGACGTCGTGTTCCTCCAGGACCCGGGTTCCCTCGGCGCGCTATCTGGCGCCGGTGTGCTGGACCGCCTGCCTGACGAGCTGCTCGGTGAAGTAGACGCCAGGTTCCGGTCACCCAGGGGAGAGTGGGTCGGAACGTCCGGGCGTGTGCGGACAGTGGTCTACAACACCTCAGTCGTAGACCCTGCCAGGGACCTGCCGAACTCTATCGAGGGCTTCACTGACCCTGTCTGGAGAGGACGCGTCGGTTGGGCGCCGACTAACGGATCGTTTCAGGCTTTCGTCACGGCGTTCCGAATTCAGCGGGGCGAGGCAGCGGCGCGCGCGTGGCTCGAGGGAATGAAGGCCAACGACCCCCAGATATATCCCAAGAACACGCCCATCGTCGCGGCCGTCGCCCAGGGCGAGATTGACGTGGGGTTCGTGAACCACTACTACCTGGCGCGCTTCCTCGCAGAAGAGGGCCCTGGATTCGGTGCCCGCAACCACTTCCTAGGCAGTGGTGACCCGGGAGCGCTGGTACTCGTTGCGGGGGCCGGCATCATGAAGGCGTCGGACAACAACAGAGCCGCCGAGCGGTTCATCCAATACCTGCTGTCGGAGCCTTCCCAGAAGTACTTCACCGCGGCGACCAAGGAGTATCCACTGGCGGCGGGTGTGGAGCCCGAGGGCGACCTGCCGCGGCTGAGCTCTCTCGACCCGCCCGACGTGGACCTGAGCGACCTCAGAGACTTGCAGGGCACGCTGTCTCTGATGCGGGATGTAGGGGTGCTGCCGTGAGTGTGTCTTCTACCCCCACCAGAGGCATAGGGTGATTCGTGGAGAGCGGCAGGGCAATCGCACTGGACAAGTCCACCGCTTTGGCGCTCGCTCGCCAAATGCTCTTGACAACAGCGAACTCCCGTACTACCATATTCGCATGGGAACACAAGTTTGTGGTCGTGCCGAGCCACCCACCGTAAGCAACCAACGGGCAGGGACGCCCCTGCCCCGGGGACTGTCCCACAATTGTCCCAGAACTGCTCCGGTTCTGTTCCACATCTGTTCCACATCTGTTCCACAAATGCCCCACATTTGTTCCACGAAATTGAACCCTCAGCTACGAGATGGAACAAAATGGAACAGTTTGGGACAGTTTTCGGCAAAAACCGCAGGCCGAGGCCCTCAGATGCGATTGCCCGAAACTGTTCAGACCTGAGACCCGAAGGGGGAGTCCAGAGGGTTCTCCCCTCTGGCAAGAGCTTGGGTCACCCGTCCACTGTTCTCCCCCTGGCAGGGGTCTGGGGGCTTTGCCCCCAGTTTCCAAATGGGTGGGCGGGTGGGGGGCCCAGCCGTCCGATTATCAGAACTACGCTGAAAGACCTCAGAAGTCTGAACAGTTGCGATTGCCCTGAGAGGAGCAGGCGAATGATGCCCCTGTGCTATACTTGGATGGAACGCACCGCACGTGTCGGTTGATACTTCCTGGAGGACGACAATGCTCAGCGCAACGCTCGAACGCGCCCTGAACGACCAGATGAACAGCGAGATCTACTCAGCCCATCTCTACCTGTCGATGGCTGCCTACTTCGAGTCGGAGAACCTCAAGGGATTCGCGCACTGGATGAAAGTCCAACATCAGGAGGAAATCTCCCACGCCATGCGGATCTTCGACTACGTCAACGACCGCAGCGGCCACGTCGTCGCGCAGGCCATCGACCAGCCGCCGTCTGAGTTTGAGTCCACCCAGTCGGTCATGGAGAGCGCCCTGGCGCACGAGAGACAGGTGACCGCGATGATCGAGGAGCTCTACCGCGAGGCCCAGGCTCAGAAGGACTATGCGACTCACGTGTTGCTGGAGTGGTTCATAGAAGAGCAGGTGGAGGAAGAGAAGTCCGTCATTGAGATCATCGAGAGCCTCAAACTCATCGGCAACGACGGCACAGGCCTCCTCATCCTGGACGGGCGCCTGGCGGAGCGCGCCGCCGACGAGGCGGCCTAGCAGCGATTCGGACCGGCTATCCGCTGCCCCCTCGGGCCTGCTTTCATGTCTGCGACTCGCTGAAGGCTAAGAACTGCTTGTCCGTCTCCGGAACTAGGGCGACGCGCGTGCCCGGGGCCAGAGGCCAGTAGGAACGCTGCCTGCACAACAGGGTGGCCCCAGAGGGCATCTCGACTTCCAGTACCGTCGTGTCTCCCAGGAACTCCTGGACGCGAACGACCGACGGCCCCTTTTCGTGCGGGAGAGCCTCGAAGTCGTCGGGGCGTACCAGCAGCTTTACGCGCTCCCCCTCGCTCAGGGCGCCGTTGCCGCTCGTGACGGGGAGTTTGCCGACCTCCGTCACGGCCAGACCGCCGCGGACCTCGGCATCGATGAAGTCGCTGGTTCCGGCCATCCTTGCGACGAATGGCGCTGCGGGAGCGTTGTAGATGACCTGGGGCGTGTCCATCTGCTCCAGACGTCCGTCTCTCATGACCCCTATCCGGTCGGCAATGGCGAACGCCTCTTCACGGTCGTGCGTGACGAATATCGCGGCGATGCCGTTCCCGCGAAGGATACCAGCCAGTTCCCGCCGCATCCTGCGGCGCATCCCCACGTCGAGGTTGCTGAAGGGCTCGTCCAAGAGCACGGCAACCGGTCTCGGAGCAATCGTGCGGGCTAGGGCGACCCGCTGTTGCTGCCCACCGGAGAGCTCGTGTGGATACCGGCCCTCGAGGCCGTCGAGTCTGGCCAGGCTGATTACCTCGGCCATCCTGCGCTCGCGCTCGCGCGGCCCGATCCTGTGAAGGCCGAAAGTGACGTTCTCGGCCACGGTCTTGTGAGGGAACAGAGCGTACTCCTGAAAGACCATGCCAACGTGCCGTCGGTCTGGCGGCACGTGCACCGACGGTCCGGAAACCAGCCTGCCCAGGACGCTTACTTCGCCCTCTTCGGGACTCTCGAAGCCCGCGACCAGTCGCAGCACCGTGGTCTTGCCTGAGCCGCTTGGGCCCAGAAGCGCCAGTATCTCGCTGGGCCGTAGGACGAAGCTGACGTCGTCTACCACCGGGCCGCCGCCGTATCGCTTGGTTATTCGCCTGCACTCGATGACCGGGTCGTTCAAATGATTCATGCTCCTGTCCCAAGATACGTGGGCCGGCGTTCTCGCGTGACCAGGTATGCCATCGGCAGCGACGAGATCAGGATGAGCGTCAGGGCGGGCGCCGCCGCCCGCGCGAAGAACGCCTCTGACGACGCAGACCAGACCGCGGTCGCGAGGGTTTCAAAACCCAGAGGGCCGAGAATGAGGGTGGCCGGCAGCTCCTTCATCGCCACGAGGAAGACGAGCGCCGCGCCCATCAGTACGCCTGAGCGCACCAACGGGATGGTGATGCTCCGTGCCACTTGCTCCGAGCTCTGTCCGAGTCCTCGCGCAGCCTCTTCCAGACGAGGGCTGACCTGGTGCAGCGCGGCGCGGGTTGCCCCAAGCGCCGCCGGGAAGAATAGGACGACGTATGCGAATACTAGCAGCCACGTCGTCTGATACAGCGGATGGACGTATCCGGCGCCGAAGAACACAAGTGCCAGCGCGACAACCACTCCTGGGAGGGCGTATCCTATGAAGCTGACGCTCTCCAGGATGCGGCTGAGTCTGCTGGGGTACCTGATCACAAGCACCGCCAGGGGTATCGAGAGCGCGGCTGCGGCGATGCCAGCCAGGCCCGACGCCGCCACTGAGTTCATGGTCGCGGTCAACAAGAACAGGAGGGGCTCGCCGGCCAGGACTCCTCTGACCAGCCACTGGACCAAGACTACCGCCGGCACTCCCAACGACAGCGTGACGATGAACGTGCATAGCAGCAACGCGGGCCACTTCCAGCGTCTGAGGCGGAAGACTCGAGGAGGACGAGAAGCCCCTGCCCCCGTTCGGTAGTATCTGAGCCGGCCGCGTGTTCGCTCCTCCAAGAGCAGCACGGTCAGGGCCATGGCGACGACTACCAGCGACAGCACCGCCGCGATGGAACGGTCGAACGAGGACTCGTACTGCTGGAAGATCACCCACGTGAAGGTCTGGTACCGCATGAGCGATACCGCTCCGAAATCGCTCAGCGTGTATAGCGCGACGAGCAGCGAGCCCGCCGCGATAGCTGGGCGGAGTTGTGGCAGCGTCACGTGGAGAGTGGTGCTCCACGCCCCGTGTCCCAGGCTGCGGGCGGAGTCTTCGGTGGCCGGGTCGAGGTTGATCCACGCCCCTCTGAGAATGAGGAGCAGATATGGATAGCTGAGCAGGCTCAGAGTCAACGTGGCTCCGGCCAGCCCGTATATCTCCGGGAGTTGCTCGATGCCCAGCGGACTGAGCGCCTGCTGCAGGAGACCCCTGGGGCCGAGCGCGGAGATGAAGAGGAATGCTCCCACGAACGTGGGAACCACCAGCGGCAGCATGGTCACGACTGACCACATGTTCCGAAGGGGCAGATCGGTCCTGATCGTGAGCCAAGCCAGCGGGACGGCAATGGCTGCCGAGCAGATTGTGACTGTGACCATGAGCAACGCCGTTCTACCCAGGGTCTGCGCCGTCTGCACACGGAACAGCAGATCCCAGGCCTCGCCGCTTGCACCCATACTCCGGATCAGGAGGTATGCGAGGGGCAGGAGCATGGCCAGCCCCACGAGAACCGCCGGGGCGCGAATGATCAGGGGCGCTTCGGAGGCGGCCCGGGCGAGTAACGGTCGGCTAATGGATTGCAATCCACTCATGCTCCAGCAGGACTTATGCAACGTGCAGGCCATGCCTTAGCCAGCAGCACACGATGCATATGCCAACAACCAGTCTACAGGTAAGTATGTATGTACCTCGATACAGTGTCAAGACTTAAGAGCTGGCGAACAGCCGCCATCGGCACGCACAGCGACTGCCCGTTATTGAACCGGGCTCGCTGATTTGATAAGTTCCAGGTGAATTTATCGATTCTTCGAGGGGTGGTATGGCTGTCCGTAAGGCCAGAGGAAAGAGGTCGGGGTCGGAAGAGACGCGCCTGTCGATGTCGACGGAGAACTACCTGCTGTCCATCTTCCGGCTCCAGGAGCAACAGCCACGGCTGAGTCTGACCCAACTGGCGGATCATCTCCGTACTCTGCCGGTCGCCGAGGGGCTGGGCACCTCTTTGCCCTCCGTGAGCGCCATGATTCGCCGAATGAGCCGCGAGGGTCTCGTCGAGGTCGACCAGAGCAGAGGGGTGGTGCTGACCGGAGAGGGGCGGAAGTCTGCGGAGAGCATCGTGCGGAGGCACCGGCTTGCGGAGCGGATGGTCGTCGATCTCCTGGGCGTGGACCTGGCCAAGGCCCACATAGAGGCTCATCGGCTCGAGCACGCGATCTCGCCGGATCTGGAGGAGAAGATCGTGGCGAAGCTCGGGAATCCCGAGACGTGCCCGTTCGGGCATCCCGTTCCGGGCAGCGGCTACAGTTCGCCTGGGGATGCCTTACCCCTTGACAAGGCCACTCCCGGCGCTGAGTTGGTCATCGACAGGGTTCCGGAGGACGATCAGCCGCTACTGGAGTACCTGGTCGTCAACGGCCTGATTCCCGGTGGAGTCGTCTCGATTGGTGACATGGCCACCAGCCGCGGGGTCATCACACTCTCGTGCGCCGGCAACCATGTTGCCTTCAGCTACGAGGTTGCTTCCAAGGTGTGGGCCCGTCCCAAGGCGGGCGCCGCCTGCTAAGGGCCGCTGCCAGTCGTGGGCACGGTGAGTCCGGCCAGCATGTCGTCGGTGACGTAGCGGCCCAGCCCGAATATCTTGCGGTCCGTGTACCAGAAGATGCGCCTTCCGTTCCGCTCCGTCAGGCTGGCATACATCGACAGCCACTTCCTATACTCGGGGAACACACCGACGTTCTGTGTGTCGCAGAACAGCAGGGGCTCACTGAACCATACCGGCTGACACGCTTCGGGGCGGTACTCTCCGAGGGCCAGGAACTGCGGTCTCCGGCTGTCCAGGTCGAATGGCCCCTTGCCGCCGTATCCGTATCCGTCGTGATTCTGCAGGAAGAGCAGGTATCTGCCGTCTTCCAGTCCGTAGATCGGCGCGGGGGAGTCCGGATTGAGCACGGGTGCGCCGCCGTCACGGTATCGAAGGACTTCGGGCTTTCTCCAAGTGTGTCCGTCATCCTCCGAGACTGTGTACCAGATGTTCCCGTTGCCTGTGCGGAGTACCGTGAACAGCCGCCCGTCCGGGAGCAGCGCGACTGCCGGTTCGTAGCAGAACGTGTAGCCTGCGGAGGCCGCCGGCTCGTACTCGGCCGGTACCTCGATGATGCTCTCGTCGTCCTGCAGCCACGTCAGCCGCACGTCCTCCGGGTCCGGTCCCTCGTCGATATTGTCGAACCGCACGAACTCGCAGCGGAACTCCCTGCCTCCCACGGTCGCGTCCAGTCTGGGGCGGTAGTAGGTGGACGTGCCGCGGGTGACACCCACGATGAGTCGTCCTTTCGATTCGCGGATGGGTTTCTGCCAGACGAGCGCGTGTGGGGGGACGTCGGTGTCGGGGTGGTCGTACCGGCTGCGGCGAATGGGGATATTCAGTCCGCCGCCTTTCCAGGTGTAGCCGTCGTCGTCCGAATACTTGCATCGCAGGCGGGCGTTGATCAGGGAATCGCCGAGGCCGGCGCTCCTGTAGTAGAAGCAGTAGATGCGTCCGCTGCGGCTGATGACTGGGAATCCGAAGGCGCTGACCTGACCCGGCTTCTCTGCCGGGCCGTCGATAAGCGCGAGAGGAGACCAGCTGACTCCTCCGTCCTTGCTGCGGGCGTAGACCACGCTGTAGTCGGCGCCGTGTGGCTGGGTACATCTGGAGAAGATCGCGAGCAGATCGCCGCCGGGCGTGTGGTCAACGAAGAAGTGGTCTACGGCTTCACCGTAGTATGGGGGTTCCGCGGGCAGATAGACGGCCAGGTCCGGGTCGGTCCGTCTCCAGTCGTCCGAGAAGCACTGCTGAGAGGTGACTGCGGGCATCGGGCTTAGTCCGACAGAACGATTCCGACCACGTTCCCGTCGGGGTCGGCGAACAGGGCGAACGTCACCACGTTGGGCAGCACGGTGGGAGGCACAATCGTCTTTCCCCCGAGCCGCTCGGCCTTGTCGAGGTAGGCCTGCAGGTCATCGACTTCGACGTAGAACGTCACACGGCTCGGTCCGTCGGCGGGGGATATGCCTCCACCGATCCCACGTCCGCTTTTGGTGTCGATCAGTCCGTAGCTGAGCTCGTCGTGGACGCTGAGGTGCCATCCAAACAGGTCGGCGTAGTACTTCTGAAGCTCCGGCGCCTGACTGGACTGGATCTCGAAATGGACTACGGGGTTCGGCACACTCGAATCTCCTTACGCGAGCATCGCGAGCATTGGGAAAGCGACAGTGGGGGCAAGGTAGCAGCGCCTGCCCTGCGCGGTCAACTCTGTTCAGTCGTCGCTCATCACCGCGCGTGCCGGGCCCTACGGCGTGACAGCGGTTGCAACCCTGTGTCAATGCCTCTAAGATAGGGCACTCTCACGGTTCTGGGACACCTGGTGACGGACGATGGTGAAGAACAAGACGCTCGGTCACGGCGTAGACTCACACGAGGGTGTCGGCGGCCACGCGCCTGACGCAGGCGTTGAGGCTGCCCGTGCAGCGTTGCCTGTCAACCGGGAGGATCGGGTCAGGCAGTTCCTGGAGAATCTCTCCCCGTACCCTCAGCGCATGAAACGCAAGGAGTACGACCGCGCGAAGCGTGTTCTTCAGGTGGAGCTTGTGAAGCTCCAGAACTGGATCCGCGATTCCGGCGAGAGGGTGATCATCCTGTTCGAGGGGAGGGACGCGGCCGGCAAGGGGGGCACCATCAGGCGATTCATGGAGCACTGGAACCCTCGCAGCGCCCGCGTGGTGGCTCTGGACAAGCCCTCGGAAGTGGAGACAGGGCAGTGGTACTTCCAGCGCTATGTTCGGCACTTCCCGACGAAGGGCGAGATAGTCCTTTTCGACAGGTCCTGGTACAACCGCGCGGGTGTCGAGAGGGTGTTCGGGTTCTCGACCGAGTCGGAGTACAGGCTGTTCATGAAACAGGTTCCGGTCTTCGAGGAGATGATCGTCGAGAGTGGCATCCGTCTCATCAAGTTCTACTTCTCGGTGAGCAGGGACGAGCAGTTCAGACGCTTCGGAAAGCGCGCCGACAATCCGCTCAAGCAGTGGAAGATAAGTCCAATCGACATACTGTCGAGGGACCGGTGGGACTCTTATACGGCGGCGAAGGAGGCCATGTTCGTCCGGACGCACAGCGCCACCGCGCCCTGGACGATTATCAAGTCCGACGACAAGAAGCGCGCCAGGATCAATGCCATGCGGCACGTGATCTACCTTATCGACTACGACGGCAAGGACCCCACCGCCGCATACTTGCCCGACCCCTCGATAGTGGCCGCCGCCGACGAGATATACGAAGGCTGCGCTCCTTCGATACCCTATCCTGATTGAGCCGCCTCCAGTCTGGTCATTGAGGCGGGTTGAGATGAGCACGATCGGGCTGATATGGCCGGGACCGGTGGGACCGGGCGAGGTGGAGGAGACGGAACGGTTCCTGCCGCCGGGAGTCACGGTCCGATATTCCGCGACGAACGGCGAGGATGAACCCATAACGCTGGAGCGGCTGATTCGAATGGCCGAGAGCGCCGACATCGAGAAGGCCGCAGGCGTCTTCGGACCGTCCGAGGTGGACGTGGTCGCATATGCCTGCACGTCTGCCAGCTATGTCAGGGGGGTCGGAGGGGACGTCGAGATCGCGGAGCGAATCGAGCGGGAGACGAGGCTTCCGACGACCACCACGTCGACGGCGGTGACGAGAGCGCTCCGAGCGGCAGCCGTTCGCCGCGTCGCCATTCTCTCCCCGCACGTGGACGAGCTCAACGAGCGGCTGCGCGCCTTTCTGGAGCAGAGCGGCTTCGAGGTGGTCCACGTGAGAGGACTGAATCGGCTGAGGGGCATTGAGCAGATACCACCGGATGAGATCGAGGAGTTGGTCGTCCGCCTGGTGGACAGGCCGGACGCGGACGGGGTGTTCATCAGCTGTACGGGAATGAAGACCGCAGCCGTGATAGCCGGGCTCGAGGAGAGGATCGGCAAGCCGGTGGTCTCGGCTCTTCAGGCCACGTTGTGGGACTCGCTCAACGGCCTGCGGCCAGCGGAGGGCCGGACGCATGCTCCGGAAGCGCCGCGCGCGGAGTGACCGCCGCGTGTGAGAGAGGCATTCCTCGCCGCCCTGCCGGGGGCCGTCCACTCACCACTGGACGAACATCGGCATGACGACGTGCAGGAATCTGTCGTCGTCGGTGGGTCTGATGACGCCTGGGCTCGAAGGGGTGGAGATCTCCAGAGCCACCCTGTCCTCCTCCAAGACGTCGAGTACTTCCATCAGGTACTTGCTGTTGAAGGCGATCTTGGCCTCGGACTCTCTGCCCTCGACCGTGGCGTCGATCTCTCCCTGATTGTCCCCCAGCTCCTCGGCGCGGGAGGATATGGAGAGCTTCCCCTCGCCTTCTCCCGATATCTGGAGGCGCACGATGCCGCTGCCGTCGCGGGCGAAGATGGATGCCGAGCGGGTGGCTCTCAGGAACTCCTCGCGTCCCACGACTACCCTGGTGGCGTGGTCCTGGGGTATCAGCTGTGCGTAGTTGGGGAAGGTCCCCTGGACGAGCTGCGAGACGACCTCCACGTTATCCAGCCTGAACAGGGCCTGGCTCTTGGGGGGGGTCACGGTGAATTCGACGGCGCCTTCCTGATTCGCGATGAGGCGGTTGACCTCCTGCAGCGACCGCGCCGGGATGATGAAGCTGACGTCTTCGGATACCGGCTCGGCGAGGCTGCCCCTGAATACCGACAGTCTGAACCCGTCTGCGGCTGCGAACGTAAAGTCCTGGCCGTTCAGTTCGACCTTGGTTCCCGTGAGCACCGGACGCGAGTCCTCGGTGGCTGCCGCGAAGGCCACGTGGTTGACCGCGCTCCTGAGGACGTCGGCCTCTATCCTGGCTATGACCCCCGACTCCACCGTTGGTATGGGCGGGAAGTCGTCGGCGCCGGCGCCGTTCACGTGCGCCTCGAAGCGCGCGCACTTCAGGTCCATGCTCGCGGGCTGGTCGGCCGAGGCGATGTCGATCCGCTCTTCCGGCAGGGAGTTGACCAACTCGGTCAGCAGGCGGGCCGGTACGGTGAGGGAGCCCTCGTCTTCGATCTGTGCGCCGATCCAAGTGGTTATGGCTATCTCCAGATTGGTGGCGGCAAGCTTCAGGCGGGACTGATCGGTCGAGAGGAGGACGTTTTGGGTGATGGGCAGGGGAGTGCGAGTTGCGACCGCGCGCCCGACTACGGAGAGTCCGCGGCTGAGATTCTCTTGCAGGCACGAAAGTCTCATTGTCTGGAAGCCCTCCTGAGCGCGGGTGTGTGAATGGCGTAAGTATAGAACGGCACCGATTGAGCGTCAATGCCGGGGGCGATGCTCGCAACTGTTCAGCATGGTCAGTGGTCAGTGACCCAGATCCCTGCCAGGGGGGAACCTCTCCGGACTCTCCTTCGGGTCTCACAGAGGCTGAACAGTTTCGTGAACCCAGATCCCCAACCCCGGTTGATGGGCGACGCGCCGGTCCTTGCGTCCGGGGGCCTCCGGGGATCGGCGCGGCGGGAAATTTTTGCGGAAGTGTCGCATTTGCGGGTATTTCCCAACCACTTCGTAGCTGGGAGGGCTGATTTTGGCTGACACTTACGCGACACTATGCGACACTAATGCGACACTAATGCGACACTAATGCGACACTTATGCGACACCCATGCGACACCCATGCGACACTTTCCGACAGGCGCTTCAGGAGTCCTGCGGGCTGGTTGTGGGAGATGGGCTGGCTGTGTCATGGGCATACTCTAGCACAGCGGTTCGGTGTCGTCAAGGGTTCGCATGACATCGGAGAATCGGATGGTTCTCGGACAGACCAAGATGAGATTGCCTTAAGTAAGGCCCTACAGCTATTGACTGGAGCCTGTTCGTGGTGCTAACTTGAGCCGCTGGACGAGTCCGCGCCGTGGGATTTCGGCAAGGTGGTTTAATTTAAGCGCCGCACGATACGAGGCTGGCGTGAATGTGAGAGACATAGGAGGGATGCAGATGCACATGATCAAGTATGTCCTGGGGGCCGGTTTGCTGGCCGCCGCTCTGGGCCTTGCCGCATGCGGAGGGGGCCAGGACGAGGAGGCCGCTCAGTCGCGGTTGGACATGGTGAAGGAGCGCGGCAACGTCATCTGCGCCAGCAATAACAGTCTGGCCGGATTCGGCAGCATCGATGCGAACGGCAACACCGTCGGATTCGACATCGATCTCTGCAAGGCGATAGCCGCGGCCGTTCTGGGCGACGCCACCGCGGTGGAGTTCCGCCCCACCGTGGCCGCCGAGCGGGGGCCTGTCATGCAGTCCGGCGAGGTGGACCTGATGTCCCGCAACACCACGTGGACATCTTTCCGGAACACCCAGTGGGGGAACTTCGCGCCGACGATGTTCTACGATGGGCAGGGGTTCATGGTGCTGAGGAGCATGGGCGTCTCCAGCCTGCTGGAGCTTGAGGGCGCCAAGGTGTGCGTACAGCAGGGCACGACTACCGAGCTGAACCTGCAGGACTTCAGCAACCAGAACAATCTTAATCTCGACGTGGTGACCTTCCCCGACAACACCACCACGAGCGAGGCTTACCAGAGCGGGCAGTGCGACGCGCTCACCACCGACCGCTCCGGTCTGGTAAGCACGCGGGTCGGTTTCAGCAACTCGGACGACCACGTGATTCTGCCGGGCACCATTTCGGAAGAGCCGTTGGGCCCGGTGGTTCCGCACGGCGACGAGCAGTGGTACGACGTGGTGTCGGCGGTGATGGCGATGCTCATCTACGCCGAGGCATACGAGATAACCTCAGCCAGCGTGCCCGCGACCGCGACCGGCGACACCGCGGTCGATCGGTTGTTTGGTCTGAGCGGCTCCTACGGTCAGGAGATTCTGGGGATCAGCGACACCGCCGCTCAGGACGTGATCCGCAGCGTCGGCAACTACGGCGAGATATACGACCGGCATCTGTCCCGTCTTGGGCTGATTCGCGAGGGCAGCCGCAACGCTTTGTGGGCTGCCGCTCCCTGCGGAGACTGCCCCAAGGGAGGCCAGATTTACGCGGCTCCGCTGCGGTAGGGACGGCGGCGTCCCTCTCGCTCCATAACGCGCCCCGCAGAAATGGGTGAGGACGGGTCGGCAAAGCCGGCCCTGTCCCCACCCATTTCCTCATCAACTGCTCCGCCGCGAGCAGGCCTGCCCTGCATGGGAATCCGGGTCATGGTGTATAATGCGCCGCAATCGCTTCGCAGAGCACCGTGTGAATGGCTCAATTGCCGAGGACATTAACCTATCAGGGCATACCGGTCTGGCGTCATCTGCTGGTTATCCAGTGGACCACGCAGATCGTGTCGGCCATCGTGGTGGTGGCGCTCGTCGTCTGGTTCTTCGCCAACATCGGCGGCGCCATACAGGATCGGGACATACCCTACGGCTTCAGCTTCCTGTCCCGTGAGTACCAGACCCCCATCGGGGACCACCTGATCCCCTACGAATCATCGGACACTTTTCTCTACGCTCTGTTCGTCGCCACCACCAACACAGTCGTGGTCGCCGTGGCAGGCGTCATCCTGGCGACGCTGCTGGGGATAGTCATCGGCGTGGCCCGGCTGTCGGGCAACTGGCTCGTGTCCAAGCTGGCGTTGGTCTACGTGGAGTTCTTCCGCAACGTTCCGCTGCTGGTGCAGCTGCTGTTCTGGTTCTACCTCATGCTGACACTGCCGACGGTGCGCGACGGCCACGTGGTAGCCGGGCGTATCTACGTCAACAACAGCGGGATATCGATACCCTGGCTGTCGGGGAGCGGTGGGGCGCTGACGTGGCTGGCGCTGGCAGGCGCGGCGGTCGTCATCGGAGTGGTGGTCCATCGGCTGCTGGTTCGGCGCGAGGTCGAGACGGGTCGGGCGTCCTATCCCCTGATGGCCGGCTTCGCAGCCGCGTTCGTCGTTGGCGCCGTGTCCTGGCTGGCGATAGGAGCGGGCGGCGAGGCGCCGTTCGTGATCTCGTTACCGGGGCCCGAGGGGAGATTCGGACGCATCGCAGGGGGGTTCACCATTCGCGCCGGCTTGCTGGTGCTGCTGATCGGTCTGGTGATGTACACCGCGGCCTTCATCGCCGAGATCGTGCGGGCCGGGATTCAGTCCGTCGTACGCGGTCAGGTAGAGGCGTCCCGCGCGCTGGGGCTGTCACCCCTCGAGGCGCTGCGCCACGTGGTCTTTCCCCAGGCCCTGCGCGTCATCATCCCCCCGACGATCAGCCAGTATCTGAACCTGACCAAGAACAGCAGTCTGGGAGGGGCGGTCGGGTACGCGGAGCTGACCAACGTGGGCATAACGATGACCCAGACCGCCCCTGCGGTGTCCATATTCATCCTGATCATGTTGGTGTATCTTGCGACGAGCCTGACCTGGTCGCTGATAGGCAATCTGTACAACCGATACGTCGGCTTCTCGTGGGGCTAGAAGATGTCACCTGAACCGTACGACCGCGATCTGACGCTGCCGCCGCCTCGTCTGAGCGTCGGCGCGGCAGGCTGGGTGCGCGCGAACCTGTTCGGGACCTGGTACGACGGCGTGCTCACCCTGGTGTGCGCCGCTGCGCTGGCGCTGGCGCTCTGGTTCGGCCTCGTTTGGGTATTCAGAGACGCGGACTGGGGCGTCGTTGCCACGCTGGGGGGCAATTTCGCCATTGGGCAGTACAACACCGAAGCCGCCTGTCCCGGGAAGAACTGCTTCTGGCGGCCGCAGGTTGTTCTGCTGTTGGTGACGATGTTCCTCGGGATGTCGTGGGGCCTTACCAAGAGCGGTATCGCCAGGACGGTCGCCATTCTGGTCGCGTCGGCGGCGGCGGCCTTTGCCTTCCTGCCCTACAGCATGGAGAAGATGGGTATGGACGTGCGGGTGCTGCTCCTGGCGAACGCGCCGGCGCTGGGCGCCGGCTGGGCCATTGCCCGCCACACGTCGATGAGTGTGCGGTGG
Organism: uncultured Dehalococcoidia bacterium; assembly: GCA_958295685.1. Classification (GTDB taxonomy): domain Bacteria; phylum Chloroflexota; class Dehalococcoidia; order Lucifugimonadales; family CATQGZ01; genus CATQGZ01. Next base: position 2,188,348 of record OY282365.1, read on the forward strand.
TTCATCATACTGGGCGTTGCGGCGTTCCTCCTGAGCCTGGGATTGCTGCGCGGTCTGCCGGGGATGCAGCCTGTGCCGACCATCTATTGGGGCGGCCTGATGCTGAACCTGCTGCTGGCGGTGGGCGGCATTGCGGCCAGCCTTCCCATCGGGGTCGCTCTGGCGCTGGGGCGCCGGAGCCGCCTGCCGGTCGTCAAGGTGATGTGTGTGACGTTCATCGAGGTGTTCCGCGGAGTGCCGCTGATAACGCTGCTGTTCATGTCTCAAGTGCTGGTGCCGCTGGCCTTCCCTGAAGACTTCCCGCTGAACTCGGTGGCCCGCGCCGGGATCATCATCACGCTGTTCAGTGCGGCGTACATGGCGGAGAACGTTCGAGGCGGGTTGCAGGCGCTGGATCCCGGTCAGATGGAGGCTGCGCGGGCGCTGGGGCTGGCGGCCTGGCAGACCACACTCCTGATCTCCCTGCCCCAGGCGCTCCGAAACGTCATTCCCGCCATCGCGGGGCAGTTCATCGGGCTGTTCAAGGACACGAGCCTGGTGTACATTATCGGCATGTTGGACGTGGTGGAGATCGGCCGGGCGTTCATTCTGGGCAACCCTGAGTACCTGGAGAACGCGCGCGAGCTCTTTGTCTTCCTGGCGCTGGTCTTCTGGATATTCACCTATGGGATGTCGTACGTGAGCAGACGCATCGAGTATCATCTGGGCGTGGGCAAGCGATGAGCGCGGCTGGCGGAAATTCGGAGGCTCCCATGGCAGGAACGGATGCGGCCGAAGACATCATCGTGTGCCGTCACGTCCACAAGTGGTTCGGCGAGTTCCACGCGCTGAAGGGCGTCACCACTTCCGTGCGCCGTGGAGAGAAGGTGGTGATTCTGGGGCCCTCCGGCTCCGGCAAGTCGACGTTCATCCGCTCGATCAATCGACTGGAGGAGCACCAGAAGGGCGACATCATAGTCGACGGCGTAAGGCTGACGAACGACGTGCGGGACATCGACGCCATCCGCCGGGAGGTTGGGATGGTGTTCCAGTCGTTCAACCTGTTCCCGCACCTTACCGTCATCGACAACATCACGCTGGCGCCGATAAAGGTCAGGAAGTGGCCGCGCGCGCAGGCGGAGGAGGCCGCTAGGGCGCTTCTCGAAAGAGTGGGCATCCCGGAGCAGGCCGAGAAGTATCCGTCCGAGCTTTCGGGCGGTCAACAGCAGCGAGTCGCCATCGCGCGGGCCCTTGCGATGCAGCCTGAGATAATGCTCTTCGACGAGCCGACGTCGGCCCTGGACCCCGAGATGATAAAGGAGGTGCTGGACGTGATGCGGGAGCTGGCCACCTCCGGCATGACGATGCTGATAGTCACCCACGAGGTGGGCTTCGCAAGAGAGGTCGCCGATCGGGTTCTGATGTTCGACGAGGGTGTGATCATCGAGGACGCGCCGCCCGACGACTTCTTCAACAACCCCCAGCACGAACGGGCGAAGGCGTTTCTCTCGCAGATACTAGCGTGAGCGTGAGCGCGGCTGCGCGGTACCGTGTACGCGGAGGCGGCGAATAGCCGGCGCGGGCGAATGGACGAGGGCGTCGGTCACGGCGCGGGAGCGGATGGGTCCCGGTGGGCTTCGCGGACTTCAAATTCGTTGGCCCCGGCCCTTCGGTCGGGGCGGTGGGTTCGACTCCCTCCCGCTCCCGCCAGCGCGGATCGGGCCGAACCCGGATACGGCCGGGAGCCGATGCCCATCGGCGCGCAGCCAGCAAAGCATGAAGGAGTGATGACGTGGCTGCCGAGCTGATCGACGGAGTGCGAATCGCCGCGGAGATCAGGAGAGAGGTCTCCGAAGGGGTGGCCCGCCTGAAGTCACTGCGCGGGGTCACTCCGGGGCTGGCTGCCGTTCTGGTGGGAGACGACCCCGCCTCGGCCGTCTACGTCCGCAACAAGGAGCGCGCGGCCTCGGAAGCTGGCATGAACTCGAAGGTCGTCAGGCTGCCGGGGGACATAACGCGGGAGCGGCTGATGGACGAGCTGGCGGCCCTGAACGCCGACGACTCCGTGCACGGGTACATCACCCAGCTGCCCCTGCCCGCCCACCTCGACGAGGACGAGGTGATCGAGGCGATCAGTCCCGGGAAGGACGTGGACGGTCTGAACCCGTACAACGTGGGCCGGCTCGTGGCGGGGCGGCCGTCTTTCGTGCCCGCCACCCCTGCGGGCATCCAGGAGATGCTGATGAGAAGCGGGTGGGACCCTGAGGGAAGGCACGTCGTGGTCTGCGGGCGCAGCAACATCGTCGGGAGGCCGGTTGCCAACCTGCTGATACAGCGGTCGGCCGGGGCGAACGCCACCGTTACCGTCTGCCATACCCGTACCCGCGATCTGCCGGAGACCACGCGCCGGGCGGATATTCTCATAGCGGCAATCGGCCGGCCTCGGTACGTGACCGCCGACATGGTCAGCGAAGGGGTGGTTGTGATCGACGTGGGGATCAACCGGGTGGACGCGCCGGAGCGGAAGCGCGGCTACCGCCTGGTGGGGGACGTCGACTTCGGGCCGGTGTCGGAGAAGGCGGCGGCGATTACGCCAGTGCCCGGCGGCGTCGGGCCGATGACCATCGCCATGCTTCTGAAGAGCGCCCTGAGAGCCGCGGCCGACAGCGTCGGGGCATGGGACTGATCGGCGCTTGCGTGGCGGCGGCCTAATCGCCTATCCTTTCTGTCAGGCGAACCCTGGCGTGGCATCGCAGGAGCGTAGCTCAGTCTGGTAGAGCGACGGTCTCCAAAACCGTAGGTCGCGGGTTCGAATCCTGTCGCTCCTGCCACAGCCTCGATGAAGACCTGGCCGCGTAGAACTCCTGCGGCACACCCGCTTCCAGCCTGTCCTGAAGCTCGACCACGGCTCCCGCTCGTCCGTCATCCGGCCATTGAGGTGCGAGAAGCCCCACCCGATGAAGGGCTGGCGCTCTCCTGCACAGCCAGGTTTCGACCAGCTCGGCGCGGTCCAGGATTCGCGCGAGCTAGAAGACTGCGACAGGGTTTACAGGGGAGCCCGTTCCTCCGGGGACTACGAGCGGGTTTATGGTCAGCATGAACTCATAACGCCCCTCCTCGGAGCAGGCGCGCGCGAGAGGTTCCAGCAGCGCGTTGTCGAGGAGGGCCACTCCGAAGGAGCTTATAGCGGCGTGGACGGTGACGTCGGTGCCGTAGTGGGGCGGGAAGGCTTCCAGCATGTCCCAGCCTAGGACGGCGACGTCGTTGTCGCGGATGAAGGTGAGGCACGACGGGTGGAGGCCGGGCTTGTCCCAGGGCCCGCCCCAGGTGCCGCGGCTCTCTGCGGCGTAAATCTCGCGCCCGCCGTACACCATGACGGCGTCGCCGGGGCCCAGCCTGAGCCCCTCGGCGTCCGCGATCTCCTGGAGCTCCCAGCCGTGGACGGGCCGGTCCAGCGTGACGTATGGCTCGCCGCGGTGCTTCGGCACGTCGAGGAGCGCCCCGCGGGTCATTATGCCTTCATGCCAGGCGTCCACCGAGCCGTGCTTCACGCCGTCGTAGACGATGGCCTCGGTCGGGTCGTGCCCGCCCCACATTCCGTCCTCGTCCCAGAAGTGGCAGAGCGAGTCGACGTGGGTCACGGAATGGCCGTGATAGGCGACCGAGATATAGTCCACCGCGCCGCCGCCCGCCCTGCCGCCGACGGACATGACGTACAGCGAGGCCGGGTCCGGGTTCTCTGCCGTCGGCTCCACCGGCCAGGGCCGGGCCAGGGAGACGGCGCGCCCGGATCGGACGAGCCTGGCCGCGGCCGCCCTCCTCTCCGGCGTTATCAGGTTCACCGCCCCTGCCTCGGGATTGTCGGGCCACCTGCCCCAGTTCCGCCGCTCCCTGAGGTACGCCTTCAGCTCCTCCCTGCTGGGTACGCGCCTGTCGGTCATACTGCCCATGCTCGGTTCATTCCTGGGGCAGCTCGTAGTTGAACTGCCAGTTGATGCCGAACTTGTCGGTGCAGGAGCCGAAGTAGGCTCCCCAGAACATGTCCTGGGGCTGCATCGTCACCGCGCCGCCCTGGGACATTCTGGCGAACAACTCGTCGGTCTCCTCTCTGCTCTGCGTGGCGTAGCTGAGAGAGAAGTTGTTGCCCACCACCGGCGGCGGCCCGAAGTTGGACGGCATGTCGCTCCCCATGAGCACGCCGCGTCCGATCGAGAGGGCGGCGTGCATGGTACCGCCGCGCTCGGACTCGGGGACGCCCATGTCCGGGCCGTCGGCGAACGTGGTGATCATGATGTACTCCCCGCCGAAGACGGAGACGTAGAAGTCGAATGCCTCGCGGCAATTGTCTTTGAAGGTAAGGTACGTGACGAGTGAAATGGCTGTGCCTCCTCAACGTCGGTCTTGACCGCAACGTTCGGGAGAGGATACGCGGCGAAGTGAGGCAGCGTCAAGGCTCTGTGCCGGTGTGCAGGGTGCGCCGCCGCGAGCCGGAAATCGGTTCGGCAACGCCGCTCGGAGATTTGGTCCCCATCCCGCCAATCCTCCAATCCTGAGAATCCTGATTCAGACAATTGACATGACCGAACCGCTGTGCTAGAGTATCCCCATGACACAGTCGACTCTCTCCACAACCCGCCCGCAGGACTCCCCAAGCGCCTGGATGGACCTGTCGGAAAAGTGTCGGATAACTGTCGGAAAAGTGTCGGGTAAGTGTCGGATAGTGTCAGGCAAAATCGGCCCTCCCAGCTACGAAATGCCCGCAAATCCGACACTTTCGCAAAAATTTCCCGCCGCCGCCAATCCCCAGAGGTTGCCGGCGCTGGGGACCGGCGCGTCGCCCCAGTCAACTAGGTGGCGCCGCTCGGCTGAATGAGGCGGGGGGATTCGGGTCGTTCAGGAACAGATGAAATTGTTCAGACTCCGAAGAGGAGTCCAGAGGGGTTCTCCGCTCTGGACGGGGGTCTGGGGCTTGTCCCCAGTTTCCAAATGGGCGGGCGGGTGGAGGACCCAGCCGTCTGCCTTCATCAGGACTGCGCTGATCTCATCAATCCTGAACAACTGCGAACGAATGTGCCGGTTGACGCGCAGGGAATCATCGGGTAAGATGGTGGTTCACTCGCACCTTAACAACTGGATAGTGGAAGGAAACCGACAGTTCGTAGAGTTTGATCCTGGCTCAGGACGAACGCTGGCGGTGCGCCTAATGCATGCAAGTCGAACGCTCGATCCCGATTCGTCGGGCAAGAGAGTGGCAGACGGCTGAGTAACACGTTGGTGACCTATCCTGAAGAGGGGGATAATCCCGAGAAATCGGGCCTAATACCCCGTACATCTGCCCGATCACGGTCGGGCAGGTAAAGGTGTCCCTTTCGGGGCGTCGCTTCAGGAGGGGCCCACGGCCTATCAGGTAGTTGGTAAGGTAATGGCTTACCAAGCCTAAGACGGGTAGCCGGTGTGAGAGCACGATCGGCCAGAGGGGGACTGAGACACGGCCCCCACTCCTACGGGAGGCAGCAGCAGGGAATCTTGCGCAATGGGCGAAAGCCTGACGCAGCGACACCGCGTGGGGGAAGAAGGCCTCTGGGTTGTAAACCCCTTTTCTCGGGGAAGAGAGAGGACGGTACCCGAGGAATAAGGTTCGGCTAACTACGTGCCAGCAGCCGCGGTAATACGTAGGAACCGAGCGTTGTCCGGATTTACTGGGCGTAAAGAGCGCGTAGGCGGCTCGCCAAGTCTCATGTGAAATCTCCCGGCTCAACTGGGAGGGGTCATGGGAAACTGGCGGGCTTGAGGGCAGTAGAGGAAAGTGGAATTCCCGGAGTAGTGGTGGAATGCGTAGATACCGGGAGGAACACCAGTGGCGAAGGCGGCTTTCTGGGCTGCACCTGACGCTGAGGCGCGAGAGCGTGGGGAGCGAACCGGATTAGATACCCGGGTAGTCCACGCCCTAAACGATGGATACTAGGTATAGGGGGTATCTACCCCCCCTGTGTCGAAGCTAACGCGATAAGTATCCCGCCTGGGGAGTACGGCCGCAAGGCTAAAACTCAAAGGAATTGACGGGGACCCGCACAAGCAGCGGAGCGTGTGGTTTAATTCGATGCAAAGCGAAGAACCTTACCAGGGCTTGACCTGCTTCTGCCAGCCCGTGAAAGCGGGCGTTCCTTCGGGACAGATGCACAGATGATGCATGGCTGTCGTCAGCTCGTGCCGTGAGGTGTTGGGTTAAGTCCCGCAACGAGCGCAACCCCTGTCGTTAGTTGATTTCTCTAGCGATACTGCCTGTAACAAACAGGAGGAAGGCGGGGATGAGGTCAAGTCAGCATGTCTCTTACGCCCTGGGCTACACACACGCTACAATGGCCAGTACAGAGGGCTGCGAAGGGGTGACCCGGAGCCAATCCCCTAAAGCTGGCCTCAGTTGGGATTGCAGGCTGCAACCCGCCTGCATGAACGTGGAGTTGCTAGTAACCGCAGGTCAGCACACTGCGGTGAATACGTTCTCGGGTCTTGTACACACCGCCCGTCAAGTGATGGAAGTCGGCAACACTTGAAGTCGCTGGGCCAACCCCGAATGGGGAGGTAGGCGCCGAGGGTGGGGCTGGTGACTGGCACTAAGTCGTAACAAGGTAGCTGTACCGGAAGGTGCGGCTGGATCACCTCCTTTCTAGGGAGAATCCCTTCGTTCTTTCGGAGGGATAGGTAGGTCGGCAGGATGAGAGGCGCGCGCTTTCGAGCGGGTGGAGCCGGATCCTCCCCCAACATGGGGGACGAGGAGCTCCCCGCGAGAGAGACCCGCTTCTCCGACAGAAAGTCCCGCCGTGAAGTTTTCAGACATGAAATCAACGGATTCCTTCCACTATTCAGGCGTTAAGGCGCGAGTAAAAAACAGGGCCAGCAATGGCCCTGTTTACTTCTTGGGGTCCTCACACAGATCGGCTCGACCCATCACGCGGCACGCAGCCACCCACTCCTGGAAAGCAGTGGCGGGTTGCCCGCCGGATGGACCCCTGCCGTCGGACGTGGGGCTGTAGCTCAGACGGGAGAGCGCCTGCTTTGCACGCAGGAGGTCAGGGGTTCGACTCCCCTCAGCTCCACCATTCGCCCGCGCCTCAAGGACTTGTGGCTACACCATCGGCCTGGGTGGGCATCCTGGCGTCAGGTGTGGCCGGCAGTGGCAGACGTCCCTCCTGAGCGCCACCTCAAAGTGTCCTCGACCGCAGCGGCCGCTGTTCTCCTGGGCGGAGTCATGGCAGAGGATGGGACCCTCACCTATTCAGAGGCAGGCGAATAGCCACGGTGACACCCTGTCCAAGCCCGTCACTTCTTACGGTAATCGTACCGCCGTGCGCTTCGACTATAGCTCGTGCGATGGCCAATCCCAGACCTGTGCCGCCTATCCCACGACTGCGAGACTGGTCGGTACGGTAGAAGCGGTCGACGACGTGGGGAAGGTCTGCGACTTGGATGCCGATCCCGTCATCTATGACCGAGATAGCCAACGCCTCGGTGCCTTCTAACTCCGCCCTGAGCACGATGTTCCCGCCGGCCTCGGTGCAATGAATGGCGTTGCTCAGAACGTTTCCCAATGCCTGGCTCATGCGCATTCGGTCGAGGTCCATGTCCGGCAGGTCAGCGGATGCCTGCAGCGACAATTCAACCTGTCGAGTCTGAGATTGTGGCTGCCAGCGGTCTGACTCTGCGGTGAGTAGCTCGTAAATCGAATTTGCTTCGAGCGTGAGTCTCAATTCACCGTAGTCGGTCTCCGCAAGCCAGTCCAGATCAGTTACGAGACCGCGCAGCCTGTCTACTTCCTGGACGATGTGGTCGGACGCGCTCTCAGGCGGCTGAAGTCCGTCGCGCAGCCCTCTTGCCTCCAGCTGTATGACGGTCAGCGGAGTATTCAACTCGTGAGAGACATCGTTTATCAGCCGCTTACGGAGACCGCGCTGAGTTTCCAGGGCGGAGGTCATCCGGTTGAAGGCCGCACTCATCTGTCCCAACTCATCCGAGGATGTGATTGGTAGCTGGGCCGTATCCCCCTGAGCTATTGCCTGAGTCGCCTCCGTCAAGGCCGTCACAGGCGCTGTGATACGTTTGGATAACCAAGCGGCCAGTAGTATGGCAACGCCGGCTGTCAGCATTCCGCCGATAACGGTGATATACAGAAGCGTATTGAGGAATCCATGCGACTCAGCCGATAGGAGTTCATGGTTCACGTCCACGTAGACGCGGCCTACGGGCTGGTTCGTGGTCAAATCGAACACCGTCTCGCGATGCCCGTCCAGGTCGCGTTCGGTGGTTCCGGGTAAGAGCTCGGATAGGTTGTCCTTCACCACACGTCCATCGACGCCGGTGATGACGACTCGTATCGGGTCTTTGTGGAAGAGATCTGAGGATTCTCCCTCACTTCCTTCATGCCGCTCCTCCGGCAGAACTCCACCGTAGACGTATCCGGCCTCAGACAGCGGTCTGTCCACCGTTTCCCAGCCACCGGCATTGGTGTACTCCCGGCTCAGATTCTGGGCTAATCGACTCGCCTCATCATCACCTATCCCGTCTACGAACACACCTAGGCGGGACTGTGTCGCGTAGTAGCCCACGCCAACGCTGATCAAGACGGTAAGAACGATGACGAAGACGATCGAAACCATGATTCGCCAGCGCAGCGACATCATTCGTCCTCCACCACGAATTTGTAGCCAGCGCCGTAGACAGTCTGAATAGGCTGTCTGCCATCTCGGCTGAGCTGCTTTCGCAAGCGAGCGACCTGGCTGTCGATGGCGCGGTCGAACCCATGGAATTCATGGTTGAAGGTCAGCGAGATTAGCTGATCACGGCTGAGCACCTGGTTAGGATGACGCATGAACGTCGATAGCAGAGCAATTTGAGCCTGGCTCAAATCTACGGGTTCTTCATTGACCGTTACGCTCCTGGTGGTCTCATTCAGGGCGATGTTGTCGCGCGTCAGAATCTGCTGAACTCTGCCTTTGACACGGCGAAGTACAGCTTCGGCGCGCGCAATGACCTCCTCCGGATCGAAGGGCTTGACGATGTAATCGTCGGCTCCGCTATCCAGCCCGATGATTCGCTCCGCGTGCGCTTCTCTGGCCGTCAGCATGATTATTGGAACGTCTGACTCTTGACGCAGGATTCTGCACAGAACCACTCCGTTGAGGCGAGGAAGCATCAGATCGAGGATTATCAGGTCTGGAGCCAGGTTACGGGCCAGGGCTAGACCGTATTCACCGTCATGAGCAACCTCAGCAGAGAATCCGGCTCGCTCGAAATACACTTTGACCCAGTTCGCGATCCTCGCGTCGTCTTCGATTATCAATACTGTGCCGCTCATCGCCAGTCCTCTAGGAGCCATCTTAGCCGCGATGCCTCGTAGAGACACCGTGGCCATCTACCGGATACGTCCATGGTGAGATTATCTCACTTAAGTTTCGGAATCTTCCCTCAGTCGAATCCGATTGGCCCTAGCCGCCATCTCGACTCTCGCCGCCGGACTCCCTGCCGCTGCCATGCTCCCCGCCCGACTCGCCCTCACCTCCACCAACCTCGGCATGCGCTATCCATCCGGTGAACGCTGCTGGCGTCGCCGGCAGGTTGATTGGCGCCGCCTCGCCCGGAGCCATGTCCGTCGGAGTCGTTGGCCCCAGCTCCGTTCCGTTCGAGAGATGCACTTCTATCCTGACCTTATCCAGGACGCCGTTGGTCGTGTTCTCCACAGTGCCCTTGAATGAGTTGCTTACAGCGTCGTAGCTCAGGACCAGTCGTGCGCCGCCTCGAACTTCGTCGAAGGTCTCATCCGGCGCCAACATATTGGCGCTGCCCTCTTCGTTGCCGCCTACGGCCGATTCACTGCCGCTTTCACCACCAGAGCCGTGTTCACCGCTGCCCTCACTACCTTCTCCGCCGGCTTCGTTGCCTTCGCGTCCACCGCTGTGCTCGCCACCGGACTCACCGCCTTCTCGCTCTGAGATGCCCTGGCTTACCGTGGCGCGGTCAGAATCTCGGCCGTCTCCGAGTCCGGTGTCGACTGTGCAGCCGTTGATTATCACCGCGGAGAGTATAGCCCCCAGAACCGCCAGCAGGATTTTTTTCGTCATCAGTCTCTTGTAAATCATCGGTTCACCTCTTTCGTGGAGTATCTGTGGCACTACTCACGATAGCGATGAAATGTCGCAGAAATATGTCGCCCCGCAGTCGGGACTGGCCAATGAAGGAAGCCGACAGGCTCAGAAGGGAGACCCAGGCTAAGGGTGGTGCGGCGTAGTCGAGGAAAGCCGGGCCGGGTGGTTCCCGTATAGACTGGACGAACCTCCAACTGGCAGGCTGGAGGTCGTGGGGCGTATCCGGGGTCACCTGACCGGGTCCTCATATGAGGACCTCCCATGGTTCCCAATCCTGACAATCCTGATTCAGACAACCCTTGACAGCCCCGAACCGCTGTGCTAGAGTATCCCCATGACACAGCCGCCTCTCTCCACAAACCGCCCGCAGGACTCCTGCATCGCCTGCGTTGACCTGTCAGATAGTGTCACAAAAGTGTCACAAACTGTCACAAAAGTGTCAGATAAGTGTCACATAACTGTCACATAGTGTCACGTAATTCCGAGCCGTCTGAGTCCCTCCCAGCTACGAAATGGCTGCGGAATGCCCGAAAATCCGACACTTTCGCAAAAAATTCCCAGAGCCGCCGAGCCCCAGAGGCCCCCGGCGCTGGGGACCGGCGCGTCGCCCCAGTCAAAGTGGGTGGGAGATTTGGGGCCACAAAGACACTCTTGAGTAACAGGAGCCTGTCCCAGTCTAATCTGGGACAGGTTCCAGGCCCCCGGCGATGTGGAAACCCTCCCATTCGATTGATACAATCTGCAATTGGAGACGACATCCTTGCAGCCGCTGGAGGCCAGAGATGACACGAACCTGGGTCGCGATGGGTGGTCTCCTCGCCTGCGGTGTCGGACGGCATGGTCTACGTCGGGTCGTGGGACGACTACGTGTACGCGCCGAATGCGGACACCCGGCGAACTGGTCTGGCGCTGTGAAACTTGAGCCAGCCTGCATTCCTCGCCTGTGGTGTTGGACGGCGTCCTCTATATCGGATCGGAAGGCCGCGTCGTATACACGCTGGACGCCGGACAGTAAGACCGCCGACGCCAGGGCCGGTAGCTCAGTCTGGTCAGAGCATCGGACTTTTAATCCGAGTGTCCTGGGTTCGAATCCCAGCCGGCCCACTATGCCACTTGTATTCATAACTCGCGCAGGGCGGCAGGCGGAGCCTCGCCGCGGCATCCTTGGGCATCTTCCTGTACCCGACGCTATCGCAGAGCGCCCCGCTAACCTGAACTGAAGCCAATGACGACGCCATCCGCTCAAAACCCACGTTACGAGGCGCACGAAAACCCGCCCATCCTGGCGTCCCTGGGATTTGCCCTACAGTTCAGCCTCATTGCCTCCGCCACTCTGCTGATAACGCCGGTCATAGTGGCCCAGGAATCGGGAGAGTCTGCTTCCTACGTGGAGTGGATGGTCTTCGCCTCGCTGTTGGTTGTCGGCGCGGCCACTCTGCTGCAGGTGCGCCGGCTGGGGCCTGTTGGGGCCGGGGCCGTTCTTCCCCTAGCGGCAGCCCCTTTCACCATCCCGTTCTGCATCACTGCGCTGACGGATGGCGGGCCGGCAACACTGGCGGCTCTGTTACTCGTTACGGCGGTGTTCCAGATCGTCATCTCCAGGTGGCTGTTCATCCTGAGGCGAATCGTGACGCCGACCGTAGGCGGCACAGTGATGATGATACTCTCGACCACTCTGGCGTCCGTCATCTTCGGCCTGCTGGACGAGTCGTCACAGGCCGAGCCGACGGCGGCTCCTCTGACCGCCCTGGCCACTCTCCTCGTGGTGGCTGTGATCACGCTCCGCGGCTCGGCCGTGATGCGACTCTGGGCGCCCGTGGCAGCCATAATCGTCGGCTGTATTACCGCCGCGATTCTGGGCATTTACAACCCCGAGAGGGTGATGCAGGCGCCGTGGGTGGGCTTGCCGTCCGAGTGGCCGGGAGTGGGATTAGATTTCGGCATCTCCTTCTGGACGCTTCTTCCCGCGTTCCTGTTCCTCGGAATCGTTATATCAATCCAGGTAAACGGGGAGTCCATCGCCTCTCAACGTGTCTCCCACCGCGAGAGGCGGGCCGTAGACTTCCGGGAAGTGCAGGGAGCGCTCTCCGGCGCCGGCGTGGCCAACTTGCTTGCATCCATCGTGGGCGCCGTGCCGAACATCATCAACGCGGGCATCGTTTCGTTCGTTCAGATCACAGGCGTCGCTTCCCGCAGGGTGGGCTACTGCATCGGCGCCATGTTCATCCTGATGGCGTTTGTGCCCAAGGCGTCGGGTCTGCTCAGCACCCTGCCGGGCCCAGTTATGACGGGATACCTCATCATGGTGATAGGGGCCCTGTTCGTCGAGGGCGCGCGGACAGTGATCCAGACAGGGCTGGACAGGCAGAAGATAATGGTCGTGGGAGTGTCCTATTGGATTGGAACGGCCTTCCAGTTCGGGCTGTTCGAGTTGCCGAACCTGGGCTCTGCGTGGGAGACGATGCTCAGCAGCGGCATAACGACGGGCGGCCTTGCCGCTATGTTGATGACCCTGTTCCTGGAATTTACCAACCAGCGGCGTATGCGGTTTCAGTCGAGGCTCGATGCCGAAGTCCTGCCGGAGTTGAACGAGTTCATAACGAAGTTCGCCAAGAGAAGAGGATGGAATCCGGCTATGCAAGAACGGTTAAACGCAGTTGCGGAAGAGACTCTGCTGACGCTGGCCCCCATCGATCTGAGTCTGGATGATGAGGAAAGCGAGCAGAGCGAACGGCAACTCATCGTTCTGGCGTCCAGCGAAGGCCCCGTGGCGGAGTTGGAATTCATAGGCGGCGCGAGCGAAGAGAACCTGGAGGATCAGATCCAGCAGCTCCGGCAGCACGACGAGCAAGCTCCATCTGAGCAGGAGATATCGCTTCGGTTGCTGCGTCACTACGCCTCGGACGTGCAGCACCAGCAATACCACGATACTCAAACGATAACGGTCCAAGTCGAACCGCCGGAAGCGGGATGAGCGTTCACATAACCGCTGGAGGAAAGATGGCGTATAACGCGCTCCGATGGCTTCCCACCGGGTTTGCCGCGGGTCCCCTGGGACACCCGTGTGCTGACCGCCCGGTAATTCGGTGGCTTATGGCGGGCTTTGTCGCGGGCATTCTGGTTGTTGCGGCTGGATGTGGGAGAAGCAGTCCGTGGCCGGTTTCAGTGGTGGAGGTGAATGAGGGGCAGGCTGTGCAGATTCGGGCGGTGATTTCATTCGATGACCTTCCCGGGCTGAGCCATTCCGAATATCGCGCCATCAAGTTGGCCATTGAGGATTTCCACGGAGTATTAGGCTATGAGGTAGAACTGGGGGAGCCGCTGGATAGCGCGTGCTCCCGAGAGAAGGGCAGGGAGGCTGCGCGCCGTATTATCGAGGACCCACAGGTGCTGGGTATCGTCGGGACCTCGTGCTCTGTGGCGGCGGTGGTTGTCTCGCCTCTGGTGAGTGCTGCGGGCTTGTCGATGGTCTCTCCGTCCAACACGTCGCCTGTACTCACGTCCGACCTTTTGGGCAATGCCGGTTCGGACTACCATCCGGGTTATTTCCGGGTTTCGAACAACGACCTGCACAAGGCTCATGCCGCGGCTGAGCTTGCATACTACAGGCTTGGTCTGCGTCGCATGGCGTCCATCCACGACGGTGACCCCTACACCAGCGGGCTGGCGTTGGGGTTCGGCGCGTCCTTCCGCGAGCATGGCGGCGAGGTTGTGTCTGTGGGGGCTATAGAGAAGGGGACCACGGACATGTCAGACGTTCTCGCTCGGTTTGCGTCTGCAGAGCCTGACGGCATCTTCTTCCCGCTGTTTCTGGACGAGGGTTTGCCGTTTGTGCAGCAGGCGTTCGGATTCGACGGTCTGGAGGGCGTGACTCTCATCGCGGCGGAATCCATGTTGTCGTCGGAGTTTCTAAGCGTACCGGAGTCTGAGGGCGTCTACATTGCCGGGCCGGAGCTGGAGCTGGGCGGGTACAGGAACGTGATGACGGGCAGGGATGCCAAGTCGGTGGCATCGGCTCTTGAGTCCGCTTACGGGGAGCCTCCGTCCTCCACATTCTGGCCGCACTCCTATGATGCGGCGATATTGCTGTTGGCGGGGATTCAGCGCGCTGCGGTGGCGCAGGAAGGGAATCCCCTGACGCGCTTGCTGGGATTGGCAGACAAGAAGCTGGTGATCGACCGTCTGGCGCTTCGTCAGGCCATTCGGGACGTGTCGTCTGACTTTCAGGGGTTGACCGGGAACCTCTCCTGCGACCAGTTCGGCGACTGCGGCACAGGGCGCGTTAACATCTATCATCACGCGGATTCGAGCATCACGGACAGCGCGGAATTGCCTGTGGTGTACCGCTTCCCGTAGTCAACTACGCCGAAGCGCGGAGGCGATTCAGTTTCTGCATGAGCGACGGTATGTGAACGGTAGGCATTCGGGATCAGCCGGGAATCAGCGTCGGACATCCTCCTCCGACAGTTCGCAGTTCTTGCCAGGTTCTTGAGCAGCGGTCGGAGCATCCTACAGTTCAGGCCCAGAGCCAGTCGAGTTCCGAGAACGCCAGCTTCCCCTGGAAGTTGTCGATGTTGTCCTTAACGTTGAGGATAAGGCATCGGTCGTTACCACCGTTCTTCTCGCCGCGCAGCCCTCTGCCGATCATCTGGAAGTAGAGGTTGGGGCTGTATACTGGCCGAGCGACTATGATGGCTCGAGTTCTGGGCGCATCGAATCCTTCTCTAAATATGCCGTAGTTGACGAGCACCTTGATATCCCCCGAGCGGAATTCATCGACGATGCTACGGCGGCTGTACGTATCGGTATCAGCGCTCACGGCACGCGCCTGTACACCCCTAGTGGTCAGGAAAGCGGCGATGGTTTTCGAGTGTTCGACTGATGTTGCGAAGATGAGTGTGGGCCAGTCGGAATCGACGCTGTGAATGTGATCCATGTACGCTTTGACGATACGCCGTGTGCGATTGGTATCATCGGCAATTCGACTCTCGACACTTCGAGGTAGCCACCACGGGGTCTGTATGTACTGGCGCAACTCTTCCTCGGAGAGGGAGAATTGACCACCTTCGATAGTGGCATGATCGGCTTGAGCGAGTATACGCATGTTCTGGAGTTCACGGATCACGTCTTCAGGGTCGTTGCTCTTGAACGTGTCCTTATCCAGTCTGTTGGCACCGTAGCGCTTCACGAGTCGGTCGGTCTCTTGCTCGTCATGACCCCTGTACGGAGTTGCGGTAAGACCGATCAGCAACGGCTCGCTGGCCCTTCTCCAGCTCCAGCGAGTCAGCCCGAGCTCCTCCATGGCCGACGTGAAGGTAGGAGCAACCGACCTGTGTGCCTCATCAAAGACCAAGAGTTTGAAGTCAGCTAAGAATTCATATGAATCGGGTTGCCGGGCAATCTTTGCGGCGAGTGTCTGGATCGTCGCCACGATGACGTGCATATCGCTCGTCGGCAGTGGTTTAGGTTGCCCAGCCCACATTCTGGAAATTCGCAGCTTGGTCTCCTCAGTACCCTCGCTTGACCAGACTTGGCGCCACGCTTGGACGGCTTGCTCACACAGCTCGTCGCGGTCGGCGACCCACAGGATGCCTCCCCTAAGCCGTTTTTCTCGGATCGCTTCGACTATTGCCTGGACGGCGACGCGCGTCTTTCCTGAGCCCGTAGGCATGCTAATCAATCCTCTTCGTCCGCGGACCGCTCCATTCGACTGGATCAGATCTTTCACATTCTCAACGACCTTGCGTTGGTAGTCGTGAAGCTGGGGCAGCGAGTAAGGCCCTTCCACCTCAATGTACGGGTCGCGTCGAGCGTTCCGCTGTCCAGCCCATTCATCTCCGAATCCCAGCGACCGGACGAACTCGACCGCTTTATTGGACCCAGCCCATTGCTGTGGAGGATCCAGATGCGCCAACGCATCACGGTACTCGCGGAGCGCACCGGTATGAAAGGTCGCTATCGCGGCCTCGGCTGCCTGGACTCCAGTAAGGCGGCCACTAGTCCCATCAAGTATTTTGACCAGACTCCCAGGCAGACGCCGGAGCAGTTCGGTCTCGCCAACTGCCTTGAGGAGACGTTCCGCGTCTGTGGAGCATCCCCGGACCTCATCCCGCTCTGTCTGTACGTCATGTGAAGTCTGGTGGCGAACGGCCTCTTCGATCTGGTCCGCTGTCAGCCGTAAATCAATCTCTCGCAGAATCGATCGAAGCTCTTCTCCCTCATCGTCCTTCCGTGTGAGGTAGACGACTCCATCTCTGACTGCGCAGTCTGGTTCGACGGGGGCATTATCGATCTGGTCCACTTCAAGCCTATCGCACCGAATAAGCTCAAGGCTCGCCTGTTGCGCTGACGGGTGAGATCTTAAGCCTGGCCATATGTCGATCAACGGAATCGGATCATCCTCACCGATCGGCCTTATTCGCCCAGGAGCATATGTCTTGATCTTGAAGGCTTCTCGAATCTTGTTGGACTGCGGATGCTTTAGCAAAGCGCTCAGCACCTTTTGATTCGGCGGGGATTCAAGCGCGGTCGAGAGATGGTGAATCCCATCCTCCGTTCTGATACGGCCGTGCTGCCGCAACGCCTCTAGCGCAGGTGATTCAAAGTCCCTGTTCCCGTACATCTTTTGCGTGTCATGACGCATGGTCCAACGTTCGTAGGTATCACCAGAGAGGAGCAGGTCCCACGTGTATAATGCCCGGCCTTCCTCTGAAAGCTCCTCCAGCACATCCAGCGGGCCGCTGGTGGTAGGCTTCCTAAAGTTCAGCATATTCGACCAAGGGGAACTTCCTTGTTCGCGTAAAGCAACCTTGGTGAACTCGGTCCGACAGCGTCCGGTGAAGTCTGCATTTTGATTTCTGGACAGTTGGTGTCCGGATCGAGGCACGTCAACGGCGCCGAGTTGTTCGATCAGCGGCAAATCCGCAGAGTGGAACTGAGTGTCGATGGTAACATCTCTGTCTCGACTGCCGTCCGCAGGCACGATACGACCTGGCAGCAGCGCGCAGAATAGGGTGCGCCACTTTCCTCCGATCGTATAGACGCGAAGGGTTTCGCGCCAATCATAGTGTGACCGGATCTCCTCAGATGCGGCGGATTCACCGGCCTCACGGGCAAGGGGCCAGAATCGGCGCCAAGTTGTGTCATCTTGAGATTGGTCTGAATTCCTAGCAGCTATGCCTAAAACACTAGATGCAAAGTCCTGGAATTCTGTCTCCGACGATGCTGCCTTAATGCCTAGCTCCTTCAACGCGCGCATCGTTTCACTGTCCTCTTGTAGCTGTGGATGTACCAGTTTACTCGTGTGATATACATTGCCTTCACCTAGTCGGACAGCATCTGGATCAGGCCTAACCCACTTCCCATCGGCCGTAAGCACAATGGCGCCTAGGTCGCTGTTCTCTCGTACAGGTTTCGGAATCAGAACAGCGGTCTGAATGGCATCCATTGATGCGCGCAACGCAATCTGCTCGTAGTCCGCTCGGCAAGCCACTGATTCCTGTTGGCATTTTGCCCTCTCCACTAGCGCCTCCAACCATCGTGAGATGGCAGCCATAGGAAGCATCAGTCTGTCACCGTACAATCGGATGTACAGCTGATCGAGTTTGGCGAGCCGAGTGCGGCTCAGCGCGCTATGGTGGAGCCAATTGGACAACCCTTCATAAACAGATGCCCAGCGCTCAAGGGCATCCCAAGCTATCTGATCCTCCCGGGTTAGCTCCCTTGGTGGATACAAGACTTCCTGTATCTTCCGTAACTTGCAACCTTGATCAGGAACAATCCTGTGGTCTCGGAGAGCCGAGTACAACTGGACACGCAATCGATTGCTGTGCTCCGAGTCACCGGCCTCTCTTCTACGCGGCATGGCATCCAAATGCCTAGCAGGGTCATCTCTTGTCGAGAGCCGTGGCAGAGCGTCTGCAACCATCTCCGCCGCTGCGTCGATCAGTTCTTCGTTGTATACGCCGGACAGCAGGTTCTGTCGGTCTTCGTTAGTCTTCCAGGGCGCATTCAGGATTCCGGCTACTAAGCTCGTTGTCATGGTAGGGAAGTATGCCCAGAATCGACCCGGATCGCTGAGTCGTTCAATAGGCGCTGCCCACGAAATCTTAACCTCACTTGCGTTGTCCAAGGTTCTGCTGTCACTTTTGGCGTCAGAAGAAAGCTGATGAACGCGTGTGGTGAGCATCCAATTGGTGGTGTTGCCTGCGTCGTCAAGTCGATACTGGTCGTCTTCACGACTCAGGCTAATTGCTCGGACATCATTCTGACTATCATCCTGTAACTCAAGTCGTGATACGTGATCGACGAAGAGAAGGAATTCAGGTGGAAAATCTTTGATCTGCTTCGAAAGGCGCTCATGCGCTCCGGGCTTTAGTGGGAGGCGAACAATGTTATTTGCCCAACCCATCATCAGTTGGCGTAGAATTTTATCTGATTCCATCTCAGGAGATGGGTCAATGGACTCTGGCAGCCTCAAGACCGGATAGCGTTCGACGCTAGGTGCAATAGGTCGTATGAGCTTAGCAGCCTTCGTACGGTCGAATCGGAATGATCCGGAACGGCTAAGGAACTCGGGCGTGTCGGAAACGCCGAGAACTGACTTGAAGCCCAACCCAAATCGGCCAATCTCGGTGGTCCCTCGCTTGCTGGACAGCTGAGAGAACATGAGCGCCCTCACTCCGTCGAAATCGATGGGCCGCCCATCGTCTGCACAGTAGAGGTGCGTTGGGGTTAGTCTGAGCCAAATGCGCCCGCGCTGTGACTCTGCAAGAGCATCCGCACTGTTCTGCACCAGTTCGAACAGCTGACGGTTCGCATAGCCACCACTTGATATGTTCTCTTCGACATTAGCGTGCTCGTCCACCAGGTTAGGTTGGTTACGATAGGCTTCCAGAGACTTCTCGCACTCTTCGCGGATATAGTTCCCTATGGGCTCGTTTGGTCCGGCCCAATCGGAGCGCGAAGGGCGCTTTTCGCTTAGAGACGCTGGCTGCGGTGTAGTTCTCTTCTGGGTCGCGATGGCCTCGGCCTCGCGCCTTCGGCGGCGGCTCCGTCTTCTTTGTTTTTGGCTTCGCTTCTTAGGTTTAGCCATCAGTCGCTCCTCAACGCATCAGCCACGATATGCGACAACCCCCGCGGTCAGGCCGTGAGGCCGAACGACTTTCCTGCCAGGTCGGCTATGTAGCGGCCTATTCCCAGCGAGGACGTGGCCCCGGGGGAGGGCGCGTTCAGGACGTGGACCGCGTCCTCGCTCTGCGCGATGCTGAAGTCCTGGAGGAGCCGCCCTCTCCGGTCGACGGCCTGGGCCCTCACGCCGGCGCCGGGTTCGTGGAGGTCTCGACCTTCGATTTCGGGCACCAGCTTTCGGAGTGACTTGACGAATGCGGTCTTCACGCGGGATCGGTATACCTCGTGGACGCCGGTCTTCCAGTGGGAAGCGGACATCCGCCAGAAGCCCGGGTACGCCGCCATCTCCAGGGCGTCGCGGATGTTGAAGCCGGACTTGCGGTAGCCCTCGCGGGCGAGGGCCAAGACGGCGTTTGGGCCCGCCTCCACGCTGCCGCCTATCCGCTTCGTGAAGTGCACTCCGAGGAAGGGCAGGCCGGGATCTGGAACGGGGTATATCAGCCCGCGCACTAGGGACGTGCGCTCGGGCACGAGCGAGAAGTATTCGCCCCGAAATGGGATTATCCGGACGCCTATGTCGACTCCCATCATGCCGGCGACGCGGTCGGCGTGCAGTCCGGCGCAGTTGATCACCCCGCGGGCGGACATTACGCCAGAGTTCGTCTCCAGGTAGAGCCTGCCGTCCCGGCGCGTTATCGAGAGCAGCGCGGCGCCGGTCATGAGCTCACCGCCGGCGGCCACGAGGTCGGATGCGTACGAGCGAGAGACGGCCGAGAAGTCGATGATTCCGGTGTTGGGAGAGAAGATGGCCTTGACTCCCGCCGCGTGCGGCTCCAGTTCGAGCAGCCGCTCCCGTCCAACGACCTCCAGCCCCTCGGCGCCGTTGGCCGTCCCGCGCCGGTGGAGCTCTTCCAGGCGCGGTATCTCCGACTCGTCGGCGGCCACTATGACCTTGCCGCACATCTCGTAGGGGATGCCCCGTTCGTCGCAGTAGGCCCTCAGCATCGCGCCGCCTGTGGAGCAGAAGTTTGCCTTCTGCGACCCTGGGGAGTAGTAGATGCCGGCGTGGATTACGCCGCTGTTGTGCCCCGTCTGGTGAGCGGCAACCCCCGGCTCCTTCTCGAGCACGGCGACCCGCAGGTTGGGGAAGTCCCCGACCAGCTGCCGCGCGGTCGCCAGGCCGATTATGCCTCCGCCAACGACCGCTATGTCGAAGCTCGGCGAGTTCATGCTGTCAGGCTCCGGGGAGAGCAGCTGGTTTTCCCACCCGCCCACCCATTTGGAAACTGGGGGCAGAGCCCCCAGACTCCCTGCAAGAGGGGAGAGCGTGATTCGCCAGGACGTTCAGCGGCCGGTTGGCCGCGATGCCGCCACACATGCGTTGACTGACCCTGAGATACGCGCAAGGGTTCTCTCCCGCCCCGTCTTACGTGCGCCGGCGGCCATGTTATCCCAATGGGCGGGCACTGACGAGTGGAGAGTGAGGAGTGGAGAGTGGAGTTCATAATAGGCCAGCCACCTTCTCCGACATGCTCAGATTCTCCTGCCCGCCGGTGGGCGGTTCGTGGTAGGATGTGGCCGCCATGACCGAGATACTGTGCTATGCGGACAGCTACATGCGTGAGTTCGAGGCCACTGTGGTCGAGAGGACGTCGAAGGGCGTGGTGTTGGACCGCACGGCCTTCTATCCCGGCGGCGGCGGTCAGCCGAGCGATTCGGGGGAGCTCTTCGTTGGGGGAGACTCCTACGCCGTCGGCAGGCTGTCGCGCGCAGACGGCAGACTCGTGCATGAGCTGCGCAACCCCGCTCCGGCCGAGGGGGCCGCCGTGCGGGGTGTGATCGACTGGGAGCGCCGCTACCGCCTGATGCGCACCCACACGGCGCTGCACGTGCTGTGTGGGGTCGTGTGGCGGGACTACGGGGCTCAGGTGACCGGAGGCGACATGAAGCCGCTTTCGGCAAGGATGGACTTCGAGCTGGAGCATATGTCCGCCGACTTCGCCGCCGAGGTGGAGTCCCGGGTAAACGATGAGATCAAGGCCGCCAGGGACATCGAGGTCGGCAGTCTGTCCAGGGAGGAGGCGTTCGCCAATCCCGACCTGATCCGAACGAAGATCAACCTTCTGCCGCCCGCTATCAGGGAGGTGCGCACCGTCCACATAGTCGGCCTGGATCTCCAGGCGGACGGCGGGACTCATGTCGCCAATACGTCGGAGGTGGGCCGCGTGAGGGTAGTCGGACACGAGAGCAAGGGGCGCATCAACAAGAGGCTGCGAATCGAGATACCTGCGTAGGAATACCGTGCGGCCGTCCGTACTCACGAGAGCGCGACAGCCCCATATGAGCGAGGATGCAAATAGATGACCGAGACCAGCCGGTTTAGCTACAGAGACCTTTTTTCGGAGTCCGCGCCCAAGGATCCGCCTCGGGCCGCGGCCGTGGTGAGGGCCAAGTACGACTTTGCCGTGGCATATCCCGATCCCGACTCGCTGCCGCTGGATGACCTCGTCGACTCCCTGGGGTCGGCGCTTGCCGAGGAGGGCCGCGGACTGGCGGTGTACCCTCACCAGCAGGGCTACCCACCGCTGAGGGATTACGTGGCGTCGAAGCTGGGGCGCGACCGTGAGATGAGGGTCGGCGTCGACGACATAATCCTGGCGGACGGATCGAGCCAGCCGCTTCACATGGTCATGGAGTCGCTGCTCGATCCCGGCGACGTCGTGCTCACGGAGGAGTTCGTTTACGTCGGCACGCTGACGATGCTGAGGCGATTTCGGGCGGACATCAGAGGCGTGGAGTGCGACGAGGCCGGGCTGCTTCCCGACGCGCTGGAGGCGGCGGTCACGAGGGCGAAAGGGGAGGGCAAGAGGCCGAAGTTCATCTACACGATCCCCACGTTCCAGAACCCTCTCGGCTGGACCATGACGCTGGAGCGCAGAGAGGCTCTGGTAGAGATAGCTCAGAGGCACGACGTTGCCGTGCTGGAGGACGATTGCTACGTGGACCTGCGGTACGACGGCGAGCCTGTGCCCGCTATCCACTCGCTCGACGACACGGGCAGGGTGATGTACGTCGGGTCGTTCTCCAAGACCATCGCGCCGGGGATGCGTCTGGGGTATCTGACCGGAGCGCGGGAGTTGCTGGAGACGGCTAGGGCCGTCAAGAGCGGGGGCGGGGTCAACCAGTTCGCGACGCTGGCGGTGCATCGCTACGCGGCCAGCGGGAAGCTGGACGAGCACATCGATGAGGCGGTGGGGATTCTGAGGAAGAAGAGGGACGCGATGCTGGCCGCTCTGGGCGAGAGCTTCGGCGGGGCCGCGAAGTGGAGCCGGCCGGCGGGCGGCCTGTACGTGTGGCTGGAGATGCCGGGAGAGGCCGACCTGGTTGGGGCGAGGGAAGCCGCGTTCGAGGCTGACGTGGGATACAGCGCCGGCAACTCGTTTGCGCCCGACGGGGTGTCGGGCGGCAACATGGCCCGGCTGTGCTTCGGGTACAACACGCCGGAGGAGATCCACGAGGGCGTAGGAAGGCTGGCGGACGTCTTCTCGCGCGAGGGCGTTCTGGGAGCCTGAGGAGCGACTCCGCGGCTGCCTGGCCGCGCGGACGAGGCGGTTTCTAGTTGCGGCTGAGGCGATGGGTCACGTCCTTCTCCATCTCTCGCCTGATCTCCCGTGCCGAACGGTCGAGCAGGTCCAGCTCCGACCGGAGGCGCGCCGACACCGTGGGTTCTTCCAGAAGCGTCTGCTTCCGTGCCGGGTCGGCCCGGAGGGTTGCCGCGGCGAAGTAGGAGAGGGCGGCAGGCTCCGAGGGCGTGGCCACATCTCCGACCCAGCCACCCCCGAGCCCGGCGCTCAGCGCCGCGTGGGCCGCAACGGCGGTCCTGACGGACTCCAGCAGCTCATGGGTTACGCCCGGATCGGCCTCATCGTCGAGCGTCTCGACTCGCGCGGTCAGGTAAGGGGCGTGCCGGGTGATCTCCCGAATTCGGAACCGCTGCCGTCCGACGCAGGAGATCAGGAACTGCTCTCCCCGCAGATCGTCGACCTGAACGATCTCGGCGGCTGTCCCGGTGTCATGCGGCACGGCGGGGCCGCCGACTTCGGGGCCTTCCCTGATCAGGACGACTCCGAATACGGAGTCTGCGCGCAGGCAGTCCCGCAGCATCAGCTTGTAGCGGTCCTCGAATATGCGGAGAGGGAGCGAGGCGCCCGGGAACAGCACGGTGTTGAGCGGGAACAGGGGGAGAGACCGCGCTTCGGGGCTCATTCGGCGTCTTACTCCGCGCCCTCGTAGAGTTCGGTGTCGGGGTGGAACGCGAACCAGCCGAACCAGAAGGCGACGTGGGCGGGCAGGCGGGCGAGCGTCTGGGTCTCGTCGGCGGAGTTGACCAGCTCGTCCTCCGTCAGTGTCCAGGGCGCGCCGTCTTCGTCGTAGACCGGGCCGCCTGCACCCTCCGCGCCGGGAGAGGTAGGGTCTGGGCGGAAGACGTTCGATTCCCTGGCGTATGCCCTGGCTTCGGAGCCCCCTCCGCCGGAGATTATGACGACGGGGACGCCGCCGACCACGTCGTTGACGACCCTTTCGCGGTTGAGGACGCGAACGGGGTATGCCTTGTGCGCCCCTCCACGGCTGAGGGCAAGCACCTCGTCTTTGGCGTCCAGGACGCTGTCGCGCTGCCAGACGGGGAACATCGTTTTCGTATCGGCCCTGTAGTCATAGTAGATCGAGGACGGGTCCCACTCCGAGGCGTAGAAGCCGGCGGGGTATACGCCGGTCTCGTTCGAGAGCACGGTGGTGTCGGGGCGCTCGGCGAGCCACTCCTTCCAGGTGGTGGTCACCACTGGGAAGAAGTCGAGCTTCAGGCCGCTGTCGGCGAGCAGGCCGATCACCGGCTCTCCGAGGAAGGAGACCCAGAGGCTCTGGGTGGTTCGGTCGTACATCAGCTTGTTGCTGCGGTAGAGGAGGCCTGAGGTGCCGAAGGTGGTTGGCTCTCCGTCTATCTTTGCGGAATACACGATTCCGGCGCCGCAGAGTGTTCACCACATGACCGCGATGGGCTCGCCTCCGAGTGTGTCGTTGGCCATTTCGTGGGCGTTGACGATGCGGAGGGGGTACGCCCTGTGCTCCCCGTTGATGGATACTCCGAAGACACGGTCGTCCGGGTCCATGTAGTCGGCCTCGTGGGGCGGTATATTTCTGGGGTCTCTGAGGTCGGGGATTCCGTCTGGGGGCACGCCTCCCCAGGTGACCTCCGTGAGGTCGATGCGGGCGGTCTCTCCGGCGCCGCGGAGGAAGCCCGCGTACCTGGGATGTATTCGGGAGTAGACGCTCAGCTTCCAGTCGGGGTAGTCTTCGGGCGGTCTGTGGTCGTCCGCGTTCTTTCCGAGCCACTCCATCCAGAGGAACCAGTCCCGTCCGTGGGACTGGCCTGTGAGGTCTTCAAGGGTTCGTGACAGGGCGTCGCCGGCCGTGCCGCCGAGGAATCGCAGCAGGTCGATGAGCACCGGCACCTGCGACAGGTCACGGTTCTCCGTGACCGCCGCCAGAGTCGCGTCCAGCCGTGACGAGTCCGGCCCAATCCCCGACAGCAGGTCGAACATGACGGAGTTCGAGTCGTAGCCTGCGGGCGCGGGGGTCGGCGTTGCGGGCGCGGGGGTCAGCGTCGAGGGCGCAGGTGTCGGCGTTGTGGGCGCGGGGGTCGGCGTTGTGGGCGCGGCGGTCGGTGTCGTGGGTACGGCGGTTGGTGTTGCGGGCGGGGTGGAAGCCCTGGACTCGGAGGCGGCCGCGGCCGGTGCGGTCGCCGTGGGCGCGGGGTCGGGCTCGTCGGAGCCGCAGGCCGCGGCTGTCAGGGCGGCAAGCGCGGCGAGGCACACGACGATCCAGCGGCCGGCCCGATGGCCCACCCTGTGCCTAGTCACGGGCTGTCTGCGTGTGGTATTTTCGTCGTTCATGGCGTCGTTCATGAGGGTTGGGAGAGCAGGGCCTCGCGCACGCGGCGGATGGTCACGTCGAGGGTGTCGTCGTCGAGGTTCATGGGGTCGATTCCGATCTCTCTTGGGCCGCCGAGGCCTCTGAGGAACACGGGGGGGTCCCCTTCGGCGAGGATCGAGCGTATCTCGTCTTGCGAGGGGCCGCGCCAGTCCTCGCCGAACCTGATTGCGACGGTCGGGATGAGGTAGTCGATCTCGTCGTGTTCCATCGACACGGAGACGCCGGGTATCTCGACGAGCGCGTCGACGGCACGCCGGCACATCTGGGCGTACCGGGCGTTCTGGGCCTGTTCGTCCTCGTCGAGGAAGAGCCTGATGGCGGCGACGAGGCCGATGATCTCCTCCTTGGACACCTTCATGCTGCGCGCGACGAAGGTGTATGGGCTGGCGTTGGCCCTGGCTGCGGCTATGAGGTCGGCCCTTCCGAGTAGGATTCCGGCTCCCTGGGGGCCGCGCACGGCCTTGCCGCCGCTGAAGACGACCATGTCCGCGCCCGCGTCCAGGATGCGTCGGATGTTGGCCCGCGGTGGGAGGAAGTTCGCGGCGTCGACTATTACGGGGACGCCGTGAGAGCGGGCGGCGCCGCGGAACTCGTCGAACGGAACCGCGTTCTTGGAGGAGTGGGCGGCGAACAGGTAGGCTGCTGCTGCGGTGTGGTCGGAGAAGGCGTCCTCCAGCTGTGCGGTGCTGCAGCCCTCCGCGCCGCCGGCCTCGACTAGTCGGCCGCCACCGACGCGGTAGCTCTGAATGTATGAGAACCTCTGACACCTCTGTATGACGATTTCGTTCTTCATACCGGAGCTGTCGGGGAGCCGCCTCATCCTGTCCTCGTCGCCGCCGGCGATGCATGCGGCGGCCTGCAGCACCAGTCCTCCGGCCGCGCCGCTGGAGACGAATGCTGCCTCGGCGCCGGTCATTGCGGCGATGGCCTCGCCCGCGCGGAGGTTCAGATCGTGGAGGTGTACGGGCACGCGGGCGGCTGCGGCTACGGCCTCGATCACCTCGGGGCGAGACTTGCCCCCGCCGTATACGCTGATGGGCCCGGCGGCGTTGACGATCGGGCTTACGCCAATGGAGCGATAGAGGTCCGCTGCTTCACGGTTGTTCATTAGCTTCATCCTCGTTTTCGTTTCTGTGTCCGGCGGCCTCGGCGGAGCGGTGTCTGGGAGATTTTTCGGCGAAAGTGTCAGATTTCAGGCTTCTCCGTAGCTGAGAGGGCCGATTTTGCCTGACACTATCTGACACTCGTCCGACAGTTATCTGACACTATCTGACACTTTCTGACAGTCGCTTCAGGGAGTCCTGCGGGCTGGTCTGTGGAGAGAGGCGGCTGTGTCATGGGGATACTCTAGCACAGGTTCGGTGTCGTCAAGGATTGTCTGAATCAGGATTCTCAGGATTGGAGGATTGGCAGGCGCGGGCGATTCACGAGTCTCCCTACACGTTGGGGCGACTGTCAATCTGGGGCGCGCTGCGTCCGGCGGCCTCGGCGGAGCGGTTTTTCAGCGAAAGTGTCGCATTTTGCGGGCTTCTCCGTAGCTGAGTCGTAGCTGAGAGGGCTGCTTTTTATACGACACTTTCCGACAGTCATGCGACACCTATGCGACACCTATGCGACACCTATGCGACAGTCATGCGACACTATGCGACACTTTTGCGACAGTCGCTTCAGGAGTCCTGCGGGCTGGTTTGGGACGGGTGGGCTGTGTCATGGGGATATTCTAGCACAGCGGTTCGGTGTCGTCAAGGATTGTCTGAGTCAGGATTCTCAGGATTGGAGGATTGACAGGATGGGAGGCGCGGGCGATTCACGAGTCTCCCTACACGTTGGGGCGGCTGTCGATCTGGGACGCGCTGCGTCCCGGCGGCCTCGGCGGAGCGGCGGCTGGGAGATTTTCGGCGAAAGTGTCGGATTTTGCGGGCTTCTCCGTAGCTGAGTCGTATCTGAGCCTAGCTTGGGTGTCTAGGCTGGCGGCGCCGTCTCCAGCGCCATCCGCAGCTGGCTCAGGCTGAGGTTGCCGCCGCTCATCACCAGAACGATTTTTCTGCCTGCCAGCGTCTCCCTGATCTTCAGTGCGGCCGCGAGGGCGGCCGCGCCCGCGTGCTCGGTCAGGTTGCGGGTCTTGTCCAGGTTGAGGACGATGGCGCGGGCCAGTTCGTCGTCGGTCACCAGGACGAAGTCGTCCAGCATGTCCTGGAGGATGGCCTGTGTGAATTCGTATCCGACGCCTGTGGCGAGGCCCTCCGCGGCGGTGCGCATCGGGGCTTCGGCGATCCGCCGTTCCTTCCAGGAGAGGTAGGCTGCGGGAGCGGCCTCGGACTGCACGCCGATAACACGGACTTTCGGGCTGATCGACTTGGCGGCGACGCAGGCGCCGCAGGCGCCGCTGCCCCCTCCCACGGGCACGATGATCACGTCGACGTCCGGGAGGTCTTCCATTATCTCCAGCGTGTAGGTGCCCGTTCCGGCGGTGAGCGCGGGGTCGTTTGCGGAGTGGAGGTAGCGGTAGCCCTGCTGCTCGGCCAGCCGTTCGGCGTGACGCCGGGACTCGTCGAACTCTCTGCCGTGGAGTATGAGGTTGGCCCCGAGGAGGCGCATCGAGTCGGCCTTTGCGGGATTGACGTTGGTGGGGACGACCACGTGGACTTCGACGCCGAAGATACCGGCAGCGTAGGCCAAGCCCTGCCCGAAGTTTCCGGTGGACGAGCAGATCACGCCGCGGCTCCTGTCCTCGATGCTCAGTAGGGAGACGGCGTTCACCGCGCCGCGCGCCTTGAACGCGCCGAGAACCTGGTGGTTCTCGTGTTTTACGTAGACCTCGGCGCCCAGCATGGAGTCGAGGGAGCGGTATCGGTGCAGAGGGGTGCGCACGACGTACGGCGCAATCCTCTTCCGTGTTTCGAGCACGTCTGTCAGAGTCGGTCGATCGGTCACGGCGGCCTCACGTTTCTGAAAGTGGTGTATTCGACATGATACCAGTCTCGGGCGTATGGGGGTTACCGGAACGGGGTCGGTCGTTACTGTTCAGACTTCATGAGGTCTTTCGATCAGCGTAGTCCTGATGAGCAGACGGCTGGTTTCCCCACCCGCCCGCCCATTTGGAAACTGGGGGCAAAGCCCCCAGACCCCCTGCCAGAGGGGGGGAACCCCCTCTGGACTCCCCCTTCGGGTCTCACGGAGTCTGAACGGTTTCGCGTATGGGGGTTACCGGAACGGGGTCGGTCGTTACTGTTCAGACTTCATGAGGTCTTTCGATCAGCGTAGTCCTGATAAGCAGACGGCTGGTTTCCCCACCCGCCCGCCCATTTGGAAGCTGTGGGCAAAGCCCCCAGACCCCCTGCCAGAGGGGGGGAACCCCTCTGGACTCCCCCTTTCGGGTCTCACGGAGTCTGAACGGTTTCGCGTATGGGGGTTACCGGAACGGGGTCGGTTGGGGCAATCGGGCGCTTTGCGCTGCCTGCAGGCCGGGGCGGCGGTTGCAGGCCTGAGGGATGGGGAGTAAGCTCAGTTGACATGGACTCCGGGGATGACGGAGATACGGTAAGACCCTCCCAGCGGCGCGCGGTCTCCGCGCGCCGGTCCCGGCCTCGCGCCTCGGCGCCGCAGGGCCGTGGCCTTCGGCAGACCTTCTCGTCCCTGCGCGAGCCGAGCTTCCTGTTCCTGTGGCTTGGGATGCTTGCCATGATGGGCAGCGTCCAGATGCAGATGGTGGCAAGGGGCTACCTGGCCTACGACATCACGGGTTCGGCCGCGCTGCTGGGGCTGGTGTCTGCGGGGTCCGCGGTGCCGATACTGGGTCTTTCGCTCATCGGCGGCGCGGTGGCGGACCGCGTGGAGCGGAAGCGGGTCATCCAGCTCACGCAGGCGCTCAACGGGACGATGGCCCTGACGGTGGGTCTGGCCATCTTCACCGACCGGATAGAGTGGTACTATCTGCTGACGGCGTCCGTGTTTCAGGGGGCGATATGGGCCTTCCTGATGCCGGCCCGCCAGTCGCTGATACCGCAGCTTGTGGGCGCGGAGCAGCTCTCCAACGCGCTGGCGCTGAACGCGGCGGGCATGAGCGCGATGACCTTGCTGTCGCCGGCGCTCGCGGGGGGCCTCTACGCGCTCGCGGGGCCCGACTTCGTCTACTTCGTAATCGCGGCTCTGTCCGCGGCGGCGCTGATTTCGACCACGATGGTTCCGCGAACCGGCGGCAGGGGCGCGGGCAGGCCGAGGGCCATGGCGGCCGACATCGGGGAGGGTCTCGGGTACATAATCAGAAGCCCCATCGTGCTCGTGCTCCTGATCATCGGGCTTGTCAGCACTCTTCTGGCCATGCCTGTGCGCTTCCTGATGCCCGTGCTGGTCGTCAAGATATACGGTCTCGGCCCCGATTCACTGGGTCTGCTGCTGACGGTCATGGGTGTCGGGTCGCTGCTGGGGACGCTGTTCATTGCCTGGGTGGGAAGGTGGCGTAGGGGCGGTATGTTGATAGCCGCGGGGTTTTCGTCGGGGCTGGCCCTGGCGCTGCTTGCGCTGCTCCCCTTCTACACTGCCGCCGCCGTCATAATGGTGCTGCTGGGTCTCGGCGACGCGGGGCGCCGTTCTCTGAACCAGGTTCTCATCATGGAAGAGGTCGAGGACCGCTACCGCGGGCGGGTGATGAGCGTCTTCATGATGAACTTCGGACTCATGCCGCTGGGGGTCTTGCCCATAGGGCTGGTGGCAGACGAGCTAGGGGGGCAGGCGGCTGTCGGCCTGCTCGGGGCGGCTCTGCTGGCGGTGATGGTTACGGTTCTGGTTACTCAGAGGCGTCTGCGGAGGATGCAGTAGCGCTGGGGCCGTTGTCTGAATCAGGATTCTCAGTTGGGAGGATTTGCGGGATTGGGGAGGGCTGTTCGTGGGGTTGCGGAGGTGGAGTGTCCGTGGGTCTTACCCGGTGACGTTCCGGGAGCGGCGGCGGGTGTAGAGGGCGGCGAGAGCGGCTGCCGCTATGACGGCTGCTGCCGCCGCGACGGTGAGGAGCATGAAGCTGCGTCCTTCTATGAACTCTGTGATCGACTCGCCGTAGGCGAAGACGAGGACGCCGATGAGTAGGAACCGCGCGCCGCGTCCTATCAGGGAGGCGACGAGGAAGCTCCGCCGGTCCATGTCGAGGATGCCTGCGGAGATAGCGAAGACCTTGTATGGCAGGGGCGTGAAGGCTGCGATCAGAATCGCCCACACGCCGTGCTTGCGGAACATGTCTTCGACCGAGGCGACCTTGTCCCTAGGGGCTATTCGGTAGAGCAGGGGTCTCCCGAATAGCTTCCCGAGCCAGTGTCCGACTAATGCCCCTGCGACCGAGGAGAGGGTTACGACTCCGGCCAGCCAGAGAGCGTTCTCGGGCTGCAGGATGCCTATCCCGATCAGGAGCGGGTCTGGGGGTATGGGGAAGAAGATCGACTCGCAGAACGAGAGCACGGCGAGGGCTAGGGCCGCCCAGTCGCTGTCGGCGAACCCGACGACCCAGTCGGAGAGGTTGTGGAGGAGCTCGATCATGCAGCCGGCGATCGTTTTCCGAGGGAGGGATGGATCATCCGCGCTCTCTCAGTTCGACTTCGAATTCGTGCCGCGTCCCGCCTGAGGCTGCGCTGGCCGACTTCAGGGTGACGCCGTCCACTCGTTCCGGCCAGTCGGGCAGTGTGACGGGAGCGCCCGATTCATCGAGGACCTCGACGGGTCTGCCGTCGATACGGATGGCGATTCTTTGGGCTGCGGCGGCGCGGTCGGCTCCGCGCCGGATGGCCGTGAGCACGGCCCGCTGCTCGCGCAGCAACGCCTGGGCGTCGTCGACCGAGACGGCGCGGAAGGCGGCCTCGTCTCCGGGCATCGCCTGCGCGAGCCTGCCGACATCGGCTCCTATGACGGTCGCGATCTTTGTGTAGCCGCCCGTGGTGCCCCTGTCGGCAAGCAGGACTATGGGCTTTCCGTCGCCCGGGACCTGTATGGCTCCGAGCGGGGAGCCGTCGGAGACTATGTCCGGCCCGGATTTGTGCTTCAGCGCAGGCCCTTCGAGCCTGCATCCCATGCGGTCCTGGTCCATGGAGATCGAGTATGTGGATCCGAGGAGCGCGGCGATGGCGTCGTCGGTAAAGGCCGAGTCCTGTGGGCCGAGGACGACCCTGAGTTCGAAGCTGCCGGCGTATGAGGGGGCGGTGAAGTCCTGGGGCATCCGCCGGGCCGTGGAGAGCCCGGCATGGTCCAGAGTCTCCAGGGCGTCTCCGGCGATGAGGGGGCGCCCCTTCAGGCCTCCGATGCCACCGCGGACGTAGGTGGAGCGGCTGCCCATCACCACCGGCACGTCGATTCCTCCGGCCGCGGCCAGCCATGAGCGCAGTCCGTCGCGAGCGCTGCCGAAGGTGAGCCTGCTGCCGGCGTTGGCGTCAACCGCCTGCCAGAGCGGTATCGGGTTGCCGTCGAGCTCGGGGCTCAGGTCGGCACCGGTGACGGCTATGCGGGTGTCGGTCGTGAAGGCGATGGTCGGGCCGATCACCGTGAGTTCCAGTCCGGCGGCTCCTTCTTCGTTGCCGACCAGCAGGTTGGCCGCCCTGAGCGCGAAGCCGTCCATTGCGCCGGACACCGGCACGCCGAAGCGCTGATAGCCGAAGCGCCCGAGGTCCTGTACGGTCGTCAACAGACCGGGTGCCACTATCCTCAGTGTCTCCGTCACGACGGACGCTCCGCAATCAAGGCGTGCCTGCCCTCGGCCTGCAGACGCAGGTACTCATTCTCCGATTTGAGCGGCTCGAATCTCACGACGTCGCCTGGGGCGAGGAGCGATGGCGGCACACGCTCCGGGTGGAACATCCTCAACGGCGTGCGGCCTATCAGACGCCACCCGCCCGGGCTGGCGACGGGGTATATGCCGGTCTGCGACTCTGCGATACCCACCGAGCCGGCGGGGGTCTCCGTTCTGGGCGTGTCCAGCCTCGGCGCGGCCAGCCTCTTGGACATGCCGCCCAGATAGGGGAAGCCTGGGCTGAAGCCGATCATGAAGACGGGGTAGTCGACGCCCGAGTGCAGGTCCACGACCTCCATCGGATGGAGCCCCGCGTGGGATGCGACGAATCCGAGGTCTGGGCCGAACTGGCCGCCGTACAGGATTGGGATCCTGACGACTCTCTTGGGCTTCACGTCTCGGTCGTTCAGCTTCTTTTCCAGGGTTTCGACGCGCTCACGGAGCTCGGTCGCCGTGATTATCAGGGGGTCGTAGTTGACGAGCAGGGATCTGTAGCTGGGAACCACGTCCGTGACGCCTGGAACGGGGGTCGCTTCTACGGCCCGCATCAGGGCGTGGACGCGGCGGTTGGTCTTCAGATCGATGGAGTCTCCGAGTTCGACCACCAGCGCCTGGTCGCCGGCGTGTAGGAATGACGGGGAGTCGTACATCGGAATATCTGGCCTGAATCGAGAGGAGTGGGGATCCGGTCAGACCAGTCTGCCCAGGGGAACGACCTGGACACCGGCTGCTTCGAGCTCCCGCCGCAGGGCCTTGGCCATGTCCACAGCTCCCGGGGTGTCCCCGTGGACGCACAGGCTGTCGGCCTCCACCTCGATTTCACCGCCATCGATGGTCTTGGCCGTGCGCTCGGTCACCATGCGGATGCTGCGCTCCACGACCTCGTCCACGTCGTGAAGGACCGATCCCGGCCTGGATCTGGAGACCAGGGTTCCGTCGGCGTTCAGCGCTCTGTCGGCGAAGATCTCTCTTGCTACGCGCAGGCCCATGTCCTTTGCCAGTCCGACCCAGGGGGAGCCCGCGAGGGCGACCAGGGCCATGCCGGGGTCGACCTCGAGGACGGCTTCGCAGATCGACCTTGCGAGCGGCTCGTCGTTCACGGCGCGGTTGTACATGGCGCCGTGCGGCTTTACGTGCTGGAGCTTCCCGGAGCCGGAGAACGCTTGGAGGGCGCCTATCTGGTATACGAGGTCGTCACGGGCCTCTTGCGGGGTGACGGCGAGGTCTCGCCGGCCGAAGCCGTTGAGGTCTGGGAAGCTGGGGTGCGCGCCAACCGCGACGTCGTTATCCTCCGCCATGCGGACAGTGCGGCGCATCCACGAGGGGTCGCCCGCGTGGAAGCCGCAGGCGACGTTGGCCGACGTCACGTACTTGATGACCTCTTCGTCGAGGCCCATCTTGTACATTCCGAAGCTCTCGCCCATGTCACAGTTGAGGTCTATGGAGCGCATTGTCTCTCCCGCCCGCGCGGTCATTCTTGCTTCCCGATTATAAGACGTGACACGGCTGGGCGCCAGATGCGAGTGGAGAGTGGTTTGGGGGCTGCTGTGGTTACGGGGTACGCCTTGGTGTAAGATTAGCGTCGTCTCATGAGACTGTCTTCCTAGGAGAAGGCCATAGACCCACAGATTGCAGAAGAGGCGGCCGCGCTCACCGGCCTCGGGATAGGCACGGCCTTCGCCCTCCTTGCGCTGATGATCATCATGGTCACGGGTTTCAGGATGCTTTCAGAGGGCGTCTTGGACAGGGTCTCCGAGAAGGCGGCGGCGCGGCGCGGCGCGGCGGAGGCGGAGGCACGGCTCAGGTCGCTGGCGGCGGTTGCCGCCGTCACCGTGCTTCGTCGAGATACCCCCCTGCCCGGGTCCTCAGAGGACGCCGACGGCTAGGCTCCCGGGCGCAGCCCCAGGGCCGACCGGCTAGAGTATTTTGTCAGACCTTCTCGAATTTCTGCGCAGCACCGGCTTCTACCAGATCGACATGGGAGAGGGTCTCATGCTGCTGGTGGGTCTGGCGTTCATATACCTGGCGATTACCCGAGGCTTGGAGCCTTACGAGTTGCTCCCGATAGGGCTCGGGATCCTGATCGCCAACCTGGTTCCCGAACTGACACGTCTCACGACCTTTCAGGAGGGAGCGGCGGGTTTCCAGGAGTCGGGGATTTTCGGGGTTGTCTTCCACTACGGGCTTTCGTTCTGGAATCTGCTGCCCCCGATCATCTTTCTGGGCATTGGGGCGATGACCGACTTCGGCCCGCTCATAGCGAATCCGCGCCTGATGCTTCTGGGGGCTGCGGCACAGGTCGGGATTTTCGCGGCCTTCTGGGGCGCGCTTGCGACAGACGCCTTTGGATTCGGGGTCGGTTTCACCCTCGAACAGGCTGCTGCCATAGGGATAATCGGCGGGGCGGACGGTCCCACCACGATCTTCCTTTCGGCCAGACTTGCCCCGGAGATACTGGGGATCACCGCGGTCATTGCCTATTCGTATATGGCTGCTATCGCTTTCATCCAGCCGCCGATCATGAAGCTGCTGACGACGGAGAGCGAGCGCAAGATCGAGATGAAGCCACCGCGAGAGGTTTCACAGCGGGAGAAGCTGGTTTTCCCTGCCCTGGCCATGATCGTCATCATACTGGTCGTCCCTCAGTCGGCGCCGCTCATATCGATGTTCATGATCGGCAACATCTTCAGGGAGAGCGGCGTCGTGCCGAGGCTCACTTCGGTGGCGTCCAACTCGCTCCTGAACATAGCGACCATCTTTCTGATGGTGACGGTTGGCGCGCAGCTCTCGGCGGACGTGGTGTTCGACAGGACGACGCTGGTCATCTTGGCGCTTGGGCTGGGGGCCTTCTGCCTGGGCACCGCCGGGGGGGTGCTCTTCGCCAAGCTCATGAACCTGTTCAGCAGGGAGAAGATCAATCCTCTGATAGGGTCGGCCGGGGTGTCAGCGGTGCCTATGGCGGCGAGGATGTCTCATCACGTGGGGCAGCAGGCCAACCCGCGCACCTATCTGCTGGGTCACGCGATGGCGCCCAACGTCGCGGGCGTGATCGGCTCCGCGGTGGTCGCGGGCGTCTTCATCTCCAGAGTGGCGCCATAGAAGAAGAGTGAAGAGTGGAGAGTGGGAGAGTGGAGAGTCTGAACAGTTATGTTGTCGGCGCGCGTTTGACACTGGCGCGCTCCCTTCACTAACATGGGACGCAGCCCCAGACTGGGAGCGACGAGTTTGAAGTCGAATACGCCGACGACGTTGATGGAGGCCATGACTGCCTACAGGGCCTCCGTCAAGCCCAAGTCCAAGTCCAAGTCCAAGTCCACAGAGCAGATCGAGGTCGAGACAGAGCGGATCGAGACCATAACCAGGGAGCTTCACAGGTTCTCACGGTGGTGCGGTCCGGACCGTGAGTTGTCGTCCCTCTCGCCCGCTCTGATAGGCGAGTATACCGAGCGGGTCAGCGGCGGCGCCGGGACCGATCCTCAGGCGGTGGAGCGGCTTCAGGTTCTCAGAGGGTTCCTGTCATACGCTTGGAAGAAGCAGATGCTGCCTGAGAAGCTGGCGCAGTCCGTCATCGTCCCGAAGCGCAAGGCACGGCAGCGCGCGCGAGGGGACGCGGCGGAGAGGGTCGAGCTGACACAGCAGGGACACGCGAGGCTCAAGAAGCAACTCGACGATCTGAAGGCGGAGCGCGGGCCGCTGGCGGCACAGATACAGCGGGCCGCGGCGGATAAGGACGTCCGCGAGAATGCGCCGCTGGAGGCCGCGAGGGAGCAGCTGGGGCTTGTCGAGTCCAGGATCAGGGAGATAGAGGCATCCCTCAGAGCCGCGGTCGTCGTGGACTCATCTTCCGGCTCATCCAGCGTCGTCCGGATCGGCTCCCGCGTGTCGGTCAGGGATCTCGGAACGGGGCGCGAATCGGTCTACACGCTCGTGGACCGTACCGAATCGAACCCGCTTGAGGGGAAGATATCCGACATCTCGCCCATCGGGAAGATGATCGTACGGAAGAGCCTGGGGGACAAGATAGAGGTGGAGACTCCGCGCGGGACGACAAGGTACGAGATAATCGAAGTCTCCGGCTGAGCCCGCGCCTCCACAGGACGCGCCATACCCCATGACCTGTCCCTGGTGCCGCTATGACAACCTGCCACGAGCGCGGTTCTGCGGTCAGTGCGGCCGCGGGGTTCGGTCGGACTCGGTGTGTGCCTCATGCTCGACGCCGAATCCTGTGGACCACAGCTTCTGCGACGCCTGTGGAGCGGCGCTGCCCGATCGACCCGAGCCGGGCGCATCTGCGGCGGCCGGGGTTACTCCAGACCATGCCCGCAGCGCTCCACCGGCACGGGCCGCCGCAGATGCGCCCGGGGTTACGTTGCACCAGGTGCGCCCATCCCCAGTTATTGGGGCTGCCGCCGATGATCCCGGGGTTACGTCCACGGCCAGGTCAGCCGCGCCGGTCTTTACCCGGACTGCGGTCACGGAAGGCGCCGCGGCGGACCTGGCGGCGGAGCTGAGGCCGCTGATCGACGGGGACGTCCGTTTCGACAGGATGTCGCGCGCGCTCTACAGCACGGATGCCAGCATCTACCAGATCGACCCCGTCGGCGTGGTCATGCCGCGCAACGCGGAAGACGTCGTTGCCGCAGTGGAGACCTCGGCGCGCCACGGCATCCCGATACTGCCGCGTGGGGGCGGTACCAGCCTCGCCGGGCAGACCGTCGGGAACGCGCTGGTCATAGACTTTTCCGCGTACATGCGCGACATGATCGAGCTCAACGCAGAGGAGGGCTGGGTTCGCGTCCAGCCGGGGATCGTTCTCGACGAGCTCAACAGCCTGCTGCGGCCCTCCGGCGTGCTCTTCGCGCCCGATCCGAGCACGAGCAACCGCGGTAACGTCGGGGGGGCGCTCGGCAACAACTCCTGCGGGGCACACTCCATCAGGTGGGGCAAGACCGTGGACCACACTCTGGAGCTGGACGTGGTGCTCTCCAACGGCGACACGGCTCGTTTTGGGGAGACGAGCTCGGAGGCGCTTCAGTCCAGGGCGCGCGGCGGGGAACTCCTAGGCCGGATATACAGGGACTTGACGGAGATCGGCAATGCCAACCGCGGCGAGGTGCGCCGCCGGTACCCGAAGATCATGCGCCGCGTCTCCGGGTATAACCTGGACGAACTCGACCGGGACGGCGGCTTCAACATGGCGCGGTTCGTGGTCGGCTCCGAGGGCACGCTCGTCACCATCACCGAGGCCAAGCTGCGGGTCGTGCCGATTCCCGCCCGCAAGGGGCTTGCCGTAATTCACTTCCACGACCTACTGGAATCGCTGGAGGCGACCGTGGTCGCGCTCGACATAGAGCCTGCCGCCGTCGAGCTGATCGGAAGTATGATCCTGCGCCAAGCGCGGTCGAACATCGAGTATTCCCGGATGATGGATTTCGTGGAAGGCGACCCGGAGGCTCTTCTGATCGTCGAGGTGACTGGGGATTCGGAGGCTGAGGTAGAGGCCGGCCTGGAGCGGCTCGAGGCGCGGATGAGGAGCGCGCGTCTCGGCTACGCGGTGCGCCGCTTGGTCGATCCGGCGGCTCAGGAGAGGGTGTGGGCGGTCAGGAAGGCCGGGCTTGGCCTGATGATGAACGTCCGTGGCCCCGAGAAGCCTCTGCCGTT
The DNA here is from genome assembly GCA_958295685.1 of uncultured Dehalococcoidia bacterium. GTDB lineage: Bacteria > Chloroflexota > Dehalococcoidia > Lucifugimonadales > CATQGZ01 > CATQGZ01. The sequence continues at coordinate 2,226,013 of OY282365.1, forward strand.
CGTGGAGGACACTGCGGTGGCGCCGGAGAAGCTGCCCGAGTTCGTTCGGCGCTTCGATCAGATCATCCGCGACCACGGGACGACCGCGGGCTACTACGGTCACGCCAGCGTGGGTTGTCTGCACATCCGGCCGCTGGTGGACCTGACGCTAAGGGACGGCGTGGAGCGGATGGCCTCTATCGCGGACGCGGTGAGCGACCTGGTGCTGGAGTTCGGCGGAGCGATGAGCGGGGAGCACGGAGACGGGATCGTCCGCAGCGGCTTCATCGAGAAGATGTTCGGCCCTGCGCTCTATCAGGCATTTCGGGACGTGAAGCGCTCGTTCGATCCGGATGGCATTATGAACCCGGGGAAGATCGTCGACCCTTCTCCCATGACCGAGGACCTGCGCGCCAGCCGCCGCTCCGTGAGGGTCGGCGATACCGCACTGGACTTCAGTCGTGAGGGCGGCATGGCCGCGGCGGCCGAGATGTGCAACGGTCAGGGAGCGTGCCGGAAGGTAATCGGAGGCACTATGTGCCCCTCGTACATGGCGACCCGCGACGAGGAGCACTCGACGCGGGGACGGGCGAACGCGCTGCGCGCCGCCATGTCCGGGGCGCTGCCGCCTGGGGCTCTGACCTCCAGGCGTCTCTACGAGGTGATGGATCTGTGCCTGGCCTGCAAGGCGTGCAAGGCCGAGTGCCCATCCAACGTGGACATGGCGAAGCTCAAGTACGAATTTCTGGATGGCTACCACCGTGCCAACGGGCAGACGACGCGCAACCTGATCTTCGGCAACATAGCCACCCTCAGCCGCTGGGGGGCGTTCTTCGCCCCACTGTCCAACCGGCTCCTCCGGAGCGACGCCGTCGGAGAGTTGCTCGAACGTCAGGGTGTCGACCGGAGACGGACGCTGCCGCGCTTCGCCGGCCAGACCTTCCGGCAGTGGTTCAAGGCGCGGGGAGGGTCTTCGGGCCGCAGGAACGAGCGCGGCCGGGTGGCGCTCTTCACAGACACGTTCACCAACTACAACCATCCCGAGATAGGCGCGGCGGCGGTCAGGGTGCTCGAGAGTCTGGGGTATGGAGTGGTTCTTCCGCCGGTGGTTTGCTGCGGCCGGCCGATGCTGTCGGCCGGTATGGCGCAGAAGGCTAAGGTGAACGCCCGACGCAACGTCGAGAGTCTCCGGAGCTACGCCGCCGAAGGGACGAAGATAGTCGGCTTAGAGCCTAGCTGCATCCTGAGCTTCCGCGACGACTATCCGGACCTGACGCCGGGCCTGCGGGGCCTCGAGGAGGTCGTGGACAGCACCATGTTGATCGAGGAGTTTCTGGTTCACGCGCGAGAACAGGACGGAGCCGTCCTCGAGTTCTCCCGGCCGCTCGGCAAGGTTCTGTTCCAGGGGCACTGTCATCAGAAGGCTCTGACGGGGACCGTGAAGGCGACGCAGGCGCTGGAGTCGATACCCGGCTGCGAGGTCGAGGAGATCAAGTCGGGGTGCTGTGGGATGGCGGGGTCGTTCGGCTTCGAGAAGGAGCACTACGACGTCTCGATGAGGCTGGGCGAGCAGGCGCTGTTTCCCTCCATCAGGGAAGCGGGCGGCGGCGCGGCTATAGTGGCTGACGGCGTCTCGTGCCGCCAGCAGATCGAGCACGGCACCGGCGCCCATGCGCGGCACTTGGCAGAGGTCCTGGCCGCAGCTCTATAGCGGCGAGCCTCAGCCGGGGCCCCTGCCCGGCAGCAGCCTGTCTATGTTGATGGCTCGCTTCCCTCTCGTATACCGGACCCGCAGGTTCTCGCCTACGACCAGGGTGTTGTAGGTCTGTCGGTCAACCTCCACCCAGACCGAGCCCACGCAGACCAGGTGATTCCCATCCGCGCCCATCTCCTTGCTCTCGAGCAGCCCATCCACGTTCTCATAGGGCGGCAGAGCATCTTTGAGCGTCCAGAGCCAGTGGGCGAGCCAAGCCGACATCCTGCGCAGCACAGCTAGTAGACGCATGTCTGTCTCTCGTCGTCAGCCTGCGGTTCGGCAGGAGACCTTTCCATAAGGGCCGACACCGTGAGTGTGAACCAGCCGCCGGAAACGTGGACTTCATGGTTTCTGGGTTCAGGTTTTCGCCGGAATGACGTTTGCAAAGGTCTCCCCCGTACCCCTGGCAGCGGCGGAATCCAGCACCCACGCCAGCCTGTGGGCCTGGGTGTACTCCGTTAGCGGCGGCCCCATGAGTGAGGCAATACTATCACGGCGGATGGGCGTGGTTTAGCATGACCGGGGTGCGTAACGGTTGAAGGTAGGCCGGGGTGGTGATTTGCTAGGCGAGTATCAGCGGGACGAGCATTTCGGCGGGGGTGAGGCCGGAGTGGTATCCGACGAAGAGCTTGTCTTCGGCAGCCCTGCTGGGCCACTCGTAGAGGAGCACGTCGGCGGCTGAGGACACGGCGATGAACGAGCCCAGCCGCCGACGCGTCTCGCCGGACAGCGGCCCTGGGCCGAAGAGCGACAGGTCTTCGGCTTCATCCACGGTGATGAGGAAGAAGCGGTCACCGAAGCGGTCGATGAAGGTTTCGCGGAATCGGGCGTCTTCCCCTTCGCGGACGTGGAAGCAGGCGACGCGGCTGTCTCCGGAGGGCTCGCGGCGCAGCATGCGAACGAGGGGGTCGGAAGGGCGAAGCATATGAATCCGGGCCGGGCCGGCGTCGAGGCCGCCGTGGTCGGCTGTCACGACGATTCGAGCGCGTCCCGACAGCCTCTGTGCCAGGGAGTCCAGCGCCTGTTCGAGCGCGGCGGCCACGGCGAGCGTCCCCGCGTCCCGAAACCCGAGTTCGTGGCCGGCGTAGTCCACGCTTGGCACGTACAGATACGTGTACGTCGGCCCGCGGGCCTCGATCACTCTTTCGGCTACGGCGTCCACTGCCTCGGCGAGAGCGGCGTAGCCGGTCCGAGGCATGGAGCCGCTGAGGTATCCGGAGAAGACGCTATCGACTATCGCCTGTGGCAGGATCGACATGGCGGGCCTGTCGATTCCCGACGCGCGGGATGGAACAGGGAAGGCGCGGTCGACGGTCAGGCCAAGCTGGGCCAGGGGCGTCTTGTCGACGGTTCGGACGAAGGGGATGATGGTCGTCACCGCGTCGACGTGGGGGATATAGGTGTACCAGCCGATTGCGGCGTGCCTGTTGGGCCACTCGCCGGTCGCCAGTGACGTGAAGGCGGCGGCGGTGGTGGACGGGAAGGTCGTTTGCAGGCGGGCAGCGAGGCGCCGGCGCATGAAGCCATCGACAGCCAGGGAGTCGACCAGGTCCATGCCGAGGCCATCGGCTACGACGAAGATCAGGTGGTCCGTCTCGCCGATCATCTGCGAGACGGCTTGTGCCCCGGTCGCGGGGGCGCTGGCGGGCTCCGCTCCGGCGAGGGAGGCCATCGCGTTTGCCAGGTCTACGACGTTGAGTACGTCGTGAGAGGGCCTGAGTAACCGGCCGGCTCTGAACTCCGCGTCCAGCCTGTCTGCGCCGCTCATTGTACGGACGGACGCTCCCAGGCCGCCAGCCGCGGCAGGATCAGCTTCTCGATGGCCACGGCGAGGCCGTCGTCGTCCACCGGAGGAACGACGTGGTCTGCCGCCGCCCTCACTTCGTCCGGCGAGCCGCCCATGGCGATGGAGAGTCCACAGTTCCGCAGCATCGAGACGTCGTTGTAGCTGTCTCCGATGGCGATGGTTCGCCGCGCGTCGGTTCCCAGCGCATCGGCTACCCTGCGGACCGCCGACGCCTTGTCGATACCGACTCTGGTGAAGTCCACGGCCCACAGGCCGTTGTATGGCAGGGACGCCTTGACGACGTGCATCTTCGGGTCGCCGCGGAACGCCGCGGCGACGTCTTCGGCGCCGGCCTCGTCCAGGTCGAGGGCCGAGACTCGAGCGAGCTTCCAGGTCGGTATCTCGCTCAGGGCGGCAGCGGTGTCAGCGGCGTGCGTGGCGATGAAGGCGATTCGGCGCGCGTCCAGGTATCTGACCACCTGCTCGGCCTGTGGAGCAGGCATGATGAAGCTGTGCAGGGCCTCTCCTGCCGCGGGGTCGAGGATCACGGCTCCGTTGTCCGAGATCTGGGGGGCTTCGAGTCCCAGCTCGTCGGCGAACCGCAGCACGTCCGAGGGCTCGCGCCCTGAGGCTATGCTCACGGGTATGAGGGCTGCCAGCCTCCCGACGGCGTGGGCCACCCGCGGCGAGACTCGTTCGTCTCTGCCGATGAGAGTTCCGTCCAGGTCGATGAAGGCCGCGGCGCGGGTTTGTGGTATCAATGGGGTGTGTCTTTCGAGTGTATCGACGGGCCGGGATGGGGTCAACCGCGTGGTGATATAATTCGGCAACCGACTCGACCGGCCAACACACGGGGGTGAGACATGACCGACTACATTGCCTACTTCAACGGCGAATGGATGCCGAACAGCGAGGTCAGGATCGATCCGACCGACCGCGGTTTCCTGGTGGGGGATGCCGTGTTCGACGTGGAGCGGACGTTCAACGGGAAGAGCTTCCGCATGAAGGAGCACATAGACAGGCTGTACCGGTCGCTCAAGTACGCGCGCATCGATCCCGGCCTCTCTGCGGACGAGATGTTGGAGGTGAGCGAGGAGGCGGTCCGGCGCAACGAGCCGTATCGTGCGGAGGCGGGGGACTTCACGATTCACCAGTTTGTGACGCGCGGCCCCCGGTCCGCCCCCGGTGAGCCTGACTCTGCGACGGTCGGTGTCAGGATAGGGGCGGTCGACTTCAGCCGCCACGCCCGCTCCTACGAGACGGGGGTGCACGGGGTGATCGCTAAGATGAGGAGCTATTCGTCCGAGTCGCTGGATCCCAAGATCAAGCACTACAGCCGAATGAACTTCAACCTGGCCCTGCTCGAGGCGGCAGACGTGGACCCTGAGGCGTGGCCCATAATGCTGGACCTGGACGGCAATCTGACTGAGGGTGTCGGCTACAACGTCCTGATGGTGACGGACGGCGTCATTCGCTCCCCGACCGACAAGGCCATCCTGCAGGGGGTTTCGCGCGGTATGGTGTTCGACCTCGCCCGGCAGCTCGACATTCCGGTGGTCGAGGAGGATCTCCAGCCGTATGACCTGTACACGGCCGACGAGGCGTTCTTCACGACCACCAGCCCGTGCGTGCTGCCGGTGACGCGGGCCGACAACAGGGATGTTGGCGACGGCAGGCCTGGGCCGGTGACTCGGCAGCTGCTCGCCGCCTGGAGCGAGGCGGTCGGGCTGGACATCGTGGATCAGGCGCTGCGTTTCGCAAAGTAACGGAGTCCGGCTACGGCCCCGGAGGTATGGATGCAGGCTGGCGAGGTGATAGTAGTCCGGCTGAAGGACGGCCCCGCCATCGGCACGTATTCGGGTACGCCGGGTCCTGACCGCAGGGAACGCACAGGGCGGGTTCGGGTTGCGATCGGTCCCGGCAGGGGGGCCCGGCTCCCGCCTGACAGGGTCTTGATGTGGACGGGGCTGGTTCCGGCGGGCGGCGGTGAAGTCGAGGCTCTGCGCGAGACTGCGGAGAGCCTCTCGGCCCGGATGGATCTCCGTGAGGTGTGGGAGTTGGCGCGGGAGGAGGCCGGGGCCGTCTCGATAGATGACCTCTCGGAGCTGTACTGGGGGACGGGCTGCGACCTCGCGCGGAGGGTTGCCGCGGCGCTCCACCTGGCGCGGGAGCCTCTGTATTTCGAGGAGTCGTCCGGGGGCTATCTGGCGCGGAGCGAGGAGGCGGTGGGCGACATCCTGGCGCGTCGGGAGCGCGCGTCCAGGAGAGCCGCGGATGCTGCCGCGCTGGTGGAGCGGCTTGCTGCCGGGGGTCTTCCGGAGCCGCTCAGCGCGCATCAGCGCGATCTTTTGAGCCACGTTCGAGGTTTTGTGGTACACGGCGGCGACTACACTCGGAGCGCGGCCGCGGCCGCCTTGCTCAGGCAGATAGACCCTGGGGCGCGGGACGTCCAGCGCCTGGGGTTCGACGTGCTGGTCGGCGCGGGGGTGATGTCCCCGGACGAGCCTCTGGAGCTGGAGAGGGCGGGAGTCCCGGATGGATTTTCGGCTGGGGTTCTGGCCGAGGCGCGGAGCATCCGGGGTGACGCGGCGATGAGCGAGCCTGGCCGGGCCGACTTGGTGGATGTCCCTGCGATCACGATCGACGAGGAGGATACGGCCGACAGGGACGACGCCCTTTCGGTGGAGGCGCTGCCGGACGGTTCCTTCCGTGTCTGGGTACACGTGGCGGACGCGGGCGCGCTGATTCCGGTCGGCGGTGAGGTGGACGCGGAGGCCGACAGGCGAATGTCGAGCCTGTATCTTCCGGACGTGAAGGTTCCCATGGCGCCTCGGGAGGTCTCTGAGGAGACGGGGAGCCTGAGGGCCGGGGAGTTGAGGGCCGCCGTCAGCGTGACGGCGCGGATATCCTCGTCCGGCGACGTTCTGGACTGGGACGTGTCGCCGTCCGTTATCCGGAGCCGTGCGGCTCTGTCGTACGAGGAGGCGGAGCGCGCCGCGTCCGACTCCGGGCATCGGTGGCACGAGGCCGTTTCGGGTCTCGGCGCGGTGGGGGATGTCCTGCGGCTGAGGCGTGAGAGGGCGGGCGCGGTGACGATCGACCGTCCCGAGTTGGCCGTGCACGCGGGTCCGTCCGGCGAGGTCGACGTGCGGGTGGTCACGCGGACTCCCGCGCGGAGGATGGTGGCCGAGCTGATGATTTTGTGCAACAGGCTGCTGGCGGAGTTCTGCGAGCGGGAGTCGCTGCCGGCGGTCTACCGCTCACAGCCGGCGCCCGACTCGGACGGCCCGGGGGGCTGTGTGGAGGACGGCCCACTCTCGTGGTTTCTGGCGATGCGCAGGCTGCCGCCTGCTACGGTCTCGACGAGGCCGGGGCCCCACGGCAGTCTCGGGGTTCCGGTCTATGTTCAGGCGACCTCTCCTCTGCGTAGATACCCGGACCTGGTGGTTCAGCGTCAGATCGTCCAGTTCCTGACTTCCGGGGAGGCGCGGTACTCCGAGGAGCAGATGGCGTCGGTGGCGCAGCGGGCGGAGGCGCAGTTCAGGGAGGCCGCGGCGATAGAGGAGTCGCGGAAGCGGTACTGGTTTCTGAAGTATCTGGGTCGGCGGCTGGAGGAGTCCGGCGGCCGTGAGGCTCTGTACGATGCGGTGGCGCTGGACCGCCGGCCGAGGCGGCCGGCTCTGCTGGAGTTGTCGCGCTACCCGTTCAGGTTCAGGGCCGAGCTGCCCGACGGGATTCATCCCGGCGACGTGGTGGTCATGAGGCTTCACGGGGTGGATCTGTGGCGCCGGGCGGCCCTGCTGGCGCACGCGGCGTAGGCGGGTGGTCGGGGTGGCCGGGATCGAACCGGCGACCTCCTGCTCCCAAAGCAGGCGCGCTTCCGCTGCGCCACACCCCGACAGGACCGATGATAGAGTGAGTCCGGCGTCGTGGCAAGACGCCAAGAGGCCAGTGACCGGCCGGTCTTCGCGCCATCGCCCGACTGACTGCGGCTGACGGTCGGTCTCTGCGCCCGGCGGCCTCGGGGCCATGCCTGCCCGGGCCGTTCTGGGCGAATTTTTTGCCGAAGTGTCACATTTTAGGGGCATTTCGTAGCTGAGAGGGCCGATTTTGGCTGACACTATGTGACACTATGTGACACTTATGTGACAGGCGCTTCAGGAGTCCTGCGGGCTGGTTTGTGGAGAGAGGCGGCTGTGTCATGGGTAAACTCTAGCACAGCGGTTCGGGGTTGTCAAATCCTGCGGGTCTTGAGTGGCCGCCACTGACCTGACGACATAGGAGCGCCCGTCTGCTCACCGCGCTCGAGGGTGTTTTCAGCGCTTTCCGGCACTCTGTGGGCGCCCTCGAATCCGAAATTCACTTCACGTCTGCGCTGTCCGGGGCCGAGATGAAGCGCGCGAGCGCGTCGAAATAGGGCTCACCGCCAACGAGGTAGACGTCGTCGTGTCCCGCTCCCTCGACGGTGAAGAAGGTTTTGGGGACCCTCGCCGCTTCCCACAGCTCTTGGCCCATCGTGAGGGGCACGACGTCGTCCCTGTCTCCATGGAGAACCATGAGTGGAGCCCGCACGCGGTGGATCTTCGACAGGGAGTCGAACTTGCTCCTCACGACCACGCCTGTGGGGAGTATGGCTGAGAGCAGCGGGTTCGAGCGCTTCGCCATAGCGCGTATGGAGGTGAACGGCGACTCCAGTATCAGGGCCCTGGTCTCGTGCCGCGCCGCCATTTCGACGGCGACCGCGCATCCGAGCGAGCGTCCGAAGAGCGCGACCTGGTTCTTCGGGTCGATCCCGCGGCGCTGCTCGAGATAGGCGATTGCGGCTTCCCCGTCTCTGTACAGGCCGTCCTCCGACGGGCTGCCGCCGCTCCGCCCGTATCCCCTGTAGTCGAATATGAAGATGCCTGTCCCGAGGCGGTGATGAAGCATGAGGATGTTCTGGACACGGTGGCTGACGTTGCCCGCGTTGCCGTGGAACCAGAGTAGCGCCGTGTCGGCGCGGCCCGGTACGAACCAGCCGTGGAGGCTCACTCCGTCCGAGGTGTCGAAGAGGACGTCCTCGAACTCCAGTCCCGCGTCGGCCGGACCGGACGTCAGGTCACGGGAGGGGAAGAATATGAACATTCTATCCATCAAGCCGGCCTCTCCTTGCAGGGCGGGGCCGGCCTGCGCCGGTATGACGGTGGCTGTGGGATAACGGGAGTCCTCATAGACTTACCTGCCCGGCGTGTGAGGCGGGTTCGAGCAGAGGGGCAGGGCCGGTTTTTGCCGAAACTGTCCCAAACTGTTCCATTTTGTCCCATCTCGTAGCTGAGGGTTCGATTTCGTGGAACAAATGTGGGGCACTTGTGGAACAGATGTGGAACGGAACCGGAGCAGTTCTGGGACAATTGTGGGACAGGTCCCGGGGGTGAGGGCGCCCCTTGTGTGCCGGTTGGTTCCGTGCACGTGGTTCGGCATGACCATGGCTGCGTTCCTTTCCACGCGAATATCCTAGTACATGGGTTCGCGGATGTCAAGAGGCTGGGGCAGTGGGCAGTGGCCGGTGGGCAGTGGCCAGTGGCAGTGGAGAGTGGAGAGTGGAGAGTGGGGAGTGACCCAGACCCCCTGCCAGGGAGGGAGAACGTGGCGAGTGGCAGGGGGCCGGGGCAGTGGAGAGTGGAGTGTGACCCCAGGCCCCCTGCCAGAGGAATGACGGATGAGCGGCTTGGGGAGAACGCGCACGTGGGGGCGCTGGTATAATCGGGTGATTCCGTTTTCCTGAGCGTGTCGAGGGGCACGCCGCCGCGGGCGCGCGGTCGAGGTTGGCGGCCTGTCGGTCAAGCCGGGCTTCAGGTGGTATACGCCGGTGTTGTCAAGCGGGGGCTGGCATGAGCAGGAACCTGTCTTCACGATGATAATCGACTTCCATACGCACATCTTCCCGCCGGAGGCGCGCCGGCGCAGGGAGCGGTATCTCAAGATCGACGCCACCTTCGCGGAGTTGTACGCCGATCCGAGGGCCCGCATGTCAAGCGCCGAGGAGCTTCTGGAGGCGATGGATATCGACGGGGTGGCGGCGTCGGTCGTGATGGGGGTCGGCTGGAGCGATCCGGGCCTGGCGCGTGAGTCGAACGATTACGTGATAGACGCGGCGAGTTCCTCCAATGGCAGGCTGATCGGGTTCGCCTCGGCGAATCCGACTCGGGGCGGCGCGGCGGCCATCGAGGTGGACCGCTGCGTTCGGGCGGGTCTGCGCGGAGTGGGTGAGCTTCACCCCGATACACAGTCGTTCGACATAGGCAGCCCGGCGACCATGGCGCCGCTCATGGAGGTGGTGACGGAGCACGGCTTGGTCGTGACGACCCATTCGTCCGAGCCTGTAGGCCACGCCTATGCGGGGAAGGGAGAGACTCGCCCGGAGGCGCTGTGGAGGTTCATCCTGAACTTTCCGGGGGCGCGGATAGTGTGCGCGCACTGGGGAGGGGGCCTGCCGTTCTACGCGCTGATGCCGGAGGTGCGCGAGAGTCTGGGGGGTGTGTACTTCGACACGGCCGCATCGCCGTTTCTCTACGAGCCGGGGGTGTTCGAGGCAACGGCCGGGCTGGTCGGCGCAGAGAGGATACTGTTCGGGAGCGACTTTCCGCTGCTCCGCGCTTCCAGGCTGCTCAGCCAGATCGACGAGTCGGGGCTGTCGCGTTCGGAGGCTCAGGCCGTCAAGGGGGGCAACGCCGCGCGTCTGCTGGGTCTCCCGCGGCCTTCGGCCGTGTAGGTCAGCCTGCCCGCCTCGGTCGGAATATGCCGAACGAGCTGGTGTAGCCGTGCAGGTAGGTGGAGCCTCCGACCTGTCCTATCTCGCCGTTGCAGAAGAACCCGCCCAGCGGCAGCGGGCCGACCCTGTCACGGAACACGTCGGTGTCGTGGTCGGGCCTTCCGTATAGGTAGGATCCTCTGCCGAGGCACGAGAACAGCAGCGCGCCCGATTCTTCGTCGGTTCGCCGGCCCGCCGCGTAGCGTGTGAGCAGGGCGTCGAGTTCCTGCGCGGAGGTGTCGGCGTCGCGCAGGTGGAACTGGGCTATCCGGCCTTCTTCGAGCTTCTCGGCCACAGCGAGCGAGCCGGTGCGTGGGTCGAGGCCGGCGAGGTTCCTTACCAGGAAGTCGCCCGGCTGGGGGTCATCGTTGAAGGGGTCGATCACTATGCCGACGAACAGGGATTGCTGCGCGAGTGACTTGTCCCGTTCGTCCAAGCCGTCGAAGGTTTCCCTCAGCGCCTCTATGGGTGGTCGTCCGTCCAGTTCCGTGAGGATGCTTCCGTTGCATCCCGTGATACGCATGGGCCGCCCGATCGGTCGGCATCCCTGGGCGACCACGGTGTCTACTTCGAGGCCGCCGTGCATGGCAAGGCCCACGATGCCCGACCGGTGGACGCCGCCTCCGAGATAGAGGGCGTTGCCTTCGGGCCTAGCCGCGCCGCTGGCCAGGCCTCCGATCTTCGGGCTGCGTGGGAATGCGAAGTCCAGGCCGCTCAGCAGGCTGTCTCCGCGGACGCTGAAGGGGTCGGCCAGGATGAGGAACACGGGGTCGTTTCGGGCGTCAGCCTTCACTGCGTCCTCCCACGCGGCTGGGGGCGCGTCTCCGTCCGGCAGGACGGACTCGTCGGGGAGGTGGAATGGGACGATCCGGACGGTTGGCATGTGCGCGGCCGTCAGGGCGACTCCAGGCCTGCGCTCGATCTCTCTCCCGGCGCCGATGACACCTCCGGCCGAGCAGCCGATAATCATGACCGGCCCCATCAGATCGCGCACCGCCCGGGGGACATGCTCGAATTGGGATTCGTGGTGGGCGGAGACGAAGGCGACGACGAGGTCGGGAGTGGCCCCGTCGAGTTCTTCCAGGAGCCGCTCGGCGCATTCTTCGACAGCGTCTGCCAGTCGGACCGCCTCGGAGACCGCGGAGCTCCATTTCATCGAACTTTCCTCCCGGCCTACAGTGTATCAGAGCCTGAGATGGTAGGATTCTTCCATGGTGGAGACTGTCAGGGCCTTCGTAGCCGCCGAGCTTCAGCGGGACGTGATGGACGAGCTTGGCCGGGTGGTTTCGACTCTGGCCGGAGCGGGCGTCAGGGGTCTGCGAGTGGTCAGGCCGGAGGGGGCGCACCTGACGCTCAAGTTTCTGGGCAGCGTGCCGGAGGGCGAGGTGGGTGCGGTTGGCCGGGCGGTTTCGGCCGCCGCCGGTCGGTGGGGGCCTCTGAAGTTGACGGTGGGGGGCTTTGGGGCCTATCCGGGAGAGCATTCGCCGCGGGTGTTGTGGGTGGGGGTGAGCGGGCCGGAGGCGCTGTTCGGCCTCCGGGCGGATATCGAGGAGTCGCTGGTGTCTTTCGGGGTGCAGAGAGACCGGCGCGCCTGGTCTCCTCATATCACGCTGGCGCGTATCCGCGACGGCGTGGGCAGGCTCGACCGCAGGCGATGCTGGGAGACGCTCGCCCGCCTGGAGCCGGTGTTCAGAAGGACGATGGTATCGGACGTGAGCCTGATCAGCAGCGAGCTCGCGCCCGGTGGAGCCGTATACCGCACCCTCGGGACGTTCGCAATGGGGAGGACGGCGTCCGAGTCCGCCATCTGAGTTCGAGGGGGACGGGTTCACCGGCGGGGTGGACCGCCACGATTCAGGGATTTCGTCCAGAGCGGACGAGGTCCGAATGGGAGGGCAGCAGTGGATTTTCGGTTCACGGACGAACAGGATGAGATGCGCCGCGAGATACGCGCGTTCCTGACCCGGCGCCTGGGGGATGACTGGGTTGGGATAGATCCTGACGCCTATTTCACCGACGAGAATTGGCCGCTGGTCAGTGGGCTGACGTTGGAGCTTGCGGAGAAGGGCTGGCTCACCCTCGGATGGCCGGAGGAGTACGGGGGTCTGGGAGGTTCCCACGTCGACCGTATGATATACAGCGAGGAGACGGCCTACTTTCGGGCGCCGACGCGCGCGTCGCTGATAGGTGTGGATCTGGTCGGGCCCACGCTGATGCTGTACGGCACCGAGGAGCAGAAGTCTCGATTTCTTCCGGAGATCGCGGACGGCTCGGCGGTCTACTGCCAGGGGTTCAGCGAGCCGGGGTCGGGCTCGGACCTGGCGTCCCTGGAGCTCAGGGCTGAGAAGGACGGCGACGATTACGTTCTCAACGGGACGAAGATATGGACCAGCGGCGCGCACCGGTCCAACCGGTGCTATCTGATGGCGCGTACCGACCCTTCCGCGAGGAAGCATCGGGGGATCAGCGTCTTCATCGCGGACATGGACACGCCCGGAATCGAGGTCAGGCCGATCCTGAACACGTACGGTCTGGAGTACTTCAACCAGGTGTTCTTCGAGGACGCGCGCGTGCCAGCGGAGAACATGATCGGCGATAGGGACAGGGGATGGTACGCGGCGGCGGCGAGCCTGGACTTCGAGCGGTCGGGGATCGCGCAGTTCGCGTGGAACAGGCGGAGTCTGGAGGAGATCGGGCGGGTGGCAAGAGAGGAGCGGATCGGCGGGAGGCGTCCGTGGGACGACGCGATGATCAGGCGGCGCGCGGCCGAGCTGTGGACGGCCAACGAGGCGGGCCGTATGGTGGCGTACAAGGTGGGCTGGATGCAGAGTCGGGGGATGGTGCCGAACATGGAGGCCTCGGTGTCCAAGCTCATGGGCAGCGAGACGGCTCAGGGGATAGCGGAGCTCGGCATGAAGGCCGCGGGCGGCTATGGTCTGCTGGACCGGGGGTCTCGCCGGGCTCTGCTGGACGGTCGGCCCGGCAGGGAGTGGATGGACTCGGTCTCGTTCACGATCAGGGCGGGCACGTCTGAGATACAGCGTAACGTGATAGCGACGCGAGGTTTGGGGCTGCCGCGCGGCTGAGGTTAGCCGAGGGCGGCCCGTCGGAAGGCCTGCCATCCGAGGGCGACGGCGACGGCCATCAGCACCCAGCCCATCGTGAGGAGCAGCGTCCGCACGCTGGCGCGGCCCGTGAGCCTGGCTCCGTAGTAGCTTCCTGCCATGGCGCCCGCGCCCATGAGGACGAGAAGCGGGTAATCCACCTCGCCTCGGTAGGCGTAGGCGAGCCAGCCCGCCGCGCCCATGGCGAAGCCGGTCAGGAGGTTGGTGCCCGCCACTATCCTGAGGTCCATCTTCAGAAGGCGGACCATCGCAGGGAGCCGGAGGCTCCCCAGTATGAGGCCCACGGCGCCTCCGAGGATTCCTATGGTCAGCCCGATCGCCGCGCTGCCTCCCAGCCATCGCCAGTCGGGAGGGCCGGGCCTGGGGCTTCCGGCTGCGGGGTCGTCTTCCTCGGCCTCTTCTTTGCGCTTGCGCGCGAGCGCGGTGAGTTCCACGCTTTGCCAGGCCACCACGAGGGCCACACCCGCCATCAGGAGCGGCTCCGGTACGATCCAGCTCCAGAAGCCGCCCGCGAATGCGCCGACGACCGACGGGGCGCCCATGGCGAGGGCGACTCTCAGATCGACCCTGCCCTCGCGGAGGTGTCTGTATGAGCCGGTCATCGCGCTCAGGCTGCTCACGAGTAGGTTGGTGCCTGCCGCGGCCGAAACGGGCATACCGAGGAACAGCATGATGGGTAGCCGTATGCTGCCGAGCGCGAGGCCCACGAAGCCGCCCAGCACACCGACGGCGACGGACACGACCGTGAGCAGAACGGCGTGCCACAGTAGGAGGTCGGAGGGCAGCCCCAGCTCCTCCAGGGGGATGTTCAACTACCGTTCCCCGCTGCGAGCCGCTCCAGAGAGAGGCGCATGTCGTCGATCTGCGGTCTGGCAGGAGCGCGGTTGCCGTAGCAGGCCATGTCGAATGCGTCGGTGACACTGCGCACGAGGCCGCTGGGGAATATGGTTTCGAGCGTGCTCATGTACTCCCTGGGGGTCTCCGAGGGCTGTCTTGCGAGGCCGCTCTTCCGGGCGAGCGACAGCATCCCGAAGTATACCCTGAACATCTCGGCCACGTCGGGGTCTCCTTCGGGTATTCTGAGGGCGGCGTCGGGGGTTGTCCTCTTGAACCTGTCCGGCAGCAGGCTGTGGAGGAGTCGGGCGGCGTCGGAGAGGGGGTTTGCTCCGCCGGCCACGGACTCTCGGACCGCCTCCTGTTCCTCTTCGACGCGGATCATTCTTCGCCTGAACGCTCGGCCTATGAAGAAGAGGGCTGCGAGGGCGATCAGGGCGAGGAGCGTCCATTCAGCGTAGGCGAGGTATCCGGGGGCCTCGGCGGCTTCCAGTTCGCGCTGGGCCTGAAGCCGCTCACCCATCTGCAGCCCTCTCTCGGCCTGGAATTCGTCGGGGCCCAACCAGCTCAGGAGCGTGACGGCGATCTGGACGAGGAAGCCCAGCAGATAGCCCAGCGGCAGGATGACGGCGTAGAAGACTGCGGCGGCGAGCAGGTCGAAGAGCCGCGAGGCTGGCCCTGCGAGCCAGGGCAGGATGAGCCTCGCCGCGAGAGCGAAGAGCAGGCCCGCGCCGAGTATGCCTCCGACCACGGCGCCGATCGCGCGGAGCCAGGGCCTCTGCGAGGATGCTTCGGCCGCGGCGGGCCTCAGATTCCCGATGCCGAGGCCCATGAGTGAGGCGGCGAAGAAGGCGAACATGAGGGGCAGGATGTTCAGGTCGTCGGACGCTGCCACGTCGACGATCACGGCCAGGGCCATGGTCAGGAGTCCGATCCTGAAGCTGAATTCGAGGCTCTCGACCGGCTGTGAGTTGGTGGCGAGCCTGCCGCCCCGCCACCACAGGCCGGCGCCCAGCAGTCCTCCGATGATGGCGATGAAGCCGAGGGGAAGGGATTCTTCGGCTGCTCCCAGGCGGAGCGGCCATGTCGGATTCAAGCCGATGGGCCCTGGAGAGAGTTCGCTGCCTATGGCGAGGTAGACCGCCAGCGCCGCCATGAGCGCGTTGAGGTACATTGCCGCGGTCTCGGTCATGCGTACCAGCTGGAGGAAGCGCATCGCCAGATAGGACGCGGCCAGCAGGGCGGCCACAGTCCACCACGCCAGCGGCGCGCGTCCGTTTCCGGTGACCGCCCCGATGACTGCGCCGAGGGCGTATATCCACATGCTCTCCGAGAGGAGATGCGCGGCGACTATGGCTCTACGCCGGAGCATATTCGCTTCCCACCCCGATGCGGTCGAAGTAGTCTCCTATCTCGTGGGTCCTGACGCCGTCCGGCATAGGCTGGCAGGGCGGCGGGCCGACGTATATCACGACGAGCTTGCGTCCCCTTCTCCGCAGGTCGTCGATGACCTCCACCAGTTCGGGCTGGATGACTGCGGCCACGATGGCCAGAGTGGCGCCGGGAGGGAATCTTCGGGAGTGCTCGCCGAGCTGGTCGGCCATCGGGCCGACGTCGAAGGGTCGGATGGTCGCCAGCGCCTCCAGGATGACGTTGAGCTGCTCCGGGGCCCTGCTGGGGGGTATCTTCATGGGCCGGTCGGCCAGGATGGGCGTTCCGTTGGAGAAGAGGCCGAGCATAGAGCCTCTCTCGGCTGCGTATGCGGCGAGCGAGGCTGCGGCGGTGATGACCCTGGATAGGTAGGCGCGCGAGTATCCTTCCCAGCGGCGGCTCATGGTCTCGACCGCGACGACCAGCATGACGGTGGACGCGGCGGTCGGCTCGAAGCTCCTCACGTGCAGGGAGCGCAGCCTGGCGGTGGCCATCCAGTCGACGATCTTGAGAGGGTCTCCCTGGCGGTACTCACGGATGCCGGACGGCCGCGCGGGGTCCTCGAAGAGGGGTTCGCCGGACATCGTCTCTCCCAGGGGCCGGACCGATTGGATGCCGAGTTCGTACAGTGGGACCACCCTGGGGTAGACCAGCAGGTACTCCGAGCCGCGCTCCGTCCTGGAGTTCGAGAAGAAGCCGAACAGGTCGCCGGTCTCGATGGTTGCCGAGCCGAGACGGTAGAGCCCCGGCTGGTCACACCTGACGGTGTAGGCCCATGTGATTCGCTCGTACCAGGAGATAGAGGCGGCGTGTCGGAGCGACTGCACGTTCGGGCCTGTGCCGGCGTGAGCGTCGGCGGAGATTCGGAGCTCCTCCGGGATTTCGTCTTCTATGCGAACGCGGGGCAGGGGGAGGGGCTTCCAGTTGGTGAGAGTCAGCCTGATGGTGGTCTCCTCGCCGGGGAAGACGCGGGATTCGGAGAGTTCCCTGCGGTATGACAGGTCCACCGGCGCCAGTCGGTTCCAGGCCCATGCTATGCCGGAGGTCAGCATCGCCATGGCCGCAAACCCGACCACGAGGGCGAGGCCGGAGAAGATTCCGAAGATTCCCAGGACGATCAGGAAGAGCATCCACAGCTCGTGCCAGGAGTAGCGGCCGGTCAAGCCTGCCGCCTCTCGATGGGCACGGGCGTGGATGACAGCACCTGCTCGACGGTCTGTGCGGTCGTGCGGCCTCTGAGGCGTGATCCGGAGGTGAGGACGAGACGATGGGCCAGGACTCGGACGGCCATCGCCTTGACGTCGTCGGGGGTGACGAAGCCGCGGCCGTCGATGGCGGCGGCGGCCTGCGACGCTTTGTAGAGGGCGAGACCCGCCCGAGGACTGGCCCCCAGCGACAGGCCCTCGTGGCCGCGGGTGCTGCGGAGTATGCTGACGACGTACCCGCGGACGACGTCGTCCACCCGGACGCGGGATACGGCCCTCTGCATCGTTCGAAGCTCGTCCGCGCTTGTGACCGGGTCGACGTCGGGCGGGAGCGAGTCTTCTTCGAAACGCAGCAGGATGTCCGACTCTTCCTCGGGCGACGGGTAGCCGATCTCTACGTTCACCATGAACCGGTCCAGCTGCGCCTCCGGCAGTGGGAACGTTCCTTCCATCTCGACAGGGTTCTGGGTTGCGATCACCACGAACGGCTCCGGCAGCGCGATGGATACGCCGTCGATGGTCGCCTGCCTCTCCTGCATGGCCTCCAGGAGGGCGGCCTGTGTTCTGGGGGTGGCGCGGTTGATCTCGTCGGCCAGCACGACCTGGGCGAATATCGGGCCCGGCCTGAACTCGAACTCGCTCGTCTTCTGGTTGAAGAAGTTGACTCCCAGTATGTCCGTAGGCATCAGGTCCGGGGTGAACTGGATGCGCTTGAAGCTGCATCCGAGGGACTGTGCCAGCGCCTTGGAGAGTGTGGTCTTCCCGATGCCCGGGACGTCCTCGACGAGGATGTGGCCACGGCACAGGAGCGCGACGATGGCCGAGTCTATCACCCTGTCCTTGCCGACGATGACCCGCTTGACACCCTCCCTGAGCCGGGCCACCATCTCCCTGATCTTGGCCGCGTCCGGTTCGAGTGTCATGTGAGAGACCTCCCAAGGTTACGGCACAGTATATGGGATGCAAGCCGGGAGGGTGAAGTTGGCGCGGCGTCTTGGGGTATATTAGAGTAGCCGCTTCGTTGCCCGGTAGTGTAGCGGTAGCACGTCAGCCTTTGGAGCTGAAGTCCCTGGTTCGAATCCAGGTCGGGCAGCCATGCAGGGTCGGCATAGGTGGTAGAATGCGCGCTTAGTACGCCAGAGAGGGACAAGGAGCCCAGAATGGCCCGCCCCCAGCGGCAGATGGACGTTTCGGTCGCCACGGCGACCGAACAGGACATGGACGCGATCTTCAGGCTGCGCCACGAGGTCTATGCCAGCGAACTGGGCCAACACCCTGAGAATTCCGAGAGCAGGCTGAGCGACAGCCTGGATTCGTTCAATTCGTACATAGTTGCCAGGGTCGGCGGCCGGATGGCCGGTTTCGTGAGCCTCACGCCTCCTGGCGGCGCGTCCTATTCGGTCGACAAGTACTTTTCCAGAGACGACGTTCCCGTTCCATTCGACGGCAGCCTCTACGAGCTGCGGATTCTGACGGTCGCCAGGGAGTTCCGCGGCAGCTTTGCCGCGCTGGCTCTCATGTATGCGGCCCTCCGGTGGATCGAGTCTCACGGCGGCAGGAACGTCGTCGCGGTCGGTCGAGTCGAACTGCTGGATCTGTATCTGAAGGCCGGCATGGAACCTGTGGGCAAGAGGGTTCGGTCCGGCGCCCTTACTTTCGAGCTTCTCACCGGGAGCGTCAGCAGCGCCCGTGACCGTCTGAGGCGGAGCGTCGACATGGAGCGCCGGATAGAGGAGCGGCTTGACTGGCAGCTCGACATACCGCTTCAGGAGCAGGAGCCCTGCTATCACGGGGGGGCCTTCTTCGACGCAATCGGGCGAGAGTTCGACAACCTGGAGAGGATCGGCGGCGTTATCAACGCGGACGTGCTGGACGCATGGTTTCCACCGTCGCCTAGGGTGACCGACACGCTGAGAGAGCATCTGCCGTGGAGCATCGGCACCTCGCCCCCGACAGGGTCCGAGGGACTGATCGCCCAGGTGGCCCGCTGCCGCGGCGTCGGACAGGAGTCGGTGCTGCCCGGCGCGGGATCGTCCAGCCTGATCTTCCTGGCCCTTCGACACTGGCTGACGTCTTCTTCGAGGGCGCTCATTCTCGACCCGGCTTACGGGGAGTACGCGCACGTGCTCGAGAACGTCGTCAGGTGCGGCGTGGACAGGTTCGTCCTGAGTCGAGGCGACGGGTATCGGGTGGACCTCGGGCGGCTCGGGGAGGCGCTCACGAAGGGCTACGATCTGGCCGTGATCGTGAACCCCAACAATCCAACCGGGCGGCACGTCCCCCGCCGGGACATGGAGGAGATGCTGCTCAGCGTCCCTGCGGGCACCATCGTCTGGATCGACGAGACCTACGTGGACTACGTTGACGGGAGCGAGTCGCTGGAGCGTTTCGCCTCGCGGAGCCGGAACGTGGTCGTCTGCAAGTCGATGTCGAAGGCCTACGCTCTCAGCGGCCTGCGCGCGGGATACCTGTGCGGCCCCCGCGGCATTATCGAGCCGCTGAGGCTCCTGACTCCCCCGTGGGCGGTGAGCCTGCCCGGCCAGATGGCGGCGGTCATGGCGCTGCAGGACCCCGGCTACTATTCCGAGCAGTACAGGGAGACACACAGCCTGCGGTCGCAGTTGGCCGACGATCTGTCGGCGCTGGGTGACCTGGAGATCGTGCCGGGCGTGGCGAACTACCTGCTCTTTCATATCCCATCGGAGGGACCGGACGCAGAGTCGGTGTTGGCGCAGTGCCGCAAGCACGATCTGTTCCTTCGGGACGCGTCCGCGACGGCTCCCGGGCTTGGCTCCCGGGCGTTGCGGATCGCGGTCAAGGACGCCGCCACGAACGGGCGCATGGTGGAGATTCTGGGCCATGCCCTCAACGGAACTTCCGCGGCAGGGGGGTAGCGATGCCACCCCTTCGGCGGCCTCGGCACGAAATGCCCGATTCGGTTCGACTGGCGCTCATCGACCACGGGCTCGAGGAGTCGTACATGGCCCGGCCTCCGTACCAGCGGAACGACTACATCGGCTGGATCACGGGGGCCAAGCGTGAGGAGACTCGCGAAAGGCGGCTCGCCCAGATGCTCGACGAGCTGCACAGGGGCGACCGATACATGAAGATGGCGTACCGTCCGAGGGCCGGCTGACCCGTGCATGAGCCGATGGCCTTCCATGAGGTGGACTGTGACCGCTGGGGTGACCTCGAGCGGCTGTTCGAGTCTCGGGGAGGGCCGAAGTACTGCTGGTGCATGGTGTGGCGGTCGATGCCGAAGGGGGCGGGCCAGGTCACCAAGAAGGCGGCGCTGGAGCGGCGAGTGCGCGAGGGCGTCCCAGTGGGGATTCTGGGCTACGCCGACGGGGAGCCGGTGGCGTGGTGTTCGGTCGCGCCTCGCGGCGCCTACCGCGCCGGGCTGTGGGGCAAGTCGGACGAGGATGCCGACGGCGTCGTGTGGTCGCTGGCCTGCTTCTTCGTGGTACGCAGGCTGCGCCGACGGGGCGTCGCCAGGCGGCTGTTGGGGGCGGCGGTCGCACACGCGAGAAGCAGGGGGGCATCCGTGCTCGAAGCCTACCCGGTGGACCCTGACTCGCCGAGCTACCGTTTCATGGGGTTCGTTCCCTTCTTCGAGACTGCCGGGTTCCGTAAGGTTGGAGTTGCAGGCTCCCGGCGGCACGTGATGCGGCTGGGATTGGAGAGGGCGGGAGATTTGGGCAGTGCGTGATTTGTTGCGCGCGTTCGATGCATGTGCTAGAGTATCGGTTGCGATTGGCGGTTGTATTTGGGTTACTCCGCGCTCCCACAAAGGGCGGTCGCCGAGCAAACGGAGGTTGGAAGTTGGTTTTTCAGGACAGGTCGTTGGTGTGTGCCGAGTGCGGCGACACCTTCATCTTCAGCGGCGACGATCAGCGCTATCACATGGAGAAGGGATATACCGACCCCAAGCGGTGTTCACCATGCCGGCAGGCAAGGAGAACACAGGGGGGCGGCGGCGGCGGTGGCGGTGGAAGCTACGGCGGCGGCGGGTCGAGGCAGATGTACCCCGTCGTGTGCGCGGAGTGCGGCACCAACACCGAGGTGCCCTTCCAGCCGACGGGCACACGCCCCGTCTACTGCGGCAACTGCTTCCAGAGGCGTCGGGGGCCGAGGTACTAAGAGTCCCGTAGGGGCCGGCATCCGGCCGCCGCGCCGTCAGATCAGCCCGTGAGCGCGGGCTCGTTCGATCCGACCCCTCTCCCATCCCAGCAGGTCACCCAGCACCTCGTCCGTGTGCTCTCCCAGTAGGGGGCCGCGCCGGTGTGACATCCCCACGTCTCCAATCCGGATCGGGCTGGCCACCTGCCGCACCGCGCCCAGGCTTGGGTGCGGGGTGTCGAGGATCAGGCCCTCCCTGGCGGCCAGCGGGTCCTGTAATGCCTCCGCGACGGTGTTGACGGGGGCGCACGGCACGCGGCCGCGCAGCATCTCCAGCCACTCCGCCGTCGTCCGCCGTACGGACAGTTCCTTCAGTATGGGAACGAGCGCGTCCCTGTTATCCAGGCGGTCGGCGAAGGTGCCGAAGCGCGGGTCTTCGGCAAGGTCGGGCCTTCCCATGATTCGCACGAGCTCTCGGTAGAACTTCTCCTTGGCGCACATGACCACCATCCAGCCGTCCCTGGTGGGCAGGGACTGTGAGGGCACCATGGACGGGTGTGAGGAATCGGGAAGCCGCCTGGGTTCATACCCGCGCGAGAGGTGCCAGGCGGCGACGTAGGCCAGTTCCGACAGGGCCGTCTCGAACAGGCTCACGTCCACGTCACACCCGATACCGCTCCGGCGCGCCCGGAGCGCGGCGGCCAGGATGCCGATGGCGGCCATGGCCCCTGCGCTCAGGTCGACTATCGACAGGCCCGCCTTCTGGGGCGGCCCGTCGGGGTCGCCGGTGACGCTCATCCATCCGGAGTACGCCTGCATCAGGTAGTCATACCCCGGCTCAGCCGCTCTGGGGCCCTCACGCCCGAACGCCGAGAGCGAGCAGCAGACGACGGATGGTCTCACGGGACCGAGCGACTCGTAGTCGAGGCCCAGCCTCGCAGGGAGGTCTCCCCGCAGGTTGTTGAACACGCAGTCCGAGACCTCGACCAGCGGATGCAGCGCCTCGTGCGCGCGGTCGTGCCGCAGGTTCAGCGTGATGCTCTTCTTGTTCCTGTTGAAGCTCTGGAAGTAGATGCTGTCCCCGTCGGAGGTGTACGGCGGGACATGGCGGCCTATGTCGCCGTCGGTCTCCGGGTTCTCGATCTTTATCACCTCGGCGCCGAGGTCGGCGAGCAGCATGGTGGCCCAGGGCCCTGCGCCGTACTGCTCGACTGCGAGCACTCGGATGCCGTCGAGCGGCGGCGTCGTGTTCACGCGGCGCTCAGTTGATGGGTTCATCGCCTGTGAGCAGGGGCGACTCCGGCGCCGCGAGGGTGTCGACAGCCGCCGCGTCGAGCACCGCGTCCTTGACGTAGATCGGGGCCTGGACGCGCAGGGCGAGCGCAATGGCGTCGCTCGGCCGCGCGTCGATCTCGATCGTCTTCCCGTCGGCGGTCAGGAACACCCCGGCGTAGAAGATGCCGTCGGCTATGTCGGTGACGACGACCCTGTCGACGCTGGCTTGGAGGTCGGAGATCACGGAGGTCAGCAGGTCGTGGGTCATCGGCCGCGGCAGCGGCAGCTGACCCAGCTTAACCGCGATCGCCTGCGCCTCGAACGGCCCGATCCATATGGGTAGGAACCGCTCGGAGTCCTCCGTTCGCAGGATGACGATTCGCTGTCCGTCGAGGACGTCGACGCGCACGCTGTCCACGACCATTCTGGTCTGAGTCTCGGAGGGCGTCGGGGATTCGAGGTCGGCCGCCGCCTCCCGGTCCTCGCCTCCGCAAGCCGCGTAGACCAGCAGCGCGGCACACGTCAGCAGGAGGGCGGCGGCCTTTCGACCCACCTGTGCGGCGGCATTCATTTCTCACCTCCCCGTCCTCCGGCGGCGAAGAGCCGCTTAGAGAACGGTCTTGAGCCATGAGCGAAGGGGGGGCGCCAGGTCTTCCATTTGAAGCGCGGTGTAGACGGATGCCATCTGAAGTCCCAGGGGGATGCCCACGTCGAACAGCCTCCCCGGGAACTGGTAGGCGTATACCTTTTGGGTCGCAAGCAGCGTAGATATGGCGTCGGTCAGCCATATTTCGCCGCCCGTCCCGGGGGGCGCGGAATCGAGCGCGTCAAACACCTCCGGGGTAAGGACGTACCTCCCGACGATTCCCAGGTTCGACGGCGCGTCGTCCACGCTCGGCTTCTCCACGAGTCCCACCACCTCGAACACCCCGTCGTCGACGGGCCTGCGGTCGACGATGCCCTTGCTCGGGACCACGTCGTCGGGCACCTCAGCGACTGCGATGACGCTGGATTGAAGCTCGTCGAACAGATCGATCATTCGAGCGATGGTCGGGGCGCCGCTCATGATCAGGTCGTCCGGGAAGAATACGGCGAACGGCTCGCCGCCGACCGCCGCGCGCGCCGTCAGCACGGCGTGTCCGGGGCCGAGCGGCCGCTTCTGATAGACGTAGCTGATCTCAGCCATCTCGGAGATGTCGATCATCCGCTGGAGCATGTCGTCGTCGCCTCTGCTCTCCAGGGTCTGTTCGAGCGCAGGCAGCCGGTCGAAGTAGTGTCCGATGGCCTCCTGGCCGCGTGTCAGGACGAACACGACGTGCTCTATCCCGGCCTGCACGGCCTCCTCGACTATGAGATGAATGCTCGGCCTGTCCAGCACCGGGAGCATGTTCTTCGGGATGGACCGGGTTATCGGCAGGAATCTGGTCCCGAACCCCGCGACCGGGATTACGGCCTTGCGTATCGACATCTAGTGAATCGCTCCCATGCGCGTTCTTCCGCCGGTGGGCGGTCCGGGTGACCGGCGCCCGCGTGTAAAGGATACCAGCCTCCTCGATTCACCGCCAACCGACCGCCGGCAGAGGGAACGCCGGGCGGTCAGGCCGGCTTGGACAGAGCCTGATCACCAGACAAGTCAACCGCTTGGCGCTCGCTCGCCAAAATGCGATTGCCTGCCCATCCTCTTGACAACAGCGAACTCTTGTACTACGATACTCGCGTGGAAGGAACGCAGCCATGATCATGCCGAATCACGTGCACGGAACCAACCCGCCCGTAAGGGCGCACAAGGGGCGCCCTCACCCCGGGGACTGTCCCACAATTGTCCCACGTCTGTCCCAGAACTGTCCCAGACCTGTTCCACAAGTGCCCCACATTTGTACCACGAAATCGAACCCTCAGCTACGAGATGGGACAAAATGGAACAGTTTGGGACAGTTTTCGACAAAACCGCAGGCCGAGGCCCCTCAGATGCGATTGCCCTGGGGCGGGGGCCGTAGAGGTGACCATCGACCGGGGCGGCCCGTCGAGTGATAGAATGAGGCATCCCCAGCCGGAGGGCGCGATGAATCTCTACTCTCAGAAATGCACAGCCTGCCGACGCGACTCGCCGAGGGTGACCGCGGAGGAGATTGCGGAGCTTCACCCCCAGGTGCCCGACTGGGAGCTTGGGGAGGTGGAGGGGGTCAAACGGCTCAAGCGGACCTTCAGGTTCGCCAACTTCACGGACGCTCTGGGCTTCACGGTGAGGGCGGCGGAGGCGGCCGAGGCGGAGGGACATCATCCGAAGCTCATCCTGGAGTGGGGGAGAGTCGGCGTCGAATGGTGGACCCACAAGATCAGGGGACTGCACCGCAACGACTTCATAATGGCGTCCAAGACGGACAGGCTGTACGCCGAGTCGACCGGTTCCGAGGCGCCGCGCGTTGTATGACGCGATCGTAGTGGGAGCCGGGCCTGGGGGAAGCATGGCCGCTCTCAGGCTCTCCGAGCGGGGCCACCGGGTGGCGGTGGTCGACTGGCGGCATGACATCGGGGACAAGCTGTGCACCGGGATCGTGGGTATCGAGTGCGGCAGACGCTTCCCCCCGGACGAGGGCCACGTCATCCGCGAGGCGAAGGCGGCGACCATCGTCTCGCCTGCGGGCAGGCGTTACTCGATAGAGAGGAGGGAGCCGCACGCGCTGATCATAGACAGGGTGTCCTACGTGGCCGCGCTGGCTCGGAGGGCCGAGGCGGCGGGAGCGGAGCTCATCCTGGGGCCGCGCGTCAGCCGCGTCGAGGTGTCCGATTCTGACGTGTCGGTCACGGTGTCGTGCGGCAAGGGCCGCGACAGCCTATCCGCGCGCCTCCTGGTGCTGGCGAGCGGCTTCGGCTCCCCGCTGGTCAGGGCTGCGGGTCTCCCGAACGGCAGGAACGACGGCTACATGACGGGCGTCCAGGCCGAGGTGATCGTGGACGGGGTGGAGGACACCGAGGTCTACCTGGGCGAGCGAATCGCCCCGGGGTCGTTCGGATGGCTCGTGCCTCTGGACGGTTCGAGGGCGCTTGCGGGGATCGTTTCCAGGAAGAGGCTGAACGGTCACATGGACCGCTTTCTGTCAGACCTCCGGTCGGACGGGAGGGTTCGGGAGGTGACGAAGGGGCCGGCCCGTTGGGGCATCCCTCTCCGGCCCGCGCAGCGCACGTACGCCGACCGGGTGCTGGTGGTCGGCGACGCGGCCGGTCTGGTTAAGCCGACCACGGGCGGCGGGATATACTACGCTCTGCTGTCAGGGGAGATCGCGGCTGAAACCGCGGCGGAGGCCCTGAGCGCAGGAGACCTGTCCGCGCGGCGTCTCAGGGGCTACGAAAGGGGCTGGAAGGCCGTCTTCGGGCGTGAGCTGACCGTCGGCTACTACGCGCGGATGCTGTACGAGGCCCTCCGGGACGACCAGATCGACCGGCTTCAGTCTGAGTTGTGGTCGTCCGGCCTCAAGGACGATCTGATCGATCAGCGGGAGTTTTCTTTCGATTGGCATGGGGGCGTGATCCTCAAGGCGCTCAACCACCGGCGCCTGGGGGCCCTGTTCCGGTCGTTCGGGCCTCTCACCGGCGCCTTCGTGTCGCGGCTGACGCGAGCCGGACGGCAGACCGAATCCAGCGCCTGATTCACCTGCGGGAGGGCGGCGCAGGGAAGCGGGCAGTCCGGCGCCAGCCTACTCCAGCATAGCGGACAGGATGGCCATCCGCAGGAACAGCGCGTTCTCGGCCTGCCGGTAGAACGCCAACCGCTCGTCGCGCACCTCGAGGGCGAAGTCCCCGCTGCGCTGCATCGGGTCCATGACGATGCAATGCGGGCGCAGCTTCGACATGAACTCTTCGTCGATTCTCAGGTTGAGGGAGCCGCGGGACCTCAGCATCTGCGCGTGCGCCACGGTCCGCGGCCCGTTGAGATAGATTACGTCCACCTCCCGGAGGGCCTCGACGTCGTCCACAGTTTCTAGCGAGACTCCCCGATCCTCGCAGTAGGCTGCGACCGCGGGATCGACTCGGCCGCTGAAGGGCACCGCGGTGACCCTGACCTCGTCGAATAGGGCGAGGCCTCTGAGCAGGGCGCTGACGTTCCGATGCTCCAGCCGCCCGACGATTGCGGCCTCCACTCCGTCGACGCGGCCCAGTTCCCGCCGGATGGTGTAGACGTCGGCCAGCGCCTGGGTGGGGTGGTCGTCCAGGCTGCCGCCGTTAACGATCGGCAGCGCGTCCACCTCGGCGGCCCTGTCCATGACCCCCGGGTCGCTGGACCTGAGCACCACCACGTCCATGTGGAGGCTCGCCAGTATCTCGATCACGTTGTCGACGTAGCTTGCGGCCCGCACCGGATGGAACTGGGAGGCGTCCTCGGTGTGGTGGGCCTCGCCGCCGAGCATCGTCATGGCCCGCTCGAAGGATGTCCTAGTCAGGAAGCTGGGTTCGTAGAACAGGCAATACAGGGAGCGGCCCGCCAGCTCCGCACGGTCGGGAGGGGTCTCCCGAAGGCGGTCGGAGCGGGGGAAAAGATCGGACTCGACCCACGTTCTGTCTATCTGGGCCGTCCGTATCAGCCGGCTAAAGCTCGCCATTCAACCGAGCCGGCTCGCGGGGCGGCTCTTCCTCAGCCGCCCCGCTCTCCAGAGTGACATCATGGCCGGCCACGTGCAGGCCGACACGCCACTACTCCCGCCGCGGGGTCGGTCCCCAACGGCCACTGGCAATGAGGAATACGACCGCCAGGACCACGCCAATGAGCAGCACGACTCCCAGCAGTATGAACACTAGGCTGGACGAGCTGCCGCCGGTCGGTTCGGGCGTCGGCGTGGGTGGAGCGGCGGTGGGCGCCGGCGTGGGCGGGACGGCCGTGGGCGTGGGCGGGACGGCCGTGGGCGTGGGTGGAACGGCGGTGGGTGTGGGCGGAACGGCGGTAGGCGTGGGCGGGACCGGCGTGGGCGTGGGCGGGACCGGCGTGGGTGTGGGTGGAACCGGCGTGGGCGTGGGCGGGACCGGCGTGGGCGTGGGCGGGACCGGCGTGGGCGTGGGCGGTGCCGCGGTGGCTGTGGCGACGGGTGGGGCCTCTGTGGCGACGGGCGCCGGGGTGGCCGTGGGGAACCCGAAGAACACCAGGTTGAGGTTATCTATGAACTCCCCGCCGTTGAAGGTGGTCTCCGTAGCCGAGCGCACGCCGTTGAGGAAGAACTCGATAGTCCGGCCGACGAATCCGGCGTCGCTCGGGGCAACCACCAGGTTGGTGTACTTGTCGCCTGTGACGAGCGCGGGATCGGACTCGTACGCGCCTATCCGCGCCACGAGCATGACGTCCTGTGGCAGCTCGGTTCCCGCGGTGGCGAGGCGTCCTGCGTAGACCGACGGGCTGGTCTTCCCCGGTCCGGGGGTCGCGGTCGGCGTCACAGGGGTTGGGGTCGGGGTGGGTTCCGGGAGCGTCTGGAAGGTCAGGTTGAGGGTCTGAGGACGCCCGGCGGTTCTTCCGGAGTAGACCGCGACCTCTTCCGCGGGCACGTCGCCCAGCAGGAAGGTGATGGACTTACCCAGGTAGGACGTATCCGGAGGAGCGACCTGGAGACCGAGGTAGGAGCCTTTGTTTACCGAGGCCGGCGCGGAGCGATATTCGCCGATAGTTGCGTAGACCATGTAGCCGTCCGGCGCAGGGTTGCCGCCGACGGTCGCCGTGCCGGAGTAGATCGCTGGCAGGGGAGGAGGCCCTCCCTGGGCGCTCGCGCTGTCCGACATGGGTATTACTGCGAAGGCAATCGCCGTCAGGGCAACCCCAGCGGCTATCCACCAATTGCGTCTCATCTGTCTTCCTCCTCAAACACGTGGTAGGGTCGAGCCCGCATCTGCGAGACTCGGCTAGTCGGACGGGTTCTTTCGTCGAAACCCTGCGGTCATCCTCTCGCCACATAACTACTTTACCACATACGTGACACGCATATACGGCAGGCTGCACAGTCGATTCAGGAATTTGTCCACACATCGGGGCGTCCACAGGCTGGTCCGTGGTGGGTCGGGCGCGTCAACTGAATTGACTCGCCTGGGGCGCGGTGTCAGACTACCTGCCGTCGGGTCTCCGCGGAGCGCCTCTTGATAATAGACCTCCACACGCATACGCATCCCGCCTCGGACGACAGCTCCATGACCCTGAGCGAGCTGGCGGCGCGGGCGGTAGAGGCGGGTCTGGACGGTGTATGCGTGACCGATCACGACCGGTTCCTGGACGGTGACGAGGCACGCCGCACGTCGAGGGCGCACGGTATTCTGGTGCTGCCGGGCAGCGAGGTGACCACGGAGCACGGGCATCTACTCGTCTTCGGACTGACCGGCTACGTCTTCGGGATGCACAGGGTCTCCTTCCTGGAGCGGCTGGTCCGGCAGGCGGGAGGAGCGGTCGTAGCGGCGCATCCGTACCGTCGCTCGTACCGGCCTGAAGCGCCCAGGGGGTCGGCGCGATACCGCCGGGCGCTGCTGGACGCGCGCCGCAGCCCTCCGTGCAGCGTCGCCGACGCCATCGAGGTGCTCAATGGACGCGGCTCGCCTGAGGAGAACGGCTTCTCGCACGATCTGCGCGCGGCTCTCGGCGTGGGCGGGGTGGGCTCGAGCGACGCCCACAGACCCGAGGACGTCGGCGCCTTTGCGACGGAGTTTCAGAGGCCGATACGAGACCTGGACGACCTGGTCGCCGAGTTGAAGGCCGGGCGTGTGTGTCCGGTCGCGCCGGACGAAGGGGTGTCAGGAGCGGCGTGAGGTTCTGGCCGAGCCGGCCATGCCTGCGATCAGGGTCTCGAACGCGACGCGCTCGTCTATGGGGAGGGTCTTCGAGCTCAGGTCGAGGTTCACCAGCTCTCCGTGGATGTCCACCAGCCGCTCGTGCGTGAACCTCTTCTCCTGTTCGAGTGTCTTTCGGAGCGGGTATCCGGAGAGGGAGAGCCTGCTCCCCATCTGTGGGCCGGGCACACCCTGAGCTCTGAGGTCCTTTGCGAGAAGCAGCAGTCTGACCTGCCTGGCGAGCATGGCGAGCAGGCTTGGGAGAGTGCGTCCGGAGTCCATCAAGCGCCGGACCATCCGTATCGCCTCCCCGGGCCGCCCTTCGATCACGGCGTCGACGGCCGCGAAGATGTTGGCCTCGCTCACGTCGGCCACCATCTCGGCCACGTCCTCTTTGCGGATGGTCGTTCCGTATCGGAAGAGCGACAGCTTCTCCAGCTCGTTGTCGATCGCCCTGGGGTTCGGACCGATGTTGTCGGCCAGGGCGCGCGCGGCGGCGGGGTCGATCCGCGCGCCGCGCCCGTCAGCCCTGTCCTGGGTCCAGCGCGCGAGGCCGGGGCCGGTGGGCAGCGGGAACGTCTTGAGCTTTGCGAGGGGGGTGATTAGGGCCAACAGTGGATTGGATCGGTTCAACAGGCCGTCCATGAATACCAGCTCGGTGGTGTCGGGGATCCCGGGCAGGTAGTCGGCCAGGGCTTCCCACTCTCCGAGCCTCTGCCGCGAGCTCCGTCTTGGCTGCCTTCGGCCCGGCTGCGGCTCGAACATGCCGAGCAGACCCTTGACCAGCACCAGCCGCCGCTCGGCCATGAACGGCGCCGTGGCGCAGGCGGCTGAGAGGCCGTCGAAGCTCGCCTCCGGTCCCGCGAGAATGGTGACGTTCAGGTCCCGCAGCTCCTCGGGCCCGGCGAGCTCCTTCATGACTGAACCGGCCTCGCTGACCGAGAGTTCGTCGCCCCCGAAAAGAACGTGGATCACGCCTCTCCCTCACCTCCGGCGCCGCGGGCGGCCCCTGCCGCCTCGTTGTCCACATACTACCACCGCCGCCGTCGATCGGCGCGCTGCCCGCCCGGCGCCATCGGCTGGTACAATACGCTCAGATTCCGAAAGGGTCGGGGGCGGTCATGCTGCGCGGAATAGTCTTGCTCATCAGGAACCCTAGACTGCTGAGGCTGGTTCCCAGGCTGATGTTCGACCGACGGGCGCCGCTCGGCGTCAAGCTGCTTCTGGTCGGCGCGGTTGCCTATCTGCTGTCCCCAGTCGACCTGCTGCCCGACTTCCTGCCCATCAAGGGCGTGCTGGACGACATTCTCTTTCTTCTGCTCTCGCTGGCGCTGCTCCTGGGCACAGCCCCCAGGGAGACGCTATCCGGGTTTGGGGAGAAGAAGCGCGGCCCGAAATCGGGGCCTGTTATCGAAGGCGACTATCGGGTCAAGAGACAGGGCGAGCGCGAGGCGGAGTCTCGGGAGTAGCTTGATTCAGCCTGCCGTCGCTAGGTGAGGGAGACGGGGTCGACGTCGACGACCCATCCCTGTGGGATGGGGACGCTGTCCATCAGAGAGCGCGGGTTTGGCCCCCGCAGGACGACGTGCCACCGGAAGCGGCCCCGAAGGCGGGACGGATAGGCGGGCGTTGGCCCCAGGACGTCGACGTCGGCTGCTCCGCTCTCTCTCAGCCGCTCCCGGAAGGACGCGCCCAGCCTGCGGGCCTCCCGCTCGCAAACGGCTCGGTTGGTGTGGGAGTAGAGCAGCCGGATGAGCCTGGCGAACGGCGGGCCGATTTGCTCGCGTCGATATGCGGTCTCCTGTCTGTAGAAGGCGGGGTAGTCCTGTAAGGCGGCTGCTCGGACGGCGTAGTTCTCAGGCTGGTAGGTTTGTACGATGACTCGGCCTTTCTCAGGACCGCGTCCGGCACGCCCGGCGACCTGGCAGAGGAGCTGGAACGTCCTCTCGCCCGCCCGATAATCGGGGACGTTGAGCCCAACGTCGGCCGAGACCGCGGCGGCGAGGGTGACCGATGGGAAGTGCAGGCCCTTGGCGATCATCTGGGTCCCGATGAGGACGGGCGCCCGGCCGGACCGGAATCGGTCGAGTATCTCCTCATAAGCCGTCGGGTGTCTTGCGGAGTCACGGTCCCAGCGGAGCACAGGGATTCCTGGGAACCGCTGCTCGAACGCCTCGACGAGGCTCTGGGTTCCGAGTCCGTAGTATCGGATTCGATAGCTGAGGCATTTCCGGCACCTGGTCGGGGGCGCCCGCTTGTACCCGCAGTAGTGGCAGAGCAGCCGCTTGTCCTGGCGGTGGTAGGTGAGCGCGATCTCGCATCGTCTGCACCGCAGGCTCTCGCCGCAGCTCAGGCACTGCACGAACGAGGAGGAGCCGCGTCGGTTGAGGAACAGGATCATCTGCCCTTCGTCGTCCAGGCAGCGGGATATGGCGGAGAGCAGAGGACGGCTGAACACGTCCCGGTTGCCCTCTCTGAGCTCTCTGCGCATGTCCACGACTTGGACGGCGGCGAGCGGCGCCTCGGTGACGAGGAGGGTTCCTGTGGACGGGCAGGCAGGGGCCGCCGCCGGGGCGGCTTCCACGCTGCGGCCGCCGGTGGGGACCACGCGCCCCGGGAGGCTGAGCAGGCGGTGCCGGCCGGCCAGGGCGCGGTGGTAGGTCGATACGTCGGGGGACGCGCTTCCCATGAGCACTACGGCGCCCGTGAGGTTGGACAACCTCATGGCAACGTCCCGCGCGTGGTATCGAGGATGGGCTTCTTGCTGCTTGTAGGTCCACTCGTGCTCCTCGTCGATCACGATGAGGCCGAGGTTTTGCTGGGGCGCGAACACCGCGCTGCGGGAGCCGACGACCACGTCGTAGTCGCCGCGCCGGACCCTCCACCACTGGTCGAAGTGGGGCCCGCGCGTCAGGCCGCTGTGCAGCACGGCCACTCGACCCGGGAACCTGGACGCGAAGCGCTCAACGGTCTGGTGAGTGAGCGCGATCTCCGGCACCAGGACTATGGCCTTCCTGCCCATGTCCCGACAGTGCGCGACGGCGTCGAGGTAGACCTCGGTCTTGCCACTGCCGGTTACGCCCTGAAGCAGGAACGTCCTGTGCGCCGCGCCCGGATCGTCCAGGGCGGCGCATACCTGAGCTACGGCGGCCTCCTGGAAGGCGGTCAGGGGCACGGGAGAGGATGGTGGGAACTCCTTCCCAGCCAGGGGGTCTCTGTCGACCGGGACGCTGTGTTTCTGTATCCAGCCCTTCTCGATCAGCTTTTTCACTGCGCTTGGGCCGTACTGCTTTCGAGCGTCCTTGAGCAGCAGAGGCTCGCCGCTTCCGGCCAGCTTCAGGATGAGGCCGGCCTGTTTCGGCGCGCGGTTCTTCGGGTCGGAAGCCCACTCCAGGGCGGCCTCGAGGCCGGATTGGGAGAGCCTAGCGTAGTCGGCGTACTGGGCGCGCGCTCCGGGGGAGCTCCAGCGAGTCGACCGTTCGAGTATGCCTCTGTCCACCAACCGGGAGGCCGATGACCGGGCTTCCTCGCCCATCGACCGCACGAGACGATCGAGGTCGGCTCCGCCGTTCCTCCTGACGTAACCGACGATCCTCTCCTGGAGCGGTGTGAGCCGTGGCCGCTCTTCGTCGACTCCCGACGGGATGGAGAGGGTTGTCTTCGAGCGCACACGCTGCCCCGGGGGCAGCATCAGCGCGGCGGCTTCGAACAGCGTGCTGGCGTAGTGTTCGCTAATCCAGCGGGTGAGCGCCAGCCGGATATCGGTCAGGAGCGGGCCTTCTCCCTCGGATCTGAGGATGGGGCGCGT
This sequence comes from uncultured Dehalococcoidia bacterium, assembly GCA_958295685.1. Taxonomy (GTDB): domain Bacteria; phylum Chloroflexota; class Dehalococcoidia; order Lucifugimonadales; family CATQGZ01; genus CATQGZ01. Next base: position 2,258,913 of record OY282365.1, read on the forward strand.
CTCTGGGACTTGTGGCCGCTCGGCCAGCGACATCACCAGTCCGCTCAGGGTGCGCGGGCCGAAGGGGACGCGCACCAGACACCCCGGCTCGACACGGATGCCGTCCGGGATCGAGTAGCTGAACGTCCGGCCAGGCGAGGCTGGCGAGTCGACGGCGACCTCGGCAAAGCCTGGGAGAGCCTGGCTGCTCGACGGGGGGCCGCTGGGAGTGGTCGGCGCTGTCATCCTGCACCGTCGATCGTGGTATGGGCCCCGGTGCTGGGAGCCGGCGGGTCGGCCTGTCCCTCGGACGGTCTCAGACGAACCTGCGCTGTCTTACGTATCCGACCTGCGGCCGGTACGGCGGACTAGCGGCGCCGCGCTTCTTTGATGCGGGCGGCCCGTCCGGAGCGTCCTCTGAGGTAGTAGAGCCTGGCCCTTCTGACCCTGCCCCGGCGCACGACGGCGACGGCCTCGACCGTGGGTGAGTAGAGGAGGAAGGTTCGCTCGACTCCGACTTCGTGTGAGATGCGGCGAACGGTGAACGAGGCGCCCGGTCCGCTGCCCCGCTTGCGGATGACCACGCCCTCAAAGACCTGGGTGCGCTGCCTGTCGCCCTCGGTCACCCTGATGCTGACCCTGACGGTGTCGCCCGGGCGGAAGTCCTGGACCTTGGGGTTAGGCTCTATCCGTACCAGATGATGGGCATCCATAGTTGAGGCACCGGTCTTGGGATTGCGAGATTCGCAGAGACATTCTAGGGGGTGACGGGGTCTCAGCGCAAGGGTCCGAACGGCGCCGGGGCCCGCGTCCACGCCATTATATGCCGCTCCGGTGAACCCCTGCAACGGTCTCGACCGCTCTCAGGGCTAGGAGGCGGACGTCGTTGGGCGGCGGCGCTGATGGGCGGCCGTCCTGGGCGAGGCCGGTCCGGGCTTCCAGGTCGTCCCTGCCCACCCAGCGCCACCCTTCGTTCGGGGCGGCTGGCCGACCTGCCGCGCGGCAGAAGTAGATCATGTCTATGTGCTGGTGAAAGCCGTCTACGGGATCGTGGATGTCCTCCACCATTATCGCGTAGGGCGGCTGAACCTCGACTGGGTAGTCGAGGCCGAGCGGCGGCCTCGCGGGGACCACCTCGACGTGGATGCCCGTCTCCTCAAGCGCCTCGCGCCGGACGGCCTGGACGGGGTCCTCGTTCTCTTCCACGTGTCCGCCGGGCGGCAGCCACGCGCCGATCTTGCGGTGCCAGTGCAGCAGGACTGAGTCGCGGTGAACGACGTACCCGGTCGCGGTGAAGTGTCTGGTCAGTGGGTCATCCGGCGCTGGTCTCCGAACGCTCACCGACCTCCGGTCTCCCGTCATCGGACCTCCTGGGCCGCCTGCGGCGCCAGAACAGCAGGGCCCCTCCGGCGATCAGCCACACAGGGCTGAATATGAGGGCGAATATGAGGGCCGTGGCCACCACCACGCCGACGCCCGAGAGGGCGCGCGTCGCCATTTTCCACGTGTCCGACGCGCTCCAGCCCGCCAGCGTCCATCCCTCGGACTCGGCTACGAACACCGACAGGGAGCCGGTGCCTTCCACCAGGCCGGCGGCGCTCTGCCCTGCGACGGTGAGTGTTGCAACGTACGAGTTGGGGCGGTGGTCGGTATAGGCGTGCGTGGCGGCCGCTCTGGTCACACCCTCTTCCAGCAGTCCCATGGAAGGGGGGGAGCCGTCGCCGAAGTCCCATCTGTAGGTCAGGTCGGTCAGGCCCTCCGGGCGCGTGAACGACCCCACGAGTTCTACGTTCTGGCCTTCTTCGACGGCGCGGTGGTCGCCGGCGAACACCTCTATGCTGGGTATCCTGGTCACGGTCACGATGACAGTGTCGCTGCCCTCGGCGACTCCACTATCTCCGGACCCCGTTATCGTGACCTCGGCGATGAACGGCGAATCGCGGTCGTCCTCATACATCCGCGTCACCGTGGCGGTAACTCTGGCGCCCTCGTCGAGGGTGGGCGCCGTGCGCGTCTCGGTTTTCTGGGCGCCGTCCCCGAAGTCCCAGGTGAAGGTGAACTCGTCTATGCCATCCGGCGGTCGGAAGGTGGCCCGGAACCGGGCCACCTTGCCCAGGCTCACGGTGCGATCGGGCCCGGCGTCGACGCTCATACCGGCGGGCGCGAGGCCGAGGCGCACGTTGATCAGGGAGAACGCGGATGTTTGTTCGAGGAACTTGATCCGGCCCTGGAACGCCTCGACGTCTCCCTGGACCCTCGTCAGCTCATTCTGTACCCTGAGGGCGTCCTCGACGCGCTCGGCCCTCTCCATCAGCCTGACGAGCGCGTTCTGCGCGGCCTGCAGATTGGCGAGCCTGGCGCGGGCGTCGACGTACTGGTCGGTCACGTCCTGGCTGGTCGTGACCTCCGACCTGACCTCGACGGCAAGGCCGCGCAGGTCTTCGAGCACCTCGGCGAGGGAGTCCGCCGGAACCCGGACGGACACGGAGCCGGAGTGTGTGGCTTTGCGGTCTGACGACACGACCCAGCCGCCCGTCCTCTCGGCGAGCCGGACCACGTCGTCCACGGCCTGTGGAATGTCGTTGACTATCAGCGACACCTCCGCCGTGCGTACGATGATCCGCTGCTGGGCAACCGGCGAGGCCTGATCGTCCGTAAAAGGAAGGGATGACGCCGCTTCGACCTCGGCCGCGACCTCGACCTGCACTTCTCTTTCGACCACCACTTCCATGGCGGCAGGCTGATCGCTCATTTCCATGGCCTGGACCTCGACCTGCGCCTCTCTCGCCACTTCCTCGTCGGCGGCCTCATACTGCTGTTCAAGAGACTGGTCTGAGTCTGAGCCGCCGCCGCACGCGGCGGACACGAGCGCCGTCAGGAGGAGTACGGCCGCCAGCGCCGCAGCGCCTTGTCCATATGACTTCCACATGATGGGTCACCCTCCGCGCTGGTCATCGAGTGTCCGTTCAAGGCGACCGGGTCTCCGTTTGGTGAAGGAGTGGCCCCAACGGAATTCGAATCCGTGTTTGCGGCTTGAAAGGCCGCCGTCCTAGTCCTCTAGACGATGGGGCCGCTGGCGAGCCGCCTGCGCCACTCCATTCTAGCCGCGAGTCCGGTGAGAATCAAACGAGAGCCCTCGTGACGAGCCTGTCCCAGATTGGTAGGCATTATGAAGAAGGTGTCCCGACTCGGTCACCATCGTCTTGGTACACGACTCCACCGATCGCAGACTCTTCGGCCTGGCTCGCGTCAGCCTGTCGTCCAGAGTCGGCAGAGGCTCCAGGAAAAATTTTTGTGTAACGCTCGGGGGGGCATTTCGCGGGCATTTCGTAGCTGGGAGGGCCTCAGACGGCTTGGAATTACCTGACACTATGTGACACTTATCTGACACTAATGTGACACTTATCTGACACTAATGTGACACTTTCTGACACTTATGTGACACTTATGTGACAGGCGCTTCAGGAGTCCTGCGGGCTGGTTTGTGGAGAGAGGCGGCTGTGTCATGGGCATACTCTAGCACAGCGGTTCGGGGTTGTCAAGGGTTGTCTGAATCAGGGACAGACTCCCCCGTGACCGCTCCCTTCTACGGGTAGAGCGGCAGCCGGTCGAGGCCGTCCTGCTCCCTGAGGCCGAGCATGAGGTTCATGTTCTGGACGGCCTGTCCGGCAGCCCCCTTGACCAGGTTGTCGATGCAGCCCACGACGACGAGCCTGCCCGCGCGTTCGTCCACCGTCGGATGCACCAGGCAGGTGTTGGAGCCTGCGGTCTGCTTGGTCTGTGGCGGGTCGTCGGTGACTCGCACGAAGGGTTCGTGGGCGTAGAAGTCCCTGTAGGCGTCCCGGACGGTCTCTTCGTCGACCCCCTCGTCCCTGAGAGGGGCGTAGCAGGTCGCCATTATGCCCCTGGTCATCGGGACGCGGTGCGGTACGAAGGTGACCCGCGCCGTGTCGGCGTCCCGGAGTCCGGCCAACTCCTGGGCGATCTCCGGCCGGTGGCCGTGTCCGCCCAGTCCGTATGCGACGACGTTCTCGTTGGCCTCGGCGAAGTGGTCCTTGACGTCGGTGTTCAGGCCGCCTCTGCCGGCGCCCGATATGCCGGACTTGGCGTCCACTACGACATCGTCACGGACCAGTCCTCCATGCACGGCCGGGGCCATGGCCAGGAGCGCGGCCACCGGGAAGCAGCCCGGATTGGCGACCAGGTCCGTCTGCCGGATCGGCTGCCGGTGTATCTCCGACAGGCCGTACACGGCCTTCTCCAGGAGGTGCGGCGCCGGGTGGGCCGTGCCGTATGAGCGGGCGAACTCCGCCGGGTCGCGCAGCCTGAAATCGGCCGCTATGTCCACGGCCTTGACGCCCTCGTCCACGAACGGGGCGAGCGCCGCCGCGCTGGCGCCGCTGGGGAGCGCGGAGAAGACGACGTCCACCGAGTCGTCGACGGTTCTGGTGATCGGAAGGTCGAGCCGCCACAGGTGGGGCAGTACCTCCGGCAGCCTCTTCCCGGCGGCACTGCGGCCGGTTACCGAGGCCACCTCCACGTCGGGATGACCATGGAGGATTCGCGCGAGCTCCGAGCCCGCGTATCCGGTGACGTTGATTATGGCCGCCTTCACCTATGGCCTCCCGTAACGGCGCGGTCGGGCCAAGTATAGTCGGCGCGCGATGCCCGAACAAGGAGCCGTGTCCAGCCCAAATAGTAACTGTTCAGAGTTGATGAGGTCTTATCGGACGGTTATGGTTCCGACCATCCCCTGAATCTCGTGCGGGACGCATATCAGCTCGTAGGTTCCCGCGGCATCGAAGGTGAACGTGAAGGTCTCGGTGCTCTCCGCGTCGACCTCCACGTTTATGTCGAGGTCGTCGACGGTGAAGGTGTGGAACTCGGTCTCCGTGTCGAACGTGAAGGTGATCTTCTGGCCGACCTCGAAGGTGAACTCGGAGTCCACGAACAGATACTCGCCGCTGCCGCCGACGTCCAGCATGGCGACACCCACAGGCTCTCCGCCCCCGTCCCCGCTGTCGGACTCCGGCGTGGGAGACGGAACCGGGGTCGGGGGTCTCTCCGGTATGGGTGGAGAGGGAGGCTGCGACATGGCCTCCACTTCTTCACTGCCTCCGCAGGACGCAGTCAGCAGGGTGACAATCGCCAGCAGGGTTATCAGGGGGAAGAGCGCTCGTCCTGGCACTTCCTCTCGGAGACCTCCATCGCCAGGCCCGTATTTGGCGCGGACGCGCAAGGGCTTGGTGAAGATTTTCACTATGCTAATCCTACAGCCAGCCGTCCTCATCGTCAACATGGCCGAGACGATCGGAACTGTCCCAGATTATGAGACGGACTCCCGGAGGCGCGATGGTGTACCATGCCGCCCGAGGACACACAAGCGCCGGAGGTTCAGGTTATGAAGCTGGTTATCGCGGGATGCGAGTACTCGGGAAAGACGACCCTGACGGCGGAGATACGCCGGTGGATAACCGACACGATGGGCGGACAGCCCGGAGCGCACGACCACTTCACAATCCCCGATCTGGCCCACAGGGAGCTGAGCGCCGAGGAGGCGCAGCAGATGTTGGCCCTGAGCCCGGCCCTGAAGGAGGAGTTCATGCGGTACATGATCGCCTACCACCTGTCGCCCAGCTTCCTGACCGCCCCCGACCATATCATGGTGGGGTTCCACATAGAGGAGGCCGTGTACGCCCCCATGTACTGGGAATACGGGCGCAGAGGAGAGTACGCGGACCGGCGCGTACTGGCCAGATCGGTCGAGAAGGAGCTGCTCCATGCGGCCCCCGACACGGTACTCGTCATGCTGAGCGCCTCGCCCGAGGTGATCAGGCGCCGCATGAGGACGGCCCCGCACCCGCATCAGATCATGCCGTTCGAGGACGTGGAGCGCGCCCTCGAACTCTTCGAGGAGCAGTACTCGGATACCCTGATGACCAACAAGCTGGCGCTCGATACGTCGACGGCCACGGTGGACGAGACCATGGATGAGTTCACGCAGGGTGTGCTTCCGCTCCTCACCGACTCCGACCGGCTCAGGATGCTGACCGTGGGAGCGCGCCCGGACACGACGCCTGACTAGGCTGCCAGCGTCCGCGCGAACCCGCTCGGGCAGATCGCTCCACGCGCTCCGCCGGCCTCAAGGCCCCGGAGCGTCGCCTAGCTCTTCGTCGAGCAGATTTCTCATCTCCTCGCGGGCCCTCCGAATGACATCGGACTGCTCGGCGATCCTGTCGTACAGGTCGGCCCTTGCCCTGACTCCCTCGGCGATCAGGAAGGCGGCGGCCTCGGACCTGCTCTTGGTCAGCCCGCACTCCACGAGGTCGTCAAGCTTCTGCAGGCTCTCCTTGCTCAGCCTGGCCATCACCACGGAGTCCCGCGCCGTCCGGACGCCCTTCAGGGTCTCTCTTATAGACTCGCCCACGCTTGAGGCGACGTCCTTGCCGGTCTCCAGACCCATTCGGACGACTCGATCGACGCCGTCCAGGTCCTCGCGGACACCGCCCACGAAGCCCGTCTTGTCTTTCTGCCGAGCGTTCTCGGATTCGCGCTTGCCGCCCTCGCCACTGTTCATTTCACGCCTCCTTTCGAGCAGTTACCATTACGTGTAAGTATGATACACAGCAACGTCAATCTTGTCAATAGGCGATTCGTGAGAGTGGCGTAACGAGCCGGCATCGTCGATCGAGATACTGGGGACGGGCCGTCTGGACGAGCGCGAGCCGGACATGCACGGCCCACCCCCCTTCAGGGCTACCCTGTCCCCTTCGGACACCGGTCGACACGCAAGCCGGCTATGCTTCACCCGTTACCAGGAAAACGGGTGATCCCGCCATCACCGACGGCGACATGCGCATGAAGATCACCACCCCGTCCGCCGGCGCACGGACTTCTTCCACCACGCTCCCGTCGGGCGCGAGGACCTTGCCGAGCACGTCGCCGCGGGCGACGCGGTCGAGCACGTCCACCTCTCGCACCAGGTATCCCGCGGCGCTCGTAGTCAGCGAGCCGTCCACGTCGCCGCTGCCGCAGAGGTGATGAGTCGGTCCTTCACTCTCTACACGCCCGGGCAGGATGCCCATCGTCTTCATGACGTTCGTTACCCCGCGAACGTAGAGGGCCGCGCTCTCGGCATTGAGCCAGCCGCCCCCGGGGCATTCGGTGTAGAGCCAGGGGATCCCCTGCTCTCCCGCCCGGCTGACGGTGCGGCCTGGGGACAGCTCCGGGTGACCCCATACCACAGGCGCGCCAAACGCGAAGGCGGCGTCGCGCGACCTGCGCCCGGCGTCGGTGTCCGCGGCGTCGTAGCCGATGAGTGTTGGCATGATCGAGTACGTGCCCGAGCTGTGCAGATCGATGACGAAGTCCGCGCGGTCGATGATGTCCCGGGCCACGCGATAGGCGATGCGCTCTGTGGGAGTGCCGTCCTCCTTGCCGGGGAATATGCGGGCGAGGTTCAGGCCGTCGAGCGGGCTCACGCGGGTCCCCGACGCGAAAGCCGGGGGGTTGGTCTGAGACACTCCAATGAAGTCGCCGCTCATCCCGGCGGGGTCCAGCGACCCGTAGAGCCGGCGCACGGCATAAGGCCCCTCGTACTCGTCGCCGTGTACGCCGCCCAAGACCGCGATAGTAGGCCCCGGATTAGCTCCCCTTACGACAAGGACGGGCAGCCGGAGAACGTCCCCGCCCGTCAACTCGCAGACGTCGATCCGCTGGGCGCGCTTGCCACCGGGTGCGATGGCATCAAGGTCGAAATGTTTCAGCGTGGACAACACGGCTAACGCAGCGCCTCCTAACCGGTGGATCGAAGCGTTGTAGATACTAGCAGTAATATAATCCCGCAGCATCCAGCCTGCAAGACGGCTGGGCGGCAATAGGCGATTCGTGAGAGTGGCGTAAAGAGCCGGTATCGTCGCTTGTGCAAGGGACAACACGGGTGTTGACAACAACACAAGTGTTGTGCACGATGCTCGTTGCGAAGATCAAGAAAGACTTGGGGTTGGACTGATGCTTGTATATCCGATAACGCTCGAAGATGACGACGAGACCGTGCTGGCGACCTCTCCCGACTTCCCGGAGCTGACCACCTTCGGAGACGACCGTGAGGAGGCTGCCGCCCGTGCCGTCCACGCGCTGGAAGAGGCTATAGCGGCCCGCATCCACGACCGCAGAGACATTCCCCCACCGTCCCAGGGTGAGACCCACGCCATACTGCCGACGCTGACTTCGGTGAAGGTGATGCTGTATCAGGGCATGAGAGACCAGGACATCGGCAAGGCGGAGTTGGCCCGCCGTCTGGGGTGGCACATGCCGCAGGTGGACAGGGTGCTGGACGTTCAACACCGGTCGCGGCTCGATCTCATGGACGCCGCCCTGGGAGCCATCGGGCGGCGGCTGCACGTGACCGCCGCGGTTACGGTGGAGCCTGAGGCCGCATCGGAGGCAGTTGAATGAAACCGTTTGACGACTATCCGAAAGGCGGCTACACGATTTTGCCTAAATTGAGGGGCGGTAATGCTCGACGAGAGTACGGGTACTGGTTGGTGGAGAATGGCCAAACGTCTTGCGTCTATTGCGGAACGAGCCTTGTTGACAGCTACGAGCATTGGCTGCTGCTAACAGCCTCTCATGTGATTCCAGCCACCGAAGGGCGCCGGCTGGGAATCCCCAAGCAATGGCGCGAATCCTATAGCAACATCGTGCTTGCCTGCTTCGGTTGCAGTGGGTTCAGCAACCGCTACGAGGTCTCGTGGCAGGATCCTAAATACTACTGGGATGAGACCGAGTTCTTCGAGCTTCGGGACAGGGTGTTCGAGGAGAAAGCGGATCTAATAGAGGAGGCGCGAAATAGCGAGATGAGTTTCTACAACGACCGTGTGGCTTGGCGCCAAGGCCGGGATGCTCGGTATCGACGCAATGCACCCGGCGGTTTGGCGTGGTTGTCGAAAGGGCAGACGGAGGCTTAGAATTGGCCCACGCCTAGCAAGTCAAGGAGTGAGCCGATGCCGTCGATCGAGATACTGGGGACGGGCCGTTTGGACGAGCGCGAGTCGGCGTTCCCGCAGGCGGTGCAGATGCCGAACGGAGACATACTGTGCTCCTTCAACGTCGGCGGAGGGCATTTCGTCGAGGGGGGAACCGACTGGGCGCGCTCCACGGACGGCGGCGAGACCTGGACGGTGGAGGGCACGATCCTTCCTCCCACCTCGGACCCGCCGACCACCAACGCGCTGAAGCTCAGCCTCTCGCCCGACGGGGAGACCGTCTACGCCTACGGCTCCAGGGCGTATCCCCAGCCCGACCCCCAGAGATTCGGAGAGGGCAGGAACGAGGCCGTCTTCTGCCGCTCGACCGACGGCGGCCGCACCTGGTCCGAGCCGGAGGTCGTGCCGTTCCCGGTGGAGGGCGCCCTGGAAGTATCGCACGGCATTACGCCGCTGGCCTCCGGCCGCCTCCTGGCCCCAGCCGCGACTCTGCCCGCCGGCAGGCTGGGCGAGCGGGTGCTCGCGGCCGTCTCGGACGACGGCGGCAGGACGTGGCCGAACCATTCGGTGGTCTTCCAGGACCCCGAGGGGAGACGCGGCTACTTCGAGCAGAAGCTCGCCGAGACCGCCCCCGGACGACTGATCGCGGCGTGCTGGACGGTCTCGTTCGGAGACGCCAAGGACCAGCCGGACAGCTTCGCCATCTCGAACGACGACGGCCTGACCTGGCAGCCGCCGCGGCCGACCGAGTTCATGGGTCAGACGATGACGCCGATCCCCCTGGGCGGCGACCGGCTGATGGTCCTATACAACAAGCGGTACGGCCAGCAGGGCGTGATGATGGCGTTGGTCACCTTCACGGAAGAGGCGTGGGTCACGCGCTTCCACGAGACGATGTGGGACCCGCAGCGGCTGCGCCAGAGGCCCGCCGGAGACTACAGCGGGGTGGATGAACTGAAGAAGCTGGAGTTTGGCTACCCGACCGCGGTCCGGCTGCTGGACGGCGACTTCCTGGCGACCCACTGGTCGCGGGAGGACGGAGTGTTCGGGGTGCGCTGGACGCGGCTGAGGGTACACTGGTAAACGCCGCCTGCCGACCGACCCCGCAGGGCAATCGCATTCAGGCAGACGCATCAGACTCGGCCGACCAGAGGGCAGCGCGCCGCGAGCGTGTCAGCGCGGGCCAACGCCTGGCTGAAGCCGAGGCCGGGGCGGGCGTGGGTCAGCACGAAATCGTAATAAAACCGTGACTTGTTTGGAGTTCGCCCCGTGAGAATCAGACAGATCATGAAGAAGCCGCCGGTGGTGACCGTGCTGATTCTTCTGTTGGTGTTGATGCTAGTAGTGGGAATCTATGTATCGTTCGCTGTATATTTTTACAACAGCTGTCTTCTATTTAGCGGGCTGGGAGAACGGCCTGAACCCGCAGACGTTGTCCTTCGCCATTCAAGTCCTCACTGGTCTACTCCCCAATGGACCCTAGATGGCGCGCGCGTCGTGTTTACCACCTACAAGCGCAGAGAGCCGCGTGAAACCTCGCGGATATATGTTGCCGCATCAGACGGATCAAGTCTGCTGTCAGCTTCACTAGACGAATACCAGACGGACCATTCGCCAAGCATCTCGCCCGATGGCTCACGAATCGCGTATGTCAAGCATCGTGATATTGAAAGTGATCGTGCTACTGGACGTCCTGCTGGACATGTCGAAATATGGACCGTTCGACTTGATGGGTCTGACCGGCGTAGGCTTAGCAACATTAGCGTGGATGACGGGATCGATCTCTCACCGGTGTGGTCTCCGGACGGCTCTCGCATCGCGTTCGTGAGGAACGCCCACCGCCGTTGTGGATTCTACGCTCATGAAGGGATTTACACGGCTAACGTGGATAGTGATGAAGGCTGGGTTGGCATTCGCAAGGTCGTGTCCTGGCTCTCTGGCGATTCTGGCATCCGCAAGGTTGTGGACCTGGAGAGAGCAAACTTGCGTAGCCTAACATGGTCTCCGGACGGACGATATTTCGCTTTCATCATTAATGAGTTTCAGCCGGATGGTGTACTGACTTCTCTCGTCACGGTCAATGTGGACGGGTCCGATTGGACGAGATTAGTCACTGAGCCGGAAGGAACGATTTTGGTTACGATAGACCCGAGTTCGTTCCCCAGTTCTCTTGCATGGTCTCCTGGTGGCGACCGCATAGCGTTCATGCGTCGTGATGCTGGTAAGGTGAAGCTCTACACGATTGGGCGTGATGGCATTGATCTGCGCGAGGTGGCAGAGCCAACGGATTCAAGCGCAGATGTCTCAGTTGGTGGAGTATCCTGGTCGTCTGCTGGAGATCAGATACGCTTTTCTCTCGGTAAGGCTTTGTATGTCGTCAATGCGGACGGTTCTCGTCTTCGAAGAGTGGGTGAAGAACTTGATATCGTCCATGGCGTCCTCGATAGCATCCGGTCACCTGATGGTTCGATGATAGCCAACTTGGTGCCGAAGCTGTATGGTGTTCTGGCTTTGCTGTTTATCACGTCGCTGGATGGGTCGGATGCGCGCGTAATAGTGCGAATGGGAAGAGATGGCGTATTAGAAGCCGTGGGGCCTGAGCAAAGGCCTTCCGCCATCGCCGCCTCGTGCTCTGCGGGCGTGGTGGTTCCGAATCCTGCTGCGAACTCCGGACTAGTGCGCGACTGTGAGGCGCTAGTGAAGATGATACGCAGGCTCTCGGTCGTTGGACTGAATTGGAACGCAGACACGGCCATCGCCGATTGGGTGGGAGTGTCGCTGGGCGATGTTTCTCCTCATTCGCGAGTGCGAGGTCTCTCCCTCTCCGGCTACGGCATGATAGGCGTCTTCCCGGACGCGGTGACGCAACTCACCGAGTTGCGGAGTTTGGATCTCTCTGGTAACTATCTGTCCGGATCGATCCCGTCTGGGTTGGGGGACATCAAGAATCTGAAGTCATTGTATTTGCAAAGCAACAGTCTGATTGGTCCAATCCCTTCAGAGTTGGGCAACCTATTGGAGTTGCAAGAACTCGACTTGAGCGATAACAACCTGGCTGGTCCCATCCCGTGGAAGGAGTTGGGCGGGCTGCCATCGTTGAGGATACTGCGTCTGTCTAGCATCGGATTGACAGGCTCCATCCCGTCGGAGTTGGGCAACTTCGCGAATCTGGAAGTGCTAAACCTGTGGGACAACAACTTGACGGGCTCCATCCTGTCGGAGTTGGGCAATCTCGCGAATCTGGAAGTGTTAAACCTGAGGAGGAACACCCTGACGGGCTCCATCCCGCCGGAGTTGGGCAATCTCGCGAATCTGGAAGTGTTAAACCTGAGGAGGAACACCTTGACGGGCTCCATCCCGTCGGAGTTGGGCAATCTTGCGAATCTGGAAGTGCTAAACCTGAGTAACAACACCTTGACGGGCTCCATCCCGTCGGAGTTGGGCAACCTCGCGAATCTGGAAGTGCTAAACCTGAGTGACAACACCTTGACGGGCTCCATCCCGCCGGAGTTGGGCAACCTCGCGAATCTGGAAGTGTTAGACCTCGGCGGAGTCAGGGGGTTGAGTGGATGCATGCCGCTGTTGCAGGCAAGTGTCATAGGTAGACGTCATCTGCCACCATCTTGCGGTCAGTAATCTGATGATCATGAACATGACTGACATAAGTGGAAGATTGAGCGTGCTGGTTGCGCTTGTGCTCCTTGTGTCTGCGTCCGCTTGCGGCGAGACTGCGCCGCAGGACGCTGCGCAAGCCACCGCGGTCACATCCACTCGCCACGTTCTCCCTTCTGGCAGGGGGCCTGGGGTCACACTCTCCACTCTCCACTCCCCACTGCCCCCCGGCCCAGCCCCTTGACAGCCGCGAACCCATGTGCTAGGATATTCGTGTGAAAGGAACGCAGCCATGGTCATGCCGAACCACGTTCACGGAACCAACCGGCCCGTAGGGGCACACAAGGGGCGCCCTCACCCCCGGGACCTGTCCCACAATTGCCCCAGAACTGCTCCGGTTCCGTTCCACATCTGTTCCACAAGTGCCCCACATTTGTACCACGAAATCGAACCCTCAGCTACGAGATGGAACAAAATGGAACAGTTTGGGACAGTTTTCAGCAAAAACCGGCCCTGCCCCCCTGCTCGAACCCGCCTCCCCTGCCGGGCGGGTAAGTCTATGAGGACTCTCGTTATCGCACAGCCGCCGTCATACCGGCGCAGGCCGGTATCCAGAAGCGGAGAGGGCATTCCCCTCACCAGGACTGAACGGTTACATCGGGACGTCTTCGTTGACTGAGCCAATTCGGCCGTGCTAGGGTCGATGCATGACTACCGAGATGGATCAGACAGACCGCAGGCTCCTCAACATTATCCAGTCCTCCTTCCCGATGACGGAGGAGCCGTTCCGCCGGATCGGGGCGGAACTGGGGATCGACGAGGCCGAGGTCATCGAGCGGACCGCCGCGGCGAAAGAGAAGAACATCGTCAGGCAGATAGGAGCGATCTTCGACACGAGGAAGCTGGGCTACGCGACGGCCCTGGTGGCGATGCGGCTCCCGTCCGACAGACTGGATTCCGGCGCGAGGGTGGTCAACGAGCATCCCGGGGTCAGCCACAACTACGCGCGGAACGGGCCGTTCAATCTCTGGTTCACCCTGGCCGTGCCGCCCAGCGAGAGCCTGGAGGGTACGGTGGAGGAGATGGCCGGCCGGGCCCAGGCCGAGAGCTACCGCCTGATGCCCACGATCCGGTTCTTCAAGATAGGCGTCAACTTCGACATGGTGAACCAGGAGGGGGCGGCCGACGTCTACTACAGCCCTGACGGCTACGACCGGAACGGCGGCCAGGACTTCAGAAGCCCCGCGCCCGTGACCGACTTCGAGATAGAGGTCATACGGGAGCTCCAGGAAGACCTGCAACTCACGGCGAGGCCGTTTGCGCCGATGGCCGAGTCGCTTGGGATCACTCAGCGGCAGCTGTTCGATCTGGCGGCGGACTTCGTGCGGCGGGGCATAATGCGACGCTTCAGCGCGGTGCTTCACCACAGACGGGCAGGGTTCAGGGCGAACGCGATGGCCGTCTGGAACGTGCCGGAGGAGCGCTCCGTCGAGGTCGGAGCCATGATGGCGGGGTCGAGGTGGGTCACCCACTGCTACGAGCGGCCCAGGTTCGAGGACTGGCGCTACTCCCACTTCACGATGATACACGCCGCGTCGCGCGAGAAGTGCGAGGAGGTCGCGGGCGAACTATCGGAGGCGACCGGAATAGACGACTACATGCTGCTGTACAGCACCCGCGAGTACAAGAAGACGCGGGTGCGCTACTTCGTATAGCGGACGCATCTTATCTTATCGGAGGGCGGGCGCGCCGCCTGTCCCTCTCACGAATCGGAGGGCGCCGTTGCCTGCCTACTATCCCGTGTTCCTGGACGTCAGAGGGCGGAGGTGCGTCGTGATAGGCGGCGGCGCGCTCGGCGAGGAGAAGACGGACAGACTCGTAGACTACGGCGCCGATGCCGTCGTCATCGCCCCGGTCCTCACGGAGAGGCTGCGCGGCATGGCCGACGGTGGTGAGATAACCTGGGTGGACCGCGGCTACCGCCAGGGCGATCTGGAGGGCGCGTTCATCGCAATCGTGGCAGACACGAGCGACTCACGGGTCAACGAGGCGGTCAGCGCGGAGGCGATGGAGCGGAACGTGCCGCTGAACGTGAACGACGTGACGGACCTGTGCACCTGGATCGCGCCGGCCGTGGTCAGGCGCGGCGAGGTGATAGTCGCAGCCTCGACGGGCGGGGCCAGCCCTGCCCTGGCGCGGAAGCTCCGGGAGGAGCTGGCGGGCACCAGCCGCACCGGGTCTCGCCACGGCGTGATGGAGTATGCCGACCTCGCTCCGCTGCTCACCGACGCCCGGCGGGAGCTGCTGGGCAAGGGAATCAGGGTGAAGCCGGACCACTGGCAGGCCTGTTTGAGCGACGACCTGGTGGACATGGTCCATGAGGGGCGGAGCGAGGAGGCCAGGGCCGCTTTGATGGAGCGGTTGATGATCGGGACCGAGTGCGACTGCCCGGACGGGCTCTGCGAGAGATGGGAGGAGCTGGACGTCTCCGGGTGACGGGGGACGGCGCAGCTTCCGGCATGACGGCAGTGATGGGGCCGGAGCGCGACTTGTGAAACGCCCTCTTAGAATCGGCTCGCGGAGGAGTCCGCTGGCCCTGGCTCAGACGGGCGAGGTCGCGTCGAGGCTCAGGGCCCGCTTCCCTGAGCGCCGCTTCGAGGTGGTCCCGATGTCTACCGGAGGCGACCGTGACAAGGATGCCCCTCTTCTCAGCCTGGGGCGCGGCGCGTTCGCCAGGGAGATCGAGTCCGCGCTCATCAGGGGCGAGATCGACGCGGCGGTACACAGTGTAAAGGACCTTCCGGTCTTGCCGCCGACGGACGGTCTGACCATCGCCGCCTTCGGGCGTCGTGAGGACGCGAGGGACGCGCTGGTGAACCGCTGGGGCATGTCGTTCGCCGAGATGCCGCGGGGCGCCCGGATCGGGACGGGCAGTCCCAGGCGGACGGCTCAGCTGAGGGCGATGAGGGCCGGCGTCGAGATAGTTCCGATCCGCGGCAACGTGGGCACCAGGCTGGATAAGGCGAACGGGGACGAGTACGACGGGGTGGTGGTTGCGGCGGCGGGGCTTGTGAGGCTGGGCCGCCTGGACGCCGTGAGCGAGTATCTGAGTACCGACGTGTGCACGCCCGATGCCGGACAGGGAGCTCTCGCTGTCCAGACACGCGCCGATGCGGATGAGGTGATCGAGGTGGTCTCTCAGATCGACCATGCCCCGACCAGCGCCGCAGTAAGGGCGGAGCGGTCGTTGGTGGCGGCTCTGGGCGGGGGCTGCGCCTCGCCTGTGGGGGCATACGCGCGCCTGTCGGACGGCGGGGTCGACGTGTCGGCAATGGCGGCGGAGCTCGACGGCAGCCGTATAGTCCGAATACGGGAGGTCTGCGCCTCCGGCGATCCGGAGGAGGCCGGCCGGATGGCCGCCGAGGCGCTCGTCAGAGCGGGCGCGAGTGGACTGCGCTCCTGGGGCGGCGGGCGGTGACCGGCCTGGCCTGCATCGTCGGCGCCGGTCCGGGTGGCCCTGACTTGATCACGGTCGGCGCGCTGGAACGGGTGCGCTCGGCCGACGTGATACTCTACGACCGGCTGGTGGACAGGCGGCTGCTGGAGCAGGCGCGGCCCGGCGCGGAGCTCATCGACGTCGGCAAGTCTCCCGGCGGGGGAGGCCTGGAGCAGGCGGAGATCAACTCGCTGCTCGTCGACCGCACACGCTCGGACGCGCTCGTGGTGCGGCTCAAGGGCGGCGACCCGTTCGTCTTCGGACGAGGAGGCGAGGAGGCGGAGGCGCTTCGGCGTGAGGGGGTTCCGTTCGAGATCGTGCCCGGTGTCTCCTCCGCAATCGCCGCTCCCGCGTACGCGGGCATACCGGTGACTCATCGCGGCCTGTCCTCGTCGTTCACCGTGGTCACTGGCAGCGAGGCGCCCGGCAAGCCGGGTTCGGACGTAGACTGGGAGGCGCTCGCCGGTCTGGGCGGCACGCTGGTCGTGCTGATGGGCTGGCGGAACATCGCAGGGATCGTGGAGGCCCTGATCGAACACGGACGCTCGCCGGAGACGCCCGCGGCCCTAGTCTGCCGGGGCGCCGGACCGCGTCAGCAGACCGTCACGGGCACGCTGGGCGACGTCGCCGACCGCGCGGCGGCCGCGGGTGTCGGCCCGCCCGTCGTGGCCGTGATCGGCGACGTGGTGACGCTGCGAGACCGCTTGGCATGGTTCGACAACCGGCCTCTGTTCGGGAGGCGCATCTTGGTGACCAGAACGCGCGAGCAGGCGGGGGAGTTGTCCCGCCTGCTCGCGCTGCGGGGCGCGTGCGCGGTCGAGCTTCCGACCATCGAGATCAGGCCACTCGACGACTATGCGCGGCTCGACGCGGCCCTCTCATCCCTGGGTGCGTATGACTGGGTCGTCCTGGGCAGCGTCAACGCGGTGGACGCCGTCTTCGGAAGGCTGGCGTCCATGGGGCTGGACAGCCGGGCGTTTGGCGGCGTGAGGGTGGCAGCCGTCGGACAGGCGACCGCGGCCGGGCTGCGCGGTCGCGGAATCGAGGCCGACCTCGTGCCGGCGGACCACTCCGCCCGGGGGCTGGTCGATGAGTTCAGACGGCGCGGCATGAAGGACGGCAGGGCGCTCCTGCCGCGCGCCGACGTCGCTCCAGACACGCTGCCGCGGGGTCTGGCCGCTCTGGGGGCTAGAGTGGACGAGGTCACGGCCTACAGAACAGCGGCTCCCGACTCCCTCCGCGCGGCTGCGGCAGAGGCGTTGGAGAACGGCGTCGACGCCGCGGCGTTCACGAGCTCGTCCACGGTAACGAACCTCGTGAGGCTGCTCGACGGCGGCGCGGACGCCCTCTCCGCCGCCGCCATCGCATGCATCGGCCCCGTCACCGCGGAGACGGCTGACAGGCTCGGCCTGAAAGTTGCTATCGTAGGAACGGAGCACACGGCGCAGGGGCTGGTGCGAGCCTTGGAGGAGTACTTTGCCGACGACGAGCAGCTTTCCTAAGACCCGGATGCGGAGGCTTCGACGGCTGCCGGTACTGCGCCGTATGGTGCGGGAGACCACGCTGGCGGTCAGCGACTTCATCTATCCGATATTCGTGACTCACGGGCGCGGCGTCAGGGCCCCGGTGGACCCGATGCCTGGGATCAACCGGCTCTCTCTGGACTACCTGCTCGACGAGGTGGAGGAGGTGGCCGGTCTGGGGATACCGGCGGTGCTCCTGTTCGGGATACCCGCCCGCAAGGACGCCGAAGGAGCCGAGGCCTACGACGCTGGCGGGATCGTTCAGGAGGCCATCCGCGTCATCAAGCAGGCCGCCCCCGATCTGATGGTCGTGACCGACGTGTGTCTGTGCGAGTACACCGACCACGGTCACTGCGGCGTGTTGTCGGGAGGACACGTCGACAACGACAGGACCCTGGAGCTGCTGGCTCGCATGGCGGAGCGCCAAGTGGAGGCGGGAGCCGACGTGGTGGGGCCGTCGGCCATGATGGACGGCCAGGTGGGGGCCATACGGGAGGCTCTGGACGGCCGGGGGTTCGTGGACACGCCGATAATGTCCTATTCCGCCAAGTACGCCTCCGGGTTCTACGGACCCTTCCGCGACGCGGCGGGTTCCGCGCCGCAACTCGGCGACCGGTCGGGGTACCAGATGGACCCGGCGAACGCGGCCGAGGCGCTGCGCGAGGTACAGGCCGACATAGAGGAAGGGGCCGACGTCGTGATGGTCAAGCCCGCCCTGGCGTATCTGGACGTGGTGCGCTCAGTTAGGGATGCGTTCGACCATCCGGTGGCGGCCTACAACGTCAGCGGCGAGTACGCGATGGTCAAGGCTGCCGCCGAGAACGAGTGGATAGACGGCAGAAGGGTCACACTGGAGGTGCTGACCGCCATCAAGAGAGCAGGGGCCGACCTGATCATAAGCTACCATGCCAAGGAGGTCGCGGGCTGGCTGCGTGAAGGGGCCTAGCCGGGCCTGCCCCACCGCTCGGGGGGCCAGACTCTCAGCCGCGCGCGGCCCGAGATCGATCCCAGCCTGACCGGCCCGTACACGCGGCTGTCCGTGCTGTGCGCTCGATTGTCCCCCAGCAGGAAGCACTCGCCGGCGTCCAGCCGCCACTCCGCCTCCGCCAGGCCCGGCGCGGCGGGCAGCCCGCCGAGGTAGGGTTCGTCCAGCTCGCCGCCGTCGATCAGCACGACGCCGTCCACCATGCGGACCTCTTCCCCGGGCAGGCCGACCACCCGCTTGAGGCTCAAGCGGCGCGGGTCCCTGGGGTCGGGCGCGACGACCAGGGCGCGGCGGCTGATCGGCGGAGTCTGACGCAGGACGACGACGAGGTCGCCGTCCGCGAGTGACGGGAGCATGCTCTCGCCTGTGACTCTGTAGAGAGGCATCGGACGGCTTACCGGGCCGCTTCGCCCTCCTCGGGTGGGATCTGGTCCTGAATGAAGCGCAGGAACGCCCTCTGGGCGGCGGGCAGGCGCTGCTCGTCGCGGTAGAAGACGGTGAGCGGCCGGCGGCAGTCCCAGCCGGCAACTTCGAGCACCTCGATGAAGCCGGCCATGACGTCGGGGACTACCCCGAACTTCGAGATCAACCCGAGGCCGAGGCCGGCTGCGACCGCCCGCTTCACCGCCTCGTTGCTGCCCAGTTCCATCGCCACCACCGGGTCTATCCCCCGCTCACGCAGAGAGCGCTCCGCGACCAACCGAGTCGCCGACCCCCGCTCTCTGAGGACGAGCTCGTGACCCGCCAGGTCATCCAACGACAGGGCCGCTTTCCGCGCGGCGGGATGATCGGGAGCCGCAATGAAGACGACCTCGTCGGAGACGTATCGGAACGTGCGGAGGCCCTTCTCGCTCACAGGAGCGCCCGCGAGTCCCAGGTTCAACTCCCGGCGGTGTATCCGCTCGACGATGGCGCTGGTGTTGGAGATGGAGAGCGACACCTCCACGCCGGGGTATTGCTTACGGAACCGCCCGATCAGGTCCGGCAGGATGTACTCCCCGGGCGTGGTCGACGAGCCGATGGTCAGCCGGCCCGCTCTGAGACCCTGGATTTCGTTGACCGCGCGCTGCATCTCGTCCGCCAGCGCGAATATCCGTTGGGCGTAGTCGAACACGGCCCGCCCCATGTCGGTGAGGAGAACGCCTCCGCGCGCCCTGTTGAGCAGCGGGCCTCCCATCACCTCCTCGAGGGTCTTGATCTGTATCGAGACCGCCGGCTGGCTGATCGACATCTCCTCAGCGGCCCTGGAGAAGTTGCCCAGCCTCGCCACCGCGTGGAAGATACGCAGCTGATGGAAGTTCGTGGCCTGCATACGGCATCGCCTATTTAGCGAACGTCCCGCGCCCTTGTCCGACTATAATTCCCGATTATACACAGGTAACCCCCGGCGTCAAACAAGAGGCCCGGCACCCAACACAACCCGGTCCGCCATCACCACCGTCCCGGAGAAGCAGACGCTGGAAAGACACGCGCGGCGGCGGCCACCATCGGGACCACCGCGCCTTGACACCCCGACGCGGCCTTCAGTAGTCTAGCTGTCATACGGTACGGGGCTCGTAGCTCAGTGGTAGAGCGGTCGGCTCATAACCGATTGGCCGCAGGTTCGATCCCTGCCGAGCCCACCACTCACGCGGTTTACCAGGCGTCTCACCCGAAGACTCCAGGATCAGTCATGAACTACGACAATAGAGCCGGTGTGCCTGGTGGTGAGCCCGACTGTTCACCGTACCCTCTCGACGTAATGGCGATATATGCCTTGTACCAATCCGACTGAATGCGAACGCAGATAAGAGGGCAGCGCACAAGATGAAGAGATCGTTGATGAGCTTGGTCTTCGTGCTGATTGGGCTGTCGCTGATGGGAAACGAAGCTACTTGTGGAGGGGATGAGATCGAACTGATAAATATGGCAGAATTTCAGGTAGCTCCGGTGTGGTCGAAGGACGGCTCGCAGCTGATCATCTCCCACCCGCCGAGCGGGCTATTCGCGGTTGACTTCGATGGATCGAACGTGAGGGCCATTCCTTCGGCATCGTCCGTTGGGAACGTTTCGAGCCCGGGGAGTTTTGCGGCTGCCCTTTCCCCTGACGGATCACGCCTCGCCTATGCTATGGACATGAAGGGAGATGACACCTCCGATATAGTGACCTCTGCTATCGACGGTTCCGACCTACGCAGGCTGACGAACGACGGGTGCTATAGCATATATCCGGTGTGGTCTCCCGACGGCAGCCGTATCGCCTTCGTATCGGACCGCGCTGGGACGGTCCAGGGATTCCACCTCTACGTAATGGACGCGGACGGGTCCAACGTGAGGAGCGTGGCGCCATCGCTTGAATCCTGGGGATTACCGCCTGCGTGGTCTCCCGACGGCAGCCGCATTGCGTCTATAGCCGACCGCCGTGGAGAGGAAGACCTTGGGCGCGGGACCGTCCTCTTCTCCGTACGTCCGGACGGGTCTGGGCTGACGGAGCTCGGGAATACGGCAAGTTACCCTGCGTGGTCTCCCGACGGCGATAGAATCGCCTTCATCAGGAGGGTAGAGACAGGCGGGCAGACGTATGGTGGGCTGTGGACAGTGGAGGGGGACGGGTCCAACCCGCGTGAGTTGCAAAGCTTCTCATTCTCATCCCCTGATGAGATTCCCTTCTACAGCACACTTTCGTGGTCTCCCGACGGATCGCAGATTCTCTACGGCACAGATGGATTCTTCATGCTCCTATCAGTCGATCGAGATTACGACCGGGCCGCGCCGGTCGCATATTTCCCGCGCAGCATGTTCAAGAGCGGCTCAGGAGAGACGATAAGCCCCATAGATGTCAGAGATGTCGCGCCGACCACCGTGCCCCAGACCACACCGACCACCGTGCCCCAGACCACACCGACCACCGTGAGCTACCATTTCCCGTCCGCCCCGACTGGGAGGGCAGCAGGGGCCGCATGGTCGCCCGACGGTTCGAGGATCGCCTTCTTTCGGAGTACCGCCAGCCTAGAGAAAGATGTCGTCGTGCTGTACACCACGTCCAGTGACGGGTCGGACAAGCGCGTCCTGCTGATGGGAGATGACCCGCGTATAGCAATAGAGCAGTATTGAGATGAAACTAGTGGTTGAGCGCCGACAGGACGTCTGGGATTCAAGGACGCCAGGAGCATGAACTTGAAGGCGACGGCGTGTTCTCTCTTGCGGGTGAAGCGGGAGAACTTTCAGACCAGAATCTCGTGGAAGGGAGAGTTGGGCCTGCTGGCCTCGTCCAACATCCTGCGGAACTGGGGCCGGTCGGCGATGCGTCCGCTCTCCGCCTCGGCTACGTACTCGCGGGCGACCACGTAGCCGTTCTTCTCGGCGTAGTCCCTGAGCGCCCTTAGCTGTGCGGCGACGGACAGGTCAACGTCCTGCCTATCGCTGGACACCCTGGCGTAGAGGGCCGCTGGTGTGCGGTTCAGTCGGTCTTTCATCAGTCTCTCCTCCTTCTCTCGCCCCCTTCGTTCTGGCGGGAGCGCAGCCACTCCAGCCGCTCTCGTCTGCGCCACTCCCGCTCCTCCATGAACAGGCGGATGGCCTGCCTGAGCAACTAGAGAGGGCGGCAACAGCCAAGCCTGCTCTCGGTCCATGTCTCGAAGCGGCATCTGATTCGCTCCTAACTCAGTGTCGCTTGAGAAGGTACACCGAGCATAGTCCTTCTCGCTGGCTTCCAAGACTTCTGAGACAGGCTCGTATGCGGGCGTTTTTTGTTGCCTAGAATCTCGGCCGTGCATTGACTATCTTTCCGTGTTTTTCATATGATGTCATTGGCTACTAATCCGGGAGAGGGAATAGGCGATGGAAACTAAGAAAAAGAGACTCACTCTGGATTTGGAACCCACCTTTCAGCGGCGGCTGAAGGCCATCTCTGCGCTCAAGGGCGTTAGCATGCGTGGGTACTGCCAGGCCGCCATCGATCGGGCATTGACAAGGGACGAAGCCAACGGCTTGGGCGGGTTGTTGTCCGACAAGCCAGACCACGAACTGTTCGCGGAACTACAGAAGGAGATTTTCGGGGACAAGACTCTACCCGGGAACTCTGCTGACCTGATTCGAGAGGCCCGTGAGATCAGAGATGCCGAGATGGAGCGGTGGGCGTGAGCGGATATGTCGTCGTCGATGCGAGCGTGGCGATCAAGTGGTTGGTGAGGGAGGAGCACACCGACGAGGCACTGGCGATTCTCAGTGCGTGGCATGACGAGGACGTTACCCCGGCCGCTCCCTACCTGCTGCCCTTTGAGGTCGCCAACGCTCTCCATCGAAAGGTCTTGCGCGACCAGTTGACCGTCCGGGACACCGCTCGCATGATCTCACAATTACTTAGCTCGCAGCTTGAGTTGCATCAGACGGCCGAGCTACACGTAAGAGCCCTAGAGTTGGCAACCCAACTCCAACAGGGATCGGTCTATGATGCCCACTACCTGGCGCTGGCTGAGGAGTTTGGCTGCGAGTTGTGGACCGCCGACCAGAGATTCCACCGGGCAGCAGAGGGTGCGGGGAACGTTCATTGGATTGGCGACTGGACCATGCCACGATAGAGATTTGAGGAGATAGGAAGAGGCAAGTGCTTTCAGAGGCGTCGTGAAGTCCAGGCTAGCCTTAGGCCGGGAGCCTGTCTCAGATCAGTAGACGGTGTCGTTTCATTAGGACGGCGCTACACCCATCCGTCTCTGGCGCAGGCCGGAATCTTAGGGGTGGCGCGAGCCCCCCCCCGCGTTCCCAGGAGGCTCCTACTAATCGGCCCTCTCAGCTACGAAGTGGCTGCGAATACCCGCAATGCGACACTTTCGCAAAAATTTCCCGCCGCCGACCCCCGGACGCAAGGGACCGGCGCGTCGCCCCAGTCAACGCCCCAGTCAACTAGGAGGTCTATCGGCAGGGATGCGCCTATGAGTTGGCCGAGCGCCGTCTGCTGACTCTGGATGACAAGCTGACACGAGCCAGGCCGAAGAGTCTGCGGTCGGTGAGGTCGCGTGCCAGGACGGTGGTGACCGAGTCGAGACACCTTCTTCATAAATGCCTACTAATCTGGGACAGGCTCTTAGGCCGGATAATTCTGCAGTAAGGAGGTAGCAGATGGACGTCGATCCCAGGAACCCTGAAAGTGTGCCCGTCTTCGAGGGCGACATTCAGCAGCCTCAGGCGATCTCCGTGGAGGAGACGTCCGAAATCGCCGGCGAGGTCCGGGAGCTAGTCAGAGCGGGAAGGGAGAATGCCGCCTGGGAATTGATCCGGCACCTGCATCCAGCCGACATGGGGAGCATCGTGGCCAGCCTCCCTCGCCCGAGCAGAGAAGCCCTGGTACACGTCATGTCGCCAGAAACGGTGGCATGGATGCTGAGGCAGATGAACCCTGTCGTAGCCGGGCGAGTGGGGACTCGTCTCGGTGCGCAGATGCTCACGTTCGTACTCAGCCAGATCCATCCAAATCAGGCGCTGGCTACGCTGCGACAAATTCCTACCCTGCGGCCACAGAAGGTAGCTGAGTCTCTAGCACAACCACTGGTGGCCGAGGAGATTCTTAGCCATGATCCGGATACGGCGGGGTCCCTCATGGCCACACAACTGCCGATGGTGGATACAAACGGACTAGCCGAAGAAGCACGGGAGAGCCTTAGGACGTTGAGAGAGAATCGAGACAAGCTCACCCATGTCTATGTAGTCCAAGGCAGCGGTGTCTTGGTCGGCCAGGTCGGTATGGTGGACCTCGCTTTAGCCGACGATACGACTCCAATTCGTACGGTTGCTTCGTCAATCGTGGCCACTGTGACGGTCGACACGCCTGCCGAGGAGTGCGCTCGACTACAGCACCACTACAACCTTACCCAGATCCCAGTGGTCGACGGTAACAGGCTTATAGGCGTGATCCTGTCAGAGTCGCTATTGAGCGCCACGGTCGAACAGGACACGCGCCAGATGCAGCAGGTGGCGAATGTTGCCGGTGAAACTGTGGACGGTCCTCTGTCCAGCTCCATCCGAACGCGCCTTCCCTGGCTCACGGTGAATCTTGGCACAACGTTCCTTGCGGCGGCCACCGTCGCACTCTTCGAGTCGACCTTGACTCAAGTGGTCGTGCTCGCCGCATTTCTCCCCGTCGTCGCCGGGCAGGGCGGTATTGGTGGCACACAGACGCTGACCCTCATCGTTCGCGCAATCGCACTCGGCGAACTCGTCGGTGTCGGGGCACGGAGGCTCCTGGCACGGGAAGCCGTCCTTGGCATCCTTCACGGCGTGTGGCTGGGTGTTCTTGTCGCGGTCATCGCCATCCTATGGAAGCAGAACCTTGGCCTAGGGCTCGTGCTGGGAGTCGCAATGCTCGGCAATATGATGATCGCAGGATCGGTTGGCGCAGGTGTACCGTTGTTCCTGCGGCGAATCGGCGTGGATCCTGCGGTCTCTTCTGCAGTGGTCGTGACCACTGTCACGGACGTATTCGGCTTCCTGTTGTTCCTGGGCATCGCAAGTGCTTCCATTACTCTTATCACATAGGTTGACTATGATTCCCTCTTCTCTTCGTCCTAGCCCCACGCTGACCGATACAGAGCTTGGGCGCAGCCTACCGGATACGTCCACGGTGAGATTATCTCACTTGGAATCTTCCCTCAGTCGAATCCGATTGGTCGTTGCTTCCTGTCCAGGGTTTAGGTGTCCCAGCTTCTCAGGACCGAGCTCTCCTACTGTCGTCGTTCCCGACTTCAGGTGAGGTTCCGCCTGTACGTAGCAAAGTTTCTGTGAGAGCGTGTTTCGTACCGCTCCGTGGACAGATTGGGATGCTGCATCATACTGCATAGAAACAGCTAGTCCGCCGAGAACACCGTTCCACGACTGTCCGAGAGGAATGATTGGGCTCGACATAGCGGCTTCACCGATCTCGCTGCTGCTAGACTCCCTGCCGCTGCCATGCTCCCCACCCGACTCGCCCTCACCTCCACCAACCTCGGCATGCGCTATCCATCCGGTGAACGCTGCTGGCGTCGCCGGCAGGTTGATTGGCGCCGCCTCGCCCGGAGCCATGTCCATCGGAGTCGTCGGCCCCAGCTCCGTTCCGTTCGAGAGATGCACTTCTATCCAGGGCGCCGTTGGTCGTGTTCTCCACAGTGCCCTTGAAGGAGTTGCTTACAGCGTCGTAGCTCAGGACCAGTCGTGCGCCGCCTCGAACTGCGTCGAAGGTCTCATCCGGCGCCAATATGTTGGCGCTGCCCTCTTCGTTGCCGCCTACGGCCGATTCACTGCCGCTTTCACCACCAGAGCCGTGTTCACCGCTGCCCTCACTACCTTCTCCGCCGGATTCGTTGCCTTCGCGTCCACCGCTGTGCTCGCCACCGGACTCGCCGCCTTCTCGCTCTGAGATGCCCTGGCTTACCGTGGCGCGATCAGAATCTCGGCCGTCTCCGAGTCCGGTGTCGACTGTGCAGCCGTTGATTATCACCGCGGAGAGTATAGCCCCCAGAACCGCCAGCAGGATTTTTCCGTCATCAGTCTCTTGTAAATCATCGGTTCACCTCCTTCGTGGAGTATCTGTGGCACTACTCACGATAGCGATGAAATGTCGCAGAAATATGTCGTCCCGCAGTCGGGACTGGCCAATGAAGGAAGCCGACAGGCTCAGAAGGGAGACCCTGACGCTGCAGGCTCGCCTCGCCAGGCGGAGCGAAGTCAGCCTCCGCATCACCGAGAGCCTCAATCTCGATATCGTACTGCAAGAGGTCGTGTAGGCGTCACGGAGTGGGGTGCCTCTTACTTCTACAGAGGCCGTCGAGCCAGGCTAAGGGGTGGAGCGGCGTAGTCGAGGAAGTCGGGCCGGGCTGGTTCCCGTATAGACTGGCCGGACATCCAACTTGGCGGGCTGGAGGTTCGTGGGGCGTATCCGGGGTTGCCTGACCGGGTCCTCATATGAGGACCCCATCGAAAAAGTTCGCAGTACAGTACGTGTAGGTCCACCAGCGTGTCCCCAGTCCTGAACTTCAGGGCCGGCAACGCGCCGTTCGTCGAAGTGTCAGACCTCTTCGACTCGTCCCCCGGCGATGTGGAAACTCTCCCATTCGATTGATACAATCTGCAATTGGAGACGACATCCTTGCAAGAGTGGACGGTTCCGGACAGTAAGACCGCCGACGTCAGGGCCGGTAGCTCAGTCTGGTCAGAGCATCGGACTTTTAATCCGAGTGTCCTGGGTTCGAATCCCAGCCGGCCCACCACTCAGTTTCGCGTTGCCGTTCAGATCCGAGAGAATTCCCATTGAACCTCAACGATGTGTGTGCCGCCGTCTCATCGCAGCTGAAACAGCAGGCCGAACTTGGCATTCAGATCACCCGACAGAACGAGGTCCCTGAAGTTGGGCCGACCAACAAGGGTGTGTGGTTCCAGATACCGGAAGTCACGGCCGTCTTTGCCGACTTGAAGGACTCGACAGGACTCAGCGCAATCGAGAGACCGGAAGTCGCAGCCCGCGCCTACACGTACTTCATACGGGCGATGGCAGTGACCCTCGAACGGTTCTCAGCCCAATACGTCGACATCCAGGGGGACGGTATTTTCGGACTGTTTAGCGGCCGAGGCTCCACGTTCCTAGCGGCGGCATGTGGGGTTACGATGAAAACCCTCGTGGAACGAGAAGTCTCCGCTCGATTCACGGAAGACGCCAGCGCAGATTGGGAACTGACGGTAGGGATAGGGATAGATCAGGGGACGCTGCTCGTTCGGCGTCTTGGGCTGAGAGGGACCAAGCAGAACGAGGTGTGGGCAGGCAAGCCCGTGAATATGGCTGCCAAGCTGAGTTCACTGGCCGCCCCCAACGAGATGGTGGTGTCGGAGCGGGTGTTTGGTCTGTACGAGCGTGCGTCGAAGCTGCGCCAGCGGGCCCTGATATGGTCCTGCGGCTGTGACGGAGAGGCACGGGGCGCTGGACTGGATGCCGCCATTGGGGCAACAAGCTGCCTGTGGGAGCAGGAGCGTGCGCCCGAAGACCTGGGGCTGGATTTCGAGAACCTCCACCGATTGCGTTCGTGTTGGTGTGTTACACACGGCCCAGAGTTCTGCGAGGCGATAGTTACCGGCCGGCGGCCCAGCCTGTGACAATGGAAGAACGTCTCAAGTCCCATTACGAGTCTCTGACACGCGCGATCAGGTTTGTGAGGGCTGCAGACACCAAGGCGGCCCCCGTCCTGGGTCTTCAGATCGCTCTCGTGGGCACGCTAGCGGCACGATCCGACAAGTTGCTGAACATTGTCATGGAGTCATGGGACATAGAGAGTGCGGTCCTTGTCACCCTGATCGTGCTCTACAGCATCTTTCTGGTGGCGGTGGTCGCGTTCGCAGCTTTGGTCTACGTCCCGATGAATCCAAGAACAGGGAAATCCCTCATATACTTTGAAGATATAGCGTCCATGGATTACGAGCATTTCGAATCCCGGGCCAAGGACATGAGCACGGCGGCGATCGAGAGCCATCTCCTCGATCAGATTCACAGGGTATCGAAGATAGCCAGCGTCAAGATGTGGCGGGTCCGCTGCGCATTCATACTGAGCGCCCCCGCGAGCGTGTTGTGGACCGTGCTGTTGGCCTGGGGGACGATGGGCTAACACCAGTCGTTGAAGCCAGTCGAGGAGGTGATTGATATGGGACTCGGAGACGACCTCAACTCAGAAGTGCGGAAGGTTCTCCAAGAGAAGTGGACCCAACGCGATGGTCGAGTTGTGCCAGAGTCAGACGACCTGAGACTCGGCAATGATGCAGTCACTCTGGAGGGCACAGTACTCTATGCAGACCTAGACGACTCGACCAAATTGGTAGACACGAAGAAGCCCTGGTTCGCGGCAGAGATATACAAGTGCTACCTAGCGTGCGCTGCCAGGATTATCCGCGCTGAGTGTGGAGAAATCACGTCATACGACGGCGACCGCATCATGGCGGTGTTCATCGGCGACGCAAAGAACAGCAGCGCGGCCCGAGCTGCCCTCAAAGTCAACTTCGCCGTGAAGAAGATCATCAATCCTGCGATACGGGACGAGTATCCCAATACTCGCTATTCGGTAAAGCACGTGGTAGGTATCGATACGAGCCCTCTCTTCGTGGCTCGGACAGGCATCCGGGGGGCCAACGACCTCGTCTGGGTAGGCCGCGCCGCCAACTACGCGGCCAAGCTATCTGCGCGGCCTGGGCCGGCTACACAGATCACAGCCAAAGTCTACCAGCGTCTAGGTCGGAATTTAAAGATCGGTTCCAACGGGCAGAATATGTGGAAATCATCGGAGGCCCCAAAGATAGAGAAGATATACACGTCATCCTGGTACTGGAAAGTGTAGTCATTCGACCAGTGATGCCCTGAGGAGCTAGCAGCCATGAAAGCCACTACCCGTAGGACTGAAACCCTCGGCCAAGCGCGGCGGGTAGGCCATTCGTGAACGAACCGCATGGACGCCAGGGTCTCGTTTCGACCGCAACGATCGGAGGAACCTCCCAGAACGGCTGGACCTACTGGGCCACTGAGACGCTGTTAGCCGAGAGTCTCACCCAAACGTGAACAGTTGCTTTACAGACCTTGGGGCGGGTTGACAACGCCCGAGAAGTTGTGGGAACATGTGTACGCGGAACGACTAAGGCATAGGCCGCGCCGACGAAACTCGCCGTGCGCCGGTATACGGGGCAGCTTGGCATCTCATGGCATCCTCAATCGAATGGACGGACGAGACGTGGAACCCGGTAACGGGCTGCACTCGGGTTTCGCCGGGATGTGACCACTGCTACATGTTCGCCCTGTACCCCCGCCTCAGGGCTATGGGAGTCCCCGGATACGAGACGGCCCCGGACGACGTTCGGGTGCTGCGTGAGCGTCTGCTGGCCCCGCTGTCCTGGAAGAAACCGAGGCGCGTCTTCGTAAACAGCATGTCCGACGTGTTCCACCCAAGGGTGCCTTTCGAGTTCGCCCTCGATATGTTCTTGGCGATGCGGGAGGCCTCGTCTCGGTACGGGCACGTTTTCCAGGTACTGACCAAGAGACCCGGACGGGCCGTGGCCTGGTGGGAGCGGCACAAGGACAGATTCCCCGATGGATGGCCCGCGAACGTGTGGATAGGCACGTCGGTGGAGAGCGGGAAATACACCCCCAGACTCACGGTCTTGGCCCGCTTGCCCGCGCCGATACGGTTCGTATCCGCAGAGCCGCTGTTGGAACGGATCGACCTGAAACCCTGGCTGAAGAACGGTTCGTTGCAGTGGGTGATCGTCGGCGGCGAGAGCGGAGCGGGAGCAAGACCGATGGAGATCGATTGGGTTCGTGACCTCCGCAGCCAGTCAGTCGAAGCCGGCGTCGCGTTCTTCCTCAAGCAACTGGGCGGCGCCCGGAACAAACGAGGCGGCAACGCCGCGACGGTGGACGGCAGGCTCTGGCGTGAGATGCCAACAATGGAGCCGGGACAGCCGTGAGCGACACGTCGTTCGGCGGCGAGTGGACTCGTGAGAAGCTGCAAGTCCTCCGCTGCTATCTCAACTCGTACACAACCGCACTGAAGAAACAGTCTTTCAGATTGGTGTACGTCGACGCGTTTGCCGGAGATGGCACTTGGAGACCCCCTCCAGGGTCGCTCTATGCGTCAAGCGGCTACGACGATTTCCGCGAGTTATACAAAGGATCGCCCCGCATAGCCCTGGAGATAGAGGACAAGCCATTCGACTCGTTCATATTCATCGAGAAAGACCCCCACCGCTGCGAAACTCTCAAACGTCTCGAACTGGAATCCCCGAAGCGCGGTATCGAGGTTCACAACGGCGACGCCAATGAGTATCTGCCGAGGATTTGCAGCAATCTCAGGTCCAATGACCGAGCCGTCGTCTTCCTAGACCCGTTTGCCACCGAGGTTTCCTGGACGACGGTGGAGAGCATAGCCAACACTAGGAAGATCGACTGTTGGATTCTCTTCCCCCAGGCAGCGATTGCCAGAATGATGCCCGTGGGCAGGGAGCCGACCGGACCGCTGGCTGACCAGTTGGACCGGATATTCGGAGGACGCGCGTACTGGCAGGATACATATGAGCAGTCACCCCAACGCTCGATGTTTGACGAGCCGAGACGGGAACGGAAGGCAGGCTCCGATAAGATTGCCGAACTCTATCGCCAAAGGCTCGAGAGCGTCTTCGCCAAGGTCGCGCCATATGGCCGTGAGCTTAAGAATTCCAGGAACTCGACGATGTTCCAACTGCTGTTCGCTGCGAGCAATCCCAAAGGCGCCAAGATCGCCGTACGTATAGCCGGACGCCTCATCGACAAGTGGTAACGCGCAGCCCGCCCCGCGCCATCGACATAGAGCCGCACAGCCGGGCTTTGGCGCGTTCGCATTCGGACTATCTGGAACTTTGGTAACGGCCGTTGCTATAATACGCTCCACTTCGCCCTTGGAGGTCAGACTTCCCCTTGTCCCCCACGTTCGAGGACGGCTCCGACGAGCTTGCCGAGACCGCCCGCAGGATACGCCGCCACGTCGTCACGATGACGGCCGAGGCAGGCAGCGGCCATCCCGGCGGCTCCCTCTCGGCGGTGGAGATCGTGACCGCGCTCTACTTTCGTATAATGCGCCACCGCCCCGAGGAACCGTCCTGGCCGGACAGAGACCGCTTCATCCTGAGCAAGGCCCACACGTGCCCCGTGCTCTACGCGGCCCTAGCCGAGGCGGGATACTTCCCCGTGGAAGAACTGCTGACCTTCCGAAAGGTCAACAGCCGCCTGCAGGGACACGCGCACACGAAGACCCCCGGCGTGGAGATGTCGGGAGGCTCCCTGGGCCAGGGCCTGTCCTTCGGAGTCGGCACGGCCTTGGCCGCGCGCCTGGACGGGCGTGAGTCGCGCACCTACGTCCTCCTCGGAGACGGCGAGTGCGACGAGGGCCAGGTATGGGAGGCTGCCATGTCCGCATCCAACTACGGCCTGGACAACCTCACGGCAATCATCGACCGCAACGGCATCCAGAACGACCGCCGGACCGACGACGTGATGCAGCTGGAGCCTCTGTCGGACAAGTGGCGCGCATTCGGATGGAACGCCCTGGAGATCGACGGACACCGACAGACGGCCATACTCGGCGCGCTGTCCGAGGCCCGCGGCGCCAGGGGCAGGCCCACCGTCGTGATCGCCAAGACGGTCAAGGGCAGAGGTGTCAGCTTCATGGAGAACAACGCCGACTTCCACGGCAAGGCGCCCAATCGCGAGCAGCTCGCACAGGCGCTGGTCGAAATCGGCTAGGCTTCCGGAGGTCCGCTGCAGCATGGTCGACAGGCTGGAAACGAGAGCCGTTGCGGGGCAGACCTTGGTGGAGCTCGGACGCGGCAACCCCGACCTGGTCGTGCTGGGAGGCGACCTGAACAAGTCGACGCACGCCAACAAGTTCGGCGCCGAGTTCCCAGACAGGTTCTTCGACTTCGGCCCAGCCGAACAAAACATCGTCAGCGTCGCCGCGGGAATGGCCGCATCGGGCAAGACCCCGGTGGTCAGCACCTTCGCCGTCTTCGCATCGTGCAGACCCTACGACCAGCTCAGAGTCAGCGTCGCACAATCATCCCTCAACGTAAAAGTCATCGCGACCCACGCGGGCATCATCACCGGTGAGGACGGCGTATCCGCACACGCCATCGAAGATATCGCCATCATGTCCGCGCTGCCGACCTTCACGGTGGTCGTGCCGGCCGACGGGGTAGAGACCGCGCCCGCCGTCAGGGCCGCCGTCTCGACCGAAGGGCCGTTCTACGTCAGGCTGTCCAGACCGGCCACCCCCGTAGTTCACTCGAACGGATGCAGCTTCGAGCTGGGCAGGGCCGAGACCCTCCGCGAGGGCGGCGACGCTGCCATCGTCGCCTGTGGCGTGATGGTACACGTGAGCCTCGAGGCCGCCGAGCGCCTCGCCCGCGACGGAATCGACTGCCGCGTCCTCAATATGTCCACCGTGAAGCCGATCGACCGGCAGGCTGTCCTCGACGCGGCCAGAGACACCGGCGCTGTCGTCACGGCCGAGGAGCACTACCTGCTAGGCGGCTTGGGAAGTCGTGTTGCCCAAATCGTGGCGGCCGCCAATCCCGTCCCAGTCGAGTCCGTCGCCCTGCCGGGCTACGCCGAGTCGGGCACGGCAGAGGAACTCATGGCCAAGCAGGGGCTCACCCCAGACCGCGTGGCCGCCGCCGTCATGCGGGCGGTGAGCCGCAAGCGGTAGCTCTACAGCCCCAGCCCCATCACGTCTTTGAAGCGGCCCCGGCGGCCCCCCTTGCCCTTCGCGGAGCTCATCTGGCGCATCATCTTCCGCGCCTGCCGAAACTGCCCCAGCAGCTGGTTCACCTCCCGGGGCGTCGTGCCGCTTCCCCGCGATATGCGCCTCCGACGGCTACCGTCTATGATCTCGGGACGCTGACGCTCGCGTGGAGTCATCGAGCGGATAATCGCCTCGACTCTCGACAGGTGCCCATCGTCAAGCTCGTCGGATGGAAGCTGGGCCTGCAGCCTGGACATCCCCGGCACCATCTCCAGTATCTGGCTCAGCGGCCCCATCTTCCTGAGCTGCTGCAACTGCCCCAGAAAATCGTCCAAGTCGAAGGTCGCCTGACGCATCTTCTTCTCGAGCTTGCGCGCCTGATCCTTATCGATCGTCGTCGACGCCTTCTCGATCAGGGTCAGCATGTCTCCCATGCCCAGTACCCTGGACGCCAGACGGTCGGGATGGAACGGCTCCAGCGCATCCAGGCGCTCGCCGGTTCCCACGAACTTGGTCGGCACCCCCGTGACCGCCGATATGGAGAGTGCGGCCCCTCCCCTGGCGTCGCCGTCCAGCTTGGTCAGAACCAGACCGGTCAACCCGATCCGGGAGTGAAACTCCTCCGCCGCTCGAACGGCGTCCTGACCCGTCATCGCGTCCACAACGAGCATCGCCTCCGACGGCGACGAAACAGCCTTGACCTCTTGCAGCTCCTCCATCAGGTCGTCGTCCACCTGGAAGCGGCCCGCCGTATCCACGATAGCCCAGACTGCGCCGAGGTCGGCGGCCCGCCTGATGCCGTCTCTAACCACCCTAACAGGCGTCGTCGAAGCGCCCGCCTCGTACACCGGCGCCTCGATCCGGCCCGCCAGCGTGCGGAGCTGCTCTATCGCCGCCGGACGCTGAAGGTCAGCCGCGATGAGCAGCGGCTTCTGACCCGCCTGCTTCAGATGACGCGCCAGCTTCGCGCAGAAGGTCGTCTTGCCCGCGCCGTTGAGCCCCACCACGAGAATGGTCGAAGGCTGACGCGGTCCCTGATGCAAACTGCGGTCACCCGCCCCGAGGAGAGACGTGAGCTCCTCGTTGGTGATCCTGACGACCTGCTGACCCGGGCTCAGGCTGGAGAGCACCTCGGCCTGCAGGACGCGGCCGCGTACCGAGCCGACCAGGTCGCGCGCGACCCGGAAGTTCACGTCGGCCTCCAGGAGAGCCATCCTGACCTCCCGAAGCGCCTTGTCGACGTCCGCCTCGGTCAGCCGGCCCTTGTTGCCAAGCCGCTCGAATACGGACGTGAGCTTAGTGGTCAGAGACTCGAACACAGAGCGCCTTCCTCCTGAACCACCGGCGGAGAGCGGGATTGGAGGGCTGCCGAACGGGTGAGGCCGCCCTAACCGACTCTGCCGGCCTCCACCATCTCGCTCATGACCATCGACATGAGCTGGACGCCCGATATCGTCCTGGAATACTCCATCCTCATGGGCCCGAGGGCTCCCAGGGCCCCGACAGCCCTCCCCGGCGCCCCGTACTGGGAGATGACCAGACTCAGGGACCGCAGCATGTCCGACCTGTTCTCACTGCCTATCACGACGCGCACCACCCCGCCGACGGGCATGTTCTCCAGGATAGCCTCTATCAGGCTGCCGTCCTCGATCCCCGCGACGACCGGCCTCAGGTGATCGTTCCTGGCGAATTCGGGCTGGTTCAGAAGGTTCCTCAGACCGTCCACGTAGTGCCCCACGTAGGAAGACCGCTCCTCCTCTTCCAGTATCAGCGCCGCCGCGTCTACCAGATGCTCCTCGAAGCTCGTCAGCTCATTAGGGCGGACCCGTATCTCGTCCCTCGTGAGACCCACCAGGCAGCCCTTGACGCGCCGCGCCGAGTTCTCGAGGTCGTCCTGGAGAATCGGCTGGTTCAGACGCACCAGATGACGCCTCAGCGTGGCCTGGCCCAGGACGACGATGAGCATCACCAGAAGACTCTGCATTCTCACGAGCTCGACGTGACGGATGCGGGTATCCGTCGCCTTCGGATACGTCGTGATGGCCAAGCTGCTGACCAGATCCGCCAGAATGGCGGACGAGCGGCTCGTCCAGGTCTCCACGTCCTTCTCGCCCTCGATCAGCCGCTCGGCTATCGCCGCCCTCTGACGCTCCAGCGCCCCAGTCCGATCCGGATGGCCCAGCGACTCGACGTAGAACCTGTAGGCCACGTCCAGCGGAACACACCCCGACGAGGTATGCGGCCTGTCCAGATAGCCCTGCTCCTCGAGCTCCGCCATCTCCTTGCGCACCGTGGCCGAGCTCACGTCGACGCTGTGCCGATTAATCAGAGCGTCGGACGCCACGGGGAAGGCAGTGGCTACGTACTCCTCCACGATCAGCTTAAGAAGCGTCCCCTGTCTCTCGGTCAGCATCGCCAATCAGCCTCCTCAAGACTGGGACTAGTTTAGCACACCTCTTGAACAGTGTTGTAAAAATCGACCGGCTGATTGGGCGCTGCGCGCCTTCCCCTTGTCCTCACGGTCGGATTACGATTAGGCGGCACGGCAATAACCCCAGGGAGACTCGACTTGCTGAAGATCAAAAAGAGCCACGTCGACGACATGATGGCCCACGCCCTCGCCGAGTACCCGAACGAGTGCTGCGGCATTCTCGCGGGCGCGAACGGCATCGGGGAGCGCCTGTACCGCACCGCCAACGCGGTGAAGAGCCCCGTCCGGTATCAAATCGACCCGCGTGAACAACTCGCCGCCGAGATGGACGCCGAAAAGAACGGCTGGGAGTACCTGGCCTTCTACCACTCCCACACCAGGGGCCACACCGGCCTGTCCACCACCGACGTGAGGATGGCGCTCGACAGCGGCTGGCTGGACGTATACTACCTGCTCGTACTCATGCACGACACCGACGAGCCCCGCCTGAACGCCTACCGCGTCTCCGAAAAAGGCGAGGTCGTCGAGGAGCCCTTCGAGATAGTATGACCCCGCGGCCATGCTAACCCGGCGCCGCCTTTCGCGTTGTACTTGATGAACCGCGGCAGGAGTCAGCCACACCTGGCCCAGCCGCCAACCATCAGACGATTGCGCCGCGGTCAAGGGAGCGGCGCGGCGTAATCGTCTCCGGCCGACGGACGGGAAGTCGCGGTACGGAGACAGAGGCCCCGGCGAAAGCCGGGGCCTCTCCACTTGAACGAACCCCAGCAACGCCGCCCGGAAGCCCTCCCCGCCGACTCATCCGCAGGGCGGCCGCAGACCCTCCACGAACCCCCTCAGCGAATCCCCGAACTCGAGCCGCTGCCACAGCCGCGACTCCTCGACCACGGCCGCCTCGTCGAATCCATCCCCGCCCACGCTGAGACGCTCCAGGCTCGCCGCAGGCCAGACCAGACTCGGCTCCAGACCCAGACGGACGGCGTGCCCCTGACGCCACTCCTTCAGGAGACGCAGCCGCACCCGGGCCTCCTCCCGCTCTTCCCGGCTCAGCCGTCTCCTGCCCGTCGGACTCCTCCTGGGACGCCTCAGCGGCGGCGAACCGACCCCCTCGCGTATGGCGCGGCGCACACCCCGCGACGCAGGCGCGCGGCCGTATCGCCCAAGACCCTTGACATCCGCAAGGTCCGAGGACGGCTCGGACGCCAGCGCAACCATTGCGGCGTCGGAGAAAACCTTGAACGGCGGTCGGTCGCGCCGCCGCGCCTCCCCCTCCCGGAACTCGAACAGCGAACGCAGCACGGCCAGACCCCGCCCGTCCAGCGCCCCGCTGCCCCTGACACGCAGGAAGCCCCAGTCGGCGTCCGGCTCCGAATAGCGGACGCCCGCAAGCCGTTCGAACTCCTCCCTCACCCACTCCGCCCGGCCGAGCAAGGCCAGCCTGTCCGCCAAGAGCAGCCGGAGACGCACGAGGTGACGAACGTCCCCGGCCGCGTACCGCACCATCTCCGCCGAAAGCGGACGCCGTGTCCAGTCGGCACGCTGGAGCCTCTTCTCCTTCACCACCTCCACGCCCAGATACTCCCTCAAAACCGCATCCAAGCCGAGCCGCTCAGACCCCGCGAACGCGGCCGCGATGCCGGTGTCGAACAGGCCCCGCACGCCGAACCCCCACTCGCGGCTCAGGCTCCGCACGTCGTAGTCGGCCGAGTGGAAGACCTTCTCGATTGCGCCGTTGGCCAGAAGCTCGCCGAGCGGCGAGACATCCCCAACCGAGAGCGGGTCGATTATGTACACCTCGTCCCGAATCGCAAGCTGCACCAGGCACACCCGCTCAGGGTAGTGGTAGAAACCATTCGACTCCAGATCCACCGCCACGCAGGCCTCACCCGACGCCGACTCGACGGCAGACGCCAGACCCGGCCCGGTAGTCACCATCTCCACCCCGTCTTCGATTGTCCGCTCCAAACTCCTGCTCCCGTCCGTTCAGGCCCTGCGTGTTCACCGCCTCCGACGCCGCCTCTGTCGATGATCGGAGTGTATAATACCAACTCGTCTTGATTATGTTGCAAATCCGGCACAGCCCAGCGCGGCCCTCCGGCCCCTCCCTGAAAGCGGACGGCAGCCCCCATCCGGCTCTGACGCTTAACGCCGCTCCGGCGAAAAGCTCGCTCCGCGCCCGATACCAGGCCGGAACCCGGAAGCCGTGACGTCCGAGCTGCCGGCGGACGGCTCACCCACGCCCAAAGACGAGACCGGCCCGGAGGCCTGCAGGGAGACCATCCCCCACACGCAGCCGCCGCCCGGACGATGGCTGTACGAAAGCATAGCCCCGAACCTCGTCCAGGCACAGCGTGTCGAGCGCGTCCTCCACTCCTCCAAGACGCCCTACCAGGAGATCATGGTCGTCGACTCGGCATGCTTCGGACGCGCGCTCGCGCTCGACGGCAGGATCCAGTCCACCGAGGCCGACGAGTTCGTCTATCACGAAGCCCTCGTCCACCCAGCCATGATCGCCCACCCAGGCCCCGGATCCGTCTTCATCGCGGGCGGCGGAGAGGGCGCGACCGCCCGCGAAGCCCTGTCCCATCAGACCGTCGACAGAGTCGTCATGGTAGACCTCGACGAGGAAGTGGTCGACGTCTGTCGGAAGTTCCTCCCGAACCACCACAGGGGCGCCTTCGACGACCACCGGCTGGAACTCCACCACCAGGACGCCTTCGAGTACCTCGCCGCCGCCGACCGAAGATTCGACGTAGCGCTCATCGACGTTCCCGACCCTATCGAAGGAGGCCCAGCCCACAGGCTCTACACCCGCGAGTTCTACGCCCTCGTGCGGCGCCGACTCACGGACGACGGCATGATCGCCGTCCACGCAGGCCCCACAGGCCCCACCCTCCACTCTCTCTGCTTCTCCGCAGTAGTCAACACCATCGCGGACGTGTTCCCCGTCGTGAGAGCCGCCGAAGCCTTCGTCCCGGCCTTCGGCTCCATGTGGGGCTTCGCCCTCGGCTCGCTGGGCCCAGACCCGCTCTCCATGACGCCGGACGAGATAGACCGGCGGCTGGCGCGGCGGCTCCGAACAGACCTCCGCTTCTACGACGGCCCCGCGCACCTCGGCATGTTCTCTCTACCCAAATACCTGCGCCGCGCCCTCGAAGCCGAAACCCGCGTTGTCACACGCCGCAACCCCCTCTTCGTCGTGTAGACGTTGATAGACACCCTCATATTCGACTTCGACGGCGTGATCGTCGACACGGAGACCTCCAACTACGCCGCCTGGCAGGATGTCTTCGAATCCTTCGGACTCTCCCTGGACAGGGAGCTCTGGTCCGAGGTCATAGGCGGCGGACTCAAGTGGTTCGACCCACTGAAGCATCTGGAAAGCCTGACAGGACCCCTGCCGGACCATGAGGCCGTCCGTAAACGCAGGCAGGAACGCCACCTCGACATGATCGCCGACAGCCCCATCATGCCGGGCGTCGCCGACCATCTCGAAGATGCCCGCAGACTTGGTCTCAAACTCGGAGTAGCGTCGAGCTCCTCTAGGGAGTGGGTCGAGGGACACCTCGCAGACCGCGGCCTGCTCGAACACTTCGGAGCCGTCGTGACCAGAGACGATGTCGCCAGAGTCAAACCGGACCCCGAGATCTACCTGAAGGCCGTCGCAATGCTCCAGTCGAAGCCCGCCAACTCAGTGGCTATCGAGGACTCGTTCAACGGCGTCGCCTCAGCCAGGCGGGCAGGACTCCTCACCGTAGCCGTCCCCAACCCCATGACCCACGACATGGACTTCCAGCGCGCCAACCTGCGCCTCGACTCCCTCGCCGACCTCGCGCTGGAATCCCTCCTCGACAGGCTCCACAGCCCCCGCCGCCAGCCCTGACCCACCCCAGCCTATAGGCCCGACTGAATCACCCAGCCTATAGGCCCGACTGAATCACCCAAACCACTACCACTTCTCGGTTGCCTGAACCACCCCAGCCTATAGGCCCGACTCCAGACAGGCTCGACGACCTCCGCCGCCAGACCTGAACCTCAACCTCTAGGCCTGACTTCTCCACAGCCGCTTGCTGGCGTCCCCAGTGTCCTCACCCCCAAAACCTCTAGGCCCGACCCTTCTCAACCGGCCTACGGCGGCCCTCTGTCTGCCTCAGCCCCCAACACGCAGGCCCGATTCGGAATCCCCCACATCCTGAGAATCCTGATTCAGAACTGTTCAGACTCTGTGAGACCCGAAGGGGGAGTCCAGAGGGGTTCCCTCCTCATGGCAGGGGGTCTGGGGGCTTTGCCCCCAGTTTCCAAAGGGGTGGGCGGGTGGGAACCCAGCCGTCCGCTTATCGGGACTGCGTTGATCGAAGACCTAATCAACTCTGAACAGTTTCTGATCCAGACAATCCTTGACACCACCGAACCGCTGTGCTAGAGTATCCCCATGACACAGCCGCCTCTCTCCACAAACCAGCCCGCAGGACTCCTGAAGCGACTGTCGCATAAGTGTCGCAAAGTGTCGCATAAGTGTCGCATGAGTGTCGCATAAGTGTCGCATGAGTGTCGCATAGTGTCGGCCAAAATCGCACCTCCCAGCTACGGAATGCCCCTAAAATGTGACACTTCGGCAAAAAATTCACCCCGCCGCCCCTCGTGGCGGACGGGAACCTGTCCCAGATTAGTAGGCAATGTGAAGAAGGCGTCTCAACTCGGTCACCCAAGGTCGGGAGCTGTGTGGGCCACTCGACGCGGATAGTGTAGCGCAGTCAGGGCTGGCGGACTATCGGTTCGAGCGAAGCGTCAACGGCCTGCCCCCAGCCGTCATCCGAGGACGACCTCGAAACGGTTCGGGTAATGAGCGTCATCAGCGAACAGATGCAACCCTAGGCGGAGTGGATGGACTTCCTCCACTCCGTCAGCGGCATGAACAACGCGAGCGGCCGTAGTATGATACGGCGCGATGAGCATCAGAATCAGCAAGCCTCGAATCCCGATGGTTATTCCATGATAGCCCCCCCTCCGCCCCGCGTATCGGTAATAATTCCGGCGCGCAATGCGGAAGCGACCATAATTCCCACCCTCGATTCGATATTCGCTCAGGACTATGAGGGGCCGATAGAGGTCATCGTCGCCGACGGCTCCGAGACCCCGGCCATGTCCGAACTTGTCCGGCAGTCTCACCCGTCGGTGAAGCTGATTCCCAATCCTGAAAGAACCCTCGTGCCCGGAGCCAACACAGCGTTTCAGGCGGCCACCGGAGACATCATGGTGCGGTGCGACGCCCATACGACCCTTCCGCCCGGTTACGTGGGCCGCGCCGTGGAGACCCTGGAGCGAACAGGGGCGGCAAACGTCGGCGGGCGGCAGCTAGCGGTGGGGACCACCCCCTTCGAGCGAACGGTGGCGATGGCCATGACCACCCCATTGGGAGCAGGCGGCGCTCGCCATCGTCTGGGCGGACAGGAGGGAGTCGCCGACACCGCATATCTGGGCGTGTTCTCTCCTGAGACGCTGGAGGAGATGGGCGGAGGATATGCCAACCTGGCCGGGAACGAGGACTACGAGTTCAACTACCGGCTGCGCAAGCATGGAAAGGTCGTATGGTTCGATCCCGAACTGGTGGTGCATTACCGGCCCCGCGGCACGTTCTGGGCGCTGGCGCGGCAGTATTTCAACTACGGTCGGGGGAAGTCGGCGGTTGTCATGATGCATCCGGGCTCGCTTCGCCCTCGTCAACTTGCCGCTCCCGGGTTGGCGCTGGGCCTGGCGGCCGGGTTGGTGCTGGCCTTGGCCGGATTCCCCTGGCTGTTGGCGGCGCTGATGCTTGCTTACGTTTCGACCCTCGCGGTCGGGGCGGCGGTCGTGGGCTTTCGGCGGCGGGACGCGGCGGCCGTCCTCCTTCCTATGGTGATGGCGACCATGCACCTGAGTTGGGGGATAGGCTTCTTCATCCCCTCCCCACGATATTCAGGGCATTCCTGAGGTGGGTGAGATGAATGAACTCTGAACCCATTGGCAGGCGCCGCATAGCTCGGGGTCCAGCGTCCGGTTCACCAATCCGCGTCATGCTCCAATCGAAGCCGGCAACGACAGACGCGCTGGAAGTCCCGGCCGCAACCGGCGGGCAAGACGTGTCCGTGATGTTTGCGACCCTGGCCGGCATGGCGGGCCTGACGCTGCTGATACAGGGGCTGCTCGCCTACATGCTGCTTCCCGAAGGAAGGGGCGCCTACGCCGTCTGCATCGCGTTCGGGACCCTGCTTGGTCTGCTCCTCACGCCCGGCGCGCAACAGGGCGCGCAGTACTTCGTGGCGGCGCGGCGGATGAGCGTCTCGCAAGGCGTGTCCTCAGCCCTGATCATTTGCTTCGCCGGCGGAGGGCTGGCCGCCGCGCTGGCGGTCCCGGTGATATACGGCGGCCTCGCCTTCTTTCAAAAGGCGGAGCCCCACACGTTCCTGCTGTCGCTCGCGCTGGTCCCCCTCACGGCCGTCTCCATCGCGCTCGACCACCAACTCGTCGCGCTCCGACGCTTCGGGCGCTTGGCGGTCTTTTCACTGCTCCGCGTCGCGGCGAACGCGCTCACGCTCCTGGCCCTCGTCCGGGTGCTGGGTCTTGGGGTGGACGGCGCGGTCATCGCCTTTGCCGCCGGGCATGGCCTCATGATAGCCGCCTGCCTGCTGTACCTGCGGCGGCATTGCGGGCTGGCCTTCGAGATGCCGGCCCGCTCGAACATCGGCCGCGTTCTCGGCTACGGCCTGAAATACCATGCCGCCCGGCTCGGCAACGCCATCGAACCTCACTTCGGCGTCGTCATCCTTGGACTGATCGCCAGCCAGGGCGAAATCGGGCTGTTCGCAGCCGCGAGCGCGCTCATGCTTGGGTTCATGCTGGTCTCCAACGCGGTGGGCAACGCGCTGTTCCCCCGTGTCGCGGGCGCGGAGCGCGTCGAGATGGTCGCGCTCTGCCTGCGCCTGGTCTGCGTGGGCACAGCGATTCCCATGCTCGTCCTGCTCGCGCTCAGCGCGCCCCTGGTGCGCCTCCTGCTTTCGGAGGCCTTCCTGCCGGTGGTCCCGCTTTTGTGGATCATCGCGCCGGGGATGCTCGCCTATGCGGTCTCGGCAATCCTAATGACCCACTTCAAGGGCGCCAACCGCCCGCTTATCTGCTCGTGGGCGGTCTTCCTGGGGCTGTGCGCCAATCTCGGCGCGCTCCTGCTGCTCTACCCGAGACTTGGCGTCGAGGCGGCTGCGTGGGGCATGACCATCGGCATGGTGTGCGGATGGTCGTTCCTCTCCATAGCCTTCCACAGAGCGACTCGAACGAGTCTGCCTGCGGTCTGGCTGCCGCGGCGCAGCGACGCCCGCTTCCTGTGGGCCGCGGGCCGGTCCGCGCTGTCCGGCGGGAGCTCCGCCGCCTATGCTCAAATCGAGAAAGAGCAGGAATCACGCTGACCGGGAAAGAGAGCCGAGCGCCCGGCATCCTGCTCATCGCTCCGATACAGAAGACGGGGGCGTCCGATACCAACGTGGTCGGGGGCAACAAGGTGATGGCCGACGAGCAGGCGCGGGAATTGGGGGCGCGTGGCTTCGATGTGGACGTTATCGACACGTCGGGGGGCGTGACCAATCTGCCCGCCTGGAAGATCAGGGCCAATCGTCTGGCGAGGTTCCTGAGAGTAGCCTGGGGAGCCGCAAGGAAGATATGGCGCTCCGACGTCGTGTTCCTCATCATCGCGCCCTATTCGGCGCTGAGCCTGGCATCGTTCCTATGGGCCGTCTGCAAGATCACGCGCAAGCCCTTCGTGGCGCGCATCACCGGGGGCGACATGATGGAGGATTACCTGGGATATGGCGCGTTCGCGCGCTGGCTGGCAGACCGGACCTATATGCGCTCTTCGCTGGTGTACGTGGAGACGCAGTACCTGCGCCGCAGCTTCGACAACCGGGGCAACTTCAAGTGGTTCCCGAATACGCGGGACATAGAGGCGCCCGCCCGGTCCGGGCGCGGCAGGGTGGAAAAGCTGATCTTCGTTGCTCGTTTGGACATGGATAAGGGGCTGGCCGAATCCCTCGACGCGTGCCGCCGACTGCCGGA
Organism: uncultured Dehalococcoidia bacterium; assembly: GCA_958295685.1. Classification (GTDB taxonomy): domain Bacteria; phylum Chloroflexota; class Dehalococcoidia; order Lucifugimonadales; family CATQGZ01; genus CATQGZ01. Next base: position 2,302,260 of record OY282365.1, read on the forward strand.
GAGTTGTCATCTCGACGTCTTCGGCCCCGGCATGTCCGACACGGACTTCTCCCTGTTCGAGGACCATCCCAGGGCGGCCTACGGCGGCGTCCTGGACACGGCGGAAATCCCACGGGTTCTCAGTGAACACGACCTGCTCGTGTATCCCAGCTACTACAGGAGCGAGGGCTACCCCGGCGCTGTCCTCGAAGCCTTCCAGTGCGGCCTGCCCGTCGTCGCCGCCAGGTGGGGCGGCGTTCCCGAGCTGGTCGAGCACGAAGAGAGCGGGCTGCTGGTGGAACCCCGTTCCGCAGCGGAGGTCGAGTCCGCGATCAAGCGGCTGCTGGACGAGCCTGATCTGTACCGGCGGCTGTGCGAGGGAGCAAGACGGCGAGGGGACCACTTTCGGAGCTCCGACTGGTACGACCGCATGGCCGCCGAGCTGCGCGGCCTGTGCCGGAAACAGACACCGCGCCGGCGGCTGGCCAAACGGCCATGACCCGAAGGTAAACGTATGCTGCCGCTTATTCCATTACTCTGGAGGAGACTCGAGTTCGCGTCGGCCGCCTGCATCGCCCTTTCCTTCTGGACGCTGGCCGTCCTGGTCCACGTAAAGCTGCAAGGCGGCGTGATAGAGCCGCTCGTCCTTGGGGCCATGCTCCTCTGCTGCCTGCTCCTGATGGGGTTCGTGAGCCTCCGCCGGTGGAGATCTCTTGGAACGCCTGGACTGTTACTCCTCGCCTCGATAGCATCCTACCTCTTCATCTCCTCCGTCGTCTCTCTCGCCGCCGACTCCGAATTGTTGACCGAAGACGTGGCGCGTCAGGGCTTCTTCCTAGTCGTCACACTGGCTGCCATACTTGGCGGCCGCTGGCTGCTGGAGCGAATCGGGGTCGAGACGCTGTTGAAGTGGACGCTCGTGATCCTGGGGGCAAGCTGCGCCGTCATCCTGGCATCGCCGCTGCTGCGCGAGATTGGCGCGCTGCCGGAGTACGTGCATTCCTACCGCATGACCGGCGCTTTTACCGACCCCAACGACGCGGGCTTCATCGCCTGCGTCACGGCAGCGCTGGCCTTGGCATTCCAATCCAACGGACGGCAGCGCCCCTTGGGGTACCTGGCCCTGGTCCTGGGATGCGCCGCGGGACTCGCATCCTTTTCCCGCGTCGCGATTATTGTTCTGGCCGTGATACTGATCCTGTTCCTGCTGCTGAACGTCCGCCGCCTGAGACAAGACCTCTTGCACACCGGCCTAACCGTTCTGTGCATGGCCGGCGTTCTGGTTTGGCTCATTCCGGGGTCGCCGGTGTATACCGGCGAGGCTTGGGTTGCCGACTCGTTCGAAGCGAAGCGGGTGGGAGACCCCATCATCGTCTACCTGGTGAACGACGAGTCCCACCGGGCTGACGACAACCCGGTAAACCCCTGGCGATGGCAGCGGGCCGACGCCCGGCCCGGCGGCGTCGATACGCCCGACGACGCCACCTGGACCAACGTCGAAGGCGCGCTCTTACCAAACTACACCCCGGCGGACGAAGACGAGGGCAAGTTCTTGCGCGCCTACGTGTCCTACGAGAAGAACGGCACGACGCGCCGGGTTCAGACGAACGCCATAGGCCCGATTATGCCGGCATCCGCAGCGACCGCTGCGGATGCCAACGCGCCGGTGAATCAACCAGGCGAGACTGCGGAGGCTTCCGGCGACAAAGACGATTTCAACAACAGCAGTGGGAAAGCTCTATCGAGACGAATGCTCTTGTGGGAGATAGGCTTCAATAAGGTCCTGGAATCGCCCATCGTAGGCCGCGGCTTGTATCAGCTCCACTATATGGAGGGCGCCCCTATCGGAAGCCAACGGAAGCCGACTGGGGTCCACAACGTGTACCTGATGCTGTTCGGCGAAGCGGGCATTATTCCACCGGCATTATACCTGCTGTCTCTGTTCTTCTTGATGCGGCTGCTTTGGACTGTGCCGAAGTCCATCGGCAAGGATCTGGTCGTCGGATGGGTTATCGTGATGGCCCTGTTCGGCATGATGTTTCACCATCTACTCACCATGGGGGCCTACAATTTCGTTATCGGCCTGGCCTGCGCCATGGCGGCGTTCCTCGTTCAGCGGCAGCCGGACCCAACTGAGCCGTGACGGCGGACGGGTGCAAAAATCGAGTTATGAGGTGCTCACTTGGAACTGAACAATAGGTTCCGAAGTCTCTTGCGGCTATCGCGCCGGGTAGGAATGGGCAGCCCGCGAAAGGTCTATCACACCGTCGGCGGGCGGGTAGCCAGGCGTCTCGGGCTGAGAAGAACCCCTTTCCTGCCCACCAGCGCCGACGTGGAGCCCATCGATACGTGCAACTTCGCCTGCGACCACTGCCAGGTGACGCACTGGGCGAGGATGACGACCCGGTTGACCACCGAGCGGTTCAGCTCAATTCTCCGCCAGTTGCCGATGCTTCGTCAGGTCAAGCTCCAGGGAATGGGAGAACCCCTGCTGAACCGGCATCTGATTGAGATGCTGGAAGAGGCTGAAATCGGAGGGGGCGCTCAGTGTCCATTGTCACCAACGGCTCGATTTACACCAAGAGTATCGCTTCGCGGCTCAACTCCCTGGTGGGAACGACGATTATCATCAGCATGGACGGCGCGACGGCAGAGACGTTCGAGTCGATTCGGGTCAACGGCAACTTTCAGAAAGTCGTCGATAACGTCGCCGACATGGTACGCCGCCGCGGCCGCAGCGTCTGGCCTGGTATCGAGCTGCGGGCGGTCGCTACGCTCCGCAATGCCCACGAGCTTCCCGACTTGGTGCGGTTGGCGAAGAGTCTCGGCGTGGACAAATTGACGATAACGACTCTGCTGACCGACTGGGGTAAGGAAGAAATGGAGGGGTCTATCGGCCCGATAGACATCTCCCGGGAATCTTCCCGAACGGACCGTTTTATCCGGGAGTCGAGAGAAGTCGCCGCCGACGTCGGGATGCCGCTCAGCGTCGAGCACGGTCAGAGATATTCCAGGGCGAACCGCTGCCCCTGGCCCTGGCAGAGTTCCTACGTCGCGGCGAACGGCGACGTCGTCCCCTGCTGTCAAATTGCCGATTCCAGCGTCGTAAAAATGGGCAACGTCTTCGATGAGCCATTCGCCGATATTTGGAACAACGACAAATACCGGGAGCTGCGCCGGCGAATCGCCGGAAACGACATTCCGCAATACTGCCGCAGTTGCTACGGGATGAAGCCGGTAGCCGCCTCCACGAACCGGCGGCCGCAATGAAGGCAGCCTGAGCGTGTACGATTATCTGCTTGTGGTGGGGCCTGGGCGGTCGGGGAGCGAATTCCTGTACCGGCTCTTGAGAGGCCATCCCAGCTTCGCCTTCCCTGAAATCAAGGAGCGGTACTACTACCGCTCCCCAAGGGCGTTCCGACGGGCCCGGAAACGGCTGGATGGGCAGGGGCGGGGTCAAATCCTGTGCGACGTGGCTAACTTGGCATACGCCGACGCCAGGCTGCCCCGCGGCGTCGAAGCTCTGAGGAAAGAGGGCTTCAGGATATTGCTGGTCGCGCTTCTCAGAGACCACCGGGCCCGCGCAATTTCGATGATGCAGTTCCGCAGAAGCCGGGCGGAGCCTTCGGCGCTCCTGGGCGCGCGGCGGCTGGAGACGGCGGTTGTGCGCGATAGATTGACCGCCGAACGACTGGCCGACATCTTCAAGATCGATGCCGATGTCCTAACACTCTCCTTCTCCGCTCTTACCGAGGATACAGGCGCTGTGATGGACTTCTTGTTTTCCCTCTGCGGAGCGCCGAAGTTCGACCGTACTCCACGGCAAGCCGTGAACCGGGCCGTTCGCGCCAGATCTTTGTGGCTCTCGGCCTTTGGGCGCTGGTGCGGTGTTGCCCTGCGCCGTCTTGGCCTCAGGCGTCTATTGCAGCGAATCAAGGAGAACAAGACGGTCGACAGGGCGTTCTTCGTTCCCCTGGCCGACGATGCGGAAAAGCCCCGCCTCTCCGAGGAATCCCTGGAGATATTGGACGCTTCGGCCGTCGAGTGCCGTCGGATAGTCGAGAATACGTCCCGGCGGGTGAGCGAAGGGATATACTTGCGAAAAATAGGGCAGCCCGACGAGGCCATCTCCGATTGTCGAGCGCTGCCAAGGGCCACGCCGTGACGACGCGCCTCCTTCTCTCCCCACCAACTTGGCAGCGGCTGAAACGCGCCGCATTTCCGGCGCTCATCGCCCTCGTGGCGGTCCTGGGCGCGGCGCACATCTTGGTACGCACTTCCACCTACGGCGCGTCGATCGACTGGGCCTTCAACTACATATCGGCAGCCGAGAGTCTGGCCGCCGGAGATGGTCTGCTAAGCCCCGGCGGCGGGCCGATGGTGTTGTTCGCGCCCTTCTTCTCCATAGCAATGGCGTTCCTGAGCCTGTTCGGCATCGAGCCGGTGGACGGGGGCCGGTTACTTAACGCAGCCGCCTTCGGTCTGCTCATCCTGGCGTCGGGCCTCTGGCTGAACCGGCGTCTCGAGTCGCCGCTCATCGCGCTGGGCGTGACGGTGGCGGTCATGGCATCCCTCCCCCTAGCTCATTTCGCTTCGACCCTTCTGAGTGAATCCCTCTTCATCCTGTTCACCCTCCTTGCCCTGATGCCTCTGGAGTCGTTCCTGAACCGGCGAAGCGGCAAGCGGGCCCTCGCGCTGTCCGCGGTATTCGCCGCGCTGTCCGCGGTGACGCGGTACATCGGGGTTGCGCTGATCTTCTCCGCAGTCCTTATGATCCTTTTGCGCCGGAGCGTTCCGATACGCGAGCGGCTGAAGGATGCCCTGATTTTCGGCGCCATATCGTCGCTCCCGCTGGTGGCGGTGATGACGCGCAACTACCTGGTCTCCGGGACACTTACCGGGGGCAGGTCAGGGTCGTCGGGGCAGTCCCTGTTCGATGGACTGGTGCAGATTATCGTGGTGTTCGAAGGGTGGGCCAACCCGCTGCTGCCCCAGCCCCGCTGGGAGTTGCACTCGCCATGGCTGATTGCCGGCCTGGTTGTGCTGCTGGCGGCGCTGCTCCTCACCCCTCCCCGTTCAGGAAGGGCGTCTTACGTCTTCTGGATATTCGCTCTGGTGTACCTTGCCATTTTAACCGTGTTGGTGCCGTTCACGGCCGAGCAGGGCATAGACAGCCGATTCCTCGCGCCGGTCTATGTTCCGTTGCTGTTCGTTGGGGCGTTCTGGCTGGACGGGCTGCTGCGCCACAGGGCGACGGGCGGGATGTCCGTGTTCCGGTGGGCGCTGGTGGCCCTGGCGCTGCTGGGCGCCGCCGGGCATATCGGCGTCTCCGCGCGGCAGAATCTGCGAGTGACCGCTGAAGCGCTGGAATCGGGGTACATCGGCCAGAGTTTCAACACCGCGTACTGGGAGGATTCCGAGATCGTGGAGTATGTGCGGGCGAACCCGGTCTCCGGCCGGTACTACAGCAACGCCCCCAACGTAATCCGATGGAACGCGGGTGTTCCGGGAACGCGGGTGACCTGGGTTTCGATGCCGCGGCGGAACTTGCAGGACGTCTACGATTGCCAGGTCTGGTTCGAGCGGGCCGTCCTGAAATCCCGCGAGTATGAGGAACCCGAAAAGTACGTCGTATGGGTCGGCCAAGGCGAGGGCCGCCGGATAGTTTGCGGCCTCTGGCAGATGGAGTCGCCGCTCCCGTTGGAGCCGGTGGCGGAACTGGCCGATGGCGCCATATTCAGGGTGAACGCGGCCTATGACAGCGCCGGCGCGCAACAGGCCGCCTATGAGGAACTGGTGTCAATGGTGTCCGGCGAACCGGCAATCCGCTCCACCTTCGACGTCTATCTCCGCGATAACACGCTGATATACGTCAGGGAGCCGTGCGCCCCGGCCGATACGGAGGCGATGTTCTTTCTGCACCTGTACCCGGTTGACGTGAACGACCTTCCCTACCATCGCCGCCCGCACGGCTTCGACAACCTGGATTTCAGTTTCTACGGGAGCGGCGTGATACTCGACGGGAGATGTATGGCGGCTGTGGCGCTCCCCGACTACGATATTGCCCGCATCAACACGGGCCAGTACGTGCGCGTGGCAGGCGGCTACAACCACCTCTGGGATGAGATGATACGCCTTGAACAGTAACGGGAACGGCCTGCAGGGCTTAGCGCTGAACAATCTGTGGCGCGCCCTGACGGCGCGCTGCCAGAACATGAGTACGTGGAGAGGGGTAATTACTTCCTCCCGGTGGCGTACCGCCCGGTTCGTCCTGTTCATCCTGTTCATCGGGGGCGTCCTGGCCTACGGGGCCGGCTTCGCCTGGTACATGCTCGCCCGCTTCGATCTCATCAACCTTATCTCCAACATGCACGATGACGCCTTCTACTACTTCCAGATAGCCCACAACCTGGCCTCGGGGAACTTCTCGACCTTCGACGGCGGCATCACGCGCACCAACGGCTACCATCCCCTCTGGCTGCTTCTCATCACGCCCTTCTACTGGGTATTCGACAAGGAAGCCGCGCTGTTCGCCATCAAGGCGTTCGAGATCATGCTCATCGCCGGCGGCGTAGCCCTAGTCGCCGCGGCCGCCCGGCTGGCGCGCCTGCCGTGGTATCTGATGTTCGCCCCGCTGCCGGTGTTCTACCGGAACAAGGACTTGATTATAGGACTGGAAGCGGCGGCCGCGCTGTTCATGCTGGCGCTGTTCTTCTTGGCCGTGATGCTCTACGCGCGGAACCCGGCTCGCTGGAAGTGGCCGCTGGCCGCCGTGGCCTTCGCCCTGCCTTGGGTGCGCCTGGAGTACATCGCTATATCGTTGGCGGCGACTGCCGCGCTGTGCCTGATTGAGTGGTCGCGGCAGGAACGAGCGCCCAGCGCGTCACTCGGAGAGTGGGCTCGTTCCGCGCGCTCCGTGAAGGCGGTCGTCCCGTTTCTCGCCGCCGGTGCAGGCGTCCTGGTGTATTTCGCCTACAACCGGCTCGTGTTCGGCGGCATCGTGCCGGTGAGCGCCGCGACCAAGCAGATGTGGTCGCAGTGGGCATGGGAGCAGGAAGGTGGATACAGCTTGGCGCAGAACTTCCAGGATATATTGCGGATTCCTGTCTTTGACCATGAACTGCTGGTTGCGCTGGAGGTTTGCGCCTATTTGCTGCTGATCTGGTGGTTCGCTCGACGCTCCCGGAGTCGGAAAGATTGGCTTCTGCTGGCCTTCCTGGTGGGCGTGTTCAGTTTGGCGGCCGGCCACCTCGCCAAGTTCGCACAGACTGTGCTCACGATTCACCCTTCCTTGGGGCCTTGGCCTTGGTATTTTGTCCCGGCGTACCTGATGATGGCGCTGATTGTTCCGGTACGATGTTACGTCGCCATCTACTTCATTCGCCGGTTCATCGGGTCGAAGTCGCAGCGCGCGGCCAACATCCTGAGTTTGGGCATCGTCCTTACGGGCGCGGCCTTCCTGTTTATCAAGGCCGATTTCACCGAGCCATTTCAGCGTGTTGAAGCGCAAAGGGTCGCAACCAGAACTAGCAGCTCATGGACCGAATGGACTGAAGCTGTCTATGGGGGTACGCAACTGATGAATCGCGTGCTTCCCGAGGACAGCGTGGTCGGGTCGTGGGAAGCCGGCGGCATCGGCTACTTCTCGCGCTTTCCGGTGGTGAACTTGGATGGCCTAGTCAACTCCTACGACTATCTCCACGCGAGAAAACTGGATAGAGACGATGCTCCTCCCTATCGAGAATTCGGGATAACTCATCTTGCCGAACCTACGAGCCTTGGAGGTTCACCACTAAATGTCTTCAATAGATTTGAACTCCAACTATGGCCCATCGGTCTGCCGGAAGAAGAAAATACCGCCGCCGGGACTTGGGAGAGGATTGAACCCCACTTCGACCATCAGTCGGATAGCATCGGGCTGATAGTGGACGGTCGGCTGGCGCTGGCGTTCGCTAGGAATTGTGCGCCGAACGAGTTGGTAGTGTGGTCTTGGGTTGGCGCAGCGGATGAACCGGCCGCCAACGCTTGGACGCAAACGGAGACGGGGCTGTGCGCGGACGCGCTCCTGCTGCCCCACGATGCCTCCCCTCCGGTGCGGGCGGAGGCGATGACGGCCAGCGATTATCTGGCAAGGCTGGTCGAAAAAAGCCCGCCGTCAATCCGCTCCGACTGGGACGTATATCTCAGCGACAACACCCTGGTCTACGTCAAGGAGCCGTGCGCCCCCGCCGACACGGAGGCGACGTTCTTCCTGCACCTGTACCCGGTTGACGTGAACGACCCGCCCGACGATAGCAAGCAGTACGGCTTCCACAAGCTGGACTTCCGCTTCGACCGGCGCGGCGTGATGCTCGACGGGAGATGTATAGCGGCGGCGGCGCTCCCTGAGTATGATATTGCCCTCATCTTTACCGGCCAAGTGGAAGGCAGCTACAACCACCTCTGGGAGGGGGAAATCCTGCTTGGGGAGTAACGGCCCAAGGCGCGCTGATGAAGGGACCGACGTCGAGCGAGCCGCTGAAGGCGTCCCTCGGTCTCATGGCCTGGCTGCCCTGGCTGCCCTCCGGTGTCGTGGAGGGGGATTTGGTCCCCATCCTGACAATCCTCCAATCCCGAGAATCCTGATTCAGACAACCCTTGACAACCCCGAACCGCTGTGCTAGAGTATTCCCATGACACAGCCGCCTCTCTCCACAAACCGCCCGCAGGACTCCTGCATCGCCTGCGTTGACCTGTCAGATAGTGTCACAAAAGTGTCACAAACTGTCACAAAAGTGTCAGATAAGTGTCACAAAAGTGTCAGATAAGTGTCACATAACTGTCACATAGTGTCACGTAATTCCGAGCCGTCTGAGGCCCTCCCAGCTACGAAATGGCCGCGAAATGCCCGCAAAATCCGACACTTTCGCAAAAAATTCCCAGAGCCGCCGATCCCCGGAGGGCTGCCGGCGCGTGGCAGGTCGTTACAACCACCAGACCCTTTGATGCGGCGGAATGAGGAGGCCAGGCCCACCATGACCGACACCCCCCGCATATTGCGCTCAGCGCTGGCGAAGACGCTGCTGCTCGGCGTCCTGGTACTGGCGGCGGGATGCCGGTCCCAGGCAGCCGACGCTCCAACTCCCACACCGGCTCCCCTGAACGCTTCAGTCGCCAAGTGGTTTGACAACCACGCCGCCGCAATCTCGATTACCAACGATGACTGGCCCATCCCCGGAAGGGAACCGGACATAGACGGCTATGTGCTGGAGCATGGCCTGGAAATGGGCTATGAGATAGTCACCGGAAATAGCTTTTCCGGTGATCCCATATTCAGCGGGCCTGACGATGAGCGGATTGTCTATCTGATGTCGGAACTGGTCCCCCAGGGGTTCAGCTATTTTGGGCATGGGCATGATCACGTAGACCACGACGAGTTGTCCTACGAAGAGGCCCTCGAATCGTTCCAAGCCTGCTACGACACCATGCAGGATTGGGGAATGAAGCCCGTCGCCTACGCCTATCCGAGAAGCGCAGGGCAAGAAGAAGAGACGCAGCGGGCTTTGGAGGATGCCGGATTCCTGAGCGGCAGACTACAGACCCTACACCCTGTCGCATCCTACAACCTCCCGGTACGGTTAGCCCGATTGTTCCGCCGCCTTGCCCGGGGGAGCTCTCCCCCCGTCGGATTGTACAATCTCCCGGGATCCCAGTTAGCGCCGGATAACTGGTTCGGCCTGCGGGCGTTGGAGATGCAGAGCATCGAGTTTCAGGGCTGCGGGGGCTGCGTCAATGACAATGACGAGTTGACGCCTATCCTGGATGAGGCGTTGGAGCAGACCGCGTGGGTTATATTGACCTACCACAGCATCGGACAGCCGGAGAATTTTGGATGGTACGATTGGGACGAGTTCCGCAAAGACGTTCAATCAATCGCGGCGCGGGACTTCTGGACGGCTTCGATGAACGACATAACCCTCTATGTCCGGGAAAGAGAGAATGCCGTGATAGCGGTCGAGCTGGGCGAGGGCGGCGCTGGAACCGAAAGCATCGAGATCACGCTGTCCGACGGTCTGGACAACGCCAGATTCGACCAACCGCTGACCATCCTGTTCGACCAGCCGACGGATTGGGTTGGCAGACCATTCACCGTTTCCCAAGACGGCGAATTGCTGGACGAGCTTGTCTTCGATACCGAGGCCGTCTCGCTTTCACTGAAGCCCAACGAGCGGCCCTACCTGCTTCGCCCGCGCTATTCCGAAAGCGCTGCTATGGGCTACCCCGCGGGAGGGAAGCCAAGTGTTTGGTAAGACGATCGATTACAGGCTGCTTCGGCTGTTCGCGCATGGCAGGCACCCCGAAGCGGAGGAGCTTCGTCAGCTCGATCGTGATCTGAGCATCGAATCCGCGAATGCTCGCTTCGAAAAATGGAACCGCCGCCTGGACAACGAGATTCCCATCGAGCCGGACATGCGCTACCTGGAGATCGGGTGCGGCATGGGAGAGATGTCCCTGGCGCTGGCGCAGCGCGGCTGCCGACACGTGACGGGTATCGATAAAGACCCGTATTACGTAGAAATCGCGAAAGCGCTTGCCAGGAAGGCCCAGTTGCAGGACAGAGCCGCATTCGAGTGCGTGAATGTTCATGATATACCGAACGAGAAGGGGTATGACGTCGTACTTTCTCATGAGGTGTTCGAGCACGTGGAACGCCCTCGCGATTGCCTCCGCCGTATTGACGACGTCCTCAAGTCAAAATCGGGGGAAGGGGGCAGGATAATTGTGGCGTTTGGCCCGCTGTTTCATTCACCTTTCGGGGACCACCTGAACCGGTTCTTCAGATTCCGCATACCGTGGATGGGAGTCTTGTTTTCGGAAGACGCCCTTATGCGTCTCAGGCGCGAGTTCTGGCGGCCTGTGGCGGATGAGGCCGAGTCGTTCGAGGATACACGTGAAGGACTGAACAAGATGAGGTTTTCGGAGTTCCTTCGTTACGTCGAAGAAGTGGGATGGATAACGGAACGGTTGACTGTGAACCCGCAGCTGAAACGCTGGCCCGCGCTCTGGCGGCTTTCCAACCTATTGCTGCGCGTGCCGTTGTTGCGCGACTACCTTGCGGCTTCCGTATATGCGATTTACCGGCAGCCCTAGGCGCTGAAATACTCAAACAATATCAACGCGATACTGCCTGCAATTACCAGAGAGTAGGTCATCAGCCAGAGTGGGACCCGTCCGCCCGACAGTTTCAGGCCGCTGAACGAGGCCGGTAAAATTGCCGCCAGTCTGCCGCCAGCCGTCCCCTGGGCCCGCATGAGCTCCAAAGAGTAGAAAAGGCAGCCGATGCCGAACAGGTACTCCCGCACCTCAAACAAACTTCCACGATCGATGATACTAAGGTGGTACACATTATCATAGTTCACGTAAGAGAGAGCAAAAACGAGGGCGAGGGTTGCAGCGAAAGCGACGACCAGTTTGACCTGCCGTGAAATCAGGGCGAAGATGCAAAAGAACACCAGCAGCGCCTTCACCTCAACCACGATAAATCCGTAGGATATTCTGGTGCGCGCCAGGTATTCTCCGAAGCCCATTCCTGCTGCGTCTTTGAGCCACACTCCGGACTCATAGGAAAGCATTATCATAAAGACCAGCATCAGCATAATTGACGGCAGCGGAATCCCGAAAAGCCTGTCTTTTCGGCAAAAGAAGGCTGCGCTGGTTACCACGCACAAGACCAGGGCGCTATTCAAGTAGATGATGCTGAACAGCACACTGTTCAGACCGTGGACGTTGAATTCCTTCTGCTCGTTCACAGACATCAAGAAGTCGGGCGTCGCAAACCCGAAGATGCGCTGCCCCCAACTGATCTCTTCGCCAAACGCGAACACCATCACCATACCGCCGAGAATATAGACCCAGCGGCGGGAGAAGCTGCGCTCCATCCAGGCCGTGCCGAACAGCAGTAGGCCCGCCAGGAGAAACCATACCGCAGTGAGATTCTCTACCCAGAAGTCTTCCCGGGTCAGCGCGCGCAATGTCTCCGGGGCGGCAGCGAGGAGAAAGCTGAAGAAAAATACACTCAGACACAGACAGAGGTAACTGATCACAGGAACCTTGGCGTCGGGCCCGGTTGCGGGGGACGGAGAAATTGGGGGGGGGGGGGGTACATGCGTTCTCGGTTCCTTTCATAGGAACCTTGGCGTCGGGCCTGGTTGCGGGGGACGGAGAAATTGGGGGGGGGGGGGGGGTACATGCGTTCTCTACTCCTTATGCCGCAGACGGCGGCTCTGCCTCAGGATTGAGATTATAAAGGGGACCGGAATTAGGGCAATGACGCTGTAGTAGGTCGTATTGGCCCAGGCCGCGCCCTCCGCTCCGCGCAGCGGAATCAACCATACCATGGCGGCAACGAAGACCGCCAAACCGCCTATCTCCGCCGCCAACAACGGCCAGACGCGCCCAACGGCCGCCGGCAGCGCGGTGAGCGCGGAAATGCTGTTAGCGGCGAATGCGCCGAAAATCATAATCAGCAGAAGGGGGGCGGCGCCTGAGAACTCCTCTCCCAGGAGGAGCCGGGCTATGGGTTTATGGAAGATGGCAAGCAGCCCGAACAGCGCTGCCGCCGACGCGAATGACACCAGGCTGAACAGCAGCGAAGTGCGGCGCAGCGCCCCGCCCTGGCCCGAGTACCATTGCCTGCTGTATTGGGGCTGCACGCCATCCTTTAGCGGCTGAAACGGAGAGTGTCCGGTGTCGGTAATCTGCCGCGCCGCCCGGTACAGCCCTACGTCCGCGGCGCCGGTAAATTGCGCCACCAGGAGAGTGTCCACATTATAGGCCAATGCCGAGACGGTGGACCTCCCGAATACCCCGGTCTGGAAGCGCGCCACGTCAGGCGGGACTTTGAGCGATAACGACCTCAGGAAACCGGTTATCCCCGCCCGCGGCGCCGACACTGCCGCGGCAGCGAGCATCCCGGCCCCGCCCACCACGACACCGCCAATATGCGCCAGGACCACCTCGAACAGCCCGCCCCCGGCCCACCATACTACTCCGAGCAGGGCGACCCGGGTCAGAACGCCCGCCAGAGTGATTGCCAAACCCAGGGATACCCGGTCGGACAACCGCAGGACCGCCAGGCTTTCGGTCCGAGTGGCCAGGAAGATGCCCACGACGCCGTACATGAGCGCTGTGTCCCGGTGGGCGTTCTCGATCCCCAACAGGCTGCTCGCCGCGAGGACAAGGACGGCGATAAGAGCGTAGGCGATGAGCGACAACCCCAGAGACACGGCCATGGTGAACCGCAGTATGCGGGACGCCTCTTGCGGCCTCTCCCCCGCCAAGGCCCGCGTTACGAAGGTTGTAACGGCTTCACCGCCAGGTGCGGCCAACAGGCCATGGATAAGGAAGGCTGCGGCGATGATGATGGCCAGGGCGCCGAAGCCTTCCGGCCCCAGAATCCGGGCGGAGATGGCCATCTGTGCGAGTCCGCCCAGGAGCTGGGTCGCCGTAATGGCGCCCATCCAGAGGGTCTGCCGCGTTACGCGCCTGTCCGAGGCCGATAGCAGCCGGGTAAGCATCTTGCCTATCTGCGGGCCAGGCCCCGCAGCTCCTCGGCCAGCCGGTCGAAGTGGCGCCCGCCGCGGAAGAACTCGCCGCGCTGCCTGGCCCCGGCGCAAAGCCGCCGATACAGGGCCGGGTCGTCAATGAGCCGCTGGATCGCCGCCTTCAACTCCGGGACGGAGCGAGGCTCCACCAGCAGCCCGCTCTTTTCGTGTTCCACCTGCTCGGGGACTCCGCCTATCGAGGCTGCTATAACCGGCACGCCGCACTGGAAGGCTTCTATGATCACTCCCGGAGTGCCCTCGCTTCTCATGTAGCTGAGGAATAGCAGCAGGTCGTGTTCGGCGAGGACCCGGGGCGCCTCCTCCGGCTCCAGCACCCCGCCGTAGGCCGCCCTGGGGTGGCTGTCGAACAGGGAAAAGTCGGTGTTGGGCATACGGGGGCCGAACACCTGGAGACGGCAGTCCTGGGGCAGGGAACGGCAGGCCTCCAGCGCCTCGGCCAGCCCCTTTTCCTTCCTGAGCTGGCCCATGAATATCAGTCTGCGGACACTATCCCGGCCTTGCCTGGTTTCCGCGGGGATGAAGTCCCTGGTGTTGGCCAGCCAGCGAAAGTTGTCCCGGCTGCTGAACTCCCGCAGCGTCTGCCTTTCCTCATACACCAGCGAGGCCCGTAGAAACGTCCTGTCCATCAGCCAGCGGCGAGCCGGGCCATAACGATGGTAGGTGAAGTGGAGGCTGTCCCCGAAGAACCGCAGTGCCAGGGGGCGGCGCAGCAACCGGCACAGGGCCCAGATGGCGGACGCCGCCGTCAGCGCAGAATAGGCGGACATGTGAAGGAATACCAGATCGGAGCGCCTGGCCCGCCGCAGGACTGACCAGACCACCCGCGCAAAGGTGAGTAACTCGTAGCTCAGGATCTTCCAGAGGGGCAGATTCGGCCTCGGCCTGGACGTGTCGATGACGTCAAGGTCGAAGCCTCGCAGGTCCAACTCTCGGACCGCTTCCGCAAAGGTCACCCTGGCCCCGCCGATGGGTTCTCCAAGGGACGCCGCCTTGCCGGGCAGCGGGCCTATCAGCAGCAGCCTTACCCTTCCCTTTTTCGCCTCTTCCGGGCTCAACCGCCTTCCTCTGGGCTCTGATCCCTTTCTCTGCGTGCCCTCGTGCGCCCGTCTAGGAATTCGAGGCCGCGGGCGTAATTGACCGTGTGCGTACCCCGGTTGCCGGGCAGCCCGGAGCCGTCAATGCGCCCGATGAGGGTTTCGGCATAGGCGCGCTCGTTCAGTTCATCCACGCGGTTGAGGACTACCGCGCGCCCGTAGCCTCCGCTGCAATCCTGCGCAGGGCGAATCAGGCTGCCGTCTCGGAAGAACAGCCGGCCGGCCGGTCGGGCCCGGCGGCGGTCGGAGACCACCGGATTGGCCGGGTGGGGCCGCCACGCGCCCTCCAGGGCATCGGCCATGTAGATATGCAGATCGTCATTGGCCCGCGACCGCGCCTCGCTCACCGTGCCGAACAGCCACAGCTTCCCGTCCTGCCGGTGCAGCGTCGGGTCGCTCATGCTCACGCCGTCCAGCAGAGTCCGTTCTCGGGTCCAATCGTCGGGGAACCGGCGGCAGCGCCACAGGTCAACCCGATTCTCGTCCCAGGTGTCGGGAATCAGATAAAGCTGGCCTCGATGCTCGAAAACAAAGGGGTAGGAGAGATGATAGGGACATTCCAACGCGGTGGCGACTTCGCCCAGCTCGCCGTCGGCGGACACCGGAGCGCACGATATGACGGCCTTCTTCGATGCGAAGGAGTAGTCTTCGAAGAACACCCAAACCTTGCCGTCAACAGCTATGGGAAAGGGGTCGGCCCAGAAACGACCGGGCGGGGCGTGATGCACTTTCAGCCGCGCCGCGGGGGGCCGTCCGGTGATTACGGAATCGGCCAGGGGCGGGGCGGCGTTCACGGCCAGGAACCACTGCTCGTCGCCGAAAAGGCGCCGGTAGACTTTCTTGACCGGCCGGGGTGAATAGCGGGTCAGAGAACGCAGAATGTCCATTCGCTCCTGTTTTACCGAACGTGCCGGGAATACAGAGTGTCGAATCTCCGCCGGGCTTCGTCCCCGCCGCGGCCGTCAGGCCGATGCCCTGAGCCGGAGGCGTCTGAGGACGCGGGCGGAATACCAGGCCGCGCGGGTGAGGAGGAACTGCCGCGCCATACGCTTCATTCGATAGAAGTCGCGATTGAGCAGCATCATGACCACCCGGCGCCACCGGCCACGGCGGTTCTTGCGCTCTACCACAGCCATCGACTCCCGCACCAGTTCCTTGAAACGCTCCCGCGGAATGAAGGCGGTGAAGCAGTTCTCCGGGCTCTGATGGTTGTGAAGCGTGATGTCGAAGTCGTCGTCCACCACCCCAAGGTCCTTGCACACCTGGAACAGCTCGGAGCCCGGATAGGGGGTGAAGATGCTGAGCATGATGTTATCGGCGTTGATCTTCTCGATGGCCGTCAGAGTGTCTCGCAGCGTCTCCTCGGTTTCCTCTGGGAAGCCAATCATGAAGAAGGCGCCGACTTCGATGCCCGCCTGCCGGCAGAGGTCAACCGCCGGATACGCCTTCTCGATGGTGTGGCCTTTTTTCACGCTGCGCAGTATCTGGTTGTTTCCCGACTCGATGCCGATATTGACCCGCACGCAGCGGGAACGGCGCATGTGTTCGACCGACCGCTTCTTGACGACGCCGACCGTTATCTCGCAGCCCCACTTGAGTCCGGGGCACTCGGTTTCGATCAAACCGCACAGCTTCTCGATATAACGCGGGTTGATCCCGAAGGTGTCATCGTCGAAGTAGACGTATCTGACGCCCCGCTCCATCAGCAAATCGAGTTCCCGCACGACGTTTTCAGGCGAGCGCCAGCGGGTCTTTTGCGTCCAGATGGCTTTGGATTCGCAGAAGGTGCAGCTATAAGGGCAGCCACGGGCTGAGAAGACGTATCCGAATGCTTCGGGCGGGTAGCTCTCGTAGTCTCGAAGGACTTGCGGCGCGGCTTCCGAGGGGAAGGGCAGCGTGTCCAGGTCGGAGATCTGAGCGCGCGGGGGTGTGAGCGCGACTCGCCCGCGCCGACGGTAGGCGATCCCCGGCACCCCGCTCAGCGGCGCGCCGCTTTGCCTGGCCTCGAGCAGACCGACCAGCGTCATCTCCCCTTCACCCAGCGCGGCCACGTCGATATCAGGGCAGTCCAGCGCCTTCTCTGTGGACAGGGTGGCGTGGGGGCCGCCCAAGACGACCAGCGTGCCGGGATTATGCTCCTTGGCGATTCGCGCAATCTTCATCGCGGACGGGAAGTTCTGGGTCTTGGAGCTTATGCCGACGACGTCCGGATCAAACTCCGCTATGGCCGCCCGCACCTCTTCCCAGATAGGCGCCGCCGGGTCTTCCAGCGTCCGCAGGTAACGGTCCATTCCTTCCTTGATGCGGGTTACGTTGTCGATTGTGATCGCTTTCTTGTTCGGGTTGAAATCGGCGTTGTAGGCTTGGACCTCCCAATCCGTCCACTTCAGGACCGCCCCCGAGAGATAGCCAAGCGCTAGGGGGAATTTCACCAGCGAGGCGTTGTCGTGGTAGAGGCGCTTGAAAGGCGGGTCGATTATCATAATCCGCTTGCGGCGGGCAGGAGCGGGCGAGGCCTCGGATCGCTCTATCCCCGTAATCTCTTGTATCAAATGGGTCATGTCATTCCCTCGCCAGGAGGGCCAGACTGGTGAGGTTCGACCCGCCGGGCTCCGTCGGCCAAGGCAGCGGGCTTAGGGGCAAGGCGACCAGGCGGGCGCCTTGCCGGCGCAGACGGCGCACGGCAAGGTAGGAGTCGGAGTTAACGCGCTCATCCGTCCCCAGGGGTTTCCTGCTCGGAAAGTAGGAATGAATCAACAGTTGGCCGCCCGGGCGCAGCGCCCTGATTGCCAGCGCTATGTCCCGGTAGGCGACATCCGCGGTGGGGGCGTGGTCCATGAGGATGAAGTCGAACTCCGCTTCGCGCCCGTTCAGATAGTCCGTGGACCGGGCGATGGAGAATTCGACCACGTCGGCACAGTCCAGCCGGGCCAGCATCTCACGGGGCGGAGTGGAGATGCGGTATCGTTTCGCCTCGACGGCAGCAGGGTCGTTGACGTCAAACAGGTCCACGGTGACCAGACGGGGCGGGCGGCCTGCATTTCGGTACTCCCGCATTGCCATGGCGGCGTGTAGGGTGGATGCGCCGCGGTTGGTGCCGATTTCCAGAACGGAGCGCGGTTGGAAACGGCGAATCAGGTGGTAGATTGCCCGGCAGCTTTCGGGATCGGCGGCGTGAGTCCACGGCACGTACTGGAAGGTTTCATCTATCGAGGCTTTCGCCTTTTCCCAGCCGTCGGCTATGCCGTCTCCGCAGAGCATGTCCGGGAATGAAATCTCCGCCGCCCTGGGAAGCGGGGCAGCGTCCACCGCCATGACAGGCGCCCGGTCGAGCCGCCAGGTATGGACCGCCTGGCGGAGCGCGCCATGCACCCGCGCCGGGAGGATATTGCGGACCAGCCTTTTCAATGTTCTCATGTCTGCGCGGGGGGTCACCGCTGGGGTTGCAGTTGCTTCCTTGGGAGTGGTCATCAGCAGCTTCTTAGTAGGCGCTATCAGGCTTATACTTGTCTAGTACATGATGATATGGGTGGTACCAGCCGCTGCCTCTGTGTCCTGGGTCTGTTGGCCGTCCATGCTGGAGATCCGCAGCGGCCAGCTGAAAGTTCCCATTGAGGGAGGCCTCGCCACTGTAACGTCTGTCAGCCCATCTTACCCGATTGCGAGCGTTCGTTATAGCAGTAACAGTCCCCCTACCCGCCCGCCCTTGGAAAACTGGGGGCAAAGCCCCCAGACCCCCTGCCAGAGGGGAGAACCCCTCTGGACTCCCCCTCCGGATCTCACAAAGTCTGAACAGTTTCAGTCCCCCCGCCCGCCCATTAGGAAGCTGGGGGCAAGGCCCCAGACCCCCAGGGCAATCGCATCTGAAGGCCTCGGCCTACGGTTTCGCCGAAAACTGTCCCAAACTGTTCCATTTGTTCCATTTCGTAGCTGAGGGTTCGACTTCGTGGGACAAATGTGGGGCACTTGTGGAACGGAACCGGACGGAACCGGAGCAATTCCGGTACAGTTGTGGGACAGGGTCTTCAGGGCTGCTGCTGGGTTGGGTGCTTCCATACGAGTAATATAGTACAGGAGTTCGCCGTTTGTCAAGGGGAGGGCCGCTCCAGACCTCACGGAGTCTGAACAGTTTCACGGCTTGCGCCCCGTCGCAACCTGCGACAGATAGCCCGCGCTCACGCCCACCCTGGCCGCTGGGAATCAGTGGGCGGCGGGCTGTTCGGGGGCCGGAATCCAGCCGCGTTCATCCCGCCAGCCCGTCCCGACGTTGTCGAATCGCCTCAGCCCGAGGCCGCTGATGTCTATGCTCGACTCGCCGTGGAGGACCAGATCGCTGGCGGCCTTGCCGGTGGCTGGCGCGAGGCCGAATCCATGTGCCGACGCGGTTACGACCACGTAGTTGCTTGGCGAGTCCAGGAAGTCGATGATGGGCAGGTAGTCGGGGCACTGTTCCACCACCCCTGCCCAGCTTCGGATTACCGGTACGTCGGCCGCTCCCGGGAGCAGTTCTGCGAGCCGGCGGGCGATATTCCTGATCAGAGGGGTGTTGGGCTTGTCAGGGTCGGTGGTCAGGCCCACGTCGGCCCATTCGTGGGGGCCTCCTCCAAATAGCAGGTTGCCTCTGGCGGCCTGGCGGCCGTAGAGTCCGTTCCCGACGAGGGCGATTTTGAAGAGTGGCTCCAGGGGGGCGGTCGCCAGCATCTCCACCCTTGCCGGGGCCGCGGGAACGTGAACGTCCACCATCTCCGCCAGTAGCGCGGTCTGGGGCCCGGCGGCGGCGACCACCGTCTCGGCCTCGATGGTCCCGGCCGACGTCTCCACCGACGAGACCCTCCCGTCGGCGACCTTCATGCCCGTGACGGCGGTGTTCTGGTAGAGCCTGCCCTTCATGTCCTGAAGAGCCCATGCGAATGCCTGGACCGTTCGCTGGGGGTTGGCGTGGCCGCCGTTGGGGAAGAATACTCCGACGAGCGCCTTTTCGGATAGTCCGGGGATCATGTCCCGCATCTCCGAGGGGTCGAGCTGGTCTACATTTATGCCGTGGGCAAAGGCGGCGTCCCGTTCCGAGAAGACCTCGTCCATCTGCTCTTCCGTGACGGCGACCTGCAGCCTGCCGTGATGCGTGAACTCGGTGGGGTAGCCCAGTTCGTCGTCCAGCCCGGCCCATATATTCAGGGACTCTACGGCCAGGGGCACCAGCGGCGACTCGCCGACCCGCTCGCTGATCATTCCGCCACTTCGCCCGGAGGCCTCGCTTCCGACGGTCCCCTTTTCGACTACGACGACATCCTTGCCCGCCTTGGCCAGGAAGTAGGCCGAGCTCAGGCCCGAAACGCCACCCCCGATGATGACTACGTCCGCACTGTCGACAGGCATGATGCCTCCGATGGTCCGAATCCGCGCCGCCTACCGCAGCGCCTTATCGGTTAGGGCGTGAACCACTTGACCCAGTCCCTGCGCACCTGCTCCGGCTCTTCGTGGGGCCACATGACCTTCAGCGGCAGCGGTCGCACGGGCGGGCGGTAACTCGTCAGGGGCACTTCGGCTATGTCGGCGCCGGCCTCCTCGGCAAGGATGAGAGACACCTGCTCACGGCAGCGCCGGCCCTGGCAGTGGCCCATTCCGGCCCTTGTGAGGCGCTTGACTTGGTCGGGGTTGACCGGGCCGTCTTTCATCAGGGTTTGGAGGCTCCGGCTGCTCATCCGCTCGGATTCCCATTCGAGATACCGTGGAGGCTGCAGGCCGATGAGCTCGGCGCGCGTGACCTCCTCGCACAGGCACGCGAAGATGTCCAGCCCACCGGCGTTGACCAGGGACCGGAGCCACTTCTTCCAGCCTGTGTGCACCTCAGCCGGGGGCGCGGTCACGGCCGCGGATCGGAGGATGTCAGATCTTCGGGCGAGCGCCTCGGCGTTGTCGATAGCGCCCAGCGACTGTGCGGCGGCAATTCCTGCGAGGCGGCCCTGATTCCGTGCGATTTCGGGGTTCAGTATCATTTCGTCGTGGAAGCCGGCGGCGTCACCCGCGACGAACACGTCGTCGACGCTGGTCCGCATCCGGTCGTCGCGGCACGGTACGTAGCCGCCGAGCTCGGACTTGAAGGCGAGGCGGCAGTCCAGGAGATCGAGGAGTTCTACGTTGGGCGCGAGGCCGATGGCGAGGCATACGGTGTCGGCGTCGATGGTCTTTTCAGAGCCGGCCACCGGCTCGGCATCGTCGTCGATCTCGACCAGCACGACGGCCTCGATGTCGTCGGCCCTGCCGACGGCCTCCTTAACCGTGTGGGAGGTGTAGAACTTTGCGCCCTTGGCCTGCAGCCCCGTCACGAGGGCCTCGCCGCCGCGGACAGAGGGGGACACGTCCACGACAGCGGCCACCTCCACGCCTCTGTCCTGCGCCATCCTGGCGGTGTTGAGGGCCAGGTTGCCGGAGCCCATGACCACCATGCGCTGGGAGGTGAGGGCCTGGTATCGACTCATCAGCGAGTAGGCGCCGTTGGCTCCCATGACGCCCGCCATGTTCCATCCGGCGAAGGACATGCCGAGGTCCCGTGAGCCGGCTGCGACGATGAGTCGGTCGTAGTTTATCACCCACGACTGCTCGTCGTCGGCCAGGCCGAGCTGCGGGCCGTCGAGGACTCTGCTGGTTTCGGTATTGCGGAAGGCGCCCCATACGTAGGTTCCAAGCTGGACATCGACGCCGGCTTCTTCCGCATCGGCCAGGGCGTCGTTAGCGGCAGCCACCCTGCCCAGCATCACGGCCTTGTTGCGCAGGGTGCCCATGATCCGTTGGCCGAAGAACTGGGGTACGTCCAGCCCGATCATGGACATGCCGATGGGGTTTTCGTCTATGAGGGTGGTCTGCACTCCGGCCTTCGCCGCTTCGATGGCGGCGGCGGTTCCGGCCACCCCCGCTCCCACAACCACCAGTGGTTTGGATTCCATGTGAGAACTCTCTTGCCGCTCCGGCGGCCCGTGGATGGATTCTGGGGGCCTACGCGGTTTTTCGCGGTGATGGGATTCGGGCCGGCAGGGCGCCGCGCAGGGGCTTGATGTAGTCGACGCCGAATCCGCAGCAGGTGCCTATGACCTGGACTCCCATTCCGACCCATCCGGAGGCCACCCGCGCCAGTTCCTCGGCGCTCTCCTGGTTGGAGACGCTGCTGTCCTGCCATGTTTCGAGGTAGTCTTCTCTGCCCGCGTCCGGGTAGGCCACAACGGGGCCGGGCCATTGGTCGAGGACGACCCGGAGGGCCGCGGTGGTCTCATCCGCCTTGGCGTGGAACACGCCAATCACGTCGGGCTCCAGCGGCGCGATCTCGGCGATGCCATCGG
Source organism: uncultured Dehalococcoidia bacterium (assembly GCA_958295685.1). GTDB lineage: Bacteria > Chloroflexota > Dehalococcoidia > Lucifugimonadales > CATQGZ01 > CATQGZ01. The sequence goes on from OY282365.1 coordinate 2,324,271, forward strand.
CCAGAGTCATATCATGGTCGACCGTGCGCCAGCTCGAGGTCCACATCGGTTTGCTCAGGCCGCCGGTGTAGTGGCGGTCGTCGCTCAGGCTCATCCTGACCGTCTCGTCAGACGCCACGGAGGCGGTGAACCCGACCCACACCGGCAGCCCGGTGGCCTTGGCCGCCTCTGTGGCAACCAGCCTGGACTCGTTGTCGGCCCACATGTTCTCCATCAGGAAGAAGTCCACCCCGGACTCGGCCAGGATGTCGGCCTGCTCTTGCGCGTAGGCCCTCAGTTCCTCCGTGGAGATGCTGGCGCCGTAGCCGTAGCCGGTGCCGCCCCGGAGTGTCCCTGTCTTGCGGTCGCGTATGGGGATTCGGCACGCGATGGAGCCTGCGACGTACACCGGCCTGTCGACGCAGGCCCTGTCTATGGCCTCCCGCGCCGCGTCCACGGCCCGCGTGTTTATCTCTCTTACCAGGTCGCCGTACCCGGACGCCTCCAGCGCAGGGCGCAGGGTGTTGAAGGTGTTGGTGGTTATGACGTCGGCCCCGGCCCGGATGTAGCGCTCGTGCATCTGCCGCACCGTTGCGGCGTGCGTGTAGTTGCCGGGTCCGCACCACGAGGCCGGGTGCATGGGCATGCCCATAGCCTGCAACTCCGTTCCGATGGCTCCGTCCAGGATGATCACATCGCCGTGGTCCATGCGTCTCTTTAGATTCTCATACTCGGCCATGAACTGATCCTCCGTTATGTCTCAGGCGCTTCAGCCTACATTGCCGAGCGCCACCACACGATGCACGGGTACTCCGAGGGCGTCATAGTAGTTGCTTTCATGAATACGGTCAACTACTTGTAGTACCCGTAATTGTTCAGAGTTGGGTCGGTGGGGAGTGGCCGGTGGCCGGTGGTCAGTGGGGAGTGACAGGTCGGAACCGGCGGCGGCGGGAAATTTTCGCCGAAAGTGTCGCATTTGCGGCATTTCGTAGCTGGGAGGGGCGATTTTGGCCGACACTTACGCGACACTATGCGACGCTTATGCGACGCTTATGCGACACTTATGCGACACTTATGCGACACTTTTGTGACAGGCGCTTCAGGAGTCCTGCGGGCTGGTTTGTGGAGAGGCGGCTGTGTCATGGGTAAACTCTAGCACAGCGGTTCGGTGTCGTCAAGGGATTGTCTGAATCAGGATTCACAGGATGGGGAGGATTTTCAGGATTGGGAGGAATGGGAGGTGGCGGGGATTGTGTGAGGCGGGGGATGTCTTTCAGCAGGGCCCCGGCCGCTACCTGGCCGCTGCCGGACTAGGGCGCGACCGAAGGCGCCCGCGAAGGTCGGCACTTTCATCGCCGACCTTCTCCAGCATACCCATTGCCGCGACAGAGTCTCCCGCCGGTAGGAGCGTTGGCGGCGTCAGGTTGGGCTACTGGCTGCCGAACTCGTGCACGGTCGCGTCGCCGTCGCCGTCCAGGTCGGCCTTCAGCGCGGGGTACTCGCCGGAGGTTCGGAAGTCCCAGATATCTCCGTCCTGGTTCCAGGAGGCGTATATGCCGTCGTAGCCCGCGGGCGACTGCAGTTGGGCGGTGGTCATGCGCTCGACGCCGGACGAGCCGCCGAATCCGACGCCGACGGACTGTCCGGTGGCGAGTATGTCCCAGTAACTCGCGCTGATATCGTCGTCGTTCTCGTTCTCTCCGATCAGCCCGCCGGTAACCCTGTCGCCCGAGACCTCTCCGACGGCATAGCTGGCCCTTATAATGCCGTTGTTCCAGCCCACGAGCCCGCCGGCCCTCGCCAAGCCGTGCACGCTGCCCGCGGCATAGCTTCCCACAATAGACCCAATGCCCTTATCCAGCAGGTTCTCGCCGACCAGCCCGCCGGAGTCTCTTTCGCCGGACACGTTGCCTGTGGCATAGCTTGCGCTGATCAGGCCTTGGTTCTCGCCGACCAGCCCGCCGCTGTCGTCGTTTCCGCTTACGGGGCCTGTGGAGTAGCTTTCGCTGATGGTTCCGGACTTGTCGTTGTTGCCAACCAGCCCGCCGACGCGATGGTTGGCAGACACGCTGCCTTCGGCATAGCTCGCGCTGATGGCGCCGTTGTTTCTCCCGACCAGCCCGCCGCTGTTGTCGATGCCCAGTATGTTTCCTGTGGAGTAGCCTGCGCTTATGGTTCCGTCGTTCCATCCGGCCAGCCCGCCGGCGCCGATGTCCCCGGATACCTCGCCCGTGGCGTAGCTTGCGTCGATTGCTCCGCTGCTGCGGTTGATTCCAATCAGCCCGCCGATGCGATGCCTGCCGGACACTGCCGCCGCGCTGTAGCTGTCGCTGATCCGGTTGTAGTTGACCCCGGTCAGCCCGCCGATGTCGTCGCCCGGCCCCGCCACTACGCCGTTCGCGTAGCTGCCGCTGATGGGCCCCTGGTTGAGGCCGACCAGTCCACCAACAAGGTCGCTGCCTGAGATCTCGACCTCGGCGTAGCTGCCGCTGATCTCACCGAAGTTGATGGCGGCCAGTCCTCCGGCAACCCTGGCTCTTCCAATAGACACCTTGCCTATGAAGTGGCTGCCGCTTATCGAGCCGTAGTTGACCGCCACCAGCCCTCCTCCAACGTTGGCCAGGCCGGACACCTCGCCCTCGGCGTAACTTTGGCTGATAGCGCCCTGGTTGGTCCCGGCAAGGCCCCCGGAGTCTCTGAAGCCGGACACCTTGCCTGTCACGTAGCTCTCGCTGATTGCGCCGGAGTTGAATCCAACCAGGCCGCCCACGCCATTTCTGCCCTTTATCCGGACATCCACCACGCCAATCCGACGAACCTCGCCTGACGTTCCCCCGAACAGGCCGGCGTCTGTCCTTTCGGGACGGTCGATGAACAGGTTGGATATGGTGTTGTTGCCGCCATCGAATACGCCTGTGAAGGGAAGGTCAACGCCGCCGATGGGCAGCCAGCCGGGCCCCGAAGTCCATTCTGCGCTGACCTCGTCGGAGGCGTAGCTGCCCGCGGTGTCGAAGTCGAGGCTGTGGGTCAACTCGTAGCCGACGCAGCCGCTGATCGGGCAGCCCATGCCGTCGGCCGCGTCCGCGAACGCCGACGTGTACGAGTCGGCGTCCGAGTCGTCAGGCACGCCGTTGGCGTCCAGGTCCCAGCGGATGGAGTTCAGCTGCTCGAGGTTGGACACCTCGATGAGGCCGTCGTTGTTCGAGTCGTAGTCGCTCGCGCCGGTGTTCGCGCAGCCCAAGCCGACCACGGCTGCGGCCAGTACCGACGCCGCCATGAATGCGTACGCTGCAACCGCTCTCTTCATGTCGCTTCGGCTCCTTACTTGGTGTTCGAGGGACAGCGGTGACCCTAGGCGGCGCCGCCCCCGATTGCAGGGAGGAAGAAGACCTCGCTGTCCTCGCCGACCTTCTCCAGCATACCCATCGCCGACACCACTCCGTCGACGGCCACGGATATGTTTGGCTTGATCTTGTGACCGGCCACGAGGCGTTCCTTCATGCCGGGGTGCGCCTCATCGAGGTTGTTGATGACCTGGCGCACGGTGGCGCCCTCGACCTGGACAGTCGACCGGCCGTCGGTCAGCTTCTGCATGAGCGACGGTATGTGAACGGTAGGCATTCGGGATCAGCCGCCGTTCTTCCAGACGGCCTCCACCACAGCCCCTGGGTTCATGGGCAGCTTCTCCATCCGGATGTTCACGGCCCTGTATATGCCGTTGGCAATGGCCGCCGGGGGCGTGACGATGTTCACCTCGCCGACTCCCCGCGCGCCGTATGGGTGGGTGGCGCTGGGGACTTCCACGATGACCGTGTCGATCATCGGCACGTCGAGGCTCACCGGCATCCGGTAGTCGAGGAGGCTGGAGTTCATCATGCCTCCCGCCTCGTTCATGAAGTACTCCTCGTTGAGGCCCCATCCGATTCCCTGCACGCTGCCGCCCTGCATCTGCCCCTCGACGTAGCTCGGGTGGATCGCCTTGCCCGCGTCCTGGACGCAGGTGAACCTCAGGACGGTCACCTTGCCGGTTTCGGGATCGACCTCCACGTCGACGATGGAACCGGCGTAGGCGCCCCCGATCGCAGGCGGGGTCAGGCTGCACGACCCCACGACGGGTCCCCCGGTGTCGTTGAGCTGGCCTGCCAGCTCTGCGAAGGACATCCTCAGTTCGGAGTCCACCTTCGACGTGATCTCCCCTGCCTGGAGGTCCAGGGTGTCCGGCTCAACCTCCCATATCTTCGACGCCCGGTCGATCATCTGCCGCTTTATGTCGTTGGCGGCCTCGTAGGCGGTCCAGCCCGCCTTGAAGGTGACGCTGCTGCCGCCGGTTCCCGACGTGTAGCCGACCGAGTCGGTGTCGACGACCTGCGGGTTGATCTTCTCGACCGGAATGCCCAGAACCTCGGCTGCCTGCATGGCGACCGAGGTGCGCGTCCCGCCGATGTCGGCCGAGCCCTCGCTGAGGGTCAGGCTGCCGTCGGGGTTCACCATTATGGTGCACGCCGACGCGCCGGCGCCGTTGATCCAGAACCCCACGGCGACGCCCCGCCCCCTGTTCGGGCCTTCGAGGGGCGCGTTGTAGTGTGGGTGATCACGCATCGCCTCCAGAACCTCGACGCAGCCGATTTTCGGATTGATCGGGCCGTCGGCGCGGCGGGTGCCTTCCTTGGCCGCGTTCATCAAGCGCAGTTCTATGGGGTCGTGGCCCAGCTTCTCAGCGATCTCGTCGATGACCGTCTCCACGCCAAACGCGGCCTGAGTCGCTCCCGGCGCGCGGTAGGCGCCCGACTTCGGCTTGTTGACCACCACGTCGTAGCCGTCTATGACCACGTTCGGGACGTCGTAGGCCGCGAACACCGTCATCGCGGCCGCGCCCACCGGAGAGCCTGGGAATGCGCCCGCCTCGAAGGCCAGATGGGCCTGAGCGGCGGTGATCTTGCCGTCCCTCGTTGCGCCCATCTTTATCCTCAGGTTGCTGCCGGGGGTCGGCCCGGTGCCCTGAAGGTCCTCCGCCCTGCTCATGATGATCTTTACGGTGTGCCCGGTCTTCTTGGAGAGCATGGCGGCCACCGGAGCGCCGTACGGCTCGAACTTGCCTCCGAACCCCCCGCCGATCTCCATGGGCACGAGCTTGATGTCGGCGATGTCCAGGTTGAGCGAGGCAGCGGAGGCGTCCCGCACCTCGAAGGGGCCCTGAGTGCTGCACCAGATGGTGACCTTGCCGTCCTTGTTCCAGAAGGCCGTTGCGTTGTGAGGCTCGATGTAGCCCTGGTGAACTGTTGCCGTGTCGAACTCTCGCTCGATCACCACGTCGGCCTCCGCGAGTCCTTCTTCCAGGTTTCCGAGGACGTGCTGGAAGTGCTGGGCGACGTTGCTCACCCTGTCGGTGAGCTCGCCCAGCTCCTCGGTCTTCAGGTGGTCGTGGAGAATGGGCGCGTCGTCCTTCATGCCATCGGGAGCGGTGAGCACGGACGGGAGCACCTCGTAGTCCACCTCTATGAGGGCCAGCGCCTCGTGCGCGACGTGCGCGTTGGCGGCCGCGACCGCGGCGACCGGCTGGCCCTTGTACAGCGTCTTGTCGCTGGCCAGGATGTTGTCCCGGAGGTATCCCAGCCGGGTGTTCAGTTCTCCGAGTTGCACGTACTCATCCGGAGAGGCGTCGCTCCGCGGGAAGTCCTTTGCGGTAACCGCCGCGAGCACGCCGGGCTGCGCCTCGGCTTTGCTCACGTCTATCGACCTGATGCGGGCGTGGGCGTGCGGGCTGCGGAGGACCGCGCCGAAGATCAGGCCCGTGGACGTGAAGTCGGCGCCGTACTGCGCCCGCCCGGTCACCTTGTCTGTGCCGTCGTGGCGTACGGGCCGCGTGCCCACCACCTCGTATTCGGTGGTCGCGAGGACCATGTTGGGCTCGTAGTTCTTTATGGCCATGAGTTTTCCCTCCCGGCTTTGACTATTTCGACCAGACGGCCTCCATGACCGCTCCCGGATTCATGGGCAGCTTCTCCATCCACACGCCCGTGGCGTTGTGAATCGCGTGGGCGATGGCCGCCGGTGGCGGAACGATGTTCGCCTCGCCGACCCCTCTGACTCCGAACGGGTGTGAGGGGCTGGGAACCTCCACGATGACCGTGTCGATCATCGGCAGGTCGAGGCTCGTGGGCATACGGTAGTCGAGAAGGCTGGAGTTCGCCATCTCGCCGTTGCCGCGCATGAAGTATTCCTCGTTGAGGCCCCATCCGATGCCCTGCACGCTGCCGCCCTGCATCTGTCCCTCGACGTAGCTGGGGTGGATCGCCTTGCCCGCGTCCTGAACGCAGGTGAAGCGCAGGACGGTCACCTTGCCGGTATCGGGGTCGACCTCCACGTCGACGATGTTCCCTGCAAAGGATCCTCCGCCGGCGCCCATACCGCCCCCGTCTATCGAGCCGGAGCCGATTATCGTGCCCCCTGTGGAGGCGAGTTCGGCGGCCAGTTCCTTGAAGGTCATACGGAGTTCGCTGTCCGTCGTGGATCTTATGACGCCCTTCTCCATCTCTATCGAGGCGGCGTCGATGTCCCAGATCTGCGACGCTCTCTCGATCATCTGCCTCTTGACGTCCTGGGCTGCGTCGTGAGCGGCCCAGCCGGTCGCGTAGGCCACTCGGCTGCCGCCGGTCACGTCGGTGTATCCCACCGAGTCGGTGTCCGCCACCGTGGGGCGCACGTCCTCGGCCCTGATGCCGAGCACCTCGGCCGCCTGCATGGCGACTGAGGCCCGGGAGCCTCCGATGTCGGTCGAGCCTTCAATCAGGCTGACGGCGCCATCGTGGTTCACGCTGATGGTGCAGGTGGACTTGAAGCCCACGTTGAACCAGTAGCCGATCGAGATTCCCCTGCCTCTGTTGGGGCCCTCGAGGGGGGCGCTGTAGTGAGGGTGGTCCCTCATGGCCTGCAAGACCTCTTCGCAGCCGATGCGCGGGAAGGTCGGGCCGTCGGCGCGGCGGGTGCCCTCCCTGGCCGCGTTCTTGAGCCGGATGTCCACGGGGTCGATGCCGAGCTTCTCGGCGATCTCGCTGACCACCGTCTCCATAGCGAAGGCGGCGTTGGTCGCGCCCGGGGCGCGGTAGGCCTGCGTCTTCGGCTTATTCACCACCACGTCGTAGCCGTCTATGGCCTGGTTCGGGGCCGCGTATGCCGCGAAAACGCACTGCGACCCGGCGGCCACCGGCGACCCCTTGAAGGCGCCCGCCTCGTAGGCCAGGTACGCGTGCGCGGCCTTGATGTTCCCCTGGGCGTCCGCGCCGACTTTGACCCTGACGTTGGAACCGGGCGTCGGCCCCGTGCCCTCGAACACCTCCTGCCGCGTCATGACTATCTTGACGGGCTGACCCGTCTTCTGCGACAGCATGGCGCAGACCGGCTCGACGTAGCTGGGTATCTTGCCTCCGAAGCCGCCCCCGATCTCCATCGGCGTCACTTTTATGAGGGACTCGGGGATGCCCAGAACGTTCGATACCTCGTCACGCACCCAGAAGGATCCCTGAGTGCTGCACCAGACGTGAACTCGTCCGTCGGTGTTCCACAGGGCCGTCGCCACCTGGGGCTCGATGTAGCCCTGATGCACGGTGGCCGTGTCGAACTCTCGCTCGATTACGATGTCCGACTCTGCGAATCCCTTCTCCACGTCGCCCAAGTCGTGGCGGAAGTGCTCGGCGACGTTGGACGGCTCGTCCCCGGCCTCGCCTCCCGCCATCGTCCGCATGTCTTCGTGGAGAATGGGCGCGCCGTCGGCCATGGCCTCCTGAACGGTGAGCACCGGAGAGAGTACCTCGTAGTCCACCTCGATGAGGGAGAGGGCCTCTTCGGCGTCGTGGGGACTGGCGGCCGCGACTGCCGCGACGGCGTGGCCTTTGTAGAGGGCCTTGTCGGCCGCGAGGACGTTGCGACGCAGGTCGCCGACGGCCACTCCCTCGCCTCCAACCACGTCCTCGCCGCCCTTGGGCAGGTCGGCGTTGGTGACCACCGCCAGGACGCCCGGCGCGGCCTCGGCCTTGCTCGTGTCGATGGACCTGATGCGGGCGTGGGCGTGAGGGCTGCGGAGCACCTTGCCGTGCAGAAGTCCGGTCGCGGTGAAGTCGGCCCCGTACTGCGCGCGCCCCGTGACCTTGTCCGCCCCGTCAGGACGGAGCGGGCGCGTGCCTATTACGTCGTACTCCTTCGTCGAGAGGACTACGTTGGGGTCATACTCGGTCGTGGTCATACTTCGGCCTCCCGCATCTTGACGGCCGCGTCCTGGACGGCCCGCACGATCTTGTCGTAGCCGGTGCAGCGGCACAGGTTGTTGGCGAGCCAGAAGCGTATCTCGTGCTCGGTCGGGTCGGGGTTCTGCTCCAGCAACACCTTGGAGGCCACGATGAAGCCGGGGGTGCAGATGCCGCACTGGAGCGCCGCGTTCTCGAGGAACGCGGTCTGGACGGGGTGAAGCGTGCTGCCGCACGCAACGCCCTCGATGGTCGTGATCTCCCTGCCCTCGACCTCCACGCCGAGGACGAGACACGAAGTCACGATCCGGCCGTCCAACACGACAGTACAGGCTCCGCAGTTGCCGTCGTTGCACCCCTCCTTGGATCCCGTCAGGCCGATCACGTCGCGCAGACATTCCAGGAGGCTCTGACGGGGCTCGCAGAGAAAATCGACGTGCTCGCCGTTTATCGTTGTCTGTACGTAGGTCTTGGCAGGCATTACTTGTTCTCCTTAGCTCGCTCTATCGCGATGTTGAGTCCTCGGCGAGTCAGCACCTCGCACAGGTGCATTCTGTACTCCTTGGTACCACGCATGTCCGTGATGGGCTTGGCCGCGTCCCTGGCGATGGCCGAAGCCGCCCTGACGCTCTCCTCGTTGACGGGCTGCCCGACGAGGGAGTCGCCCGCCTCTCTGACGAACAGAGGGGTCGGCGCCACGGATGCCAGGGCGATGCGCGCCGACTTGAACGTCCCGTTGTCGATCTCCACCGACACACCGGCGCCTGCCACGGCGATGTCCATCTCGTTGCGCGGAATGAAGCGCATGTACTGGGCGCCCGAGCCCTTGGCAGGCGGGGGCATGTGCAGAGAGACGAGAAGCTCGCCCTCTTCGAGCACCGTCTGGCCGGGGGCGGTGCAGAAGTCTTCCACCGCCACCTGACGGGTCCCGCCAGGTCCGGCCACGTTGGCCACGGCCCCCAGCGCTATCAGCGCCGGAACTGCGTCCGCGCTCGGCGCCGCGTTGCACAGGTTGCCGCCGATTGAGGCCCTGCCCTGGATCTGTGTCCCGCCGATGAGGGAGGCAGAGTCGATGAGACCAGGGTACGCCGCGCACACGGCCTCGTTGGTATAGATGCTGTAGCAGGGCACCGCCGCTCCAAGAGTCAGCCCCTCGCTCGGATCGCACGTGATCTCGTTGAGCTCGGGGATGTCCTTGACGTCCACCAGGGTATCTATGTCGAACCTGCGCACGCGCAGGTTGACCAGGATGTCCGTGCCGCCCGCCAGCGGGCGGGCGTTCCCTTCCTTCAGAAGGTCGACAGCCTCCTGCACCGAGCATGTTCTGGCGTAATCAATCCATTTCAAATCGGCCACCTCCTTAAAATGGCAACCCGCCGGCGGGTCTGATATGTTCGGCAAGGACGCGGGCACGTAACCCTCGCCTGCCTGCCACAATCACGAAGACCCGTATGAGCCTCGTCGCCTAGAATTCGCGCCGAGTATATCAGACGGCTATTCCCAAGTACAACGGAACCCCACTCAAAATTCCTCTCTCCGGGGCGCCTGACGCAACAGCCTCAGGGGCCCTCGACAGGGACCACGGCCCGCTTGTGGGTCGCGACGCCGATGCTCTTGCCGCCGTCGGACGCCTCTATCGAGTAGGTCAGCCGGTTGCGGTCCACTCCCGTGAGCTCGGCTCTGACGGTGACCCTGTTGCCCACAGGCGTGGGCGCGATGTGCCTCAGTCCGTCCACCGCGTACCCAACGGTGGTGTGCCCGTCGGGCAGCATGGCGTCGGTGGCCTCTATGCAGGCCAATTCCATCAGCTCCAGCATCCTGGGCGTGGACAGCACGTCCGCGCCCTCACGGCCCATCCTGTTGATGCTCATCGCCTTGGTCACCGTCACGTCCAGGGTTCCCGTCTGCCCGGGCCTGATATTGTCCATCTCCAAGTGAGTTACCCCCTCTCGAATCTGTCCCTACTCTAACCCCTCTGAAAGAGGACGGACAACCCATCCACCCGTCATGCATGACTCCCAAGCGCATCGATGCCGTCCGGAACGGGGCGTATCGGGGGCTGCTCGTATGGTCTGTAGGCCACGTTCAGGTGAGGCGTCTCTATCCTGACGTGGCCTCTGTATCTCGACTCCATCAGAGCATCGAGCGCGCCGCTGACCAGGAGGGTGCGCTCGACCGGATACTGGGGTCGGCCCGTAACGAACAGTTCCTGAACGTTCAGCGCCTGATAGGTGAAGGGCTCGTTCCGGTCTCCTGTTCGAATGAAGCCTGTGCTGAGCGCTTCGCCGTTCACGCGGGCGGCGTAACCGAAGGCTCGCAGATGCCCCGGGAGCATCAGGACGGCGGCGCGAAGGCCGTCTGTGTACTCCAGGATGAAGACGACCGGGTTGGGGCAGTTGTCTTCCATGGCGCCGGGTTCCTTGAGCGGGACAGGGGCATCGGGGGCTTCGGAGGCCGTGCCGAAGGGGCGTAGAGGGGGAAGCTGCGCGACGCGGGTTTCGGCGGCCTCTGCGAGGTCACGCGGCCAGAGGCCGCTCCTGCCTGCCTCCCACACGGCCTCGCCCTCGAGGCACTGGACGGCGGCGATGCCGCTCTCGCCGCCGCCGCGCCGCTCGATCATGCACTGCAGCCCCTCCAGTCCGTGGAAGCCGTAGGAGTCGAGTCCGAAGAGGAAGGGATGGATGTATCCAATGCACAGCGCTTCGTCGATGGGTGTGCCGGGCCTGTGCTCCAGTTCCGGGCCGCGGGAGCACAGCGGCAGGGCGGAGCCGGCCATGAACGGCGCCTCGAGGTCTCTCGCGCGCCGATACATCCACAGGGCGTCGGGCCAGTTGTATGAGAGGTGCTTGTCGTTGAAGACCGGAACGGAGCGCCCGGAGGCTGCGAAGACGCCGCAGACCTGCTCGAAGAAGTGGCGCCGTGGGTACAGGTGCCTCCCGCGCTCGTCGCCCGCGTAGTCGCCGTGTTCGGCGACTATCATCACGCCGTCCACCGCTAGCTCGCCGGGGCGCTCGTCGCCTTCGGGCGTCCAGTGCCCCGGCCTGCGCTGCGGGGTCAGCGTGAGGGCGCCGCGTATGCTCTGATGGAGCTCGATGCCATACTCCTCCGCCAGATCGTCGGCCATGCCGGTCCAGTGGGGCTGGTCGACGTACATCGACACCAGGTCCACGCTGGGCGCGAGGAGGCGTCCGTCGATTGTGGGGAACCCCCTGGCAAACTTGGAAACGACTAGGTCGGCGTGTGAGCCGTGAGAGGCGGGGAAGAATGCCGTGACGATCGCCGCTATCTTCTTGCGCTCTGCCATGTTGGTCTTCTCCTCTCGGGTCTGCCGGGTAGCTCGAGTGGGATTATCCCACATCGCCGACCGCCGGGGCGCGGCGCGCGGTTCGTGCGGCGTGCTACAGTTAGCGGATACTACGGTCGCGCAATGGAGTACGGGAGATGGCAGGGAAACGCTGGCTCGGCATCGGCGCGGGGTCGACTGCGGCGGCTCTCTTGGCCGCGTCCCTGACGGCCTGCCACTTCCTTCCTTCGCGGTCCTCCTCGGAGGTCGCGGAGGTCGACACGACCCGCGACCTGTCCGCCCTCTGCTCGTCCCTGTCAGCCGGCGACGACCCCTACTACGGGACGAAGCAGAGGGCGGCGCTCCGGGAGCGTATGGAGGAAGCCGCATCCAAGGGCTACTCGTGGCTGGTCGACTCCCACGTGGCGTTGGCCCGCGACCATCTCCGGTTCGGCGAGACCGACGAGGCCGCGCGCGTGCTGCTCGATGCCATGGAGATCGAGCCCCCGGACGACACCCGCGGGACGCAGAGGGCCAGGCTGCTGGAGGAGCTTAGCATCGTGTACCTGAAGATGGGCGAGATCGACAACTGCCTGAGCCCTGACGGCGCTCTCATCTGTATGCTGCCTCTGGACAGCTCGGTGGCGCACAGGAACACCGAGGGGTCGCTGAACGCGGTCGAACGCCTGACGGAGCTGCTGGATATTCAGCCGGACAACATGAGGGCCACGTGGCTGCTGAACGTGGCCCACATGACGCTGGGGAGCTACCCGTCCGGCGTGCCCGATGATTACCTGGTTCCACCCTCACGGCTCAGAGGAGACTACGAGATAGGCTGGTTCAGGGACGCGGCGGCGAGGGTGGGGCTGTATAACGTGACGCTGGCCGGGGGCAGCATCGTGGACGACTTCGACAACGACGGTCTGCTGGACATCATGACGTCCACGTGGGACCCGTGCGGGTCGATGGCCTACTACCACAACGACGGCAACGGCTCGTTCTCGGATCGGACGGTGAGCGCAGGGCTTTCGGGGCAACTCGGAGGTCTGAACATGGTGCAGGCCGACTATGACGGCGACGGATGGCTGGACGTGCTGGTCATGCGCGGAGGCTGGATGAGAAGCAACGGCCGGATCCGGCTCTCGCTGCTTCGGAACGACGGGGACGGCACGTTCACCGACGTGACGGCGGAGGCGGGCCTGGACTATCCCGCATACCCGAGCCAGAGCGCTGCCTGGGCGGACTACGACAACGACGGGGACCTCGACCTCTACTCGTGCAATGAGTCCGAGCCGGAGATCGGGTACGACCTCGTCAACGTCGCCATGGTCTTCCCGAGCCAGCTCTTCCGCAACGACGGGGACGGCACGTTCACCGACGTCGCAGGACGGGCGGGCGTGACGAACATGCGCTACTGCAAGGGGAGCGCCTGGGGAGACTTCGACGGCGACGGTGACCCTGACCTCTACGTCTCCAACTATGGAGCCGAGAACAGGCTGTACCGAAACGAGGGGGACGGCAGCTTTACGGACGTGGCCCCGGAGATGGGGGTGACGGAGCCGATCAACAGCTTCCCGACGTGGTTCTGGGACTACGACAACGACGGCCGCCTGGACATCTTCGCGGCAGGGTACGGCCCGGAGATAGCGGACGTGGCCGCCGACTACCTCGGTCTGCCGAACAGAGGAACGCGCCCCCGCCTGTACCGCAACGACGGCAGGGGGTTCGTGGACGTGACCCGCGAGGCAGGACTCTACAGAGTGCACCTGCCGATGGGAGCGAACTTCGGCGACCTCGACAACGACGGATACCCTGACTTCTACCTGGGAACAGGGTATCCGACCTTCGACGCGATAGGCCCCAACGTCATGTACCGCAACGACGGGCGCGGGGGGTTCTCGGACGTCACGTTCTCCGGCGGGTTCGGCCACCTTCAGAAGGGGCACGGCGTCGCGTTCGGCGACCTCGACAGGGACGGCGATCAGGACATCTTCGCGCAGATGGGCGGCTTCTACCCCGGAGACGGGTTCCCGAATGCTCTGTTCGAGAACCCTGGCCACGGCGGCCGGTGGCTCTCGGTCCGGGTCGAGGGCACGGAGTCGAACAGCAGCGGGATCGGGGCCCGGATAAGGGTCGACGTGACGGAGGAGGACGGCGGAAGCCGGACGGTCTACGCCCATGTGAGCAGCGGGGGGAGCTTTGGCGCGTCCAGCCTGGAACAGGAGATCGGCCTGGGCGCGGCCCAGAGGGTCGCGGCGCTGGAGGTCTACTGGCCGACCAGCGGAATCAGGCAGTCGTTCGACGAGGTCCCGCTGGACTCGCACGTCCTGGCGCGCGAGGGCGAGGACGAGCTTGTGGTGAGGGAGAACATTCCGCGCGTCAGCTTCCGGTGACGGGGCTCCCTACGACAGGAAGACGGGCTGGGTCCAGGCCCTAGCGCCGGATGAGCTCCTGACGACCGCGCGGACGTAGCCCTCGCCGCCCTCCGGCTCGTAGGAGGCCTCTAGGCCGGTCGATTCGGCGTGGGTATGGCCTCCCCGTCCGATGAAGGCGGTCGTGTAGATGAAGTCCTTCTCCGGCTTGACGCGCACTGAGATCGCCGCAGAGGACGATTCGAGGTCGGCAAGCTCGACCCCGGTGGACGAGTAGAAGCTCCCGGAAGCCAGGCCGTCTACGATAGCCTCGACCTCGAGGGCCTCGGCGCGAACGACGACCCATCCGCGTCCCGGGTTGGACATGCCGGGATGGAAGTCCTTGTAGTGGTGGGAGTCGTCGGTGGCGACGCCGAATATCGCGCGCCCGCCGGTCAGCACACCGTCCCAAATATCCTCGTTGCCGGCCTTCCCGGGCGCGCCGTGAACGTTCGCGGCGGGGTGGCCGTTGTATATCTCCAGCAGGCTGGCGCCAGTCACATTCTTGATGTGACTGTGGTCGAACGACCAGAGGTAGTTTGGGTGGTTGATGGATGCGATGCCGCCCGCGCTGACGATCGCGTCGACATTGGCCTGGATGGTCGGAACCGTCTCAACCGCGTCGATGGGCTCGACGACGCGAGAGATGCCGATGGCGTTGAGGTGTATCGGGGTGCGTCCCTCGTGGATGGAGAGGGTCACCTCCTCGCCGGGCACCATCAGGGGCCTCTTGAACCTGCGCCTGCCCTCCGCGTACTCGAACAGCGTGAGGTGGTTGTGGTCGCTGAGTACGAGGAAGTCGTAGCCGTGCCGCCGGTACCAGCGCACGACGTTCTCCGGCGTGTCGTCGCCGTCCGACTCGGTGGTGTGGGTGTGGATGTTACCCTTGAGCCACTTGAAGCTGGGCAGGGTCGGCCTCCCGCTTGGGGTTGGGACAGGGTATACCAGGCGCCCCCATTTCCACAACTGTTGACATCAGCTCATCCGACACCTGCCCGTGTAACCGACGGTCCGCCCGAAGACGGGATGGGTCATTTCGAACTCGACCCTGAAGCTGTGTTCGTTCTCTCCGGTTTCCGTGGTGCGGCCGCCACCGAAGGGTGTGAGCCAGGTGGGTACCGAGACGATCAGCCCAAGAAAGGGGACCCTTATGGTGAACTTCTGGACGTCGTAGACCAGGCGTCCTGCGTCGTCAACGCTCAGGCACTCCTCCACCCCCAAGCCGAATCTTGTAGTCTCCATGATCCTGTGGTCACCCAGGAAGACCATGTGGGACGCAAACGTCACGTCTCCGGGGAAACTGGCGTTGCCGAAGAAGGTCCTGCGCCAGTGCATCGTACCCGACTCGTCTACCCGGCTATGCACGGCAAACTCGATGTCCTCGCCGCCGTGTGGGACCGGGGCGCCGAACAGCATGTACGAGAGCAATGCCAGCGGCCTGATTGCCTTCTTGACGTGCACCCTGTCCATGACGCCGGTCACGTCCACCGTGGGCTCGGAGTAGTGCTTGCGCACCACCGCGTGGAGGTTGCGGAAATCCTCCCCCAATGCCCGCTTGATGGGTGAGGCGAGGTTGGACAGGGGTCGGCCTCCCGCTTAGGGCTACGGCCAGAGCTTATCTGGCCGCGCTAGTCGAAGGCGAGCACGGTGCGGGCGGTGACGCCCCGGTTCATGTCGTCGAAGGCCTCGTTGACCTCGTCCAGTGGCCTGTACCGGGTGATGAGCTCGTCGAGCTTGAGCCGTCCGTCCATGTAGAGGTCGACCAGCCACGGGAAGTCCACCCTCGCCCTGGCGTCGCCGTGGTAGGCGCCGATGAGCGACCTCTGCATCATGAGTTGGGACGCGTCCACGGTGATCTGAGAGTCGGGCGGCTGGACTCCCACCATCACGGCGGCTCCACCGGGCCGGACCGACTCGAACGCCTGGCGCACCAGGCTCGGAAGGCCGACGACCTCGAAGGCGAAGTCGGCTCCCCCGCCGGTGATCTCCACGACGCGCTTGACGGGGTCTTCCCGTCCGGCGTCGACCAGGTCGGTCGCGCCCAGTTCCTCCGCCTTGGTCAGCTTGAATCGGACGGTGTCCACGGCGATTATGCGAGTCGCGCCGGCCAGAACGGCCCCTTGGACCACGTTGAGTCCGACGCCGCCGCACCCGAAGACGGCTACCGAGGAACCCTTCTCGACCTTGGCGCGGTTGACCACCGAGCCGACGCCGGTGATGACGGCGCATCCGATGATCGAGACCGCCCGAAGCGGAGCATCGCCGCGAATCTTGACGAGCTGGTCGGCGGGCACGACGCTCTGCTCGGAGAAGGCGCCGACCATGTGGTGGTACGGCTCGCCCTTCCCACTGAAGCGGGTCGTGCCGTCTGCCATGGTGAAGACCCGTCCGTAGGTCTGACAGAGCGTCGGGCTGCCCAAGGTGCAGTTGCGGCATTGCCCGCACATCTTGTCCATCGAGAAGATCACCTTGTCGCCGGGCAGGAAGCCGGTGACGTCCGGCCCGACCTCGCTCACCACGCCCGCGCCCTCGTGCCCCATGACGAGCGGCAGGGGCAGGTCGAGCTTCCCGGTGAGGATGTGGTAGTCCGAGTGGCAGACGCCCGCGCCGGCGAGGTCTACCAGGACCTCGCCGCTCTTCGGCCCCTCCAGGTCCACCTCTTCTACGGGCAGGAAGGCGCCGTATTCGTGAAGCACTGCGGCTTTCACTGGGGTTCTCCTACTCCAGCGCGTTCATAGCCGCACGGGGCGGCGCTCTCCTTCGATGGTATGAAGAGAGGCTCCAGCGCGTGGCTGTAGGGCACGGACGCATGTGGAGCGATAACACGGGCGGGGCATCAGGATAGCCGCCTGACCCCGGTCTCTGTTCGCGCCATGCCCTGTTCCTCCAGACGCCGGGTGCGCGCCGCCGAGCCGGAGCGTACCACTCCTCCAGTCTCGGCGCAACGTCCGTGTACTCGTCGTAACAGTTCAGACCCTGTGAGGTCCGAAGGGGGAGTCCAGGGGTTCTCCCCTCTGGCAGGGGTCTAGGCGCCGTTCGTTGGGACAGTTTCGCCGCTCATTGGTTCTCCCCCTCTGGCAGGGGTCTGGGGCAAGGGCGTGGGCGGGAAGGGGCCGCTCAGGTGGTTCTCCCCTCTGGCGGGGGTCTGGGGGCTTACCCCCAGTTTCCAAATGGGCGGGCGGGTGGGGGACGCAGCCTTCGACTGCCGACCGGCCCAGCCCTTGACAGCCGCGAACTCATGTACTAGGATATTCGCATGGAAGGAACGCAGCCATGATCATGCCGAACCACGTGCACGGAACCAACCAACCCGTAAGGGCACACAAGGGGCGCCCTCACCCCCGGGACCTGTCCCACAATTGCCCCACAATTGACCCAGTTCTGTTCCAGACCTGTTCCACAATTGCCCCACATTTGTTCCACGAAATCGAACCCTCAGCTACGAGATGGGACAAAATGGAACAGTTTGGGACAGTTTTCGGCGAAACCGGCCCTGCCCCTGCTCGAACCCGCCTCCCCGCCGGGCAGATAGCTGTCCAGAGTCTATGAGGACTCCCGTTATCGCACAGCCACCGTCATACCGGCGCAGGCCGGTATCCAGAGGGGGAGGGAGGCATTCCCTCACTAGGACTGAACAGGTTCGGAGCGAGATTCCGGGTTGACCCGCTCCGTGCGCGCGTGCTAGATTGAATCAAAGCTGAACCAAGTCTGCTGAGACGGGGAGTAGTAGCGGGCGTCTCGGCTTCAGAGAGTCGGGTACGGTGGGATCCCGACGCAAGGAAGTCCGCGAACTCGCCCCTGAGCATCCGGCCTGAACGTTATGAGGTAAGGTCGGACGGCTGGCGCCGTTATCGCGTTGGAGCGCCCCGAGAGCGTTCGGGGAATCAGGGTGGTACCGCGGGTTGGACCTCGTCCCTTGGCATGGACGGGGTCTTTTTGTTTTGAAGCATAGCTGGGGGTGTCGGGATGACGACGTCTGCGAGAGCCGTTGAGAGGCGCTACGGCCACAAGGAGATAGAGGCGAAGTGGCAGGAAAGATGGGCGAGGGATCGGGCCTATCAGGTTCGAGACGACGACCCGCGCCCCAAGTGGTACGAACTCACCATGTACCCCTACCCGTCGGGCGACATACACATGGGCCACTGGTACGCGATGGCGCCCTCCGACGCTCACGCCCGCTTCAGAAGGATGCAGGGATACAACGTGCTGCACCCGATGGGGTTCGACGCGTTCGGTCTGCCGGCCGAGAACGCCGCCATCAGGAGCGGCATCCACCCGTTCGAGTACACGATGTCCAACATCGATAACATGCGGCGTCAGCTTCGGGCGATGGGCACGATCTACGACTGGGACCGGGAGGTCGTCACCTGCGCGCCGGATTACTACAGGTGGAACCAGTGGATATTCCTCCAGTTCTACAAGGAGGGCCTGGCTTACCGCGACTTTGCGCCCGCCAACTGGTGCCCCTCCTGCAACACCGTTCTGGCCAACGAGCAGGTGGACGACGGACGCTGCGAGAGGTGCCGGAGCGAGGTGACTCACCGCGACCTGAACCAGTGGTTCTTCCGAATCACGAAGTACGCCGACGAGCTCCTGGACCACTCGAAGATCGAGTGGCCCAGGAAGATCAACGTCATGCAGACGAACTGGATCGGCCGCAGCGAGGGCGTGGTGGTCGAGTTCGACATCTCGGCGTACGGTCTGAGCGAGAAGGCGCTGTCCACCTTCACCACGCGCATCGACACGGTCTTCGGGGTCACGTTCGTGGCGCTGGCCCCTGAGCACCCTCTGGTCGGCGAATTGACCACGTCCGAACAGCGTGGCGAGGTCGACGCCTACGTGCAGCAGGCCCGTCACCGGACGGAGGTCGAGCGGCTGTCCACTGAGAAGGAGAAGACAGGGGTCTTCACGGGGGCCTACTGCGTGAACCGCCTGAACGGGGAGCGGGCGCCCATCCTGGTCGGCGACTACGTGCTGCCAACCTACGGCACCGGCGTGGTCATGGGCGTGCCTGCGCACGATGAGCGGGACTTTGAGTTTGCAGGCAGGTACGGCCTGCCGGTCAGGGTGGTCGTGGCTCCCGCCGGCTGGGACGGCGGCCCGCTCGAGGAGGCGTACCTGGGAGAGGGGACGCAGGTCAATTCCGGCCCGTTCGACGGCCTGCCGAGCCGCGAGGGCAAGGAGCAGATCGCGGACCACGTCGAGGCAATGGGTTGGGGACGCCGGGGCGTCAGCTACAAGATGAGGGACTGGCTCATATCACGCCAGCGCTACTGGGGCACGCCCATCCCGATCGTGCACTGTGACGAGTGCGGGATGGCGCCGGTCCCGGAGGCCGACCTGCCGGTGATGCTGCCGCAGGACGCCGAGTTCAGGCCGACGGGCGAGTCGCCTCTGGCCCTGAACGCGGCTTTCGTCAACACCACCTGCCCTGACTGCGGCCGGCCCGCGAAGCGCGAGACCGACACGATGGATACGTTCGTCGATTCGTCCTGGTACCAGATCAGGTTCACCAGCCCTCAGTATGACGAGGGCCCATTCGACCGCGAAGCGGCCACCCAGTGGGGCCCGGTGGACCAGTACACGGGAGGGGCGGAGCACGCCGTCATGCACCTGCTGTACGCGCGGTTCTTTACCAAGGCCTTGCGCGACCTGGGCATGGTCGATTTCGACGAGCCCTTCGTACGGTTGTTCAACCAAGGCCACATCATCGCCGACAGTCACAAGATGAGCAAGTCACGCGGCAACGTGGTGGCGCCCGACGAGTACGTGGAGAGGGTGGGCGCGGATGCCGTTCGCTGCTACCTGATGTTTCTGGGGCCTTGGGACCAGGGTGGGGAGTGGAGCGACAGCGGCATCAACGGCATGTCGCGCTGGCTGAACCGCGTATGGGAACTCTGCAGGCGGGAATCGAGACCGTCCGACGACACGCCCGCTGACGATGCCGCCGTTCGGAGACTGCGCCGAGAGATGCACAAGACCGTTCGCCGCGTGACCGAGGACCTGGAGAGGTTCAAGTTCAACACGGCCCTGGCCGCCCTCATGGAGTTGTCCAACTCCATGAACCGCGCATGGCAGGAGGGCGGTATAGACTCGGTATCGTGGACTGAGAGCGTGGAAAAGCTGCTGGTGATGCTGGCCCCGATGGCGCCGCACGTAACCGAGGAGTTGTGGGAGCGCACAGGGCACGATGCCAGCATCCACGACCGGCCCTGGCCCGCGTGGGACCCCAATCTGGCCGCGGACGAGCTGATAACCCTGGTAGTACAGGTCAATGGCCGTCTGCGGGACAGGATTGAGGCTCCCGCGTCGATCACGGAGGACTTGGCGAAGTCCATGGCCCTGGAGAGCGAGCGAGTCAGGCCCTACCTCGACGGCAGAGAGGTCGCGAGGGTGGTCTACGTGCCCGGCAGGCTGGTGAACGTGGTGGTGAGATAGCGGGCCCGGACCACCGGAATACCGACACGAGGAGTGTTGCGCATGGAGTTCACGATAGCGGTTTTGCCCGGCGACGGAATCGGGCCCGATGTTACAGGGGAGGCGCTCCGTGTGCTGGAGGCCGTGGCGCGGAGGTTCGGCCACGCTTTCGACGCGCGTGAGGGCAGGATAGGCGGCAACGCAATCGACGCGGTGGGCACTGCGCTTCCGGACGAGACCCTGGAGACCTGCAACGGCGCTGACGCGGTTCTGTTCGGCGCCGTGGGAGGGCCAAAGTGGGACGACCCCGGGGCCAGGGTCCGGCCCGAGGACGGCATTCTGGGGATCCGGCGGAGCATGGGCCTCTTCGCCAATCTCAGGCCGGTCAGGGTGGAGCCGATGCTGGCGAACTCGAGCCCGATCAAGAGAGACCGGCTGGAAGGCGTGGACATGATCGTGGTGCGCGAGCTCACGGGGGGCCTCTACTTCGCGAAGCCCAAGAAGCGCTGGCGGAACTCACGCGGACGCAGAGGGGTGGACACGCTGCGGTATACCGAGGAGGAGGTCGTCCGAATCCTTCGGGTCGGCTTCAGCCTGGCGATGGCGCGAAGGAAGCGGCTGACGTCCGTCGACAAGGCCAACGTGTTGGAGACCGGGCGGCTCTGGAGAGAGATAGCCACCGAGGTGGCTGACGACTATCCCGACGTGGAGGTCGAGCACGTGCTCGTCGACAACGCCGCCATGCAGCTCATCGTCCGCCCGGCTCACTTCGACGTGGTCGTTGCCGAGAACACCTTTGGAGACATCCTCACCGACGAGGCTTCCGTGCTGTCCGGGTCGCTGGGGATGCTGCCGTCGGCGAGCCTGGCCGGCCTGCCCGACCACGCTTCCGGGGACCGCGCCGGCCCTGTCAACGGACTCTACGAGCCGATCCACGGCAGCGCGCCGGACATCGCTGGTCAGGGGATAGCCAACCCCATCGGCGCGATACTCAGCCTGGCGATGCTGCTGCGGCACTCGCTCGGACTCGAAGCGGAGGCGACGGCGGTCGAGCAGGCCGTGCGGGGCGTGCTGGCGGAGGGCTACCGCACGAGGGACATCGCGGGCGACGGCGGCGACGTGGTGGGAACCGTGCGGATGGGCTCCGTCATCGCCGGGAGGGTGTAGACGACCGCTGCCTCCCTAACCGAGCCCGAGTTCGGCAGACAGGCCGAACTCGCCTGCTAGCTCCGTCAGCCGCTGCCAGGTGGAGTCCTCCACCTCGATACCCTCCACGCGGAGCCTCTGCGCACGCAGGTGTTCGAGTTCGCCTGGGTAATAGACTCTGTCGAAGCCTTTTGCCGGGGGCGAGCTCTTCAGGTACGCCGCGAACTCGGCGACCTCGCGCTTAAACTCGGCCACCGGCCTGAACGCCCCCACGTCGAAGACAGCCATGAAGCACCCGTCGTTGTGCCTGCCCGACGGGTCGTGCCCGAAACCCAGGCCGGTCAGCACGCCCGACAGTATCTCGACCATGGCCGAGAGACCGTACCCCTTGTGGCCCTCGCTGCCTCCAAGCGGCAGCATGGCCCCTTCAGTCCGTTGTGACGGGTCGGTAGTCGGGTTGCCGTCCCTGTCGAGGAGCCAGCCCTCCGGGATAGCCTCGCCGCGGGCCGCGGCGAGGTTCAGCTTGCCCCCAGCCACCGCGCTCGTCGCCATGTCTACGAACATGGGGCCTTCCAAGTCGCTGGGCATGGCGATGCAGATCGGGTTAGTGCCGAGTCTCGGCTCGCGCCCGCCGAATGGGACCACCAACTTCGCGGAGCGACCGGAGTCGGCGGTCATCAGGCCGATCATGTCGGCCTGGGCCGCCATCAGGGGATAGTCGGCCACGCGCCCGACATGACCCTGCCGGCGCACCGTGGCGGCTGCGACTCCGTTCTGCCGCGCCTTTTCTATGGTGATGCGCATCACGTACTCGGACACGACGAACCCGAATCCCCATCCGCCGTCCACTATGGTCGTGGCAGCAGTCTCTCTGACGACCTGTACTGGAGCGCCGGGCACGATGTGTCCTGCCCGCATCCGGTCTATGTAGGTCGGGACGGCGATGATGCCGTGGGAGTCGTGGCCCACGAGGTTCGCTCCGACGCAGTGCCGCGCCACGGTCGCTGCCTCGTCCTCGCTCGCCCCTGCGGCATGTAGAAGCCTCCCGGCGATCTGGGCAAGTCTGTCGGGCTGTACTCTGGTCACTGCGCGCTCACCTCCGGCGGCCCGTGAAACTTAGATGCCTTCCTCGGCTGTGTCAAGCGCGCGGGTCCCTGCATTCAGGGGTCTCCAATGCGGGCGCGCACTTGTTCCCTGAGTACGAACTTCTGGACTTTGCCGGACGGTGTTCTGGGGAAGTCACCGAACACCTCGAGCCTCTCCGGCCAGTACTGCTTGGCCGTCCGGCTTCCGGCGAACCACGACTGCATCTCCTCGAAAGTCAGCCGCTCCTCCGGGTTCAGGACGACGCAGGCGCAGGCGCGCTCGCCGAGCCTGGGGTCCGGCGTGGCTACGACCGCCGCTTCTCTGATTTTCGGGTGGCTGAAGAGTATCTCCTCGACGTCAGCGACCGGGATGTTCTCGCCCCCGCGGATCACGATGTCCTTGGTGCGTCCCACGATGCGGATGCAGCCCTGTTCGTCCATGCGGGCCAGGTCGCCCGTGTCGAACCAGTGGCCGGCGTCGTGCGCTGAGCGCCACAGGTCGGGCCGCCGATAGTAGCCCACGAACTGGCCGGGCCCGCGGGTCACCAGGAGGCCCTCCGCGCCGATCGGTACGTCCTCTCTGGTGACCGGGTCGACGATTCTGACCTCCATCCCCTCGACCGGGCCGCCGTCGGTCTCGGCCGCTCTGGAGGGCGGTTCGTCGGGCCGAACGAAGGTGACCCCGCCGCACTCGGTCATGCCCCAGTCCGGTATTACCCGGAATGGGAGTCGGGCGTGGGCCTCTTCGACCAGTGGTCCCGGAATGGCGGACCCGCCGCAGATGAAGTAGCGCAGGGAGCGCACGTCGTGGATTTCGTGCGCGGAGGATCGGACGAAATCCACGAGGAAGGTCGTGGATGCCCACGTCCAGGTGACCCGCTCCTGAGCCACGAGGCGCACGGCCGTCTCGGGCTGCCAGTAGTCCATCAGGACTGTCTTCATTCCCCAGACTACGGGCGCGTTCATTCCGTAGGCGAAGCCGGTGTAGTGCCCGAGTGGAGAGGCCATCAGCATGGTGTCGTGCGGGCCGAGGCCGAGGACTGATGCAGGGCCGCGGCTCTGGAACATGATGGAGGCCTGATTGTGCATCACACCCTTCGGCTCTCCCGTGGTCCCCGACGTGAAGCAGATGCAGCTAACCGCCCGGACCGGGTCAGGACGCATACCGCACAGGCGCCCGTCGGCAGGGTCGAGCGGGTGACCGGGCCCCGGCCGGTCGACGACGTCACTGTCGAACGAGAGCATCCCCGCAGGCACGGGGTCTCCCACTACCACCACCCTGGGGGGAGACGGAAGCTCCGCCGACAGATGCCCCGCCATCGCCGCGTGGTCGAACCCACGGAAGGTGGATGGCACCACCAGCAACTTCGCGTCCGTACGATTGAGGACGTGGCCGATCTGACGATGGCGCATGATCGGGGTGATGGGGATGATGACCACGCCTATTCGGACGCAGGCGAGGTAGAGGATGGGGAAGTGCCACCAGTTAGGGAGTTGGACGGCCACCCTGTCGAGGGGTCGGACGCCCAGGTCGAGCAGCGATCTGGCCGTCCGGTCGACCAGACGGCGGGTCTCCCGATAGCTCAGGGACACTGACCGGTCGTCCGCGTAGAAGTGGGAGACGATGGCGTCGGCGTCGGGCTTCTGGCTGGCCCAGCGGTCCAGGTGGTCGGTCACCACGGAGTTGCCCCACCACCCGCCGCTCCGGTACCGCTCGACCAGATCGGGGGGTGTTTGCAGCATGGTTGACAGGCGGTGTGCGGACGAGTCCGCCTTCACATCATCGTGTAGCCGCCGCTGACGCTCCACACCTGGCCGGTGACGAAGTTGCACCGGTCCGAGGCCAGGAAGACGACAACGTTCGCTACGTCCTGCGGCGTCCCGAGCCGCTTTAGCGCGTAGCGTCTCGCGGCGCTGTGGCGCCGCTCTGGGGTCCAGTACTCCAGAGCCTCTTGGGACCACATGCTTATCCTGCCTGCGGACTCGGGTTCCGCAATGGTGAGGCCTGGACAGACCACGTTGAAGGTCACGTTCTGCCGTCCGACCTCCTTGGCCAGAGACTTGGACAACGCGATGACTCCAGCCTTGGCCCCGGCGTAGACCGCTTCATGGTACTCGCCTGCCCTGCCGGCGTCGGAGCCCAGACTGACGACCCGGCCGTAGCCGTTCTCGACCATATGCGGCACGACCGCCCGCATCAGGTTCACCGGGCCCATGTAGTTTATGCTGACGACTCTCTCGTGGAACTCTGCGGGCTGGCCGATGAACGGGGATGTCTGGTCCCAGCCGACCCCGTTGATCAGGACGTGGATCTGCCCGAGCTCCTCGATGACCCTCCGCACTGAGTGACCTACCTGATCCGCGTCCGTTACGTCTGTGCGTTGGACGGACAGTTCGCCTGTGGATCCGGCTTCCCTGGCCTCCCGTATGACGTTGTTCGCTGTCTCCTCGTCGACATCGAACACGGCGACGTTCGCGCCCTCTTCGGCCAGAGTCAACACGATGCTGCGGCCGATGTTGGAGCCGCCGCCGGTCACGACGGCGTTCTTGCCTCGCAGAGTCAGATCCATCCTGCGTCACCAACCTGAAAAGGATCGCGCCCACAGTAAGGCGCGCCGTGCGGGGATTGTACGGACAGCCAGGAACGCCGTCAATCGTCTTGCACGAGTCGGGTTCGAGCAGGGGTGCAGGGCCGGTTTTGCTGAAAACTGTCCCAAACTGTTCCATTTTGTTCCATCTCGTAGCTGAGGGTTCGATTTCGTGGAACAAATGTGGGGCAATTGTGGAACAGATGTGGAACGGAACCGGAGCAGTTCTGGGACAATTGTGGGACAGGTCCCGGGGGTGGGGGCGCCCCTTGTGTGCCCTTACGGGCCGGTTGGTTCCGTGCACGTGGTTCGGCATGGTCATGGCTGCGTTCCTTCCGTGCGAGTATCGTAGTACATGGGTTCGCGGCTGTCAAGGGGCTGGGCCGGGGGCGAGTGGCGAGTGGCGAGTGACCCCCAGACCCCCTGCCAGAGGGGAGAACGGATAGTTCGCGTCAACCCTCCACGTCGAGCCGGGCAGGCCCCCCTGCCGGAGGGGGAGAACGGCCTTGGGTTCCGCCTTCGGGTCTCACAGAGTCTGAACAGTTTGTACCGAGTTTGACATTCCCGGAGGACGGTGTGTATAATGCCTTGCTTGTTGCCCGCATTGGGGTATGGGTAGTGTGCGCGATTGGGGGGTGGGACTAGGTGGAAGCGCCTGGTCCGAGAAGTTTCCCAACATCCTAACCAGGTATCGGGGGTTGTGATTTGCCGACTGTCAACCAGCTTGTGAGGAAGGGCCGGAAGACGAAGACCAAGAAGGACAAGGCGCCGGCTCTGCGATACGTATTCAATTCGTTGTCGGAGCGTGGCCGGCGCGGGCCGGGCTCGCCTCAGAAGCGCGGTGTGTGCATCCAGGTGAGGACCCAGACTCCGAGGAAGCCTAACTCGGCGTTGCGCAAAGTGGCGCGTGTCAGGCTGACCAACGGGATGCAGGTCACGGCCTACATTCCGGGTGAGGGCCACAATCTGCAGGAGCACTCGGTGGTGCTGATAAGGGGCGGGAGGGTCCGAGACCTCCCCGGAGTGCGGTACCACATTATCAGGGGCACTCTGGACACGTCGGGCGTGGGCGAGCGCAGGCGCGGTCGCAGTAAGTACGGCAGCAAGAGTACAAGGTAGCGGTCGTCGGCGACCGGCGGCAACTCATTATCAGAGGAAGGGATAAGTGGCGCGACGCAGGCGAGCAGAGCGGCGGTTCATTCGGCCTGATCCGAAGTACAGGAACGTTCAGGTCAGCCGGCTGATCAACCGCGTGATGTTGGATGGAAAGAAGACGACCGCCGAGCGGATCGTCTACTCGGCGTTCGAGACTCTGGAACAGGAGGCTCGTCGTCCGGCGGTCGAGGTGTTCGAGCAGGCCGTCCGTAATTCGATGCCCATGCTGGAGGTGAGGTCTCGCCGGGTGGGAGGCGCAACGTATCAGGTGCCGGTGGAGGTGCGGTCTGAGCGGCGTCTGGCCCTCGCGCTGAGGTGGCTGGTTCAGGCGGCCCGCGCCAGGGACGGGATGCCGATGCACAGGAGGCTGTCTCAAGAGCTGCTCGACGCATTCCGCCAGCAGGGAGCGGCCGTAAAGCGAAGGGAGGACCTGCACCGCATGGCCGAGGCGAACCGAGCGTTCGCCCACTATCGCTGGTAGGGCCTCAGAGTCCCTGTAGCGGGTTCCCGTCTGTCATCATGTCCGAGAACACACCTGTCCACCGCACGCGCAACATAGGATTCATTGCGCACATAGACGCCGGCAAGACGACGGTGACGGAGCGAGTGCTGTATTTCGCCGGGCGCATCTACAAGATCGGCGGAGTGGACGAGGGGACGACGACGATGGACTGGATGGTCCAGGAGAAGGAGCGCGGAATCACGATCACTTCGGCGGCCACCACGCTCAGTTGGGGCGACTGCACGATCAACGTCATCGACACGCCTGGTCACGTCGACTTTACGGCAGAGGTCGAGAGGAGCCTTCGGGTCCTGGATGGCGGGGTTGTGATATTCGATGCGGTAGCGGGTGTGGAGCCGCAGTCTGAGACGGTGTGGCGTCAGGCCGACAAGTACGACGTGCCCAGGATCTGCTTCGTGAACAAGATGGACCGTGTGGGGGCAGACTACCTCCGTACCATCGATAGTATGGTTCATCGGCTCGGCGCGAATCCCGTGGCTATCCAGATTCCAATAGGCAGCGAGGATTCTTTTCGAGGGGTGGTCGATCTGATAGAGGAGAAGTCCTACGTCTTCTCGGACGATAAGGCCGGCACCTTCAATGAGGGGCCGGTTCCCGAAGAGTTGATCGGGGAGTTTCGCGATCACCGGGATGCGATGGTGGAGAAGATAGCCGAGACCGACGAGGGCCTGATAATCAAGTATCTGGAGGATCAGGAGATCAGCAAGGAGGAGATAAAGAGCGCGCTGCGGCGAGCGACCCTAGAGTATCGGCTGGTCCCGGTGCTCTGCGGGACCGCGCTTCGCAGCAAGGGCATCCAGCCGCTCTTGGACGCGGTCTGCAGCTACCTGCCGTCGCCTGCGGACGTACAGGCTGTCAGTGGGAAGGACTACAGGACTGGGGAGGAGGTCACGCGCGAGCCAAGGGACGACGCGCCCCTGGCGGCGATTGCCTTCAAGACGGTGTCCGATCCCTTCATAGGGCGGCTGGTCTATATCCGGGTCTATTCCGGCAGGTGCGAGACGGGGAGCACGGTGTTCAACCCGACCACGGGCAGGCGGGAGCGTCTGGGCCGGCTCGTGAGGATGCACGCCGACAGGCGCGAGGAGGTGTCGGGAGTGGGGGCGGGCGATATAGCCGCCGCCGTCGGGCTGAGAGGAACGGCGACGGGGGATACTATCTGCGACGAGCGGGAAGCGGTGGTCCTGGAGACGATAACCTTCCCTGAGCCGGTGGTGTCGGTAGCCATCGAGCCCAAGGCGAAGGCCGACCAGGACAAGCTGGACGACGCGATCGCCAAGCTGACGGACGAGGACCCTACGTTCAAGACACTTTACGACAACGAGACCGGTCAGACCATCATCTCCGGGATGGGAGAGTTGCACCTGGAGATACTGACGGACCGCATGAGGCGGGAGTACAGGGTAGAGGGCAACATTGGGAGGCCGCGGGTAGCTTTTCGGGAGACGATCAGGGGGACGGCCCGGGCGGAGGGGAGGCTGGTGCGGCAGACAGGAGGACACGGGCAGTACGGTCACGTCTGGATAGAGATCGAGCCGCTGGAGAAGGGCGCCGGCGTGGTGTTCAAGTCGGCGATCAGGGGTGGGGCGATACCTCAGGAGTTCATCAGGCCCGTGGAGGACGGCGTGAGGGAAGCCTTGAATACGGGGCCCCTTTCGGGGTATCCTATTGTGGACGTCAAGGTGGTCCTCGTAGACGGGAGCTATCACGAGGTAGACTCGTCTGCGATGGCGTTCCAGATCGCGGGTTCGATGGCGGCGAAGGCCGCCGTATCGAGGGCTGGGGTGATACTGTTGGAGCCCGTAATGCGCTTGGAGGTGGTTACTCCGGGCGGATTTCTGGGCGACGTTCTGGGAGACCTCGGCCGCCGCCGCGCGAACATCAGGAACATCGAAGGCCTGCGCGACATCCAGTCGGTCCGTGCCCTCGTTCCTCTTGGAGAGAGCTTCGGGTACGCGGGTTCGCTGCGGTCACTCACACAGGGCAGGGCGAACTACACGATGGAGTTCGCCAGCTATGAGGCTGCGCCCGAGTCCACGCTGGCAGCGTAGGGGGAACACGTAGAGGAATAATGGTAAGCGCGTCACATCAGAGGATAAGGATAATTCTGAAGGCGTTCGATCATCGGGTGCTGGACGTGTCCGCTGGTCAGATAGTGGACGCCGCGGAGCAGACGGGCGCCAGGGTGACTGGGCCTGTGCCGCTTCCGACGACCATCAAGCGGTTCTGCGTCATAAGGTCGCCTCACATCGACAAGGACTCGCGGGAGCACTTCGAGATCAGGACCCACAATAGACTCGTGGACATATTGGAGCCGACGTCGAAGACCATAGATTCGCTGACACGTCTCAACGTGCCTGCGGGCGTCGATATATCCATCAAGTTGTAGGGCATGTCAATACACGCGATGATCGGGAAGAAGGTCGGAACCACGGGTGTGTTCCGTGGGGACGGGCGCGCGGACTGTGTCACGGCCCTCCGGGTGGGGCCGTGCGTCGTAACCCAGATCAAGACGATGGAGACCGACGGATACGAGAGCATCCAGCTCGGGTTCGAGCGTGTGAATCGCATGGACAAGGCCAAGACGGGCCACCTGAAGGAGGCCGGCGGTCTTTTTCGGTATCTGCGCGAGGTGAAGGCGGACGACGTGAGCGATTACGAGGTCGGCCAGGAGTTGGACGCGAGTCTGTTCCAGTCGGGCGACAGGGTGGACGCGACCGGATTCTCGAAGGGCCGCGGCTTCGCGGGCGGAGTCAAGAGGCACAACTTCAGGGGCGGGCCCAAGACCCACGGGCAGTCGGACAGGCACCGGGCGCCCGGTTCCATAGGGGCAGGAACGTCGCCCGGACGAGTGATCAAGGGCCTCAAGATGGCGGGTCACATGGGCAATGCCCGGGTGACGGTCCGGAATCTGGAGGTTGTGCAGTCCGATGCCGAGCGCGGTCTGCTGTTCGTCAAGGGCGGGGTGCCGGGGGCCAGCGACGCGTTGGTGATCGTCAGCAAGTCGCGCCGGCGGACGGCGAAATGAAGCTGAAGCTCCGAAATAAGGATGGCAGGATAGCCGGAGACATCGAGGTCAGGGACGACGTGTTCGGCGCTCCCATGAACGAGGCGTTGGTGCATCAGGTGATGGTGGGGCAGCTTGCCAACGCCAGGCAGGGTACGGCCGGCTCCAAGAGCCGCTCCGACGTGTCGGGGGGAGGCAGGAAGCCCTTTTCCCAGAAGGGTACGGGGCGGGCGCGCCAAGGGACCACCCGGGCTCCTCACATGAGGGGTGGGGGGTCTGCGTTCGGGCCCGCACCCAGGAGCTACCGCCATAAGACGCCGAAGAGGATGAAGCGGAGTTCCGTGCTGGCCGTTCTTTCAGAGAAGGTACGGGACGGGCGGGTGACGGTGCTGGAAGACATGTCCCTGGAAAACGGCAAGACCAGGGAGATGGTCAGGGCGCTGGACGCTCTGAAGGCGGAGGCTCCCGTACTCTTGGTTGCGGACGGCGCTGATGCCGGCGTCCTGCGGGCGGCGCGGAACATCCCGCGGCTGAGTATGCTGCCCGCGGCGCTCCTGAACACGGTGGACCTCCTGAACCATCGAGACGTGGTAATGACTGTCGAGGCAGTGCGCAGGTCGGAGCAGATATGGGGAGGGCCGCTGAAGCGGGGCAGGCGAGCGGCTGTCAAGGAAGAGGCCGACTAGTGACGATGCATAACCTCAGCATTCTGAGAAGGCCGGTCGTCACGGAGAAGAGCACGCTTCTGCAGGAGAAGGGGAAGTACGTGTTCGAGGTGGACGACCGGGCCAACAAGATACAGGTGAGGCGCGCGGTGGAGGATGCCTTCGACGTGAAGGTCACCGGCGTGAACATTATGAGAGTTCGGGGCAAGTCCAAGCGGTTCGGCCCACGCGAGTCTGTTCGGCGGTCGTGGAAGAAGGCGATCGTGACACTGGCTCAGGGCGAGACGATAACCATCTTCGAGGGTGTATAGGTGCCACTGAAGACGCGCAGGCCGTTGACTCCAGGGCAGCGAGGTCTGGTTACCCAGACCAACGACGACATCACGTCGTCCAAGCCCAAGAAGTCCCTTCTCGAGCCGTTGAGGAAGAAGGCGGGGAGGAACTCAGGGGGCCGCATCACCGTCAGGCATCGAGGCGGCGGGCACAAGCGCAGGCTTCGGAAGATCGACTTCAAGAGGGACAAGCCCGGCGTGCCTGGGAAGGTGACGACGATTGAGTACGATCCGAACCGGACGGCGCGTATTGCGCTGATCAAGTATCGGGACGGCGACTGGCGGTATATTCTCGCGCCGCAGGGGCTGAAGGTTGGGGATCAGGTGGAGGCCGGAGAGGACGCGCCGAGGCGTATCGGCAACGCGCTGCCGCTCAGGTCCATCCCGTCCGGTACGCTGGTGCATAACGTGGAGTTGAAGGTTGGAAGGGGCGGGCAGATAGTGAGGAGCGCGGGTAATGGGGCTCAGGTGCTGGCGAGTGAGGGCAGATATACGCTGTTGAGGCTGCCCTCTGGGGAGGTGCGCTATATTCTCAGCGAGTGCATGGCAACGATAGGCCAGCTCAGCGCTCCGGATCACAAGAACATCAAGCTCGGCAAGGCGGGAAACAGGCGGCACAGGGGACGAAGGCCGCAGGTCAGAGGGGTGGTCATGTCGCCGGCCGACCATCCTCACGGCGGCGGCGAGGGCCGCTCCCCGATCGGAATGCCGGGCCCGAAGACGCCGTGGGGCAAGCCTGCGCTGGGTTACCGTACGCGAAAGAAGAAGAAGCCGAGCGACCGATTCATTGTCAGGCGGCGGCACGAGAGGTAAGCGGTGTCTCGATCAATAAAGAAGGGGCCGTACGTACACCCGAAGCTGGCGAAGAAGGTGGACGCGGCCAGACGCAGCAACAGCAAGGTCATCATCCAGACCTGGTCCAGGGCTTCCATGATAATGCCCGACATGCTGGGTCTGACTATCGCGGTGCATGACGGCCGCAGGCACGTGCCGATATTCATAACGGAGAATATGGTTGGGCACAGGCTCGGGGAGTTCGCGCCGACGAGGACATTCAGGGGTCACTCGACCAAATCCGAGCAGACCACGCGGGTATAGAGAGGGAGTCGGTTGCCTGTTACAGCGACCGTGGCAAACACGGGCATATCCTTCAAGAAGATCAAGCCTACTCTGGATATGGTCAGAGGCAAGAGGTTGGAGGAGGCTCTTCGGATCCTCCAGTTCCTCCCGTCTCCGTCGGCCAGGTGTCTGGAGAAGCTTGTGAAGTCAGCGGCCAACAATGCTGAGAACGAGTTGATGGCGTCGCAGTCGGACCTCAGGGTCGTGGATGCATACGCGGGAGACGCGCCCCGCACCAAGCGGTTTCGCGCACGGGCCAGAGGACGGTTTGGCCGAATAATTCGGCCAAGCACCCATCTGACCGTGGTGCTGGACCAGGACATGGAGGAGTAGGTCTTGGGCCAGAAGACACATCCGGTAGGCTTTCGGTTGGGGGTCGTTAAGGACTGGCAGGCGAAGTGGTTCGCCAGCAGACCGAGCGTTTACCGGGGTCTGGTACTCGAGGACATGGAGATCAGGAAGAGCGTGCTCTCGGGATACGAGGACGCGGGGATATCACGGGTGGACATCGAGCGTGACAGCAACGACGTGGTGGTTACGGTTCACACAGCGAGGCCTGGTATCGTGATTGGCCGGGGCGGGACACGCGTCGAGGAGTTGCGCAAGAGCCTCGAGGCCATGACCAAGAGGCGTGTGCGTCTGAACGTCCAGGAGATAAGACAGCCAGAGTTGGACGCCTTCCTGGTGGCGCGCAGCGTCGCCGATCAGCTCGAGCGTCGAATAGCGTTCAGGCGGGCGATGCGTCAAGCCGTGGGCAGGACGATGCAGGCCGGCGCGCAGGGAGTCAAGATCATCGCTTCAGGCAGGCTTGGGGGCGCTGAGATCGCCCGGACGGAGAAGGTGAGGGAGGGGCGGGTGCCGTTGCATACGCTGCGCGCGGACATTGATTACGGCGTGGCCGAGGCGGCCACGGACTTTGGCCGGATAGGGGTTAAGTCCTGGATATACAAGGGCGATATTTTGGAGACCGTCTCGCGGGAGCCTGAGGTAGAGGACATGCAGCCGATCGAAGTGACGCTGAAGGTCGACGAGTTGGAGGCCGAAGAGGCGGTGGAAGCTCAAGCAGGAAGAGAGTCTACGGACGATGTTGCAACCGAAGAGGGTGAAGTACAGGCTTCACCATAGAGGTCGGATGAAGGGCGTCGCGGTCGCCGGCAGCACCATCAGCCTTGGTGAGTACGCTCTGAAGGCGACCGAGCCGGCGTGGCTTACGTCCCGGCAGATTGAGGCGGCCCGGGTCGCGATGACCCGTCACGCCCGCCGAGGCGGGCGCATATGGATACGGGTGTTCCCGGACAAGTCGGTGACCGCTCGGCCCGCCGAGACCAGGATGGGCAGCGGCAAGAGCGCGGTCGACCATTGGGTCGCCGTGGTGAGGCCAGGCAAGGTTTTGTTTGAGATGGCGGGGGTGCCTGAGAGCGTCGCCCATGAGGCTCTGAGACTCGCGGCGTCCAAGCTGCCCATGGGCACGCGCGTCGTTGCGAAGTCCGACCTGCAGGCCCAAGGGAATTCATAGGCGGGCGGGGATACGAATGGAGATTGACGACATCAGGGCGATGACAGACGAAGAGTTGTCGAAGGAGCTCGACGCCACTCAGAGGGAGCTCATGAACCTCCGATTCAGGGTGGCCACAATGCAGCTTGCAAACGTGAACGAGATCAAGAAGGCAAAGACCCGCATCGCCAGGATCAATACCGTGTTGAGGGAAAGGGAGCTGGCCAGAGCCGCATCATGAGTTACCAGAGACGAAGGGTGCGTGTGGGAAGAGTCGTGAGCGATTCGATGGACAAGACGGTCGTCGTCGTCGTCGAGTGGAAGCGTCCCCACACACTGTATAAGAAGCCGGTACGCAGGCGCTCGCGAATGAAGGCTCACGATGCCGACAACACCTGTCGATTGGGCGACGTGGTCCAGATCGTGGAGAGCCGCCCGCTTTCGAAGACCAAGAAGTGGAGGGTCAAGGACATCCTTTCTCGGGTGGAGATAGCCGAGATTCAGCCGGAGGAGATCACGGTCGAGGAGGACGTCATCAAGGCGTCGGTCGACGGCTCCACAGGGCCCGGTCACGTGGATGACCCAAAGCCCGACGCTGAGGCTGACGAGTCACGCTTGAATGACGGAGACGCCGGTTTCATGGCGGACGACGAGGAAGGCGAGGAGAGGGGCGCGAGTTGATACAGCTTTACACGCGGCTGAGGGTTGCCGATAACTCAGGCGCGAGAACGATCAGTTGCATCGGGATACCGGGAGGCAGTGGAAGGAAGTATGCCTCTCTGGGCGACGTGATCGTGGCATCCGTCAAGGAGGCGGCGCCGGCCGCGGGAGTCTCCAAGGGAGAGGTGGTCCGTGCCGTCGTAGTGCGGACGGCCAAGGCGAGCCGGAGACCGGACGGTTCGCACGTCAAGTTCGACGACAACGCGGCTGTGCTCGTGGGTGACGGGCAGATGCCCAGGGGGACCAGGATATTCGGGCCCGTGGCGCGCGAGCTTCGGGACAAGAATTTCATGAGGATTGTTTCCCTAGCCCCGGAGGTGCTCTAGTGCGTTTGCGGAATGACGATAACGTGCTGGTAATCAGTGGGCGAGACAGGGGCAAGCAAGGCCGTATCCAGCAGGTCATGAACGGGGGGGAAAAGGTGATGGTGGAGGGCATCAACGTTGTCACTCGCCACTCCAAGCCGTCTGCCAACGTCAGGCAGGGAGGGATCATTCAGAAGGAGATGCCTCTCCACGCTTCTAACGTGATGCTGGTATGCACGCAGTGCAACCGCCCTGCCCGGACCTCGTTCACCATACTGGCCGACGGGGTCAAGGCGCGCGTGTGCAAGCGATGTAAGGAAGTCATAGAGTGACGACAGAGGATAAGGAGAGAGGCGCTTCGCAGGCGTCTACGAAGGGAAGGGCCGCGCGGAGCCGCACGACGAAGGCTGGCGTCAAGCCGCCTGCCGGCGGTGAGAAGGCGTCCAAGCCGAAGGCGGCCCCGAAGCGCCGCGGCAGCAGGACGAAGGCCAAGCCCGATGCTTCTCCCACGGCGGCGCGGGCCGACCAGGCTCTGCCAAGGCTTCTCTTGCAACTGCGGTCGGACGTGTCGTCGACGCTGACCAGGGAGTTTGGCTATACGAGCCCGATGCAGGCGCCTCGGCTGGAGAAGATAGTGCTCAACGTCGGACTGGGGAAAGAGGCGCTGGACAATGCCCGTGCGGTGGATAACGCGACCGGCGACCTGGCTCGGATTTCCGGGCAGAAGCCGGTCACCAGGCGGGCGCGGAAGTCGATAGCCGCCTTCAAGCTGCGCCAGGGTATGCCCATCGGCGTGTCGGTGACACTGCGGGGCAGGAGGATGTATGAGTTCCTGGACCGGCTGATGAACGCATCTCTGCCGAGAGTGCGCGATTTTCGAGGCGTCCCCCGCGACTCGTTTGACGGCCGCGGGAACTATTCGTTGGGGATCACTGAGCAGGTGATATTTCCTGAGATCGATTACAACAGTATAGACAAGCTCAGAGGGCTACAGGTGGTGATCGTCACCACAGCGCGGACCGACCGCGAAGGTCAGAGGATGCTGGAGTTGCTGGGGATGCCGTTCGAGCGGTCACAGTCGGAGGCAGCCGCCTGAGATAGGCGCGGCCCGAAAATCGGGCCGGGGAGTGCAGGTAATTGGCAAAGACGTCGAAGATAGCTCGGTGGAAGAAGCCTCAGCGTTATCAGGTGAGGCAGATCAACAGGTGCCACAGGTGTGGCAGGCCACGAGCGTACATAAGGCACTTCGGTCTTTGCCGCATATGCTTCAGGGAGATGGCTCTGGAAGGGCTTCTTCCGGGCGTTCGCAAGGCAAGCTGGTAGAGCGAGGGCGACGATGTCGGTTACAGACCCCGTATCGGATATGCTGACTCGGATCAGGAACGCGAGCATGTCGCGTCATGAGACGGTAGCCGTGCCGGCATCCAGGCTCAAGCTGGAAATGGCGCGCATTCTCAGGGATGAGGGATTCATAGAGGGCTATGAGAAGACGAAGGATGATGGGGGACACGATTCGATCAAGATCAGGCTCCACTACAGGAGTAAGGATGAGCCTGGCATCACGGGCCTGAAGCGCGTGAGCAAGCCGGGCCTTCGCGTTCACGTCGGGAGAGGCGATATACCGCGCTTCTTTGGTGGTCTCGGGGTGGCGGTACTCTCTACTTCAAAGGGCGTGATGACGGGAAAGCAGGCATGGAAGAGCGGCGTCGGCGGCGAGTTGCTTTGTTACGTATGGTAGGACGGTAGGGCGGAAGATTGTCCAGAATAGGGTCTCATCCAGTACCCATACCCGACAACGTGAGGGTCACCGTCGCCGACAGCTTGGTGTCGGTCGAGGGTCCGCGCGGCACGCTCGAGCGTCGATTTCCGGGTTCGATGTCGATCTCTCAGGAGAATGGGCAGCTCAAGGTGGAGCGCCCGTCGAACGAGCGGCGGCACCGAGAGATCCACGGTCTGAGCAGGAGCCTGCTGGCCAACATGGTTATCGGGGTGAGCGAGGGCTTCTCCAAGACCCTGGAGCTAGTCGGCGTTGGGTACAGGGCGCGTCAGAATGGGAATGGAGTTACGCTGAGCGTAATGTTCAGCCATCCGGTGGAGATACGTCCGCCGGACGGAATCGAGCTTGAGGTCGAGGGCAACAACCGGATACACGTCCGAGGCATAGACAAGCAGGCCGTCGGGCAGACGGCGGCCCAGATACGTTCCGTGAGGCCTCCCAACGTCTATACGGGCAAGGGCGTCCGATACGCGGGCGAAGAGATACATCTGAAGCCGGGCAAGAGCGCCAGGAGGGCTGAGGGCTGATGGCCGGACCACGCACCAGGAGCGGTAAGAGGCTCGTCCGCCATGCGAGAGTCAGGCGTAAGGTGGTTGGCACCTCTGAACGGCCCCGCCTTGCTGTCTTCAGGAGCCTGGGCCACATCTATGCTCAGATTATCGATGATTCCGAGGGCAGGACGTTGGTTGCCGGGTCCAGCCTCGATGGCGAGGTCGGGGCCCGAAAGAATGGGGAGTCCAAGACCGTTGTAGCCCGGCTTGTCGGCACGATTGTCGGCAAGCGTGCCGTGAAGGCTGGAATAACAACCGTCGTGTTCGACAGGGGCGGGTACAAGTATCACGGGCGCGTCAAGGCCCTGGCCGACGGGGCGCGTGAGGAAGGACTGGTCTTCTAAGTGTCTATGTATCGGAGACGGGACGATGCCTTTTCGGAAGACGGCGAGCTTCCTCTCACGGAACGGGTGGTCAGCATCTCACGCGTGTCAAAGGTAGTGAAGGGTGGTAGGCACCTGAGCTTCAACGCGATAGTGGTGGTCGGGGACGAGCAGAGCCGAGTCGGAATCGGTCTGGGGAAGGCCGCAGCCGTACCGGACGCGGTAAGGAAGGGAGGCGCGGTCGCCAGGAAGAACATGATCACCGTGCCTCTGAAGGGGAGCACGATTCCCCATGAGCTGGTGGCCAAATTCGGCGGGTCGATTGTGATGTTGAAGCCCGCATCGCCTGGCACGGGCGTCATCGCGGGCAGTTCCGTCCGTGCTGTCGTGGAGCTCGCGGGTGTGAAGGATATTCTGACAAAGGCGCGCCGCAGCACCAACCCGGTCAACGTGGTCAAGGCTACCTTTAAGGGGCTTGCCGCGATGAAGGACCCCGAGGAGGAGCTCTCGAAGAGGAGGCGTGTGAGTGAAATGTCGGAACACACTCGGGTTTCGGGGCACAGGGAGCCGGCGTAGGCAAAATATGGGAAAGATAGCCATAACCTGGAAGAGGAGCGGGATCGGCCATGCCCGCACTCAGCGGAGGACCATAGCAAGTCTGGGTCTCAGACGTCTGAACCAGACTGTCGAACATGAGGACACGCCGTCGATCAGGGGCATGGTCGAGAAGGTGCGGCATCTGGTGACAGTCTCTGATGCCCCGAACGAGAAAGAGAAGTAGAGTTCAAGTGCAGCAGCATCGATTACGGCCTCCGGAAGGGGCCAGGAAATCTCGCAGGCGAGTGGGCCGGGGCGACGGGAGCGGCTACGGCAGCTACTCGGGCAAGGGACTGAAGGGCCAGAAGGCTCGCAGCGGGAAGGGCATCCGGCTTGGATTCCAAGGGGGCGGGCTGCCGCTTATCAAGTCTTTACCCAAGCTGCGCGGTTTTGGGTTTAGAGGGGGGAAACCCACTCGATACAGACCCGTGAACCTCGACAGCCTTGCGGGGCTGCCGACAGGCAGCGTGGTGACGCCGGGGTTCCTTGTCGAGGCCGGATTGATCAAAGACCTCTCGAGACCCATAAAAATACTGGGGCGCGGTGAAGTTGGCGTGCCCCTGAGGGTCGAGGCCCACAAATTCTCAAGGGCTGCGCGCCGCAGCATCGAGGCGGCGGGCGGGACAGCCGTGGAGACTTCGTAGTGGTGCGCCAGGCGCAGGTAGCGCGGAGTCAGGAGACCTCCAGGCCGCAGTTGATTCAGTCGATGCTGGACGCGATGCGTCTGCCTGACCTGCGGGCCAAGATACTGTTCACTCTCGGGATGCTCATCATCTTCCGATTCGTGGCCCACGTCACGGTCCCGGGGGTCAACGTGGAACAGTTGTCGCAGGCGTTCGAGACGCAGGCGCTGCTCGACTTCCTGGATCTGTTCAGCGGCGGCGCACTGGCGAACCTGAGCGTCGCGGCTCTCGGAGTCTATCCATACATCACGTCCTCCATCGTTCTTCAGATACTCACCCCTGTTCTGCCCAGCCTGAAGGCGCTATCGCAGGAAGGCGAATACGGCCGGCAGAAGATCAACCAGATCACACACTGGTTGATGGTGCCCATCGCGTTTCTCCAGGCATGGGGCCAGCTCACGCTGTTGAATCAGTCCGGCGTACTCGATGCCTTCAACCTCGGGTTAAACCTGCCGACTCTGGCCATGGTCACCTCGATGGTTGCGGGAACCGTGTTCCTGGTCTGGCTGGGCGAACTGATCACGGAGAAGGGCTTGGGCAACGGAATCTCCCTGATCATATTCGGTGGGATCGTGGCAAATCTGC
Organism: uncultured Dehalococcoidia bacterium; assembly: GCA_958295685.1. Taxonomy (GTDB): domain Bacteria; phylum Chloroflexota; class Dehalococcoidia; order Lucifugimonadales; family CATQGZ01; genus CATQGZ01. The sequence continues at coordinate 2,363,257 of OY282365.1, forward strand.
CCACGTTCGTGGGACAGGGCCTGCTTGAGAGTCCGGGGGCCGGACTGCTGCTGTTGGGCATCCTGTCATTCGCCCTCATCTACGTGATCGTGCTCTTTACGGAGGCACAGAGGCGGGTACCCGTCCAGTATGGGAGGAGCGCGTTCCGTGGAGGCCGTATGCAGAGGCAGAGCGGGTCTACCTTCCTGCCGCTGCGCGTGAACTCGGCGGGCATGATCCCGCTGATATTTGCCGGCTCGATGGTGATACTGCCGGCGACGATAGCCAGCTACTTCCGGAACCCGTTGAGCGACGACTTCTTTTCTCGAATAGCCCGGTTCCTGGCGGACGGATTGGACCCCAGCAACGCCCCCTACTGGGTGGCCATGTTCTTCCTGGTGGTCATATTCACGTTCTTCTACACGCTGGTCGTCTTCCAGCAACAGAACTTGTCTGAGAACCTGCAGAGGAATGGTGGGTTCATTCCTGGCATTCGCCCGGGACGGCCCACTCAGGAGTACCTGACCAGGGTCATTATTCGCATAACCTGGGGCGGCGCGCTGTTCCTCGGAGCAGTGGCGGTGGTTCCGTATCTGGTTACGTTGGCGACCGACGTGCGCACGTTGACTCTGAGCAGCTTCAGCCTTCTGATCATGGTCGGAGTGGCATTGGATACGATGAGGCAGCTCGAGGCTCAACTGATGATGCGCAACTACGAGGGATTCATCAGGTAACAGGTAAAGGGATGGCTTCGGGGTATGAGAATAGTCTTGATGGGCCCACCCGGCTCCGGGAAAGGAACGCAGGCGGACCGCCTGGCAGAAAGGGTCGGCGTGACGCGGATGTCGACCGGAGACCTGTTCCGCAGCCATCAGGAGAGAGGCACGGAACTGGGCCGACTTGCGGAAGGCTATATGAAAGTGGGGGAGTACGTGCCGGACGACGTTACGGTGCGCATGGTCATGGAATGGATAGTCGCACCGGAGCAGGCGGAGGGATTCGTCCTAGACGGATTCCCCAGAACCATAGGCCAGGCGGAGGCTCTCGACCGGGAGGCAGAGGGCATTGGAGGCATCGACAGGGTTATCTACATGGAGGTGCCGCGGGGCGAACTGGTAGCCCGGTTGACGGGCAGGCAGGTCTGCCGCGGCTGTCAGTCGCCGTATCACGTAGGCTTCGCTCCCCCGGCGGTCAGGGACGTATGCGACCGTTGCGGGGGAGAACTCTACCAGCGGGACGATGACAAGATCGGCGTAGTCGAGCGGAGGCTGGGAGTGTACGATCAGGAGACGGGGCCGGTCATCGACCACTACAGGAGGGCTGGGAAGCTCATAGGAGTAGACGGTACAGGTACCGCAGATGACGTGGAGCGTGCGTTGTCGGCAGCTACGGCTACGGGGCCGGATTAGGGAGCGGTTAAGATAATCGGGAAGCAGGACGGAAGGAACCACGGCGGGGTGACGGTCAAGTCGGCGCGCGAGCTCGATCTCATGCGCCGGGCGGGCCGCGTGGTCGCTCAGGTGAAGGCTGATCTCAAGAGCGCGATCAGGCCCGGCGTGCGGACCGGCGATCTGGACCGCATGGCCGAGGAGCGAATCAGGCAGCTCGGAGCGACACCGTCGTTCAAAGGGTATGCCGGCGCGGGAGCGACGCCCTTCCCGTCCACAATATGTGTGTCGGTGAACGAAGAGATCGTTCATGGGATTCCGGGCGACCGGGCCCTCGAGGAGGGAGACATCGTAAGCGTCGACGTCGGCGCGGTCGTGGAGGGATTCCACGGTGACAGCGCGTTCACGATGAGCGTGGGTGAGACGTCGGAAGAGGCCGCCCGCCTCATCAAAGCTACGAGAGAGGCTCTAGCGGTCGGGATAGCGCAAGCTACGGCGGGGGCGCGGATAGGAGACATATCGGCGGCGGTGCAGGCCCACGCCGAAGGACTCGGATACTCGGTGGTAAGGCAGTACGTGGGCCACGGAATCGGCCGGGACCTTCATGAGGACCCACAGGTTCCCAACTACGGCGTCCCTGGTAGAGGCCCGCTGTTGAGGGAATCGATGACTCTCGCTATCGAGCCGATGCTGAACGTCGGTGGATGGGAGACCGTGCAGATGGACGACGGATGGACAGTCACCACGGCCGATGGCAGCCTGTCGGCGCACTTCGAGGACACGATCGCTATAACGAAGAGCGGCGCGGAAGTGTTGACGGCGCTGAACGGCGTCAGAGGAGACTAGTGGCCAAGAAGGAAGCAATTGAAGTCGAGGGCAGGGTGGTCGAGTCTCTGCCCAACGCGACCTTTACTGTGGAACTCGCCAACGGGCATAGCGTGTTGGCATACATCTCAGGAAAGCTCAGGCTGAACTACATACGAGTCCTTCCCGGCGATAGGGTGCTTGTGGAATTGTCACCTTACGACCTGAAGCGGGGACGAATCACATATCGATTCAGATGAACAGTCCATTGAGGCTCGGCGTCGAACGAACCGGGACGGGAAGTGGAGTAGCAGGTTGAAGGTATCGGCATCCGTAAAGGTCAGGTGTGCCAAGTGCAAGGTCATCCGCCGAAGGGGGCGGGTGTTGGTCATCTGCGACGTTGCAAAGCACAAGCAGCGCCAAGGCTAGCATGGGCGTAGAGGAGTCATCGTGGCACTGGTAGCAGGCGTAAACATTCCGGACAACAAGAGAGTTCACGTATCCCTGCGGTCCATCTACGGGGTCGGGTCGTTCCAGGCGAGGGACATCCTGGAGAAGGCGGGTATAGAGGGCGAGCCGCGTGTGAAGGACCTCTCCGAGGCGGAGCTTGGCCGCATCCGCGAACTGGTGGATAAGAATCGGAACGTGGAGGGCGACCTCAGGCGGGAAGTGAACATGAACGTGAGGCGGCTGATCGACATCGGCAGCTACCGCGGCGTGCGCCACAGGCGCGGACTCCCTGTTAGAGGTCAGCGCACCAAGACCAACGCGAGAGCCAAGAGAGGCAAGCGCCGGGCTGTCGCGGGTCGTAGACACACGGTTACCAGAAAGTAACGGAGAGCAGATATGGCGAGAAGACCTCGGACGAGACGGCGTGAACGTAAGTCGATCCCCATGGGAAGGGCCTACGTCCAGTCCACCTTCAACAACACAATCGTCACTCTGACTGACCCCCAGGGGAATGTCATCGCGTGGGGCAGCTCAGGAGTAGCTGGATTCAGCGGCTCCAGGAAATCCACGGCCTTCGCCGCACAGCGCGCCGCCGAGGACGCCGCAAGGAAGGGGATGGAGCATGGGCTGCGCCAGGTAGACGTGTTAGTCAGGGGACCCGGATCGGGTAGAGAAGCCGCGATAAGGTCTCTTCATGCCAGCGGTCTGCTGGTGACCAGCATTCGCGACGTCACTCCGATTCCGCACAACGGCTGCCGCCCACCCAAGCGGAGGCGTGTGTGAATGATTGGACCAAATCTTCCGGTTGCTCAACGTATTTGGGCTAGCCGTAGAGTAACGAGAGGATAGATGGCACGATACACAGATGCGGTCTGCCGCCAGTGCAGGCGTATTGGGGAGAAGCTCTTTCTGAAGGGAGAGCGTTGTTACACGCCCCGATGCGCGGTCGAGCGACGGAAGAGGCCCCCGGGAGACCATGTGCCGAGGCGCAGGCGCCCCTCGGAGTGGGCGATCCAGCTTCGCGAAAAGCAGAAGGCGAGGTTCACGTACGGGGTACTCGAAGGACAGTTCAGAAAATACTTCGACGCTGCGAGAGAGAAGACCGGTGTAACCGGCGACGAGTTGCTGGCGCTCTTGGAGAGTCGCTTGGACAACGTCGTTTACAGGCTGAGCTTCGCCGAGTCCAGAAAGCAGGGCAGGCAGTTGGTCGGGCACGGACACTTCTTCGTCAACGGCCGCAAAGTCAACATACCGTCGTATCAGGTAAAGAGCGGCGACGTCATCACGTGGAGGAAGTCGAACGGCTCGCGGCCGGACTTCATTACCGAATTGACACAGGGTATTCCGAAGCGGCCCGTACCAAGCTGGCTAAGCCTGGACGTGGCCAGCCTCACGGGCCACGTCGTGCGCGGACCCGATCCGGCGGAGGTGGACACAGGCATCAACGTGCGATTGATCGTGGAATTCTATTCAAAGTAACGGACCGCCCATGTGAGGCGGGCAGAGACGTGAAGAACAGGAGTCAGCCTTTATGATCCTAGAGTTCCAGGGCAGGGATTCTTTCGATGCGCCCAGCGAAGAGGAAGAGCCTATACCGAGTCCGACCATCTCCGTTCAGGAGGCTGGGGGCTCGTACGGGCGATTCGCGATTGAGCCACTGGAGCCCGGCTACGGGATCACGCTGGGGAACCCTCTGCGGCGCATTCTCTATAGTTCGCTACCTGGCACGGCGGTGACGTGGGTGAAGATCGAAGGCGTCCTCCATGAGTACGCAACCATCCCGCACGTCAAGGAGGAGGTTGCCGAACTGCTGCTTAGCATAAAGGGCATCAGGCTGAAGTCGGAGGTGGCCAGGCCGGGCAAGCTGCGCCTTGAGGTGGCCGGTGAGGGTGAAGTCTGCGCAGGAGACATCATGGCGAGCTCGGACTTCACAGTGGTGAACCCGGATATGTACTTGGCGACCCTGGACTCTCCGGATGCCAAGCTCTCGATAGAGTTGAACGTCGATCAGGGAAAGGGATACACGGTAGCCGAACACGGCGACGGCCTTCCGATCGGGACCCTGCCGGTGGATGCCGTGTACACCCCGATCCGCAAGGTGAATTACAAGGTGGAGATGACCAGGGTCGGCCAGCGTACGGACTTCGAGCGGCTCGTGCTAGAGGTCTGGACAGACAACTCGATGTCCCCGGTAGAGGCTGTCAGACAGGCGGCGAACATTCTGGTCAACCAGTTCTTCCTCTTCGCGAACATTCAGGAGGGCAGGCACGGTGTGGACGGGACGTCCGTGGCGCTACGCATTCCCGCAGAGCACTACAATATCGTGGTAGAACGGCTGGAGCTTTCTTCCAGGACACTGAACTGTCTCAAGCGGGCTGGGATAAACAGGGTAGGCGAAGTGCTGGAGACCAGCAGAGAAGAATTGCTCGAGATTCGCAACTTCGGCGAGAAGTCGTACAGCGAACTGTTCACTCAGTTGCGCGAGAAAGACCTGCTGCCACCCGAGCTCGATCCCGACAGCGGGGAGCCGGATGCTCCGGCGGATGCTGAGGCAGAGTCTGAGGCTGAGGCCGAAACGGAAATAGAAGGTTCGGACGAGGTCGACTAGAAGAGATGAGACACAAACTTTCAGGCCGAAAGCTGTCACGTAACACTGCGCATCGGCTGCTCATGTTGAGGACTATGGCGGCGGACCTCATACGCCACGAGTCGATTCGCACGACAGACGCCAAGGCGCGTGAAGTCAGGCGCATGGCGGAAAAGGCCATCACTCATGGCAAGAAGGGAGGTCTTCACAATCGGCGGCAGGCGCTCGCCCTTCTCACGGACGAGGCCGTCGTACGGAAGATATTCGAGGAACTCGCGCCCAGATACGAGAACCGGAACGGCGGGTACACGCGCATCATGAAGCTGGGTCAGCGTCAGGGGGATGCCGCCGAAATGTCAGTGATCGAGCTCCTGCCCTGAAATCGGCTCGGGCTACCCGATGCGGTTGGCGCTGGTCGTAGAGTATGACGGAACGAACTACCATGGATTCCAGTATCAGAAGGGCGTTCCGTCAATACAGGAAGGGCTGGAGAAGGCCTTAAGGAGATTTACCGGAGAGACCATCCGCGTGCACGGAGCCGGGCGAACCGATGCCGGAGTCCATGCGCTGGGCCAGGTGGTCAGCTTCGATACGGAATCGAGTCATACGGTGGATACCTTCGTAAGGGCACTGAACTTTCACCTACCGGACGACATAGCAGTGAAGAGTGGGAGAGCGGTTGACGACGGATTCGATCCCCGCCGTCATGCCCTCAGCCGCACTTATCGATATACGATAATAAGGAGCAGGACGCGCTCCCCGATAAGGAGACGAACGGCTCACGTTGTGGGTGAGCCTCTGGATGTCGACGCGATGATGAATGCCACGGAGAAGCTGATAGGCCGCCACGACTTCGCTCGATTCGCCGGACCGATAGCGCACGGAGGGACAGGAAGGGAGTTGTTCGGCGCAAGGCTGAGAAACGACGGAGACTGCTTGGTCTTCGAGTTCGAAGGCAACGCGTTCTTGCCTCAACAGGTCAGACGCATGGTCGGAGCGGTGGTGGACGTGGGGCGCGGGAGGATGACGCTGGGACAATTCGAGCGGATGATAGAAGGAGACGAGGCAGCGGTTGCTCACACAGCGCCGCCCCAGGGACTGTGCCTCGTTGGAGTCCGCTACGACGAACACATGGACGGAAGCGAGAAGTGATGGCAACGAAAGAAAGGTTCCATCAGACCAGAGCCGGTGACCTGAAGCCGTCGTGGCACGTGATAGACGCCGAGGGCAAGACGCTCGGAAGGCTGTCGTCGGAGGTTGCGGTGCTGCTACAGGGCAAGCACAAGCCCGAGTACGTGCCGTACCTGAACACGGGCGACTTCGTCGTGGTCATCAACGCCGAGAAGGTGCGTGTCACGGGGAAGAAGCTCGAACAGAAGATGTACTATCGCCACAGCGGATACCCCGGCGGCCTTAAGGAGCGCACCCTGGCCGACGTCCTCGAGCGGACACCGACCAGGGTGATAGAGCATGCCGTCAAGGGGATGCTGCCGAAGAACTCCATTGGCAGGCGTATGCTGTCCAGACTGAAGCTGTACGTCGGGGACGAGCATCCTCACGAAGCCCAGGTCAGGGCCGGAAGAGAAAAGACAATCGACGACGAGGGACAGGAGACATAGGTGATCGAGCAGCAGTACTACTATGCAACCGGGAAGCGGAAGTCGGCCGTCGCGAGAGTCAGGCTGTACAGGGACAGGGGGCCGATCATCGTCAACGGCAAGCCGATCGAGGAGGCATTCCCCTGGCCGTCTTGGCAGCAGCTCATCCACCTGCCGTTCGTGGTCACGAACACCGCAAACCAGTTCAGGGTGGTTGCCAAAATATCCGGAGGCGGACAGGTCAGCCAGGCGGACGCGCTGAAGCACGGAATCTCCCGCGCCCTTACCGAAGCGGACCCGAATCTGCGGGTGCCTCTCAAGAAGGCTAGGCTCCTCACCCGAGACTCCAGGGAGAAGGAGCGCAAGAAGTATGGCCTGAAGCGAGCGCGCAAGGCCAAGCAGTACACCAAGCGCTGATCGCGGAGCAGTTCAGAGTCGATGAGGTGAAGTGAGGGCGCGCGTTCGCGGGGATATTCGGGGATGCGAACGCCGTCACCGGTTGCCGACAGTGCTGTTCGCCTCGCGGCGCTCTCGTGGTGTAGAATCGGCGCACTCGGACAAGCCAAGCCACGGGAGGTTCTCGCCATGCCCGGGATAGTCGAACGGTACGCCCAGAAGTTCCAGACGTCGGGGAGGATGTACGCGCGCGGCGGCGAGGTGGTCGCGGGAGGCGGTCACCAGTCGAGGACCGTTCACCCTCACCCCGTGTACGTCGACGAGGCCAGGGGCGCGCTCAAGTGGGACGTCGACGGGAACGAGCTGGTGGACTACATGGTTGGGTTCGGAGCGCTGTTGCTCGGCCACGGGCATCCTGCCGTCACCGAGGCGGTCGCGGCGCGGGTCGGCAAGGGCACTCACATGGGGAGCGTCTCGTCGCTGGAGCTCCGGTGGGCCGAGTTGGTGACGGGCATGATGCCGTCGGTCGATCTGGTCCGCTTCACCGCTTCAGGCACCGAGTCTACCCTTCTGGCCATGCGTCTGGCGCGCGCCTTCACCGGGAAGACCAAGGTGGTGAAGTTCCGCGAGCATTTTCACGGCTGGCACGACTACGCATCGCCGCAGTCCGGGATCAACACGCAGGCAGGAATTCCCGAGGAGGCCCTGTCGACGGTAATCGTGTGCGAGCCGAGCATTGCCGAGGTCGAGCGGCTGTTCGAGCGGGACGACGACATAGCGGCGGTGATTCTGGAGCCCACGGGCGGCCACTGGGGTCAGTTCCCGCTGCCCAATCCGGGCTTTCTGCACGAGCTGCGCGCGCTGACGTCGAGGCACGGCGTGGTCATGATTATGGACGAGGTGATATGCGGCTTCCGGCTGTCCAGGGGCGGCGCCCAGCACAGGTACGAGGTGACGCCCGACCTCACGACGATGGCCAAGGTCGTCGCGGGCGGGCTCCCCGGAGGCGCCGTGGGCGGCAGGGCGGAGATCATGGAGACCATCGGAGGTGGCGGCCCCACTCGGATGGCGCATCCCGGCACCTTCAACGCCAACCCTGTCTCGGCGACCGCTGGGATCGCCATGCTGGAGACGATTGCGTCGGAGCCGGTCAACGAGAGGGCCGACGAGGCGGCGGCCCGTCTGAAGCTGGGTCTTCAGGAGGCTCTGACGAAGATGGAGGTGTCGGGCCACGTTCACGGGATTGCCTCGATAGTCCACGTGGCGCTGGGAGTCGAGTGCGGCTGCGGCGGGGACATATGCTCGCTGCCTCATTCGGATCTGGCGGAGGCCACCGCGGTGCCGCGTTCCGAGATGCTGAAGCTGGCGATGCTGAACGAGGGCGTGGACATGATGGGCGGCATCGGGTTCATGACCTCGGCCGCGCACCGGGACGAGGACGTGGACCGCACGGTGGAGGCGTTCGAGAGGTCGCTTGTGGCCCTGCGCGAGGAGCGGTTCATATAGACGATTCGCTCGGGAACACCTCCAGGTTCTTGAGTCCCGAGCCCGTGTTGAGGATCAGTACCGTCTCGCTGTCGGAGAGGGCCCCCCGCTCCAGCAGTTTCGGGATGGCCGCGGTGGCCGCGGCGCCCTCCGGGCAGACGAAGATGCCCTCGAGCGAGGCCACCTTGCCGATCCACGACAGTATCTCCGAATCGGTCACCGTCTGGGCTCCGCCGCCGCTCTCGCGCAGGGCCCGCAGGATGAGGTAGTCGCCGATGGCGGCAGGAACCCTGATGCCGGGGGCCACGGTGCTCGCGCGGGGCCAGGGGTCGGCGAATTCGGCGCCCCTGTCGAATGCGCTGACGATGGGAGCGCAGCCCTCGGCCTGGACGCAGAACATCTTCGGGCGGCTGCCGTCGATCCATCCCAGCGCCTCCATTTCCTCGAACGCCTTCCACATGCCCACGATGCCCGTGCCTCCGCCGGTCGGATATACGATGGCGTCCGGCAGGGTCCAGTTCATCTGCTCGGCTATCTCGTATCCCATCGTCTTCTTGCCCTCGACGCGGTAGGGTTCCTGGAGGGTGGAGACGTCGAACAGGCCGTGCTCGGCAGCCTCGCGGCGCGCCAGGAGTCCGGCGTCGCCGATCAGTCCGTCGACGAGGCGCAGTCGGGCGCCCGCGACGGCTGCCTCCTGCATGTTCGCCTCCGGGGCGTCCTGCGGCATGAACACGCGGGCTTCCATGCCCGCCCTCGCCGCGTATGCCGCCAGGGCGCCCGCCGCGTTCCCGGCCGATGGCATCGTCAGCCGGTTCAGGCCGAGCTCCCGGGATCTGGAGACCGCCGCCGACAGGCCTCTTGCCTTGAACGACGCCGTGGGGTTCAACCCTTCGTCCTTGAGAAGCAGCCGCTCGACGTTCATCTCGCGGCCCAGGCGGTTCACGGCGTGGAGCGGCGTGAACCCCTCACCCAGGCTCACCACGTTCTCCTCGTCCCGGACCGGCATCATCTCGAAGTAGCGCCACATGTCGGGCCGCCTGCCTCGGAGCGCCTCTCTGGAGAAGCCGGCCGCCGCAGCGTCCAGGTCATACCTGGCATAGAGCACCTTCCCGCAGTCGGCGCAGACGCGGTGGGGCTCGTCGGCCGAGAAGCGCGAGCCGCAGCAGGTACATTCGAGGTGGTCCAGGCAACTAATCATCGTCATGTGAGAGGGCTGCTATCCTCTGCCGTTCTTTGGGCTGCCTGGGGTGATTTTTGCCGAAAGTGTCACATTTTGGGGCATTTTCGTAGCTGAGAGGGCCGATTTTGCCTGACACTATGTGACACTCATGGGACACTTATGTGACGCTTATGTGACACTCACGTGACACTAATGTGACACTATGTGACACTTTTGTGACAGTCGCTTCAGGAGTCCTGCGGGCTGGTCGTGGAGATGGCTGGCTGTTGTCATGGGGATACCGTAGCACAGTGGTTCGGTGTCTGTCAAGGATTGTCAGGATTGGGAGGCGCGGGGGGATTCGCGGGTAACAGTTACATTCGCGGGTTGCCTTTTACACGTTGGGGCGGCTGTTTGTCTGGAAGGCGCTTGGGCTGGGGACGCGCTGATGACATGATAATAATGGCTGCCGAAGGAGGGGGCGCGGGCGTTGCGTGCCTCGGCTCCGGGGATATAATACGCAGCACGTTCATCAGCCGCCCAGGGCAAGAGGTGAGGGACATGGTTACCGCAATCGAGCAGCAGTACATCGACACGCACCCCGGCTCCGCCGAGAGGCATGCGACGGCTAGGGGGCTGTTCCCGGACGGGGTAACCCACGACACGCGCCGCCTGAAGCCGTTCCCGATCTACGCGACGCACGGGCTGGGTCCTCACAAGTGGGACGTGGATGGGAACCGGCTGATTGACTACTACACCGGGCACGGCTCGCTGATTCTGGGGCACTCGCACCCCGACATCGTCGAGGCGGTCACCACGCAGATGGCGAGGGGCACGCATCTGAGCGCGTCCACAGATCTGGAGATCCGGTGGGGGCAGGCGGTGGTGGACCTGGTGCCCTGCGCCGAGAAGGTGCGTTTCCAGAGCTCCGGGACCGAGGCGACGCTCATGGCGTTCCGGATGGTCAGGGCCTACACGGGCAAGACGAAGATCATCAAGTTCGAGGATCACTTCCACGGCTGGCACGACTACGCGATGGCCGGCAACTCCGTGCTCGGCGGCATACCTGAGGAGACCCTCAGCACGATGATCGTGCTGCCGCCCAACGACATATCCCTGGTCGAGAGGACGCTGTCCCAGGACGACGACGTGGCCGCCGTGATCCTGGAGCCGACCGGTTCACACATGGGCCACCACGCGGTCACGCCCGAGTTCGTGCTGGGCCTCCGGGAGGTCACCGAGCGCTATGGCGCGGCGCTGATATTCGACGAGGTGGTGACCGGCTTCCGCACGTCCAAGGGCGGGGCGCAGGAGTACTACGGCATCATGCCCGACATGTGCACGATGGCCAAGATATTGGGCGGCGGCCTTCCGGGAGGCGCGGTCGCTGGGAGGGCTGAGATCATCAACATGATCGAGATGACGGGCGACCCGGAGCACGACAGCCGCAGGCGGGTGCAGCACAACGGCACCTTCAACGCGAATCCGCTGTCGGCGGCGGCTGGGATCAAGGCGCTGGAGCTGGTGGCGAACACGCCGGTCAACGACACGGCCAACGCGATGGCCGCCCGGCTGAAGGACGGCCTGAACGACATGCTGTCGCGCAGCGAGGTTCCCGGCTGCGCGTCGGGCGTCGCGTCGGCGATCTTCCTGCGCCTGGGGGTGGACCACGAGTGCGACCGGAGCGTGTGCATCCTCTCTCCCGAGGACACCGCGGTCATCGACGACGCGGAGCGAAAGAACCAGCTGGAGCTTGCCATGATGAACCACGGTGTGCACTCCGGCAACAGGTTCATCGTCATGTCGGTGCACACGGAGGAGGACATCGACCTGACCGTCGAGGCGGCGGAGAGGTCGGTGAACGACCTGCGGAAGCAGGGGCTGGTGTAGAGGGCAGGTCATGGCTCCCAATACGATGAGCGATGACTTTAGATCAATCGCCAGTAACACGAGGCAGAGCAGATATGTATGAAGCGATTCGCAACCTCCTTCGCAGTTCCGAATTCTCTGTCATGGAGACCGTCGAGGTTCCGGGACGGCCTGCTCAGTACGAAAAGGTGCCGAGCTTCCTGTTTGACTCAGAGGTCGGTGATTACCTGAATCGGTGGTCTCGCGGAGTTGGTTCGGAACAGCCTGGCATATGGGCTCACCAGGCACAGGCGCTCGAAAGACTCGGACGCGGTGAGAACGTCGTAGTTTCCACTGGAACCGCGTCCGGCAAGAGCCTCGTGTTCCGTGCGCTCGCCTTGCATAAGATACTGCTTGATCCTTCGAGCAAGGTGGTCGTGTTCTATCCGCTCAGGGCACTTGTGGCCGACCAGCTACGGGGCTGGAGAGAAATGTGTCGGGGGCTCGGATTCGAGGAGGATGTTGTTGGACGAATAGACGGTTCTGTGTCCACCAGTGATCGAGACGACATATTACAGCAGTCACGCATCCTTATCATGACGCCTGACGTGTGCCAGGCATGGCTTATGTCACGCCTGGCCATGCCTGCAATCAAGGGTTTCATAGGTTCACTCTCAACGCTGGTGATGGACGAGGCTCATACGCTGGAGGGAGTTTTTGGAAGCAACTTCGCGTTCCTGATCCGACGGTTGATCGCCGCGCGCAATCATGTACTCAGAGGCGAAACCAGAGTCACGCCACTTCAGCTTGTTGCCGCCACTGCAACGATTTCAAACCCGGGAGAGCACATGAAGAAGCTCACGGGTGCGGAGTTTACGGCTATTGACCACAAGGTTGACGGTGCACAGCGTTACGAACGTATCGTGGCACACGTGGCATCACCAGAGGGCGAGGAACTCAAGATTGCGAAAGACTTGCATCACTGGGCGATCACCAAAGGACAGGATGGCGCGTTCATAACGTTCATGGATTCGCGGAAGGGTGTTGAGGCTCTGGCCACGGCCACTCAGAAGGGGCTGGAAGAACTTCTCGACGATCCCGCAGTAGCTTCATACCGTGGCGGATTCACGTCTAGCGATCGACAGAGCATCGAAAGGCAACTCCGCTCCGGGGACCTCAAGGGGGTAGTATCGACATCAGCACTGGAACTGGGAATCGATTTCCCTAACCTGCGTGTCGGATTTAGCGTGGACCTGCCACCGACACGCAAGGCATACCGACAGCGCCTGGGGCGTGTTGGCCGCAACGGGCCGGGAGCATTTGTAGTGATTGGTCCTCCTAATATGTTCCAACGATACGGCACGTCTTTGCGGGAATATCACGACATGTCAGTGGAGCCGTCCTACCTTTATCTCGACAATCGGTTCATGCAGTTTGCTCATGGGCGGTGTCTCGCTGACGAAAGGGAAGCGCTTGCGGCCTCTGCGAGCCTGCCAACTCATGTGGATTGGCCAAGCGGTTTCAGCGACACTTACGCGGCAGCCAAGCCTGGAGGAAGCCGCCCCACTGAGTTCGATGCCATCGCAGAACTCGGGGGCGACACGCCTCAGCTAAACTATCCTCTTCGCAATGTTGGTGAGACGAGCTTCGACATCAAACTTCATGAGAACCTTGGCAAGTTGGGGGATGCTACCCAGTCGCAAGCACTGCGGGAGTGTTATCCGGGTGCCGCCTACTTCCACATGATGAAACCCTACGAAGTCACGTCATGGCAAACGGGCGCCTTCATACCGTTTATCCGAGTTAAACATGGAATTCCCGGCCGCTCGACAAAACCTCGGATAACGACATGGATATCCGCAGAAATTACAGCAGCCGGACTCATTGAAGGCAACCTACTCAAGGGTGATAATGGTTTTCTTGCCGAGTGCCAGATGCAGATCACGGAACAGGTCAACGGCTACACGGATGGGAAGACCGGCGAGTTCCGATCGTATCGGGAGCTACAACAGCACAACCCCAACATGAAGGCTCGTTCACGGAACTTTCGAACGAGTGGGGTTGTGCTTTGCGTAGAAGCAGACTGGTTCAAGTGTGCCACCGTGAAGACGGTGGTTTCTGACAGGTTGCGAGAGGTGTTCACACACGAGTACAGCGTGTTGCCGCAAGACGTGGGTTCGGCCGCAACCCACATCACGGTTCGTGACAGCGATGGCAGGGCATGGCGGGGAGGTTGTATCGCGATATTCGACGAGACTTACGGCAGCCTGCGCCTCACTGAAAACCTGTACGTGGAATTCAAAAGCATTCTTAAACGCCTGTCAGTCGCCGCAAGTACCGAAGATGACATAGATGAGTCCGTCGTCGCCCGGATTTATAAAGAAGTGTCAGGATTCTCCCACCAAAGACCCCTGCGTGGTACCGACATGCGAGAGCATCCTAGTGGCTACGAGCAGGTCTTCAGCAAAGGGTCACGGGTGTGCTACCGGTTGCAAGGTTCCATCGCCACCGACGTAGAGGTCATCCAGCCGACCCTAATAGACGGGAGGCTCATGTATCAGGTGAAGGCATATACGAGGCGAGGAGAGCCCCCTTTGCTTGATTGGATCCCAGCATCGTCCGTCGAGCCGACTGCTGACACGGACGCTTGGGAATACAAATGGTGGAATCGCGAAACGCAGACCTACGAGGATCCGCCCGATGGTGACGAGTCATAAGCGCGACTTGGTGATAGTCGGCGGGGGGCTTGCCGGGATGACGGCTGGGCTGTACGCGAGCCGGGCCGGGCTGGATACGGCGCTGCTGGAGCGGCTGATGGTCGGAGGGCAGATCATCAACGCGCACGTGGTCGAGAACTTTCCCGGGTTCCCGGAGGGCATATCGGGGGCCGACCTGACGGCGCTGGTTCAGGAGCAGTCGATGCGCTGGGGGCTGGAGGTCGAGCTCGAGGAGGCGACCGGTCTGCGCCGGAACGGGGCCGGGTGGACGGTGGAGACATACGGTGGCGAGGTCGAAGCGCGGGCGGTGATCATCGCTGGGGGCTCCACGCTCAGGCGGCTCGGCGTTCCCGGCGAGGCGGAGAAGCACGGCGCGGGCGTCTCTTACTGTGCGACCTGCGATGGCGCGTTCTTCAAGGGCCAGGTGGTGGGAGTGGTCGGGGGCGGTGACTCGGCGCTGGACGAGGCGATGGTGCTGACCGAGTTCGCGTCTAGGGTCGTCGTCTTTCATCGGGGCGAGGGCTTCGAAGGCCAGCAGGTCCTGCAGGACCGGGCGCTGTCCCACCCGAAGATCGAGGTTAGGTGGAACACGGTGGTGACCGCCGTGCTGGGCGATTCCGAGGTGGAGGGCGTGAGCGTCACCGAGGCTGCGTCGGGCGAGACCTCCCGCGTCGACCTGCGGGGGTTGTTCATCTACGTCGGCCTCGATCCGAACACCGAGTGGCTGCGGGGCCTTCTGCCGCTCGACAAGGGAGGGCACGCGCCGACCGACGTGTGGATGCGGACGCCGCTGCGCGGTGTGCTCGCCGTCGGGGACATCCGCCGTCACTCGGCGGCGCAGTTGGTGACCTCCGCGGGCGACGGGGCGACTGCCGCCATTGCCGCGCGGAGGTATCTGGAGAGTGGCGAGTGGCCGGAGGGGTCGACTTCGTAGCGCCTACTCGATATCGAACACGGTCTGGACGTTGAGGCGCAGTTCCAGTTCGCCGCCGCTGATCGAGGTCACTTTGGCGGCGGCCGCGGGCATTGCAGCATACTCGAAGAGGGAGTCGGATCGGGCTACGGGGCCTCCGCCCGACTCGCTGATGAAGACCATCCGCCCGAGGGTGACGCCCGCCAGGTCCGCGAAGTGGCGCGCCTTGGTGAGCGCGTCGTCGACTGCCAGCTTGCGCAGCTGGACGGCGTAGGGCGAGTCGTCCTCGACGGTGAATCTGAGGCCGTCGATCCGGGTGGCGTCCCCGCCGGCCGCCGCGACCTCGTCGATGACGGCGCCCACCGAGTCGAGGTCACGGATCCTGGCGGTCACCGTGTTGGTCACGACGTAGCCGACCAGCACCTGTGTCCGGGTTCTGGTTCCTGACTCCACGATCTCGGGGTACTCGTACTGCGGGCTAATGTTGAAGTATTGGGTCTGCACGTCGCGGTCCTGGATGCCGCGCCCGCTGAGGGCGTTGACGACGGCGTCCATCGCCGTGGATGCGTCGGCGAGGGTCTCCGAGACGGTCTCGCCCCGGGCCTCGACTCCGAGGCTGAGGATCGCCAGGTCCGGCTCCAGAGTGAGGGAGCCCTCGCCCGTCACCCATATGCCTGACTCGGAGCTGCCCGAGCTCGTCTGGGATTGCATAGCCTCTCCGTCCGGGCCGTCCTCGAACAGCATCCCCAGGAGCGGGGCTACCGACCCGATCATTGCGTCCAGATTGTCCAGCTCGTCCAGATCGCCGGGCGCGGACTTCTCGTACGGGTCATCGCCCATGCTTTTCACGGCTTCCATGCTTTCCATGTGCTCGGCTTCCATCACTTTCCAGTCGTCTTTGTCCAACCAGTCGTCTTTGTCCGGCCAGTCGTCTCTCTCCGAGATGATGAGCGCCGTGGCAATCGCGGTGGCGGCCCCGACCACCACCACCAGAGCCACAACGGCAACGACGGTCTTCAGCGTATTCTTGTCCATCGGATGTCCCTCCCGAGCCTGCGCTTATATGCGGTCCGCGATCTGCCGTCCGCTCATTATAATAAACGATTGGGCAGCCCAATAAGTTCCCTCGCCCCTACCTGCCGTCAGCCGTCCTCGGTTGGGAGTATGGGAGGCTACCCTGCCCGGGTCGAGCGGCGGCGGAGCGCCCACAGCACGAGCGCGCCGGACAGAGCGGCAAGGGCCCCGAGTGCGGCGAGTGTTCCGACTCGCCACAGAGGGATGCCGTCGCCATCCTCGCCTGTGGGCGCCTCGACCTCGGCAGGCGCTGCCGCGGTGGGCCGAGGCGCCGGCGCGTCGGCGGGAGTCGCTGTGGCGGAGGGCGCGGCTTCGGGAGCGGCAGGAGGCGGTGGTTCACTTTCGAGCGCGGTCGCGGTCGTCGGCAACGGGGCCGGCGTGTCTGAGGGCGCGGCTTCGGGAGCGTCGGCAGGCGGCGGTTCACTTTCGAGCGCGGGCGGGGTCATCGGCGTGGACTCGGACGGCGTTCCCACTGCCATAGCAATGCTCTCAGCGATGACCGTGGCTGCCGCGGTCGGTTGAGGCGCCAGCGCGTCGGCGGGTGCGGCTTCGGGAGCGGCAGGAGGCGGTGGTTCACTTTCGAGCGCGGTCGTCGGCAGCGGGGTCGGCGCGTCGGCAGGCGGCGGTTCGCTTTCGAGCGCGGTCGCGGTCGTCGGCAGCGGGGCAGGCATGGCCTTGGACGGCACCCCCACAGCCGCAGCAATACTCTCAGTGATGGCCGTGACTGCCGCGGCAGGCTGAGGCGTCTCCTTGACGCCCTCATCTTCCACGAGGACTTCGACGCTCATCTCGGCCACGACCTCTTTCTCCACCACCATCTCGCCGGGCGCCTCCACCTCTCTCACCACCTCCTTGACAACCTCGACCGGCCTCTCGACCTCGACTGTTCCGACGACCTCCTTTTCCCCCTCCACCACCCTCTCGACCGGCGCATCACGGACGACGGCCTGTTGGGCAGGCGTGTCCGTGAAGAAGGCAGTCCTGGCGACGAGCGCGACGATCAGCACGGCCGCTATGGGGGCCGCCACGCCTGCGGCCCATACCATCGGCTTGGACGAGCGCGCGGGCTCGGGTTCGCGGGTCAGCGCGAAGGATCGGGACGGTTCGACGCTGGGGAGGCTGGCGAGAAGGTTGACGGCTGCGCGGAGCGACGCGAGCTCGGCGCGGCACGACTCGCATCCTGCGAGGTGCGCCTCGATTCCTGCCCTCTGGGAGCGGCTGACCTGGCCGTCCAGGTAGGCGGACAGCAGACGTCTGAGTCCGGCGTGTCTCCGCGCCCTGAGGAAGCCGATCATTGAGTCTCTCTCCTGGCTATCTGACGAAATCTCTCCGGCAGAAGTTCCCTGCGCTCGGCCAGGCGGTCTCTGAGCCTGCCTCTGGCTCTGCTCAGGCGTGACTTGACCGTGCCAATCGAGGCGCTGACGGCCTGGGCGGCCTCGTCGTAGGTCAATCCCTGGACGTCGATCAGCACCAGCACGGCCCTCTGGTCATCTGGGAGGGTCATGATGGCCTGCTGAATGTGGTCGGCGAGTTCTCCGCGGATGGCCGCCTGCTCGGGCGATTCCTGCTTCGACGCGACCTGGAAGGCCGGGTTTTCCAGGCGCAGGTCGAGGGAGTCTTCCGGGCGGCGTTTGGAGGAGCGGATCACGTCCACACCGAGGTTGATTGCTATGCGGAGCAGCCAGGCCCTGAGGCTGCCGCCGCGGAATCTGCCGATGGATCTGTAGGCCGAGACGAAGGTCTCCTGGGTGACGTCCTCGGCGGAGGCGAGGCTGCCGAGGACGCGCCACGCGGTGTTGAGGATCTGTGTCTGGTGGCGTTCGACGATTGCGTTGAATGCCCCGACATCGCCGCGTTTGCTCTTGGCCGCGAGTTCGGAGTCGTTCAGGTCCGAGTATATGGCTCAGCGCCCTTCGAAGTTTGGGGGGCGCCGTTCTACAAAGGCTCTCCGGCCCTCCTGGAAGTCGCGGCTGTCGAAGTTGGTGAACGGCAGCGCCTCTTCCTCGGCGGTGAATCCTTGGAGGGACGGGCTGCGCAGGACCGAGCGCAGGATGCGCTTGTGGCGGCTCTGGGAGAGTGGCGCGAGGGCCGCCATCTCCCGCGCGAGGTCGTGGACGTACTCGTCGACGTCGGCGAGTGGGAGCACTCTGTTCACGAGTCCAATGCGGAGGGCCTCGTCGGGCCCGATCAGGCGGGCGCTCATCAGAATGTAGGATGCGCTGCCGGGGCCCACGAGGTTCACGAGGCGGCGCATCTCGCGGTATCCGACGAGGATGCCGAGTTTGGCGACCGGGACGCCGAATCTGGCGTTGTCGGCGGTGATTCGGAGGTCGGCCGCGGTGGACAGCTCGCATCCGCCTCCCACGCAGAAGCCTTTTATCAGGCAGATGGTGGGCTTGGACACCTGCTCCAAGGCGTCCATCGCGCCGTCGAAGGCGTCGGCGTAGGTCCTGGCCTGGGCGGAGTCGGCGCGGTGTCGGTCGAAGTCCTTGATGTCGGCCCCTGCGGAGAAGGCTTCGTCGCCCGCGCCGGTGATCACGACGACTCTGACGTCAGGGTCGCGGTCGAGTTCTGTGAAGACGCGCTTCAGTTCCAGCCAGCCGTCGTAGCTGACGGCGTTGCGCCGGCGCGGGCGGTTGAGGGTGACGGAGGCGATGCCGTCTTCGCGGGCGACCAGGATGTCTTGTGACACTGGGCTGCTCCCGGCCTCGTCAGCGGACCGCAAGATGGCTGCCTTCCCGGGCCGAGTCGTCACGGAGAATGCCGCCGCATCCCTCGAATTCGGTTCCGTACCGGGACAGGCGCTTTGCCATGACCCGAATGGCCTGGGGGTTGTTGTCGATCAGAATGAAGCTGCGGCCGAGCCGGGCCGCCGCTTCGCCCAGCGTTCCGCTGCCTGCGAAGAAGTCGACCACGAGGCCGCCGGGTCTGGTGTGGACGCGGACGATGCGTTCGAGGATGCCGAGGGGCTTCTGTGTCGCGTACCCTGTCTTCTCCCTGCTGTTCGTGCCCACGATCGTATGCCACCAGACGTCGGTAGGCGTCTTGCCGCGCGCGGCCTTCTCCGGGCCGACCAGGCCTGGCGCCATGTACGGCACCCTGTCGATCTCGTCGTAGTTGAAGGTGTAGGCCTTCGGGTTCTTTGCGTACCACAGGATGTTGTCGTGCTTGGCGGACCATCTCGACTTGGAGCGCGCGCCGTAGTCATACGCCCAGACGATCTCGTTGATGAGGGAGTCGCGTCCGAATATCCGGTCCAGGAGCACCTTGCAGTAGTGCGCCTCCCGATAGTCCACGTGGAGGAAGAAGGAGCCGTCCGGCTTGAGTATCCGCCTGGCCTCCCGAAACCTGGGTTCCAGGAATCCGAGGTAGTCGTCGAAGCTGTCGGAGTAGCCCGTGGAATCGAGTTCGACGGTGCGGTAGCGTTTGCCCTGGAAGCCCGTGCGGTCGCCGTTGTCGTCTCGGAGCGTGCGGATCGACCTCTTGGATTGGGTTCGGCCCGTGTTGAAGGGTGGGTCGACGTAAACGAGGTCGACGCCTTCGTCCGGCATCGAGGCGAGGCCCTCGAGGTTGTCCGTGAACATCACCTTGCGCACAGGGGCGGATTCCTCGGCCGCTGCGGCCTAGCTCAGCCTGGAGAGGTATTGCTGGACGACGTCGATGCCCACCAGCCCGCTGTATGCGCTCTGGAGGCGGTGGGTGACCGGGCCTGGGACGCCAGCCTCGCCGACAGCGGCGCCGTTGATGGACGCGACCGGGCAGATGCAGAAGCTGGTGGAGGTCACGAACGCCTCGTCGGCGGTGTAGGCGTCGAAGAGGTCGAGGTCGGCCTCCCGGGCCTCCAGTCCGAGTTCGTGGGCGAGTTCCAGCGCCGTCCGCCGGCTGATGCCGGCCAGGACGTACCGCTCCTTGGGTGTCAGCAGCACGCCGTCCTTGATGATGAAGATGTTGCTGCCGTTGCCCTCGCAGAGGTTGCCGTTCATATCGAGCAGGACGGCGTATGCCCTGGGGTCCTGGGCCCTGGCCTCCATGTCGGCCTGGATGAGGTTGATGTAGTTGTGGGTCTTGGCGCGTGGGCTCATCGCTTCCGGCGGCGTGCGGCGCACCGAGGGGGTGATGATCGACAGGCCGTCGCGGTAGTAGCGCGCCCGCTCGACGAATGGGATTGGGAAGCACTCGATGATGACGGTGGGCCTGTCGGCGGCGCCCTGTATGTCGGCGCTGGCGAGCCGGAGGCCCCTGGTCACGCGCTGCGTGACCCAGACGTCGTCGCGCTCGTCGACGGTCGGCAGGTTCCGTTCGAGCACGTCCATCGTGAGGTCGGCCATCTCGTCCTTCGTCATCCTGGGGTCGATGCGCATCCACCTGAGCGATTCGTAGAGCCTGTCGAGGTGTTCACGCAGCCTGAATATCCTGTGTCCGAACGTGCGCGTCGAGTCGAACACGGCGTCGCCGAGCAGGAATCCCCTGTCGCTGATGGAGATGGCGGCGCGGCTCTCCGGCACGATCTCGCCGTTGACGTATACGACCCGTTCCTGTTTCACGTGACCACCTCCTGTGGAATATGTGTGTCGTCTTGCGCCGGCGCGGCGGCCGAGTCGGTCTCGACAGGGACGCCGGCGGAGTTGCCCCACTCGGTCCAGGAGCCGTCGTAGTTTCGGACTCTCTCGTAGCCGAGCAGGCGCTTGAGAACGAACCAGGTGTAGGAGGCTCTGACGCCGAGCCTGCAGTATGGGACGATCTCGCGGTCGGGGGCCGCCCCCACCTTCCGGTACATTTTGGCGAGCTGGCCGGTCGGCAGGAAGGAGCCGTCCGCGGCCGCTCCGTCGTCCCACTGGACGTGTACCGCTCCGGGTATGCGTCCCTTGCGGTAGACGCCGGACTGGTCCGTCCCCGGTGCGGAGGCGAGCTTGCCGGAATACTCTTCCGGGGTGCGCGTGTCGAGCAGGATGACGTTCGGGTCGCGCAGGCCGGTCAGGACCCGGTCCCTGGCGGCCCGAATGCTGGCGTCTGGGACGCCTGCCCTGTAGGTGGTGGGCGTCACGGCGGCGACCCAGGTCGAGAGCGGTCGGCCCTCCCGGATCCACTTCTTCCGGCCGCCGTCCATCAGCCGCACGTCGGCGTGTCGGTAGTACTCGAGGATCCAGAAGGCCCAGGTGGCGGAGCGGTTGTTGCCGTCGCCGTAGAGCACTACGGCTGTGTGCTTGTCGATGCCGGACCGCTCCATCAGACTCTCGAACTGGGACAGGCCGGGGACGTTGCGCGAGGTCTGGTCTTCGAGGTCTTCGTGAAGGTTCCAGGCAACCGCTCCGGGCACGTGGCCCTGATAGTAGCCGGCGGTGAGGTCGGTGTTGACCTCCACCACCACGACAGTGGGGTCTTCCGAATGCCTCTCCACCCAGTCCGTGCTGACGAGAACTCCGGGATTGGCGGGATCAGCCACGAGCATCCTCCCGAGATTTCAGGCTCCTTGGGAATTTTAGGCCAGCGGCCCCTCTCTTGTCGACCACCCGTCGAGCTGCGCTCAAGAGTGTCTTGCGGCCCCAAATCTCGCACTTGGTTGACTGGGCCGACGCGCCGGTCCTTGCGTCCGGGGGCCTCCGGGGCTCGGCGGCGGCGGGAAATTTTCGCGGAAAGGGTCAGATTTGCGGGCATTTCGCAGCCATTTCGTAGCTGAGAGGGCCGATTTTGCCTGACACTATGTGACACTATGTGACACTTATGTGACACTTTCTGACACTTATGTGACACTCGCTTCAGGAGTCCTGCGGGCTGGCTTGGGGAAGAGAGGCGGCTGTGTCATGGGAATACTCTAGCACAGCGGTTCGGCGTCGTCAAGGGTTGTCTGAATCAGGATTGTCAGGATTGACGGCGGAGTCTGTCGACAGTTTGCGCCGTGCCTCGCGCGTGCTGTATCATTGAAGCGGATTGAATTCGCGGGCCGCTCGGCCCGCGGGTTATTCGTGGAGGCTACATGAGCGCTCGGTGGATGCGAAACAGCTTCATCTACCTGCTGATCGTCGTGGCCCTCATCGCGGTTCTCTTCACCGTCTTCCAGGTGCCTGGGTCCAGGGAGATTCCCATCAGCCAGGTGATATCCATGGTCGCGAGCGACGACGTGGATCTCATCGAGATCAGGGGAGACCGGCTGACGGTCTTCACGAACGCGGGAGAGGCGCTGACGTCGCGCAAGGAGGAGGGTTCCAGCCTGGTGGAGCAGCTGACCAATGCGGGCGTGGACCTGGTCGGCAAGAGGCTGAACTTGGACGTGAAGGGGACGAGCGGGCTGGGGAATCTGTTCAGGATATTCGTGAACTTCCTGCCGCTGATCTTCTTCGGGGCTATCCTGCTCTTCATGATGAGGCAGGCCCAGGGCAACACGAATCAGACCTTCAGCTTCGGGCGCAGCCGCGCGCGCATGTTCGTCGGCAACAGTCCGAGCGTGAGCTTCTCGGACGTGGCCGGGGTGGAGGAGGCCAAGGTCGAGCTCCAGGAGGTCGTGGAATTTCTCAAGTTCCCCGAGCGCTTCCTGACTCTGGGGGCCAAGATACCTAAGGGGGTGCTGCTGATGGGGCCTCCCGGGACCGGCAAGACCCTGCTGGCAAGGGCGGTCGCGGGCGAAGCGGGGGTTCCGTTCTTCTCCATCAGCGGGTCCGAGTTCGTGGAGATGTTCGTGGGCGTCGGGGCCTCCCGGGTTCGCGACCTGTTCGACCAGGCGAAGCGCAATTCGCCCTGCATCGTGTTCGTCGACGAGATCGACGCCGTCGGGCGCCACCGGGGCGCTGGACTGGGTGGAGGCCACGACGAGAGGGAGCAGACGCTCAACCAGATACTGGTTGAGATGGACGGCTTCGACACCAGCACCAACATCATCGTGGTCGCGGCCACGAACAGGCCGGACATTCTGGACCCTGCGTTGCTGCGGCCTGGCCGGTTCGACCGCAGGGTGGTCCTGGACAACCCCGACGTGCGCGGCCGTGCGGAGATTCTGGACGTGCACTCGAAGGGCAAGCCCCTGGACGAGGACGTCGACCTGGGGAAGGTGGCCAAGCTCACCACGGGGTTCAGCGGGGCCGACTTGGCCAATCTGGTCAACGAGTCGGCGATCCTGGCGGCGCGTAGGCAGAGGTCGACCATCACGTCGGACGACTTCGCGGAGTCCGTGGATCGGGTCATCGCGGGGCCGGAGAGGAAGAGCAGGGTCATCAGCGAACGAGAGAGGGAGTTGACCGCCTATCACGAGGCGGGGCACGCCTTGGTGGCGCACCTGCTGCCTCACGCCGACCCTCCGTATAAGGTGACGATCGTGGCCCGAGGCCAGAGCGGAGGCCACACGCGCTACCTGCCTGAAGAGGACAGGAGGCTGTGGACCAAGCGGCAGTTCGAGGACATGCTCGCAGCAGCCCTGGGCGGGCGAGTGGCGGAAGAGGTCGTGTTCAACGAGACGACCACCGGGGCGAGCAACGACTTGGAGCAGGCCACGAACATTGCCAAGACCATGGTGACGCGCTACGGCATGAGCGTGAAGCTGGGTCCGAGGACCTTCGGGAAGCGCGAAGAGCTGATCTTCCTCGGCAAGGAGATCGCCGAGCAGCGGGACTACAGCGACAGCGTGGCCGAGACGATCGACGACGAGGTTCACAGCATCATCGACGCGGCGTACAAGACCGCGGGCAAGCTGATCACCACCCACAAGAACAAGCTGACGCAGCTTTCGAAGTACCTCATCGCCAACGAGACCATTGAGGACGAGGAGCTCAAGGCTCTGTTCGACTCCCCTGCCCCGCCGCTGGCCGACCCGGTTCCCGCCGGATAGGTCGGGGCGGAGCCGGTTTCCGGCGGCGGCTTCCACGCGCTCAGAGGGGGCGCGGTGAGATTGTACCGTCGGGACTCCGGCGCCGCACTCAACCAACCGCAGACGGGAGGTCTTGAGATGTTCGACACTCTGATCGAGAACGGTACTGTGGTGGACGGAACGGGGAGGCCCCGGTACGAGGCCGATCTGGCGATCGGCGGAGGCCGGATCGCGGCGGTCGGCAGGCTGGGCGGCGCCGAGGCCGCGCGGAGGATCGACGCGACCGGGCTGGTGATAGCGCCCGGGTTCATCGACATGCACTCTCACTCCGACACGACGATGCTGAGCGACCCCGGCGGCGAGAGCAAGGCCTACCAGGGAGTCACCACCGAGGTAACGGGGAACTGCGGCTCCTCGCCGTTCCCGGTGGCTGCCGACCCGCACCTGGCCGAGTACCAGCGTTCCACGTGGCCGTTCATGAAGCCGGACTGGACCTGGACGGATCTGGACGGATGGGCGGAGCGGCTGAACTCATCCGGCATGAGTCTGAACGTGGCTCCGCAGGTCGGTCAGGGAGAGATACGGAAGGCGGTGGGGCTCAACCAGAACCGCCCGCCCAGCACGGACGAGATGAGGGAGATGCGTAGGCTGGCCGCGGAGGCCATCGAGCAGGGGGCGTTCTCCGTGTCCACCGGCCTGACTATAGTCCCTTCCAGCTTTGCGTCGACCGACGAGCTGGTGGAGCTGGTCGAGGCCATCGCGCAGTTCGAGGGGGCCTTCTACGTGACCCACTCACGCTGGCGCACCGACGACCACATCGACGCAGCGAAGGAGGCCGTCGAGATCGGAAGGAGGGCGGGCGTCCCGGTGCAGTATTCCCACATGGCCATCGTCGACCCGCGTGTTCATGGGGACGGGGCCAGGATGGCCGCGGTCTTCGACCGAGCGCGAGCCGAGGGTCTGGACGCTACTTACGACATGTATCCGTACATAGCCGCCGGGAGCGGGATAGGCCAGCTTCTGCCGGAGTGGTCCATGGAGGGAGACAGGCCGGAGGTGGTTCGGAGGCTGAAGGATCCGGATACGCGGCGGCGCATCGCCAGGGAGACGGTCGAGGGGTTCTTCGGCGGCACTCCGATTCCGTGGGAGTCCTACATCATCTCCGACACGTACACGAGCGCGAACTCCGATCTGATCGGGAAGACGGTGGCTGAGGCCGCGGCGGCGCGGGGCGACGACGCCTTCAAGACGGCGCTGGACCTGATGATCGAAGAGGGCGGAGAGGTGCCGACGACGGTGTTCAACAGGGATGAGGGCGACGTCCGTTTCTTCATGGGCCACGAGGCGGCGATGTTCGGCTCGGACGGCTACGCCTATTCGCCGACGGGGCCGCTGGCGAACGCGAGCGGGGACCACAGCGCGACGCACCTGGCCGGCAAGCCGCACCCCCGCAACTTCGGGACATACCCCAGGGTTCTGGGGCGCTACGTGCGGGAGCTGGGCATTCTCTCGCTGGAGGCGGCGGTGCGGAAGATGACAGGGCTTCCGGCTCAGAGGCTCAATCTCAGTGAGCGCGGACGGGTGGAGCAGGGCCTCACCGCCGACCTGACGCTGTTCGACCCGGAGACGGTGACGGACCGGGCTACCTTCGACGATCCCATGCAGTTCCCGGAGGGCATCCCCCACGTGTTCGTGGCCGGCGAGGCGATAGTCTCGGATGGGGCGCACACAGGGGCGACCCCCGGAAGGGTGCTGCGCCGGGGAGAGTGACCCCGTCTCGGCGCTACGGCGTCAGAGAGGCCGGGCGAAGCCGACCTGAGGCAGGGTCTGCTCCAGCGCATCGAGGACGTCCTGAATCTCGTCCTCCGCGCAGTGCCCCATGTGGCCGATTCGGAATATCTTACCGGCCAGTTCGGCCTGTCCCCCCGCGAGGACCACGCCGCGCTCCGCGCGCAGGAGGCTCACGAGCCGCGCGCCGTCCACGCCTTCGGGCACGGCAACTGCCGTAACGGTGTCGGATGCGACGCTCTCCTCGGGGAAGAGCGGCAGGCCGAGGCTCCGGATGCCCGCGCGGGTCATCCGGCCGATCTCGGCGTGGCGCCGATAG
This sequence comes from uncultured Dehalococcoidia bacterium, assembly GCA_958295685.1. GTDB lineage: Bacteria > Chloroflexota > Dehalococcoidia > Lucifugimonadales > CATQGZ01 > CATQGZ01. The sequence continues at coordinate 2,389,557 of OY282365.1, forward strand.
ACGCTCTCCATTCCCTCATCCAGCAGTTTCCCCAGGGCCACGTCCAGGGCGAACATCACCGATATGGCGGGGGTGTACGGTGGCTGGCCCCTGCGGAGGTAGCTCTCGTACTGGGCCACGTCGAGGTAGAACCTTGGCATCCGCGCCTCCGCGTGTGCGCGGCGCGCCCTCTCGCTGAGGCTGAGGAACGCCAGGCCCGGCGGGGCCATCCATCCCTTCTGGGAGGCGGAGGCAACCACGTCGCAGCCCCACGCGTCCGTTCTGAGGGGCAGAGAGGCGACGCTGCTGATGCCGTCCACCAGCAGCAGCTTGTCGAACTCGCCCTTGGCCACTCCTGCTATCGCCTCCAGGTCGTTCACCACTCCGGTGGAGGTCTCGTTGTGGGTCACGAGAACGGCCTTTATAGAGGGGTCTTGCGTCAGGGTCTGCCTGAGTCTGTCCGGGTCAACGGCCTCGCCCGGGGTGAAGCTGAGGGTGGTGACGTCGGCGCCGAATATCCCTGCTATCTCTCCGAATCTGTCTCCGAACGCGCCGATGGAGAGGTTGACGACCCTGTCGCCCGGGGAGAGGGTGTTGACGACCGCGGCTTCCATCGCCGCGGTGCCGGAGCCGGTGATGACGTACATGCTGCCCCGGGTGTCGAAGACCTCCTTCAGTCTATCGGTGACTCTGTCCAGGAGCTCGGCGTACTCGGGGCCTCTGTGATTTATCATCGGCCACGACATGGCCTCCAGTATGTCGTCGGCCAGGGGGATCGGGCCGGGCGTGCGCAGGTTCACGGCGCCTCCTCGGTGGCTGCGGTCTAACGGAGATTCTAGCACAGGCGATGGGCGCCGTAGGCTCACTTCGCGGCTGCGTGCGCCGCCCGGCGCGTCAGGGCGTGATGGAGGGCGTTCCGCTGTCCCGGATCAGCTTGACGAATGCTGCGAGGTCGGCGTCCAGCGTCTTGTGGAGCTCGTCGAGTTGCTCGTCGACCTGCCTGGATACCTGGGAGAAGACTTCGTAGGACTGCTTCGTCGGGGCCCAGTCGGCGCTCGATACTACGCCCGCGAGTGTGGTCAGCTTGGCATTCAGCCGCGCCACCTCTCCGCGCAGTGAGCCGGGCGGGGGCTTCATCCCCACGAGGTTGACTTCGATGCTCGACAGCCGCTCGTTCAGGCTCGCGGCGGCCGTCGTCACCGCATCGGCGCCGGGACGGTCCGCGGCGCGCGCGCTCCACTCGTCCACCTGCCGCCGGACGCGCCTGACCCTCTCTGCCGCGTCGTGGACCTCGGATAGCCTGTCTCGTATCCTGAGCAGGAGTGCGAACTGCTCGTCGAGCGCGCCCTGGGAGGCGCGGCTGCGCGGGTCCTTGAGCAGGTCGAAGGACTCCTCGAAGGTTTCGTCTCCCACCGTGAGGCGCACCCTGTACAGGCCCGGAGGGGCCAGTACGCCCTCGATGTTCTTCGGCTTGTAGCCGCCCTCGACCTCTGTGAGAGAGAGCGCGCCGGGATAGCGCATGTCCCACACGAATCGATTCACGCCCTGGGAGACATCGAGGCGCTCCTGGCCGGACGCGCCGCCGGAGAAGACCTTTATCAGGCGCCCGCCCGCGTCCAGGAACGCGAGGCTCACGTCGTCCGGGGGCGTGTCCGGCAGGTAGAACGTGACGCTCACTCCATCCGGCGGGTTCTCGCCGGCGTCCAGCATCAGCCGCGAGGTCCTGCCGTCGGGCGTCCTGCTGTCGTAGAAGGCCATGGGCACGCCGAGGACGCGGACTACGTAGTTCATGCCGCCGCCCAGGTCGACATAGCCAGGCGCCTGGTGGAGCATTCTGTGAGTCGGGCGCGGACGAAGGAGGCGCGGGCTGCCTCCGGCCGGGTCCGCCGCGAGCTGCTGAAGCGGCGTCAGGTCGTCCAGTATCCACATCGACCGTCCATGGGTCCCGGCGACCAGGTCGTTATTCTTGATCACCATGTCGTGAACGGGGACCGCGGGCAGGTTGCATTGGAGCGACTCCCAGGCGGCCCCGTCGTCGGCCGACACGTAGACGCCCGACTCGGCGCCGCAGTAGAGCAGCCCTCGTCTGGCGGGGTCTTCCCTGATGACCCTTGTGAAGTCGTCCGCGGGTATGCCGTCGTCGATTTCCTGCCACGTATCCCCATAGTCGTTCGTCTTGTAGAGATAGGGCCTGAAGTCGTCGTTTTTGAAGCGTGTGGCCGCGACGTAGGCTGCTGCCGGGTCGTGGGGCGACGGCTCGACGCAGTGGACCATGGTCCACTCCGGCATCGTGGGCGGGGTCACGTTCTTCCAGGAGCCTCCGCCGTCTCTCGATACGTGTACCAGCCCGTCATCGGTGCCGGCCCAGAGCAGGCCGGGTTCGAGCGGGGACTCGGTGAAGGCGTAGACGGTGCAGTAGACCTCGGCATCGGCGCCCTCGATGGTGACCGGGCCTCCTTTGAGTTCCAGCTTGGCCGCGTCGTTCCTCGTCAGGTCGGGGCTGATGGCCTCCCACGTGGTGCCGTCGTCCCTGGTTCTGAATACAACGTTGCCGCCGACGTAGAGTGTGTCCGGGTCGTGAGGAGAGAAGACGATCGGGAACTTCCAGGCGAAGCGGTACCTGAAGGTCTTCGCCGGCCAGTTCACGTGGTCCTCAGGCCAGACGGTGACGACTCGCACCTCCTGATTTCGGTGGTCGTAGCGGTTGAGGATGCCGTGCGGGTATGCGGAATAGACGATGTTCGGGTCGTCGGGCTTTACGGCGATGTCGCCGCTCTCCGACATGCCCACGTTGTACCAGTCGCCTGTGATTATGGCGCCGTTGTCCGAGTAGCTGCGGACGGCTATCCCCGTGTTGTCCTGCTGGGTGCCGTACACCCAGTACGGTTCCCTGTTGTCGGTCGTGACGTGGTAGAACTGTGCGGTCGGCTGGTTGAAGATGTTGGACCAGGTCTCGCCGCGGTTCAGGGATACGGTGGCGCCGCCGTCGTTGCCCTCGATCATCCTGCGGCTGTCGCGTGGGTCGATCCAGAGGTCGTGCTGGTCGCCGTGCGGCATGGGGACCTCGGTGAAGCATCGCCCGCCGTCGGTCGATCTCCAGGTCTTTGGGGCGAGCACCCACACGGTGTCGGCGTCGGACGGGTCGGCGAACACGTGTGTGTAGTACCATGACCGGAGCCGCAGGTCGTCATCGTCCGAGGTCTGCTCCCAGGTGCGTCCGCCGTCGTCGGACCTGAAGAGTCCTCCGTGCTCGGCCTCGACCATGGCCCACACGCGGCCCGGCTTGGCCGGCGACAGCGCGACTCCGATTCGGCCGAGGGTCTCCTTCGGCAGGCCGGGGTTTTCCGACAGGTTGGTCCAGGTATCGCCGCCGTCCACCGTCTTGTAGAGTCCCGAGTCCGGGCCGCCGCTGACGATGTCCCAGAAGCTCCTGTGGGCCTCCCAGATGGAGGCGTAGATCGTGAGCGGGTCGCCTGGGTCCATGGACAGGTCGACCGCCCCTGCGCGGTCGCTCACGAACAGCACCCTCTCCCACGAGGCTCCGCCGTCGGTCGAGCGGAAGACGCCGCGCTCTTCGTTCGGGCCGAAGGCGTGGCCGAGAGCCGCCGCGTACACCACGTCGGGATTCTTCGGATGGACCCGCACGCGGGCGACGTGGCGGGTGTCGCGGAGGCCGACGTTCCGCCACGTCTCCCCGCCGTCGGTGGACTTGTAGATGCCGTCTCCGTGGGTGAGGTCGTTGCGGATGCAGGCCTCGCCCGTCCCCACGTAGATGACGTTCGGGTCGGAGTCCGAGACGGCGATCGCGCCGACGGAGCCTGCGCTGAAGCAGCGGTCCGACACGTTCCGCCAGTAGACGCCCGCGTCGGTGGTTTTCCAGACGCCGCCGGCCACTGCGCCGAAGAAGAAGGTGGCGGTCTCAGTCGGGTGTCCGGCTACGGCGAGCACGCGGCCGCCCCTGAACGGGCCGATGCACCGCCACCGCATCACGCCGCTGAGGTGGTTGACTGCAACTCCCGGTCTGGATGGGGCGCGGTGGTAATGGGCGTTCATGGCTTGCTCCTCTGCATTCGTCACCAGCCTACGGGCCGATCGAGAGCGCTCTCGGCAGGCCGGTCCTGGCCATCAGGTATCGGTCGATGCCTCTGGCGGCCTCCCGACCTTCAGCGAGCGCCCAGACCACCAGGGACTGGCCTCTGGCCATGTCCCCTGCGGCGAAGACGCCCGGCACACTGCTCATCTTGTTCTCGTCCGTTGCAACGTTGCCTCTGGCGTCCAGCTCCACGCCGAGGTCTGCGAGCATCCCTTCGCGCTCCGGGTGGAGGAATCCCATGGCGAGCAGGACGAGTTCGGCGTCAATCTCGAAGTCGCTGCCCGGCGCCTCATTCATGGATGGGCGGCCGGAGCCGTCCGGCGGGCCCCATTCGAGGCGTACCCCGTGCAGCTTGCGTACCTCGCCGTCGATGCCCGAGAAGCGCTTGGTGAGGACGTTGTAGCCGCGGATGCCGCCCTCCTCGTGGGCGGCAGAGGTCATGAGCACCTTCGGCCATTCCGGCCAGGGGTTGTCCGGAGGGCGTTCCAACGGAGGCTCCGGCAGTATCTCGAGTTGGCGCACGACCTCCGCTCCCTGTCGGTGGGCGGTGCCGAGGCAGTCGGCGCCGGTGTCTCCGCCGCCGAGGATGACGACACGCTTCCCCTCAGCGGTGATCCGCTCTTCGGGCGGGACGCGGCCGCCGGCGACCAGCCTGTTCTGCTGTGTGAGATAGTCCATGGCGAAGTGTATGCCGCGGAGTTCGCGGCCCGGAACGGCGAGGTCTCTCGGTACGGTGCTGCCGCCGGCGAGACACACGGCGTCGAATCGGTCCGTCAGGTCGGAAGCGGGGATCGATCTGCCGACGTGGACTCCGGTCTCGAACTCGATTCCCTCTCTCTCCATCTGATCGACGCGGCGCTGGACCAGTAGCTTTTCGAGCTTGAAGTCGGGTATGCCCAGGCTCAGGAGACCGCCCACCCGCTCGCTGCGCTCGTAGACGGTCACGAGATGGCCGGCGCGGTTGATCTGCTGCGCTGCGGCCAGTCCAGCCGGGCCCGACCCGACGACGGCGACCTTCTTGCCGGTGCGTGTCTTCGGGGGCTGCGGGACGATCCAGCCCTCCTGCCACCCCCTGTCCGATATGGCCTTCTCGATGTGCTCGATGGCCACCGGGTCCTGGTTGATGGCGAGGACGCAGGATGCCTCACAGGGCGCGGGGCAGATTCTGCCGGTGAATTCAGGGAAGTTGTTAGTGGCGTGAAGGGCGTCCAGGGCATGCCGCCATCGGCCGCGATAGACGAGGTCGTTCCATTCGGGTATGAGGTTGCCGAGAGGGCAGCCCATGTGGCAGAAGGGGACGGCGCAGTTCATGCAGCGGGCGCCCTGGTCGCGGGCCTGCGGCTCCGTCCAACTCCTGTAGAACTCGCGGTAGTCGCCGACGCGCTCAGCTACGGGAATGCGGGGTGGGGTCTCCCTGCCCTTATCGATGAAGCCGGTGGGCTTACCCATGCAGCCCGCCGACGGGCAGGTTGGCCCGCGCCCTCTCCTCCAGCGCCCGTTTGTAGTCGGTCGGCATCACCTTGACGAACCTGGGGAGCATCCGGTCCCAGTGGTCTATGACGCGGCGGGCGTTCGAGCTTCCCGTGTAGCGCAGGTGGTCTTCGACCATCCGCTTGAGGTGAGCGCGGTCGGCGTCGTCGACGACCGGCTCCAGATCGACCATGTCTGTGTTGCAGAGGCCGGGCAGCGCCCCATTCTCGTCGAGCACGAATGCCTCGCCCCCGCTCATACCCGCGGCGAAGTTCCGGCCTGTGGGGCCCAGCACGACAACCCGTCCTCGGGTCATATACTCGCACCCGTGGTCACCTACCCCTTCGACCACGGCCTCGGCCCCGCTGTTGCGGACGCAGAAGCGCTCGCCTGCGACCCCGCGTATGAATACCTTCCCGGAAGTGGCTCCGTAGAGGACGACGTTGCCGACGATCACGTTTTCTTCCGGAACGAAGGTACACTCGTCAGGGGGGGCGATGATCACCTTGCCGCCCGACAGCCCCTTGCAGAAGGAGTCGTTGGCGTCGCCTCTGACAGTCATCGTGATGCCGGGCGCGGTGAACGCCCCGAAGCTCTGGCCCGCGGACCCGGTGAAGTTTATTCGAATGGTGTCGTCCGGCAGGTCGTTGCCGTGTCTCTTCGTCACCTCGTGGCTGAGCATGGTTCCGACGGTGCGGTTGGAGTTGCTGATGGGCAGGTCGAAGGAGACGGGCGTCCCGTTTTCCAGCGCGTCCCTGGACCGCTCGATGAGGACGTGATCGAGGGCCCTTTCGAGGCCGTGGTCCTGTTCCCGGCAGTGGTAGGTGGCTACGTCCGCGGGAACCTCCGGCACGTGGAGGAGCCTCGAGAAGTCGAGAGTCCGCGCCTTCCAGTGCTCGACTACCTTTCCGTCGTCCAGCATGTCGACTCGGCCGACCATCTCGTCAACCGACCGGAAGCCCAGTCCGGCCATAATGGCGCGCATCTGCTCGGCGACGAAGAAGAAGTATCTGATCACGTGCTCAGGCTTGCCCGCGAACTGCTTTCTGAGCTCGGCGTCCTGGGTGGCTATGCCGACCGAGCAGGTGTTCAGGTGGCACTTCCTGAGCATGATGCATCCCATCGATATGAGCGGGGCCGTGGCAAAGCCGAACTCCTCGGCTCCAAGCAGACAGGCTATCGCCACGTCCCTGCCTGTCTTGAGCTGTCCGTCGGCCTGCACGACGATGCGCCCCCTGAGGTCGTTGGCCACGAGCACCTGCTGGGTTTCGGCAAGGCCCAGCTCCCAGGGCAGCCCGGCGTGCTTTATGGATGACTCCGGCGAGGCGCCGGTGCCGCCGCTGTCGCCGCTGATCAGGACGACGTCGGCGCGGGCTTTGGATACGCCCGCGGCGATGGTGCCGACGCCGGCTTCGGCAACCAGCTTGACGTGTATCCTGGCCGTGGGGTTCGAGTTCTTGAGGTCGTGGATGAGCTGTGCCAGGTCTTCGATCGAGTAGATGTCGTGGTGCGGCGGGGGAGAGATGAGTTCCACGCCCGGGGTCGCGTTGCGAACCCATCCGATGTAGTCGTTGACTTTGTAGCCCGGTATCTGCCCGCCCTCGCCCGGTTTGGATCCCTGGGCCATCTTGATCTGAAGGTCCTTAGCGTTGGTCAGGTACAGGTTCGTTACGCCGAAGCGACCGGACGCCACCTGCTTGATGGCGCTGTTTCGGGAGTCGCCGTTGGGGTCCAGGGAGTACCGCCGGTGGTCCTCCCCGCCCTCGCCGGTGTTGCTCCTGGCGAGCACCCTGTTCGCGGCGATTGCCAGGGTCTCATGAGCTTCCTTGCTGATCGACCCCAGGGAGATCGCTCCGGATGAGAAGCGCTTGACGATCTCTTTGGCGGGTTCCACCTGCTCTATTGGAACCGGCTCCTTCGCCTCTTTGAATTCCAGCAGGCCGCGTATGGTGCACAGTCGGCGGCTGTGGCTGTCGACGTGTGTGGCGAACTGCTCAAACGAGGTGAAGTCGTCCGACCTGACGGCGTGCTGGAGCTTGGCGATGGTGAACGGGTTCCACATGTGGTATTCGCCGTTACGCCGCCACTGGTAGAAGCCGCTGTCCGCAAGCTCTCTGTTGCCGCCGATTTCGAGGTCAGGGTATGCGGCGGCGTGCCGTCTTCCGGCCTCCTCCTCTATCTCGGCGAGTCCGATGCCGGCGACCCTGGACGACGTCCAAGTGAAGCAGCGGTCTATCAGGGTCTGATCAAGCCCGACCGCTTCGAATATCTGGGCTCCCCTGTAGCTCTCGATGGTCGATATGCCCATCTTGGACATTATCTTGAGGATGCCCTTGTTGATGGCCTTCACGTAGCGCTCTTCAGGGTCCTGGTCTCCCATGGGCTGGATGAAGTCGGCCTTTCGCTGCATATCGGCCAGGGTCTCATATGCCAGGTAGGGATTGACAGCCGAGGCGCCGTAGCCTATGAGCATAGCGAAGTGGGAGACCTCTCTGGGCTCGCCCGACTCCACGATCAGTCCGACCTTGGTTCGGACCCCCTTGCGGATCAGGTGATGGTGGACGCCGCCGGTGGCGAGAAGACTCGGGATATAGGCGCGGCGTCGGTCGACGCCGCGGTCCGACAGGATGAGAATGGAGCAACCGTCCTCAATGGCGGCGGATGCCTCCGCGCACACGCGGTCCATTGCGCGCGAGAGCGAACCCTTTCCGTCCGCGGGGCTGAAGAGAGTCGAGAGCGTCCGGGCCCGTATCCCGGGAGAGTCCACCTGCTTGATCTGGGCCATCTGTCGGTTGCTCAGGACGGGGAGCCTAACTCTGAGCTGGCGGCAGTGCTCCGGCGTTTCGTCAAACAGGTTCTGCTCCGAGCCGACCGTCACGTCCAACGAGGTGACCATCTCCTCCCGGATCGCGTCCAGAGGCGGATTGCTGACCTGCGCGAAGAGCTGCTTGAAGTAGTTGAAGAGCAGCGGGGTCTGGTCGGACAGCACCGCGAGGGGAGCGTCGTTCCCCATGGACCCCACGGGCTCGGCGCCGTCTACCGCCATCGGCTCCATGAGCACTCGCAGGTCTTCGAGGGTGTAGCCGAAGGCCGCCTGACGCTGAGGCAGCGAGTCGAAGTCGGGGCACGGCACGGACGAGGGGTCGGGGAGGCAGTCGAGGTCGACGGTGTTCTGCCCAAGCCAGAGTCCGTAGGGCCTCCGAGCGGAGAGCTCCGCCTTGATCTCCTCGTCTCCGACGAGACGGCCCTCCTCGCTGTCCAGAAGGAACATGCGCCCGGGGTACAGCCTCTCCTTGAAGAGGATGTCCTCTTCGGGGATGTCCAAGACGCCGGTCTCCGAGGCCATGACCAGCAGGTCGTCGGTGGTGACCAGGTAGCGGCATGGGCGGAGGCCGTTTCTGTCGAGCACCGCGCACACCTTGCTGCCGTCGGTGCCGATCACCAGGGCAGGCCCGTCCCAGGGCTCCATCAGGGTGGCGTGATAGCGGTAGAAGTCCTGCTTGGCCTGATCCATCGGCACGTGGTCGCCCCAGACCTCCGGGATGAGCATCGACATAGCGTGCGTCAGGGAGCGGCCGGTGGCCAGGAGAAGCTCGATTGCGTTGTCCAGGGAGGCTGTGTCGCTCTGGCCCTGCGAGATGACCGGGAGCAGCTTCTGGACGTCGCCGCCCAGCGAGTCCGACGAGAACAGAGGCTGTCGGGCGGTCATCCAGTTGATGTTGCCGCGCAGCGTGTTGATCTCGCCGTTGTGGATGATGAATCTGTATGGATGGGCAAGACGCCAGGATCCAAGCGTGTTCGTGCTGAAGCGGGAATGGACAAGGGCGAAGGATGTCTTGATCGAGTCGTCCGTCAGGTCGTGGTAGAAGTGCTCTATCTGGTCGGCGACGATAAGGCCCTTGTACACGATCCTGTTGGACGACAGGCTCGCGACGTAGAACTGGTCGGCGTGCCGGAGGCCGGCTGCTGCCGCTTCTGCCTCGATGGCCTTCCTGAGCACATAGAGCTTGAGCTCGAATGCGGTCTCGTCGGCCAGGCCCGGGCCTCTCAGAACGAAGAACTGTCGGATTACCGGCATGACCTGAGCGGCCAGTCTCCCGATGGCGCCGGGTTCGACGGGGACGTCGCGCCATCCGAGCAGGGTCTGGCCCTCCCGCTCGGCAACGGCGCCCACGATCTTCTCGCAGCGGACCCGCTCATCGGGGTCCTGGGGAAGAAAGACCATGCCCACGCCGTAATTGCCCGGGTCCGGCAGGTCGATACGCGCCGCCCTCGCCTGGCTCGATAAGAACTCGTGCGGCATCTGGAGGAGGATACCCGCCCCGTCCCCGGTCTCCGGGTCGGCGCTGCGGGCGCCCCGGTGCCCCAGGTTCACGAGCGCTTCGATGGCTCTCCTCACCACGTCGTGGGACCTGACGCCCCTGACGTTGGCGATGAGACCCACGCCGCAGGCGTCGTGCTCAAACCGGGGGTCGTAGAGGCCGCGCTCCTCGATCCCGCGCATACTGTCCTGTGTGAACAGGGCGCTCATAACATTAGACTTTCGCGCGTCTCCGGATACGGGCTGCGGTCAGGGCCAACCCCGCGTTACTCGGGGCGAGTGGATGTCTCTCGTCCCTCGTTCGCACGCGGGCGCCCCGACCGGATCGAGGCTGACCTCACGTCCTCATGGAGGACATGATCGAGGGCTTGCGGCCCGGTCAAGCGTGATGGGGAATATAGCAATTTGTGAAAGTTGTGTCAAACGAACCATACCAAAGGTAACAGTCTCTCGCTGCCCCGTTTGGAGCGAGTCTCCCCGCTGATCTTCCGACTCACCACCAAATGCCTCAACCTCCGTCTCAGCCCCGTTGAGACCCATGTATCAGTTGTACGCGGCAGTCCCACATCGCCCGTCAGCCGGTCGTAGCGTCGGGGTCGGCTACCAGAGGCGGTATTCGGGCTGCCCTTCCCGCTACCAGGACGGTTGCCGCCATGCCAATCGCCAGCACGAAGACCAGTATCGCTATTGCCTGCGGGTTTACCTGGGGCGCAGGAACGCCGAACGCCGTGTTGTAGGAGGCGGCCAGGATCATGCCGGAGGCGACCGCGAGGCCGAATGCGAGCATCAATGGAATCGCAAACAGCAGCGCGAGGTCGACGGCCAGCAGCATCCGCGTCGCGCCCTGAGCGCGCAGCATCCTGAACTCCGCCTGGCGTTGGCGGAAGAGCAGCATGACCGCGTAGAGCAGCGCGACGGCCGCCATTCCGGCGGCGGTGATGGCCATCACGAACATGTAGGGGAAGTAGATCAAGGAAAGTTCATCGAGTCCGGTCGTAAGGGCGCCCCGGGTGATGGGATACGACTCTTCAGGCCGGTTCCGAAAACCTTCCATTACCCGGCGCAGAGACCCCGCGGAGCCGTCCGTGGTGACGAGAAGGAGCGTGTGATGCGGGATGGGGGGCTGGTCCACCATTAGCACAGCTCCCCTCCTCGTGTATGCAATCCATGAAGCGTCGACCCGCCCCCCAACCGGATAGGTGCCTGGAATTGATTCGTCTGTGTAATCTAACGAACTCGACAGAATTACATACCCAGGCGGGCCTCGAACATCAGGCGCGGCCAAGGTTACCGTATCCACGCCGGGGAGCCCTTGCCCCAAGTAGATGCTCCCCGTGGTGCATGGGGCGTCGAGCTTCACTGAGCCACGCGCATCGTCGCAGGTCATCGTGTATACCCATCCAAGTTCTTGATCCGAGTCGGCACTGATCTTTCCCACCGCCACGACCCGGGTTACACCATCTATATCAGACATCGCACGGACGATCGGTTCGTACGAATCGAGGTTCGGGAGACGGGCTAGAACATCGAAAGTCCCTATTGGGGATGGGAGGTTCTTTAAGTTCGAGTTCACAAGAAACACAATAAAGAGAACAGCGATCGCAGTGGCGGATACGCCCAGAACGGCTACGGACCCTGAATGCAGCATCCTCGATCCTGATATCTGAGCCCGTGTCCGATCGACGAATACACTGCCCGCAAGAGTGACTGCTATCCGGGTCAATCCCTCAAGGCCCACCACGCTCAAGAGTATCCCGGCGGGCATCAGCCAGTCCGCCTCGGGGGAGGCGAATACGGCAGCAGGACCCACTATCGCACCGACCGCCATTAGGCAAGATAGGCGAGAGACACGTCGTCTTCTCCGGTCTCTCCGCAGCGTCCCGAGGGGGTCACTGCTGGCATGGTGGACCATTCGAGCGACACTCAAGAAGCCCACGGCGACTGTGACCAGCGGCAAGGCAATTGCCAGCGCGGCAGGAAGGACCAGATCGCTGGCCCAATACGAGGTCCCAGCAAGGCTGAACGATCCCAAAGAGGACATGACAACCGAGTAGGCGATTGAACCAACCAATGCGCCTGCCAGCATGGGAATCGCCATATCGGCTGCTATTGCCACGGCCAACTGCCGGGGCAGCGTGCCCAGAACCCTCAGTAGTCCGTAGCGCCGCGACCTGGCGTTAAGGTGCACAGCCGCTCCGGCTCTGGCTAGAGCCACCGACGGGAGCACGAGTATGATGAGCCCGATAATCACGAACCCCGTTTCAGGCGCCCAACTCCTACCCGCCCGAATCGGATGGAACCTCTGTGCAGTTCCAGGTGGAACCGCATCGGTGAACTCCACGACCACCATCTCGCGCGGGTGGGCCAGCGCCGCATCGGGAAGCTCTCGTACAGGCCCTTCGCCCAGCCAGCCAGCCAACTCACCCGTCCAATCGTCCCTGAGCTGAACGAGTACCGCCGGGGAGGCCAGAACGGTACCGCTCGGTTCGACCTCTGGAATACCGGGAAGACCTAGCCGCTGACCCTCCTCTCCCCAGAAGACCGTGACTACCAGAGGCCCGTAGCCGGTGGCGGCCACCTCAGACGAACGCAGCGGCCCCTCAACCGACTGGCTCCTCGGCGGTAGGCCGGGAGGGCCGTCACGTACTGTAGCGGCGGCGTGTCGGGCGAGCACTCCGGAACGGAATCCCATCGCCAGCGAGAGTCCCACACACACGATAAGACCTACAGCTATCAGTGGAATCCAGACGGAGAGAGCCCGCCACGAGCGGGGCCAGATGAATTGGAAGAACAGCCTCATGCCGCACGCTCCTCTATCAGTTTCCCCTCGTCCAACCGGAGCACACGGTCGCACTTGACCCACACCGAGGGGTCGTGGGTAACGATCAACACACCAGCGCCGAACTCCGCGGCGACTCTTAGCAGCTCGCTGACTACAAGCTCGGAGTTGCTCTCGTCCAGCGCGCCGGTCGGCTCGTCGCAGAAGATGATACTGGGGTCCATCACCAGGGCTCGGGCTATCGACGCACGCTGCAACTCGCCGCCCGAGAGCGTCGACGGGAAGTCCTCCGCCAACGGGCTGAGGCCGAACCGGTCAAGCAACTGGCGGGCACGCTCCCGAGCATCGCGCGGCTTGTCTCCCGACACGACGAGCGGAACGGCGACGTTCGCCGCGACCGTGAGGTCGTCCAGGAACGCGGGGAACTGGAAGACGAACCCGCAGGTCGATCTGCGGACCAGCGTGATTTCGGGTTCGCGCAGGCTCCATACGTCGGCGTGGCCGCCCCACGCGACCGTGCCGCCCTCCGGCTGGCGGAGGCCAGCCAGGGCGTAGAGCAGCGTCGACTTCCCCGAACCGCTCATGCCTACTACGGCGAGCACCTCCCCACAGTCAAGCGTTAGGTCGACCCCGTCCAGAACACTCCGCTCGCCGAAGCTCTGCGCTAGTTCCCGCCCCGTAAGGGCGGGGCTTGCTGTCGATGCCCGGTTCATTTCAGTTCGCTCCTTTCTCATGTCCCGGAAACTACGCAACCGTAATCAAGCCTCATCCGGGCGGAGGTAATCGTGATCCCAAGGCGGAAAGAACCTGTCTTCGAGACCGAGGTGGAAGACGCAATCATGGTGAGCTTCGCGCCGCCGCAAGCGCGCCTGCGCCGCTGCCGTAGTTCAAGAGTCATTGGCATTGCGAAGGGCCTGCTGGTCCTGCGGCGCTATGTACCTGTCTTCAAGACCAAGATCGAAGACGCAATCGAGCCCTGCGCGGTCCACTTCGGGCGGAAAATTCGGCACTGCCTCCCCAGGGGTCGGCGTCAAGATGTGCGGCCCATAATCGGAAGCGTCCGACATCTCGGGGAATTCATCGAACCCCGTTCTGGCGGTGATGCACTCACGCACCCGAATCGTCTGTTCGCGTGTGGGGAAGTTCTCTATAAGGTACTTCACGCTCGCCTCTTTTTCGGCCTTATGCTGGGCCTCGAGGACGGCATCATGCTCGTGTGTGGGATGCGTTTGCGTAGAGCAACCTGCCAGGATGGCCAGGCACACTACGGCGGTGAAAAGTATGGTTCTTGTTTCTTTCATGATGACATCCTTTCAAACTTTGCCTACTGGTGGGGCCCCGACGACGCCGGATGCCCCACCAGTTGCTCTCTTGCCCCTGCCCGGCGGGATGGGGAGCGGTCCCAGGCATCTACCCCATCCTCAGCCCGCAGGGGCCTCGACAGATGCACCGCATAGCGCGGGGGCGCCCCTGGATATAGATCAGCAGCCTAACCATTTGGCACCCCCCGTGACTTGTGTTACTACCCATCATAGGCGAGCCATGTGAAATGGCCGTGAAAAGCACCCCCTTTTCCGTGAAAGAACCTGTGAAAATCTGTGACAGTTCTGTCACAGACCTTGGAACCCCTGGTCCAACCGGAGCACACGGTCGCACGCGGCCCACACCGATGGATCATGGGTGACGATCAAACCGCCAACACCGAACTCTTCGGCAATTCTCCGCAGCTCACCGACTACAGGCTCGGAGTTGCTCTCGTCCAGCGCGCCGGTCGGCTCGTCGCAGAAGACGATGCTGGTTCCATCACCAGGGCTCGGGCTATTGACGCGCGTTGCAACTCTCCACCTGAGAGCGTCGACGGGTACTCCTTCGCAAGAGGGCCGAGGCCGAACCGGTCAAGCAACTCACGCGACCGCTTCCGAGCGTCGCACGGCTTGTCTCCCGACACGACAAGCGGAACGGTGACGTTGGCGGTAACCGTGAGGTCGTCCAAGAACGCGGGGAACTGGAAGACGAACCCGCACGTCGCTCGGCGAGTCAGCGTGATACACGGCTCACCGAGGCGCCATATGGGCAGCGGCGCGCCACGCAACCGTGCCACCCTCCGGTTGCCGCAGCCCGGGGCGTAGAGCAGAGTGATTTCCTAGAGCCGCTCACTCCCACGACGTCAAGTTCCGGATCGGCCCCAGCCGGAACACCCCGCTTCGCTAAAGCCCTGTTAGGACGGGCTGCGCGTCGACAGTCTAGTAGTCCACGCAGTGCTGCCTGCCGAAGCCGTAGTGATCCAAGACGTGCTCGACGCCGTATCTGCCCGGCACGGCGGGCTGCTCGCCGTACCACTTCTCGGGGGCTCCCGCGGCGCTTCCGAGGACGCGCTCGACGGCGGGGAACGGTCCGGCCGCGCCCGTCCCGGCGCTCACGACGGCCTTCATCTCTTCGGGATGGTACAGGAAGGGCGGGACGTTGCCGTCCTCGTTGTCCTCCTCCTCGCTGACCCAGACGGTACTGACGCCGACGCGCTCTATGGCCTGCACGGTGCGCGCCGAGGAGACGAACTGGAGGCCGCGCACCTCGTTAGTGACGATGGCGCCGGATGCGCCGAGCTGCTTTGCGGCCTCCGCGGCGCGGTTCCCCACGAACTGCATCTCCTCCTCGCTGTACCACGGCTCGCGGAGAATGATGCAGCTGAGGAAGTTGAGGCTCTTTCCGTGCCGCCGGCTCAGCCCCATCACGATCGGGTTGTTGCTCATGGCCCATGAGCCATGTCCACGGCCTCCGCCGGTGATGGCGCCGTCCATCACCTCGGTGGGCCAGAGGAGCCACGGCGCGGAGAGGCGGGTGTGCCCATAGACGCCTGAGCCGTGTATGGACTGGGGGCCGTGCGAGCCCTCGGGGCTCGACAACATCCAGACGAACACCATGCCCGGCAGTGACGGGTCTTTCACTCCGACGTCGAACACCTCCATATCGGGCGGCTCCAGGCTGCGGACCGTTTCGGCGAGCGTGTCCTGCATCTTCAGCCCGACGGCGTTGCTGACGTCCGCCTTGTTCTGTATGTCCAGCCCCTCCGCCAGTTTGAGGCTGAGGCAGACGTTCACGGTCGAAGCGAAGGGAAGGACCGCGCCCGGCCCGGACATGTCGATGAAGTGGTGGTTGCTCCAGGTCTGCCGTCTGTCCTCTCTGGGCATCTCGACCAGGCCGTGCGTCTCGAACCACTTCGGGGCCTTCGGGGCACTCAGGTAGCCCGCGGGGGCGTTGCTTCCCCATCGGTCGTATGCGCCGTCGTAGGACACGACCAGGGTCATACCGCCCATGCGGTGCGTCCGGCCCTGTCCGACCGTGTCCACGGGTCGGCCTGCCCGGCCCGGGTAGACCGTCCCCTGCCCGCTCACCTTGACGCGGGGTTCGAGTATGTCGAAGTGGTTGATTATGCGGACCGACTCGCCCGGCCTGGCTATGTCCATGCTTGCGCCGCGGACGTTTGGCTCGGCCAGCACGGGAGCCAGCAGCATGTCCGCGTCCAGTTCCAGGATGCCGTCCTTCCAGGCGTTCCGCGAGCCGAAGACGACGTCGGTCACGGGGAAGTTGCCGAGCTCAAGACGCATGGACAGGCTCCTTCTCCGGCTCCTCGGCCGGCTTGAACAGGGTCGGCCTGTCGACGGGCGTGCGGAGCGCTTGGAGCGCGGCCTCGGTTATCCTCATCATCAGCGCACGGTCCCTGTCCTTGCTCAGAATCGGGTCGCCGCATACGTGCTGGAGGCTGACCCCCTCGACGACCCTGTGCGCCCCGACCGAGATCGGCACCATGGGTATCGCGCTTATCAGGGCGACCGGGATACCGACCTTCGCCAATTCCTTGCTGATCGTTGCTCCGCAACGATTGCAGCTTCCTCAGGTCGCAACGAGCAGGACCGCCTCCACTCCGGCCTCGGTCAGCTCCTCCGCGACCTCCTCTCCGATGCGCGCGGCCGCCTTCACGGCCATGCCGTTTCCCGCCGTCGAGAAGAAGTAGGGGTACACGCCCCCGATGGCTCCCCTGGCCTCCAGCTCTCGGATGGAGGCCAGAGGCATCAGGTAGTTGGTGTCGGTCTCGTTGGGGACATTCCCCTGGGTGGTGTGGATCGTCTCCCACTCCGTAATAGTGAACTCTCGGAGTTCCGAGATGTCATAGCGGCCCGCGAACTCGGTGGTGCGGCCCTGCTCCAGGTGGTCGGGGTTGCCCATGGGGACCAGCCCGCCGGTGCTGACGAGGGCGAGGGTAACGCCGGAGAGGTCGGCGATGGCGTCGGGCGCGGGGAGCGAGTCGTAGTCGCGCGGGTAGACCTCGGAGACGAAGGGCTTCCCCGCCACCCGCGCCTCCAGCATGTCTATCGCCGCCTCTGCGCCGGTCACGTCCCTGACGGCCGGCCTTCGGAAGCCGCGCGGTATGTAGTCGTCCTCCATCGCTGGGCCGAGCTCCCGACCGCTTGCAACCTTCAGGCCGAGCCTGGCCATCCTCTCGACGATTGACCTCATCTGCGTGACGTCGATGCCTGTGGGGACGGCGAGTACGTCCCTGCGGCGTGTGAGGATGCCCGGGTTCTCCGGGTGCATGGACGTGACGGCCGGTATGCCCCGCGACTGGGCTTCGATGCATACGGCGGCGCAGGCGAGGCCGTACCTTCCCGCGTCGAAGGCCGGCCCGGCGGCCACCAGGCCGGGCTCGAAGCGCGAGATGGCCTCCCCGACGGCCTTCACCGCCTCGTCCTCGCGCTCGACCATGTAGTTGTCGCCGCCGATCACCGTGGCGACGACCGTTCCGGAGTCGCCCAGCGCAAGCTGTAGGGCACGCCCGGGCCCAACGGGGCCCTCGCGGACCTCCACGCCCATGTTGGCGTACTCCTCTCCGCCTATGCCCCCGAAGAACTGGTTGACGAAATGCAGCACCCGTACCGGATTAGCCATGTCTCACCTCCTGTCGGCGACAAGCCGAGTCTTCGCCGCGCCTACCGTATCCCTGATAGTATGCCGCAACGCCGCGGGTGTCAAAGAAACGGGAGATTTTCGCCGAAAACTGTCCCAAACTGTTCCATTTGTCCCATCTCATAGCTGGAGGCGCCGATTCGGTACGCTTGTGAAACGCACGTGGACGGAATCGGAGCGCCTCCGGCTCTGGGTATGAGGGGTCTCGCCAATGGGTGACTGCCGGCATTATACAGACGACAGTTCGCCTATTCAAAGGCCGCAGCTGCCCCTCGATTGACAGCCCGCACTCATGATGTACCCTATCGGCCTGACGATTCGAGGGAGGAAGGCATGACGACAGACGGCGCGGGAACGGTCATCAGCGCGGCGGGGCTCGGCCTCGTCCACGCTCCGGGTCTGGTGCGCTACGGCTCCAAGCCCCACAGGGAGATCGCCAAGCATCCCGATCTGCTGAAAGACATATCGGGCCATCTGAGAAGCTACGAGGACGCGGTGGTCTACCCGCCGAACAGGGCCTTCCTGGGCAGCGTCTACCCCGACGCGCTGAAGGACGTGGAGCGGCCGTGGTACACGGTCACGGGGGACGCCCCGCGTCTCCAGCGGGACGGCGACATCCTCCCGGAGGAGGAGTTCTACGGACTGATGAAGGCGTTCGACCAGTTCGACCTGGTGTCGCTCGAGGAGTCGTTCGTCCGGGACGCAAGGGCCAGGCTGGAGGAGAACCCATTCGTCACAAGCGAGGACGTGGAGAGGCTGGGCAGTGGAGAACCGGCCTCGGTCATCGAGGGGAAGGCCGCGTCAGGGGGGCTGCCCCTCGTCCTGCGAGGAGGCCGGGTCGTCGGATCCCTCAGCCCGGCCCACGAAGAGGACCTGTCGCTGACTGCCCACATCCTGATGGAAAACCTGGTCTGCAAGACCACGGGCATCATGGCTCTGAGGACGATGCTGTCCAAGGAGGGCATCGATCCCGGGACGATCCAATACGTGGTGAACAGCGGCGAGGAGGCCGTGGGCGACCGCTACCAGCGCGGGGGCGGCAATCTGGCCAAGGCAATGGCCGAGTCGGCGGGCTGCGTCAACGCGACCGGCTCGGACGTCAAGGCGTTCTGCTGCGCGCCCAACCACGCCGTCGTGCTGGCGGCGTCGCTGGTGCGGGCCGGAGTCTACGACAGGGTGGTGGTGATAGGGGGCGCGTCCCTGGCGAAGCTGGGGATGAAGTTCCAGGGCCATCTCAAGAACGACGTGCCCATCCTGGAGGACGTGCTGGCGGGCTTCGCCATGGTCATCGAGCCGGACGACGGCCGGTCGCCGCTGCTGCGCCTCGACTCGGTCGGCTCGCACACCGTCGGCGCCGCGTCGTCACAGCAGGCCATATTCGAGAAGCTGGTGGTGGAGCCGCTCACCAAGCTGGGGCTGGGGCTGCGGGACGTCGACAAGTACGCCACCGAGCTCCACAACCCGGAGGTGACCGAGCCCTCCGGCACGGGCGACGTTCCCGCGCGGAACTACCGGCTCATAGCGAGCATCGCGGCCTATCACAAGCAGATCGGCATCAAGGAGATCGGCGAGTTCATGGACACGCACGGGATGCCGGGCTTCTCGCCGACGCAGGGCCACGTCGCGTCGGCAGTCCCGTTCCTGGGCCACGCGCTCGAAGGGCTGAAGGACGGAAGCCTGAACAGGGTACTGTTCCTGGCGAAGGGAAGCCTGTTCCTGGGACGGATGACCCAGCAGTCGGACGGGCTGTCATTCATACTGGAGCGGAATGCGGAATAGAGGCGGGGTTGACCCAGCATCAGCACGGCCTTATGTTAATCTGAACTTGTCCCAATCTAAGGAGAAGCACAGTGAAAGCCAGTCAAGTAGTCTTCCAACAGTTGCTGAATGGGAAAATCCAGTATGTGATACCCCTGTATCAGCGCACCTACAGCTGGACAGAGAACCAATGGGAACAGCTTTGGATTGACCTGCTGGAGGTCTATGACATGCCCGAGCCACGGAACCACTTCATTGGCTCAGTGGTAACCCAGCAGATAGGCGTCACGTCCCCCGAGGGTACCCGAAAGTACACGCTAATTGATGGCCAACAGCGAATGACCACCCTCTTCATCTTGCTTAGCGTCGTTCGGGAACAAGCGGAGCAAATCGATGGCAGCTTGTACTCGGAAATCTTAGAGAATTCATTGATTAATAAATTCGTCAACGAAGAAGACCGAATCAAGCTGATGCCCACTCAGGCCGACCGTGATTCATTCGCGTCAGTAGTGGATGGCAAGTCTCCAGAGCCTGGAACCCAAATTGAGAAGGCTCGGAAGTTCTTTATGAAAGTTCTGGGCGACAAGGATGCTAGTGGCAACGAGATTGATTTGCGAAAACTCTACAGATCAATAGTCCAGCATCTCGATATGGTCAGCATACTTCTTGAAGGAGATGATAGCCCTAACCGAATTTTCGAGAGCCTAAACAACACTGGGATGCCTCTGAGTGTAGCCGACTTGATTCGGAATTATCTACTCATGAACATCACGGATCCACGTCACCAAGGAGAGGCTTACAAGGAGTATTGGTATCCTATGCAGCAGTCACTTATGAACGAGTCCAGGGACGACATGGGGGATTTCTTCTGGCGCTACCTGATGATGGATGGTAGCCTGACACGTAAAGACGATACTTATGATGAGATTCGGAAACGGCTCAAGTCTCCAACGCCTGATGAAGTAGTAGACAAGATGAAGGAGTTCCTTAAATTCTCGGACTATTACGCCCAGATTACCGAGAAGAAATGCTCTGACATTAACATCAAGGAACAGATACAGAGGCTGAATCAATGGGAAGTCGAGGTAGCATATCCATTTCTGATGACCGCTTTTGACGGTCTTGCCTCGAACAGGATCAGTGCGGAGCAACTTGTCTCTGTCATGCGTATGATTGAATCGTTCGTTGTTCGGAGAACAGTATGTGGAGTGCCGACGAACCAATTGCGTCGCATATTTGCTCAATTGTCAGGGCAAGTGCATACTGACACCATCATCGAGTCTACTCGAACGTACCTATCTGAGAATAGATGGCCTTCAGACGACGAGTTCCGTTCTAGGTTTGTCGACTTTCGGCTCTACGTGCCAGCCCGATTGCGCCGCACCCGGCTCGTCCTGTATTCACTGGAACGTTCTTTCGGTCACAAGGAGATCCCGGAGCTCAATTCCAATATAACAATTGAGCATATAATGCCCCAAACCCTTTCACCTGAATGGCGGAGCGCCATAGGTCCCAGTGCTGCGGAGATTCACGACCAGTGGGTTGATACGGTCGGCAATCTAACTCTGACAGGATACAATCCAAATATGGGGAACAAGCCATTCGCAGAGAAGAAGTCCTCTTTTGCTCAATCCAAATTCTCACTAAGTGAGTCTCTGCGGGACGTCAGTAAATGGGATGAGGACGCAATTCAGAGCCGAGGGAATGAGATGGCCGACAGAGCGTTGCTAATATGGCGGCGTGACTAACTACTTCCTGGATCACGGCGATGCACCCTGCCGGGGACGGATTCCCGCGAACGGGGACTTGCATAACTCCCCAATTGAGGAGATACCGTGGGCGTGAACCAGCCGCCGGCAACCTGGCGTTCACGGCTTCTGGATTCCGGCTTCCGCCGGAATGACGGTTGTTCAAAAGTCGCCGTATCGTAGTACGGGGCGACTCTTCCGCTCAGCCGGCCGGCGTCCCGTGGTGTATCTCGTCCTGGCGGCTTGTTGTGCGCCGAACGATCAGGATGGCCAGTACGCCGGCGCATACCATGAGCGCATTGGCGATGATGTCCAATCGCAGGTAAACGGCGGACGGGATGGCATCCGGATCAAAAAGGGTCCCCTCATAGACGAGGGAGAAAATTCCAACGGAATTGGCGGCCAGCCACAATATCCACCACCACGTCACCGGCGCCACAGGCCATCCGCCGGTGGACCTCCATATCTCCGCCAGCGCCTGATAGGGGCGGAGGAAGTTCATAATCGGAATAAACCACCAGCCAACGGCCCAGCCCGGCGAGAACCGCTGGCCGTGCGTTCCGAGCGGCTGCAGGTTGCTGCCCGCCCGATGTATCCACGTCAGGAACAGCGCCGCGGTCGGTATGAACACCAGCACAGCCAGAACACCCACCCAGTTGCTGGCATCCAGAGCGCCGGCCAACTCGGCAGGCGGAACGGACTGCGACACCGGACCCAGCAGCGTCAGATCGATCACCAGCCACACCGCGTATATGACGCACGACACTGCCAGCAGCCCCATGGCCCAGTTCGCGCGGCTCCTCGGCGACCCGTATGGATGGGCCGCGGTCTGACCTGCCTGTTTGCCTTCGGAATTCATCACGTCCTCCCGTCTCTATTCGGTCGGAGAGTCGATGCGCTCTCCGCCGTGCTTGTGCACCAGCTGAGCGGCTATGGTGAACACGTCGGAGCGGCCCCCTGAGGGAGACGCCTTGAACAGTTCGGCTGCGAGGGCGGCCATTGGCGCGGGCACGCCCAGTCCGCCCGCGATCCTGACCGCCCATATTAGCTGGCTGGCCTCCTCGATGGCGGGAGGCGGCGTCTCGCTGAAGGTCGGTCTGTACCGGTCGTCCTGGGGCTGGTGAAAGAGCTCGGCGGCCTGGGAGAGTATCCAGCTTCGCGCGGCGCCCGTGGTCAGCACGTCGAGCAGCGCGGCCACGTCTAGGCCGGCCTTCGAGGCGAGCGCGAGCGCCTCGGCGATGACGAAGTCGGTCATCTTGGTGATCATGTTGTTCACGACCTTGGCCAGGTGTCCGCTGCCGCTGGGGCCTACGTGGGCTATCCGTCCGCCGACGGCCTGGAAAATCGGGATGCACCTGTCGTACGCGGCCTCGTCTCCGCCGACCATGATCGCGAGGCTGCCGTCTGCCGCGCCGAGAGGGCCGCCGCTGCAACCGGCGTCCAGGAAGGCCACGCCCCTACGGGCGGCCTCGGCGGCGTGTCGGCGCGATACGTCGGGGTCGCAGTTGCCGCCGTCCACGACCACCGCGCCGGCGCGGACGGCCGACAGGACGCCGTCCGCGCCCGACAGCGCCTCTCCGACCTGGCTCGCGTGCACCATGAGCCACACGACGTCGGACTCGCGGGCGGCGGCGGCGGGGGAGGCTGCGGGAGTCGCGCCGGCAGCCGCGAGCTCGCGGACAGGCTCGTCGGACAGGTCGTAGACCGTGACCCGAAAGCCGGCCCTCAGCAGGCAGCGGGCCATGGGCGAGCCCATCTTGCCGACGCCTATGAAGGCGACTCGGTCGACCACGTTACCCGTCCCCGTCGAACAGCGCCTTCAGGAACCTCAGGCCGTCCGCGGCGGTCTCGTCGGGGGAGGACGTCCCCGCGTCGTGCCAGAGCCTCAGATGGCGGGCCGGGCCGCGGCTCTGGTGGCCTCCGGGCGCCATCACCACCGGGCCCCGGTAGCCGACCTCCTCCAGCGCGTCCCTGAGTCCGCGCCAGTCCAGGTGGCCGGTGCCCGGCACGCCGCGGTCGTGCTCCATGACCTGGAGGTATGCGAGCCTGTCCCCCGCCGTCCTCACGGCCTGGGGGATAGACTTCTCTTCGATGTTCGCGTGGAAGGTGTCGATCATCATGCGGAAGTTGGGGCTGCCCACGGCGTCGACCAGCTGGACGGCCTCTACGGATCGGACGCAGAAGCTGCTCTCGTAGCGGTTCAGCGGCTCGAACACGAGCGTTATGCCGCGGTCGGCGGCATAACCTGCGGCCTCCCGCAGGGCCGGGGCGGCGCGGCCGACGTCGGCCCGAAGCTCGTCCCGGGAGCGCAGCCTCAGGATGCCCGGCCCCTCCGCGATCTCACCGGATATGACGGCCGCCCCGAGGCTCTCGGCAACGTCCACGCAGTATCTGAGGTGGTCGACCCCGGCGGCCCGAACCGCCGCGTCGGGATCCGTCAGGCTGGACTCGGGGGTCACCTGGGTCAGCACCACCGGTTCCACGTCATGGGCACGGAGCTCCGAGGCCACCGCCTGAACGTCGAACGGATCGCGGTCCCACACGGTGATCTCCAGGATGTCGAACCCCAGCGAGCGGACGCGGCCGATCGTCCACACGTCCTCGTCCGTGAAGGGCGCGGCGTAGTTCAGGGAGCTGATGCCGTACCTCATCGCGCCCCCTGTGGACCTGGGCCGGTCAGGCTGCGGCGACCTGCGCTCTGGCCGTCTCCACGATCCGGGCGAATGCGCTCGGGTCCCTGACGGCGAGGTCGGCGAGCATCTTGCGGTCGACCGCGACCCCCGCCAGCTTCAACCCGTGTATGAGAGAGCTGTACGACATGCCGTTCGCGCGGGCGCCGGCGTTGATGCGGATGTTCCACTGACGCCGCCTGTCTCCCTTGCGCTCTCTGCGGTGGGCGTAGGAGTAGCTCAGGGCGTGCAACAACGACTCCCGGGCCTGGCGGTACAGCCTGTGACGCCCGCCCTGGTGGCCCCGGGTCTGCCTGAGCACCTTGCGGTGTCTGCGTCTGCGTGTCTGACTGCTGGATATCCTGGTCATTTTCCCTTCAGCCGAGAAGCCGTCTGATGCGGCCAGCGTCGGCGGGGCTGACCGCGAGTTTGCCCGAGAACTGCCGCCGAACCTTCGCGGGCTTCTTCCGCCGCAGGTGGCTCCGGTGGCCCTTCATCCTCAACAGCTTGCCGGTGCCGGTGCGCTTGAACCTGGCAGCGACGCCCTTGTGCGTCTTAAGCTTTGGCAACTTGCTCTCCTTCTTTGACATCGGGAGCCTTCGTCTTGGCAACCGTCGGCGCCAGCACCATAGACAGCCACCGCCCCTCGAAGGCCGGCGGCCTCTCCAGCGCCGCGTCGTCCACGAGGTCCTCGGCCACCCGCCTCAACAGCGTCATCCCGACGTCCGGATGATCCATCTCCCGTCCCCGAAACATCACCGTGACCTTGACCTTCGACCCCTCGCCCAGCAGCCGCTTGACCAGTCTGGTCTTCGCGGACCTGTCGTGTTCTCCGATCCTCGTCTTGAGACGCACCTCTCGCAGCTCGTTCGCAGGCTTCCTCTTTCGGGCCTCGCGCTCCTTCCGCGTCGTCTCATAGCGGAACCGACCGTAGTCCATCAGTCGACAGACGGGCGGCATCGCGGCGGGAGCGACCTCGACGAGGTCCAAGCCTCTGTCCTCGGCCACCTCCATCGCCTGCCGGGTCGGCATCACACCGAGCTGCTCACCCTTCTCATCGACGAGCCGCACGGTGAGGACCCGAATCCTCTGGTTTACCCGATAGTCCTTAGGTATTCCTCACCCTCATGAGACGATTCCCGTTGCCGGGGACAACCGAATATAGCACACACTGGACTTTCCAGGCAACACAGCCGCCAATCCGACAGGGTCTTTCCAAAGTCAGGGTGAAAGTAGTGCAGCAGTTGGTTGAACGCCGAGTCTCTGTGCTCTGCCTGTGAGCGGTTCCTGCAACGACCACAATGAGCAGGCCCCTCAGCAGGGTGAGGGCAACGTTTCTGAGCAGGCTTAGCACTGCTCCACTCCCATGGTGCTGCATCACGTGGCGGTCTTCAAGACGGTGACTCATCCATCTCTCACCTCCTTGCCCCATTCTCATACTTCTATAAGACTTTGGAAAGACCCTGCCCTAGAAGCGAAGGCCCCGACGTTGACGCCCGGCATCCCCGCCACTAAAATGGCCCAATCCCGACGACCCGGCCCTACAGAACGGTGGAGGTTCCCTACATGATCTACGACGGGCACGCCTACTGCTTCCCGGACCTGAGGGGAAACGCCGGCTGGACCGACAGGGACGAGTTCATGCGCCACCTCCAATTCGCCGTGGCCGCTCACTTCCAACCCGCCTTCCGCGCACGAGACCGCGCCCCGGCCGACAGCAACACCCTCGCCGACCTGTCCCAGGGGTGGAGCTTCGACGCCCTGAAAGACGCCAACTTCCGACCCGCAGGCTACGGCCGCTACGAATGGGAGGCGGATGGCGAGACCTGCTACAAGCAGATGATGCCCCCGGGCCTCGTCGACATGTCGTTCTCAGCCGAAAGCCTCGTGGCCCAGATGGACTACGCCGGCGTCGACCTCGCCCTGCTCCACCGCACGCCATACCTCGGCGTCGGCAACGACTTCATCTCAGACTGCGTCAACCGCTTCCCCGACAGAATCCAGGGCCTCGCGCACGTCGAGGAATGGCTGGTCCAGCCACAGACCGACGAGGCCGTCTGGCGGCTCCGAAGAGCCATCGGCGAACTCGAACTCCACGGCCTCCAATGGCTCCCCAGCCACCTCGAATTCTACGGCCAGACCGAACCCTGGGACTCCGAGGGCTTCACACCCTTCTGGAACGAGGCCGCCGGACTCGGCATCCCCGTCTTCTTCACCCTACAGGGCCGAACCGAACCCCGTTACGACTCGTACCTCGAAGAACTCAGAACCCTCAGCCGCTGGATGGCCGCATACCCCGACGTCACCGTCGTCCTCACACACGGCCTCTCTTGGCGCATGTTCATGACCGACGACGGCTTGGACATCCCCGACGACGTGCTCGACGCCGTCCCCATCGACAACCCCAACTTCAACCTCCAGCTGCTGTTCCCCATCTTCCTAGGCCGTGAGTGGGACTACCCGATGCCGCAGGTCCGCCCCACCGTGGAGATGCTGGTGAGGCGAATCGGCGCCGACCGCCTCATCTGGGGCACCGACATACCCATGTGCATCAGGTACTACACCTACCGCCAGACCCTCGACTTCGCGCGCCTCCACTGGGACTTCCTAGGCCCACAGGACCTCCCCACCCTGCGGCACGCAGACATGCGGCGCGCCCGCCCGCGCTTCGAAAGCTCCCACGACCTGCCCGATGACCTGGCCCTCATACTCGGCGGCAACATGGCCCGCATCATGGGCGTCCAGGACGCATGACCCCAGACCCCACAACCCGCCCCAAGGGAGGCTCCGCATGATCTACGACGGACACGTCTACTGCGTACCCGACCAGAGGGGCCGCATGGGATACCGGGAGCGCGGGGAGTTCATGCGCCACCTCCACTACGGCATGGCTGTCAACTTCCAGCCCGCCTGGAGGGCGCGCGACGGCGCCCCAGCCGACAGCTCCGGCATGTACGACCCCGACGCCGGACGCGGCGGCCCGGCCCTCAAAGAGTGCGAGTTTCGACCCGCAGGGTACGGCCGCTACGAATGGACCGTGGACGGCGAGACCTACGTCAAACAGGTGATGCCCCCCACGAACATCATAAACGGCTACACCGCCGAACAGCTCGTCGCCGAAATGGACCACGCCGACGTCGACTGGGGCATGATTCACCGCAGCTCATACCTGGGCATCGGAAACGAATGGGTCGCCGACTGCGTCCGGCGATTCCCCGACCGGCTCCACGGACTCGCGCACGTCGAAGAATGGCTCGTACAATCCCAGCCCGACGAGTCGATAGCCAAGATACGGACCGCCGTCAAAGACCTCGGCCTACACGGGCTCCAGTGGCTCGCGGGAAACATCCGCTCTTACGGCCAGACCCAGGCCGGAGACTCCGAAGGCTTCCTACCCTTCTGGGACGCCGTCGCAGACCTCGGAATACCCGTCTTCTTCACCACCAGCCCCGGATCCGACGCCGCAAAGACCACCGGCTCCCACCTCGACAACTTCGTCGAAGACATGAAGACCCTCCGGCGCTGGATGGAGAGATACCCCGACGTCAAAGTGGTCGTCACACACGGCCTGCCGTTCCGAGAGTTCATGCGGGAAGACAGGGTCGAAATGCCCCAGGCCGTCATGGACGCCGTCCCCTCCGACAACCCCAACTACAACGTCCAGATTCTCTTCGTCAACTCCCTAGGCGGCGACTACGACTACCCTGCGCCCCAGACGAAGCCGGTCCTGGAGCAGATGGCCCGACGGATAGGCGCCCACAGACTCATGTGGGGCACCGACATACCACAGAATCTCCGGCACTACACCTACAGACAGTCCCACGAGGCCATCAGCCGTTACTGCGGCGACGTACTCAGCCAGGACGAGATAGACCTCATACTGGGCGGCAGCATGGCCCGCCTCATGGGTATCGAAGGGGCCTGAGCGAAGGACGACCGGGGTGAGTCCGGTCCATCAGGCGCTCGCAGCAGCCGCCGCCCTCTGCCTCCTCGCCCTGCCGTCCGCCGCCTGCGGCAATGACGGCCAGCCGCCCACGAACCCGGGCGGACGGCCCCCCGTCACACCCTTCACCGACGTCGCCAGACTCGAACCCTACCCCCCGAGGATATTCCAGGTCTGGAACGACCGCCCAGGCGTCGTCGTCTTCGACTACGACCGCGACGGAGACATGGACTTCTACGTCACCTCGCGCGGAGGATACGAAAACCGCCTCTACCGCAACCAGGACGGCGTCTTCACCGACGTGGCCGAACAGGCAGGCGCCGACGCCGCCCCATACCACAGCACCGGAGCCGTCGCGTGCGACTTCGACAACGACGGCTTCCAGGACCTATACGTAGGATCCTGGGGCAACCCCGAAGACGGCCTCGACTTCCGATCCCCCAGCGGCAGCCAGGGCAACTCCGACAGGCTGCTCCTCAACAACGGCGACGGAACATTCACCGACGTCACCGACGCGGCCTTCGGAGACGCGGTCAACCTCCGCTCGGCCTCCAGCATCGCCTGCGCCGACGTCGACCTCGACGGATGGCTCGACCTCTACGTCGGCAATCTCGCCGACGAGGACTTCCGCATCTTCACCACCCCGAACCACCCAGGACACCACAACGTACTGTACCGCAACAACGGAGACCTCACCTTCACCGACGTCTCCGAACAGGCCGGCGTCCGCGGCCCACAAATCCTGATGCGAGACCCCGAAGGAAAACCCATCCTCTTCACCGACCCAGAAACCGGCGAGACGTACGAAGGCTACGACCCCACGCGCACGGACAGACTCGGCAACCGCGTCGGCGAGCCCACCGGCCAAACCCACGCCGTGCTCTTCTTCGACTATGACGACGACGGTGACCAGGACCTCTGGGTCGCCAACGACGGCGACCGGCTGCGAGTGTACCGCAATGACTCCACCCCCGGAGACCCCAGGTTCACACCGGTCGCGCACGCCATGGAAATAGACAAGGTCGGATCCTGGATGGGCTTTGCCGTTGGCGACTACGACTCGGACCAAGACCTCGACGTGTTCGTCGCAAACATCGGCCCGCACCTCCGGCGATGGCCGCGGCAGGAGAGACCCGGAGGCTCATGCGGCTACCACGACGCCTTCCCGTGGGGCACCTGCCTGCACTTCCTGCTGCGCAACGACGGCACACGCGGCGACCCCGACCTCGGCCCCGTCGGCCTCTTCCAGGACGTCGCCGCGGACACGCCCGTAACCCCCAGCCCCTTCATGCCCCCGGAATCCCTCAGACCCGGCGCCCTCGACCCATCCTGGGAAACCCCAAAAGGGCTGGCAGCCTACGACTTCGGCTTCGGCGCCACATTCTTCGACTTCGACAACGACGGCGACCAGGACCTCTACTGGCTCGGCTCCACACTCGGCCGCGGCGAGTCCTCCAGAGGACACGTCTTCCCAGCAGCAGGCCGGATGCTCAGAGCGGACGGCTCCGGGGCCTTCGAGGACGTCACCGTCAGGGCGCGCCTGCTCGACATCCTCAAGGTCGACTACTCCTCCCTCGACCCCGCCGCAGACATCGACGCCGACGCGCGCCGGATCGGAACCCAGTTCCACGAGAACGGCAAGGGACTCGCACACGGAGACCTCAACGGCGACGGCTACGTCGACCTGATCGGCGCCAACAGCAGCGGGCCCGTCACCATCATAGAAGGCTACGAAGAACAGGCCCCAGGCCCCATTTTCGTATGGATGAACGGCGGCGGAAGCCGCCACTGGATCACTCTGCAACTCAGGGGCCGCATGGCGGTCGACGGCACGGGAAGCAACGCCGACGCCGTCGGCGCCCGCGTGCGAATCAAGACCCGCCCCAAGGCCGCGGAAGGCGCCGACCCCGCCACTCATTACCAGGTCCAGGAGGTCCGCGCAGGCTCAGGCTATCTCTCGATGGACAGCATCGACCTCGAATTCGGCCTCGCCGACGCCGCAGCCGTCGACGAAATCATCATCTCCTGGCCCAGCGGAGTAACACAGACGCTCCACAACGTCAGAGCGGACAGAACCATCGTGATCGAAGAACCCAAAGAATAACCCGGCGCCCCGGCCAGGATAGGCTTCGCAGCCCCGACGGCCCGCAGCACACCGCCATCCCCGCGAAAAGCCCGCCACGTCATTCCGGCAGAAGCCGGAACCCAGTCCCCGGCCTCCCTGCATCAATTCAACAGCCGCCCCAACGTGCTGGCCTGCGGTTACTAGCAACTCCACGTTCATGCAGGCGGGTTGCAGCCTGCAATCCCAACTGAGGCCAGCTTTAGGGGTAGGAGACTCCTGAATCGCCGCCTCTCCCGTGCCTCCCCATCCTTCCCAATCCTGACAATCCTCCAATCCTGATTGAAACTGTTCAGACTCTGTGAGATCCCGAAAGGGGAGTCCAGAGGGGTTCCCCCCCTCTGGCAGGGAGTCTGGCTCAAGGGCGTCATGGGCCTCCTCCCTCGCTACCGGTTCCCCTCTCCAGCGGGGGGTCTGGACCGGCGGGAGCCTGGCGGCGCCGAAGCTCTGGGTTCCCCCATAGCAGGGGTCTGGGGGCTTTGCCCCCAGTTTCCAATGGGTGGGCGGGTGGGGAAACCAGCCGTCCGCTTATCGGGACTGCGCTGACCGAAGACCTCATCAACTCTGAACAGTTACCCCTGATTCAGATATTGACAACCCCGAACCGCTGTGCTAGAGTATGCCCATGACACAGTTGCCCATCTCCACAAACCAGCCCGCAGGACTCCTGAAGCGCCTGTCACAAAAGTGTCACAAAGTGTCACATAAGTGTCACGTGAGTGTCACAAAAGCGTCACATAAGTGTCCCATGAGTGTCACATAGTGTCAGGCAAAATCGGCCCTCCCAGCTACGGAATGCCCCTAAAATGTGACACTTTCCGCAAAAAATCTCCCAGATCCCCCGGACAGACGTGGCCCTTGGGTCGCCGGACCGCAGACCGACCCTCCTCCGCCGTCAGCCTGGCGGCGAATCGGAACCCATGAAACTGTTCAGACTCCAACGAAGTACACCCGCTTTACAGAGGGGCTCGACGGTGGATATAATCACGGAGTGCGCCCGCGGACATTGGGGCGCTTATCTATTGTCAGGGAAGGGCGAATGGCGCTCCTGCCGATCCTGAAGCTACCCGATCCACTCCTCAGACGACGTGCCAGGAAGGTCAGACAGATAGACTCTTCCGTGCTCAGGCTCGCCGAAGACATGGTCGAGACCATGAGGGACGCAAACGGCGTCGGTCTGGCGGCGAACCAGGTTGGGGTGCTCAAGAGGGTGATCGTCATTCAGCTTCCCGAGGAGGAAGGGGCCAGGATATACGTCAACCCGGAGATCGTCCATCGAGAAGGGGAGCGTGACCACTACGACGGCTGCCTCAGCATCCCGGGGTACAGGGGTCTGATCACCCGCTCCGTGTGGATCAAGTTCAAGGCCCTCGATGAGAATGCCCAAGTGATAAAGCTGAGAGCCGACGATCTGTTGTCGCTGGCCGTTGAGCACGAAGTGGATCATCTGAACGGGATCCTGTACGTGGATCATCTCAAGGATCACGAGCGGCTCATCCCGATAAGCGAGTTCGAGGCGGACGAGGCAGAGGGCGAAGCGGTATCGAACGCAGAGCCTGTGGCCGCGGCGCCAGGCGGCGGTGACGCCGATCCACTTGAAACTCCGGCGACTCTAAAGGTCACGTAGCGCCGTTGGCTCCAGCCAACCAGCCCACTCGATTGTATTCCTCAGCCCGTCCGCTATCGCCGCCCCGTGGAATGGATCCGTTGAACGCGCAGTCGATCGAGTCCCGTCGTGCGTGGCAGCCTTTGGCTGCTCTCTTCGCGTCCCGGAACGTCAGGGCATTCGTCATGGGCGGCGCCCTGCGGGACGAGCTGATCGGGCGGCCAACGAGCGACCTGGACCTGGTGGTGGAAGGGGACGCCGTCTCGGTCGGGAGGTGGCTCGCGTCCGAGATGGACGGATCGCTGGTCATCCTAGACGAGGCCAGGAACATCTGCCGGGTACACGCGCGAATCGGCGGCGAGGCCCGGCAGCTAGACCTCGCACGGGCGGATGGCGGGATCACAGACTACCTACTGAACCGAGACTTCACGATCGACGCCATGGCCGTCCCGCTGTCCGAAGCCGACTCTCGAGGAGCGGCTCGTGGGCTGATCGACCCCACGGGCGGGGCCGCCGACCTGCGCATGGGCGTCATCCGTGCAGTCAGCCGTTCGTCTTTCAGATCGGACCCGGCGCGGTTGATGCGGGCCGCGAGGCTCGCAGTGCAGCTTGGCTTCAGCATCGAGCCGGAGACAGAGGAGATGGTCCGGCGCGAGGCGTCCCTGGTGGGCGTCGTGGCGTCCGAGCGTGTGCGCGACGAGCTGCTTCTGCTGCTGGCGGAGCCCGGAGCGGCTGATTCACTCCGACTCCTCGACCGCCTCGGCCTGTTGTGCGAGGTTCTTCCAGAGCTTGAGGCGTCCCGCCGCGTGACGCAGCCCAAGGAGCACTATTGGGACGTTTTCGACCACCTGATAGAGACCGCCGGCCACGTCGAGACCATCCTTGACCCGCGCGGGGATGAGGACGGCTTCATCTACGAGGCCATTCCGCGGCACGAGGCGCTCGCGGGCTTCTTCGACAGGAAGCTGAGCGACGGTCATTCGGTGCGGACGCTGATGAAGCTGGGCGGGCTGCTTCACGACGTGGCGAAACCGGCGACCAGGACGGTGGAGCCGTCGGGACGGATACGGTTCCTGGGGCACCACACCGTCGGGTCGGAGATGGTCAGGGGTATACTGGAGCGGCTGAGGGTGAGTCGTCGAGGGGTGGATCTGCTCAGCGCGGCGGTACGGAACCACCTCAGGCCTGCGCAGATGGCCGCTAAGGGCGAGATGCCTTCGGGCAGGGCCGTCTACCGATTCTTCAGAGACCTCGGGGATGCCGCGGTTCCGACGCTGTATCTGAATCTGGCCGACTACGTCGCGGCGCGCGGGCCCGACCTGCGTGAGGATGAGTGGGCAGACTACTGCGGGCTGGTCGGGTTCATTCTAAGGGAAGGTCTGACCGAGAAGGCTCCCAGAGCCCTTCCAAAGCTGGTGGACGGACGGGATATAATGAAGTCCTTCGCGCTGGTTCCCGGCCCTGAGGTGGGCGCCCTCCTCGACGTGGCGCGAGAGGCTCAGGCCTGTGGGGAGATTGCGACAAAGGCGGATGCCCTGGACTTGCTACGGTCACATCTGAACTCCGGAGGCTGGAGTGCGTAGGTACTACCGGTCGCTGACTATGATAGCGGCAGTCACCGCGGTGGCTGTGCTCGTGCTTGCGTTCCAGACCTTCTCCGTGGGCGGCCTAGAGCGGGGCGGTGATACTCTGCTGGGCCTTCAGTTGGGCCTGGATCTGCAGGGGGGGAGCCATCTTGTCTACCAGGCAGTGGACAGGGAGACGGGCCTGCCGATCATACCGGAGCCTTCCCAGATGGACGCGCTCAAGCGCTCCATCAACGACCGGGTCAACGCATCGGGAATCAGCGAGCCGAACATACAGATACTGGGTGAAGACCGGCTGCTGGTGCAGCTTCCCGGTGTCCAGGATCCGGACCGGGCGGAGGCATTGATCGGACAGACGGCGCAGCTCGTCTTCATGCACCGCAGACTGAGCGTTCCTCGCGCCCTCGACTCGATATCCGTCTCGGACGACATAATCTCCGTTCGCGCGGGGCTTCTCCCCGAACCCGAGCCTGAGGGAGAGGAAGACCAGACGCCGACACCGACGCCGACTCCAGAGGCGGCGCAGGAGCCTGAGGGGTTGCCCGTCCTCATCATGGATTTCACGGAGGAGGGCGCGGCCAAGTTCGCCGAGGTGTCAGACCGCCTGCTCCAGGGCATGTCACAGATAGCAGAGACCCCATCCACTCCGATCGCCCTGGAGATATCCGGTGAAGGGGCCGACCAGTTCAAGTTCAATCTCCAGGTCGTCGGATTCTCGATACAGAGGATAGGGGACACGAACAGCTTCGGGATTCCGTTCCCATTCCCGGCTGCCGCCGAGGGAGAAGAGGACGTGGGAGCGCGTGATCTGGCAACTGCGGAGGCGCTGCTGGGTGACGCCGCCGTGGTCGAAGACATGGTGGAGATACTGAACTTCGTCGACACTGTGCCCGAATACGGCGCCCTTACCGGCGACGACCTCGCCAGGGCCTATCCGGACCAGCACGCCCAGACCAGTGAGCCCATTGTGGTCCTGGAGTTCAAGTCCAGAGGGGCGAGGATATGGGGCCAGCTTACCGGGGACCTGGCCAGACCCGTGCAGAGGGCCACCAACCGGATAGCCATATTCCTCGACGATCAGGAGCTGATCGCTCCATCGGTCGAGTCGCCGATAACGACGGGGACGACCCTTATTCGGGGAGGGTTCACCCTCGACTATGCCAGGGACCTCGCTCTCCAGCTGGAGTCAGGGGCTCTCCCGCTCACCATCGAGCGCATACAACGCCGTGACGTCGACGCAATATTGGGCGCCGATTCACTCAACAGGAGCGTGGTGGCGGGCGTGATCGGCATGGCGCTGGTGCTGCTGTTCATGGTGTTGTACTACAGGGTCCCTGGCGTGATATCCGCTCTGGCCCTGTTGATCTACGCGGCGACGGTTCTGGCTATCTTCAAGCTGATTCCGATAACCCTGACGCTTTCCGGCGTGGCCGCCGTGATCCTTTCCATAGGAATGGCTGTGGACGCCAACATCCTGATATTCGAGCGCATGAAGGAGGAGTTGAGGATGGGCCGCACGCTGCTATCGGCGGTGAACATCGGCTTCAGCCGGGCGTGGCCCGCAATCAGGGATGGGAACGTGTCCACCCTGATCACGTGCGGCATTCTCTTCTACTTCTCAAACCAGCTCGGCACCACCATCGTGCAGGGGTTCGCGGTCGCGCTCGCCGTCGGAGTGATGGTCAGCCTGTTTACCGCCATCGTAGTGGGCCGCACCCTCTTGAGGACGCTCGCTCTCACGGGTCTGGCGCGCCGGCCCGGTTTGTTCGTGCCCGCGGGGGGCTCTGAACTGCCGCAGAGAGCGCCGGCGGGGAGTTAGGAATGGACTTCGCAGGCAAGCGGAAGTGGTTCTTCCTCGTATCGCTACTGGTAATCCTGCCGGGGCTGGTCTTCCTCGCGCCTCCGATAGACGGACTGAAGGCGGGCATCGACTTTACCGGCGGGTCGAGCATGACTCTGCTGTTCTCCGAGAGTGTCGGCCAGGAAGACCTGCGGGCGGTGATGGCTTCCGCAGGGCACCCCGACGCTATCGTCCAGGGCCTCGGCGGCGACACGTACTTCGTCCGCATCAAGGAGATAAGCACGGACGAGAAGAACGCCGTGGTCGCCGAGGTGAACCAGGCGTTGGAGCCGTCCTTCGAATCAGTGGGCCTCACCGACGCCGACGGACGCCTGACTCTCACCCTGCCGTCGGTCACCGACGGGGTGACCATCAGAGCGGAGTCCGGCGAACGAACGGGATCTCTTCAAGTGGAACCCGCCTCTGAGGCCGGAGGCGACCGCATCGAGACGCCGGCAGGCGAGCTGAGCATGGCGCTCGAGCCGGGCCCGAACGAAGGCGAGGAGGTGCTGACCGTCAGCGCGGGAGAACCTGTGGAGGGCGCGGCGGTTACCCTGGACGGCGTGGAAGTGGTCGCCTTCGATCTGGTGTCGCCCTCGGTGGCCGGAGAGACCGTGCGCAATGCCCTCTACGCGGTGCTGCTTGCGGCCGTCGGCATATTCCTGTACGTGTGGTGGGCCTTCAGGAACGTGCCCAGCCCGTTCAGGTACGGCACCGCGGCCATAATCGCCCTCCTGCACGACACGGCCATCGTGATGGGGATATTCGCGATTCTGGGAGAACTGCTCGACATCGAGGTAAACCTCATGTTCATGATCGCCCTCCTGACCGTGATCGGGTACAGCGTCAACGACACGATCGTGGTGTTCGACCGGTTGAGGGAGAATGTGCTGAATTACCCCAACCGGCAGATGATCGACAACGTGAACGTCAGCATATCCGAAACCATAAGCCGATCATTGAACACGAGCCTGACACTGCTGTTTACTCTGCTGGCATTGTTCCTGCTGGGCGGCAGCACCATCAGGGAGTTCCTTATGGTGCTGCTGATCGGAGTGGTCGTGGGTACCTATAGCTCGGTCGGGATAGCGAGCCAGGTGCTCGTGTCATGGGATCAGGGCGATTTTCGCCGGCTGTTACGCCGGCCCGCCCGGTCCTGAGCGAATTCAGGGTATGAGCAGCGCCCTGCCAAAGAGCTTCCCCGCGCGCATGAGCGCGTAGGCTTCCCCCGCCTCCTCCAGCGCGAAGCGGCGCGCAACGACGGGGGGCAGGCTCCCTGACCGCGCCATCTCGAGCGCGTCGGCGGTGTGCCGCTTCGAGGCCCCGGTCGATCCAAAGATGGCGGCCTGGCGAAACATGATCTCCGCCGGGCTTATCTTTGCCCTCTCCCCCAAGACCTCGCCCATCAGCGTCATCCTGCCCCCCTGAGCCAGACTTCGCAGGGACTGCCCGAAGGTTGCCGACCCCACCGTGTCCAGCGCCGCGTCCGCGCCCAGGTCTTCGGTCAGGGCCATGACCATCTCGGAGAAGGGTATCTCCCCTGCCAGGATCGGCTCCATCCCCAGCCTTTCCAGGAGGGCGGCCTTGTGATCGGATGTCGTGACTGGAAGGACCCGTGCCCCGGCAGCGGCAGCGGCAAGCGCGGCGTGCGCTCCGAGCCCGCCGCCTGCGCCCGTGACGACCACCGTTTCCCCACTACGCACGCGGGCCACGTCTCGAGCGGCCCGGATCGATACCCCGATCGGGCAGGAGAGCAGACAGGCGTGGTACAGGTCGAAATCGTCCGGGACCCGCACGACGCTGCTCTCGGCCAGCGCCACGAGTTCGGCAAAGCCGCCGTCGATCCCGTGGCCTACGCCCCGACCATACGGGCAGCCGTAGTCGTTGCCTGAGAGACAGCGGTCACAGGAGCCGCAGAAGACCGTCAGCGTGGACACGACCGCGTCGCCCACCCGGATCGAGGCGGCCTCGCCGCCGACCTCGACGACCCTGCCCGACACCTCGTGTCCGAGCACCACGCCGGGGCGTACCCCCCTTCGCAGGACGCCGCGCATAATCGCCGCGTCGTGGCCGCACAGCCCAGCGGCCGCCACTCTGACGAGGACGTCACCCGGCCCGACGGCGGGCGCGTCCCGCTCCCGCACGGCCAAGGACGGCGGGTCTCCGGGCGACTCCAACACCAGGGCCCTCATGCTCCCGAGTATAGGCGTGCCTGTCCGTCCGGACAAGCACGCCCGAGATCCGACGGTTGCTGCTCGCCGTCCGTGTCTCCCTGTGGTTTCAGGCGGTGGATTAGACGCGGGAAGATTGGTAGAGTAGGGAGCGGACGCGGCGATACCAGGGGGAGTATTCACATGAAGCTGGGAGCACACGTGTCGACCTCCGGCGGGGTCGACAAGGCATTCGACCGAGCCTTGGAGATCGGGGCCGAGGCGTTCCAGATATTCGCCACGTCTCCGAGGGCGTGGAGGTTCCGGGACGCCCCCGATTCCCAGGTGACCGCCTTCCACAGGCGGGCGGAGGAGACGGACATCTCCCCCTTCTTCATCCACGCGAGCTACCTGATCAACGTGGGCGGCGGCCCTGAACTGGTGAAGAAGTCGGTCGACTCGCTGACCTCTCACATGAACGCGGCGGGCCGTCTCGGCGCGGCCGGGGTCATATTCCACGGAGGCAGCCATCGCGGGGCAGGCTTCGACGGCGTGCTCGATCAGGCTGCGGCTGCCCTGCGGTCGGCGCTGGCCGGCAGCCCCGATGACGTCAGGCTGATCATAGAGAACAGCGCGGGCATGGGAGCCCACATCGGCTCCTCGTTCAGCGAGATCGCCCGGATCATCGACGCTGTCGGGGATTCGCGGGTCGACGTGTGCCTGGATACGCAGCACACGTTCGCGGCAGGGTACAACCTGGCCGACGCGGGCGCCATCGACGGCGTCATGGATGAGTTCGACAGGGAGATCGGGCTTCAGAAGCTGGTCGTCGTCCACGCCAACGACGCCAAGACCGGGTTCGGCTCGGGGGTCGACCGTCACGAGAACATAGGGGACGGACACATCGGCATAGGCGGCTTCGAGGTGATAATGGGCCACCCGGCATTCAGGGACGTCCCCTTCATCCTGGAGGTTCCGGGCATGGACAAGAAGGGGCCTGACAAGGAGAACATGGACCGTATCAAGGCAGTCCGCGCCGGCATCGGCATCCAGCCCTGAGCCGGTCCTGGGCGTGGCTGACTCAGAGCCTGGCGAGACCCAGCGAGAGGCACGGTGAATAGAGTGGTGGAACCGAGTCGTCCGAGAGCCGCCGACCTCGGTCTCAAGATTGGACTCCTGCCGCACGGTCGGCACAACGCCATCACCGACGTTGCGGGCGTGTCCGTCGGACACGTAACCCTGGTCGAGGGAGAGGGGGCTCTGCTTGCGGGCCAGGGGCCCGTGCGCTCCGGCGTGACGGTGGTCGTGCCTCACCAGGGCAACGTCTTCCGTCAGAAGGTCACGGGGGCCGTCCACGTCGTCAACGGTTTCGGCAAGGCCGTCGGCTTTCCCCAAGTGACCGAGCTCGGAGTCATCGAGAGCCCCATTGCGCTGACGAGCACACTGAGCGCGTGGCGCGTGGCCGACGGCTTGGTCGACTATATGGCGCTGGCCAATCAGGGGATACTCTCGTTCAACCCCCTGGTGGGAGAATGCAACGACGGATACCTCAACGACATCGTAGGGCGTCACGTGCGTCCGTTTCACGTGACGGGGGCCATAGAGGCCGCCGTCAGCCCCAACACGGACGAGGGCAACGTCGGCGCGGGCGCCGGGATGACAGGGTTCGGCTGGAAAGGGGGGATCGGCACGTCGTCCCGGATATGCGAGCTGCCCTCGAACCAGTACGTGGTGGGCATGCTCGTCCTCACCAATACCGGAGACCCGCGCGAGCTTCGCATCGGCGGGGCGCAGGTCGGGCGGAGCCTGCTGCCGCCGGGCTCCAGCGAAGACACCCTCGGCTCGATCATCATGGTGGTCGGCACGAACGCGCCGATCACCGCGCGCCAACTGGGCCGAGTCGGGCGGAGGGCGGCTTTCGGACTGGCCAGGGTGGGCGGAGTAGCCTCCCACAACAGCGGCGACTTCGTCATAGCGTTCTCGAACTCCGAGGAGCGGCCGCAGGTCGACGACTCGCACCTGACACCCCTTTTCCGTGCCTGCGTCGAGGCTACCGAAGAGGCCATCATCAACTCGATCCTCCGCGCAGAGACCATGACGGGCCGCGACGGGAACGTCCGCCACGCCATCCCGATCGACCGGCTGGCTGAGTTGCTGCGGGCCGCCGGGTCGGTCGATTGATTCCGGCTTAGCCTTGGCCGACGGCCTCGACTTGGCCTGCCCGCACGGCGAGCCGCGCGGCGTCTCCCGGCACGTCGGCGGCGATGGAGTCCGGGTCGGACGTTGTCACGAAGCACTGCTCGTACAGGGCCACTCTGTGGAGCACGTGCCGCCTGCGGCCGGTGTCCAGCTCCGACAGCACGTCGTCCAGCAGCAGGACAGGCTCCCGATGGCGCCGGTTTCTGAGGTGCTGCGCCTCGGCCAAGCGCAGTGAGAGGACGGCGGTTCTCGACTGGCCCCGCGACGCATACGCCGCGGCCTCCATGCCGTCGACGAGCAGCCCGAAGTCGTCGCGGTGAGGCCCGCACACGGTCATGCCCCGTGCGATCTCGCCGGCGCGCCTCTCGGCCAGGGCGGCGTGGAGCCGTTCGGCTATCTCATCCTCGGAGCCGCGCGGGTCTACCGGGACCGACGGCCTGTAGGTCAGCCGCAGGTCTTCCCCGTTCCCGGCGAGGTCCAGGTGGATCCGGGCGGCGGTCTCCGACAGCGCCTCTATCGTCTCGGCGCGCCTGGCGACGACCTGCTTCGCTTCGCTCACCAGCCGGTCGTTCCAGACCTCCAGCTCGCCTGTTCCCTTGAGAGCCTCCCGGAGCCTCTTGAGGAGGTGGTTGCGCTGGTAGAGGATCCGCTGGTACCTCTGGAGCGCTTCCAGGTATGAGCGGTCTATCTGAGAGATGAGGATGTCCAGATAGCGCCTGCGAACGGTCGGCGGGCCGTAGACCACCTCGAGGTCCTGGGCGCTGAACATCACGGCGTTCAGGCTTCCAACCAGGTCCGCGGCGCGGCGCGGGGCGCCATTGACGCTGAAGCGCTTCAGCAGGTGCGGCGACCCCGCCGCCCGCTCGCCGCCGTCCGCTCCGGCTGTCCCGAGGTCGATCTGCAGCTTCAGGTCTTCGCCGCCGCTCCTGATCAGCGCGGCGACCCGCGAATAGACCACTGGGTCGGACGCCTGACGCCTCATCAGCTCACGGTCGGCCGCCGCTCTGGGCGACTTCGCTATGGCGAGCATGTAGATGGATTCGAGCAGGTTGCTCTTGCCCTGCCCGTTGTCGCCGTGGATCACCACCGGGCCGGGCCGGAGGTCGAGGCTCAGCGCCCTGTAGTTTCGGAAGTTGACCAGACTCAGATGCGCGACGTGGATGGCGTTCTCCTTCGACCTCGACCCCGGCGCTCTCCGGGCGCCGGTCCGGGGGTCATGCGCCGCCGGCCAGGTCCTTGAAGCCGGCCTCGTCGATGACGGGGACTTCCAGACGCTCCGCGTCGGCCAGCTTGGAGCCGGCATCCTCACCGGCCAGCAGGTAGCTCGTCTTCTTGCTGACGCTTCCGGTCACGGACCCGCCCAGTTCCTTGATCCGCACTGCTATATCCGACCTGCTGAAGCCACGCAGTCGGCCGGTCACGACGAAGGCAAGCCCGTCCAGAGGCCGGTTGGCCGGCTCTTCCACGGCCTCGTCTTCCAGGCGCACGCCCGCGCCGCGGAGCTTCTCTATCACCACCCTGTTGCCTTCGTTGGAGAAGTACGAGGTCAGGCTCTCCGCGATCTTCGGCCCGATGCCGTCGATGTCGGTCAGGTTGTCCTCGGCAGCGGCCATCAGGTTGTCGATGCTGCGGAAGCGGCGGGCGAGCAGGGCTGCGGCCTCGCTCCCGACGTGGCCTATTCCCATGGCGGTGAGTACCCTTGCCAGGGGGCGGTTCCGCGCCGCGTCGATGGCCGCCAGCAGGTTGCTCACGCTCTTCTCCGCCATGCGGTCCAGGCTCAGGAGCTGGTCGGCCCTCAGATAGAAGAGGTCGGCCGCGTCCTTCACCAGCCCGCTCTCGATCAGCGTCCGGCCCAGCTTCCGGCCCATGCCCTCTATGTCCATCCCGCCCCGCCCGACGAAGTGCTCCAAGAGCCTGACCAGCTGGTCGGGGCAGGCGGCGTTGACGCAGTACCACGTCGCCTCGCCTTCGGGCCTGGCCACCGGCTCGGCACAGCCTGGGCACTCCTTCGGCATCTCGAACGCGGTCTCCTCTCCCGTGCGCCTTTCGGGGAGCGGCCTGACCACCTGGGGAATCACCTCACCGGCCCGCTCGACCACCACCATGTCCCCGATCATCAGGCCTTTGGAGCGGATGTAGTCCTCATTGTGAAGGGTGGCGAGCTTCACCTCCGCGCCCGCGACGTCGACCGGCTCCAGGACGGCATACGGGTTGATAGCGCCCGTTCTGCCCACGTTGGCGCGGATGTCCAGGAGTCTCGTCACGGCCTGGGTCGCCGGGAACTTGTATGCGATGGCCCAGCGGGGCTCTCGTCCGACGACGCCGAGGTGTCTCTGGTAGTCCAGCCTGTCCACCTTGACGACCACGCCGTCGCAGTCGTAGTCGAGGTTCTCGGAGGCCTCCAGCCACTCGCGGCAGTAGTGGAGCGCCTGTTCCGTGGAGCCTGCCAGGGCGTTGTTCGGGTTGATCCTGAAGCCCAGGTCTCCGAGATACCGGAGGGTCTCCCACTGTGTCGCAGGCGCGTCTCCTTCGGCGTAGCCGAGGCCGTAGACGAATATGTCGAGGGGCCGTTCGGCGGTGACCCTCGGGTCGAGCTGGCGCAGGGAGCCCGCGGCGGTGTTTCGGGGCGTCGCGTACTTCGGGAGGCCCTGGGCCGCGCGCTCCTCGTTGAACTGACGGAACCCGGACTTCGGGAAGTAGACCTCTCCCCTGACCTCGAAGACGCGGGGGTGGGCCTTGCCGAGGACGCGCAGGGGGACCGACTTTATCGTGCGGAGGTTCTGGGTCACGTCTTCTCCGACCGCGCCGTTGCCCCTGGTGGCTCCCCTCGCGAGCACGCCGTCCTCGTAGGTGAGGGCGACGGCCAGACCGTCGTACTTGAGCTCGCAGACGAGATCGAAGTCGTCCCGCTCCAGCAGGGCTGCGGCGCGCTCCTTCCAGGCCAGGAACTGATCGGGGTCGAACGCGTTGGAGAGGCTGAGCATGGGCACGGGATGCCGGACCTCCGAGAAGCCCTCGGCGGGCTCCGCCCCGACGCGCTGGGTGGGGGAGTCGGCGGTGACGAGGTCGGGGCGCCGCTCTTCGAGCCGCCGCAGCTCGCTCATCAGCGCGTCGTACTCGCCGTCGCTGATCTCGGGGTCGTCGAGGACGAAGTAGCGGTGGTTGTGGCTGTCGATCTGGGTTCTGAGGAGATTCAGGCGCTCCCTGAGCGCGTCGTCTTGCATCGGAGCACGGCCTCTGCTCTTTTGGTTCGCGGTCTCAAGTATAAGTGATTGCCGGGTCGATGCGGAGTCGACAAGCTGATAGACTTGGCCTTCCAATCTTCCCAATCCTGAGAATCTGATTCAGACAGCCCTTGACGACCCCGAACCGCTGTGCTAGAGTATCCCCATGACACAGCCGCCTCTCTCCACAAACCAGCCCGCAGGACTCCTGAAGCGCCTGTCGCATAAGTGTCGCATAAGTGTCGCATAGTGTCGCATGAGTGTCGCATGAGTGTCGCATGAGTGTCGCATAAGTGTCGCATAGTGTCGGCCAAAATCGGCCCTCTCAGCTACGGAATGCCCCTAAAATGTGACACTTTCGGCAAAAATCTCCCGCAGCGGCCCCGACCGTCAGGGCGCCGAGGCCGCCGCCGGGCTGAGGAGACGACAACATGGCCTTCGATACGATAATCGCAAATGGGACGGTGATAGACGGTACGGGCCGACTTCGCTATGAGGCGGACGTGGGGATCAGCGGCGGAAGAATAGCCGCCATCGGCCGACTGGAGTCCGCCGAGGCCGCCCGCGTCATCGATGCCACCGGCCTGATCGTCACGCCGGGCTTCATCGATATGCACACCCACTCGGACCTGTCGCTGCTGGACGACCCCGGAGGCGACAGCAAGGCGCATCAGGGCGTTACCACCGAGGTCGTGGGCAACTGCGCCTACTCGCCGTTCCCCGTGGGTCCCGATGGTCCCGAATCGCTGAGGAGGTCGGCGCGGCAGGGCTTCGAGTGGGACTGGACGGACCTGGACGGCTGGGCCGCCCGCCTCGAGTCTCAGGGCATCGGCCTCAACGTCGCGCCCCAGGTGGGACACGGCTCCATCAGGAAGGCCGTGGGCCTGACCACGGACAGACGACCCACGACCGACGAGATCGAACGGATGCGGAGGCTGGTTGCCGAATCGATCGAGCAGGGCGCCTTCTCCATGTCCACCGGCCTGACGACCGCGCCGTCCATGTACGCCGACACCCACGAGGTCGCAGCCCTGGCAGAGGCTATGAACCCCTACGACGGCGCATTCTACGTGACCCATGCGCGGGTCTGGGGCGGCAACCACGTCGGAGCCATACGGGAGGCCATGGAGATCGGACGGAGAGCAGGCGTCCCGGTCCAGTTCTCGCACATGGCTATCATCGACTCACGCCACTACGGCGAGGGCGAGGAGATGGTCGGCGTTATCGAACGCGCCCGCGCCGACGGCCTCGACGCCACCTACGACGTCTACCCATACACAGCCGCGGGCTCGGGCCTGGCTCAGAGCCTGCCCTCATGGCTCCAGGAGGGCGGCGACGAGGAAATGCTGAGGCGGATCCGGACCCCGGAGGGCCGTCGGAGAGCCCTGGCCGACATGAAGAAGGGACACTTCCGCGGGCTGCCGTGGAAGTTCGACGCGGTCGTGATCTCAACCGTCGGCTCCGACGCCAATCAGCACCTGGTCGGAATGAACGTCGAGCAGATCGCCGCGGAGCGCGAGGCCGATCCGATGGAGAC
Organism: uncultured Dehalococcoidia bacterium; assembly: GCA_958295685.1. GTDB lineage: Bacteria > Chloroflexota > Dehalococcoidia > Lucifugimonadales > CATQGZ01 > CATQGZ01. The sequence continues at coordinate 2,433,543 of OY282365.1, forward strand.
CTACCTGGACCTCGTGGACGAGGAGAGCAATCACGTCGGAGCCGTGGTCCACAACAGGGTCGAGAGCGACGTCCGGTACTTCCTGTCCCACCCCCTCGCAATGATCGGCTCCGACGGCAACGCCGTGTCCCCGACCGGAGCGTACGCCCACGAAAAGCCCCATCCACGCTTCTACGGCACCCATCCACGCATACTCGGCAGATACGTGCGCGAACAGTCGCTCATGTCTCTGGAGACCGCCGTGCGGAAGATGACGGCCATGCCCGCGGAGAGACTGCGCCTGAAGGACCGGGGCAGGGTGGAAGAGGGATGCGTCGCCGACTTGGCCGTCTTCGACCCCTCCACGGTCATCGACCGGGCCACCTTCGAGGACCCACACCAGCTGGCGGCGGGCATCCCGCACGTGATGGTCGCGGGCGAGCCGGTGGTACTGGACGGAGAGCACACACACGCCCGGCCGGGCCGCGTACTGCGCCGAGGAGGGTAGACGAACTGAGACCGACACCCCAGCACGGAGTAACTATAGCTCGCTCCGCACGACCTCGGAGGGAACCTCCATCCGGCTCACGGCGTTCCCTATGCCGTCCAGCAGTGCCCAGTGGATGGCCACGCCGCGGACCCCTCTTATTCAGAGTTGAGGTCCCGGAGGGGGAGTCCAGAGAGGTTCTCCCTTCCGGCAGGGGGTCTGGGTACGTCCGCCTCGACGTGGGCGGCCGGACGCGGGTTCTCCCCTCCGTCAGGGGGTCTGGGTCAGCCGGACGGGGATACCCGGATTCAGCCACGGGGTTCTCCTCTCTGGCAGGGGGGTCTGGGGGCTTTGCCCCCAGTTTCCAAAGGGGTGGGCGGGTGGGGAAACCAGCCGTCTGATTCATCAGGACTACAATGATCGAAAAGACCTCATGAAGTCTGAACAGTTACAGCACGGAAAAGACGATGGACGTGGAACGGCTTTCGGCGCGAAAATGACGCGCGGATCGGGAATCCCTTGAACAGGAAGTCCTCAAATAAGGTCATGTCCGCCGCCGAGGCGGTGGAGCGGTTCGTCCACGACGGCGCGACCGTCGGGATGGGCGGCCAGAGCATCGGGCGGTGCGCCATGGCGCTGACGCACGAGATCGTGAGGCAGGGGATCGGAGACCTGACGCTGGTCGGATGCAACCTCTCGATGTCGATGGACCTCCTCGTCGGGGCAGGCCTCGCCCGGCGCACCGAGTGCGGCACGGGAAACCTGGAACGCTTCGGCACCGCCTTCAGGTGGAGGCGAGCGATCGAAGCCGGAACGCTGGAGGTGGAAGACTACAGCCATCTCGCAATGGCGTCCCGCTTCCTCGCAGGCGCCCTCGGCCTGCCCTTCATGCCCTCCAAGAGCCTGCTGGGAACCGACATCCTCCACAAGCAGATGGAGGGCGGCTCGGACTCCTTCCGCGTGATCGACAACCCCTGGAACCCGGACGAGCCGGTCGTGCTGCTGCCCGCCTGCAGGCCGGACGTGTCGATCGTCCACGCACAGAAAGCGGACGAACTCGGCAACGTGGTGATCGAAGGGTTCACGACCCAGGAGCCCGAGATGGTGAGGGCGTCGTCGTCGGTGATCGTGAGCTGCGAGGAGCTTATAAGCTCGGAAGAGATCAGGCGGTATCCCGACAGGACCACGGTGCCCTACATCTTCGTCGACGCCGTGGTGGTTCAGCCCTGGGGCTCGTACCCAACCTCGACCTACGGCTGCTACGAGCACGACGCGGAGCATCTGCGGCGCTACCAGGTATGCGCCAGATCGGGCGGCGAGGCGTACGAAAGCTATCTGAGAGAGATGATCCACGAGCGCCCCGACTTCGACTCGCACCTCGACGGGGCAATCGGCGAGCCCAGGCGCAGGGAGCTCGAGGAGTCCATGAGGAGACTGATGTGACGACGGACGACTATACACTGGAAGAGCTCATGGTGGTGGAGGCGTCCCGCCACGTCTCGGACTGGGACACCGTAATGGTCGGCACCGGGCTGCCGATGGTCGCCAGCCTGTTCGCCCTGAAGAACCACGCGCCCAACATGTGCTACGTCGTGGAGACGGGCGGAATAGCCCCGCAGATCGTCGGCACGCCGAGCTCGGTGACCGATGCCCGCGTGATGCACCGCGCCGTGCGGCACGGCTCCCTGCTCGACGCCCTCGGAGGGGTGCTCCAGCGCGGCCTGGCCGACGTTGCGTTCCTGGGAGGCGCCCAGATCGACCGGTTCGCCAACGTGAACTCCACGGTGATCGGGGACTACGACAGCCCCAAAGTGCGCTTCCCCGGAAGCGGCGGCGCCAACGACCTTGCCTCACACGCAAAGAAGATTCTCATCATCACGCGCCACGAGAAGCGCCGCTTCCCGGAGCGGTGCGACTTCATCACCAGCCCGGGCTACGTCGACGGCCCGGACGGCCGCAGGAAGGCCGGACTGCCGTCCGCATACCCCGAAATCGTGGTGATCACCGACCTGGTGGTCATGGCCGTCGACAGGGCCACGGGATGCCTCCGAATCGAAAGACTCATGCCGGGCGTCACCGTCGAGCAGGTCAGGAACAGCACCGGATTCGACCTGCCCGCCGCCGCCGCCGCGGGAACCGTCGAGCCGCCCACCGAGGCCGAAGTGCGCCTCCTCCGCGAGGAGGTAGACCCGGGCGGCGAATACCTGAAGGCCCCCGAGTAGGCCCGGCGCCGCGGACTACGGTGTTTCTGGAGCGAACGGTTCTCGTTCCGCTGGGTCTGCGCCGTCTGCGCGCGGGCTACGGCGTGAACGGATTCACGCCAACAATCATGGCTGCCGGAGGAGGGAGCGCAGGCGTCCCTACACGGAGGAGACGAGATCGGAGCCGCGTCCGATGCTCTTGTCCGGAGCGTCGGCCAGCCTGTCGTTCAGGCGTCGGCAGCCGACGAGGCGGCCGTAAGCCGCACGTGCAGCCGCACCAGCCTCAGCTCTTCGTACGAGTAGCCGCTCCCGAGACGCTCCCTGACGGGCGCCAGGCGCTCGCTGTCAACGGCCCGGAATGCCTGCGCGATTCGCCGGTATCGCCACTCCGGCGGCATCAGGTGCACGATGTCGAACGCCTCGCCCGCGTCGACCAGGCGCTCGAGGTGGGTGAGCACGGTCTGCTGGGAGATGCCGCGCCTAGCGCCGGTCTCCGACACGTTCAGGCCGTCGCGGATCAGTTCCGCGGTGCGGGCGTACGTCTCACCGAGCGCCGGGCGGCGCGCTGGCGGGGGCGCCTGCCCGGACTGCCGATCGACGGACGCCCCGCCGCGCTCGCCCGCGTGCTCCCGAATCACCTCGATGAACCGTTCGCCGTACTGCCGCATCTTAGACTCGCCCACGCCCTTGATCCTGAGAAGGGAATCGTGGTCCAGCGGCGTGTGGAGGGCCATCTGGCGCAGCGCGGCGTCGCCGAACACGACGAAAGCGGGCGCGTTCAGCTCGTCCGCCAGCTTCTTGCGCAGCGCGCGGAGCTTGTCGAACAGCTCGGCGTCGAACTCGAGCCCCTCATCCGCGCTCGGCGGCGCTGTCCTCGTCAGACTCACGGTCTCGCGGCCCTTCAGAAAGGCTCTGCCTCTGGCGGTGACGAACAGCGTCGGGTAGTCGCCGGTGGCTCTCCGGGCCGCCAGACCCTTGTCGATGAGCTGGTCGAGCACGTCCCTCAGGTCGTCCTTCGTCATTCCGCGCGCGCTGCCGTAGACCCGCAGCCCGTCGTGTCCGAGCTCCAGGACACGTCTCGAACGGCTGCCGCTGAGCACGTCGACGACGTGATTCACCCCGAACCGCTCGCCCGTGCGTATCACCGCGGACAGCGCCTTCTGCGCGACCTCGGTGCCGTCATACGCGCTCCCTGCATCCGGCCGCTCCGGCTCGGCCAGGCATACGTCGCAGGCGCCGCAGACATCCCCGGTCCACTCCTCGCCAAAGTAGCCCAGCAGGAACGCCCTGCGGCACGTCCTGACGTCGCCGTACTCGACCATCTTCGCCAGCTTGGCCTCGGCGTTCCCGCGCTCCGCGTCGTCCTCGATCTGCTTGATGAAGTACTCCTGGTTCACCCTGTCGCCGTAGGAGTAGAAGAGGACGCACTCGCTGGGCAGGCCGTCGCGTCCGGCCCGCCCGGTCTCCTGGTAGTATCCTTCGATGGTCTTGGGCAGATCGTAGTGTACGACCAGCCGGACGTTCGACTTGTCCACGCCCATGCCGAACGCTATCGTAGCCACGATGATCGGCAGGTCGTCGTGGAGGAACCGCTCCTGCGTCTCGCGCCGCACGTCGTCTTCCAGCCCGGCGTGATAGGGCAGCGCCCTGAAACCATGCTCCGACAGCTTCGACGCCAGGTCCTCCGTATTCTGCCGGGAGAAGCGGTAGACGATGGCCGAGCCGTCCCCGTGCCGGCGCAGCAGCCAGACCAGCGCGTCGAATTCCCTGCGCTTGGGCCTCACGCGGTAGGTCAGGTTCGGCCTGTTGAAGCTGGCGACGAACTGCGCGGCGGCGGGGATTCGGAGCTGCTCGACGATGTCCCGGCGGACCCTCTCGGTAGCGGTGGCAGTGAGCGCGATCACGGGAACCCCGGGGAAGTCGCCGCGGAGTGTCTGGAGGTTGCGGTAGTCGGGCCTGAAGTCGTGACCCCACTCGGAGATACAGTGAGCCTCGTCGATGGCGATCAGGCTCAGCTTCAGAGCGCGCAGGAAGTCTCGGAACCTCGGAAGCGCCACTCGCTCGGGAGCGGCGTACAGGATGTCGAGCCGGCCGTTGTACGCCTCCATCTGCACGCGCCGCGCGTCCTCGTAGGTCATCGAACTGTTGATGAACCCTGCGGCAACGCCGCGCGCCCTCAGCGCGTCCACCTGGTCTTTCATCAGCGCGATCAGCGGCGAGACCACCAGAGTCACCCCGTCGAGGCAGAGCGCCGGAAGCTGATAGCACAGGGACTTGCCGCTGCCCGTAGGCATGAGCACGAGCGAATCCCGCCCAGCGAGCACGCTGCCGATGACCTCCTTCTGCATCGGCAGGAAGCCGTCGTGCCTGAACCGCGACTTCAGGACGTCGGCTATTCGAGTGGATGCCGTCAAGGTGGATCAGCGCCTGATAGCCGACGTGGAGAACGGGATTTGGTATCGAGGCTTCCGGCAGCGGCGTCCCGCGGGCCGGAGCCGCCCCCAAATGCGGCGTCGCGGCAACTCGCCCTCCTCTACGTGTCCGTATCGTCGGGTACGGCCGTCGATCGGCGGCGGCCGAATCGGCCTCTCCCTGTTGCGAGGCGCCGACGGATCGACGTGTACCCCAAAGCCAAGACGAAGAGCGCCGCCGAGAATAGCACCACGGCAGGCCCTGACGACACGTCGACGTAGAAGCTCGCGTACAGTCCCCCGAGCCCGCACACGGCGCCGACGATGATCGAGCCGACGAGCATCATGTTGAAGTCGTTCGTCAGAAGCCTGGCGACGACCGGCGGTATCACGAGCGCCGCGGCGATCATGGTCACGCCCAGCACCTGGAGCGAGACGACTATGACGGCCGCGAGCACGAGCGCCAGGCCGGCGTCCACCCAGCCGGAGGGTACGCCGTAGAATCGGGCTATCTCAGGCTCGAACGCCGTGAAGAGCAGGTACTTGTATCCTAGGAACACCGCCACTGCCGCTGTGAGGGCCACGACCGTGACGGCGGCAAGGTCGCCGTCCGAGATACCGAGTACGTTGCCGAACAGGGCGGCGTCGAAGCTCCGGGTGAAGGTCTTGAATCTGCTGATGAGGGCAACCCCCATGGCAAAGCTGGCCGTGGTCACTATCCCTATCGCGGCGTCGGCCCCGATCCGGCGCTGACGGGTCGTCAGGTTGATCAGGAGCGCGGACAGGAAGCCCCAGACGCTGGCGCCGATGAGGAAGTTGATGGACATCACGTAGCTGACGACCGCTCCGCCGAAGATGGCGTGCGACAGGCCATGCCCGATGTACGCCATGCGCCGAAGCACGATGTACACGCCAATCAGACCGCACAGGCCCCCGACCAGCGTCGAGACGATGAGCCCCCTTACGAAGAACTCGTACTCGAGTGGAGCGAACAGCTTCCTCTCCTTATTCGCGCTCCGGCGTCATGTCCGTCTTCCGTCCGTTCCGCCCGAAGACGTGAGGCGACTCCGCGACCAGCGTCATGCCCCTGTAGCGCGTCACGTGTATCTCCGCGTCGTATGTCCGCCGCAGTATCTGTGGGGTGAACACGTCATTCGGGGCGCCCTCCGCCACTATCCCGTGGTTGATACAGACGACCCACGGCAGATGCGCCGCCACGGAGTTGATCTCGTGAGTGGTCATCACGATGGTGACGTCCTGGTGGTTCAACTCGTCGAGCAGGTGCATCACCTCGTCTCGGGTCTTGATGTCCACCCCCATGGTGGGCTCGTCAAGAAGCAGCAGGCGGGGGCTGCTGACCAGCGCCCTGGCCAGGAAGGCGCGTTGCTGCTGGCCCCCGGACAGCTCCCTGATGTGCCTGCCTGCCAGATCAGCGATGCTCAGACGCTCCATGATCTGCCGTGCCATGCCGCGGTCGCGGCCGGAGAACCAGGGGAACAGGACAGACTCGGACGTTCGGCCCATCATCACCACCTGCTCGACGGTGACCGGAAAGTTCCAGTCGATGGTCTCGAGCTGCGGTACGTAGCCGACCCTCGGACGGTTCGTCCGCACGGACCGCCCATCGACAAGCACGTCCCCTTCGTACAGGGACACCGCGCCCATGATGCTGCGCAGCAGGGTCGTCTTGCCCGATCCGCTGGGGCCCAGCAGGCCCACGAAGTCGCCCCGCTTCACGACGAGGCTTACGTCCCGGAGCACCGGAGAGCCGTCATAGCCACAGGTTACGTCCTTGATCTCGACGATTGGCTCTTCATGTTCATATTGGTGCGGAATCGGATGAAGCAAGGGAAGTTCTACTCCGGGTACTTGGCTCTGCTCTCTCCCTCGAACACGAGGCCGGGATCGAACCCGTGCATCGCGTCGGCGCGGCCGCCCAGCGCCGTAACCATGACATCGACGTTCGACAGCATCATTCCCATGTATGAGTGGTGGTTGTCTCCGTGGGACCCTGGGAGGTCGTCGTCCCTCAGCTGGTCTACGAACAGCGCGCCGCCTTCTCTGGCGATCTGCTCCATGACCGGGCTGGGGAAGACCTCCGAGCCGAAGATGGCAGGGACCTTCGTCTCCCTGATCTGGTCTATGAGCCTGGCCACCTCGCGGGCCGACGGCTCCGTGAAGTCGGACGGCTGAACGGCGCCTATGATTTCCAACCCGTATCGAGGGCCGAAGAAGGGGAACGAGTCGTGGTACGTCAGCAGCTTGCGGTTCTCGGGAGGAATGGTTCGAACGGCATCCGCGATTCTGCTGTCGAGGTCTTCGATACGGGTCTTCAGCTTTGCATAGTTCTCGTTGTAGTAGCCGGAGTTCGCGCCGTCCAGGGCCGCGAGTTCGTCACGTATCAGCTCCGCGTACCTCAGCGCCAGAACAGGGCTCGTCCAGAGATGGGGGTTCGGACGGCCCCCGGACTCACGGAACGAGAAGTCGAACACCCACTGATCCCGACTGATGGCCCGGTCGCCCAGGGCCAGGATGACCGCGCCGTCCTTCTTGTTGGCTCTCGCCATATCCAGCGAGGGTTCTTCCAGGAACAGCCCGTTCAGGACGATCAGATCGGCCTCCGACATGACCCTCGCCACCGAAGGCGCAGGGCTGAAGGTGTGAGAGTTGGTTCCTTCAGGGATGATCCCTTCGAGGTCTATCCTGTTGCCTCCGACGTTCTCCACAAGGCTTGTGATCGGGGAGACGGTGGTAACGACCTTGAGCGCGCCGTCCGTCCCGCTCATTTCCTCCGTGCCGGAGCACGCGGCCGCCGTAGTCAGCGCCAGAATCGCCGCCAGCAAGCTCGCCGCGGTGTTCATTCCCCGGAGCCCGCGAGGCATCCCGCACAGACTCCGATGATAGCGAAGTGGTCCAGATCGGCCTCGAACCCGTAGTCGCCGCGCAGGGCGGTCCAGAGGTCGGTCATGTACCGGTGGTCGAGTTGGGTCGCCCGATCGCATACGCGGCAGATCAGGTGATGGTGACGCACCTGCTCAATCCACTCGTACCGGGACTCGCTCCCTCCCATCCTGGTCTCGGAGATCAGCCTCATCTCCTTGAGGACCGAGAGGGTTCGGTAAACGGTGGATGCGTCCACGTAGGGGTAGGACTGCCTTACCTGCCCGATCACGGCGGCGGCGGAAACGTGCCCCCCTGCGTGCCTGACGGCGGACAGGATCATCAGCCTCTGGGGCGTCAGCCTGTGGCCAGAGTCTCTGAGGGTCTGGGCAGTTGCCTGTTCGCAGGTCATCGGAGCCTCTGCAAGTAAGTGCAACAGCAGATATACCGCAGGAGCGTTGAAGTGTCAATGCCATTGGGCGCATATGCGTCTGCGCCGGAAGACGGCTGCCCCCGTTTGACTATCCGAGGCGGGCCAGCAGGGCAGCAGGCGTGAAGGCCGCGGCGGCGACCACGACGCCGGCAAGCGCCAGCGAGGCTGTCCAGACGACCGTGATCGATCCCGGCCCTTTAGCCGCGCTGAGGCGGTCGATCAGGGCGGCCCCGATCACGAATAAGAGGCCGGCCCACATCGCGCTGAACAGGAAGGGGGCCCCGGTGGCGAGACCGCGCAACGGGGACAGCATGATCGTATCAGCCGTGGCATAGAACAGGCCGGCGGGCTTGATCACGCCTGTGTAAAGCGAAAAGAGGAGCAGGGCGAACGGCAGGAAGAACCCCCCGACCAGCAGAGGAAAGAAGACCGCGTAGCTCGCCCCGAACAGTAACCACTGCGGAAGCCCCAGGCTGCGCCGTCCCGTAGTAAGAAGCTCTCTGCCTCCGTGCGCCCAATACCCAATGGGAGCGGCCAGGACCACTCCCGTGGCGGCTCCCGCCGCGTACACGAAGAAGCCGTCGACTCCGCCCACTCGTGTGGGATCGAGAAAACCAGGCGTGCGCCCCAGCAGGTTTGCCACTACCGCGAACCCACCTACCACGCCTCCATACAGGGCCAACGCTGCCGTGAAGCTCCACCGGCTCCAGTCGGGCCGCGGCCTCCGCCGCCACGATGAGATGACTATTCGATCGAGAGTGCCAGTCGTCATTTCCTAAATGTACCACATCCGACGCGGGATGCCGACACCACTACCTGCAAGTTAGGCCGTATAATGAAGCTGTGATTGCATTCCTCGTTCGCCGAACGCTGACCGCCGTGCTTTCGATAGCGGCTATCTCCGTGGTGTCGTTCTTGGTCGTCCAGCCCAGGAGCGGAGACTCGGTCAACACCTATATCGAGCAGATGGTCGGGGTCCGCGCCGGCACGAGCGCGGGCACCGAGGCCGCGCCGTATGACCGTACTCTCGAGGAACTGCTTCGCATCGAATACGACGTGAGACGGCCCGTCGTCGTCCGGTATGCCGACTGGGCGTGGGACGCCCTGCAGCTGAATTACGGCGTAAGGTTCTCGACGGTGATGCGCCATCGCCTTCTCAACACCGTGCTCCTAGCACTGGGCACGATAGCCTTCACGTGGGTGCTGGCGTTCCCGATCGGCATATATTCGGCGGTCAGGCATAACACGAGTCCGGACTACGCCGTGACATTCGTGGGGTTCCTCGGCCTGGCAATACCGGATTTCCTGCTTGCGCTCGTGCTGCTGTGGATAGGTATCGCGTGGTTCGGCATAAGCGTCGGCGGCCTCTACTCGCCCGACTACCTGGACGCGCGATGGAGCATCGGCCGCGTGGTCGATCTGCTGAGTCATCTCTGGATCCCCGCGCTCGTGCTGGGAACGGCCGGGACGGCGGCGCTGGTCAGGATAATGAGGAACAACCTGCTGGACGAGCTCGGGAAGCCGTACGTGGCGGCTGCCCGCGCCAGGGGCGTGTCCGAGTGGAGGCTGGTGCTGAAGTATCCTGTGCGTATGGCGCTGAACCCATTCGTCAGCACGGCGGGATACATGCTCCCGTTCCTGCTGTCCGGCAGCGTCGTGGTGTCGGTGGTGCTGAGCCTGCCGACCCTGGGCCCCGTGCTGCTGGATGCGTTCCTGAACAATCGGCCGTTTCTCGCGGCAGCCGTAGTGTTCTGGCTGGGTGTGCTGACCGTGGTCGGCACGTTCATATCGGACATCCTGCTGATATGGCTAGACCCGAGGGTCCGACTCGAATCCTAGCAAGTCTTTTCCGCTTCACAAGCGGCGTGTAACAGTCAGAGTTGACGAGGTCTTTCGATCAGCGTAGTCCTGATAAGCAGATGGCTGGGTACCCCGCCCCACCCGCCCATTGGAAACTGGGGGCAAAGCCCCCTGACCCCCTGCGCCAGAGGGAAATCCCCTTGACTACAGCGAACTCCTGTACTATATTATTCACATGGAAGCAGCCCACCCAGCAACAGCCCTGAAGACCCCTGTTCCACAATTGTCCCAGAACTGTCCCAGCTCCGTTCCACATCTGTTCCACAAGTGCCCCACATTTGTTCCACGAAATCGAACCCTCAGCTACGAGATGGGACAAAATGGAACAGTTTGGGACAGTTTCGGCGAGAAGCGCAGGCCGCGACCGCCCTGTGCTTGCAGACAGGGAGACCTCATCAACTCTGAACTGTTACGGCGGCGTTCCCGCCTCGGTCTGCAGATATTTCATATGGTACGATGTGGCGGTTGACCTCGGAGCCGATATGCCTGCGCCTGGACTGATAACTCTGATGGGGTCGGGTGAGACCTCCCCCGGCGGTCGTATCCTGCATGAGGCGGCACTCGGGAAGCTGTCCCGGCCGGTGAACGTCGTGATCATGGAGACCCCCGCAGGGTTCGAGCCGAACTCCGCATACGTAGCAAACAGGGTCTCCGAGTTCATCCGGCGCCGGCTTCGGAACCACGGCCCGGTCGTCACGGTGATCCCGGCGCGGCGGCGCGATTCTGAGATGGGCACCAACAACCCTGATATCCTGCGTCCCATTCTGAATGCGGACTATATCTTCATGGGGCCTGGTAGCCCGAGCTACGCGGTCCGTCACCTGGCCGGGAGCCTCGCGTGGGAGATGATACTGGCAAGGCATCGTCTCGGGGCTTGTCTGGGGTTCTCGAGCAGCGCCGTCATCTCCGTCGGGAAGAGCGCTGTCCCGATCTATGAGATATACAAGGTTGGCGAGGACCCGCGCTGGATACCTGGGCTCGATCTGCTGGGGCATTTCGGTCTCAGGCTCGCCTGTGTTACTCACTGGAACAACACGGAGGGCGGGGCGAACCTCGACACGAGCCGCTGCTACGTCGGCAGGGACAGGATGGAGGTCCTGCTCTCCACTCTGTCGAGCGGCGTCACGGTGGTGGGCATAGACGAACACACCGCGCTCACGCTGGACTTCTCGGAGAATTCGTGCAGAGTCGTTGGCAAGGGGACGGTCACTCTCATAAGGGACGGAGAGGAGCGGGTACTAGGGCCCGACCGCGCTTTCCCGATGAGTGATCTGGGGGAAATTCGCATCCCAGAGCCGGACGAGGGCATACGGCCCGACGTATGGGCGGAGGCGGCAGCGGCGCAGTGGACTGAAGAGCCGGCGCTGCCTGACGAGGCGGCGGCGCTGGTTGCCGAACGTGAAGGGGCCCGGCAGCTGAAGGACTGGGACAGGGCCGACATGCTGCGGGCACGGCTGTCGGAGATGGGTTATGCGGTCGTGGACACTCCCGACGGGCCGAGGTTGGATGTCGCCTGAGTCCCCTCATAGCCGATGGGCGCAGGGACGCTGAGAATCTGGAGAGAGGGGACGAGCGAGGCCCGGCGCGGCTCTTCTTCCTCAGACGCTGCCCGCCGACTGTCCTACGGTGAGCACTCTCAGGAGATTGGTGCCGCCGGAGACGCCGATGGGCAGTCCGGCCACCAGTATGACGAGGTCGCCCTGCTTGACGTCCATGGCCTCGACCACCCTGCGCTCTCCTATTTTGAAGAAGTCGTCCACTCCTGACAGTCTGTCCACCGTCTGCGGCACCACGCCCCATCGGAGAAGGAGTTGTCTTCGGACGCGTTCGCTCGGCGTGACCGCCAGGACGGGTTGCTGGGGGCGGTACTTCGACACGCGCCCGGCCGTTGCGCCCGACTCGGTGAACGCCACGATCGCCTTCGCCTTCAATTGGTGGGCGGTGCGGCAGGCGTCGTAGCTGATCGCGTCGTCGGTCTCCTCTACCAGGTGCAGCGCCTTTTCCTCGATCATGGACTCGTAGGGCAGGACGGCCTCGGCCTCGATGGCGACGCGCGCCATCAGGTCGACGGCCTGGACCGGATACTTGCCTATCGACGTCTCGCCGGAGAGCATGACGGCGTCCGTGCCGTCGAAGACGGCGTTGGCGACGTCTGTGACTTCGGCCCGAGTCGGCACTGGGGAGTCGATCATCGACTCCAGCATCTGGGTCGCGGTTATCACCGGCTTGCCGATCTCGTTGCACAGCCGTATGAGCTCCTTCTGTATCGCCGGCACCTTCTCCAGAGGCAGGTCGACCCCCAAGTCTCCCCGGGCGACCATGATGGAGTCGCTGGCCTGGAGGATGGTTTCCATCCTGTCCACGGCCTCAGACCGTTCGATCTTGGTTATGATCTGCGCCTCGCTGCCCATTCCTCTGAGGACATCCCTGGCCGATCTGACGTCCTCCTCCTCGGTGACTACGGACAGAGCAACGAAGTCGGCGTCCTGCTCGGCGGCGAACTTGAGCGCCGCGATGGTCTGTTCGCTCTGGAACGGCTGCGACGGGGCCTTGCCGGGCGTCGTGACACCTCGTCTCTCCGTTATCCTGCCGCCCGCGACGACTCGGCACCGCACGTCCACTCCATCGACTGAGATGACTGTCAGCTCGATCAGGCCGTCGTCGATCAGGACCGGGCGCCCCGGCGAGGCGTCGTGGTGGATACCCGGCGGCGACACGGCCGCGATCTCGCGGTTCCCGACGAGGTCGCGGCTGGTGAGGGTGAACTCGTCGCCGGTCTTCAGTTCCACTGCACCCGGCGACAACGGCCCGGTCCGGTACTTCGGGCCCGGCACGTCGACCATAACGGCCACCGGCTCGTCCGATCGTCTGGCCTCTTGCCGCACTCTCTCTATCGCGAGCGCGTGGGAGTCGAGCGAGCCGTGCGAGAGGTTCAGCCGGGCGATGCTCATTCCTGCTTCGATGAGAGCCCTGACGGTCTCCGGGCTTTCGGTGGAGGGGCCCATAGTGCAGACTATCTTGGTCTTGGGCCGTCCCATCGCATGAGGACCAGAGCTCAATCTGCCAACCCCCTAATCGAAGCGGGTCTGGTGACACTGCACTATCGGCCCTCGCAGAGTACATGGGGACGGGGGGATAATCAAGCAGGTGCACTTGGTACGCATTGGAGAAGAGGGCGGGTTCGGTTAGAATGTCTGCGCCCACAACGCATCCCTGCTGTCAGAGGGCCTTCGCCGATGAGCGTTAGACAGCTTTACGAGCTTCAGCAGATGGACTCCGACCTTGACGCCCGCGAGGGGTCGCTGGCCGAGGTGCGTCTTCGGCTCTACGATGAATCGGACCTGGAGGCCGCCAGGCGGCGCGTCGTGGAGTTGAACAGGCGCCTCGAGGATCAGGCTGCGGCCCGGCGCCCGGTGGAGATGCGCGCCCGTGATATTGAAGACAGGCTCACGGCAGTCGATGCGCGGCTCTATGGCGGCTCCATTACCAATCAGAGGGAGCTCGAGGCCCAGCATGAGGAGCGGAGCTACCTACAGGAGCAGCTCACGGCCGAGGAGGACGGGCTCCTAGAGATCATGTTGGTATCCGAAGAGACACAGAACGGCGCCGACGTGGCCGCGGCCGCGGTTGCGGAGATGGAGGCCAGGCGAGCGGAGGCCCGACCCGGGCTCATGGCTTCAGAGGAGAACCTGAGCCGGGAGCTGGACGAGCTCAGAGCGGAGCGTGAAGAGGCCGCCTCGCGCATCGACCCGTCCGTCCTGGCAACCTACGACTCGCTGCGGAAGAGTCGAGGCGGTCAGGCCGTGGCAGGGGTCGAGAGGGGAATGTGCAAGGGGTGCCGCCTCTCGCTGCCCAGCATGGACGTTCAGCGGGCCAAGGCGTCGAGCGTCCCCGTACAGTGCAGCAGCTGCCGGCGGATACTGTTCGTCCAGTGAGTCCGGTACGCGGGGGCGGCCGGTCTCCGCGCCGTCGATCATGCTTGCCATAGGCTACTTCCGGCTCCATGAGTCGGACATCCCGCTCGAGCAACTCGAAAGGACGTTTGCGGAGTACTGCGGCCTCAACCTGCATCAGCCCATGGGGGTGTTCGTGGATGCCGGGCCCGGGCCGCCTTACCCCGAATACGGCAGGATGATGGCGCACATGGCGGGGTCGTCGAGCGATTTCCTGGTCGTGGCGCCCGGCGCAGGGCATCTCGGCGCCGATCTGGAGACTGTCGCCCGCTCCGTCCTGGAGCTCGAACAGGCCGGAGCAAAGGTGACCTGCGACGACGACCTCCCGGATCCGCTCCAGAATGCGCTTTCGACCATCGGGGTCGGGAACGTGTCCCGAGAGCGCAGCGACCGGATCAAGGCCTCGATGCGGAGGCTGGCGGTCGAGGGCCGCAGTCTCGGCCGTCCGCCCTACGGTTACCGGAACGGGCCTGCCGGTGTTCTCGAGGTGCAGCCGGAAGAGGCGGAAGTCGTGAGGCTGGTCTACAGGCTGTACACGGAGGATCGGCACGGCCTCCGCCTGACAGCCCGCGTCCTCAACGAGCGCGGCCTCAGGACACGCAGGGGCGGTGGGTGGAACGTCGCCACGCTGAGGGACATGCTGAGGAACCCGGTGTACGTTGGGACCTACACCAGGTTCGGACTGCGCGTTCCCAGGAGCCACGACGCTATAGTCGACGCCGAGACCTTCCGGGCCGCCCAGGACATCTTCAGGGAGCGCAGGCGCAGGGTCAGCGCGCCCGCCTCCGAACCGTTCCTGCTGTCGGGCATCGCGTACTGCGCCGAGTGCGGGAACAGGATGATCGGCGTCACCCGCCGGCAGACTTGGAGGCGCAGGGACCACAGCTGGCGCAGAGGGGTCTACCGCTACTACCAGTGCCAGTCTCGCAGCAATATGAGCGTCTGCCGGTATCACACCTGGAGGGCGGAGGCGCTGGAAGCCCGCGTTCTGGCGATGATTACCGATCTCCTGAGTGGGGAGCAGCCGGAGGGCGCTGACCTCAGAATGACCGAGCGCACAGGGAGGCTCAGGGAGACGCTGGAGCAGCGGACGGCCAATGCCGAGCGGCGGTTTCTGCGCGCCCTCACGCGGGTTGCGTCGGGGGAGATGCCGACGTCGTCACTCGCCGCGTGTCTGGCCGAGCTCGATTCTCTGCGCCGCCGCTCGGGCGCAGGTCCCGACTCGCGTCCGGAGGATGCCCGATCCACCCTGGCAGGGTGGGACACGCTGGACGTCTCCGAGAGACAGGATTTCCTGAGTCGGCAGATAGGCCGTGTCGTGGTGGGGGACGATACGATAGAGTTGGCCGCGTAGGAGTGTACCTGCCTCAGGCCCGATGGTAGAATTGACTCGGGCCCGAGGCAGCCGGGCGGCCGCTCCGATTCGTCGGGGAGGAAAGTCCGAGCTCCTCCAGGCAGGATGCCCGCTAACGGCGGGGCGGGGCGACCCGACGGAAAGTGCCACAGAAACATACCGCCCTTCCGTCTTCGGGAGGGTGAGGGTGAAAAGGTGGGGTAAGAGCCCACCGCTCCGGTGGTGACACCGGAGGCCAGGCAAACCCCATCCGGAGCAAGGCCTAATAGCGGGACCATGGGCGCCTGGCCCGTCCCCGGGTTGGCCGCACGACCCTGTCCGCAAGGGCAGGGCTAGATAGATGGCCGCCGCCGGCCGTTCATCGGGACGACGCCCGCGGGTGTAAACCGTTGCGCGGCGCGGTACAGAACTCGGCTTACAGGCCGCCTCGGGCCTGGGGCCTGCCGGTTGGTGTGTTATGGAGCGTTATCTCACCGGGTGTGAGGCATGAGCCGGCAAGTGAAACTCGGATGGCGCCCGGCAGCCGTATGAAATCCCTGATAGCCCGCTTCCTCCCCGAATCCGACCGGCGCGTGACGCGGCAGACCCTGTGGATGGGCGGGATAGTGGTCGTCCAACTGCTGGGCGGGCTCGCGCAGGTGTCCCTGTCCGCCAGGATTCTCGGGCCGGAGGGCTTCGGCGTCCTGGCCGTCATCATCGCTGCCACATCTATCATCCACGGGTTGATAGCCATGCCGGGGGGCGACGCCGTCACCGCCTTCGTGACGCGGAGCGTGACCGAGGGGCGGCCCGAGGAGGCGGCCCGCATATTGCGTTTCACCCTGGCGGTGTCACTGGGCCTGTCGCTCGTTGCATACACCGTCATCGCGGCCCTCACTCTCACGGCCAGCGCCATGCTGGGACTCGACCCGGCCCACGCGGACGCGGCGCTCCTGTACGGCTTGGTGGGTATCCTTGTGGTTACCGATGCGGGGAACCTGGCGGTGCTGAGGCTGGCCGACCGGGTTTCGCTGGGTCTGGCCGTTGTCTCCGCGAGCGTCCTGACACGGGTCGGCTTGCTTGTTGCGGCGTTGTTGACTGGCGGGGGGATGCTGGATATTGTCTTGGCGCATGTTGCGGGCGCCGCGGTAAATGGAGTCGGGCTGTTCGCCGCAGCCGCGGTGACGGCGCGGCTGGCGGGTGTAACGGGTTTCCTGCGCTCCCTGTCGATCAAGGTTCCGAGGAGTATAGTGCGATTCCAGGCGGGGACATTCACGGTAGGGGTTATGGGTACACTGTCCGAGCATGTGGGCCCCATTCTGGTCGCTCAATTCGCAGGCGTGGCCGATGCAGGGCTGTACCGCGCGGCAAAGCAGGTCGTGGACACGGCAAGACGACCGTTCCAGCCACTGGTGGCAGGCGTGCAGCCCGAGTACAGCAGGAGCTGGTACTCACGCGAGGGAGGGAATCTTCGCCGCACGGCGCTGCGGTTCACTCTGCTGGCGCTCGCGTTGGCCGCCGCTGGATTCGGGGCGCTTGCCATCTTCCGCGAACCTGTGACCCTGCTCGTTCTGGGAGACGGCTTCTCAGGCGTCATTCCGCTGCTTCTCATCATGTCCCTGGGGTCTTTGGTCGCTGCCGGCATATCGCCGCTCGCCGTACTGCCTCAAGCCGTAGGGCGTATTCGGCCATCGCTGGTAGCATGGGGGGCGGCTTTCGCCGCATTCCTTACCGCCATGGTGTTTCTGACGCCTCTGTACGGCGCGGTGGGAGCGGCATGGGCCAATACGGCGCAGCACGTGGTTTGGAGTGTAGTGGCGGCCCCATTCATAGTCTCGATACTGCGGCAGAGCTATCTACGGAATGAGGCAGGGGCGGCAGGAGAAAAAGCGGCGTCGGCTAGGGAATATTATCTCGACCCCCGAACGATGGTATCCTATGAACGAAACGAAGCTAGGTATAGGAGGGGCCGAAGCCTCTTGGACGATTACGTGGAAAATGATCTGATACGCCTCTTGTTCGCTCGATACCTGAAAGAAGAGCACAATATACTGGAGATAGGCTCATACTCCGGAAGGATTACCAGAAAGCTGGAATCTTACTCCAAGAATATTACCGTCTCAGATACCGCGCCTGAAATCCTTCGCAAGTTCCAATATCCGAAGATGGTCTTGGATTTGAGCGCCAACCCCAATGAGATTGTGGATGAGCGGTCCTTTGACACCATAATCTCCATTGGACATCAAGTCAGTCTTTGCGGCGACATAGCCAACGCAATCACTGTCTTCGACAAGTTGCTGACCCCGGACGGCATCTTGATATTCGATGTCTGGAACGAATCTCTGCCGGAGAGGTACGATCCGCCATATCCCATACAGAAAAGCAGCAGGAAGGGAATCCAGGAAATCCTCAAAAGTTCAGGCTTCGAGTTGAAAGAGTACAGATCGGGATGCCGCCTGCCATTCGTATTCCACATGGCGTTCTCAGTGCTGTTCGGCAGGGCAAAGAACTCCATCCTGCTCGATCTGTTGCTGAGGCTGGAGAAATTGACCTTCCGGATCGGGCTGTTTGAAGGTCGAGAACATAGCCAGATCTTCATAGCCGCTAGGATCCCAGCCAAGTGAATTACTTCGTCCTGACCAACGACCCAGACCACGGTCTTCTCGATAACTATCGGAAGGTATTCTGTGAATTGGGCAGGGTGGGCATCTTTGTCACCACGGCGGTTTTCTGCACTCTGAAAGAGGACGCTTCAGCGCTGTCCAAGCATTGTTTCAGGAATGAAACGCACTGCTTGGAGGATGAAGCGTATAGAGACTTCATGCTGGAGCTGAGAGACCTGGGGCATGAGATTGCCCTGCACGGGTATTCACAAGTAAGCGATACGCGCGATGAATTCCAGAAGGGAATCGAGCTATTCCACGGTGTCTTTAGTGAGTATCCCGCGATATACATCGAGCACGGCGGACATCCCAGGTCCCATCCGCCGGGTATGTGCAAGAGGGAAAACCTGAAGAAGGAAGGCGCTGTTCCGAATAGCCCTTACTTTATCAAGGACATCGTCAGAGACGCGTTCGATCTGGTATGGACTCACGATTATCTGCTGGACGGCGTGTACAGTCCGTTGACAGCGGCGGATATCTTTCACCTGGAAGACGGCATACTCTATTTCAAGAGATGGAGGATGACTCATATTCCAAAGCTGGTGACAAACCTGTCTCGAGATTTGAATACGATAGTGGGATATACTCATTTCGGTTATCGCGGCTACGAAAGCAGATCCTGGATCGGAAATCTTTTTCGTAGGAACGTGCGATTCGAATGGTGGAGCGAAAAGAACCTGCACAAGACAACGAATTCGTTGGCGGAAATACTGGATGAGCGCCGTCTGAAGAGCCTCACGCTTTCCGACTTGCTGAAGACCGCAAGGCAGAACGAAGATTGACGAACAAACTTGACATCCTCGTATTGCAGCCGGATTTCAGCCGATATGTCTCGGCGTATTATCAGCACAGCTTCACCGAGGCATTGGGTCGCGCCCACCGCATCTTCAGATACGGCCCAGGCTTGGAGGGCTACGACAGGCGGCATACGATAGACGATGTCCTGAAGCTCTGTCCGTTCGAGCCGGACCTGATATGCTTCGCCCCCGGATGGGAGATCGAAGACCCGATCGTTCCGGAGTTCGACCCGCATCCGGCCATTCGAGTTTCCAACGTAGGTATACCCAGCGTGATGGTGCTCAACAAGGAGTACAAGAAACTGGAAAGGAAGTTCCAGTTCATCCGGGACAACGCCATCGGCACGGTCTTTACAGTGCATCACCACTACCGCCGGTGGCAGGAGCAAACGGGGGTTCCCTTCGTCCACTTTCCATTTGCCGTGGACACTACGCTGTTCCACGACTATTCCGAAAGGAAACGCTACTCGCTGGGATTCTCTGGAAGACTGCACAGCCAATGGACCGACGTCAGGTCGAGAATCAAAAGCCGCATCTTCCTGCGCTGGCCCGTCAAGGCGCCCCGATACTGGCGCATCAGGCTGTTCTGGTCGGAGGGTTCTCGACTGCCCGGCTTTCGCCTGCCCAAAGGGGAAGACTATGCGCGGCTGATCAACCGGAGCAAGATATGGCTGGCTACCCCCAGCGCGGTTGACCTGGTAGGTCCACGCTTCTATGAAGTGATGGCCGCGAAGTCACTGCTGTTTTGCAGCAGGTCAGACGCATACGCCGGATTGTTCGAGGACAAGACCCACTGCGTGATGTTCGACCCGGACCTCGGCGACTTCGATGATGTACTCTTCCACTATCTGAACCACGAGGATGAACGCCAGGCGATCGTCGAGGCTGCTCATGCCCATATCATGGAAAACCACACGTGGGAACGGCGAATCGAGCAGTTCACGGACGCAGCTTCAGATATTTGGAGGCGATGAATTATGGTCAACCGTGTTTGCATCATCGGACTTGGGTACGTCGGTTTGCCCTCCGCAGTGCTCTTGGCGAAACACGGTGTTGAGGTGATCGGTGTAGACATTGATGCCGAACGCGTGGCTGCTGTCAACTTGGGCCGAATAACGACAAATGAGTCTGGATTAGATCAGATGCTGCGCGATGTGGTGTCGTCTGGGATGTTGCGTGCCCAAGATGCGCCTATCGCCGCCGATGCCTTCATCATTGCTGTGCCTACTCCTGTCACTGCTGATTATACGCCCGATCTTAGCCAAGTTCGCGCCGCAGTGAACAGTTTGGCTTATTTGCTCGAAGTCGGAAATCTCGTTGTAGTAGAATCTACATTGCCTGTTGGTGGGACAGAGATGTGCTGCGAGTGGCTCGCTGAAGCGCGTTCTGACCTGTCCTTCCCTCATAGAGCAGGTGAAAGTAGCGACATTCGCGTTGGCTATTGTCCAGAACGAGTGTTGCCGGGGAATACTCTATTTGAAATGACACACAACGACCGTGTCATGGGCGGCATCACGCCTGCCTGCTCAATGGCCGTGTCTCAGATCTACCAAGTCTTTTCCCGAGGTGCCTGTCATACTACTGACGTTCGCACCGCGGAATTGGTCAAACTGGTTGAGAACGCTTACCGGGATGTCAACATCGCTTTCGCCAACGAAATATCTAATGTATGCAATGCGCTGAGCGTTGATCCGTGGCTAATTCGCGATATAGCCAACAGTCATCCAAGGGTTGCTATGTTGAGACAAGGGCCAGGGGTAGGTGGGCACTGCATCTCTGTTGATCCTTGGTTCATGGTACATTCGGCGCCGGATGAGACGCCCCTGGTTCGCATAGCGCGCCAAGTCAATAGTGACAAACCACGGCGAGTGGCTGAGCAAGTCATCTCTGTATGTAAGACCGTTGAAGATCCAGTTATTGCCTGCCTTGGCCTCGCGTACAAGGCAGACACCGATGATCTTCGTGGAAGTCCTTCGATATCTGTCATACAGCAACTCGGGGAATCGTTTCACGATCGGCTCCTGATCGTTGAACCGAATATCGCCGCTTTGCCGTCGGAGTTGGCCGGATATGCGCCAGGGTTAGTCGACCTCAATACCGCATTGGAAGGCGCGAATGTTATCGTCTTGCTCACTGATCACAAAGAATTTCATCGTGTTAGTTGGAAACAACTTTCGGGTAAAGGGATTGTTGATACCAGGGGTATATGGCGAAAGAATCCGAACTGTGGAGTAGATACATGAGCGCATTCCACGATCTCTACCACGGGAAGTTGGTATTGGTCACAGGTGGTGCCGGCGCTATCGGTTCCAATCTGACGAGTGCCTTGGTCGAATCCGGCGCACAGGTGATTGTCCTCGACAACCTGTCATCCGCTGAGCGGTGGAATGTTCCATCTTCCCCCAACGTGCTTTTCGTGGAAGCCGACATCACGGATGAGGTCGCGCTGAAGCGAGTCTTCTTCGAGAAGCCGGACGTGGTGTATCATCTGGCGGCTTTCTTCGCCAATCAGAACTCGGTCGACCACCCCGAGCGTGATCTTGAGGTCAACGGGCTCGGCTCTCTGAGGTTGCTCCAGTACGCCTCGCTGGCGGGAGTGGAGAGGTTCGTCTATGCCTCGTCCGGGGCTTCCTTCTATGGGAGCGACACGCCCCTGCCGCTGCGGGAGGAGTTCATGTCGATGCACCTGAGCACACCCTACCAGATAACGAAGATGGTGGGCGAGCTGTACTGCAACTTCTTCTACAACCACTACGGCCTGAAGGTGCTCAAACCCAGGTTCTTCAACTCCTACGGCCCCGGCGAGATACCGGGACAGTATCGCAACGTGATACCCAACTTCATATTCTGGGCAATGAAGGGCTTGCCTCTCCCCATCACCGGTGACGGCGAGGCGACCCGTGACTTCACTTTCATAGGCGACATAGTTGACGGCCTGCTTGGAGCCGGGCACATGGAGAGCGTGGTCGGACAGGAGTTCAACCTGGCCTCCGGCTCCGAAACGAGGATTGTAGATCTGGCCAACATGGTGAACGCCGCCACCGGCAACAGCGCTGGAATCCAATACGTCTCGCGGCGAAAATGGGACACCAAGAACAGGCGTATGGCGTCTATTGACCGCGCCAAAGACCTCATCGGATATGCGCCGAAAACCAATTTAGAGGAAGGGCTGGAACTGACCATACAATGGTTCAGGGAGAATTGGGAGCGGATAGAAGATTCCGCCAGCTTCGCTCCCGGCTCCTCGTCCGCTGTGCGGCAGATTGCCACAACTCACGCTGAGGAGCAAATTTGAGGACAGACAAAGCATGTCAGAGAACATCGCGAACATGCTAACCTATCTAGCAAGGCAGAGAAGGCTGTCCATAATCAAGTCGCTCATACGCAGCGCCAAGCGTTGGCTTATTCGTATCCTCGCGACTGACGAACGCGCAGAACTGAGCAGCATGAGGAAGGCCGGGTTGCTGAAATTGGACACGGCTGACTCAGCGTTGCTGCGCCGACCACTAGCGCTCAAAGAACTCTATGATGTCAACGACAGCGCGCTTGACAGCAGCCGATGGTTTTTCTACCAGCTCGACGCTCCTCTGCGTCGGCCGGACATAACCGCCTATGGTCTGGCCCACATCCCATACTGGGACCGTATCCTCACTAATCTCGAACGCCCAGTCGAGCTCCACTGGTTGGTCAAGCTGTTGCGTTCGCGCGCCAATCGTGGGGAGGGGACATGCCTGGATGTGGGCTGCGGACGAAGGTTCCCGGGGCCATACCTTCTTGCAGAGCATTACGATAAGGTCACGGCCATAGACTTGGACCCCGGGATTATGGAGAACAAGCGCCGGGCCAATCTGGAGTTTGAGGTAGCCGACGCTGCGCGTCTGCCCTACACGGATGCGTCATTTGACGATGTGTACTCGATCAGCGTAATCGAGCATTTCAAGCTAGGCACGGCTTTTGACGCCTTCCGTGAAATTCATAGGGTACTCAAGCCCGGCGGTCGGTTTGTGGCCACCCTGGGTATCGGCGAAGAGCGCAAGAGTTGGCCGGGCAAGTACCATCCGGACGATGTCTATGGCTGTCGCGACGTTCTTTTCTGGGTGGGACTGTTGAAGAATCTTGGCTTCGGCATTCAGTTGGACCCGCACGGCCAGGGTCAGTATAACGACCGGATACGCCTGTTCCGCGTCTGCATGGATGGCGCCCGTGGTCGTGCCCGCCAGTTCGCAACCTACCGCTTTGTTGCGACGAAGCCGAGTGAATAACTCGATCGGAACACGGCGATGAAAGACGCTCCAATAAGGGTCTTGGTCGTCTTTGGCACGCGCCCGGAAGCAATCAAACTGGCGCCCGTTCTGAGAGAGCTTGACCGACGCTCCAAGGACGGGGCTGTCCGTTATTCAGTATGCGTTACAGGCCAGCACCGCCAGATGCTCGACCAAGTTCTGGACATCTTCGGCATACATCCAGACTACGACCTGGAATTGATGACCGAGGCCCAATCGCCTGCACAGGTCGCCGCCGCGGTCCTGGCAGGAATGGAGCCTGTTCTGGCCGTCGAACAGCCTGATTGGATAGTAGTGCAGGGAGACACGACTACGGTGGCGGCTGCGTCCCTGGCCGCGTATTATTCGAAGTCCAGAGTTGCCCACGTAGAGGCGGGGCTTCGCACCCATGACAAGTGGCAGCCCTTCCCTGAGGAGATGAACCGCAAGATTGCGGATGCCATTGCCGACCTGTATTTTCCTCCCACCGAGTCTGCCAAACACAACCTGCTGCGCGAGGGAGTCCACGAAGACGCTATCGTCGTCAGCGGCAACACGGTCATAGACTCCCTGCAATACATCGTCACGACGCCCCGGCCACGCCGCATCAGCGAGCTGGTCGCCTCTGACGGCTGCGACAGACTGATACTCGTTACTTCCCATAGACGTGAGAGCTTTGGCCGCCCGCTCGAAAACATCTGCGACGCGCTTCGCGAGTTGGCCTCCGGCTACCCCGGAATTCGGATCGTCTTTCCAGTGCACATGAATCCCGCGGTAAAACTGCCGGTCGACAGAATGCTTTCAGGATTAGCCAACGTCAGCTTGATAGACCCGCTGGACTACGCTTCTATGGCGCATCTGATGGATGCTTCCTACATGGCGCTTACCGATTCAGGCGGCATTCAGGAAGAGGCCCCGGCGCTGGGCAAGCCGGTGCTGGTCATGCGTGAGTTGACGGAGCGCCCGGAGGGGATCGAAGCCGGGGTCGCCAAACTGGTGGGTACGGACACCCGACGCATAGTTGACGAGGCGCGGAGGTTGCTCGAAGATGAACGCGAGTACGGCAAGATGAGCAGAGCAGTCAATCCTTATGGGGACGGTCATGCGAGCCGCCGCATCGTCGGGGCCTTGCTCGGAGAGCCAACAGATGAGTTCGAATTCCCGCGTAATTGAGGAATACCTGGCGCTTTACCAGCACACGACTGCAGTGAGGTAATGCTCGCCGCGCAGAGGGTTAGGCTCAGCAGCGGCGCCACGGCCCCGACGCGCGGCTGCGAGACATCGAGTAGACTGGGAGCCTATGAACCGGCCTAACGTGTTGCTCATATGCGCCGACCACTGGGGCGGCCGCTTCATAGGGAAGCTCGGCCACCCGGACGTTCTCACGCCCACCCTGGACCGGCTGATTGAGAATGGCATTGCCTTCGGCAACGCCTACACCGCCACGCCCTCCTGCATACCGGCCAGGCGCGAGATCATGACAGGGGCGCACTCGCCCACACACGGCGACCGCGTCTTCGACGAGACGCTCCCGATGCCCGACCTCCCGACGCTCGCGCAGACCTTCCGCGACGCCGGCTACCAGGCGTATTCGGTCGGCAAGCTCCACGTCTACCCACAGCGCGACAGGATAGGCTTCGACGATACCCTGATAAACGAGGAGGGCCGCCACCATCTGGGCCTCTCCAGGGACGACTTCGAGATGTTCCTGGCGGAACAGGGCTTCCCCGGACAGGAGCTTGCCCACGGCGTGGGCAACAACGACCACACCGTCCGGCCCTGGCACCTGCCCGAGTACTGTCACCCTACGAACTGGACGGCGCGCGAGATGAGCAAGGTCATCGCCCGCCGCGACCCCACGCGGCCCGCGTTCTGGCACATGTCCTTCAACCATCCTCACCCCCCGCTCGCTCCACTCGATGCCTATCTGAACATCTACAGGGGCATCGACGTGCGGATGCCGTTCATGGGCGAGTGGGCGAAGGACGTCCACGAGATACCGGCGCTTCGTCTCAGGCCCCATGGCCCGGATACCTACTCGGAGGAGGCCGCGCGTCTGGCGCGCCAGGCGTTCTATGCCCTGATTACTCACGTGGACCATCAGATCGGCCTGGTGATAGGCATGCTCCGCGAGCAGGGGATCGCCGACGACACGGTGATCCTCTTCACCGCCGACCACGGCGACATGCTCGGCAACCACGGGCTCTATAACAAGAGTGTCTTCTACGAGGACTCGGCCCGGATACCGATGGTGCTTGTGCCCCACGCCGGCAGGGACGACCTCGGGAATGACCGCGTGGACCAGAGGCTGGCCGCTCAGGCCGACGTCTTCCCCACGCTGATGGAACTCTGCGGCCTACCCACGCCCGGCACGGTCGAGGGCCTGTCCCTGATAGGCAGCGAGAAGCGCGGCCACCTCTACGGCGAGCACTGGGAAGACCACTACGCCACGCGCATGATCAGGGACTCGCGCTACAAGCTCATATACTACGCCGCAGGCAACCACTTCCAGCTCTTCGATCTCCAGGACGACCCTGACGAACTGTGCGACGTGTCCGGCGATCTGGCCCATGCAGAGGCCCTGCGCAGGCTCACCGGGCTGCTCGTCAGCCGTCTGTACGGGAGCGACCTAGAGTGGCTGGAGGACGGCAGGCTGGTGGGCATTCGCGACGGCAGCTGGCCCGGCCGCAGGGGCCCGGACAGGGGCATGGGCGGCCGCCGCGGACTGAGGCTCACGTAGGCCGGCGCCATGATCTGCTGCATTCCTCGGATGGACGGGAGCGGGCCGTCCGGCCCGGAGATTCCCACCGGCGGCGTGGGTGGGTCCGACGATCCGCGCGAGATGGTCGATCTGGGAGGTGAGTTCTCTATGGGTTCGGAGGATCTCGACTGCGTCCCAGGGGACGGTGAGGGGCCGGTGCGGAGGGTCACGCTGAGCCGATTCTCGATCGAGGCTGCGGCGGTCACCAACGAGAGGTTCGCGCGGTTCGCCGAGGCCACGGACTACCGCACCGAGGCCGAGCGCTTCGGGTGGTCGTTTGTCTTCTGGCGGTTCGTCTCGCGGCGCACGTCGAGGAACGTCATCCAGGCCAACGCCCGGGCTCGCTGGTGGTGGAGGGTCGAGGGCGCCTTCTGGAGGCGGCCGGAGGGGCCGGATTCGGATATTGAGGATCGCATGGACCATCCGGTCGTCCACGTGTCCTGGAACGACGCGCAGGCGTACTGCCGGTGGGCTGGGGCGAGGCTGCCGACCGAAGCCGAGTGGGAGTTCGCGGCACGAGGCGGCCTGGAACGGAAACGCTACCCTTGGGGCAACCTGCTGACGCCGGACGGTGAGCACCGGTGCAACGTATGGCAGGGCGATTTCCCGGACCGCGACACCGCGGAGGACGGCTACGCCGGGACGGCTCCGGCCAAGTCGTTCGAGCCCAACGGATACGGCCTCTACAACACATCGGGCAACGTGTGGGAGTGGTGCGCCGACCGGTGGAGCGCGACTTTCCACCGCCGCGGGCCACGCGTCGACCCGACCGGACCCCGGAACGGCGAGGGCCGAGTGACGCGGGGAGGCTCGTATCTGTGCCACTCTTCCTACTGCAACCGCTACCGCGTCTCCGCTAGAAGCTCGGCGACGCCGGACAGCTCGGCCGGCAACATGGGCTTCCGCCTGGCGGCAGGAGGGGATTCGTGAAGATCGAGAGCGTCGAGACATTCCTGGCATCCCACTTCCTCGTCGTGCGAATCACGACCGACGACGGCATCCAGGGGATTGGCGAGTCGTCTTACTGGGCGTTTCCGCGCGCTGCCGAGGAGACGGTGAAGGGGTTCGCCGCCGACCTGGTGGGCATGGAGGCGGGAGACACGGAGCATGTCTGGAACTATCTGCACCGCAAGCACAGCTTTCGGGGCAACAGCCTGGCGGGCGCTATCAGCGCTGTAGACATCGCGCTGTGGGACATCAAGGGCAAGCGGCTTCAGGCGCCGGTCTGGGACCTGCTGGGCGGTCGGGCCCGGCGCAGAGTCCGCGCCCTCTCCCTCGGCGTGTCCGGCGGCACATGCGACGAAGTCGCCGCACAGGCCGAGGCCGTCAAGTCCAGAGGCTTCACGGCGCTCAAGTTCATCCCCATGCCCGGCGAGTGGTGGCTCCGGTCCTATCCCAGCGTCGTCAGAGGCTCGATCGCCATGCTGGAGGCGGTGCGCGAGACGGTCGGATGGGATTTCGACGTCGGCGTGGAGATACACCGGAACATGCTGCCCTCCGAGGCGGTGGTCTTCGTGGAGCAGGCGGCAAAGTACCTCCCGTACTTCGTCGAGGACCCGATCGCGCCGGACGGCGTGGCGGCCATGGGCGAGGTCGCCGCAAAGATGAGCGTCCCGCTGGCCGTGGGTGAGCGGAACACGGGCATCTGGGAGTTCCGCGACTTCGCGCAGATCGCCAGGCCGCATTTTCTGAAGCCCGACGTCGGGCTGGCCGGCGGTATAGGCCACGTGAAGAAGATAGCGGCGATGGCGGAGTCCCAGCACGTCCGCATCGCGCCCCACAACTTCCTCAGCCCCATCGTCACTGCGGCGTGCATCCAACTCGCCGTGAGCACGCCCAACTGGGACGTGCAGGAGGGGCTGGACGAGACGCAGCCGCCCCGCAGCGCCATCGTCAAGAGGCCGATACCCATCGTGGACGGCTACTACGTTCTGCCGGAGGCGCCGGGTATCGGCGTCGAGCTCGACGAGGAGTCGATGTCGAGGCTGCCGTTCGAGCCGATGGGCCAGCCGCCCCCCATCCGCGGCGACGGCTCCGTCGCACTGCGGTAGGTGGAGGTGGAGCGGCGAAGTCAGGTCAGGCGTAGGTGAGGGCGCGGGCGGGATTGTCTATGAGTATGGCGTCGATCTGCTCGTCGGTCCACCCGCGTCTGCGCATCCTGGGAACCACGTCCGCGAGGATGTGGTCCAGGCCGTGCCCGCCGTGGCGCGCGGTGCGGTCCTTGGTGCAGATGTCGTGTGCGACCACGACACGGTCGCCGTAGCCTTCAGAGATCAGCCTCTCAATGAAGTCCATCCGCTGCGCGTCGCTGGGCATGTCCAGCTCGGACACCGTAGGGTAGTAGGTCGAGTCCGTGCCGAACACGTCGTATTCGAGGTAGCAGCCGGTCTCCGCAAGTTCCTTCAGTATCGGGTACTCGAAGACCGTCCGGTCGAGGTGCCCCATGATCGTGCGTGAGACGTCGCCCCCGGCCTCGTTCACTATCTCCAGTATCTTGAGCGTGGAGTGGTCGTCCTGCCATCCGGGGTGGATCAAGACCGGCGCGCCGGTCTCGGCTTGAGCCTTGGCCGCGGCCCTGAGCACCTTGTACTCGTTCTTCGTTATCGGCCAGTCGCTGGCGATCTCGCCGAACAGTCCGGGGCGCACTCCCGTGATTCCGACGCCGTCCCTGACTTCGGTCACCAGCTGCTCCACGACCTCGTCCTCGGTCATGCCGTCCAGGTACTCCGGGTGCGTTCTGTCGCGGTAGTAGCCGGCGCCCATGACGACGTTCAGTCCGGTGGCGCGGGATATGCGGGCCAGTCCCAGCGGGTCCCGCCCGATCCCGACTGGGGTCACGTCGCAGATCGTGCCGCCCCCGGCGATCTTGAAACGCATCGCTTCCTCAACAGCCATGTTCTCGTCGGTGAAGGTGCGCGCCTCCAGGCTGGCGTACCTGTTCCTGCGGTGCCACGCCATGTTCTCCGGCGTGATGGGGCCGAGATAGAAGAACCTCTGGCTGGCCTCTGTGGGGAATTCCCCCATGTTCGTGAATTCCAGCAGAAGGTGCTCGTGCGTCAGCGTGGGGCCGAGGGTCGACGGATCGACGGGCCCGAGGACTGTCATCACTTTTCCGGAGTACACGGCGGCCTCCTGACCGGCTATCTCAGCGAGAGTTCGGCGGCCGTCTCGGAGAGGGAGACACTCACGCCGTCCACGATCTCGTCGACCTCCGACCGGGTTATGCACAGCGGGGGGTAGAAACTGACCATCCGCTCACTCGCTTCGAGCAGCAGCCCCTCTCGGTGGAACCGCTCGGTGAGCTTCTCTCCGAGCCCCAGGCTCTTCGGGAAGCGCTCATTCGTCTGGCGGTCGCTGACGAACTCGACGGTCAGCATCAGGCCGATTCCCCGCACGTCGCCGATGAACCGGAATCGCTCCGCGAGCTCTCTCAGGCGGTCCTTGAAGTATGCGCCGATCTCGGCCGCGTTCTGCACCAGTCCCTCTGATTCGATGATCTCGATGTTCTTGAGCGCGGCTGCCGCCGAGACCGGGTGGCCGCCGAAGGTGAGAGCCTGGCGGAAGTGGTCATGGTCGGCGGCGAAGCGGTCGGCTATCTCGGCCGTGACGATTGCGCCGCCGATCGGGAGGTAGCTGCTGCTGATGCCCTTCGACATCGTCATGATGTCTGGGACGACGCCCCAGTGGTCGAGTCCGAACATCTTGCCGGTGCGTCCGAAGCCTGTCACCACCTCGTCGGCGATCAGTATGACGCCGTGCCGGTCGCATATCTGCCGCAGCATCGGCCAATACTCGCCGCCCGGCACTGCGTTTCCGGCTGAGGCCGACACCGGCTCGGCGATCACTGCCGCGACGGTGTCGGCTCCGTGGAACTCGATCAGGTCTTCCACTGCCTTGGCGCAGCGGACGGCGCACTCGGAGGGCGTGGCGCCGCCCTTCTCGCAGCGGTAGGGGTTCGGCTGTGGGGCGTGGACGATGCCGGGGTAGGCGGGATAGAAGTCCGACAGGCCGTCGTACCCGCCCAGCCACATCACACCCTGCGTCGCCCCGTGGTACGATCCGCGCCGGCCTATTACCCTGTACCGGCCCGACTCCCCGGTCCTGCGGTGGTAGGATCTGGCGATCTTGACGGCGGTCTCGTTGGCCTCGGAGCCGCCCGTCGTCGCCCAGGTGCGCTCCAGGTTGCCGGGGGTGATCTCGGCCAGCTTCCGGAACAGCCGCACCTGGGTCTCCGTCACGCTCGTCTGCGGGAAGTAGTGGAGGCGGAGCATCTGCTCGTGGGCGGCCTCCGCTATTTCGGCGCGGCCGTACCCGACGTTCACGGAGGAGTACCCGCCTCGAACGTCGATCCACGTCTTGCCGTCCGAGTCGGTGAAACGGATGCCGTCGGCCTGGACGGCGATCCGAGGCCCGCCCTCCTCCTCAGTCCTGGACCAGTCCCGGGAGGACATCCAGAGGTGGTCCAGGGCCGCTCTTTTCAGGGCCTGCGCGTCCGTTTCAGCCACCGTTCTCCCGCCTAGGTCATCCGCGATATGCCGAGCTGCCCTTCGACTTCCCAGAGGGTCAGGTCGATGGCATGCACGATCTCGTCTATCTCGTCACGGGTTATGCAGATCGGGGGCCCGATCGACATGGTGTCCGCGGCCGCGCGGAGGATCAGGCCGCGCTTCCTGAACCCCTCGTTGAGCCTTGCCCGCAGCATGGCTTCCTCGGGGAACGTCTCCTTCGTCTCGCGGTCGCTGACGAGTTCCACCTGAAGCAGCATACCGAGTCCTCGCACGTCGCCCACTATCGGGTGGTCGCCCATCAGCCCCTGCATCTGGTCCCTGAAGTACGCGCCGACTGTTGCGGCGTTCTCGACCATGTTCTCGTCTTCCAGTATCTCGATGTTCTTTAGCGCGGCGGCTGCGGCAACTGGGTGTCCGCTGAAGGTCAGCGTGTGCGTGAGCTTGTTCTCTTCGCCTCCGAAGGCGTCGGCTATCTCCTTCCTGACCACGGCTGCGGCAATGGGCAGATAGGTGCTGACGATTCCCTTTGCCAGTGTGAGCACGTCTGGGACGACGTCCCAGTGCTCGACGGCGAACATTCTGCCGGTGCGTCCGAATCCGCATATGACCTCGTCGGCTATGAGGAGCGCTCCGTACCTGTCGCATATCTCCCTGACCATTGGCCAGTACTCGTCGCCCGGGGCTCCCGAGCCTGCCGCCACCGGCTCGCCGATCACGGCCGCGACGCTCTCCGGCCCTTCGAACTCGATCATCTCCTCGATGGCCTTCGCGCACAGCGCGGCGCATTCAGACGGCGTTTCTCCGCCGAGCTCGCAGCGGTAGGACACCGGCTGGGGGGCGTGCAGGATCCCCGGATAGGCCGGTTCGAAGTCGTCGCGGACTCCCGCGCCCCCGCCCATCCAGAGGACGCCCCCCGTGAACCCATGGTAGGAGTTCCGCCGGCTGATGACCTTGTATCGGCCGGGCTCGCCGTTCCGGCGATGGTAGGCTCGCGCTACCTTGAGAGCGGTCTCGTTGGCCTCGGAGCCGCCGCTGACGAAATAGGTCCGTGAGAGGCTGCCGGGGGTTATCTGCGCCAGCTTCTCGGCCAGCCTGATGGTAGGCTCC
Source organism: uncultured Dehalococcoidia bacterium (assembly GCA_958295685.1). Classification (GTDB taxonomy): domain Bacteria; phylum Chloroflexota; class Dehalococcoidia; order Lucifugimonadales; family CATQGZ01; genus CATQGZ01. The sequence goes on from OY282365.1 coordinate 2,465,178, forward strand.
GTCGTCGTCCCGGAGGGCATATAGGGGAGCTTGAGGGCCTGTTCGCGGGCCGCCTCGGCGATCTCGGCGCGCCCGTAGCCGACGTTGACCGAGTTGTATCCGCCGTTGACGTCGATCCAGCTACGGCCCTCCGAGTCGGTGATGCGGATGCCCTTCCCCTCGACAGCGATGAGCGGGCCGCCCTCCTCGGCCATCTCAATCCATCCCCGCCGGTGCGGGAACATGTACCTGAGGGCGTCTTGGCGCAGGGCCTCGGTCTCGGTATGGGCGGTCATCAGCTGCGCCGCTGTCTTGGGTCCAGGGCCTCTCTCAAACCGTCGCCGATGAAGTTGAGCGCGATAACCGTGACGAAGATAGCCATGCCGGGGAAGGTCGGCATCCACCAGGCGAGGTCGATGAACTGCTGCGACTCGGCCATCATCGATCCCCACGCCGGGGTCGGAGGCTGCACGCCCAGCCCCAGGAAGCTCAGGGCGGCCTCCACCAGAATCGCGACGCTGAGCAGCAGCGAAACCTGCACGATTATGGGCGACAGCGTGTTCGGAAGTATGCCCCTGAACATGATGCGGACATCGCTCGCTCCTATCGACCTGGCTGCCATCACGTACTCCATCTCGCGCAGCGACAGCGTGTTGGCCCTGACCACGCGGGCGTAGGGCGGTATGAAGACTATGGATATGGCCAGCATCGCGTTGGTCAGCGACGGACCGAGATAGGCTACCAAGAGCAGCGCCAAGAGCAGGCCCGGGAGAGCGAGGACCACCTCGAGTATGCGCATGATCACGCTGTCTATCCACCTGCCGTAGTAGCCGGCCACGAGGCCCGCAATGACCCCCGCGGTCGCGGAGATAGCGATGGCCATAACTCCCACGCGCAGGGACACTCTGCCGCCGATTATGACGCGGCTCAGTATGTCCCTCCCGATGTTGTCGGTCCCCATCGGGTGCTTCAGGCTGGGGCTGGCGAGCAAGTTGTCGAAGTCGCCGTACTCGGGGTCGTAGGGAGTGAACCCGACGACAGCGACCAGGCAGAGCAGCAGGAAGACGGCGCCGCCCAGCATGGCGGCCCGGTTGTGCCGGTAGTTGCGCCACACCTCGCGCCACAGGCCCCTAGCCCGTGAGACAGGTTCGACCGGTCCGACTGCATCCAGTGTCCGGTTGCTCATTGGTATCGAATCCTCGGATCGAGATAACCGTAGGCGATGTCGGCTATGAGATTCACGAAGATGAAAGAGCTGCCGGCCAGGAGGACCGCGGCCTGAACCACGCCGTAGTCCAAGCGCTTGATGGCGGTCACCAGGAGCTGACCAAGCCCCGGCCACGCGAAGACGGTCTCCGTCACGACCGCGCCGGTGAGCAGGCCGCCGAACGTCAGGGCGATCACCGTCACGACGACTAGGAGGGCGTTCTTGAGCGCGTGGCGCATCACGACCGCCCAGTACTTCAGCCCCTTGGCGTGCGCGGTGCGGATGTAGTCTGAACTCATCACGTCCAGCATCCCCGACCTCATGAACCTAGTCAGGCCGCCGACCAGCTGGATTCCCAGCGTGGACGCGGGCAGCACGAGATTGTGGAAGCTGAACCCGCCTTCAATCGGCCCGTAGCCGGACGTGGGAAACCAGCCCAGCCGGACAGCGAAGAACAGGATGAGCATCAGGCCGACCCAGAAGCTTGGGGCGGCGACGCCAAACAGCGAGAAGGCCGTTACGGCGTGGTCGATTACCGTGTTTGGTCGAGTCCCCGCGATGATTCCCAGCGGTATGGAGAAGACGATCCCGATGAGCATGGCGGCGAGTGCTATCGGCAGCGACCGCCTCGCCTTCTCGAGCACGAGCGTCCTGACGTCCACGCCGATGCCGAGCGTCACCGTGACGCCGAAGTCACCCCTAACCACGTGTGTGACCCACCTGTAGTACTGGACGTAGATGGGCTTGTCGAGCCCGAGCTCCTTCTCGTCCCTCTCGCGGGCCGCGTGCGCGTCCATATCCTCCGTGAACCCCAGCCTGATGACGGAGGGGTTACCCGGAGCGAACCGGATGAGGAAGAATATGACCACCGACAACGCCACGAGCACATAGAGGGACTGGAGGACCCTGCGCGCTATGAAGGCGTGCATACTCTGCTCCTCGCGGCGCCGGAAATGACCCTCACGTCCTGCTCTGCTCCTCTCCCGTTATACCGAAATTGCCGTGACATCGAGGGCGGCCTCATTAGATACGAGCACTCCCCCGGCCACCACTGTGGCCGGGGGAGTGTGCATCAATGGCAGGTCAGGCGGGGCAGCCTAGTCTGAGAACTCCCAGCGGCCAATGAGGTAGGCGCCGCCCCTGGGCCCTACCAGCAGGTCCTTGACCTTGTAGCTGGCGCCCATGAAGCGCGGCATCGTCTGCAGCTTGACCACTGGGATCTCGTCGAAGTGGATACTGTCGACGATCTCCTTGTAGATCCTGATCCGCTCGTCGCGGTCGAGCGTCGAGAGACCCGCCTTGAACAGCTTCTCGATCTCGGGGTCGTAGAACCGGGTCTCGTTGTTGCCGCTGAAACCGGACTCTATGGTGCCCTCGTTCGTCTTGAACACGTTGGTGATCATGCCGTCGGGGTCGGGTGTCCGTCCAAGCCAGTTGTCGCCGGCGTCGAAGGTCTTGTGCAACCCGCCGAAGCACTCTGGCCCGTCCGCGCCGCACTTCACGCCGTAGTGGATCTGCTCGAACCAAGACGGCGTGTCGAGAACGCGTATTTCTGCGTTGATGCCACCCTCGGCCAGGCTCTGCTTGGCGACCTGGGCCAGCACCTTGGAGAACGGCACGAACATCGGGACCCAGTCGAGCGTGACCGGCAGGTCGTAACCGGCGTCGGTCAGAATCTGCTTAGCCCTCTCGGGGTCGCGCTCCGGGCACGGCGTTTCTACGTATGCCCAGTGCTCCGTGGGAAGCGGGTGGCAGCCGACGTCGCCCCTGCCGTTGAAGACGACTCTGTTGATCGCCTCCTTGTCGATGGCGTACTGGACGGCCTCGCGGATGGCCTTGTCCTTCGTGATCCCCTCGCGGTAGTTGAAGATGATCTGCAGGTAGGACGAGGTGAAGCCGCCGGGCTGGTCGAGCAGCTGCAGACCCTTCGTCTGCTCGATGTCGTCCAGGTGGGCGAAGTCTACGTTGATAATCAGGTCGACCTCGCCGGCCTTGAGCGCCGCGATGCGCGTGAGGTCCACCTCAATGGGAACCGATATGAAGGTGGTGGGCTTGCCCCGCAGCCGCTGCGTGTCGTAGTGGTCGGGGAACAGCTCGTACTCCGCCTTGTCGCCCGGTATCAGCTTACGGAAGCGGTATGGCCCCGCGTACACGGGGGAAGTGTCGATGGTGCTGATGGCGGCCGGGTCGGACATGTAGGGAAGATTTGTAATCCGTTCCGACATGAATATGGGAGTGGTGAACTCCAGGTTCACGTCGAACGTGTAGTCATCGGGGGCGGAGAAGTCAGTCACGACGGCCATGTGGGCCTTGCCCCTGCCCCTCTCGGCCACGTCATCCCTGATTCGGGTCCAGTTCCAGACGAGGTCGTCGGCCACCAACTTGTTGCCGTTGTGGTATAGAACGTCATCTCGAATGCGGAACGTGAAGTTCGTCCCGTCATCGCTTATGTCCCACGCGTGCGCTATCTCCGGGAGGGCCTGCGAATAGGTCACGTCCCGAGTGACCACTCCCGCATGCATCAGCGCGTTGAACGTGTCGTTGACCGACTGGGACTTCGCCGAGTCGAGGAACTCGACCGGGCCTAAGTTCGCGGCCCTCATCGTGGTCGGCTCCGGCTCGCGGGTCGCGATCACCTCGACGACTTCGGTCTTGGTGACCTCTCTGACGACCTCCACCTCGACCGGAACCTCCTTCACCACCTCAACGATCCTCTCCTCCGTGACGACCCTCTCGACCTCCACCTCCCTGACCTCCGTTTCGGTCCCGCCACCGCAGGCCGCTGCGAACGCCATCACGGTTATGAGCCCCATCGACAGGAGCCCAAGTTTCTTGTGCATTGCATATCCTCCAGGTTGCTTCAAAGGCGTGTCCGCCGAATATCAGGGAATGTATACGCCAACATGCCCGCCGTGTCAAGTGTTGGCGTCGGGTGTCAGATTCTCCCGCCTTGATTCGGCCGGGCGGCGTAACGAGGACTGCTTCGTGGGCCGCGGCGGCGCGTCGGCTGCGGCCGTCCAGCGGCGGAACAGGGGATCGAATCACCGTGCAGCCACCCATCAGGGCGGCCTCATTAGATACGAACACTCCCCCGGCCACAAGTGGCGGCCGGGGGAGTGTGCATCAATGGCAGGTCAGGCGGGGCAGCCTAGTCTGAGAACTCCCAGCGGCCAATGAGGTAGGCGCCGCCCCTGGGCCCTACCAGCAGGTCCTTGACCTTGTAGCTGGCGCCCATGAAGCGCGGCATCGTCTGCAGCTTGACCACTGGGATCTCGTCGAAGTGGATACTGTCGACGATCTCCTTGTAGATCCTGATCCGCTCGTCGCGGTCGAGCGTCGAGAGACCCGCCTTGAACAGCTTCTCGATCTCGGGGTCGTAGAACCGGGTCTCGTTGTTGCCGCTGAAACCGGACTCTATGGTGCCCTCGTTCGTCTTGAACACGTTGGTGATCATGCCGTCGGGGTCGGGTGTCCGTCCAAGCCAGTTGTCGCCGGCGTCGAAGGTCTTGTGCAACCCGCCGAAGCACTCTGGCCCGTCCGCGCCGCACTTCACGCCGTAGTGGATCTGCTCGAACCAAGACGGCGTGTCGAGAACGCGTATTTCTGCGTTGATGCCACCCTCGGCCAGGCTCTGCTTGGCGACCTGGGCCAGCACCTTGGAGAACGGCACGAACATCGGGACCCAGTCGAGCGTGACCGGCAGGTCGTAACCGGCGTCGGTCAGAATCTGCTTAGCCCTCTCGGGGTCGCGCTCCGGGCACGGCGTTTCTACGTATGCCCAGTGCTCCGTGGGAAGCGGGTGGCAGCCGACGTCGCCCCTGCCGTTGAAGACGACTCTGTTGATCGCCTCCTTGTCGATGGCGTACTGGACGGCCTCGCGGATGGCCTTGTCCTTCGTGATCCCCTCGCGGTAGTTGAAGATGATCTGCAGGTAGGACGAGGTGAAGCCGCCGGGCTGGTCGAGCAGCTGCAGACCCTTCGTCTGCTCGATGTCGTCCAGGTGGGCGAAGTCTACGTTGATAATCAGGTCGACCTCGCCGGCCTTGAGCGCCGCGATGCGCGTGAGGTCCACCTCAATGGGAACCGATATGAAGGTGGTGGGCTTGCCCCGCAGCCGCTGCGTGTCGTAGTGGTCGGGGAACAGCTCGTACTCCGCCTTGTCGCCCGGTATCAGCTTACGGAAGCGGTATGGCCCCGCGTACACGGGGGAAGTGTCGATGGTGCTGATGGCGGCCGGGTCGGACATGTAGGGAAGATTTGTAATCCGTTCCGACATGAATATGGGAGTGGTGAACTCCAGGTTCACGTCGAACGTGTAGTCATCGGGGGCGGAGAAGTCAGTCACGACGGCCATGTGGGCCTTGCCCCTGCCCCTCTCGGCCACGTCATCCCTGATTCGGGTCCAGTTCCAGACGAGGTCGTCGGCCACCAACTTGTTGCCGTTGTGGTATAGAACGTCATCTCGAATGCGGAACGTGAAGTTCGTCCCGTCATCGCTTATGTCCCACGCGTGCGCTATCTCCGGGAGGGCCTGCGAATAGGTCACGTCCCGAGTGACCACTCCCGCATGCATCAGCGCGTTGAACGTGTCGTTGACCGACTGGGACTTCGCCGAGTCGAGGAACTCGACCGGGCCTAAGTTCGCGGCCCTCATCGTGGTCGGCTCCGGCTCGCGGGTCGCGATCACCTCGACGACTTCGGTCTTGGTGACCTCTCTGACGACCTCCACCTCGACCGGAACCTCCTTCACCACCTCAACGATCCTCTCCTCCGTGACGACCCTCTCGACCTCCACCTCCCTGACCTCCGTTTCGGTCCCGCCACCGCAGGCCGCTGCGAACGCCATCACGGTTATGAGCCCCATCGACAGGAGCCCAAGTTTCTTGTGCATTGCATATCCTCCAGGTTGCTTCAAAGGCGTGTCCGCCGAATATCAGGGAATGTATACGCCAACATGCCCGCCGTGTCAAGCGTTTGGCGTCGGGGGCAACAGTGCAGGGTTGATGTCTCCCTATCTGCAAGCGCAGAGCGGTCGCGGCCTGCGGTTTTCGCCGAAAACTGTCCCAAACTGTTCCATTTTGTCCCATCTCGTAGCTGAGGGTTCGATTTCGTGGAACAAATGTGGGGCACTTGTGGAACAGATGTGGAACGGAACCGGAGCAGTTCCGGTACGATTGTGGGACAGGTCTTCAGGGCTGTTGCTGGGTGTGCTGCTTCCATGTGAATAATATAGTACAGGAGTTCGCTGTCGTCAAGGGACTCCCCCTTCGGACCTCACAGAGTCTGAACAGACAACCCCTTGACGATGCCGAACCGCTGTGCTAGAGTATGTCCATGACACAGCCGACGCCGACTCTCTCCCACAACCGCCCGCAGGACTCCTGCATCGCCTGCGTTGACCTGTCAGAAAGTGTCAGAAAAGTGTCGGATAACTGTCAGATATGTGTCAGAAAAGTGTCAGGTAAGTGTCAGATAGTGTCAGGTAATATCAGGTAATATCAGCCAAAAATTGGCCCTCCCAGCTACGAAATGCCCGCAAATCTCCCGCGTTACACGCGCGTTACGGAAAAATTTCCCGCCGCCGATCCCCATGAGGCTGCCTGCGCTGGGGACCGGCGCGTCGCCCCAAGTCAAGTGGGTGGGAGATTTGGGGCCACAAGGACACTCTTGAGTAACCCGGAACCGTTCGCGCCGCTTGACACGCCGCGGGACAGCATCTAGCTTTGAGGCTGCGCTACCCCGCGACAGGAGGAACCCTTGGCTGTCTCGCCCGTCTACCCGCTGTCCAACCGGCCCGTGGCCATGGGTGTCAACGGCATGGTCGCGGCGGCCCACCCGCTCGCGTCGCAGGCCGGCCTGAGGATGCTGATGCGGGGAGGGAATGCCGTGGACGCCGCCGTGGCGACCGCGGCCGCTCTCAACGTGGTCGAGCCGTACATGTCGGGGATGGGCGGGATCGGCCTGGCACTCGTCTACCTCGCAGGGGAGGGCCGCGTCAGGGCCCTGAATTTCTCGGGCCGGATGCCTAAGTCGGCCCACCCCGACCGGTTCACCGAGGAGACGAAGTGGACGGGTATACTCGCCCCGCTCGTGCCCGGCAGCGTGGCCGGATGGCTGACCATGCACGAGCGGTACGGCGCCCTGGAGTTGGACGAGGTCTTCGCTCCCGCGATCGACTACGCGGAGAACGGATTCCCCATAACCAACCTGAACGCCAGGGTCATGCGGACGTCCGCGGAGAGGCTGTCGGAGTTCTCGTCCGTGCGGCTGATACGTGACGGCGCCGGGAAGCCGCCGGCCGCCGGCTCCAGGCATGGCTTCCCCGAGCTGGCCGAGTCGTTTCGGGAGGTCGTGAGAGGCGGGAAGGAGAGCTTCTACAGAGGCGCTCTGGCGGATCGGATCGTCGGAGGCAATCAGGAATTGGGAGGGCTGTTCACCCACGCCGACCTCGCGGAGTACGACGCGGAGTGGCAGGAGCCGATCAGCGTCGACTACAGGGGCTGCAGGGTGTACACGCCCGGGCCGAACTCGAGCGGTTTCCAGATATTGCAGACGCTGAAGTGCCTCGAGGGCTTCGGCGATGAGGACGTCGTGTTCCAGCATCCTGAGACGCTTCACCTGATGGCAGAGTCGATCAAGCTGGCAGCGACCGATCGGATCAGGTACGCGGGCGACCCCGGCCACGTTCGAGTGCCGGTGGCGGGCCTGATATCCGAGGGGTATGCCGCCGCCCAGCGCGGGAGGATCGACCGCGTCAGCGCGGCGGGCGTGTCCGGCGAGCACTATGCCCGTGAGGTCGCGGCCACCGCGCTTCGCCCCGGCAATCCCGAGGAATACGACGGCGGGATGACCACGCACTTCGCCACAGCCGACCGCGACGGCAACGTCGTGTCCGTGACCCAGACCCTGGGGGCCGGGTTCGGCTGCGGGGCCGCGATTGGCGGCACGGGCATCTTCCTGAACAACATGGCGTTCTGGTTCGATCTCGAAGAGGGCAGTCCTAATCGGATCGGCCCCTCCCGGCGGGTGGACTTCGTGGTTGCGCCCACGCAGACGCTGAGGGACGGGGAGATCATCCTGAGCATGGGGACGCCCGGCGGCTGGGGGATACTTCAAACAACTCCGCAGCTCCTGACCAACGTGCTGGACTATGGGATGAACGTCCAGGAGGCCATAGAGGCGCCGAGACTGCGTTGCCCGCAGGGAAGAGAGCTCCATATGGAGGAGCGGTTCCCTCCTCACGTGCGCCGCGCCCTGGAGGCGAAGGGGCATGAGATCGTGGTGCTGGAGCCGTGGTCGATGTCGGTCGGCGGCGCGCAGGGTATCCGGATCGATCGCGAGGCCGGCGTATTCCAGGGAGGCGCGGACCCTCGCCGCGACGGCGGCGCCATCGGCTGGTAGCCGGGCGCCACAGCGGCTTCGGACGACCTGGGCTGACGGAGGGTACGAGGATTGGGGTTTCTTCCGGAACCGTCGGATCGTCCGGCATCCCCCGAAAAGCCGCGAGGCCCGCCGCCGGGGCGGTCTGATATAATGGCCCGCCACTGGCGCGGCGCCCGACGTGATCTCGGAGTGAGTGAATCCATGTTCTGGACTGTCGTCGTATACATGAGAGTACGGGCCTGCGCTCGCGCGGTGAGGTCGTGAGAATCGAGGAGAGAGATGACGAGCAGCTGATGGCTCTCGTCGTCCAGCAGTCCGGGGAAGCCCTGGAGGACCTGTACGACCGGTACTCACGGGCGGTCTATTCGCTCGCTATGAGCCTGCTGAGGGATCAGGAGGCGGCCGAGGACGTGACTCAGGACGTGTTTCTCAGCGTGTGGCGCAGAGGCGCCAGCTACCGTCCGAAGCGAGGCAAGGTGACTGCGTGGCTGTTCAGCATCGCGCGCCACAGGACGATTGACGAGATCAGGCGGAGGCGGAGGTACGTGGCGAGGGTGCAGCATGACGTGGATATAGCCAATGAACCGTCCGACGGCAAGGACGACCCTCTGGAATACGCGACGACGCAGTATGAACGAAGCCTGTTGAAGGGGGCGCTCTCGGCTCTGAGGCCGGAGCAGAGAGACGTGGTGGTGCTGGCATATTTCGGAGGACTTACGCACTTTGAGATTGCCCGCCGCCTGCGTCAGCCCCTGGGAACGGTGAAGACGAGGATGCGGCTGGGGCTGAGGAAGATGAGGGAGGTCCTGAGCCCTGAGGCCAGGCGCGGGGTGGAACATTGGAGTGTGTAGAGGCTGAGGAGAGGTTCGACTCGTACCTTCGAGGAGACCTGAGTTCCAGAGAGACTGAGCGTCTTGACTCCCACCTCGACTCGTGCAGGTCGTGCGGCGTGAATCTGCGCGCGGACGGGGAGACGATGGCGAGTCTGGCCTTCGCGGTCCCGCAGGTGGACGTCCCTGACGGAGTCCGACGGCGCCTGTTCGCGGCAGTGGGCGGCGAGGCGCCCCGGGGGCCCGTTTCATCGAGGCCCGGCCTCTTGGGGCGTGTCCGGCTCTTGCTGAAGCCGCCGGCGCCCGCGCTCTGGGGCGCCGCGTCGGTGATGTTGATGGCGGTGGTTCTCGTGATCGGCTCGGTATGGGTGAACGACAGGCTCGACGAGGTCTTCAGGAGCAACCGTGAGTTGAGCGGACGAATCACCCAGGTAGCGGACGAGAACAGGCGCCTTCTGGCGGCGATGTTCGAACAGGAGGCCCAGATACGAGACATGGTGAGCGACGCCCGCTACCTGTCGTCGATGACGGCGTCGCCGGGTGTCTCGGTAAACCTCTTGAGAGGCACTCATGAGGAGCCGGACGCCTGGGGGATGGTTGCCTGCTGCGCGGAGACCGACGATGGACTGGCCGCGTTGATAGCGGTGCTTAACCTGGACGAGCTGGCCCAAGACGAGGCCTACCAGGTGTGGGTGATGACGAAGTACCAGGAGTTGAGCGTAGGCTTCCTCTACATAGACTCGACGGGATACGCTCAAGCTGTTATCATACCCGGCGTTCCGTTCTCTCAGATTGAAGAGATAGGCGTTACTGTGGAGCCTGCCGGGGGTAGTTACGACCCAACGGGAGCGAGGGTGCTTGCCGGGGAGATGTGAAAATCCACCGAAAGTGGTGTTCGCAGGGTCTACCCGCATCTGTTCATGTGTGGTAGGGTCTGCAGGGCATGAGTTTACTTGCATCTGATGCAACATGTTAGGAGGAGACACGCAGCATGACCAAGCTAAAGCTAGGGATATTACTTGCCGCCGTGTCGTTGGCAGCGATCCCCTTTGCCTTGGCGTATGCCGAGGAACATGGGGAAGCCGCAGCGACCGCCGTGATATCGGACGACCAGGCGCTTAGCGATGCGATCACCTACTCCATCGCGAATATCCCAGATCCTTCTTCGGGCACGGAGTACGTCGGTTGGCTGATTTCAGACGACGAGGTTACGAGTCTGAGCACCGGCGCCATGACCGTTGACGGCGGCAACATAAATCACGTCTTCGACAGCAGCAGCTCGAGGTACTCCGGGAGCAACCTGATTCACCTGTTCAATAAGGTGGCGATCACCGAAGAGGCCGCGGGGAGCGACCCGGACGCGCCGGCGGGCCCCGTCGTCTATCACCATGAGATCCCGCTGGAAGCGATGGAGCACATCAGGTCCATGCTGACCAACTGGCCGACAGGGGCTTCCACAGGCACCCTGACGAACCTGAAGGGACAACTGGACATCGCCATCGCTCAGGCCGCTCTGGCGAGAGATGCTGACGACCTGAGCGGCATGCATGATTATCTCCAGCAGTTGGTCAACGTGATGGAGGGGTCGGACGGCTCCAACTACGACGCGTCTGCCGAGAACCCAGGCGACGGGATGGGCATATTGAAGCACCTTCAGGAACTTGACGCCCAAGCCCAACGCGCCGTTGAGGCTGCGCCGGGTGAAGCCTCGATCAGCTCCGCCGCTGGCCGGCTTGATGCTCTCATAACCAACACCGATGCCTGGGTCGACGGTGCGATCATGGAGGCGCTGAGGGCGCTGGACCACACCGACATGGACTACGCCAGGCTGGCCCTTGAGAGCGCCGTGGGCTTCCTCAATAGCGCTAGGAACGGTCTCGACGAAAACGTAGACGGGACTATCGCCTCGATAGAGGGTGAGGGCGCAGTTGAGCAGGCATACGTCGAGGCGCAGCAGATGGCGGTCTACACCCTCACGCCCGGACCATTCCCGGTGCCGCCCACGCCTACGCCTACGCCAACACCCACGCCGACGCCTCCCGCCTTCCCGTCGATAGGCCTGCCCGTCGTTGGTGACGCCGCGGTGCCGACCGCTGCCAGGATGGCTGTGATCGCCGCGGTGATGCTGCTGGTGGCAGGCGGTCTCGTGGTCGCGCGGACGAGGAGAACCCGGCCTTCGAGCTGAGGGCTGGAAGCAATCCACCCGACTTGTTGAGACAGGAGTCCGCGCCGCGTAGAAGGCGCGGACTCCTGTTCTGTCTGCGGCCCGAGCGGTCGCTCGAGCCTTCACCCCATGCTTGAAGTTGGAGACAGGGCCCCTCGATTCACGCTGATCACCGCCGCGGGCGGACTCGATGTGCCGCTGCCCGGCGGCGGCAAGGTCGTGCTGGCCTTCTACATTGAGGACGGCTCGCCAGGCTGAGTCACGATGCTAACCTCTCTTCGGGAGGAGTACGATACGATTCTGGAGTTGGGCGCGCGTGTCATAGCCGTCAGTGGGAACAGCATCGAGTCTCACGAGGTATTCCGTGACTCGCTGGGCGGGTGCCCCTTCCCGCTGGCCAGCGACCCGGAAGGGGACGTGTCCAGGCTGTTCGGCGCGATCGGCCCGGACGGGAGAGTCAGGGCGGTGTACGTCCTGGACGAGGATGGCGTCGTCGTTCACAGGGAGCCCTTCTACCAGCCCCGCAATATCGGCCACCTCATGGGAGTCTTCCAGGCCCTGGGCCTAGACGCGGACATGGCATGAGCTCCCGCGCCAGGGTCGTGTGCGCGTGTATCGCGGCGGCCGCAGTCATCGCCTGCGGCGGACAGCCCGCCGGCGAGGCTCCCTTGCCCACCGCGCCGCCGCTTCCGACTCCGACTCCGGCTCCCACGCCCGTCGACCCTCTGGTCGTGCTGGCTGAGTCGGGCAGGGTCATGGAGGCTCTGGAGTCTTTCCACTTCCGCTTGGATCACAGCGAGGGATTCACGGCGCTAATGCCGAATCTGTCGCTTGTTCAGGCCGAGGGGGACGTGGTGAAGCCCGACGGAATGTCTGTCGATCTGTCGGGTGGGGCGGGCGGTTTCGCCATCAAGTCCGGCTTCATAACCTCAGGGGACGACAGCTTCATGCTCAACCCTCTCACCGGGCGCTGGGATCCGTCTCCCAGAGAGGCGAGCCCCCTCGACTTCTTTGACCCCCAGCGGGGTATCTCGTCCATGATGACCGACGTGGAGAGCCCCGTGCTGACCGTCGAGGGACGGGTCTATTCCATCGAGGGTCATCTGCCTGCGGAGGCGCTCTCTCCTCTGATCGGACCCACTCTGGACGGGGCGCGGGTGTCCGTCGAGTTGACGATAGCGGTCGGCTCTCACCATCTCGAGCGCGCCGTGTTCGTCGGCGCGGTCAAGGCGGGGGAGATCGAAGGCACCGTCCGAACGATCACGCTGTCCGGGTTCGACGACCCCGTCGTCATCGAGGCGCCGCGCTAGGAGTGTGCGGCGGCCATGAGACGACGAAGATTCACGCCGCCGTATCTCGCGCTGGCGCCGGTCTGCGCGGGCGTGTTCCTGGCCGCGGACGATCAGACGGTCGTGGTGACCGTGCTGCCCGAGATCATCAGAGACATGAGGCTCGGTCCATACGAGATAGACAGCGCCGCGTGGACGATCACCGGCTATCTGCTCGGATACGTCGCGGCGATGCCGTTGATCGGGAGGCTGGCCGACATTCTGGGCCGCCGCCGACTCTTCATAGCTTCGATGTCTCTGTTCATGGCGGGTTCGGCGGCGGTCGCCCTTGCTCCTAGCCTCGGATGGCTGGTCGGCGCGAGGGTCTTCCAGGCTGTTGGAGCCGGGGCGCTCGTGCCCATAGCCATAGCAATCGTCGGTGACCTCTTCCCGGAGGGCCGCCGCGGTATCCCGCTTGGCATCGTGGGGGCTTCCGCCGAGGCCGGAGCAGTGGTCGGCCCTCTGTGGGGGGGCGTCGTCACGGGATATCTGGACTGGCAGTGGGTCTTCTGGCTCAACATCCCGCTGGGCGCGCTCGTGCTCGTGTCCCTGCCTTTCCTGCTGGCGCCAAGCCCGGCGCGGCGCGCGCGGGTGGACTACCTGGGCGGAGTCCTCCTTGCGGTAAGCCTGTCGGCGCTCACCCTGGGCCTAGCCCGTATGGGCGACCCGGATATGATCGCGGCTGCCTGTCTGGCCGGGGCCGCGCTGGCCTTCGCGCTGTTCGTCGTCAGAGAGCGAGCCGCGGCGGAGCCGCTCATCCGGCCCCTGATGTTTCGCAGCCGGGCCTTCGTCGGGTCCGCTGTGACGCATCTGATGGTCGGCGGCTCCCTGATAATCGGAATGGTCACGGTGCCGCTGATGGCGAACACGGTGATGCAGATGACTCCCCTGGAAGGCGGGCTGCTGCTCATGAGGTTGACCGCAGCCATCCCTGTCGGCGCGGTGATCGGGGGCGCCGCGTGCCAGAGGCTGGATTACCGCGTCCCCGCGGCCGCGGGGCTGCTTCTTGCGGCTCTGGGCTTCCTGTTCATGAGCGGGTGGGGCGGCCGCGTGGAGGAGCCGTGGGTGACCCTGCATCTCGCCGCGTCGGGGCTGGGGTTCGGGCTGCTCATCGCGCCGGTGGGGCTGGCGGCGATCAACGTCGTGTCTGCCGCCGAACGCGGGGCGGCGGCGGCGATGGTCACGGCGGCGAGGATGGTGGGCATGACACTCGGGCTCGCGGCTCTGACCGCTTGGGGGTCGGGCCGCTTCGACGCGCTGGTGGCCGGAGTCGAGGTTCCGTTCCAGCTTGCGGGCGAGACTGCCGAGGAGGCGAGGCTCAGGTCGATCGAGTTCGAGGCCCAAGTGACGGACGCCGGGATCACCCTGTTCAACGAGTTCTTCCTGGCGGCCATGGCCGTTGCGCTGGCCGCCCTCATCCCGTCGCTGCTCATGGCCAGGAATCGACGGGCTGAGGATGCCGCTTGACTGTGCGGAGAGTGCGCGAGTAACATCCGCATACCCATCCAGGCACACGGTATCCACTTGCAGTCCGCAGACCTCGGTATCGATGATCTACGGGAGGCCCTCTCCGGCAGGTTGATTGGCAGGCGTATCGTCTTCCACGAGACCCTGCCGTCGACCATGGACGAGGCCCGCCGACTGGCCGAGGCGGGTGAGCCGGAAGGTACGGTCGTCCTGGCCGAGGAGCAGACCGCGGCCAGGGGCCGGTTCGAGCGGGTCTGGATATCGCCGGGGGCGGTCAACCTGACCTTCTCGGTCATACTGCGCCCGTCCTGGGCGCACATGCCGCAGTGCAACATGGCGGCGGCGTTGGCGGTGTCCGGAGCGGTGGAGCAGGTCAGCGGCCTCGCCGCGTCCATCAAGTGGCCGAACGACGTTCGGCTGCGCGGGCGCAAGGCGGCCGGCATCCTGATGGAGTCGGCGAGCCTCGGCGGCCGGGTGTCGCACGCGGTGGTGGGGATTGGCATCAACGTCAACTTCGACACCGCCCTCTTGCCTGAGATCGCGGATACCGCGACGAGCATCATGGTCGAGACCGGACACAGGGTCGACAGAGGCAGGGCGCTCCGGCTCACCCTGGAGGGCTTTGACGACCTGTACGGGATTGTATCCAACGGCGGGTCGCTGACCGATGAGTGGGCGGCGAATCTGGAGACACTGGGCCGGCATGTCCGGCTCGAATGGCGCGGCCGCGTGGTGGAGGGCTGCGCGGAGTCTGTGGACGAGCGGGGCAATCTGGTGCTGAGGGTCCCTGACGGTTCGACCTTCGCGGCGGCAGCCGGAGAGGTGACGCTGCAGGGCTCCCAGCCCGGCTGAGATTGGGGAGAGCAATGCTTGAGAAGCTGAGTCTGGACGGCAAGAGCATCGTGATAACGGGGGGCGGGACCGGCCTGGGCCGCGAGATGGCCTTGGCCATCGCCAGAGCCGGGGGCGACCTGGTGATTGCATCCAGGCGGGCAGGCCCCATCGAGGAGACCGCCGCGCTGGCCAGGGAGGCCGGCAGGAGCGCCATCGCGGTTCCGACGGACGTTACCGATACCTCCCAGGTCGACGCCCTGTTCCGAAGAGCCATTGACGAGCTCGGCAAGGTGGACGTGTTGATCAACAACGCGGGGATCGTCCGCGGAGCCCGCGCGACGCCTATCTGGGAGATCTCGGACGCCGACTGGCGGCTGGGAATCGAGACCAACCTGTCGAGCGCGTTCTACTGCTCGCGGGCCATCGCCAGGCACATGACGGAGCGCGGGCGGGGCAGGATCATCAACGTGTCGTCGGGATTCGGGCTCCGCGGCGGACGGGACAACTACATGTACACGACGGCCAAGGGTGGGATTCTCCAGCTGACGCGCACGCTTGCGATGAGCCTCGGCAGGCACGGCGTGACCAGCGCCTGCATCGTGCCGGGGTTCATTCCCACCGAGGCGACGGCGACCCTTCGGGAGACTCAGCCTCAGGGCAGGTTCATCCCGATAGGCAGAGTCGGTCTTCCTGAGGAGATCGGGCCGGTGGCGGTGTTCCTGGCGTCGGACGCCTCCGACTACATGAACGGAGAGACGTTCATCGCGGACGGTGGCGGACTGGCGGGCGGCTACGCCCCGACCGGCTACGCCCCGGACGTGCCGCTGACTATCTGAACGCCTAACAGGCGAGGTGGAGCGATGCCGATACCAACCGAATGGAACCTCACGGGCAGAAAGGCGATAGTCACCGCCGACCGGCGCGGGTGGACGCCGTATCTGGCGTCCGCCCTTGCGGAGGCGGGCGCGGACGTTCTGGTGGCCGGAGCCGAGGGTTCGGACATGGCGGACGCGGCTGCCGCCGTCCGGGGACTCGGCCGCAGGTCCGTGGTGGTGGCCACCGATTTGACGGACGCCGCGAGCGTCGAGTCGATGGTGGACGTGGCCGTGAGAGAGCTGGGCCGCGTGGACGTGCTGGTCAACAATGCCAGGGCCGAGCTCGGGAAGCGATTCGAGCGCGTCACGGAAAACGAGTGGGACGTGGTAATGGGCTTCAGCGTCAGGTCCATGTTTCTGACCTGCCGGGCGGTCGGCAGGAGGATGCTGGAACAGGGCGGCGGCCGCATCGTCAACATGAGTTCCGGCCTGGCGGTGCGCGGGCTCTGGAACTCGGTTGCCGCCTGCGCGGCTCAGGGCGCGGTACACCAGTTGACCTCGGCGCTCGCTCTCGAATGGGCGCTGAGCGGGATAAGGGTCAACGGCATCGGCGCCGGCTGGCTGACCACGCAGGAGCCTTCGGAGGAGGACGCGAGGGAGCTTCTCGTCCGGTACATCCCTCTGCGCCGCAAGGGGCACCCGAACGACCTCGCCGCCCTGCTCGTCTACCTGTCCTCGGAAGCCTGCGACTTCGTCACCGGCCAGACCATCTTCATAGATGGCGGCGCGCTCGCCCATGCGTGAGGGCAGTGGGTGGGGGCCTGTGGTTTTTGCCGAAAACTGTCCCAAACTGTTCCATTTTGTCCCATCTCGTAGCTGAGGGTTCGATTTCGTGGAACAAATGTGGGGCACTTGTGGAACAGATGTGGAACGGAACCGGAGCAGTTCCGGTACAATTGTGGAACAGGGTCTTCAGGGCTGCGAGGTTGGCTGCTGCTGGGCTGACTGCTTCCATGGGGTAAGTGTAGGACAAGAGTTCGGCGTTGTCAAGGGGATTTGTCTGAATCAGGATTCTCAGGACTGGAGTGGCGCGGGTGATTCATGGGGCGCTCCTACGCCGTTTGGGGCGCTTTTACGGGGTGGCCGGGGACTGGATTCCGGCTTCCGCCGGAATGAAGGTTGTTCGAGGGTCTCCGGAGTGGGTGGATTTGGGGACATTGCGGCACCAGTTGCCGCTCCCTATATCCACAGAGAATCCGGACGCAATCATGCGGCACTATGCGGCACCTTGCGGCACCTTGCGGCATGTATTACAGTAATCGTGACGCATGTGATGCAACGGAGGATAGCTGTACAGTGGAGACCTATAGCGACTTCCTTTTTGCGAGGCCGTCCTTCTTGGAGGGTGTGGCTCGGATATTCGACCTTGGCAATACCATGAATGAGTACAACGTTTCCGATACGGGCCAGGAGGCGGACGCGGCCGCGATACGGATGGACTGGGCCGCCATCGGCCAGGATATCGGAGATGCCATGCAGGTGTTCGAGGGAGAAGAACGGGAAGGCTGACGTCTGCTGAGCCGGGCTGATGAGCAGACGAAAGCGCCGCCGTCCTGAGAATCAGCCTGCCGAACGGCAGGCTGATGTCGTTTCGCCGCAGACGTCGGTCGAGATCGGCTCCTACTAATCTGGGACAGACTCTGCCTTCAATCCTGATTCAGACAACCCTTGACAACCCCGAACCGCTGTGCTAGAGTATGCCCATGACACAGCCGCCTCTCTCCACAAACCGCCCGCAGAACTCCCCAAGCGCCCGGATGACCTGTCGCATAGTGTCGCATAAGTGTCGCATAGGTGTCGCATAAGTGTCGCATGAGTGTCGCATAGTGTCGCATGAGTGTCGCGTAGTGTCAGCCAAAATCGGCCCTCTCAGCTACGAAGTGGCTGCGAAATACCCGCAAATGCGACACTTTCGCGAAAATTTCCCGCCGCCGTCGAGCCCCGGAGGCCCCCGGACGCAAGGACCGGCCCGTCGCCCCAGTCAACCAGGAGGTCTATCGGCAGGGATGCGCCTATGAGTTGGCCGAGCGCCGTCTGCTGAAAGGGGTGTCTCATGGCAAAGAAGTACGACTTCACGATTCAGCGGGGCGGCCGGATGGAGCGCACCGTGGTGGGTGTGGACGGACAGCCGCACGTGATGGACACCGATAAGAAGGGCAAGGACGGCCACTTTACTAACGAGGGTGAGTACCGGCGCGCCATCGAGCGGGCCGTTGCCGAGAACACACAGGACTGATGATTCAGCAACCCAACCCGAACCCGCAGGACGCGGACATAGAGGAGCCGCTGCCGCAGCAGGAGGAGTTCTGGCGGCCTCCGGCGCGGTTCGGGTCGGTGCCGGTGGAGGCCGAGCCGCAGGGCTGGGACAGGTATCGGGGGTTTCAGAAGCACTACCCGCGCGTCGATCTGCCGACGCAGATAGTGGAGCGCGTCTCCCTGGGCAGCGACGAGGCCCATGAGCCGAACCGGCTCATCTGGGGCGACAACCTGCACGTGATGCGGCAGCTGCGCTCCAACAGCGTCGACCTGATATACATCGATCCGCCGTTCTTCTCGGGACGGCAGTACAACGTTATGTGGGGAGACGCCAACGAGATGCGCTCCTTCAACGACATCTGGGAAGACGGGATGCCGGGCTACCTAATCTGGCTGAACGCCCGGCTCTACGAGATGAAGCGGCTGCTCAAGCCCACCGGCTCCATCTACGTCCACTGCGACTGGCACGCCAGCCACTACATCAAGGTGGAGATGGACAAGATATTCGGGTATGAGAGTTTTCGGAACGAGGTCATCTGGCATTACGGACTTGGCGGTTCATCACCGCGTTTGTACTCAAAGAAACACGATGCATTGTTCTTCTACACGAAGTCGCAGACCTACTATTTCGACAAGCCCCAAGAACATGCTACTTCTGTTCGTATGCGTGGTCAGTTGAAAGGCGCATCGGATGTGTGGGATATACCAACTATCAATAACATGGCTAAAGAGCGGATAGGCTACCCTACCCAGAAGCCTGAGGCGTTGCTCGAACGCATCATCGGGGCATCGTCGAACGAAGGAGATGTCGTGGCCGACTTCTTCTTGGGCGGCGGCACGGCCGCCGCGGTGGCCCAGCGGCTTGGGCGGCGTTTCATCGGGTGCGACCAGTCGCGTGTCGCGGTAGCGGTCACCGCCGAGCGTTTGAAGCAGCAGGCGATCAAGCGGGAGTTGGAGGATGCTTCCATCCCCGATTTCACGGTCGAGCACTGGGGCATCTACGAGGCGGCGAGCCTGTCCGGTGCGCCGTCGGACGAGTTCAGGGGGTTCGTGCTGCGCGCGTACGGCGCGACTCCTGCGAGCGACGGCTCGGCCATACACGGGTGGCGCAACCAGATGCCCGTCTGGGTGGGTGGGCCCGGGCGTGATTCTCGCGTGACGGCGGAAGACGTGGAGGGGTTTGCCAACGCGATCAGGGAGAGCGTCCAGTACTTGGACTCCAACCTGCGGGACGGGGTGATGCTCGCCTGGGGATTCACCCAGGCCGCACGGGACGCCGCTGACTACCTGCGCAGGTGTCAGCACGTCGACGTCGACTTCATCCGTCTCAGGCAGGTTCGCATTGAGGAGGCCGGCTTCCGCGAGCATATCGTCACGCGCTCCACCGACAGGGCCGACTACAGTGACTTTCTGACCTTCGTGCAGCCGCCGGCTGTGTCGGTGGCGTACAGCGTCAAGGGAGGACGCGCCGTGACCTTCGACGCGGGCGATTCGGCGGTCGTGAACTTCCGCGCGGGCGATTCGGCGGTCGTGAACTTCCGCGCGAAGATCGTCAACGTTCAGTGGGACTTCAACCACGACGGGCGGCGCTTCGCGGCGACGCCCGGCTACTCGTTCCGTCGGGACGGGCCCATGCTGCAGGTGACGCACAAGTTCGACAGAGCAGGGACGTTTACCGTCGCCTGCCGGGTGCAGGACAGTCACGGCGGCGAGGGGACGTGGGTCGGACAGGTCGAGGTGAGCTAGCCGGTGCTCAACCAGTTCAGCAGCTACGAGGACGAGTTCCAGCAGTGGCTGAGGGGCGGCTGCCCCGGCGCGAAGCAGGGGACACTGGACTACATACGGCACCTGAGCGACCCGGAGGACGACACGAGGCCGCGCGAGGGCGCGCTGTGGCCGCATCAGTGGGACTCGTTCCTGCGCGTCGTCTACGCTTACGAGATGCGGCGTGAGGAGTTGGCGCATCCGGACGGCGTGCTGCTGAACGTGGTGACGGGCGGGGGCAAGACGGCGGTCATCGCCGCGCTGATCGTGTGGCTGCGGCTGGCCCACGACGTGCAGAAGTTCGTGCTGCTGTGCCCCAACCTGATAGTGCGCGACCGTCTGGAGGAGGACTTTCAGGACGGGAGGGTGTTCTCCGACCGGGGTCTGATACCTGACGGCGCGATCGTGGGCAAGGACGACTTCGCGCTCACCACGCTGGGCAGCGGGCGGCCCGGCGGCTGGGCGAACCTTCTGCTTCTGGAGGAGGGCGTCATACTTGGGAACATCCACCAGTTCTACACCAGCAACGCCGCGGGGCAGAGCAACTTGTCGGCCCTGATGAACGGGCTGGAGTTCGCGCTGTTCAACGACGAGGCTCACAACTCCCCCGCGCCGGAGTGGGACGCCGTGCTGGAGAAGATGTGTGACAAGACCGTGCTGCGGGTGGATACCACGGCGACGCCGGAGCGTGCGGACGGCAAGGCGCCGGACAGCCGGATGATCTACGAGTACCTGATTCAGGACGCCCTCGCCGACAGGCTGGTCAAGACGCCGGTGGTGTATCAGCCCAACATCGAGACGGTGGAGTTGACCTACACGGACGCCCAGACGGGGGGGACCAGGGGCGTGGAGGAGATCGACTGGGCCGAGGTCGACCGGCTGGGTCTGAGCGCGACGCAGTGGGTGACGGACGACAAGCCGATGCAGCAGCAGATGGCGATAGCCTTGCAGAGGGTCCGCGAGCAGGAGCGGAGGGCAAAGGGCCGCTACCAGCCGATACTGTTCGTCGTCGCGGTGTGCAAGCTGGACGCGGAGAAGGCGGCGAAGACACTCAGCAACCATTTCAGGGTCAAGACGCTGCTGGTCACGGAGGACAGCACGGAGTCGGACCGTCGCCAGGCGACCGAACTGGGGAAGGCTCGGCGTGGGAACAGTCCCTACAAGGCGGTCGTGAGCGTGCTGATGCTGCGCGAGGGCTGGGACGTGCCGGAGGTGGGCGTGATATTGCTGCTGCGGAAGTTCGGCAGCCGCGTGTACGGGCAGCAGGTGATAGGGCGCGGTCTGCGCCGCGTCCGCAGCGGCGGGGTCGGAGAGGACGAGCCGCAGATATGCGCCGTGGTGGACCATCCGAAGCTGGAGCACCGGTGGCTGTGGGACATCTTCAGCAGCAGGGTGCGCACGAACGTCGGGGTGGACGACGAGTACGATGAAGGGGAGGATCTGCCGGAGCCTCCGCCCCGCCAGACACTGGACAAGCCGGGGAACATCATCGACATCCCAGAACCGGAGAGGGATAACGGCAGGTTCGTCCTGCCCGAGTTCGCGCCTCCCCCCGAGCCGCTGAAGAACTGGCGTGACGCGCTCGACGGGTTTACCTATCCCGCGGAGACGGTGACCATCACCGACCAGGAGATTTCGAGCGTGGAGAGTACGGAGTTGACCAACAGGGGTCGGACGATACGCGAGGCCGCTCCCGAGTACGCAGCCGGCGAGAGTGTCGACGTCGACCGGGAAAAACTGGAGGCCGGCATGAGGCAGGAGTTGCTGGATATGGCCGACAGATTTCTCGAATATGCCGGGTATTCGATGCAGTTCAAGGGACGGATATATACCATACTGCTGGAACACTTCAGGGCGAAGTTTCTGAATGGCATGTCAATAGGGCTTGCGGAGAGGCATCACCTAGAGACCGCTTGGCGTATGCGCTTGCAGGTGGAGGAGCGCATAAAGACCACGGACGGTCTGATCGAAGGAATGATCAAGTATGGCGATCAGTAAGCGGGGCATCTACGAGGCGCCTGCCAAGAGTCCGTACAACTTCGAGCGGTACGACAGCTATCTGGAGCGCGAGATGATGGCGAGGCTGGAGAGGGACGCCGAGGTCGTCCGGTGGCAGAAGCGGCACGGCATCTCGATTCCGTGGATCGACGCGCACGGGCGTCAGTGCAACTACCGGCCCGATTTTCTGGTGGAGTACACGGACGGACGGAAGGTCGTCGTAGAGGTGAAGAATCCCGCGCTGATGGACTCCCCTTCGGTCCAACGCAAAGAGAGCGCGGCGAGGGAGTGGTGCCGCAAGCGCGGGATGAGCTACGAGCTGGCAACGGTATACTGAAGGACGGCAGTCCGGGCGGGGCCTCTGCCGGCTTGGTTCTCCGCACATGGGCCGTCCATATTGTGAGGGATGGTGAACGTACTCGTTTCGGGATCGACCGGATTCATCGGCTCGGCGCTCGTGCCGCATCTGGCCGAGAGGGGTTGTCGCGTGACGCGGCTGGTCAGACGAGACCCGGCGCCGAGTGAGCGGGCGGCGCGCTGGGACCCTGCGGCTGGGACGATCGATTCCGCGGCGCTCGAGGGCGTGGAGGGCGTGGTCCACCTCGCGGGGGAGAACGTGGTCGGGCGGTGGACGGCGCGCAAGAAGGCCCGAATTCTGGAGAGCCGTGTGAGGGGGACGAGGCTTCTGAGCGAGGCTCTGGCAGGGCTCGACCCGCCTCCGGCCGTGATGGTCTGCGCCTCCGGCCAGGACTTCTACGGTGACAGAGGGGTGGAGCGGGTGTCGGAGGAGGCGGGAGCGGGCAGCGGTTTCGTGTCGGAGGCGACGGCGGAGTGGGAGGCGGCCTCGCAGCCGGCCGCGGACGCCGGTATCAGGGTGGTGAAGGCGCGCTTAGGCATGGTGTTGGGCGATGGGGGAGGCGCGCTCGCCAGGATGCTGCCCGCTTTCAGGCTCGGCCTGGGCGGCCGGTTCGGCGATGGCCGCCAGTACGTGAGTTGGATATCGATCACGGACGTCGTGCGGGTTATTCACCACGCGCTGACGACGGGCGCGCTGAGCGGTCCGGTGAACGTTGCCGCGCCCGGGCCGGTCACGAACGCGGAGTTTGCCAGGGCTCTCGGCAGGGCGCTGTCGAGGCCGGCGCTGCTTCCGACGCCGGCTTTCGCCCTACGGCTGGCTTTGGGGGAGATGGCCGTCCTGCTGCTCGGGGGCGTCAGGCTGGACCCGTCGAAGCTGGCCGCGTCGGGGTTCGAGTTTCGGCACTCCGATCTGGAGTCCGCGCTCCGGTCGGCGCTGGGCCGCGAAGGGTAGGGCGTTCTAGCCTTCCAGCCGGTCGTAGGCCGACCGGAGCAGTTTGTCGGTCTTGTCCCAGTCGATGCAGGCGTCGGTGATGGACACCCCGTATTCGAGCTGGGACGGGCTGCCCAGCGCCTGACTGCCCTGGTTGATGTTGCTCTCCAGCATGATCCCGACGATGCCGGGGTTGTCTTCGCGCTGCCTCATGAGGTCCTCGAATACGACGGGCTGCATATCGTGGTCTTTGTTCGAGTTTGCGTGGGAGCAGTCCACGATCAGGTTGGGGGTCAAGCCTCGCTCCTCCAGGAGCCTCTGGGCGGAGGCCACGGAGTCGGCGTCGTAGTTGGGGCCCGTCTTGCCGCCTCGCAGGATGAGATGGGCCGCGGGGTTGCCCCTGGTGCTGACGACTGAGGCGGCTCCGTCGTCGTCGATGCCGAGAAAAACGTGTTTGGACATCGCGGCCACGATGCCGTCCACGGCGATCTGGATGGTTCCGCCCGTGCCGTTCTTGAAGCCTATCGGCATGCTGAGGCCGCTGGCCATGAGGCGATGAGGCTGGCTCTCGGTGGTCCTCGCGCCTATGGCGCCCCAGGTGACGAGGTCTCCGAGGTACTGTGGAGTGAACGACTCCAGGAACTCGGTGGCCGTCGGCAGACCCTGCTCGCACACCTCTATCAGGAACTGGCGGGCTCTGGCCATGCCTCCCTGAACGTCGTAGGTTCCGTTCAGATTGGGGTCGTTGATGAACCCCTTCCATCCGACGGTGGTGCGCGGCTTCTCGAAGTACACCCGCATGGCAACCAGAATCCGGTCCTGGACGTCTCGGGCGAGGCCTGCGAGCCGCCTAGCGTAGTCCAAGCCCGCCTCGGCGTCGTGTATGGAGCAGGGACCCACGATGATCAGCATTCGACTGTCGCGGCCGCTCAGAATGTCCTCGACCTGCCGCCGATGACTGACTACCTGTTCGTTCACGGCGTCGGACGCCGGGTAGCGCTTCCAGTACTCGGACGGGGGGGCGAGGCGTTCTATGCTCTCCACCCTGACGTTGTGAAGCGCCGATTTTTCTGTCTGTACCATGCCTGTTGCCTCCTTCAGCAAAAGACCTCAACCGCTGCCGGTTGAGGTCTCGTTCGTTCCGCTGTCCTGTCTGTGATTTATGTATGGGCGTGGAGCGTCAAGACTTCACCGGCGCATGGCTGCGCGCGGCCGGAGTAATAATAGAAGTCCCGAGCGCTACTCTCTCGATCCATAACTCCTCAAGCATACCTGCGTACAGGCTCAGCTGTCAAACTGGTGGTAACGGTGGAGCCTGTCTCAGATTAGTAGGCGGTGTAGGCGCCTCCCAATCCTGGGAATCCTGATTCGGACAATTGACACGCCCGAACCGCTGTGCTAGAGTGTCCCCATGGCAGTCGTCCATCTCACAAACCAGCCCGCAGGACTCCTGAAGCGACTGTCAGATAAGTGTCAGATAGTGTCAGATAAGTGTCGGATGAGTGTCGGATGAGTGTCGGATGAGTGTCGGATGAGTGTCAGATAGCGTCAGGCAAAATCGGCCCTCTCAGCTACGAAATGACCCGAAATCTGACACTTTCCGCGAAAATTCCCTGAGCCCCACTCCCCAGAGGCTGCCGGCGCTGGGAGCCGGCGCGTCGCCCCACCTAAATTCGGACGAGTGGCTTACCGTGGATGGGCTCGGCCGTGGTGGCGTGCATCAAGTTCAGAGACCTGCGGTGCTGGGCTCCCTCATAATGCCTTTGCCCGGATGACGGAGCTTACCGAAGCGGTTTCGATTACGTCGAGCAGGTCGAATCCCGCTTGGGCCAGGATGTCCCTGAACTGGTTCGCCGTGCGTTCAGCGCCCTGGGTCATGACGAGCATATTCAGGTCCAGCAGTCCTCCCCGGCCGGTCGTGTCGTCCAGAACCATGTCTATCACGTAGATGGTGGCGTCTTTGGACATCGCCTGGCGGGCGCGCCTCAGAATTCGCAGAGCGTCATGATCCGGCCAGTCGTGGATCACCCTTGCCAGAATGACAGCATCCGACGTGACGGGCCATTCCTGGAAGAGGTCTCCGGCAACGAACCGGCATCGTCTTTCAAGGTCTGTGGGCGGTCTAGCAGCTTCGATCACCTCCGGCCGATCCATGACCGTTGCCTTCAGTCCTGGGCAGGAACGCAGCAGCGCGAATGCCAGTTCTCCGGCGCCACCTCCCGCATCCAGGATGCCGTCATGGGCTGTGAAGTCCACCGAGTCGGCAAGGTCTCGATAGTCGTGTCTTGCGTAGGTCGACATGGCCGAATGGTAGGCCTGCAGATCGGCGGGCCTGTCCTGTATCCAGTCGAAGAAGTTCTTGCCGTGCAATCTCTCGAAGCCGGAGTCCCCTGTCCGAAGGGACCGAGCGATTCCGGACCAGGCTTCGTAGGACTCTTTGCCCCAGTGCCGGGCCGCATCCGCAAGCGAGAGCGGGTGGTTTCGCATGAGGAGTGATCCGCGGTCGGACGGATGGTAGACATCTTCTGCGTCCTTCCACACGAGTCCCAGCTCCGTGAGCGCTCTCATCAGTCTGTTCCCAAACGACCTGCGCAGCTGAGTATGTCGCTCGATCTCTTTCGCGGATGCAGGCAGGGCCTCGAACACACCCAACTCCACGGCAGCGTGGGTCGTCTGAGTTCGCCAGTGACCGACCATATCGCCCGACAGCCGGTCGAGACGCGATTGTGAAGGTCTTCTGAGCTCCAGTATGGTCTGGCCCATCTCATCGATGACCGACAGGGAACCGTCGAACCCTTCGACGCGGGCCTGCCCGTTGTAGAACGGTTCCACGTTCTCGAACCGCTCTCCGTACAGAGGCTCCCCGACCATGTCCACGTGGTGCCAGCCGTCGGAATCGCAGGCGCGGGCGTGGCCCTTGTGGAACACGCCTAGGTCGTAGAACCATCGGCCATGGGCCTGAGCGCCGGAAGCATCTATGTGGGTGTGTTTGCCGTCTTCGCGCTGAACTACGGCGTGGCCGTCTTTGAAGTCTCCGGCGTACCGGTAGCGCTCTTCGTATGCGGGGGCGCCGTCGCTCCCGACGTGGAAATAGCCGCTCCCTGGCAGCCGGATGGCGCAGCGGCCATCCTGAAAGTTGCCGCACCAGGCGTAGCGCTCCCTGTACAAGGGGCTTCCATCTGTGAGGATATGGAGCCATCCATCCTCTGAATGTACCGCTGCGCGGCCCTCGTAGAATCCGAATGTTCGGACATAGCGCGATTCGTAGGCCGGCCGGCCATCAGGGGTTATGTGATAGGCGCCGGAGGCGTCATGGACTGGGGCGTGTCCGGGTTCATGGAACTTCAGCACCTCATGGAATCTATGCGGATATGCAGGCCGTCCTTGGTGGGTGTGATGGGACGAATCTTCGGATATTTTGAATTCCCGCCAACGGTTCTTCATGAACCGGGCGGCCTTCGCATGTTGCAGCCCTGGCACAGCGCGTTCTTCATGTAATTGGCCTGAAGGCCCTTGTATTCTGCGCTTTCCCAGATGTCGTACAGGCTCTTGAGGTTGACGTTTCCGAAGCCGCCAAGCGTTCGCCGCAGCGCATCCGGGGCGCAGCACGGGTTGAATCTGCCGTCGGAGGCTATCCACGCCTCCTGTCCCAGGAACGGGCATACGCCGCTGGGCGCAATATCATGCCCGTGGTCCTCGTCGAGTCTGAAGATGTTTTCCAGCAAGACCTTGCTGCCGTCAGGGAGTCTGTGCCGTTCCGCGACCTCGTATGCCGAGTCTACAATGGCGTTCCAGCGGACGATGGCCTCCGGGTTTCTCCGCATCGACTGTTGACGCATCTGGTCGAAGTGGACCCATAGATGGTGTCCCTTCACCCTGTCCACGCCAAGATCAGCAGCCAGCTTCACGATGCCGGGCAGCTCGGATACGTTGATTTCCATGAACGTCAGCTGGAACGTTACGCGGCAACGGTTGCTGCCCCTCTCCGCGTGGGCATCTCTGACGCCGATGAACGTTCGAATGTTTTCGAGAATAGTCTCCCATCTCGAGCCGAGCATAACGTTCTCATGGGTCTTCTTCGTCGCGCCGTTCCAGGACACCTTCACGTCGGATGCGACGGGCACTATCCGCTCGGCCCATGCTCCGGCTCCCCTCTTGGGAAAGGTCCCGTTGGTAGTCAGGTTGAGTTTGACTCCGTGCTCTGCACAGAGGTCCAGGATTTCGTCGAAGTGTCGGTAGAGCAGAGGCTCGCCCATGGTCGAGGGTATGATCTCGCGCAGGCCCGTGCCTTTGGATTCCTCCATGACCCTGCGGATCATGTCGATGCCCATTCGGCGCTTGGGAAGGCCGCCGCGCCGTCTGTCGCTCTGGGTCGTGCTGTAGGGGGAGTGGTCCTCACACATGATGCAGTGGAGGTTGCAATCGTCGGGATTGGTGTCGAAGGTGATCCGCCAGGGGCCTGACCCTTCCTGCGGCGTCCGGGTTGACCCTGCTTCCGGTGTTGTCCTGAGTTCGACTTCGGCTTCGCTCATTGTCCTTCGCATCCGTTTATCAGGCTGGCGTAGATTCTCTCTACCGAAAGGGAGTGCTCCACCATGTCCGGGACGTTCCCGTCGTCCGACTGCACGTAGCCCCTTTTGCCGAGCCGCCTTGCAAGCTGCGGGTCATCCGCCAATCTCTGCATCTGCTGAGCGAGGGACCGGGGGTCGCGGTGGACGAAGAGTAGGCCGTTCCGCTCATGATGGACATACTCGGCCATCCCGCCGTAGTCGGCGGTTATCACCGGAACCCTGGCCTGGAGCGCCTCGTGAATGACGAGGGGTGAGTTCTCAGCCCAGATCGATGGGACCACGATAGTGTCGCAGAGGTCGAACACGTCTGAGAGGATGTTCTGGTTACTGTACTCTCCCATCCACTCGATGCGGTTTTCTGCGGAGTCGGGCAGGCTTCGCGCCAAGACTTTAAGTCCTTCAGTCTCGACGCCGCGATCACGCCCCCAGATTCGGAGCCTGGGATTGCCGGACACTCTGCCAAAGGACTCTATGAGATGGTTCACTCCCTTCGCCGGTATGTGTGTCCCAATGTAGCCGAACGTAAACGGCTCTCCCTGTGTTCTGATTCGGCCCTCCATACGCTGCCGGTGGAAGCCGTAATCGAGGTACGTGAGCTTCCGGTCGGGGATTCCGAAGTCGTCTCTGAAGCGTCGCAGAAGGTATCTGGCGGGGGCAATGAACATATCGACCTTATCGCACACCTCTCTGACATGAGCCATACGACGACCCACCCAGCCAGTCCAGTAGGCTGCGTCCGCCTCGTACTCGTCCTCATTACCCGAGAAGTAACGTACGTAGCATCGGACGGCACACTTCCTGTCGTTCTGACCGTCGCAGAGGGGCCAGACCTCCGAGGGGTTCCGGGGGTACATCTGAATGAACTGGCCTCTCGGGCACATCAGCCAGTAATCGTGCAGTGTGAACACGATGGGTATCTGCCGGCCGCTTGCTTCGAACACGAGAGAGGTGGACAGGTGGTTCAAATGTCCGACGTGGACCACTTCCGGCCGAATCTCATCCAACAGACCGGCGAAGGCGTTGTCCACGGCGACGTGTCGATAGCCGTCTCGCGCTCTGGCCATGTTGATAACGTGAAGTGCGACGCGAGGGTCGGATGGGTCGGTTTCACGCTGCATGGCATATTCGGGAAGGAAGGCGTTCTCCTGTCTCGTAAGGACATGCACCTCGTGACGTCCGGCAAGCGCTTGGGCCAATCCCTGTGTGTACACCTCGGAGCCGGCGTTGTACCGCATAGGGTAGCCGTGAATTACTTGCATGATTTTCACTTCTGAGTCCTGCCTATTGCGATTCCGGTCGGCGTTTCAACGGTCTCAGCGCCTCGCTGCTTCCTGGAGCACGTGGGTGGCGTCGACGGACTCGAGTATGACTCCCTAGAGCAGCGGGCGCGGCTGCGTCGACATGCCCGGCGCATCGGCGGCTTGGTCATGGCCGCTTCGACGGATGTGATTATACAGACACAGAACAGGGGGTTTTGGGTCGCAGGCCACCGGATTGACACCGTCCTTTGTCCCTCAGTACCATCGCCCCACTTCTTGAAGAGGGTCTCGCGTGTCACACTTCGTCCTCAGATGCATGGGCTGCGGGGCTTCAAGGCCGCCGGATATGGAGGTCGGCTGTGCGGGCTGCGGTTCGCCGTGCGAGGTGGTGTACACAGAGCCTCGTCGAACAGGCGCTCAGCCGACCGATTGGGATGGGCCGCCGGTCCCGATGCCTGTTCATGACCCCGCCTCGTTCACGTCGATGGGTGAGGGCAGCACTGCCTGCGTGGGGCTGACGAAGCTCGGGGCGTCGCTGGGTCTGGAGAGACTCACGGCCAAGCTGGAGATACAAAACCCGACCGGCTCGTACAAGGACAGGGGGTCTGTGGTGCTGATGGCCGCGGCACGGGAGCATGGGGTCTGCGAGGTGGTGGAGGATAGCTCCGGCAACGCCGGGGCGTCGGTGTCGGCCTACGCGGCCCGAGCTGGGATCAGGGCACACGTCTTTGCCCCGTCGAGTGTGCCGTCCGCGAAGGCCGCTCAGATAAGGGTATATGGCGCATCGCTGCACCTGATCGACGGGCCGAGGGAGGCCGCGACCGAGGCGGCGCTTGCCTGGGTGGATGAGCACGGGATCGTGTACGCATCTCACAACCTGAGTCCCTACTTCATCGAGGGAACGAAGGTCTTCGCCTATGAGGTATTCATGCAGTTGGGCCGTCGGCTCCCGGATCACCTCGTGATCCCGGTGGGCAACGGCTCGCTGTATCGGGGCGCGTGGAATGGCTTCAGGGAGATGAGGGAGGCCGGGCTGGTCGACTCGGTTCCGAGGCTTCACTGCGTGCAGGCTCGGGCGTTCATGCCCGTCGTGGCGGCGTACATGGGAGAGGACTGGTCGCCGGACGGCCGGGGGACGGTCGCGGGTGGGATTGCGTCGGTCGACCCGCCGCACAAGCAGGCGATACTGCGTGCGCTGAGGGCATCCGGCGGTTCCGCCGCCGCGGTGGACGACGACTCGATCCTAGAGTCGCGCCGCCTGCTTGCCGAGATGGAGGGCATCTACGCCGAGCCGACGTCGGCTGCCGCCTTCGCCGGCCTCTCCGAGTTGGTGAGGAGCGGCGTAATCGGGCGCTCGGACCACGTCCTCGTGCCGGTCACGGGCTCCGGCCTGAAGGACACTCCCCCGTCGTAGCGAATCTATTCCTCAGTGGCGGGAAGCCGCGCCATCCCGCTTTCCCACGGACTCCAGCGCGGTGCGGAACCCTGCCAGGGAGCCCTCCAGAGTCCTGTCGTCCACGCAGTACGAGATGCGGAAGTGGCCTCCGAGTCCGAAGCCCTTTCCAGGCACGACCAAAACCAGATGCTTCTTCAACTCTTCCACGAACACCACGTCGTCCTCGACGGGGGACTTCGGGAACATGTAGAAGGCTCCCTGCGGCCTGACGGTCTCGTATCCGATCCCTGTCAGGCTTTCGTACAGGAAGTCGCGCTTGGCCTGGTAACTGGCCACGTCGACGGTCACCGGCTGGAGGGTTCTGACTATGTGCTGCATCAGCGCGGGCGCGTTGACGAAGCCGAGGGTGCGGTTGCAGAAATTGAGTGCGTCCATCAGCTCGGCCCGGCCGTCGTACTCGGGATGCACGGCGACGTAGCCGATGCGCTCGCCGGGCAGGGCGAGGTCCTTGGAGTGTGAGGTGGCGACGATGCTCCGTGGGTGATGGTGGAATACGTGCGGGTAGGTCAGGTCGTCGAACAGTATCTTGCGGTAAGGCTCGTCGCTGACCAGGAATATCTCGGTGCCGAACTCCCGCTCCTTCGCGTCGATAACCCGCGCGAGCCTGGAGAGCAGGTCGGAGTCGTACACGACTCCGGTCGGGTTGTTTGGCGAGTTCACGAGCACGACCCGCGTCCGCGTGGTGATGGCCGACTCGAACGCCTCAAGGTCCGGGAAGTACCTGTCGTCTGGGGGGACCGTTCGACAGACGCCCCCGTGATTGTCAGCGTAGAACACGTACTCGACGAAGTAAGGACTGAAAATCACCACCTCGCTGCCAGGGTCGAGCAGCGACTTCAGGACCACATTCAGCGCTCCTCCAGCCCCGCACGTCATCAGTATCTCGTCGGCGGTGAATGCCAGACCGGTCTCTCTGTTCAGCTGCTCGGCCACGGCGCCGCGCGTTTCGGCGTAACCGGCGTTGGGCATGTAGCGGTGCATGCCCAACGCCGGTCTCTCTGCAATCCGTCGCAACTCCTCGAAGAACTCCGTCGGGGGCTCCATGATGGGGTTGCCCAGTGACAGGTCGAACACATTCTCAGGGCCGTGCTGCTGCTTGAGGGTCATCCCCTCCTCGAACATACGGCGGATCCAGGATCCCTGCTCCATGAATCGGCGGACTCTGTCGGAGATCGGCATGGTGTGTCTCCCGTGAAGGTGCAGGGCCGACTTTAACCTTGTGGGCCTGGGGCGTCAACCGACTCTGAAAGGCCCAAATACGTTGCGGCCGCTATGTGTCCTGCCCTGGCCAGTCCGTGATCGATTGACTTTTTCGTCGATTTGAGTATCATATGATACGAAACTCGACCATTTGAGGAGAGCCGGGCGTGGACAAGACCGATACGGGGATTATCGAGATCCTCCAGAAGGACGGACGGGCTTCGAATGCCAGTATTGCCAGGGCCGTCGGCATTAGCGAGGGCACCGTCCGCAGGCGTCTGAAGCGTCTGATTGATGGGCGGTACTTCCATATCGTCGCGGTGATAGACCCGTCCAGGATGGGGTACCACTCCGAAGGGCTGATAGGCATCCAGGTCGACCCCGACAAGATCGATCAGGTCGCCGACGAGCTCGCCAGGCTGGACGAGGTCAACTGGGTCACCGCCACCACCGGCGCTTATGACGTGTTCGCCTGGGCGACCTTCGAATCGGCGGAGGCTCTGGGTGTCTTCCTGCGCACACAGGTTGGGAAGATCACGGGCGTTCGCCGCAGCGAGACCTTCGTCAGTCTGGATGTCAAGAAGCGAGCCTACGGAGTCGCCGTCTAGTCATTCTCGGAAGAGGGTCCGCCCTCCACGGCGTGGGCTTCCAGGTATCGGCCGCCTTCGGCAACTCCCGTCGGCAGCGGGTCTCGAATTACTAAAAGAGGAGTCGTGCTTGCTAAAGACCATCGGCTGTGGTGAGCTCCGACCGGAGCACGCCGACAAAGAGGTGACCGTTGCGGGATGGGTGCACAGGAGACGGGACCACGGGAGCCTGATCTTCGTCGATGTCCGCGACCGCAGCGGCATCGTACAGGCAACCTTCAATCCCGATCTCGCGCCCGAGGCCCACGGGGTCGCGGCGTCTCTCCGGAATGAGTGGGTCGTCCGGGTCACGGGCCGTGTCCGCCGCCGCCCGCCGGGAACGGAGAACCCTGATATTCCGACCGGTGGAGTGGAGGTTCAGACCTCTGAGGCGAGCGTACTCGGCCGGTCGGAGACTCCGCCGTTCTACGTGAACGAGGACGTGGAGGTGGACGAGCTCATCAGGCTCAAGTACCGCTACCTGGACCTCCGCCGCCGCCGTATGCTCGACATGATGGCGCTCCGGCATCGGGTCGTGAAGTTCATCCGAGACTTCCTCGACGAGCGGGGCTTTCTTGAGATCGAAACTCCCATACTGATCAAGAGCACACCCGAGGGCGCGCGGGACTTCCTGGTGCCCAGCAGGCTCAATCCGGGCAGCTTCTACGCGCTTCCGCAGTCGCCGCAGCAGTTGAAGCAGCTTCTCATGGTCGCGGGCTTTGAGAAGTACTTCCAGATAGCCCGCTGCTTCCGCGACGAAGATCCGCGAGCCGACAGAGTCGTCGAGCATACCCAGCTCGACCTCGAAATGAGCTTCGTCGAGGAGGACGACGTGCTCGGGCTGACCGAGGAGTTGTACACGAGCCTGGTGGAGGCGCTCCTCCCCGGCAAGCGCTTGGTGAAGCCTTTTCCGAGGCTCACTTACGATGAGGCCATGGCGTCCTACGGGACCGACAAGCCGGACCTGAGGTTTGGGCTGGAGCTCTGCGACCTCTCCGACATCGCGGCTGGGACCGAGTTCCGCGTATTCCGGACGGCCCTGGAGAACGGAGGAGTCGTCAAGGGGCTTCGGGCTCCGGGCTGTGCCGCCTACTCCAGACGGCAGCTTGACGAGCTGACGGATTTCGTCAGGGCGAGAGGAGCGCAGGGGCTGGTGTCCATGTCCCTGACCGGGGAGCGCGGGCCCCTGAGCGGGCTGACGCAGGATGGTGTGCGGTCTGCGGCCGCCAGGTTCCTGACGCTGGACCAGATCAGGGCGATGGCGGAGCGTGTGGGGGCCGAGGTTGGCGACCTCGTTCTGATCGTGGCAGGCCCTGTTGGACCCACGAATCTGGCTCTCGGGCAGCTTCGCAATGAGATGGGTCGTCGGCTGGGTCTGGCCGACCCTGAGAGGCTCGTCTTCGGGTTCGTGTTGGACTTCCCGCTGTTCGAGTGGAGTGAGGAGGAGAGCAGGTGGGACGCGATGCACCACCCGTTCTCTGCGCCCAAGGAGGGTCAGGAGCATCTCATAGAGAGTGATCCTGGGAGAGTGACGGGTAGACTATACGACCTCATCTGCAACGGCGAGGAGCTGGCGAGTGGC
Organism: uncultured Dehalococcoidia bacterium; assembly: GCA_958295685.1. Classification (GTDB taxonomy): domain Bacteria; phylum Chloroflexota; class Dehalococcoidia; order Lucifugimonadales; family CATQGZ01; genus CATQGZ01. The sequence goes on from OY282365.1 coordinate 2,499,245, forward strand.
AGCATCCGCGTCCACACGCGGGAGCTCCAGGAGAGGATACTGAGGGTGATCGGGTACACGCCCGACCAGATGGAGGAGCGGTTCGGACAGCTGCTCGGCGCGTTCGAGTATGGCGCGCCTCCACATGGCGGCATCGCTCCGGGGATCGACCGTCTCCTGATGGTGCTGACCAACACTGACAACATCCGTGACGTGATCGCCTTCCCGAAGACCCAGAGCGGCGTCGATCCTCTCTTTGGCGCGCCCGCGCCCGTAGGCCCTGCACACCTGGAAGAACTCGGGCTGAGGCTGGCTGAACCGAGCGAGACTTCCGAGCTCTGAGCCTCCTGTCGATCGGCTGACCAGGCCGAGCGGGACTGATTCCCGTCTGCATCGTTCCTCTCCGGGACTCTCTGGGAGACTGTTCGGCCGTGCCGCTGTATGCCCCGCCCAGGGGTTGTTATACCGCGTGGGGACTCCCTCGGGGGTTGCAGCGTGCGGTTTGCTGCCTGGGTGTGGGGTCGTCAGGCGCGTCGTTGTCTGGGGTCGAGGGCTTCCCGCAGGCCGTCGCCTATGAAGTTGAAGGCGATTACTGTGATGAATATGGCGAGTCCTGGGAAGGTGGTGATCCACCAGGCTCGGCTGATGTACTCGCGTCCCTCGCCCAGCATGGATCCCCAGGCGGGAGTAGGGGGTTGGACTCCGAGTCCGAGGAAGCTGAGGCCGGCCTCGACGAGGATTGCGACGCTCATGGCGAGGGAGAGTTGGACTATGACGGTGGACATCAGGTTGGGGATGACCGCCCTGATCATGATGCGCCAGTCGGTCGCGCCGATGGCCTGCGCGCTCATGACGTACTCGGTCTCCCGTATGGCCAGGGTGTTGGCTCGTGTGGGCCGTGCGAAGCCTGGGATGAAGGTTATCGATATGGCGAGCATGGCGTTTCTGATGGATGGGCCGAGGACTCCAACCAGGAAAATGGCGAAGAGCAGGCCGGGGAAGGCGAGGATGGCGTCGACGATTCGCATGATGGTCGAGTCGATCCATCGGCCGTAGTATCCTGCGGCGACCCCTGCGAGGATTCCCACGATTGCTGCGATGAGGACGGCGAAGATGCCGACCTGGAGGGAGACTCTGGCTCCGTATATGACGCGTGAGAGCACGTCGCGGCCTATGTCGTCGGTGCCGAAGAGATAGGTCCAGGATGGCGCCGAGAGGGCGTCCTTCGTGTTGGGGAAGGTTGGGTCGTATGGGGCGTAGAGCGGCGCGGCGATGGTGAGTATGGTGAAGCCGAGTACGACGGCAAGGCCGAATACGGCGGTGCGGTTGCGCACGTAGCTTCGCCAGATTTGGAGCCACCTGTACCACCAGGGCCTGGCTTCTTCGAGGGCTGGGGCGCTTCTGCGGGCGGTGACCGTCATTCGTAGCGTATCCGTGGGTCGAGGTATCCGTATGCGATGTCGACGGCGAGGTTTACGGTGACGTAGACGGTGGCGATGACGAGGGTGAGTATCTGGAGGACGTTGTAGTCTCGGAGGGCGACCGCGTTCCTGAGCATCAGCCCCATTCCGGGCCACTGGAAGACCGTCTCGGTCACTATGGAGCCGCCGAGTACGGCGGCGAACTCCAGGCCGATTATGGTCACCACGACGAGGAGGGCGTTCTTCAGGGCGTGTCTGAGGATCACCACGCGCTGGGCCATGCCTTTGGCGCGGGCGGTCCGTATGTAGTCGCTGGTCATGACGTCCAGCATTCCTGAGCGCATGTATCTGGTGAGGCTTCCGACGAGTCCGATGGCAATGGTGAGGCCTGGGAGGACGAGGTGTCTGACGTGGATCGAGTCGGCGCCGATCGGCGCGTATCCGCGTGTGGGGAACCAGCCGAGCCATACGGCGAAGAAGAGGATCAGGAGCAGTCCGACCCAGAAACTGGGCGCCGCGATGCCGAACAGGGATACGGTGCTGATGGTGTTGTCGAGCCAGGTGAACGGCCGCGTCCCTGCGATTACGCCGAGAGTGACGCCGAGAGTGACGCCTATTGCGATGCCGGTCAGGGCGAGTGGGAAGCTCTTCTGGAACTTCTGCCAGACGAGTTCTCCGACCGGTTTCTTGGACTGGATGGCGACTCCCAGGTTGCCTCTGGCTAGGGTTCCCATCCAGGCGAGGTACTGAATGGGGATCGGCTGGTCGAGACCGAGTTCGGCGCGCATGGCGTCGATGGTAGCCTGGCTGGGGTAGTCGCTCTTGAATCCGTAGCCCAAGCGGGCGAGGACAGGGTCTCCGGGCGCGAGGCGGGCGAGCCAGAAGACCACCACGGATAGGACTAGCAGGACATAGACGGTCTGCAGGAGTCTGCGGAGGATGTATGCCTGAATGGGTCGTCCTCCGTCTCGGCAGTTTCCCGGTTCCGGGAAGCTGCACGCTGTTGGGGGGGGCGTGAGTGCGGTCAATCCCTCCCCCGACGCCTCTGGGCCGGGGGAGGGATTGATTGGCTGCTAATTCAACGAGGAGAGCCGGCGGCTACTCGTCGCCGGGGTCCCAGCTCCACTCAAGGGTGTGCCAGTGTCCTGCGGGGAGGTTGGTCGCGCCCACGACCTTGTCGCTGGCGGCGTTGAAGCGCAGCCGCGAGCTCGACTTGATCAGCGCGACGTCCTCGATGAGCACCTTGTTGACGATCTTGTTGTAGACGTCCTTTCGGATGGCCTGGTCGGAGGTGGACTTGCCGAGGTCGAACCACTCCTCCACCTGGGCGTCGTAGTATCCCATCACGTTGTTGCCGCCCCAGGTTGCTTCGGCTGGGTTGGAGCGGAAGACGCTCTGCATGAGGCCGTCGGGGTCGGGCTCTCTGAGGTAGGACGCGGTGGCGAGGTCGAAGAAGCCGTCCTGCCAGACCTCCTTGCCCCAGGACTCGACGATGACGATTTCGACGTCGATGCCAATGTCCTTGAGCTGCTCTTTGGCGAGGTTAGCGACGGCCTTGGTCTCCTCGCTGCCTTCCGGCATGAACCGTGTCTCGAAGCCGTCTGGGTAGCCCGCCTCGGTGAGGAGCACCCTCGCCCTTTCGAGGTCGCGTGTGGGGCATGGGAGCGGCTCGTAGGCCCAGTGACCTTCGGGGATGATGTTGCAGTTGGTGTCGCCGTAGCCGAAGAACGCGGTCGAGTTGATCGCTTCGAGGTCGAGCGCGTGGGAGATGGCTCTGCGAACACGGACGTCGGCGAGGGGGCCGGTCTTTTCGGAGTCGGCCACGAAGTCGTGCCGGGTGTGCGGCTGGTGCATGTTGAAGACGATGGTCGAGTATGAGGCGGAGCCTGCCTGCTGCTTCACGACATAGACGCCCGGCGCGTCTTCGATCTCCTTGGCGTTGTTGAGGCCGAGGTGGAAGATGAAGTCCACCTCGCCGGTCTTGAGGGCAGCGATTCGCGTTGTGGATTCGGTTATCGGGGTTATGATGATGCGGTCGGGCCTCTTGTCGAGGAGGTTCTGGTCGTAGTAGTCGTTGAACTTCGCCATGATCAGGCGGTCGTCGGGTATGTACTCTACGAACGTGAACGGACCTGTGCCGACGGCCTTCGTCTCGATGTCGGCGAACGCTTCGCTGTCGGCTATGCCGAATGCCCAGTGGGTCTGGTTGGGTAGGAAGACGGGGCTGTCGCCGCTGATGTTGACGCGCCACTCGTAGTCGCCGGCGGCTCTGTAGTCGTCAGGCACACCGTCGGCGTCCAGGTCCGTGACCTCGCTGAGGAGTCCCAGCCCACGTCCCTTGTCGCCGACGTCGTTCAGTATGCGGTCCCAGTTCGCGGTGAGGTCCGCGGAGTCGAAGTCTCTGCCGGTGTGGAACTTGACGTCATCGCGGAGGGTGAAGACGTACTGCCTGCCGTCGCCTGAGACGGTCCAGGCCTCGGCCAGGTCAGACTGAGGGTCGGCCAGGGTGGCGTCCCGCGCAACGAGGCGGTTGTGTACGAAGTCGTGCAGAGTGGTCGTGGAGAACCCGAGCTGGTTCTTGGCGGGGTCGAGCGTCCCGGGGTTGCCGTTGGAGCCGATCCGCATGTCTCCGAGCTCAGGGCTGTCGTCGCCGCAGGCTGCTACGATGAGCAACGTTACGATCAGGAGCGGCACTAGCAAGATTCTCAATGGTTTCACCGTACACCTCCAGTGAATACAGAACGGATACTACCGAAACCGGGCGCAATCTAGCACGGTCTCATCCGCATGTCAAATCGGGGCAGGCCCAGGCCCTTGACAGCCGCGAACCTCTGTACTACGATATCTACGTGGAAGGAACGCAGCCATGATCATGCCGAATCACGTGCACGGAACCAACCCGCCCGTAAGGGCACACAAGGGGCGCCCTCACCCCCGGGACCTGTCCCACAATTGTCCCAGAACTGCTCCGGTTCCGTTCCAGACCTGTTCCACAAGTGCCCCACATTTGTTCCACGAAATCGAACCCTCAGCTACGAGATGGGACAAAATGGAACAGTTTGGGACAGTTTTCAGCGAAACCGGCCCTGCCCTCCTGCTCGAACCCGGCCTCACACGCCGGGCAGGTAAGTCTATGAGGACTCTCGTTATCCCACAGCCGCCGTCATACCGGCGCAGTCCGGTATCCAGAGGGGAAGAGGGCATTCCCCTCACCAGGAGCCGGGCAGAGTCATGCAAGACACGAGACCGCGCGTCATGAGGCATGGGGCGGAGTTCGACACATTCTCCAAAAAATCAATGAGAACATGTGCTGAAAGGGTTGACAAGGGACATTCGTTCTTGCTACGGTATACACGGAACGAATGTCCGTCACACAAGTTAGAAAGGATTAGGATATGAAAGAGCTTTCGCAACGGCAACAGAAGATGCTCGAGTTCATCGAGGAGTTCATGGACGAGAAGCACTACCCACCCACTGTCCGCGACATCCTGAGAGGATGCGGCATCAGCTCGACCTCGGTCGTGGACTACAACCTCCAGATTCTCCAGAGAGAGGGGTACTTGCGGCGCGAGCCGGAGGTGTCCAGGGGAATAGAGCTGCTCTCCGGCACCCACGCCAGGAGAGAGATATTCAACGTGCCGGTGCTGGCCAACATCGCCGCGGGCTCCCCCATCCCAGTTCCCTCCCCGGAGGCGCTCGCGGACCCGGACCTCGAGCGGGTCGAGATACCGCCCAGCCTCGCGCGAGGCAAGGGAGACATGTTCGCCCTGAAGGTCAAGGGCACTTCCATGATCGACGCTTTCATTGCCGACGGCGACCTGGTCCTCGTCGAGCCCGTCGCTCAGCCGGATAACGGCGACATGGTGGCGGCGGTGCTAACGGACGACGACGAGGCGACGCTCAAACGGTTCTATCTCGAGGGTGACACGGTGCGGCTCCAGCCTGCTAACAGCACCATGGAACCCCTGCGGCTGCCCGCTTCAAAGGTGGCCGTTCGCGGTAGGGTCGTGGGCGTGGTGAGGACCATGTGATCCGAACCGGGCAGCCTCGGCGCGGAAGTACAGAGCCGGGCCCTCAGGGGCCCGGCTTTCACGTTCGGGACGGGAGCTCATTCACTTGACAGAGACGAGCCTCCGTACCTAGGCTTCTTATACGGCGCCGACAGCCCGCATCGGATGCGCCTGTCCCGCCGAGCCGTTCAAACCTAAGCACTCGACGAACGCAGCCAACCCCATGTCCACAACGCGCGATCGAGTCTCGGTTCCGATTCGAGGGATGACCTGCGCCGCCTGCGTGGCCCACGTGGAGCGCGCGCTGGAATCGGTCCCGGGTGTCGGAGGGGTGAGAGTCAACCTGGCCACGGAGCGGGCCGCCCTTCGCCTAGACGGGGCAGATCTGGACACCCTGGCCGGCGCGGTCGAGGATGCCGGATACGGCATCGCCTCCACCACGACCACGCTGGTGGTCGAGGCCGCGGACCCGGCGCCCCTGCGGGCCGCAGAGGACGTCGTCCGCAGCCTCGATGGGGTCGTGGACGTGACACAGGAAAGGGCGGGAGGACGGGTCACCGCGAAGTTCCTTGAAGGGGTTGTCGGAGTCTCGCACCTCAGACACGCCCTGGAAGAGGCGGGGTACAGGGTTGTCGGCATCGTCGGGGATGACGACTCGGACGCCGTGGGGCGGCGCGAGATCGACGCGCTGAGAGCCAGGCTCGCCCTCAGCCTGGCGTCCGCCTCGGTCATCCTGGCATTCATGGCATTCCCGATCTGGCCGGACTGGCTGCCCTTCCGCATGGACTGGGCATTCCTGGCGCTTGCGACCCCGGTCCAATTCTGGGCGGGCAGCCGGTTATACTCGTCCGCCTGGGCCGCGCTGAAGCGCCGCGCGGCGAACATGAACACGCTGATCGCCATGGGCACGTCGGTCGCGTACCTGTACAGCGCAGTCGTTACCGCCCTTGGCATCGGCGAGCTTCCGGACGGCCGAGCCGTGAACACCTACTTCGACACGTCCACGGCTATCATCGGCCTAGTGCTTCTCGGACGCTATCTGGAGGCTAGGGCCAGGCGCAGAGCCTCCGATGCGGTCCGTTCGCTGATCGCCCTGCAGCCCAGGCAGGCCAGGGTGCTCCGGGACGGCTTGGAGATGGAAGTGGACGTCGAGGAAGTCTCCACCGGGGACATCGTGCTGGTCAGGCCGGGGGAGAGACTGCCGGTCGACGGCGAGGTCGTCGAGGGATCTTCGTCCGTCGACGAGTCGATGCTCACTGGTGAGAGCCTCCCGGTCGACAAGGGGCCCGGCGATCAGGTCTACGGGGCCACCGTAAACACCACGGGCGCATTCTCGTTAGCCGCCACGAAGGTCGGACGGGAGTCCGCGCTGGCACGGATAGTCAGGCTCGTGGAGGACGCCCAGAGTTCGAGAGCGCCTGTGCAGCGCCTGGCAGACAACGTGTCGAGCTACTTCGTCCCTGCGGTGGCGGCCCTCTCGCTCGCGGCGTTCGCAGTCTGGCTGTTCGCCGGCCCGCCGCCGGCGCACCTCAACGCCGCGCTCGTGGCCGTCGCGGTCCTGGTCATCGCCTGCCCGTGCGCGCTGGGCCTGGCAACGCCCACCGCCGTAATGGTCGGTATAGGCAAGGGCGCGGAACGGGGCGTGCTGATCAGAACCGCCGAGGCCCTGGAGACGGCCCTCCGAGTTAACGTCGTCGCCCTGGACAAGACGGGGACCGTCACGGAGGGACGACTGTCGGTCGCTGAAACCGTCGCCGCGTCTATCGATGAGGACGAGCTCGTCAGGCTTGCCGCGTCCGTTGAGGACGCCTCCGAGCATCCCATTGCCAGGGCCGTCGTGGACGAGGCCGAAACCAGGGGGCTGAGCCGGGTCTCCGCGAGCGGCGTCAGAGCGCTGCCGGGGCATGGCGTCGAGGGGAAGGTCGACGGGAAGCGGGTGCTCGTCGGCAGCCTCAGACTGATCGAACGAAACGGGCTGTCTGTGCCCGGGGAGCTCGAAGAGAGCGCCCTGCGGCTCGAACGGGAAGGCAGCGCCCCTCTCTACGCCGCCATCGACGACGAGGTGCGGGGAATCATAGCCGTGTCCGACTCCCCAAGGCCCGACTCGGAGGACGCGATAGGCCGCCTGCGGGAGCGAGGCATCGAGGTGGTTATGCTCACCGGAGACGGCGAGCCCGCGGCCCGCAGCGTGGCTGATGAGGTTGGCATCGACAGAGTCTTCGCCAACCTGCTCCCGGGGGAGAAGGTGGACGTCATCTCCAGGCTTCAGGCCGAGGGCAAGACCGTTGCCATGGTCGGGGACGGCCTGAACGACGCGCCCGCGCTCGCCAAGGCGGACGTCGGGATCGCCATCGGGACGGGCACGGACGCCGCGATCGAGTCCTCTGACATCGCGCTCGTTGGCGGCGGACTGACGGGCGTGGTGACCGCGATCGAGCTCAGCCGCTCGACAATGAGGACGATCAGGCAGAATCTGTTCTGGGCATTCGCCTATAACGTGATGCTCATCCCAATCGCGGCAGGCGTGCTCTATCCCGTGTTCTCGGATGGCGTCCCGGAGGCCCTCTCCCCTATACTGGGGGAGCATGGCTTCCTCAACCCCGTCCTCGCGGCCACCGCGATGGCCGTAAGCTCCTTGACGGTGGTGGCGAACTCGCTCAGGCTCAAGAGGGCCAGGCTGAATGTCGGTCGACGGAGGCGAGCGTGAGAATACCGTTCTTATCCGGAGAGAGAGAACCGGCGTCGGACCCGGTCTGCGGAATGTCCGTGGACACTCGCAGACCGCCCGGGGGCAAGTGGAAGCACGGCCGGCAGACCTACTACTTCTGCGGTCCGGGATGCAACCGCGCCTTTCAGAAGGAGCCGGACGCATACCTGTCGGGTGAGAAGAAGATCGAGATGTAGGCCGCTGCCCTGCCTGTAGGCGTAGAATGGGCAGCAAGCCCACGGCAAGGCAGGTCGCCATGTACATCATCAGGCCTCCTGATAGGCGTATAATGGGCGGCAAGCCCGTGTGCCGAAGTGGCGGAATGGTAGACGCGGCGGTCTCAAAAACCGTTGGGAGTTAAATCCCGTGTCGGTTCGACTCCGACCTTCGGCACTCCATCGGGACGGCCATTCGTCCGCATCAGGATCGGCTGGCGGGATACGCCTCAGGCGCAGGCGAACAGCGGCGGGAAGGCCACCACGCGCCTGATGCGATAGCCGCAACGGCCTCCTCCCGTCGCTCGGTTTCGACGCGGCCTATTCGTCCGGCGGCGCGACTGGGGCCTCTCCCATTATGGACTCCTCAGCGTACACCCTGTACTGGTTGGGCTTTCCCGGCGAGACGTGCAGCGCCTTCCAGACCTCCCGGCCGCTCCCGTCCACCTCCACGATGGTGTAGACCCTGCAGCACGGGTCGGCGAAGCTCGCCCCGAACATCACCACGGTGTTTCCGTTGTCCAGCCGCTGGACGCTGGAGCAGCAGACGGCGAACAGCGGCGGGCGGTGGCTGTATTCCCAGGCCGTGGAGGCGACCATCCGCTCCGTGTCCAGCTTGAGTTCCAGCGCCCTGGAGAAGCGCCCTCCCTCCGACGCGGGCCGGCGGTTCCCGTTGTCGAACATGAGCACGTTCCCGTTCGGGAGAGGTATGGCGGTGTGCTGGGCGTAGAACCGGTCCCTGGGGCTGGAGAAGGTGAAGTCGCTTCCCGGCCCGCCCAGCCGCCACTGCACCGACTCGAAGTCCGGGGCTATCGAGACCACCTGGTTGAGGTGTCCCAGGGAGACCAGAACGCTCCCGTCCTCGGCCATGAACGCCGAGTTTCCGTGGCTCCAGTCCTCCACTCTCCTGTCCCGCTCACAGCCTCCCCAGAGCGGATGCCCTGGCAGACGGTAGTTCGACTCCGGCTCCACCCGCTCCTCCGGCGATATGAAGTCGAAGATGTTCCAGACGATCTCCGCCTCGCCCGTCGCCGGGTCCCACATGCCGACGGTGTCGCCCTCCTGCGGGACGGGGCGGCCCTCGTAGCCCTCCCACAGCACCTCTCTCGACAGATACAGAACTCGGCCGTCCGGGAGCGCCTGCACCTCGTGGTGGATCGGCCCGAATCCGTCGCAGTCGTCGGGATGACGCGCCACCTCCACACCCCACGGGGTGATTTCCACAATGCCCAGAGCAGTCGTGCCGCCCTTGAAGCCCGCCAGATACACGATGTTGCCGTTGCTTCTGCGCGACATGACGTAAGGCTGCTCGCCATCGGGCGGCTCGAAGTACCAGACCACCCTCCCCGCTCCGTCGAACGCCGCCAGCCCTACGAACTCATGCTGCCGGAATTCGAGGAAGGTCACGTCGAGAGTGGGCGCCCCGCCCAGGACTTCGAACCGGGCGGCGGCGAGCCCGTCGGGGAGCATCCCCGACGTGAATGCGCCGCTGGGTCCCGCGGCGGTACGCCCGTCAGGGCCGGTCGCGTACACCTGGAAGGCGTATTCCGTCCCCGCCCTGAGACGGACGGCGTACGCCTCGTAACGCGCGCCGTCCGAAGCGAAGTCCGGCGACCGAAGCCGCTCGATTCCCTCGGCCCAGTACTCCACGTAGACGTGGCCGGGAAACTCGAGCTCCCCGCTGATCCGCGCGATGAGCGCGTTGCCGTCGATCAGAGAGGCCGAGGCGGTCAGCGGCCTAGGGATCGGTTCGGGGGAAAACAGGGCGCAGGACGCCCCCAGAACGGCCGACAACACGGCAAGAGCGAGCAGGCGAACCCGAGGCCCACCCAAATCCCTCATCCGGTTGACTGGGGCGCCTCGACGGTCCCCGCGTCCGTCGGCCTCGGCGGAGCGGGGCCTCGCGCCTCCGTGGGTGATTTTTTTGCTGAAAGTGTCGGATTTCCGTAGCTGAGAAGGCCGATTTAGCTTTGCGGTTGCCCGACACTTTCCGACACTTATCCGACACTTATCCGACAGTTTTCCGACACTTATCCGACACTTTCCGACACCTTTCCGACACCTTTCCGACACCTTTCCGACAGGTCGATCCAGGCGATTGAGGAGTCCTGCGTGCGGATCATGGAGAGAGGCCGTCTGCGTCATGGGCATAGCATAGCACAGCGGTTCGGTGTCGTCAAGTCGTTCTCGCCGCCAGGCACTGGGAGGGCATCCTCAGGGTGTTTGACACCGTGCGGCCCTGCTGGGTACCATCGGCGGCCAGCTATTGGAGGGCGGTGAGCGCATGAAGGGCAGGACGGCGCTGGTGACCGGCGGGGGCTCGGGCATAGGCGAGGCGGCCTGCGTGCTGCTGGCCGAGGCGGGCGGGCGCGTCGCCGTGGCCGACGTGGACCCTGGCCGCGCCGCGGCGGTGGCGGACAGGATCGCGGGAGCGGGCGGAGAGGCGGTCCCGGTCGTCGGGGACGTCTCCAGCGACGACGGCGCCCGAGCCATCGTCAGGGAGGCCCTGGACCGCCTCGGCAGGCTCGACGTCCTGGTCACCTCGGCCGGTCTCGGAACCAACCTCCCCCTCGCAGAGGTGACGGACGAGTTCGCGGAGCGGATACTCTCCGTGAACCTGAAGGGCACCCTCTTCATGGCAAAGCACGCCTCCCTGGCGATGATGCAGTCCGGCGGCGGCTCGATCGTGACCGTCGCCTCGGCCACGGCGATCCGGCCCAGGCCGAACATGCCGGTCTACGCCGCGAGCAAGGGCGCCGTCGTCTCGCTCACACGCTCCTTAGCCATAGACCTCGCGCAGCACGGCATCAGGGCGAACTGTGTCTGCCCAGGGTCCACGGCCACCCCCATGCTCGACAGGCACTATTCCAGAATGGCCGACGGAGAGGAGCGCCGGAGGCACAACATCCGAAGCGTCCCGATGGACAGGGAGGGCCGACCCGATGAGCTCGCCAGGGCCATCCTCTTCCTCGCCTCGGACGACGCCTCTTACGTGACCGGGCAGGCACTGGGAGTCGACGGGGGGACCACCGCGGGGATCCGCATCCACTGAAGGTGAAGGGAGAGTCAGTGGCGAGTGACCAGTGGTCAGTGGAGAGCGCTCCTCAAAGTCTGAACAGTTTCGTCGGGGACTTGGCACTTCCCGCCGTAACTTGATAGAGTGAATCATGGCTCCCCGCATGATCCCCGATACACGGGCGGACTCGTCCGCCCGACGCATAAGGAGGCGTTGCCGATGTCCCGAAGGATAGGCGTCATAGTTGCCGCCGCCGCGATAGCCGCTCTCGCTGTCTCCATCGCCGCCTGCAGGGTCGATGAGGAGCGCGCCTCGGTGGACGTCAATTCCATATCGAAGTCCGCGGAGCCGGGCGGCTACACGAAGGCATTCGTGGAGCAGGCGCTCAGGCGCTACGAGGCCACCGGCCGCGAGTCCACGGTCGCCCACTACAACACGCCGGGCAGCGTCGACGGCGACTGGTACGTCTTCATCATCGACGAAGGCGGCGCCATCGTCTCCCACGCCACCCGGCCGGAGCGCGTCGGCCTGACCTTCGACGACATGGTGGACGTGACCGGCTACCACTACGGCGCAGACTTCGCCGCCGCGACCGGCAGCGGCAGATGGGTCGACTACACGTACCTGAACCCCACGAGCGGCGGCTATGAGATGAAGCGCTCTTGGGTCGTCAACCGCGACGGCCTGATATTCGGGTCCGGCTGGTACGACAGGAGCGTGGCCAATCCGCTTCCGTCCAAGACCGATGAGCCGGACAAGTACACGAAGGCATTCGTCGAGCGCGCGCTCAGACGCTACGAGACCAACGGCCGCGAGGGCACGATCGCCTACTACAACACGCCGGCCAGCATCGACGGCGACTGGTACGTCTTCATCGTCGATGAAGACGGCTCCGTCGTCTCCCACGCCGCCCGGCCGGATAGCGTCGGCCTGACCTTCGACGACATGGTGGACGTGACCGGCTACGACTACGGCGCAGACATCGCCGCCGCGACCGGCAGCGGCCGGTGGGTCAGCTACACGCACATGAACCCCGCGAGCGGCATAGACGAGAAGAAGCACTCGTGGGTCGTGAGGCACGACGGCCTGATATTCGGGTCCGGCTGGTACGAGAAGTAGCCCGCCGCGGGGCTTCGCCAGATTTGACACCGGCTTCGCTGGTGCCCTATCATTCAGTCTGGGGTATGACCCAGGTGGCAACGTAGCTCAGCGGTTAGAGCGGGCGCTTCATAAGCGCTAGGTCACAGGTTCGAACCCTGTCGTTGCCACTCTCGAGGCGGCGCAGGGTCGGCGGCTCGGCTGCGGGGGTGCGGTACAGTGTGGCCGCCGCGCTGGAGGTCCAGGGCGGTTAGCTCAGTGGTTAGAGCGCTCGCCTCACACGCGAGAGGTCCGAGGTTCAAGTCCTCGACCGCCCACACCGTCGGGCGGCGGGTCTAAGTGCCGAAGTGGCGGAACGGTAGACGCGCTACGTTCAGGACGTAGTGCCCGCAAGGGTGTGTGGGTTCGAATCCCTCCTTCGGCACCAGCATATTCCCCCTGCCGCTCCTCAGGGCACGATCGGCAGCGCCGCGTGCGAGGCGCGGCCCCGGTCCAGATACACGGTGTTCCGCGCCTTCAGCGTGTGCGTGTGCCTCCCCATCGGCTCCCCGGTGTTCGGGTTCACGTCGAACCGGGGGAAGTTGCTGCCGGCGACGTCCAGCCTGATCCGGTGGCCCGCCTTGAACAGGTTGCTGACCGGCGGCAGGGCCACCCGTACCCGGTACACCCCGCCCGGCTCCATCATCTCGGCACGCTCGAAGCCGCTGCGGTACCGCGCCCGGATGATCGAGTCGGCCAGGTTGAGGTGATAGCCTTCCGGGAAGGCCTCGCTGGGTGGGTAGACGTCCAGCAGCTTGGCAGTGAAGTCCGTGTCGACCGCCGAGGACGACACCCACATGTTGACCTCGACGCTCCCGGTGACCTCTACGTCCGACCGCAGCGGCTCCGTCTGAAACACCAGCACGTCGGGACGGTCGGCCAGCCGCGGGTAGGGATGCCGCGCGCCGACGAGACCGGGCCTCTCCTTCTGGTGAGCGCCGCCGTCAGGGAAGATGGGGCGCATATAGTCCCTGGGGTCGCCCGTCAGGAAATCGAAACCCTCCGGGAAGGGCGTGAGCTCGGAGACCGCGCCGGTCGCCGATATGGTCGGAACGGGCCGCTCCGGGTCATGGGTGAACGAGACGGGCGGGGCGTCCTCCTCGGGCCGCCCGGTCGACAGGCCGCCGCCGGAGCGCAGGTAGTACGTGACGCGCCGCGTCCTGGCGATGGGCCACTCCCGCTCGTGCCTCCACCGCCCGCCGTGATCGAGCCGCCCTGCCTCGTTCCGCCTGCCGCTCCCTCCGCCCATGACGAATATCCGAACCGGCGGGTCGTCCTCGACCCCGTTGGGTATGCCCTTCAGCCACCGGTCGAACCATCGGAGCCGCTGCGCGCCGTAGCCCTCGACGCCGTAGGCGGCCTCGGGGCCGAAGTCCACGCCGCCCGCCCAGGTCTGGCCGCTCCTGCGGCCCCCGTGATTCCAGGGCCCCATATCCAACCGCTGAGGCGTCCGATTCTTCGACGACATCGCCTCGTACTGCCCCGTCATCGCGGCCGCGAACGGATCGTACCAGCCGCCTGAGAAGACGCCGGGTATGTCGGCCGCCCTGTGAAAGTGGGGCTCCTGGTTGCACGCCTCCATCTCCCAGAACTCGTCGTACTCGCCCCGGTAGTAGTAGTCGAAGAGTGTCTTCTCCAGGTTCGGCACCGCCCTCAGCGGAGTCGATCCCGGCTCGAAAGGCATGGACCCAACCAGCTCCCTCATGTTCTTCCAGCCCTCCAGAACGGCCCACCGGGCGGCAGGGTCGCCCGCAATCTCCGGCGCGTCGTGAGCGTGGAGGAACAGAGCCGAGAACATCCACAGCGCCATAGCCCCGCCCTCGCGCGCCTCGTGAGCGAAGATGTTCGTGGGCGCGACGTCCACCCACACGGCGGTCAGGTGCGGCGGCCTGGCGAGCTGGGCGACCGTCTGGACGATTCCCCCGTGCGAACTCCCGGTCATGCCCACCCGGCCGTTGGACCACGGCTGCGACGCGACCCACTCCACCGTGTCGTAGCCGTCCTCCCCCTCCCGCGCGTTGGCCGTGTGGAAGTACTGCCCGACCCCTTCGGACGCCCGGCGGCCTCGGAGGTCCTGTATGACCACCACGTAGCCCCTGGGCGTGAAGTACTCGGCCACCGGCTCGACCCACAGCTGCCTCCACCTCTTGTCGTAAGACGTGCGGCCCAGTATGGCCGGAAGAGGGCCTGGCAATGGCTGCCCGTCCAGCGCCGGCCGGTAGACGTCGGCCGCCAGACGTACCCCGTCCCGCATCGGCGTCATCACGTCCCTGTCCACGACGATCTCGTAGTCGGGGCCGGAGACGCCCGTCTCATGACTCACGGAGCCGCTCCCGCCGACCAGATGGTGAAGTCCTCGAACCTGGTGGACCTCCCGGCGATCCCGTGGCCCGCGAAGTAGGCCCCCACTGCGGACACACCCCCGGCGGCGTCCCAGCCGCTCAGGTCCAGCTTGTCCACGTAGGAGCCGTTTATGAACAGCCAGCCCTCCGCTCCCAGCGCGATGATACGGATATGGTTGCCGCCACTCCCTGTCGATATGTGGCTGGATTCCCGATTCGCCAACTGCTCGGTATAGACATCCCCTGTGCGCAGGCCATGGTACCACCGGCCTGACTCCGTGAAGACGATGGCGTGAAACTCGTTGAGGCGGCCGGCACGAATCAGGAAGCCGCTGCTCCAGGGGCCCTCACTCGCGGGGTACGGATTGAAGAACCGCGCCTCTATGACCCCGTCGGTCAGGGATGTGAACGCGCGGTGGGTGTCGATGAAGCCGCTGTCGGGGTTGTGCTCTATCGCCCCGTCACTGGGACCGTAAGCCCTCTGGAGACGGCGGACGGTGAAACCGGAGAAGCGCGTGGAGTGGCCGGTCAGCTCGTCTCCGTCGAACCAGGCCCCTATGAGGCGAACGGACCCGGCGGCCGTCCTCCCGCTCAGATCCAGCTCGGCCTCGTAGCTGCCGTTGATGAACAGCCACCCGGTGTTGCCGGATGCTATCACGCGGACGTGGTTTTCCGAGTCATGGGCCGTCCTGATGTTCTCGGACGAGCCTGTCCATAGCAGCCTGTCGGCGTCAGGGTCACCGATCCGCAGGTAGTGGCGAAAGTCCCCCGACTTGTGAAAGACGATCACGTGCGAGGCGTTTCGACCCGTCCGCCTGATCATGAAGCCGCTGCTCCACGTCCTTCGGCTTATGTTGTGAGGGACCGTGAAGGTGGCCTCGGCCACGAAGTCGGCCACGTCCGTGCCGCTGTCGAACGTCGGTATGGAACCGTCTCTGGGGTCGTGGTCGAGCGTGCCGCTCTCAGGGCCGAAGACGGCCCTGGAGGTTCTCGGAGTCGGAGTCGCCGCCGCCGCGAAGAACCCCCCGGACCTCATTGCCGCAATGCGTTCGGTCAGGACGTCGAACCTGATTGCGTAGCCTATCCCCTGAGCGGAGAAATCACGTCCCTGTATGGTGCGCTCAACCGACGTGTTCATGCCGACGACCTGGCCGCGGAGGTTCAGCAGCGGGCCTCCGCTGTTCCCCGGGTTGATGGCGGCGTCGGTCTGGACGTAGGCGACGCCTTTCAGAGTTCGAAAGGATGACACTATGCCCATAGTCACGGTCATTCTGTCTCCCAGGTCGAGCGGATACCCCAGAGCCACCACCTCCTCCCCCTCCCGCGCAGCCGCCGCAATGGGCAGCACGGTCAGCCGGCGGCCGCGCGCGTCCACCTTCAGCAGCGCAATGTCCCGCTGGGCGTCCGCCGAGACCACCCTCGACCTCAATCGAGTGCCGTCTTCGAACACCACGGCCACCTCCGACTGACCGGAGATGACGTGTTCGTTGGTCAGAACGTGTCCGGCCGAGTCGACGACGAACCCCGAGCCGGAACCGGAGGAGCCTTCAATGCGAACCACCCCGTCCCTCACCAGCTCCACCAGATCCACGACCGACATCGCCGCTGAGGGCGTCGGCCTGGTGGGCGCGGGCATGGGCGTACTGGTGGGCGCGGGCGCGGGCCTGCTGGGCGGCGCGGGCGTGGGCGTGCTGGTTGGCACGGGTGTGGGCGTGCTGGTTGGTATGGGCGTGGGCGTGCTGGTTGGTACGGGCGTGGGCGTGCTGGTTGGTACGGGCGTGGGCGTGCTGGTTGGCACGGGCGTGGGCGTGCTGGTTGGTACGGGCGTGGGCGTGCTGGTTGGTACGGGCGTGGGCGTGCTGGTTGGTATGGGCGTGGGCGTGCTGGTTGGTACGGGTGTTGGCGTGTGCGTTGCGGTCGGAGTCGGCGTTACGGTGGGAGTGAGCGCCAGGGCCTCCATCGTGGCCTGAACCCTGGCCTGCACGGTCGCCTGCATGTCAGGCACGGACGTGGGAGTGGCCGTCGGCATCGCCGCCGCGACCGCCGCCTGCACGGTCGCCTGGATGTCAGGGGTCGGCTCTGGTGGAGGCGTACGGACGCACGCCCCAACGCAGAGAGCCGCAGCGGCGGTCAGAGAAAGCCGCGTCAGCCAATTAACCGTATGTGACCGCAGCGCTGGCATATACACGAGACCCATGTACACCCATTATTGCACTTTGACGCTCTCCCTGCTCACCGTGCCGCTCCCACCGACCAGATGGTGAAGCCCTCGAACCTGGTGGACTGACCGGCGACCCCGTCGCCCGCGAAGTACTGCCCCACCGCGGACACGCTCCCGGCTCCGACCCAGTCACTCAGGTCCAGCTCGTCCACGTAGGAACCGTTTATGAACAGCCAGCCCTCATCTCCCAGAGCGATGATACGGACGTGGTTGCTGCCGTTCCGCTTGTTGGACAGGAGATCGGAAGCCTCGTTCGCCAGCTCTCGCTCACTGACCGCGTGACCCGTTCGCAGGTAGTGGAACCACCTGCTGTACTCGTTGAAGACCACGGCGTGAAACAGGTTCGCCGACCCGCCCCGAATCAGGAAGCCGCTGCTCCATGGGCCGACTGCTATGGAGTACGGATTGAAGAACCGCGCCTCTATGACACCGTCGACCACCGAGACGGAGGCGCGGCTCATGTCTAAGAGGCCGTCGTCGGGGTCGTGATGTATCGCGCCGTCTCTGGGGCCGTAAGCCCTTCCGAGACGGCGGACTGTGAAGCCCGAGAAGCGGGTGGGGACCGTGCTGTCCTCCGATTTAGCGAACAGGCCAACCGCTCCGGACTCCGTCAGCCCGCTCAGGTCCAGCTCGGCCTCGTAGACGCCGTTGATGAACAGCCACCCCGCGCTCTCCACTGCGACCACGCGGACGTGAACCTCATCGCCCAATACGCTTGAAGATTTCCCCTCCCGGATCGTTTCGTATAGCGCCGCGCCCTCACGCAGAAGCTCGTGGCGCCAATTCCCGGAGCGCTCGATGACGATGGCGTGCGCCGCCCCTGCGGGGCCCGGCCGCATCCGCAGCCGGAGTCCGGCAGACCAGGCCCCCCCGACTCCGATCCGGGGGGGCCTGAGCATGGACTCGGCGACGAGGTCGGCTGTGATCACGTCGCCGACTAACATCGCCGACCCGTCCACCGTGTCGTGGTCGAGCGTGCCGCTCTCTGGGCCGAAGCTGAGTCGCGGTGTCGGTGTCGGGGTCGGCGTCATGGTCGGAGCAGGCGTGGGCGTGAGGGTCGCCGTTGGAGTCGGAGTCCTCGTCGGCGCAGGTGTTGCGGTCGGCGTGAAGGTCGCCCTCGGCGTCGGCGTCGGCGTCACCGTCGGCATGGGTGTCGCGGTCGGCGTCGCGGTCGGCGTGAGGGTCGCCGTAGGCGTGGCCGTAGCCGTCGGGGTCCTCGTCGGCGTCGGCGTCACGGTCGGCGTCACGGTGGGCGTGAAGGTAGCCGTGGGTGTCGCAGTCGGTTTCGGAGTGAGCGCCAGGGCCTCCACGGTCGCCTGAACTCCGGCCTCCACGGTCGCCCGCACGTCGGGCACAGGCGTGGGCGTCGCCGTCGGGACGGCCGCCGCGACGGCCGCGCGCACGGTCGCGTCTATGTCCGGGGTCGGCTCCGGTGAAGACGGCCGCTCGCACGCCGCAGCGCAGAGAGCCGCCGCCGCAGCCAGAGAAAGCCGCGTCACCCATCCCACTCTGTATGACCTCGACACAAGCATCTGAACACCGCGTCCATTATCGCACGAAAGAATGACACCCCGCTTCTCTGAACCGGCCCCCTCATGGGCGCCCTCTCACACCCTACCGCATTCGGGGTACGCCCTGATCGAACTCGTGCATATCCGAGC
>OY282366.1 GCA_958295685.1 uncultured Dehalococcoidia bacterium
TGCGGAGTGGCGTCGGGCTGTCTTCGGTCGGTGCAAACGAGGACATGACCAGGACATGCTTCCCGGCGTTCGTTTCCCCGACAGCCGGGACAGTATGCCCTAGGACCACTGTGCGCGTGCTCCCCGAAGCCTCGGAGGGCCACCCGATTTCCACGCCACGAGTTTGAGTGCCGGTCGGCGTTTGGGAGTGACTCAGTATCTCCGCGGTTTCGATGCGGAGCCACTCACCACGCTCGGCAATACCCCCTGGCGAGCCGATGTTCATCAGCAGGTACGGATACTCCTGAGGGATCACAAATCCTGTGGACACGGAGATGTTGTTCGCCACCAGCGTAACGTTTGAGTTGTAGAGATCGGGGGTAGCGCCAGCTATGCATATCCACATGGTGGGCGTGGTCGCGGGCGTGTCGGCTGTGCCCACAGCGACCGCCATGAACGTCGTGACGGTCGCGTAAGCAACGCCCTGGGCAGGCGCGGCGTGGCTGACGACGACTCGCTTGATCGTTCCCAGGTCCTGATCCGCTACATCCGGGAGCAGGGTTAGGGGGTCGAACGTCGTAGTCCGGGCCCCCGTGCGGATGAGCGGTGCCTCGAAGTAGATCGTGTCGTCAGGGAGCTTGGCCTTGCCCCAACGGGAGGTATCGCCTTCGCGGGCCGCCGTCGCTATCGCGTTCTCGTAGGTCCGAACCGCCTTCAAGACTTGGTACCGCGCTGTGCCCGCCGCTGCCGCGTCCCATCCGGGCGCCAGCATCACTAGGCGGTTGCCGACACGCTTGGCGATGTACTTCGCGCCCGCCTGACCCGTCGCTGGGTCTGCGGCGTTGTCGGGGTCCACGATGCCCCAGTCGGCACTGGACGCGCCCAGCCAGTGCGCCAGGAACGAGGATGGCCGGTCGCCGTCGGCCATGTCCTCGGACAGCGCCACAGCATTCCATGTCGCCCCTACCGTGTCCCACATGAACAGCGACCAGGCCGTCCCGATCAAACCCAGTGCCCAGCGGGTCCAACTTCCGTCGGCCTCCAGGTGGGTGAAATCGAAGCCTCCCCGCCAGTCGCCGGGGGGACGGCTGGACCACGCCGCCGTCCGATAGACGGCACCCCCGTTCTCGTGTGCCGTGCTCGTATCCGACGACGTGATGTCGGCATCGGCCGCTATCCCGGCCGTGCCCGCCACGGTGCTGGCCGTCCACGCCGTCCAGTGCTCCGCCAGCGCCGCCGCCAAGTATCCGAGGCCGAGCTCGAGTGCTGATGCCGTAACCCGCTTGGCCGTGATCCCCTTCGCCACCTCACTGATCTTCGCCGCTGCGTATTGGACGTTGATCAGCGCGTCCCGCTCAGCTTGTGTCAGCGATAAGGGCCGCACATACGTCTGGGACGCCCCGTTCACCATCGTGAAAATGAGGCGGCTGTTCGGTACGTCTAACTCTACCGCCTTGACGTACCCGCCGGTTAGGTCTGCTCCGTCCAGCGCCGGCATCTAGGCATCAAACCGGCACGGGAGGGATCTGGTCCTTGAGGCGCTTGATGACGTTCCGCAGCCCGGTCTGGTGTTCCGTGAGGTGTCCGTGCAGCGTCCCGAATACGAGATCGGGGAGCAGCTTGTCGCACATCTCGCTTATCGACACATGAGCATCGAACGTTTGGCCCCAGTAATGGGTGTTCTTCTGCGAGTCTACTATCTCGTCCCGGTCACCGTGAATCAGGATCTGACGGCTCGTAACGTTCACGCGAAGATTGAGGGTGGCCACTGTATCCTGCCCGTACGAGGACTGACCGCCGTCGTTGAAATTGTACTGCGTCTGGTGGATGCGCGGCCAGACGAGTCGGTTGACCAGCAGGCGGGGTCGGTTGGTCATGGGCACGACCAACGCTGCGTATGGGTAGCCAGCCAGCACCTCGATCCGGCTTTCGACCCTGTTGGGGGTGGGCGCCGAATCGGTTGCGGCGACGACTATTTCGTACGAGTCTCCCGGGATCCGCGGAGCGGAGCACTTCAGATCGTACTGGTCCGATTCCTTCTCCAGCGTGGCCTCCGACTGAAACGGGCCAGTGTCGGCCAGCTCGACGGTGAGCGTTCCAACGCCTCCCGCTGGTTTCACGTGGAACGTGAGGCGGGTGCCAGCGAGAGGGGTGCCAGGGTCGCCGGCGCGTCTGTAGGTCATAGTGAGTGGCGGCGTGCTGCTCATGACGGTGCTCCGGTCAAGATGGATTCGATCCGGTTCAACTCGTTCCGGTCAAACGTCAGCCCGTACGCGAGCTTCACCAGCGTGTAGTCCCAACAATACCACATCTTATGGTGCTCCGGTACCCATTCCCCGACGCCTTTCGGCCCCTTCTCATGGCGGTTCACCTCTGGAATGGACAGCATGAGGTTTGCCATGTCGGACTGGAATTCCTTCCAGCGGTCCTCGCTCCATCCGTCGGCGCCCGACTGCAACGCTTCCTCGATCGGCACGATGTGGTCCACATCGGTTTCCGCTGGGGCCGTTACCACGTCGTCCGAGTAGGGCAACTTGAGCGGATAGCCGCCCAAGCCACGGGCGATCTCGGGTTCTTTGTCGCGGTACACCCATGGCGTTCGCACGGACGTTGCCGTGACGGTGGGCACCAGTGTCTCAGGACCATACCGGAGCCGCGCCTGGGCTACGAGCCATCGGCGCAACTGAACCGACTCTAGGGCTCGAGAATTCATGAGGCTGGTCTACGTCGCGACGGCGAACCCGGCCTTTTCCGCGTACGGCGCCGTGCCCGCCTTGTCCGCCGGAACGAAGGCATCCAACTGCGGCTCGGCGATCTTGAAGGTCATCGACCCGTCGCTTTCGACGACCACCACCGCGTTGTAGCTGTGTGCGCCGGAAGTGTCGAAGACGATCACGACGCCGTTCACGTCCTGCTGCATCGACACGGCCCCCGCCATGAAGACGGAGTAGTTGTCGCAGTCGCGCTTCTCGTGGTCGTAGACGGGGAACCGGGAGCCGGTCGCCTTGAAATCCTCGAGCCATGTCGCTTCGTCCTGCACGCAGTACAGCGTGTCCGCGACGAGGAGCTGGAGATGGCTCAACGGCCCCTTATCCCAGAGCTTCTGGAAGTCCGTGGCGGTGACCGTGGCGGTGACCGTCTTCACTTGGGGCGGGTCGATAGTCTTCGGTGTGTCGCTCATACGATTGGCCTCCATGCTTGGATGTCGAGGGTAAACGGGCGGCCCGCCAACGCGGCGGTAAGCTCGCCCAGCGCGGACGTGCTGTTGGACACTCCCCAGCCTTGCTTAGGCCAGTGCACGATCTTCTTGCCGGGCGCGATGCATCCTAGAAGCTCGGATGGCCAGTTGGCCACGTGGAACCGGATGCCGCTCCTGTCCGGCACGTCGCGTACGAGGTACAGCTTCTTCTTCAGCCGAGGGCTCCACGTGCGTTCGCACTGGTAGGTTCCCAGCGGGATGCAGGACACGTCTTCGCGGTTGTCCTTCCACGGCAACTCGACGGTGAACAGCGGGCTGTCGATGCCGGGCACGTACAACGCGCCGAACGTGCCGTTCTCGGAAGACGACACGCGGAGCAACTGGACAGTCATTCACTTCCGATTCTTGACCATCTCGGCGACCTTGCCGGGCGCAACGCCCCAGGCACGCAGTCCGTCGCCCACCTTCGGGCCGCCCAAGTGCTTCTCGCCCGATCTGGCTCCGAAAAACCAGCCCACGGCGATGAACGCCATGCTGCTGATGGACTCCATGTTGGCCCCGACGGTGGAGTGGCGGATCAGCACGGCGACCAGCAAGAAGGTCAGCACGGGGCGTACCAGCCCACGGATCAGGTCGAGGATCGTGAGCAGTCCGGCGGCCCACTTCGGCACGGCGTGCCCGGCGGCAAAGCTGAAGCTGTCGGCCTTGTAGCTGTCGCGGAAGGCGCCCCAGGACGCGGTGACTTCCTTCCCCCGCGTCGTCTCGGCGGCCACCTTGACGTTCGCCTCCGCCTCCGCGCTAAGTTCCTTGATGTCCAACTCGCGCATGGCCAACGCCTGCTTGTGCTCGTCGCGCTTGGCGAAAAACCCCATTATCGGGCCGACCAGCCCGCCCAACCCGCCGCCCAGGAACCCCAGTATCTCTTGCACGTCAGTCTTCCTCCGCCATGCGCCGCGCTACAGCCTCGGCCTGCGCGAACGTCTTGATGACTTCGCCCTTGTCGATGTCGGTCACCTCCCCGACGAAGTAGAACACGTCGTGGTACTCGTTGACTGCTGAGGCGACGATGAAGTGCTTGCCCTTGATGTCGAGTATCCGCGTCCGCCCGTGGATCGTCACAGCCATGACAGCCCCCACAGAATCCACGCCGTCAAGCAGTTGAAGCCGGGGCCCGTCAAATCACCGATCTTGTCGTATTCTGCGGTCACCCCCTTCGCCTTCTTGCCCGACAGCTTGGTGTCGTTGTCGAGCTTGCGCCAGTCCTTCGCGACGTTGCGGTGGTAGTCCTCGTCGCCCGCCTCCCGGAGCATGAAGTAGCCGAACAGCGCCGTCGCGAACATGGCGTAGATCAGGATCAGCGACGGGGAGCCGGTCTTGAAGATCGCCGCCAGGACGGCCACCAAGCCCACGCCCAGCAGCGAGATGACGACGCAGACGAGGTAGTGGCCGAGCCACGACAGCCGCTGGTCCTGGTGGGCACCGTACCACAACCGCTTCACGCCGTGCGTGACGCCCCGGACGATGTTCTTGAACCCGCCGCCTTCAACTCCCATCAGTCTCCTCCCGCTTGTCGCACCAGCGCATCGCTGCCAAGCCCGCGCCGATCAAGCCGAACATGACGACGAGAACGACGATGGCGTCGAACGGGCCGCCGGGCGCACGTGCGGCCTCGGCTAGCTGGCAGACGCACGAGTTGCCGTGGTGGCAGGGACACATCAGCGCTGGGTTCCCGTCAGCCTCCGTGGGCCGTCGAACTGGACGCGGTAGAACTTGCCGCCCGGCTTGTCCACGCCCACGAAACGAGGCTCGGCCAGCACCAGCCGGAACCAGCCGTCGTGTCCGGTGGCCCGCCCGTATTCCTCGAACTCGCCGGGGCCGACGCGGCGCGACAGGACGATCATGTCGCCGTCTTCGCACCGATACGTCAGAACCCGCTCCTCGTAGTTGAGCTTCTTCTCGCTGGACATCAGCCCAGCGCCGGGCTCCAGCACGTAGACGATGCCGCCGCGCCGTTCCTTGACCAGCGTCTCGCCTTCGAGGATGAAGCGCCCCGACCTCCCGCTGTCGCCGTACTCCAGTCCGTGCTCGCTCATTAGTCTCCCCTGTTGCGCTTGAGTTGTTCCTCGATCCGGGCCAGCCGTTCGGTCATCTCCCGGTGGAATTCCTTCTGTTCCTTGACGGATTCCTTCAACGTCTCGTCAACGGAGTCGAAGCGGTCGCGCCCACGGTCGAGGCGTTCCATGAAGTCGGCGCGATCCCGCCGTTGCGCCTCTTCCACCGCCTTGAGGCGGGCGTCCTGCTCCGCTTCATGGACGGCGGCGTCCTTCAACTCTTTGTCGCGCCCCTTCACCAGACTCCGGGCCGTAGCCCAGAAGGTGATGGCGGTGAGCGCGACGCCGCCGACGACGTGCCATAGCGTCAAGTCCATGTCTACCGCTGCTCGAACTGAGTGGTGAAACTGGCGGAGTCCTGCGTTCTACCGTTGGACGCCCGAACCGTAAAGGTAAGCGGAACGTCGGTGGGCGTCACGTCGATGTCCTGCGTGAGTGCCATGTCCACGATGCGCCGCGTGCCCGTCTGCTGTTCGAAGTCGGCCTGTAGCGTCGTCTCGCCGAAGTTGACGTTCTCTTGGCCGTCCAGCCGAATCCAGCGGGGAAACGGCGTCCCGCTGATGGTCACCTGGACGAGTCGCCGCTGTGCGGGGCTGCCTACCTCCCGGACCGGTCCCAGCACGATGTCCACGGCGGCGGACCCGGCGGCCTTCGCCCACACGGGGAAGTCGCCCTCGAACACCGCGTCGTAGGACTGGTCGCCAATGGCCAGCCCTGCGTCGTCGGACAGGTCGCCTAGGCGGCTGGGCATTAGCCGGGCCTGATCCAGTAGCGGATGGTCGAGTCGCGTGGCGTCGGCAAGGCGTCGTAGGCGGCCTGCGTGACGCTCTGGTTGTGCCTATCCACGTAGGCCGCGACTTCCTGCCGTACCTGCTGGATGCTCGCGCCCACGTCCGCCGCGATCCAGTTGCCGGACTCCCTGGACCAGAAGATTTCGACGCCCGCCCGGAACAAGGTCGAGCCTAGGAAGTCGTCGCCGTTGCCCAACTCGAGCTTCCAGTGGACGGGCATGGCGAACGGGTTGGCGAGCGGCGCGCTGACGTAGAAGTGGTTCAACGGCGATCCGACGTTCGTCAACGGGTAGTTCGTGCCGTCGATCACCAGTGTGGCGGGCACTCGCGAGTCCGTCGAGGACCAGATGACGGTCAGCCGTCGCCTTACTTGGACGGTGCCGAAGGTGTTCGGGTACCACGCGACGATCACGCCGTGCGGCACGTTCGGCAGCGCGTAGGTGCCGTCGCCGCCCAGCGGGGCCGTAGCCCGCTGGACCAGCGGCCACGTGTAGTCCTCCGTCACGACGAAGTGGTCGCCGTCGTCGGGATCCGCCGGCGGCGTCGCCCCGCTGGGCGTGTTCGGCGACCGGATGCTGCCGGTAGGCGTCTTGGCCTCGCGGACCTTCGGGTTGCCGACGAAGTACTGGCGTCCGGCGTCGCCGTCGGAGTCCCGCAAGTTGACGGGGATCGCCTCGCTGAAATCGGGCCGGGCCTCCGGCGGCACTTGCACGGTGCGGAAGTGCCGCCACCGAGTCGTTACGCCGCTCCACGGCACTGCCTGGAGCCCCAACTCTTCCGCAATAGCAAGCTCGACGCCATTGAAGTACAAGATGTCCCACGCTGCGGTAGCGCCCAGGCTCACGTCCAGAACATACACGTCGATCTGGTGCGTGGTCCCCGAGTAGCGCATAGCGGCCAGCCCGGCGTAGATGCGCCCGTTCGTGCTGTCCGAGTCATCGTCGATGGAGCCCCGCGTGACCGGCGGACCGCTCCAGTCCCAGTCGGAACCCTGCGCCGCGAAGGTCGCCAGGAATGGAGCCATCGCCAGAACTTCACGGACCACCAGCGTCGTCGTGCTGGACTTCTTGGCCGTCGGCAGATCGTCTACTGCGGGCGACACGTCGGCGGTGCGGGCGATGTTCGCCGACAGCTTGTCGTCGGGCACGTCGTCGGTGTTGTCCTCGCGTGCCCACGTGGCCGTGGGGTTGAGCGTGGCCACCTTGTCGCGGTCGCGGTTCGGGTACCAGCCCGCGTCGTCGGGCGTCACGTCGTCGTTCAACTGCGGGACGTCGCTGACCGGGAGCTTGTCGGTACTGTCGAGCCGCGCAAGATCGGTCGGCAGGTCGCCGTCGGGGATGCGGCCGTCGCTCCCCTTGATCACCACGTTCTCGGAAAGCTCGCTGTCGGGGATCTTCACGCCGCTGTTGCGGAGTGCGTACGGCTCGATGCGAGACTCCTTGAACTGCACGCGCAGGGTCGCACCGATGGACTGGTCGCTGCCGTAGAGCAACGTCCGTCCGTTGTGCGCCAAGTACCCGGTCTGGGCGTCCGCCCCCGGCGTATCGGTGTCCCGCTCGTCGAACGCCGTGTCGATCACGCTCGACGAGTGGGTGATCGCATTGTCGCCCTGGTTGAGGTTCGGCAGGTCCAACAGCTGACTAACGAGGATCTCCCGCGTCGTGTAGTTGATCGCCTGCTCGATCTCGGCGACGATGGTGAACCGGATGTGCGTCGTGCCTGCGGGGATCACCGGGCCTAGGCCCAGCCCGCCGGGAATGCCGCCGTACCGCTGGCTGGCTGTGACGAACGCGCCGTACTCGCCGTCCTCGCTCTCGGCCCCGATGCGCTGACGGAATGCCTGCTTCTGGTCCTCGGTGAGCGTGGCGTTGTCCACCGTCGAGATCGCCACGTCCAGCACGTCGGCGGCGTTGATCTTTCTGTCGATGTTGGTCTGGAGCAGGTCCCGCACGGCCTTGACGACCGCTGCATCTACCAGCTTGCCAGCCGTCCCGGTGGTCACGTCCGCGAGAACCGCACGCACGTGCGCCAGCACTTCTTTCAGCGAGAGCGGGCTGATCGCCTTGTCTCCGACGGTTCCCGCCTCCGCCTCGACCTCCGTCGCGAACGTAGTGGCTACTACACCGTCTCCGCCCCCACCGGAACCGCCGGCGTCACGCGAGATGACGATCTTGTTGTCCGCCGTGGCGTAGCGCACCGTCCGCGTCGCGCTGGCGTTGGGCGCACCGGCGGGTTCCTGCCGCACGTGGCGCACTTGGATCTTGTACACGTCGCCCTCTTCGGCCACCTCTTTGTACTCCAACTCCTCGAAGTACATCTGGGACAGCGTGGAGAATGCCGCCGACGTGCCGCCGCTCGTATTCAAGTTGCGCGGCCCGTACTCAGTGTCGGTCAACAGCGTCGTGTCCGCCGCGCTCCGCGTGCGCACCAGCCGCACTTGAGTACCGGTACGCGCACCGCCGGACGGCGCGGCCTCTTGGATCGTGCCGGTTGCCGTCGCCACGATCTGCAACAGCCCCTCTTCGGCGGCGGTGATGGTGATGGACTGCAAGTCGGTCCACGCGCCCAGCACGCCGTCGGCGGGTACGGCGTAGTCCACCTGCGCGGCCAGCGCGGAGCGGCGCAGAACGGCGGGAGACGCCGTTCCACCGCTTCCGCCGCCGTCCGCTCCAGCCGGACCCCGGAGGTCCACCGCGTCAGCCTTGGCGGCGACAATTCCCGTGGCGCCGAGATAGCCAATAGCAGGCTTCGGTCCTGGTGCCGGCCCAGTAGCAGTCCAGTCGTCAATCTTGAGGTGGCGCTTCTCGCCGTCCACCTCCATCGAGAAGTCCGGTGTCCAAGACGAGTTGCCGTGCTGTCCGTCGATGTTCAGGTTTTCGGCCTCGAGCGTCTCGGCCCGGAAGGCCGGTCGCTGACCGACGAGCGTCACGACGTAGGGCTGCCCGGCCACCACGTCGCCGCGAGATACCTCCTGCCCGGACAACTCGAAGTAGCCCTCCGACGTGCGGTCCAACTGCTGCAACTGGCGGACGCTGACGGTGCCGATGGTGGCGTTGGTCAGCCCCGGACCGGTGGGGTCCGTCGCGTCCATGACGCGGACCTCGAACGAGTCGTCGGCGATGGAGTCCCAACCGATCCTCGTGATCTCCTCGGCCAGTCCGCCTTCCGAGCCGAGCCCGGCGGCGGAGTCGAAGAGCAGCGCACCATTCGGCGCGTTCTCGAAGACGACGGTGCCCGTAGTGGTCCTGCTGGCCGCGCCCACCGTCTCTACCGTGTGTCGGAACTTTGCCAGGTCCACTCGGAACCACGTCCTCCCCGGCGGCGGAAGCGGGTCCGGGTCGGCGGTTTCCTCGAACGTCAGCGTCTTCCCGGCCAACCGCGCCAGCAACGCTACGTCGGCTGCTGTCAGTTCAGGGCCAGAACTAGAACCACCGGTGTTAGGCTGGAGTATCCCGGCGGCCAGCAGGATCTGTCGGACTACTGCGGCCGGCTTGGAGGTGGTGAATAGGCCCCGGTAGTCGTCCTCTGGATGATGCGGTGGTCCGATGACTGACGGCACCGAGAATTATTCCTCTAGCGGTATCTGGCCGACGCGAACGAACGGTCTATCATCCAATTTGCTTTGGGTGACTCGCTGGTAGACGCGCCCCCTTGCTGATACCGCCGTCTCAATACAGATCCCCCTAGCGTGGACTGTCCGTGAAACGCCAGTTATCTCGTCGGGAGTGTTAGCAGGCTGCTTGGAAAGGTTAGCTATGACCTGCTCCAGTGACTGGACCCGATTCGCAAGGCCCTCGTTCTGTGCAGCCAGCGTCTTCAGTGTAAGTCGTGTTGCTGCCATGTCCCTCTCCCTATCCGCTGAATCCGCGTTGACCGCGAAAGTGGTCACCCGCGTATGACTTGGGGACTTCGTACTGCGCTAGCTCAAGAGTAAGCACGTCGATTTGGTCGTCCGCATCTCGCTTGATCTGATTCCGAACGGCCAGTGCCTTCGCTTCTCCCATTTCGTCGAACACGGCGTCGATGTCGCCGTTGTATTTCTCAAGCAGCCGTTGCTGCACCCGGAAGAACTGGACATCTGTCATGTCCGGGGCACGGTAGTCCTCATACTCTTTGGCCGGGTTATCGGGGTCTGCCACGACCCGAACGATGCGCCTCACGTAGTACCGATCTCCCGACACCGGTGAGCGGTCCCATATCTCCCACCGAGCATCGAACACTGGATCGGTTGCCTTGCCATGATGCACGGACGACTTATCGACCTGAAGGACAGCACACCGATTCCACCGCAGGTGCAGCGTATCGCGCACAGACTTGAGTGCTTCCACAACGTTCTCGCTGACGGGGGGATGGCTCCCCCCGTCAGCATCGTACTCCTCGTAGAACTCGTCGTCTTTGCGGGCACGGCCCAGAACGTTGAACAGTGCAGTCCGTGCTCCTATGGAGGTGTGCCTCGTGCGATCCCCTCCGCCTGTGAACACGTCCTAGGCGATGAAGGGGCGGACGTTCGTCAGCCGGAACTGCGAGTTCGGCCGCTTGTTGATGAGCTGCTTGGCTTCCCAGAGGTGGGCCACCCACGCGGGGCGTCCACCCGCTTGGCGGAAGATCGTCGGCGTGTCCCTGGAGAGCCAGTCTGGCGCAGCCACTTGCGCCGTGACGTAGTTGTTCAGGGCCAGCCGGTAGATGTGCTGAAGTGGACAGCGCTTATCCGCTGTCCACTTCATCCCGTTGTAGTCGAGAGCCGTGAAGCCGCCCTTGAGGTTGAGGTTGACATACCTCTTCTGGTCCTGGAACGTCTTCAGGTAGAGTCGGCGGGCGGGGAGACTCGACACCATGATGCTCGGACTGCCGCCATCGTCGCCAGAGTAGATCTCGGCTCGGTCGAAGAATCGCTGGAGATCGTCCTGATCCACTGACTCAGTCGCGGTGGGGTCCGCCAGCTCCTCCGAGTGCCCGCTGAATATCGGGTTGTCGGCCACGTCGATGCCGTAGTACTTGCCCGTCGTCTTGAAGCCTTCCGTGATACCGACGAGGCCCTTGCCCGTCTCGGTTTCCTTCTTGATGTCGGCATCCGTCGCGGTCGCGGAGATCTCGGCGCCCGACCACTTCGTGATGGTCGCCCCGTCGTCGAGGGCGGTGTTGTTCGTGATGGCCTTGGTCAAGAGGAGATAGGGCCCCTTAGAGTCCTGGTTGACCGCCTTGATGATGCCCGTGGCCATCTTGTCTACAGACGACCCGTTCTGCATCAGGATGGGCATACCCGGACGGAAGACCGGATACACCTCGTCCAGGGTAACGATAGGATTGGCGCCGCCGGCACCACCGTCGTCGATTCCGTACAGCGACTTGACGTAGATCTTGGTCGCGCCGACGGCGGTCCCCGTGTAGGTCTTGGCCAGGACTGAGTCCGGGCTGTTCCATATCTGGGCCGCTTCGTTGAGCGTCCAACCATCCCTCAACGCTTTGATGTTGTACGCCATGGTGCCGGCCCAGCTTCCGACGTTCACCCTCGGGTTCATCCGTAGGGCCAGCTCGGACACCTGGAATCCCTGCGCTCGCGTCGCGACTCGGACGCTGGGCTTGATGCCATCCGGCGCCTGAGCCGGAGGCAAGAGGCTCAGCTCGTCCAGGGCCAGGCCGCCCTCGTTCAGCTGAGTCAGGACAGCCCACTGCGACTCCGTGCCCCACGGTCTGATGTTCATCTGGAAGATCCAGCCGATGAGGCAGTCCGTGTTGACCAAGCTGGTCAGCGCCCGAATCATCTTCGTGGACCGCATGACGTTGTCGAGCGTCTTGAACATCGAGGCCGGAGCACCGACGTTCCTCGTCGAAAGGGCTCCATCTTCCTGATATCGTCCTTGACCATAGGCGCTGATCAAGTCCGATTTCGTCTGAATAACGCGTGCCATCGTAGCCCCCTTGGGCTTAGGCTAATCTGCTGACCAACACCGTGTTAGGTCAGTTGTCTGTGGGCTTCAAAACTGACGAAGCCTTCCAGATCGTCCACCGGATCTGGCGCATTGCTGCGCGGGACAGCGGTCGTGCGTCCGCCCGTCGGGGAACGAGGAACCAGTCGCTGAGATGTCGTTCGCGACCGTTCTACCTTGCGCCGAGTCGCCCGTTGCGCCTTCTCGGCTGCCTGCTGTGCGGCCTCCCGCTTCATCTCTCGCACGTACCGCTCTTGGTCGGCAACCTGCTCTGCGATTATCTGCTTGAGATGGTCGTCAGGAATCTCGATCGCGCCGGTGTCGGGGTTGTGGAAGGCCTTAGCGTCGGCGCGTAGTCGATGGAGAATCAGGTTGGTCGTGGAGTCGTACAGCCCGGCGTCCTTGGCCATGCGCCGTACCTGGGTGGCCGTCTTCGCGAGGCTGGTGGTGGTGACCTGTGACTGGTGCATGGCCTTGTCCAGGGCCAGTTGGCGCTTTTGGGCCATGAGGTCGCGGCGCTGGTGCCAGATTTCCGCTTCCCGCGGATTGGTTTTGAATTCGTCCAGCCTTTTCATCACCCTATCGAGCACGTCGCGGTTAGCCAGTCCGACCTCGATCAGGGTGTCCTCTGCCCCCTCACTCATCTGGCCGTTCGCATCCACGAAGGCGGCTTGGAATGCCGCGTGCACCACGTCTGGCCCGTGGGGCTGGTCTATGGCGTCTCGCATGAACTCCGCCATGCCGTTTGGTGTCCGGATGGCGGACAGTATCTTCTGCATCTGCGCGTGCTGAGCGTTTTGCTGGGCCGCCTCGTCTTGCCATTGCTCACGCTCGAGACGCACGGCTTCCATGGCGGACTGCTGCTCAGACAGCAGGTGCTGGCCTAGGCTGCGGAGTTCTGGGTTAGCCTGGATGGCGGCGGCCTGCGCCTTGCTGAGATGCCACTCGGGAGCCCCTTCCTGCGGGACTTCCTCGTCCTCGGGTTCTGGGTCGGCCAACAGGGCAGCCACATCGCCGTCGAACGCTTCGTCGTTCGCTGCCGGTTCGTCCGTCCCCGGTTGCGGGCTGTCCTCGGGTATGGGCTCGCCCGTTTGCCGGGCCAGTTCCGCCACCAGTTCGGGCGCCTCTACGGTCGTCAAGCCTGGGTCTGCGGGTTCGGGAGGAACCTCCATCGCCAGCGACGCGAACACGTCCGCGATGTCGGTACCGGCGATGTCGGCGTCGGCCTGGGCGGGTGGCGCGGACTCGACATTTATGACGGGCGCGGCGTCAATGTCGCTGGCCATTTCATTTGTGAGCAGGTCGGCGGGGTTCATGATGTTCCTCCACTGGTGGTTTCACTGGAATGTAGCACAGGACCCTGGGTCGGTGGCAACCCTTGTTGCGACGACGACCCTTCGCCACCTGCTGCCGTCTGTTGTTCCGCCATCGCCGCCATTGTCGCCTCCAGCATAGCCATGTGAACCTGGTAGTGATCCATCATAGCCTTCCTCTTGA
Organism: uncultured Dehalococcoidia bacterium; assembly: GCA_958295685.1. GTDB lineage: Bacteria > Chloroflexota > Dehalococcoidia > Lucifugimonadales > CATQGZ01 > CATQGZ01. Next base: position 13,505 of record OY282366.1, read on the forward strand.
AGGGCGGCCACCCCTCGAACTCCGAGTCTTTCATCAGGGCGCCGTGCTGCTGGATATGCACTGCGTGGTTCTGCCACTGCATCGGAACCGCTGGGGGCACTCCAAGATCGTCCGGGGTCTGTGGCTCCCATTCCTGGAACCGGAGGTGCTCCCGCTGCACTTCGGCATGGTCCTTCTCGAATCCCCGGTCCACTACGTCCTCCACGCCCAGCGACAGCGCACGCCGTACGCGGTCGTTGTCTATCTGGCCCGTGTCTGGCGAGATCATCAGCATTGGCAACCGCTCCATGACCTCCATCGTGTTGCTGAGCTGCGCAGACTTCGACCACGGATAGGCCGAGCCGACGACGGGGATCACATCGCTTACGCCTTCGAGGTCGGCACCCTTGAAGGCCGCGAACTGGTAGACGTTATTGCGGCCCACATACTTGACCGTCCGCTCATCCTCGTAGTGCATCTTGATCAGCTTCAGCGTGTGGTTGCCGATCTTGGCGATCATCATCTCCAGCCGTTCCGTCATCGGCGCCAGGTCGGAATCGTCAGCCTCCTGCAACGCCAGGAATGCTCGACCCGACGTGACGCCGGGATCCGGCCGCCCCTGAGATGCCCGGTGCACACCGAGGGCGCTATTGAAGTCCTCGGCGATGACGGCACGCTCCTCGTAGACTTTATGGGGTAGCGCCTTCAGGTCCACCATCTCGGGCTTCTGGAGGCCGTTGTACTTGATCGTCGCTCCGGGGTCGCGAACGTCGAAGTCGGCCTTGCCGAGCCCTGTAGACGCGGGGAGTAGCCAGACCCCCTTCATAAACAATTTGTGGTGCTGATTGATGACTTGGGTGGACTCGTTGTATTCCCTCTGGAGCCCGATCCCGGCGGTCATGTTCGCCTTGCCCAACAGCCGCCCGGGTACGTCCATGTCCTTCAGCAAGTACACGACGGGCCAGATGCCGTCCGGTAGCGCTCCCGGCGCTTGGAGCAACCTGTCGTCTACGGTCACCCATGACCGGCCGTGCGGCCACTCTTTCGACGGGCGCTCGTAGTAGAACAGCACGTCAGCGTACTGCGCGGCGCCTCGGCCTTGGCCGCTCATGGCGATATCGCCTCCGCCTATCGGACGCTCTCCGTCCACATAGGTGGGTATCGTGTCTAGTTCAGTCGTGGTTGCGGTCGCCGACAGACCGGCGCCCCTCATTTCCGGCCAGCGGGCCACCACGTCCCGTACCTCCATGGGCTCCACGATCACTACCGACCGGATATCCCCTTCGGTATCGGCGCTCCGGTCCGGGAACACTCGATGCGGACCGAACACCCGCAGTCCCACATCCCCCTCGTCGATATAGGCAGGTTCAGCTTCGAGATCGAACTCGGGACCGTTCATGATCGGTTGCCCGTCTTCGTCGCACGGCGCCTCGACCAGTTCGGTCGTCTCGAATCCCGTTTGCGGGTCGATTTGCGTCACGGGCACCATGGTCGTCAGCGGCACCATCTTGCCCGTATCCGTGTTCCAGTGCGGCATGACCCAAGCGCTTCCGGTCACCGCCGCCCACGCGATCATCTCCCGCACCCGGGCCGTCTGGTCCAGCTCATGCCACTTCGCTTCGAGCACCTTGTCGGCTAACCTGGCCGCTGCGATGTCCTTGTCGTCCGACGACGCCGGCAGGCATGACGTCTGCGGACGATTCTTCGTCATCTTCGCTGTGATCATGCGAAGATAGGGGTGGATCCGGTTCCTGACCGGGTACGATTTCCAGGACGGACCAGAAGGGAAGACGTAGCGCCCGTCCTTGTAATCCCACCACTGGTGGCCCTCGGCAAACAGCATGTTTTGGTACCACTGTGCGCGCTCGCCCGCCAGCGCCTCGTAACGTTCGTCTTTCAGTGCGTCGGCGTAGGCGTGGTAGGTGCTTTCCTCTTCTTCGTCGGTCCTTGGGTATGGTGCGGGGAGGTCACGCGCTTGATGGTCGTCCTCCTCTTCCACGAAGGGGTCCATCGCCATCGACGGTTGCAGCAGTTCCTCGATCACCTAGGGCTCCAGGCTACTACATCGGTGAGCTTACCCGCCTTCGCAAGGCGGTTCATGTCCCTTTCGAGGTCCTGTACCAGACCGGTGTTCGTTTCAGTGGGGGTAAGGTCCTCGGGAAACCCCACCTGAACCGGGTCCGGCAGGACGACGTCGTGCGAGCCCTGGCCATGCATCTCACACATCGAGATCGCGGCCTCCAGCATTCCAATCCGGATCCTCTCGGACGATGGCCGCACCCACAGGCCCAACCACGTCTTCATCCGCCAGGCGCCCTTGGCGACCAAGATCGCAATTGCCACTGCGACGGGAGGCGGTGCGGGCGCGTCCATGACGCGGTTGTACAGCCTCCGCACCTCGCGGTCATGATCCGAAAGTGCTGTCATACACCCCTCGCTGCTCGCACCTTGTCGAACATGTGTCGGATCGCTTTCACGTCTTCCTCGCGTGCTAGCTCGGCCATCGACACTGGTTGCCCAATGTCAAACAAGCCCCGGTCGGTGTCAATGCGACCGCTGTCCAAGCGTGGCCCGACCCGCGACATGACCAGGTATCGTAAGGCGTCCAGCATGTGCGCTCCGCCGGCACTCTCCTTGTTGGGCTCGTCGCGCTTCAGCAACGACCCCTTGGCGGGTTGTTTCCACTCGTAGTTGTCGAACTCCCAGCGCAACCGTCCTCGCTTCTGCCGCTGCTCTCCCGTGCGCCACTCCGACTGCATTCCCTCGAACAGGTATAGGCGGGGGAGTTCCTCGACCGGGGCGGCCGTCAGGCCTTTCGGGACATTCCGTCCCGGTTGCGGATGGAGCAGCCGCTGCACCCGGAGGATGCCCGCCTTGACTGCCTTGAGTCCCTGCTCGATCGGGGTGAAGCACAGTCCGATGACCAACTCTTCGCCACGTGCTCGCTGCTCGGCGACGCTGGCCAACGAGGCGTTGTTCATCTCCAACACTGTCTGCGGGTCCTCCGTATCGACGTAGAGGACCACGGTCACGTCCGCGCCTTCGTGCATCTGCTCCGCCTCGGCGACCACGTGGTCCGACCCCTGCGACCCGTACTGGAACTCCCAGTCCGTCACGTCGTTCCGAAGTCCTCGCACCAAGCGCTCCACTTCCGCAAAGCGGGTCGCCATCGCCTCGCCTTGGCTGAAGTACTCCCGCACGACGACGACTTCCGATGTCGGCGTCACGCCGCCCAGCACGACTGCAAACCCGTGGTAGCCGGGGTCCACCGCGCCCCATATGTCCCACTCCCGTGGCACTTCGATGTCCTCCACCAGGTGCAGGGCCGGATCGAAGTCCTTGTAGACCAGCCCGCGCCGAGACCGGACCTCTCCGAAGATCCGAATGGCCAGGTCGTCTTCGTCGGGGAAGCCCGACGCGAAGTCCACGATCTGCTGCCGCGTCAGGTGCGACACTAGTGGCTTGCCAACCCAGTACTCTTTCTCGTTGTGCTCGTCTCGCGTCGCCAGGGCGCACTGGTGGAGGCTCCATTCCTTCTTGCCGGCCTTCGCCGGCTCGTAGATCTCTTCCCCCCACCAACCGATCCCCTCCACGGGCGTCATCGTCATCCACATCCAGCCCCCTTGGTCCACCAATCGCGTATGCAGCTCTTGGTAGTGCGGCCGCGGCGGCGGCTCGTCTAGCCAGCATCCCGACAGGGAGGCTCCAATCAGCGACGTGGACTTTTGCTCGTACGTCCACCACGTGATCGTCGATTGTCCCCCGTCCACACGCCGGATTGTCGCTCGCATCCGGCTCTGGTTCCAATGAATCAGCCAGTCCGGGGGACACCACTGATTGAAAATGGGCCAGTGCACCTCTTCGAAGCTCTTCTCGGTCGGACACAGCACCCAGTAGGTCCGACCGTCACGCACTGGCGCCCATGGATAGTTCCCTCGCGCACAGTGCAACACCCGCCGCATCCCGAGTGTCGTCTTGCCGAAGCGGTTGCCCGCGATCAGCATCACCCGGAGATGCTCGTCTTGGAGCACGCGCAACTGCTGTTCTGTAGGAACCCAGTTGGCTGTCGCGTTCATCGGTCCCGCAGTACTGCCTCCCGTGCGAACCGATTGACGATCACGTCCACCGCATCTATCGGCGACACGCACACGCTCCGCAATTCCCCACCGCTCAAGTGGTGCAGCACCACCCAGTAGTGGCTTACCATCTTCGACAGCATCGCCCACTCCAGCTTGAGCTTGCTGAGGTCCACCCGGCCGTTCGTCAGCAGTCCCGGCAACGTGTAGACCCACACGGACTCCACCAGCCGGGGCCGCAGGTCCCGCCCGACCAGCAAGGGTGGCCGCCCGCGTCCCGCATCCTCGGCCATCGTGGCCATCAGTTCCTCCAACTCGATGGCCCGGGCGTCGGTCAAGCGCATCAGTCTTCGGGCTGGCTCTTCGCAGGGTTGGCGGCGTCGGTCGCGTCCCAGCAGGGAGAGACGAGCCTAGGCTCACCCTCCGGCCAGTTTTCAGTGTCTTTCAGTGCCAGACCGAGCCGATTCCGCGTCATATCGTCTACTCGTGCCCCGGCCTCGTTCGTCACGTAGCCTGGGATGATCCCGTGGTCCCGCCGCAATACGAATTGCAGCAAATCGTGGAAGCCAATCCAGTGTGCCTGGACCGCCAACAGCATCTTCATCGACAGGTCGTTGGACCACATCCTGCTCACCGTGGACCGCGTAACGCCTAGGGCTCTCGCTAGGTCCGCCTCCGTCCCGTATCCTGGTGGTACGCCGATCAGCAGCTTGCGCAGCACGTGGCCGCCCGTTGTCCAGCCGACCGGAAAGCGCTCGGCCCCCTGGGTCCAGAGGTCCCGCGCCTCATCGTCTCCCAAGTGCTCAATACCGACTCGGCGATAATTCCGCTGTAGGTCCCCGTCGGTGTTGAATTTGATATCCACGATGGGCTCAGAATCGTAGTTCATGATTACGACATCTGTATCCCCCCCACCGTGCTGCACGTGGCCGATGTAGGCAAACGGTAACTCGCCAGCCAGCAGATCCCACAAGCCGAGGGCTTCCAAGAACGTTTCGACGCTGAGGCCGCCTGGCCGAATCGGGAAGTCACGGTTTGGCGGCCGGATCATGCTGTCTGCTCGGCGTCGTCGATCACCGGCGGATCCGCGTCCTCTTCGACCCCCGACAGGGGAGTCTCGATGTGGTTCGTGAATCCGCACTTGGAGCACGGCGGGAGGCTGACGGTCATCTTCTTCCAGATCACGGAACGGTTACCGTGGCCTTTTCGCAACCACGCTATCTCGTCACGCAACCCCTGAATCTCCTGCTCAGCTTCTGTCCGCTTGCGCCTCAGCCTCTTGATGACGGCCAGCAGCTCGTTCCCCAGATCGTATTCCCGCTGTCGTGCCCGTTCCAACTGCTGCTTCGTTGGCATCTCGACATGCAGTTGCCGGATCTCCTTCTCCAACGATTCGACGTGGCTATTCGCCAGCTCCTGCTCCGGGGTCGTATGCTCCTTGGCCGCCGCACGGGCAGCGTCCCGTTCCTGAATGACCTGCTCGATCCGCTCTTCCTTGAACTTGATCTGCTCCTGGGCTTTGTCGCGTACCGTTGCCGCCCAGTCGTGGTCTCTGCGGGCCTGTTCCAGCTTGGCATTCAGCTGGTCGTAGTTGTTGTCCGCTTCCCTGCACGCGCTTACCAGTCTCGTCTCCGCCTCCTTGGCACGCGCCTCTTGCCTATTGGCATCCGCACGGGCCTCGTCGCGTTCCTTGCGCACGGCATAGCAGTCCGTCTTCCACCCGTGGGAGCTGTTACGCGCCTCGTCGCGCTCCTTGCGGACTCTGGCCAACGCGGCCGTCCATTCGTCCACGAGCCTGTCGCGGTGATCAGCATCCTTCTTGAGTTGATCCGTCAGCCGCTTGATGGCCTTCTTCTCGCCCAGCCCCGACGAGTACTCGTTGGCAACCTTCCTCGCCTCGTCGCGCTCGCGCTCCGCGTTCCGAAGTTTGGTGCGCAGATCCTTGAGAAACTTCGCCCGCACCCACCTTGTCTTATTCAGCTCGTCAACAGGCAGACAGGTATCGTGGCAGGGGCAGCAGACGCCTTCCTCTACCTCGTTCTCCAGGGGCTCGAACGTAACAAAGGTCTTCCGGCGGCGGCGGGCCTCGGCCACGGTGGCGACGACACGCTCACCGGGGACGTGGCCGCCGAATACCAGCACGGTATCGCCGATCTGCACCTTGTCCCAGCCGTGGTGGACTACCCCGGCCAGTTCGCCGTTGGGCTGCGTGTACGACGAGCATATGACAAGTCCCACGTCGTCCTGATGCGGGAGCCTGTGGGGCGCCGGGAGCACGGCGGTTCCACCATCGACCCTGCGCATGGGCCGATGCGTCATTTGCTCCTCCGGCGGAAGCTCCACCACGACGATCGCGTCGTCGCACACGCCGGGGCGTACCTCCAGCACCGGCTTCCGTTCGCTGCCGTCGTGATCTCCCTTCATGCGGACGAGATCGCCGACCTTCACATGGCCAAAGCCGTGCTTGACGACGCCCTCCGTGCGTTCGGCGTTGGGCTGGGTGGCGAACCACTTCTTCACGTCCTTGGGATCAGACGTCGAGTCGCTCACCGGGCCTTCCGCGCCCGCGCTCATCATGTCGCTCATCTCTACTCCCCTTTGTTCTCGTTCAAGCGCTTCAGCGCCTCGTCGCGTTGCACCCGTGCCGCGTCGCGTTCCATGCGGAAGTCCTCCCCCACCTTTATCCACCTGTCGCGCTCCTCGCGGACCCTGGCCAAGCTGGCCTTCAGCTGATTGATCGTCTCCGCCTTCAGCGCCTTAAACCCGGAACAGTCCTCCAGCTTCTGGGCTTCGACCTCGACCGCCGGCCCGAGGTCCACCAAGGCGCTACCGTTCAGACCCCGGCGTATGGTGGTCACAGGCCTGACCACATGCCTGAGGAACTCGCCTTTTGAAGACGCCTGCGCTGTCGCGATCAGGTCGCCGTGCTCGATGTCCCAGAACGCTTCGTTGACCTCGGCCTCGTCGCCGATCAAACGGTTGGGTCTCCATACGATGCGACGGCCGGCTCTCCTCAGGGGGTTGGCATCCTTCTTCCACTCATCGTCGGGGTGCCGCCGATTCACGAGCGACACTTCGAGTGTGTTTTGCGTCACCACGTAGGGGGAACGACGCATGCATTCCCTGACGCCCCAGATGCGCTTCATGTCTCTCCCGAGCATTATCCGAGCGCCTATCTTCACGTCGGCGCACTTGGTGCTGTGCAGGAACGCCTTCGTTTTGTCTTCGGTCCATGCACTCGCGACATACGGATGTTCAGTCGATCCGTGATCTATCGTCATCTCCACTCCTCCTGTTCCCACCGCACATACCGCGCCACCCGCAGCCCCATCTTCCGCAGCGTGTGCACCGCTTTCGTCTCCGCTCCCACCTCGTCTTTCGACGACCCCACCAGCTGCGCCACTATCGCGTAGCGCCCCTGCTCCCGCACCATCAAGAACGCCAGCCATCTCGCGTTCCCCCCTTCTTTCGCCACGTACCCCTTTAGGCCCACCACTACTCCCCGTCTCCAGAACCACATGTCGCTGCTCCCCCTGTTTGAGTCCCTCAAGAATCTGCGCTCCCATTGCGGGGGTGGGAGTCGAACCCACCTAGGCAGAGGATTATGAGCCCTCGCTGGACGCCGGTCCTCCCCGCTTCAATCTCTGTGGACGAACGACACGACGATGTCGTCCATCCGTGCTGCCGCCCGAAACATGAGAACTTCCTTCAGTGTCGGATCGTCCCCCACCCAAATCATGTCCCCTAGCTTGATCATGCCCCACCCTAACAGCACAACCGCCTCGTCGCTCTCCAGACCGTCCTTTTCGACGCTGGACTCGGCACGGTCGCGGTAAATCGCTGCGACTACATCGCTGACTGGGAGATGGTCAACCACTGCGTCACCGGGATCCGCCGCCAGGATATGCCACTTCTTCGGACCTCTCGGGTTGATTTCTCCCCCAGGACCGAGCAGCAACTCGCCGTTCGGTCCGTAGAACGACGCGTGCCAATCCCCGTGTTCGAAGAACGTCGCAGCCATCTCTGATCCTCCCCTCCGTTCAGGTTCCCTTCAGCGTAATACAGTGTTGCAGAAAATGCAACAAGCCTCCCGCACGGAGCCTCCCGCGTACGGGGGTCCCATAGGAGTCCCGCTCGCCCGCCTACCCCCCCCGTCCGGGGGAGGGTCGGCGGCTGGCCCTACCACCAGGCCAGGCTTTCGCCCGGCCGCGCCGATGCCCGACGCAGGTGTACACTTTCATGCTGCCTCCGGGTTAGGGTGTACCGACACCTACGCCAGCCGCCGATCCGACCGCAGATTCCTGACGAACCGCGACGGCGCCAAGCCCCAGCCCATCCCAACAAGCGGATGGACTGGGGCGGCCCTTCTAGAACAACGTTGGCTCGGACGGCTTGGGCGGCCGTTGCAGCGCGAGCGCCCGTTGCTGCGCCTCGCAGATGTGGCAGGTGTCTCGGCCCACCAAGTGCTGGCCACAGCCAGCCGCGCACGGACCGACATAGCCGGACTGGCTGCTATCGAGTGGCTTGATGGCGTTAGCGATAGCCGCCAGGCTGTTCGCGAGCTTAGGCCAGCTCGCGTTCAAGGTCCGAGCCCGAACCAGCTCCCAGCCGCGCCGCGTCAGCCGGTAGTCGGCTTGCGGAGCGCCAGTCTCAGCGCAGCTGACGATGGCCAGCTGACGGCCTACCGGCGCGACCTCGTACGTCATTGGTACCTCCCATGGTCGGTAGAGTGGCTGCCGGCGGAGCCCGGCGGCCTGTCCAAAGCTACGCTCGGCGGCTGGCCCACCGCAGATTCTAGCTGAACCCGGCTGGCACTCGCCCAGCAGTACCGAAACGAGCCCGACCGCGCACGCAGCGCGGCCGGGCTCTCGGATAGGGGGGGGAGGGGGGGGGGCTAACAGTCGAAGTCGCCGTCGTATTCCTTCTCGGACACGCCCGGCCTGTAGTCGGCGTCGAGGCCAGGCCAGTACCCTTCGTCGAAGTCCTTGACGAACCCCGACACCTCGGCGGGCAGGTCGAGCGCGAAGACTTTCGTCTTCATGATGCCTTCCCCGTAGGTCTTGATGGTGTAGAGGACCAGCGTATCCTCCTCTACGTGGATGTGGGTGCTGTCCTGGTCCATGTCGCGGCCCACGAACTGAGCGAGCGGACACCGCATCGCGGACTTGCGGCTACCCTGCAAGTCGAGCTCGTCGAGCACGTTTGCGATGTCGTCGCGGTCCAGCCCGTAGAGTCGCGCTAGCGCGACACTGACGTGGGCGACCACCTCCAGCGTTTCCGGCTGCAAACGGTTCAGCGCCGGTTCAGCGTACGTCGTCATGCTCATGCTGTTGTCTCCCAGAGTTGCCGCCAGCCAGTCCGGCGGTTGCTTTCCGCTACGCTGGCCCTCGCCCACAGCGCAGATTCTTGACCGACCCGCCCGGCGTCCCCCGACGGCCAACGAAACGAGCCCCACGCGGGCTGTTTCTCCGCGTGGGGCTCGGTGGGGGGGCTAGGCGTACCGCTCTTCCCTGCTGAACACCCGGCCCGGCTCGCGCCAGTCCTCGATGCAGTCCGCGCACACGTCGCCGGAGTAGTCCGTCGCGACGTAGCAGCCCATCGGCGGGATCGCGTCGTCGCACTCGTCGCACTTCTGGCCATCGGGCTTCTTCGCCAGCCGCCAGTTCAGCCCGGCATCCAGCCGCGAATCTCTCATGTTGCCTCCCTAGGGTTGGGGTTGCTCGTCGCTACGCCGAGCCCGTCGGCAACCGCAGATTCTTGGCGGTCGCCGACGGGCTGAGCCTAGGACCGGTCGGCCATTGCGAGACAGAAGAGGACGACGATGGCGACGACGCCGACGATGATGGCGTAGGGGGGGGTCACGGGGGTCATCGTCGGGTATCGGTGAACACCCCGACCCAGAGCACGAGGGCGATCCATACGATCGTCAGGCCGGCCAGCATCATGGCGTGTCCTCCTCGACCACCAGCTTGGAGAGTGCTCGCCGTTCCGCCTTCCGTTGGTCGGCGGCCTGCCAGGCAACAACCTCCTTGCGCTTGTCGTTGAGCCGCTGGCGCAACCGCTTGACCACACGGTCGTCGTAGGCGCCTCCCTTAGCGACAACGTTTTCACCACGCATCAACATGGCAAACTCCGACTCGAAGATCGGAACCTGCTCATTCACGATGGCGCGGCGGAGTTCCGGGACGGTCATGGTCCACGGGCTCGCCGACGCCCTCTTTCGAGTCGTTACCGGCGGCGGCCCGTCGAGTTTCTCGCCGATGGCCAGCCCCAAGAGAGCCCCGGCCACCGCGCCGCCTACTGCGCCGAGAAGGGCGTCTGGAGCGAATGGGGCCATGAGGCTGACGAGGCCGCCGCCACCGGCGTTGTCGATCCTGACCTCGATCACGAACCACATGATGGTCCAGCCCACGACCGCGCCCATCTTGGCGAAGAACCCTACGACCCAGGCTCGCGCCACCCACGTTACTTCGGTGCTGATCATGCTTCCCTCCATGCCTCGAGTACCCGGCGGACAGCCCGCCGGACTGCCCCAACCTACGACGCCAACCGCCCAACCGCAGATTCTAGCCGGACTCCCCCGGCCACACCACCGGGCCACGCCCGGCCACGAAATTCGGGGGTCTGGCCACGACATCCGCCGTCTGGCCACGAAATTCGGGGGTCTGGCCACGAATTCGGCCCCCTGGCCACGGCCAGAATTCGCCGAATTCCCTTGCCTGCACTCCCTCCCTCCCTCCTCTCTCTCTTAGAAGGGGGGGAAGACACACACACACACGCCCTACGCGCCTGCGCATCATACACGCGCGGGCGACGCGGGCTAGAAGGGGGGCGTTGTGGTGTCTGGCGTGGCCACAGGGGGGGGGTGATCGTCGTAAGCTGTTGGCGCGACGGCGGTTAAGCGAGATTGAGGCCGTGGCCAGGGGGTGGGATTCGTGGCCAGCAGGGTCGAATTCGTGGCCAGGGGGAGGAATTGGAGCACCCCCCGACGCTGGGGGGCGTCGGGGGGTGTGGGCGGGGCACAGCCGCCATCGTCGTCGGCGTCGGCCTCCTGGGTACGAGGAAGAAGAGGCCACCGCTCCGCCGTTCGATCATGGCCCACTCGGGGGCGTGCAGGCGCATCAGCCGGTGGAACGCACGGCCACCCGGCGGCGTCTCGCTGCGGCCAGCCGCCCACCGAGAGAACCGACGGTCAAGCTCGTTCGCGTGGTACTCGGAGCGCGGTCCATCATCGGCCAGGACAGCGGCCAGGAACGTCCGCAGCTCAGCGCCCCAGTCTGTCGTGTGCATCGCGGGGATCATGGTGTTCTCCTGGGGTGGGTTGGGGGGTGGGCACGTTGGTGGGTTCGGCTCCCGCATCCTTGAGACGCCTGAGCACCAGGGCGTCCACCTGAGCGCGGTCCAGCAGTCGGCCAGAGCCCATGTAGCTGCTCACAGCGTTGCGGATAAACTCGTTGCCTCCGCGATTTGGGGTCTCCGGACTTCCCAGGTCATGCCTTCGATGTTGAAGCTCAGGAACAGGCCTAGGTCGACGAAGTAGCTCCGCAGTAGAAACCCCGACTGATTGACCAGCACTTCCGGGCGCTCCTTGCACTTCTCCTCGAAGATGATGAGGTGGACGTGGACGATCCCATCGCTGTCGGCGGGCGTCCAGCAGAGGTGCTCAACATAGGTCAGGAGATCGAGGTCGGGGTGCGAGTAGTCGCCCCACAGCCCTATGAGGTCCTTATCCTTCTTGCTCTTGCTCCTGTGCTTGTAAGCAGCCGTGAAGACTGCCCACTTGGTCTCGGGGACCGGGACATAACAGGAGATGATGTCCCACTTGCTCAGGTCGTTCGCGTCTGCCATCGGCTTCCTCCTTGGGGTAGTGGGTGGTGCGGTTGCCACCCCCTACGCTCAGGGGGGTGGCAACCGCAGATTGCTGACGGACTCAGGTGCGGAGCGCGTGGTGCCTAGCGAGCCGGAACAGCACTAGGTCTTCGGCGATTTTGATGAGATTCCGGCGATACGCTACGCGGCTTGCTATGGTGTCGAATTCGTTGGGGTGGGCATCCTCGAAGGCGTCGTAGGCCTGGTGGCTGAGGCTGTGGTGTCTGCTCCGGGCCGCGCGGTAGACACGCTCGCGGCGAGCGTCGAAGCGGTCGCGGTTGGTGGGGTCGCCGGTGGCGATGCGACGGCAGGCATCGTCGTAGTCACGGGGCCAAATCATAGGCGGACCTTGATCGAAACGACGACGCATGGAACCGCGTCGTGAGGCGACCGCAAACTGCGGTGGAACGTCACCTGGGCGGTGACGGCGGCGTAACCGGTGTACTTGGCCGCCTCCGTCATCGCGTCTTTGATCTCATCGACGGTCTGCGAGTTGATTCCTTCGATCAGTGTCTCGGGATCCTCGGGCTCCCGATTGAACGGGTACCCGTCGTGGGCACACGGGTCACCATAGGTGCCCGGCTTCTCTTTGAGGTGTTTAGGGTCGATCATGAGGTCTCCTAGAGGACGCCTCGACGTGGGGGGGTCGGAACGCCGTCGGCGTAGGGGAACGGGGCGGGCTTGCGTCGGTTGGCGGACGTGCTCCAGGTACCACCGGGGCCGATAGCAACGCTGGAGCCGTCGTTGAAGGTGTGGCGGCGGGAGAAGTTGTCGGGTGCGATCTCCAACGTTGCACCCTGGTGGCAGGCTATGTTGGCCAGGCGTGCACGCTGACGCTCGTCGGCGGGCCAGGGGCTGTGGATGCGAGCGGTGTCGAGGGCCTTCTCGGCGGCTGTCATGGCCAGACGGTGATCTGAAGGACGTCACATGTCAGCGGCTCGGTGGACGGCACTCGGCGGTAGAACTTGATCTGGGCTGTGACTTGGGTGTGGCCGTGGGGCTTGGCAGCGGCCGTCAGCGCGTCGCAGATCGCTTTGATCTCCTCCATGCGATCCTTCTTGATCGCGGTGATCACACCGTCGCTGTCCCGCTGGACGATGCGTCTGGTGTCCATCTGGACAATGTGTGGGTTCGTCATGTGGTGGTCTCCTCGGTGGTGGTGGGCTCGAAGACGCCGAACTCGATCATGCGAGCGCACCAGTCCATGTACTCGGCTCGGCGGAACATGTGGCTGGCATAGATCGTGCTGGAGCGGGAGTAGTCGCGTGCCTGCACCCGGACGCCGGCGGCGGTCTCGCGGATGGACTGGGCGGCCTCGAGGAGGCCGCCGTGCTCCTTGCGTTCGTCCTCCGCGCCGTCGATCCAGAGCAGGACTTCCTCGGGGTTGCGAGGATAAGCGATGGGGGTGAGCATGTTGCCTCCGTGGTGGTGTGGTAGTGGTGGGCTTGCCACCCCCTACGCAACAGGGGGTGGCAAGCGCAGATTGTTGAGGGACTCAGGACCGATCGGCGATGAAGAGGCAGAAGAGGACGACGATGGCGACGACGCCGACGATGATGGCGTAGGGGGGGGGTCACGGGGGTCATCGTCGTCGGGGGTCGGTGAACACCCCGACCCAGAGCACGAGGGCGATCCATACGATCGTCAGGCCGGCCAGCATCATGGCCCATAACCCGGATCGAGGATGCCCTTGATCCATCGGTACGTAGACGGACGCTCCTGGCATTGAACATCTCGGTCAGGGTGCCATGCATCAATCGACATCAGGACTACAGTTCCATCGCCGTTCGGCTGTGGCCGCAATCTGATTGTGATTCTGGCGAGAGCCCTGTTTGCCGTAACGGTTACCCACCCCACAAGCTCGCTCGCCGCTTGGCAAGTTACGTCCTGTGCCCTAAGGGGAACGCCACTGCTGGCCAGCAAGTAGCTATCGGTTTCGACCGTATCGAAGATGATGCCGGCCAGGGCGAATGCGTCGAGGGCCGAGTCCCAAACGGCCTGCGGCGACCTGTCGAGAGTGAACGGCGCATTCGTCGGAGGCGCTGGCAGGTTCAGCGAGCACCCGCTTGTCGCGAGCACGACCAGGGCGAGGATGGTGAGGATGCTTCTGGGTCTCATGGTGGGTTCCTCCTGGAGGCGGTTCGGCGGACGGAGTGCCGCCGGTAGGACTCCCTACGCAAAACGCCGGGGAACCGCAGATTCTTCGCGGTTCCCCGGCGGGGACTGCTTGGTGTGGGCGGGGGTCAGTCAGGCCGTGGCCGTGGGAGTGCTCCGAGGTATCCCTCCCACGTCTCCGCCACCGGGCTGGTGGAGGCGAGCCGAACGCCGGGGCCTAGGTCCGTGAACGGGTGTAGCGAGACTGCCGACGCTACCGTCGCGGACTCGAGGATCCGCTGTAGAGCGTGGTCGGAGTGGGCTACCTCGCCGTGGTTGGCCATCAGCGTGGCCATATTGTGTGCCTGTCTCCGGACGAGCTCCAGGTGGACACGCGGCCGGTCGGACGCGGCAATGGCATCATCCCAGCGGTTGTACTGGTGGGTGTTGGACGCGACAGCGCGGACGCTGTCCGCGAGCCTCCGCTCATTGTTGGTGAGGCCGCGAGCCGGGGGGTACGCGAGCAGGTGATCGAGATCGGCCAAATCCCTCGCTGCCCAGGCAACGACGTCGGACGCGACGACCTCGTAGTCGATTGTGCTCATGGTGTCTGTCTCCTTGGTGGTGGTGGGTGTCTGCCATCCCTACGCTCAGGACGGCTGAACCGCAGATTCCTGGCGGACCGTGGGGGGTAAACGCGAAGAAGCCCCCACCCCCCGGACGGAGGGGTGGGGGCTGAGGGCTCGCCTTGGCTGCTACTCTACTGCCACTTCGGCGATCCATGCCTTCGCCAGATCCTTGACCGCCAGTTCGTATGCGATCCGAGCTTTCTCGCGTTCCGCCTCGGCCACATTGAGATGCCCCTGCGTGATCGCCACGGCGTCATGCATGTCGGTGAGCTTCTCCTGGAAGACTTCGAACGACGACAACATCGGCTCGTCCTTGCTAATCTGCTGGAAGCGATAGTAGCGATGTTGCGCGGCGCTGTAGGCCTCGTGAGCCTTGAACTTGACGTTGTGCGCTTGGCAGACTTCGTCGTAGGCCTCCTCCAGTACGTCGCAGTGGCCCTCGGGCGCGTCGTGCGGCCACTGGACGAGCGCCCGCATGGTCGCTGATCAGCTGTTTCGTCCGGTCTTGCTTGGACCACGGTTGTTCCACGTGCGCCAAGGCACGTACGAAGGGGTTGGGGCTGTCGCTCATGTGTGCTTCTCCGTGTGGGGGTGGCGGCTAGCGCCGACAGAAAGCCCAGTCACTGAACCAGGCGTGGTCGCACCACCCCACGAAGACGAGGCCGAACGCGAGCACGGCGAGGATGATCAGGATGCAGCCCGAGCAGCTGCCGCAGGTGCACGAGTACTTCTTCTTGTCGCGCATGGTGTTTCTCCGTGGTGGGTGGCTTACCGATCCCTACGCAGATCGGGCGGCAAGCGCAGATTCTTGCGGGAGTCAGACGTCGATTTGGAAGTCGCAGCTGATCTCGAGGTCGTCTTCCGTTACCAGAGTGACAGACTGGTGGCTCTTGGTGATGGTCACCCTGACTTCTTTGAAGTTGCTGAGGACTTCCGAAAGGATCGCCTCGGACGTCACTGCGTCGGCGACAGCGAAACAGTCGGTCCGAAGTTCCTCGGTCCAGTTCGCGGGAAGTATCTTCATGGTGTTTCTCCTTGGGAGTCAGAAGATCTCTGACAGGCTTGTGGTCTCCGGGTTGGCCAGCGGCGGCAGGCTCGCGTTGGTGTGCTGAAGGCACCCGAGACAGATCGGGTCGCCGTGACGTTGGAAGATTCCTGCGCCCGGCGGGGTGAACCCGGAACCGCAGCTTGTGCATGGAGTACACGCCGTGTCGGACAGGATGGCGGGCAGGATAACGTCCTCTTCTCCCTCGAGATAGCTGGGGCTCCAACCCCAGCCAGGCGGGAGGTCCTCGGGAAAGTATCCGAAGTCGTTGTCGTCTTGTGGCGCCGACGCCCTGATGACGGCAATGGCCGCCTGGGTACGTCGTGGAACGTCGTTGGGGAACGCTCCGGCTGCGGCGAATGCGTCCATTACGTTGCCCGGGACGGGATCGACGTAGTGGCTGGCGTGTCCGTTGCGGATGATGACGAGGTGCATCAGTCCGTCACCTCCTGTTCCTTGAGCCATGCGATGTGAGCCTCTTCCCTTCGGATGTCGTCGGCGGTGTCGTCGCGCTTGCGCTGGAGGATCCCTCGCTCATGCTCGCTATCGCAGGGGCCGTGGTCGAACATCTCCTGGCGCTTGGCGTGATACTGCCTGAGATCGGCCAAGTGCTTCTCGGACTTCGCCAGCTTTCCGTCTCGTTCCAGCCGGTTCATGGTCATGGTGTGCTTCCTCTCTGGGGTGGTCCCCCCGGCGTCCATGTGTCGGACGCCGGGGGGCGGTAGTTGGCTGGCCTTAGCCTGCATAGCTTCTTGGAGTGGCTGAACCGCTTGCAGGAATCGCAGATCCGAGCCCCGCACTTGCGACAGTTGCTCAGGAGCGGGGGGTCCATCAACCCGATGCAGTCATGACAAAGACGCCGCTCGTCCCAGAAGCTCATGGTTGGCCAGGATGGACCAGCGGCTGGGCACTCATGCGTCGTCCCTCGGTCGCGAGCCGCGAAGCGCATCGTCGGGGAGTCTGCCCCAACCCTCGTCTGGTGGTGGGGCTAGCGCCAGCGCCTGCTTCGCCTCCCAGTCCAGCCGGGCGGCGTACAGCCGGGCGCCCTTCAGCGTCCTGTGCGTGGTTTCCTTCTCCTCGAGTCTCCCGCCGGTTAGGACCCAGCAAAGGTACAGGGCTGGGTTGTGGTGGATTTTCCATCGGCCGTCCTTGCTGACGTAGACTTTCGGACGGATGCGATGGACGGGGATGGGCTTCAGCTTGGGGGCGCTCACCGTCTCGGCGGCGGGGCGAAGAAGACGACGGCGACGACGACGGCCAAGCATATCCAGGCGGCCAACTCCGCGCCGCTCACGGACGAGCCTTGAGGGCATCTGCGACGGCGTTCACCTCCGCGTGGAGGGCCGCCCGGCGAGCCCTCTGGCCGTCGTTCCAGCCCAGGACGGCGGCGAGCGCCTGCGAGAAGGTGCGGGGGAGGGGTGGGCGTGCGAGGTTGCCGAAGGCGCGGCGGTAGCCGTCGTCGTAGGCCGCCACGGCCTTGGGGGCGATGCGCTTGATCATCAGCTCCGGCTCCGGTGTTTGGTGCCGACGGATCGGCCGTTGTGGTCCACTAGCGTGCGGCGGTTGTCGCCGCGCCGCTTGTTGCCCGGCAGCTTCTTGGCACGCTTGCGCTTCTTCTTCTCGAGCGTCCGCGTGAGCGTCTTCTTCGATGCGTAGGCCATGTTGCTACTCCTTGTGGTGGTGGGTGTCACCCAGAGGCGGGCGAGAGTACCCGGGGGGTAAGGGAACCAGGCTTCCAGAGACGAGCATAATCTCGTGAGCGTGGATTTCGGCGATTTTGACCGTCACGCCGTCCTTCTCATAGGTGCCGTAATGGAGGCGACCTTCGATGTAGACCTGGTCGCCCTGCGAGATACCGTCGGCCACCGGAGCCAAGTGTCCGCGGAGGATCACGCGGTGCCATGCGTCAAAGGTTCCGCTGGTTGTCGTGGCGAGGTAGAATTCGGCGACCTGCACGACGTCGTTGGTTATGATCATGTCGGGGGTGTTCCCCACGTTGCCCACGAGGATGACCTTGTTGACGGTTATCATGCGGTGTCGCCGCGTGATTCGAGCCATGCTCTCAGGGTATCCAGGAACGTCGTGTCCAGGGTGCCGGGCTTCAACTGAGAGTCCGTGACCTGTCTTACTCTTTCCGGCAGGCGTGGGCTTTCTCTCCAGTACCAGTGCCCCCCGGAGTGGATCAATACGCCGATGTGTTCCCGATTGGGCGCGTACACTTCCACGTAGTCGTAGTGAGGTGGTCTCCCGAGGGGCGGGACTCCTATCGTCATGGTGTCTCCTGTTTGGGGTAGCGCGCCGCGCGTTCCTGTAGTTCGCGCCATGCCTGGTGTGGCGATGCTTCTCCGTTGATGATGAACCGCAAGACCCATGGTCGTTCTCGCGTATCGAGCCATGCCAGCCGGATGGCCATCGCCGCGAAGACGACGTACGCGACGACGAACAACGCCTTAGGACGCGGCTCCGGCCATAAGATGGTGACCACGGGGCGGCCAGCGCGATAGCGCGTGCCACGGGATCGAACGACTCGCCGAAGCCAATGTTGGGGTCGGCCAGGTTGCTCAGCGAGGCGATGATGGCCTTCTTGTCGATCTTGCTCATGCTTCTCCTCCTGGGTGTTGGGGTGTGCCGGGACGGGCTCTCGGGTAGCCGATAGTGACCATTTCGCCGTCGATCTTCTCGACCAGCTCGACATGGATTTGGCCCTCGAACATGACCACAGAGGCTTCCATCATGCCCCCGGCGTTGGCCATGCCGGCATCGCGAGCTGCCTTGTAGAGCGCTATAGCGATCTCGATCTTTCTGTCCTCCATGCTTCTCCTCCGCTGGGTGTGGTGGTTCTCTCTGACCTCCCCTACGCTGGTGAGCCGGCGACCGCAGATTCTTGGCGGACCCGGACTGTTCCGAGCGACGGGTGTGGTCGTGGGGTGATGATGATTTCTGTCCGCATCTGGTTGTGGTTGTTCTTCATCCTGACGCGGGCGGCCGCCCATCCATGCTGGGAGACGAGATCGACGATTGCTGGTGCAGCGTCGTAGGTCATGAGGAAGTCCAAGCCCTTGGCTGCCAGCACCTCGAACAGCTTCTCGTGGTCGAGCTCGTGATACCGGTACATCCGGGCCCCTGCGTGCAGATAGGGCGGATCGGCAAAGATGACTGTGCCGGGTGGAGCGTACTTGAGCGCGTCGATCGCCTGGATGCCGTCGCCCTCGATAAACTCAAGGCGCTGCCGGCGGGCGAGCATCGACACGATGCGGATCCGGCGGGTGATCGTTGCCGGGTACCAGCGGGCGTTCCGTGGCCTGGCGTCGGTGGCGCGTGGGTTGAGCAGCGCGGGCCGGTTGAGTATGCCCCCGAAGCGGGTCCGGTTTCTGAGCAGCGTCGTGAAGGCCTCGTTGATCAGGCCAACGGGCTTCTGGGTCTCGTACCACACGACGTTCTGGTCGGTGAGCTCGAAGGTGGCGATCGCGGAGCACAGATCGTCGGCCCGGCGGAAGCAGGCTTGCCAGAACGTCGCGATGTCGGGGTCGATCTCGACCATGACGCACCGCTGAGCGAGCCTCTCTGCGGCGGCGAACAGCGAAACCGTCGCACCCCCGCAGAATGGCTCGAGGAGCAGTGGAGGCTGCCGACGGTTGGCCAGCCATTCCTTGACGTGCGGGAGCAACCACGTCTTGCCGCCGGGGTACCGCAGCGGCGAGAGGTGGGGCACGTGCGAGTTGTGAGCAGACGGAATGGGGGACACGGGGATGACTCTCATTGGAGTCCCAGTTGGCGGATCGCGAGGTCCGCCACGGCAGTGGCCATTGGAGGCGCCACGGCATTGCCGAGCTCGCGGCAGGTCATCTCAGTCGTGACTCCCATGCACTGACGAGCCTCTTTGATGGGGACGCGGCCCGACAAGCCTCGACGCTTCCGGGGGTAGTAGTGCGAAGTGGCGCACATGGATGTGGTGATCGTGACGGCCACGCCGTCTGACCAGTCCTTGCGCGACACCGACACGGGCTCGGGCAGCAACGTGAAGTGCGAACCGTCCGCCCACCACGAGAGCTCGAACAGCCGCCTCCGCTTGATGCGCGGTAGGCCGACCATCGGACCCGTGAGAACCACATCCGCTCGCATCGGCGCGTTCGGAACATTCTCGATGATGAAGGGCACACCCGTCTTCTTCAGCTGGCTCCGTATCGGCGTCAGCAGGTCCACGTGGATGTCTCGCCGCTGGTAGTTGGTGGACGCGCTGAACAGCTGACACGGCGGCGACGCCCAGACGAGATCGAACGCATCCACGTCGACCGGGAGCGTAAGCGCGTCAGCCACGATCAGCGGGGCTGGGTAGCGCGGCGACGGCACGAGGTCGATGCCGACGACAGAGAAGCCGGCCTCGATCAATCCGAGCGTCGCGCCCCCGCCTCCGCAGAACAGATCGAGACAGCGCACTCTCAGGACAGCCTGTCAGCGCCCGTGTCGTGGAACTGGTGGCCCATCCGCTGGACGGAATATCGCCGCTTGCCCTTGTGGCCCTTGGTGTGGACGTTGCCACAGCCTTGGCACCTGTAGGCCCGCCTGCCGTCGAATGCTCGGCCCCTGTCGAACATCTGGCGCTGCTCGCACCGGCAGCATCGGGCGCGGATGCCCTTGACCCTCATTGGGCACCCACCCGCAGCACCACGTGCACCAAGAGGCACAGCAGCAGGAAGGCGGCCAGAAGTGTGCCGACCGCCACGACGTAGATCGCCGGGATGGCGAAAACAGCCACGACGGTCGCTGGACCGCAGCCCAGGCCAACGTCAGCCGCCAGCCAGTCGATGATGCCGAACTTGTCTGACCACCTGCACGGCGTCATTTCACCACCTCCGGGACCTCGACAGGAACGCCGGGGTAGCGCATGGCGCACCACTTCTCCAGTATTTCCGCTTCCGTAGCGGAGTGTAGCACGCAGCCCCACTCGTCCTTCACCCTCCACCAGTGCTCATCGGTAAACTCCAGCCTCAGCCGCTCCGGAGCCCGCACTGACGCTTTCTCTTCCGCTACCGCGTCCAGGACGCCCGCGTGCTTGCGAGCGGCCTTCAGCGTCTTGTGCCGCGTCGGCAAGCCGCCCGCCGTGGGCTTCAGCTCCCAGCCGCCACCGTCGCGCCGGATGGTCCACTGGTCGTCATCGCTCCGGTATAGGCCGCCGTGTAGTCGGTACACGTCCACCGGCTCGAACTTGCTCATGTCGATCTCCATGTCTGTGGGTCTGGCGGGCGAGCCCCGCCATTCCCCCTTCCCTACGCCAGCCCGCCGCCGACCGCAGATTCCTGGTTGACCCGGGCTTACCATCATAGTACCATCGGTGCGGTGCTAGAACAACCCCATCCACGACGGGAGGACAGAATGAGCGATGCCAAGAGAGACAAGGCGGTCACCGTCTGGTTCACGCAGGACGAGCGGGATCTCGTCAATGAGTTGGCGCGTCGCCGAGGCTTGAGTTCGTCGGCGATGCTCCGCAGCTGGGCGCTCCAGCAGGTGCAGCAGGACACGACAGAGGGGACGAGCTGATGGCGAAGTTCACTGGGAAACCTTCCCCGTGGGCGTTTCACGGGGCCAAGGTGCAGTGGGGCGTCCGCATTGCGGGCCGACGGCGTGACGAAGTGGAGGTCGGCGACGAAGTGGAGGTCATCACGAAGAACGGCCGGAGATGGACGGGCAAGATCGCCGTGGTTGGCGACGACGAGGGCATCCTTCAGGACGAGGCGATCATCGCTGGAGACGTTCTCGTGCTGCTGGAGGCGGACGCTGAAACTTCCGACGGCCGCGTCGCGTAGGGCCGATTCCTGCGGGCACCTTGCCCGCATCCCCCCCAAGAGGAGTGGCATCATGACTAGCAGGAGTACCGCGCTGGAGACGATCCGGCAGAATGGCACATCGGCAGTGGAGGCGATGCGCGAGAAGACCGAGATCGTCGGGGTGCTCAAGAAGCAGGACTGGGGCAGAGCATCGGACGTGAGCAAGTTCAAGCCGGGGACCTGGATGGCCCTGGCGTCCATTGTCCAGGCGACGGGCTGTGCGATGCACCAGCTGGATGTTCTGGGCGGCCAAGCGTATCTGAACATCCACTTCTGGACGGACAAGATGAACGTGGACCCGACCCTCGCCGACCTGAGCCAGAAACGCTTGTCGTGGAATATCCTGCGGGATATGGAGGCGGAGGTGGACAAGAACATCCAGCGAGGGTGGAACGAGGAAGCGCGGGACATCTACAAGCAGGCCCAGTGGCATAAGGCGAAGCTTCTGGACTACGGCGTGCCGGACAAGAGCGACGACATCGTGTGGGCCTACCTGACCCAGATCACTCGACAAATGCCCGGCGGTGGCACTCCGGTGATCGAGGAATGCAAGATCGTGGACCTCGACACGGTGGCGTCCCCAAAGAACCCCGCCCGCCGATTCCCTGGCGAGACGGCGCGGTCGCGCTCACTGCGGAGATGCGCGAGCCGCGCCTTTCCGGCGATCCTGACACCGACCGTAATCGCAGCAGAGCAGACGTTGCTGGCACACCGTCGCGAGGTGGAGGAAGCAGAGGTGCTGCCCAGCCAGACAGTGGTGGAGGGGACGGTGCTCGTGGGCACGGGCGAGCCGCAGGCTGTCGTCGAGGACGATCCCGACGTGAAGAAGAAGGCTCGCGGCGCCTACTTCGCCACGATCAAGGCGTGTGGCGTGGACGACGAGAAGCGCCGGCAGTGGCAGGCGAAAGCGGGCTTTCCGGCGTCCACGACAGAGTGGACCGTCGCCCACTTTGACGATGCTCGTAGCCGGCTGACGAAAGGCTTGGCGGAGCGCACCCTCAGTCTGCTGGGACCGGACAAGGTGGAAGAGCTGGCGCTGGATGTGATCGGTAAGGCCACGCCGGCGACTGCCGACGAGTGGATGGCCGTGAAGGCCGCTGCGGTCGCGCAGCAGGAACAGAAGCTCGACGAGCTGAAGGGCAACGGCGAGTCCTTCGAAGACGAGGGCTCGATCTGATGCCCGGCGTGGGCATCCGGGGCGCCTCGCTTGCCGACGTGCACCTCGGCTACAGGTCAGGCACCAGCACCGTGGGGGGGCGGAACAGCCGCGAAGTCGATGTTGAGCAAGCGTGGCTGACTGCCATCGACCAGATTGTCGAAGCCCGGGTGGACATCGTGACGATCGCTGGTGATCTCGTGCACCATCCCCGCATCTCAGTGCCGGCGATCCATGCGATGATCGCCGGCGTCGGCAAGCTGTTGGTTGACAGCAGGCGGGTGGTCTTGGTCGTGCAGGGCAATCACGACGCTGCGCGACTCGCGGAGACGGGCACACCACTCGATCTGGTGGAACAGTGCATGGCGGCCACCGAGGTCAAGCTGGGTCGTCGTCGTCGTCTGGTAGCGAAAAGGCCATGCCGCCACGCCCTGGGCGGGTGGATCGAAACGGTATTGTTGCCCTTCAGCGTGGGTGAGGTTGGCACATTCGATCTCGGCGATCTGGACCTCTGGAATCCCCGGATCGCCGTGGTGCACGCTCCGCTGGCTGGCGCGGGACTGAACCCTCATTACGCAGGGCCGCACTCGCTCCAACTGGATCACATGCTGGAGCGATTCCATGTGCTAGCCGCCGGCGACTACCACGACTACACCGATCTCGCACCGGACAGGGCCGACCGGATCGCGTTCTACTCTGGCAGCTTGGAGCGCACGTCGAGCAACTTCTGGAGTGAGAAGGACAAAGGGTGGGTGCTGTGGGACACACAGGACTACTCCCACGAGCTAGTGCCGGTGCCCGGGCGAAGCGTGCTGGACCGACGGGTGGCTGGCGGTCCAGAGAAGGTGAACGAGGCGCTGGCGGAGATGGTGTCCGAGCTGGACGCACTCGACAAGCCTCTGGCGCGACTGGTGGTCGAGGACTTCCCACGTGGTCAGCGGACGGCTATCGACGGAGGCTTGCTTTCCCGGTGCCGGCAGATGGCAACGGTGTGGCGGTTCGACCTCCGCTACGGCGGCCGGGAGTCCGTGGTGCTGAGCGATAGGCGCGAGGGTGCTGCTACGATCGACGACGAGGCACGGAAATTCTTTGCCCGAGGCGACGACAGCGACCGACTGTGCCTGTCCGCGCTGGGGCTCGACGGAGACACGACATGACCGACACAGAGCTGAATAGGACCAAGGCCCAGATCAGGCTGCTGACCAGGGTGCTGTTTGGCCTGATCTCGTTGCTCACCCCAGACGACGAACATGCGGCCGCGTCATTCAAGGAGGAGCTCGCCACCCACATGAAGAACGTGAACAACGAGGAGATCGCCAAGCTGTTGGGGACCATCCCCGCGCCGAAAGCCACGCCGACCCTGGCGCCTCAGGTGTTCGACGCATGAGGCTCCTACGGCTGGAGCTGCGTGACGTGCGGTGTCACAGCCAGCTCGAGGTGGACTTCCCGCCCGAGGGCATCCTCGGGATCATCGGTGCTAACGAGTCCGGGAAGTCCAGCATTCTGGAGGCCGTCGGTTGGGCGCTGTATGGTGTGACCGCGATTCGCGGCACAGCCCAGACCTTGGGGCGACGTGGTGGTGGCCCCCCACACGTCAAGCTGGACATCGAGATCGACGACGTGCAGGTGGTCATCAGTCGGCGTCCGGGCCACGCGGAGGTGCGTGCCGACGGCCGGACACTGGCCAGTGGGACCACGCCGGTGAACGATTACGTCGTGAAGGTGATCGGCATGACGTGGGGGGAATTCGCCGCGTCGTACTTCGCGGTGCAGGGACACATCAAGCAGCTGCTGACGATGCGTCCAGCATCCCGAGGTGCCTTTGTCCGCCGGTTGCTGGGCGTCGATCGTGTCGACGAGGCGGTGGTCGATCTGCGCCGGGAGAAGCTCGCTCCGGCAAAGGTGAAGATCGAGCACTTGCAGGCGGCTGATCTGGACGTCGACCAGGCTCGGAGTGTCGAGCAGGCGGCATCCAAGGCGGTGGACGAGCTGGACGGCGTGGAGGCGGCCATCCAGAGGAAGTCCGAGGTCGTCCAGGTGTGGCGGGACAACGCCTTGGCCGAGACCAAGGATTTGGCACGCCTCGTTGATCAGCATAAGACTGAGCTGGAGGCGGCTGAGCGGGAGGTGCGGGCCTTCCATGACCACCGCGAGCGGTGGCAGCGGTCGGCACGGGCCCGGAAGGCTGCGGAAGCCCGGGTTGCATCCTTGGCATCCGCAACGCCCGACAGCGTTACGGCGGCGACCGGCTACCGCCTTGGGGCTCAGCAGGCGTATCGTGAGCTCGAAGACGAGTGGCAGAAGGCGAAGGCCAGGACAACGCAGGCGATCTCGCAAGCGCGTGAGGACCTCCAAACGGCGAAGTCGGCGCGATACGACGCCTGTGCCGAGTGCGGTCGCCCTTGGGACCAGGGCGCCATCAATGCCGCCCGCGAGAAGCTCGAGGCGGCCTATAAGGCGGACCGGGACGTGGCTGGCGTGCCGGAGAAACTGGTGTTCGCTCGGGAGCATGCTGAGCGTGCGGACAGGGAGTGGCGCGAGCTGCGGCAACAGGCCACCCGGCTGGCGGACGCCCGGCGACATCTGTCGGACATCTCCGACGGCGCCGAACCGACAGGCGACATCCAGGCGCTGACAGACGCTGCGCGGCAAGCGCGGGAGCAGTACAAGAAAACCGCCGACGCGAGGATGCTGGCCGATAAGGAACACGCTGATGCGGTGGCGAAGCTGGACCGCTTGGTGAGCAAGAAATCGGAGGTGGAGCGGAAGCTGTCTCGGCTCAGGACTGAGCAGGCCCTCGTGCAGGCCCGGCGGAAGCGCATCGAGAAGCGGCTGGAAGAGCTGGAGGCGTGCCGGCGCGAGTTGGCGACGGCCGCCACAGCCGTGGAGCGGATCACGACGTTCCGCAACAGCATCGCCGGACGGATCCGGCCGGAGCTCGAAGAGCTGGCGTCCGGGTTCGTCGGTCTGTTGACCGATGGGCGGCACGAGGCCGTGACGCTGGACGAGTCGCTGCACCCCACCGTGTGGGAGGACGGCCAAGAGAGCGACGTGATCAGCGGAGGCACCGAAGATGTTGTCGGGCTGTCGATGCGGCTGGCGCTCGGCGAACTGCTGGCCGCCCGGACAGGCAAGCCAATCGAGTTCCTGCTGCTGGACGAGCCGTTCGGGTCGTTGGATGCGGTCCGACGCGCCAATGTCATGGAGTTGCTGGCGCGACTGCGGGGCGTCTACCGTCAGATCGTCCTGATCTCGCACGTCGAGGAAACTCGGGATGCGGTGGACAAGGCGGTGGTGCTATGAGGCGCACCGCACTCGCAGTACTCTTCGCCGTCGCCGCGTGCGACGGACCCACCACGCCGGCGGCCACGGCCAACGTGGAGGTCAGCGTCGAGGTGGCCCGGGCCGTCAAGGGTCCCAGCCACTGCGTCTGGAGCAACGGACATGGGGTCAACGTATGGCTCGGCAATGAGCGGCAGCCGACGAACCACTTGGGGATTGCTCGGTTCGCCAGCGTTCCCCACGGGATGATTCCGGGGTTCCTCGAAAGCGACGACGAAGAGCTTAACTGGTGGCACAACGACGGTCCCTACCCGTTCCCCTACGTCAGGATAGACGGAACCGAAAAGAAGCTGTGGTTCTTCGGGTTCGCCGACGGAATGACGGTGAAGGACACCTGCTGGGCGTTGCGGGAGGCGCCATGAAGAACCGGACGATCTTCACGGGCGACAACCTGGACGTGCTCCGGGGGCTGAACAGCGCGTCGGTCGATCTCGTCTACCTCGATCCGCCGTTCAACTCCAACCGTGACTACTCGGCCCCGGTGGGCTCGAAGGCCGCCGGCGCCGCGTTCAAGGACACGTGGCACTGGGACGACGTGGACGCCGCCTGGCTGGGCGAGCTTGCGGACGCGGAGCCCGACCTGGCGCTGGTGATCGAGGCGGCGGGCGCGGTGCACGGACGGGGGATGAAGAGCTACTTGCTGATGATGGCGGTGCGGCTGGTCGAGCTTCGGCGCGTGCTCAAGCCCACGGGGAGCATCTACCTGCACTGCGACCCGACGGCCAACTCGTACCTGCGCTTGCTGATGGACGGCGTGTTCGGGCGCGAGAACATGCGCAACGAGATCGTCTGGTGCTACACCGGGCCGGGTTCGCCCAAGATGAAGCAGTTCAATCGCAAGCACGACACGCTGTTGTGGTACAGCAACGGCGACCAGTGGGCGTTTAACGGCGACGACGTACGGTTGCCGTACAAGGATGCGAAGCAGCGACCGCGCAAGGCGTTCGACACGGGTGGCGCGTTCGACAAGGAGCAGATCGAAGCGATGCGCCGCCGTGGAAAGATACCCGAGACGTGGTGGCCGCAAGCTCCGGGCAACGGACTATGCGTCGTCGCACGGTCAAAGAAGGAGCGCGTCGGATACCCGACGCAGAAGCCGCTCGCCCTGCTGGAGCGGATCATCAAGGCGTCGAGCAACGAGGGCGACGTGGTGCTCGACCCGTTCTGCGGTTGCGCGACCACCTGCGTCGCCGCCGAGACGCTAGGACGCGAGTGGATCGGTATCGACCTGTCGGCGCTGGCGGTGAAGCTCGTCAGGAACCGCCTCCGCGACCACCACGGCCTCTTCGGCGACGTGATCCACCGCACCGACATCCCCCGCCGCACCGACCGCGACAAGCCCAAGCCCTACCGCCAGCAGGCCCACGTCATCTACGGCGACGCCGAAGGCAACTGTCACTACTGCGGTCACCACTTCCCGTTCCGCAACACGACCCTCGACCACAAGGTCCCACGGTCGAAGGGCGGAACGGATCACCTCGACAACCTCGTTCTCGCGTGCGGAGCCTGCAACTCGGCCAAGGGCTCCAAGGACTACCACGCATTCCTGGCCAAACAGGCGAGACGGCTATGAGCAATCAAGTGTTCGAAACCTCTAGCCAAGCGCTGGAGGTCGTACTCGCCGACGTGAAGGCTTGTCGCGAGACCGACATGAGCACGGAGAGCGCCTCCAGCTGGCTGAACGGCCAGAGTGTGGCCTACACGCGAGTCCTGAGTGAGTTCGCCGGCCGACGATGGCACGCTATGAATCACCTGGCGGGTGGTTTCCTTATGGCGTCCGTGTTGCTCGAAGAGCTAGCGGATTACGAGAAGGTGATCACCACCCTCGAGGGTGCCATTGGGAATACGCCGGCTGCGGATTACTCGCCGCAAATGGGACGAAGGGTCCACGAGGCGTGAGGGAGCGTGACCTGATCAACCGCATCCTGCTTGCGGTGCAGACCGAGTGGCCGACCGAGGTGCGGCTGTTCCGAAACTCGGTCGGCATGGGCACCGTCGGAACTCCAGACCGGGCGACGCGAAGACGTGCGATGCGGTTCGGGCTGGCTGTCGGCTCAGCCGATCTGATCGGAATCGGGCGGGATGGCGTGTTCCTCTCCCTGGAGGTGAAAGCTGACCGTCGTCGTCTGACGGCGGCACAGCGGAAGTGGAAGAAGATGATCAGAGACATGGGTGGCATCGCGCACGTGGTCAGCACTCCAGAGGAAGCGGTGCGCATCCTACACGACGAGTTTGCGGGGAGGCGGAGATGGTCAAGATCGGACTGACGGAGAAGGGGCGCATCAGTGCTGTCTCTGTGGACGGCGGCGACGCATGGATTCTCAGCGACGGGGGATGGCGATACGTGGGTTTCCCTGTGCTGCCAATGATCTCGGAAGAGAAGACCCGAGCTATCCTAGACTGGGTGAAGTCCGCTGCGCCTCCGTCCAGAGCAAACTGAGCTGATCGAGGGTACCCGGACTGCCATGCGCCGGCATCGCCGGGTGCTGGTGCAGGCGCCCACCGGCTTCGGCAAGTCGGTGGTGATAGCCCACATGGTGGCGTCCGCCCAGGTGGCCTGTCCCCCCGTCTGGGTGGCGGCGCATCGTCGGGAGATCCTGGACCAGCTGTCGCGAGTGCTGTGGGCGTGCGACGTGGGGCACAGCTGGGTTCTCGGCCGACGTGCCAAGAACAACTTGGCCAGCGTCCAGTTGGGGTCGATCCAGAGTCTCTGGAATCGTCGGACTCAGCTTCGGCGCCCGTCGCTGCTCGTGGTTGACGAGGCCCACCACTGCACCAGCCCCACCTACCGACGACTGCTGGCGCACGTCGGCTCGGCCTGGGTGATCGGATTGACGGCCACGCCGATGCGGCTGGACGGCCAGCCGCTGGGGGACATCTTTGGCGAGCTGGTGCTGGGGCCCTCGACCGCTGAGCTGATCCAGATGGGCCGACTGGCGCGGTATCGCGTCTTCGGCGCTGCGCCCCCGGACGACACGCGGGAGGGGATGAAGCGGCGTGCGGGAGACTTTGCCCGTGGGGCGCAGGAGGATTGGCTGGCCGACAAGCGCATCCTCGGAGACGGTCCCAAGCACTACATGAAGTGGGTCTATCCCGGGTCGAGTCTCGTTTTCTGTCCCACCCGACGGGTGGCCCGGGAGGCTCGCGACCGGTTCCGTCGTGCAGGGATCCCGAGCGAATACGTCGGGGGCGACACACCCGCCGCTGATCGGATGGCTCGAGTGCGCGGTCTCAAGACTGGCCACGTGAAGGTGGTGACGAGCGTGGACCTCTTCTCCGAGGGCCTCGATTGCCCAGGGCTGGCAGCGGTCCAGCTGATGAGGCCGACCGAAAGCCTGGCGTTGTACCTCCAGCAGGTCGGCCGGGCGCTCCGCGTCGAGGACGGCAAGCAGGAAGCGTTGATCCTCGACCACGTGAAGAACGTCTGGCGGCACGGACTTCCTGATGCGCAGCGGGAGTGGGTATTGGAGAAGGGCGGATCACGGAAGCGAGGATCGACGCCGGTCGCCTCCGTTTCGTATTGCGCGGAGTGCTTCGCCGTCTTCCGGTCCGGCGTGCCACGGTGTCCCGCATGTGGTCATGCCGTCACGGTGGGCCGGAAAGTCGAAGAGGATCGCGAGGCCACCCTGGTGGAGATCGACCCAGCGGTGCAGCGGGTCAAGCGTCGGGCTGAAGAGCGCTCCGCCCGCACACTCGACGATCTCGTGCGGCTCGCGCAGCAACGCGGCTACCGCCGAGGCTGGGCGGCGCATCGGTTTGCTGCACGACACGGGATCGAACTCGATGCTCAGCTCAGGGCTCAAGAGGGCGCCCTCTGGAAGCACTCGGCGTGAGTCGGGTGCGGGAGGACACAGCGGTGCGCCAGGCGATGGCAGTGCATGGGCTGTACCCACGCGGAGTCCTGGTCGCCAACGACGCCTATCACCGCTTTCCTGGGCGGGAGAAGTCGAAATCGAACCGTGCCGGGTGGTACCGGGTGCCTGTGGATCAACGGGTCGTCTTCTTTGGCGACTATAGCCAGGGACTGAGCACGTATTGGCGCGACGAGACGTGGAAACGCCCTCCGCTGGATGAGTGGAAGAAGATCCAGAGGAGGCAGGCCCGGCTGAAGAAAAACCGGGAAGAGGCTGCGGAGACGAGTCGCGGAACGATGCGGAAGATCTGGGCGAATGCCACTGTGCTGGACCCCAAGACGCACCCCTATTTCGAGGCCAAGGACATCGACCCGACGGACTGCCAGGTCCGCCGATATCGAGACGATAAGGGGACGGACATGTTGCTGTGCCCGCTGTATCTCGGGAGGAAGCTGGTCGGTATCCAGCGCATCTTCACCGACGGCCGAAAGCGGTTCTTCTTCGGGATGCAGAATTTCGATGGCGGCTCGGTTCGCTTCAGCGGCGGCTCCCGTGTGATCTATCTCTGCGAAGGGTGGGCGACTGCCTGGTCAATCTGGAAGTCCACCAAGTGCTCAGTGATCGCCTGCTACTCGACTGAGAATCTCGGTCATGTCGCGGCCCGGGCCGTCGAGAAGCTCAGCGACGCACGGATCATCATCGCGGCTGATAACGATCGGTGGAGCACCTACTACGCAAAGGGCGGTGGAGAGAAGCCCAACCCCGGCGTCGCCTATGCTCGGAGCATCGCTGCCGCGCACGACCTGGAGGTGGCGATCCCCGATTTCGTGGACTTGACGGGCGAGCCGACGGACTACGACGATCTGCGGAGGCTGGAGGGAGAGCCGGCGGTGCGGCGGTGGCTGGACCCCGATATCGCGACCGACGCCGTGACCGAGCCCTCTGAAGCGTCCGACGAGCCCACATGGTTGGACGAGGCGCCCTTCATTGCTCGCGGCATGGTCGGCGACAGGTATCTGCTGGTCAGGAAGGACACCGGTGCGCCAAAGCTGCTGACAGCGAGTCAGCTGTGCAGCCAACCGTTTCTTACGGCGCTGGCCCCGAAGTCGTGGTGGGATGTCCAGAGCGCAGATTTCTTCGGGACTAAGAACACCAGCTGGATGAGCTTGGGCGGATTGCTCCAAGGCATTTGCGAGGCAAACGACCAGGTGGGGAATCACGCCAGGGGCCGTGGTGTGTGGCGCGAGCCAGCGGGAATTGTGGTCCATTGCGGAGATTCGCTTCAGAGACCAAATGGTTTCTGGACGAAGCCCTGGTTGTATGCTGGCGCGAACTACATCAAGCCCGATAATCCTGACGATCACATGGGCCAGCTGCGTGAAGAAGCGACCGTGGAGGAGACTCGCAGGGTGGCGGAAGCGATCTGCGATTGGTGGTGGTGGAAGTGGGGCGCCTCGGGAGAACTGGTGACTGGCTGGACACTACTTGCGCCCATTGCGGCCTGCCTACGGTGGCGTCCACACATCTGGGTCAACGCACCGCCGAGTGCGGGCAAGAGCCAACTGCTGACTCTGCTCGCGGGAGTCAGCTCGTTCGTGCAATACTCGGAAGGCGGCACCACTAGGGCGTCCCTGTACCGCGACTTGGGAGGCATCAATGCGCTCAGCGGGATCCTGGATGAGATGGAGCCGCCGAGTAGCGACCAAGCACGGCAACGGACGTATGACGATGTGATTGAATATGCTCGGAAGTGCTCGTCCGGCTCGACGATCCGACAGGTCAAGGGCGACACGACGGTATCATATCGGGCGCAGTCGATGTTCTTGTTTGCGTCGATCGCCGGTGCGGTGCGGACACCCCAGGATCAGCAACGCTTCACCGCTTGCGAGTTCATTAAGCCGACACGGCCAGACAAATTGTATCTGATCGACCGGGCGGACCTTGACCAACAGATCCGAGACGGATTGCCGGCGCGGATCTTGGCGCGAACCGTAGCTATGCTGCGGGACGGAAGGCTGGATCGAGCAATCGACACCTTCCGCAACGTCTTCCTCCACAATACCAAGTCCAGCCGCCAAGCCGATCAGCTGGGGTCCCTGATGGCGGGTGCATGGATGATGCGCCACGACGACGCGCCCGACGCCCTAGAAGCTCGGGAGTGGATCGGGAGCATGGACTGGAACGAAAGTGCCGACAGTCATGGTGCCGCGACTACACCCGTCACAGTGGATCAAGCGGGCCGGGTCGTGCTGGACCACCTTCTGCAAGCTGGCGTTTTCTATGACTTCGACAAGAAGAAAACGGTGCTCGGTGCCTTGATCATCAAGGCCGCCACGATGCTGACCGACGTTAGCGAAGAGGCCAAGACCCTGAGACAGTGGCAGATAGCGGTGTCGTCAGACTGGGTGATCTTCGGCTGCAAGTCTCGCTTGATCCGACGTGCGCTGAAAGACACGATGTATCAAGACCGCTGGCCAGCCCTGCTGGCGGATTTGCCGGGTGCAACGAAGCCTACTGCGGTGGAGGGCGGGAGGCAGCGATTTGACGGCGTGCGGACCATGGTGGTGAAGGTTCCGCTCAAAGAGGTGATCGGGAGCTAGTGGCTCCGGGGCAAGCGGCGCATGGACTGGCGCTGGCTGCGCAAGAGATCGTGTGCGCTCACGGGGGATCGGGGACGCGCTGGCAACTGAGGCGACGGGCTCAGCAAGTCATAGTTGGCGCCAGCTAGCTGGAGCATCTGGTCGCGGTACTCGTCCCGCTCGCTCAGTGCGACCTCCATTTCGCCTCTGGTCACATTGTCTGGTAGCGGGACGTCCGGACCTTCGAAGCGGCTCAAGTAGCCAAAGCGCCGGTTGACGACGGCCAGGAGGTCGTTGGCGGTGGGTGGGGCGTCCCGCTTGTCGGTCAGCTCTGCTACGGCCTTTCTGAAGGCGCGTTGGTCCATCTCGATCGCCGCCTTCAGTAGGCGGCGGTTTTCCTGGAGGATGTCCGCCGGCGCATCGGCCTTGAGTCGTGCCCGGAGCGAACGATCATCTCCGACGTTGAACCACTTCATGATGTCCTTGGCCTGTCCGATTGGCCCTGCCGCCGGGATCCCGGTCACGACAGTCTGGAGCTCGAGCAGCGCGACAGCTGCACGCGTGAACTCGTCGGTGGCTGCGGAGCTGAGGTCTTGCTCCAGCTCACCGTCCACGGCGGCGTCGATTCCCTGCATGAGGTCGATGGTCGCGGCCACGCCGTCGCGATAGATGTCCTCGGTTGCGCTCGCGGGGTAGATGAAGGCCCCCTCGTCCATCAACTGTGTCACCGCTAGGTGCATGGCGGCGCCCAATATCGGCACGGTGGACGTGAGCTCGGCCAAGGCCCTTGAGGCGGCCTTCTCGGCGGGCTCGTCATCGTCCCAGTCGGACTTCAGGATGAAGCGGATCGCGGTCGCTATCGTGATCGAGAACGCCACGGCACCGAGGGCATTCTTCGCCTTGGTCTTGTCCCCACGGCGCCAGGCGTCGTGGCCGCGCAGCAGGTTGGAATAGATCTTGGCCGCCGGCGACATGAACATGAACCATGCCTGTGCCCACGGATTGCGCTTCCCCCACAGCAGGGCACCCGAGTGGTCGAGCGCGTGCGACGAGTTCTCGCTGTCGAACATCATGTCTCGCCACAGCTTGCCTACCCTCTTGGGGTCAGGGGGCTGGCCCGCCTCCTCCAGGGATGTCTCCGCCACGGCCCAGCGGAGCAATCCTCCCATGGCATCCGTCCACTGAAGCGGCTTGAGTCCTTTGTCGGCCCACGTGTCAGCAAAGACACGGGGGCTATCCAAGTTCCCGATCGCACCCCCGGTGGTCTCGCGAAGGTAGAAGGCGCCATGCTCATAGCGGTCCCGCCAGTAGGGGGAATGGGCCACGGCGTCGGCCAACATGCGGCGGCGTGTCGCGGGGTTGGAGAACTTGCGAAGCGCACGCACCCAGTCCGGTGCAGGCAAATGGGCGTCCTGCAACGTCAACGTGGTGAAGGGCAACGATGCCGCCGTCAGCATGACGGGAGAGAGGCGGAAAGCCAGCACGCCCGCGCCCCAGTTGCGCAGCACGGTGCGGACCTTCGCGTCGGCAGTAGTGTCTGGACGCATGGTGGTCTGCTGCGTCACGGTGTCCCAGATCCGGTCGACACCGGCGTTGCCGATGTGCTTGCGGAGGACCTGCTTGACGCTGGCCTTCCCGAGGACCGATCGGATGTTCCAGACGGGTGCGAGGTAGGCCGAGATCCGGCTGACGTGGCTCGCGTGGGACATGAACTCGCTGTAGGCCGATCCGATCTCGAGTGGAGGCGCTAGCGGAGCGTCTCCGGGCATCCGACTCTTCAAGTGTGCCCAGCTGGTCACCGTGACCGGCTTGGCGTCGAGCCCCAGCCCATCGCCGGAGCTCTTGCGGTTGCTCAATCGCACTAGCGGGTCGATGCTGGTGTCCGCGTGGGACATGTCGCGCTGGCCCGGCCAGTACTTCGGGACCGTCGCTGTCTCGAAGCCGAACACCTCCACCCACGCGGCGTTGAGTGCTTTCTTGATCGAGCCGTTGTACTGCTTGAACATGGTCTTTGCGACCTCTTGCGAGCCCGCGTCCAAGGCCTGCTCCAGGCTCATAACGAAGTCGGTCATCTCGTCTTCCGACATGCGTGGCGGGATCACTCTCTCGCCCAGCCGTGCCAGCGTGAAACCCTTCCTGCTGATGATGAGACGGTTGCGCGGGTCCAACATCTTGCCCAGCAGGGCGATCGCTTCATCGCGTTGCAGGACTCTGACGGCCGGGTGGACGGCCATCTTGTTGGCGTCCAGCCACGCGGCGATCTCCGTCAACGGTTGCGTGCGCCATGTTTCGAAGGCGCGGGTCCCGATCTTCTCGCCGGACGCCCGCTCATAGGCCGCGTTCACGGGATCGAGGAACTGCTGGCGGAGTCCGGCGGCCTGGTCGTAGGCGTCCCGGAGATCGTCGATGACCAGGGCCTTCAGCGTCGGCGACACGTCTTGGAGCAGCACCTTGAGCGTGGCCGCAAAGTCACGGAAGAAGAGGCTGACCACAGAACGCTCACGGTTGCCTGGCGCCGCTGTCACGCCCGTCTGCAACCGCTGGAAGACGTTTGCCGTGGACTTGCGCTTGGTCCGTACCGGCGACTGACTCGTCTCGGAGACGATGGCCTCCGCGATCTTGCGCTGGTCGCTGAACCGCCGCTTGCCGACCAGTTCGTTCATCGCGGCATTCTCACGCACGATGGACTCGACGAGTGCCACCAGCTTCCAGGTCACTGCCGGAGGCGCGGCGCCGACCGTCTTCATCCGTGCGCCCTTTGGAGGCTTCGACTGGAGCAGCTTGCCACCGTGGATCACCGGTAGCAGGGAGCCCTGCACGATGTAGCCGGCGAGGACCATCTTGAGTGCGGCGACCGCCTCCGGGCGCAGACGCGGCACCTTCGCCCGGATCAGTACACGGCGGAGCTCCGCCGTCGCGTTCCGGCGAAGCTCGTTGCGGAACAGTTGCTCTGTGGCCGCGACGGCCGCACGTGCGTCCTTGATGGAGGACGCCTGCGTGATCCATGCGATGTGCTCCTTGGCGGTGCGCGGGATGCCTGCGCTCGTCACAGCGTCAAGAACCTTCTGGCGAGCTGCTGGCGTCAACTGCTTCTGCTTGCGGAGCGACTCGCGGAGATATTTGATCTCGGCGTAGGCGGCCCCCAGTCGGAACCGCTTCACTTCTTGGTTGACCGCCTTGCCGCCCGTGCCCGGCTTGGGCGGCAGGTTCACGTCGCCGTAGTCGGTCTCTGGGGACACCATCGACGACGGTCCGTCCTCCCGAATCTCTGTGGCAACCTGGTCCGCGAGCTTGTCAAGGTTCAGCGCGTACTCGGGGGGACCCTCCCACTTGCCAACCGTATCGACGGCTGCCGCCACGATTGTGTCGAGGGTCCACGTGTCTGATGTGGTGATCAGATCAGTCAAGTCGCTTTGCTCGTCGGTTGGCAACGAGTTGAACACATCGAGTACATATGGAATCATCGCCGAGGTCTTATCGAATCCACGGAGTTGGTGTTGCGTCCGCAACTCGTCCGCTCGCTTTTCCATCGTGGCGAGTTGAGCCTCGGTGAATACTGGCTCGTGCGACAGCTTCTGGCCACGCCGGACCTCTCGTGTCCTGATGGGTCGCTGACCCTGGGGCAACTCGATCCGCTCGCCCGAGGCGTCTCGCTGATAGCTCCCATCGTCGTTCCGAGCATAGCGAGCCCGTGCAGCATCCAAGATCAAGCGCAATGCCCAGTCAGGACGCATGGCGATCTGCTTGATGATGTCCTTGCCGACAGCAAATTTTCTCTCTGCGTTGGCGAGCCACTGCTGCGGTGGTGGTGGTCTCGGCGGCGTGAACGAGTTCAGTATGTCCTCGAGCGCGTGCGGTGAAAGGTCGTGCGCCCACGTCGATTCCTTATTCTTCGCGCGGAGCGGTCCCCATAGCGGTCCCTCTGGGTGCGTCAGAATAGCCGTAATCCGAGCTTTCCCAACAGCCGCCATGTTGCGAGCAGCATTTGCCCGCCTGCGCTTTTCACTGATGGTCGCACCCCACGGCAAAGGCGACATCGCGTTGGCGATTTCGGTCCATGATATTTCATTTGTTGTCGGACTTGAAATCAGCGCGAGTTTTGCCGCATCGGTGGTGTCTTTGCCTTCGGGGTCAAGGCGGGCGCGTAGCATAAACGCTTCAGTCTGGGCTTGTGTGGGATACGGAAGATCTGTCTGAAATCCAGGCATTCGCTCTCCCCGTAACATTTGGGTGAGCACTCGCGCGATGTGATCCAATAACGCTTTATACTCTTTCTGATGCCGTGGTGGCGAGACTTCGGGTGCTAGCCTGTCCAGCAGACTAGTGTCGGTGCCATCAGCTGCTGCCTG
This sequence comes from uncultured Dehalococcoidia bacterium, assembly GCA_958295685.1. Classification (GTDB taxonomy): domain Bacteria; phylum Chloroflexota; class Dehalococcoidia; order Lucifugimonadales; family CATQGZ01; genus CATQGZ01. The sequence goes on from OY282366.1 coordinate 50,302, forward strand.
GAAGACGGTGGTGGTTTGATCTAACGACGAGATGTCGGCGTCTTTCCTAGCGACCTCCTTTCTTGCGTTGCGGATTTTCGAGATGACATAGTTGCGTCCTGTCGTGGTGATGAACGCTCCCAGCGGATCACCCTGCGACGTGATCTTGTTCTCGTCGAATTTGTGTCGTACAACATCGACGATATGTATGAAGGTGTCGTGTGCGACCTCTTCGGGACCCAGGCCGATCTGGTTGAACAGATTCCATTGCCGGAAGTTGATGTACTTCTGGATGGCCAGCATGATCTGCCACGAGTACCGGTTGAACAACTCGGTCTCGGCAAGTGCACTTCCGTTCTTCAGATTCTTGAGCAGCTCTTGCCATGGCCACGCCTTGGCCGCACGGGACACCATAGGACGTGTCTTGGGGGCCGACTTGCGAGGCGACTTGGTAGCGCGGTTGGCCTCGGCGACGGCAGTCCTGGCAGCATCAACGTCCGCTTTTGCCTGCGTTACGTCGTCGGGATCCGTGGCGTGCTCGTAGGCCAGTTCGGCGGCGGCCAGTCTAACAGCCGCGTCCTCCTGTGCCTCCGCATCGGCTGCAACGTCGGGAGCCTGCTGAGTTTCTGGAGGCGGAAACATCTCGTAAATGCGTCTCGTCATTGCCGAGGCGCCGGTCAGGAACGTCCGATCTTCGTCCCACATGTCCTTTTCGCTGTAGGCCCCATCCGGCTGAGAGGTGAACAGGCCATGGTGGCGACCAGTGGTCGTCAGCGGCACAACGGAGGCACTGGCCGAGTTAGCGTCCAGGTCTACGACGCCCACAACGCCGGACCCGTCAGCACCGACGTTGTTCACGATGCGGCGATCCAGGTTGGTCGCGGTGTCTCTAGCCACCTTGCCACGAGCGACCAGGATCACGTCCTTCGCGCCAAGAGTCGCCAGCGTGGTTTTCAGGGCACGGGCGTTGCCCAGGGTGCTCGGGTCCACGCTCTCGTACGCGACCGCCTGGCCTGCACTATCGACATACAGTGCGCCGACTTGATCGGCGCGGGTGAGGATGCCGCCCACCAGCGACACGATGCGTTTCGGATCAAAGGTCTTTCTGTTTCCCGCAGGCTTAGTCAGATCAGCGTACGCGGGGTCGTCAGGCAGGTCCTCGACGCGTTCTGGCAACGCGAGCTTGCTGGCGCCGGGTGTGATGGTCGTGAACAGGTTGCTGTCGATGACGACTCCCACGACTTCGTGCGAGCCGTTGCTATCTTTTTCGAGCTCGTCGATCCATGCTTGGTCGTTTCGACTGGGTGTCGGGTTGCCGGACGGGTGATTGTGGACCGCGTAGACTTTTGTCGCCCCGAACGCTGTCGCACGCTTGTTGATGGCGTGGGCACTTACGTCTGCGCCGGCGAGCCCCACACGGTTGATGACGCCGGACGTGATGGCCTCTGTCGCGACGACGACTTCGTTGCCTGCGCTGTCCTTGCGAACGTATACGACGGTCAGTATCTCTCGGGTCTTCGACCGAGCGAACCCACGGAGCAGCCTGAAGATGCGCTCCGGGCCATCGACACGTTGACCGCGAATGTCCACTCGGGCGTTCACGGGGTATGCAGTCTTCTCGACCACCGCAGCGCGGGCAACGGGATCTAGGTGTCTGTCAGCCAACCGCACGCTACCGTCGAGCTGGGGGATGGCAACGATGTCGGATACCGTGGCTTGATCGCCGTTCTCGGCAGCGACAGCTTGTGCTGCGGCGATTTGGTTTGAGACGGACCCATAGGTTTTTCGGGCGTCCTCGAGGGCGGCGGCGTCCAGGCCCGTCGGCGAGTTGTCGATGTCGTATCGCTCGGGGACGCCAGCCTCCCGGAACACGTGCAACTGCGGGCTCCCTTCCATTATGATGAGCCCGGCTGCTTGAGCGGCTTTCTCTTTCCGAGCCTTGGCTGCCCACTCGTTGATTCTCTTCGCATCCCGGAGATCGTCCTGAGTGCTGGACACCTCTTGCTGTTGTTCGTAGGCCGTCTGATTATGGAGCTTCGTCAGCCGTTCCACTGTGGCGCGGGCCTCGTCAAGCGTCGCCTGGTCGGCTGGCGTCCATACGGTGGACTTGAGCTGCTGGCGGTATTGCCGCAACCGCTTGCGCTCTCTGATCAGTTCGTTCCGCAACTGACGGGGCTTGTTGCCGACGCGGCGCCGTGCGTGCTTCAGCGCGGTCAACAGTGCAGCGCGTTGTGTCGCCACCGGAGCACTGGCATCTGGAACGGCCACACCGAGGTCAACCTGTGCTCCCGTAGTTGCAACGCTATAGACCAGCCTGTAGCTCCGGGGGGCGTCTACGCTGTCATCAGATACTGTCAGCTTGAACGTACCGAGCCCTCGGGTGCGAGCGTATGGTGACAAGTCTCCAATAGGGCTCGGCGGACGACTAATGGCTGCCTCAAGGAGTCGATTGATGTCGTCCGTTGCCGACTCCTGTTTGTTGGCCTTGGCCCCTGGTACAACGACAACTCTGTTCTTGTCCGCCCACAAGAGAACACCGTGGTCGCGCATGAAGTCGCGAGCGCTCTCTGCACCCTTGCGATTCTTATCGAGCCTGGCAACCCGTCCTACGAGCTTGCGTATCGTCATCGAGATCGACGTTTCTTGAGCTGCTCGGCCATCTCTGGTGAACTCCAGATAGGATTCCGTGTCTTTCGCCTTCTGAAGGGGTGCCGAGTGGGGGTTGGTTACCGCCAAGCTCTTGATCATGGCGGCGAAGTCGGCTTCGCTGAAGTCATCCAGGGCAGATGCGTCAATCGCACCAATGTCACGGCTGGCCAACAGCAGTTGCTCGATGAAGCGAGCTTTGTTCTCCAGGATTTGCCACTGCTTCGCGTCGGCGCTATCGGTCATGATGTAGTTGAACAACCGCACGCCCTTGATCTTGTTCTCGTCGAACAGCTTGTTTCCCTGCCGCACCACACGGCCTTCGCGTTGCCGTACCTCGGACGGTGTGAATGGCGCGTCCAGATTGTGGGCCGCGATGACACGCCGCTGGACATTAACGCCTGTGCCGAGGGTGCCTGTGCTGCCGATGACGACCCGTACTTCGCCACGGTTTGCCGCGTCGATGATCCGCGTCCTGTCGGCTGATGGCGTGTTGCCGTCTATTGCCTTGATCTCGCGACCGGGCACGCCCATCCGTTCCAGTCGTCCGCGGAGATCATTGGCGAGGTCGAAGTTGGTTTCCTTGTTCCGGCGGCGATCCGTGAACACAAGCTGGACACCTTTCAGATCGGCCGTCTTTTGCCACAACTCGTGTATCTTGGTCGCGGCCTCGGCCACCTTCGACGCGGCGAACGGTGTCCGGTTGTCGAACCCTTCGGGGGCATGGTCGGACCGGATCATCCGCGAGTCCCTAGATACCGACCGAGCATCGTCGAAGATGCTGAGCCAGTTGTCAGGCCAGGTCTTCCGCTCGTCGAACGGGAGGTTTGCAAGCATCTCCCAGCGGTTGACGAAGTACTTCATCACCCGGCGTAGGCCGGGCGATCCCTGAATCTCGACCACTTCTGGGCGGTTCGTCCCGTCCGGGTTGATGACAGGTGGGACATTCACACCTTTCTGGTTGCCCATGACAACATCAGCGACGCGGCGAAACAGCATCGACAACGAGTAGATGTTATTGAACTTTCGCGGGCGGTGCTTGCTTTCGAATCGGCCTAGGTGATCGTATTCCTCCTGGCCATAGCTGAGCACGAAATCGTTCGCCCACCTCTCGATCTTCCCATAGCCTTCGTTCTCGAGAATGCTGGGTGCCAAGTAGCGCAGAATGGTGTAGAGTTCTTGGATCGCGTTCACGACTGGTGTCGCGGTGGCAAAGACAACGCCCCGGCCTGGGTTGACGCTCTCGATGTGTCCCGTGAAGGCCAGCATCTTCATTGCTCGCTGCGAACCCTTGTTGATGCCAACGCGGCCCGCACTAGGCCACGACAACCCCTTGTAGGCGTGCGCCTCGTCCACGAACACCATGTCGAAGCCCATGTCGTCCAACCACGTACCCCCGCTCTTCTGTTTGTCCAGGGCTGCTTGTTCCTCGATCGCTGAAGCAGCAGCCTTCTGTGCGCTCCGCTGGGCTGCCGCCTGCCATTCGTCGTCGGTGTCCGCTTGGGCTTCCTCAGCGGTTTGCTCTTGTTCTTGCAGAAGGGGTGCCATGAGCTCCGGCGACACTTGGAGGCGACGGTCGAACGTCGAATGCGCCATGATCACAGCATCCCAGTTGTGGTTGGCCGTCGCGTCTGCAAAGAGGCGCAGTTGATCTTCGCCCTCGAGCATGGCTCGGTCGCCGACCAGGATGCGGGCTGTCGGATAGACTTGGAGGAACTCCCGGGCGAAGTGGTCAATCACCTGGTTGGGCACCACCAGTAGCGGCTTCTTGGCCACGCCCATGTTCTTGGCTTCCATGGCGGCGGTGATCATCGTGATCGTCTTGCCCATGCCGGTGGCGTGCGCAAGCAACGTGTTGCCGCTGGACAGTATTCGCCACACCGCATCCAACTGGTGCCCACGCAAGCGGAACCACCGTCCTCGGAAATATTGCGTTTGCGAGTGGAGCGATTGCTTCATGAAGTCGCCCTTGCCGCTCCAGTTGGTCAGCACCGTGTGGTTCATCTTCTGGTTGTAGATGTCCGACAGCTCATGGCCATGGTGCTTCAGAACCCAGTCGATGAACTCCTTCTGGATCAGTCTCTTGCGTGATTCTGCCTCGCGGGTGGCCTCTCTGTTAGGGCTCTTCTTGTCGATCTTGCCCTTGTCGTCGTTGAGGTACATGGTGGAATCGCTGTTCCGTAGCATCTCCCGGAACAGCGTGGATACGGGCTTGCTCGAGCCGCCCGGATTGCGAACGCGCATTCGCTCGAACGTTGCCTCGTCTACGAGTATCGTCTGGTCTTTGGTTGCCCTCCATGCGCCAGACTTGCCTATCCGTATGTTCATCGAGACGCCCAAGCGGTCCTTTGCGAAGGCCATATAGAACTTCGGTGGTATCCACTGCGAGCCGACAGTCAGCGCCCCGTTGTGGACCATCTCCCGAGCAGTGATCCTCTTCGGCTGGATAGCCTCCAACGCCTTCACATTACGAGCAAAGGCCGGATTGCGTCGAGCTTCCAGCTTCGCTTCGGCAAGCTTCTTGCGGACGTTCCCCGACAGGTACACGTACTTCCGAATCCAGCGTCCCTCTGCCGGGTCCATGTACGCAAAGTCTCGCTTAACAAGCTCGGCCTTGATCTCCTCCCTGGTCATCTCTGGCAACTGAGACTGCATATACGAGATGTCGATCCTGCCGCGCTTGAGCTCGCTTCGCCACAGTGCACCGCGGACCGTCTTGATCGGAGTGCGAAGCGCGGGGCGCGTCAACCGCTTGCGGAAGATGTCGGCGGTGCGGAACTTCCCGCCGGCGAGCGGCTCATCGAGCATCCGAACGAACGGACTGTTTACGAAGTCGTAGTACCCGACGTGATTCGGGTGATAGACTTGCTGAACATCCTGGTAGATCACATTGCCCGCACGGTCCTTCATGACGTTGCCGTCCTCGTCCAGCTGCCGCTGCTTCACTGTCCGGGACGCTTCCTTGTTGACCGGACCGTAGCGGTCCGTGAATGTCTTGTAGAGTTGGCGGAGACGGACCTGTGCTGCGTGCAGTTCAGACCAGGGCGCCTCCCTGCGGTCGAGGGCGATCACTTCGCGGACGGCCGATGCCAGTCGAACCAGGTGTTTGACGCGAGTCGCGTCCTCGCTCGACAGGTGCTTGAGCCTAATGAACTTGGTACCGTTGTACGCTTTCAGGACGCCACCGTCAATGACGTACTCACCGGTGACATCGTTACCAGGTTCCTCATCGGGTTCCGGTTGTGCTGACACTTCCGGGTCCTCGTCGAGTACGGCGACCAACTCGGCCAGATCAGCATCAACATCTGGAACCGGTTCGGCCTCGGCATCCAGAATGGCTTGAGTCTCGGTGTCGTCAGCTTTTATGTCTAGGTCCACGTCGGCAAACAGATCAGCTAAGTTTGCCGCAACGTCGGTACCAAACCCATCAACACTATCCTCCTTAAGACCAGGACGGACTTTATTCCATGCCGTCAACATTCTGTCGGCGTTCATAAGTGCGGAACTCTCGTCTGGTCCTACCATGGACGCAAAGCTTCTGGTAGTCGTGTCGGCGTTGCGTAGAAATTCAGAGAAGGTACCCGCCTTTAACGCGGTAGTGGCCGAGTTCAGTGCTTCGGCAGCACGCCGGGCCGTTGTGGGATCCTTCACGGCGCTAATCATATCGAGGACATCACGAAGTACTTCGACATGGTTTTCGTCCAGTATCGAGTCGTCGAAGACAGCTGGCGCAATAGCCTCGAACGACTCGTCGGTGACTACAAGCTCGGGTTCCGGTTCCGGTTCCACCTCCAGTCCGATCTCTAGGTCTGACTCCGGCTCGCCGGCGTCCAGCAGTTCATCCTCGTCGGTAGCACTCTCGTCAACGAGTGCATCGTCTTGGGACACCTGGGGCGGCTTGATGACTGTGAACCGTCCAAGCGTGATAGCTTCGCCCGACTTGGGATCCTGCCGCTCGAATGCGTCCGCCACATGATGCCTAGTCTGCCTTGCAATCCCGTAAACCATGTCATCGGGGAACCCCTCGTTTATCAGAAAGTCTTTGGCAACCGTTTGAACGTCAGGGTCTTGCGAGAGATCAAGCAACAACAGGGCACGTTCGTAGGGAGCATCGTCTGGAAGTTCTATGGGATGGCCGCTGCGCGACTCTAGCTTTGCGGTCTGGAGCACGTCCGGCAGAACGGGGTTTGGCTCCGGCACATACAGCTCAATCGGGTCTGTCCGATACTTGAACGGCTTGGGCTTCTTGGCTCTCCGCGCACGTGGTGGCGGCTTTGCGTCGGGGTACTTCTCCTTGAAGGCGGCCATGACCTTCGTCTTCATCTCGCGGGTAGCGGCTTTCGCGGCGCCCGCGTACTCGCCGTGCAGGGCATCGGGCGGCAGGAAGTCGGCGACCATGGGGTGCGACACGTCCTCGTCGATCGCGTAGCCGCCCTCCTCGGCGACGGCGGTGGCGACGACCTCGCCGTTGACGGACAGGTCCATCTTCCGCACGCGGCCCTTCTTGGTCACCTTGCCGGTCACCGTCGGGATGGTCGTGTGAACCACGGGGGCGGCTTCCGGGGCGGCCGGGGCGGCTTCCGGGGCGGCCGGGGCGGCCTCCGGGGCGGCCGGGGCGGCCTCCGGGGCGGCCGGGGCGGCTTCCGGGGCGGCCGGGGCGGCCTCCGGGGCGGCCGGGGCGGCCTCCGGGGCGGCCTCGTCGGCCAGAAGGGCGTCAGCGTCAGCCTCTGCTTGAGCGATTACCTCGGGCGAGAGGGGTTCACCAGTGGGGGTCGGTAGGGATGCGACATCGTGATCATACCATTCGGGTCGCTGAATGTCGGTCACACCGCCTTCGCCCAAGTCGATGCCAAAGTACGTCTTGAACGCCTCTTGCGGGGTTGGTGTGGTGCCCAGGCCGATGTTCATCTGGCCGATGCCCTCGGCGTTTGCGGTGGCGGCGTTCTTCCACATCGTCATTTTCTTGCGCATGTCGCCCGACGACGTGTTCTTGATCAGCAGCGCGAAGTCGAGGGCGACATCCTGTTCGGATTCTCCAGTCAACAGCGGCTGACCCTTTCGGCCTTCAATCGGACTGGTCTCCGAGTCGCTTTGCAGCATCTCGCTTGCAAGGGCGATGAGTGGTACGAGATCCCACTCCCGACCGCCAAACTCCCGGGCCCCCAGCACCAGCCCCCACGATGCACTGAACGTGTCTCGGAGCACCTTGGGGAAGCCGTCCATCGTGTCTGCCGATCCGACTGCGGCGGCTTCGATCATTCGCTTCAGGATGCCACGACCCTGGTCCGTGAACCGCACGTCAGTTAGGCCGCCCGCCTTGGACCGGAACTTGTTCGCCTCCGACGGCAAGACGATTCCGGCCTTTACCATTTCGTCCAAGAAGGTGTGGGCTGCCGACGTGCTCAAGAACTCGCTGACGGACTTGTCGTCCATCAGACGGATCAGCGTCGCAACCAGGCCTGGGCGTTTCCGCAGCGCGTCCGCGTAGCTCTTGGCCTCCGAGATCGGGTCTTTCACCTCGGACGAATCCGCATCGGAGAGGCGGTTCAGGTGCTGGAGGGCGGCGGCATCGGTCTGGTCAACCGAGTCGTCGTCGATCATGCGGACCAGCGCTGGACGTTCCATGGCGGCGATGGCATCGCGGTCGAGGCCGAGTTCGTCCGCCTTGGCAAGCAACCTCTCCCGATACTTCTCGCGACGCGCCGCGTACCCGTCGTCGCCGTAGACGAGCTTCAGCATCATTGTCCGGCTGTTGCCGGCGACGACGGTCCCGGACTCGGTGACGATGGGTGGCCCATCCTTCCCGGACGAGTTCGTCACCAGCAAGCTGGGGTTGAGCTTTGCCGCCTTGACGTTCACGGAGTCGCGTGCGGACTTGCCTCTGTCGCCGATATAAGCTCTCCCCTGGATCTCTGGAGGGTAGCTGTCAGCGGGCGACCGCCCCCATGACACAGGGTCGTTGGATGCTGTGAGGTCGGTCACATCGACGACCACGTTGCGGGTCACGACCTCTGTCGAGGCGTCGTCGGGGAACACGACAGTGGTGGTTACCGGGGTCGCTTCGCCGTCGGCGCCCACACTGGAGGCTGCCGTCGCGACATGGATCTTCTGAGTCTGCCAAGTCGGTGTCTCGGCTTCCTCGTCGGCTTCGGCGGCGTCCTCGGCGGCCTGGTCGCCACCTTCGACGGCTTCCACGGGTTCTTCGACCGCAGTATCGGCGGCGTCCTCGGCGGCTTGGCCCGTGTCTGTCGCCCCCTCTTCGGCTTCGGGGGGAGGCATTAGGATGGCGGCGGCGTCGTCGATGACTTGCCTGTTGGCCAGCTCCTCGGGCGTCAGCTCGGTGTCAGGCTTGGATCCTCCGCCGTGCCACGCTCGCGCAACGGTGACGGCGATCTGCTTCGCGCGATCATCCGAGTCCGGGGTGATCCCGAGGACATCGAAGGGGGACGTGCCCGCCATATCCGGCACGGGGAGCGTCTGCCGGTGCTCGAACTGGATGCGGCGCAGGGCGTGCTCGTAGGCGAACTCCAGGTCTACCAAGCGGGGCTGGTTTCCGTCTTCCACGGCGGTGGCCACGCGGCGCTGGAACACCTTTGTGATCTCTTCTCCGGTGGCATCGGACCGGGTGCCCAGCACACCGTAGATGTCCACGATATCGCCATCCTCTGTCCGGGGTGGTTCCAGCCCTTCCGGCCATGTCGCGGGTCCCGCTGGCTTGCTGTCGGGAGCGGCAACAGGGACGCGAGGGGTGGGTCCCCGCCCCAGGCCGGACAAGGCAAAGGACATCAGGAACCCCGCCGCGCCTCCGGCCCGGGCGGAGTCAAACACCCCTTCAGCCAGCTCTCGATCCGCGTCATAGAGGCTCTGGGCCACCTTGTTGGCCCCGACCTGCCCAATCGACTCCTGGATACCCTCCTCGATTGCGCCGGCGAAGCCCTGCCCGACCCGGCTTGTCGGGTTGAGCGCCTGGGTGAACACGTTGCCGCCGTTGCCCGAGTATCTTCCCAGCACCCGCATTACGGGCATGACCTCTAGGATCCCTATCGGCGCAGCCGTTACGGCCGCCCGCTTGGCTGTCTCGAGGTCGGCGTCTTCGCGGAGCGCGTCCCTGTATTGGCTACTGGCATAGCCGCCCATCCCGGCCCCGGCCGACGTGACGACTGACCCGGTGGTAGCAGCTTTCTTGATGGTTGCCTGGGCGGCTTCCTGGGCCACCTTCGTGGCGGCCTTCTTCGCGGCACCCCGCACGAGCATCTTGGCAGCGATGGTCGCGGCTGCAACGCCGCCGGCGCCGCCGCTGCCGACGAAGCCTGCCATGCTGCCGAGGGCGGACGGGAACTGGGCGTACCAGAAGGACTCCGCAAGTTCGGGATTCATGGGGAATGCGTCGTCCATCCACGCCCGCGCTCGCTCCGCAGCCTGCGACATCGTGTTCTCGGGCACGTCCTGATGGTTGGACATGAGGATGCCCGCAGCATCTAGCACGCTGATAGGCACTTCCGCCGCACCACGGGCAACGGCCATGATGCCATTACCGATTCCCTCTCGGAAGCCGGGGTTCTGGACCATGTGCCGCCACTCGCCGGGCCGGGGCTCCTCTGGAAGCTCAAAGCCAACGGGTTGGTCTGACAGCGTGGGATCGAAGGTCGGGCTGGCCTTGTAGGACCGGATGCCCTGCGCAAAGCGACGGTTGATGTCCCCCAGTACGTCGTCGCGGGTCAGCCATCTCTGACGGTGTTTGTCCCAGATCCGGTTCCTGAGACGCCTGTCGTCGTCGTGGTGAGGCACTTACTGACCCCTCGTCAGCTGCGCCCGCGCTCGCGCACGAGTTGATTCATCCTCCACCAACGCGGTGGCTCAACGTCCAGGAAGTCCCGGAACGGGTTGAAGATCGACTTCGGCTCAGTGTCTTCCTTCTGTTCCTCGGCAACCGTCTTTCTGGCTTCGTCACGCTCCCTGGATGCAGTGGTCATGACGCGCCGCTGGATCGCGAGTGGCACGTCCATTTGGTTCATCAGGTCCTGCCACTGGTCGGGCGGGATCCCGTGCTCTTGGAGCTGCCAATACATCTGGGACGCTACCTCGTCCCTATCGTCGGTCCCTAGTGCGCTCATGTGCTGGCGCACTGTGGTACCGGTGCCGGATACCTGGGTGCTCGCGCCACTGCGTGGTGGGAAGGGCCACCGGTACGGCGTGCGCGGTTGCGTGATCTCTTGTGCTACGGCCGGCTCCGAAGTCGGGTCGGGCGGAGCGGCGGCTTCGGGGCGGGGAGGCAATCTCCCGCCGCCCATGTAGGTCTCGTAGAGGCTCTGTCGTGTGTGGCCCTGTGGATACTGGAATTGGACGGTTGGCGACCCGTCGGGACCCGGCACGATAGCACCGTAGGTGTCATCGAGCATCCTATCCACGGAGTCCAGGCGCTCCGCGTGCGTCTGTCGGCGGCCCAGCATCTCCCGGTCGTGGGCGAATCCTGCTACCTGGCGGCCACGGGCAGCTTCGGCGGTAGCCCGGGCCGTCGCGTCGCGTCGGTTCAGCTCCCGATCCCAGGGCATGAAGGCCTGCGGGTTGATTCCCTGCTCCATCCCTAGCTGCACTGCCGGTCCCAAGGCCTGGTCGAGCCCCAGGCTCTCCATGAGCCCGGTGACGAGCGGCTCATTCTGCTGGCGACGCGTCTCCATCGTCGGAAGGTAGCTGCCTGCGACCTGCTGGTATCCGTCCGGTGGACCGCCGTTCAGCGCAGCAGCAGGAATGCCGCCCCACTTCTGCGCAAAGGCGTACTCTTGGCGCCCCTCGGCGGCATCCTCGAACCCATGACGGCGTTCGTCCTCGATGTTCAGCCGAGCAGCAGCTTCATCTTCTAGGCGTCGCCGGCGGATGTCATTGACGTTTTGGCGGTGCCGACTCTCGAAATTCGCTATGCCCCGCTCAAGGCCGTCGCCGAGTGCGCTGAGCAGGAATCCCGCGCCACGCGAAACCGGCCGGGTGTAGTAGCGTGTCGGCATATCACCGACTGACGCGGTTTAGTCCGGTGCGTGCCGCCTGGCCTGCCTGACCGCCTCCGATCCCAAGTATCGTGCGAAGGAACATTCCCAGAAGCTCTCCACCCTGATCCCTCTGGGTCCTTGTTGGATCGTGGGGTCCGATGGCTCTGGTGGCATCCTGTTGCGCAAAGTCTGCCGGTTTCGACATCGGCCCGTCCCGCATCCAGGGCCAGCGGTCCTGGAACGGTTTGTCGCCGTCGGTCAAGCGCTGCGCCCGGGTCTGGCTGTTGAGTTCGGTTTCGGTGGGCACAAGGGGTACTGCGCCGGTAGCGGACCAGGGGCCGAGGTTCATTCCTGGCCGCCATTCATATTCTGTGCCCTCATATATGGGGTCTTCGCCCATAGCTATTCGTGCGCTGTCGTCTCGTTGCCGCCAACGATCCGTATGATACGGATGAGACGGTCGAAAGCCACCCGGATATTTATTCACTCCGGTAGTGTCTTGTCCCATCGGCGCTCCCATCGGCTGCGGCATTTGTCGTTCCGCGAGCAGCTCTTCCGGGTCGCGTTGCTCCAGCCCGAGTCCCGCGTTAAGCATCTGCATTGATGGTGCGGGTTGCTGACGCTGCTCTGGATCGGGGTTCCACGGGCGCCGGCGGGGTCGGGGATACATCGCCATTACCCGAACAACTTGCCGTACAGTTTGCTACCGATCGTTGCTCCGGCCGGACCTCCGAGCGGGAATCCTGCGATAGCGCCGGCTCCGCCAAGGATGCCGCTCAGCAGGCTTCCCCAGCCGCGTTTCGACTCTTGCTCATCGAGGCGGCGCTGGTCCTGCAAGCGGTGGTACTCGCCAGCCCGGGCGTCCATCGCCTGTCCAGACAGTCCAGATCCCAGTTGTCCCAGCATACCGAGGTGGGACAGCTGCTGGCCCGATGTCTGAAGGGCGGCTTGACCGATCTGCTGCTGGGCGTCGTTGCCGAGCGTCCGGAACAACCTGTCCTCATCGCCAACGGCGAACCCCGTGTTCAGCCTGCCCATCCCCACCTGTGAGCCACGCAAGCGAGCAAGGTCCTGGGTGAACCGGTCCTTGAACTGGCCGTGCGCGGCGTTGACGCGCTGGCGGAACGCTGCTGTCGGGTCAAACGTCTGGTGGGCACCAAGTGCCTGTTGGAGCAGGCTCTGCCCCGTGGCCCCGGTACGAGCCACGTCGGAGTAGTAGCGGTCACGCATCATACGCTCGTTCGGCGACATGCGGTTAGCCGTCCGTGTAGGATACGCAGATGGTGAACGGCGTCGAAAGCGACACGGGAGGCGCTATCCAAGCCTCCTCGTTCAGCGTCTTGCGCCACGTTTCGTAGCTGGTCTCAAGCGCGCTCGCTGACGCCGCCGAGAAGATCTTGATCTTCACGAGCCTCATCTTGTTCGTCATGGCCGCTCCTTCGATCCGGCCCGGGCCGGGTCCCACTCGACCGCGATGCGGTCCAGAACCAACAGTCCGGGTCCCTCCACGCTGTCCGCCTCGATCTTGAAGCTAATCCACGTGCCCCTGAGCGCAAGGCATAGCCCGGACCGCGCAGTCCGCAAGACGTTCTCGATCACCCTGGAACGGGGATCGGTGGAAGCCGTGTTCTTGCGCAGGCTGAAGGTGAAGGCGGCTGTCGCCATGTCCTGACCGTCCACGACGGGTGTGACGGTAATCGTGGCAGCGACTGACGATGTGATCGACAGGAAGATCCTGTCGAAGATGCTGTCTAGTGCTGCCCCCGCTGGAGCGACCGCCCGCGTCTGGACCCGGAACCCTACTCTGTCGGTGCTGTCGTCGTGTCCAGTAGCCACTCGGTAGATGCCGCCGGGGCCACCAAGGAACGCTTGCGGCACGCTCACGTGGCGTCGGCCCCCGCCGTGATCCAAGCGGAATAGTCTTCGACACCGAAGTGAACCGTCACCGTACGGACCTTGATGAGTGGCGCTGTGCCTTCGGCGTCGATAGTTGCCTGCCGCACCCCGGCGCCAAACCGGTGCGGGATGCCGGTATCTGCTTGTACCTCAGTGAAGTACGACTCAGCCACCTGTGATCGCCACGACACTTGGTATTCGTCTTCTCCCAATACGCCGCCTGGTGCCGGTTCCGGCCCAGGGCCGATGGCGATCCGTCTCCATAGCACGCTGAGCGGAGGATCGGGTCCAGCCCAGACTCGTTTCGGGAGCGACGGTGTGCCCTCGAGGCCGCTGGGGGTGTGAGCAACGACGGTGTAGCTGTTGTACTGCTCTGGCCGAGGGGATGTGTCTATGAAGATGACCTGACCGGCTTGCACTGTCCCGACTGATGTCCCGTCGCGCTGGACCACATGTGGCAGATCGTCGGCCACCGGGCGGAACGTGAGAGTGATCTGCTCAGCCGCCGATCCGACCCGCGACCAGGACGCTGACGAAACAGCTGGCTTGCCCAGTGGCGTGATGGGCCGGAGAGACGAATAACGCGAGTGGGCGGGCCAGTTGTCCGGGTTGGGATCCCGGTACGCCGGATCGTAGAGTCCGCCACGACGGTAGCGGACAGCAAGGTCGTAGGGCACGCCTGCCACAATGTCTGGCACATCCCGCGACTGTGTGGGCGCGGTCGTCACGTCCACGTCGGGAGGGTTGCGTTCCCATCCGTCCTGGCCCTGCCGCAGGTAGACTTCGAGGGTCTCGTCGCCGTCGGCACCTACGTTGCGCCACGTCATCTCGGTGTCGTCAACGCCGACCATCTCGGGATAGCCTGTAGGTTGATCGCCGCTGGGATCGTGGAGGCCAACTGAGCCGTACAGGAACCCCGCCGCAAAGGACTCGAACGGGCGCGTGCGCGTGCTCCATGCGGTCTGGCCGCCCTTGAGCACCAGCGCGTAGACATCCCGGCCGAAGTGCCACTCGATCACTTCCTCAATGGGATCGTAGAACGCGAAGCCTTGATCTGGATCGGTCGGTGTCTTGTCGGGGAGATCGAGCGGGGGGGCAATGTCCCCGGCCGTCGAACCTGCTGTTCGCCACGGTCCCCGGATTCCCCACGAATAGCAGACGGAATCAACCGTAACGGCCAGCCTGGAGCCCACGCATCCCTGAATCGCGAACTGCGGGACGATGCCGAAGTTGAACGGCGACGTGCCGGTCACCCGGTACGTGTCGGTCGGCTTCAGCACCAACAGGACGCCGCCCGCCTTGGCGCATGAAAGAACGGGTGCCCCCCTGTCGCCAGCGATCCAGTAGTGATCCCTGTCGAACTCTGTGGGCTCGCCCGGCTTCGACGCTCGCACGATCTCTGGACGTTCGTCGCCTGGCGTTCCGAAGCCCCAACCGATCAAGTAGGACAGCCACGCGACGACACCGCGGAATCTCACTGGAGCGGCACCTGTGCCGTCCAGATCCGCCGTCAGGGTTGTCAGTGTGCCAGCTGTCGCGTCGTAGACTTGGGTGGGTGCCCTGTGTCCGACCCTCGGTTCGTCGTGCGCCAGGAACGCATGTCCATAGCTTTCCTCGCTGATCACCACGGGAGGCCTGCCGCCCCAGGCCGTGTCACTGCCCCACTGGCCAACGTACGTCGGGTCTTCACCCGTTCCCGAGACGCGCCAGACGTGCACTTGCTGCGTCGTCTGGTAGTAGCCGACTACGAGCCCTTCCGTGTGAGTCCTCACGGCCTGGACGCACACGATGTGCGAGCATGGTGCTCCCCCGTGTGCAAGCGCACGCGCTGGCCACTGTACAGACTGGGTGCCCCGGCGGAGCTGAAGCTTCACCCCGTAGGGGATAACGTTCTCCAATCGCTGCATCGCGCCTGGCTGCACATTGATCGGACCCGGATAGCGGTCAAGGCCCCCGCCGAGCGGCACCCTCAGTAGCTGGGGCATGTCCCTAGCCTGGACCGTTTCCGTTCCCCGGCGGAGCCTGGGATACGATCACTTCGTCGGACCCCTCGCTTGTGCCATCCGTGTTGGTTGCCCGGACCGTGTAGGTCTTCGTCCCGGCCGTCGCGGGCGTGTAGGTCTTGGTGCCCCGGAGCTTGGTCGTAGTCTGGAAGGCTCCCCCATCCGACACGCCGATGTAGGTAGGCTGATCGCCTCCGGTCGGAATCTCAATGTTCCATGTCACCGTGACCGTATCCCCAGGCTGGTCCAACTCTGCTGGGCTAGCGATGACCGTCACGATGGGCTTCAGGACCACATCGACCGCGACGGTAGCGGAGTCGCGGACGTTAGTCCCGGTCGCTATCAGCGTGTAGACTTCATCCGACGTGGGGCCAGGGCGCAGTGTCACCGATGTCTGGCCGGTGTTTGCGGCACGGTACACAGTCTGGCCACGGGAGTCGTGGATCAGATAGCGCCCTGGGCGCCCCTTCGTGATGGTCCACGTGAACTTGATGGGCGAGCCCGGGGACACGCTCGCCGGGCTGGCGACAAACGACCCGATCTTGATCGAACCGATTATCGTCCCCACGTCCACGTCCACGCGCTGGGGATCGCCAGCCACTGACCCCGTAACCGTCGGGTCGCCGTTCCATGGCGTCGCCGTGATGTAGCGGCTCGACCCAATGGGATTGAAGGTCGTATTTGTGCCGTCGGCTATCGCGATCGTTCGTGTGATCGCCGAGCTGCCGATCACAGCCGATAACGTCACAACCATGTGCGAGTAGTTGCTGACGCCCGACCACCGGACCTGGACGCCTGCTTGGCCATTGGGAACGCTCACCGTGTCTGACGACCAGGACGAGCTCCCAGACGGCGCACCCTCAAACGTGCCCCATGTAGGCTTCGCCTTGGCCGTTACAGTGACCGACACCTGATCCGTGATGGTCACGTCACCGCGTGTCAATGACAGGACATAGCGATATCTGCCGACGGCCGCGGGCGCAGTGAGCGCCTTTGTGCCCCGTGGTCCGCTAACGGTTTCTTCCGTGGTCACTCCGGCTGGCGTGGTGGTGCGTAAGGTCCCTGACTCGACACCGAGGAACCACCACCCGAGCGAGAACCGGTCACCCGCGTTCACGCTGATATCGCTGCTCAGCCCCGACGTGGGCTTTTGGAGCCCTGGCCACACCTCCAGGGAGCGTATTTCGGGTCGGCGTCGCACACTCACAACGCAAGTCACACTCTCGTCGGTAGCGGTAGATGCCGTGACGGTAAAGTCGGTATCAGTCGTGATCCCCTGGATTGTTACCGACACCACTTCCTGGGTGTCGGCGCTCTTTTTGATTGTCCGTGAACTGGATCCCCATGTCACCTCCGCGTCCGTGACGTTCTCGCTGAAGCATCCGGGCGGGAACGACAGGACCACGGACCCGTCCGATCCAACTACTCTTGAGCTGACGTTCTTGATCGCTGGGCAGTTTATCGTGGGCG
Source organism: uncultured Dehalococcoidia bacterium (assembly GCA_958295685.1). Taxonomy (GTDB): domain Bacteria; phylum Chloroflexota; class Dehalococcoidia; order Lucifugimonadales; family CATQGZ01; genus CATQGZ01. The sequence continues at coordinate 67,280 of OY282366.1, forward strand.
GGCCAGCCACCATCGTCACTGTAACGGTGTCCGTAGCCGCACCCGCACCGGGCACGGACACATCAAGTCTGTATCGGGTTGCGACGGTGGGCGATACTTCGGCCGTCAGTCGCATTGACGTCTCGTCGATCCTATCCACCGCTGCGAGAAACGACGTGCCGGTGACCGGGATGCCGTTTACGGTTGTGAGTGGTGTGATTCGTGGATAAGGAAGGAATCCGCCCGTATTAACGACAGCCTCTAGATGGAGCGTTGTGCCTGGTGCTACCTCAATAGATGCCGTCCCCGTGCCGCGTGCTTGGTCACCGGTGCGAACAGTGTAGGACGTGATTCTCGGGTCGGGTGGATCTCCCACGCACCCTACTGTTACGGTGGCCGTCGCTTTCTTTGTCGGTGCAGCCGCACGGTATGCCGATGCCGTGAAGGTGGTGCGACTGTTGATCACCACGGATTCGGAACCCGATGTTGCCAACCCTGAACCGATGCCTGGAATGTCAACCACGTCGGCGTTCTCGGAGGACCACGTAATGGTCGCCGGTTGGCCGCACCTCACCGAAGGCGCCGACGATCTGATCGACACGGTAGGGTCGCTGGTTACATCTACGATGATGTAGGACTTCGCTGTACCAGACTGGTTCGCTGCAATCAACTCGTACACTGTCCGCGCTGTCGGAGCGACTATCGCGGTTCCTGATGCCGCAAGATTCTGGCCAACGCCGTTGATTCGGTTTGACACATCTGTGCCGGTCGTTTGCCAGTGGAGCTTGACCCTGGACCCAGGGGCGATACGAAACGTTGGCGCAGCAGCCTCTGTGGCACTCCCTAGGACAGTTGGGACGTCGGACGATGCGGTGCTCACGCCAAACTGACGGACCACCGGCTCGCTCACCGTGTCGATGAACACCGTCTTCTGAGTAACGCCAGCGTCGTTGCGGGCCGACATCGTGAGCGTGGTATCGGTTTGCGGCGTGAACTGGAACGATCCGCTCGCACCGTGTAGAAGGCCGACTCCCTGGTCCACGCTAATGCCGTCGGCGTTGGCACCAGTGACCTTGTAGCGAACTGTTGTCGCAGTGCCGGCCGACACTGGATTCGGGTCTGCCTCCAGCTGGGATATGACGGGCTTTCCTTGCACCTCGATTTCGAGTTGCGAGGTTACTGGATCGCACCCCGCATTGCGAGCCGTCAGAGTATAGGTAAGCCGCCCCGTCTGCTGGGGGCGGACGACGATGCTCCCGCTGGTCACAGCACCGACACCTTGGTCGATCTCCATGTCGGGAGCGGAATCGGCCAGCACGTGGAGCGTCACCGCCTCGCCACGATTAATGGTTGTCGGCGTGGCCCGAAAGTCACGGATCGTCGGACAGCTGCTCTCGCCTTCATGCAGTCGCATTTCCCAGGCCCACCGATCTCCACTCCCGGCGGCCTTGTCCCCGCCCTCTCTGCCATCAGCCTGAGCTGGGGCCTGCCAAAACGGACGCTTGATGCCGTCTGCGCCGACATGCTTCAGAAGGATCTGAGCCCAGTCTCCCGTGAAGATGCCTGGCCCAGCAGTGAACCAGCGCTGTACTGCATTTCTGGCTGTGTCGGGCGGGGACAGCGGCACGTCGGGAGGAAGGTCGGCCCCGGGTAGCTCGGCCAGCGTGTTGCTCAGCGGGCGCATCACCAAGTGGCTGTCGGTCAGGTACGCCGTAGACGCTCCTGTCACCATGTCTAGCAAGATCCGCATCGCCTGTGACTGGAATGCCGCCGACTCCGAGTACAGCTCAAGCGACCAATCGAATAGCAACGTCGTGCCAGCATCCTTGGCGATGACGCCACCAAGTGACACGTCGGAGAACTTGTAGCCGGTCGTTCGGAGTTGTTGCTCTCCCTGGGACCCGTCACCCACCCAAACCTCGACGTGGCGACAAGTGTAGGCGTCACCGCCAGTGTCCTGAAACGTCCACGTCGATGCGGCGGAGGGCGACACCTTCTCTGGCAGTCCTCCCACGGGTCCGCCTGTAGCGCCGAAAATCCATTCTGGGCCGACGCCCTGGCCGTTAGGTCCGTCCGCCAATCGGAGGTTCACCTTGTCCCGCGCTAACGGTGTCGTGGCCGTTTGGACGCCCGACACGATCATCAGCATCTGATCGGCCGCCATCGCCGACATGTTGTTGTAGCGTCGTGGCAAAGGGAGGGCGAGCTTGCCATGCACGTCGAACGGACGCACGTCCAATCGGCTGAACGCCTTCACGACGGCAGGAACTGGCTCCCAGCTCCGATGGCGAGTGATGGTGGCGCTGATCATCTTTGCCACACTTGCAGCACTCGTTCGTCTGCCCAGGTGCTGGTTCCAATCTCGCGAACCCGGCACCGTAACACGTCCCAGCGGGCAAACCGGTTGCCTTCCGCGTCTGTGACGATATCCGGCCATGCCGGTGGAACAGAACTGCTCACGTCTATAATCCTCACCGCCGCGGAAGTGACATCAGTCGCTAGCAGGTTCAGCGACTTTTCCACTTGCTGCTTGCGGATCCACAGCTGTTGATTGTTTAATAGTTCGAGGCGCATGTCGAACTCGAAATTCGTCGCACCGAAGACATTGAATACGGCGAGAATATAACGCGGGTCATGAGCAGTCACAGGATCGGGTGGCACCAACGGCGTCGTGCTGATCGCGTTGTTAACCGACACGAACGCATCTGCTATGCTGACGGCACCGGGCGTAAGCAGGTTGTGGCGTTCGGTGACTGTCTGTGATCCAGAACGGGCCACGATAACGATCTCGGAAATATTTCCTATCAGCCTAACGGTTATAAAGCGCATATCGCCCCGTTGAGCATTCGCTAACCGTTCTGCATCCAATGCGTGGCCATCATCGTCCAAGTAATCGCCGGGATTGAGCGTGGACACTCGCGAACCGGTGTAAACGAGTGTGTTTCTGCTAATGCTACCTGTGCGCGTCACTCTGTAGATATCCACGGACTGCACTCGACTGGTATCCCATCCCACCAACAATGAACCAACTGTGTCCCTTACCATGGTGTAGTATCTGCGCACCCAGAAGTTGTTGATGACTGGGCCATCCGCCGCCTGTGCAGTCGAGACGCGAACCGTTGTCGCGCTCGTCACTGATCCGTAGGTGTTGGTCGCTGTCACGGTCCATGTGGTGGTGTTCTGCACGGTCACGTCGCGGCTAAATCGGCGGTGCGCCGTCGTCGGCACCACGCCGATGCCCTGGTCGATGCTAATGCTCACGTCATCCCTTGTTCCGCCCCCCTGGTACACCCCTGTCAGCGTTACAGTATCGCCAGCCTCCGCCGTGGGCGATGACGCCTGGAACCCGAGGATGCGTGGCAACACGCCAATCGTCACTTGCGATGTAGCGTCTGGTCCGTGCGCGTTGCTGACGGTCAGTGTGTAGGTGGTCGGATCCTGGGGGCTAACCGTGATACTTCCGACGTTCTCGAGAGGGCGGCCGTCAGCGGACGTTACCGCATGACCGTCGTCGTCTACGATTGTTGCCGTGGTGCCTGTGCCGCCGATAAAACACCATGTCAATGACCGAGCTCGTCCCGGTATCTGGCTGACATCGCCGTCACGGCGGTCTGGCGGCACGCGAAAGAAGTCGATCCTTGGCGGCTGGGTAGGCGACACTACTGACACCCGAGCCGTCTTCGACGTACTCCCGGCGTCGTTGCTCGCCGTCAGCTGATACTCGGTTGTCGCGGCGGGCGCCACCGATACTTCGCTGGCACCAGTCACATCGCCGACGCCCTCTGATATGTGGGCGCGTGCAGCCCGCTGGGTGGCGATCTTGAGCGTGCATCTATTGCCCGGCGCTATGACAGGGGGAACAGGATAGAACGCGACGATAACGGGAGCGAGAACTGTCCCGTCCAACCTGCCCACGCATCGCGACAGCACCTTCACGTCGTCGGATACCTCCGTCGTCACATATCGAACGATGGGTGGGTCCGGGCGCGTGTATTCGCCAGATCGGATAACCTTGGCCGACACGGGAACGAAGGTGCGGAACGCAGTCCGTGCAACCTTGTTGCCGCTCCTGCCGATGCACCGACTAATGGCTTTAACCACCGCAATCAGCTTATGGGGTTTGACGAGATGCGCATCGCAGTCCTTGGTGGACAGTTGAGGCCCGTCGTCTGGCCCGGGACAGACTGTAAGCGTCGCCACAGTCAGATCCCGCCGTCGAAGCGGGTCGCCCGGGCCGTACCGGACCACGACTTCACGTGATCCGTGTACCGAGTCAGCATGTCCGCCTCCAACTCAGCGATTGCACCTAGGGCCATCTGCTGCTCCTCTGTCAGCGAATCGTCAGTCTGCACCGACAGCAGGAATCTAGCCAAGTCCCACACCAAGAGCATGTCCCATGGATGGGCCAGGTCCACGGGGGTCGTGAGGTCTGATAGGATAGACTGAGGCAAGCGCTGGTAGAAGACATCGAGCTCCGCGAACCGATTCCCATCGTCGTCTTGGAAGTCTGTCCCGACGGGGCGCAAGATGCCGTCTCGAACTGTCGCCCGTGGTGGCATATGCGCGGCGGCGTCGAATGCGGAGCACAGCGTCACCCTGTCTCCAGGAACGACTCGGTGCGGGTCAGGTGTCTGACTGTTCGGTAACGTGGTGGTCGCATGAGGGGCGTAGCTGCCCGTGTCCTTGACGTAGACGGCATCAATCTGGGCTATATCCCCGCTGCTTACCGTCTGCGCCAGGTCGATTTGAATCCCGCCGGCGGAGGGCACCTCGACGGTCGCGCACATCCCGTAGAACTCTGGATCGACCTGGGCCACCACCCGGAACAACTCGCGTTGACGCCCGTCGATGCGTTGCCACATGAGTGCCTTCGGCAAGGGCTTAGCGGCGCTGGCGCCAGAAGTCTCTTGGGCCAGCTGGGCAATCTCCTCGGGCGTCATGGACTCCATCAGTACAAGGACCCTAGCCGGCGTGCTGTGGGATCCGCCAGCTTCAGCGCCTGGACGAAGCGCTGGACCTCCATCTCAAGCTCCTGCTTGAGCAATGCGGCATCTTCGGCCCGCCCGTCCTTGTTTGCCATGTAGATCGCCAGTTCTAGAACCAGCCGCCGTTCGTGGCCATGCGGATAGAGTGGGTCGATCTCCGCTTTGGGACCGGACGGCATGGCCGTGGGAGCCTTAGCGTACCAGAAGTTCAGGGATCCCGACAGTCGTGGATTTCGGAGGACCGGCCAGTATTGGTTTCCCATTCGGTATACGCTGGGCAAGCCACGTTCGATATTCTGTTGGTCGAACGGAACCACAGCTACCTCTTTGGGTTCATCGTTTTGCTCGATCCGTAGGACCACAGCGGCATCGGTGGGACGTGCCCATACTTGGCCGTTCGACTTGACGGCGACCTGGGCCAAGAAGGCCCACGGGTTGATCGCGTGTCCTTCCGTGAATGCTCGGGCGATGCGCGAATTGAGAACGTTGAGCAGTTCCTCGTCCGTGGCCGACCGGTCCTCCTGGCTCCGCGACGAGCAGTTGTACGCCGCCTTCTTGATCTCCCCGAACGTACGCATCAGCCGACGCTCACCTGCGTGTTCTGGGCGATCAGCTCCGTCCCGCCCTGCTGGAGCGTGATCGTCGCTTTCGCAAGCTCCGAGTTGAGCAACGATGCCAACGCTACGTTCTCTTGGCGGATCGCCCAGGTCGTCGCCAGCCCGTAGACGATCGACGCGTGCATGGCTCGGGGGAGCGCGATGGGGCTACGCAGGGTCGTCAGTTTCTCGGGGACCTTGATCACCATGAGTTCGAGCAGCGCGACCTCGCTCCAGCTGCTTTCGCTTGTTCCTTGCAGTCGCGTGTCGTTGCACCAGAACCTGTCGGTCTGGACCGCCACGGCCAGCCGCCAGGCGTTCTGTGGGTCGGCTGGGGTAATGTCCCCGAGCGAGACAATCGTGACATCATCGTAATTGGCGCCCACGCCTACGTCTGCTGGGTCGAAGTATGCCCGAGCGCTTGCGCACGTCAGAACCTCGACTCCATCGCCAAACGGCACGCTGGCACCGGCGACGACGGCATTATTGACCGCGACGCCGCTGAAACTCAGCGGTTCAAGCAGAGACATCGGTTCTCGCGCCGCGTCCGTGAGTGCTTCGATCTGCAAGCGGTCCAGCGTCCGGACGGCCGCCGCATCCCCGCCCGTTCGGCGCGGATCGAACGACGGATGCAGGTCGCGAGCCCGTTGGATGAGTTCACCGGCCTCCGTCATCAGGTAGTCCCTCGGA
>CATQGZ010000001.1 GCA_958295685.1 uncultured Dehalococcoidia bacterium
CACAAAAGGCACTTGTCGAGATCGAGAGGATCCTGAATGAGGATGATGATGATGAGGACGAGGACTAAACCCCCTCCGCCCCCCTTTTCTTTTTTACCACACCACTTAAATCAGGCACGGCGCGCAAGTCGCGCGATGGCCGCGGAACTGAAGACAGTCGACGACCACAAGCCGAAAAAGATCCCCCAAGCCCGCACAGCGGCGCGTGTGGCCATGATACTGCGGCAGCGGCGGGCCACCCGCGCGGCGCGGTTCGCCGAGGTGCAGGAACGCGCGTGCGCCCGCGTGCTGGGCTTCGGGGCGGGCGTGAACTCGGTGGCCCAGCTCCTCCGCGAACCCCACGTGTACGACTATGTCATTTTCGCCGACGTGGGCGCCGAGGAGCCCCCCACGTACGAGTACATCGAGAAGCACGTGCGCCCCTTCTGCAAGGAAAAGGGCATCCACTTCGAGATGGTGCGGAGCCACTTGGGAACCCTGGAGGACCACTGCCGCGAGCGCAAGATCCTCCCGATCAAGGCCAGGCGGTGGTGCACCGACAAGTTCAAGATCAGGCCGGTCAACCACTTCATCCGGGAGACCGTGGGGGCCACGGCGGAACACCCCGTCATCCTCGACCTGTGCTTCACCATAGACGAGGCGCGCCGCGCCGCCGCCGACGACAGCGTCCAGCACGCCTACCAGAATTACCCCCTCGTGTACGACCAAATCACGCGGGCCGGCTGCGTGGAGGTCATCCAGAAGCACGGCTGGCCGCTCCCCGTGAAATCGGCGTGCGATTTCTGCATGTTCCACAACACCAAGCACTTCGCGCGCCTCCTCGCCGAGAACCCCAAGCGGTACGCGGAGATCATGGACATGGAGGAGTCGTCGACCGATTTCCCCAAGCGCACCCTCATCTCCAGCACGTCGCTCAGGGGGCTCAAGGCGGCCAGGGCGAGCAGCCTGGTCGTCATCGACGACGACGAGGAGTCCACGGGCGGCTGCGAGTCCGCCTGGTGCTCCGACCGCGGGGCCTGACCCGCCGCCTCACTTAAATGGGGCTCCGTAAGCGCTGAGGCATGGACGACCACACCAAGCGGTGCGTTAACTGCGGCCTGCCGTTCGTCGACAAGTGGGGGCGGCGCAAATACTGCATGCAGCCCGAATGCCACCAGCTGGCGCGGGACGAGGCCGACGAGCGCTCCCGCCGGAACCGCCGGCCGTCCGCCGCGGCCCGCGCCGCCCCGCGGCCGTGCCGCGCGTGCGGGCAGCCGTTCACCGGCGTGGGGCAGCGGCGCTACTGCAAGGATCCCGAATGCGAGTCGCGGCGCGGCAGGGAGGAATCCAAGGAGTACTTCAAGCGGGCGCAGGCGAACCCCGAGAAGCGGGCGCACATGAGGGAGAGCCAGAACCGGAGGCGGAAGGAGAGGCGGCGGGACGACGCGGCGTACGCCGAGCGGATAAGGGCGGAGCAGCGCATGACATACGCCAAAAAGACGGGGCAGAGGGCGGAATAGTTGGCGCTGCAAGTGGCGGAGGCCAGCGTCGTGGGCGGGGCGGAGGTGAGGCACGCGGACTGCATCGAGGTACTGCCGACGATCCCCTCGGAGAGCGTGGACATGGTACTGACGGACCCCCCCTACCACAGCACGGCCCTGTCGATGGACGCGAACCCCCACGGGAACACGTACGAGCAAATCTACATGGAACTATCGCGCGTGCTAAAGCCGAACGGGTGGCTGTTCACGTTCGGCTCCCTGGACTCGCTGTCGATGGCCATACAGACCGGCTTGTGGAAAACCAAGTTCAGTTACGTGTGGGCCAAGCCCGGGATAGTATGCGCGCACGCCCAGGCCCGCCATCCCCTGATGGCGCACGAGCTCATCGGGGCATTCTGCAAGAAGGGGCTGAAGAGGATGACATCCCTGTACATGGACTACGAGTCCTTGCAGACGTACGGGCCCGCGTACAAGATCCCCAAGCGGCGCAAGAGGGGGGACACGGTATTCGAGAAGGAGTCGCGCCACATGAAGTCCGACACGGCCGAGACGCACGTGCCGGCGGGCCGGCGCGGGGGGCAGTCCATCCTCACCTACCCCAACAAGTTCTGCATGCCCCTGATGGAGCGCACCCCCCACCCCACGCAGAAGCCGGTGGCCCTCCTGAAACTCCTGGTGCGGGGCTACTGCCCGCCGGACGGCCTCGTGCTCGACCCCTTCGCGGGATCCGGATCCACGCTGGTGGCGGCGCGGGAGGTGGGGCGGAGGGCGCTCGGCATAGAGATAGACGGGGACTGGTTCAAGACGGCGCGCGAGCGGCTGGGGGCTGACGGCTTGGCGAGGCACGGCTTTTGACCGGAGAGACCGCGGCCGACTGCGAGATCTGCGGGAACGTGTTCCTGCGCCCCGCCGCGAATCCCCCGAACGTGTGCAGTCCCGGATGCCGCAAGGAGAGGGCGCGGCGCAACTCCGCCAAATACTGGACGAACAACAGGGAGGAGCACATCCGGAAGGTGTGCGCCCGCGAAAAACAGCCCGAGGTGGCGGCTGTCAAAAAGTCCCGCTTCCAGGAGCGCTTGGTGGTGGAGCCGGGCCTCAGGGAGAAATACAACGGGCACAGGAGGGCGTCTTACTGGCGGGCCAAGGGGGAATCTCCCCCCGACTCGGGCTCGGCCGCCGCTGCCGCCGGCGAGACGGCCGCCAGTGGAAGCCCCTCGAGCACGACGGTCCCGTCGGGCTGAGGGTAGAGAACCATCAAGTCGGGGTCGGAGAGGTGGGCCGCGATCCCCGGCGGTATCCGGATGGAACGCGCGCCGTCCTGCCCGCCGTGCGGCCGGCCGACCGCCACCGTGGCCGCGGCGGTCTCCCTGTGGAACGGCAGCCTCTCCAAAGGCTCGAGCGACCTCGGCTTGCGCGTCATCTCCGGAGCGCCTCCGCGCACAGCGTAGCGATGACGGCCGAGCGGCTCTGGTTGCTGTCTTGGGCCATCGTGGTGATTGCCTCCATCAGGCCGAGGGGGAGGGTGATGGACGTGGACACGGCGGGCTCCCTGCGGGGGGGGATGGGCGGGGGGCTCGGCACGGTCTTGGCGCTCATGTCGTACGGTGGATGCCGCATGATTTAATGATTGTGGTCGCCCGCTCAGGCGCGGGGGGCCCGACCGCAGGGGGTAGGAACAGCACGGGCACCGCCGCGCCTCCGTGAGGAAGGAGCGCGCGCAGGTGGTGCAGCGCTTCCACCCGTCGGCGTACTTGTGGTTGGCGTACGTGCGGAGGCGCGCCGTCCGGCACTTGGAATAGTGGTCGCTCTCGCAGATGTTGTTGCACGGGTTCATCACTTGCCGTCCTCCGTGGCCGTGGCCACCAGCGCGTTGAATTCGCGGAGTTTGGCCGCCGAGTCGTACCAGCCCGTCGACCCGTCGTCCAGCCGGTAGTTGCGGGACCGCGCCTCCTGTGCCAGCTGGAGGGCTTGGATGACGGATCTTATCATGTCGGGGGGGACGGTCTGGGCCCAGTCCAGCACCTCCCCGACCTCGCACGCCTTGCGGAGCGTCTTGGCCAGTTCGGTCATGTGCTCGGACTTGCCGAGCTTGTCGCGGTTCTCCACTATCACCATGCCGAGCTCGCAGAGGGCGGCGCACCCGCCGGAGACGCTGCGCCACTCCCCGCCCCGCACTATTTTCTCGATCTTGTCCCGCAGGTCGATGTCGACGCGGATGGTAACGTTGACTTTGCGGGTGAGCTCGTTCGGTCCGTTGAACGCCATGCAGGACTACCCCCGCAGGCTAGGTATAATAGTATTATGGTACTATTATGGCATACGTATGGTGCCGTTCCACGACAGGGCGTACCCGGGCGCCGACATGGAGTAGTTGTATCCGCCGGCCGGAAGGACGTACGAACTCCCCCCGCCCAAGAGTTGGGAGTGATCCGTCCCGTCCAGGCCGGCGATCGTCACGTTGATGCCGACTTGGCCGGCATTGTGGAAGTACACTTGGGACGCGCCATGCGGTATAGTGGCGTGGCGCGGGTTGGAGACTCCCGCGTAGTGGCCCGTCGAGGAGGGGATGAAGTGGCCGTCGGAGACGATGGGGGTGAGGGTGAGCGGGTCGCGGTGGGGGGATGGGAGCGGCTCTGGGGCGGACGCGGCGGCAAGGATGGTGATAGTGTCGGTACGCACGGGCAGGGCGGCGGCGGCCTCGTGGGGGGCCGTGGCGTTCCGGCGCACCATCTCCACGTAGGCGCTCGCGTTGCTCATGGAGACGTTGACTATGGAGCCGTCGTGGTCGGGGAGGTGGATGTAGGCGCGCGCCATGTAACCCAGGTCGATGGCGCGGGCGATGCCGAACGCATAGTGGGGCTCGTCGCCCCCGACCGTGCGGCCGATGGTGGCCATCACGAACGAGGGGTCGTGGTAACGCTCGTACCAGTAACTTCCAGGAGGGTGGGTGTGGTGCGGCATGAGGCGCGCGTCCAGCACGCCATCCTCGTGGTAGGCCTCGGCCTCCGGCATGTTCACCGCGTAGATGGCGGCGCAGATGAGGGCGAACGCGACGAACCGGCCCGTCCAGATGTACTTGTCCCAGCCGTTGAACCCGTAGAGCACGGCCATCAGCATCTTGTCCCCCACTTCGCCCGCGCTTGGCATGCCGGCGGGCCACATACCCGTCTTAAAAACCCTCCCGCATCGCTCAGCGGACACGGTAACAGCCAGCCTCCACCATCGCCTCTACAATAGGCTCCCTTTTGCCGCCCAGCCGGTAGTACTCCACGCCGTCGTACATGAATTTCAGCGGCTCGATGCCCGCCTCGTGGCAGTCGGCGGCGTTGACTTGGACGACGGGCACCTCGGCCAGCCTGTACTTCTTGTTGCGCTTGTCGGTCTGCTTCTTTCCGGGCCGGCTGTCGTGTATGCTCCCGTCCAGTTCGACGGCGCAGACTATCATGTTCGCCCACCCCGTATCAACAGACTCCCTCATCACGACTATATCCGGATGCGCTACAACCATTCGGTAGCCCGACCTCATGGTCTTGAGCATGCCCTTCTGGACGTTCATCACCAGGCTCGTCGCATGCTCCCCACCAGGATCCACCAGTAGGTAGGGCTGACTGACGGCATAGTAGCCCTCGGGGAGGTTCGAGTTGAGGTAGTTCGTCGCGATGGCGACGGCCTCGGCATCGTCGTCGCCGTCCCAGGTATGGCGCGGGGTCATGCCATCTTTTCCTGCCATATCTCCTCCCTGCCGGGGGAGCCGCAAACGTCGACTAGTTTGTAGAGCGTGCATTTGGCCTTATGTCCTGGATGGTCCACTTTCCACCAATTCAAGAACGCCGTGGCGTCGATGATGGCATCCTCGAACATGGGGGACTTGATGTACTTCTTTTCACTCATGGCCTTGCGTCCGTCCTTCCACAACACCTCCCACTCGTACTGTTCGTCGGGCAGGGGCTCGTCCGGCTTGTAGAGCTCGACGGGCTCGCCGAACAAGGTGTGCTGGCTCATCTCCCCACCTCCTTGTCCCACTGGTAACCGGAACACGTGCAGTTGTCCACTCCGGTCAGCGAGGAGCTGTTGCACTGGCCGCTGTAGGGACTGTGGGCCCTGCGGACGTGGCCGCACACGGCGCACAGTTTGACCGGATGGTAGCCCCCGCGGTGGCTCATGCCGCCGCCTCCGCGAGGCGTTCCCCGAGGAACTCGGCGACGGGCACCATGACCGCGTTGCCCAGGCAGACGTACCTGCTCGTGTTGGACACGGTCCTGCCGTCGGCCATCTTTTCCGTGAAGCCCTCGGGGAAGCCCTGGAGCCGTTCGTATTCCAGCGGGGTGAGCATGCGCACCCTGTCGCCCGACTCCTCGATCATCGGGGATCTCCGCTTCCAGTAACTTGCAACGAGCGTCCCCGCATGGTCGTTATGGCGAAGCCGTTTCCCTTTGCCGCGTGGCGGGCCGCGTGCTCCTTCATCGCCTTCCTCGCCTTTGGTGATCGGAAGTACCTGTCTTGTGGGTGATCCTCTAAGACGTCCAACAATGAACACTCTGTTGCGGTTTTGGGGAAGGAAACAGTTCCCGTTAATACACTGCCATTCCGCATCATACCCGCGCTCATCCATTGCGGATAGGATTTCCCAGAAGGACCTACCTCTGTCGTTGTGAAGCAGCCCGACGACGTTCTCAAAAAGTACATAAGGCACTTCTCTGGCGCCGGCCACCCGCAGCGCCTCAGCAAAGAGCGAGCCGTCGGCGCAGGACACTCCCCCTTTAGTTCCAGCAGATGAGAAAGGCTGGCAGGGGAAGCCGGCGGTGAGGAGGTCAACCCGAGGCAGGCATCCAGGGTCGACTGTTCGGGCATTGCCATCGACCTCGACGTGCGGCCAGTGCCTTGAATAGATTCCGGCGGCAGTGTCGTTGCTCTCGCATGCCCCGACGCACTCGTGGCCGGCCCGTTCGAGTCCGAGGTCAAATCCACCAATCCCCGAGAACATCGAATAGAACTTCATTCATGGTCCCGCCCCGACATGCAGAACTTCACGCTCGAGTGTCCGTCCTTCTCGCACAAACGCCTCGCCCACGCCGCCGTCTCAAAGTGGGACATCATCGCGACGGCCGCGCGGAGCCGCGAGGCGCCAGGTTCCGGCCAGTGCGCCAGCATCTCCACGACGCGGTGGTGCTTGGCGCAGAGCAGCATGAAGCGGGTGTTGTCGTCCTTGATGATGGGCAGGAGGTATTCCCAGTATTTCTTGGTGGACGAGCCGAAGTCCTTGTACGTTTTGTCGTCGGCCTCGTACGCCAAATGGTGGACGGTGAAGGCCTTTCCAGGGCGCCGCTTGCCGGTCTTGGGGGTGAGGTAGGGCGTATGGCACACGTAGCACATGTTTCCCAGCTCCGCGGCCATAGCGTCCATCAACTCATACTTGAGCACGTGTGGCGTAACACTTCGCCTGATTTAATCACTTTGGTCGCGCGCGGCCCACCTCCATTTCCACTCCGCCCTCTCCCTCCCTCTCCTCATCCACGAATGCTGGCAAGCAAGCAAGCAAGCAAGCATGCTTGTAAGAGAGAGAGAGAGAGAGAGAGAGAACGCGGAGTGGAAATGGAGGTGGAAAAGAGGCTACTTTACGGGCAACTTGATGTTGAATTTTAGGCCCAAGTCCTCGGAGAACACTTTGATGTGTTCCAGCGCCGATATGAGGTTCTCCAGCGTGCGCTTTTCGTTGTGGCGCATGACGTAGTTGTTCGCTTGGGCGAGGTCGATGATCGCCTTGTTGATCTCCTGCGTCATTATGAGGTCGTTCTTGATGGTCATGCCTTCCTCCTCCTAGCCGGCACCGTCTTTGCGGTCGGCATCTTTACCCGGGCCTTCTTTGCGCGGGCCCTCTTGGTGGGAGCCTTCTTTGCGGCCGGCTTCTTTGCGCGGGCCTTCTTTGGTGCCGGCTTCTTTGGGGCCGGCATGAACAACTCGTCATATTCAGCATCGATGGAACGCATGAGTTCGTGGGCGCGCTTCTGCTCCCTGTCCCATACTGACTCCAGCCACATCTTGTTACCTGCCGATATCATTTTCGACCGCGCAAAGCCGGCCAGCTCCCCGTACGCCTCGCGCTCAGCGCCCACTATGCCCACGTCCCTGGGGAGTTTGGTTGCCAGCCTACGTCACCTGCTTCTGTGAATGCGGCCGGTTGAATGGCACCAGCGTGAACTCGTCCTCGTGGCCCGACCCGTCTATCTTTACGTCCAACTTGTACTTGCCTGGCTCGTACTTGTGGTACGTGGGCGCCCCGTGCTCCTGCGTCCGCGGCGCCCTAGTAACGAGCTCGAACCGCAGCACGTGGGGGAACGGGTTGTTGGGGTTCTTGCCGTGCACGCTGGCCATCTCCACCTGGAGCATCTTGCCGTCCCGCGAGAGCGAGCCGGAGATGTAATCAACCATGTGCTTGGCCCGCACCCAAAGGCACGTGTCGTCCGCGTAGATGACGTTGCCCTCCTTGGGGTCCGCCCCGTAGTTGACATCAATGACCCCGCAGTCCCTCATCCAAGCCGGCGGCTCCTTGTCGAACACGGGCGCGGCCCCGACGGTGGGGGGCGGGACGACGGAGGTGGTCGTGCTGCTGCCGTGTATGGGGTTGGGGTTGGGGGACGCGACCACGGTCGGGGCCGATGGTGCCGCCACATTCACCGCCGCCGCATCCGCCTCCATCTTGCGCCGAAATTCGTTCCGCGTTGCCAGTGACGCCGCGGCGTCGGCCGCAACTAAACGCGCTTGGGCTACGGCGCGCTCGTAGTCCGCCCGATCAACTTCGGACTGGGACGACGGGGGCGCTGGCGGAAGCGGCCACTGCGGGGGCGGGGACGCACCCGCGTGCCCGTTGCCGGCCTTGAGTTCGGCCTCCTTCATCTTGCGCTCGTTGGTGTGGCGGAACATCCCGTAGCCGGCACCGAGACCTCCGGCTCCGAGCATGGCCGTGATCATGTGGTCGAGTTCGTCCTCTCCGATATGGATCCCAAAGTGGGCCTCTATCGGGTCGAGGAAGGGGGCGATGATGGCGACTATGACGGCGACTAGGCTGGCGCTGGCGAACGCGCCCTTTTTGGCATTACGGCTGACTTTGACCACGGTGGGGTGCCGGCATGGGGGTATATAAGAACAGCGGATGGGCGGGGGAGGCCACATATAGCACCGGTGAGGGGGCCCAGCGTGTCCACCATCACCGGCAACGTGCAGGCCACGCGGGTCATCGAGCTCGCCAAGAACTCCACGGGCAACAAGTTCCCCGGCGTCCTGCTGGACGTGGACGATCCCGACATGCCGGAGGAGCTCCGCTTCACGCAGCCGGCGTTCGTTGAGGTTATATTCACGCGACCTGACGGCGTGCAGATCCGCAAGTTGGGGACGCGGCCCACCGGCCCGGGCAACATGGGCGACGACAACGAGATCTCCTACACGAACCAGGCCGGAGACGGCATCAACGACATGTACGGACTTTGGCGCTATACCGTAGCGGCCGTCCTTCAGAACGGCAGCCGCATCCGTTCCAGGGAGTCGGTGCGCTGGTGGTGCGTGCGCGGAGACGACGTGCCGGTGGGGGCCGGAGACGCGCCGGCATGATCACCATAGAGGCGGAAGCCGTCCCGCTGTTGTTATCGATCATCCTGCCGGCGATGGCCGCGGCGACCTTCGTCATCAGGCATTTTTGGCTCAAAGCCAAGTGCTTCGAGCTCTTGAAGCAAAGGGTGGAGGCGTACGAAAAGCAGGCCGTCGAGGACCGCCAGACCCACCACCACATCTATGACAAGGTTAACAAGATGTCCGCGGACTTGGCGCACATGCGGGGCATGCTGGACACGATGGCTGATACTACACGGTAATACATCTGAATACCAAGTAACTTAAATAGAGCGGCCTCTCTCATCTGGGCATGGCGGCCAAAGACCACACCAGCGTATCAATGCCGATAACGCTTCGCGACGAACTGAGAGCCCTAGCCGAACGCGAGCGGCGCACGGTCGCAATGCAGGTGAGGGTAATGTTCGACGAATGGCGCAAATTGAAGGGGGCCGGTAACTGATGTCGGCGACTCCCTTCACCCCTCTTTTGCAGGCCCACGCCGCCGGACTCCCCAACGCCAGCGTCCGCGTGTGGCTGGCGCAGGACGGCATTGTTACCAACGGCACCCGCAAGGACGGCAAGGCCTACCGCAAGAAGGAGGTCGTGTTCGCCGACGAGTCCGGCCAGTGCACCGGCATGTGCTGGGACGACTGGGTCGACACGATCCGCCCCGGAGTCATATACCTCATCAACAACCCGCATTGGAAAAACTGGGGAGGCAAGCGCAACATGTCGCTGTCCTTCCACTGCACGGTCCAAGAGGAGGGACAGCAGCCAGGCACCTTGGGGAGCGGCGCGGCAGCGGCGCCTGCCCCGTATCAGACTCCTGCTCCGGCGGCCCAGCCGCCGCCGACATCAACCCCCGCGCCGCAGCAGCGGCCACCGTCAGCCATGCAGACGGCGCCGCAAGCGGCCGGGGGAGCGCCGGCTCCGCCGGGGTTCGTACCGGCGGCTGGAGGCGCTCTAGGCGCACCAGCCCAACCGGAGCAGGAGACACAACCGCCCAAGCCGGGCCCTGGCAACGATCGCGTCAGGCGCATGGCCGGCATGCTCCACGACATCGAGGCCGACGTCACGCTCAAACTCTGGGAGCTGGATCAGCGCATGCCCGACCGCCCGCGCGTCGGCATGTACGTGAAACTCATCTGGGACATCGACGGGGCCCGCCGCATGAACAGCCACCTCCCGAAGGAGACGGATTCGTACAAGTCGGAAGTGGACATGGTGAAGGAGGCCGAAGCGATAAAGGACGAGGCGGAGGCGGAGGAGTCGAAGGCATGACCTGCGGCTGCGGCGAATGCGTTGCGCTCGCGGAGATGCAGCGGATGGGGTTGCAGGATGAATTGGAGATGATGGTGTTCAGGGCGAGAGTTAACGACTTACAAGACGATTGGGCGCGCGTCCAAGTGAATGACATGAGGGAGCGGAACCTGCGGGGGAGGAAGGAGGAGGAGGCGAAGGCATGAAGCCGTCCGCCGAGCGGGACTCCGCGGAGATAGAGCGCCGCCTGTCGAGCATCTGCAAGCGCCTGGGCGCGTGCAAGGAGGTAATGCACGAGGAGGACATAAAGAAGCGGGACTACATGAAACTCATGGAGGCCCTCGTGGTGATTCGGTACGACGCGATACTCGCCTCCTCTTTGGCGGAGGGGTTGAGGTAAGGCATGACCTCCAACATCGAGCACGCCGTCATAATTATGGAGTCTGCGGCCGAACTACTGAAGGAGCTGGACGCGCAGCCGGACGTCTACGACAACTTCGGGCAGCAAATCGACGCGATGGCGACGGCCCTCCGCCAGCATGCCGCCGTCCTTAGGAAGGAGGAGAAGGCATGACCAAACCCCACACGGACGGCACGGAACTGATGGCCGCCATCCAGCACATCGAGGACTACCTAGCCCACATCACGCTTGACTGCGAGAATGGGGACTGGGACGGGGTCTCGCGCAATGCGTCGTCTTTGATATATGCTGGCAACCAAGCCAAGGCACTCGCGATCCGCATAAAGGAGTCGGAGGCATGACCGAGCCCACGCTGGCCGAACGGCACGAGGTACTCAACCACATAATTGACAAGATCGAGTCGCGCGATTCGCTGGAGTTGATGGAGCAGTCCAGGCCGGGGATCCGCGCGGCGTTTGAGATGTACATCGGCTCGCTGGAGGAGCAACTGGAGGCATTGGAGAGGGCGCTGAATGGCGATGACAAGGAGGACGAGGACGAATGATCCACAAGCCCTGCGCGCGCGCGTTCTATTCGGACTTGGCGAGGCATCTGGACGAGGTGGCGGAGACTTGGAGGCAGAACGGCCCGGACGGCAAGGAGTGCGCTGACCTGGCCGAGGAGGAGTTGAAGCGGGCCGAGTACCTGCTCCAGCAGGCGCGGGACGCCGACGATCTGAGGGAGAGCGAGAAGGCCGCGAGGAAGGAACTGGCCGACGCGATGGAGAGGGACAAACTGCTGGACAGGGCGATCCGCGCGGAGAAGGCGGCGGAGATACACAAGGATGAGTTGCGCTTGGCGAAGTGGAATCATCCGGAGGCGTTCAAGAAATGACCGACGAGGCCCTGCTGACGAAAGAGTTCCTGAAAAGCCCCGACGCCGTGGCGTGGGCGCGCAGCATGAACCCCGAGGCCCACCGCGCGATGATGAAGCGAAATCACCACATCGAGATGCTGAGGTTGATATGCGAAGCGGATGTGCCGATGGACGAGGCCGTGGAGGAAATGAAGCGGATCGGGGATGAACTGCGCGGGAACATATCCCGGGTCATATTGGAGGGAGAGGACAAGGCATGAGCGGCGACGACATGTGTTGTAAGTGCCACCATCCCCGCACCTTCCATGACGGCTTTGATCGCACGGAGCCCAAGGCATGCGGCATGTACCTCGGGTTCGTGGGGCGCTTCTGCGAGTGCGGGGAGTTTAAGGCATGACCGAGGACATGTCCCACGAGGAACAAATCAGGCTCATGTGGAACGAGTATGCCGACGCCGTCCTGGAGCAGGAGGCGGACGTGGAAAGGAAAGAATCGGAAGGGCGCCACCCCGAAATGATCCTCGCCCAGATCGAGATCGTCGAGGAGATGTACGCGGACGACTATGTCGACGTCCACAAGCCCACCGCCGCGGAAAACGAGGTGAGGCGCCTCAACGCCCTCGCCGCGGCCAGGCTCCGGCGCCCCCCAGAATCATCCGAGGCGAAGCGCATACGCGCCGCCTGGCTCCGAGAGGAACTCGAATCCCTGGAGGTCAAGGCATGACCGCCGAGATCACGTACGTCTGCGGGTGCACGCAGGACGAAAATCGGGAGCTGGCTAGCGACCTAAAGCGCACCGAAGTCGGCCACCCGGAGCACGAGGTCTGGCATGATGAGGAGTATGCGGCCAGCGTCATGCGCGGGGAGCAACCTGATGAGAACGGCAACTGGCACCGGCCGGAGGACGAGGCATGATCGGTGTGTCCCCGCCGTCTGACGATCCCGTCGAGTATCCAGGCTGCGTGGGCTTTTGCGTGCTTTGCCTGGCCTACTCGCTGAAACTCGATCCCGAAAAGTTGGGCTGGATGGTCTGCGTGCGTATGGGGTGCAAATCACCCGTAAGCGAGCAGAGTCCAGCCATACAGGAACAGATAGGGAGGATAATCGACGGGGCATGACCGACGACGCGAACTTCGACGACACGTACCGGATGTTCATCGTGGACGCGGACTGCAAGTACCGCGACGTGCGCGACGTGCAGGCGTCCAGCGACGACGAGGCCCGCCTCCTCCTGAACGATGCCCTTCCCGTATGGGTCGAGGAGCACGCGCACCCCGATGGAGACGGAAAGAAAAAGGCGGTCGTCTCGGCCACCGGAAGGATCTACAGGCTTACCAGCAGCAAGGCGGAAAACAGCGCGTGGGAGCGCATGGGGACCGCCGCGTGGACCACGTCGAAGGAGAAGGCATGACCGAGCAAGTCCAGCCGTGCCGCGCCCACGACTACTGGGTGGAGCACAGGCTTCCGTCCATATCGATCTGCCGCAAGTGCGGCAGGGTTGAGTACACGTGGAGGGAGAAGCGGTACGCGGTCGGGCCCAAGGGGAGTTATGAAATATGATGGATTTCGTGGGGCTGTGCGACTTTTGCCGGAGCTCCGGTGTCAACACCATCATGTTGAAGGGACGAGCAATCTGCTCGACGTGCTTCGTGGAGGGCGCGGCATGAGCGGCATGTTCGTCCACACGGCAGACGTCCACCTGGGCTTCCAAAAGAAGGAGGGGCTCGCCCAACTCGAGAGGGAGATCTTTGACAACATGGTGTACTGGTGCGTGGATCAGAAGGTCGACTTCGTCCTGATGGCCGGCGACCTGTTCCACACGAACATCCCCAACATGGAGGTGCAAAAACACGCATTCTCGGCGTTCGCGGAGTTGCACGATGCCGGCATCCCCGTGTACGCCGTGTACGGAAGCCACGACGCCTCCCCCGTGCACGGGTCCGTGATAGACCTGCTCGCGGAGGGCGGCTTCCTCAAGAACGTCCACGCGCCGGAGAAGTTGGATGACGGCCGCATCCGGCTGGGCTTCACAATCGACCCGAAAACCAACATCAAGATCGCGGGGCTCCCAGGCCTGAAGGCGGGGCGCGAGGAGGCATACTTCAAGATGCTCGACAAGGAGTCGCTGGAAGCCGCGGCGGGCCCCAAGATATTCATGTTCCACGGCGGCTTCACCGAAATCACCGAAGGCCACAAGGGAGACTCCATGCCCATCTCCCTCCTTCCGCGCGGCTTCGACTACTACGCGGGGGGCCACATCCACGAGACCATCAAGTCAAAGTACGGGGACGCCCCCGTGGTGTACCCCGGGCCGCCGTTCGCGGGATACCATGCCGACCTCGAGTTGAACGCCGGCGGCATGCAGAGGGGGCACATGATCGTGCGGCACGACCACGGCAAGGTTACGGACGTGGCCGGCATCGCGTCGCGCCCGAAGGTGGAGTACCTCACGATAAAGGTGGATGCCGAGGGCAAGACGGCGAAGGCGGTCGACGAGGAGCTGATGTACAAGGTGGCCGGCGCCGTCCCGTCCGACAAGGTGGTGCTGGTCACGGTGGCCGGCGAACTCTCCGAGGGCAAGGCGGCGGACATCAACCTGATTGGGAGGGCCGACTGGCTGTACGACAAGGGCGCCATCGCCGTCGAATTAAAACACCACCGTCTCGCGTCGAAAAAGTTCGCCGTCGGCAAGGTCCAGCCGAAGGGCACCAGGAAGGAAATGGAGCGCGCCGTGTTCGCCCAGCACATGAAGGAATACAAGGGGCCCCGTCCCGAACTGATGGGGGAGGCGGGCCTCAAGTTTGCGGCGACCGTGCTCAGGGTGCTGAGCCAAGAGAAGCGCGAAGGCGAGACAAAGGATGACTATGAGAAGCGGGTGATCAATCCCGCCACCAAGTTGATGATGGAGCACGCCGACGAGGCGGAGAAGGCGGCATGATGGCCTGCAAGGGACACTGCACGCCGGGCGCGTCGAGGCTCGAGGCGATCGGCGTAAAGATCGTGGCGGTCGGGTACAAGGGGCCGTCGGGCGTGGGGAAAAAAGGGCGGAAATTCTGCGGCGCGTGCTGCGTGGTGTACGTGGGCTTGGACGGCCGATACTGCCCGTGCTGCGGCCAGCTGGTGCGCGTGAAGTCTCGGGATTCGAAGGTGCGGAAGGCGAAGGCCGCCGAGAGGAAGGCGACGGCATGATCTCCGAACATTCTAAGTGCTGGAGGTGCGGCCACAATCGCGAGCAGCACCAACCCGCGGACAGGGCCGCGGGCCGGATATGGTACGGCGCCTGCCTGCCCCCGTGCGCGTGCTGGGGATTCGTCTTGGACGTGGTGTTGCAGCCATGACCGACCCCGCGGCTCCGTGCAACTGCGGCCATCCGTACAAGGACCACAACTTGGGCGGGAGATGCCACGCTACCGTGCTCGCCACGCTGGACAAATACCACGACTATACACTCTGCGCCTGCGGGAATTATGTGCCGGAGGACGGGGCATGACCGACGGCCCGACCGCCGACACCCTCCAGTGCGAGGCGAACGAGATCGGCAATCTAGTCCGCGACCTCAACACAGCCATTCAGCGCGGCCACTGGGCGGAGGTTGAATCACTGTTCGAGGATGTCGAAGAGTGTGCAACGCGCGGGGTGCGATCCGCATCCGTACTCAGCGACAAGCAAGAGGAGGGGACGGCATGACCGGCGCGGACAACATCCCCGCCCAGCGGGAGATCCTCCTCACCATGTACAGGGCGGCCGTCGATGCCGCGATCAGCGGCAACGGCAAGACCCGGGAGACGGAGGTCATACTCGACATGGCGGACAAGGCGTGGTACGACTTGCTGAAACTCATACAACTAAACCGGATGGTGCAGGGGAGGTGATCGCATGAGTGAAAATAAAGACGAATTCGTGGTGCAGCGCGCCGGCGCGGGGGAGATGAAGCCCCGATACAGGTCGAGCGCCAAGCAGACGGCGAAGGGGGGGTTCCAGCTGGAGGCCACCGTGGAGGTGTACGACGCCCCCGAGATAGCGATGAGCAACCCGCAGGACGCGGCCGACGTGAAGCGCAAGAGCATCGGCCGGCAACTTGCCGACATAATCAAGGACACCGCTACCGAGTTGCGCAAAGACGGCCACAAACTGGTCTCCGACACCGACTAGCACTTCCGCGCTTCGGCGCGGCCCCATTGAAGGAAGCATGGCAGTTGCGTCCATGTGGCCAGCGAGCCGATTCCGCGCTTCGGCGCGGCCCCATTATTCTCACACCTCGTAGCCGGCGCGCTCGAAGGTGGGACTGTCCATGTACGTGAGGCGGACGGTCCCGTCCCCCCCCACGTTTTTCGACGGTTTCACGTGGATGTCGTACCGCATGCGCCAAGTCGAATCGACCCGCGCCCGAATTGAGTAGCGCATCCCATATGTTGAATCGACCCGCCCCCGCACGGAGTACTCCGCCGCCGCCGCCCGCCCCGTCACCCGTTCCCGCACGGCGTACGCCATCCGCACCGCCGGCCCCACGATCCGCCCGATGATGTCGTACCGCATGCGCCACGGCGCCGAGTCCACCCTCTCCCTTATCCCGTACCCCGTCCGCCAAGTTGCCGCCACCTTCTCCCTTACCGCGTACCCCGTCCGCCGCGTCGCGTCCACCCTCGCCCGCACCGCGTACGCCGTCCTTATGGTGTTGTACACGCGCCCGATGATGTCGTACCGCATCCGCGCGGCCGCCGAGTCCACCCTCTCCCTTATCGAGTATCCGGTGGCGGCGGCGGCCGACGTCACGCGCTCCCGCACCGCATACCTTGCAAGTACGGGGGCCGAGTCGACGCGCGCCCTTATGGAATACGCCATGCGCGCGGGGCGGCTGAACACGCGCCCGATGATGTTATATTGGGTGCGGACGGCGTCCGGCGCTACCAGCCCCCTGATCGCGTAGGCGGTGCGGGCCGTCGATATGACGGGGGCCAGGATATTCCATATGAGTTCATACTGGTGGCTGTCCACCCTCAGGCGTATAGAATAGGGCATGCGCGCCGTCGCCGAGGCGCGCCCCCGTATGGAATACTGCATGCGTATGGCCGCCGAGGTGACGTACGGGAGCACTATTCCCATTATGTCGTATATGGTGCGCCACGTGGAATCCACCCGCCCCCTGATGGAGTAGGCCGTGGCCGCCGCCGTCGATTCCGCGCGCCCCCTTATCGCATATGCGGTATCCGCCCCCGCGTCCACCCTGCCCCTTATCGAGTAGGCGGTATCCGCCAGCGCGTCCACGCGGCCGCGGACGGCATACTGGGTCTTGGCAAGGGAATCGACCAGTCCCCGTATCACATACTCGGTCGCGACGGCGGCCGAATCGACCCTGCCCCGTATGGCGTACTCCATGGAGACGACCGCCGAATCGACCCTGCCCCGGACGGCATACTGCATCTTGGCGGGCGCCGAGGTGGTGGTGGATATGGGGGGCGTCGAGGAGGCGTACCCCAGGACGCCGGCGCTCATCCTGCGGCCGTAACCCAGCAGGCCTATCGAGTTGGTCGTCCCTACCGCCTCCGCGAACGGGCCCGCAGGCGGCACCCGCAGCAGGGGCAGTAGCGCGCGACCGTCTGAAGCACGCGGTCGCAGGGCATGCAGTAGTGCCAGCCGTCCCTGTACGGGGTGTTAGACGACTGCTTGCGGAACGGCTCGACGGAGCACGCGCCGGTGCACCGGTGGGTCACTCGCGGCCGCCGCTCCAGTCGGTGGAGACCGTGGCGGCGCGGCGGGTGAACGTCAGTATGGTCTCCCCGCCCTCGATGAACGACGTGCGCTCGGCGGTCGTGTGCATTTGGGCGCGGTTTATCCTGTCGATGAACCGTATCCTGTCGAGCATGTACCTCTGCCCGTCCACCTCCACCTTGAGATCCCAGAGGTAGGCGCGGTTCTGCTGGCCGACCGTGCCGCCCTCCACCTTGAGCATTATGGAATTGAAGGGGGCGCGCTGCGGATCCGTGAGGGCGAGGGACACGGCGCGCTGGGCGGCCTGCGCCCCGTGCGGGACCGTCGTGCTCAGCACGCTCGTGGCCCCCGTGTCCGTAGTGCCGTCCAAGTCCGTTCCCACGTACAGCGTGGCGGTCATGGCGGCCTGCGCCCTCGTCCCCGAGTCAAAGTCCTCCCCGTCGGGGCGCTTCCATTGCAGGCTGGCGCTTATCGAAATGTCCTGCGTGGGATTCACCGAGGGGAACGTCCACACGGCGCGGCGGATCTCCCCCGTCTGGTGGATGGCGCCGCTCCGCTGCACGAACGCCCCGTCCGCGGCAAAGTCGTCGTCCGTGGCACTCGCCCCGTTGGTGGCCCCCTCCCCCTTGGTGCCGTCGTACGTGGGCAGGATGATCCGATACGGTGGCAGGAAGTCGCTGGCCGGCATGCGGGACGATACTTTAACGTCGAGGTTGCTCAGGTCGATGGCGGAGAGGTCGGCGCGGAAGTCGGCCAGCGTCGCCTCGTGGCGCGTCACCCACTCTATCGACGTGATGACTATCCGGAGGTACTCGTTGGCGTTCCTGACTTTGGCCCCGACGGTGAACGAGACGTCGGTCAGCGTGAACGCGGCGGTGTGCGCCATGTCGTACTCTATGGTGTATGCGGGGCCGAGGCCGGCAGTCGGGGCCAGCACGGAGACGGGGTGCGAGGCTACCATGTGGCCGAGGGCGCGCCGTTCGGGGATGGGCGCGGTCGGGGCATCCCAGTCCCAGCGGATGTCCGGATCGACGTACCTGGTCTCTCCGGTCAGCGCCTGGCACTGCACGGTAACCTTCAGGACGGTGCGGTCGCCGGACTCGGGCGTGACCGTCTTTGCGGCGAAACCCTCCAAGGAGAGGGTGCCCGCGATGTTGTAGGACTCCCCGGACGTGTCCACGCGGACGTCGAACCGCAAGTTGCCCGCGTCCACCGCGTACTCCGTCCCCGGGTCTATCCCCGACCAGATGTTCGCCGTGGAGGTGGTGCGCGGGATGTCCTGGAGCCGCGTGTCCACCTGCAACAGTTCGTCGATGGGCAGCGATTTCAGTTGTCGGCCCAGCGCCTTCACGTCCGCCTCCATCTCATCGAGGCGCGGTTCGAGCGTGGCGTCCGTAGCCTGCGCCGCCGCCGCTCCCAGCGCGGCCTGGAATTCCGCGTTGCGGGCCATCTGCTGCCCCGCCGCCGCGAGTTCGGACGGCGGCGGCTGGAACGGGTTGGTGAGCGGATCTATCGTGACGAAGTAATCACTGGCAGTCGACGGAGTGTACCGTGTCGCGTCGTCGGCCCCCAGCACGTACAGCCCCCACGAGGCGAGTTTGCGCAGTTTGGTAAGTTCCACGGCCTCCAGGTTGGCCACCGTGGGCTGGCGCCCGATGGTGATCCACGCCAGGTTCCAGCGCATGCGGTTCGCGTGGATGTCGTAGGCGCGTCCCCCTCCCGTGTAGGCGTGGGTCGCTTCCAGCGCGGCGCGCGATCCCATGCGGCGATCGAACACCGCGCGCGTGAGTGCCTGGTCGCCCGACAGCGTGACGTTCCCGAGCCGGAGCACGTGCGGCGTCACCGACTTGTCAAAGTAGACGTTGCCGTTGTAGTTGCTCGTGCGGAGTTCGTGGTAGGCGAGGACCCGCACGTTCATGTCGTCGCTGATGTCCACGTTGGGGTTGCGCGGCAGTTCGATGTCGAGTTCGGCCACGTCCGCCGCGCTGATGGTATAATGGCGGTAGTCGTACCCGTTGCGCTTCGCCGTTATCTCCACCGTGCTCGTCGGCGGGACGGGTATTCGGGTCTCGGACACGGTAGGGTCCGGCGCCACCCAGTTCAGCGTGGTGCCGCCGTCGGAGTCCCACACTACCGCGGTGCCGGTTCCCCCGAGTTTGAGCAGGATGGACTTGCCGCTGGCGTCCTCGTAGCCGATCCCTATCTTGCCCCGCGTGGTGCCGGAGCCGGCGACGGAGACGGTCCCCGTCGTCCGGATCGACCGGAACTTCGAGCCGGCCCGCAGGTCGCCGTTCGTGCCCACCACCAGGTTGTACGCCCCGAGGTCGAGTATGGTGCCGTCGGCGTTGGCCACCATGGTGGCCCGCGTCGGGTGCACCTCGGATCCGGCCTGGGTCTTTTCCCATTTCAGGTAGTCGTACAGCGCGTCCAGCAGGCGGAGCGTCGTTATCGTGATGGTGTCCGTCACGTGGTTGATGGCTATGCCCAGGTAGGCGGCCACCAGCAGCATGTCGGTCTGGGTGACGGAGGGGTCGTCCACGTACGTGACGCTGGTTTCCAGGACCGTGTCCGACTTGCACGTAACGTTGAGGGCCGCCTGCAGGTGGCGGTACGAGTCGCCATAAAACGGCATGATGTCCGTGTTGTTGTTGTTGAGTCCCCGGTACTTGAACGGCTTGGCCACCAGGGGGTTCGGCTGCACGGGGTTGCCGCTCCCCGGCCGGTCGTTGTACACCTTGCTTGCCAGCAATACGGCGTCGTCCCCGACGAACTCGCAGATGCCGAGGTTATTGGACACCCGCGAGCCGCTTTTCTGGACGTTGTATATGACTGCCGCCGACGGCTGGCCGCCGAGCGGCGGGGAGCCGAACGTGTTCTTGGCAAGCCAGTTGTCGGGATTGGTGGGCATCGCGTCGGAGAACCTGCCGTCGATGAAATCGTTGTAGTGAAAGCGCACGCCCTGGATGGGGTTGCCGGCGACGTCGCGGCAGACGAAGCGCACTTCCTGGTCCACCTCTATGCAGCCGTACGAGCGCCCCGTGTGGCCGAGTGATTGGAGATCCACGTTCACGTCGGACCCCGTCCGGCTGTTGCGTATGCGCAGTTTCTGCGCGTTGAACACGGAGGCGTCCTGCGTGGAGTTGTGCTTCCCGTCGAATCCCCGGAGCGTGTAAAAGTCCGTGTCCGTCCCGAAGTTGTTGCCGGGCACCGCGATCCCCCCCGCCATGCGCTCGGGGCGTATGCCGTCGATGGATGCGGAGGCGCCGCGCGCCTGTATTTGCAGGGTCCCTCCTATCATGGTGAGGTTGCGGATGGTATAGTTGTCCGTGTATATGCGGGGCGCGAAAAAGTTAGTCGTCTGCTTGCGCCCGTTGACCCACACGACGTCCCTTATTTCCAGGTTGCAGGCGGCAAAGGGGCCGGACGCGCCGTCGAACCTGGACGGGGACTCGGAGACGAGCGTGCAGCCCCTTATGCGGACGCGGGACCCGGGACGCGCGTAGATCATGGCGTTGCGGATGTCGGTGGCCGCGTACGAGCCCGTCCCCAGTTCGGCGCAGGAGATGGCGGTTCCTTTCGTGTAGGTGATGCCGTCGTCCGTGCCGGTCTCCGCGCCGGGGCCGGTGGCCTCCCCGCCGATGTCGAGGAACCCGTTGTTCTGCACCTCGAACGCCCCGCCGCCCCCGTCTGACAGCGAGCCGGATCCGGCGGGCACGTCGCTGGAAACGAAAAACTCCTCGTTCTCGGGGTTCCACGCGAGCGTCCCTTGCAGTAGTATGCGGGCGGCGGACAGGAGCGCGAGGCGGCGGACGGTCGCGGGCGCGGCCCCGTACGATATGAGGGTGCAGCCCGTGGCGAGCGCCGCCCCCGTGTTCATGTTGGCCAAACTGGACTCCGTTCCAGTTATGGTTATGACGCCGCCCGACCCGAGGCTTACGGTCATGCTACTCGCCCGTGTCGGCGCGTATGGTCAGGTCGAACTCTGCCAGGTTCTTGGCGGCGGCGCCCGCCGTTACCTTGCGCCGCAGGTAGAGCGCCCTGAAGCCGTTCATGGGGATGTTGCCGATGGCGAGGGGCGCGGCCTCGGTCGGCGTGCTCCACGCGCCGTCCGCGATGCTGGCCGGCCCCACCTCGTCGCTGGACGTGCTGAGTACCGGCGCCACCGTCCCCGCGGTCACCCCCGAGGCCACGGCCATCTCGCAAAAGTCCTGCCAGTTCTTGGTGGCGGGGATGAACAGCCGCACGCTGAACGCCTCCTGGTTGGCCCCATTGCGCACGTACACGACCCTGTAGTCCGTGTAGCCGGCGGACGACTGGTCGCCCGTAACAAGATCCCAGAGGTTGTGCAGGAGCGTGCCCGTGTCCAAGTTGTTGGTCGCCATGGTGCCCCCGTTGGAGATGGCCGTGCCATCCGGATCGAAGGCCGCCGCGGGGCTCACGACGCGGCCGAGGGAGTATCGTACCGTGAGGTCGCCGGTCCGGATGACCATGCCGCCGCTCTCCCCCACACCGAAATAAGCCTATCGCTCGCTCATATGCGAAAGTACCGCTTCCGGACGCCCGCCGCGTTGTTCCGGAAGGAGAAGCGGGGGGCGCGGCTGAACCCGTGCCGAAGCCAGCCCGCCACTAGCATGGACTTTATTATGCCCCACCTCCTCCAACCTGCCTCCACTCCGGCCTCTACCGCCCCGAACCTGCGCCATCCCGCCTTCGCCTCGGCCCGCGCGGGAGCGTTGCGGAGCCATCCCGCCTTCGCCTCGGCCCGCGCGGGAGCGTTGCGGAGCCATCCCGCCTTCGCCTCGGCCCGCGCGGGAGCATGCCTCAGCCAGCCTATGGAGTCGATCATCCTGGTCACGAGGCCGTGGCGGTTCCAGCCGGATTGCGCCTCGGCCTCCGCGATCCCCCACCTGCGCCAGCCGACCAGCGTTTCGACCTTCCGCGCGATCCCCCACCTGCGCCAGCCCGCGGCGACCGCCATGCGCGCCGGGGCGAAGCGGAGCCAACTCGCGGCGATCCCAGCGGCCAAGAAATGGGTGTTCCCGTTGCGGGCGACCCCGAACCGCAAATATCCGACCCATGCCTCGGCCTCCGCGATCCCCCACCTGCGCCAGCCGACCAGCGTTTCGACCTTCCGCGCGATCCCCCACCTGCGCCAGCCCGCGGCGACCGCCATGCGCGCCGGGGCGAAGCGGAGCCAACTCGCGGCGATCCCAGCGGCCAAGAAATGGGTGTTCCCGTTGCGGGCGACCCCGAACCGCAAATATCCGACCCATGCCTCGGCCTCCGCGATCCCCCACCTGCGCCAGCCGACCAGCGTTTCGACCTTCCGCGCGATCCCCCACCTGCGCCAGCCCGCGGCGACCGCCATGCGCGCCGGGGCGAAGCGGAGCCAACTCGCGGCGATCCCAGCGGCCAAGAAATGGGTGTTCCCGTTGCGGGCGACCCCGAACCGCAAATATCCTACCGCCACACCCTTCTCCGCCTCGTGCTTGTACTCCGTTACGATGCCCGCGTTAGTGACGGCATACAGCGTGTCCATGTCGTTGGTCAGATCCTCCGCGCCGGCCAGCGATATGGTGTCGACGTTTCCGGCGGGGGCGGGCGCGGCGGCGGACACCGCCCTCAGCGTTATCATGCTGGAGTTGGAGAACCACAGGTACTCGGGGAGCATGGTAAAGTCCTCGTTCCCGACGACGCCGTAGCGGACGCGCCCCGTGGCCCCCCAGTCCGCGCCGGAGCCTCCCCACTCCTCCAGCGTGTTTCTCGTCGAGGGCTGAATCCATATGCCCTCCCGCCCGTCGGCCACCCCCGAGCCGTTGGCCACCAAACTTATCGAAGTCCCAGACGTGCCGGCCACGGGCACGTCCGTCGAAGCAACCGTGCGGTCGGCGCCGTCCGTGGGCGCGCGCTTCAGCCACGTCTGCCCCCACGAGTTGACGTAGGCGTTCCCGCCGTACGCGGCGACGTGCGTGTTGTTGTCGTACTGGATGAAGCCGAGCCCCGTCACTGTGATGGTGCGGGAAGGCGTTCCGGATTCGAGGGCGGACATGTCGTCGTACACGTAGAGGTGCGCCCTCCTGAGGGTTCGGCTGGCCGCGAGGACGATCCACCTGCCCGTCGCATGGTCGTGTCCTATTCCGGAATACGTGTAGCCGGCGGGCGCGGCTGGAAGGTTGACTACCGTCCTCGTAGCGCGGGCCGTGGCCCCGCACCTACGACACCGGCGTGCCGCCGATTACGGTGAACGGCGTGTATTCCGTCGCCCCTACCGGGTCCTCCACCTTATCCACAGTCCTCCTTATCCATATCCCCAAATAGCGGTCCCGCACCAAGTTGAGCTCGGTGGAGCCGTCGGGATGGAGCGTCAGTTGCGTCGCCGCCGTCGATGATGTGGGGATGTCCCGAAACGTCAGGGCGCCCCCGCCTGCCAGCGTCGGGGCCGTCGGCGCCGCGAGTTGCGGGATAATATTATCGTCGGCTATCACGACGGCCTTCGAGTCTCCGGTCAGGGCCGTCCCGCTTATGGCGGATATCGGGAGGCACGCCGCCGCGAACTCGGTCGAGGAGTCTACGGTTTGTACGCCGCCCGAGGTCGTGCGCGGCGCGTATATGCGCGCCCTGTACAGCGTGTTCTCCAAGTCCCTCTCAGTCTGCGTGCCCTTCGTGGACAATTGGTCCGCGTTGAGCACGTATATGCATCGGTAGTCTATGACGCTGCCGCTCTCGCCCTCGTTGTCCCGCTCGTTCGTGTCGTCGAACAGCGCGTTCAGGTTCATTAGGGGGGACGGATTGAAGAGTGGGATCTCGTTGGAGGCGACGGCGGCGCGGGGGTTTCCGCCCAGGGAGCGCCGGCCCTTCTCGGCATAGTTGCCGGAACTGTCAGCGGGGCGCCCCGTGGCCTTGCCCTCGGAGTAGTACAGTTTGATGTCGGTGGGGGCTACCATGCCTTTGGGTGGGAAGCGGTAAGATATATGGCTTACGGCGCGGCGAGGAGGTACTGCTGCCCCCTCGGGAGGTGCCCCCCGTCAATGGTCGCCAGTATGCGGTCGGGCAGGGCCACGTTCATCTTGAGCCACCGTACCATGCACTGGGTATGAAACATGATCCACGCCCTGCCGTACCCGCGGGCCGAGTGGATGTCCACATGGGCGAACGACCTGCCCGTCTGGAAGTGGGACTCGTTCTCCAGCCCTTCGAGCGGCTGGTCGCAGAGGCGGCACCAGCGGTTGCGGAGGTTCGTCCTCTTCAACTTCAGCCTGTTCACCTCCCCCCAAAGCCTGTCCCTGTGCCAGGCGCTCTCGTGCCCCGCCTTTACGAGCGACTTGGCCTTTTGCGATTTCTTGATGATCTGCACCTTCACCTCCCCCTCCACGGCCATCAGCCGCCTGACGAGCCGGTCGCTGCACGGCGGGCAGAAATAGACGAGTGTGCCCGGGGGCACCCTCATGCGGGGATCGTACACCATCCCGTAGTGGGACGAATCAGCGGCGGGCAGGTTGGTGCACTGGACCCGCGCCCCCGGCGACGGGTAGCGGACGGCCTGGCACCTGACCACGTGGCTACCTCCTGCGTTCGTTGAGTTCGCGGTCCAGGACCGCGGCGTGTTTTTCCAAATGAAATATCATGGAATCGACGTTCTCGATCCGCCTTTTCATCCCGACGACCTCCTTGTTGATGAGCCGCTGGTAGTCGGTGGCCGCGTTGAAGTGGTCGATGGCCTCCAGCAGTTCCTTGCGTATTTCGTGGACGGCGAACTTGAGCGTCATGTGCTCGGTCGCCGTGTTCTCGGTCATATGTCGTACTCCTTGCTTCGTTCCACCACGTACGTCGACATCTCGCCCAGCTCGTACGTGTTTTTCTTGATCTCGAACGCCGTGGCGTTGACCTGCTTGGCCTCCGTTACGAGGTCGCCGACGGCGATATTGTCGTCGGTTTTGCTGCGCACCAGCAACTGGACGACCCGCGCGCTCTCGTCGATGGCCTTGTGGCTGTCGCGCTTGAGGCGATCGATGCGGGCGTTCATGTCCGCGATCGTGGCGGACAGGGGGCGCTCGCCTCCCTTCGTGTTACTATTCTCCATGTTCATCACCTCCCTCATCCCACACGGGGACCGTGACGGCCTCTCCCGTGCTCGGCATGATCGTAGTCCTGAACTTGGTAGGCCCCCCCTTGCTCGCCATGTTCCACTCCTCTTTCACGAACTTGGCCGTCTCCTCCTTCACCATCCGAACCCACTCCTCAGACAGTTTCGACTTATCCGCGTCGGCCATGCTTTGGTCTGCGCGTAGCCGTATTTAAGTTGCTAGCCCTGCCCCGACGGGCCGCCCCCTCCACCCATCTCCCCATCCTCCCCCGGCCCGGGATCGGGAGCGGCCGGCGGCTCCGGCGGCGGGCTGCCGGGGGGCGGATCGGGCGGGGCCGGCGGCGGGACGATCGGCCTGCCGACGAGTCGGCGGGCCTCCCTCACGCATCCCGCCCACACGACGTCCCTCCTGGAATCGGACATCGTGCCTCCCGTGTCCCCGTCCACGGGGTTGGCGAGGGGCTCCCCGACGCGCCGGATCTTGTGCAGGGCAACCATGGTGTTCTCCGTGGCGGAGACGTCCTCCAGCAGGCGGGCGTGGCGCGCCTCTAGCGTGTTCAGGACGGCGGTGAGGTAAAAGTCGCTTACGGCCGGTACGGGAGGGTCGGTGGGGGAAGGGGAAGGCGTTTCGCTCAAACGTTAGTCACCGGAACCTGCACCATCGTCCACGTGAGCCACCTCGTTGCAATCCTCCCTATCAACCTATACAACGTAGTCTGGCCCGCCCTGACTATGGTGCCCCACCCGAGCGTCCCGTTGGCTCGGCCCAACGCCGCTCCGAGATCCGTGTTGTTGTAGTCGGCTTCCAGATCCACGAAATTCAGCCCCAGGAGCAGCGTCTCGTGGCCGGCGCCTACCGTGGAACTGACCGTGGTTGAGGCGAACGTGGTATATACCACGTGCCTTGATCCGTCCCCCACTATGAACCGGTTGTGCGCGACGGCGGGCGGGGATGGAGTGGCGGACGAGGCAAAGAACATTGGTTCGCCGAGTCGGGGGGCCGGCACGACCCGCGTGGGAACGTTGCCCGACTCCGAGAGCATGCGGACGCGCCGGAAGGTCGTGATGGCCTCGTACGTGTCAGCCCCGCGCGTGCCGCCGGAGACTACGGCGGTCGGGATGATCCCCTTCCAGTCTCCGTTCAGCGCCTTCACCCACAGCCTGTAGTTCCCGCGGACGCTGGTGCCGGTGCTGCGCGTGGAGTGCAGGCCGACGGAACCCACTATGGAGCCGAACGCGGCATCCAGCTGGGCCGCCGTAGGGACGCTCAGGTTTATCAGCACGGGCACTTGGGTGCCGAGTTTCGAGCCCGGCGCGGCGGGCAGGTCGGACAGGTTGCGCGGCATCCCGCCCGAATGCACGAACACGTCGTCGCCGCGGCGCGTGAAGTCGCCGGGGTCCCTGACGAACGATCCGGCGATCACGCTGGCGTCGAACGGGAGCCTTATGCCCCTCCCGTTGGCCTCGAACATGGAGCGGCCCCCCGCCTGGTAGTGGAGTTTCTTGTCGGTTGCCTGGGTCTTGATGAACGCATCTCCGGCGGTGCTGTACCCGATGCCGCGATCCTCGTTGTGGGGGACGCTGTTGACCGACTTGTCGAACTTGAGCGAGGCGTTCACCATCACGCCGTCGTCGAGTTTTATCTGCGAATGGCGGGAAGCGTCCCCGCTGATGGTGCCGTCGCCGAAAGTCAGGAACACCTTGCCGGCCGTGGTGGTTGTGCCTTCCGAGTTCGCGGCGCCGCCCCCGTGTATGGCGACGCGCTTCGTGTCGCCTTCCAGCCATATGATCAGCGTGCCGCTGTCGTCGAACCCTATGGCGCGCTTGTTGGCCTCGGACGGCACCGAGGCCATGGCCGGCGCGATGCGCCATTGCAGCCGGTTGCCGAGGGCCTGGAGGTTGGCGTCCGTCGTGGTGCCCCCGCCACCACCGCCGCCCCCACTCGAGGCCCGCCCTCCCGATGCTATGACTCCCGGCGCGGGATCATCGACGATCTCCCAGGCCACGTCGGGATTGCGCAGCCACTCGGACACCTTCTCCGCGAGGCCCCGCGCCTCGCGCCTGTCCGCCGCGTCCGCCGCATCGTCGCTTTCGACGTCGAATACTCCCGTTAGAGGTTCACCCCGTCGAAGTTGATCCTGTCCCTCAATATAACGTGGGTGATGAACCCGCCCGGGCCGTCCGCGGCGCTTATCGTGTACAGGACGCGGCGGACGGCGTAGCGCTTGGTGTTCGGAAAGTACCACTTGCCCGTGACGGGGGGGACGCGCTGGAACACGGGGGCGTGGAATGTGTTGCTGGAAGAGGCCCACGTGTCGGGCGGCGAAGGATCGGCGGGGACGTTCTCCACGGCCGGCCGGTCGGCATCGTCTATGAGGTCGGGGTTGTGCAGCCACACGTAGTCCCCCGGCCGGAGGTCGCACCGGCCCGTCATCTTTATGGTGACGTTGTCCCGCCTGAACGCGGCCAAGTCCCGCTCGGCTTCCGCGGCCCCCTTCAGTTGCTCGATGTTGGACACGCCCGCGTGGTTCACCACGGGCGGCGTGAGCGTGTACGCGGAGGCGGGGACGTCCCCGCTCTCGTGCTTGGCGATCGCGTAGGGGGGCTTCACCTTCGAGTACAAGTCGACGATCCCCGTCGTCTTGATCGGCAGTTGCACCACGGTGGCGGCGAGGCGGGTCAGGTACCTTCCCAGCGCCAGCGGGTCGAAGCGGCCGTCCTTGTCGTATCCTTCTTGAAACTGCATTAACGCGAATTTCACGCGGCGCTTCTCGAACACCTCGAGGATGGAAAGTTCCGGCGTGATGATGTTGGTGTACGTGTCGTCGAAGTTGAGGGCGACGGGGTTGCGCGCCCTGTACACGCGGAAGTTCGTGAACGGGATCATTATCTGCTGGCTCTCCCCCAAGAAGCGCTGCTTGAAGTCGGCAATCCACACGTTGTCCTCGGTGTCGTATATGGTGACGCGGAAAGGCAGGTCGCCGGCGGGGATGCGGAATCCCCCCAGCGTCATGTCGAAGTTGAAGTAGAACGTGATGCCGGCAAGCGTGCCGAGGGTGTCCGAGTCGTCCTGGTTCCAGCCCCTCTTTCCCGAGGACGTGTAGGTGAGGTTGAACAGGTCGAGCGTGCCCTGCGCGGGCCGCGGGCCGGGGAGCGGGTCGGACGGGACGGACCGTTCCGGATCGGTACTGCCCGTCCTGGTCGGCTCGCCCGGGCCGCCGCCGGCGCGGGTGCCGCCGTACAGGGATCCGACTTTGGTCTGCCCCGTGAGGACATTGCTGATTATCGTGCCGCCATGCCGCCGCTGGGGGAACGGCGCGCCCCACAAGACGCACCACCAGCCGCTGCGGTACACCTCGCTCTGGGCCAGGAGGGGCCACACGGACGTCAGCAGGTGGCCGGCGACGCCGGCGATGTTCAGCCACCTGAACCACACCTCGTCCGTGTACGGGGTGGTGGACGTGGTGGAGGTCCCGTACTCGTACTCCCAGAGTATGGCGCGGTTGTCCGTGTAATACGTCGGAGGGTTGCCGTCGGTTTTCTTGTACCTGTAGGTGAGGCCGTCCGCGCTCTCCACCCGCGTCGGGTAGTGGAAGCAGTCGTTGCCCATCGATTGGGAGAGGAGGGAGCGCCAAGCCCACGTCGCATCCGGGTTGTCATCAGACCGCTGCTCGAACGGGTTGGCCACTATCTCCTTGTTCCCGTACATGTACACGAGCCCTTCCGACAGGACGGCGCACTCGTTCCACTCGTCGGGGGCCCGTATCACTATCCACTGGCCGGCCCGCCACTGCGCGATGGAGTGGTGGTAGGGGATGCCGAACGGATCTTTCTGCCTTTGACTGTCATTCGCGATGAGCCCGTTCACTACGCCGTGGGGATTCTGGTAGAAGCGGTAAGTCTTGGCCGTCGGCCGGGGCCAATTGGTGGGCGGCGTGACTACGAGTACCCTGAACCCCTCCGGCAGCCTCGACTCCCTGTAGGGACTCGGCACACCCATGCCGCGGTCCACGTTGTCATCATACAGAAAGTCCTCGGGGATGTCCCTTGGATCGGAACACCGCACGTGCGCCCAGTTTCTGTACTCCCTGCCGTCCTTCACGACCAAGTTGGAGTCGGGGACGGCGAACGACGTGGGAAGTATGGTGCCGGTCGACGGGGCGGATTCGCGGTTCCCGCAGAATGACTTCACCGCGTCCAAGTCCGACGTCCACGGGGAGCCGTTGTTGTCTCCCAGCTCGTCCCTGACGTGCCGCAGCTCCCAGTATTCCGTGTTGGAGAGGGGTATGGGATTGTCGGATGAATCAAGCGCCGGCACGCGTTGCTTGGCGCGGTACACCTTGCCGTCCGGATCGTACTGGTTGTCTATAGTCAGCGGAGTCTGGCCCGCCCTGTTCTGCATGGATGCCACCGGCTCGGGGCGGTACCAGTCCGTCCGGACGTACGCACCCGCCGAGTATTCCACGCCGAGAACGTGCAGGGGGTAGCGGTTGTAAAGTTCCGTTATCGCCGAGTATTCTGCAACCTCGACCGGAAGGCGACCGGTGTCGTCGGCCCCCCTGACCACGACCGTGTTGCCCCGCAGGGGCATGTACGTCCTTGCCGTGTGCAGCGTGTTGGGACTCTGCCCGCGAAGGACCGTTCCCGGCGGGGCGGCCGTGGTCGTACTTAACATGTACTCGGGCGCCGCCGACCGCTTGCTCCCCATCTGAAATATCTCGCACGTCAGTTTGCCCTTGTCGCTGGCGTGCTCGGTGAACCTCATCGTGAAATACTCGGAGGCGCCTCCCACTTTGGTCGGGGCGGCCAGCCCCTCGATCACCCTCACCAGCGCGTCGTACGCGCTGGTAGCCTCCCCCCACCGCCATATGTTCACGGGGTACGAAGGAACGTCGTCCATGCTCAGTTCGATGGTCGGCTGGTTGGGCCGCTTCGACTCGTTATACTGGGCGATGATCCTGGTAATCATGTTGCGGTGCGTCGTGAAAAAATCGTGGCCGGAGATCCTCACCTGCTTC
Organism: uncultured Dehalococcoidia bacterium; assembly: GCA_958295685.1. Lineage (GTDB taxonomy): Bacteria > Chloroflexota > Dehalococcoidia > Lucifugimonadales > CATQGZ01 > CATQGZ01. Next base: position 30,432 of record CATQGZ010000001.1, read on the forward strand.
AGGTAGTACTCGCGGCCGTACAGGAGGTACTTGGTGAGGTGGCCGCCCGCCTCGCTCTCGTCGGGCATCGTCTCGTCCAGTATCATTATGCGGCGGAACTCGCGGCCGGCATCGTCGGTCAGCGTTATTTCGAGTTCGGCATACTGTTTCAGGAGCGGCGTGTTTCCGCCGTTCGTTTCGGTGACGAACGCGCCGTCGATCGTGTTCATCGTGATCTGGGCGGACTGGGGGCTGTCCTGGTCTGTGTCCGTCATTTTTTCGATCTGGAAAATATACGACGTGATGTCCGTGGCAGTGGTGCGGGCGGGGACGGGCGACAGCAGCCTTACCGTGTACGGGCGGTTCGCCGGCATGTAAGACGTGTTACGCCACCTGCTCCGTTTCCCTGTGCGTGTTCCCGAGCCTCGGGATGGTGACCGTGTCCCCAGTCTCGTTGGTGGTGCCCGGCGCGCCGGAATACTGGAGTATCAACTCCATGCGCGTGTGGTAGTTGATTCTGGATTCTGAATCCAGGTCAAAGTGGGCGATCTTGTAGCCGCCGAAGTTGTCGGGCCGCACGTTGAACTCCGGGCGGTAGTCGTTGCGGAGCCCTATGCGGCCGTTGCGGAACAGCCCGCGCATCGTGTTGTCCTGGCGGGACCAGTCGCGTATGCGGCCTATGCCGTGGGCTCTGTTGTTGAATTCTGAATCACTGCTCACGATGCGGTCCTCCTCCACGAAAAATAGGTACAGCCTCACCATGGTGCCCGAATATCCGGTATCCGGCCGGAGCGTGTTCTCCGCGAACGGGTTGGGGTTGCGGGAATCGAACCTGCCGCCGCCGATTCGTATCGACCTGTACTTGGTGCGCTCGTCCGGGGACGGGCGCGTGTCGGGATCGTCGTACCTTGCAAACAGGTCTGGGTCGTCCTCATGCAAGTCAGCGCTGAGCGGCGTGACGTCGATGTCTATGCGGTTATCCTTCCCCACGGTGAGTTCCGTGTCGTTAAGGGCGCTGCACCAGTAAAGGCACACCTTGCCCCTCCGGTAATTGGACATGTCAGTAGAGCCTCCTGGCCTTTTCCTCCTGGGTCAGTTTGGTCAGCCGTATGCTGTCGGCGATCTCCCGCGTGTTGTACACCTCGGTTCCGTCCACCGGCCGGTAACCATGCGTGGGGTCGGCTATGACGCCGGCCAGCCCCAGGTCCCTCCTCTTTTGTTCCTCCAGCGTGAACAAGCCGACGGTCTCCTCCGACACGGAGCGGTGGTAGTCGATGTTGAGCGGGAGGCCCTTCGCCGCGAAATTCCTGATGGTTGCCTGGGCGACGAACACGGACGAGGCTATGCCCACGATGGCGGCGGACACGGCCTGCCCCACGGGGCCGAATCCCCTGACGGTGTTCAAGACGAACTTGGCTATGGAGTTGGCGGGGTTGTGCTGTATGCTCTCGAAAAACCACAGGCCGTACGTGTTCTGCCGCTGCGTCTTGGTGCGGAACCGCCTCAGGTACGACTCGCCCTTTATGCCCTTCTTGCTGAGGCGCGTAAAGAACCCCTCCGGATCAAGCAGGGCCTTGGCAACGGCCTCGTCTATGCGGTTCTGGAACGCGCCGGACGCCGTGTCTATGCCGACCTTCTTGGCCTCCTTGCCGGGGGCGGCCGCCGCCAGCCCCTTCTTGTCGACGCCGCCGGGCCGCGGCACGTTGGTCGCGTAGCCGCGGCCCAGCGCGTCCTTGGCGGCGCGGCTGGCGGCGGCCTGTCGCGCCCCCGGCACGGCCATCTGCCACCGCTCCCTTTCCTTATCCTCCGCCTGCGCCTTTTTAATTTCCGCCTCCTCGGACTTTATGTAGCGCTCCCTTTCCTTTTCGGTGGCCTTTCGTTCACGCTCCGCTTGGGCCGCATCCTCGTCCGCATCCTTCATCGCGGCGCGTACCTCCGCCTCCCGCTCCTTTTCGGCGTCCTCTATCTCCTTCCTTTGGCGCTTCTCCTCCTTCTTGGCGGCCGCTTCGACGGCCGCGGCCGCGGCTTTGCGCTCCTTCACCGCGGCAATCACTTCCTTCTTGGCGGCCGCGGCCTCCTTCTTGCCCTTCGCCTTCAGTTCCCGGGTGAGGGCGGCGAGGGCCTTTTTCTCGGCTTGGGCGGCGGCCTTCTCCAGTTTCTCCTTCTCCCTCGCGACGGCCGCGAGCATCTCGTCGTGGGCCTTGCCGATGGGCGGGACGGTCTGGGCTTTTTCGGTGGACTGTCCCGCCGTGTGGTCGCGGTAATGCTGCTGTATCTCCTTCGACTTGCCGGTGATGGTCTCCTGCGGGAACCTGCCCAGTTCCTCGGCCACGTCCGGCGGGATGAACAGCGGCCCGCGCTGGACCTTGTAGGGAGACGTGGGGATGGCCTGCTTGTCGTGCCAGCCGGGGGGGAGCTCGACCTCCTTCTTTTTGGGCTTGCGGCCGCCCCCCTTCTTTTTGGTCGCGGTTATCTTGACGCGGATCGTTCCGGTCTTGTAGTCGTCGCCCGGATCGGCGGCCGGGGATGCGCTCATGTCAGCCCGCCCCGATCAGTTCGAGTTCGATCTTGAGGTCGTATCCCTCGACTTTGGGAAGCGCAGCCTTTACCTTCCTGCGGGCATCCTCGATTGATTCCTGCTGGGCCAGGTCCATCGCGGCGGTCGGCGGCCGCCCGGGATGCTTCACCTCCTTCCGGAAATAACGAATGCCGCCCCGCACCCACGACAGCACGGACGGATGCTGGCGCTGTGTGTCGTCCCCGTGTTCTATGGGCGCGACGTCCCTTTCCGTGTACAGGTTGCGCGGCTCCTCGTCGTCGTCCCGCCGCTCGTGGCCCCTGCCCTGCACGGGCTGGGCGTCCCCGAATCCGTAGCCGGCGTGATCGAGTTTGGGGCGTATCGGATAGTTGCGCTTCGTGCCCTCCTCGAACCATTTCGCCAGCGGTTCGCCGAACTTTCCCTTGAACGTGTTCACGACGTCCCACGCGGGGGCCGCGGATCCTCCCGAATCCGTCCGCCTCAGTTCGATGCCGTCGCGGAACTCCTCGGGGAGGCCCGCGGCATCGGCGTACGACTTTGCTTTTCCCACCACGGTATCCTCCAGTATTTTCTCTATCGCGGGAGTCATCATGCGGTACATGTCCCTCTCAACGCTTGCCGCCGTCGAACTCTCCGGCGGGACTATGGACGACATTGCGGCGCCCTACGCCACGTTCGCTGCCACGTGGAACACGTTGTCTATGCCGTCAGCCGAGGTCGTCTTTCCGTGGATGAGCAGCAGGGATATGGAGGCCTCGGCGGGAAGTCCCTGCGGCCCGTCGGTCTTTGCCCAGGTAAAGTCCGTCATCACGCACGTCATCAGGATGTGCCTCGCTTTGGTGGCGAGGTTGGAGGGCGGCGTGGGTCCCTCGAGTGCGGCGTCGTCCCGAGCGACGATCTTCCACCGGCGCAGCGGCGGGATGCCGACGGAACTGCGCGCCACCAAGTTCTGCAACTGGTCGAGCAGATCGAGAGACCCCGAGATCATGGCGGTGCAAATGACGTCCGGCGCGCCGAACCCGTACGACGCGGTAAGGCCGTGGTCGACCCGCACCCACGGCAGCGTGGGATTCAGCCGCACGTCCCGCATGAGCATTATGCGGTCGGTGGGAGACGACGTCTCGCTCACCGTCCCCTCGACGGAAGCGAACAACTGGACGTTCTGGGCGTGCACGATGTCGTTGAATTCGCTGCCTATGGCCATTGTTCAACATCCCCGCCGTGATATTTATTCATACGTCAGGCGCCGGCTCCGGCGGCGCGATCGTGGGACCCACCCGATAGTTGTAGGCGCGCACGATCAGCGTTATCCCTTCAAGTACCGTGCCGACCTGCGCCCCCATCCTCGGCACGGAGTTCATCTCCATGGTGCCGCACAGCGGATCCCCGCCCTCCCCGTCGCGGAGCTGGAGGTTCGACCCGATCACGAGGAGTATCCTGCGGTGGATTGAATAGGCGAGGGTCTGCGCTTCAAGGGCGGTTGCGCCTCCCGCCAAGGCGACTATATGGTAGTCGGTGCCTATCTGCTGGGCCGGAAGGTCGGACGGCGTGTCGGCCGACCCGATGGACATGCGGACGGCCTGCGGGCGGGGGGCCAGGGCCGCGTAGACGGCGGGCAGGGCTACGGCCCGGTGGCGTTCCGGCAGGTCGCCCTCGCGCCACTCGTTCACCATGCCCTCCAGCGTCTTGTCTGCCCTGAGAACGGAGATTATCCTGGATATGGTACGGGCATAGTCGGGCTCCTGCCTCATGCGCGAGATCTCGGCGGCCATCAGACCCGGGTCATCAGCGGCTCGTAGGTTATGATGATGAACTTGGTGGTGCTCGCCGTCGTGCTGCTCGCGACTACCGTGCCCGTGTACGGGAGCCAGAGCGGGGCCGCGGCCTTGCCGCCGTCGAACGACGACAGGTTGAAGGAGCCGAGGATGATCTTGGTAAAGTCGTACGCCTCCGGCGGGACGGCATCGGGTCCCCCGCCCGTGCGGTCGATGAAAGTGAACACGTCGCCCGACCCGGGCGTGTCGACGGGGATGATGTGCATGATGTATTTGGGACCATTCGGGAGGTTTGGGATCACCGCCCTCGTGTCGCCGACCGCGCTTACCACGGTGCTTCCGTAAATCCCCATGCCCCTTCACTGCCCCCGATCAATAAAGGTTTTCGGTATCCCCGGCGAACCCGATCTGCGAATAGGGGACCTTGCGCTCGGACTGGAAGTCGCTGACGGTCATGTGGAAGGGCTCCTGCCGCGGCGTAGGCTCCACGCGGAGGGCCATTTTCAGCTCCTTCATCGCGTTCGTGTAATTGCGGTGGTATTCATTGGCCATCTCCGGCTGCTGAACCCTCAGATACCACATGTACTGGGCGTACAGGACGGCCACGCGCACCGCCTCCTGGTAGGTGGGCGTGCCCTCCTTGATGGGCGTGTTCTCCGCGTGGGCTTTGAGGGCCATGGTAACCTGCGAGTTGGCGGCCATGGCGCACTCGGCTATGCGCGGGTTCTCCGTCGTCGTCCCCAGCGACGCGCGCAGATCCGTGGGAGAGATGAATACCGGGATCTCGGACTTGCCAGACGGCAGGGACATCAGGATATGCAGGGGTCGATGACCAGATCGAGGGACGCCTTGTAGGTCTGGCGCTTCGCGCGCGCCATCAGAAAGTACCCCGCCGGCCCCCGCATCCGCTGCTCTACGGGCACGTGGTAGTTGATGAACGGGGACGATACTGCCCTAAAGGGGCCGCAGCCCTGCCTAGGCGTCGTCATTCTTGTCCACCAGGTCGTCGGGCAGCTCGACTAGCCTCTGTATCTGATCGTTCGTGGTGATCTCCGGGCCCGTGGTCAGGCCCTCGATGTTCAGCGTGGCCTTGGTGGTGAAGCGCTTGGGGTTCACCAGGAGGTATCCCACGAAGTCGCGCACCGGGAAATAGTCGGCAAACTTCTCGGCGTCGTACTCGGAATCGACCACCTTGGGGCCGTCCAGCTCGTACGCTCCCTGATCGCCGACGAAGTAGGCGCGGTTGCGCGGGGCCCACGGGGTCAGTATCGCCGTGGTCCCCCACGTCTCCAGCCCGAGGAACGGGCGTATGCCCCACCCCGACACGGGGTTCGCCGCGGTCTTGTTGCGGGAGTAGTAGTTGGTCTCGTGGTAGCGGTAGTCGAGCGGGTTCATAATGATGTACCTGAGGACGTTCCTGTACTTTAGCCAGTGGTTGTTCACGATCTCCTGGAATATCTGGGACGAGTCCGCCTGCGCCCGGGGGAACACGCTCATGTTGCCGCTCGATGCAATGCTGTTAGTTCCGGTCGGGAACGTGGTCTCCGTGTTCTCCGGAGAGAACGACAGGGCCTGGAGGGCCATGAGGTCGCGCACCTGCATGAGCAGTTGATTCCCCTGCATCGCCGAAAAGGACAGCGGATCGAGCGTCGCCTCCATCCTGTCCTCCCTGCTGATGTACAGGTGCATGTCGTTGCGCTTTATCCTGTACTCGGTCTGGCCAAAGTCGGTGTGGGTGATGGTCGGCTCCTGGAGGCGGCTCACCTGCACGGTAACGCCCGGCGCCCCGCCCTCCGGTATCTTTCCCCTGAGGTTGTCGGACGGGATCCGCATGAACGCCTTGTTGATGACGTTGAGCGAGTTGATGCGGCCGATGAGTTGCTGGACGAACTGGACGATGGTAATCTGGTGGATTGCCGAGTCGTTCAGCGCCGCGCTCCGAGTCAGCATGTTCATGCGGTTCCACTTGGCCGCGCTCATGTCCCCATACTGGCCCTCCTCCTTGAGGCGCTCGATCTCCACCTGCGTGGCGCGGAAGTTGATCATGTTGGGCGACGCCCCCGAGAGGTGGACGTCCGTCGTGTACGGGTGGCCCGGCGCTATGCGGGGATCCGACGCGCTCTTGATGTACGTGGACGGCTGGAACGAGAACAGCCGCTCGCCCGAATCCTTGATGTCGGTCTCGTTGCCCTCGCGCAACTGCCTCGTTCTCGGGTAGTACGAGCCGCTGTAGGTCTTTTCGCGCGCCAATCAGCACACCCCCGTCTGGACGAGCACCACGTCCTTGTCGTTGACGCCGGTAGCCGAAAGGAAAGCCCTGTCCGCAAACTGCACGCGGGGCCCGTCCGAATATGTAGCCGCTGGCAAAGTCTGCACCATCCCCGGGCACCACCACCATGCCGTCGGCATCGCTGAGGTAATGGGCCACCACGAGCTCTC
>CATQGZ010000002.1 GCA_958295685.1 uncultured Dehalococcoidia bacterium
CTGGACGACGGAAACCAGAGCTACGACATTACGCTCGGTTCTCCGACGAGCACGGACACGGGTTACAGCGGTCTTTCGGCGCAGACGGTGAGCGTGACGACTACGGACGACGACACGGCGGCGGTGGAGGTGAGCGTTGTGAGCGGACAGGCGACGGAGGCGGGCGGGACGGCCACGTTCACGGTGAAGCTGGCCACGCGGCCGACGGCGAACGTGGCGATAGCGGTGAGCAGCGGAGACACGGGTGAGGGTACGGTTTCACCGGCGACGCTTACGTTCAGGCCGACGGGCTCCACGGAGCTTTGGAGCACTGCGCAGACGGTGACGGTGACGGGGGTCGACGACAGCTTGGACGACGGAAACCAGAGCTACGACATTACGCTCGGTTCTCCGACGAGCACGGACGCCGGTTACAGCGGTCTTTCGGCGCAGACGGTGAGCGTGACGACTACGGACGACGACACGGCGGCGGTGGAGGTGAGCGCCGTGAGCGGACAGGCGACGGAGGCGGGCGGGACGGCGACGTTCACGGTGAAGCTGGCCACGCGGCCGACGGCGAACGTGACGATAGCGGTGAGCAGCGGGGACACGACTGAGGGTGCGGTTTCTCCGGCGACGCTTACGTTCACTCCCTCGGGCGCGGGGATATGGAGTACGGCGCAGACGGTGACGGTGACGGGAGTGGACGACAGCCTTGCGGACGGAGACCAGACCTACGACGTCACGGTCGGTTCTCCGACGGGTTCGGACACGGGTTACAGCGGTCTTTCGGCCCAGACGGTGAGAGTGACGACTACGGACGACGACACTCCGGCGGTGGTTGTGAGCGCTGTGAGCGGACAGGCGACGGAGGCGGGCGGGACGGCCACGTTCACGGTGAAGCTGGCCACGCAGCCGACGGCGAACGTGAGGATAGCGGTGAGCAGCGGGGACACGACCGAGGGTACGGTTTCTCCGGCGACGCTTACGTTCACTCCCTCGGGCGCGGGGATATGGAGTACGGCGCAGACGGTGACGGTGACGGGGGTCGACGACAGCCTGGACGACGGAACGCAGACCTACAACGTCACGCTCGCTTCTCCGACGAGCACGGACACAGGTTACAGCGCTCTTTCGTCCCAGACGGTGAGCGTGACGACTACGGACGACGACACGGCGGCGGTGGAGGTGAGCGTTGTGAGCGGACAGGCGACGGAGGCGGGCGGGACGGCGACGTTCACGGTGAAGCTGGCCACGCGGCCGACGGCGAACGTGGCGATAGCGGTGAGCAGCGGAGACACGACTGAGGGTGCGGTTTCTCCGGCGACGCTTACGTTCAGGCCGACGGGCTCCACGGAGCTTTGGAGTACGGCGCAGACGGTGACTGTGACGGGGGTCGACGACAGCCTGGACGACGGAACGCAGACCTACGACATTACGCTCGGTTCTCCGACGGGTTCGGACGCCGGTTACAGCGGTCTTTCGTCCCAGACGGTGAGCGTGACGACTACGGACGACGACACGGCGGCGGTGGAGGTGAGCGTTGTGAGCGGACAGGCGACGGAGGCGGGCGGGACGGCGACGTTCACGGTGAAGCTGGCCACGCGGCCGACGGCGAACGTGACGATAGCGGTGAGCAGCGGCGATGTGGGCGAGGGTACGGTTTCGCCGGCGACGCTTACGTTCGAGACGGACGACACGAACAGCAAGATATGGAGTACGGCGCAGACGGTGACGGTGACGGGGGTCGACGACAGCCTGGACGACGGAGACCAGACCTACAACGTCACGGTCGGTTCTCCGACGAGTTCGGACACGGATTACAGCGCTCTTTCGGCGCAGACTGTGAGCGTGACGACTACGGACGACGACGCGGCGGCGGTGGAGGTGAGCGCTGTGAGCGGACAGGCGACGGAGGCCGGGGGGGCGGCCACGTTCACGGTGAAGCTGGCCACGCAGCCGACGGCGAACGTGACGATAGCGGTGAGCAGCGGCGACACGGGTGAGGGTACGGTTTCACCGGCGACGCTTACGTTCGAGACGGACGACACGAACAACAAGATATGGAGCACTGCGCAGACGGTGACTGTGACGGGGGTCGACGACAGCCTGGACGACGGAAACCAGAGCTACGACATTACGCTCGGTTCTCCGACGAGCACGGACACGGGTTACAGCGGTCTTTCGGCGCAGACGGTGAGCGTGACGACTACGGACGACGACGCGGCGGCGGTGGTCGTGAGCGCTGTGAGCGGACAGGCGACGGAGGCGGGCGGGACGGCCACGTTCACGGTGAAGCTGGCCACGCAGCCGACGGCGAATGTGGCGATAGCGGTGAGCAGCGGCGACACGGGTGAGGGTACGGTTTCACCTGCGACGCTTACGTTCAGGCCGACGGGCTCCACGGAGCTTTGGAGCACTGCGCAGACGGTTACGGTGACGGGGGTCGACGACAGCCTGGACGACGAAACGCAGACCTACGACGTCACGCTCGCTTCTCCGACGGGTTCGGACGCCGGTTACAGCGCTCTTTCGGCGCAGACGGTGAGCGTGACGACTACGGACGACGACGCGGCGGCGGTGGTCGTGAGCGCTGTGAGCGGACAGGCGACGGAGGCGGGCGGGGCGGCCACGTTCACGGTGAAGCTGGCCACGCGGCCGACGGCGAACGTGGCGATAGCGGTGAGCAGCGGGGACACGACCGAGGGTACGGTTTCTCCGGCGACGCTTACGTTCAGGCCGACGGGCTCCACGGAGCTTTGGAGTACGGCGCAGACTGTGACGGTGACGGGGGTCGACGACAGTCTGGACGACGGAACGCAGACCTACGACATTACGGTCGGTTCTCCGACGGGTTCGGACACAGATTATAGCGCTCTTTCGTCCCAGACTGTGAGCGTGACGACTACGGACGACGACACGGCGGCGGTGGTCGTGAGCGCTGTGAGCGGACAGGCGGCGGAGGCGGGCGGGACGGCGACGTTCACGGTGAAGCTGGCCACGCAGCCGACGGCGAACGTGGCGATAGCGGTGAGCAGCGGGGACACGACCGAGGGTACGGTTTCTCCGGCGACGCTTACGTTCAGGCCGACGGGCTCCACGGAGCTTTGGAGTACGGCGCAGACTGTGACGGTGACGGGGGTCGACGACAGCCTGGACGACGGAAACCAGACCTACGACGTCACGCTCGCTTCTCCGACGGGTTCGGACACAGATTACAGCGCTCTTTCGTCCCAGACGGTGAGCGTGACGACTACGGACGACGACGCGGCGGCGGTGGAGGTGAGCGCTGTGAGCGGACAGGCTACGGAGGCGGGCGGGACGGCGACGTTCACGGTGAAGCTGGCCACGCAGCCGACGGCGGACGTGACGATAGCGGTGAGCAGCGGGGACACGGGTGAGGGTGCGGTTTCTCCGGCGACGCTTACGTTCACTCCCTCGGGCGCGGGGATATGGAGCACGGCGCAGACGGTGACGGTGACGGGAGAGGACGACAGTCTGGACGACGGAACGCAGACCTACGACATTACGCTCGGTTCTCCGACGAGCACGGACACAGATTACAGCGGTCTTTCGTCCCAGACGGTGAGCGTGACGACTACGGACGACGACACGGCGGGAGTCACTGTGAGCAAAAGCTCGGTGAGCGTTACGGAGGAAGGAGCCGCGGGCGATTACACAGTGGTGCTCACTACGCAGCCCAGCGCCAACGTCACGGTCTCCATTTCAAGCGGCGACGCGGCGAAGGTGAAGGTGAATACTGGGACTGGGACGGCGTCGGGCAGCATTACGCTTACGTTCACTCCCTCGGGCACGGGGATATGGAGCACGGCGCAGACGGTGACGGTGACTGCGGAGGACGATTCCGACTCTCAGGACGAGACCGTGACGCTCACGCAGTCCATAGGAAGCGGGAGCGCGTCGGAATACTCTTCGGTGAGCGTTTCGAACGTTAACGTGCAGGTAACGGACAACGACGCGCCCAACATAGAAGTGAGCCAGACGGGGGCGCTCGCGCTTGCCGAGGGAGACAGCGGCACGTACAACGTGCGGCTCACGACGGAGCCCGCTTCCGACGTGGTGATCTCCATTTCAAGCGACAACACGGACGTGACGGTGAAGACGGGGACGGGTACGGCGTCGGGCAGCCTTACTCTTACGTTCACTCAGTCCAACTGGAACACGAACCAGGAGGTGACGGTGGCAGCGGGCGAGGACACCGACTCGCTTGACGAAAGCGCCAAGATAACGCACGCGGTTGTGGACGGTAGCAGTTCCAGCGAATACCACGCGGTTGTGGACAGAATGTTCACGGTGAACGTTACGGACAACGATTACGCCGGTCTCTCCATAGCGGCCGCGGAGGCCTCTGAGAGCGCGGGGACGCTTGACTTCACCGTGACCAAGAGCATGGAGAGCAGCCGCACGGTGACCGTGGACTGGGCGCTAGCGGCGGGCACGGCGACGGCGGGGACGAGTACCACAGGGGACTACGACGCCACCACGGCGACGGGGACGCTTACCTTCTCTGCCGGAGAGACGTCGAAGACCATATCCGTGCCGATAAACGACGATTTCCTGGTGGAAGGAGACGAGACGGTCACAGTGACGCTCTCCAACCAGAGCCCGAGCGAGGTGACGATTTCGGGCTCGCCCGCCACGGGCACGATAAAGGACGACGACGCGGCGGGAGCGAGCGTTACTCCCGAGCGGTCGCTACGCAGCACCACGGAGGACAACGCGGGAACGGTGCAGCTCGGGGTTGCGCTTTCGAGCAAGCCCGCGTGGGACGTGACGGTGACGGTGACCAGTTCGGACACCACCGAGGGCATAGTAAAGGCGGCCGAGGACGACCCGGATCCGACGCTTACGTTCGAGCCCGACGACACTAACGGCAGGATATGGAGCACGGCGCAGACGGTGACGGTGACGGGAGTCGACGACGAAGACCTCGACGGAGACGTCGAATACAACATAAAGCTCGCTTTTGACAGCGCGGACACTGATTACCGAGATCTCTCCGTCGACATACCGTTCACCAACCTCGACGACGATCTCTCCATTCTCTCCATAAGCGGGGGAGGAGAGGTGACGGAGGGAGACACTGGGAGTTCGGTTCAGGCGGTGTTCACGGTGAGTCTCGCTCCGGCCAGGCGCCAGGAGGTGTCGGTGAGCTACGCCACTGCCGACGGGACGGCGGAGGCCGGAAGCGACTACGTGGCGGCGTCGGGAACGGTGACCTTCTCCCCGGGAGAGATTTCCAGGACAGTGGCGGTGACGGTGAACGGAGACGACGAGGCGGAAGCGAACGAGACTTTCAGCGTGACGCTCACGGGCACGCCCGACGGCCAGATAGATTCTCAGAACTCCTCGGCCGAGGCGGTGATAGTGAACGACGACGAGAAGATGGTGGACGCGAGCATGTCGGGAGAGTTCTCCGTGGGAGACACTACGGTGACGGTGGATTCCACGATTCCCGCCGACACGGGACTCGAGGTGGTTCTTCCCTCGGAGCTTGAAAGCGGCGGGGCGGTGATAGAGGAGCTGACAGTTACCCTTGGGCCGACTGACGAGGAGATAGACGCCGATCTTTTCGGATACACGGGAACGGACGACGATCACGTGCTGGTGGACATAGACGTATCCCCCGTGCCCGACGCCGCGGTGCGTGTATGCCTTCCGGTGACGGATGGTCTTCGGCGGGCGGCGGGAGAGCAGAGGCTCTACCTGATAAGGTTCTCTGGAGGTTCGTGGGAGGAGCTTTCCTCGACTACGAAAGGGAACATGGTGTGCGCCGACGTGAACGGATTCTCTCCCTTCGCCCTGGTCTACCAGATAGACTTCATAAAGAGGCGTTTCGGGGAAGTGAACAGGGCGATACTGCCGGAGCTCGCGCGGGCGATGACGTCGAGCGCGCTCGAGGCCATAACCGCCCGGATAGAAGCCGCCATGTCGGGAGGAGCGGACGTAAACTCGCTCAACGCCCAATCTCCCCATGAAGAGGAGTACGGGCACATCGAGCCGGCGCTTCGCCTGGGAGAATTCGAGGACGGAGAGACGCTTTCGCTGCTCGACTCCATAGAGGGCTCCCGCTTTTCCGTCTCCCTGGCCGGAGGCTACGACCCGGAGGAGGGCGCGGAGCAGTCCCCGGGTTCCCGCTCCGGAGGTCTGGGGATGTGGATATCGGGAGACTACCGGAATCTTTCGGGCAAGAGCGGAGGTCTTGTGGACTGGGACGGGAGGCTGGTTTCGGGACACCTGGGAGCCGACTACAGGTTCGGGCAAAGCTTCCTCGCGGGCGTGGCCACTTCCTGGTCCCAGGGGTCGTTCGACTACACGGGCAGGGGGGATGGGACCAGAGTGAGCGGAGACTACGGAAGCAGGATGAACAGCTTCCATCCCTACCTGGGACTCTCGCTTTCCCGAAGGCTGGGCGTGTGGGCCGCGGGAGGCTGGGGCTTCGGAGAGATAAGGATAGACGACGGGGAGGTTTCGGGTCGCCGGAGGGCGTCCACGAGGCTCGGAACCCTGGCGACGGGCGCCGACCTTCAGCTCCTCGGCTCCGGGGCGACGACGCTTTCGCTCAAGGGAGAGGCGTGGATTTCGCGCATGAAAGTGAAGGACAACGGCGGGCGCATAGAGGGACTTCGGGTCGGGACCAACCGCCTGCGCGCGACGCTCGAAGGTTCCCACGCCCTTGCTTTCGGTTCCGGCTCTTCTCTTATTCCTTCCCTCGAGTTCGGAATACGCAGGGACGGAGGAGACGGAGAGACGGGAGTGGGCGGAGAGCTCGGGGGAGGAATAGTCTACGCGTCGTCCTTCGGTCTGGCGGTGGAGGCGAGGGGGCGGACGCTTCTGTTCCACCAGGGAGACACGAAGGAGTGGGGGCTGGGAGGCTCTGTGAGCTTCAATCCTGGAGGAGACGGCCGCGGGCTTTCCATGAGCGTGCTTCCCACCTACGGGAACAGCTCGAGCGGAGTCCAGGGTCTGTGGGAGAGCGAGAAGGTGGCCGACCTCGGAGCCTCCGGCTCGACCCGGGAGTTCGGCCTGGAGACGGAAGTCGGCTACGGCTTCCCCATGTTCGGAGACGGGGGGCTTCTCACTCCCTACGGAGCCTTCGGACGCCCCGACCCCGACAGCAGAAACTACAGGTTCGGAGGCCGCTTCAGCATGAACCGGACCATCGACCTCACCCTGGAAGGGCAGCGCCGGGAACTCCGCGCCGGCGCGCCGGAACACGAACTTACCCTCCAGGGCAGACTCAACTGGTAGTCCGGCCGCCTCCGGCGGGGCTTTCCCGGTCTGAACCCGGACGGACGTGAAACGTCGTCGAGGCGAGATTCTCGCAAGTGCGGCGCTTGCCTGTCTGCGGTCCGTGCTTACGGGACGGATGATGACAAACCGTCGGCGCACGGCGGCTGGCGATAAGACCGAAGGTCTCAAGATTGGCTTGCCGGAAACGCTCTTGTTTCCGGTTGTGACGGCTCGTACTTGATTTCAGGCGGTTTGCGGCCGGCGGACAACCCGTTCCGCCGGGACCGCCGGAACTCGCAGGGTGCGGTATCCTTGCGCGAAGAATGCTCGTGCGGACATTGCTTCACGACAGGATTCTGGTAACCAGGGCGGGTATTCCTCCTGCAACTATCACCGCGATTACGATAAGCCATAGCCGGTTTTCGGTTTTTTCGGCTTTTTGCTCCACGCTGACGACTCTCCGGCTGACTCCTTCCATGAGCGCTTCCATGCGGACCGTTCGCGTGTCCAAGGCCTTGACGTCGCGCTGGATATCGTCAACGACCTTTTCGATATGTTCTGCCCTGACTTCCAGGCTCGATTTTTCCATTGCGTTGACGATTATAACCTGTTTCGCGGAGAAAAGCGGAAGAATCATCGATGACGGCCGCGCGGGCGATTTCGGCGTATCGGAATGCCGCGTTTCTCCGTACGGGGCTTCTCCGCCCGCGAGGCGTTCGGGTTTTAGCGGTTCTCAGAATCTTTTCCAGAAGTCTATCCCGACCGCGTCGAGTATTTTCTGGCCGTAGATGTTGAGATAGTAAATGTCTTCTGAAAACATGAGCGCGCCTATCGCTATCAGCCCCGCGCCGACCGCGTACCTGTAGAAAGGATAGTATTTCCTGACCGTCCCGAAGGTTCTCAGAGCGCCGTTAAACGCGGCGCCGACCAGCACGAAGGGAACTCCCAGTCCGAGCGAGTAGACCAGAAGAAGCCCGGCGCCGCCGAGCGCTCCTTCCGCCGTGGCCGCGTAGAGAAGTATGGATCCCAGGATGGGTCCGACGCACGGCGTCCAGCCGAACCCGAAAGCTACGCCGAGAAGATAGGTTCCCGGAAGACCTCCTTTTCCCCGAAGGGACGAAATCCTCCTCTCTCTTTGGAAAAAGGGGATCCTCACAAGCTCCATCGTGAATATTCCGAACAGCATCACGAATATTCCGGCGGTTCTGAGCAGGAGCGTCTTGTTGGAGGAAAACAGGCTTCCCATATGGGAGGAAAACGCTCCCAGGGAGATGAAGACCGTGGAGAATCCGAGCACGAAGACGACGCTGGGAACGATCACCCTGGAGAACCTGGGAACGTCGCGCGCGTCGGCGAGGTCTTCGTACGAAAGGCGCGTGACCACCGACAGGTAGCCGGGCATGAGGGGCAGAACGCAGGGGGAGAGAAACGCCACTATTCCCGCCACAAAGGCCGCCGCGACTCCGGCGTCGAGAATTCCGGGGCTCATCTAGACGCTTCCTCCGAGAATCCGGCGGAGTCTCGCGGCCAGCCGCGCGTCCCTGATCTCTATGTCTTCCATCCGTATGTCCTTCTCCTCGTCTATGTCCGAGAGCTCTCTCATAAGAGCGTACCTGAGTCCGTGTTCGCGCATCCGCCCCGCGGTTTCCCCGAACACTCTGTCCGTGCTCCACTCCATGTCCGCGAACAAGGCGTCGCGTCGTTCGCAAAGTCCCAGAAGATAGTAACCTCCGTCGGTCGCGGGACCCAGGACGGCGTCGAAGCGCTCTCCGCAAAGCAGCCCGAAGGCGGTTTCTACGTCTTCCCGCGTCACGAAGACGCAGTCCGTGCCTATTATCGCCACGTTTCCGAATCCCATGGAGAAGCATTTTGCGAACGCTCGCGACATTCTCTCCCCGAGGGACCCGCCCGCCTGGGCGAAAAAGATGTCCTCCTCCCCCCCGAGCCACTCGACGATCTCCTTTCCTCTCTCCGCGGGGTCGTAGAAAAAAAAGGTTTTCCAACTGTCGGAACCGCGGACCGAGTCCGCCACGAACTTCGCCGACTCGCGGTAGAATTCGCAGGCTCTCGGGGCGCCTATAGTGGCCGCGAGACGCGTCTTCACCCTGTTTTCCTCGGGATGCTTCAGGAAAACGACAAGCGCGTTTCCGTTTACGGGATACATCCGGCGAAAGTCCCCCCGGTCAGGCCGCGGTCTCTCCGCCGCAGCCGCTTCCCGCCCCCGCCGTGCAGCCGAAGCAGTGAACTCCGAACCTTATCTCTCTTCCCATCGCCTCGCCGAGGTCGAGGTCGAACACCGTAAGCGGTTTCCCCCCCGCCCGCGCCTGCATTTCCAGCATCTGGTTGAAGTCGCAGTCGTATATCCTTCCGTCGTGGCCGACGCTCAGCATGTTGCGGCACATTAGACCTTCCACGGTTTCGGGGTTGAAGGCGTTTACGAGTTTCTCCATGTAGTCGTCGTAGATGTTCTTTCTTCTGAGCTCTTTTTCGAACCTGTTGATCGGCATGTTCGTCATGGCGTAGAGACTGTCGAACCTTACGCCGTGGTCTTCCTCGAGCCTGCGCCTGAAGTCGGCCTCGAGGCTTTTCTGGCTCGGCGGGAGAAACGCCCCGGCGGGGTTGTAGACGAGGTTGAGCTCAAGCTCGCCCGCTCCGTAGCCTTCGCGGTTGAGCATGCGGAGCGATTCTATGCTTTTTTCGAAAACCCCCTTTCCCCTCTGCCTGTCGGTGAAGTACTCGCTGTAGTAGGGAAGCGACGATACGACTTCGACCCGGTTTTCGGCGAAAAACTCCGGTATGTAGCGCTTCGCCTCTCCCGTCCGGGGGTTTCCGTCGAGGGTGACGGTGAGGTTGTGCCTCACCATCACGTGCTTGCCCAGTTTCCTGGCTTCCCCGACGAAGTAGTCGAAATGGGGATTGAGCTCCGGGGCTCCGCCCGTGAGGTCGAGGTTCTCGATGGCGTCGCCCTCGTCCAGTATCTCGAGACACCTGTTCACGCACTCGAGGCTCATCTGCTCCGTTCTCACGGGGGAGGCGTCGACGTGACAGTGGACGCAGGCCTGGTTGCAGAGTTTCGTCACGTTCGCCTGGAGGGTCCTTATCGCCAGGGGCCCCGCGCCGAGACCGCATCGCGCGATCCTGCGGGAAAAACAGGGGCCGCCCGTCCCCGTCGGGCTTTCGGTCTGAGTTGGTTCGTTCATGGGTCGCAACCGCCCGGAGTTTCGCGCCTCCGGGCTCCGCGGTCTCCGCGGCCCCCGCCTCGCGGCGGCCGGCTCTCTACATGGCGTCGTTTTTCACCAGGGCCTTCTGCATCTGCACGGCGTGCACCAGCCTCGCGCCCGCGGACATCGAGGCCGCCACGTGCACGGCTTCGGTCATCTGCTCCGGGTCGGCTCCCGTCTCCAGGCACCGGGTGGTGTAGGCGTCTATGCAGTAGGGACATTTCTCCGCGTGGGCGACCGCGAGGGCTATGAGAGCTTTTTCCCTCCTGGTGAGAGCCCCGTCGCGCCCCGTCGCGCTGTCGTGGTACTCGAAGAACTTGTCCATCAGGTCTTTTGCGAATTTTCCGACTTCCGGGAACCTCGCGAGATCCCCGGGATCGTAGTAGTCCATATCTTTTCCTCCGGCGCTTTCGGTTTTTTCCGAGCGTCTCTTTGAAAGATCTTCTCCCGCAGTAAAATACCACACTATGCCGAACTTGTCGGGAAACGAGGAAAGGATAAAGGCCGTCATATTCGATTTCGACGGGGTCATAGCGGACAGCGAGTCCCTGCACCTGAGGGCGTTTCAGAGAACCGTGGAGCCCCTGGGACTGCGGCTCTCTGCCGGGGATTATTATTCAAGGTACCTGGCTTTCGACGACAGGACGTTTTTCGCCGAGTTTCTCCGCGACAGCGGGCGGGCCGCCGGCGGCGACGCCGTGGCGGAACTGGTGGAGCGCAAGGCGGTTTTTTTCGAGGAGGCGGCGGGGGAGGATATCCGGATATTCCCCGGGGTGGAGGAGTTTCTCGGGCTGGTCTCGGGAAAATACCCGGCGGCGATAGGCTCCGGGGCGTTTCGCTCGGAGATCGAGGTCATACTGGAGCGGAAGGGGCTTTCGGATTTTTTCGGTTTCGTCGTGGGAGCCGAAGACACCCGCGACTCCAAGCCTTCCCCGGAGGTCTACATCAGGTGTCTCGACATGCTCAGAAGCGGTTTCGACGCGACTGTCTCCGCGTCGCGCTGCGTCGTTTTCGAAGATTCTCCCCACGGGGTGCTCGCGGCCAAGAGGGCGGGAATGAAATGCGTCGGGATCACCAATTCCTGTCCCGGGGAGAAGCTTGCCGGGGCGGACCGCGTGATAGGGAGCTTTTTTGATATCATGGACGATTTTCCCGGGAGCCTGTGAGAGTCCGGCCGTTTTAAAACCGGCCTCTTTGCGTTTATAATCAGGTTTCATGAAAGGGAAGCTGTTTGTCATCTCCGGCCCGTCGGGAAGCGGCAAGACGACCCTTCTCGCCCGCGTTCTCTCCAGCGTCGGAAACCTGCGTTTCTCGGTCTCCTACACCACGAGGCCCATGCGCGGAGGGGAGGTGGGCGGAGAGCACTACGTGTTCGTTTCCCGGGAAGAGTTCGAGGGCATGATCGAACGGGATTTTTTCGCCGAGTGGGCGGAGGTGCACGGAAATTTCTACGGCACCCCCGGGGAGGACATAGAGAGGTGGACGCGCGGGGGCGTCGACGTGGCTCTCGACATAGACGTCCAGGGAGCGGCGCGGCTTCGGGGGGCGTTTCCCGACGCGGTGTTCGTGTTCGTCGTCCCTCCCTCCATAGGGATTCTGGAAAAAAGGCTCAGGGACAGAAAGTCCGACGCCGACGGCGACATCTCGCTTCGCCTCGAGGCGGCCAGGGAAGAGGTGGAGCGCGCCCGCGACTACGACTATATCGTGATAAACGACGACGCGGCCGACGCGGCCGCGAAGATCGAGGCCGTGGTTCTCTGCGAGAGGGAGGAGCGGCCGGACGCTCTTTCCGGTTCCTTCGCCGCGACCCTGGCCGTTTCGCGAAGCGCGAGGAGGGAGAACGTCTACGGTCCCTCCTTTCTCCGCGGCTTCGGCGTCGGATGAGGAGCTTTATCGCTCATGATCAGGCTAAACGACATAATAGAGAGCGTAAGCGCTTACGGGAACCTGGCCGAAAGCGACGTCGAGCTCATCAACAAGGCCTACGTCTATTCGGCCAAGGTTCACTCCGGGCAGAGAAGGGTTTCGGGGGAGCCTTACCTGAGCCACCCGCTCGAGGTCTCCTCCATACTGGCCGACCTCGAGCTCGACGTCTCCTCCGTGGTGACCGGGCTTCTTCACGACACGATCGAGGACACCCTGGCCACCCGCGAGGAAATACAGCGGCTTTTCGGAAGCGAGATATCGTTTCTCGTCGACGCCACGACCAAGGTGAGCCTGCTTCCCGACGTTTCCGACGTGGAAAAGCAGGCCGAGACCTTCAGAAAGCTCATACTCGCCACGGCCAAGGACGTCAGGGTCGTTCTCGTCAAGCTCGCCGACAGGCTTCACAACATGAGA
>CATQGZ010000003.1 GCA_958295685.1 uncultured Dehalococcoidia bacterium
ACGTTACCGAGATAGTCGAGGCGCTCGGTGATTTCTTCGGTCAGCGATTGCGGCGCCAACAGCGGCGGTTTGACGTAGTAAGGGTCCGCCAAGTCCTCCGGCGCCGGCTGCGACCAGCCGCGCCCTTCATAGACCGCCCGGAAGCCGCGGGTGATCAGCAGACCCGTGCGCGCGCCCCTGTTTTCCAGGATGGCGTTGGTCGCCACCGTGGTGCCGTGAACCAGAAACTCGATCCCGCCCGGGTCGACCCCGGACCGGAACAACTCATCGAGGGCGTTCATCACCGCGGCCGACGGGTCCTCCGGCATCGAGGGGACCTTGGCAATCCGTCGTTCACCGGTGTCGGGAGCGAACGCGATCAGATCGGTAAACGAGCCTCCGGTGTCGATGCCCACTATCCACGATGTCATGGCGATCTCCGAAACGATTGGCCCACGCCGGTCCGGTCCGCTAGCGCGAAAGGTCCACCACCACGCGGCCGCGGACCCCGCCTTTGAGGATGCTTGCGATGTGGGGCTCCAACTCGTCCAGCGAGCAGTCGATGGTCACGGCGTCGAGTTGGGGCAGCTTCCACTCGGTGGCCATCTTCTGCCACAGGGTAGCGCGGATGCCGGCGGGGCAGTCCGGCGTGGCCACGCCGACGAGGCGCACGTCCCGGAGGATGAAGGGGAAGACGGTGGTGTTCAGCTCCACCGAGGCCACGTTGCCGCAACAGGTGACCACGCCGCCGTACTTGGCGGACTTGATGGCGGTGGCCAGGATGTTGCCGCCGACGGTGTCCACGACGCCGGCCCACAGGCTCTTGGACAGGGGCCGTCCCGATTGATCGTCCGCGGCCTCGCGGGAGATGACGTCGGCCGCGCCCAGGCCCATGAGGAAGTCCTTTTCCAACTCCTTGCCCGTGGACGCCACCACCCGGTAGCCGGCCCGGGCCAGGATGCCCACGGCCAGACAGCCGACGCCGCCGGTGGCGCCGGTCACCAGCACGTCGCCCGAGTCGGGCGTGACCCCGCCCTCCTGGAGCCGCAGCACCGACAGGGCCGCAGTAAAGCCGGCGGTGCCGTACACCATGCTCTCCTTCAGACTCAGCCCGTCCGGGCGCTTCACCGCCCAGGAAGCCGGCACCCGCACGTACTCGGCAAAGCCGCCGTCGGTATTGGCGCCCAGGTCGAAGCCGGTGAGCACCACCTCGTCGCCCTTGGCGAAATCACCGACCCGGCTCTCCACCACCGTGCCCGCGGCGTCGATGCCGGGGGTATGGGGGTAGTTGCGGGTCACGCCCTTGTTGCCGGACGCCGACAGCGCGTCCTTGTAGTTGAGGGACGAATAGGCCACGGCCACGAGCAGGTCGCCGTCCGGCAGGTCGTCCGCGGTCCTCCGGCCGATGGCGCGGGAGAAGGTCTTGTCCTCGTTCTCGCTGACGACCATGGCTCGGAAACGCGTGGGGTCTGACATGATTGGGGGCTCCTTTCGGCCGTACGTCACTCAGCAGGGGTCAAGTCACTCAGCAGGGGTCACAACTCGTACTGTGTACTTTTCCAACCGATGCATGGTCGGGATTCGACCCCTACTTGCCTTGCCGGCGCTCGTGCAGGCGCTGCCATACCTTGGGAGGCGAGAGCGGCAGGTCGCAGATCCGCAGGCCGACGGCGTCCTCCACTGCCGCGGCAATGGCGGACGCGGCCGGCAATACCCCGCCCTCGCCCATGCCCTTGGCGCCGAACGGCCCGGGGCCGTTGCCGCTTTCCACCAGCTCCGAGATGAAATGCTCCGGCAAATCGTGGAACGCCGGCACGCGGTAGTCCACGAGGTTGGGGTTCAGGAGCTGGCCGTCCTCGTACACCATCTCTTCCAGCAGCGTGTGCCCCAGGCCGAACAACACGCCGCCTTCGTCCTGTCCCTCGGCCTGCAGCGGGTTGATGGCCCGTCCCACGTCGGCCATGGACACGTACTTGAGGATGCGGATGACGCCGGTGTCCGGGTCCACCTCCAGTTCGACGCCGCCCCAGCCCACCTCCCAAAAGGTGGTGGGGGAACCCAGCACCGCGGTCTTGCTCTTCTTGTCCTGGTACACGCCGCGGCCGACGATCTCGGTGGCGGAGCTGCCGAAGTAATCGGAGATGACGTCGCTGTAGGGTACCCCGCGCCCTTTGGCGCCGCGCACCCGGCCGCCCTTGAGCGTGAGGTTGCCGGCCTTCTCGCCCATGACCCTGGCCGCGGCCCGCAGCAACTGCTTCTTCACGTCCTGGGCCGCCCTCTGGGTTGCGAGGCCCATCACCGTCATGGAGCTGCTGGCGCTGGTGGACACGTCGAAGGGCGTGACGTCGGTGTCCAACTGGGCCACGGATACCTGCCCGAGCTCGATGCCCAGCTCTTCCGCCACCACCTGGCTGAGCGCCGTGCGGCAGCCCTGCCCCACCTCCACGGTCCCGGTGAGCAGCACGGCGCTGCCGTCCGACGACATCTTCACGGTGGCGCCGGCCACCTTGTAGGTGCCGCCGGCGTCCTTCATGCACACGCTCAGTCCCTTGCCCACGTTGGGCCGGGACGTCTTCTTCCAGTCCAGCGCCCGAGCCACCTTGCGCAGCCCCTGCTTGAGGTCGCAGTCCACCGGGGTGTCACCGGGCGTATAGTGCTCGCCCTTCTCCAGCAGGTTCTTGAGGCGGAAGTCCAGCGGGTCCACACCGAGCCGCCTGGCGATCATGTCCATCTGCGACTCGTAGGCCCAGGCCACCTGGACCGCGCCGAAGCCGCGGAACGCTCCCGCGGGCACGGTGTTGCTGTAGACGCCGTGGGCGTCGATCTTGACGTTGGCGACGCGGTACGGCCCCACCGCGCGGTAGCCGGCCTTCTGCGTCACCCGAGGCCCGGCGTCGGCGTAGGCGCCGGTGTCCATGTAGACCTCCAGCTCCCGCGCCACCAGCTCGCCCTTCTTGCTGACGCCGGTCTTGATGCGGATGCGCGCGGGATGGCGCGTCACGGTCTTGAAGCTCTCGTTGACGCTGAGGGCCAGCTTGACGGGCCGGCCGTTTCTCACCGACAGCGCCGCGGCGATGGGGTCGGCCTTGACGTAGAGCTTGCCGCCGTAACCGCCGCCGACGTAGGGCACCACCACTCGCACCCGGTTGAGCGGCAGCTTGAAGATCCCGGCCAGGTGCCCGCGCAGCGTGAACGGGTCCTGACACGAGCTCCACACCGTCAACCGTTCGCCGTCGAAGCTGGCGACGCAGATGTGGGGCTCCAGCGAGTAGTGCTGCACCCGGTTGAAGCGGAAAACGTCCTCGAAGACGTGGTCGGAGCGCGCAAAGCCGTCATCGACGTCGCCCCGGGCGTAGCCGAAGTGGTAGCACACGTTGGTGCCCTTGAACCGGTCCGGCGCGCCGTATTTGGAGCCCCGCAGCTCGGCCTTGGGGACGTCGCCCTCGTGCACCATCGGAGCGCCCGGCGCCAACGCGTCGTCCACCGTGTCCACGAACGGGAGTTCCTCGTACTCCACCTCGATGAGCCCCAGGGCCTCCTCGGCCACCAACTCGTCCGCGGACAGCACCGCGGCCACCGGGTCGCCGACGTAGCGGACCTTGTCCACCGCCACCACCGCCTGGTCCTTGTAGGTGGCGCCGTAGTGATAGTTGAGGCCGGCCAACTCGTCGCGGGTGAGGACGTCGATGACCCCGGGCAAGGCCCTGGCCTTGCCCGCGTCGACCTTGAGGATCCGCGCGTGGGGCAAGGGGCTCCTCAGGATCTTCGCATAGGCCATCCCCGGAAGCTCCATGTCCCCGGTATAGAACGCCTTGCCCGAAACCTTCTCGATGGCGTCGACGCGCACCGCGGGGCGCCCGGCCACTGACAGTCGCTGTTTTTTCATGGGTGTCTCCGACCCCCTTCTTAACCGAAGTTCCGGGGCCAGGCAATGTTCCTGCGAAAGCGGGAATCCAGAGGCGGCGGGGAGCGGCACGGCGCCCGTCCTCACGGCGAGCGTCGCTCCGTCTCCTCCTTCAAGGTCTCCAGCTCGGTCCAGCGCTCCACGGTCTGGTCGAGGGTGGCCTTGGCGGCTTCGAGGTCATCCAGGACGGGCTGGACGCTGGCGAAGGGCTGCGCGTAGAAGTCGGGCCGGCGGGTCTCTTCCTCCAGCGCGGCCACGGCCTGCTCCATGGCCTCGATGCGGTCCGGCAGCCCGTCCAGCTCCAGTTGCAGCTTGTAACTCAGCTTGTTGGGGAGTGACCTCGTCTCACGCCGGTGGTGGGCGGGTTCCCGGACACCCTTCCGGTTGGGGTCGTCGGTGACGTTCAGGGCCTTGCCGCGCCTGGCCCAGTCGCTGTAGCCGCCGGCGTAGGGCTGGATCCGGCCCGAATCCTCGAACACCAGGGTGCTGGTGACGCAGTTGTCGAGGAAGCTGCGGTCGTGGCTCACCACCAGCAGCGTGCCCCGGTAGGCCACGAGCTGCTCTTCCAGCACTTCCAGGGTCTCGATGTCGAGGTCGTTGGTGGGCTCGTCCAGAATCAGCAGGTTCGCCGGCCGGGTGAGCAGCCGGGCCAGGATGACGCGGTTGCACTCGCCGCCGGACAGCGCGGCCACCGGGCTCATGGCCCGCTTGGCACTGAAGAGGAAGCCGCCGAGGTAGCCGACCACGTGGCGCGGTTTACCGTTCACCATGACGTGGTCGCGGCCGTCCGCCACGGTCTCGGCCACGGTCTTGTCGGGGTCGAGCTCCCGCCGCAGTTGGTCGAAATAGCCGATCTCCAGGTTGGCGCCCGGCTCCACGGTCCCGGAGTTCGGGGTGGTCTCGCCCGCGAGGATGCGCAGCAGCGTGCTCTTGCCGACGCCGTTGTTGCCGATGAGCCCGATGCGGTCGCCGCGCATGATGCGGAGCGACAGGTGCCGGATCAGCGGCTCGGCGCCGTAGCCGTGGGTCACGTTGCGGAGCTCCACCACCTTGCGGCCGGACTGACCGCCTTGCTGGACGTGGATGCGCGCCTGGCCCGGGGGCTTGAGTCGCTGCGCCGCCTGCTCCCGCATGGCCACGAGGGCGCGCACTCGGCCCTCGTTGCGGGTCCGGCGCGCCTTGATGCCGCGCCGGATCCATTCCTCCTCCTGGGCCAGCCGCTTGTCGAACAGGGCGTCGCGCCGGGCGTCCTCCGCCAGGGACTGCTCCTTGAGCCTGAGGTAGTTGTCGTAGCTGCCGGGCCAGCTCGTGAGCCGGCTGCGGTCCAACTCCACGATGCGGGTGGCGAGCCGCCGCAGGAACGCGCGGTCGTGGGTGATGAACAGGACGCTGCCCGCGTAGTTGTAGATCCGGTCCTCGAGCCACTGGATCGTGCTCAGGTCGAGATGGTTGGTGGGCTCGTCGAGCAGCAGCAATTCGGCTTTGCCGACGATGGCCCGGGCCAGCCCTACCCGGCGCTGCCAGCCGCCGGACAGTTCCTCCAGCCGCCGGTCCGCGGGCAGGTCCAGCTCGCTCAGCACCGTCTCCACCCGTTGGTCCACGTGCCAGCCGCCGTGGGCGTCGATCTCCCGATGCAGCGCCTCCAGCTCCAGCAGGCCCTTGCGGTCCAGCGTCTCCCTGGAGCGTTGCTGATAGAGGTCGATGAGTTCCTGCAGGTCCGCCAGCCCGGTGGTGACGTATTCCCGCACCGTCTGCCCGAGCTCCTCGGGCAGCGCCTGCTCCAGCGCGCTGATGCGGATGCGGCTCTGGCAGTGGACCTCGCCGTGGTCGGGCTCGAGGCGGCCGGTGATGAGCCCCAGCATGGAGGTCTTGCCCGCGCCGTTGCGGCCGATCAGGCAGACCCGTTCCCCCGGCTCGATGGCGAACTCGGCGTGCGCCAGCAGCCGCTGGTCGCCCAGCTCCAGCGATACGTCTTCGAAGCTTACGAGGGGCATGGTTGGGGTGCTGTCCGGTTACATGGCATACGAATGAACCGGACAGGCCCGCTCAAGCCGCGGCGCCGCGCCGGGCGCCGCGGCTTCAACAACTCTACTTGCGGGACCGGGCAGCCCGGGTTCCCGGCGCACGGTAGGGCACTTTCTTCTTGACCGCCTCGTCCACCGTCTCCGGCGTGATCAGCACGGTGGCCTTGATGTCGAGGGCGCCGGCGTTGGCGATGGTGAGCGAGACGGCCGCCGCGGTGGCGTCATCGGGAAGATCGGCGATGACGTAGAGGTCCGTGTCGCCGAAGGCGTAGTAGAACCCCTCCACGCTGCCGCCCATGGCCTCGATGGTCTCCGTCAAAGCCTCCCGCCGCTGGCTGCCGCCCTCCTTGAGCAGGCCCACAAGCCCCTTGCCAGTGTACGTGGTGTGAAACATGTATTTGCCCATCGGTTTTCCTCCTAAGGATTATAGTCTACCCATCATCGTTCATGGAACGCGATCTTTCAAGCCGCGCCCCGAATCGCACGGCCCTCACTCCTATGACTGGCCGGCTATGAAGGCCCGCAGCACCTCGTTGAACTCCGCCGGATGCTCGCGGTACGAGAAGTGGCCGGCCTGGTTGATGATGTGCATCTGGGTGCGGCGCTCGCTCCCGGCCATGATCTCCATCAGGCGCATGCCCTGGTCCAGGGTGGCGGTGGGGTCGTTGTAGCCCCACACCAGCAGCGTCGGCCGTTGCAGGCCGCGGTCCCGGATCCAGCCCAGGGTCTCCTCCTTCTGCCGCGCGTGCGCGGCCAGGAAGAGGTTGACCTTGAGTCCCTGCATCTCCATCTTGTCCACCGCTTCCTTGTATTTGGGCAGTTGAGCGATGGCGGTGCAGGCGTCGAGCCAGTCGTCGGTGATGTGGTCGTGGCGGTAGGAGTAGCGCTCGTACACCCAGCGCTGGCTCTCCCGGCCGAGACGCGGTTGCGGCGCGTTGGCGAAGACGATGTCGTTGCGTCCGACGCCGGGCGCCAGGGTGTTGGTGTCCACCGGGATCACCGACTTGACCAAGTCCGCCCGCTCCAGGGTCATGCGCGCCACCAGGTAGGCGCCGCGGGAATGCCCCACGAGGTGGACGTTGCCGAGCTTCAGGGTCTCCAGAAAGGCCAGCGCGTGCTGCACCACCGCGGCCATGGTGTAGTCCTCGTCGCGCTTGGGATTGTCGGTCATTCCCTGGCCGAGCTTGTCCACCGCGTAGACGTGGAACCACTGCGCCAGGGCGTCGAAGTTGAGCCCCCAGTCGAGGCCGCAGTCGGCCGCGTCGTTGGAACCGAAATTGCCGCCGTGGAACAGCACCAGCGGCTCGCCGCTGCCCTTCTCGAAATAGCGGGTGCGGATGCCGTCCACGTCCACGAATCTTTCGTCCGCCTGGTCCATATCCGTCCTCCTCAATGGTCACACTGTAGCGGATTGTCCGGGCAAGGTTAACCCGTGGCCCGTGGCCGGAGCACGCTTGGCAATCACCCGGCAATCGGATAAGGGAGAGTGAGCCGAAAGGCGCACAATCCAAGGAGGCTTTAGCCATGGCGAAACCGAACGGGGACGAGCATCCCATGCTGGGAGAGGGACGGGGCCGGCTGCGCGGCAGGGCAGCCGTCATCACCGGAGCCAACAGCGGCATCGGACGGGCTACGGCCCGGTTGTTCGCGCGCGAAGGGGCCAACGTGCTGTGCTGCGACATCCAGGAGACCATGACGCCGCGGGTGGACGAGCTCATCATCAACGAGGGCGGCGAGGCCACCTTCCTGAACGTGAACGTGACCGCGGCCGGCGGTCCCGAGGAGATGGTCCAGACCGCCATCGCACGGTACGGGGGCGTGGACATCCTCTACAACAACGCCGGCGGCGGGATACGCAAGCAGGCTCACGAGTTCACGGACGAAGAGTGGAACTTCATCATGGACCTCAACCTGAACGCCATCCAGAGGAGTGTCCGTGCGGTCATCCCCCACTTCCTCGAGAAGGAGAGCGGCAACATCGTCAGCACCGCGTCCACCTTCGGGCTGCTGGCTTCGGGCAACTACCCGGCCTACTGCGCCACCAAGGCGGCGGTGATCAGCCTGACCCGGCAGATGGCGCTGGACT
Organism: uncultured Dehalococcoidia bacterium; assembly: GCA_958295685.1. Taxonomy (GTDB): domain Bacteria; phylum Chloroflexota; class Dehalococcoidia; order Lucifugimonadales; family CATQGZ01; genus CATQGZ01. Next base: position 7,994 of record CATQGZ010000003.1, read on the forward strand.
ACGGTCCCAGGGGCATCCGCGTGAACTGCATCTGTCCCGGCGCCACCGAGACCCCGCGCTTCCGCGGGCATCCGCCGGTACCTTCGTTGCAGGCCGCCACCCCGGAGCAGCGCAAGCGCATGGCCGACAGCAACAAGGCGCTGCTGCGGATGGCGCGGCCGGAGGAGATGGCCTACGGCGTCCTGTTCCTGGCGTCCGACGAGGCGTCCTTCGTCACCGGCCACGCCCTGGTGGTGGACGGCGGTCAGACCATCGCCGTGTAAAGCCGGACACCGGTGTTCGGACGAGGGGCCACAGGGATCAGGGGGACAGGCGTTGTATTGCTGGCGCGGCACGGTGGGGGTGGTGAAGCCGACGCTGCGGCCCGGGTCGCTGGAGACCTTCATCCGGCTGATGCCGGAGGGGGTGTGCGTGGTGCCGCGCTACGTCGGCATCCGCACCGGCACGGAGGCGGAGTTCGACGAGGCCGTCACCATAGCCGAATCCAGAGTGGCCGAGCTGGCGGAGCTGGGGGTGGACCTGGTGGTGATCCAGGGGGTGCCCCTGATCATGCTCCGGGGCTACCGCTTCGACGGCGAGTTGACCGAGCGGCTCAGCCGGCAGTACTCGGTGCCGGTGCTCACCGCCGCCACCGCGCAGGTGGAGGCGTTTCGGGCGCTGGGGGTGCGGACGATGGCCGGCCTCTCGTACATCCAGGGCGAAATGAACGCGAAATTCGCGGGCTTCTTCGAGCAGGCTGGTTTCACGGTCACCGCCATGAGGGAGATCGAGGGCGTGGCCTTCGCCGACGCTGGCCGGATTCCGGCCGAGGAGATCTACCGCCAGGCCAAGAAGGTCTTCGTCGAGTGCGGCGGGGAGTGCATCTACCTCCTGGGCGCGGGCTGGGACTGCCTGCCCGTCATCGAGACCCTGGAAGAGGACCTCGGAGTGCCGGTGGTCACCAACCTCAACGCCGACGTGTGGGCCACCCAGAAGCGCCTCAGGATCCACGAGCCCATCGCCGGCCGCGGACGGCTGCTCGAGACGCTGCCTTGACCGGCCGTTCGAGGTCGGAAGACCTGGGGTATGGACATGGGGGGTGTGGACATGGCGCCCTTCGACTTCGCTCCGCGTCGCTCAGGACGGACGTTTGCGGTTTGACGGGATACCGGAACCCGAAAAAAGGGGAAGCACATGGGAGAGATACTCGGCCTGGGTATCACGCACTATCCTGGACTCGGGTTTCAGGGGAACATGACCCGACGCATCAAGACGTGCCTGGAGGACCCGGTGTTGCCGGAACGTCTGCGGGACATGGACAACTGGCCGGCGCCCATGCGTGAGCAGTGGAGCACGGACGACGGCCAGGGCCACTCCGACGCCCACCGCCGGGACATGATCGACCGCTTCCGCGTCGCGCGCCGCGCGCTGGACGAGTTCCAGCCCGACCTGTGCGTGCTATGGGGCGACGATCAGTACGAGAACTACCACGAAGACTGTGTGCCGGCCTTCTCCATCCTCGCCTATGAGTCGGTGGAGGCGCAGCCGTGGCGGCACAGCCGCCGGGGCGCCAACGTGTGGGACGAGCCGGACGGCAAGACCTTCACCATCCAGGGCCATCAGGAAGGCGGAAAGTATCTGGCGTCGAGCCTGCTGGACAACGGCTTCGACGTGGCCTACTCCTACAAGCCGCTCCACCGAGGGTTGGGCCACGCCTTCGTGAACTCCATCCTCTACCTCGACTGGGACCGACAGGGGTTTCCCTACCCGCTGGTGCCTTTCACGGTGAACAGCTACGGCCGCAAGCTAGTGGGCAGCCGGGGCATCCCCCTGACGCCTTCGGCCGCTCGGGACATCGCGGACCAGTGGGACCCGCCGGGCCCCCAGCCCTGGCGCTGCTTCGACATCGGCGCGGCCACGGCCCGGGCATTCCTGGAGAGTCCGTGGCGGGTGGCCCTCATTGCCTCGTCAAGCTGGTCCCATTCGTTCCTCACCGCCAAGCACGGTTTCATGTACCCGGACGTGGAATCCGACAAGCGTTACTTCCAGGCGCTCCGGGACGGCGACTGGGAGACCTGGCGCAAGACCAACCTGCCGGAAGCCGAGGACCGCGGACACCACGAGCTGCTCAACTGGTTCGCCCTGGCCGGCGCCATGGCCGAGATCGACCGCAAGCCCGACGACGTGGTGTTCCTGGAATCGTGGATCTCCAACTCCGACAAGGTATTCGCGGTGTTTCGGCCCCGGGCGCCTGTCCGAGAGCCGTAATCAGGCGGGCGGAGCCGCGGACTACCCGCGGGACTGATAGAGGAAGAAGACGCCTGCCACCACCAGGACCGCGGCCAGTCCGTCCTTGAGGGTGACCGTTTCATCCCCCTGAAGGAGCAGTCGCGCCAGCGAGAACGTGACCAGGGGCTGGACGTTCCAGATGGGCGCGACGATGATGGCCGGCGCATGGCTCACCGCGAGGTAGGTGAGGATGGAGCCCACCCCCTGAAAGAAACCGGACAGGAGAAGGAAGACATAGCTGTCTCCCGAGATCCGGATGCCTTCCCGCCAGTCGATGCGCAGCACCCGGCCGAACGACATGACCAGAACGAGGCCCGTGACGTGGGTGATCAGCGCCCCCGGAACCGGAGTGCCGCCCGCGAGAATCGCCACCTTCTTGAGGACCGGCCCGAAGCCGAAGAAGACGATGGAAAGCAGGGGGTTGAGAAACGCCTTGTAGCGCACGGGTCCCTGCGGGTCTCCGCCGGCGCCCCCACGGGTGATGAGCAGCAGGCCGGTCACGATCAGGAGCACGCCGACCAGGATGAGCGGGGCCGCGGACTCGCCCAACAGGACGATGGCGTACACCGCGGTGAGCAGCGGCGCGGAGTTGGCGATGGACTGGGCCTTGGATGCGCCTATTTCGTCGATGCCCTTGAGCACGAAGGTGCGACCCAGGAAGCTCCCCACCAGCCCGACGGAGACGAAGACCCCGGCCGCGGCAGGGGGCATGCGGAGTTGAGCTTCGCTGGACGGAAGGGCGATGATCAGGAGCAGGACCAGCACCGAGCCCACCTGCTGCAACAGCACCGCGGCGCTGACGTTGGAGTGCCGGAGGCCCCGCTTCACCAGGACCGGGGAGGTGCCCCAGAACAGCGCGGCCGCCAGGGCGTAGGCGATGCCGGCTTCCATCCGTAACGGATAGCACCGCGCGGAGCGGGCCGGAAGCGAAAGACCGCGGACGGCGCCGGATGGTTCGGAAAGGCGCGCTGCGTTTGCATCGAGCAACTCTTGCGCAGCGCTCGTGCCCGCCCATCCGCGCAGTCTCCTCGACCATGCGGCGGCAACCGCCGGAATGCGCAGGGCTCTACGCAAGCCGCCGGATCAGTTCGGCAAGGCCCACGAACCGCAACCTGACTCCGCGGTCATCCCGCACGTAGGAGCGCTCGGTGTCGGATGTCACGACGAAGTTGTCGCCCGCAGGATAGGCGTTGCGGAAGGCTCGCAGGTTCCGCGGGTCGAATCCGTCGGCGCGCCATTTGCATTCGATGGCGGTCAGCTTATCGCCTTTGACAATGACGAAGTCCACCTCGTGGCCACGCTTGTCCCTCCAGTAGCGCACGGTACGCTTCTGCAGGCGGCCGATGTATTCGTTGAGCACGTAGTGTTCCCACAACAATCCCCGGTCCTCGTCCCGCAAGCGGTCCCATCCCTTGCAGCTAACCTGCACCGGAGCTTGAAACCATCCGCGGACGTGTCATGGTTGAATGGATCGGGATGCCGGGTACACCGGCATCGCCCTGCGAAAGGAGAGGTCATGCTTTGGGGAATGTTCGGCAGCAAGACGAAGATGCCCGACCCGGACAAGGCCCTGCCCGGCAGGCAGGAAAGGACGCCGGTGCCCGCGGCGCACCATGTCAACGGCCAGCCGCTGGCGCCGCCGTACCCCGAGGGCATGGAGAAGGCGGTGTTCGGACTGGGCTGTTTCTGGGGCGCGGAGCGCTGTTTTTGGCAGCTTGACGGCGTGTACACGACGGCCGTCGGATACGCCGGGGGGATCACGCCGAACCCCACCTACGAGGAGGTCTGCACCGGCATGACCGGGCACAACGAGGTGGTCCTGGTGGTCTTCGACCCCAGGGCGGTGAGCTACGGCGAGATCCTCAAGGTGTTCTGGGAGGCCCACGACCCCACCCAGGGGATGCGGCAGGGCAACGATGTGGGCACGCAGTACCGCTCGGGCATCTACACCTTCGGCGACCATCAGAAGAAGGCCGCGGAAGCGTCACGCGACCGCTATCAGGCCGAGATATCGGGCGCGGGCTACGGCCGCATCACCACCGAGGTCCTGGAGGCCGGAGAGTTCTATTTCGCGGAAGACTATCACCAGCAGTACCTCGCCAAGAACCCCTGGGGGTACTGCGGACTTGGCGGCGTCGGCGTGACCTGTCCCGCCGGATAGCAGCCTGCCTCGCGCGAAAACGAGGCAACGCAGCCGATGGCAATAGGGATCGGCAGGTTCGTGAACGTGTTTGCGAGACAGGATACCGGCAGCTTCGCCTGGTTGGGACCGCGACGGACCTATTCGCTCAGGAGGCGTTGGATCATGGCCTCCATCTCCTCATAGCCCCCTTCGCCGTAGCGCGTGTGCCGGATCACGCCGCCCTTGTCGATGAGGTGCAGCGTGGGCCAGTAGCGCGTGCCGTAGCGTTTCCATGTGGCGAAGTCATTGTCCAGCGCCACCGGAAACCCTACTCCCAGCCTCTTGCAAGCCGATTGAACCTTGTCCAGCGCATGTTCCCAGGCAAACTCCGGCGAGTGGATGCCGACCACGACGAAGCCCTGGGGTCCATATTTTTCGTACCAGCCCACCAACTGTGGGATCGTGTTGGTACAATTGATTCAGCCGTAGGTCCAGAACTCGAGAAGGACCACCTTCCCCTTGAGGTCCTTGAGCCGCAACGGCTCCGAATTGATCCACGTATCGTTGGTGAACTCCGGCGCCGCCTTGCCCACCAGAGAAGCCGTCGCGTCCCCGGAAGCCGCAAGGATCGCCAAGCCCATGAGGGCTGCAAGCGCCATCATCCGTAACTTGGGTAACCTGAATTGCTGCATGTCTTTGAACCTCCCTCCAATCCCAGTGTGCCTCATGTCGTCGGCGCAGTGCAACATCCGCAAGGGTATTATAATCCGGTGGTGTTCCAACTCAGGATTCATTACGCGCCCGGCGTTGTTTGCCGGTTTTCCGGCTCTCAGTGCGGCTCCGGCTTTTGCCGAGTCATGGGTGTTGGCCGATAGATCGCAGCTTCAACGATGGACTGACATGAACGGAGGACAAGCCATCAAGATGGGAAGGAGATGGACAGTCCCCCTGTGCGTTCCGGCTGTAGTGCTTCTGCTGGTGGTGACGGGTGCGTTTTCAGCGAAGGCACAAACCCTTGAGGAAGTTGAGGCGGCGTCAAAGCGTGGCGACTACCCCACGGCCTATCGTGGGTTACGGGTTCATGCCGAGCAAGGCCATGCCGTCGCTCAGTTCGCTCTCGGGGTCATGTACAACGAAGGCCGGAGGGTGCCCCAGGACTATGCGACGGCAGTGAAGTGGTTTCTCCGGGCTGCGGATCAGGGCCATGCCTCTGCTCAGACCATGCTCGGGGTCATGTACGACAGAGGCCGTGGGTTGTCCCAGGACTTCGTTCAGGCGCACATGTGGTTCAACCTTGCCGCAGCCCGATTACCGACCTCGGAGAAGGGTACGCGTCAATTAGTACAACGGAGGCGCGATCAAGTCGTGTCTCGCTTGACCCAAGCGGATCTCGCCCTCGCCCAGCGGTTGGCGCGGGAGTGGCGGCCCAAAGCAGAAACGGAACTGACAAGGGCTGCGGCTACGAGCAACGGATGACCCCGGGCAGCCTGGGACATAGGAGTCCTATATCCGCCGAATCGACGCCGACTAATACTCGTCTGCATCTTCGGAACCGGGAGTTAGCCGACCGCCCTGTATTGGTGACCTACGCCCTGAAGCAGGAGTCATGATCTGCTCGATCTTTTGGCTGGTTTCTGTCTCCGCCTGATCCAGAGTTTCACGTTTGGGACCAACGGATGTCCCAAGTACTTCTGTCAGGGCAGAGATTTTTGCCCGCATGAGTTTAACTTGATTCTCCATGGTCCTTAGCTGTACAGTCGCTGCCCCTTGTTTCTCCTTTATGTCACCTGTGATGATGTGAACGTTTACAAAGATTCCAAGTGCCGCAATGATTGCTAAAACGGCACCTGCAATGGTCCAACGCTCCGACCTCTTAGCACTCTTCTGCGCCTCACGTATTGCGTCGGGGATGGAGCTTCGGATTTCAGGTTGCTCAAGATATTCTTCGGGCTTTTTATCTCTTTTCTTCTCTGGAAAAGATACGTATTGACCCTTGTGGAATCCCTTTGAGTCGTTGTCGTGCGCCCAACGTTCGTTATGAGAAATCTTCGTAAACTCTAGCCATATCAATTTCTCTTCATATACGAATTTATATTTATTGGTGGTGAGGTTATGCAGTGGAATCAGAATGTAACCCTCGAAACCCGGATCAACAAGAGGTCCCGTGCCGAGAAGCAACCCTCGGTGAACATTTGTGGTTGTAAGGTTGAACCTTACTGCCATATAATCCGGCAAACGAAACCGCTCTCTGGTCGTCACGAAGGCAATTGAATTCGGATTCAGAACAAAAGAACCTTCTTTGCTTAGGTCAATAGTTCTCCTTTTCCCTTGATCGTCCCAATAAATACAGTCCTTTCCCACGCTTGCCTCGTATGAAGCGGATTTGAGCTTCGTCGAATCAAACGGACAGATCATCCCTGTAGTGCGGGCATAGTCGTAGATGTCGGCAGAATTGAGCAAAGCCGGTGGAATGTCCGGGAATGGATCACTGACCTTACACTCTTTGAATAGAGCCGCCGCGTCTTCGTCGCTCTCCAGAGAATAAGGTTCGTTCTTCGATGTCATAGGGCTACAGCCTGCTTGGTGTTCTTTTGTCTTGGATACATGGATTCCGGTTCAAAGCCGATCCAGTCCACACAAACGCCGGTGGACCACTCCACCTCTCTGACGAACTCCTCGGCCTTATCCGTGACTCTTTCCTCCACCCGGCATCGCCAATCCACGTAGTCAAGATGGTTGAGGACGATACGGGTAGGCGAGTTTGCCCGGATCGCGTGCAGCACGACCTCGGCATCGAACCTTGCGACTCGACGAACTCGGCCGGTAACGCTTGTCGTTTCATCTACTGGCTCTTCGGCCCCGGACTCCCGGGTCACGGTATTCCAATCAATCTCTCCGGGAAGGGGACCGGAGTTCCCCGAGACTCGTATGGGGAAGCTCCTGAGCACCAGGGTCACGTCGTCCACGTCGAGAGGGCTCAGGCCGACTTCCGACAGAAATCCCGCGGCCGTCGTGTCCCGTGAGGTTACGTGTGGATAAAGACTCGAATGAAGCACCGACAAACCGAATCCCTGCGTCCCTTCAACGATCACCCGACAGTTCTGCTGCAGATGGCGCCGTGCGATCTCGCCAACGGGTTGTACGTAGGGTTGCAACCGCGGATCGTCCGCGGCCCTTTTCGATGTGTCCCGGCGCTCTATTCGCCGCAGGACAGCGCCGCCGGTGCCGGTCAAGGTCGAGCCGATGCGGGGTCGCAACGCTGCCTTTCGCTCCCTTTCCCTGTCTTCCTCGGTAATGACAAAGGCATTCGGATCGACACTCACCCCATCGCATGAGATAGACGGGTTGCTCAACTCCTTCAGAAAGACATCGACATCGATATAGGCGCCCGGCCCTATGGCACAGTGGATTCCGGGAATGAGGCTGGCGGTAGGCAGGGAGCGAAAGACGTGGACCTGTCCGTCTTCGACGACCGTGTGGCCGGAGTTCGGTCCTCCTACCCTGATGGCAACGGCTGCGCTCAGACGTTTGGCCAGAAAATGGGCGACCTTCCCCTTTCCCTCCGAGCCGTACTGACCGCCGACGACAATCGAAACCGGCATGGTAACGCCTACATGGACTTCAGGCGATGATGCTCGATGCGTTCCAGGATCTCGGTACGGAGCTCGCGCTTCGTGTTCTCGACCCGGATGTGCGCGAGCTCACCGAGCATGCCGACACCTCGTTCCGAGGGGTGATGAAGGGTGCGCTCCCGACTTGAGCCTTTCACGGGGGTGCGCCCGCCTGGCCTTCGACCCTCGCGGGTCAAGTGTACGTGGACGAACGCCGGACCGTAGGACTCGACGAAGAAGGCGTGGTCTTCGGGGAAGCGGAGTCCATCGATCACCACCTTGCCCTCCGAGGGCAAGCGGTTCTTCAACTCGCGGCAAAGCCAGCGCTGTCCGGGGTGCTCGTGGATCTGCGCCCCCAGGTCCTGGAGCGCGTTCCTGGTTACGGGCCGGCCGTCCTTTTGCAGTTGGTCCTCAAGCACCTCGCTGAACCTTCCGTACACGTACCCCCGGCCTTCGAGAAATCGGGCAAGGGTCGTCTTGCCGGTCCCGATCTCGCCGCTCAGGCCGACGACGCTTCGTTCTAGCCAATCCTGGGGCAGACGGGCAAGGTCCGGGACAATCAGAAAATTCTCCCGGTCGTTGCCCAGGGCCTCGAATTTTCCGGTCCAGAAGAACAGACCGACCATGGCGGACGTCACCGCGTCCAGCTCGTCATGGGACAGCTTGCATGAACTGATGGGTCCGCGGACGCCGAAATCGAGCAGGGCTCGGGTCAGGTGCTCCACGCCCTTCTTCTTCCTGGGGATCCCGAGGATGTCCTGAGCGGCGCCGGGGTAACTTTCGATGACCGGGATGCCGAGCTTCCGGAAGTGGGTTGCCAGACGGATGCCCCGGGCGGTGAGCCCTTGCATGTTCAGGATCAGCGTGGGGTAGACGTGGACGCCTCGCGCCCGGAGCAGGCGCTCACATTCACGGGTGATCCCGAACTCATCCCTCGTCGGGTCGTCGTCCGTCGGGCGGGTGCGACCATACGGAAGGGACAGGGGGGAGTCGATGGAGACGACGTGCGGTCGGGCGCAAACGGTCTCGCTGATCAGGTCCAGGTCGCTCCGTATCCGTTGCGTGAGGGCATGGTCGTCCGTGAGCAGACACCACCCGGAGGGCCGGTCTTCCGAGCCGGTCAGGTCGATGCCGACGATGCGTAGTGGTCGTTCACGGACGTCCGGGGTCAACTGCCGGTAGGTCGTGCGGGGACCCTTCCTGCCCCGGTAGGGCGGTACGTAGATGCGGCCCCCCGCCTCCGCCTTGCTGCCGGCGGCCCAGGCCAGCCTCTGGGGCTTCGCCAGGAACCGGTGCGGCGTCGTTGGAAGGACGGTGGCGGCGCCATCCCCGGTCTTGCGCCTTAGGACCTCGTCCAGGATCGCCTGCATGCCGACGATGTCGGCATGGTTGTATTCGATGAGTGTCCTGCACGCCGCCGAGTCCCCCATCTGGTACTGATACCAGAGGACGGGCGCCATCGCTCCATCGACGTTGGCGACGTGGCTTCGCGCCTGGACGTTGATGGCTCGCTCGATGGCCTTCTGGCTGCCTGCAAGCCCCACGGACCGTCCGAAGAACCGGAGATCGACGTGCGCCTCGGGAAGTTTCAGATCGGGAAATTCCCGTGCCATGAACTTGGTGTCGAATATCGATCCGTTGAACGTCACGAGGCAGGCCGCCCTGGACAGCAGCCGGGCCAGCGCCGCCTTGTCGGCGCCTCGGATATGGCAGTAGTACTCGCCGGCAAGGCTGACGCCGACGATCGTGATGTGGTCATAGTACGTGCTCAGGCCGGTGGTCTCGACGTCCAGGAACGCGGTCAAATGGGGCACGGTCAGGGCTATGCGGTAATGCTCCCGCTTGGGCAACCGGCGCGCAAAGAAGTCCATGTCTCCCCGGGCGAGGGCGTCGCGTGAGCGGGCCAGCACGGTCGGGATGGACTCGGTTTCCCGGGGGCGGAGAAGACTTGCCTGCGGGAAGGAGGCGCGTTCGAGATCATCCCAAGCGCGTATCCCCTGTTCCCAGAGCGCCCTCTCTCTTTTCGCCCCGATGCCCGGCAGGTGGATGAAGGTGGACTCCAGCATCATGCGTGCCTGAACCTCCCTACCAGGAGGGAACCGCTGGTGCAAGATTGCTGTTCGCCCACGATTGAGCCATTACAGATAGACAGCGCCTTCGCGCCGGGCGCCGGGGTCCGTGTGTGCGGCACAACCCGGTCCGGCACGTCCCCGAACGGTATGACTATAGGAGATCCCCCATGCTGTACGATTACGTCGCCCTGCCGGACCGCAAGCCGTTGCGCTGGCCCCACGGCGCTCGGGTGGCGCTGATATTTACCATCAACGTGGAATACTGGGAGATGACCCGTGAGGGCGTGGAGCCGCTCTACCCCGGCGGTCCGGCGACCATCCCCCACGTCCTTCCGGGCAACGTCCCGGACTACGCCAACTGGACTTGGCGCGAGTACGGCCAGCGCGTCGGGGTCTGGCGCATCATCGACGTGTTCGACAAGGCCGGTATGCCCGCCACCTGCACCATGAATGCCCTGACCGGCATCGAGCGCCGTCGCATCATCGACGCGGCCAACGAGCGCGGCTGGGAGATCCTGGCCCATAACCATGCTCAGAACGACGTGCTGACCGACTACGCGCACCGGCCGGACAAGGAACGAGAGATCATTCGCCGGACCCTGGACGTCTACGCCGAGGTGGTGGGACGGCCGGCCCGGGGCTGGCTGTCGTCGTCTCTCAGGAGCACCCACGACACCCCCCATATTCTGAAGGAGCTGGGGCTGCTGTTCCAGGCGGACTACCTGAACGACGACCAGCCCTACCTGCTCAACACCCGCCACGGCCCGCTGGTGTGCATTCCCTATTCCAACGACGTCAACGACTTCGCCGTCTTCTCCCGCGGCGGCCGCACCACCTCCCAGGCCCTCGACCTGTTCAAGGAGCAGTTCGACCAACTCTACCGCGAAGGCGAAGAGACCGGCCGCATCATGAACCTGGGTCTCCATCCCCACGTCATGGGCCAAGCCTATGCGATCCGCGCCTTGCGCGAGTTCGTGGACTACGTGAAAACCTTCGACGGGGTATG
>CATQGZ010000004.1 GCA_958295685.1 uncultured Dehalococcoidia bacterium
CCGCGGGGAGGTAGCCATGCGCTACCGCTACGTGGACGGCGGGGGCGAGATAGGGGTTATCGCATCGGTTACGCAGCCGTTCTGCGGAGACTGCACGCGGCTCAGGCTGTCGCCCGAAGGGGCGATATACACGTGCCTCTTCGGGAGCGAGGGCTCAGACCTGCGCGGGCCGATGAGGAGCGGCGCGTCGGACGAGGATCTGGCGGCTCTGATAGCCGGGGCGTGGCGCGTGCGCAGCGACCGATACTCGGAGATCAGGACCTCGATGACGGGACCGCGCGATAAGGTGGAGATGTACCACATCGGCGGCTAACGCGCCGAAGCGGCCGTCCCCGCGGTCCCCAAGTCCGCTCCCGGCCCGGCTTCTCTACGCCTTCGACGCCAACCTGGGACACTCGGCGCATCCGGCCCGGCTACTAGGGGGCGGTGATGGTTACGGGTTCGTCGTAGTTGGAGTAGCGAGCGGTGAGGTTCATGTGGACCTGGTCGCTGCCGCTGGGCGCAATGCCCGGGAAGTCGCTCGCGGACTGGGAGCCTTCGAGATAGACCTGCCGAAGCCGGTGGTCGTCCTCGCCTATCCAGAGGACCTTCATGACTACAGGCGAGTCCGGGTTATCCACGGCGGCATCTACGCGGAAGACTGCCTCGCCGTCGAGCGTCTCGCGCGTTACCACTGGGTCCACCATCTCGGCGGGGTCGCCGATGGACGGGTCGAAGAGGTTGTTGAGGATGCTCTGGCCTTCGCCGTCCGGGGTGGTGTCCCAGCCCAGCGCCGGGTCGTTGGTGGAGTATTCGACGCCGTCAACTCGTCGAGCCTCGAATGGGACGACGCCGGTGAATTCTGGAGTATTGATCTCAATGGTCCCGGTCACTCGGTTGTCGCCGCCGAACATTCCATCGCCGGAGAATCGCTGGAGCATTAGGCTGGTTTCGGCGTCCCGGCTCTCCTTGATGGCGAACTCCCCTTCTACGTGGGCGGTTTGCGCGCTGGCCATGGCCTCCATGGAGAGGAACAGGGAGGTATGGTCGTTGATCGGCTCGGCGGTGGATTCTGGGATTGGCTGAGGAGCGGGCGAGGCGGACTGCAATTCGGGCGCTTCTATGGTAACGTCCTTGTTGTAGTCGGACAGGCTCATTGTGATCGACGTCGAGACGTCTCCAAGACCGAGGTCGGGGAGTCCCAGCGAGTCGCTCCCGCCTTCTCCCAGGTTCAGGCCGCCTTCGACCTGGACGCGGGCTATCAGGTTGTCGACGGTTCGCACCCAGAAGAGGTAGCGCATATCGCCGAGGCCGGCCCCTGTCGGATCGGGTACGACGGCCTGGATGACGTAGAGTTCGACCCCGTCCACGCTCTCCGTCCCCGCGGACGTTACGTCGCTGGTATCCAGGCCCTCGGGGTTGATGACGCTCGACGGGTTGGCCAGAAGGTCGCTTGCGTTCTCTTCCTTGACCCAGACGCCAGTTTGGGGGTCTTTGATGAACAGCGCGTCGCCCGTATCCACTATCTCCGACTCAATGGCCAGGAACCCGAGGTCCATGTTCAGGTCCGCGCGGATCATGCCCGGCGCCTTGTAGTCCCCGGAGGAGGCGATGGGGATCTCGATGCTGGAGTCATCCGATTCGAAGGAGAGCAGGATGTCCATCTCGAATTGGAACGAGTCGAGGGCGTTGGTAGCTGCGAGCGCGGCATCGAGAATCTGCCGCGGGTCGGCGTCCGCGGCCGGCTCGGGGATTGGAGTGGCCGTTGGTTCAGGCGCTGCGGTCGGCGCGGGCATGGCCGTCGGTTCAGGCGCTGCGGTCGGCGCGGGCGCGGCCGTCGGTTCAGGCGCTGCGGTAGGGGCAGGGGCCGTCGTGGGAGCGGGGACGGTCGCGGCGGCGGCAGCCGGGGGCGGGGCAGAGACGGGATCGGTCGAGGTGTTCCCGCAGGCGGCCATGACGCCAGCGCAAGTCAGGGCGGCGAGGACGCCGAACAGAAGTCTGGCCACTTTCCGGGACATGCTCCACCCCCGCACTCGACAGACTTGATTCTTCATCAAGGCTACTTCAAGACGGGCGACTGCGCAAGGATAATTTGGGCATGGAACATGGCAATCGCGTCCAAGAACCTACCCGCATGAACGGGCGCGGCTTTGGGACGGCGCGAGTCTTGCAGGGGATAGAGCCGCGGAGCGCGCCGGCTTCGCGCCCATCAAGATAAACGCAGTCGTGCAGCGCTTCTCTACGCCTTCGACGCCAACCTAAAGGACAGAAGGCACAGACGGCGAGACGGCGCATCCGGCCTGGCTAGGGGGCGGTGATGGTTACGGGTTCGTCGTAGTTGGAGTAGCGAGCGGTGAGGCTTATGTGGACCTGGTCGCTGCCGCTGGGCGCAAAGCCCGGGAAGTCGCTCGCGGACTGGGAGCCTTCGAGATAGAACTGCCGAAGCCGGTAGTCGTCCTCGCCTATCCAGAGGACCCTCCTGACTAAAGGCGTGTCCGGGTTGTCCACGGCGGCATCTACGCGGAAGACTGCCTCGCCGTCGAGCGTCTCGCGCGTTACCACTGGGTCCACCATCTCGGCGGGGTCGCCGATGGACGGATCGAAGAGGTTGTTGAAAATGCCTTCGCCGAAGATGTTGCTGAAAGTGCTTCCGCCGCCCGGGGTGATATCCCAGCCCAGCGCCGGGTCGTTGGTGGAGTACTCGACGCCGTCAACTCGTCGAGCCTCGAATGGGACGACGCCGATGGATTCTGGAGTATTGATCTCAATGGTCCCGGTCAGGCGGTTGTCGCCGCCGAACATTCCGTCGCCGGAGAATCGCTGGAGCACCAGGCCGGTTTCGGCGTCCCGGCTCTCCTTGATGGCGAACTCCCCTTCTATGTGGGCGGTTTGCGCGCTGGCCATGGCCTCCATCGAAAGGAACAGGGAGGTATGGTCGCTGATTGGCTCGGCGGTGGATTCTGGGATTGGCTGAGGAGCGGGCGCGGCGGACTGCAATTCGGGCGCTTCTATGGTAACGTCCTTGTTGTAACCGGACAGGCTCATTGTGATCGATGTCTCGACGTCTCCAGGGAACAGAAGGCCGAGGTCGAGGAGTCCCAGCCAGCCGCTCCCGCCCTCTCCCAGGTTCAGGCCGCCTTCGACCTGGACGCGGGCCATCAGGTTGTCGACGGTTCGCACCCAGAAGAGGTAGCGCATATCGCCAAGGCCGGCTCCCGTTGGATCGGGTACGACGGCCTGGATGACGTAGAGCTCGACCCCGTCCATGCTCTCCGTCCCCGCGGCCGTTACGTTGCTGGTATCCAGGCCCTCGGGGTTGATGACGCTCGACGGGTTGGCCAGAAGGTCGCTTGCGTTCTCTTCCTTGACCCAGACGCCAGTTTGGGGGTCTTTGAAGAACAGCGCGTCGCCCGTATCCACTATCTCCGACTCAATGGACAGATCCGACTCGATGGACAGGAACCCGAGGTCCATGTTCAGGTCCGCGCGGATCATGCCCGGCGCCTTGTAGTCCCCGGAGGAGGCGATGGGGATCTCGATGCTGGAATCATCCGATTTGAAGGAGAGCAGGATGTCCATCTCGAATTGGAACGAGTCGAGCGCGTTGGTAGCTGCGAGCGCGGCATCGAGAATCTGCCGCGGGTCGGCGTCCGCGGCCGACTCGGGGATTGGAGTGGCTGTCGGCTCAGGCGCCGCGGTCGGCGCGGGCATAGCCGTCGGCTCAGGCGTTGCGGTCGGCGCGGCAGTAGGGGCAGGGGCCGTCGTGGGAGCGGGGACGGTCGCGGCGGCGGCAGCCGGGGGCGGGGCGGAGTCGGTCGAGGTATTGGCGCAGGCGGCCATGACGCCAGCGCAGGTTAGGGCGGCGAGGACGCCGAACAGAAGCCTGATCGCGTTCCGGGACATGCTCCACCCCCCCCCCCCCCCCGCATTCGACAGACTTGATTCTTCATCAAGGCTACTTCAAGACGGGCGACTGCGCAATGACAATTTGGTATGGAACATGGCAATCGCATCTAACCTACCCGCATGACTGGCAGGCCCAAACTACGAGTCTGCATTTCATCGCCTGCATATGTAGAGAATATCGAATCTGGATGCTTATTGACCGCAGGGGCTTGTGGACGTAGTATTAGCGCAGGAAGGGCGTTCGAGGGCTCGAGCGCGAGCGCCGGGAGGTTGACGGATGGCTCATGGCAACGGGACTAACGGGGCGAACGGCGTGAATGGGAAGAATGGGACGGGGGCGCGGAACCTGGTGGCGCTGCAGCTGGGCGGAGGGAACGACTACCTGAACACGATTGTGCCGTACGAGAACGGGCTGTATTACGACAACCGCCCAGCGATAGCGCACGACCCAGAGCGCATCCTGAAGATAGACGACGGGCTGGGGTTCAGGCCTGACCTGGAGCCTATCAAGCGGCTGTGGGACGAGGGGAAGGTGGCTATCATCCACGGCATCGGGTATCCGGAGCCGAATCGGTCGCACTTCCGATCGATGGACATCTGGCACACGGCGCTGCCGGAGGAGATAGGCACGGAGGGTTGGCTGGGGCGCGTCATCCGGGAACTCGACCCGAAGAGCGAGAACGTGCTCACGGGTGTGAACTTCGGGCGGGGGCTGCCTCGATCGATGGGCGTGAAAGGCGTGCCCGTGGCGTCGGTCGGCAACCTGGATACGTATGGGCTGTACCCGCACATCCAGGACGAGGAGCTGCGAAAGTACGCGCTGGAGTCGTTCGCGATGATGTACGGCGCGAAGGGGAAGGACGCGGTGATGGACTTCCTGGGCGAGACGGGGCAGAACGCGCTGAAAGGCGCGGACATCATACGCACCGCGCCGGGCAAGTACTCCTCAACGGTGGAGTACGCGGAGA
This sequence comes from uncultured Dehalococcoidia bacterium, assembly GCA_958295685.1. Taxonomy (GTDB): domain Bacteria; phylum Chloroflexota; class Dehalococcoidia; order Lucifugimonadales; family CATQGZ01; genus CATQGZ01. The sequence goes on from CATQGZ010000004.1 coordinate 4,854, forward strand.
ACCCGATAGCCCAGGACCTGAAGAACGCGGCGAAGGTGATGTTCGCGGACCTGGGCACGCGGATATTCCACACGCAGTACGGCAGCTTCGACACCCATTCGGGCGAGATATTCAAGCACGACCTGCTCTGGCAGGACACGGCCCGGGCTGTCGGGGACTTCTGGGACGACGTGGTAGAGCATGGGATGGCGGATGACACTGTCATCTTCATGTTCACCGAGTTCGGTCGGCGCGTGAAGGACAACGGCTCCGGCACCGATCACGGCTCCGGCGGCGCGGCGTTCGTGATAGGCGACTCCGTGCGCGGCGGGCACTACGGGGAGTACCCCTCGCTGGAGGAGAAGGACCTGCTGGAAGGCGACCTGCACTACAACAACGACTTCCGCATGACCTACAGCTCGATCCTGGAGCAGTGGCTGGGCCTGGACGCGGCGCCCATAGTGAACGGGCGCTTCGAGCAGTTCCCCATATTCAAGAACTGAGGCGAGGGGCGGGTTGAACCCCGTCCCTACCGGAACGTTACAGGAGGGGATGATGGACAATGACATCGCATTGACGGCGCACCTGATGAGGCGCGCGGGGTTCAGCGCGACGCGGGACGAGCTCGAGCGGTACACGGCGCAGGGGTACGAGGCCACGGTCGAGGAGCTGCTGAACCCCGGCGACCCCCAGGTCATGCCGGAGGACATCATCCGCAGGCTGCACTCGTCGCTGGACGAGGGACCGGAGGGCGCCGCGGCCAAGTGGCTGTACCGGATGATAACGACGCGGTGCCCGCTGGAGGAGAAGATGCCGCTCTTCTGGCACGGCCTATTCGCCACGGCCTATTCCAAGACGAACAACTCGCGGTCGATCCTGAACCAGTTCGAGATGTTCCGTCGGATGGGGCTGGGCAGCTTCAAGGACCTGCTGGCGGAGCTGTCGAGGGACCCGGCGATGATCTTCTGGCTGGACAACAACGACAACCACGACGGGGCGGTGAACGAGAACTACGGGCGCGAGCTGCTGGAGCTGTTCGCCATGGGCGTGGGCAACTACACGGAGCAAGACGTGAAGGAGGCGGCGCGGGCGTTCACGGGCTGGACGCTGGGGAACGTGGACTACATGCGCGTCAAGGCCAACAAGGATTCGTTCTCGCCGTTCGGCCGAATCGCGTGGCACTTCCAGTACGACGCGGCCGACCACGACGACGGCGTGAAGACGTTCCTGGGCGAGACGGGGCAGTTCGACGGCGAGGACATCGTGGAGATAATAGCTCGGCAGCCCGCGGCGGCGCGGTTCCTGTGCGGGCGGCTCTTCCAGTTCTTCGCGGCGGACGAGGTGGACGCCGAGGGCGAGCGGGTCATAGACGAGATGACCCGGTCTTATTTCGAGAGCGGCTACGAGGTGCGCTCCGTGCTGCGGACGCTGTTCAACTCGGCCTACTTCAAGTCGGAGCGGGCGCGGTTCGCGCGGGTCAAGAACCCCGTGGAGCTGGTCGTCGGCGCGATACGGCAGGCGGGCGACTTCCGGTCGCCGTCGCTGGCAATCGAGCAGGTGGCGAGCATCTGCTTCTACATGGGGCAGGGCATCATGCGCCCGCCGAGCGTGGAGGGCTGGCACGAGGGCGAGGAGTGGATAGAGAGCGGCGCGTTGATAGAGCGCGTGAACTTCGTGTCGGAGGAGCTGAGCAACGTGGACCTGCCCGGCGTGCGGCGCATCATCGAGCGCGTCGCGGCGTCGAACGGCGCGACGATGACGCCGGATGAGCTGGTCGAGCGGTGCCTGGACATGCTCGGGCCGGTAGAGGTGTCGGAGGATACGCGCGAGGTTCTGACGTCCTACGCGGGCAGGCTGGGGAACATAGACCTGGGAAGCCGGGAGCCCGGAGGGCGCGAGGATAGGCGGGTCGCGGATCTGCTGGGACTGATAGGCTCCACGCGCGAGTTCCAGATGGCCTGAGGGCGCGGAGACCCGTAGGGGCGGCTCGCCGAATCTCTGCCAGGCGCGGCGTTCGAGACAATACTCAGGGGGGCGTGATGGCGGGACTGGATTACGTCAAGACGATTGGGATGATCAGCGCCGGGGGGCGGTTCACGGCGGGGCGGGGGTTCACCGGGCCTTACGCCCTTGCCATCAGCGGCGACGGGCGCATATACGTCGTGAACCGCAGCCAGATCCGGATTTGCGTCTGCGACTTCGAGGAGGCCTGGCTGGGAAGCTTCAGCGACGGGCCGGGCATGGACGACGGCCAGCTATACCTGCCGACCGACATGGCCTTCGACAGCCAGGACCGGCTGTACGTAACCGACGAGCATCAGCACCGCGTGTCCATGTTCGACACGGAGGGGGAGTACCTGGGCAGATGGGGCGAGCATGGCGGCGGCGAGGGACAGCTCAACGGACCTTCGGGCATCGCGTTCGACGCGGAGGACAACGCCTACGTGGTCGATCAGCACAACCACCGCGTCCAGAAGCTGACGCGCGACGGCGAGTACGTGTCGGAGTGGGGCGGGCACGGCGGCGGGGAGGGGCAATTCGACATGCCTTGGGGAATCGAGGTGGACTCGGCTGGGTATGTCCACGTGGCGGACTGGCGCAACGACCGCGTGCAGAAGTTCACGCCGGACGGCGAGTTCGTGTCGCAGCTCGGCGAAAGCGGCGGCGGCGAGGGGCAGCTCAACCGGCCTGCGGACGTGGCGGTGGACTCGGAGGGATACGTCTATGTGGCGGACTGGGGGAACGAGCGCGTGCAGCTGTTCGACCCAGACGGGGAGTTCCAAGGACTCTCGCGCGGGCAGGCGACGCCGACCAAGTGGACCGAGGATTTCTTCGAGTCGAACCCCGACGAACGGGACACGCGGGCCATCGCGAACATGTACCCAGATCTACCGGAGCATCTGAACGATCCGTACAGGGCGTCGTCGCAGACAGAGCCATTCTTCTGGGAGCCAGTGAACATCCACGTGGACACGGAGGACCGGCTGTACGTCACAGAGTCGCGGCGGCACAGGTTCCAGGTATTCCGGCGGGCGTGAGGGGTATTGACATAACTGGTAGGGATAGTGATAAGGTAGGCACACCTCACTTGTAGGTACGGAGAAGAGATGAACGGGACCCTTGTCAGCCTCAACGAGTTGGTCGTTGGCGACCGGCTGTTCGACATACCCGTGTACCAGAGAGGTTACGCGTGGGAAGATAGGAACTTCCAAGACCTGTGGGAAGATCTCTACTACTTGGACGCTTCCAAGAAGCACTACTTTGGAACAGTGCTCCTCAAAAAATCCAGTGATCCGGGCACGGACACATCAGAAAGTTTTGATGAGATCAAGGGATATGACATCATTGACGGTCAGCAGCGGCTTACGACAATTCTGATTCTGCTGCGGGAGATAATCTCGCAGTTGAAGGCCGTTGGAAAAGAAGTGTCCAGAATAGAGGAGAATTACTTCAAGGACCGAGGCTATTACAAGCTGAATCCGCCTGACGAAGATGGCAAGTTCTTCAAAGGATTTATCATCGGAGAAGAGGAGCATCTCAGGGAAAATACTGAAACACCCTCACAGGCGCGCCTTGTGGCGGCGAAGGACTTCTTCAGGGGAAAGATTGAGGAAGAACGGAAGAACCTCCAGCCTGATGAATTCGTCAAATTCTTGGCTGAATTCAAACGAAAGATCGATGATCTTCAGATTATACAGTACCTCGTCGATTCGGACGCAGACGCTATTCGCATCTTCGAGACTGTGAACGACAGAGGAAAATCTCTGAGCAACCTCGAGAAGACGAAGAGCTTCCTCATGCATATTTCGTACCTCGGTTTGCCCGACGACAGCCACTCCATAGAGGAACAGCTCGGGGAATTGAACACCTATTTCTCCAGAATATACGGCTATTTTGAAAATGTCAGTGGAACGAAAGCCATGGGATGGCTGAGCGAAGACGATATTCAGCGGTATCACTTCGTGAACTACGTATCGCACGACCGTCGCTTGGTGGCAGTCGACGAGCTGAAGAGCCGCATCCGGGGCAAGTTCAGACAAGACAAGAGCGAGTGCGTTAAATATACGCTCAACTATGCGAAGGATCTTGAGCAGGCTTTCTTCGCAGTCAAGGACATTGCTGCGACGCACGAAAATAAGAAAGAGAATAAGTTGGGCAGCTTGCTGGACAAGATCTTCAAGGTGGACCGGCTGGGCAACATCTCCCCCCTCCTGATAGCCTCATGGCTAAAATTTCGGGAGCATCCATCTGGAATATCTGAGATACTGAAGCTCCTTGAGGCATTTACCTTTCGCGTGTACGCGGTAGGCGGATGGCGAAGTGATAGTGCTGTAGGCCAGTTCTATGGAATGGCTCATAATGTACACAACGGCGTATGGGACTGTGGCACCTTGACTAACGAGTTGAAGAACATCAATAGGCGTTACCGAAGTGACGAAGAATTTCAAGGGCAGCTCCAATCAGAAGACCTCTACCGCCGCCTCAGCGGTAGAGACATAAAATACCTGTTGAGTGAATACGAGATTCACCTAATAGAGAATTCAAGAGAGTGCCTGACTCTCTCGCAGGACGAAATCCTGTCGCCCGGATACCAGGTAGAGCACATTTGGCCGCAGGACCCAAGCAAACTTGACCTGCAAGAAGACATGGCCGAGTGGCACAGCCAGAACGTGGATAGGCTTGGCAATCTCACACTGACCTCGCAGTCGTGGAATACCAGCATGAGCAACAAGCCGTTTAATGAGAAGCGCCTCAAGTACAAGGACTCCAGCCTGCGCGTGCAGAGGGAACTGGCTGCTCTCAGTGAATGGAATCCGGACGCTATCAAGGAGCGCGAGGACCGGATTGTGGAGTTTGCCTTGAAACGCTGGAGCATATAGTATTGGATTCAACTGCTTCTACGACTGGCGCCTGGCTTCTAGGTAGGCTTGGCCTAGGGTGCCGATGGGCTTGATGGACTCGCACATTTTCGAGAGGTCTTGTATCCGTTTTTCCGCTTCTGAGGCGTCGGCGATTTCGTTCCCATAGAGTAGGCCGAATATCGCCTCCGGGTCGAGTATGGCGGCGTCCCCAGACAAGATTTCCAGGTATCTTTCGTGGAGCTTGTGTATGGCTTCGTCCAGATCCACTACGGGATATAGCGGAGAGAACAGGTCTTCGGGTATTTGGACTATGTAGCCGCTGGTTGCGCCTTTGACATAGTTGAAGCAGCGCGCCATGTTCAGAGTGTAGAGGAGCTTCTGAATCATCTGCTGCGAGACCGGCAGGTTGTTCACTTCGGCGTAATCCATGAGGACGCTGCGCATCGTGTCGAGCGCCATTCCACTCTCACGCCGGTCTTCCAGATCATCCCAAATCAACCTCATGAACTCTTCCCTGATCCGCCAGGGCATCAATGGGATGCGGCGCTCTTGTAGGATGATTCGATAACTCGCGATTATGGTAGCGGTAGTGGAGTAGTCGTACTCCCGCTTCATGGATACAGGCTCGCTCACGACTCCCGGCGACGAAACGGCCACCAGCGTGAAGTCGGAGCCTGGGTTCTCGGTAAGGTTGACGTAACCCTCTCTGTGCGCGTCTTCGGCCAGCGCCTTCAAGGTGGTCTTGTAGCGCGCCAAGTCGAAGGCCGGGGCAAGCTGCTTCATCATTGCATGCACCGCCGCGCCGGTCGCTCCGCGGCCCTCTCGGTGAAGGGCTTCGACCGCTCTTCGCATCAACGCGTACGCTCCGGACGGGTCCGGCAGGGATACCGGCTCTGTAATCTCTCCCGGCGCGGGAGGCACGATGTCGTCGTAATAGACGAACGAGTCGCAGGCTTCGGTCAGGACGTTGCTAACCCCAGCTTCGACGCCAATCCCCATCACGAAGACGCCGTATCGCTTCAGTTTCTGAACTAGGGGGACATAATCCCGGTCTCCCCCTACGATTACGATAGTGTCGGGACGCACTGGGGAGAAGACCATTTCGAGCGCATCGACGGTTAGCTGGATGTCGGCCGTGTTCTTATGTTCCTTGCTGAGTGGCGAAGTGGACAGCTGCGCCAGCTCTATCGCGTTGGCCCGGAAATCCCCGAGAACAGGTCTCAGCAGGTTCGCGGTCCAATCCGCATACGCCTTCGCGGACATAATCGTTCCCTGCTGACGCACCCTATCGATAATCAGGGAAAGATGAAAGGGCAGGCCGGAGTTTTGCGCCAAGATAATCACGTTATCGACATCAATGAACAGGGCCACTCTATTATTGGCCGCTCCTTGCCCATCTACCGGATCTGTCATGCAGAGCCTCCTTGGAGATGTCCCATTGGGTTATAGTGAAGATAGCCAGCGCCAGGCGATGGGTCAATCAGCGGCGGCGCGCTAATCATCCGCTTTCTCATGCATTACGGACCACACCAGCGCTATGACCCAGCCGATTATCGTCCAGCCCAAGAAAAAGTTCAGCAGGATAATGGCGCACCCGTTTCGCTTGCGCCTGAGAATGGCGATGATGGAGGGGAGAAAATAGAGTATGCCCCCCAGTATGGAGCCGCTGATTATCAATTCCATTTTCAGTCCTCCATCTCTCCTGGCCAGGCTGAGGGTATTATATCGCATCGAGGGTTGTCTCATAATTAGCCATCTGCCCGTGTATCGCGTATCGCGCGGCGCGGCAGAAGCAAAGGGGCGGGGCGAATCGACTTGTGAGGGAGGCTGAAACAGATCGGGCTGGGAGTTACGCGGAAGGCCCTGGATAGGCTATCCTATCTACCACACACGGGTATACTGGAAGCAACGCTGCCAGATGAAGCCACTCTCCATAATCCACATACTGATCGCCGCGGCCTTGGGGGCGGCCTGCGCGACCGGTGGCGGTGAGACCGCCTCGCCCGCGCCCACTCCCACCGCCGTGGAGGCCGCGCCTGTCCCTGAGCCGACGCCCACGGTCCGTCCGGACAGAGCGCCGCTGAACTACGGCCCGCGCTCCGCCGATGGGCTACAGGCCATTCTCAGCACCGGCGACCTCGGCGTCGGCCTCAACCGGTTCGGGTTCGTCATGACCTCGCAGCGCGGGTTCGTGACCGAGCCCGCCGCCAAGCTGAAGACTCGGCACGCGCCCGCCGGCGGCGAGTTCGGCGGCGCAGTCCAGCAGGCTGACGCCATATTCCAGCCGTGGCCCTACGGCAACCGCGGCATGTACGCCGCCGAGCTCGATTTCGACCGCCCGGGGACCTGGAAGGTCGAGATAGCCATAGACAATCCCGACGGCTTCCCCCTGTCCGCGGAGCTCGTATTCGAGGTCGAGGCGACTCCCTCAGCCCCCGCGGTCGGCGACCCGGCGATTCCAAGCGTCACCAGGACGCTCGCCGACGTCGAAAGCCTCGCCGAGCTCTCCACCGGCTCTCTCCAAGACGAGGACCTGTACCGAATCACGCTCGCCCAGGCCGTCGGCAACGGAAAGCCCACCGTCGTCGTGTTCGCCAGCCCCGCCTTCTGCGCCAACGCCGTGTGCGGGCCGCAGGTGGAGACGCTCCAGCAGCTCAAGGACGCCCACGAGGGCGAGGCCAACTTCGTCCACGTGGACTTCTACGACAACCCCCACGAGATACAGGGCGACCTCGACAGGGCGCGCATATCGCCCGTCGTCGTCGAGTGGTCGCTTCCCAGCATCGAGTGGACGTTCGTGATAGACGCGGGCGGGACCATAACGGCGAGATTCGAGGGCTTCGCCACCCTCGCCGAGCTCGAAACCGCGCTGCAACCCCTGCTCTAGGCATCTATCCACAATACGCGGTACACCAGCCGGTCGTCACGATGCGGCCGGCTCGTGTGCCCGGCCACCGCGAATCCCCATGACTCCATCTCCCGCTCCAGCGAGTCTGGCCCAACGCCCTCACCGTGGTACGTCCCGACTATGAGCCGGCCGCCCTCGGCCACGAGGTCGTCGAGAATTCGCCGCGCGAGGTCGCGGCGGCGGCGGCTGGGCGCGTACTCCAACCCTGTCCGCACGAAGTCGAACCGCTGGGCCGCGCGCCAGGTCATGACGTTGCCGGTATAGATCCGGCCGGCCCAGTTGGGCAAGCGCTCGCGGGCAAGCTCTACCAGCTCTGGCGAGATGTCCAGCCCGTAAGGCTGGACGCGGAGGCCGCGTTCAACCGCCCATCTCTTCATGCACTCCATCAGGAAGCCGTTGGCGCATCCCACGTCCAGGAACGAGCCGTCCCCGTCTATGGCGTCGCAGATGAGGCTCCTGGCGTAGTTCCATCCGTCCTCGTCCCCCATCTTCCCGGACTGGCCCCATGGCGTATCGGCGGCAAGGTACGCCGGGGTGATGACCTCCGCTACTTGGCGATGCCACTCGGCCTCGTCGATCTCCCCGGACTCCAGGGCCGCCTCCACGCGCTCGGTCAGCCAGTGGGCCTTATCCTTGACCGCCGCTATCGGCTCTCTATCCATACCGCGCCGCAAACGCCTCCGGGAATCCTGCCGTCTTGCCAAGCACGTACTCAGGGGCGAGATCACCCGTGTCCGGATGGAACAGAGCCTCGAACATGAACATACCCGCGTACTCGATGTCCCTCAGCGCGGCGAACACCTCCGCCCATTCGAGGTTGCCGTCCATTGGCGATATGTGGTCCCTCTCCAGGAAGTCGTGCAGGTGCAGATGTATCAGCCTGCCGCCGCACTGGGCGAGCGTCTGCCGCGCCCGGTCTGACTTCACGAACGGGTTCACGCCGTCCGCGTCCCGCGTGTGGCCCACGTCAACGACCATGCCGAACCGCTCCGAGCCGATTACGTCCACGAGCGCCATGTAGTCCTGCAGGTTCTGCCCGTTCTCGTTGGCGAGCCTGATGGACGACCCTTCCAGCGCCTCGAGCGTCTCCAGTATCGTCCTCTCCGACTCGTCCGACGTCCCGAAGTGGCACACCAGCACGTCCGCGCCCATCTCCTCGGCGACGCGCGCGGCTGCAGCCGCCTCGCGCGCGGCCGCCCGCCGCGTGGTCTCGTCCTGCGACTCGTAAGGCAGGGTCGGGCCGTGCGCCGACACTATCCTCACGCCCTGCTCCCCGCACTCGCGGACCACCTCGCGCGCCTGGTCTCGGCTGCCGAAGTCGAAGTGGTCGGGCGACTTTATCCCGCACACCTCCATGTTGGCGATGCCCGCGGCTCGAAACGCCGCCACCTCTCGCGCTCCCAGCCGCGCCTTCTCTCCACTCAGGGGGAACGCCGATGTTGACGCTCCCAGCCTGTCCCTAATCTCGTCGGCAGTGTACGGCAGAGCGCTGACCATGGGTTCTCTCCTTTTGCTCCTGATGCTCCCTGATTGTACGCCCATCCCAACCTCTTGTCCCTTCCCCTCAGGGTGAGGATGGGGCTTGCACAACTAACGCGCGTCCCCGCCGCTGGAGTTCTGCCGTATGTGCAGTCGCACCAGCCTGATCTCCTCGAACGAATACCCGCCGCCCAGCCGGTCCTTCACGGGCGCCAGGCGGTCACTGTCCTCGACTCGGAGGGCATACTCTATCCGCGCGTACTTGTGCGGCGGCGGCAGGATGTGGGTGACGTCGAACGGCTCGCCTGATTCTGCAAGCCGTTCCAAGTGCGTGAGCGCCGTCTGCTGGGCGATGCCG